>NZ_CP128360.1:2400000-4800000 GCF_030345095.1 Solwaraspora sp. WMMA2056
CGAGGTGGAGTACGAGGACGGCGAGCTGGAGCTCGGTGTCCACGACGACACCGTCGAGCCCGGCGAGCACCGGCACCACGACGACGTGATCTTCGTCGTCAAGCCGCAGGCCAGGACCGTCGTCCCCAGTGACCCGGCCTTCGGATTCCTCGGCACCGCCGGCTCGCGGGTCTGGATCCTGCCCCAGGTGGAGAACGAGGACCTGCTCTTCGCCGGCATCGCCACCGAGGAGCTCGAAGAGGGCGTCTTCGCCGGCGACTCGCTCGACCTGACCGTGCAGCAGCTGATCAGCGCGCCGTCCTCCGGCCAGGTCGCCGTCTACACCGAGGACCTGTTCGGCCAGCCGACCGTGCTGGCGAACAGCCGTGACGGGCTGCCGGACGTCGTCGACCTGCCGGTCGGCGAGCACCTGCACGCCAACTGGGCGTTCAGCAAGGCCGGCGTCTACCTGCTGAAGGTCAAGGCCAGCGCCACCCTGGCCGGCACCACGACCGTCGTCGAGTCCGACTCGGTCTACCTGCGATTCGTCGTCCTGCCCTGACCGGTATCAGATCGCAGAGGAGTCTTCCATGATGAACGCCCCTACCCGTCGCTTGCTGGCCGGTGCCGCGTCGAGCGTCATCGCTGCGGCGCTCGCGGTCGCCGTACCGGCCGCGGCGCAGGCCACGGTCATCGAGTTGACCAGCGGCCACGTCGACGTCCTGGACATCGACCACGTCGCCGGTGGGCCGATCGAGCTCACCGTCGGTGACGACACCGGCTCGACGCGCGTCGAGCGGGATCCGTCCACCGTCGTCTTCGTGGTGCCGTCCGCCGCGTACACGGCCGTGCCGTCCAGTTCGGCGTGGTCGTTCCTCGGCAGCGGTGGGTACGCCTACGTCCTGCCGCAGACCAACACCGCCGGTCTGCTCTGGGCCGGCTGGGACACCACCGGTGTCGCCAGTGGTGCCCTGCAGTTCAACCGGGTCACGGTCAAGTTGACCGACGTGCAGGGCCCCGGCGGCTTCAGTGTCTTCACCGCCTCCGGCGGCACGCCCACCGTGCTGTTCGACAGCGGCAACGGGCTGCCGGACAGCCTGAACGTCAACCGCAACACCCACGCCCACGTCAACTGGGGCTTCGACGCTGCCGGCACCTACGTGGCGACGTTCGAGGTCAGCGGCGTACGGACGTCGAGCGGCCAGACGGTGAGCGCCACCGAGGAGTTCACCTTCGAGGTCGGCTGACCCCTCGGCTCACGGTGGGTCGGCGTCTGCCGACACGTCGTCCGGCCGGTGCTGATCCGCACCTCTTCGGCACCGGCCGGACGCCGGAACGACTATGACAACGGTTATCGTTTGCGTGCTACCCTCCGGTGCGCGGAGACGATGGGGAGCAGGTGGGACAGTGCGCGTACGGGGGCTCGTCGGGTCGATCCTGCTGGCCGTCGGCCTGACCGGCTGCGCGGCACCGCCGACGCTGAGCGCCACCGACGACCGCCTCCAGGTCGTCACCACCACCGGCATCCTGCGGGACCTGGTCGACAACGTCGGCGGCGACCGGGTCGCGGTCGCCGCGCTCGTCCCCGACGGCGCCGACCCCCACTCGTACGAGCCGTCGCTGCGCGACGTGCGCAACGTCGTCTACGCCGACGTCGCCTTCAGCAACTATCTGCTGCTGGAGGAGCACGCCATCATCAAGGCACTCGACGCCAACCTGCCCGACGGCGTACCGAACATCTCCCTCGCCGAAGGGGCCGTCAAGTACGCCGCCGAGATCATCCCGCTGGTCGAGGACGTCGCGCTCGACACCATCTGGCTCGGCATGCGGGTACGGGGCACCGGCGAGACCTACGGCGCCGACCGGGCCTCCGACGTCCTGCTGCAGAGCACCACCGTGACCGGCCCCGGCACCATGGCCGCCTACCTCACCGAGTCGTTCGGCAACCCGGCCGTCTACCTCGACTCGGCCGACGGGTTCGACGCAGCCACCGGCTACCGGGACGACACCGCCACCCTGCCGCCGGACGCCCACACCCACATGAGCTGGGCGTTCACCGAGCCCGGCGTCTACCGGCTCACCATGTCGGCGCGGCTGGCGGTCACCCCCGACAGCCGCCCCGTCGCCCTCGGGGAGCAGACCTTCACCTTCGCCGTCGGCGTCGACCCGCACAGCGTGCCCGGGATGGCCGGCGTCGACGTGCTGCGCGGCGGACACGCCGACATCACCGTTGACCTCGACGCGGCGGCGCGCGGCGAGCCGTCGCTCTACCTGTTCGCCGACCCGCACGGCGCCGGCGAAGCCCACCAACACGTGCACGACCCGGCCGACACCGTCATCGAGGTGCCGAACAAGGCCCTCGCCCAGGTGCCGGCCGGCCGGGACTTCCGCTTCCTCGGCCGCCCCGGCACCGAGATCTTCCAACTGCCGCAGGCGGTGCTCGGCAAGCACGTGCACGGCGAGATCGACCCGCACCTGTGGCAGAACGTCCGCAACGTCATCGCGTACACCGAGCTGATCCGCGACACGCTGATCGACGTCGACCCGGCCGGGGCCGCTGAATACCGCCAGCACGCCACCGCCTACATCACCGAACTGTCGGCGCTCGACGACCACGTCCGCCAGACCATCGCCCGGATCCCACCCGGCCGGCGGCACCTGATCACCACCCACGACGCGTTCGGTTACCTCGGGGCCGCGTACGACGTGCAGATCTCCGGCTTCGTCACCCCGCACCCGGCGGCCGAGCCGAGCCTGGCCGACCGGCGTCGGCTCACCGAGACGATCCGCAACCTGCGGGTGCCGGCGGTGTTCCTGGAACCCGGCCTGCGGTCGCGGTCGTCGACGTTGACCGAACTCGCCGACGACCTCGACGTACGGGTCTGCGAGATCTACGGCGACACGTTCGACGACCGGGTGACCAGCTACGTCGAGCTGATGCGGTTCAACGCCGAGTCGCTGCTCGACTGCCTGGCACCTTGAGGAGGCATGAGTGAAGTCGATTGGCCTGTCGATGGCCGTGTCCGCGCTGCTGGCGATGACGCTGGCCGCCGCCCAGCCGGCATCGCCCGCCGCCGCCCAGCCCGGGTCGCCCGACCCGGCGTTGGACCAGTCGATCGCGCCGGACCTGCCGGTCGCCGACGGACCGGCGGTGCTCGACGCCGGTCACGTCGACCTGGGGCCGCGCTACGTCGACGACGAGTGGACCCTGCTGATCCACGACGACGCCGCGCAGCCGGTGTGGCGGGACCCGGACCGGACCGTGCTGCGGGTCACCGACGCCGCGCTGCGGGCCGTCCCGGACGATCCGGTGTACGGCTTCCTCGGCGTACCGGCCGGCACCGACGTGCACGTGGTGCCGCAGGTGCAGCACCCCGACGTGGTCTGGGTCGGCTGGAACACCCAGGACCCCCGGGTGATGCAGACCATCGACCGGGGCGTGACCCTGGAGCTGGCCGACGTGGACGGTCCCGGCGAGGTCGTCATGTACCTGCAGGACGGCACGTTCAGCGAACCGCAGGTGCTGTGGCGTTCCGCCGAGCCGCCCGGCCAGCCGATGTGGGTCGAGGTCAACACCCACACCCACGCCAACTGGGTGTTCACCGCCCCCGGCGTGTACCTGGTCGCCGTGCGGGTCAGCGCCGACCTGGTCGGTGGCGAGCAGGTCTCGGCGACCCGGCACCTGCGGTTCGCCGTCGGCGACGCCACCAGCCCCGACGACGCGCTCGCCGCGCAACCCGGCGAGGTGGCGGCCGCGCCGCCGCCGGCCGGTACGGACGACGCCGCGCCGGCCGACGACACCGCCGGTGGCGGGCCGTGGCTGGTCGTCGGCCTCGTCGTGGTCGCCGTCGGGTTGGCCGGCGCGCTGGTCGTCGTGGTGCTGCGCGGGCGGGCGGTACGCCGCCGGGTCGAACAGGAGCGTACGCAGTCGTGACCGCGCTCGCCGTACACGATCTCGACGTCGACCTCGGCGGCCGCCCGGTGCTGCGCGGCGTCGGACTGCACGTCGACCCGGGGGAGCTGGTCGGGCTGGTCGGGCCGAACGGGGCCGGCAAGACCACCCTGCTGCGCGCGGTGCTCGGGCTGATCCGAATTCGGTCCGGGCAGGTGCTGGTCGACGGGGTGCCGAGCCGGCCGGGGCGGTGTGCGATCGGGTACGTGCCGCAGCGGCACGAGTTCGCCTGGGAGTTCCCGATCTCGGTGCAGGAGGCGGTGCTCAGCGGCCGTACCGGTCGGATCGGCCTGCTGCGGCGACCGGGGGCGGCCGACTGGCGGGCCACCGCCGAGGCGATCGACCGGGTACGCCTGGGTGACCTGCGTCGCCGGCCGGTCGCCGAACTGTCCGGCGGCCAGCGCCAGCGGGTGCTGGTGGCCCGCGCGTTGGCGCTGCAGCCGGCGTTGCTGCTGCTCGACGAGCCGTTCACCGGGCTGGACATGCCGACCCAGGAGCTGCTCGGTGAGCTGTTCACCGGGCTGGCGGCCGAGGGCACGCCGTTGTTGATGACCACCCACGACCTGATCGGCGCGATGGACGCCTGCTCCCGGCTGGTGCTGCTCAACCGGCGGGTGATCGCCGAGGGCAAACCGACCGAGCTGTGCGACCCGCAGCTGTGGATGCGGACGTTCGGGGTCAGTGAACGGTCACCGTTGCTGCGTCTGGTCGGCGCGGGGGAGGGCGAGGGCTGATGCCGATCACCGAGTTCATCGCTGACCTGTTCAACCCGGATCTGGCGTTCCTGCCGAAGGCGCTGCTGATCGCGGTCATGTCCAGCGTGGTCTGTGGCGTGGTCGGCTGCTACGTGGTGCTGCGCGGGATGGCGTTCATCGGCGACGCCGTGGCGCACGCGGTCTTCCCCGGGCTGGCGGTCGCCTTCGTACTGCAGGGCAGCCTGGTGCTCGGCGGCGCGGTCGCCGGGATCGTGACCGCGTTGCTGATCGCGGTCTTCGCCCAGCGGCGCCGGCTGAAGGAGGACTCCCTGATCGGGGTGTTCTTCGTGGCCGCCTTCGCCCTGGGCATCGTGATCATCTCGCAGGCACCGGGGTACGCCGGTTCGCTGCAGCAGTTCCTGTTCGGTTCGATCACCGGCATCCCGGACCGGGACCTCTACACGGTCGGCTTCACCGGTCTGGCGATTCTCGCGGTGCTGTTCCTGCTGCACAAGGAGCTGGTCGCGGTCAGTCTCGACCGGGAGTCGGCCCGGTCGGTCGGGTTGCCGGTGTTCTGGTTGGACATCGTGCTGTACGTGCTGGTCACCCTGGCCGTGGTGATCTCGTTGCAGACGATCGGCAACATCCTGGTCCTGGCACTGCTGATCACCCCGGCGGCGGCGGCCCGGCTGCTCACGGACCGGCTCGGCGTGATGATGCTGCTCGCCCCGGTGATCGGCGGCGGCTCGGCGCTGGTGGGGCTGTACCTGTCCTGGAGCTACGACCTGCCGGTCGGCGGCACGGTCGTGTTGGTCGCGACGGCTGTCTTCCTGCTCGCCTGGGTCTTCGCCCCCCGCCACGGACTGCTCGCCCGCCGTCGCCGGGAACCGGACGAGGCGCCGGACCGGGAGCCGGGCACAGGGCAGGAGTCCCAGGTCACACCGGCGTCGGCAGTGGTGGCCGAACGGCCGATAGGTTAATGAAAACGGTTGTCGTTACGGTGTGGCGGGGCTCCCGCCCCGTCACGACCACGCCCCGCACCGGTCCGCGGTGCGGGCGAGGGGAGGAACAACGATGAGTTCGACAGGTGCCCGCAGGTTCGCGGCCCTGGCCGCAGCGGCGGTGATCGCCGGCGGCGTGCTGCTGGCGCCGACCGCCGCGGCCGCCGCCGACAAGGTGGTGCTCGCCAAGGGCCACACCGACGCGGTCGACATCCACTACCACGACGGCGAACTGTCCCTGGAGGTCCACGACGACACGGTCAGCCCGTCGGTCAGCCACGACCCGGCCGACGTGATCTTCCAGGTGCTGCCCGAAGCCGCGATGGCGGTGCCGGACGACCCCCGCTTCGCCTTCCTCGGCCCGGCCGGCTCGCAGATCTGGCTGCTGCCGCTCACCCAGGACCCAAACCTGCTCTGGCCCGGCTGGAACACCACGACCCTCGGTGCCGGTACCTTCGCCGGTGACCAGGTCCAGTTGAGCCTCGTCGACGTCGCCGGCCCCGGCAACGTCTCGGTGTTCACTCAGGACAGCTTCGGCAGCCCGCTGATGAAGTTCCGCAGCGACGACGGCCTGCCGGACACGATCACCGTACCGATCCGCACCCACGCCCACGCCAACTGGGCGTTCAGCGCCGAGGGCGACTACACACTCACCTTCCAGGCCGACGCGACCCTGACCGACGGCACCACCGTCAGCACCGGCCCGGTCGACTACTCGTTCGTCGTCGGCGAGCTCGGCGGCACCGGCCCGGACACCGTACTGAGCATCGCCGGCATGGCCGACGAGTACCAGCCCGGCGACACCGTCACCCTGCAGGCGGTGCAGACCCCGCAGACCGCGCTGGACCACTACCACTGGTTCAGCCGCTGCCCCGGATCCGACGACTTCGCCATCATTGCAGGCGAGGCCGGCGCGTCCTACAGCTTCACCGCCACCCGTGAGCTCAACGCCTGCGAATACCAGGTGAAGCTCTACGACGACAACCACAGCGTGGTCGCGACCAGCGCGGAGGTCTGGCTCTGGGTGGCCTTCACCTCGACCGACCCGAGCGCCTCGCAGACCATCACCGCGTCCATCGACCCCACCCAGGGCGCGCTGGTCATCAGCGTCGACCCGGACGACCGCAGCGTCGTCCTGCCACCGGCGCAGCTGACCAGCAGCGGTGACAGCTGGGAGAGCACCGGGACGCTGCGTCCGGTGACCGTCACGGACACCCGGGCCGGCACCCCCGGCTGGAGCGCCTCCGGCCAGCTGCCGGAGACCTTCACCGGACCCGACGGTGCCACCTTCAGCTCCGGCTACCTCGGCTGGACTCCGCAGGTGGCCAGCCAGTCCACCGGTCAGGGCGTGGTGGCCGGACCGGTCGTCGAGCCGTACGTCGTCGGCGTCGGCGGTGGGCTCGGCAGCAGCGCCGTGCTCGGCTCGGCGCCGACCGGCGCCGGCCGGGGCACCGCGACCCTGGGTGCCGGTCTGCAGCTGCGGCTGCCGACCGAGACCGCACCCGGCACCTACACCGCGACCCTCACCCTCACCGCGATCTGACGATCGCGCCCGGTGACGGGCCGGGCGACGGCACCGTGCCGGTCGTCGCCCGGCCCGTCCCGCCCCCTCCGCGAAACGGACCCACCCCGCATGCGTACGCCAGCAGCCCTGCTCGCCGGACTCCTCGTCGCCGCCGTCGCGGCGACCGGCCCGGCCACCGCAACGGTCCCGGCCGGATCGCCGCGCCACACGCCCGTCGCGGCGCAGTCGCTCACCTGGGGTGTCGCCCCGTCCAGCCCCGACGGACCGAACGGCCGGCCGGCATTCGAGTACAAACTGGACCCGGGCGCCACCCTCACCGACTACGTGGCGATCACGAACCACTCCGACCAGCCGATCACCCTCGACGTGTACGCCAGCGACGCGTTCACCACCGAACAGGGCGGCTTCGACCTGCTGCCCGCGACCGGGGAACCGGTCGACGTCGGTTCCTGGGTCACCTTCGAGTCCCGCACCTTCACCGTGCCGTCGACGTCGCGGCTGGACGTACCGTTCACCATCGCCGTACCGGACAACGCCACCCCTGGCGACCACCCCGGCGGCATCGTCGCCTCACTCGCCGCCACCGGCACCGACGCCCAGGGCAACCAGGTGGCCGTCGACCACCGGGTCGGCTCGCGGATCTACCTGCGGGTCACCGGAGAACTGCAGCCGGGACTGGACATGGTGGATCTGTCGACGACGTACGACGGCACCTGGAACCCGATCGGCGGGGGCACCGTCACGACGAGCTTCACCGTCCGCAACACCGGCAACGTCCGGCTCACCGGGCGCCCGCAGCTGACCGTCACCGGACCGTTCGGGCTGGCCGGGCGCAGCGTCGCGGCGGATCCGCTGCCGGAGATCCTGCCCGGTGACAGCTTCCGGACCACGATCAGGGTCGACGGCGTACCGCCGATGTTCCGGCTCGGTGCGCGACTCACCCTCGCACCGACCGCCGTCACCGACGAGGTGCTCGACCCGGCGCCGGCGACCGTGACCCGTGAGGTCGGCCTGTGGGCCGTCCCGTGGTCGCAGCTGGTGATCCTGCTGGTCGTCGCACTGGCCGGCTGGCTGGCCGCCGCCCGACGTCGCCGCGCCCGACGGCGCCGGGCCGCCCAGCTCGAACGGGCGGTCGCCGCCGCCCGCGAACAGGGCCGGGCCGAGGCCGCCCGCGACCGCGCGGTCACCGATGCCAATCACGAGAAGACGACCCAGGGAACCTGATGACGACGACGATCCACCGCCCGACCGGTACGGCGACCCGACGCCGGTACGCCGCGCTGTTGGCCGTATCGGCGCTGGCCGCGGCCCTGACCGTGCCGGCCCAGGTGACCGCCGCGCCGGCGACCGATCCGCCGGCGTTAGTGAATCCGGCAGGTGCCGACCTGGTAGCGGTCACGCTCGACGGCGCAACGCTGTCGGTGGTCACCCGCGAGGTGTCCGGGCCCGACCGGAAGCCGGCGAGGGTGGTTCTCGGGCCGACCGGTGGGGTGGTGGTGCGGACCCCGGACCATCCGGCGTTCCGCTTCCTCGGCGCGGCCGGCCGGCCGGTGTGGGCACTGACCGGTGGCGACACCGACTTCCCGTACCTCGACACGCGGGCGGTGCCCGCAGGGGCGGTACGCGGTGACACGGTCGATTTGTCGTTGCGCGAGGTCGACGGCCCGGGGGGATTCGCCGCGTACACCCTGGGTGGGCTCGGCCAGCCGACGCCGCTGTTCGGCACCCTCGACGCCATGCCGCGTACCGCCCGGCTGCCGGCCGCGACCAGGACCGGCGGGGTGGTCTGGCTCTTCGACGCGGCAGGCGAGTACCGGCTGACGCTGTCGGCGGCGGCGACCCTGGCCGACGGCACCGTGGTGACGGCCGACGCCGACTACCGGGTGCTGGTGCCGCCGCTCGATGCGGCCCGGCCCGCCCTCGATGATCCGCGCCCGGCCCCGGCCCCGGCTCCCGTTCCTGCGGCGGAGCTGGCCAGGGCATCGGATGCCGCCACCGGCGGCAGCGCGCCGCGTGGCGCGGCGGCGACCGGTCCCGCCGCGCAGCCGCTGGCGGCGGGTGCCGCGCCGGCGGCGACCAGCGCCGCGCCGGCGCTCGCCGCCGCGGCGCAGCAGGACGGGTCACGGGTGGTCATCGACGACGGTCACGTCGACATGGGCCCGGAACTCGCCGGTGCGGACTGGACCATCCGGCTCAAGGACGACACCGTCTCACCCCCGGTGTGGCGTGAGCTCGCCGACGTGGTGCTGCACGTCAAGGACAACGCGAAGATCACCGTTCCGGACAACGCCGATTTCCTCGGTGCCCCCGGTGACGAGGTGTGGCTGCTGCCGCAGGGGCAGCGCTCCGGGATCGTCTGGCCGGGCTGGAACACCCAGCATCCGTCGGTGGTGGCCGGGGTCCGTGGCCAGGTCACCTGGACCTTGGCCGGCGTCGACGGTCCCGGCCGGTTCGTCCTGTTCCTCACCGGGTCGTTCGGCGAGTCCGAGGTGCTGTTCAACTCGGCGGACCGGCTGCCACAGCGACTCGATGTGCCGATCAACACGCACGCGCACGGCAACTGGGCGTTCAGCGAGCCGGGTATCTACCGACTGGCCTTCGAGATGTCGGCTACGACGACGTCGGGGTCGACGGTCACCGACTCCCGGACGCTGACCCTGGCGGTCGGTGACGCGACGGACCCGGACACCGGTTTCGGACCCGGGGGCGGGAATCCGGGTGGCGGCGACAACCCGGGTGGCGGTGGTTCCGGTGACGACAGACTGCCTCGGACCGGATCGTCGTGGCATCTGCCGGCCACCGGCGCCACCCTGCTGATCGCTGGCGTGCTGGTGCTGCTCGCCGCGCGTCGACGGCAGCCGACTCAGTGCTCGTCGTAGTGGTCACCGTGTGCGGCGTGCCGGTGCCCGGCGTGGACGAAGTCCTGATGGTCGCCGTGCGGCACCATCTCGTGACCACAGTCCGGCCCGTGGGTGTGGTCGCCATGTGACTCGGCTGTCACGTGCTGGTCCGTCCCGCACTCGTCCCAGTGCCCGGCGTGCTCGTGGTGGACATGCCCGTCGTGCAGGTAGTCCAGGTGTCCGTCGTGGCTGACGGTGGCGTGTCCGCAGGTCGCGGAGTGGCTGTGCGGGTGCTCGGTGTGCACTGCGTGGGACATCGATGCCTCCTCATGTATCTTCATATCGCGATACGAGCATACATCTTCGGTGGCCATCCGGCGTGGCCGCGCCCGACTCTCGCGGGTGGCGACGCCTTGTTAAAATGACTATCATTATCAAGTGTTGCCAGGAAGGCTGGTTCCGGAGGATGAAGCCCGATATTCACCCCAAGTACAATTATGTGGTTTTCCGGGATCGGAGTGCGGATTTCGCATTTTTGACCCGGTCGACCGCGACCAGTCAGAAGACGATCGAGTGGACCGACGGGCGGACGTACCCCGTGGTCGACGTGGAGATCTCCTCGGCCAGCCACCCGTTCTGGACCGGCCGGCAACGACTGCTGGACAGTGCCGGCCGGGTGGAGAAGTTCCGCGCCAAGTACGCCAGGCGCAAGCCTCCGGAGCAGGGTGACGCCGCTGGCGGCTGACGCACGGCGGCCGTCAGGTCCGGCGGTGCGGTCGTGGCCGGTTTGCCGGGCGGGGCGCCGGGTAGCCGGCAGGCGTTG
Organism: Solwaraspora sp. WMMA2056; assembly: GCF_030345095.1. Taxonomy (NCBI): domain Bacteria; kingdom Bacillati; phylum Actinomycetota; class Actinomycetes; order Micromonosporales; family Micromonosporaceae; genus Solwaraspora; species Solwaraspora sp. WMMA2056. The sequence goes on from NZ_CP128360.1 coordinate 2,410,816, forward strand.
GTGGGTCGCGGACTGGGCTGCCTGCAGTGGTCGGCGAGGAGGCGTGATGGCTGGCATCGGTGCCCGCACCTGGGTGGTGGCCGGCGGGCGGATTCCGCTGGTCAGCAACGGCGACGAGCCGGAGTTCACCAGCTTCGACCAGCTCTGCCTGCTCAACGCCGGAGACGTCGACGCCGAGGTCGAGCTGACCGTGTACTACGACGACCAGGAGCCGGCGGGGCCGTACCGCTGGGTGGTGTGGGCCCGCCGGATCCGGCACGCCCGGCTCAACGACCTCGTCGACCCGGAGCCGATCCGGCTGGGCCGACCCTTCGGCTGCGTGCTGACCTCGTCGGAGCCGGTGGTGGTGCAGTTCCAGCGGCAGGACACCCGGCTGTCGGGGGTGGTGGCGTTGACCGACGTGACCCCGTACGCCGGGTGAGGGCAGGCCCCCCGGCCCTGCCCTCACCTGTCCTGTCGCGCACGGGCCCCCTCGCCCGGCGGCGCCTGGGCTACTTGCCGAGGAAGGCGAGCAGGGCCGTGGTGACCTCGGCGCCGTGGGTCCAGAGCAGGCCGTGCGGGGCCCCGTCGATCTCGACGTAGTCGGCGGTCGGCAGTCGCTTGTGGAACTCGCGGGCGGTGGCGTCGATCGGCAGGATCCGGTCGGCGGTGCCGTGCAGGATCAGCGCCGGTACGTCGATCCGGTCGATGTCGGCGCGGAAGTCGGTCAGCCAGGTCGGCACGACCGCGCTGGAGGCGAACCAGCCGGCACCGGCCGCGACGTTCCAGCTGTTGCGCAGGGCCTCCTCGGAGAGCCGGCCGCCGAGCGTCTCGTCGGTGTTGTAGAAGTCGCGGTAGAAATCGGTGAAGTAGGCGTACCGGTCGGCGGTGACGGCGGCGAGGATGCCGTCGAACACCTCCTGTGGCACGCCGGTCGGGTTGTCCGCAGTCTGCAACAGGAACGGCTCCAGCGAGGCCAGGAAGGCGGCCTTGGCAACCCGGGCCGAACCGTACCGGCTGAGGTAGCGGGCGACCTCGCCGGTGCCCATGCTGAACCCGACCAGCACGACGTTGGTCAGGTCGAGGGTCTCCAGCACGGTGTTCAGGTCGGCGGCGAAGGTGTCGTAGTCGTAGCCGACGCTGGGCTTGCTGGACCGGCCGAATCCGCGCCGGTCGTAGGTGATCACCCGGTAGCCGGCGGCGAGCAGCTCCGCGCTCTGCTTCTCCCAGGAGTCGCCGTCCAGCGGGTAGCCGTGGATCAGGACCACCGGCTGCCCGGTGCCCTGGTCGGTGTAGTGCAGGTCGATGCTGGCGGTGTTCTCGGTCCCGACGGTGATGTACGGCATGACGGCCTCCGTGTCGTGTTCCAGAGAACGATCGTTCTCCGGTGTCCTGGGGGTAGCGTAGAGAACGAGCGTTCTCCGCCGCCAGTGGTGCGGGGCGAACCGGACGGTGACAGTCGTCACCAGGCGATCGCACAGCAGGAGGAAACATGCCGGGACCCACCGACGACGAGGCACGCGAACAGGTGCTGGCCGCCGCCAGCCAGCTGTTCTACACCCGAGGCGTGCAGGCAGTGGGGATGGACACGCTGCGTACCGCCGCCGGTGTCTCGCTCAAACGCCTCTACCAGCTGTTCGGATCCAAGGACGCCATCGTCGAACAGGTGCTCCACCGGCAACGCGAAGCGTGGAACCGGCTCGTCGAGCAGACCGTCGCCACGCCAGCGGCCGCCCGCGACAAACTGCTGGCCATCTACGACATGCTCGCCCGCTGGTCAGCCGAGGACGACTTCCGCGGCTGCATGTTCATCAACACCTTCGGCGAACTCGGCGGCGTCGACCCCCGGATCGCCGGGATCATCCGGGCGCAGAAGGCCGAGTTCCAGGACCGGGTCGCCGCGTTGGTCGCCGAGGCCGGTGGCCCCGCCAGCCTCGCCGCCCAACTCGCCATCCTCGCCGAAGGGGCGCAGACCACCACCGCAATCGCCGGCAGCAACGCCGCCGCCGGCCAGGCCCGCGCCGCCGCCCGGACCCTGATCGACGCCGCGCTCGCCGGTCACCCCGCCGTCGACCCGGCATCGGCCGGCGAGGCATCCGCAGGCGCCGGGCTCACCGGCACGGCCGGCCCACCCGACGGCGTCCCGACGCGCATGACTGCGACGTAGAGCACCGCGCCGATCACCGCCCCGATCACCCAGGCGAAGCCGCTCAACTCCGCCAGCCACGGCACCCACACCGTCGCCACCGAGAAGACGGCCGCCACGGCGAACGCGCCGATCGCGCGTACGTTCCAGCCGTCGACATAGTGGTACCGGCCGGCGGGATCCATACTGTACAGATCGGCGACCAGGAGTGCGCGGCGCTGCACGAGGTAGTAGTCGGCGACCAGGATGCCGTACAACGGCGCCAGCACCGCGCCCAGCGTGTCGACGAACTTCGGCAGCCCGATCTGATCGATCACCGCGACCCACAGCGCGCCGATGACGAAGCCGAACAGTGCGGTCAGGTAGCCGCCGCGTCGGAAACTGATCCGCTGCGGTGCGAGGTTCGACAGGTCGTACGCGGGCGGGATGAAGTTCGCGACCAGGTTGATGCCGATCGTCGCGACCAGGAACGTCAACGCGGCGACGACGGTCAACGCGGTGTCGCCGACCTGCCCGACGATGTCCGCCGGATTGGTCAGCGGATCGCCCTGCCCGTCCTGGTACACCACGTAGGCGCCGGCCGTGATGAACAACGACAGGAAGGTGAAGAACGCCAGGCTCAGCGGCAGACCCGTGAAGTTGCCGACCTTCATCCCGCGTTCGGTCCGGGAGAAGCGGGAGAAGTCGCCAAAGTTGATGATCACCGCCGAGAAGTAGGCGACCATCGTGCCGACCACCCCGAGGAACGCCGTGACCACCGCCCAGCCCTGCACGTCGGCGCTGCTGAAGATGCCGCTGACCGCCGGCAGCAGTTCATCGCCGGCCTGCACCCAGATCGCCACCAGCAGGGCGACCATCACCACGTACACGGCGGGGCCGGCGACGTTGAGGAACTTCTCGATCCAGGCGATGCCCCGGACGAAGAGCAGGATCTGAATGACCGCGACGATCAGGTACGACACCCAGTCGACGCCGGTCATGCCGAGCAACAGCGGCGGACCGTCGGGACCGCCCAGGACCGCGTTGATCGCGAGTGCGACCGCCGTCGAGGCGAAGTAGGTCTGTGCGCCGTACCAGAAAATGGCGACGATGCCACGGATCAGCGCGGGGAACGTCGCGCCGCGCACACCCATGCTGGCCCGGGCCATCACCGCGTACGGGATGCCGTACCGGACGCTCGGCGTACCGGTCAGGTTGACCAGCCAGTTGACGAACAGTCCGGCCAGGACGATGGCGGCGAAGACCCACCAACCGTTGATCCCGGCGGTGATGAACAGGCTGGCCGCCAGGGTGTAGCCGGCGAGGCTCTGCACGTCGTTGGTCCAGACGTTGAAGATCTCGAACCAGCCCCACCGGCGCTGCGCCGCCGGCAGCGGCGCGAGGTCGTCGTTGTGCAGACTCGGATGCGGATCGTCGCCAGCACCGCCCACGACGGACACGGCGGAGGGCGAATCAGCGGACACGGCTTCTCCTGGGAGTGCGTCGGATCCGGAGGCGTCCTGCAGGGTTGGCTCAAGCTAGTGCCGGACCGTCGCGTGCCGCGTACCTGTTCGGTTAAATCTTCATATCGGGGCCGGTGGATGCCGTTCGACTCGTGATCTACAGCGGCACCGCCGAGGTGGTGGTACGGCGAACCGGGCGGTCCGCCGTACCACCACCGGGGTTCAGGCCTTGGCCTGCATGCCGGACCGGGCGGGATTGGCCTGGTCGGCGGCCTTCGGATCCTTCTCGCCCTGCTTGGCCCGTACGCCGGCCTCGACCCGGTCGCCGAGGTTCTTGTCGACGTTGCGCCAGTACGCGAAGGCGCGGGCCAGCACCGGCTCGCTCACCCCGTTGAGCAGGTGCCCGACGATGTTGTCGACCAGCCGGTCCCGGGCGGCGTCGTCGAGCACCTGGCGTACCAGGGTGCCGGCCTGACCCCAGTCGTTGTCCTCGGCGTGCGACGTGTACGCGGCCCGGACCATGTCGCCGTCGGCGTACCAGGTGCCACCGTCGTCGGTCAGACCCGGCTGCGCGACCGGACCGCCGTACGAGTTCGGCGCGTACACCGGGTCGGTGACGTTGTGCACGCGCATGGCGCCGTCCTTGGAGTAGCTGTGCACCGGGACCTTCGGCGCGTTCACCGGGATCTGCCGGTAGTTGACCCCGAGCCGGGCCCGGTGCGCGTCGGAGTAGCTGAAGCCGCGGGCCAGCAGCATCTTGTCCGGCGACAGGCCGGTTCCCGGCACCACGTTGTTCGGCTCGAAGGCCAGCTGCTCCATCTCGGTGTGGTAGTCGGTGACGTTGCGGTCCAGGGTGAGCCGGCCCACCTCGCGTAGCGGATAGTCGCGATGCGGCCAGACCTTGGTCAGGTCGAACGGGTTGAACCGGTACGTGCGGGCATGCTCGAACGGCATGATCTGCACCTGCAGCGTCCAGGACGGGAACTGCCCGTCGGCGATGTGCTCGAACAGGTCCCGCTGGTGGTAGTCGGTGTCGGCCGAGGCCATCTGGTCGGCCTCGTCCTGGGTGAAGAACTCGATGCCCTGGTCGGTCTTGAAGTGGTACTTGATCCAGAACTTCTCGCCCCGGGCGTTGATCCACATGTACGTGTGGCTGCCGTAGCCGTTCATGTGCCGCCAGGTGCGGGGGATGCCCCGGTCGCCCATCAGCCAGGTCACCTGGTGGGCCGACTCCGGCGACAAGGTCCAGAAGTCCCACTGCATGTCGTGGTCGCGCAGGTTGTTGTCCGCCCGGCGCTTCTGGGACCGGATGAAATGCTGGAACTTCATCGGGTCCTTGATGAAGAAGACCGGCGTGTTGTTGCCGACGATGTCCAGGTTGCCGTCGGTGGTGTACAGCTTGACGGCGAAGCCGCGCGGGTCGCGCCAGGTGTCCGGGCTGCCCCGCTCGCCGGCGACCGTGGAGAACCGGACGACAGCCCCGGTCTCGGTGCCCGGCTGGAAGACCGACGCCCGGGTGTACGCGCTGACGTCGCCGGTGACCGTGAACGTGCCGAACGCGCCACCGCCCTTGGCGTGCGGCTGCCGCTCCGGGATCCGTTCCCGGTTGAAGGTGGCCATCTGCTCGATCAGGTAGTGGTCCTGCAGCAGCAGCGGTCCGTTCGGGCCGACGGTCAGCGAGTGCTCGTCACTGGCGACCGGCACCCCCGCGTCGGTGGTGGTCGGTGGGCGTTGTCGCTGGTCGGTCACGATGGCTCCTCGGGTCGGCTCGGTCGCGTGTGCGCTACGCACCCCATACCCGGCCAACGACCATCTCAGCCCTGTCGGCGCGCGAACGCCGGTGCGCCCGGACCGAGGTCTCGGTCCGGGCGCACCGGGTGGGAGGGCCGGGGGGAGGGTCGACCCTCCGTGGCAGGTCAGATCAGCCAGCGGTGGCGCTGGACGAAGGGGAGCTTGGCCCAGAGCCGGCCGAGACCCCAGGTGTGTCCGGCGTACGCGGCGGCGAGGGCGACCACGACGACCGCGTAGAGGATGTGGTAGTCGACCAGCGGGTTGGTCGAGCCGGTGGGCTCGCCGCCAGCGGTGAACCGGACCAGCGGCAGCTCGGCCAGCCACATGAAGATCATCATCAGGGCGCCGGAACCGGCCGCGATCCGCAGTCCGACACCGGCGATCAGCGCGACGCCGATGGCGCCCATGCCGACCATGAACAGGGTGTTCGCCCACCAGGTGCCGGCGATGGCGTGGAAGAACGACTGCAGCGGGCCGACCTCGACCGAGGAGAGGAAGCCCTTGGTCGGCGAGCCGCCGTTGATCCAGGCCCGTTCGGCCGGGGTGGAGTAGCCGAGGCCGAAGGTCTTGTCGAGGAACGCCCAGAGGAAGACGAATCCGGTGGAGATCCGCAGCACGGCCATGATCCGGGCGGCGGTGCTGGTGAGCATGTGGCCGGGGAGTTCGGCGTGCTCGAGGGGCCGTTCGATCGATCGGTGGGTGGTGTGCTGGGTGGTCATTGTCGCCTCCGCGACTCGCTTGCCTCTGTGACGAGATCAGCTTCCCGCGGTGGCAGGTCCCGGCACCTGAGGCGGAACACCCGTGCTGGCCGGGACCAAGGTCCCGACCAGCACGGGCCGCTTGCCGGACGAAGTTCCAGCTCAGCAGTTGCGGACGTACCAGACCGGCGTCCAGCTGCTGATCGTGCCGCTGTAACCGGGACGGAACGAGACGAGGATGTTGAAACTCTGGCCGTATGAGGTGCCCCGAGGATTCCGGACAGGGAGCCAATAAGGTTACCCTGTAAGGAAAGTCGAGGGAAGAAGCGCGATGGCACGCATAAGCTCATACACCCCAGAGTTCCGTGAAGAAGCAGTGCAACTCGTTCTACAGTCGAACAAGCCAGTGTCGCAGGTTGCCCGGGAGATCGACGTTCACCCGGAGACGCTCCGTTCCTGGGTCCGCCAGTACCGGCGGGAAAACAGCGGCGCCCAGGACAGCCCACCGATCGGCGTCGACGAGCGCGCTCGACTGAAGGAACTCGAACGTCGCAACCGGGAACTCGAAATGGAGAACAGCTTCCTGAAAGGTGACTGGATAGGTTCCTGATCCCGGTGATGCTGTCTGCTGTGGAGGCTGGTAGGTTGACCAGCCATGCCCGCCGATCCGCCGCCGTCGTATGACGAGTTGTTGGCGTTGAACGCCGGGCTGGCCGCACGGCTGGAGCAGGCGCTGACGCGGATCGCTGAGCTTGAGGCCCGGTTGAAGCAGTCGTCGAGCAACTCGTCGAAACCGCCGTCGAGCGACGGGCTGGCCAAACCGGCGCCGAAGTCGCTGCGGGGCCGTTCGGGTCGCCGGCCGGGCCGCCCCACCGGGGGCGAGGGCACCACCCTGTCCCAGGTGGCCGATCCGGACGTGATCGTCCGGCACGTGCCGGACATCTGTGGCGGCTGCGGTGACGGCCTGACCGACCCCGCCGAGGTGACGGTCACCCGCCGGCAGGTGTTCGACATCCCCCAGCCCCGGGTCGTGGTGACCGAGCACCAGATCGTCACCGTCGCCTGCCCGTGCGGGCACCACACCACCGCCGCGACACCCGCCGGGGCCACCGCGCCCGCCGCCTACGGACCACGGATCGCCGCGATCGGCGTCTACCTGCTCCACGGACAGTTCCTGTCCATCGGCCGCACCGCCGACGCGATCCGTGACCTGTTCGGCCTGCCCGTCGCGCCAGCCACCATCACCGCCTGGGTCACCCGCACCGCCCTCGGCGTCATCGACACGGTGCTCCCCGTCATCCGCGACCGCATCAAGAACGCGCCGGTCGCGCACTTCGACGAGACCGGCATACGCGTCGACGGCCGCCTCGCCTGGCTGCACTCCGCCTCCACACCCACCGACGTGTTCCTCACCGTGCACCGCCGGCGCGGCACCGCCGCAATGGACGACGCCGGCGTGCTACCCGGATACACCGGCACCGCCGTGCACGACGCGTGGGCCCCGTACGACACCTACACCACCGCCCGGCACGCCCTGTGCAACGCCCACGTGCTGCGGGAACTGGTCTACGTGGTCGACACCGCCACCGGGCAGGTCGCCGACCTCGCCGGCCAGGCCATCGACGCCCTGCGGCACCTGAACCGCCTGACGGTCACGGCCCGCGCCGACGGCTGCGAACCCGACCCGGCCGACCTCGCCGAACAGACCCACCTGCTGCGCTCGGCCGTCGTGCTCGGCGCCGCAGCCACCGCCACCCGCACCGACAAGCTGCACCGCAAGTACCACGCCCTGTTCGTGCGACTACGGGACCGACGCGCCGACTACCTGCGGTTCCTCACCGACCCGGCCGTGCCGTTCGACAACAACCCGGCCGAGCGGACCATCCGCATGCCGAAACTCCGGATCAAGGTCTCCGGCAGCATGCGCACCATGACCGGAGCCGAACACTTCGCCGCGATCCGCAGCTACGCCGCCACCGCCACCCGACACGGCATCAACATGCTCGACGCACTCACCCGAGCCGCCGCCGGCAGCCCCTGGATCCCCACAACCGCCTAACCCACCTCGCGCGCTTGCGGTATTCCAAGGTCCCACGCACCTATCCAGTCACCCTGAAAAAAGCCGCGGCGTACTTCGCGAAGGACCCTCGGTAACGAGCTTGTACGAGTTCATCGAGACGATGCGACTCGACACCGCGAAGTACGCCTACCCCGTCGACTTCATGTGCGAACAACTCGGCGTGTCCAGGTCCGGATACTACGAATGGCGAACCCGCCCCGACTCCGCGACCGCCACCCGCCGCGCCCACCTTCGATCGGCCATCGAGGAGGTGTTCGCCGCGTCCGACGGCACCTACGGGCATCGACGTGTCCACGCGCAACTGCGGCGCCAGGGCGTGTCCGCCGGGCCGGAACTCGTCCGCCAGCTGATGCGCGAGCTCGGGCTCGTGCCGTGCCAGCCCCGCCCGAGGCGGTGGGGTCTCACCCAGTCGTCGTCCGGCACGGTGCCTGACCTCGTCGGCCGGGAGTTCACCGCCGACGCGCCTGGCGAGAAGCTCGTCGGCGACATCACGTACATCCCGACCGGCGAGGGGTGGCTGTATCTGGCGACCGTCATCGACTGCTGCACGAAGGAAGTCATCGGATACGCGATGGACGACCACTACCAGACGCCGTTGATATCCCGCGCCATCCGTAACGCCGCCCGGAATCGCGAACTCAGGAAGAACGCCATCTTTCATTCGGACCGGGGCAGCAACTACATGTCGGACGACTACGGCAGAACGCTGCGGGATCTGAGGTTGCGGCGATCTGCTGGCCGGACCGGAACTTGTTTCGACAATGCGATGGCGGAATCGTTCTTCGGTGCGCTGAAGAACGAACGCGTGTCGCGTGTGAAGTATCCCACTCGTGAGGCGGCACGCCGGGACGTTACTGCCTACATCGAATTCTGGTACAATCGTCAGCGTCTGCATTCAGCGGTGGGCTACCGACCTCCCCGGGAAGTCCACGCAGAGTTCGAGAACCTTCAAATCGCGGCGTGAAAGAACCGGCCGAACCACTGTCCGGAAAACGCGAGGCCCCTCAGTACGCGTAAGCGGTGGCGCCGCCGGTCTGGTTGTTGACCCAATGGCCCTGGCCGTACCAGTTCGACAGGGCGTACCGATGGCAGTAGTACAGGTCGAAGACCTTCCAGTTCGACCCTGGGGAGTTCCACACGGCGAGGCAGAGGTTTCCGCTCGGGCAGCTGGCGGTGCTGCCCGGTGCGAAGTACCGGACCCGGGCGGCGGCGGGTGAGATCGTCGGCGAGGCAGCCGCCAGGCTGCTGGCCCCGGTGTCGGCGGGCGCCGACGGGAGGACGAGGACGGTGCCCGGGGCAGCGTCCTTCGGCTCCTGCGCCGCCGCCGGGCTGGCCAGGGCCAGCGCGCTGGTCAGCGCCACTGCGGCTACGGCCAGGCCGGTGGCCAGACGCCGGATGACGGCTCCGCCGCCGATTCTGTCGATCGTTCCTGTGGGCATGGGACGCTCCTTCGGCGTGATGTCGAATTGGCGGCCGAACCGTGACCCTGCTGAGATGCATTCACGGGCCGCCGTTGGATGAAGCATCGGCCGGGCGGCCTGCTGATTTGCTGCAGGAGTGTTGCGCCGCAGCCCAGGCGGTATCGATAGATCAAGATCCTGTTCGGACGTGTTGGGCGTACCTCTCGATGTCATACGCGGGGCCGGTCGAGCCAGAAAAGATCCATAGTGGATCAATTGGAACCGGTGGCGGGCATTCAAAGTGGTAATTGGTGCAGCCGATGAATGATCACAACTTGGAGGCAGGGAATGGAACTCAGACTGCTGGGTCCGGTGAGCGTCGTCTCCGGTGCGCAGGCGCTCGATGTCGGGCCGCCCCGGCAGCGACTGGTGCTCGCCGTACTGGCGGCCGAGGCCGGCCGGCCGGTCAGCGTGACCAGCATGATCAACCGGGTGTGGGACGAGCCGCCGGATCACCCCCGGCGGACCCTGCAGGTCTACCTCAGCCGACTGCGGAGCCTGCTGACCAGCCGGAGCCCGTCGACCGTTCCGCCGGCGGCGGTCCGCCGATGCTCCGGCGGCTACCGGCTGGACCTCGATCCGGACCGGGTCGACGTGATCAGGTTCCGACAACTGGTCGATCAGGGCCGCCGGGCGGACCGGTCAGCGGAGCACCGCGCGGCGTTGCTGGGTCAGGCACTCGAGCTGTGGCGCGGCGTACCCCTCGCCGACCTGCACAGCCAGTGGGCGGTCAGGGTGCGGCACGGGTGGCTGCAGCAGCATCTGGAGGCCCTGGTCGCCTGGTCGCTGGCCTGCCTGCGGGCCGGTGACCCGGGTAGGGCCCTGCCCCGGCTTGCCGAGTCGGTGGCCGAGCATCCCACGGCCGAGTCGCTGCAAGCGGCGTACATGCAGGCGTTGTGTGCGGTCTCCCGTCCGGCGGACGCGCTGCGGCACTACGCCGGGGTCCGTCGCCACCTCGCCGAGGAACTCGGCACCGACCCCAGCCCCGAGCTGCAACGGCTGCACCAGCGGATACTCGCAGCCGATTCCGACTCTCACCACGCCGGCCGACACCCACCTGTGCCCAGCAGGATGAGGGAATTCTGGTGGGGGCGGACCGGCCCGGGTGTGGAGGCGGCAACCTTCCACACGCGGACCGGCCCTGTGGTGGTCCGGTGACAGGTTACCGGGCGGCGCAGGTCGGGGACATCCCTGAGCCCGTACCGGTGCCCTGGAAGCCGAACTCGGTCGACTGGCCGGCGGCCACCGACCCGTTGTAGCTGACGTTGGTGAACTGGACGGCGCCGCTGTTGCCGCTGCGGCTGGCGTTCCAGGCGTTGGTGACGGTCGCGCCCGACGGCAGGGTCGTCGAGACCGTCCAGCCGCTGATCGACGCCGACCCGGCGGTGACCCGTACGGTGGCGACGAATCCGCCGTTCCACTGGTTGAGTGAGACGGTGGCCGTGCAGCCGCCGCTCGGTGGCGGAGTGGTCGGCGGCGGTGGCGTCGTGGGCGGCGTGGTGGTCGGCGGTGCCGTCGTGGGCGGCGGGGTCGTCGGGGGAGCGGTGGTCGGCGGTGCGGTGGTCGGTGGCGGGGTGGTCGGGCCATCGGCCAGGGTCGGCGTCGTCCAGTCACGCCACTGGGCGAGGTTGCCCTGCCGGTTGCTGGCGATCCGGAACGTACCGGTGGAGCTGCCCGTCTTCAGCAGGAACTTCTGGATGTGCTGCTGCAACGGTGTCCGCCACTCCGACCGGGAGGCGCAGTGGGTGCCGTCGGAGACGGCGGACCAGTAGGTGATGTTCTCGATCGCGCCGAGCGCCCGGTACACCTCCGCGCCGCCGAGGGCGCCGACGCTGCCGGACGTCGGGGCCAGCCAGTCGATGTGTGGGTTGTCCATGACGAACAGGCCGCGCGGGGCGATCATGCCGACCATCTGGTGAGTGTCGACCGGCAGGCCGGCCGGGTTGCCGGTGTACGAGCCGAACGCGTCGCCGAGCCACGGCTGCTCGCCGTACGCGCTGCTCAGCGGTTGCGCGCCGCTTTCGGTGGCGATGCTGCGGAAGGCCGCGACCCCGCCGCTGCCGGACTCGATCGGCATGGTCAGCGCGATTCGTTGGTCGAACACGCCGGCGACGAAGGCACCCTTGCCGTAGCGGGAGCAGCCGGTGACGCCGATGTCGGTACGCAGGATGTTGCCGCCGGATGCTTCGATGACGTCGATGATCCGGCTGACCCCCCACGCCTGGGCCATCAGCAGGCCGGTGCTGCTGGTCGCGCCGTACAGGGTGTAGAAGGCGCCCTGCTTGTTGCTCCGGGAGGTGCCTTCACGGGCGACCGAGGCCGGGTCGAAGTTGATGACGGCCGCTCCGGCGGAGCGGATGGTGGCGGTGTCGGCACCGAATCCACCGTAGACGATGACGGCCGGGTGGGGTCCGGAGCCGCCGCTCGTCGGCAGTTGGACGCTGGCCGAGAAGCTCGCGCTGCGGCCCTGGTGGGACACGTTGACCGTGATGCTGCTGCTCGACACGCTTCCGGTGACGGTGGCCGGCTTGGCCGGCTTGTCGCCGTACACGGTGCGTTCGGCCAGCTCGCGGGTCTCGGCGCGCAGGCAGCGCCAGTCGGCCTTGGTGGTGATGCGGGTGCCGTTGGCCTTGCGGAAGGGGTCCGGCAGCCGGGCGGAGGAGCCGGGCCCGGTGCCGGGTACGGGGCAGTCGGCGCCTTCGTCCTCGACGGTCGAGGCGACGAGCAGGCCGGGGGTGGCGGCGGCATCGGCGGAGGCGGAGCCGACGCTCACCACCGTCGCGGCCGCAGCGATCGTCAGCGCTGCGGCGGACAGCATGACGACCGTCGGACGGACCTTCGATCGGCCCGAGCTGATGCTCACGGGGCTCTCCTTCTGACTAGGTGATGGCGTACGGCAATCAATTGATGATCACCGATATAACCATCTTTCTAGTTTCGGGTAGCCCAGCGAAACGTGTCAATACTGCTGTGGGGTCGTGTCCCCGCCGCCCGGGCGGCTGGTCAGCACCAACGGCTCGTCCTCGGTCACTGCCACGGTGTGCTCGGAGTGGGCGGTACGCGAACCGTCGGCCGAGCGGATCGTCCAGCCGTCGGCGTCGAAAACGATCTTGTCGGTGGTCTTGGCGAACCACGGCTCGATCGCGATCGTCAGACCGGGTTGCAGCTTCATGCCCCGGCCCCGGCGGCTGTCGTTGGGCACATGCGGTGCCTCGTGCATCGTGCGGCCGAGTCCATGGCCGCCGAACTCCAGGTTGACCGGGTAGCCGTACCGCCGGGCGACCTCGCCGATCGCGGCCGAGACGTCCCCGAGGCGGTTGCCGGGTCGCGCCGCCCCGATTGCCGCCGCCAGCGCGACCTCGGTGGCCTCGACCAGGCGCAGGTCGTCGTCGGCCGGGGTGCCGACGATCACGGTACGCGCGGAGTCGGCCACCCAGCCGTCGATGCCGACAGCCATGTCGATGCTCAGCACGTCGCCGTCGCGCAGGACGTAGTCGTGCGGCAGCCCGTGCAGGACCGCGTCGTTGACCGACAGGCACAGCACGTTGCGAAACGGCCCGTTGCCGAACGATGGAGCGTAGTCCCAGTAGCAGGACTCCGCGCCGCGTGCCGCGATCAGTGACCGGGCGTGGTGCTCCAGGTCGAGCAGGTTGACCCCGACGTCGGCCATCTCGCCGAGCTGGGTGAGTACCTCGGCGACGAACTGGCCGGTGACGTGCATACGTTCGATCTCGCGGGGAGACTTGAGCTCGATCACGGTGACCCTCCGTCGGCAGTTGGTATATTTATACCATGTCGTGTCGACGTTGCCGCCCGTGCGGCCCTGACCTACCGTACTGTCATGGTTCGCCGCCCACTCACGCCTGAACAGATCGAGGCCGGTCGCCGCCTCGGTGTCGCACTACGGTCGGCGCGCGGCGATCGCGGACTGTTCGACGTGGCACTGGCAGCCGGCATCTCACCCGAGACGCTCCGCAAGATCGAAACCGGCCGGCTGCCGGCCCCGTCGTTCGGCATCGTCGTCGCACTCAGCGAGGTCCTCGGCGTACCGCTGGTCGATCTCGCCGCCGCCTGGCGGTCCACCCCAACGGTCCGAAGGGCGTCCTGACCTGCGGTGCCGGACGACCGCCGCGCCCGGGCGGTTCAGGGCTTCGGCGCCTGGAACAGGTTCGGGAACTTGGCGGTCAGGCCGATGTCGCCCCGCGTCTTGAGCTTGCCCTTCATGACGAGCATCACGGCCCGCGCGTTGCCGGTCACCAGATGGACGAAGTCGACGGCGGCCAGGGTGAGCGTCAGCTTCGGCTGCTGGTCCGGCTGCGCCGACAGGACACACCGGCCGTCGCTGATCACCATCTGATGGACGTCGTAGCGGCCGTCGGGGCGCCCGCCGATGCTCCAGTGCACCACCGCCTCGGTGCCGCGCGCGACGTCGGTGCGCAACGCCTCCGGCATCCGGCGCAGCAGCCCGTGCAGGATCTCGTCCCGCCGTTGCCCGGCGAGCACCTGCCGCAGCTCCTCCACCGGGGTCCGCTTCACCAACCGGGCGAACTCCACCGGATCCGCCACCGCCGGATCCACCTCGTGAATGGACATCGGTCGCCTCCCGACGTTCCCCGGCCCCGGCCTCCGCTGACCCGGCCTGCACGTTTCAGTGTCTCTGGTGCCGGACCTGCGGCGGGTCTCCCACCGTGCGCACCACGGGTACGTGCTGTCGATTGTGCCCGGCACCGACGGTCACCTACGGCCATAGTGGCACCGCCCGGGCAGGCGCGTCGCCGCCGGTGTGGCCCGTGGTAGGTTGCGCCGATGGGTTCTGATTCGCCCGGAAATGCCGCCGCAGAACATGTCACCCGGGTGGCCGACTACTACGACGCCAACACCCGGCGGTTCCTGCGCTTCGGCGAGAGCGCCAGCAACGACGCCATCCACCGTGGCCTGTGGCTACCGGGCGTCACCAACACCACCGAGGCCGCCGACGCGGTCAACCGCCTGCTGGTCGAGCGCCTCAGCGGCCACGTGCCGACGGGCGAGGGGCGGGTGCTCGACCTCGGCTGCGGAGTAGGCGCGACAGTGGTCCGACTGGCCCACGCCATCGACGCCCAGGTGACCGGCGTGACGATAAGTCAGGTGCAGGTCGAGATCGCCGAGCGGCGGTTGGCGGCCGAGGGCCTGACCGACCGGTGCCAGGTCGTCTGCGGCGACTTCGCCCAGCTTCCCGCCGAGCCGCTCTACCACGCGATGGTCGCGATCGAGTCGATGGTCCACGCCCCGTCGCTGGCGGAGCTGGTCCCATCGCTGGCCGCGCGCCTGCGTCCAGGCGGTCGCCTGATCGTCTGCGACGACTGGATGACCGACAAGGACCGTGGGCTCGCCGCCCGCGAACGGTGCCTGGACCAGTTCCGCGCCGGCTGGCGGATCGGCAGCCTGCACACCGTGGCGCAGTTCGCCGCCATGGGTGAACCCGCAGGTCTGCGGCTGGTCGAGGATCTGGACCTCACCGCACACGTCCGGCTGGGCCGACCCCGCGACCGGGCGATCGACGTGGTGCTGGGCGCGGCTACAGTCGTGCCCCGGATGCGTGACCGGCTGGTCGGCACGCCCTTCTGGGCCAACATGATCGGTGGCTCGGCGTTGCAGACCGGGCTGTCGCGGCGCTGGCTGGAGTACCGCCTGCTGGTCCTCGAACGGACCTGACCGCAGAAGGTTTGCCGTGCTCCGGCCGCCAGCGCGCCGGGCTGCCCGAAGATCAGGCAGCGACCATCGCCAGGTACTGAACTCTCATGGCGTCGGAGCGCATAATGTATCGGGTTGCTTCGAATGGGAAGCCGTCGTTGTCGTAGGAGGCGTGTAGCAGCACGATGACGGGCACTGAGGTGTACCAAGGATCTTGGACATGTCCTCCGAGTTGAGAGGATGGATCCATGTCCGAGCAACGTCGTCGATACAGTCCGCAGTTCAAGGCCGAGGCTGTGCAGATGGTCGTCGAGACCGGTAGACCGATCGCCGCGGTGGCCCGTGATCTGGAGGTCCACGAAGCCACCCTGGGCAACTGGGTCAACACCTGGCGCCGTGAACACGCCACGCCCGTACCGCCGCACACCGACCGGACCGAGGACACCCGTGTGAAGGAGATGGAAGACGAGATCCGCCGCCTGCGGATGGAGAACGAGTTCCTGAAAAAAGCCGCGGCCTTCTTCGCCCGGACGCACCCGTAGCCCTGCGGTGCGCGGTGATCGACGCGGAGAAGGCCACCTACCCGATCGCCTGGATGTGCCGCCTGCTGGGCGTGCCCCGCTCCACCTACTACGCCTGGCGGGAACGCGCCGAGACGGTCACCGCCGCCCGACGTCGGACCCTCGCCGACCACGTGCGGCGGGTCTTCGACGCCTCCCGGGGCACCTACGGCTGCCGGCGGGTGACCGCCGCGCTCAACCGCAAGGGTGTCGCGTGCAGCGTCGGGCTCGTCGCCGACCTGATGCGCGAGCTCGGCCTGCGGGCCTGTCAACCCAGGGCGTACAAGCGGACCACGGTGCCCGGCCGGGACCCGGTCACCGCGAAGGATCTGATCGACAGGGACTTCACCGCCGACACCCCGGGCACCCGCCTGGTCGGCGACATCACCTACCTGAGGACGGGTGAGGGCTGGCTGTACCTGGCCACCGTCATCGACCTGGCCACCCGGATGGTCGTGGGCTGGCAGACCGCCGAGCACATGCGCACGAGCCTGGTGGTCGACGCCCTGGCCATGGCCATCCGACACGGCCACGTCCGCCCGGATGCGGTGTTCCATTCCGACCGGGGCGCGCAGTACACCTCGGCCAGGTTCGCCCGCCACTGCGCCGACAACCAGGTGCGGGTGAGCGTGGGACGTACCGGTGTCTGCTGGGACAACGCCGCCGCCGAATCGTTCTTCGCCACCATGAAGAACGAGATGTACCACCGGGAACGCTTCGACACCCGTGCCCGCGCCCGGTTCGCCGTCGCCGAGTACATCGAGGTGTTCTACAACAGACAACGGCTGCACTCCAGCCTTGACTACCGCACCCCGGCCGAAGCCCTCACCGGCTACCAGGCCCTGATAGCCGCCTGACCAGCAAACCTACGAAGACCTGTCCAAGATCCTTGACACAGCCCATTCGGCGACGTCCGGTGGAGGCTGGTCGCGGGTGACCGACCGGCATTCGGTCCGGGGTACGCGGCCTTGTTTCGTGACCTCGATGCGGAACGGCGACAGTCCCGTTTCGTTGCGCAGCTGGCGGGAGTAGCGGTTGGCTCCGAGGCGCATCAGGGGCCGGTTGGGGCGGACGTAGACGCCTCGCCCGTGCTGCGCGACGACCAGGCCTTCCCCTTGCAGGATGCTGATCGCTTCCCTGGCGGTGTTGCGTGCCGTGCCGTAGCTGGCGGCGAGGTCCCGCTCCGATGGCAGCTTGCCACCGGGTGGCAACTCGCCCGTCTGGATCCTCAGGCGCAGGTCAGTCGCCGAGTGGGCGGGATATTAGTCCGTTGAGGTGCTGTTGCGGATCTACGCCGAGTGTCTCGACGGGGGAGAGACGGCGCTGCGGCAGCGCATCGAACGGGTACCGGGCCACGACTGAGACCGTGCCGAACTTCTGCACGTGTTCGGCACAGATGCTCGCCAAGGGCCGGTGACGGCCGGACACAGCCGGACAGACGATGAAGGCCGCTGACCAGGATTGCCCTGGTTAGCGGCCTTGTTGTGCAAGTCGAGGGTTCTTTGGCAAGTGTGCCCCCGGCAGGATTCGAACCTGCGCCCCCGCCTCCGGAGGGCGGTGCTCTATCCCCTGAGCTACGGGGGCTCAGCGACCCACGAAGACTAGCAAACCCCTACCCGGGTTGCCGAATCGGTATCAGGGCGTGTCCCGACGCCGGCCGTCACGCGGCGCGGGCCGGCCGGGCGCAGCTCGGCAGCAGGTGCGCGACGATGCTGCGGGGCAGCCGGCGCGGCAGCTCGGAGCTGGCCCAGGAGCCGTCCACCACGAGATGCGCGCCGCGCCGGTCGGGTCCACACAGTCGGAGCAGGAACTCGCGTGGCAGCGGTGGTTCGACCGACGGCGTGAGGATCATGAACCGGATCTGGCCGCGTACCGAGGCGGCCGACAGCACGTCGGCGGCCGGGGCCGTGCCGTGCAGCCGGGTCCGCCCCAACCACCATAGATCCGTACGGTGGTCCCGGGCGGCCCGCAGGACCTCCGGGTAGACCCGTTCCATCCAGGCGTTGACCGCGTCGACACAGAGCCCGCAGGCCCGCTCCGCCGGCCGTCGGGGTGCCAACCCCCAGGCGTCGAGGTAGTGGCCGACGTCGGTCGGGCCAAGAGTCAGCCCGAACCGGCGTTCGATCAGCGTGCCGACGGTACGGCGGCTCCACAACTCGTCGTCGACGTCGAGCTCCTCGGGCCAACGCCCGCGCAGCATGTCGATGAGTTCGAGTTCCTGATCCGGTGTCAGCCCGCCAGCGTCACCGGTACGTGTTCCGCGACGGCGGGCCGCCACCGCGCCGTCACCGCCGAGCGTGTGCCGCCGGCACCAGCTCGTGATCGATTTCCGAGTGTCACTAAGAACTGCCCCCACGTCAGGACCAACGATGCTGTATCAGGACGGTAGCGATATCTAGCCAGAAAACGTCTGAGACCGTAGAGTCCGGCAAAGTGTCTGAAGTAGGTTTATCGCCCGTTCTGGGTGTATTGTCCCGATCCGCCCTTCCTGCATCTCAGCTTCGAGGGGCTGCGCTACTCGGGAGGATGTTCATCATCGAAGGCATGGGAGTGCACGGACCGCGCGGCGGTCCGTGCACCGGCCGATGTCAGTGGCCGGCGCGCGAACCGCCGCGCGGGGTGAGGATCAGGTGTAGATGGTGAAGGCCGGGCTCGTGGATGTGGTGTGCGCCGTCCTGTTGCTCGTGTAAATGGTGACCCTGCTCCGGATGGTCTTGTAGCTGGCCGGCTGGCTGGCGACGGGCTGATACCAGCAGCACCAGCGTCCTGAACTGGTCAGGCGTGCCTGGTTGACCTTCTGGTGCCAGGTGCCGTTGACCTGGATCCACACCGAGTAGTAGTAGTAGCTGCTGTCGGGGGTCCGGTTGAAGTAGAAGTCGGCTCGTGCGTTGCTGCCGTAGGAGCCGTGGTCGATGCACGCCCCGACTGTCGGGTTGGCCTGGTCGCAGCCGCCGACGGCGAGCGCTGGTGACGCGGTGATCACGGTTGTGCCGCCCACGACGAGTGCGATCACAGCGAGGTACCGACCCAACTTTTTGATCATGCTGGTTCCCCTTCGACTAGCCACTGCCTGCATCGGGACTCTCGGTCGATCGTCCCTAGAGGAGTCTGTCGGAGCCGGCTGCGCAGTTGCTATGCGTTCGCTATGCGCGATCATCCGGGTACCCGGGTGGTGGTCTGCCGGTAGCGCGAGAAAGCGATCGACCTCGATGATGCGCTAGTCTGGCCTTGTCATGTGAGAGCGTGACCACTTCGGGCTACGGGGGCAGGATGAAGTGGAAACTTCTTGGGCCGGTAGAGGTGCACAGAGTCGACCGACAGGTGCGCCGGCTCCGGCCCCGACAGCGGGCTGTGCTCGCCTATCTACTGCTCAACGCCAACCGGGTGGTCTCTACCGGCCATCTCATCGATGCCGTGTGGGCACATACCCCACCGCGGAGTGCTCGGCTACAGGTGCAGGCGTGCGTCTCCGCGCTCCGGCAGGCCATCGCTATCAACCCGGCGGACGGACCGCTGGTCAGCGAGGCCGGCGGCTACCGAATGGTGGTGGCGAACGGTGAGCTGGACCATGAAGATTTCGTCCAACGGGTCAGTCACGCCCGGTCGTCCCAACACGCCGGGCGGTCCGAGGAGGCGGCCGACCAGCTCCGTTCGGCACTGGTGCTGTGGCGGGGAGCGCCGCTCAGCGGCGCCAACGGCGCCTTCGTCGCGGCTGCTTCGGCGGCCCTGGAGCAACAGCGCCTGGCGGCAATCGAGGACTTGGCGGACATCGAGTTGAGTCTCGGCAGGCATGCCTCTCTCGTCCCGGAGCTGTCCGCGTTGGTCAGTGCGCATCCACTTCGGGAGCGCCTGGCGTCGCAGTTGGTCCTCGCTCTGGCCGGGGCCGGTCAGCAGGCGCGGGCACTAAGGGTGTACCAGGAGGTGAAGTCCCGGCTCGCCGAGGAGTTGGGTCTGGAGCCCGGGTCGGGTCTGAGAGCCGCCCACCTGGGTGTGCTGCGCCAGGACATCCCCGGAAGGCGGCGAGTCGGCAGCGCGCCATCGTCACCCGTGCGGATCGATGGTTGGCAAACCTCGAGCTGAGCGTCGGACGGGGCCGGCGGCGGCATCCACTGCCCGCCGGCCCGCCGCTCTCAGCCGTTGGACTCCTGAAGCTTGCGTAGCTCGTTAATCTCCTTCTGCTGCGCCTGTTTCATCGCCTCGGCCAGCCGGACCACCTCGGCGCGGTCGGAGGCATCCAGCACACCGTCGGCCATGTGGACGCCGCCGATGTGGTGCTTGATCATCAGCTCGATGAACAGGCGGTCGACCTCGGTGCCCTCCGCCTCGTGCAACCGGGTGATCTCCTCGCGGGTGGCCATGCCGGGCATCAGCCCGTTCGCGTCCACCCCCACGCCATCGGGCATCCACTCCATGGCCGGACGGGAGCCGGTCGGCAACAGGTTCCACTCCTGCAACCAGCGCTGCATATGACCGATCTGGGCCTGCTGGGTCAGGGCCATGTCGTAGCCGAGTTGCCGGATAGCCGGATCCTGCCCCTTGGCGTACGCGATCATTGCCATCTCCACCGCCTGCGCGTGATGGCGGGACATGTCCCGAGCGAAGCCGGCCTCGGCCGAATTTTCGCCCGGGGTGCGCCCGGTGGCCAACGTAGCGGCTGTCCAGCCGACGCCGAGCAGCAGCAACGCGGCCATGGCCAGGGTCAGGTAGCGCACAGTCCGGGAGGTCGGGCGAGGCTCCGCCGGCTCCATTCGCTCCGACACCGGTGGGTCCTGCGTCGCAGTGGCCATGTCAGCCGCCCATCGACGGCTGCATCTCGCGCGGCTCGGTGCCGGTACCGGTGGTGTAGTTGCCGGAGGAGCAGGGCACGCCCGGCTCCATCGAGGCGTTCTGCGCCAGCACGGTGGCGAATTCCTTGATCCGCGGGTCGTCGGCGTTGTCGACCTTGAGCTGGTAGCCCCACGCCTGGATGGAGATCGGGCGGTCGAGGCCCTCGTACGGGCTCATCAGCATGAAGTCGTTGCCGCGGATCACACTGGCCAGCTGCTCCACGTCGGCCGCCGGCAGGTCCGGACGGTAGGTGAGCCAGACCGCACCGTGCTCCAGACTGTGCAGCGCGTGCTCGTTGGCGATCGGCGCGTCATAGACGTCGCCGAGGCAGCGCTGCCAGGTGTTGTTGTGCGGGCCGCCGACCGGCGGGCTGTGCGGATATTCGATCTTGCCGGACCGGTGCTCCTGGTTGCTGATGCTCTCCGGGTCCGTCTCGCGGTAGTTGACCAGGCCGGCGATGTCGGAGGCACGGTCCTGCCACGAGCGGGCCTCCTGGGAGACCGCCCAGGCGCCGTACCCGATGATCCCGGTGGCCAGCACGCCGACCGCGACCATCAGCGCGATCGGACCCCAGCTGCGGCCCTGGGAGACCTTGACCGCTTTGACCGCCTTACGGGGGCCCTTGCCGCCCTTGCCCGCTGTGCCCGGTCGCCCGGCCTTCGCGGCACCCGCGCCGGCCTTGGCACCGCCGGTCTTGCCGCTGGTCGATGTGCCCGTCGCCGGCCTACCGCCGGCCTTGTTCGCAGCCTTGGGCTTGCCGCCGGCCGACGGCTTGCCGGTGCTGACCACGGACGGACGGCTGTTGTCGCCACCCTGGGTGCTGATGCTCATGGTGTGGTGCCTCGTCAGGTCGGTCGGTCAAGGGGCTTTCAGCGGGAGCCAGCAGGTAAGGGTCGCCGCCAAGTCCACGAGTCTACCCCCGGTAACATGCTTTGGTGACTCCCGCTAATCTCGCTGAGATCGTCCGCGCCGCGGCCCGGTCGGTCTTCGTCGATCGTGACCTCGATCTATCTTTGCTTCCCGACGTGGTCACCGTCGAGCGTCCCCGCAACCCGGAGCACGGCGACTACGCCTCGAACCTGGCGCTGCAGCTGGCCAAGCGGGTCGGCACGCCGCCGCGCGAGCTGGCCGCCGCACTCGCCGTCCGGCTCGGCGAGGCCGACGGGATCGCGTCGGTGGAGATCGCCGGCCCGGGGTTTCTGAACATCCGGCTCGATTCGGCCGCCGCCGGGGCACTGGCCCGCACCGTGGTCCTGGCCGGTCGGGAGTACGGCCGCAGCACCCACCTCGCCGGGCAGCGGCTCAACCTGGAGTTCGTCTCGGCCAACCCGACCGGCCCGGTGCACATCGGCGGCAGCCGGTGGGCCGCCGTCGGTGACTCGCTGGCCCGGATCCTGCGGGCCACCGGGGCCGATGTCGGCACCGAGTACTACGTCAACGACGCCGGTGCGCAGATCGACCGGTTCGCCAACTCGCTGCTGGCCGCCGCGCGCGGTGAGCCGACCCCGGCCGACGGCTACGCCGGGGCGTACATCGCCGACATCGCCGGCGTCCTCGTTGGCAAGCACCCGCAGGTACGCGATCTCGACGACGACGCCGCCCGGGAGCTGTTCCGGGTCGAAGGTGTCGCGCTGATGCTCGACGAGATCAAGTCGTCGATGGCCGACTTCGGCACCCACTTCGACACGTTCTTCCACGAGAAGGACCTGCACTCCCGGGGTGAGCTGGACCACGCGCTGGCCCGGCTGCGCGAGCAGGGCCGCATCGTCGAACGCGACGGCGCGGTCTGGCTGCGCACCACCGACTTCGGTGACGACAAGGACCGGGTGCTGCGCAAGTCCAGCGGCGAGTGGACCTACTTCGCCGCCGACTGCGCCTACTACCTGGACAAGCGCGAGCGCGGCTTCGAGCGGATCGTGATGATGCTCGGTGCCGACCACCACGGCTACATCGGCCGGCTCCGGGCGATGGCGGCCTGCTTCGGCGACGACCCGGACGTGACGCTGGAGATCCTGATCGGGCAGATGGTGAACCTGGTGCGCGAGGGGGCGCCGGTGCGGATGTCCAAGCGGGCCGGCACCGTGGTCACCCTGGAGGACCTGGTCGAGTCGGTCGGCGTCGACGCCGCCCGGTACGCGCTGGCCCGCTACTCGTCGGACTCGCCGATCGACATCGACGTGGAGCGGTGGACCCGGGCCAAGAACGACAACCCGGTCTTCTACGTGCAGTACGTCGCCGCCCGGACCGCCAGCGTGGCCCGTAACGCCGCCGACGTCGGCCTGCAGCGGGGCGAACCGGCGGCGTTCCGCCCGGAGCTGCTCGACCACGACAAGGAGAACGAGCTGCTCAAGGCGATCGGCGAGTTCCCCGCTGTGGTCGCCTCCGCCGCCGAGCTGCGCGAGCCGCACCGGATCGCCCGCTACCTGGAGGAGCTGGCCGGGGCGTACCACCGCTTCTACGACAAGTGCCGGATCATGCCGCTGGGCGACGAGGAGATCACCGACCGGCACCGGGCCCGGCTGTGGCTCAACGACGCCACCCGTACGGTGATCGCCAACGGCCTGGACCTGCTCGGCGTCTCCGCGCCCGAGCGGATGTGAACCGGGCCGACGGACCCGGAGCCGGATCCATGAACGACGAAGGACGGTAGTGCCGTGCGCGCACACGAGGCCGGGGCCCTGCACGGTGACCTCGGCAGCCGGGGGCCGGGCTGGCTGCGTACCCCGGATGACGTCAACTCCCTGCTGCCGCAGCTGTGGCCGCGGACGGTGACCCGCGCGGACGCCGGGGCGCTCACCGTCGGCGGCCGGGACGTGCGGGACCTGGCCGCCGAGTACGGCACCCCGGCGTACCTGCTCGACGAGGAGGACCTGCGGGCCCGCTGCCGCGACTTCCGGGCCGCCTTCGCCGGGCAGGACGTCTACTACGCCGGCAAGGCGTTCCTGTGCCGGGCGGTGGTGCGCATCATCGCCGAGGAGGGCCTGCACCTGGACGTCTGCACCGGCGGTGAGCTGGCGGTGGCGCTGTCGGCGGGGATGCCGCCGGAGCGGATCGGGTTCCACGGCAACAACAAGAGCGTCGCCGAGCTGACCCGGGCGCTGGACGCCGGGGTGGGCCGGATCATCGTCGACTCGTTCGACGAGATCGACCGGCTGACCGCGCTGGCCCGCGACCGGCAGATCCGGCCGAAGGTGCTGGTCCGGGTCACCGTCGGGGTGGAGGCGCACACCCACGAGTTCATCGCCACCGCCCACGAGGACCAGAAGTTCGGCTTCTCGCTGGCCGGCGGGGCGGCCTTCGAGGCGGCCGCCCGGATCCTCGACGAGGGCGTGCTGGAGCTGCGCGGGCTGCACTCGCACATCGGTTCGCAGATCTTCGACGCCAGCGGGTTCGAGGTGTCCGCCCGGCGGGTGCTGGCGTTGCAGGCGCAGATCCGCGACGCCCGGGGCGTGCAGCTGCCGGAGCTGGACCTCGGCGGCGGTTTCGGCATCGCCTACACCACCCAGGACGACCCGGCACCCGCCCACGACCTGGCCAAGCGGATGAACAAGATCGTCGACAGCGAGTGCGAGGCGCTGCGGCTGGCCGTGCCACACCTGTCGGTGGAGCCGGGCCGGGCGATCGTCGGACCGGCGGTGTTCACCCTCTACCAGGTCGGCACGGTCAAGGACGTCGACGGCATCCGCAGCTACGTCAGCGTCGACGGCGGGATGAGCGACAACATCCGGACCGCCCTCTACGACGCCTCCTACTCGGCGACTCTCGCCTCCCGGGCCTCGGTGGCGCCACCGGTCCTGGCCCGCGTGGTGGGAAAGCATTGTGAGTCCGGGGACATCGTAGTGAAGGATGAATTCCTGCCCGCCGACGTGCAGCCGGGAGATCTTCTGGCGGTGCCGGGCACGGGGGCGTACTGCCGGAGCATGGCGAGCAACTACAACCATGTGCCCCGGCCGCCGGTGATCGCGGTCCGCGACGGCGCGGCCCGGGTCCTCGTCCGTCGGGAGACCGAGGACGATCTGCTGGCACTGGACGTGGGATAGCGCGTGGCGCGCGGTCGCGAGGTATGGGGTGAGCATGGGTAAGCCGGTACGGTTGGCGCTGCTGGGTTGCGGCACGGTGGGTGCCGAGGTGGTGCGGCTGCTGCACGAGCAGTCTGCCGACCTCGCCGCCCGGATCGGGGCACCGGTCGAGATCGCCGGGATCGCCGTACGGCGGCCGAACCGTTCCCGTGGCGACCTGCCGGTCGACCCGGCGTTGTTCACCACCGACGCCCTGGGGCTGGTCAAGCGCGACGACGTCGACGTGGTGGTGGAGGTCGTCGGCGGGATCGAACCGGCCCGGACCTGGCTCGTCGAGGCGCTGCGGGCCGGCAAGAGTGCGGTCACCGCGAACAAGGCCCTGCTCGCCGAGGACGGCGGCACCCTGCACGACGCGGCCGCCGCCGGCGGTGCCGACCTGTACTACGAGGCGTCGGTGGCCGGGGCCATCCCGCTGCTGCGCCCGCTGCGTGAATCCCTGCACGGCGACTCGATCACCCGGGTCACCGGCATCGTCAACGGCACCACCAACTTCATCCTGTCCGGGATGGACGCCACCGGTGCCAGCTTCACCGAGGCGCTGGAGGAGGCGACCGCGCTCGGGTACGCCGAGGCCGACCCGACCGCCGACGTCGAGGGCTTCGACGCCGCCGCCAAGGCAGCCATCCTCGCCTCGCTGGCCTTCCACACCCGCGTCGGCGCCGCCGACGTGCACCGGGAGGGCATCACCGAGGTCAGCGCCGCCGACATGGCCAGCGCCAAGGCGATGGGCTGCACCATCAAGCTGCTCTGCATCGCCGAGCGGGGCCCGGGTGCCGACGGCGCCGAGTCGGTCAGCGTCCGGGTGCATCCGGCGATGATCCCGCGCAGCCACCCGCTGGCCAGCGTCGGTGACGCGTTCAACGCGGTCTTCGTCGAGGCGGTCGCCGCCGGCCAGCTGATGTTCTACGGCCGGGGTGCCGGCGGGGCGCCGACCGCCAGCGCCGTGCTCGGTGACATCGTCGCGGTGGCCCGCAACCGGCTCGCCGGGGTACGCGCGGCGAGCGAATCGGCCTACGCCGATCTGCCGATCCGCCCGATGGGGGAGGCGGTCACCCGCTACCACATCAGTCTGGACGTGGCCGACCGCGCCGGGGTGCTGGCCGCCGTCGCCGGGGTCTTCGCCCGCCACGACGTGTCGATCGCCACCGTGCGCCAGTCCGGTCGGGAGGCCGACGCCAGCCTGGTGATCGTCACCCACCGTGCTCCGGACGCCGCGCTGGCCGCGACCGTCGAGGAGCTGCGCGGCCTGGACATCGTCCGGTCCATCGCCAGCGTGCTGCGGGTCGAGGGCGGCCAGTAGGCAGCCGGTACGCTGTGCCGGCCGAGTCGAGGAGGTTGCCATGTGGCGGGGTCTGATCGAGGCGTACCGGGACCGGTTGCCGGTCAGTGACACCACGCCGGTGATCACCCTCCATGAGGGGAACACGCCGCTGCTGCCGGCGCCGGTGCTCTCCGACCGGGTCGGTGCCGACGTCTACCTCAAGGTCGAAGGGGCGAACCCGACCGGGTCGTTCAAGGACCGGGGCATGACGATGGCGGTCTCCAAGGCGGTCGAGGAGGGCAACAAGGCGATCATCTGCGCCTCCACCGGCAACACCAGCGCGTCGGCGGCGGCGTACGCGGCCCGGGCCGGTCTGACCTGCGCGGTGCTTGTGCCGCAGGGCAAGATCGCGCTGGGCAAGCTGGCCCAGGCGTTGGTGCACGGGGCGAAGCTTTTGCAGGTCGACGGCAACTTCGACGACTGCCTGGCGATGGCCTCCAAGCTCGCCCAGGACTACCCGGTGGCGCTGGTCAACTCGGTGAACATCTTCCGGTTGCACGGGCAGAAGACCGCCGCGTTCGAGATCGTCGCCGGGCTCGGTGACGCCCCGGACATCCACTGCCTGCCGGTCGGCAACGCCGGCAACATCAGCGCCTACTGGATGGGTTACGTCGAGGATCTCGAGGCCGGCAACGCGACGCGGACACCGAAGATGTTCGGCTTCCAGGCCTCCGGTGCCGCCCCGATCGTCGCGGGTGAGGTGGTCCGCGCGCCGTCGACGATCGCCACCGCGATCCGGATCGGCAACCCGGCGAGCTGGACCAGGGCGCTCGACGCCCGGGACACCTCCGGTGGGTTGATCGACGCGGTCACCGACCGGGACATTCTGGCGGCGTACCGGCTGCTCGCCCGGGAGGTTGGTGTCTTCGTCGAGCTGGCCAGCGCGGCGAGCGTGGCCGGGCTGCTGCAGGTCGCCGCGGCCGGGAAGGTGCCGGCCGGGTCGACGGTGGTCTGCACGGTGACCGGGCACGGCCTCAAGGACCCGGAGTGGGCGATCTCGACCGCGCCGGCGCCGACGACCATCGGCAACGATCCGCTACTCGCCGCCCGCGCGCTCCACCTGGCCTGACCCCGGCGGTGCGGGCGACGCCGTACCGCAGGCACCGGCCGCCCACGACGGACCGGCCGCGCCGTCGGTCTCGGCCAGGTCGGCCTCGGCGGCGTCGACCAGCAGCCGGACCGCCGCCGCGACGGTACGCAGCTCGTCGGTGTCCAGCCGGGCCAGCAGCCGGGCATGCCGTTCGGTGCCGGCGGTGACGATCCGGTCGATCAGGTCCCGCCCGTCGTCGGTGAGTTCGACCCGCCGGACCCGGCGGTCCTGCGGATCCTCGCGGCGGCCGACGAGCCGGTGGGCGACGAGCCGGTCGACGATGCCGGTGACGGTGGCCATCCGGACGCCGAGCACCTGGCTCAGCTCCTGACCCGAGGTGCTGCCGTGCAGGTAGAGCAGGAGCAGTATCTTCAGCTGCGACACGGTCAGCTGTGCGTCGAACAGCGGGTCGGAGCGGTCGGAGGCGAACAGCAACTGCAGCCGACGGTGGGTCGCCATGATCTGGTCGATCAGTTCGTCCCGCTGGGTCACCCGCGCTCCCTCTGCCGTCGTCCGACGCGGGCGAGCTGCCCGTCGTGCCGCGAAGGCTATCCCAACAACTCCATATGAGGCTAACTGTTAGCCTTGGCCAAAGTATTCTTCCGTCATTCCCGCCGCAGGACCCCTTCCCAGGAGTGAGCCCGCACATGTCGTTGCTCGCCAGACTCAGCCTCGCCAACCGGGGCCTCGTCGCGCTCGTCGCGGTCGTGATCACGCTGTTCGGCGCGTTCACGATCCCGACGCTCAAACAGCAGCTCCTGCCCTCGCTGGAGTTCCCGGCCGCGTTCGTCAGCGCGGTCTTCCCGGGCGCCGCGCCGGAGATCGTCGAGGCGCAGGTCACCGAGCCGGTCGAGAACGCCGTCGCGGCCGTGTCGGACGTGGAGAGCGTCACCTCCACCTCCAGCGAAGGCTTCGCGACCGTACAGATCGAGTTCGCCTTCGGCACCGACCTCGACGGCGCGGTCAACGACCTGGAGACCGCGCTCAACCGGATCGGGGCGCAGCTGCCCGACGGCGTCGACCCGGTGGTCTTCGCCGGCAGCACCGACGACCTGCCCGCCGTGGTGCTCGCCGCCACCGGTGCCGACGACGAGCAGCAGGAGCTGTCCCGCCGGCTCAGCGAGACCGTCGTACCCGAGCTGGAAGGCATCGACGGGGTACGTGCCGTCGACGTCACCGGCGCCAGCGAGCAGATCGTCGCGATCACCCCGGACTTTGCCGCGTTGACCGCCGCCGGCTACGACCCGGGCGCGATCAGCGCCGCCCTGCGGGCCAACGGCGTCACCATCCCGGCCGGCGCGCTGACCGAGGACGACCAGACCCTCACCGTGCAGGTCGGCAGCCGGATCGAGACCATCGAGGACCTCGGCGCGATCTTCCTGACCACGGCCGGTCGGGCACCCGTACGGCTGGACGCCGTCGCCGAGATCACCGAGCAGACCTCACCGGCCACCTCCATCACCCGGACCAACGGCGCGGTCAGCCTCGGGATCGCGGTCACCGCCGGCCCGGACGGCGACGCCGTCGGCATCTCGCACGAGATCCGCGACCGGCTGGCCGAGCTGGGTGACGCGGCCGACACCGAACTCGTCGTGGTCTTCGACCAGGCGCCGTTCGTCGAGCGTTCGATCGAGGCGCTGACCACCGAAGGCCTGCTCGGCCTGGTGATGGCGGTCCTGGTCATCCTGGTCTTCCTGCTGTCGGTACGGTCCACCGTCGTCACCGCCGTCTCGATCCCGCTGTCGGTGCTCATCGCGCTGATCGCGCTCTGGATCGGCGACTACTCGCTCAACCTGCTCACCCTGGGCGCGTTGACCATCTCGGTCGGCCGGGTGGTGGACGACTCGATCGTCGTCCTGGAGAACATCAAACGACATCTGGAGTACGGCGAGGACCGGCGTACGGCGATCCTCACCGGCGTCCGGGAGGTCTCCGGCGCGGTCACCTCCTCGACGCTGGCCACGGTGGCGGTCTTCGCGCCGATCGCCATCGTCGGCGGGTTCGTCGGCCAGCTGTTCGCCCCGTTCGCGATCACCGTCACCGTCGCCCTGCTCGCTTCACTGCTGGTCTCCCTGACGATCATCCCGGTGCTGGCGTACTGGTTCCTCAAGCCGGCCGCCGCCGGCACCGACGTCGAGGCCGTCCGCGAGCAGGCCGAGGCGAAGGAGCTGCGCAACCCACTGCAGCGCGGCTACCTGCCGGTGATCCGGTTCGCCACCACCCGACGGTGGGCGACCGTCGGTATCGGCCTGGCGGTGCTGCTGGGCACCTTCGCGCTGGGCACCAGGCTGGAGACCAACTTCATCGACGATGCCGGCCAGGACACCCTGAGCATGCGTCAGGAGCTGCCGGTCGGCACCAGCCTCACGGCGGTCGACGCCGCCGCCCGCCAGGTGGAGCGTGAGTTGGCCCGCACCGACGGGATCGAGTCCTACCAGGTCTCCATCGGCAACAGCAGCAACCCGTTCGCCGGCAGCGGTGGCGCCACCACGGCCAGCTACTCGATCACCCTGACCGAGGGCACCGACAACGTGGCCCTGCAGCAGCAGCTGCGGGACGCCTTCGCCGGCCGCGACTCCCTCGGTGAGATCACCGTCGGCGCCGCCGGTGGTGGGCCGGGCGGTGCCAGTACCAACCAGCTGCAGGTCGTCGTGCAGGCCAACGACCCGGACGACCTGGCGACCGCCACCGAACGGGTCCGAGCCGCGATGGCGCAGACCCCGGACGTCGCCGACGTGACCACCTCGCTGGCCGCCGACGCCACCCGGCTGGAGGTCCGCATCGACCGGGCGGCCGCAGCCGGCGCGGGGCTCACCGAGGCGGCGATCGGCCAGATCGTCGCCCAGGCGTTCCGGGGCAGCCCGCTGGGTGAGGTCACCCTCGACGGCGAGCGGATGAGCGTGCTGCTCAGCCCGACCGCCACCCCCACGTCGGTCGAGGAACTGGCGGCGCTGCCGATCGGCCCGGTGCCGCTGAGCGCGCTGGCGGAGATCGTCGAGGTCAGCGGGCCGGTGCAGATCAACCGGATGGACGGCGAACGCAGCGCCACCGTCACCGGCACCGCGACCGGCTCGAACGTCGGGCAGACCAGCGCCGACCTGACCGAACGGCTCGACGGGCTGTCGCTGCCGACGGGTGTGACGTACACCATCGGTGGGGTCAGCGCCGACCAGGCGGAGGCGTTCGCCGACCTCGGCCTGGCGTTGCTCGCCGCGATCGCCATCGTCTTCGTGATCATGGTGGCGACGTTCCGCAGCCTGATCCAGCCGCTGATCCTGCTGGTGTCGGTGCCGTTCGCGGCGACCGGCGCGATCGGTCTGCTGGTCGTCACCGGTACGCCGATGGGCGTGCCGGCGCTGATCGGGGCGCTGATGCTGGTCGGCATCGTGGTGACCAACGCGATCGTGCTGATGGACCTGATCAACCAGTACCGCGACCAGGGCATGAGCGTGTCCCAGGCGGTGGTGGAGGGGGGCCGGCGTCGGCTGCGGCCGATCCTGATGACCGCGATCGCGACCATCTGCGCGCTGACCCCGATGGCGCTGGGGCTGACCGGGGTGGCCGGGTTCATCGGCCAGCCGCTGGCGATCGTGGTGATCGGTGGTCTGTTCAGCTCGACCCTGCTCACCCTGGTGCTGGTGCCGACCCTCTACACGATGGTCGAGGGGACCAAGGAACGCTGGCGGGAGCGTCGTGGTGCCGCCCGGACCGGCGACGCCGGCACCGGGCCGACGGGCGCGGCCGGCGAGGGGTCGGCCGCCGCCGACGCGGCGGCCGACCGGGCGGCGACCTCCGACGGTACGGCGCAGCGCAGCTCACCGGTGGCCGCGCCGCCGGCCCGGCCGTCGGCGGCCCTGGTCGACGGCACCGACCAGTTCGAGGTGCTGAAGCTGCCGAAGAGCCGCAAGTCGCCGCTGCCGCCAGCGGACAGCTGAGGTGACCGGTCGGGTCCCTTGTGGCGAACCCCGGGGGACCCGACCGGCCTGCTGGTCACGCAGATCACATTCCGGTCGCTGTCCGCGCCCCGGTCGGTAGGGTGCCGGTACGTGGCCTCACCGTTAGCGGTCCTTACCGGCAATCGTGACTTCCGTCGGCTGCTCAGCGCCGAGCTGGTGATGTTCGGTGCCGACTGGTTCGTCATGGTCCCGCTGCTGGTGCTGTTGCCGGAGTTGACCGGCAGCGGTGTCTGGGGAGCTCTGGTTCTCGCCGCCGACACCGGCATCCACGCCCTGATGCTGCCGTTCACCGGGACGTTGGCCGACCGGTTCGACCGCCGACGCATTCTGATCCTGGCGAACCTTGCGGCGGTGGTGGCCGTACTGCTACTGCTCGGGGTGCGTTCGTCGGGCACCGCCTGGCTCGCGTTGGCCGCCGTGGCCGCGCTCGCCGTGGCGAAGTCGTGCTACTCGCCCGCCGCCCAGGCCGCGCTGCCGAACGTGGTGTCGGCCGAGGAACTGCCCAGTGCCAACGTGTTCGCCGGCTCCGCGTGGGGCACGATGGCGATCGTCGGCGCGTCGCTCGGTGGCCTGGTCAGCGCTGCCGTCGGCCCGTACACCTGCTTCTGGATCGCGGCGGGCGCGCTGCTGGTGGCGGCCGGCTTCACCGTCACCATCCGCCGGCCGATGCAGGCCCCACGGGACAGCGCCGAACCGGCGTTGCGCACCCTGGCCGCGATCCGCGAGACCCTGGTCTACATCGGTCGCCGCCCGCAGGTGCTGGCCCTGGTGACCGCCAAGAGCGCGGTCGGCCTCGGTAACGGCGTGCTGACGTTGTTCCCGCTGCTCGCCGGCGTGTACGGGGTCGGTGCGATCGGCACCGGGCTGCTGTTCGCGGTGCGCGGTGCCGGTGCGGTGGTGGGGCCGCTGCTCATGCGTCCGGTGCTCAACCGGCGGCGCTGGCTGCTGACCGCGTTGGCGGCCTCGATGTCGGTGTACGGGTTGTCCTACACCGGTATCGCGTTGATCAGCTGGTTCCCGCTGGTGCTGGCGCTGGTGTTCCTGGCGCACCTGGGGGGCGGCAGCAACTGGGTGCTGTCCAACTTCGCCCTGCAGGCCGTCGTGCCGGACCGGTTGCGCGGCCGGGTGTTCGCCGCCGACCTGATGCTGGCGACGCTGGCGATCTCGGTCAGTCAGCTGGTGGTGGCCGCCGTGATCGACACGGTGGACATCCGGGTCATCCTGGCCGGCTGTGGCCTGGTGACCGTGACGTACGCCATCGGCTGGTGGCTGGTGACCCGGCGGCTGCCGCTGGCGGTGGCCCCCGCCGAGACCCGGTGATTCCGGCGGATCCGGTCCCGGCACCCGTCTGCTAGCATCATGATATCACTTTGATAGTGCGGTTTCGCGGGCGAGGAGCAGTCATGGAACGGTCGGTCTTCCGGGTGTCGGGCTTTCTGGCGGTCGGCGTGCTGCTGGCACTCGGCGCGGTCGTCGCGCTGCCCGTGCTGCTCACCGTCGGTTCCTCGGTCACCGGCGCCGACGCGGCCGCGATCGTCGTACCGGCGGCGCTGTACGCGGCCGTGGTCGCCGTCGCCGCCACCGGCTTCGCCGTGGTCAACCCCAACGAGGCGCAGGTCGTGCAGTTCTTCGGCCGCTACCTCGGCACCATCAGGGTCGCCGGTCTGCACTGGACGTGGCCGTTGACCGCGCGCCGGCGGGTCACCCTGCGGGTGCGCAACTTCGAGACCGACCGGCTCAAGGTCGCCGACGCCGACGGCAACCCGGTCGAGATCGCCGCGGTCGTCGTCTGGCGGGTCGTCGACTCGGCGAACGCTGTCTTCTCGGTCGACGACCACGTCGCCTACGTCGCGGTGCAGGCCGAGGCGGCCGTACGCCACCTGGCCACCAGCTACCCGTACGAGGCGCACGACAGCGGCCGGGCCAGCCTGCGCGACGGCAGCGTCGTCGCCGAGGAGCTGACCGCCGAGCTGCGCGAGCGGGTCGAGCTGGCCGGCGTCGAGGTGCTGGAGTCCCGGGTGACCCACCTCGCGTACGCGGCCGAGATCGCCCACGCGATGCTCGCCCGGCAGCAGGCCGCAGCGGTCGTCGCGGCCCGGTTCCGCATCGTCGAGGGCGCGGTGGGCATGGTCTCCAACGCCCTGGAACGCCTGCGGGACGAGCACGTCATCGACCTCGACGAGGAGCGCAAGGCCCAGATGGTGGCCAACCTGCTGGTCGTGCTCTGCGGTGACCGGTCGGTGCAGCCGGTGGTCAACACGGGATCTCTCTACAGCTGAGGCGGTTGCGGCTGATGGCCGAACGCAAGAAGCTACTGCTGCGGCTCGATCCGGCGGTCCACGAGGCGATGGCCAAATGGGCCGCCGACGACCTGCGTAGCGTCAACGCCCAGATCGAGTACGCGCTGCGGCTCGCGCTGCGCTCGGCCGGTCGTGCCGTCGGCGGTGGTCGCGCCGGCGACTCAGCGGCCGGTACCTCGAGCGGCGGCGAGCTGCCGGACCAGGACCAGCAGGCCGGCGAGGAGCAGCCCTAGCCCGACGGCGTCGAGCACGGTGGTCAGGCCGCCCACCAGCGCCGAGACCAGCCCGACCTGGTTCGCCGAGGCGCTGCCGTCGACGAACACCGGCAGGTACGCCGACCAGACGATGCCGACCGCCACGGCGGCCAACAGGACGACCAGACCGCTGAGCGCCAGTCCGCCGCCCCGCCCGGTCACCGCCGTACGCCGCAGCATCAGCAGCACCACGCCCGTCACCAGCACCGCGATCACCGGCAGCCGGACCGCCACCTGGATCGCCAGGTAGCCGGGGTCGATCCCGCCGCTCGTGCCGAACTCCATGCCAGTCATCCTCCTGCCGCCCCGACCTGCCGCACCCTAGCGTCGGCGGGCAAGCCGCGCCCCTAGCATGGTGCGATGGCTATCAGCTTCGTTCCCGGGCCGGTGACCGTACGGGTCCCGGCGACCAGCGCCAACCTCGGTCCCGGGTTCGACGCGCTCGGGCTGGCCCTGGGGCACCACGACGAGGTGACCGCCCGGGTGACCGCCGGCGGCTGCCGGGTCGAGGTCTCCGGTGAAGGGGCCGGCGAGTTGCCGGTCGACGACAGCCACCTGGTGGTACGGGCCATGTACGCCACCTTCGACGCCCTCGGCGCCCGCCCGCCCGGCCTGGCGCTGAGCTGTGTCAACCGGATCCCGCAGGCCCGGGGGATGGGCTCGTCGTCGGCGGCGATCGTGGCCGGCGTACAGCTTGCCCGTGGCCTGTCCGTCGGCGGCATGCAGGCCCTGGACACCGCCGCCGCGCTGCGGATCGCCGCGGACCTGGAGGGTCACCCCGACAACGTGGCACCCTGCCTGCTGGGCGGGTTCACCATCGCCTGGACGGCGGCCGACGGCGCGCACGCCGTCGCGTTGCCGGTGGCACCGGACCGGGCGGTGACGGTCTTCGTGCCGACCGGCCGGGGGCTCACCGAGGTGGCGCGGGCGGCGCTGCCGCCGACGGTGCCGCACGCCGACGCCGCGTTCAACGCCGGCCGGTCCGCGCTGCTGGTGCATGCGATCACCGCCGATCCGGCGCTGCTGCTGGCCGCCACCGAGGACCGGCTGCACCAGGAGTACCGGGCGGCCGGGATGCCGGCCAGCGCCGACCTGGTCGCCCGGTTGCGCGCCGCCGGGGTGGCCGCGGTGATCAGCGGAGCGGGGCCCAGTGTGCTGGCGCTGACCGACGTGCCGGGTGATTTCTGTCCGGGAATGGACTGGCAGAGTCAGACGTTGCTGGTAGACGTTGCCGGAGCGCAGATCGAAGGCGCTATAGTGGGACACGCCGAGCGGGACCCTGTTGCCGCAGGTCGGAAGAGTTGATTACGCTCTAGGCCAAGCACAGCCGCGAAGCACGCGATCTCCTGCGGGGCGGCGCACCCCCGAAGCTATCGGCGGTAAGCCCGTCTCACCCCTGCCTAGGCCTCCGCCAAACCGCAGTCTCCACGGATCGCTGCAGACGCTGAGACCTGCTCACCGAGGCTGGTGTGGCGGATCCGGCGAGCTGCGCGAAGACTCCCGCGACGTGTCATGCGAGGCGGGTGCACCGAGGCCACCCGGCCACCTGGCTGTTCGATCCGGGTTGCCCGGCCTTATCGAGGGAAGGAATCCATTGAGCGACACCACCGACGTGACGTCGGATGTCTCCAACGTCGCTGACGACACCACCGCTGCTCCTGCCCGCCGACGGCGGTCCGGCACCGGGCTGTCCGCGATGCTGCTGCCTGAGTTGCAGAGCCTCGCCGCGTCGCTCGGCATCTCCGGTACCGCCCGGATGCGCAAGAGCGAGTTGATCGCGGCGATCTCCGAGCGCCAGGCCGGTGGCGGTGCCCCGCGGCCACGTGCCGAGGTCGCCGCGGCGACCGCACCCCCTCGGGACGAGGTGCGCGCCGAGGTGCGTGCCGAGCCGGAGCGCCGAGACAGCGGCGGCGGCGAGCAGCTCGCGATCGTCGAGGAGCCGCCGGCGCGGGAGCGGGGCACCCGTCGGGGCCGGTCGAGTCGGGCGGCGGCGCAGGAGCCGCGGACCGACGAGCCGGAGACCGCGACGGCGACCGCTCCGGCCGAGCCGGGTGAGCGGGAGCGCGGCGACGCGCGCGCCGACCGGTCCGGTGACGGCCGTAACGGTCGGGACCGGGGCGAGCGCGGCGAGCGCAACGACCGGGGTGACCGCAACGACCGCAACGAGCGCAACGACCGTGGCGAGGGTCGGGACCGTAACGACCGTAACGACCGTAACGACCGTAACGACCGCAACGAGGGTCGGGACCGGGGCGACCGGGGGCCACGGGACAGCGACGACGACGGCGACGGCGACGGCGGTGGCCGGCGCGGGCGGCGCAGCCGGTTCCGCGACCGTCGGCGGCGGGGGGACCGCGGTGAGGGCGGTGGCGGCGACAGCGGCGGTGGCCGTGAGCCGCAGGTGGCCGAGGACGACGTCCTGGTGCCGGTCGCGGGCATCCTCGACGTCCTGGACAACTACGCGTTCGTACGCACCACCGGCTACCTGTCCGGGCCGAACGACGTCTACGTGTCCATGTCGCAGGTCAAGAAGTACGGCCTGCGTCGTGGTGACGCGGTCACCGGCGCGGTGCGGGCCACCCGGGACGGCGAGCAGCGGCGCGACAAGTACAACCCGCTGGTCCGGCTGGACACGATCAACGGCATGGAGCCGGACGAGGCGCGGCGGCGGCCGGAGTTCTACAAGCTCACCCCGCTCTACCCGCAGGACCGGTTGCGGCTGGAGACCGAGCCGCACATCCTCACCACCCGCGTCATCGACCTGGTGATGCCGATCGGCAAGGGGCAGCGGGCGCTGATCGTCTCCCCGCCGAAGGCGGGCAAGACGATGGTGTTGCAGGCGATCGCCAACGCGATCACCCACAACAACCCCGAGTGCCACCTGATGGTCGTCCTGGTCGACGAACGGCCCGAAGAGGTCACCGACATGCAGCGGTCGGTGAAGGGCGAGGTCATCGCGGCCACGTTCGACCGGCCGCCGCAGGACCACACCACCGTCGCCGAGCTGGCGATCGAGCGGGCCAAGCGCCTGGTCGAGCTGGGGCACGACGTCGTGGTCCTGCTCGACTCGGTGACCCGGCTGGGCCGCTCGTACAACCTGGCGGCACCGGCCAGCGGCCGGATCATGTCCGGTGGTATCGACTCGACGGCGCTCTACCCGCCGAAGCGGTTCCTCGGTGCGGCGCGCAACATCGAAAACGGTGGGTCGTTGACCATCCTGGCCACCGCACTGGTCGAGACCGGTTCCATGATGGACACGGTGATCTTCGAGGAGTTCAAGGGCACCGGCAACGCCGAGCTCAAACTCGACCGCAAGATCGCCGACAAGCGGGTCTTCCCGGCCATCGACATCCACCCTTCCGGCACCCGCAAGGAGGAGATCCTGCTCGCGCCGGAGGAGCTGGCGATCACCCACAAGCTCCGCAAGGTGCTGCACTCGCTGGACTCGCAGGGCGGTCTCGACCTGTTGCTGGACCGGCTCAAGCAGAGCCGGACCAACATCGAGTTCCTGATGCAGATCGCCAAGTCGACGCCGGGGGAGTGACTCCGGCACCGACCGCGTCCGGTGCGGGAATCGCCCGGGCGCGTCGGGCGTTACGTCCGGCGGTACGACGTGCCGGTCGCGGCGGGTGGCACTGCCCGCCCGCCGCGATCCGGCACCGTGACACATGGCAGACTGGTCGACGGCCAGGGTTCCGGTTCACGCCCGAGTCGACCCGCACACCGGTGCGGGCGATGCCGACGGCGACCCGGCGACCGACGATGAGAGGACCTCACCCATGAAGAAGGACATTCACCCGCAGTACGTGACCACCGAGGTCACCTGCTCCTGCGGCGCCTCGTTCACCACCCGCAGCACCGCCTCCAGTGGCAAGATCCACGTCGAGACCTGCAGCGCCTGCCACCCGTTCTACACCGGCAAGCAGCGCGTCCTCGACACCGCGGGTCGGGTGGCCAAGTTCCAGCAGAAGTACGCGAAGGTCCAGGCCAAGAAGGCCAAGTAGCGCTCCGTACGACGCCCGCTGCCCGTCACCACGACGGGGGCGGGCGTCGCGGTGTCTGCAGACGGGTTCACGGGTGTCCGCTCGGTGAAGGAGTCACGGGTATGAGCAGCGAACGCCTCGCCGGGCTTCTCGACGAGTATGCCGAGCTGGAACGGCAGCTGGCGGATCCGGGCCTGCACGCCGACCAGGTCACCGCCCGCCGGGTCGGCCGCCGATTCGCCGAGCTGGCCCCGCTGCACAAGGCCGCCGACGAGCTCGCCCAGGCCCGGGCCGACCTGGTCGCCGCCCGGGAACTCGCCGGTGAGGATGCGAGCTTCGCCGCCGAGGCCGAGGCGATCGCGGCCAGCCTGGCGGGCCTGGAGGCCCGCCTCGCCGAACTGCTCATCCCCCGCGACCCGCACGACGCCAAGGACGTCATCGTCGAAATCAAAGCGGGCGAGGGCGGCGAGGAGTCGGCGCTGTTCGCCGGCGACCTGCTGCGGATGTACGTGCGGTACGCCGAACGACGCGGCTGGCAGGTCGAGGTGCTCGACTCGCAGGACTCCGACCTGGGCGGCGTCAAGGACGTCTCCCTCGCCGTGAAGTCACGCGGCGTACCGGAGGGCGGCAACGGCGTCTGGTCCCGCCTGAAGTGGGAGGGCGGGGTGCACCGGGTGCAGCGGGTGCCGGTCACCGAGTCGCAGGGTCGCATCCACACCAGCGCGGCCGGCGTACTCGTGCTGCCCGAGGCGGAGGAGGTCGACGTCACCGTCGACCCGAACGAGCTGCGCATCGACGTGTTCCGTTCGTCCGGCCCCGGCGGCCAGTCGGTCAACACCACCGACTCGGCGGTCCGGATCACCCACCTGCCGACCGGGATCGTGGTCTCCTGCCAGAACGAGAAGAGCCAGCTGCAGAACCGGGAACAGGCGATGCGGATCCTGCGTGCCCGGATGCTCGCCGCGGCTCAGGAGCAGGCCGACGCGGTGGCCTCCGACGCCCGCCGCTCCCAGGTGCGCACCGTCGACCGCTCGGAACGGATCCGCACCTACAACTTCCCGCAGAACCGGATCACCGACCACCGGATCGGCTACACCGCGTACAACCTGGACCTGGCGCTCGGCGGAGAACTCGACGGCGTCCTGGACGCTCTCGCCGAGGCGGACCGGGCGGCCCGGCTCGCCGGCGACACCGAACTGGGCCGCCGCTGACCTGCCCCCGGAGCCGGTCCCGGAGCGGGTGCCTGCCGGGCTTTCAACGGAGCGGATGCGGGTGCTGGCGGGTGGCGCGCATCTGTCTGGTGGCGACGTCGAAGGCGCGGCTGAGTGCGTCCCGCAGCGCCGGCCCGGTCCCGTCGACCTCGGCCCAACCGACACTGACCCCGACCGGGGTGCCCGGCACCAGCGACTCCCACTCCTCGCCGGCCACCGCCTCGGTGATCCGCCGGGCCACCTCGGCGGCCTCGACCCGGCCGGCACCCGGCAGCACCACGACGAACTCGTCACCGCCGAAGCGGGCCACGAAGTCACCCCGACGCATCACCCGGTTGATCACCCCGGCGACGCGCTGCAGCACCAGGTCCCCGGAGTGGTGACCGTGCACGGTGTTCACCGACTTGAAGCCGTCGAGGTCGCAGATCATCACCATGGCCCGGTCGGCGCGGCCGGCCAGGTCCGACACGTACCGGTCGAGTTGGCGGCGGTTGGCCAGCCCGGTCAGCGGATCGGTGAGCGCCTCCGCGGTGTACTGCGCCGTGGTGCGGCGCATCTCCTCGTGGTCGAGCCGGGCGGCGATGCCGTCGACGTACATGTCGCGGAGCCGGTCGTTGCGGCGGTTGGCCAGGCGGAACGCGTACCGGTCGGCGTCGTGCGCCGCCACGTGGTCGCCACAGCGGGTGTACGCGACGCTGC
Source organism: Solwaraspora sp. WMMA2056 (assembly GCF_030345095.1). Taxonomy (NCBI): domain Bacteria; kingdom Bacillati; phylum Actinomycetota; class Actinomycetes; order Micromonosporales; family Micromonosporaceae; genus Solwaraspora; species Solwaraspora sp. WMMA2056. The sequence continues at coordinate 2,450,365 of NZ_CP128360.1, forward strand.
GCAGCCGGGCGGACTCGGCCGCGCCGAGCGTCTCGGCCGACACCATCGCCGTGTCCAGCCGGGTCAACGCCTCCGCCGACCGGTCGGCGGCGATCGCCAGGCAGACCGCGCCGAGCTGCCGCAGGTCCCGGGCGCGGGCGCTGTCCCCGCCGTCGATCATCAGGCGGGTGGCCTCGGGCGCGCCGGCGGGCAGCCGGGCCGGCTCGCCGAGCGCCGCCAGCCGGGCCAGGGCGTACCCGTACGCCACCCGGCTGCTCGGCCGCAGCAGGTGGGTCCGCCCGGTGGTGACGAACTTGACCAGGTCGGTGCCGATGTCCCGGAGCACCCGCAGACAGCCGTCGGTGTCGCCGTGATGGTCCAGTGCGACCGCGTTGCGCAGCCTGATGGCCGGCGCGGCGAAGGTCTCCTCGGCGATGCCGGTGGCGTTGCCGAGTTGGCGGGCGCGCTCGATCGCGCTCAACGCGTGTCCGTGGAAGCTCAGGTAGGAGTAGGCCATCGCCAGGTCGTGCCAGCCCCAGGCGGTCTCCCGGTCTACGTCCGGCGCCGTGCCCAACGCCCGGGAGGCCTGCACCAGGTGCGTCACGCACCGGTCGAACGCACCCTGGTGGTGGGCGGCCAGCGCGGCCAGGGCGTGCAGGTGGCCGTGCAGGTAGGGCTCGGCGATGTCGCGGGCGGCCTCGAAGGCGTGGTCCACCGCCGCCGCGTACTCGGCGGAACGGCCCAGGTTCAGCAGCGCGGAGAGGCGCTGCACCAGGGCGTCGGCCCGCACGTACGGATCGTCGCTGGTGCGGATCACCTGCTCGAAGGCGACGCAGGCTTCAGCCGATCGGCTGCTCTCCATCAGTGTCCGGGCCTGCATCAGGGCCTCGGCCTGGTCGGTGAGCCGGTCGACCCAACCCACGCACAACCTCCCTGGGGGCCCGCTGGAACCTGGCGCGCGACGCACACCGGGGACGTTCCGTGGACCGCTGTCACGGACGTCCGGGTGGACGCTCCATGATTATGTCGTGAACCGCTTGTCAGAAAACACCTCCGGGATCCCGGATCGACGGCCGATTTCGACGGTGTTGACCGCTGCGACCGCCCGGCTGGCCGCCGCCGGGGTGCCGTCCGCCCGGGTGGACGCGGAGCTGATCGCCGCCTCGGTGCTGGGAACCACCCGCAGCCGACTGGCGCTGAGCAGCGGCTTCACTCCCATCGACGAGGCCCGCTTCGATGAGCTGGTGTCCCGGCGGGTGGCCCGGGAGCCGGTGCAGCATCTCACCGGATCGGCACCGTTTCGTTATCTGGAGCTCGCGGTGGGTCCCGGGGTGTTCGTTCCCCGGCCGGAGACCGAGGTGCTCGCCGGCATGGTCGTCGACGCGGTGCGCGCCCCGGCCGTCGACGCCCCGGCCGGTGACGCCCCGACCGTCGTCGACCTCTGCAGCGGCAGCGGCGCGGTGGCGCTCGCGGTGGCTCACGAGGTGCCGGGAGCGCGGGTGGTCGCGGTGGAGCGGTCCACCGCCGCGCTGGCGTGGTTGCGCCGCAACGCCGCGACGCAAGCGGCGGCCGGGGACCGGCCGATCGAGGTGGTGGGCGGTGACGTCACCGACCCTGGGCTGCTCGCCGAGCTGACCGGCCGGGTGGACGTGGTCGTCTGCAATCCGCCGTACGTGCCGGAGGCCACCCCGGTGCCGCCGGAGGTCGCCGGACACGATCCGGCGGAGGCCGTCTTCGGCGGCCCGGACGGGTTGGCGGTGATCCGTCCGGTGGTGGGGTTGGCAGCCACGCTGCTGCGCGCCGGCGGCCTGTTCGCCGTCGAACACGACGACAGCCACGCGGCCGCGGTCGGCGCGCTGATCGCCGCCGATCGGCGGTTCGTCGACGTGACCGGGCACCGGGACCTGGCCGGTCGACCCCGGTTCGGCACGGCCCGTCGGGCGGCGCCGACCGCCGGTACGGGCTGAGACGGCCGGCGCTGCTGGCCGGGGCGACCGCCGGTACGGGCTGATCGGTGCGGATCAGGCTGCGGGCACGTGGCAGACTGGCTCACCGTGATGCTCTATGACTGCCGGTCCGCCGCCGACCGCGACAAAGGTATCGCCGCGGCGATCGAGGCGGTCAAGAACGGCGAGCTGGTCGTGTTGCCCACCGACACGGTGTACGGGGTCGGTGCCGACGCCTTCACTTCGTACGCGGTCACCGCGTTGCTCAACGCCAAGGGCCGGGACCGGCAGATGCCGCCGCCGGTGCTGGTCGGCTCCCGGCACACCCTCGACGGTCTGGTGCTGATCCTGCCGCAGACCGCCCGGGACCTCGCCGACGCCTTCTGGCCGGGGGCGTTGACGATGATCGTGGAGCACGCGCCGAGCCTGAACTGGGATCTGGGCGAGACCAACGGCACGGTCGCGGTCCGGATGCCACTGCACCCGGTGGCGCTGGAGGTGCTGCGGGAGACCGGCCCGATGGCGGTGTCGTCGGCGAACAAGACCGGTCGGCCGCCGGCGGTGACCGCCGCCGAGGCCCGCGATCAGCTCGGCTACTCGGTACGGGCCTACCTGGAGGCGGGGCCGTGTCCGGACCCGGTGCCGAGCACCATCGTCGACCTCACCGGGGACACCCCCCGGGTGGTACGGGCCGGCGCGCTGCCGATCGAGAAGCTGCGTGACGTGGTGCCGGACATCATCGGTACGGAGTCCTGAGTGCCGCCGTTCACCGTTCTCCACGTCTGCATGGGCAACATCTGTCGGTCGCCGATGGCCGAACGCCTGCTGGTGCTCGCGGTCGCCGAACGGCTCGACCGGTTGCCGCCGACGGCCGGGACGTCGGCGGTGGAGGAGCTGCTGCACAGCCACAGCGCCGGCACCGGCGGCTGGCACGCCGGCGAGGAGATGAACCCGCCGGCCGCCCGCCAGGTGATCGGCCGAGGTGGTGACACCGACGGGTTCGCCGCCCGCAAGCTGCGGTCCGATCAGATCGACGCCGCCGACCTGATCCTCACCGCCACCGCCGACCAGTTGGAGTACGTCGTGGCGCTGCGGCCGGACGCCGCCGACCGCACCTTCGTGCTCGGCGAGTTCGGTCGGCTGCTGCCGGCGGTGGATGTCACGGCGCTGCCGGCCGTCGCGCCGAACCCGGAGGCGGTGTACGCGCGGGGTGTGGCGTTGGTGGCGGCGGTCGCCGCCGTGCGCGACGACGCCGGTCCACAGCCTGGTGACGATCTGGACGATCCGTGGGGGCGGGGCGACCACACCTTCGCGCGGGTCGCCGACGAGATCGAGGAGACGGTGGGGGCGCTGAGCGTGGCGCTGCTGCCCTGAGCCCGTCGGACGGAGGCGATCGGAGTGGACGTGCCGGTCCGCGGGGTGCGGCGGTGATGGCCGTACGGCTGCGGCACCTGCCGGTGCCGTTGCTGGTGTCGGCGGTGCTGCTGGCGGTGCTGACCGCCGTCGGTGCCGGCCTCGACGGTGCGCCGGGTGCGCTCGGGGCGGCCGCCGGGGTGCTGCTGGTGGTGGTCAGCTACGTGGCGTCGTCGTTGGCGCTGGCCTGGGCGGACTCGGTGCATCCCCGGATGGTGCTCAGTGTGGGGCTGCTCACGTACAGCCTGAAGTTCGCGGTCCTGGGCGCGGCGGTGTTCGCGGTGGCGGCGTCGGACTGGGCCGGGCAGCGGATGCTCGCGGTGGCGATCATCGTCGGCACTGTCGCGTGGATCACCGCCCAGGTGTGGTGGACGTGGCGGGCCCGGATCCCGTACGTCGAGATCGACCCGCGCTGACCGTCGCGCCGTCGCCCGAGGAAGCCTGGTCCACGTACCGCCATCGTCGAGGGTATTTCACGGATTTGTCGGCAAATATCGGTACGATCGGCAGGTTCGTGCCACGCCGTGACAGGCGTGCTGCGGGGAGTGGATACCGGCGGGCCCGGAAGAGGAGTACCGTGTGCTCCCATCTGAGGTGCCACCGGGTCGCCCACACAACGAGGGTTGTGCGGGGGGTGACGCACAGCCTCCATCGTTGCCCTGATATGTTTCCGGCGTCATGGCCGGTGAACCACCTTCTGAACCCGCAGGTCCCTCGGGGGCCGACACGGGGTTCGCCGCGCTCGGCTACCTACTCGGCGGGATGGCTGTGTGGGGCGGGGCGGGGTGGCTCGTCGACCGTTGGCTGGACCTGCCCAACGTCGGGCTGCTGATCGGGCTGATCGGCGGGACGGCGGCCGGGGTCTACCTGACCGTTAAGAAGCTGGGCGCGTGAACCAGGCCCGACCGACGGAGGATGCGCGTTGATTGAGCAGCCGACCGTTCTCGCCGCGGAGTTCCCTCCCGGCGTGGATGCCTTCGACTTTCGCAGCCTGATCCCGGGGCTGGACGGTACCGCCTGGGCGGCCGCCTTCACCAAGATCACGCTGCTGCTCTGGATCGCCGCCGCGCTGGTGATGATCTTCTTCCTGGTGACGTACCGCAGCCCGAAGCTGGTGCCGACCAAGGGCCAGTGGCTGGCCGAGTCGGTGTACGGCATGGTGCGCGACAACATCGCCCGGGACGTGATCGGCAAGGACGGCGTGCGGTTCGCGCCGTACCTCACGGTGCTGTTCTGCTTCATCCTGCTCAACAATCTCTGGGGCATCGTTCCGTTCGCCCAGATCTCGCCGATGTCGCACATCGCCTTCCCGATGGTGCTCGCGGTGATCAGCTGGCTGATGTACATCGGGCACGGCATCGCCAAGTGGGGCTTCGTCGGCTACATCAAGCACTCCTGCTGGGTCTCCGGCGCGCCGCTGTGGGTGCAGCCGATCCTGGTGCCGATCGAGTTCGTCTCGAACCTGATTCTGCGGCCCGTCACGCTGGCAGTCCGGCTCTTCGCGAACATGTTCGCCGGCCACATGATCCTGCTGGTCTTCGTCCTCGGTGGCGTGGCGCTGTTCCAGGCCGACAGTCTGTTCATCAAGCCCATCGCCGTCCTGAGCTGGGGCATGGCGATCGTGATGACCTTCTTCGAGTTCGGCATCATGATCCTCCAGGCCTACGTGTTCACCCTGCTCAGCGCGACCTACCTGCAGCACTCCCTGGCCGAGTCGCACTGATCCCGGCCCCCTGATCGGCACACGTCCGCAGTGCGTCACGCGGGCGACAACTGAACATTCACCTAAACGTGCGCGTGATGGACACGCGTTCAACGCAGGAGGAAAACAACCATGGAGATCACCGGCAACCTGAACGCCATCGGCTACGGCATCGCCGCCCTGGGCCCCGGCATCGGCGTCGGTCTGGTGTTCGCCGCCTACATCCAGGCGACCGCCCGCCAGCCGGAGAGCGCCGGCCTGACCCGGGTCTACATGTTCATGGGCTTCGCCGTGATCGAGGCGCTCGCCCTGCTCGGTCTGGTGCTCGCGTTCGCACTCTAAGACGACCGGCGAGGTCTGACTCGGTGACCGGCAGCGCGAGCGCCGGTCCGGGCGAAGGGAAGTGTCCATGTACGAAGAAGTCACGTACATAGCCGCGGAAGAGGGCGGGAACATCCTGCTCCCACCGCTGTCCGAGATCATCGTCGGTCTGATCGCCTTCGGTCTGCTCGTCGCCGTCCTGCTGAAGTTCGTGTTCCCGCGGATGGAAGCCATGTACCAGGCGCGGGTCGAGGCGATCGAGGGCGGGATCAAGCGGGCCGAGGCCGCCCAGGCCGAGGCGAACCAGCTGCTGGAGCAGTACAAGGCCCAGCTGGCCGAGGCGCGTACCGACGCGGCCCGCATCCGTGACGACGCCCGGGCCGACGCCGAGGGCATCCGACAGGACATCCTCGCCAAGGCGCGGGAGGAGTCCGACCGGATCATCGCGGCCGGCAAGGAGCAGCTCGCCGCCGAGCGGCAGACCATCGTCCGGGAGCTGCGTGCCGAGGTCGGCACGCTCGCGGTCGACCTGGCCGGTCGGATCGTCGGCGACGCGCTCGCCGACGAGGCCCGCCGTAAGGGCACCGTCGAGCGGTTCCTGGCCGACCTGGAAAGCACGGGAGCCCGCTGATGCAGTCCGCCACCAGCCGGGAGTCCTACGCGGCGGTGACCGGCCGACTGGTCGGCTACGTCGCCGGTGCCACGCCGGCGGCGGTCGCCAGCACGGCCGACGAGATCCTTTCCGTGGCCGACCTGCTGCGCCGTCAGCCCCGGCTGCGGCGGGCGTTGGCCGACCCGGCCCGCCCCGCCGACGACCGGATCGGGCTGCTGCGCGGCTTGCTCGACGGCAAGGTCGGCGCGGACAGTGTCGACCTGCTCAGCGCCGTCGTCGCGGCCCGCTGGTCGGCGCCGTCGGAGCTGCTCGACGCCACCGAACGACTCGGCGTCGACGCGGCGCTGTCCGGTGCCGAGTCCGCCGGCGAGCTGGCCGAGGTGGAGGACGAGCTGTTCCGCTTCGGCAAGATCATCGACGGTGACCCGCAGCTGGGTGCCGTGGTGGGTGACGTCACCGTACCCGCCGACCGGCGGGTCGAACTGGTGCACACGCTGCTCACCGGCAAGGCGCTGCCGGCCACGGTGCGCCTGGCCGAGCAGGCTGTCCGTGGCTTCGGTGGCCGGTCCGTCGGGGCCGGGCTGAACCGTCTGGTCGAGATGGCCGCCGCCCGACGCGACCAGCAGGTCGCGCACGTCACGGTCGCCGCCCCCCTGACCGATGCCGAGGAGCAGCGGTTGGGCGCCACGCTGGCCGGAATGTACGGTCGGGAGGTCTCCGTCAAGTTGACGGTCGACCCTGCCGTACTCGGCGGGATGAGCGTACGGATCGGCTCCGACCTGTACGACGGCACCGTGCGGCGCCGCCTCATCGACACCCGCAAGGCGCTCGCCGGGCGCTGAATCAGTCCATGCCGTTCCGGGTTCATCCGGGCCACTAGACATAGAGGAAGCAGAGGATGGCCGAGCTGACCATCTCGTCGGACGAGATCCGTGGTGCCCTAGAACGCTACGTCTCCTCCTACACGCCGGAGCTGTCTCGCGAAGAGGTCGGCACCGTGGCGGACGCCGGGGACGGCATCGCCCACGTCGAGGGCCTGCCCTCCGCGATGGCGAACGAACTGTTGGAATTCGAGGACGGCACGCTGGGCGTGGCGCTGAACCTCGACGTACGTGACATCGGTGTGGTCGTGCTTGGCGACTACTCCGGCATCGAGGAGGGGCAGCGCGTCAAGCGCACCGGCCGGGTGCTCTCCGTACCGGTCGGCGACAAGTTCCTCGGCCGGGTGGTCAGCGCGCTCGGCGAGCCGATCGACGGCCTCGGCGACATCGTCAACGATGGCTTCCGTGAGCTGGAGCTGCAGGCGCCGAACGTGATGGCCCGGCAGTCGGTGCACGAGCCGCTGCAGACCGGTATCAAGGCCATCGACGCGATGACCCCGATCGGTCGCGGTCAGCGTCAGCTGATCATCGGCGACCGCAAGACCGGCAAGACCACCGTCGCGCTGGACACGATCCTCAACCAGCGGGCCAACTGGGAGTCCGGCGACCCGACCAAGCAGGTGCGCTGCATCTACGTGGCGATCGGACAGAAGGCCTCCACCATCGCCTCGATCAAGGGCGTGCTGGAGGAGCACGGCGCGATGGAGTACACCACCATCGTCGCCTCGCCCGCCTCCGACCCGGCCGGCTTCAAGTACATCGCGCCGTACACCGGCTCGTCGATCGGCCAGCACTGGATGTACGCCGGCAAGCACGTGCTCATCGTCTTCGACGACCTGAGCAAGCAGGCCGAGGCGTACCGGGCCGTGTCGCTGCTGCTGCGTCGCCCGCCGGGCCGTGAGGCGTACCCCGGTGACGTCTTCTACCTGCACTCCCGGCTGCTGGAGCGGTGCGCGAAGCTCTCCGACGAGCTGGGTGCCGGCTCGATGACCGGCCTGCCGATCATCGAGACCAAGGCCAACGACATCTCGGCCTTCATCCCGACCAACGTCATCTCGATCACCGACGGTCAGATCTTCCTGGAGACCGACCTGTTCAACCAGGGCCAGCGGCCGGCGATCAACGTCGGTACCTCGGTCTCCCGGGTCGGTGGCGCCGCGCAGGTCAAGCCGATGAAGAAGGTCGCCGGCCGGCTGCGGCTGGACCTGGCCCAGTACCGGGAGCTGGAGGCGTTCTCCGCGCTCGCGTCCGACCTGGACAAGGCGTCGCGTAACCAGCTGGACCGTGGTGCCCGCCTGGTCGAGCTGCTCAAGCAGGCGAACTACTCGCCGTTCCCGGTGCAGGAGCAGGTCGTCTCGGTCTGGGCCGGCACCGAGGGCAAGCTCGACGACATCCCGGTCGGTGAGATCCGGCGCTTCGAGTCGGAGTTCCTGGAGTACCTGCGGCACTCCCACTCCGGCACCTTGGACTCGATCGCCGCGCACAACTGGGACGACGAGATCATCGCCACGCTCAGCGACGCGATCGAGAAGTTCAAGCAGATGTTCCTGTCCAAGGACCCGGCCCGGGTGATCAACGAGGCGCCGGCCGAGGCCCTGGAGGGCGAGCAGGAGCGCGAGAGCGTCACCCGGTACGTGGCCGACGCCGACGCCGAGAAAGAGTAAGGCGGTTCCGGATGCCAGCGCAGGTTCGGGTACTCCGCCAGCGGATCCGCTCGGCGAAGTCGATGAAGAAGATCACCAAGGCGATGGAGCTCGTCGCGACGAGTCGGGTCGCCAAGGCCCAGGCGCGGGTGGCGGCCTCGCTGCCGTACGCCAACGCGATCACCGGTGTGCTCACCGCGCTGGCCTCGAACGCCTCGGTCGACCACCCGCTGCTGACCGCCCGTGCGAAGGTGCGGCGGGCCGGCGTGCTGGTGATCACCAGCGACCGGGGTCTGGCCGGTGGGTACAGCACCAACGCGATCAAGACCGCCGAGTCGCTGATCGCGCGGCTGAAGGCCGACGGCAAGGAACCGGTGCTGTACGTCATCGGCCGCAAGGGCGTGTCGTACTACCGGTTCCGCAACCGGCCGATCGAGGCGAGCTGGACCGGCTTCTCCGAGCAGCCCAACTTCGCCGACGCCCGTGAGGTCGGTCAGACGCTGATCGCGGCGTTCCAGCGTGGTGCCGACGACACCGACGGTGCCGGGGCCGACCAGGTGCTCGGGGTGGACGAGTTGCACATCGTCTCCACCGAGTTCAAGTCGCTGATGACGCAGACCCCGGTGCCCCGCATCCTCGGCCCGATGGAGGTCAAGGACCGGCCGATGGAGGCCGCGGCGGGAGTGCTGCCGGCGTACGAGTTCGAGCCGAACGCCGAGGCGCTGCTCGACGCGTTGCTGCCGAAGTACATCAACACCCGGATCTACGCGGCGCTGGTCGAATCGGCGGCGAGTGAGTCGGCGGCGCGGCGGCGGGCGATGAAGAGCGCCACCGACAACGCCGAGGAAATGATCGAGAAGTACACGCGGCTAATGAACTCGGCGCGTCAGGCCGGGATCACCCAGGAGATCAGCGAGATCGTCGGCGGCGCCAACGCGCTCGCGGCGGCGGGAAGTGAAGTGTGATGACTGCCTCTGTAGAAACCCAGGCAACCGGAGCGACCAGTACGGCTACCGGCCGCGTGGTCCGGGTCATCGGCCCGGTCGTCGACGCCGAGTTCCCGCGCGAGGCGATGCCCGCGATCTTCAACGCCCTGCACGTGGACGTCGCGCTCGCCGGTGGCGAGCGGACGCTGACCCTCGAGGTCGCCCAGCACCTGGGCGACAACGTGATCCGGGCCATCTCGATGCAGCCGACCGACGGCATGGTCCGTGGCGCGGAGGTCCGGGACACCGGATCCCCGATCACGGTGCCGGTCGGGGACGGCATCAAGGGCCGGGTGTTCAACACCATCGGTGAGTGCCTCAACCTCGCCGAGGGCGAGACGCTGCAGGTGACCGAGCGCCGGTCGATCCACCAGAAGGCGCCGGCCTTCGCCGACCTGGAGCCGAAGACCGAGATGCTGGAGACCGGCATCAAGGTGCTCGACCTGCTCGCCCCGTACGTCAAGGGCGGCAAGATCGGCCTGTTCGGTGGTGCCGGCGTGGGCAAGACGGTGCTCATCCAGGAGATGATCATCCGGGTCGCGAACAACTTCGGCGGTACGTCGGTCTTCGCCGGCGTCGGCGAGCGGACCCGTGAGGGCAACGACCTGATCCACGAGATGACCGAGTCCGGCGTCATCGACAAGACCGCCCTGGTCTACGGCCAGATGGACGAGCCGCCGGGCACCCGGTTGCGGGTCGCGCTTGCCGCGCTGACCATGGCGGAGTACTTCCGCGACGTGCAGAAGCAGGAAGTGCTGCTGTTCATCGACAACATCTTCCGGTTCACCCAGGCCGGTTCCGAGGTCTCCACCCTGCTCGGCCGGATGCCGTCCGCAGTGGGTTACCAGCCCACGCTGGCCGACGAGATGGGTGAGCTGCAGGAGCGGATCACCTCGGTCCGGGGCCAGGCGATCACCTCGATGCAGGCGATCTACGTGCCCGCCGACGACTACACCGACCCGGCGCCGGCCACCACCTTCGCCCACCTGGACGCCACCACCAACCTGGAGCGGTCCATCTCCGACAAGGGCATCTACCCGGCGGTTGACCCGCTGGCGTCCTCGTCGCGGATTCTCGCCCCGGAGTTCGTCGGCCAGGAGCACTACGCGGTGGCCTCCGAGGTGAAGCGGATCCTGCAGAAGTACAAGGACCTGCAGGACATCATCGCCATCCTCGGTATGGAGGAGCTCTCCGAGGAAGACAAGATCACCGTCTCCCGGGCCCGGCGGATCGAGCGGTTCCTGTCGCAGAACACCTTCGCGGCTGAGGTCTTCACCGGCATCAAGGGTTCCTACGTGCCGGTCAAGGACACCATCGAGGCCTTCCGCAAGATCAGCGAAGGGGAGTACGACCACTTCCCCGAGCAGGCCTTCTTCATGTGCGGTGGGCTGGACGACCTGGAGCGCAACGCCCGCGAGCTGATGAAGGGCTGACGACGGCGTCAGCCGTCGGCCTGGAGTGCAGGGCCGACCCGGCGGTACCCCGACGGGCGCCGCACCGGACATCCGGTGCGGCGCCCGTCGCGTTTCCCCCGTCGGTCGTTTGCGTCTGCCGGCCAGGGGTACCCGACCGGCTCTGCGGCGGACGGGGGTCGGGGCGATGGCGCAGCGGGATCGGACACGGACACGCCCATCGCGGCTGAGCCGGCCGGAACGGCTCGCGCTGCTCGCCGTGCTCGTCGGGTTGGTCATGGTGGCGGGCTCGGTGGTGGTGCTCAGCCGGACCGTCGTCGACCGGGCCGCGAGGTCGGTGCCCACGGCGGACCTGTTCGGCGACGGCGGCGAAACAGCCGCGCTGGACGGTCCGCTGACCGGGCCGGTGAACCTGCTGCTGGTCGGCGTGGACCGGCCGACCGACCAGCCGCAGCGGGTGCCCCGGGCGGACACCGTACTGCTGGTGCACGTGCCGGCGGGGCTGGACCGGGCGTACCTGATCTCGCTGCCCCGCGACCTGCTGGTGGACATCCCGGCGTTCGGAGTCAGCGACTATCCCGGCGGGGTCGACCGGATCAACGCGGCGATGGCGTACGGCAGCAGAGTGCCGGGTCGCGCGGAGCCGGACCCCGTGTCCGGTTTCCAACTGCTCGCGTCGACTGTCGCCGCCCGTACCGGTGTCGACCGTTTCGATGCCGGTGTCATCGTGAACTTCGCCGGGCTGGAGCGGCTGGTGGACGCGATCGGTGGGGTACGGATGCGGATCGACGCCGACGTGCGGTCGGCGCATCGGCAACCCGACGGCCGGCCGCGCCCGGCGAACCCGGACGGTTCGGGCTACGTCGGTCCACAGGCCGAGTACCGGCAGGGGGAGCGGTTGCTCTCCGGCTGGCAGGCGTTGGACTACGTCCGGCAGCGGGAGAGCCTGCCCGACGGTGACTACGGCCGCCAGCGGCATCAGCGGCAACTGGTCCGGGCCCTCGCCGAACAGGTGGTCACCCGGGACCTGGTCACCGATCCGGGCCGGTTGACCGCAGTCCTGGACGCCGCCGGCACGGCCGTGGTCGTGGACACCCGGGGCCGGTCACTCGTCGACTTCGCGATGGGGCTGCGGCAGATCCGGGGCGACCGGATCGTCCTGCTGGACCTGCCGGGTGTCGCGGTCACCGGCGGCGACGGCGAGTATCTCGGCGAGCGGTTCACCACCGATGCCGACGACTGCCTCGCGGCACTGCGCGCCGGAACTCTCGACCAGTTTGTTGCAACCCGTCCTGAACTGGTCAATCGCGAAAAGTGACGGTTGTCGGCCGGCCACCCGGCGCGGGTACGGGAGACCGCCCCGACTAGACTCGCAGACGACCTCGCCACCAAAGGAGACCGCGTTGGCTAAGCAACTGCACGTCGAACTTGTCGCCGTCGAGCAGATGGTCTGGTCCGGCGAGGCCGAAATGGTGATCGCCCGGACCACCGAAGGCGAGCTCGGCGTACTGCCCGGTCACGCGCCGATGCTCGGCCAGCTCGCCGAGCCCGGCCAGGTGCGGATCACGCTGCCGGGCCGCGAACAGGTCGCCTACGACGTCGCCGGCGGGTTCCTCTCGGTCACCACCAACGGCGTGACGATCCTCGCCGAGGAAGCCACCCCGGCCGCCCCCGCCACCGCGTCCGGTCACTGAGCGGGCGGCGTCGATGTCGACCATCGAATGGTTCGGGATCGGCGTCCTCGTCCTGCTCGTCGCGATCCTGACGTTGATCGTCCGCCGCGCCCTGATGGCCCGGGTACGCGGCACCATCAAGCTCAGTTTCCGGGTCAACACCATCGTCGACGGCCGAGGCTGGTCACCCGGCTTCGGCCGGTTCGTCGGCGACGAGCTGCGCTGGTACCGGCTGTTCAGCTTCGCGCTGCGCCCCAAGCGGGTGCTGTCCCGCCGTGGGCTGGCCGTGGAGAGCCGGCGCAGCCCACGTGGCCAGGAGCGGCTGGCCCTGCCGCATGACTGGGTGATCCTGCGCTGTACCAGCCATCACGCCCCGGTCGAGATCGCCATGGCCGAGTCCACGGTCACCGGGTTCAGCTCGTGGCTGGAGGCGAGCCTGCCGGGGGAGGACTCGCGCCGGCTGGCGGCCTGAGCAGCGCTCACCCGTCGGCCACCAGTTCCACCTCGTAGCCGTACCGGTCGCTCAGATAGCCGGCGTAGGTGTCCGGCCCGCCGGCGTACGGATGCCGGTCGGCGAACAACAGCGACCACCCGTGTGCCGGCGCGGCCGCGACCAGCTCGTCCACCCGCTGCCGGCTGCCGGCATGGAACGCCAGGTGGTTGAGGCCCGGCGCGCACCGGTCGTGGACGTCGCCGGTCAACGCGGGGGACTGCTCCAGCACCAGGTAGCTGCCGTCGTAGCGCCAGGACCGGCCGGCGGGCCACCGCTGGTACGGCTGCCAGCCGAGTTCACCCAGCAGCCAGGCCCAGCCGGGTTCAGCTGCGGGTAGATCGGGTACCCACAGCTCGACGTGGTGCAGTCCCGGCATGTGCTCCTCGCCGGGTCAGCGGCCGCCGCCGGGCACCCAGAGCACGTCGCCGCCCGGGTTGGCGGTTCTCGCCAGGATGAACAACAAATCCGAGAGACGGTTGAGATACTTTGCCGGAAGGGGGCCGGTTCGTTCCGGTTCATGGGTGATCAGCGCCCACGCGGAGCGCTCGGCCCGTCGAGCGACGGTCCGTGCCACGTGCAACAGCGCGGCGCCAGGGGTGCCGCCAGGCAGGACGAAGGAGTCGAGCTTGGCCAGCCGCGAGTTGTACTCGTCGCACCAGCCTTCCAGCCGGGTCACGTACGCCTCGGTGACCCGCAGCGGCGGGTACGCCGGCTCCGGCTCGACCGGGTTCGCCAGGTCGGCGCCGACGTCGAACAGGTCGTTCTGGATCTGCCCCAGCACGTTGCTCAGGCTTTCGTCGAGCCCGCCGAGGGCGAGCGCCACCCCGATGGCGGCGTTGCACTCGTCGACGTCGGCGTACGCGCAGATCCGCAGGTCGGTCTTGGCGACCTGCTCGTTGTTGCTCAACCTGGTCGTGCCGGTGTCCCCGGCCTTGGTGTAGATGCGGGTGAGGTGGACGGCCATGAGCGACAGGGTACGGATTCTGCACCGCACCGGCAGCGCCGGTGTCGGGACAACGTCGTCCTCGGCGGCCGAGGACGACCTCACCCCGGCAGTCGAGGGCGGCGGTGTCCCGGTGGTCGAGGGCGACCTCATCTCGGTCACCGGCGGAAGTCGGCTGGTCGGCTCGGTGCCGGTGGAGGGGGCGAAGAACTCGGCCCTGAAGCTGATGGCCGCGGCGCTGCTGGCACCGGGCCGGACCGTGATCGACAACGTGCCCCGGATCACCGACATCGCCATCATGGCCGACGTGCTGCGCGGACTCGGCTGCGAGGTCACGGTGACCGCCGCCGGTGCGGAACTCGCCGGCTCGCGGGCCACCGGCTCGCCCCGGGCCAGCACGGTGACAATCGACGTACCGGCGGCCCCCGGCTGCCGACCCGACGTGGACCTGGTGCGGCGGCTGCGGGCGTCGATCTGCGTACTCGGGCCGTTGCTGGCCCGGTGCGGGCAGGTCCGGGTCGCGCATCCCGGCGGCGACGCGATCGGCTCCCGTGGGCTCGACATGCACGTGGCCGGCCTGGCCCGGATGGGCGCCGACATCACCGGGGAGAACGGCCTGGTCGTGGCCTCCGCTGCGCGCGGGCTGCACGGCGCGACGATCTGTCTGGATTTCCCCAGCGTCGGTGCGACCGAGAACCTGGTGATGGCGGCGGTGCTCGCCGACGGGATCACCGAGATCGACAACGCGGCGCGGGAGCCGGAGATCGTGGACATCTGCGCGATGCTGACCGCGATGGGGGCGCAGATCGACGGTGCCGGTACGGCGACCCTGCGGATCGAGGGCGTACCGGAGTTGCAGCCGGTGCGCCACGCCACGATCGGGGACCGCATCGTCGGCGGGACGTGGGCCTTCGCCGCCGCGATGACCCGGGGCGACGTCACCGTCCACGGGGTCGATCCGGCGTTCCTGGAGGTCGCCCTGGACAAGGTGGCGGACTCCGGAGCCAGCGTCGAGGCGACCGACGACGGCTTCCGGGTACGGATGGACCGCCGGCCGCGCGCCGTGGACGTCGTCACCCTGCCGTTCCCGGGCTTCGCGACCGACCTGCTGCCGATGGCGATCGGGCTGGCGGCGATCAGTGAAGGGGCCTCCCTGGTGACCGAGAACATCTTCGACGGCCGGTTCGGCTTCGTCGACGAGTTGCTACGGCTCGGTGCCGACATCAAGACCGACGGCCACCATGCCGTGGTGCGGGGCCGCGAACGGCTGGTCGGGGCGCGGGTCACCGCCACCGACATCCGGGCCGGCGCCGGGCTGGTGATCGCCGGACTCTGCGCCGACGGGGTGACCGAGATCGCCGACGTGCACCACATCGACCGTGGCTACCCGAACTACGTCGCCGACCTGCGCGCGCTCGGGGTGCTGGTGCGGCGGTACGGCGGCTGAATCAGGTGGTCGCCGTACCCGGGCGGTCCGACCATGCCCCGCCGGGTTACCGATCGTTCAGGTCCGCCGGTTAAGCTGGCGGGCACATCCCGTCGAGTACGGGGCGGGCGCGTTCCGCCGGTGCAGGCGGGCACGTCCCGCCGGGTCGGCGTGGACTCCGATCGGGTAGGCACGAACGAGGAGATGCAGATGGCGGGTCGGCTGGCAGTGATCGGTGCCGGGTTGATGGGATCGGGCATCGCCCAGGTCGCCGCCCAGGCGGGCTGGCAGGTCACGATGCGCGACCTCGACGACGCCGCCACCGCCCGGGGCGTCGACGGCATCCGACGGTCCCTGGAGAAGTTCGCCAGCAAGGGCACGATCAGCGCCGACGACGTCGAAGCGGCGATCGGCCGGATCACCACGACCACCGATCTGGAAGCGGCGGCCGACGCGGACATCGTCGTCGAGGCCGTCTTCGAGCGCATCGAGATCAAGCACGAGGTCTTCCGGGTCCTGGACAAGGTCTGCAAGGCGGACGCCGTTCTGGCCACCAACACCTCGGCGATCCCGGTGACCCAGATCGCCGCGGTCACCGACCGGCCCGAGTCGGTGGTCGGTACGCACTTCTTCTCCCCGGTGCCGATGATGAAGCTGTGCGAGCTGGTGCGCGGCTACAAGACCTCGGACGCCACGCTGGCCACCGCGCGGGCGTTCGCCGAGGAGATCGGCAAGACGTGCGTGGTGGTCAACCGGGACATCGCCGGCTTCGTCACCACCCGGTTGATCTCCGCGCTGGTCGTCGAGGCGGTGCAACTGGTCGAGTCCGGTGTGGTCTCCGCCGAGGACCTCGACACCGCGTGCAAGCTGGGCTTCGGCCACGCGATGGGTCCATTGGCGACCGTCGACCTGACCGGTGCGGACGTGCTGCTGAACGCGTCGAAGAACATCTACGCCGACACCGCCGACGAGAAGTTCTTCCCGCCGGAGCTGCTGCAGCGCATGGTCACCGCCGGCGATCTGGGTCGCAAGACCGGCCAGGGTTTCTACAGTTACTGACCATGGAGTCCACGAACGTCGCCGAGCCTGGTGGCCCGCGCGAGCGTCCTGCTTGGCATGGCCGCCTGACCGAGGTTCGTGACTAGAATAGTAGTAATCATGGCTGTTTGTGACCTAGAGACCCTCGACCTGTTGTCCACGCCCAGCGCGCTGGAGGAGATCCGGCACGCTGAGGCAGACATCGCCGCCGGCCACGGCGTCGACGCTGACGAACTACTGCGCCAGCTCGCTGCCCGCGCGGAGCGCGAAAGCAGTGAGCGACAAGGCGCACCAGCTTCCGTAGCGCCCGCAGCCCGGCGAGCCTGACTTAGGGGCCGCCTGTCGGTCATGCAGTCCGGGATCAGCCGACCCGGAGTGCGGCTGCCAGGGGTGGTTGGTCGACCGGGTCGCCGGAGCGGCGCATCGCCCACAGCGGCGGCCCGCCCGCCGGCAGGTGGGCGACGCGGACGACGCGGTAGCCGTGGCGTTCGTAGAACGTCCGCTGCCGCTGGCTGCTGGCCTCGGCCACGGCCGGCATGCCGATCCGGTCGAGCCGGGCATGATGCGCGGCCAACAGCGCCGACCCGATGCCCTGGCGGCGTAGCCAGGGCGCCGCCGCGAGGAACGCCAGGTGGTGGTGCCGGCCGGTCGGCTCCAGCCGGCCGGCGGCGAAGGTGTAGTGCGCGTACGGACCGTGCCGGTCACCGCAGGACCGCAACCTGCGGTGTTGATGCTCCGCCCCGAGGAGCCGGTCGGCCGGGTGCGGATACCAGATAGCGACCCCGTCGCAGTGCCCGACGACGTCGACGATCCCGTGCCGGACGGCGAACGCCAACTCGGCGGTGAAGAACTGGTGCATCGTCAGATAGCGCAGGGCGTGATCTCTGATCAGCCAGGCCACCACCGGGTCCACCACACTGGCTTGCGCCAGCAACTCCGCCAACGGCTCGGTGTCGGCAGCGGTGGCGGTCCGTACGGTCAGCGCCGGACCGCCACCGCCGCCGGCCGCTGGCCTCGGCCCGGTCACCGGCGCGCGCCGGCCTGGTAGACGCCGTGCCGCGTGGGCGTTGCCTGGGCGGACTGCCAGCGGCGCAACGCATCCTTGATCCGGTCGTTCTGCTCCCAGGTGCGTTCGAGCTCGGCGTACACGATGCCAAGGTCGTGGGCGACGCGGTCGAGGAACGCGGCGACCTCGCCGGGGTCGAGGCCCCGGCCGCCGCCGCGCCGGGGGACCGTCGGGAAGCGGTGGCTGCGGACCTGCCAGGGCCGGATCGGCCGGTACGCCGACCCGCGCTGATTGCGGCCGGCGGGGTTGCCAGGTGCCCGGTAGACGCCGGTGGCGCCGCCAGCGGGCCAGCTGGCCGGTGGTGTGGTCGCCATGGTGCGTCGTTGCCGGCGGACCTGCCACCGGCGCCACAGTTCACGCATCTCGTCTTCCTCCCCATTGCTCGCTACTGCCGCTGGTTCCGCTCAGTCGGTTGTCGTCGACGGGTGGACGGGGTGGCCCTGCCGCTTGCCGATGCCGGCAGGGCCACCCCACCCCAATCGCCGCAGCCCTCCTTGGCGGTACGGCGACCAGGGCGAACCTTGGTGGCCGGGACGCCCAGCGGCGTGACTCGCTACCCGCCCCGACCGAGGGCGACCGCCCCAAGAGCCATCCGGGGGCGTTCGCCATCAACCTACAATTGCCACCGGTTGTAGGTCAACGCGCAACGTGCAACTGGTTGAGGTTGGAGGTAGAAGCGTGATCAAATGGGCATGCCATCCGGGGAGTGTGTATGCCCAAGCAGCAGTACCAAGTTCTGGCCGACGAACTACGAGCGAAGATCGAGTCTGGCGAGTGGCCACCGGGCACAAAGCTGCCCAGCCGCTCACAGCTCTGCCGCGAGTACGACGTCTCGGACACCGTCGTCGGCAAGGCGATGATGATCCTCCGTGCCACCGGGCTGACCGAGACCCTCGAAGGAGTCGGCGTGTTCGTGGCCGAACCGAGGTGACTAAGTGCCGACTTGGGTAGGCCAGAGTGGTTCGGGCGGCCAGGTTGCATGATCAGGTGACGCCTACGCACGTCATCTTCGCGTTTTGACGTGCGTAGGCGTCACCTCGACAGCGGTCCCCGTGCACCGGTCGAGCTATAACGACGTGGTGGAAACAATGCCGACCCTTGTCGTCATCAGTGGACCACCGGGGGCTGGTAAGACGACGCTTGCCCACCTGCTCGCCCGGCGGATCGGCTGCCCGGCGATCTGCCGGGACGAGATCAAGGAGGGCATGGTCCACTCAGCCGGCGACTTCAACGCCGCACCGAGCGACGAGCTGACCCTTCGGACCCTGCCCACCTTCTTCAACGTGTTGCAACTGCTGCTGACCGCAAATGAGATCGAGGTGGACACCAGCGACGGCTATCGTCCTGGGCTCGACGAGATCGGCGCTTTCGTGAACGTTGGACGATGAGCGGCCAGGGTCAGCCGTCGCGTTTGGTGGTCCAGCGGAACGTGGTCAGGCAGAGCACCAGGCCGATGACGCACCAGATGCCGAGCACCAGCGCGACCATGCCGAGCTCGAACGAGCCGCCCGGCTCCTGGGTGCCGAACGCCTCCGGCAGGAAGACCGAGCGCAGCCCCTGGCACATCCACTTCAGCGGGAACAGCGCGGCGATCTGCTGCATCCAGCCGGGCAGCGCGGTGAAGACGAAGAAGACGCCGGAGGTGAACTGCAGGATCAGCGAGACCGGGGTGGCCACCGCCGACGCGCTGCGCCCACTCCTCGCCAGCGACGAGAAGGCGATGCCGCAGAGCGTGCAGGCGGTGATGCCGAGCACCGACACCCAGCCCAGGGTGAACCACTTGAACGCGGTGTCCGGCAGTTGCAGGTCGAACAGCAGGGTCGCGACGGCCAGCAGGAGCACCGTTTCGGCGAAGCCGATCACGGCGACCATGATGACCTTGCCGGCGAAGTAGACCCATTTCGGCATCGGGGTGCCGCGCAGCCGCTTGAGCACGCCCCGGTCGCGCTCGATCGGGATCTGGATGGCCAGGCTCTGGAAGCCGACGGTCATCAGCCCGGTGGCGATCATGCCGGTGATGAAGTACTGGGTGAACCGTACGCCGTCGGTGATCTCCCCGGTGAAGATCGACGCGAAGATCAGGATCATGATGACCGGGAAGGCCATCGTGAAGACGACGGACTCACGGCTGCGCATGAACTGCCGGATCTCCAGCTTGCCCTGCCGCAGCCCCAGCCGCGCCGGGCCGACCCGCGTCACGGCCGGCGAGGTGCTGGGGGCGCCGGCCGCCGGAGAGGTCACAGCGCCGGCGGTACCGCCCGTGGTCGCGTTCACTTGTGTCCAATCATCCGCAGGTAGACGTCTTCCAGGGTGGGGCGGGTGACGGTCAGGCCGGGGACCTCGCCGTCGAAGCGCGCGGCCAGGTCGGCGATCAGCGCCGTCGGCGTCGCGCTCTGCTCGTGCCGCGTCGTCCCGTCGGCGGTACGCCAGGAGACGGTGGCCAGGGCGTCGCGTCGGCCGCCCAGCTCGGCCGGCGGTGCCACCTCGACGAGCCGGCCGGCGGCGATCACCCCGACCCGGTCGGCGAGGGCTTCCGCCTCGTCGAGGTAGTGGGTGGTCAGCAGGATCGTGGTGCCGCCGGCGGCGAGTGCCCGGATCAGTTCCCAGAATTCGCGTCGCGCCTCCGGGTCGAAGCCGGTCGTCGGTTCGTCGAGGAAGAGCAGTTCGGGGCGGCCGACGATGCCGAGCGCCACGTCGAGGCGGCGTTTCTGCCCGCCGGAGAGGGTGTGGGTGCGGGCCTTCGCCTTGGCGGACAGGCCGACCCGGTCGATCACCGTCGCCGGGTCGTCCGGCGCCGGGTAGAAGGCGGCGAAGTGTGCGACGACCTCGCCGACGGTAAGTTCGTCGAACTCGCCGGTGCCCTGCAGCACGATGCCGATGCGGGAGCGCCACTGCGGCGTACCGGGGTCGGGGTCGACGCCGAGCACCCGGACCTCGCCGGCGTCGCGGCGGCGGTAGCCCTCCAGGATCTCCACTGTGGTGGTCTTGCCGGCGCCGTTCGGGCCGAGCAGGGCGAAGACCTCGCCGCGCTGGACGCTCAGGTCGACCCCGTCCACCGCCGCCGATCCGCCGTAGGACTTGCGGAGTCCGTGTACCTCGATGGCCGGCTGGTCCGCCGCCTTGTCGCTCATGACGTCAACTATCGCCCCTGCCGCACAGGGGGAGGCGGTCGGGTGTCGGGGAGGTGACGGAGGCCGCCGGAGCTGGACCGCGCTGGTTCGTTGGTGCTACGGTTCATCACACAAGTAACGAACCAGTGAACCAGAGGTGCTCCCGTGTTCGATGATCGAAGTCCGATCTATCAGCAGATAGCCGACAAGATCAAAAACGACATCCTGAGCGGGGCGCTGCAGGAGGGCGAGCAGGTCATGTCCACCAACCAGTACGCCAGCTACTACCGGATCAACCCCGCCACCGCCGCCAAGGGCTTCCATCAGCTCATCGACGAAGGCGTGCTGTTCAAGAAGCGCGGTATCGGCATGTTCGTCAGCCCCAACGCCCGCGAGACCCTGCGCGGCCAGCGCCGCGACCGGTTCTTCGCCGAGGTCGTCGACCCGATGCTCGCCGAGGCCCGGATCATCGGCATCCCGCTCGCCGACGTCGTCGCCCGCATCCAGCAAGCAGCAGAAGCTGCCGGCAGCCAGCACGCAGCAGAAGGGGAGCAGCAGTGACCGGCCTCGGTATCTCCACCAGCGGCCTCACCATCCGCTACGGCGACACCGTCGCCGTCGACTCGCTCGACCTCACCCTCGCCCCCGGCAAGATCTACGGACTGCTCGGGCGCAACGGCTCCGGCAAGACCAGCCTGCTCGCCGTACTGGCCGCCTTCCGGCAGGCGAGCAGCGGGACCGTCCAGGTCGGCGGTGCCGACCCGTTCGAGAACGCGGCCATCATGTCGCAGATCGCGTTCGTCCGGGACCGGGTCGACGCCCAGGACACCGACCGGGTCAGCTGCATCCTGGACCTTGCCGCGACGCTGCGCCCCAACTGGGACGCCGGCTACGCCGAACGCCTGATCGAGCGCTTCGACCTGCCCCGGCGCAAGCGGCTCAACGCCCTCAGCCGGGGCATGAAGTCCGCGCTCAGCGTCACCCTCGGGCTCGCCGCGCGGGCACCCCTGACCATTTTCGACGAGGCCTACCTCGGTCTCGACGCGCCCAGCCGGTACGCCTTCTACGACGAGGTGCTGGCCGACTACGTCGCCCACCCGCGCACCATCGTGCTCTCCACCCACCTCATCGAGGAGGTCGGCGCGCTGTTCGAGGAAGTGGTGATCCTGCACCGGGGCCGGCTGGTCGCCCACGAGGAGACCGAGACGCTACGCGCCCGGGGGACCGCGGTGACCGGCCCGGCCGCCGCCGTCGACGCGTTCGTCGCCGGACGCACCGTGCTCGGCACCCAGCAACTCGGCGGCACCCGCTCCACCACCATCTTCGGCACCCTCGACGACAGCGACCGGGCGGCCGCCCACGCCGCCGGTCTGGAGCTCGGCCCGATCGGGCTGCAGGACCTGTTCGTGCACCTGACCGCCGACAACCAGAAGGAGACGCGGCGATGAACGCCACCGCGTGGACCGTCAGCCGGACGCTGCTGCGCCGGTCGCTGCCGCTGGCCGGGTGGTACTGGGTGATCCTCTACCTGGCCTGGGCCGTGGTGATCGGCCTGACGGCACGGCTGGGGACCGTCGAGGTCAGCATGTGGGCCAACGTCGGACTCCAGGCGCCGCGCTGGTTCACCTTCGTCTTCGGCATCACCGCCGTCGGCGCCTACCTGCCGGTGTTCGTCGCCCACGGGGTCACCCGGCGGGACGCGCTGATCGGTGCCTGGGGTTTCCTGCTGCCGTACGCCGTCGGCTTCGCCGTCATGACGACGGTCGGCTTCGGCGTCGAGTACCTGACGTTCGATGCCCTCGGGCTGTTCGGCGGGCTGACCGAGCCGTACCCGGTCGACTCGTTGGGGGCGGCAGCCGCGATCTGTCTCGAGTTCACCCTGGTGTACCTCGGCTACACGGCGGCCGGCGCGCTGTGCGCGATCGCCTACCACCTGATCAACCCATGGTGGGCGACGCTGCTGCTGCCAGTGGCGCTGCTGCCGGCCTTCGTGATCGAGATCGGCTTCCGTACCGAGTGGGCCGGTCTCGTGCTCGGCCGGCTGCTCGGCCTCGGCGACGAGGGACACCTCGGCGCCGGCGCGATCGTCGCCCTGGCGACGTTGCTGGTCGCCAGCGCGGTCACCTGGGTGCTGGTCCGCCGGCTGCCGATCAAGAAGATCACCGGCTGAGGAGGCCGTAATGTCCGTCATCGAGGTCGAACACCTGCACAAACGGTACGGCGATCTGGTCGCGGTGGACGATGTGTCGTTCACCGTCGACGAGGGGGAGATCTTCGGCGTCCTGGGGCGCAACGGCGCCGGCAAGACCACCACAGTGGAGTGCGCTCTCGGGCTGCGTCGGCCGGACCGGGGCAGCGTACGGGTGCTCGGCCTGGACCCGCAGCGCGACGGCGCGACACTGCGCGAACGGCTCGGTGCCCAGTTGCAGGAGAGCCAGCTGCCGGAGCGGATGAAGGTCTGGGAGGCGTTGGAGCTGTACAGCTCCTTCTACCGTCAGCCGGCCGACTGGCGGGAGCTGCTCGACCTGCTCGGCCTGTCGTCGCGACACGACGCCCGGTTCGGCCAACTCTCCGGCGGGCAGAAACAGCGGCTGTCGGTGGCGCTGGCCCTGGTCGGCAACCCCCAGGTGGCGTTCCTCGACGAGTTGACCACCGGGTTGGACCCGGCGGCCCGCCGGGACACCTGGTCGCTGATCGAGTCGGTCCGCAACCGGGGAGTCACCCTGGTGCTGGTCACCCACCTGATGGAGGAGGCGGAGCGGCTCTGCGACCGGGTCGCGGTGATCGACGCCGGTCGGGTGGTCGCCGTCGACACCCCGGCCGGGCTGGCCGCCAGCGTCGATGCCGGGCAGCGGATCCGCTTCGTCGTGGACCGGCCGCTGGACCCGGCGCTGCTGGCCGGCCTGCCGCAGGTCACGGCGGTCACCGTGGACGGGCGCGAGATCGTCGTCGACGGTACGGCGGACCTGCTGTTCGCGGTGGTGGCGGCGTTGTCGCGCCACGGCGTGACCCCACGTGAGCTGCGGATGCAGCAGGCCACCCTGGACGACGCGTTCCTGGCACTGACCGGAGGCCACCGATGACCGCGCTGCGGCGACTCACCGTGATGGAGGCCAAGCTGCTGCTGCGCGACCCGGCGGCGGTGGTGATGGCGCTGGCCTTCCCGATGTTGCTGATCATCGTCCTGGGTGCGGTGATGCCGGGCTTCCGTACCCCGGTCCCGGAGCTCGCCGGGCTGCGCCCGATCGACGTCTACCTGCCGGTGGTCGTCGCCCTGGCGGTGGCGACCGTCGCGCTCAACTCGCTGCCGACGACGGTGGCCGGCTACCGGGAGCGCGGGGTGCTGCGCCGGATGGCGACCACCCCGGTACGCCCGGGGAAGCTGCTCGGCGCGCAGTTGGTCGTCGCGGTGGCCGCCACCACGGTCGCGATCGGCCTGGCGGTCGCGGCGGCGGCGGTCGGGTTCCGGGTGCCGCTGCCGGCCCGGCCGGCCAGCTTCGCCGGGGTCTTCCTGCTCGGTGCGGCGGCCACCTTCGCCGTCGGCCTGCTGGTCGCCGCCCTGGTGCCGACGAGCAGATCGGCGAACGCGGTCAGCATGCTGCTGTACTTCCCGATGCTGTTCTTCGCCGGGGTGTGGACGCCGGGACCGCTGATGCCCGAGTCGATCCGCCGGATCGCCGACGTCACGCCGCTCGGCGCGCTCAGCCAGAGCATGCAGGCCACCTGGACGGGCGGCCCGGTGCGACCACTGCACCTGCTGGTGCTGGTCGGCTACCTGGTCGGCGCGGGAGTGCTGGCCGCCCGCTTGTTCCGCTGGCGGTGAGCCGGCGCTGTCCGGCCAGCACCTCCGACGCCGGCTGTCCGGCCAGCACCTCCGACAGGGTGGCCGGGGTCAGCCCCCGGTCCCGCAACCCGGCCAGGATGTGCGGCAACGCCTCGTCGGTCATCGCGGCGTTGGCCTCGGTGACGTGCAGCACCACCACCGAGCCGGGCCGCACGCCGGACAGCACGGCGTCGACGACCGGCTGCCAGGCGGTGGCGAACGGGTCGCCGCTGATCACGTCGCCGTCGACCACGGTCAGCCCGAGCGGGGCGAGCGCGGCCAGCGCCGCCCCGTCGTGGCACAGGCCGGGGAAGCGGAAGTACCGGGTCTGCCGGCCGCCGTACGGTGCGATCACGTCGAAGGTCTTCGCCACGTCGGCGGTCATCGCGTTCGCCGGCACCTGCGGCAGGCCGTAACAGTCGGCGGTGAAGGCGGCATGGTCGTACGTGTGGTTCGCCAGCTCGAACCGGGGGTTGGCGGCCAGCCGGCGGGTCAGGTCGGGGTACTCCTCGACCCACATGCCGGTGAGGAAGAAGGTCGCCGGCACCTGCTCGCGTTCCAGCAACTCGACGATGGCCAGGTTCGCGTACGAGCGGACCTCGCCGCTGCGCAGGCTGTAGCGCATCCCCTCGGTCATGTCCGCGTCGAAGGTCAACGCGACCAGGTTGCCGCTGCGCGGCCCGTGGTCGACGACGGGCGGGCGGGTCCCGGGTCGGGTAGCGCCGGGCTGCTCGGCCGGGCCGGGCGGTGCCGACGGCGTGGGGGACGGTGTGGCTGACGGCGGGAGCGGCGTACCGGTGCCGTCGCCCGGACCGCCGGTCGACGGTGCCGGACCGACGGTGCCGGCCACGGCCGGGGCCTCGGTCGCGCCGTCGCCGGTGGTGACCAGGCCGACGACGATCGCGCCGAGGCCGACGACGGCCACCGCCGTCGCCACCGCCAGAGCCGTCGAACGTGAACGCACGGCGGAGATCGTCGCAGGCGGGGCCGACCGGTGATGAACGGCCTCTCGCGTTTCGACCGTTCGGCGGGCAGGATCGGCGCGATCAGTCCGTGGCCGGAAGCGATCAGTTCAGGATGGTGTGCCCGGTCAGACCCGGTATCCGGCGGCGCGGGCGGCCCGGCGTTCCCGGCGGCGGTGTACGACCCGACGGATCAGCAGCGGCCCGCCGATCACCAGCACGACCAGGAAGACCAGGATCAGCACCGGCAACAGGATGGCCACCACCGACATCACCACGCTGGTGACGTCCTCGGCGGTGCTGGCCACCGGAGCGCCGACCCCGGCGGTCGCCGTGTTGATCACCGGCCGGGCGGTGGCCTTGAGCGCGTGTACGCCGAGTGCGATCAGCACCCCGACGACCACCGGGATCCACTGGTTCGAGGTGAAGAACTCGCCCGGATCGCTGACCGTCACGGTCTCCGACGACGAGCCGGCGCCGAACGCCAGCCCGCCCGCGGTCGGCCGGACCACCGTCTGCACCACGTCGTTGACGTGGTCGACGACCGGCACCTTGTCGGCGACCAGTTCGACGGCGAGCAGCCCGGCGAGGATGGCCAGCACCCAGCCGTTGCTGATCCACTGCCACCCGTCGGGCGGCGTGATCAGGCTGGTGTAGCGGGCCAGCAGCCCCACGGTCAGCAGCGGGATGTACGCGTTGAGCCCGGCGGACGCCGCCAGCCCGGTCCCGGTCAGCAGTTCGAACACATGATCCAGGATCGCACCGCCGCGCCAGCCCTGCGCGGCGAGCCGCCGCCGCTGCCGCTACCCTCGTCGGGTGCGGCTGGTGATTGCGCGGTGTGCGGTGGACTACGTCGGTCGACTCTCGGCGCATCTGCCGCCGGCGACCCGACTGCTGATGGTCAAGGCGGACGGGTCCGTGTCGATCCACGCCGACGACCGAGCCTACAAGCCGTTGAACTGGATGAGCCCACCGTGTCGGCTGACCGAGTCGCCCGGTGTCTGGCGGGTGGTGAACAAGGCCGGCGAGGAGCTGCGGATCACCATCGAGGAGATCATCCACGACACCTCGTACGATCTCGGCGTCGACCCGGGGCTGCGTAAGGACGGCGTGGAGGCCCACCTGCAGGAGCTGTTGGCGGCCAACCCGACCACCTTCGGGGACGGGTTCACCCTGGTCCGGCGGGAGTACATGACCGCGATCGGCCCGGTCGACCTGCTCTGCCGCGACGGTGCCGCCACCGTCGCGATCGAGGTCAAGCGGCGGGGCGAGATCGACGGCGTCGAGCAGCTCACCCGCTACCTGGAACTGCTCAACCGGGATCCGCTGCTCGCCCCGGTGGCCGGCATCTTCGCCGCTCAGGAGATCAAGCCCCAGGCCCGGGTCCTCGCCGAGGACCGGGGCATCCGCTGCGTGGTCGTCGACTACGACAAGCTGCGGGGCATCGAACGTGACGAGCTGACCCTGTTCTGACCGGCACCAGCGGGCCGGTCGCGCCGTTGACTCCGTCGAGACCGGACAACGGTGCCGGCCCCCCGAGGAGGTCCAGCGTGGGCATTCGCAACCAGCAGCGCCGGGCGGCCAAGAAGAAGGCCCGCGAGCAGCGCCAACGCCTGCGGCAGGAGGCTGGCGGTACGGCGTACCCGCCGTTCACCGCCTTCGCCGCCGCGCCGACCGAGGCGGACCGGATCGACGACCTGCTGCGGGCGGCCGCGCACGCGGTGGCCGAGGACCGGGCCGCGGCGTTCGACGACGCCGTCGCGGCGTTGGTCGCCGCTGACGACCGGCTGGTCGACCAGGTGGTGGACGCCGCCTTCACACAGGTCCTCGCCGCCCTGTGGCGGCACGGCTGGATGCCCGCCGACCTGCTGCGGGTCGTCCGGCGGGAGCACGGCAAACGCCCGGTCGGCCTGGTCGCCGGGCAGCTGACGGCGCAACTGCGCGGGTACGCGGCGGCGACCGTCGCCGAGCGCTGGCACCGGCAACTGCGGGAGCTGGAGATCGACGTCTGGGGCGCCGATCCGGTCGACCACCGGCTGACCGCCTGGGCCGGCCGGTCCAAGCTGGACCGTACGGCGGCGGTGGTGTCGGCGGCGCAGGCGCTCGCCCTGCTGTCGGGACTGCCGTCGCTGGAACCGGTCGCCCCGCCCCCGGGCACCGTCCGTCCCGGTGACGCCGGCCCGGACCGTGGAGCACGGACGGTCACGCCAGATGTCTCCAGCGTGGACGAACGTCAGCTCGGCCGGATCCGGGCGTTGCTGGCCAAGGCCGAGTCCACCGAGTTCCCGGAGGAGGCCGAGGCGTTGTCGGCCAAGGCGCAGGAGCTGATGACCCGGCACAGCATCGACCACGCGCTGCTGGCCGCCGCCGCGCGGGCCGGGGACACCGCGCCGACGCCGATCGCCGTACGGATCGGCCTCGACGCGCCGTACGAGCAGGCCAAGGCGTTCCTGCTGCAGCAGGTCGCGGAGGCGAACCGGTGCCGGTCGGTGTGGTCGGGGCGGCTCGGCTTCGCCACCGTGGTCGGCTTCGCTGCGGACTGCGAGTCGGTGGAGCTGCTGCACACCTCGCTGCTGGTCCAGGCGACCGCGGCGATGCTGCGCAACGGGTCGCAGCGGGGCCGGTCCGGTCAGTCGACGACCCGGTCGTTCCGCCAGTCGTTCCTGGAGGCGTACGCGGTCCGGATCGGCCAGCGGCTGAGCGCGGTCGCCGACGACGCCGGCCGGGCGGCGGCCGCCCGGACCGGCACCGACCTGGTGCCGGTGCTGGCGGCCCGCGACGAGCAGGTCCGGCAGACCACCGAGCAGCTCTTCCCGGAGCTGGGTGCGCGGATGATCTCCGGCAACAACCAGGCCGGCTGGGTCGCCGGTACGGCCGCCGCCGATCAGGCCAGCCTGGGCACCCGCGCGCCGGTCACCCGCTGACGCAAGACACCGGTCACCCGCTGACGCAAGGCGCGCCGGTCACCGGCTGCGCCGCAGGTGTCACCAGCGGCCGTAGCGCAGCCGGATCGCGGTGACGATCCGGGCCACGTCCGCCGCCGTACGGTCGAAGGTCGTCGTCGGCAGCAGCGACGGGGCCCGCCGGTAGGTGATCGCCTTGGCCCGGGCGAACTCCTTCAGGCCGTCCTCGCCGTGGATGCGACCGAACCCGGAGTCGCCGACCCCGCCGAACGGCAGCTCGCTGAAGCCGGCGAAGGTCAGCGCGGAGTTGACCGAGACCATGCCGCTGCGGATCCGCCGGGCGACCGCGATCGCCCGGCGCTTGCCGAAGACCGCGCCGCCGAGCCCGTACCGGCTGTCGTTGGTCCGGGCGATCGCCTCGTCGATGTCGGCGACCCGGTTGATCACGACGGTGGGGCCGAAGGTCTCCTCCCGGGCCGCGGCGCAGTCGTGCGGCACGTCGACCAGCACCGTCGGGTGCACGAACGGCGGGCGGACCGCGGCCGGGCCGCCGAGCACCGCCCGGCCGCCGGCGGCGATCGCGTCGTCGATGTGCCGGCGGATGACGTCGAGCTGACCGGGCATGGTGATCGGGCCGAGCTGGTCGGTCGGGTCGGTGCCGACGCTCAGCCGGGCGGCCCGGTCCACCACGGCGGTGACGAACGCGTCGTGCACCGCGTCGAGCACGTAGACCCGCTCGATGCCGATGCAGCTCTGCCCGGCGTTGGTCATCGCGCCCCAGACGCACGCCTCGGCCGCCGCCTCGAGGTCGGCGTCGTCGTCGACGATCATCGCGTCCTTGCCGCCGGCCTCGATCAGCACCGGGGTGAGGGTCTGCGCGCAGGCGGCCATCACCGCCCGGCCGGTGCGCGACGAGCCGGTGAACGCGATCTTGTCGACACCCGCGCCGCATAGCGCGGCGCCGACGTCGCCGAGGCCGTGCACGATCTGCAGTACGGGGTGCTCGCCGACCACCTCGGCGAACGTGTCGACCAGCCATTGACCGATGCCCGGGGTGTACTCGCTGGGCTTGAAGACGACGGCGTTGCCGGCGGCCAACGCGTACGCGATCGAACCGATCGGGGTGACGACCGGGTAGTTCCACGGGCCGATGACCCCGACCACGCCGAGTGGCTGGTACTCGAGGTGACCACTGAACTCGGCGGTGACCAGCCGGGTACGGGTCCGCCGGTGGCCGAGCACCCGCTTGGCGTGGTGCGCCGCCCAGTCGATGTGCTCGACGGCGGCGGCGATCTCGACGACGGCGTCGGCGACCGGCTTGCCGCCCTCCCGGTTGATCACCTCGGCGAGCTCGGTCATCCGGTTGGCGATCAGCGACCGCCAGCGCAGCAGCCGGCGGCGCCGCTGCGCGTGGCCGATCCCGACCCACCAGGCGCTCGCGGCGCGGGCGGCGGTGACCGCTGCGGCGACGGCGTCGGCGTCGGCGACCGGGAACCGGCCGATCTCGGTGCCGGTGGCCGGGTGCGAGGAGACGAGGAACCCGTCGGCGACCTCCGGCTGACCGGGAATGCGTACCGCTGTCATCGTCGCTCCTCGTCGCTCGCCGGCACCGACCCGAAGTGTATTCGTGAAAGATACTCGCAGGTAATCGGACGTTGATTCATGGCAATGTATTGGCATGCCTGACCGGGTGTCGTTGCGTCGAGTGTCCGGTTGTCGCAGGCGGTCGCCGAACCGGTGGCGCGGCGCTGGCCCGCCCGGCGGCCAACACCGGACGAGGGACCGTGGCTACGCGTGGGCGGGACCTGGCAAGCTGCACCGGGTGACGCGACGTGCGTCGCGATCGAGGGTGGAAGGGCGCCACACCAGCAGATGTCCGAACATCAGTCGCTGTTACCTCTCCTGCAGATCGTCAACGGCCCGACCCCCGGGGCGAGTTACCGCCTCTCCGCCGGCAACCGGGTGATCGGCCGGGACACCGGCCTGGACATCACGATCGACGACGTCAAGGTCAGCCGGTGTCACGCCACGATCGAGGTGGGCGGCGGCCGTACCGTCCTCACCGACCAGGCCTCGACCAACGGGACCTGGGTCAACGAGCTGCGGATCGCCCAGCCCACCGAGCTGCGCGACGGCGACCGGATCCGCATCGGTGGGATCGAGTTGCGCTACTACGACCCCGCGTCGGCCCTGACCGACCCGGTCGGTACCAGGCTTTCGCTGCCGACCGCCGTGCCGTCGGGCGTACCGGTCCGGCCGACCACCGGCCTGCGGTCGCCGCTGCACGCCGCGCTCGGCGAACCCACCCAGGCGATGCGTCCGTCCCGCCGGCCCAGCCTGATGCTGATGGCCGGCCTCGCCGCGGTGTTCCTGGTCGGCTGGGTCACCTGGCTGGTCGTGGTGATCACCTGAGCGGTGTCGCGGCCGCAGACATGGCAGACTGCCCGGCAAGGCTTAGCTGACGTTAAGGCACGGCGGGTGGAGGTAGCATGGCGCGCGAGTGCAACACGGTCGGAGTCGTCGGACTCGGCACGATGGGCGCGGGGATCGTGGAGGTCTTCGCCCGCAACGGCGTACCGGTGGTAGCGGTCGAGATCGACCAGACGGCGCTGGACCGGGGCCGGGCCAACCTGACCGCCTCCACCGACCGGGCCGTCGCCCGGGGCAAGCTCGACCCGGCCGACCGCGACGCCCTGCACGCGCGGGTCACCTTCGCCGTGGGGCTGGCCGCGCTGAGCGAGGTCGACCTGGTCGTCGAGGCGGTCCCGGAGCGACTCGACCTCAAACAACGCCTGCTCGCCGCCCTCGACCAGGCCTGCAAGCCGGACGCGATCCTGGCCACCAACACCTCCTCGCTGAGCGTCACCGAGATCGCGGTCGCCACCAGCCGCCCCGAACGGGTCGTCGGCCTGCACTTCTTCAACCCGGCACCGGTGATGAAGCTCGTCGAGGTGGTCCGCACGGTGGTCACCGACCCGGCGGTCGTCGCCGACGTCGAAGCGCTCTGCCGGCGGCTCGGCAAGGTCGGCGTGACGCTCGGCGACCGGGCCGGATTCATCGCCAACTGGCTGCTGTTCGGCTACCTCAACCAGGCGATCGGGATGTACGAGTCCCGGTACGCCAGTCGCGAGGACATCGACACGGCGATGCGACTGGGCTGCCGACTGCCGATGGGCCCGCTGGCGCTGCTCGACCTGATCGGCCTGGACACCGCCTACGAGGTGCTGGACACCATGTACCGCCGGGGTGGCCGGGACCGCCGGCACGCCCCGGCTCCGCTACTGCGCCAGATGGTCACCGCCGGGCTGCTGGGTCGCAAGTCCGGGCGGGGGTTCTACACCTACGAAGCGCCCGGCTCGTCGCGGCTCGTCGTCGACGACCGGACCCCGTCGGCCGGTCAACCTGGCCGGGCCGGTCAGCAGCCGGCTGCTCGTGAGTCGGCCGGTGGCGCGGTGCCGGTGCGTACCGTCGGAATCGTCGGCGGCGGACCGACCGCCGACCACCTCGCGGCGGCCAGCGTCGCCGCCGGGCACACCGTCGTCGCCGTCGCCTACGACGGCCCCGGCACCGACCTGGCCGGACTCGCCGCCGCCGACCTGGTCGTCGAGACGATCGCCGGGGACCTGGCGACCACCCGGGCGCTGCTCGCCGCGCTGGACGCCGCCTGCCAGCCGGCCGCCGTCCTGGCCACCACCACCTCGACACTGCCCGTCGTCGACCTGGCGATGGCCACCGGCCGGCCGGAACAGGTCCTCGGCCTGCACCTGCCCGCCCCGGCCCCGCAGGGCGACCTCGTCGAGGTGGTCCGCACGGTCCGCACCGCCCCGCCGGCCGTCGCCACCGTCGCAGGGTTCTGCACCGGCCTCGGTAGGACCGTGGTGACCTGCGACGACCGGGCCGGGCAGTTGGTCGGGGCGCTGCTGACGCCGTACCTCAACGACGCCGTCCGGATGCTGGAGGCCGGCTACGCGACGGCCGACGACATCGACGCGGCGATGACCCTCGGCTGCGGCTACCCGACCGGACCGTTCGCGCTGATCGACACTCTCGGCCTGGACACGGTGCTTGCCGTCCAGGAGGCGCTGTACGACGAGACGCGGGAACCGGGTCTCGCCCCGGCGCCGCTGCTACGGCACCTGGTGACCGCCGGCCGGCTCGGCCGGCACGTCGGCCACGGGTTCCGCCCGCACCCGCAGAGCTGACCGGGCGGTCGACCGACGTACCCTTGCGACCATGAGTCCGCGCCGCAACCGTCCGGTCCGCCGGACCGGCTCCGGCGGCCGCGCCGGGCCCGGCGCGGCAGGTCAGCCCGAGCCGATCGACCCGGAGCGGGTACGCCGGGGCGTCGCCGCGGTGCAGTCGTGGTCCGACGGCGACTGGATGGTCCGGTCGGTGCCGGGACCGGCGGCGACCAAGACGTACCGGTGTCCCGGTTGCGTCCAGGAGATCCGCCCCGGGGTGCCGCACCTGGTCGCCTGGCCGGTGGACGGCCGCGGTGACCTGGCTGACCGGCGGCACTGGCACACCGGCTGCTGGCGGGCCCGCCAGCAGCGCCAGCCCGGGATCGAGCGCTCCCGGTCCGCACCCCGCTACGGCTGAACCCGGCACGGCTGAACCCGGCACGGCTGAACCCGGCACGGCCGACCCCCGCCACGGCCGACCCGGTCGCGACGGTGGCAGACTGGTCCGGTGAGCGAGCCGATCCGGTCCATGTCGATCCTGCCCGCCGAGCGCCGCGACATCGAGTTGCACACCGCCGACGGGCTGACCCTGGTCGGCGAGCTGGCGCTGCCGGTCGACCGCCCGCCGGTCGCCACGCTGATCTGCCTGCATCCGCTGCCGACCCACGGCGGCATGATGGACAGCCACGTGTTCCGCAAGGCGGCCTGGCGGCTGCCGGCGCTGGCCGGGCTGGCCGTGCTGCGGTTCAACACCCGGGGTACGGCCAGCGAACGCGGCACCAGCGAGGGCAGCTTCGACAACGCCGAGGGGGAGCGGTACGACGTCGCGGCGGCCATCGAGTACGCCGAGTTCGCCGAGCTGCCCCGGATCTGGCTGGTCGGCTGGTCGTTCGGCACCGACCTGGCCCTGCGGTACGGCTGCGACCCGGCGGTCACCGGGGCCGTCCTGCTGTCCCCGCCGCTGCGCTTCGCCACCGATGCGGACCTGGCCACCTGGTCGGAGTCGGGCAAGCCGGTGACCGCCCTGGTGCCGGAGCTGGACGACTACCTGCGACCGGCGGCGGCGACCGAACGGTTCGCCGCGATCGGTCAGGCGGAGGTGGTCGGGGTGGCGGGTGCCCGGCATCTGTGGGTCGGTGACGTCGAACGGGTGCTCGACGAGGTGGTACGGCGGGTCGCGCCGCAGGTGCAGGTGCCGTTGCCGACCAGTTGGGACGGCCCGATGGAGGTCGGTGACTCCAGCGCGTACGCCGACCGGACGGTCGCCGCCTTCGCGGACGTGCCGGTCACCGGTCCGGCGCAGCGCGACGCCGACGCCGACGCCGACGCCGACTCAGCCTGACCGCGCCGGGATCGGTCAGCGGGGGAGGCCGGCGAGCCGTTCGGTCGTCGGCCGGTCCTCGTCGACGGGCGGATACCCGGATGCCCAGTCGCCCCGGGCCCGCCAGACGTCGACCCAGTCGACCCCTCGGGACCGGTCGCGGCCCAGCAGCGTCCTGCCGAGCGCCCGGAGCCCGACCCCGGCGGTCAGCAACCCGATCCCCAGCCTGGCGCGCGTCGGCGACCAGTGTTGCCGCAGGTAGGTCGACCGGCCGCGGAGCAGTCGGATGCGCTGCCCCTCGGAGCTGGACGAGGCGCCGACCAGGTGGACGACCTGCGCGTCCGGGGTGAGCACCGGTCTGGCGCCGAGTGCCCGGGCCCGGGTGCTCAGGTCGATGTCCTCGCTGTAGAGGAAGTAGCGCGGGTCGAAGCCGCCGAGCCGGCCGAACAGCTCCCGTTCGATCAGCAGCAGGCAGCCGGAGAGCGCCGGCACCTCGCGGACGGTCCGCCGGTCGTAGCCCGGCAGCCCCTCCGGATCCGCCCAGGCCCTGCCGCGTAGGACGGTCGACAGCCCGGTGGCGAACCCGACCGTGCTCCACACCGTCGGCAGACCCCAGCAGGAGTAGTTGTCGTCGGTGCCGTCCGGGCGCAGCGTCCGGCCGGTGTACATGCCGTGGCCGGGGTGCCGGTCGGCGAAGTCGACCAGGGTGGCCACCGGGTTGCCGACCGGCTCGGTGTCCGGGTTGAGGCAGAGCAGGTAGCGGCCGGAGCTGGCCAGCGCACCCCGGTTGACGCCCCGGCCGAACCCGACGTTGTCGGTGAGCCGGACGAGCCTGACCTGGGGGAACCGGTCGGCGACGGCGTCGGCCGACCCGTCGGTGGAAGCGTTGTCGACGACCACCACCTCAGCGCTGACCGACCCCGACGGCGTGGTGACCGACCCTGACTGCGTAGTGACCGACTCCGACGGGCCACCGGCGAGGCTGGCGTACAGCTCGGTCAGACAACGCAGGATCAGCTCGCGGGTGTTGTACGAGACGATGACGACCGAGACGTCCGGGCGGCTCACCGCTGCCTCCCGGTGCTCACCGCGTCGGGCCGACGCTGCCGCCGGCCGGCCCGTGGGGCCGGGATCCGCCGGGTCGGCGCGGCCGCGGCCTCCGTCGGTGCGTCCGCCGGGCGGCCGTGCCGTAACCGGTTCCGGGCGCTACCGCCGAGCAGCCGCACCGCGAACGGTACGTCGTGCAGCAGGTAGCGGCGCATCAGGCGCTGCGGTTCGCCGAGCAGCCGGTGCACCCATTCCAGTCCGGTGCGCTGCATCCAGCGCGGGGCACGGCGGTGCACCCCGGCGACGAAGCCGATCGCCGCACCGCAGCCCATGAACCAGGTCCCGGGCAGCAGCGGGCGGAGCCGGGCGATCAGCCGCTCCTGCTTGGGGAAACCGAGACCGACGTAGACCAGGTCGGGCTTGGCTGCGGTCACCTCGTCGCAGATCGCGGCGAGCTGCTCCTCGGAGGTGTCGAACCCGAACGGCGGGCTCAGCTCGCCGGCGATCACCAACTGCGGGAACGCGGCGCGCAGCACCTCGGCCGCCCGTACGGCGGTGCCGGGCTCGCCGCCGAGCAGGTAGACCGACCGGCCCCGGGAGCCGAGGCCTGCCGACAGGCTCCAGATCAGGTCGGAGCCGGGGACCCGGGCCGGCAGTGGGTCGCCCTGGAGGCGACTGGCCCAGATCAGGGGGGCACCGTCCGCCACCACCAACGTTGATGACTCTACGTGTTGGCGGCACTCCACTTCGCGGCTCGCACGGCGCAGAATGTCCACGTTCGGAGTGATGATCTGTCCGCCGCGCCCGGCATCGAGTGCGGTGACCACCTCGTCGACCACGTCCTGCTCGCGGACGGGGTCGAAACTGACGTTACGCAGAGTAATGCGACGCCTATTTGGGGTGATGGTGTCCTGGTCGTGGGGCACAGCAGCACACGGTACTTGCCGGGATGGTCCAACGGATGGGCCATACGGTGTCAGCTAGGCGATAGTGAGGTTGCCCATTCGACTGGTTGCCGTATCCCCCACAAATGGAATCATCATGCCTGTGCAGATTACTGTCATCATGCCGGCCTTCAACGAGGAAGAGGGGATCGGCGCAGCCTTGCGTGCAATGACCGAATCCCCACACTTTGGGCCGGACATCGACATTATCGTGGCCGCGAACGGCTGCAGCGACCGTACGGCGGAGGTCGCCCGCGCCTGTGGCGTCCGGGTCCTGGAGATCACCACTCCGTCCAAAATCGCCGCGCTGAACGCGGCCGACGCGATCGCCGACGGAGACGTACGGATCTATCTCGATGCCGACATCGCCGCGCCGGTCGAGTTGCTGCGCGC
Source organism: Solwaraspora sp. WMMA2056 (assembly GCF_030345095.1). Lineage (NCBI taxonomy): Bacteria > Bacillati > Actinomycetota > Actinomycetes > Micromonosporales > Micromonosporaceae > Solwaraspora > Solwaraspora sp. WMMA2056. The sequence continues at coordinate 2,486,584 of NZ_CP128360.1, forward strand.
GCTGGCGGCCGCGATCGCCGAACCCGGCGTGGCGGCGGCGGCCCCCCGGCCGGTGATCGACGCGTCGGGCAGCACGTGGCCGGTGCGTGCCTACTATGCGATCAACTCGCGCCTGCCGGTCTTCAGTGGCCGTCTGTTCGGCCGGGGTCTGATCGCATTGTCGGCCGAGGCGCGGGCGAGATTCACCAATTTTCCGGACATTATCGCCGACGACATGTTTCTTGACGCCGTGGTGCATTCGACCGAGAAGCGCGACGTTGACCTGCCCGTACGGGTGGTGGCTCCACGCCGTACCGGCGAACTTGTCCGCCGGGTGGCCCGCTCCCGGGCGGGCAACGCGGAATTCTGGCATTTCGTCCGGACCGACCCGCGCGGCGCGGATCTTGCGCTCGATCCGGTGCCGGGATCCAGCCCTTGGTCGTGGTTGCGCCGAGTGGTGCTGACGACTCCCCGCCTTGTTCCTGCGGCATTCTGTTATGTGGCGATCACTGTTGCCGCAGAGTTCATGCGTCGTACTCCTGGATGGAACGTGCGGTCCGGCTGGGGCCGCCCCGGTGGCACCGGGGCGAATCCCCGTGGCGCCACTGATGATCCACAATCTACGGTCAACAGCTCTGACGCCGGTCGGGGATGAGATCAACGATCTCGATCTGTCGATCATTGCCGCGAAGAAATCTCATCATTCACGATGAACGGGTGAGTGATCTTCGTCCTGCCGGGTTGCCATAAGAGAGCATTAAGTTCCTTGGGAAGGTCTGTGGGCTGGGCTACCGTCAGCCTCGGCCCTGAACGGGCAGCGTGAGCCGCTGCCACCGCGTCGGGGTCGGAGTGCCTGGGGGAGATCCACCAAACGCGATACCGACTACGGACCTTTGTCCCGAGAGGTGTACATCTCGTGGTGAGCAAGGATTCTTACGAGACGGGCGGGGGGCGGGACGAATCGTTCCCGGAATCGTCCATGCGCAGTTCGCCCGATTTACCCGGGTCGCCACGCGCCCGTGGAGACGCCCGCCCGGCGCCCCGCCGCGGCCGGCGCCGGATGTTGCGGCGGCCCACCGGCCGGCGCGGCCGGTTGGTGATGATCGGCGCGGTGGTGCTCAGCTTCCTCGCCACCGCAACGGTGGTCACCACGTCCGTCGCGGGTGAGCAGGTCGACGGCTACACCTTGTTCGCCGAGGCCGACGTGTCGAAGGTTCCGGTGGATCCGGACACCCGACCCGTGGAACTGGGCCTGCGGTTCACCGCAGACAGCGACGGTGTGGTCACCGCTGTGCGGTTCCTCAAGGCCAAGGGCGACCGCGGCGCGCACCGGGTCAACCTGTGGACCGACGCCGGTCAGCGGCTGGCGACCGCCGTGCCGAAGCGGGAGTCCCGCTCCGGCTGGCAGCACGTCGCGCTGCCCGAACCGGTCGAGGTGCAGGCCGGCGAGGTGTACGTCGTCTCGTACCACACCAGCCGGTACCGGGCGACCCAGAGCTACTTCGACCGGCAGGTGTCCGCCGGCCCGCTGAGTGCCGTCGGGACCGCCGGCGTCTACGCCTACGGGTCGGGCGGGTTCCCACAGCAGACCTGGAAGGCCAGCAACTACTGGGTCGACCTGGCGTTCGAACCGAACGGTGCGGGTCGGCCGGAGCCGACCCCGACACCTTCGGCCACGGCCGCGCCGACGCCGACCCCGTCGCCCTCGGCCAGCCCGACCGGCACGCCGACCGCCGGCCCGACGGCCTCACCGACCGGCGGTACGCCGGCCGTACTCGACCTGCCCCGGGTGCCCTGGGAGGGTGGTCCCGCCTTCTACGCCAACTTCCCGCAGGCGCGGGCGTCCGGCTGGACCGACCCGTCCTTCTTCCCGATCGGCGTCTGGTACGAGGGCGTGTACACGCAGCAGGACATCGACCGGGACAAGGCAGCCGGCCTCAACACCTACGTCATGCTGACCGACCAGTCGGACGTTTCGCTGATCAGGCGCAACGACATGTACGCCTTCATCCCGCAGCCGTTCAGCAACCGGGGCAACGAAAGCGTCGGCTGGGTGATCGGTGACGAAGCCGACATGTGGGGTGGTCCGGGTAACGGTACGTGGACCGGCAACTACCCCGGCCAGGGCCCGATCTGCACCTCCAGCAGGGAAGGCTGCGGGCTCGACGTGATGAAGAAGGAGTCGGCCACCGTCCCGGCCGGCGACCAGGGCCTGCGCTACGCCAACTACGGCAAGGGCGTGATGTTCTGGCAGTCCGACGCTGACGCGAGCAAGTTCGTCAACGGGTTCAGCTCCGTGGTCTCCAACGACATCTACTGGTACACCGACCCGCACGTCTGCACCGCCCCGGCGGAAGGCCCGACGTACGGCGTGAACAAGGACAACTGCCGTCGGGCGGCGAACTACGGGCTGACCATGCAGCGGATGCGCGAGCTGGACGCGATGGACGGCAAGCGGCAGCCGGTCTGGGCCTTCGTCGAGGTCGGGCACCCGTTCACCGAGGACTGGGCACCGACCATCACCGGGGAGCAGGTCGCCGGCGCGGTGATGAACTCGCTGATCAACGAGGCGCGGGGCATCCAGTACTTCAACCACAACTTCGGCGGGCCGTGCATCTCACAGCATGTGCTGCGGGAGCGGTGCGGCGACGCGGTCCGCCCGGCGGTCGCCGAGGTGAACAAGCGGGTCACCAGCCTCGCGCCGGTGCTGAACACCCAGTCGTACGAGTGGGAGTTCAACAACGGCCTGGACACGATGCTCAAGGCCCACGACGGATCGTTCTACGTCTTCGCGATGCTCGGCAAGGACACCGCCACCGGTACGCACTCCCTGGCGCTGCCGCCCGGTGTGACCGGGAGCACCGCCGAAGTGCTGTTCGAGAACCGGTCGGTGCCGATCAGCGCAGGTGCGATCCAGGACAGCTTCGCCCAGGAACACACGTACCACATCTACCGGATCACGCCGTAAGGATCGATCCGATGGGCCGGGCGGACGCATCGCGCGTCCACCCGGCCCATCGGCCTGTCCCCCCGGTAGCCGAGGCCCACCTGTCGCGTTGACGACTTTCGGCGTGGCACCGGCGTTCGGCGGGGCGTAAGGGGACATATGTCCGGTACGGGGTGGCCGCTTGAGGCTTGCGGATGCGCCGCGCCCGGCCGGACACTGGTGCTGCGCTGGCGGCCGCGACCTCGACGTCGCTCCGGCATGCTTCCCGGCTGGCCATACGATGGAAGACGAGCGCCCCGACCTCGCCACCCGATGGAAGGACAGCAGTGGACTTTTGGGATCTCACCAAACTGCTGTTCCGGCGGTGGTACATAGCAGCACCACTTCTGCTCATTTCGGTCGCAGCGGCCGGTTGGACCAGAACGAGTGTTGATCCGGACTATATCGCCACATCCTACGTTCAGCTGATTCCGCCCACCGCCGCCAACACCGCTCCCGACGAGGACGCTCCCGCGACACCCCGCAACCCCTGGCTGGAGCTTGGGCTGGGCTCGCTGAGCCGGGCTGCCGCGCTCACCGTGCAGGACCAGGCCGTCCTGAAGCAGCTCGACGCCGCAGGTCTCAGCGAGAACGTGGCGATCACGCTGGACAACCAGCAGCCGATCATGACGATCCAAGTGGTCGGAGAGTCCGAGGAGCAGGCCACCGAGACGACCGAGGAGGTCGTCCGCAGGTTGGAGGCGAGCGTGGTGGGCCTGCAGGCCGACTACGGTGCGAGCGAGGACAGCTTCATCACCGCTCGTCGGTTGGACCGGGGAGACAACATCCAGGAGGCGAACTCCAAGGTCAACCGCGCGATGATCGCGGTCGCCGGGGTCGGCGTCCTGCTCAGTGCGGCGCTGACCATCGGGATCGACGGTCTGCTGCGGCGGCGTCGACCCCGGCCAGCCGACCCCGCAGGGGTGCCGGCCGCCGGCTCCGACGAGACGATCGCCATGCCGGCGGTGGGCGCGCGCAACCTCTCGGAACCGACGACAGCCGGCTCGTCGCGCAACGGCGTGCCGGTGCGCGACGATGCCGGACAGGCTCCGCCGCCGAGGGTCACCGCGACCGCGCAACAGGTGCCGCGCCCCCGGCCGGCTGACCGCGAGGGTGCCGGCCCGGGTGGTGGCACCGGCCCGGGTGGCGGCGTCTACAGCTCCGGCAACGCCGCTGCGATCCGCCAGGAGGGCCGTGGCCAATCCGGTCCGACGTCGCAGGACGCACCGGTGGCGGGCGGCGGGGTGTCCGGTGGCCCGGTCCGGGCCAGCGGCGTGGTCGACAACGCCTCGTTGACCTATCGGCCGGCCGAGAACCGGGGCACCAACGGCTCCGCCGACCGGCGGGACGCCGCGCCGCAGCCGGACAAGCCGCCGGCCGACCCGCCGCCCACGGCGAGCGACGACACCGCGGTCATCAGTGTGGTCCGTGACGACGCGACGATCATCCTGCCCAAGACGGGCACGGGCCGGGAGCAGTGGGCACCCCCGGAGACGTCGGACAACGGTAGCCGGGCCCGATGAGCGGGGGCAGGACCTCGTGACGTCGTCCGGGGTGCACCCGGCGGACCTCGAACCAGCGTGGATCGGCGAGCGCACCTATGTGACCCGACGCCGGCTGACCAGGATCGACGCGCCGGTCATGTTGTCGCTCATGATCTGCCTGCTCACGTTGATCCCGTCGCACCTCATTCTGCCCGGGATGACCGACCTGGGGCGCCCGGCACTGGTCGTGGCCATCCTGATGTGGTTCTGGTGGATGACCGCCCGGCTCAACTCCCGGCTGGTGCTCACCGGTCCGCAACCGCTGCGTTGGGCGATCCTGGCGTTCCTGTTGTCGATGCTGCTGTCGTACGCCATCGGGTTTCTCCGTGGGCTGACGACGATGGAGGCGAACTCGGCGGACCGCTGGATGCTGACCGCTGCGGCGATCTCCGGAGTCATCCTGCTGACTGCGGACGGGATGCCCAACTGGGACCGCCTCGACGGCGTACTGCGGGTGTTCGTCTACTGCTGTGCCTTTGTCGCCGTGGTCGGACTGATTCAGGCGTTTTTGTACTTTGATCTGACCCAGTACATGCGGGTGCCCGGTTTGCAGATGAAAGGCTGGATCGTCGGCCTGGAGATCCGTGGCGGGGGAGTGCGTGTCCCCAGTACCACGTTCCACTACATCGAGTTCAGTCTCCTGATGGCGATGGCCTTGCCGTTCGCGATCCACTTTGCGCGCTTTTCGAGTACTTCGCTGCAGCGCCAGTTGTTCAGCTTCATGGCGTTGCTCATCGCTGCGGCGATCCCGGCGACGATGTCCCGTACGGGATTCGTGGCGTTGGCGATCGTGCTGCTCGTCCTGATGCCGACCTGGGCGTGGCGGATGCGCTACAACATGATGGCGCTGGGTCTGGTCCTGTTCGCCGCAATGGCGGTGGCGAAGCCGTCGCTGGTCACCACGATCACCAACATGTTCCTCGGCGCGAGCACCGACCCGAGTATCACCTCGCGCACCGAGCGGTACGAGATGGTGGGCTACTACTTCGCGCAGCGGCCGTGGCTCGGTCGGGGGACCGGGACCTGGGTCTCACCGCAGTACCAGTACCTCGACAACCAGTGGCTCGCCTTCGCCCTCACCAACGGTGTGGTCGGGGTCGCCGTCCTCGCTGCGATGCATGTCACGGCGATCGTCGTCGCCCTGCTGGCGCGGAGCAGGTCCCGGTCGGAGCGGGACCGGCACCTCTGCACGATCCTCGTCGCGGTGCAGCTGGTCGCGATCGCGGCGGGTTTCACCTTCGACTCGCTGAGCTTCAGTACGTACGCCACCGCCATGTCACTCATGGTCGGTATGTGCGGCGCGGTGTGGCGACTCAGCCACCCGGCGCTGAAGGTGCGTACGTCGACGCCCCGGTGGTTCGGCGCGTAGCGCCTGCGACGCCACTACCCGTCGTCGACTTCCGGCTGGTCCGCCGTCGGTCGTCGATCCGACATCTCAAAGATTATCTATCAATTAACTGCTCGAATGCGGGTCATTACATCTTGGCTAAGCCTCGCTGTCCGAATGGTTGATGGTGGGCCGTCCGGGTCGCGTCGAGGGCCAGATGCACGCCCGGTTGTGAGCTTGACTCGCGCTGGTAACGTCGGCGCTGCCGTAGCTGGGGGAGGCACGCGGTATCGCGTTGGGCTGGCTCCTGAAGGGATATTCGGTGAGGGCGGGCGTGTTTCCATTTATTGATCGCGGCAGTCGGCACATCGTCGTTGTCGCCACCGTCGTCGCCATGTTGGCGACCCTGATGATTGCGATGCCTGCGGCGTCCGCATCCACCGATCCGTGCGCTCCTCCGGTCAACGTGATCGCCTGCGAGAACAGCAAACCGGGAACACCGAGCTCGGTGTGGGACATCGACGGGGTCGGCGACCCGACGGTTCAGGGCTTCGCGACCTCGATCAGTGTCGACGTCGGCGATCAGATCGGCTTCAAGGTCCGGACCGAGGCGTCCGCCTACACGATCAAGGTCTACCGCCTCGGCTGGTACGGCGGCGACGGTGCCCGGGAATGGGCGACGCTGAACCCGACCCTGCCGCTGGCACCCAACGACGACGCGGACTGCGTCCACGCCACCGACAGCCAGATCTTCGACTGCGGTACCTGGCAGGTCGGTGCCACCTGGGACGTGCCGGTCGACGCGGTCTCCGGTGTCTACATCGCCCGCGTCATCCGTTCGGACACCGGCGGGGACAGCCACATTCCGTTCATCGTCCGGGACGACACCAGCACCTCGGAGCTCGTGTTTCAGACCTCCGACACCACCTGGCAGGCCTACAACCGGTACGGCGGCGCCGATTTCTACTGGGGCGCAGGTGGCGGTCCGTTGCCCCGCGCCTACAAGCTGAGCTACAACCGGCCGTTCGCCACCCGGGGGGCTCAGCAGGGGCGGGACTTCCTCTTCTCCAACGAGTACCCGATGATCCGCTTCCTGGAGCGCAACGGGTACGACGTCAGCTACATCAGCGGGCTCGACGCCGACATCCGTGGCGAGCTGCTGCTCAACCACGAGGTGTACGTCTCCGTCGGGCACGACGAGTACTGGTCCCCGCAGCAGCGGGCCAACGTCGAGGCGGCCCGCGACGCCGGTGTCCACCTGGCCTTCTTCACCGGCAACGAGGTCTACTGGAAGGTGCGCTGGGAGGACAGCGTCGACGGTAACGGCACTGCGTACCGCACCCTGGTCTGCTACAAGGAGACCTGGGACAACGCGCGGATCGACCCCTCGGACGAGTGGACCGGCGTCTGGCGCGATCCGCGGTTCCCGACCGGCGAGACGCGCGAGCCGGAGAACGCGTTGGTCGGCAACCTCTACATGGCCAACAACACCGACCTGGCCATGCAGGTCCCCGCCGAGCAGGGCAAACTGCGCTTCTGGCGGCACACCGGGGTGGCCGACCTGGCTCCCGGGCAGACCGCGACCCTGGCTCCGCACACGGTCGGCTACGAGTCCAACGAGGATCTGGACAACGGCTTCCGGCCGGCCGGTACCTTCCGGCTCTCGACGACCACCGGTTTCACCCCCGAGTACCTCGTCGGCTACGGCCCCGACAACAAGCCGGGGGACACCACCCATCACATGACGATGTACCGCGCGGCCAGCGGTGCGCTGGTGTTCGGGGCCGGCACCATCCAGTGGTCGTGGGGCCTCGACGCCTACCACGACGGTGGGTCGGGTGCGCCCGCCGACGAGGCCATCCAGCAGGCGACCGTCAACCTCTTCGCCGACATGGGTGCCGAGCCGACCACGCCGATGCCCGGCATCATGGTGACGAGTGGGTCCACCGACGTGCTGGCGCCCACCGTCACCATCACCGGGCCGGCCGACGGGGCCTCCGTCGCGCACGGCGCGCCGATCACGGTCACCGGGACGGCCTCGGACGCCGGTGGCGGTCTGGTCGCCGGCGTCGAGGTCTCCACCAATGGTGGCGAGACCTGGCATCCGGCCACGACCGGCACTCACTCCTGGACCTACGAGTTTCTGCCCACCGACACTTCCGCCCAGGTGGTGCTGGCCCGAGCCGTCGACGACAGCGGCAACCTGGGTGCGCCGTCCGAGCCGGTCACCCTGTCGGTCTCCGGACCGTACTCGCTGTTCGGCCAGGCGGTGCCGGACACCCCGGCGTTCGTGGAGACGGTGGACGGCTCCCCCAACGGCACCCCGCTGAGCACCCAGCCGGCGGTCGAGGTCGGGGTGCGCTTCACCCCCCAGATCGACGGACTGATCACCGGTCTGCGGTTCTACAAGGGCGAGGGCAACACCGGCGAGCACCGGGGCACGCTGTGGAGCAACGGCGGTTCGGTGTTGGCCACGGCGGTGTTCACCGAGGAGACCGACACCGGCTGGCAGCAGGTCAGCCTGCCCGCACCGGTGCCGGTCTCCGCCGGGACCAGCTATGTCGTGTCCTACTTCGCGCCGAACGGGCGGTACGCCAGCGACGCTGGTTTCTTCCTGACCGACCATGTCTCGGGACCGCTGGTGGCTCCCGGTACCGAGGGCACCGTCGGCAACGGTGTCTACCGGGAGGACGAACCCGGCTTCCCGAACGGCTCCTGGGGTTCGACCAACTACTACGCCGACGTGACCTTCGTGACCGCCGCCAACGCGCCGCCGACGGTGTCGTCGACGGCACCGATCGCCGACGCGGCGAACGTGCCGGCGGAGGTGACCCCGTCGGTGGTGTTCAGCAAGCCGGTCGACGAGTCCACGATCGCCTTCACGCTGGTCGACGCGGACGACGACCCGGTGCCGGGCGCGGTCAGCTACGACGAGGAGGCCCGCCGGGCCACCTTCACCCCGGTGGTGCCGCTGGCCGAGCAGACGACCTACACCGCGACGGTGTCGGCGCGCGACGACGCCGACGTACCGATGAACGCGCCGTACTCCTGGTCGTTCACCTCGACCTTCGCCGCCGACGTGGTGACCCTGTTCGAGACCGGGGCCACGCCGCAGACCACCGCTTCCGGCGAGAACCTGCCGGTCGAGGTGGGGCTCAAGTTCACGCCGTCGGTGGACGGGCAGGTCGTGGGGATGCGGTTCTACCGTGGGCCGGGCAACACCGGTAGTCAGGTCGGCCGGTTGTGGCCGGTCGGTGGTGGTGCGCCGTTGGCGGAGGTGACGTTCCCGACCGGTGGCGGTACGGGTTGGCAGGCGGCGGCGTTCGCGGAGCCGGTCACGGTGTCGGCGGGGACGACGTACGTGTTGTCGTACTACGCGCCGAATGGTAATTATGCGTATGATTCCGGGTTCTTTGTGTCGGGGTACTCGCGGGGTCCGTTGAGTGCGCCGTCGGGGGAGAACGGCATCTACCGCTACGGCGCCGGTGGCGGCTTCCCGACCGAGACGTACGGCTCGGCGAACTACTGGATCGATCCGTACTTCCTGCCGACCGGCGGCTCGACGTCCCCGACACCGTCACCATCGCCCACCAGCGGCGGCGGAGGGGCGGAGGGCACCGCGCCGGCGGTCTCGGCGACCGTACCGACCTCCGACGCCACCGCGGTGGCGGCGCAAGCGGTCGTCTCCGCACTCCTGGACGCCGACATCGACGTCCCGTCGCTGGAGTTCGAGCTGCGTGACGCGGCGAACGCGCTGGTCGCCGGCACGGTCGCCTACGACGAGGCGACGCGGCTGGCGACGTTCACGCCGAGCGCCGCGTTGCAGTCACTGCACACCTACACCGCCTCGGTGTCGGCCAGCAGCGCCGGCACGGCGATGGCCCAGCCGCACACCTGGTCGTTCACCACCACCTACGGTGACGACGTGGTGAGCCTCTTCCCGCCCGACGCGGTCCCGCAGCAGTCGTCGGTCGGGGAGAGCGCCGCGGTGGAGCTCGGGGTCAAGTTCACGCCGTCGGTGGACGGGCAGGTCGTGGGGATGCGGTTCTACCGTGGGCCGGGCAACACCGGTAGTCAGGTCGGCCGGTTGTGGCCGGTCGGTGGTGGTGCGCCGTTGGCGGAGGTGACGTTCCCGACCGGTGGCGGTACGGGTTGGCAGGCGGCGGCGTTCGCGGAGCCGGTCACGGTGTCGGCGGGGACGACGTACGTGTTGTCGTACTACGCGCCGAATGGTAATTATGCGTATGATTCCGGGTTCTTTGTGTCGGGGTACTCGCGGGGTCCGTTGAGTGCGCCGTCGGGGGAGAACGGCATCTACCGGTACGGCGCCGGTGGCGGCTTCCCCACCGGAACGTACAACTCGGCGAACTACTGGGTCGACCCGTTGTACGTCCCCGACACCGGGGCGGACACCGGCCCTGACCCGTCGCCGACGACGAGCCCGTCGCCCGACGGACCGGGGTCGTCGCCGTCCCCGACGGTGTCACCGACCGGGTCGCCGACCCCGAGCCCGACCGCGGACCCGTCACCGACCGGGACGCCCTCGCCGAGCCCGGAGCCGACGGTCGGCCCGACCGCTCCACCGGCCCCGGCGGTGCACATCTTCGGCCCCGACGACGTGCCGACCGCGGTGAACTGGACCGACGACGACGCCGTCGAGGTGGGTGTCCGGTTCCGGTCCGACGTCGCCGGGCAGATCACCGGGGTCCGGTTCTACAAGGGCCCGGCCAACACCGGTACGCATCGCGGCTCCCTCTGGTCGGCCGAGGGCGTCCGGTTGGCGACGGCGGTGTTCGTCGACGAGACGGAATCCGGCTGGCAGACCGTCACCTTCGACCAGCCGGTGCCCATTCTCGCGAACACCACCTATGTGGCCTCCTACCACACATCGGTCGGCCAGTACGCGGTCACCGCCAACCAGTTCCAGACGGCCGAACTGGACCGGTCACCGCTGCACGTGCTGGTCGGCGGTGGTGCCTACCACTACGACCCGTACGGCTGGGTGTTCCCCGGCCACTCGGTCAACCACAACTACTGGGTGGATGTCGTGTTCACGCCTAACTCTTGAGGGCAGTCGCGGCGACGCCGTTGAATCATCGGCAGGGCGGCTTCGCCGCGACTGAAAGGGACATGGGTGCGCATCCTCACTTGCCTGCACACGATGGAGATCGGCGGGAGCCAGATCAACGCCATCGAGATCGCGGCAACCGTCGCCGGGCTCGGCCACGAGGTGATCGTCTACGGTCCGGACGGCGACCTGCGGAGCATGGTCGACGAGTGGGGCCTGGAGTTCGTCCAGGCCCCGCCCAAGGGCGAAGCGCCGTCGCCGCGCAACGTCGCGGCCATCGGTGAGGTCGCCCGCCAGCGCGGTGTCGACCTGGTGCACGCCTACGAGTGGGCCCCCGCCCTGGAGGCCGCGTACGGCGCGTATCTGCGCCGGGGCGTACCGCTGGTGGTCACCGTGCTCTCCATGGAGGTGCCGGCCTGGGTCCCCCGGCATCTGCCGCTGATCGTCGGCACCGAGCAGATCGCCGCCCAGGAGCGTCCCCACCGGGCCGAGGTGCACGTCATCGAGCCGCCGATCGACACCGCCGCGAACGCCCCGGTCGCCGACCCCGGGCCGGCCCGTCGCGCCCTCGGCATCGCCGACGACGAGATCGCCGTCGTCTCGGTCTCCCGACTGGTGCCGGAGCTGAAACTCGAAGGGCTGCTCGCCGCGACCCGGGCGATGGCCGGGATCGACCCGGGGCTGCGGATGCGGCTGCTGATCGTCGGCGACGGCGAGTCCCGCGCTCAGATCCAGCAGGTGGCCGACAAGACCAACGCGGAGGTGGGCGCCGAGGCGGTCACCCTCACCGGTGCCATGCTCGACCCGCGCGACGCGTACGCCGCCGCCGACATCGTCATCGGCATGGGGTCGTCGGCGCTGCGGGCGATGGCCTTCGCCAAGCCGGTCGTCGTGCAGGGCGAGCGGGGGTTCTGGCTGCCGCTCACGCCGCAGACCCTGCCGGTCTTCCTCGATCAGGGGTTCTACGGGCTCGGCGACGGCACCGACGGCACCGATCGGGTCGCCGCAGCCCTCACCGAACTCGGCACCGCCGACCCGGAGCACCGGGCCGAGCTGGGCGAGTTCGGCCGCCGTACGGTCGTCGACCGGTTCAGCCTGCAGGCCGCCGGACGGCGCCAGGCGGAGATCTACGAGCAGGCGATCGCCCGCCGGCTGAACCTGGCCCGGCGGGCCGGAGCGTTGGCCCACCCGACCGCGCACCTGGTCAACTTCAAGGCCAGCCTCGCCCGGCAGCGGTTCGCCGCCGGCCGGCCCACGACCAGGAGCGGCAGTGACAGCTGAGGCGACGGCACCAGCCCCGCTCGGTGCCCGGGTCCGCCGCGCCCTCGCGTGGAGCACCCTCAACAGCATCGCGCTGCGGATCGGCAGCCTCGGGGTCGGCGTACTGCTCGCCCGGCTGCTCGCGCCGGAGGAGTTCGGCGTCTTCGCGGTGGCACTGACCGTGCAGACCATCGTGATGTCCCTGGCCGATCTCGGCATGAGCGCCGACATCATCCGGCACGGGGTGCAGGGCCGCGCCGGCACCGTCACCACCATCTCGCTGCTGACCAGCATCGGTCTGGCCGGTGCGATGTCGCTGGCCGCCGGCCCGGTGTCGGCGGCGATGGGCAGCCCACAGGCCACCCCGGTGGTGCAGGTGATGTCGTTGACCCTGGTGCTCAGCGGCCTGTCGGTGGTGCCGTACGCGGTGATGCAGCGGGAGTTCCGCCAACGCGCCCAGCTCGGCCTCGACGGCGCCAGCCTGGTGCTGAGCACCACGGTCACGGTCGGCCTGGTGCTGCTCGGCTTCGGGGCCATGTCGCTGGCGGTCTCCCGGGTGGTCGCCCAGTCGATGGTGACCGTGCTGCAGTTCGTCCTCACCCGGTCCCGGCCGGTGTTCGGATTCGACCGGGCCGTCGCCCGCAGCCTGCTGCGCTTCGGGGTGCCCCTGGCCGGCGCCAACGTGCTGTCCTGGGTCGTGATGAACGTCGGTCACCTGACCGTCGGTGCGACCGCCGGCGCGTTGCTGCTCGGCCTGTACACGTTGGCGTTCAACATCTCCACCTGGCCGATGAGCGCTCTCGGCGTGGCGATCCGGGCGGTGGCGCTGCCGGCGTTCGCCACCGTGACCGAGCCACGGCGCAAGGCCGCCGGGTTCGTCTCGGCCGCCGCGCTGACCTGGACGGTGGCGCTGCTCGTCGGGGTGCTGCTGTCCGGGCTGGCCAGCGTCGTGGTGCCGGTGCTGTACGGGCAGCGCTGGTCGATGGCGGCCGACGCGCTCGCCGGGCTGGCCTTCTTCGGCGCCTTCCGGGTGCTGTTCGACCTGATCGCCACCTTCCTCATCGCCGTGGGGGCGAGCCGGGCGTTGTTCGTCGCCCAGGTGGTCTGGCTGGTCGCTCTCTTCCCGGCGGTGATCCTCGGCGTGCGGTGGTACGGGCTGGCCGGTGCCGGGGTCGGGCACGCGCTGGTCTGCGCGGTGATCATCCTGCCGATGTACGCGGTCGCCCTGCGCCGCTACGGCGTACGGTTGCGGTCGTTGACCGGGGCGCTGGTGCTGCCGCTGGTGGTCGCGGTGCCGGCGGTGGCGCTCGGGCTGCTGGTGGTACGCGCGGTGCCGGGTGCTCTGTGGCAGTTGCTGGCTGGTGGCGCGGTGATGACGGTGACCTTCGTCGGCCCGCTGCTGCCCTGGCTGCGACGTCGACTGCGCGAGCTGAAGGCGGCCGGTGAGGGTGCCGAGCAGCCCTCGGAGCCGACGACATCCGGTCCGACGACATCCGGTCCGACGACGGCCGACCCGGCGGTGTCCGGTCCGGCGACGTCAGGTCCGCCACCGCCGACGCCACCCGGCGCGACGACCCCCCTGGCCACGACAGTGGCCGGCCGCTGACGGCAGGGGCGGCCAGGCTTGGCCGACAGTGACCGTGCGGTAGATCCCGAAAGAGGTTGACGTGCCTGTGCCAGCCCACCGCCCGCTGCTGCCCCGTACCCGGGTGCCAGCCCCGGTCCCGGCCGGTGATCCGACCCGCCTCGCGCGGGTGTCCGTGATCATCCCGAGCTACAACTACGGGCGGTTCCTGCCGTCCAGCGTCGGCAGCGCCCTCACCCAGGCCGGTGTCGAGACCGAGGTCGTCGTCGTCGACGACCGGTCCACCGACGACACCCGCCAGGTGCTGGCGGCGCTGGCCGTCGACGAGCCACGGCTGGTCGTCGTGCACAACGAGACCAACCATGGGCCCTGCGTCGCGTTCAACGACGGGCTGGCCGTGGCGACGGGCGAGTTCGTCGTGCGGCTCGACGCCGACGACCTGCTGACCCCGGGGGCGCTGCACCGCGCGGTGCGGTTGTTCGACGAGTTTCCCGAGGTGGGCCTGGTGTACGGCCACCCGGTGCACTTCCACGGGGAGGTGCCGACCGCCTTCCGGGCCGAGCCGACCGGCTGGACGATCTGGTCCGGCGAGGACTGGATCGCGCAACGGTGCCGGCTGGGCGTCAACTGCATCACCACCCCGGAGGCGATGGTCCGGGCCAGCGTCTACGCCGAGGTCGGTCCGTGGGACAGCCGGATGCGCTACGCCTGCGACATGGAAGCCTGGATGCGCGCGGCGGCGGTCTCCGACGTCGGGCACCTCGACGGCGCCGACCAGGCCTGGCACCGGGAGCACGCGGCCAGTGTCAGCGTCACCGACGCCTCCGGTCGGCGGACCGACCTGATCGAGCGGCGGACCGCCTTCGACGTGCTTTTCGACGGACCCGGCGGAAAACTGCCCCGGGCCGGGCAACTGCACGACCTGGCCCGCCGGGCGTTGGCCACCGAGGCCCTCGAATCGGCCTGCCACGCCTACGACCGGCGGCTGACCGACCGTGAACCGGTCGAGTGGTACGTGGAGTTCGCCCTGGCGACGTACCCGCAGGCGCAGCGGTTGCCGCACTGGCGTGGCCTGCAGCGACGGCGTGCGGTCGGGCCCCGGTTCGCGCCGCTGGTGCCGGGCTTCGCCGCCAGCGTGGTCCGCCGTCGGCTGCGTAACGACGCCCGGTACCGCACCTGGAGCCGGCACGGCGTCTGAGGGCCGGCGGCTGCGCGCGAGTGGTCAGCCGGCGGCCCGGGGGTGGGTCAGCCGGCGGCCAGCAGCGGCTGGTAGAAGGCGGTGAGATCGTCGCGGAGCCCACTGACCGTGTAGCGGTCCCGGATCGCCGACGAGGCGGCCGCGGCCCGCTTGGCGAGCATCTCGGGTTCGTCTGCCCAGGTGGCGCAGGCCTGCTCCACGGCGCGGGCGAAGGCCAGCAGATCGCCGTCGGGTACCGGCGCGCAGTGGGCCGGGTCGAAGAACTCCCGACCGGCCAGGCCCGGGTAGCCGACCACGTACGCGCCGCAGGACATGGCCTCGGCCGGCGGCATGCCGAACCCTTCACGGTCGCTGAAGCTCAGGAACAGGGCACAGTCGCGCATGATCTGCGCGGTCTGCTCCTCGGTCCGCCCGGCGATCAGCGTGAGCTCCCAACCGTCCAGCACGTTGCGCGACCGCAGGATGTGCAGCAGTTGGTCGCGTTCGTCGGCCCGGCGGTGCCCGACGTAGGCGATGCGTCGCCGCCGGGGCCAGTCGCCGGGGGCGAACACGTCGGGGTCGACGACGTTGCGGGTCAGCCGTACCGGGATGTCGGGGAAGGCGTAGCTGAGCAGATCGACGTTGTCCTGCGAGACGGCCAGCAGCGCGGTCATGCCGGGCAGCCCGGCGTACGGTGCCCCGGGGCCGGAATCGGCGTACGGAACATGGTCGAAGGTGTCGTAGGCCCGCTGGTTGAAGACCACCACGCGCGGCCCGCGCGGCATCGCGGCCAGCCCGGGGCCGTACCACTCGGGCACCACGAGTATGTCGGCCGGGCCGAGGGTGGCGGCCGCTGCCGCGATCACCGGCGTGCGGTTGGCGAACCAGGTGCAGCGGAACCCGGGTTCCTTGTGCATGACGTAGGCCGGGACGCCCAGCTCGGTGAGCAGGTCCACGTGCCGGTAGATGACCCGTACCCCGCCGCTGGGCCGGGGGTTGTCCGGGGCGAGGTAGTAGACCGTCGGCGTACCGGCGCTGCTGGTGGTGGTCCGGAAGGCGGGCACCTGTCGGCGGTTCAACTCCGCGGCGGCGAGGCGGGTCCGGACGAAGCCTTTGGTCTGGCCCGCGAGACGGTCGATCACGTGAGGCTCCGCACAGCGGGGAAACGATTACGGCAGTGATCGTACCTGGGCTGCAATCATGGCTTCGACTACTGTCCCGGACATTGGTCAACTGAACACGGACCGTAATGGACAATGCGGACGGTCGTGGCGGTGGGCGGTTGTTGGCATCGAGTGCTCCGCTCACTGTGGTTGTCCGACTACGTACCGTTCGAGAGGTTGTTCATGGTCGTCGCCCCCGGAACCCGCCGGCCGCGCCGCCGGGGGACCCTGATCGTCGCCGCGGCCATCGTCGGTGCGCTCGTCGTTGCCGGCACCGCCTGGCTGATCGGCACCTTGACGCGGGGTCCGGTCGCCGCCGGGATCGCGCCGGGCACCGTCGCCACCGCCGGTGGCGCGGGAGCGACGCTGCGCCCGGTCGACGGCGGCCCGGACTTCTACTCCCGGTTCTCCCCGTCGCTGCCCAGCGACCCCGGGTTCTTCCCGATCGGCGTCTGGCTGGAGAGCGTCACCGACCCGGCGGACACCGCCAAGGACATCGAGATCGGCCTCAACACGTACGTCGAACTGACCGCGACCACGAACCTCGACCTGGTCCGCGCCGCCGGGATGCACACCGTCACCAGCCCGATCGGTGAGCACGGCGACGAGACCGGTGGCTGGCTCATCTCCGACGAGGTCGACATGTGGGCCGGGCCGGGCGACGACCCGTGGACCGGCAACTTCCCCGGGCAGGGCGACATCTGCCAACCCGCCGACGGCGAGTGCGGCTACACCGTGCAGCGGGACATCCTCGCCCGGCTGCCCGCCGACGACCGGCTCCGGATGGCCAACTACGGCAAGGGAATCGCGTTCTGGCAGAGCGACGCCGACGCCGCCCGCTTCGTCAACGAGTTCGCCGACGTCGTCTCCGTCGACACCTACTGGTTCACCGACCGAGGCATCTGCGGTCACAGCGAGGGCGGCCGGTTCTTCGACCCCGACCAACTGACCACCGTCGACGGTGCCGAGCGGCTGCCGGCCGAGCTGTGCCACCGGGCCGCCAACTACGGCCGCACCGTCGACCGGGTCCGTTCGCTGGTCTCCCCGCCCGGCAGCCGACCGGTCTGGAGCTTCGTCGAGGTCGGGCGCCCCTTCAACGAGGAGCACTACCCGACGATCACCCCCGAGGAGGTCGTCGCGGCGGTCTGGAGCAGCATCATCCACGGCGCCCGTGGCATCGTCTACTTCAACCACAGCTTCAGCGGCCCCTGCCAGAGTCAGCACGCCCTGCGGGAGCCCTGCTACGCCCCGGTGCGGTCGGCCGTCGCGGCGGTCAACGCCCGGATCACCGGACTCGCGCCGGTGCTCAACGCGCCGTACGCCGACGGGGTGGCCAGCGTCTCCGCCGGCGTCGACCTCGCCACCAAGTGGTACGACGGCCACTACTACCTGCTGGCGGGCTCGGCCGGTGGCAGCGTCGCCGAGGCGACGTTCCAACTGCCGTGCGTGGGTGACGCCCGGATCACCGTCCTCGACGAGGACCGCACCCTGCTCGCCGACGACGGCCGGTTCACCGACTCGTTCATCGACGGCAACGCCGTACACATCTACCGGGTCGACGGCGGTTCCAGCTGCGGCGCGTACTGACCGTCGGCCCCAGCCGGTCGGGTCAGCCGGTCGGGTCAGCCGGTCAGCGCGGCCGGTCGGCTCAGCCGGTCAGCGCGGCGATTGCGGCGCGGCGCACCGCCAGCGGCGTCCGCGACTTCGCCGAGATCATCACGGCCACGTCGGCCGGGTCGATCCCGGCCACGAACCGGGCCACCGACGCCTCGTCGAGCGGCACCTCGTCCCAGTACGCGTGGCAGCGGGTGTCGGTAGCGGCGAATCCGGTCGCGGCCCGGCCGCCGAGCACCTCGTCGACGTAGACGCCGTACAGCGTCCACTCGGAGAAGTGCAGCTGAGCGCCGACGGCATCGGCCCACTGCCGGCCGGTGGCCGACTCGATCCGGTGCAGCAACCCGCGGACGACCGCCGGATCCCAGGCCAGCAGCGACGACACGTAGTCCGGGTAGGGCGGTGGTTGTGCCGGTAGCCCCAGCAGCTCACGGGCCACCTCGTGCCACCGGACGTGCCGCGGCAGCCGTTGGTCGACCTCACCGGGTTTTCGGTAGAACCGCACCACGTCGTCACGCCGGAACGTCGTCGCGTCGAACGGCCGGACGAATTCGATGTCCGAGTCGACCAGCACCACGACGTCCGCCGGGATCCGGGCCGAGGCCGACAGTTTGATCATCTGCTGCAGGATCCAGCCGCGCAGCGGTGGGAACGGCCGACGCAGGTTCACCGAGTACTTCGTTCCCGGCACCGACCGGACCGCCGACGGCAGGAACTCCGCCTCGTCGTGCAACACCGTACGGTCGCCCCGCAGCGCACCGAAGCGCGGCAGGTCCGCCCGGGGCACGACGATGTGGTGGCGTACCGAGTCGGGGGAGTGGGCCAGCACCGAACGGTGCAGCGCGGCACACAGGTCGAAGTCCGGGCCGAAGCTCGGAGTGACCACGGCAAGCTCGGTCAAGATGGTCTCCTTCGTCGTGTCACCGGACCACCGCCGGGGACCAGGCGTCGTGCACCAGCACCTGCGGCGAGCCCGAGCCGTCGGCCGGAACCCGCCACACGTCACTGGTCGCCGCGCCAGCGCCACCGCTGCGCGGCAGGCCGTAGACGACCTGGTCGTCGTCGAGCCACTCGACCTGGTCGTCGACGCTGCGGGTCTCGGCCAGCACCGTCTCCGCGCCGGTCGCCAGGTCGTACACGGCCAGCTGCCACTGGCCCGGCGGCAGGTCGCCGCGCTTCTTGAACGCCACCCGGGTGCCGTCGGGCGACAGCGACGGGCATTCTGCGTCGGCGCGCAGCGCGTCCACCCGGCGGCCGCTGGCACTGCCCTCGACCAGCCAGGTCGTGCCACCCGAGGCGGCGGTGGCGTAGAACCGGTCGTCGTCGGCGAAGGTGACGCCCCACAGGTTCTTGTCGATCGCGGTGACCAGTTCGCCGTCGACGTAGAGCGGGAACTGCTCGATGTCGCCGACCACCGCGCCGCCGGTGCGGCTGATCACCGTACGGGTGGAGAACTCGCCCGGGTTGGCGTAGGAGTCACCGGCGACGAACGACGTGGTGGCGGCGAGGGTGCCGGCCCGCGACAGTCGGGCCCGCGACGGGATGCCGGTGAACGGCAGATCCTGCGTCGGGGCGAACTCGGCGTCGAGCAACTGTGCCCGGTAGACGGTGAGCAGTCCGCGTTCGGCGGACAGGCAGATCGACTGGGTGCGGGTCGCGTACACCCGCTCGCAGGATCGGCCGGTCAACGCCCGCGGCCCGTCCGGGTCGCTCAACGGGGTCACCGCGACCTCGCCGTAGCCGTCACCCAGCGCCGTGGAGCGGAACACCAGATGCGGCTGGTCCCGGACCGCCGCCAGGTCCGTCCGCACCGGCACCGGGGTGGCCTGCGCCTGTACCCGGGCCTGTGCCTGCCGGACCTGCCAGACGTAGCCGCCGGCGCCGGCCGCCGCCAGCAGCACGACGGCGACGAGGATCGCCAGCCGGGTCCGCAGCCCCATCCCCATCAGGACCCACCCACCGGTACGGCGTCGCCGGCCGCCGGCGCCCGGTCCACGCCGCGCAGCAGCCAACCGGCGGCCGGGATGGCGACGGTCAACGCCGCCGCGAAGACCAGCACCGCCGTACCCGGCCCGGCGGCCGACCAGAGCAGCCCGAAGGCGACCGAGGCGGCGAACCGGGTCAGCACCACCACCGTCTGCGCGGCGGCGATCCCGCTGCCCCGCGCCTGGGCCGGCATCAGCTTGGCGACCAGCGCCGCCAGCACCCCGTCGGTGGCCGCGTAGAAGACCCCGAGCAGCAGCAGGACGGCGACGGTCAGCCCGACACCGCCGGCCGGCGCGGCGGCCAGCAGGTAGCAGGCGAGCAGCGCGCCGTGCCCGGCGACCATCACCTTCGCCCGGCCCACCCGGTCGGCCAGCCGTCCCATCGGCACCGCCAGCAGCAGGTACGCCACGTTGGTGCCGACGAACAGCAGCGGGAAGTACAACGCGGCGAACTCGTCGCGGTCCTGCAACGTCAGGTAGAGGAACCCGTCGCCGACGGTAACCAACCCGAGAAGTCCGGCGGCGAGCAGCGGCCGACGCAGCCGGGCCCCGGTCACCTCGGCCACCATCCGCCGTACGCCGAGCCGTGCCGTCCCGGCGGCCGTGGCCAGGTTCGGCACGAACAGCACCAGGACCGCCACACCCACCAGCGCGAACGCGAACGACACCCCGAACACCGAGTCGTAGCTGCCCGGCACCGCGGCGAGCAGGGCGAACGCGACCAGCGGGCCGAGCGCGGCGCCGAAGGTGTCCAACGCCCGGTGGACGCCGAACGCCCGGCCCAGCGCCGCCGGGTCCGACGACGCGGCGATCAGCGCGTCCCGGGGCGCGGTCCGCAGCCCCTTGCCGAGCCGGTCCATGGTGATCACCGCGGTGATCGCGGCGAAGCCCTGCGCCGGCAGCATCGCGATCCGGCTCAGAGCCGACGCCACGTACCCGGCCACCGCCACCCACTTGGGCCGCCCACCCCGGTCCCCGGCGTACCCGCCGGCGATCCGGACCAGGGCACTGACCCCCTGGTAGACGCCGTCGAGGAAGCCGTACGCCACCGGGCTGAGCCCGACCACCACCGTCAGGTACAGCGGCAGCACCGAGGCGACCATCTCCGAGGAGACGTCGGTGAGCAGGCTGACCGTGCCGAGCAGCAGTACGGTGCCGGACACCCGCCGACGGACCTGGCGACCCGGGGTGTGTTCGTCCGCGCCGGGACGGTCGCGCAGGGTGACATACACGGCCGTACCGCTCAGGCTGCCAGCGCGGCGGCCAGCACCTCGACGACGCGGTCCTGCTGCGCCGTGGTCAGCTGCGGGTAGATCGGCAGCGACAGCAGCTGCGGGGCGGTCGACTCGGCGTGCGGGAACGACCCGGCCGGGTAGCCGAGGTCGGCGAAGGCCGGCGTCAGGTGCACCGGCACCGGGTAGTGGATGGCGGCACCGATCCCGGCCGCGTTCAACGCGGCCAGGACCGCGTCGCGACGCTGCGCCCCACCGGGCACCCGGACGCAGTAGATGTGCCAGACGTGCACGTTGCCGGCCAGCGTCACCGGGCGGACCACGTCGAGGTCGGCCAGCAGCGTGTCGTAGCGGGCGGCGATCGCCCGACGCCGGTCGTTGCCGCTGGCCAGCCGGGCCAGCTTGGCCCGCAGCACCACCGCCTGCAGCCCGTCGAGGCGGCTGTTGAAGCCGACCACCTCGTGGACGTACTTGCGGACACTGCCGTGCGCCGACATCCGCCGTACGTCGGCGGCGAGCCCGGCGTCGGCGGTGACCACCGCCCCGGCGTCGCCGTACGCGCCGAGGTTCTTGCCCGGGTAGAAGCTGGTGGCGGCGATCCCGTCGGCACCGGCGCCGACGCCGTGGCGGGTGGCGCCCTGGCACTGCGCGGCGTCCTCGACGATCGCGATCTCCTGCCCGGCGGCGGACCCGCCGGCGAGCCCGGCCCGCAGCCGGGGCACGTCGGCGAGCTGGCCGTACAGGTGCACCGGGGCGATCGCCCGGGTCGCCGGGGTGACCGCGGCCAGCGCGGCGTCCACGTCGATCAGGTACGTCGCCGGGTCGCAGTCGACCAGCACCACCCGGGCACCGGCCCGGGCGACGGCCTCGGCGGTGGCGATGAACGTGTTGGCCGGCAGGATCACCTCGCTGCCCGGCCCGACCCCGACCGCCCGCAGGGCCAGCTCCAGCGCGTCGGTGCCGTTGGCCACGCCGACACAGTGCGGTACGCCGCTGAACGCGGCGTACTCGGCCTCGAAGGCGGCGACCTCGGCACCGCCGATGAACGCGGTGCCGGCGATGACCCGTTTGAAACCGGCGTCGACCTCCTCGGCCACTTCGGCGTGGGCGGCGGCCAGGTCGACGAGGGGGATGCTGCTCACGCGGGACTCCTCAACTGGGACTCGTTCGTTCGGTCGGCCGGGCCGTGGGCCAGGCGCAGGAACCGGGCCGGCGCGCCGACCCAGACCTCACCGGTAGGCACGTCGCGCAGCACCACCGCGCCCATGCCCAGCTGTGACCAGGCACCGACGGTGACACCGTCGCGCAGCAGCGCGCCGGCCCCGACGTAGACGCCGTCGCCGAGGCGGACCCCGCCGCCGAGGCGCACCCCGGAGGCGATCGTGGCGTACGACCCGATCAGGTTGTCGTGGGTCAGCACCACCTGCGGCATCACCGCGACGTGCGCGCCGACGGCGACGTCGGCGGTCAGGTCCACCCCGGCCAGCAGCACGCTGCCCGGCCCGACGGTGCAGCCGACGCCGACCCGGGCCGCAGGGTGCACGATGGTGGCGTACCGCTGCTGCGCCAGGCCGAACCGGTCGACCAGCCGCTGCCGGGACCGGTAGTCGCGGGGGTTGCCGACGCAGACCACCACGGCCGCGTCGGTCAGCTCGGCGACCAGGTCGGTGCCGCCGATCACCGGGACGTCGACCCGCCGGGTGCCGTGCAGCGCCGGGTCGTCGTCGAGGAAGCCGCGCAGCCGCCAGGTCGGCGTCACCGCGTTGACCGCCGCGACGGCGGCGGCGGTCTCCCGGGCGAAACCGCCGGCACCGACGATCAGCAGGTCCCTCATCGGCCGGCCAGTTTGCGCAGCACCGCGACGATGTGGTCCTGGTCGGCCTCGGTGAGCGCGTGGTGCAGCGGCAGGATCAGCGAGTCGCGGGTCAGCCGCTCGGTCACCGGCAGCGGGGCCGGGGTGACGTGGGCGTACGCCGGCTCCAGGTGGGCGGCCATGATGCCGCGCCGCGCGGAGACCCCGGCGTCGGCCAACCCGGCCAGTACGTCGTCGCGGGTCACCCCGTACGCCGGGTCGATGCGCACCCAGAACGACTGGTAGCTGGTCTCGCCGTACGCCGGGTCGACCACCGGCACCAGCCCGTCGATGTCGGCCAGCAGCGCGTGGTAGCGGGCGGCCAGCGCCCGGCGGCCGGCGATCAGACCGGGCAGCCGGCCCACCTGGACCAGGCCGACGGCGGCCTGGATGTCGGTCATCCGGTAGTTGAACGCCGGCTCCAGGTACGCCTCCAGCACCGGTTGGGCGCTGGCGTGCCGGTCGGCGGCGGAGACGTTCATGCCGTGTTCGCGCAGCCGGCGCAGCCGGACGGCGCCGTCGGCGTCGTCCAGCGTCAGCATGCCGCCCTCCCCGGTGGTGATCACCTTGCGCGGATGGAACGACCAGGCCGAGATCGCCGCGCCGGCACCCACCGGCTGCCCGTACGCGCGGGAACCGGCCGCGCAGGCGGCGTCCTCGATCAGCGGTACGCCCCAGCCGGCGGCCGCCGTGCGCAGCGCGACCGTGTCGAACGGCACGCCGCCCTGGTGGACCGCGATCACCGCCCGGGTACGCGGCGTGCGGACCGCCTCGACCGTCTCCACGGTCAGGTTCCCGGTGGCCAGGTCGACGTCGGCGAAGACCGGCTCGGCACCGGCGTGGCGGACCGCGTTGGCGGTCGCGATGAACGACAGCGACGGCACGACGACCTCGTCGCCGGGGCCGACGCCGTGCAGCACCAGCGCCAGGTGCAGCGCGGTGGTGCAGGAGCTGACCGCGACCCCGTGGTCGGCACCGACGGCGGCGGCGAACTCGCGTTCGAACTGCGCCACCCGGGGGCCCTGGGCCACCCAGCCGGAGCGGATCGCCGCGGCGGCGGCCTGCTCCTCCTCCTCGCCGAGCATCGGCAGCATGACCTGGATGCGGCGCGGACTGGTTTCGCTCATACCGGCTGGCTCCAGTTCTTCGTCTGCATCCGCTCCAGCGCGCCGGGCTGCTCACGCAGCAGCCGCTGGAAGTACTCGAGGGTGTGGCCGATCCCCTCGGCCAGCGACACCCGGGGCGCGAAGTCGATGGTCTTGCGCAGCTTCGAGGTGTCCACCCACAGCCGGGGCACGTCGGCCGGGCGCGGTGCCTCGAAGACCGGTTGCAGGTCGGTACGGCCGACCGCCTCCAGCACCGTGCGGGCCAGCAGCCCGATGGTCAGCTCCTCGCCGTACCCGAGGTTGACGACCTCGCCGACCAGCTCGGTCGACTCGGCGACCCGGGCCAGCGTCTCGACGCAGTCCTTCACATAGAGGAAGTCCCGGGTGACGCCGCCGTCGCCGAAGACCACCGGTGGCTGCCCGGCCAGCGCCCGCAGGATGAACCGGGGGATCACCTCACCGGAGTCGCCCTCGAAGTGCGAACGCGGCCCGTAGTTGTTGAACGGCCGGACGCAGACCACTGGCAGGCCCCAACACTCCAGGTACGAGCGGGCGTAGTGCTCACCGGCGAGCTTGCTGCTGCCGTAGACGGTCAACGGCCACGGGGTGGTCTCCTCGGTGATCGGGAACTCCAGCGCCCGGCCGTAGATCTCCGAGGTCGACACGTACAGCAGCCGGGACACCTGGGCGGCCCGCGCCGCCTCCAGCACGTTGAGCGTGCCGAGGGCGTTGACCTGGTGGTTCTCCACCGGGCTGTGCAGCGAGTGGCGTACCCCGAGACAGGCCAGGTGGAACACCACGTCGACGCCGGTCATCGCGTCGACGCAGGTCCGCGGGTCGCAGATGTCGCCCTCGATCACCCGCATCGACTCCGCGCCGGGGAACGCCAGGTTCTCCCGGGTGCCGTTGCGGAAGTTGTCCAGCACCACGACCTGCGCCCCGAGCGAGACGAGATGCTCGGCCAGGTGCGAGCCGATGAAGCCGGCACCACCGGTCACCAGGACGGTGGCGCTGGCCAGGTCCACGGCCGGGGCGGTGCCTGCGGCGGGGGAGGATGCGACGGTCATGCGGCGGACTCCTCGTCCAGCGGGATCATCGTGCCGCCGGCGGCGAGGCTGCGGGTGGCGGCTTCCAGGATGGCCAGCACCCGCAGGCCGGAGCGGCCGTCGGTGAGGGCGGGGGTGCCGGTACGGATGGCGCGGGCGTACTCCTCGACCATCGTGCGCAGCGCCTCCCGTTCGGTCAGCGCCGGGGCGACCATGTCGCCGGAGCGGTACGACACCAGCATGTCGCGGCGTGCCTCGGAGCCGAGCTCGTCGGAGGTGGCGACGTCGACGCCCCGGTCGAACAGGGCCAGCCGCTGGCCCGGGTTCAGGTCGTCCCAGACCAGGGTGCGCTTGGACCCGCCGACGATCGTCGTTCGGATCTTGACCGGGGAGAGCCAGTTGACGTGCACGTGGGCGATGGCGCCGGTGCTCAGCCGCAGCGTGAGGTACGCCACGCAGGCCCGGCCGGCGCCGATGCCGTCGGCGCCGTGCGCCGCGACCGCCACCGGGCGTACCCCCGGCGGCAGGATGAAGTCGAGGATCGACAGGTCGTGCGGGGCGAGGTCCCAGATCACGTCGATGTCGCGCTGCACCAGGCCCAGGTTGATCCGTACCGAGTCGAGGTAGTGCAGCTCACCCAGCTCACCGGCGTGCAGCATCTCGCGGATCCGCAGCACCGCCGGGGTGTAGCAGTAGGTGTGGTCGCACATCAGCGTCAGACCACGCCGCTCGGCCTCGGCGACCAGGGTGGCGCCGTCGGCGTGGTTGGCGGCGAGCGGCTTCTCGACCAGCACGTGCTTGCCGGCCCGCAGCGCGGCGGACGCGACGTCGAGGTGGGTGCCGGCGGGGGTGGCGATCGCCACGGCCTGCACCGTGTCGTCGGCGAGCACCTGCGCCAGGTCGTCGGTCGCGCCGATCGTGGAGTAGTCGCCGAGCACCGTACGGGCCCGGCCGAGATCGAGGTCACAGAGCCAGCGCAGCCGGAACGCCGGGCTGGACATGAAGTTGCGGACCAGGTTAGGGCCCCAGTAGCCGGCGCCGATGACGGCTACGCCGATGGGCTCGTCCGGCGTGGCAGGCGGATGAGTCACGGATGTCCATTTCGTCGGGGGGCGTGTGACCCGGACACGGCCGGGAGACCCGGGCCACCGAAGGGCGTGTGCGCAGCCCACCGGCCGGCCCGGCGGAGAGGGTCCGTCGGCGAAGCTACCGAGCGTTGCCGTCCCGACGCTAGCGCTGTGACGTAAACCCGGCACAACCGCGAGGCCACGAGGTACCTTCGGTGACCCGGGCCCGCCTGTCGGCCAGTGCCGGCCCGGAGAGTCGGCCGCCTCGTGCTCGGATCCTCGGGCCGTGCCGGGGTGCCGGGTCAGCTTCCCGACATCGGTGCCGGCGGCGAGCGCCTACCGTGTGCGCCGCACCTCCGGCAGCTCTGACACACTGCCGGTGACCAGGGAGGATCACTGCTGATGGCCGCCACCACACCAGACCGGGGCACCGCCGCCGACGCCGGCTCCGGGCCACACCCGGGCGTCACTGTCGCCGGTTCCGCCGACGTGGCCGACGCGGCACGCATCGGCGCCGGCACCCGCGTCTGGCACCTGGCCCAGGTCCGCGAGGACGCCACGGTCGGCCGTGACTGCATCATCGGCCGAGGGGCGTACGTCGGGCCGGGGGCCCGCCTGGGCGACAACGTGAAACTGCAGAACTACGCCCTGGTGTACGAGCCGGCGCAGCTTGACGACGGGGTGTTCGTCGGCCCGGCGGCGGTGCTCACCAACGACGAGTACCCCCGCGCCGTCACACCGGACGGACGGCTGAAAACCGGCGACGACTGGACCGCGGTCGGCGTCACCGTCGGCACCGGTGCGGCGATCGGTGCCCGGGCCGTCTGCGTCGCCCCGGTGCGCATCGGCCGCTGGGCGACCGTCGCCGCCGGCGCCGTGGTCACCCGCGACGTACCGGACTTCGCGCTGGTCGTGGGGGTCCCGGCGCGGCGGGTCGGCTGGGTCGGGCGGGCCGGCGTACCGCTGGCCGCCAACGGTGCCGGCCGGTTCGTCTGCCCCCGGACCGGGCAGCGGTACGTCGAACACGACGGGCTGCTCACCGAGGAGTGACCTCGGCCCGCCGCACCGGACGGCGTCGTCAAGCTCCGTGGGTGCCGAGGACGTCGAACTCCTCCCACGGCAGGTCGAGCGGGCGAAGCCGGTCCAACGCCGGCCGGTGGCGGGCACCGACGAACACGTGGTGGTCGCCGTCGGAGTCGGCGGCCGCCACGGCGACCACCAGACCGGGCCCGGCGTGGAGGCTGACCGGTCCGCCGCGCCAACCGGCCGGGGCGAGCGGCACCGTACGCAGCGCCGAGGTCAACCGGTGAAGCGCGGTCGGTCCGAGCCAGCCGAACCCGCCGACCGGTGCGCCGACCGCCGCCTCCGAGAGCACGAACTGCAGCAGTACGCCGCTCAGCGGCTCGGCCTCGTCGACTGCCGTACGTCCGTCGTCGCACCGCACCGGTGGGTCGACCGGCCCTGGCCGGTATCGCAGGGTGAACGCGCCCTGGTTCTCGTCGGCGAAGCCCACCCAGCCGTCGGCGTCCGGGACCAGCCGGTCGACCGGCCGGATGGCGTTCTGCACCCCGTACACGACCGCCCGCCCGGTGGCGGCCCGGTAGAACTGGCGCAACGGCGGCGGTACGGCGACGTCGCCCTGATCGGCGTCACCGGTGGCGGTCGGGTGAGCCGGCACGTCGGCGTACCAGCCCGCGACGAAGTCGCGCAGTGCGGCGACCCGGTCGGTCGCCACCAGCGTGACCCACTGCGTCGCGGTCGGCTCCGGGTCGTCGACGGGCGGCACCGCAGGATCATAGGCAGTCCGGACCACAGGAAGTCCGGTGGCCGGCCGGGTCAGGCGTGGGTACGGCGTTCCGGTTCGCTGGCACCTGCCGCGACCTTCTCGGCGGTCTGCTCGACCGACACGGCCTCGGCCGGCACCGCGTCGACCGGCAGCGCGTCCTCCAGCACGGTCTCCTCCTGCACAGGCTCCTTCGGCACGGTCTCCTCCTCGTCCTGACGCATCCCGGCGAGCCGTTGCTGTTCGGCGGCCAGCTCGGCCTGGACCGCGGTGAGCGTCCGGCGGGCCTCGTCGGACTCCTGCCGGGTCACCACCATCTGGTGCCGCAGGTCGGCCAACGCCTGCTGGGCCTCGGCGACCTCCTGCAGCACCTCGGTCAACTGCTGGCCAGCGGCGACCACCTCACGCTGCGCCGACGCCACCTGCTGCTGGCTGCTGGCCAGCTGCCGTTGGGCGATCGCCGCGTGCTCCTCGGAGAGTCGCCGGACGCTGGCCGCGTGCTCGTCGGCGCTGCCCCGGGTGCTCAACGCGTACTCCTCGGCCTGCTGACGGATGGTCACCGCCTGCTCCTCGGCGCGCGAGCGCAGATGCGTGGCGTACTCCTCGGCCTCACCGCGCTGGTTGGCGATGATCTCCTGCGCGGCGGTGCGCCACTGCTCCACCTCCTGCTCGGCGGTGCCGCGCAGCTCACCGATCTCCTGCTCCATCGTGGCGCGCCGCTGGTCGACCTCCTGCTGCACCTCGGCACGCAGCGCGGCCAGTTCCGCTTCGACGGTGTCGCGGCGGGCCGTCACCTCCTGGTCGAGCTCGGAGCGGGTCTGCGCGACCAACGCATCGGTCTCGGCATGGGTACGGGTGACGTACTCGGTCGCCGATTCGACCGCCTCGGCGGCCTCGCGCCGGGCCGCGTCGGCGGCCGCCTCGGCCTCCGTACGGATGCGTTCGGCCTCCTGCCGGGCCGCCGCGACCGCTGCCTCGGCGGCGTCCCGCAGGTTGGTGGCCTCTTCCTGGGCGGCGGTGACCATTCGGCTGGCTTCCATCCGCGCCTGGGTGACCAGGCGTTCCGCCTCGGCGGTGGCGTCGGCCATCGTCCGGTCGGCGCTCTCCTGGGCGGTGGTGACCGTCGTGTCGGCCTGCTCCTGCGCGGCGGTGACGGTGTCCCGGGCCTGCCGTTGTGCGGCCTTGATCGTCTCGTCGGCCTCCCGTTGCGCCGCGTGGACGGTGTCGGCGGCCTGTTGCCCGGCGGTGGCGACGACACGGTCGGCCTCCTCGCGGGCGGCGGTCAGGCCGGCCTCGGCCGCGACCCGCAGGTTCTCGGCCTCCTCGCGGGCGGCGGCCACGGTCGCCTCGGCCTCGGCGCGGCGGGCGGCGTTGGCCTTCTCCTCCTCGGTCCGCCGGGCGGCGAGGGCCAGCTCGAAGTCGCGGATGGCGGTGTCGGCCTGCTGCCGGGCGTCGGCCAGCACCTGCTCGGCTTCGGCCCGCCGGGCGCTGATCTCCTCGGCTGCGTGGAACCGGATCTCGTCGGCCTGCTCCTCGGCGAGGGTGAGGATGTGTTCGACCCGGGGACCGAGGTGGCGGAACGACACCTGGCCGATGAAGCTCGCCTCGCGGCGTGACTCGGTCAGCTCGGCCTGGAGCTGCTCGATCTGCGCGGCCATGGTGTTCAGCTGCACGTACGCCTGTTCGCGCTCGGCACCCAGGGTGGCAAGTTCGTTCTCGGTCCGGGCGATGTACCTGTTGACCTGGCTTCTGTCGTACCCACGCAGGGCCAGCTCGAAGTCCGGCCCGGACCGGGTGTCGCCGTCGAGCGTGAAGATTTCTTCGCCTTGCGCCATGGCTCCATCCTCACACGCAGCGCCCCGTTGCGCGGCGATACCCACGCTCCTGGAAGGACGCGCGTCACTTCGGAGGAATTGTCAGGTGTGAACGGTTCGTCCGGCGGGTACGCCGGAACGTCGGGCGAACAGCGGACGGGCCGCAGACGTCGGACGGGCCGCGCCGGTGTCCCGGCGCGGCCCGTCCGACCGTCGTGTCGCGTGGTGCGGTGTGCCTCGTGCGGCTGCGGTCTGCTCAGCCTGCCGACTTGGCGTCGACCCGGTCGGCGCTCTCGCCGGCGTCGCCCTTCTTGGCGTCGCCACCGCCCGGCACGCCCGGAACTATGCCGGCCAGGCCGGAGAGCATCTGCCCGAGCTGCGAGGTGACCGCGTCCTTCTGCCGGGTCAGGTCCTCCACCTCGCGGCGGGCCGCCTGAGTGGTCAGCTCGGCCTCGGTACGGGCCTCGGTCAGCTGGCGGTTCGCCTCGGCCCGTGCCTCGCTGAGGGTCTTGTCCGCCAACGCCTTGGCCTTGTCCACGGTCTCCTGGGCGGACCGCTCGGACTCGATGCGGCGTGCCTCGGCCCGCTGCTCGATCTCCTTCGCCCGGTCCTCGGCGGCCCGGGCCCGGCCCTCGGCCTCGGCGACCAGCCGCTGGGTCTGGGCCACCTGGGCGGCGTGCCGCTCGGACTCCTCCCGCTCGGCCTTCTCCCGCCGCTCGGCCAGCTGCAGCTCCAGGGCCTGCAGGTCCTTGTCCCGCTTGTCCCGGGCGTCGGTCAGCAGCTTGGTGGCCTCGGCGCGCTTCTCCTCGGCCTCCCGTGCGGCCTTCGCCCGCAGCTGGGTGATCTCGCGCTCGGCGGTGGCCCGCAGCGTGGCGACCTCGCGCTCCACGGTCGACTTCAGCTCGGCCACCTCGTGGGCGGTGACCGCCCGCAGCTGCTTGGTCTCCCGCTCCGCGTCGGCCCGTAGCGTGTCCGCCTCCCGGCGGGCCTGCACCCTGACCTCGGCCGCCTCCCGCTCGGCCGCGGTCCGTACGCTGCCCGCCTCGCGCTCGGCGCCGGCCTTCATGGCCGCCGCCTCCGCCCGCGCCTTGTCGGTGATCTCCCGCGCCTCCAGCCGCGCGCCGGACAGGATGCCCTCCGACTCCCGCTTCGCCTCACCACGGTGGTCGTTGGCCTGCTCCTCGGCGAGCCGCAGGATCTGCTCGACCCGGGTGCCCAGTCCGGAGAGGGTAGGTCGGTTGTTCTCCTCGAGCTGCTTGTTGGTGTCGGTGAGCTTCTGCTCGAGGGAGTTGAGGCGCTGCTCGGCCTGGCGGAGCCGGCGCTGCGCGTCGTTCATCCGCTGCTCGGCCTCAGCTCGAGCCTGCTCCGACTGGGTGAGGGCGGCTACCAGCCGTTGCAGGTGGTCATCCACCTGGCTGCGGTCATAGCCACGAAGCACGACGGTGAAGTCGTGCGGAGCGCTGGCGTTATCGAAGAACGCAAGGGAGGACTGCTGCTGGGGCATTGAGACATAGTGGCAGACACACCAGGGGGCTTCGCAAGAGCGGACTGCTCGTCACCACGATAGCCGACATGGTCATCTTTCCCTGGCCGTCCGGCGATCGGTGCACAAATTGTAGGCGGTTGCGTACGCAGCGGAGTTAGTTGGTGTCGAGGGATGCGGGATGTCGTCGCCATCGACGAGTGTTTACGCAGCTCACGGCGGCTGCCGCCGGCTGCCGACGGGTCAGGTACCCGAGGGGTGCCGGCGGCGGCGTCGCCGCCGGCCAAAATTGACGCGGCCGCGCCGGTGGTTTTCTTTCGGTATTCACCCCGGACGTGATTCGACAGCCCGGGCCGGCGGTCCGTCGCCCGACCACGACTACGGAATCGGTGGCCCGGCCGGCTGCACCAACTCCACCAGCACCCCGCCGGCGTCCTTGGGGTGCACGAAGTTGATCCGGGATCCGGCGGTCCCCGGCCGGGGCGCGTCGTAGAGCAGCCGCAGCCCGCGCTCACGCAGCGCCGCGCACGCCGCGTCGATGTCCACCACGGTGTAGGCGACCTGCTGCACCCCGGGGCCCCAGCGGTCCAGGAACCGGGCGATCGTCGAGTCGGCCGACAGTGGGGCGAGCAACTGCACCTGGCCGCCGTCGGGCGCCGGACCCACGGCGAGCATCGCCTCGCGTACCCCCTGAGCGTGGTTGACCTCGGTGTGCACGCAACGCATGCCGAACGTACGGGTGTAGAAATCGATCGCGGTGTCCAGATCGGCCACGGCGATGCCGACGTGGTCGATCCGCAGCAGGCCGATGTCTGTGACGTAGTCGGCAGCGGTCTCGGCGGGAGCATCTTCGGTCATGGCGCTAGTCTGACCGAACTATCGTTAAGTTGTCGCCGGCACTCCGGCTTTCCCCACACCGCGCGGAGGCGAAGTTCCCATGACCTCGGTGATCGTCAGCGGCGCACGGACCCCGATGGGCCGGTTGCTCGGCAACCTCAAGGACTTCCCGGCGACCACGCTCGGCGCGGTCGCCATCTCCGCCGCGCTCGGCCGCGGCGGCGTCGACCCCGACCAGGTGCAGTACGTGATCATGGGCCAGGTGCTGCAGGCCGGCGCCGGGCAGATGCCCGCCCGCCAGGCGGCGATCGGCGCCGGCATCCCGATGAGCGTACCGGCGCTGAGCATCAACAAGGTGTGCCTGTCCGGCCTCGACGCGATCGCCCTGGCCGACCAGCTGATCCGCGCCGGCGAGTTCGACGTCGTGGTCGCCGGCGGCATGGAGTCGATGACCAACGCCCCGCACCTGCTGCGCGGCCAGCGGGCCGGCTACAAGTACGGCGACGTCGTCGTCGCCGACCACATGGCCCTGGACGGGCTCACCGACGCCTTCGACTGCTGCGCGATGGGCGAGTCGACCGAACGGCACGGTGTCCGGCACGGCATCAGCCGGGCCGAGCAGGACGCCTTCGCCGCCGCCAGCCACCAGCGCGCCGCGCTCGCCCAGAAGAACGGCGTCTTCGCCGAGGAGATCACCCCGGTCGAGGTGCCGCAACGCAAGGGTGACCCGGTGCGGCTGCTCGACGACGAGGGCATCCGCCCGGACACCACGGTCGAGACGCTGGGGCGGCTGCGCCCGGCGTTCACCCCGGACGGCACCATCACCGCCGGCAGCTCGTCGCCGATCTCCGACGGTGCCTGCGCCGTGGTGGTGATGAGCCGGGCCCGCGCCGAGGCGCTCGGGCTCGACTGGATCGCCGAGATCGGGGCGCACGGCAACGTCGCCGGCCCGGACAACTCGCTGCACTCCCAACCCTCCAACGCCATCCGCCAGGCCCTCGACAAGGCCGGGCTGACCGTCGCCGACCTCGACCTGATCGAGATCAACGAGGCGTTCGCCGCGGTCGGCATCCAGTCGATGCGCGACCTCGGCGTCGACGCCGACATCGTCAACGTCAACGGCGGCGCGATCGCCCTCGGCCACCCGATCGGCATGTCCGGCGCCCGGCTCGCGTTGACCCTCGCGCTGGAGCTGCGCCGCCGGGGCGGCGGCACCGGCGCGGCGGCGCTCTGCGGCGGCGGCGGCCAGGGCGATGCCCTGATCCTGCGGGTGCCCGCCGGCACGTGACCAGCATCGACCGGACGACCAGGGCCGGCTCCCCCGACGTACCCGGGCTCGTCCGGCGGGCCCGCGACGGCGACCCCCGGTCGGTCGCCCGGCTGATCACCCTGGTCGAAACGGGCGCGCCGCAACTACCGCAGGTCGCCGCCGCGCTCGCGCCGTTCACCGGCAACGCCGTGGTGGTCGGCCTGACCGGGGCACCGGGGGTGGGCAAGTCCACCACCACCAGTGAACTGGTCCGGCGGTTGCGCAGCAGCGGCCAACGGGTCGGCGTCCTCGCCGTCGACCCGTCCAGCCCGTTCAGCGGCGGGGCGATCCTCGGCGACCGGGTTCGGATGCAGGAACACGCCACCGACCCGGGGGTCTACATCCGGTCGATGTCCAGCCGTGGCCACCTCGGCGGGCTGGCGTCGGCCACCCCGGCGGCGGTGCGGGTCCTCGACGGCGTCGGCTGCGACGTCGTACTGATCGAAACCGTCGGCGTCGGTCAGGCGGAGGTCGAGGTCGCCGGGCTGGCCGACACCACGGTGGTCCTGCTCGCCCCCGGCATGGGTGACGCCGTCCAGGCCGTCAAGGCCGGCATCCTGGAGATCGCCGACGTCTTCGTGGTCAACAAGGCCGACCGCGACGGCGCGGACGCCACCGTACGGGATCTCAAGGGGATGCTGGCGCTCACCGCGACCGGCCCGGGCGGCTGGCGGCCGCCGGTGGTGCGTGCCGCCGCCGCCCGCGGCGAGGGCGTCGACGAGCTGGCCGAGGCGATCCGCCGGCACCGGGACTGGCTGACCGGGCGCGGCGAGCTCACCGCCCGTCGGGCCCGGCGGGCCGCCGCCGAGGTCGAGGCGATCGCGCTGGGCCGGCTGCGGGAACGCATCGGCGCGCTGCGCGACGGTACGCTGCTGACCGGCATCGCCGCCGACGTGCTGGCCGGTCGACTGGACCCGTACGCCGCCGCCGACCGCCTCCTCGACGACCTGACACGGGGCAGCTGACGACGACCGGAAGCGTTAGGGTCACCGGGTGCAGACCACTGTCGATCACGCGAGCGTCCAACTCGACGCGGTGACCCTCGGCCACGGCGGTGCCGAGCCGGTGCTGCGCGACGTCTCCCTGACCGTGCGGCCGGGTCGGCTGCTGGCCGTGACCGGCCCGTCCGGTGCCGGCAAGACCACGCTGCTGGCCGCGCTGGCCGGGGCACTGCGCCCGACCGCCGGGACCGTGTCGGTCGGCGGGGAGCCGCTGCGCGACCGGGACCACGCCGTCGCCCGCAAGGTGGTGCTCGTCCCGCAGGACAACGGGCTGGCCGCCGTCCTGACCGCCAGCGAGAACCTGCAGGTCGCGTTGATGGCGGTCGGGCTGAGCCCGGTCGACGCCCGCCGGGCCGCCCACACGGCGCTGGACCGGCTCGGCCTGGCCGGCCAGGCCGAGCAGCTGGTCGAGGAGCTCTCCGGTGGGCAGCAGCAGCGCACCGCCCTGGCCCGGGCGTTGGCGCTGCGCGGCGACGTGCTGCTCGCCGACGAGGTGACCAGCGAACTGGACGCGGCCAACCGCCAGCTGGTCCTCGAACTGCTGCGGGCCGAGGCCGACCGGGGTGCCACCGTCGTCTTCGCCACCCACGACCCGGAGGCGGCGGCCGCCTGCGACGCCGAGCTGCACCTGCTCGACGGCCGCGCGGAGCTGGTCCGGCCCTGGCCCGACCCGGACCAGAGGTCTCCCGACGCCTGACCGGCCCCCGACACCCGGGTCAGGAGAACAGGGCGCTGTAGCCGTTGAGCGCCGGCTGGCCGCCGAGGTGGGCGTAGAGCACGGTCGCGTCGCGGTCGATCTCACCCCGGCCGACCAGGTCGATCAGCGCCGCCATCGACTTGCCCTCGTACACCGGGTCGGTGACCATGCCCTCGGTACGGGCGGCGAGCCGCATCGCGTCCAGGGTCGCCTCGTCGGGGATGCCGTACGTACCGGCGTGGTAGCGCTCGTCCAACTCGACGTCGTCGGCACCGATCGGCCGGCGTACGCCGATCAGCTCTGCGGTCTGCCGGGCGATCCGGGTCACCTGCTCACGGGTGCGGTCCGGGGCCGCCGAAGCGTCGACGCCGAGCACCCGCCGGGGCCGCGCCCCGGCGCCGGCCTCGGCGAGCGCGGCGAACCCGGCGACCATGCCGGCCTGGGTGCTGCCGGTGACCGAGCAGACGACGATGGTGTCGAAGAAGACACCGAGCTGCTGTTCCTGCTGCGCCACCTCGTACGCCCAGTTGGCGAAGCCGAGGCCGCCGAGGCGGTGGTCGGAGGCCCCGGCCGGGATCGGGTACGGCCGTCCGCCCGCGTCGGTGATCTCCTGCAGCGCCTGCTCCCAGCTCTCGCGGAAGCCGATGTCGAACCCGGCCCGCACCAGCCGTACGTCCGCTCCGGCGAGCCGGCTGATCAGGATGTTGCCGACCTTGTCGTAGACCGCGTCCGGCCAGTCGACCCAGCTCTCCTGCACCAGCACGCACTTCAGCCCGACGTGTGCCGCGACGGCGGCGACCTGCCGGGTGTGGTTGGACTGCACACCGCCGATCGACACCAGCGTGTCGCAGCCGGTGGCGAGCGCGTCGGCGACCAGGTACTCCAGCTTGCGGGTCTTGTTGCCGCCGTAGGCGATGCCGGAGTTGCAGTCCTCGCGTTTGGCCCAGACCGCCGCCCCGCCGAGGTGGCGGGTGAGCCGGTCCAGCCGGTGCACCGGCGAGGGGCCGAACAGCAGCGGGTGGCGCGCGAACGCGGTGATCGACATGTCGGTCTCCCGGTACGTCAGTGGGTGAGTCAGGCGAGGTGGGCAGGTCAGGCGAGGTGGGCAGGTCAGGTGCGGTGGGCAGGTCAGGTGAGCGTCGGGTCGGCGGCGAGGGTCACCAGCGACTGCCAGATCAGCGCGGTGATCTCGGTGGCGCGGGTGGCGTCGCGGTCGGCGCACGCGTCGATCAGCTGCTCGTGCAGGGCGACCGACCGGGTGGCGCCGGCCGGGCTGAACTGGTGCCGCTCCAACCGGCGGATCAACGGCGTGTAGCGGGCGATGGTCGCGGCGGCGGCCCGGTTGCCGGCCGCGTCGACCAGGACCTGATGCAGGTCGTCGTCGGCGGCCAACGCGGCGTCGAGGTCGCCGGTCGCGCAGGCCGCCGCGAACCGGCGGTTCGCGGCCCGCATCGTGGCCACCTGAGCGTCGGTGAGAGCCGGTACGCCGGTGCGGGCGGCGAGTTCGTGCATGGCGCGCACCACGGCGGCGGCGTCCCGGACCTCGTGCGGCACCAGCGGGGTGACCCGGGTGTGGCTCTGCGGCTTGCGTTCGACGAGCCCTTCGTCGGCGAGCCGGGCGAGTGCGTCGCGCACCGGTGCCCGGGAGAGCCCGAGCTGCTCGGCGAGGTCCTGATCGCGTACGGCGACCCCGGGCGCGAGGTCACCGCGCACGACGGCGTCACGGATGGCCGCGTACGCGCTGTCGCGCAGCAGCGTTCGGGGCACAGGCTGCAACGGCACACTGAAATGTTAGATGTTAAGTCGTCCCGTCGCCAGCGATCTAGAAGAATCTGGCCGGTATATCGACCAGAATCCTTCTAGATCGCCAGCAGGTAATCGGTTCAGCCAGCCCAGCCGGCAGCCCGTAGCGCACCACGTACCTGGTCGACGACCTCCGCCGGTCGGGAGCGGATCAGAAAGGCAGGAAAGCGCAGGATTCGGTCGCCGGCGATCCACACGTCGTTCTGCCGCTTCATGTCGGCAGCCCACTCGCGTACGTCCATGTGGTGTGCCCCGTCCACCTCCACCTGCAGCCGCCACTGACGCCAGTACGCGTCGAGGTAGCGCAGCCGGCCGGACCGGCCACGTCGCCGTTCCTGCAGGTCCGGTAGCGGTAGCCGGTGATGTCGACAAAGTCGGATGAAGTCGATCTCGGACAGCGCCGTCGCACCACCGTCGGCGTCCACGGCGGTGACGCTGATCAGCTGGCGTCGCCTGGCCCGGGGCATCCGCCGCAGCACGGCGAGGATCTCCGCCGGGGTGACCCGACGCTGCTGACATCCGGCGGCGACGATCGCCTGTGCCTCATCGTCGGACCGGGCCCAGCCGGCCGCGTCCACCAACGACCGCGCCATGCTGGTCCGCATCGGGCGCCCGACCTGGCGGTGATCGTCAGGCAGCACGCCGGTCCGGTGCACCACCATCGCCGGCATGTCCAGCGGCAGCCGCCGACGCAGGTCCGGGTACTGCCGGTCGCTGTCGACGAGGACTCTGATCGGACCGGGGCCGGTGAAGCGCAGACCACCCTCACGGGCGGCGGTCAGTCCGGCAAGCAGTGCGGTCGGACCGGCCAGCAGCACCGCCACCCAGAGCGCCTGACCAGCGGTCAACGGACCGTTGTGGGTCAGCACCACCCGGAGCAGATCCGCCGCCGCTGACCACGGTCCAGCCTGCGCCGCAGCCCCGACCGGCCCAGATGCTCGACGGCCTGCCTCGTGCTGAGCACACCGGACTGCTCGAACACGAGCCAGTCGAGATCTTCGGCGGAAGGGCCAGGCAAGCGCTGGGACAGCCACATCCATCGATTCTCGCCGCGAGAGTCAACCCGACCGGGACAACCGGGACGCACCAGCGCCCGGTGACGGGTCGCCGTCGAGCGCCGCCGTCACAGTTGCGGGGCGACCTCGGCGGCGACGAGTTCGAGGTGGTCGAGGTCGGCCAGGTCCAGCACCTGCAGGTAGATGCGCTGGGCACCGATCTCGGCGTACCGGCCGATCTTCTCCACGACCTCGGCCGGCGTGCCGGCCAGACCGTTCTCGCGCAGCTCGTCCGGCTCCCGGCCGATCGCCGCTGCCCGCCGCGCGACCTCGGCGTCGTCGCGTCCGCAGCACAGGATCAGTGCGTTGGACAGCCGGAGGCTGTCCGGGTCGCGGCCGCCGGTCGCGCACGCGGCGCGGACCTGCGCGAACAGCCGGGCCGACTCGGCGACGCCCTCGAACGGGACATTGAACTCGTCGGCGTAGCGGGCGGTCAGCTGCGGGGTCCGCTTGCGTCCCTTGCCGCCGATCAGCACCGGCGGTCGGGGCCGCTGGACCGGCTTGGGCAGTGCGGGGGAGTCGGTGACCTGGTAGTACCGGCCCGAGTAGTCGAACGTGTCGCCGACCGGCGTCTCCCACAGCCCGGTGATGACCGCCAGCTGCTCCGCCAGCCGGTCGAACCGTTCGGCCAGCGGTGGGAACGGCACGGCGTACGCCGTGTGTTCGGCTTCGAACCAGCCGGCGCCTAGGCCGAACTCGACCCGACCGCCGCTCATCTCGTCGACCTGGGCGACGGTGATCGCCAGCGGGCCGGGGTAGCGGAACGTGGCGGCGGTCATCAGGGTGCCGAGCCGGATCCGGCTGGTGTCGCGGGCCAGCCCGGCGAGGGTGGTCCAGGCGTCGGTGGGGCCGGGCAGCCCGTCCGCGTCGCCCATCACCAGGTAGTGGTCGGAGCGGAAGAACGCGTCGTAGCCGGCGTCCTCGGCGCATCGGGCCACCGCCAGTAGCTGCTGGTAGCTGGCGCCCTGCTGGGGTTCGGTGAAGATCCGCAAGTCCACGTCGTCGAGCATATGCCTGGTCAGGTGCCCTCGGCCGGGGGCACCGGGACAGTGACCGACGACGCCAGGGTCCGCCGATCGGCGTCGAGCGCGTCGACCACCACGTACGCGACCGGACCGTGCACGGTCACGGTGGTCTCAAAACCGGTCGGGTCGGCCTCGCCGAGCACGGTCGACCCGTCCGGTTGGGCACCGCCGCGCACCTGCCAGCTGGCCACTTCGGTGGCACCGTTCCAGCTGACCCGCACGGTGACCGCGTCGCCGCTGCTGGCCTCGGCGACGACGGCGGGCCGGCCGCTCGGTCGGCCGGTCCAGTCGAACCGGTACGCCCGGTAGGAGCCGTTGTCCTCGGGCAGGTGACCGGCGAACACCAGGGTGCCGTCCGCGGTGTATTCGGAGAAGTGCGGCTCGGCACCCCAGCCGACGAACGAACGGTTGCCGGGCAGCTCCTGCACCCCGCCCTGGGTGCGGGCGAGCAGGTTGCCCGGCGGCGGCAGCTCGCGGACCACCGACGCGGTCCGGCCGGTCTCGTCGACGGCGAGGATCAGCCCGCGTGACTGGTCCGCCTCGTCGCTGATGCCGGCCCGGTTGTCGAAGATCCCGATGGTGCCGTCGGAGCGCCGTCGGGCGTCGTGCTGCCAGGAGAAGTCGGCGCCCTCGTCGAGGGCGAAGTCGCTGCGTTTGCCGCCGAGTCGCCACAGCACCGCTCCGCTTTCGCGGTCGATCTTGTAGACGGTCCAGGTGTGCCGGGCCGAGATCAGCAGGTGGCCGTCGTGGTCGACGTCAACCGAGTTGGGGTGGAAGAAGTCGTACGGCGTGCGGGTCCGGTCGTCGGCGGGCGGATCGGCGTACGACTCGGTGAGCGGTACGTGGTCGCGGGCCTGCCAGCGGCGGACGGTCCGGCCGGTGTCGACCTCCACCTCGTGGACCACCCCGTCGTACAGCGCGCCGTCGGTGATGCCGCCGACCGTGGACAGGTCGGCGGCGACCAGTTCGTAGACGAAGAACAGCGCCGTACCGTCGTCGGTCAGGATGAAGTCGTGCTGGTCGGTCGGCAGGTCACCGTCCGCGCGGATTCGGGTGATTTCCCGGTACGCGGTGTCGGCGATGACGAACTCGCCGCCGCCGATGCCGCTGGTGATCGCACCCTCCCACCAGGTCAGCACCGGCTCACCGGCGAGCTGCTGGACCCGCAGGTCGACGGCGACATCGGCCGGCCCGGCCACCTGGCGGAACCAGACCGGTTCACCGTCGCCGTCGACGATCAGTGGGCCCCGGCCGCCGGCACCGGCGGCCGGGGTGAGGAAGATCAACCCGTCGGTCACCGGGCCGTCGACGGTCGTCTCGACGACCGGAATGCGGAGGTCCGGCCGGGTGACGTAGCTGCGGATCCGGTCCGGCGTGGCCTCGGGTGGTGCCGGTGCGGCCGAAGGTGCCGCCGAGCGTCGCCCCAGTCCGACCCCGGCGGCCCCGGTCGCTCCGGCGGCGAGCAGGCCGCCGCCGACACCCAGCAGACCACGCCGGCTGAATCGTCGGGTCGAGGAAACGTCGTCGCGGTCGGCAAACATGTCGGGCTACGTTGCCATCGCCAACTGGGCTCAAACTGCATCGACGCTGTGTGGTTCCTGGGTAGGTTGCCGAGCGATCGAGAGGCGATCATGCGCGGGTCCCGGCTCCGGCCGGTCGACCGGCCGGAGCCGACGCCGGTTCCCACCCAGTGGGCTTAGCGATCGTTCAGTGTGCCTCTAGACTCGGAGTCGCCGTACGACGAGGAGGCCCCGATGGACGCCGAACAGATCGCCGCCGGCCGCGCCCGCTGGCAGGCCCGCTACGACGCCGCGAAGAAGCGGGACGCGGACTTCACCACGCTGTCCGGTACGCCGGTGGACCCGGTCTACGGTCCGCTCGACGGCACCGACCACCCCGGCTTCGAGCGGATCGGCTGGCCGGGCGAGTACCCGTACACCCGGGGGTTGTATCCGACCGGCTACCGGGGGCGGACCTGGACGATCCGGCAGTTCGCCGGGTTCGGCAACGCCCGGCAGACCAACGAGCGGTACAAGATGATCCTCGGTGCCGGCGGCGGTGGGCTGTCGGTGGCGTTCGACATGCCGACGCTGATGGGCCGCGACTCCGACGACCCGCAGTCGCTCGGCGAGGTCGGCCACTGCGGCGTGGCGATCGACTCCGCCGCCGACATGGACGTGCTCTTCGACGGCATCGACCTGGCGGCGGTCACCACGTCGATGACCATCTCCGGTCCGGCGGTGCCGGTGTTCTGCATGTACCTGGTCGCCGCCGAACGCCAGGGCGCCGACCTGGCCACTCTGGACGGTACGCTGCAGACCGACATCTTCAAGGAGTACATCGCGCAGAAGGAGTGGCTGTTCGCCCCCGAGCCGCACCTGCGGCTGATCGGCGACCTGATGGAGTTCTGCGCCGAGCGGATCCCGCGCTACAAGCCGCTGTCGGTCTCCGGCTACCACATCCGGGAGGCCGGCTCCACCGCCGCGCAGGAGCTGGCGTACACCCTGGCCGACGGCTTCGGCTACGTCGAGCTCGGGCTCTCCCGGGGCCTGGACGTCAATCGCTTCGCCCCCGGGCTGAGCTTCTTCTTCGACGCGCACGTCGACTTCTTCGAGGAGATCGCCAAGTTCCGGGCCGCCCGGCGGATCTGGGCCCGCTGGCTGCGCGAGGAGTACGGCGCCACCGACGAACGCGCCCTCTGGCTGCGGTTCCACACCCAGACCGCCGGGGTGTCGCTGACCGCGCAGCAACCGGTCAACAACGTCGTGCGTACGGCGGTCGAAGCGCTCGCCGCCGTGCTCGGCGGCACCAACTCGTTGCACACCAACGCCCTCGACGAGACCCTGGCACTGCCCACCGACGAGTCGGCGGAGATCGCCCTGCGGACCCAGCAGGTGCTGATGGATGAGACCGGGGTGGCCAACGTGGCCGACCCGCTCGGCGGCTCCTGGTACGTCGAGGCGCTCACCGACCGGATCGAGGCCGAGGCGGAGGAGATCTTCGCCCGGATCCGCCAGCTCGGCGGCGACGGCCCGCACCCGATCGGTCCGATGACCTCCGGCATCCTGCGCGGCATCGAGGACGGCTGGTTCACCGGGCAGATCGCCGAAGCGGCGTTCGCCTACCAGCAGGCGGTGGAAGCGGGGCACAAGAAGATCGTCGGGGTGAACTGTCACACCGGCACCGTCGCGAAGGAGCTGGAGATCCTGCGCATCTCCCACGAGGTGGAGACCGCGCAGCGCCGGCTGCTGGCCACCCGTCGGGCCGACCGCGACGACGCGGCAGTCCGTCGCAGCCTCGACGAGCTGGTCGCGGTCGCCCGCAGCGGCGACAACATGGTGCCGGTGATGCTCGACGCGGTCCGCGCCGAGGCGACCCTCGGGGAGATCTGCGACGCGTTGCGCGGCGAGTGGGGCGTCTACCACGAGCCGGCGCGCTTCTGACCCTGCCGAGGATCCCCCTGCCCAACCGGGCCGCCGGCCTAGGGTGGACCTCTTCCGGGTCAGCGGGCCCAGCATGATCGTGGTAGGCAGTACGCCGTGACGGGACTTGCGGTGAGCTGTCGACGGGTGGTGCAGATCTACCGGGGCGAGGCCGGCGACGTGGTGGCGCTCTCCGGCGTCGATCTGACGATCAATCCGGGCGAGATGCTGGCCCTGGTGGGCCCCTCCGGCTCCGGCAAGTCGACCCTGGTGGCGCTGCTCGCCGGGCTGATGCGCCCGTCGGCCGGTC
Organism: Solwaraspora sp. WMMA2056; assembly: GCF_030345095.1. NCBI lineage: Bacteria > Bacillati > Actinomycetota > Actinomycetes > Micromonosporales > Micromonosporaceae > Solwaraspora > Solwaraspora sp. WMMA2056. The sequence goes on from NZ_CP128360.1 coordinate 2,529,114, forward strand.
GGGTCAGCGTCGGCACGTACGACCTGGGCAAGCTCTCCGACCGGGAGATCTCCCGGATGCGGGGTACGCAGATCGGGGTGGTGCTGCAGGGCGCGGTGCGCAACCTGCTGCCGTACGCGACGTTGCGGCGCAACGTGTGGCTGGCGCAGCGGCGGGCCGCCGCCACCGCCGGTGTCGATCTGGACGATCCCGACCGCATCCTCGACCTGGTCGGGCTGCCCGGTCAGGGCGGTGACCGGATCGCCGAGCTGACGCCCGGTGCCCGGCAGCGGGCCGCCCTCGCCGTCGGCGTCGCCGCCTCGCCCGGCCTGTTGCTGGTCGACGAACCGACCAGTCAGCTCGACACCCGGGGCCGCGACGAGGTGCTCGACGCGTTGGAGACCGTCAACGCCGAGCGGGGCACCACGATCGTGGTGGTCACCCACGACGCCGCCGTCGGTGCCCGGCTCGGCCGGGCGGTGACCATCCGCGACGGCCGGGTCGGTGCCGAGGGTCGCGACGGTGAGGACTTCGCGGTGGTCGCCGGCGACGGTACGGTGCAGCTGCCGCCGGAGGTGCTCGGCGACTTTCCACCCGGCACGCTGCTGCGGGTGGCGCAGGTCGACGGCGCGGTGACGCTGGTCGTCGGCGGTGACGCCGCGCCGCCCCACCTGCTGCCCGGCGGTGCCGCCCCGCCCGGCCCGCCGCCCGGTGCCACCAACAGTGCCACTGTGGACTGACCGCGATGTTCGCACTGATCGTCGGGGCGCTGCGGTCCCGCGCCGGCCAGACCGTCGCCCTGCTGGTGCTGACCGCGCTCGCGGTGACCGCGACCACCGCCGCCCCCTGGTACGCCGCCGCGGCCACCCGCACCGTCGCCCAGGCGGCCGTCGCCGACGCCGGGCCGGGCCAGCTGGCTGCCCGGGCGACCGGGCGGATCGAACGCGACGCCCCGGGCCTGGACCGCGACCAGGTGGTCGACCCCACGACCAGCGACCGGGCCGCCCTCGACGCGGCCGGCGACGAGCTGCTCGACCAGGCCCGCTACGGTGGCTCCGCGACCATCGGATTCCCGGACGCGCAAACCAGCAGCTCGATGTGGAACACCGGCACCCTGGCCGCGGGAGAGTTCGGCCTCACCGCCGACCTGGTACACCGGGAGCAGGTCTGCGCGAATCTGACGATCACCGGCAGCTGCCCCCGCGACCCCGGTGACGTCCTGGTGAGCTCCCGGACGGCCGAGCGGCTCGGCGTCGACGTCGGGGACCGGTTGACCCACCAGGCGAGTCGCCAGGCGGCGATCGCCCTCACCGTCACCGGGACCTACCAGGTCACCGACCCGCTCTCGCCGTACTGGGCCTTCGGCCTGCTCGGCACCGGAGCCGGCACCGACGACGCGGAAGCCGAGAGCGGGGATCCGGTTTTCGCCACCGCCGGCACCCTCGCCGCCGCCCCGGCCGCGACGCTCTCCGTCGACCATCACCTGATCCTGCCCGGTGCCGCCTTCGTCGACGGCGTCGACGTCGCCAGCGAACTGCGCCGATCGGCCGGCGGCGGCAGCGGACGCTGGCTGACCCGTACCGAATCCGCCGTCCTGGTCGACCAGATCACCCGGCACCGCCAGTTGGTCAACCTGGGTGTCGGCGTGGCCGCCGGGCAGTTGCTCCTGCTGTCGTGGTTCGCCCTGTTCTTCGCCGTCCAGCACACCGCCGAGCACCGCCGCCGGGACCTGGGACTGGTCAAACTCCGGGGCGGCGCCCGGTGGCGGGTCTGGCTGCTCACCATCGGGCAGAGCGGGCTGCCGATGCTCGTCGGCGCACTGGTCGGCCTCGCCGCCGGTCTGCTCTGTGCCCGGCTGCTCGCCGGTGCCGGCCCGGACCCGGACCGGCTGGCCGCCGCCGCCCGACTTGCCGCCGCAGCGGCCGGTACGGCGGTCGCCGGCGCACTGGTCGCCGCGATCGCCGCCGATCTGCGCAACGGCCGGGCCGGTGTGGTGGACCTGCTCCGGCACGTCCCCGCCCGGCACCGGGGGTGGCGGGCCGACGCCGTCGACCTGGTCGCCGTCGCGGTGGCGGCAGCCGGGCTGTACCAGGCGTACACCGCCGCCACCGAGCCCGGCGAGGTCAGCGGCCTGGTGCTGCTCGCCCCGGCCCTGCTGGCGCTCGCCATCGCGCTGATCGCCGGCCGGCTCGCCACCCCGGGAGCGGCCCGCGCCGGTGCCGCCCTGCTGCGCCAGGGCCGGCTACCCGCCGCGTTGGCCGCGCTGCATCTGGCCCGCCGCCCGGGCACCGCCCGCCTGGTCGCGTTGCTCACAGTGGCGGTGGCGCTGTTCGGGTCCGCCATCTCCGGCTGGACCGAGTCGGTCGACGCCCGCACCACCCGGGCGACCCACGCCGTCGGCACCGACCAGGTCCTGACCGTGCAGGCCCGCAGCCGCACCCATCTGCTCACCGCCGTCCGGGCGGCCGACCCGTCCGGCCGGCAGGCGATGGCGGTGGTGAGCACCGGTTCGGCCCAGCAGATCCTGGCGGTGGACAGCACACGGCTCGCCGCCGTCGCCGCCTGGCACCCCTGGTACGGGCCGGCGGCGGCCGAGGTGGCCGCCGCGTTGGCCGCGCCGCTCACCAGCGTCGCCGTGGCCGACGGCGAGCTGCGACTGACCGCGGCCGGGCCGGCCGACGTACCGGTCAGTGTCCTGGCCCACCTGGTCGACCAGACGGGAGATCCGGTGACGGTCGTCTTCGGCCCGCTCGGGTCCACCCCCGCCGAACACCGTGCGACGGTCGACGGGTGCGGACCGGACGGCTGCCGCCTCGCCTCACTGGAACTGCGTCAACCGGGCTGGAACGGTCGCCCGGTGCCGGCCGCCGACGGAGTCGCGGTCACCCTGTGGGAACTGGCCGGCGGGACCACACCCGCCGTGGACCGCGACTTTTTCACCGATCTGCGCAACTGGCGGGGCCCGGTGACGCCCGGGGCGATCGGGCCCGCGTTGACCGTCGCCGACGGCAGCCTGACCGTCACCGCGCCCGGGCCGGCTCGGGACCGGTCCACCCACGTCCACGTGATCGAGACACCGGTCCCGTTGCCGGTGGTGCGCTCCGGGCCGAAGCTCGCTCCGGAGCTGCCCGGTGACCCTCGGCTGGAGGTCTTCGGTGCTGACGCCCTGCCGGTGCGGTACGTGGCGGTGGCCGACGCGCTGCCGCAGGCCCGGTTCCGGGGCTACCTCGTCGACCTGGAGCTGGCCGACCGGCTGGCCGGCGGTTCCGGCCGGGGCGAAGTACCCCAGGTGTGGCTGGCCCCCGACGCCCCCGCCGACCTGGTCGACCGGCTCACCGCGCAGGGCCTGACGGTGGTCGGCGTCGAGTCCTACGCCGACATGCTCGGCCAGCTGGGCCGTCAGGGGGCGCCGTCGGCGCTGCGGTTCCAACTGGCGGCCGGGCTCATCGGTCTGCTGCTGGCGGCCGGCGCGCTGATGGTGGTAGCGGCCGTGGAACGCGGCGACCGGGCCGCCGAACTGACCGCCCTGCGGACGCAGGGCCTGCCGGCCGCCGCCGTGGCGCGGATCGCCTACGGCGGGTACGTCGTCGCCGGGGCGCTCGCGGTCGCGGTCGGACTGCTGGTGACCGTCGTCGCCCGGCTGCCGGTGCTGCAGACGATGCCGGTGTTCGTCGACAACTGGGCGGTGCTGCCGCTGCGGATCGGCCCGCGACCGGTGCCGCTGCTGATCACCCTGGTCACCGCGACGGTCGTGCTCGGCTGCGCCGCCGTCTTCGCGGGCCACCGGCTGGTCCGCGCCGTCGAATCGGCTGCCGGTGAATCCGGCACCGCCGGAGCCAGCGCCGAACCCCGACCCGCCGACCGGAGCCACCGATGATCCCACTGCTGTTGTCGATGGTGGCCGCCCGGCGAGGTCAGGCGATCGTGGTCTTCGTACTCAGCGTCTTCGCCACGGCGGCGGCGGTGACCGGCCCGGCGTACCTCGCCGCCGCCGACCGGGCCGTGGTGGCGGCGGAGACGTCGGCCGCCGCCCGGTCGCAGCGCAGCGTCAGCCTGTCGGTCCCCACCCTGCTGCCCGACCAGGAGGGCTCGTTCCGGGCTGTCACGGCCGCCGTCGGTAACCTGCCCGGCTTCCGCACCGTCTACTCGGTGCAGTCGCCGATCCTCGGAGTCGAACCGGGCCCCACCGACGTGTCGTACCTGGTCTTCCGTGAGGACGTCTGCGCCAACCTGCGGATGGTCGAGGGCCGCTGCCTGGTCTCGCCGTACGAGGTCGTCCTCGGCGTCGACACGGCCCGCCGGCTGGGGATGGTCCCCGGACAGGGGTTGACCGTCACCGTCGCCGAGTACGACGCCGGGCAACGCATCTACCGGCCGGCGGGCGCGCCGGCCGAGGTCACCGTGGTCGGCCTCTACGCGCCGCTGGATCCGCAGGCGCTCTACTGGGGCCGTACGCCGTACTTCGTCCCGGGCACCCTGGACGCCTACCGTGAGCCGGTCTTCACCGGTCGGTTCACCGTCGACGACATCGACCGGCCGGGCGACTTCCGTAGCGTCGAGGCGTTGGCCAGCGACGACGCGTTGCGCCCGGAGCGGCTGGCGGCCCTCGACCGGCAGCTCGTCGACGTCGGTGAGCGGCTCAGCGTCGAGGGCGGTGGGTTCGTCCACCTGGTCGACGGGGTCAGCCCGCTGCTGGACCGGATCGCCGCAGCCCAGACGCTGACCCGCCAGGTGGTGCCGGTCGCCGCCGTACCGCTGGTGATCCTCTGCCTGTTCGTCGTCTTCATGGCGGTCGCCGCCGGGACCGTCGCCCGCCGTACCGAACTGGGCCTGCTCGCGCTGCGCGGCACGCCTCGGCGGGCCCGCTGGCTGCTGGCCGCCGGCGAACCGGCGGTCGCGATCGCCCTCGGCGCACCGGTCGGCTACCTGCTGGGGTCGGTGTTCGTCGGCGTCCTCGCCGGCCTGCGGTTGGAGGAGGGCCGGTTCGCGCCGGTCACCTCCGGTACGGCCGTGCTGGCCGGGTGCGCCACGCTCGTCGGCGCGCTGGCCGTCGCGGTCCTCGCCCAACGTCGGGAACTGGCCAGCCCGGTGGTCGACCTGCTGCGGCGGGTGCCGCCCCGGACCCGGCTCTGGGCGTCACTGCTGGCCGAAGCGGTCATGCTCGCCCTGACCGTGGTCGCCGTCGCCCAGCTGCGGCTCTTCGACAGCGAACTGGTCGGCCTGTCGCTGCTGGTGCCGGCGCTGATCGGGGTGACCGTGGCGCTGGTCGCCGCCCGGCTGGTGGCACCACTGACCGGGCGACTCGGTGCCGCCGCCCTGCGCCGGGGCCAGCTCGCCGCCGCCCTGGGGCTGCTGCACCTGGCCCGCCAGCCGGCCGGTCAACGCCTGTTCACCCTGCTCACGGTCACTGTCGCGGTGACCGGCTACGCGGCCGTCGCGTTCGACGTGGCGGAGCAGTCGCGGTCGGCGCGGGCCGAGGTGCAGGCCGGCGCCGACCGGGCGCTGACCGTGCTGCCGGTCGACGCCGGGACCCTGCTGACCGCCGTGCGCAGCGTCGACCCCGACGGCAGGTACGCCATGGCCGTCGGACGGACCAGCGCCGACACCGGAACCGGTACCGACGTCCCGGTGCTGCTGGCCGACACCGCCGCGCTGGCCGCCACCGCCCGCTGGCGGCCGGAGTTCGGCCCCGCCGGTGCGGCCGAGGTCGCCGACCTGCTACGGACCCCCGCCGCCGCGCCGATCGCCGTCGACGGGACCGAGTTGACCGTCGAGTTGACCGTCGCCGCCCCCGGGCGTCGCGGAGACGAACCGCCGGACGGCGACGCCACACCGGTCAGCGACGTGCGGTTCACCGTGCACCTGCGGTCACCGTCGGGACGCCTGGTCACAGCGTCGGTGACCGCCGGCGAAGGGCAGCGCTTTCATCCGCTGCCCGTCGAGTGCGCCGACGGCTGCCAGCTGGCCGGGTTCTCCGTCCGGCCCGAGCCGGCCGGCGGGGCGACCTCGCCGGACGGCACCTTCCGGGTGGTCCCGAACGTGACGGTGACCGGGCTGGCCGTCGACGGGACGCCGCTGCTCGACGCTGCCGCGCTGGCTGACGGGTCCCGCTGGCGCCGGCCCTCCGGCGCCGCCGTCGAGGCCGACCCGGCCGGGCTGCGGGTACGCCCCGGCGACGCCGCCGACCCGTGGACCCTGCCCGCCGACGTCCCGGTCCCGCTGCCGGCTCTGGTCACCCCGGCCGACGACCGGCCGCAGGGGCTCAAACGCACCACCATCCAGTTGGAGACCGGCGCGCCGGTGGAGTCGGTGACCGCCGAGCCGGTCGGGATGCTGCCGGCCCTGGGCACCCGTGGCCTGCTGGTCGACCTGGAGTACGCGGTCCGGGCGGTGCCGGAGAACACCGTGCTCGACGCGGCCCAGGTGTGGCTCGGCGGGGACGCCCCAGCCGACGTCGCCGAGCGGCTCGACGCCGCCGGGCTCACCGTGACCGGCGAGGTCACCCCCGAGCGGATCCGGCAGCGGCTCGACAGTACGGCGCCAGCCCTGGCGATCTGGTTCCATCTGCTCGCCGCCGGTCTCGCGGTCGTGCTGGCCTGCGCCGGGATGGTGCTGCTGGCGGTGGTCGAACGGCGACGTCGGGGCGAGGACCTGACGGCGCTGACCGTCCAGGGGCTGCCGACCCGGATCGCGGTCCGGTCGCTGCATTGGAGTGCGCTTCCGGCGGTGGTGCTCGCCGCCGTGGCCGGGCTCGGCGCCGCGCTGTTGGCCTGGTGGGTCACCGGCGACAATCTGCCGGTCGCCACCGACGGCGACGTCGCGCTCGCCCCGGTCGACTGGCCCCGGCCGGCCACCGTACTGGTTCCGGTGATCGGCGTCATGCTGCTGTTCGCAGCGGTGGCGCTGGCGTTGGGACGTGCGGTTCGCGTGCGAGACTAGGTAACCATGAGCGACCCACGTACCACCCCGTCGATCTTCACCCGCGGCGCGGTAGACCTGAGCTCCCTGCGCAGCGCCGCGCCGGCCGCCCCGCGTCCCGGCACAGGGGCCCCGACCAGCGCCGGTGGCGGTCCGGCCGCCGGTCCGAGCGGTCCGACAGATGCGCCGGCCGGCGGCGGTGTCGCCGTCATCGACGTCACCGAGGCGACGTTTCAGTCGGAGGTCCTGGAACGCTCGATGACCACACCGGTCGTCATCGACTTCTGGGCCGAGTGGTGCCAACCGTGCAAGCAGCTCTCCCCGGTGCTGGAGAAGCTCGCCGCCGAAGGTGGCGGCGCCTGGGTGCTGGCCAAGGTCGACGTGGACAGCAACCAGCGGCTGGCCCAGATGTTCCGGGTGCAGTCGATCCCGATGGTGTACGCGGTGGTCGGTGGCCAGCCGGTCGACGCATTCGCCGGTGTGGTCCCGGAGGCCCAGCTGCGTCAGTGGATCGGCGCGGTGCTCAAGGCCGGTGGCGTCGCCGTCGAGGCACCCGAGGATCCGATGCTCGGTGCGGCCGACGAGGCCCTGATGATGGGTGACCTGGACGCCGCCGAACAGGCGTACCGGAAGATCCTCAACGAGGCACCGGCCGACGCCGCCGCCGAGGCCGGGCTGGCGCAGGTCGGGTTGGCCCGGCGGGTGCAGGGGGTGCAGCCGGCGGCGGCGCTCGACGCGGCGCGGACCGCGCCGGACGACGTCGCGGCGCAGTTGCTCGCCGCCGACGTCGAGGTGCTCAGCGGCCAGGCCGATCAGGCCTACCAACGGCTGATCGACCTGATCCGGCGCAGCGCCGGCGACGACCGGGAGACCATCCGCAAGCACCTGGTCTCGCTGTTCACCGTGGCCGGCCCGGACGATCCGGCAGTGATCAAGGCTCGCCGCGCGCTGGCCAGCGCGCTGTTCTGAGCCGCGCGATGCGCCGGATAGCCGTTCTTGACGCACCGTCGAATCTCGGTCTGCGCCCGCCGACCGAGACGTCGGTGCCCGGCTGCGCGAAAGCGCCCGGCGCACTGCGTGACCACGCCCTGGTGGCCCGGCTCGGCGCCCGCGACGCCGGCTGCCTCACTCCACCGAGGTTCGACCCGGCGGACTGGCGCCCCGGTGACGGGGTGTGCCACGCCGGGTCGATCTCGGCGTACTCGACGGCGCTCGCCGGCCGGATCGGGGCGATCATCGACGCCGGCGAGTTTCCGGTGGTCCTCGGTGGCGACTGCTCGATCCTGCTGGGCGCGGCCCTGGCGATGCACCGGCTCGGTGAGTCCGTCGGCGGCCGGATCGGGCTGGTCTTCGTCGACGGGCACTCCGACTTCCGCCACCCCGGCAACGCCTCCTACGTGGGCGCGGCGGCCGGTGAGGACCTGGCCCTGGTCACCGGCCGGGGCCAGCCGGACCTGGCCGCCATCGAGGGCCGCCGGCCGTACTTCCGCGACGTCGACGTGGTGGTGCTCGGCATCCGGGCCCAGGACGAGTACCGGCTCGACCTGCAGGCGGCCGGGATCGTCACCCGGCCGGTGCCGGCGCTGCGGGCCGAGGGCGCGGCGCGCAGCGCCCAGTGGGCCCGGGACCAGCTGGTCGACTGCGCCGGCTACTGGGTGCACGTCGACGTCGACGTGTTGGACCCGGCGGTGATGCCGGCCGTCGACGCCCCCGACCCGGGTGGCATCGCCTTCGCCGAGCTGGAGCTGCTGCTGGCGGAGCTGGTCGACACGCCGCACTGTCTCGGTGTCGAGCTGACCGTCTTCGACCCGGACTACGACCCGGACGGCAGCTATGCGGCGGACATCGTCGCCACCCTGGTCGCCGGGCTGCGCCCGGTGCACGGTGACCGGCCCGCCGGCGACGCGGCCACGGCCTCGCCGTCGCCGGCGCCGGAGACCTCGCCGTCGCCGGCCACGCAGCCGGCGGCCCCGGCTGCGGTCCCGGCGGTCCCGGCGACAGCTCCGGCCGCCGCCTCGACCGCGACCACCTCGACCGCCGCCGGGTCGGCCGAGCCGGACGCTCCGGCGGTGGCGGCGCTGCGACCTGCGGTGCCACCGGTCCCGCCGGTGACGTTGACGATCGCCGACCGGATCGCGCCGCGTGGGGCGACCAAGCCGGGACGGCTACGGCGACCGGCGCCGTCCCCACGGCCCGCTGTCGCGGATTCCGCCGACCCGACACCGCAGCCGACGCCCGACGAAGTGCCCGCCCCGCCCGCCACGGAGTAGATCCTGGTCAAAGACGCCGGGGAGATTTGCGCTGTGCGCTCGGGTGTCCCGAACATCGGGTGTGGGCCGAAGATCGACGTTGCCGCACGGTAGTCTCCTGTCCATGGTGTCGACGGCGCGTAAGGTCTCGCTGACTGGTATCAAGCCGACTGGTGAGCCGCACCTGGGCAACTACATCGGCGCGATCCTTCCCGCATTGAGGCTGGCCGACAGCTATGAGTCTCTGTACTTCATTGCGGACTATCATGCATTGACGACGATCCGTGACCGCGATCTGTTGCGGCACTACACCCGTTCGGTGGCCGCGACGTGGCTCGCGGCCGGCCTCGACCCGGACCGCACCACTTTCTATCGTCAGTCGGACATCCCGGAGATTTTTGAGCTGTCCTGGGTGCTGTCTTGCCTGACCGGCAAGGGGTTGATGAACCGGGCGCACGCGTACAAGGCGGCGCGCGACCGTAACCGTGCGGCCGGCAAGGAGGATCTGGACGCGGGTGTGAACATGGGCCTGTTCAACTACCCGGTGCTGATGGCGGTTGACATTCTCATCATGGACGCCGATGTGGTGCCGGTTGGCCGTGACCAGGTCCAGCACGTTGAGTACGCAGCTGACATCGCCGGTGCCTTCAACGCCGTCTACGGCGATCGATTCAGGCTGAAGATCCCAGCTGCCGTCATACCGGATGAGGGCTCGGCGCAGACCCTGCCCGGCGTCGACGGACGGAAGATGAGCAAGTCCTACGGCAACACGATTCCGTTGTTCGAGTCCGACGCCGCCCTGCGGAAGATGATCCGGCGGATCCCGACTGACAGCGTGCCGGTCGAGGAGCCGAAGGACCCTGACTCGGCTGCTGTTTTCACGCTGCTGGAGCGGTTCGGCGAGACGGACGTCGTTGCCGAGACCCGGGCACGGCTGTCGGCCGGTGGGATGGGCTGGGGCGAGGTGAAGGCCCAGCTGACCGATGCGTTGATCGCCCAGTTCGCGCCGCTGCGGGAGCGCTACGAGGCGCTGATGGCACCTGGCAGCGAACTGGACGACCTCCTCGCGCACGGCGCGGACAAGGCCCGTAAGCAGACCCGACCGTTGCTGGAGCGGGTGCGCGACGCCGTCGGCATCGGGTAGGCGCTGACAGCGTGCCTTGCCGTCAAACGAGTGCGTCGACTACCTGATCGGCGCAGTGCCAGGCGGTCGTCCATTTGCCGGGCAGCGCGACCAGCAGGTTGGCCGCTGGGGTCCAGCCGGTTGGTGGTTTCCTGAGATCGACGACCAGGCTCGATGGGTCGGCCTGCGGGCTGGCCGGCTCGCACACGGTGCCCCACAGCAGGCTGAGGTCACGGCCGGGCCGTTGAACTCCGCGCAGGTGGAGGGCGGTCTGTAGCCGGGCATGTTCTTCCTCGGCCGGTCCATACTGGCCGTCGACTGCGGGCAGGCCAACACGGGTGCCCCCGAGATCTGGACTGAGGGCGAGGAGGTCGCCGTCCAGCCAGTAGGTCAAGCTCCGTACGCGGGTGCCGGCCTGCCGTCCCCAGGCGATGCGCCGGGTGCGGAGCGTGTGCCGGATCCCGGCTCGGGCCAACAGTCGCGGTGTACCGGCGCCGGCTGCCAGGACCAGCATGCGTGCCCGTGGGGCGGCACGCGGTGCGTTCTGTGCGATGGAGACGAGGCAACTGGCCGGATCTCGACGTAGGGTGACCTCTGAGGTCCCCCCGCTTTCGTGGAGCGGTGGTTACCTGACGCCGGTCGGCGCCGGGATGGTTCCGTTCGAGTCTGGCTGATCGATTCGTGTCGACGCCCAGGCGGTCTCGTACTCGTCCGGGCTGAGGTAGCCGAGGTCACGCTGGATCCGACGAGGGTTGTACCACCCGTCGATGTAGGTGAAGATCGCGTTCTCGGCCTCGTCGCGGGTCCGCCACGACGTCCGGTACACCAACTCGGTCTTCAACGTCGAGAAGAAGTTCTCCATCAGAGCGTTGTCATAACTATCCCCAGTGGAACCCATCGACGGCAGAATCCCGTTGTCCGCCAACCGTTGCCCGAACCGGAACGACGTATAGTTCGACCCCTTGTCGCTGTGGTGGATCAACTCCTGATCCCGCACATCCCGCGACCAGATCCCGTACTCCAACGCGCCGAGGATCAGGTCGGTGTCGCACCGATCGGAGGTCTTCCACCCCACGATCCGGTTCGAGAACGCGTCCCGGACCGCCGCCAGCCAGAACACACCCTGACCGCACGGGATCCGGGTCGCGTCGGCAACCCACAACCGGTTCGGCGCCGACGCGGTGAAGTCCCGGTTGACCAGGTCCGGTGCCGGAGTGTGCCGCGGGTCCTGCTTCGTGGACCCGCCCCGCCAGCCACGTCGCAGGAACGCCCCCTGCCAACCCTGGCCGGCCATCAGCCGCTCCACCCGCTTACGGCCGACCCGGACACCGTCCCGCGCCAACCGCCGATGCACCCGGTCCGCGCCATAGGTGTGCCCCGACGCGACCCAGATCTCGTGGATGTTGGACAACAACGCCCGGTCGACCTCAGCCCGATCACACGGCCGGACCGTCTTGTCGCGCCAGCCGTAGTACGTCGACGCGGTGATGTTCAGGACCCGTAGCAGGAGCGCGACCGCGTAACGGCCACGATGTTCGTCAACGAACCTCATGACCGACGCCGGGTCGGGTCGAGCTCCTGGGCGAAATACACCGACGCGGCCTTCAAGATCTCGTTCGCCCTGCGCAACTCGGTGTTCTCCCGCCGCAACCGCCGGTTCTCCTCAACCATGTCCGTCGTCGGCCGATCACCGCGCTGACCCTGGTCGGCCTCGTCCTGACGGATCCAGTTGCGCAGCGCCTCGTGATGCACGCCGAGCTGGTCAGCCAGCCGACGGATCACCGGCTTCGGATCCGACTCCCGATACAACCGGACAGCACGAGCACGCAGCTCATCGGGGTACTTCTTCGGTGCTGGCACGAATGCCTCCTCCCATGGCCATCAGACCACGATCAGAAGCTCCGTGAAACCGGGGGGACCTCAACCCGACCGCGAGAGGCGGCAAGGATGGCCGTCGTGACGGCAACGCGGGCGCGGTGCTCGGCAACCGTCAGATCCGCGAGAATCCAATGCGCGTCGGCGGATGCCTGGTCCGCTGGGCGGCTTCGCGCGACGGCGACGACGGTGAAACCGGCTGCGACGGCCAGCGGCGCAATGGCACGACCAAGGCGTCCGGACGCGCCGAGCAGGACAAGGAGTGGGCTCATCGAGTGCACCACTGCCAGGTCTCGGCGAACTGGGTGAAGGAGCGGCAGTACTCTCGGCGTGCCTGGCGCCAGGGGCCTGGCCGGAGCAGCCGATCGGCGAACGCCTCACGGGCGCGGGTGATGTCCGTGGCGTCCCAGCCGCTGCTCAGCTCGATGGCCGACAGCAGCGGTGCCTGGCTGGCCTCGTCGTCGCGCATCACCCGGTCGGTGATCTCGGCCGGAGTCATGTTCAGATGGATGCTCGACGCCGGGATGCTCTTGGACATCTTCGGGTAGCCGGCCAGTCCTTCAAGGACCCGGAAATACAGGGCGCCGATCCCGCCCTGCCAACCGAGACTCAAATCGCCGGCACCGGCCTGCCGGTGCAGCACCAGCCGGGCCAGGTCGGTGAAGTAGGACTCTTCCACGCCGGAGACCATGAGGACGTCACCTGCGCCGCCCTCGAAAGGGCCGAGAATGTCGGCGACCGTGTACAGCGAGTCGACGACCACTCCAGTCTCACTGCCGAGCAGCCCGTGGTCGGCGTACAGCTCCAACAGGCTTTCCCGGTGCTCCTGGAAGTCGGCCCGAGACAGGTAACGGGCCACCCTCCCGGCACGGATCAGGTTGGCGTGGTCAAGGTGAGACCGCAGTTCGGCCGCGTCCCGGTCCAGGCCGATCGCGACGAGGAACGCGGACATCTGGTCCCTGACCTGGACCAGCGTCTGCCAGGGCACGTTGCGGGAGTTCCACGCGCCGAGGTCCGAGATGACGACGGTCATCGGCGCGCCGAGTCGGCGTTGCAACTCGACGATGCCGAGCATGACCGACAGGGTGCCTGCGGTCGGTGCGTTCGTCGGACCGAAGCCGGTCACGACAGACATCGACTGGCGCTTGTATGGGTCCAGGACCGTGAGCGCGTTGTCAGCGTGGGCGAATCGGGCTGCGGTTTGCCCGAGCTCTTCGGCCAAGACCTCGGCCGATCGCAGATCTATTGACGCTGGTGGCATGTCTGGCTTCCTCTACCTGAGGTCGGTGAGCATGGTCAGCAGCCGCATGGCGTTACCGGAGCGGCGAGCGTGACGAACCCGGGCGCTCGCTTCGTCGATGTCGACTCCGCTTGCTCCCACGACGAGCGCGGCGTTCAGCTCGACCAGCATGGTTGCGGCCGTGTCGTCTCCGGGGGCGAGCGCAGCGGTGACGAGCGCGGCGTTCCCGGCATGTGTGGGTTGGTGCGCGACGGCCTGACGCCATGAGGACGTCGGCTCGGTGCCCTGATGGATGCCGCAGGTGATTAGCCCGTCGGTGAGACGGGCCAGCCGCGCCTGACCAACGCCGGCGTACTCGTCGACGGTCTCGCCGGGGGAGAGCTCCGTGCAGGTGACGACGCCGAGGGCGAGTTCTGGCCTGATTCTCTGTAGCGCTGCGGCCGCGAGCGTGACGTCGCGGTGCGCCAGGCCGAGCAGGTAGCTGCTCGCGCGGACGCAGAGAGCGGCGACTGGCATGAAGAAACTTGCCGGATTCAGGGTGTCGAAGACGTCGTCGTACCGGTCTGCGTAGCGAGGGCAAAAGACTGGGTAGCCGACGAAAGCAATGCCGTAACGCTCCAGCACTTCAGGAATGCCCGTTGGCTGGCTGACCGGTCGTATGCCGAGGAGATCCAGGACGTCGGCGGCTCCGGAGACCGCGGATACCGATCGCGAGATTCCCTTGACGACGCGGGTCCCGGCGGCGGCGGCGAGGATCCCGGCCGCAGTGCTGACGTTGAAGGTCTTGTACTGCTCCTTTCCGCTGCCGGCGACGACGACAGTGCCCCCGGGTACGTCGACCGGCTGGCTGGCGTAGTTGGCGAGCACCGGGTCGAACTGTGTGATCACCGTCCACCACTCGGACAGTTCCGCCGGGCCGAGGCGGTCGGCGCGGAGCAGGTCGACGCACCACCGCCGCCATTGCATGTTCGCCGATGGTGATTCGTCCCGAAGAAACGCGTACAGCTGATCGGGCGACCATCTGTCAGACGGTGCGGCCAGGGACGGGGCGTTCATTTGGTCCACCACGAGCGCGTCGAGCCAGCCGTGCGGGCACCGGACAGCTCAGGACGAGACGCTCCAGGCGTACGCCGAGGCAGGTGTGCAGACAGGCTGAACACCCGCGCCGCCCGTTCGTGCGCCGCGCACGGTCCGAGCGTTCCGCAAGCCAGGCACCTCCCATCGGCGCACGACACCACGTGCTGCGTCAGGACGGCCTGCGCCTCCTCCAGCTGCCCGCCGCCGAGATACGTCGCCACGGTTCCTCCAAGGTCATTTGTTCAATGGGTGGTGTGGCGGGCACGTCGTGCGTGTCGCTTCCATCGACGTCGCCTGCCGTCGCCGTCACCGGGACTCAACGGCTCGCCGTTCGCATCCCTCGATGAACAGGTTGGTCACGCCGATAGATCAGCTGAAGTGGTTCTCCGTCAGCCGGTGTCAGCCGACACCGGGCAGCCACGACGCGCGGGGGCCAGCGAAGCGGCGATAGGGTGCGGCATATGAGTACCGGTGCTCGGCGGGCAAGTGAGTGGACGATCCATGACGAGCGGGTCATCGACGACACGAGGCGTGCCGTGCTGAGCGTCGCCGATGTCGAACTACCCGACGGCGTCCGGTTCGAGCAGTACGTACTCAGGGTGCCGTCCGCCGCGATGGTGATCGTGCTGGACGATGCCGACCGCGTGCTGATGATGTGGCGGCACCGGTTCATCATCGACCGGTGGGTCTGGGAGTTGCCGGGCGGCTACCTTGACCACGACGAGGACCCCGTCGTCTGTGCGGCGCGGGAGGTCGAGGAGGAGACCGGCTGGCGGCCCAGGACCATGGAGCCGCTGCTGGGCTTCCAGCCCATGGTCGGCACCATCGATCAGCAGAACATCATCTACCTTTCCCGAGGGGCAGACCCCACGGGCACCGTGCCTGACGTCAACGAGACTGCGCGAATCGGTTGGATCCCGCTGGCCGAGGTAGAGCAACGGATCCAGGCCGGGGAGATCGTCGGTGCGGGGTCTGTCGCCGGTCTGCTCGCCGTGCTGCTGGCCAAAGCGACAGGGCGAATTTAGGCGGCTTGGAGTAGCGGCCGTACGCGCGCGGAGAACTCCTGCACCGTCGGCAGCCCGGCGTACGGCGTGAGGCGGTCCGCGAGAGTGGCGAGGTATGCGCGCGCCCGTTCGGAGCTCAGACTCTCGGCGGCTTGTGCTGCCTGCACCCCCACCGCGCCGGCTTGCTCCGGCTCACCGGACTGCACGTGGGCAAGCGCCAACAACGCCAGGTTGAACTGCTTGCCGCGGGCATAGGCGCTGCCGTCCATCTCCAACGACCGCACCGCGAACCGGGCCGCGAGCTTGCCTCGGCCGAGCGCGGCGAAGCAGTGTCCGAACTTGGCCGAGAGATACGCTTCGTCGAAGTAGCCGATCCACTGTGGGTTGCTCGTGTTCTCCGCGCGGTCGAAGGCGCGTTCAGCGCGGTCGAGCGCTGCCGTACAGGCCGCCTCGTCGCCGCCCACGGCGTGGCCCTGCGCCTCCAGCACTGCGGATTCCGCCTGGATCGCAGCCATCCCGGACTCGGCCGCCGTGCGACCTGCGGCACGCGCCAAGTCGACCGCCTCTGCCGACGCCCCCAAGTAGGCCGCCTGGTGACTCATCGCCGCGAGGATCTCCGCGCCCAGCGGGCGATCGCCTGCGGCTGTGGCGAGCCGTAGCGCCTGGACCATGTACCGCTGCGCCAAGCCGTTCAGCCCAGCATCGTACGACGCCCAGCCCGCGAGCTGGGTGGCCTCGGCCGCCGCCGAGTACAGCGCGATACCGGTGCGGGCGTCGTACCGACCACGCAGGAGCGGAGCCACCTCGGTATCAAGGAACCGGACCAACCCCTCACGGACGTGGCCGCCACCATAACGGTTGTCGAGCGACCGGTAGACGCCGGAGATATGCCGGATCGTCTCGACGTGAGGTTCACCAACGAGCCTGTCACCGTGGCCGACAGGCTCCTCTTCGAGTCGAGCGGTCAGCCAGCGGAGCGCCGGCGTCAGGAACGCCGCCGCGTTGAATCCCGCACCCATCAGGAGATCTCGCCGTTGCATATCTCCCCGCCACAGCTCTGCCGCGACCTCCGCGCTGTGTCGCCAGTCCTGCGGGAAGTCTAATCCCACCGCCGCGTCGGGGCCCGGCTCAGCGGGACCCGTGACCAGTTCGCCGCTGTCAGCCGACACCTCGCTCACCAGGGCGGACAACTCGCCGTTGGCACCGAGCGCCGTATCGAGCAGCGCCACCACGGACGCGCTGGGCCGCTTGCCGCCGGCCTCGAGATCCCAGAGGTATCCGTGGGAGCAGTGGACCAGCTGCCCGAGCCGGCGAAGCGACAGGCCCCGCTCCTCGCGTAGCGACCTCAAGCGCGGCCCGAAGGCCGGATCGACGACAACGAGCTGTCGCGGCATGGCACGCTCTCCTCGGAAATGAGGTCACGATTGGCCGATTGGTTTTGCCGGAGCTAAGACGTACCTTGACAGTACTCGTTGAATCGTAGTCGTGGAGCATCTAACCGAAGTGGACTACCAATTAGGAGCAATCTGGACTTTGGCCAGTGCCGTCCGAGGCAACGACGGTGGAGTACGACACCGAGCGGGTCAGCCGGCGAGGCCACGCAGGAAGGTCTCGGCGATCGGCACCGCCTGACCGGAGCCGGACCCGCCCTGCTCCACGAAGACGGCGAAGGCCACGTCACCCTGCCAGCCGACGAACCAGGCGTGGGTGTTGGCCGGGTCGTCGTCGTACTCGGCGGTGCCGGTCTTGCCGTGCACCGGATCGCCCGGCACGTCCCGCAGCGCCTCGGCGGTGCCGACGGTGACCGCGTCGCGCATCATCGAGCGCAGCGCCTCGACGGCACCGGTGTCCAGTTGCGGGCCGTCCGGCTCCGGGGTCGGCGGGGCCGGCTCCGAGATCAGTTTCGGCTGACGCCACTGCCCCCGGGCGACCGCCGCCGTCGCACCGGCCATCGCCAATGGACTGACCACCGTGGTGCCCTGCCCGAACGCGGCGGCGGCCCGCTCGGCCGGTGGGCCGCCGGTGGAGACCGTACCGGTGAACGCCGGCACGCCCAGCCGCCACTGACCTTCGAGCCCGAGCAGCCGGCCGGTCTCGGCGAGCCCGTCGGCCCCCAACTTCGGTGCCAGGTTGGCGAAGGTGGTGTTGCAGGATTCGGCGAAGACCGTCCGCATCGGCACCCGCCCCAGCTCGAAGCCGTTGGCGTTGGTGAACGTCCGGCCGTCGACGGTGGCCGTCTTCGGACAGTCGACCGGGTCGTTCGGGCCGACCGCGCCGGCTTCGAGCAGGCCGAGGGTGCTGACCATCTTGAACGTCGATCCGGGCGGGACCTGGGCGGTGAACGCCAGGTTCTCCGTACCGCCGCCGGGGCCGTTGGCGACGGCGAGCAACGCGCCGTCGCTGATCCGTATCGCGACCAGGGCGCTGCGCCGGGAGACCCCGGCCAGCGCGGCGTCGGCGGCGGTCTGAGTGCGCACATCGAGCGTGGTCCGCAGCGCCTCGCCCGGCTGGGCGTCCGCGCGGAACAGCACGTCGCCGCTGGACTGGGTGCCGTCCGGGGCGGTGCCGACGATCTGCACCGAGTAGCCCGGTACGCCGCGTAGCCGCTCCTCGTAGGTGCCCTGCAGCCCGCCGTGCCCGACGAGGTCGCCGATCTCGTACCGGCCGGGGTGTGCCTCCATGTCCTGCCGCTGCACCGGGTCGACCGTGCCGAGCAGCGCGCGGGCGAACTCCCGGGTCGGGGCCAGGTCGCGTTCCTCGCGGCGGAACTTGGTGCCGGGCAGGTCGTAGATCCGGTCCCGGATCTGCTGGTACGCCTCCTCGCGCAGGGTGACCACCTCGACGAAGGCGTCCGGCTGCGCGGCGGTGAGCCGGTCGGACAGCCCCGCGACGTCGATCGGCGGGTCCAGCGCCGGGCGGATCGCGCGGAACGCGGTGTCGAGCGCGGTGACCAGGGCGGCCGGGTCGTCGACCTCGCTCGGTTGGACGCCGACCACGACGACGGCGCGGGGCGCCACGATCGGCTGCCCGGCCCCGTCGAGGACCGATCCACGGACCGGCGCGATGCGGTTCACCGCCAGTTGGTCGCCGCTGTCCAGTTGCGGGTGGACGATCTCCGGGCTCCAGATGATCTGCCAGGCGTCGTCGGCGCCCCGGCGTAGCCGTACCGACGTGGGGTAGCTCCACCGCACCTCACCCGGCAGCGTCCACTCGACCGTCACCGTGCCGGTGGCGATGTCCTCGGTGACCGGGGCGTCGCCGTCGCGGCGCAGCTGCGGCGGACTGTCGTCCAGGTCGCCGACCAGCGCGGTCAGCTCCTCGGTGACCTGGGTGGCCGGCACCCGCTGACCGGCCGGGGTGATGAAACCGATCGCCGACAGATCGCCGCGCTGCCAGCCCTCGATGAAGGCGTCGACCGTGGCTTCCGGTCCGTCGTCGGACGAGCAGGCGGTCAGCACGGTGGTCAGGGTGAGCACCGCCGCCGCGACCGCGACCGGCCGGCGACCCCAGCGGTACGCGCGACGGGGCTGGTGCGCTGCCTGATGACGCATGCGGGCGGTCCCCTTCCGGACGCATGGCGGACTCCACGCACCGTAGTACCCCGACGCATGCGTCCGCTGCCCCTGGCCGGGCGGCAGTGACCCACGCCCCGCCGCGACGAGGACCTATCACACAAAGTACCGAAATGGTGTCACCAAGTCGACGGTGTCGGGCCCATCTGCCGTCAGATGACCGATCCCTGGGGAATAGGCTTGGCGAAGGTTGACCCCACAGCGTGGTGGGGCGAGGGGAGTCTGCACCAATGAACCGGCGTCCGGCGACGAAGACGAAGCGCACCATTACCCCACGGACGTTCCCACCGCCGGAGACGACCCTCGCCGCGGTCGCCGACGACAGCGACGACACCGGCCTCGACGACCCGATGCCGAGCGCGGAACGGCTGATCGCGCAGGCCGTGTCGCTGGCCGACACCGACCACGACACCGCCTCCCTGGTCGACCGCTTCTGGCGGTTCGCCGCCGACGAGGAACTGGTCGGCTACACCCCGCAGGAAATGATCGCCGCCGCCCGGTCGCACCGCGAGCTCGCCGGCAGCCGCCTGCCCGGCGAGTTGAAGCTGCGACTGACCCCACCCGGTGACGGCCAGCCGCACACCGTGATCGAGATCGTCACCGACGACATGCCGTTCCTGGTCGACTCGGTGACCGCGCTGCTCACCGAGCGGCACCTGGATGTGCAGCTGCTGGTCCACCCGCTGGTGGTGGTCCGCCGGGAGCCGCTGGGTCAGCTGACCGAGGTGGCCGCCGACGTCGAGCCCGACGACGCGATCGACGGCGACCTGGTGGAGAGCTGGATCCGCATCGAGCTGGACCCGGTGCGCGACGCCGTCGACCGGGACCGGCTGCGCCGTGACCTCAAGCGGGTCCTCACCGACGTCCGCGAGGCGGTGGAGGACTGGCCGAAGATGCGCCGACGGGCCCTGGCCCTGGCCGACGAGCTCGTCGAGGCGACCGGGCGTGACCAGCAGGCGCTGCCCGTACCGGACAAGGACGTGACCGACTCGGTCGAGCTGCTGCGCTGGCTGGCCGACGACCATTTCACCTTCCTCGGCTACCGCGAGTACCGCCTGGTCGACAGCGGCGACGGGGACAAGGCACTGGTCGCGGTGCTCGGCAGCGGGCTCGGCATCCTGCGTCAGGATCAGACCCGGCCCCGACCGCTGGCGTCGATGACCCCGCAGGCGGCGGCGAAGGCGATGGAACAGCGGCTGCTGGTGATCACCAAGGCGAACTCGCGGGCCACCGTGCACCGGGCCGCCTACCTCGACTACATCGGGTTCAAGACCTTCGACGCCGCCGGCCAGGTGGTCGGCGAGCGGCGGTTCCTGGGCCTGTTCTCCACCGCCGCGTACCGCACCAGCGTGCAGGAGCTGCCGGTGGTCCGGCGCAAGGTCGCCGAGGTGCTGGAACGCTCCGGGCTGAGCCCACGCAGCCACTCCGGCAAGGACATGCTGCAGATCCTGGAGACCTACCCGCGCGACGAGCTGTTCCAGATCCGCACCGACGACCTCTACCAGGCCGTGCTCGGCGTACTGCGGATGGCCGGCCGCCGCCAGCTGCGGCTGTTCCTACGCCCCGACGGGTACGGGCGGTTCCTGTCCTGCCTGATCTACCTGCCCCGGGACCGGTTCACCACGCAGAACCGGCTGCGGATGCAGCAGATCCTGCTGCGCGAGCTCAACGGCGTCGGCGTCGACTACACCACCCGGGTCACCGAGTCGATGCTGGCCCGGGTGCACTTCATCGTGCGTACCGACCCGGCCGCGCCGCCGGCCGCGCTCGACCCGGACCGGCTGGCCGAGTTGCTCGCCGACGCCACCCGGCTGTGGGAGGACGACTTCCGGCTGGTGCTGGAGCGCAAACTCGGCGACGAGTCGGCCAAGTCGCTGCACCGGCGTTACGCCGAGGCCTACCCGGAGGGCTACAAGGAGGAGCACTCCGCGTACGAGGCGGTGCAGGACCTGGCCAAGTTGGAGCTGCTCGACGAGCCGGGCCAGCTGGAGATGCACCTGTTCCGCCCGCCGGGCGGTGGCGGCGACGAACGCGACGTGCGGTTCAAGGTCTACCGGTACGGCGAACCGATGGTCCTCTCCGACGTGCTGCCGGTGCTGCACTCCCTCGGCGTCCAGGTCGTCGACGAGCGGCCGTACGAGATCGACCGCGCCGACCAGCTGATCTACCTGTACGACTTCGGGCTGCGCCTGCCGGTCGGTGCCTGGGCGCTGGCCGAGGTACGCCCACACGTGGAGAACGCGTTCTCGGCGGCGTGGCGCGGCGAGGCGGAGGTCGACGGGTTCAACGAACTGGTGCTGCGCGCCGGGCTGACCTGGCGACAGGTGGTGGTGCTGCGGGCGTACGCGAAGTATCTGCGCCAGGCCGGCACCGTCTTCTCCCAGGAGTACATGGAGGCCACGTTCGTCGCCTACCCGGTGGTCACCCGGCTGCTGATCGACCTGTTCGAGTGCCGGTTCGCGCCGACGCCGGAAGTCGACGACGACCGCCGTCGGCTGCGCGGGCAGGAACTGGTCGCGGCCATCGGCCGGCAGTTCGACGAGGTGGACAGCCTCGACCAGGACCGGATTCTGCGCAGCTACCTGACGTTGATCCTGGCCACCCTGCGGACCAACTTCTACCAGCGCGGCGCCGACGGCCGGCCGGTGCCGTACGTGGCGATCAAGCTGGACCCGCAGGCGGTGCCGGAGCTGCCGGCGCCCCGGCCGGCGTACGAGATCTTCGTCTACTCGCCCCGCTTCGAGGGCGTGCACCTGCGCTTCGGTGAGGTCGCCCGGGGTGGGTTGCGCTGGTCGGACCGGCGGGAGGACTTCCGTACCGAGGTGCTCGGCCTGGTCAAGGCGCAGATGGTGAAGAACGCGGTGATCGTTCCGGTCGGCGCCAAGGGCGGCTTCGTGGTGAAGCAGCCCGGCGGTACGGCGCGGGGCCGGGCGACGGCGCACCCACCGGACCGGGAGGCGGTGCAGGCCGAAGGGGTGGCCTGCTACCAGCAGTTCATCTCCGCGTTGCTGGACGTCACCGACAACATCGTCGGTGGGCGCATCGAGCCGCCGCCGGCGGTGGTCCGCCACGACGGCGACGACCCGTACCTGGTGGTCGCCGCCGACAAGGGCACCGCCACCTTCTCCGACGTGGCGAACGCGATCTCCCAGGCCCGGGGCTTCTGGATGGGCGACGCGTTCGCCTCCGGCGGCTCGGCCGGCTACGACCACAAGAAGATGGGCATCACCGCCCGGGGTGCCTGGGAGTCGGTGAAACGGCACTTCCGGGACCTCGGGGTGGACATCCAGCGACAGGATTTCACTGCCGTCGGCATCGGCGACATGTCCGGCGACGTGTTCGGCAACGGGATGCTGCTGTCCGAGCACATCCGGCTGGTCGCCGCCTTCGACCACCGGCACGTCTTTCTCGACCCGGACCCGGACGCGGCCACCTCCTTCGCCGAGCGGCGGCGGCTGTTCGAGCTGCCGCGCTCGTCGTGGGCCGACTACGACCCGGCACTGATCTCCGACGGCGGGGGCGTGTATCCGCGTACCGCGAAGTCGGTGCCGGTCAGCCGGCAGGTCCGCGCGGCGCTCGGCCTCGACGACGCCGTCGACGTGCTCTCCCCGCCGGAGCTGATCCGGGCGATCCTGCGCGCCCCGGTCGACCTGCTGTTCAACGGCGGCATCGGCACCTACGTCAAGGCGTCGACCGAATCCCACGCCGAGGTCGGCGACAAGGCCAACGACGCCATCCGGGTGGACGGCCGGTCGCTGCGGGCCAGGGTGGTCGGCGAGGGCGGCAACCTGGGGCTCACCCAGCGGGGCCGGATCGAGTACGCCCGCGCCGGCGGGCGTAGCTACACCGACTTCATCGACAACTCGGCCGGGGTGGACTGCTCCGACCACGAGGTCAACATCAAGATCCTGCTCGGCGGCGCGGTCGCCGACGGCGAACTGACCGTGGCGCAGCGCGACGAACTGTTGGTCGAGATGACCGACGAGGTCGCCGCGCTGGTGCTGCGGGACAACTACGACCAGGCGCGGGCGCTGGCCAACGCCTGCGCCCAGGCCCGGTCGCTGCTGCCGGTGCACCGGCGGATGATCACCGACCTGGAGCAGTCCGGCCAGCTGGACCGGGAGTTGGAGGCGCTGCCCAGCGACGACGACCTGGCCGAACGGATCCGCGCCGACGCGGACGGGCTGACCCTGCCCGAGTTCGCGGTGCTGCTCGCCTACACGAAGATCGCCGTCGAGGGGCAGGTGCTCGCCGACGGGCTGCCCGACGAGGCGTGGACCGACCGGGTGCTCGTCGACTACTTCCCGACCCCGCTGCGCGAGCGGTACGCCGCCCGGATGGCCGACCACCGGCTGCGCCGCGAGATCGTGGTGACCAGCCTGGTCAACGAGGCCGTCAACCGGGGCGGCATGTCCTTCGTCTACCGGACGATGGAGGAGACCGGGGCGTCGGCCGCCGACGTGCTGCGCGCCTACGTCGTGATCCGTGACGTGTTCGGCCTCGACGAGCTGTGGGCCGGCATCGACGCGCTGGACACCGTGGTCAGCACCGAGTCGCAGGTGTCGGTCTACCTGGAGAGCCGCCGACTGCTCGACCGCGCGGTGCGGTGGCTGGTCACCAACCGCAAGTCGCCGCTGGACGTGCCGGAGGAGACGGCCCGGCTGCGCGACGGGGTGTCCCGGCTGCTGCCGCAGCTGGGCAGCTTCTTCCGCGGCGACGAGCGGGAGTCGCTGCGGGCACACGTCGCCACGATGGTCGACCGGGGGCTGCCGGCGGACCTCGCCGACCGGGCCACCCGGATCATGTACAGCTTCGGCCTGCTCGACGTGGTGGAGACCGCCGCCGACACCGGAGCCGACGTCACCGAGGTGGCCTCGGTGTACTTCATGCTCTCCGAACGGTTCCGGGTGGACTGGCTGCTGAGCAAGATCTCCCTGCTGCCCCGGGAGGACCGGTGGCAGACGTTGGCCCGTACGGCGCTGCGCTACGACCTGTACGCGGCGTTGGCCGCGCTCACCGTGGAGGTGCTCACCGCCACGTCGGCACAGCTGTCGGTGGAGGACCGGGCCGAACAGTGGGAGCAGGACAACGCCAGCGCGGTGGCCCGGGTCCGGCGGGCGATGGAGGATTTCGCCCACTCACCGGCTGATCTCGCCGCGTTGTCCGTTCTGCTGCGTCAGATCCGCACGTTGGTCCGGACATCTTCGGCGAGCTGACCACGACAGCCGCAGAGGCTGCATAATTTTGGCAGGGCAGGGCGAAGTCTTGCGGGCGGACCGGGCCGGGTCTGTCGGGTACGGCGGGCGGTGCCTGGCGCGGCGGTGCCGGTACGGCGGGCGGTGCCGGCGTGGGCCACCGCGCGGGGTCAGGAGGCAGGATGCTGGACAAGCGCCTCTACCACCACCTGGTCAGCTGGCTGGGGCAGTGGCCGGCCGGGCGGGCGTTGCAGGTGGTGGGTTCGCAACGCCGGGTCGAGCCCGCTTGGGACGGCCGACCCCGCCCGGTGGTCGGCGTCGGCGCCCCCGGCGGCGCGGTGCTGTCGGTACCGCCGGACAAGGTCGAGGCGGTGCGGGCGTTGGCCGACCTGCCGGTCAACGACCTGTTGGCGAAGTTGCCGGCGGCGGTCGGCTACGCGGGCTGGCAGGCCCACCGGGCGGTGTTCCGGTACTGCCTGGCACCGGCGCCGCTGCCGGACGCCGGCGACTGGATCGATCCCACCGACGACTCGCTGCCGCCGTGGCTGCGGCTGTTCCCCCAGGCGGTCCTGGTGGCCCGGGACGCCGACGGGACCTTCCTGGCCGGCGTCGGGATCAAGCGTCACGACGCCCACGGTCAGGAGATCGCCGTCGGTACCGCCCCGGCCGCGCGCGGTCGGGGCCTGGCCCGCCGACTGGTCGCCCAGGCGGCGCGGCGGGTGCTCGACGACGGGGCGGTTCCCACCTACCTGCACGACGCGACCAACGCCGCGTCAGCGAAGGTCGCCTCGGCGGCGGGATTCCGCGACCGGGGCTGGTCGGCGTACGGCATCTCCGCCGACTGACGCCCCGGCCACCGTCCCGGTGCTGGCTGGTGCCGCTGTCTTCTCCCGTCCGGGGGCGGTTCACCCGGTACGGGCGATGCCGGGCCACCCGTTCCTCGGCGACTCTGCCCGTGGGTGGAGGGAGCGGATCATGCCGCAGACAAGGCAGCGGGTACAGGCGAACCAGCCGGGGTCGGCGGGCGCGATGCCGGCCACGGCGGAGTTCTTCGACCGGCTCGGCCACAAGGAGAACGCGGCCCTGCTGCGTCAGATAACCGGCACCGTCCGTTTCGACCTGGCCCACGACGAGCAGGTGGACTACTGGTTGGTCACCCTCAACGACGGGGTCGCCACCCTGTCCCGTGAACACCGCGACGCCGAATGCGTGCTGCGCACCGACGGGGTGATCTTCGAGGCGATGGCGCGGGGGGAGATCAACCCGATGGCGGCGATGCTGCGCGGGCAGATCCTGGTCCTCGGCGATCTCCGGCTGCTGATCCTGATCGAACGGATGATGCCCGGCCCACCCGGCGCTCATGATCCGCGCGCGTACGCCCGGCGGGAGAGGACGGAGTCATGACCGAGGGAATGGTCAGCATCCTGGACGGCAACACGTTCGTGGTCAGTGACAGCCAGGGCGACATCGACGCCTCGCCGGCGGCACCGACCGGATTGTTCTCCTTCGACACCCGGTTCCTGTCGAAGTGGCAGCTGACCATCGACGGGCAACGGCTCTCCTCGCTGTCGGTCGACGACCTGCAGTACTTCGAGGCGCGGTTCTTCCTGGTGCCGGGGGAACCGACGCACTACGTCGACGCCGAACTGTCGGTGATCCGGCAACGGTGGGTGGGCGGCAGCTTCGACGAGGAGATCACCATCCTCAACCACGCCCAGGAGCCGATGGAGCTGACCGTACGGCTGGAGGCGGGTGCCGACTTCGCCGACCTGTTCGAGATCAAGGACGTCCGCAACAAGGTCGGCAAGCACTACGCCCACGTCGACCGGGACTGCCTGCGGCTGGGCTACCAGCGGGAGAGCTTCCACCGGGAGACGATCATCTCCAGCAGCGAGCCGGCCCGCATCGACGAGCACGGCCTGGCGTTCCAGATCGTCGTCGAGCCGCACGGCCAGTGGGTGACCCACATCAAGGTGAAGACGACCGCGATCGGGCCGGACGGGCGGGACCTGCGGGAAGGGCTGCTCGGTCAGCACTTCGACCGGCCGAAGCCGGAGATGCGCCGCGACCTGGACGAGTGGATCGCCCGGGCACCCCGGCTGGCCTGCGACTGCGAACCGCTGGCCTCGACGTACAAGCGCAGCCTGGTCGACCTGGCCGCGCTGCGCTACACCCCGCTGTCGCTCGGCGGGCAGTCGGTGCCGGCGGCCGGTGTGCCCTGGTTCGCCACCATGTTCGGCCGGGACAGCATCTTCACCAGCCTGCAGACCCTGCCGTTCGCTCCGGAGCTGGCCTCGGCCACCTTGAAACTGCTCGCCGCGCTGCAGGGCAGCAAACTCGACGACTTCCGGGACGAGGAGCCGGGCAAGATCCTGCACGAGATCCGGTACGGCGAGTCGTCGGCGTTCGAGGAGCAGCCGCACACTCCGTACTTCGGTGCGGCCGACTCGACGCCGCTGTTCGTGGTGCTGCTCGACGAGTACGAGCGGTGGACCGGCGACGTCAAACTGGTGCGGGCGCTGGAGTCCGAGGCCCGGCGGGCGTTGCACTGGATCGACACCTACGGCGACCTGCTCGGCAACGGCTACGTCTGGTACGAGCGGCGCAACACCGACACCGGTCTGGAGAACCAGTGCTGGAAGGACTCCTGGGACTCCATCTGCTACCGCGACGGGCGGCTGCCCGGGTTTCCCCGGGCCACCTGTGAGCTGCAGGGGTACGCCTACGACGCCAAGGTGCGCGGTGCCCGGCTGGCCCGGCAGGTCTGGAAGGATCCGGCGTACGCCGACCAGTTGGAGCGGGAGGCCGCCGACCTCAAGCGCCGGTTCAACCGGGACTTCTGGGTTGCCGACGGCGAGTACTTCGCGCTCGCGCTGGACCCGGAGGGCGGTCAGGTCGACGCGTTGTCGTCGAACATCGGCCACCTGCTGTGGAGCGGGATCGTCGACGTCGGCAAGGCGAAGAAGCTCGCCAAGCACCTGGTCAGCCCCCAGATGTTCTCCGGCTGGGGGGTGCGGACCCTGGCTGAGGGGGAGGGCCGGTTCAACCCGATCGGCTACCACGTCGGCACGGTCTGGCCGTTCGACAACTCGTTCATCGCCTGGGGGCTGCGCCGGTACGGGTTCCTGGAGGAGTCGGCCCGGATCGCCGACGGGATCATCAACGCCGCGCAGTACTTCAACGGCCGGCTGCCGGAGGCGTTCGGCGGCTACGACCGGGCGTTGACGAAGTACCCGGTGGAGTATCCGACCTCCTGCAGTCCGCAGGCCTGGTCGACCGGTGCGACGCTGCTGCTGCTGCGGACCCTGCTCGGGTTGGAGCCGCAGGGCGAGCATCTGGTCGTCGACCCGGCGTTGCCGATCAGCCTGGGCCGCATCGAACTGCTCGACATTCCCGGCAGGTGGGGGCACATCGACGCGTTCGGCCGGGGCCGCATCGACCTGAACCGCACCTCGCGCCGGCAGAGCGCCTGACCACCCTGCGGCCCGGCCCGACCTGAGCCCCGGCCCGGCCCGTGGACCGGGTCGGGCTTAGGGTCGATGTCGTGGCTGTGCGAGTAGGGATCGTCATTCTGCCGGACGAGCCGTGGTCGGTGATGGCGCACCGGTGGCGGCAGGTCGAGCAGTGGGGTTTCGACCACGCCTGGACGTACGACCATCTGGGCTGGCGGGACCTGGTCGACGGGCCCTGGTTCGACGCGGTGCCGACGCTGACCGCCGCCGCGACCGTCACGGATCGGATTGCGCTGGGCACTCTGGTCTCGTCACCGAACTTCCGGCACCCGGTGCACTTCGCCCGGGAGATCACCGCCCTGGACGACATCTCCGACGGCCGGGTGCTGCTCGGGGTGGGTGCCGGCGGGCTCGGCTTCGACGCCACCGTCCTCGGTACGCCGCCGCTGACGCCGCGCGCCCGCGTCGACCGGTACGCCGAGTTCGTCGAACTGCTCGACCTGCTGCTGCGAACCGACCGGGTCACCTGGCAGGGCCGGTACTACCAGGCGGTGGACGCCCGCAGCACCCCCGGCTGCCGGCAGCGGCCCCGGGTGCCGTTCGTGCTGGCCGCCAACGGCCCCCGGTCGCTGGCCCTGGCGGCCCGGTTCGGCGCCGGCTGGGTGACCACCGGCACCGACTTCGACGACCTGGAATCGTGGTGGGCGTCGGTGGCCCGCCTGGCCGAGCGGTGTACGGCGACCCTCGACCAGGTCGACCGGGATCCGGCGGATCTGCGCCGTTACCTGTCGCTGGACTCCGCGCCGGTCTTCTCGCTCAGCAGCGCCGGGTTCTTCGCCGACGCCGTCGAGCGGGCCGCCGGGCTCGGCTTCACCGACGTGATCACCCACTGGCCGCGCCGCAGCAGCTGGTACGCCGGCGACGAGCGGGTCCTCGTCGAGGTCGCCACCGACGTGCTGCCGTCCCTGCGCGGACGACCCCGGACCGGTTGACCCGGCCCGGGGCGCTCAATCGTCGCTCAGTTGGTCACCAGCCCCAGCTGATGCGCACCGGCGTCGCGGTGGAGTAGCCACGGTTGCTCTGTCCGGGGTAGAGCCAGAGGTCGCCGGTGGCGTCGTTGCGGGTGACGATGTCGGCGTGGCCGTCGCGGTCCCAGTCGACGGTGCCGAAGGCGGTGTAGCCGCGCCAGCCGTTGCCGATCCGGACCCGTGGGACGGTGGACCCGCCGCGGACGCTCTGTCCGGGGTACAGCCATAGATCGGCGGTGTCGTTGTCCCGGCTGATCAGGTCCACGTGGCGGTCGCGGTCCCAGTCGACGAGCCCGAACGGGCTGTGGGCGTTGGCGCCGGAACCGATCAGCACCCGGGGGGTGCCGGCCGGTCCACGGGTGCCCGTGCCGGGGTAGAGCCACAGCTGTCCGGTGCCGTCCTGGCGGGCCACGATGTCGGGGTTGCCGTCACGGTCCCAGTCCGCTGCCCCGTACGGGGTGAATCCGGCCCAGCCGGTGCTCAGCCGCACCGGGGTGGCGGTGGAGTAGCCGCGCTTGCTCTGTCCGGGGTAGAGCCAGAGGTCGCCGGTGGTGTCGTTGCGGGTGAGGATGTCGGCGTGGCCGTCACCGTCCCAGTCGACCGTCCCGAACGGCGTGTACGGCACGGCGGTGAGCTGGCTGAGCAGCCAGGTCCGGTTGCCGCCGGCACCGACCTCGCTGTAGGAGGCGGCCCCGGTGCAGCTGGCCGCCTTCAACACACCGGCCTGCACGTAGGTGCCGCCGGCGGAGACCAGCAGCGGGCCGCCGCTGTCGCCCTGGCAGGGCCCCCGGTCGACCATCAGCCGTTTGATGCCCAGGCTGTCCGGCTGTGACGGGGTGATGAAGACGCCGACGAACGGCAACCGCGACGGCAGGTTCCCGGCGCCGTCGCGTCCCCAGCCGACGGCGATGCCCTGGTCGTACGGGGTGAACGGGCCGCCTTGTACACCGTCGGACAGGTGCACCTCGGCCGGAGTGGTCAGCCGCACCGGCGTGATGCTGGTGATCGGCGAGCTGAGTTCCAGCAGTGCCAGGTCGTTGTGACCGCCGATGTACTGCGGGTGGGCCACGATCCGGTGGACTCGGCGGAGCTCGCCGCCGGTGCCGGCGGTGGTGTTGCCGACCCGGACGGTCACGTCGCCGACGGAGGTCGGCGCCGCGCAGTGGGCGGCGGTGAGCACCCAGCCGGGGTGGACGAGGCTGCCGGTGCAGAGTCCGCCGACGGCGGTGTTGCGCACTTCGGCGACGAAGCGCAAGTCGCCGGCGGCGACCGGTTGGCCGCCGACGATGGCCTGGGCCGGGCCGGGGGTGAGCAGTGGGGTGAGTCCGGCGAGCAGGACGGCGGCCAGCGGGGTGGCCAGCCGGTGTCGGGACGGGCCTCGGGTCGGTCGGTGGTGCTGTCGCATGGCGGTACTCCGGAATCGACGGGCCGACGGGGGTGTCACCCGGGGAGGGTGGGCCCGTGGGCTGTTGTCGACCAGAGTGGAGTTTCCGGACGCGTCCGGACGATCACCGTCGGTGTTGTGGCACGAATTGGGTAGACGGCGTGATGGTCAATCTGAGAGGGGTGGCGTCGCCGGCGTAGCGTCCGCCGTCCGGTGCTGCTGTTGCGGTACCGAGGCGGGCCCGCCGACGTCGGCCCGCAGCGCGGCGACCTCGGCCCGCAGTTCGACCAGCTGCGCGGTGAGCGCGGCGACGTCCGCCCGGGTGGCCGGCGCCGTACCCGCCTCGGCGGCCGTGCGTTCCGCCGCCGAGCCCGCACCGGCGGCCTCCGTCGCACCCGCCTCGTCCTCCGCCGCCTCCGCCTCCGCCGAGGCGGTGGAGATCCGCTCCACGATCCAGCTGGCCAGGGAACCGGTGACGAAACCGATCAGGCCGATTCCGCCGATCATGAGGGCCAGGGCGACGAACCGGCCGGTGGTGGTGACCGGGAAGTAGTCGCCGTAGCCGACGGTCGTGATGGTCACCACCGCCCACCAGAGCGCATCCGGATAGCTGTTGATCGCCCCGTCCGGATCGGCCCGCTCGGCGTCGAGCACCGCCAGCCCGGAGACGATCACCAGCAGGACCGTGGTCGAGCCGACGTAGAGCGCCAACCGGCCGCGCGCCCAGATCTCGGTACGCCGGGTCAGGGTGAGCACGGCGGTGACCAGTCGCAGCATCCGCAGCGGCCGCAGCACCGGCAGCAGCAGCACGACCAGGTCGAACGCGTGACCGCGGACGAACCGCCACCGGTCGTCGGCCAGCCACAGCCGGACGGCGTAGTCGACCCAGAACAGCAGCCAGATCGCGATGTTGGCAGCGACACACACGGCACGCCAGCGCGGCGGCAGTTGCGGGTAGAGAATGGGCGCGGCGTAGACGACGAGGAACGCCACGGCGAGCACGGTCAACCCGGCCGCGCTGCGGCGTTCCCAGCTGGCGACCCGGTCCTCGCTACGGAGGCCGGTCCCCGGATCATGGAGAGACATGCCGAACAGGCTGCCTCATGGCGGCAACCGGCTGATCAGCGGCCGACGACCCGACCAGCCGGCCGGGGCGCGGCGGGCCGGCCGCCACGGCCGGTGGCGGCGGCCGATGTGGCGTCGTGGTGCCGACCGGCTGCACCACCCGGCGAAGGTGATCGCCGGCGGGTTCGCCATTGCCGTACTGATCGGCACGGCCCTGCTGATGTTGCCGGTGGCGACCCGCGACGGGACCTCGCCGTCGCTGGTCGACGCCGTGTTCACCGCGACCTCGGCGGTCTGCGTGACGGGCCTTGTCGTGGTCGACACGGCCGGCTACTGGTCCACCTTCGGTCAGTTGGTCATCCTGGGCCTGATCCAGGTCGGCGGACTGGGCATCATGACCCTGGCCACCCTGTTGACGGTGCTGCTGTCCCGGCGGCTCGGTCTGCGGGCGCGGTTCCTGGCCCAGGCCGAGACCAAGGCACTGAGCGTGCGCGACGTCCGTCGGGTGGTGCGCAACATCGTGCTGTTCAGCCTGGTGGTCGAGGCGGCGGTGGCGGTCGTGCTGACCGCCCGGTTCGCGCTCGGCTACGACTACGCGTGGGGCCGGGCCGCGTACCACGGGATCTTCCATGCGGTCTCGGCGTTCAACAACGCCGGCTTCGCCCTGTACGCCGACAGCCTGATCGGGTTCGTCGCCGACCCCTGGATCATGACTGCGGTCGCGGTCGCGGTGATCGTCGGCGGCCTCGGCTTTCCGGTGGTGTTCGAGCTGCTGCGGTCCTGGCGCGAACCGCGCTGCTGGTCGGTGCTGACCCGGATCACCGTGGTGCTGACGGTGAGTCTGCTGGTGCTCGGCACGGTGTTGTTCACCCTGGTGGAGTTGCGCAACCCGGCGACGTTCGGCCCGTTGTCCGCCCCGGAGAAGCTGCTGGCCGGCTTCTTCGCCTCGGTGATGACCCGCACGGCCGGGTTCAACAGCGTCGACATCGCCGGGATGCGTCCGGAGAGTCTGCTGCTCAGCGACATCCTGATGTTCATCGGCGGCGGCAGCGCCGGCACCGCGGGCGGGGTGAAGGTGACCACCGTCGGGCTGCTGGCGTTCGTGCTCTGGGCCGAGATGCGCGGCGAGACCCAGGTCAACGTCGGCGCCCGCCGGGTGCCGGCGGGCAACCAGCGGCAGGCCCTCGCGGTGTTGCTGCTGGCGCTCGGCGCGGTGGCGGTGGCGACGTTCGCCCTGCTCGCGATGACCCGCTTCACGCTGGACCAGGTGCTGTTCGAGGTGGTGTCGGCGTTCGCCACGGTCGGGCTCTCCACCGGCATCACCGCCGGACTGCCACCGGCGGCGGACCTGCTGCTGATCGGGTTGATGTTCATGGGCCGGATCGGCCCGTTGACCGTCGCGTCGGCGCTCGCGTTGCGCGAGCGGAGCCGACGCTACGAACTGCCAGAGGAGAGGATCATCGTTGGCTGAGAAACGCAACGAACCGGTCGTGGTGATCGGGTTGGGCCGCTTCGGCGGCGCGCTCGCGATGGAGCTGACGTCCCGGGGCACCGAGGTGCTCGGCATCGACGGCGACCCGAGGACCACCCAGGGCTTCAGCGGGCAGCTGCCGCACCTGGCCACCGCCGACGCCACCGACCTGGAGGCGCTCCGGCAGCTGGGGGTGGGCGAGTTCCACCGGGCGGTGGTCGGCATCGGCACCGACATCCAGGCCAGCATCCTGGCCACCTCGCTGCTGTCCGAGCTGGGAGTGGCGGACATCTGGGCGAAGGCGATCAGCCGCCAGCACGGCCGGATCCTGGAACGGATCGGTGCCCACCACGTGATCCTGCCCGAGCACGACATGGGGGAGCGGGTCGCCCACCTGCTGACCGGCCGGCTGCTCGACTACGTCGAGGTCGACCGCGACTTCGCGATGGTCAAGACCACCCCGCCGCAGGAGGTGGTCAGCGTGCCGCTGCGCGAGTCGCGGGTGCGGTCGCGGTACGGGGTGACGGTGGTGGCGGTCAAGAGCGAGGCGCACGGGGCCAGGGCGAAGTTCACCTACGCCACCCCGGACACCGTGCTGATGTACGGCGACCTCATCCTGGTGATCGGGACCATCAACGACGTGGAGCGGTTCGCCGAGGCGGACTGACCCGCCGGGCGACGGCGGACTGCCCGGCCGGGCGACGGCGACTGACCCGCCGGGCGACGGGGGACCTACCCACCTAATCCGGCCGTAGGGTCACCGGCGGGGGCGGCGGGCGTGGTAGACGAAGGCCGGCGGCAGGTTGGCCAGCACCGTACGGCCCATCACCACCTCCTCGAAGCGGTCCCGCAGCAGCTGGCGGAACCGGCGGGCCGGCGGGGTCTGCGCGGTCAGCACGTACGCGAAGGTGGTGAACGCCCCGTCCGGGGTCAGCACGTCACACACCGAGTCGAGCGCGGCCAGCTGCAGGTCACGCGGGAACGACACCCACGGCAGCCCGCTGACCACCACGTCGGCGGCGTCCACTCCACGGGCGGTGACCAGGGACCGGCACTGCGCCGCGTCCCCGGTGATCACCTCGACCTGCGGGTGCCGGTCGGCGAGCAGGTCGGCCAGGGTCGGGCTCAGCTCGACGGCGAGGTGGCGGCCGCGGCCGCCGAGGCGGTCCTGGATGACGCCGGTGAAGGCGCCGGTGCCGGGGCCGAGCTCGACGACGACCGGGGCACCGCGTTCCGGGATCGGGGCGGTGATCGCCTCGGCCAGCCGCCGGGAGCTCGGGGCGACCGCGCCGATGCGGGTCGGGGCGCGCAGGAACTCGCGCAGGAACGTCCCGGCGTCACCGCTGCGGCGCGCGGCCGGCACCTGCCCGGGCTGCGCCGCCGGTCCGGGCTGCGACGTGGCGGCGGTCTCGGACACGGGTACGGACATGCGGCGGGGCTCCTCTGCGCGGGGGGTGCGCCGGTGGACCGGCAGCCTACAGGATCGGCGATCATGGCGCGCAGTGTCAACGGGGCACCGGTCGACACCCCCGCTCAGCCGGTGCCGTCGCCGAGCAGCCCGCGCAGGTAGCTGGCCTGACCGACGTGCTGTAGGTCGTCGTTGGCGACGCTGACCAGCCGGACCCCGAGGGTGACCGGCGGATCCCAGCTGTCGTCGACGACCCGGTCCAGGTCGGTGTCGGCCAGGCCGTGCAGGAACCGACGGGTCCGCTCGGCGACCGCCGTGTGGTAGTCGACCAGCGCCGCCGCGCTCTCCGGGGCGATCGCCGCGACCTGAGCGGCGGTGTGGCCGTACCCGGTGTCGGCCGGCTCGGCCCGGTCCAGGCCGAACCGCTTCGCCCAGCCGCCCCCGGTCCAGACCTGCGGCTCGCCGCGTACCTCGGCCAGGTGGTCGTCCTGGATCCGGGTCAGATGCCAGACCAGCCAGCCGATCGGGTTCGCACCCGGTGCCGGGGTCCAGCGCAGCTGCTGCGGGCTCAGCCCGTCGACCGCCTCGCGTACCAGGTCCGGCAGCCGGTCGAAGGTCTCCACCAGCAGTTCGCTCGTGCGCACCGTGCCTCCCCTCTGCGCGGGCCCTGCCTGGCCGGCCGTGGCGGCCGTAGGCTATCAACGTCACATGGCCCGCTACCTGCTCTTTCCCGGTCGCCACCACCTTCTCACCCGATTCCAGGGCGAATACCTGACCCGGCTGGCCGTCGCCGAGGGCGACGCCGACGGACCGGCGACGGTGGTGTGGGCGGTGACGTCGGCCAACCACAGCAACACCCGGCGCAACCCGGTGCCCTATCACCGGCGGGAAGCCGCGATCGAGCGGTTCAGCGTGCTGACCGGATTGCGCTCGGTGGTGGTGCCGGTCTTCGACACGGTCGCCACCGGCCGGTTCGCCGAGGTCACCGTGAAGACGGTGGCGGCGGTGACCGGGCTGGAACTGACCCCGGCGGACACGGTCCTGGCCTGCTCGACGCCGGAGGTCGCGGCCATGTACGAGCGGCTGGGTTTCCCGGTGGCCGGCGTCGAGGCCGAGGTCGACCCGACCCCGGACCGCCCGTGGGACGTGTTGCTGCGGCTGGCCGGCGACGACGACGGCTGGCGGG
Source organism: Solwaraspora sp. WMMA2056 (assembly GCF_030345095.1). Lineage (NCBI taxonomy): Bacteria > Bacillati > Actinomycetota > Actinomycetes > Micromonosporales > Micromonosporaceae > Solwaraspora > Solwaraspora sp. WMMA2056. The sequence continues at coordinate 2,564,340 of NZ_CP128360.1, forward strand.
AGCTGGCTCATCCGGCGAGCGTCGACGTCTTCGACCGGTACGGCCTGGCCGGGCACGTCCGGTCGGTGGTCAACGATCCGGTCGTCGGCGCCGAGGGTGGGCTCACCGCGACCCGGGACTACCGCAGCTACGCCGAGGCGTTCGCCGAGGCGGCGCAGCGCAAATGGGACGCCGTCCGGGAACATGTGCGGCCCGGGCGGATCGTCGACATCGGCTGCGGTGCCGGCGCCGTGCTCGAGTTGGCCGACCGGGAGCCCGCGCTGCGCGAGAGCGACCTGATCGGCGTCGAGGTGGCCCGGCACCTGTACGAGGAGTGCGTGCACAAACGGGCACAGGGCTACTTCCGTAACCCGAACGTCTTCTTCTACCAGCGCAACGTGCTCGGCGGGGCGGTGTTCGCGCCCCGGTCGGTGGACACCACGTTGACGTTCGCGTTGACCCACGAGATCTGGTCGTACGGCGAGCAGCTGTCCTCCGTACGCCGGTTCGTGCAGGCCATCTACGACCACACGGTGCCCGGCGGGGTGTGGATCAACAGCGACGTCTGCGGTCCGGACGGCGGTGACCGGCCGGTACGGCTGCGGCTGTCGACGGCCGACGGCGCGAACCCGCCAGGGCCGCGTACCGACCTCGCCGACGGGCCGGCCAGCGAGGTCGCCGCCTACGTGCGTGGCTTGTCCACCCGGGCCCGGCTGGACCAGTTCGCGGTCGACTTCGCGTTCCCGTTCGACCACCGGCCGGTCGACGGGGCACCGGAGGTCGTCGAGACGACCCTGGCGGCGGCGATGGACTTCCTGACCCGCAAGGACTACCCGGACAACTGGCTGTCCGAGACCCGGGAGCAGTTCTGCGGGCTGGAGTACGCCGACTGGAAGGCGTTGCTGGCCGACGTCGGGTTCGAGATCGACCCGGCCAGCGGGCCGCTGCGCAACGACTGGATCGGCGACCATCGGCTCGCCCCGGTCGCATCGTTGTCCACCCTCGACGGCCGGCCGATGGACTGGCCGGTGACGCACGTGCTGCTGGTGGCCCGCCGGCCGGTGAACAGCTGAGCGGTCAGAGCCGATCGAACGGTGCGGCGTAGCGGAACCGGCCCGGTGTCGGCGGCGTCGGGCCCAGCGGCCGGGCCTGAAAGTAGTGCCCCCACTGCGGATCGGGCGCGACGATGCCGAAGTCGCTGGCCGGGCGCAGCCCGAACCGCCGGTAGTACGCCGGGTCGCCGAGCAGCACGACGAGGGTCTCGTCACGGGCTTCGGCGGCGGCGAGCACCGCGTGCATCAGGGCCGAGCCGACACCGGCGCGCTGCCGGTCCGGGCGGACCGCCAACGGGCCGAGGCCCAGCGCCGGCCGGTCGTCGACGTACCCCCGGGTGCAGACCACGTGCCCGACGATCCCGCCCGCGTCGACCTGGCCCGCGACGGCGGCCGGTGCGCCCGGGTCCGTGTCGGCCGGTCCGTCGACGGCGACCAGCGACAGCGCCGGGATCCACCCGGGGTCGGCGCGGAGTTCGTCCAGCAGCCCGACCTCGACCGGCGGCCGGTCGTCGGGCTCCGGCCCTTGCCCTGGCCCCGACTCCGCAGGCCGGCGGAAAGCCGCCGTCACGACCGCCCGGACCGCCGCGACATCGTCGGCGCGTTCCCGTCTGACCAGCATGGCCGCCATCCGATCAGGCGGTGCACCGACCCGGCAACCGGATTCGCGGCGCGGCGCGGGACAATCGTCGGCCATGCCCATCGATCTGTACGACGTCATTCACCGCCGCCGCGACGTGCGGGCCGAGTTCACCGGCGCGCCGGTGCCCGACGACGTGCTGCACCGCGTCCTGGCCGCCGCGCACGCCGCGCCGAGCGTCGGGCTGACCCAGCCGTGGGATTTCGTGCTGGTCCGGGATCCGGCGGTCCGCGACGCCTTCCACGCCCATGTGCAGCAGGAACGGCGGACGTTCGCGCGGAGCCTCGACCCGGCGGCGGCGGCCCGGTTCGCGCACATCAAGATCGACGGGGTACGGGAGGCCACGTTGTCGATCGTGGTGACCTACGACCCGCAGCGGGGCAGCCCGGCGGTGCTCGGCCGGCATGCCATCGCCGACGCCGGGCTCTACTCGGTCTGCCTGGCCATCCAGAACCTCTGGCTGGCCGCCACCGCCGAAGGTCTCGGGGTCGGCTGGGTCTCGTTCTACCGGGAGCCGTTCCTGCGGGACCTGCTCGGTGTCCCGGCCGGCGTCCGGCCGGTGGCGTGGCTCTGCGTCGGGCCGGTGAGCGGGCTGGCCGACGTGCCTGACCTGGAGCGGCACGGCTGGCGGGCGCGTCGGCCGTTGACCGAGGCCCTGCACCACGACCGTTGGTGAGCCACTGGCCCCCCGAACCCGCGATTTGCTGAAACAGCAAGGAAGTTTGCCGATACGCTGACCCTGCGCGGATCGTGGGTGCCGGAGGTGGTCAGCTTGACTGACAACGAGGCGGGGGGACCCGCATACCGTACCGCCGTGGCGGTGATCGGCGGCGGTGCCGCCGGGCTGAGCGCGGCGCTGACCCTGGCCCGCGCCCGGCGCGGGGTCATCGTGATCGACGCCGGCGAGCCCCGTAACGCGCCCTCGGGCGGCGTGCACGGTTTCCTCACCGGCGAGGGCATGCGCCCGGCCGACCTGGTCGCCACCGGTCGGCGCGAGGTCGAACGGTACGGCGGCATCGTGCTGCCCGGCCGGGCGGTGGCGGCCGAACGGGTCGACGACGGATTCGCCGTCCGGCTCGCCGACGGGGCTACCGTCGCCGCCCGGCGGCTGCTGCTGGCCACCGGCGTGGTCGACGAGTTGCCGCCGATCGCCGGGCTGCGCGAGCGCTGGGGCCGGGACGTGCTGCACTGCCCGTACTGCCACGGGTGGGAGATCCGCGACCAGCCGGTCGGGGTGATCGGCGCCAACGAGATGGCGCTGCACCAGGTGCAGCTGTTCCGGCAGTGGACCTCGGACCTGGTGCTGTTCACCCACACCGGGGTCACCCTCACCGACGAGCAGGCCGAAGCGCTGGCCGCCCGGGGCGTACGGGTGGTGCCCGGTGAGGTCACCGGGGTGGAGGCCACCGACGACCGGCTCACCGGGGTGCGCCTCGCCGACGGGACCGTGGTGCCCCGTACAGCGGTGACGGTGGCGTCCCGGCTGCACATCGGCGACGGCATCGGCGGCGCCGACGGGCTGCTGGCCCAGCTCGGGGTGCCGGTGACGGCCCACCCGACGGGCATGGCCGAGCAGGTCGAGGCCGACCCGACCGGGCAGACCCCGGTGCCGGGCATCTGGGCCGCCGGCAACCTGACCAACCCGTTCGCCCAGGTGATGGCGTCGGCGGCGGCCGGGGCGATGGCGGCGGCAGCGCTCAACGCCGATCTGGCGCAGGCGGACACCACCGAAGCGGTCCGCCGGCACCGGGCCGTCGCCGTCGGCGAGGACGACTACGGTCTGCCGGTGCACCACGGGCCGGCGGACGTCGCCGCGATGGTCAGCCAGGAGTTCTGGGACGAGCGGTACGGCGCCGTCGACCGGGTGTGGAGCGGCAACCCCAATCCGCAGCTCGTCACCGTCGTGGCCGGCCTGCCCGCCGGCACCGCCTGCGACGTCGGGGCCGGCGAGGGGGCCGACGCGATCTGGCTCGCCGACCAGGGCTGGGAGGTGACCGCGGTCGACGTGTCGCCGGTGGCGCTGCGCCGGGCCGCCGACCAGGCGGCGGCGGTCGGTGACGACGTGGCGAAGCGGCTCACCTGGCAGCAGGCCGACCTGCGGACCTGGGATCCGGGTGCGGCCCGGTTCGACCTGGTCAGCGCGCAGTTCATGCACCTGCCGGACCCGGACCGGGCGATGCTGCACCGCCGGCTCGCGGCGGCGGTCCGCCCCGGCGGCACCCTGCTGATCGTCGGCCACCACCCGAGCGACCTGGAAATCCCCGGGATCCGCCGGCCGCGCCTGCCGGATCTGATGTTCACCGCCGAGCAGGTAGCGGCCGTGCTGGACCCGTCGGAGTGGGCCAGCGTACGGGTCGAGACGATCGCCCGGTCGGTCACCGGCCCGGACGGCGACCCGATCACGATCCACGACGCGGTGCTGCACGCCGTCCGCCGTAGGTGAGCGGCCGGGACGGCCCGTGAACCAGCCGGGGGCGCCGGGCGAGGACGCCCGACGCCCCCGGAGGGCTGACCGACGTCAGCCGATGACGAGGTCACCACCGGAGGCGGTCAGGTTGACCTCCTCGGTGGCGGTGCCGGTCCAGCTCGACGAGAACATCAGCGTGTCGCCGTCCCAGACGGTGATGCCGATGGTGTCCCGCCGGCCCGGTCCGCCCGCGTCGGTCGCGGTCACCCGCATCGTCAGCCCGGTCGCCACCGGCACCGGCTGCTGCGGGGTGGACAGGTCGAACAGCGTCACCTGGTAGCGCAGCTGCGCCACCGGCACGCCGGCGACCGTGGTCGCGCCGTACGACTCCAGGACGGCGCCCTGGAACTTGTACCGCTGGTCCCCGGAGCGGTAGCCGACCAGCACCTTGCCGGCCAGCTCACCGACGTTGGTGACCCGCCCGTCGAGGCTCACCTCGACCCGGCGCTCGGGGTCCAGCGGGTACGCGCCGGCGGTCGACCCGCTGCGCAGGTAGCCGTCGCCGCTGATCCGCAGCCCGGTCGACGGGGCGACCGTCACCGTGGCCGTGACGGCTCCGGTGTAGCGGCCGTCGACGGTGGCGGTCACCGGGTGGTTGCCGACCGGCAGGGTGGCCGTGCAACTGGCCACGCCGCCGGTGACGTCGCTGCCCCAGAGCTTCACCTCGGTGGTGCACAGCGTGGTGTCACCGGTGGTGAAGGCGAACTGGGTGCCGCGTACGTCGCCGGCCTCGGCACCGACCGCCGCGCGCAGCAGGACCTGCGCGGTGTCCGCGCCGGCCACCGGGTGCACCAGGGTGTCCCCGGTGTACGTCAGCGCGGCCGACCGTACCTGACTGACCCGGATGTCGGCGTCGTTGAGGTCGAAGAAGACGTTGCCGACCGCTTCGATCTTGATCCGACCGGTGGTGGTGTCGATGTTCGGCAACGTGACCGTGGCGCTGCCAGTGTTCGGCACCGCCTCGGCCAGCACGTACGGGAACGTCTTCGCCCCGTCGGTGGACAGCGAGATCTTCACCTGCGCGGCGTTCACCGGCGCCGCGTCGGTGCCGGCCACGTCCCAGGTGACCTCCTGCGTGGAGCCACCAAGGTAGAACGACGGCGTCGGCTGCGAGGTGACCAGGAACGGACCGGCGTCCGGGGCCAGCACGACCTCGGTCTCGGCGTTGCCGACCCCACCGCCGCCGACCCGACCGTCGCGGGCGGTCAACTTGAAGTGCATGGTCCGGTCGTTGTCGTAGCCCACCCAGTCGGCGGTCGGCAGGAACTCCGAGTAGCAGTCGACCAGCGCCTGGGTCAGGTTGGAGGTGCTGCCGCTGGCCGGCGGCTCCGGCACGGCCGGGCAGGCACCGGTCTTCGCGTTGGTGTTGCCGGCCAGGATCTGCGCCATGTCCGGGAAGACCCGCGTCGGGTCGTCGTCGACCGCGTTGAGCCCAGGGGAGTAGTACTGCTGGGTGTCCTGCGGGCTGACCAGCGCCGACGTGCCGAAGACCCGGAACAGCGGGCCGTTGGTCTTGACGTTGTCGGTCAACGCGGTGCCGGCGGTGCTGCCGCCGAGGATCCCGCCCCGGTCGTTCTGCTCCCACATGTACGTCAGCGGGTCGCCGTCGGCGTCGGTGGCGCTACCGGTCAACGCGAACGGGGTCCGTACCGGGATGGTGAACGAGGCCGGCACGGTGACCACCGGCGCGTGGTTGGTGGTCTCGGTGACCTGCCAGCCGCCGTTGTCGACCGGACCGCCCTTGGCGGTCTCGCCGACGAAACCGGCCGCGCCCACGAAACCGGTCAACCCCAGCGCCGGTACGTTGGCCTGCGCCACCGCACCGCCGTTGAACGTCACCTGGAAACCGGTGTCGTTGAGCGCGCCGAGGCCACCGAACGCCGCCACGGTGACCGTCGCGCCGGCCGGCCAGCCGCTGATCGCCTCGATCGCCGCCTTGATACCGGCGGTGGTGTAGTTGACACCACGCACGATCGGCGCCGACGACTGTCCACCGTAGCTGATCGTGAAGGCGTCGCCGTCGGTGTCGAAGTCACGCAGCGAGACCGTCTGCACCTCGTTGATCGCCGGCCGCGACGAGTTCACGAACGTGGTGATCTCGTGGTAGCTGCGCTGCGACCAGTACGGGTCGGAGTGCGGCTGCAGGTTGTCCTGCTGGCAGATCCCCGCGTACGCCATGATCGACGAACCGCTGCCCGGCTCGTACGAGTTGGCGGCGCTGCGGTTGCTGCCGGAGCAGTTCCACTGGGTGCCGTTGAAGGTGTGGTTGCCGGCGAACTGATGGCCGATCTCGTGCGCCACGTAGTCGACGGCGTAGAAGTCACCGACCGGGTTCGGCAGGCCGGTGCAGCCCCGGGCCTTGCCGTCGCCGCCGACCACGCCGAGCCCGGCGACGCCGCCACCGGGCAGCCCGAAACCGATGTGCCCGACGTCGAAGTTGCTGGCCCCGACGAGCTGGCCGAGGACGATCCGGTTGCGGTTGAGCGTGGCACCGGAGCAGCCGGTCAGGTTCGCCTCGGTGAAGCACGGCGCGGCACCGCACGGCCCGTTCGGGCCGGTGGCCAGCTCGGCCGTGTTCAGGTTGGTCTTGTCGGTGTCGTTGATCAGCACGAGCCGGATCGCGGTCTCGTCCTCGTAGATCTGGGTCACCCGGTTGATCAGGGTCACCTTCGCGGCGGTCACGTTCTCCGCGCCGAAGTAGGTCGCGTACGACGGATCGGTCAGAAACGCCAGGCGGTACGTCCGCAGCTGGACCAGCGGCCCGGCCGGCTCGTCGGCCTGCGCCTGGTCGATCCCCTCGCCGATCTGCTCGGCGGCGGCCCCGACGTCGGCCCGCTCGATCAGGTCACCGTGCCGGTTGACCAGGTCGTGTGCGTAGTAGCTGGCGTAGACGCTCTGGTCGCGGTGGTACGGGTCGACGTACCAGGAACCGCTCGACGAGCGGACCGAGGCGTGGAAGCCCAGCGGGGTCAGGTCGGCGCGGATCGTCGCGGTCGGATCGTCGACGCCGGTGCCGGCGTACGTCTGGATCTCCGGGTGGGCGGCGGCGAGACCGTCCTGCATCACCGGAGAGTTGACGGCCTCGAACCGTTGCAGGTCACCGTCCGGGTCGGGCACCGTCAGCAGCAGCGGCGCCGTCGCGGCGGCCCGGGCCGACTCGTCCGGCGCCCGGTCCAGCTGCGCGGCGATCGCGTCCCGGTCCAGGGTGTACGCCGCCAGCCGGCTGGCCTCGATGTCCGGGGTACGCCCGGACCGGCTCGCCGTCGGAGCCTCGTCGAGGGTCGCCCACGGCGAGTCTGCGATCGGCGTACCGCGCTCCGGGGCGGCGACGGCCGCACCGGTCGGGCCGACGGCGGGCAGCAGCGCCGCCGCGACGACGGCGACGAGCAGGACGACCAGCCGCCGGTTACGGGACCGGCCGGTCCCGGGGGGCGGTGGCGACTGGCCACCCGCTGTCGGGGGGATCGGTGTCGAGGGGGTCCGCAAGATGTCTCCTTGGGGGTCCGTCACGAACCACGACCCGTTGCCAGGGGTGCCGAGGCCGACGAGCCATGGATCTTGGGGGGTCGCACCGACGCTAGGGGGCGGCGTCGGCGGTCGGCATCGTCCGTAGGGATGAGACAGTGCCAATCACCGCCGATCCCCTAGTCCGGCCAGTACGCCGGCCACGGATCCGACGCTGGAACGGTTCCACTGGGAAACCTGCGGGAAACGCCGCGCCGCTAGCGGCGCAGGCGTTCGACGGACGGCGCAGGCGGCTCAGGCGTTCGACAGGCGGCCTAGACGGCTCAGACGGTCGACGGGCGGATCAGCGGAATGCGGTCAGGAACCGGTCCCGGAACTGGTCCATTTGCCACACCGGAGCCTGCCCGTCCGGCCGCAACCCGTCCTGCCAGTCCCAGTCGGCGACCGCGTCGAGCACCGCCGGATCCCGGGACACGATGGTCACCGGCACGTCGTGGCTGGCGCTCGGCCCGGTCACCACCGGCGACGGCTGATGGTCGCCGAGGAAGACCACCACCAGATCGTCGTCGCCCCGCGCCTCGATGTAGGAGATGATCGTGCTCAACGAGTAGCCGACGGCCCTCGGGTAGTCGTCGCGCAGGCTCTCCTCCACGGACCGGTTCTCCTGGTCGGCGGCCATCTCCTGACGGTCGAAGACCGCGCCGTCGCGCACCGTGTCCCAGTCGACCAGCTGCGGTACCGGCGTCCACGGCGCGTGGCTGGACAGCAACGCCACCTCGGCCATCACCGGCCCGTCGGTGGCCTGGCGCTCGAGACGGTCGAACGCCGACAGGACGTACTGGTCCGGGATCGAGGCGAAGGCGAACCGGTCACCGGCGTAGCCCATGTTGCGGGAGTCGTACACCTGGTCGTAGCCGAAGAACGCCCCTTCCGGCCAGGCCCGCGAGTTGCCCGGGAAGAAGCCCGACACCCGCCAGCCGGCGCTACCGAACGCCCGGGTCAGCGTCAACCGGTCGCTGGTGACCAGGCTGTGGTACCGCTGCTGGTTGTCCACCCACAGCCCGGACAGGGTGCTGCCGTGCGCCAGCCAGCTGCTGCCGCCGACCGTCGACGAGGTCAGGAACGCGCTGCGCGAACCGAAGCCCTGCGCGGCCAGCCGCTGCGAACCGTCGTCGAGCACGTCGGCGACGTACGGGGCGAACTCCGGGGCGGTCACCGCGTCCCGGCCGTAGCTCTCCACGAACGCCAACAGCACGTCCTTGCCGCGCAGCGCGGTCAGCAGTTCGTCACCGGGCACGTCGCGGAACGCATCCACCGCCGCCAGCTCGGCGAACTCCTGCCGGTCCCGCAGACTCGCGCCGACCTGCAGCGTGTGGTCGTACGCCAGCCGGGCGGTGGCCCGGTCCGCCACCGGCAGTGCGAACGTGACCTGCTCCTGCTCGTAGACGGTCACCGTCGTACCGAGCAGGGCGAACACCAGCCAGCCGGCCGCCATCGTGCCGACCACACCGCCGCCGACCCGCCGGTGCCGGGCGAGCAGCCGGGCCGTGCGCACCGTGGCGAGCACCGCCAGCGCCAGCACCGCGCCGGTGAGCAGAACGGCGCCGACGGCCGCGCCGACCGCCGCCGCCCGCCCGTACGAGGCGTCGAGGAAGCGGTACCCGTCGGCCAGCAGCCCCCAGTCCATCACCGGGTCGAACGGGCGGGCCAGCACGGAGAAGAAACCCATGTCGGCGACCTTGAGCACGGTCAGCACCCCGAGCAGCGCACCGAGCCCGGCCGCCACCGGGGTCCGCAGCCGGCCGGGCAGCACCAGCAGCAGCGCGGCCGCCACGACCGCCTCCAGCGGGATCCGGACGAACGCCGCCGGCACCACGAGGTCACGCTGGTACGGCAGCGTCATCGCCGCCAGCAGGCCGGCCACCGCCAGCGCACTGAGCGCCCAGCCGACGGTACGCCGTACCCGCTGCCGCCAGCCGACCGCTGCGGCCGGCGAAGTCGGCTCGGCCTCCGTCGGCGCGGCCTGCTGCGCCTGCTCGGCCGGCGGAGTCGGCTCGTCCGCTACCTCGGCTGTGGTCTCGGTGGCCGCCGGTGTCTGCGCGTCAGCAGCGGGAGCGTCGGAGTGCGTGGCGGAGGACAAGATCACGGCCTTCCTCATCGTCGACCGGGCGGCGTGCCCTGCCGGGCCGGGCTCCGCACGATAACCACACCGCCGGATACCCGACAACACGTACGGACCGCCGCGCCGGATCGATCATCCCAGGCCGGTGACCGGAACACCGGTCCGACCGGTCATCCCTACGACACGGTGACGCACGACCCCAGGGAGCGGAGATGGATCAGTTGCGTACCCACTTCGAGCAGGCATTCGACGGCGAACCGCCACCGGCGACGCCGGGCGAGGAACTGGCCCGCGCCGCGATGGCCGGCGGCACCCGGCTGCGCCGCCGCCGACGGCTCACCGTCGGTGGTGCCGCCGTCGCGGTGACCGCCCTCGCCGCTGTCGCGGCCGGCCTGGCGGTGCCCGTCCGGGACGCACCGGCCCCGGTGCCGGCGCAGGTGGTGCTGCCGTCGGCGACCCCGGTGCTGTGCGAGGGCGTGTCCGCCGAGGATGTCGCCACCGAGGCGTCGGTCTACCTGGCCGAGCAGGTCACCGACGCGCAGCGGGCCGCCATCGACACGGCGTTGCGTGCCGACCCACGGCTGTCGACGGTCCGCTACGACAGCCGGCAGGATGCGTACGAGAGGTTCCGGCAGATGTACCGGGACGGCCCGACCGAGGTGTTCTCGTTGTACACCCCGGAGGAGATCGCACAGGTCACCGCCGAGCAGTTTCCCGAGTCGTTCCGGCTCACCCTGACGGATCCGGCGGCGTACCCGCAGTTGGAGCCGGACCTGCGGGCCCTGCCCGGGGTCGACGAGGTCGTCGGCCGGTTCTGTCCGCACCGTACGTCGGCGCAGCAGGAGGGCGAATGACCGGCGTACGGACCGTGGAGCCGGCCGCCGACGGGCTGCCGGTGCGACCGCCGACCCCGGCGACCCCGGTGGGCGGGCCGGTGGCCCGCTGGGCGGCGGCCCGCCGAGGGCAGCGGGCGGTCCGCGACGAGGCGTTCACGGCGTTCGTCGTCGCCGCGGCACCCCGGCTGCGGCGCATCGCGTACCTGATGTGCCGGGACTGGCACCTGGCGCAGGACCTGACCCAGATCACCTTCACCCGGATGTACGCCTCGTGGGCGCGGATCTGGCCGGCGGCGAACCTCGACGCGTACAGCCGGCGGGTGCTGGTCAACGCGGTCGCCGACGCGATGAAGCGGCGCAGCCGTACCGAACTGGTGCTCGCCGAGCCACCCGAACCGTCGGCTCCGGCACCGGCCGGTGCCCCTGACCTGCAGGTGACGCTGCTGCGTGCGCTGGCCGAGCTGCCGGTACGGGACCGGGCGGTGCTGGTGCTGCGGCACTGGGAGGACCGCAGCGTCGAATCCGTCGCCGAGATCCTCGGGATGACCACGTCGGCGGTGAAGATGACCAGCATGCGGGCGCTGCAGCGGCTGCGTACCGAGCTCGGGGAGGACTTCCCGACCAGCTGATCCGACCGGCGACCTAGGCTGGGCGCATGCCCCCCGTGTCGACGTCACCGGACCCGTCGACGTCACCGCGCCAGCCGACCGGGCCGGATCGGTCGACGTCGCCGTACCGGTGGACGTTGCTCGACCTGGCGGTCGCGACGGCGGTGGCCACCATCGCCTGGCAGTACCGGGCCTCGCTGGCCGACCTGGTGATCGGCCTCGGCATGGCGGTGGCGCTGGTGTGGCGCCGCCGCCGTCCGATGACCGTCATGCTGGTCGTCGCCGGCCTGGGCGCGGCACAGCTGCTGGTCGCCCTGAGCGTGCCGGAGTTCTACGACGTCGCGGTGCTGATCGCGATGGCCGCTGTGGTGACCCACGCCGACCGGCAGTGGCACGCCGTACTGGCCGGCGGGATCACCCTGGTCGGCGTCGCCGTGCTCGCCGTCGACGCCAAACTGCTCGCCGACGACCACCACGTGACCGGCCTCGCCGACTTCAGCGAGTACGCCGTCCTGATGCTGATCTGCGTGGCGATCTGGCTGACCGCGTACATGTTGCGCAGCCGCAAGGAACAGACGGCGGTCGCCGCCGAGCGGGCGGCGGCGGCCGAACGGGAACGCGACCAGCTTGCCCGGCTGGCCGCCGCCGACGAACGGGCCGCGATCGCCCGGGAGCTGCACGACGTCGTCGCCCACAGCCTGGCGGTGATGACGGTGCAGGCGGACGGCGCCAGCTACATGATCGACCTGGACGCCGAGCAGGCCCGCAAGGCCATGATCACCATCGGTGACACCGGCCGCGACGCGCTGGAGGACATGCGCCGGATCGTCGCCGTGCTGCGCGGGGTCGACGCGTCACCGGCCGCCCCGCAGCCCGGGGCGGCCGGAACGCCCGACGACACCGACCGGCGTAGGGCCGGAATCGCCCAGCTCAGCGCCCTGATCGAGCGGACCAGGGGAGCCGGTCTCGTCGTCGAACTGAGCATCGACGGCGATCCGACCCGGTTGTCACCCGCCGAGGAGCTGACCATGTTCTGGGTGGTGCAGGAGTCGCTGACCAACACCCTGCGATACTCGGGTCCCGGCACGGCCGTCACGGTGACCGTCCGGATCGATGCGGACACCGCCGAGCTGACGGTGATCGACGATGGTCGAGGGACGGTCGCCACCCGGCCGGCCACTGCCCCGCCGGCCACTGCCCGATCGACCGCCGGACCGGCGTCCGGTGGCAACGGCCTGCTCGGCATGCGGGAGCGGGTGGCCGTGCACGGCGGCGAGGTGACTGCCGGACCGCGCCCGGCCGGCGGCTGGCAGGTCCACGCCGTACTGCCGATCAGGTCCCCGGCGCGGGCCGGGACGGAGCCGACGGAGGTGACGTCGTGACGATCAGAGTCTTCCTCGTCGACGACCAGGAGCTGGTCCGGGCCGGGTTCGCGATGGTGCTGGCCGCCCAGCCCGACATGGCCGTCGTCGGTGAGGCCGCCGACGGTGCCGCCGCACTCGCCGCGTTGGCCACCATCGAGGCCGACGTGGTGGTGATGGACCTCCGGATGCCGCTGATGGACGGCGTCGAAGCCACCCGCCGGCTCCGGGCCCAGGACCGTGCCGACGCGCCGAAGGTCCTGGCGTTGACGACGTTCGACACCGACGAGGACGCGTTCGCCGCGCTGCAGGCGGGGGCCAGCGGCTTCCTGCTCAAGAACGTGCGTCCCGCCGAACTGTTGGCCGCGATCCGGGTGGTGGCCAGCGGCGAGTCGGTCGTCGCACCCCGGGTGACCCGTCGGCTGCTGGACCGCTTCGCCGGGCACCTCACCCCGGAGCCGGCCGCCGACGACCGGCTCGCCGCGCTGACCGCCCGGGAACGTGAGGTGCTCGCCCTGGTCGCGGCCGGCCTGTCCAACACCGAGATCGCCAACCAGCTCTACGTCGCCGAGGCGACCGTCAAGACCCACCTCGGGCGGATCCTCACCAAACTGGACCTGCGGGACCGGGTGCAGGCCGTCGTCTTCGCGTACCGGATCGGTCTGGTCCGTCCCGGGCCGTGACCTGTCCGGAACTCAGGCCGTGACCTGTCCGGACTTCGGGCCGTGACCGGTCCGTCCCTTGCCCTGACCTGGGGCGTTGCGACCGGTATCGGATCGGATGTACGACCACGGTCGTACCCGGCGCCGTCCGCAGATCCGATCGTGCGCCGACGCGTCGGACACCCCCGCCGGCCGACGATGGTCATCGTTGCGAACCCCGACCATCGGAAGGCACCTGATGAGCACCCAGATTGACACCGGAACCCGCCGCCCCGCCGCGCTGCGACTGATCATCCTCGGCGTGGTGACCGTCGCGGTGCTGGCCGCTGTCGCGTTCGGCGTCAACTACCTGTGGCAGCAGCAGTTCGGGCCGACCCAGGCGTCAGCCGCCGACTGCCGGCTCGCCCAGCAGTTGCTCGACCAGACGAAGAACCCACCGAGCGAACCGGCCGAGGCCGAGCAGTGGGAACAGGACCTGCGCAAGATTCGCTACGCCCAGTTCGTCGATCAGGGGATCAGCACTGAGGTCGGCCGGTTCATCCACTGGTCCCGGGTCAAGGCGACCGGCGCGGGCGAGCGTCCGACCAAGGAGCAGATCAGCGAGGCGCGCAGTAACGCCGAGGGCCACTGCGCAAGCAGCGGCGTCAAGCTGACCTTCCCTGAGCTGGCCTTCTGAGATGAGTGTCGTCAACACCGCCGTGCCACGTACCCAGCTGCGCGGCATCCTGACCCGACCCGGCCGCCTGCTGCTCACCGGCCTGTCGGTGCTGGTCGCCGCGTTCGTGGTGGCCGGTGCCATGCTCGCCTACGAGATCGTCGCCCGCACCACGCTGGACACCTTCAGCGACACCCCACCCGGTGCCAGCCTGGTGGTCACCGTGAACGGCACCCTGATCGCCGACGAGCAGCGGGCCGCGATCGCCGCGTTCCCGGGCGTCAGCCAGGCCGTCGGCCGCGACGAGGTCCAGCTCGGGGTGGGTGAACCGTCTGCCGGCACGTCGATCCTGCTGGTCACCGACCCCGGCGCCGGACCGCTGGCGCGGACCACGCTGCTCACCGGACGGTACCCGACAGCGGGCGGCGAGATCGCCGTCAACCAGCGCGCCGTCGACCGGCTCGGCATCGCCCCCGGCAGCACCCTTCGGCTGTACGGCGGCGACCCGACCGCCGCGCCGACAACGGCGACGGTGACCGGCGTCGTCGACGGCCCGGACGCCAACTGGGAGCGGGCGTACACGCCGGACACGCTGCTCGCGACGGTGACGACGACCCCGGTCGGCTGGGGTCGGATCGACGTCGCCGCCGCGCCGGGGACCGACGTCGGCGGGCTCTCGGACGAGATCCTCAACTACCTCGACCGGTCGACCCGCAGCTGTACCCCAGCGCGGCACCCGGCGAATCGAAACGGCTGGCCGAGGCACAGGAGGCCGTGGCCCGCTTCGACCAGGTCTTCGCGCTCGCCGCGATGTTCCTGGCCGTCGCCGTGGTCGCCGCCCTGCTGGTCGCCTCGTCGACGTTCCGCATCGTGTTCGCCCAGCGGATGGGCCAGCTGGCGTTGCTGCGCCTGATCGGCGCCCACCGCCGGCAACTGGTCGTGGCGCTGACCATCGAAGGTGCGCTGGTCGGTCTGCTCGCCGGCACCGTCGGGGTGCTGCTCGCGGTCGGCCTCGGGCTGGCCGCACCGGCGCTCGCCGCCGCGGGCCAGCAGGTCTCCCTGCCCGAGGTGCCGGTCGGAGCCCTGGTGGCGGTCGTCGTCGGGGCGGTCGTGCTGACCGCCGGCGCGGGACTGGTGCCGGCGCTGGCCGCCGCGAACGTACCGCCGCTGCAGGCGTTGCGCAGCGCCGGCACGGTGACCGCCGAGTCGGGAATCAGTGCCGGGCGCCTGCTCGTCGGGCTGCTGCTGGCCGCCGCGTCGGCCGCCACGGTCGCGTCGACCATCTCCCGCGTCTCGGCGCCGGAGGCACCGGATTCGGCCGGGACGCTGCTGGGCATCGTCGGGATCGGCGCCTTCGCGTTCGGTGCGCTCGTCGCACTCGGACCACTGCTGATCCGGCCGGTGCTGGCAGTCGTCGGCTGGCCGCTGCGCAAGCTCAGGCCGGTCGGCACCCTCGCGGTGAGCACGATCGGCGGGGTGCCGCGCCGGGCCGCCGCAGTCTCGGTGGTGGTCGCCCTGGGGGTGGCCCTCGTCGGCGGCGCGGCGGTCGGTGCCGCCAGCCTGCGAGCCTTCACCGACCAGACGATGGCCGCCCGCGCCCCGGCCGATCTGATGGTGGTCGGCAGCGACCAGCCGCTCACCCCGGCGGTCGTCGACCAGTTGCGGGCGATGGCGGAACTCCGCCACGTCACCCCGATGGAGCTGCTCTCGTTCAACATCGACCAGTTCTCGTACACGGCTGTCACCATCGACCTCGACGCGCTGCCCCGGATGGCGGCGCTGGCCGTCGACGACGGCACGTTGACCAACGTCGGGCCGGGGCAGGCGGTGCTCGGGCAGAACCTGGCCGAGGACCTGTCGGCCGACGTCGGCGACCAGATCACCCTGACCGGTGACGCAGGGCAGGTGAGCGTCACCGTCACGGCGGTGCTCGGCGGCCGTGCACCGCTGGACACCGATGTGGTGCTGACCTCGGGCGACCTGGCTCTGCTCGGTGGTACCGACCCCACCGAGACCGGGGTGCTGGCCGACTTCGCCGGCGGCGACCACGGCGCGACAGTGGCCGCCGTACGGCAGCTCGCGGTCGCCAACGGTGCCGACGTGGGGGTGATGGCGGATTACCGGGAGACCGTCGAGTCAGAGGTGTCGTCGCTGTTCCTGATCGCGCTCGGACTGCTTGCCCTGACCGTGGCGATAGCGGTCGTCGGGGTCGGCACCACCACCGCGTTGTCGGTGCTGGAACGCACCCAGGAGGTCGGCCTGCTGCGGGCGCTCGGCCTCAGCCGCCCCCGGCTACGGGCGATGATCCTGCTGGAATCCGGCATGTACGGGATCGTCGGTGCGGTGCTCGGCCTTGCCCTGGGCGTACCGCTGGCCTGGCTGACGATCGAGGCACTGCAGTTGGGCACCCCGCTGGCGCTGCCGGCGGGCCAGCTGCTGGTGATCGTCGCAGCCCTGGGCGCCATCACCGCGCTGGCCGGGCTGTCGCCGGCCCGCCGGGCCGCCCGGGTCAGCCCGGTCGCCGCCATCGGCACCCCGGACTGAGCCCGGTCACGTCGCCACCCGCACCACCTCGCAGTGGTAACCCGACGAGTGGCCCGCTACCAGGTCCACGGTGGCCGTTCCATCCTGGTAGCGCACCTCGAACTCCGCACCGGGGCCACCGTCGGGGGCGGGTACCCGTACCCGGGTCCGCTGGCCCGGTGCCGGCGCGTACAGCCGCAGCGTCACCCCGTCGGCCCAGGGGTAGTCGGGCCGGTCGGTGACCGCCCCGAACGGGATGACCGCGCCGGGCCGGGCCAGCACGGGTACGCTGTCGAACCCGTGCTTCTCGGTGATCCACCCCGGGCCGGTGACCTGGGCGCCGGTCATCAGGTGGGTCCAGGTGCCGGCGGGCAGGTAGTAGGTGACCTGTCCGTCCGCGCTCATCACCGGGGCGACGAGCAGGTCGGGGCCGAGCATGTACTGCCGGTCGAGGTACGCGGTGGCCGGGTCGTCCGGGAACTCCACGATCATCGGCCGCATCACCGGTACGCCGTCGCGGTGGGCCTCCTCGGCCGCCGCCGCCAGGTACGGGATGAGGCTCAGCTTGAGCCGGGTGAAGCGGCGCAGCACGTCGACCGCCTCGTCGTCGTACGCCCACGGCACCCGGTACGAGCCGGAGCCGTGCAGCCGTGAGTGCGAGGAGAGCATCCCGAAGGCGATCCAACGCTTGAAGACGGCCGGGTCCGGCGTGCCCTCGAAGCCGCCGATGTCGTGGCTCCAGTAGCCGAAGCCGGACGCGGCCAGGGACAGGCCGCCGCGCAGCGACTCGGCCATCGCCACGAAGGTGGACTCGCAGTCGCCGCCCCAGTGCACCGGGAACTGCTGGCCGCCGGCGGTCGCCGACCGGGCGAAGAGCACCGCCTCGCCCGGTCCGCGCTCGGCCTCCAGCAGTTCGAAGACGGCCTTGTTGTAGAGGTACGAGTAGTAGTTGTGCATCCGTTGCGGGTCGGATCCGTCGTGCCAGACGACCTCGGTCGGGATGCGTTCGCCGAAGTCGGTCTTGAAGCAGTCCACGCCCATGTCGAGCAGGACCTTCAGCTTGCCCGCGTACCACTGCGCCGCCGCCGGGTTGGTGAAGTCGACGAGCGCCATGCCGGCCTGCCACTTGTCCCACTGCCAGATGGAACCGTCCGGGTTGCGGACCAGGTAGCCGGCCTTGCGGCCCTCCTCGAACAGGTACGACCGTTGGGCGATGTACGGGTTGATCCAGACGCAGACCTTCAGGCCGCGCTCGTGCAGCCGGCGCAGCATCCCCTCAGGGTCGGGGAAGGTCGCCGGGTCCCAGATGAAGTCGACCCAGTGGAACTGCCGCATCCAGAAGCAGTCGAAGTGGAACACCGACAGCGGCAGGTCCCGTTCGGCCATCCCGTCGATGAACTCGGTGACCGTCTTCTCGTCGTACGAGGTGGTGAACGAGGTGGAGAGCCAGAGCCCGTACGACCAGGCCGGCACCCGGGCCGGCCGGCCGGTCAGCGCGGTGTACCGGCGCAGCACGTCCTTGGGGGTGGGTCCGTCGAACAGGTAGTAGGTGAGCGACTGGCCCGGCACGCTGAACTGGGTCTGCGAGACCACTTCGGAGCCGACCTCGAACGACACATGCTCGGGGTGGTCCACGAACACCCCGTAGCCGGCGCCGCTGAGATAGAAGGGCACGTTCTTGTACGCCTGTTCGCTGGCGGTGCCGCCGTCGGCGTTCCAGATGTCGACGGTCTGGCCGTTCTTGACGTACGCCCCGAACCGCTCGCCCAGCCCGTAGATGGTCTCGCCGACGCCCAGCGCCAGCCGTTCGTGCACGTAGGTGTGCCCCTGCGCGTCGGTCACCACGCCGATGCTGCGTTCGGAGGAGGAGGTGACCAGCCGGTCGCCCCGCCGGAAGTCGACCCGCCACGGCCCGGTCAGCGCCACCCGGACGGTCAACTCGCCGGTGGTCAGCTGCGCGCTGAGCCCGGTGACGGTCACCTGCACCGGATGGTCGGTGCGGTCGGCGACCGCGAACCGGGGCTGTTTGGGCAGGCCGCCGGAGTGGTGTCCGATGGTCACCCCGGCCACGCCGGGGGCGGGGGAGAAGAACCGTACGGTGATCACCGGGCGGTTGAGGGTGTCCCCGCGTCCGGTGATCTTCCCGATCGGCGCGAAGACGGTCAGCGCGCGTCCGTCCGGTTCCACCTCCACCGACTCCACCGTGCCGGGGCGCAGCACGCTGACCCCGGGACGCAACTGCCAGTACCCGTCGGTGAACTTCACTTGTCGGCTCCTGCCGTGACGCCGCGCGCGAGGGTGCGCTGGAAGATGACGAAGAAGATGATCGCCGGAAGGATGCTCAGCAGCGCTCCGGCGTTGGTGGTGGGCGCGTCCATCAGCCGGTCGCCCTGCAACGAGGCGAGCGCGACCGGGACGGTCTGGGTCTGGTTGTCGATCAGCATGACCAACGGGATGAGGAACTCGTTCCAGGTCCAGATGAAGAAGAAGACCAGCAGCACCGAGATGGTGGAGCGGATGTTGGGCAGCACCACCCGCCAGAGGATTCGCCAGGTGCCGGCGCCGTCGAGCGCGGCGGCCTCCAGCAGCTGGCGGGGGAAGGTGCCGAGCACCGAGGAGAGCAGGTAGGTGCCGAACGCGGCCTGGATGACGGTGAAGATGATAATCACGGCCAGCCGGGTGTTGTAGAGCCCCGCCTCCTTGGCGAAGTGGTAGAGCGGGTAGACCAGCGCCTCCTGCGGAAGCATGTTGGCCAGCAGGAAGACGCCGACGATCCAGAGCCGGCCACGGACCCGGCCGATGCCGAGCGCGTACGCGCTGAGCAGCGAGACGAGTACGGCGAGGACCGCGACGGAGCCGGAGATGAGGATCGAGTTCCACAACTTGACCGGGTAGTCGACCTGCTCCCAGTAGGTGCGCAGACCGGTGGTGTAGAACTCGGTCGGCCAGGACAGCGGCCCGTTGGTGGAGTAGTCGCCCGGCGCCTTGAAGGCGTTGAGCAGCATGAACGCGAACGGCACCAGCATGACGAGCGCGGCCGCGCCGACGAGGGCGAGCACGATCCAGCGGCTGACCCCACGGTGGTGCCGGTCCGCGGGCCGCCGGGCCCGGCCGGGCCGGCGTACCGGCCGGCGTACGCGGTCGGTGTCGGGCATGGCGGGTACGACGGCCATCAGAGCCCTCCCCGGCGTTCGGCGCGGTGCTGTGCCACGAGGAAGCCCACCGCTATCAGGACGATGATCAGGGTCAGCACCATCGAGATCGCCGATCCGTAGCCGACCTCCAGCCGCTTGAAGAACGTGTAGTAGGCGAAGTAGGACGGCACGTTCGTGGCGTTCTCCGGGCCACCACGGGTCAGCGCGTAGATCGGGCCGAACACCTTCATCGCGGCGATGGTGCAGGTGAGGCCGACCACGAAGGTCTCCGGGCGGATCTGCGCCAGGGTGATCGACCGGAACCGCTGCCACCAGCCGGCACCGTCGATCTCGGCCGCCTCGTACAGTTCCGGGTTGACCCGCTCCAGCGCCGCCATGAAGACGACCACCGGGTAGCCGAGCTGCACCCAGATCATCACGGCCATCACCACCGGCAGTGCGCTGTCCGGGTCGCCGAGCCAGTCGTGCCCCAACGCGCCGAGCCCGACCGCGTCGAGCAGCCCGTTGAGTGCCCCGTCGGGGCGCAGAATCCAGCCCCAGATGATGCCGGCCACCACGACCGGGAGCACCTGCGGCAGGTAGAAGGCGGCGCGCAGCGCGGCGGCGGTGCGGGGACGGAACCGGCGTCCGATGGTGTCGAAGAGCACCGCGGCGAGTACCAGCCCGATCAGGGTGGGCAGCACCACCATCGCGATGATCATCGCTACCGTGTTCTGGAACGAGGTCCAGAAGACGTCGTCGGTGAGCAGGTTCCGGTAGTTGGTCAGGCCGGTGAACCGGGGCTCACCCACGCCGGACCACCTGGTCAGCGAGAGGTAGCCGGTGTAGCCGAGTGGACCGCCGATGACGAGCAGGAACAGCAGCACGCCGGGCAGCAGGTAGAGCCAGTACACGGTCCCGCGTCCGCCGGGCCGGCGCGCGGACCGGCCGCCCCGGGTCGGATTGGTCGGGGTCGGGGGTGACTGGGCCGGGGGTGACGTGGCTGAGGGTGACGCCGTCGTCCGCCCGGCGGCGGTGACGGTCTCGGGAACTGCCATGGGGGTTCCTCCACGGCGGGACGGGCGCACGGTGACCGGATCGACCGGAGTACGCCGGGCGCGCGCCCGTCCCGACCGCCGCTCAGTCGCGCGTGATCTCCGCGACGCCGTCCTGATAGGGCTTGGCGATCGCGTCGAGGACCTCCTCGGGCGACCTGGACTGGTTGATCAGCCCCTGCAGGCCGGAGACCAGCACGTCGTAGTAGCCCGGCACCGGCCAGTCCGGGTAGAAGGCGAGGCCGTCCTGAGCGCTGATGGTGTTGAAGTTCTCGACCAGCTTGCGGTCCTTTTCGTCGCTGATCGTCGCCGGGTCACCGGCCACCGGCACCCCGCCGTTGTTGCCGATCAACGCCTGGATCTCCGGCCGCAGGGTGATGTCGATGAAGTCGTACGCCAGGGTCTTGGCCTTGCTGGACTCCGGGACGACCCAGATGTTGCCCGAGGAGCCGGGGTGCAGGGTGGTGCCGGGGAAGAGGAAGGTGTCCCAGTCGTAGCTGATCTCGCTCTTGAACCGGCCGAACCACCAGCTACCGGAGACGATCATCGGTACGTCGCCGGCGATGAACGCGGTGCCCATGTCCTCGGCCTTGAGGCTGGCCGAGTCGCTGGCGATGTAGCCCTTCTCGACCCACTCGGCGAAGGTCTGGGCGCCGTAGCGCAGCGGGTCGGCCTGAAAGTCGACCGGGTTCTCGTAGAGCTGGTAGTCGTCGACGAAGCCCCGGTCGGCGCGGGAGAGGGCGAGCAGGTAGAAGAGCTGCCCGGCCGGGTACTCGGCACCGGACATGCCCAGCGGGGTGATGCCCGCGTCGACGAAGGTGTCCATCGCGGCGGTCATCTCGGCCAGGGTGGTCGGGACGCTCACCCCGTGCTCGGCGAAGAGCTCCGTGTTGTAGTAGACCATCACGTACTCGCCGTAGTTGGGTACGCCGTACCAGGCGCCCGAACCCATCACCCCGTTGTCGTACCGGGCGGTGGTCTGCAGGCTGGGGCTGAGTGCGGTGTCCCAGCCGCGGGCGGTCGCCTCCTCGGTGAGGTCGGCGAGCAGCCCCTGCGAGGAGAGCAGGCCGGCGGTGGCGTTGCCCTTGTTGTACTCCATGATGTCCGGGCCCTCATCGGAGTTGATGATCATGCCCGCGTTCTGCTGGATCTGCTCGAACGCCTTGCGTTCGAAGCGCACCTCCACCCCGGGGTGCTCCTCCTCGAAGATCTCGATCGCCCGGTCCCAGCCGATGCCCATCGCGCTGTTCTCGCTCTCGTAGTGCCAGAGCTTGAGAACGTTCGCCTCGCCGTCGGCCGTGTCGTCGCCGCAGGCGGTCAGCCCGGTCGCCGTGAGCGCGGCCACCACGACCGCCGTGGCTACTCTGTGAAATCGTCGCATTGCTAATCTCCCTGATGAGTATCTAGCCGGTACTCCTCAAGCCCGTCGCCGCGTGCCAGCGCGGCGGCGGGCTACTTCGGTGTCGGGGGTCGGCGGGTCGCCGCCGGCCCCGTCGTCGCGCGCGGTGTCGCTTCGGGTACGCGGAGACCCGCTGGACCCTCGGATCTCCAACGTGCACGGCAGTAGTTGCTGGTGGACTTCGTCGCTGCCACCGTCGACGTGCCGCAGCAGCGTCTCGATGGCGATCCGGCCCAGTGCCGAGCCGGGTGAGTTCATGGCGGTCAACGCCGGCGTCGCCAGGTCGGCGACCTGGGGCGAGGTGACCATGGAGACGACCGAGACGTCGTCGGGCACGGTCCGGCCCCGGGCGGTCAGCTCGCCGAGCAGGCCGAAGACGGCACTCTCGTTCATGGCGAGAATCGCGGTCAGGTCGGGCGCCAGCCGCAGGGCGGTGGCCAGCGCGGCTCGGCCCCCGGCCGCGCTGTCCTCGGCGAAGGTCGTCAGCGGCGTCAGGCCGTGGTCGGCCATCGCGGCGGTGAACGCGTCGCGGGTCCGCAGCGCCGGGCCGTAGCCTGCGGCAACCGCGTCGGCGGAATGGTTGACGTAGACGATCCGGCGGTGGCCCAGGCCGACCAGGTAGCCGACCGCGTCCCGGACCGTCCGGTCGAAGTCGATATCGACGTACGACAAGCCGGTGGTGTCGGCGGTGCGGCCGATCAACACCTGCGGTACGCCGATCTCCCGCAGCACCTCCACCCGGGGATCGTGCAGCTGCACCTCCATCAGCAGCGCGCCGTCGAGCATCCGCTGGCTGGCGAGACGGCGCAGCTCATCGAGGTCGCCCGCGCCGATGGGCGAGAGCACCAGGTGGTAGCCGGCCGCGCCGGCTGCGGCCGCCGCACCGGTGACGAACGCCGTCTCGGTGGCGCCGAGCCCCCGCTCGTCCATCGGCATCAGCAGGCCGAGGATGCGGCTGCGCCGGCTGGCCAGCCCCCGGGCCATCGCGTTGGGCTGGTAGCCGAGCTGGGCCATGGCGGCCAGCACCTTGTCCCGGGTCGCCGGGGAGATCGGCCGGGTGCCGGTGAGCACGTACGACACCGTGCTGGCCGACACCTGAGCGAGGCGTGCGACGTCCTGCATGGTGGCCATCGGACACCTCCCTGCGTGTCGCGTCGGGCCCGGTTCGCCCGGCCGGTGGCCGGATGGGTGGGCCCCGTGCGCTTCGTCGAATCGCTTCGACGAAGCGGTTCGACAGAACGTAGGCCACGTGTTACGGCCACGTCAATAGGCAATGACAGGTCCGCGTCGGCACCTTCGTCCGTGACTGCCGGCCGACGTCCGCGCTGGCAGCGTGCCTCGGCTGTATGGCTGGCGGCGCTGTTGTGGAGACGGAGGAGGTGCCTCGGTGGCGGTCGTCAAGCGGGGGGCGTCGGCCGATCGTTGTCAACGGTTGCCGGTACCGCTGGACGGTCCGCCGGATGCCGACCTACCACCAGGCCCTGGGCGCCGCTGACGTTTGCGGTAGAACGAGTCGAGCCGTCCGGTTGCGCGATCCCCGTCCTACCGTGCAGGTCGACTCGTCTGTCCCATCCCGGACCAATCGGGCAGAAGGCGATGCTCAGCCAGTCGTGCGGCGGCTAGCTGGACATGTGCGTCGGTGAATAGACGGGCCTTTCGCAGGCTCCATGCCGTAACGCGGCTGGTGAGCTCTGCGACGTCGCCGGTGGGTGGCGGTTGCACGGCCGCGAAATGCACAGTAGCAAGAAGTTCGAGACTGTATGGTGATTCGAAGCCGTCGACGACATCGAGCACCAAATTTAGCTGAGAGAGGTTTTTGGGATTCGTCTTTACTGACTCTTTGGCCGCTTCGTAGCTGCCAGTCAGGGGTCTGATGGGCGCGAATTCAGTTACCCGCGCTGACCTGTCACCGAGGCTGGTGAGGAAGTGGCCTTCCAGCGTGGCCAAGACGCGCGTCAGGCCCTCGGAGTACGGTCCGTAGCGTCCACGGACGAATTTAAGATTGAGCGGTGCGCCAGCGATTTGCAAGAGGTAAGCCAGCTTCTGCACCTCTAGCTCGCTGATGCCATCACGGAATTCCTGCAACCTGGCGCGGTCCAGATACGCACCGACTGCAGCTATCAGCAAGGCACGTAGCTCGGTCAGTTTGGGGCGTGGTGTGGCGTCCGGCATGCTCTCGGGCGGGGGTGCTCCTTCTGGAGCGTATACCACGGCGCGGATCTGGGGCATCCTCCGACATGCATCCTCTATCAGTGGTCGGACCTCGGCCCAGTCCAGGCCGCCGTTCCCGCAGCCAAGCGCCGGGATCGCGATCGAGCGGATCTCGTACCGCGAGACGACATCGACGAGGTCTGCCAGGCCAGCGCGAATGTCTTCCATTTTCGAGGGATTACGCCAGTGCTTCTTTGTCGGGAAGTTTATGATGTATCGCCGAGGGCCGATGATGCCGCGATCGACGAGGAACATTCGACCCAATCGAACCTCGCCACGCTTGCAGGCAGCTTGATAAGAGCGAAAATTCTCGGGGTAGGCGCGTTTGAACTGCAGGGCGATGCCCTTGCCCATCACTCCGACCGTGTTGACCGTGTTGACGAGGGCATCGGTGTCGGCGGTGAGGAGGTTGCCATGGCCATCCTCGATCATCTCCGTCACCCCCCAGGTCGTTGGAATCCGTAGTACCACGCGGGTACGACAGCCACACGTGAAGCTAGGTGATGGTCACCCAGCGTTGCTCGCGCTTGGGCCGCGTGTGCCAAATCGTACGCTGCTACCTGCTGGAACACAGCCAAGGGCACTTCCCTGTGCACCAGGAACTCCGCCATCCGGCGGCGCTGGCGGTCCGGGTCGTCGTCGGTGCTGTTCCAACGCTCTGCGAACATCAGTGGCCAGTCCACCATGCTGTCCAACTCATCGAGGGTAGTCGTGAACGTGGTGGCTGCGTTCGCGGCGTTGCCATCGGTCGCAACCCATGCCAGGCCGGCGTCGACAACGGCCCCGACTGTCGCGGCCAGGTAGACAAGATGACGGTCGCCGCCCGCGTACCGTCCAGGGATGCTGTCACGGTGGTCGCAGGCGATCCGATACATCATGGGCGAACGTGGGGCAAAGTAGAACGGAACGTAATCCCCAACGTATCCACGCGGACCGATTGGAATCTGCCGCCGGCGGCGGGAGTCCTTGATCGCTGGATCACCGACCTCCGTGCGGGTAAGGCCGGCACGGGCGGACACATCGCAGGCCAACCGACCCGTCGCGGCGATGATTGGAAGGTTCTCCACGTGCGTGAAGTGTAAGATCCATCGATCCCGTACGGACGTCGGTGCTGCTGAAGACATCCGTTCCGAACCTCCGCTGATGTGACTGCGAGTACGGGAGTCTATCGGAGGGTGCAGACGGTGCTTGTGCCTGAACTGGACGATGATGGTGTGCCCTCGGGACGAATCGAACGTCCGACCCCGTGATTCGTAGTCACGTGCTCTGTCCACTGAGCTACGAGGGTGTGCCGGTCGGTGCCGCCGGCACTGACCAGTGTCGTGTGCCCGGGGAGAGTCGAACTCCCATGCCTTGCGGCACCGCGTTCTGAGCGCGGCGTGTCTACCGGTTCCACCACGGGCACGTGGCGCGTCGCTGCTGAAGAGGAGTCGCCGGGTACGGGTCCGGCGACGAGTGGCGGGAAGTCATAGAGGGTGCTGGTGCATGCGGCCAGCTGGCAACGGTGGAGTCGGCGATGCGTCGCGTCGTCGCTCAGCCGGTCAACGGCGGCGGTCGGCCACGGCGGCCGACATGGCAAGCTGGCCATGAGGGCGATGCGGCAGACCGAGCGACGCACGTCGCTCTCGCCGCATTTCCGGCTTCCTCATAGCTGCCCCTGTGGCATGCTCGTCCCGATGGCCGTTGCGTGTTGCTGACTCGAACCGTAGGCCTCTCTGGCGGGCGGGTCCACCGATTTTCGCGTTGGGCCGCCTCAGCTCGCCCTGCGCTGCCTGGCCGGGTATTCGGGATCGTCGAGCGGGCCGACAACCCGGCTCGGCCGGGTACTCATGAGGTGACTTGATAGCGAGCCAGCATCGACACGATGGTTTCGATGCGGGCGGTCAGGGCCTCGCCGGACGGGTGACGGATCCGTGCCGAGGTAATCGTGGAGCCGAGGTCGTTGGCCAGCTCCAGGCGGAGTGCGCTGGTGCCGATGAGCGGATAGTCGTACCACCTGTGCGGGTCGTCGGCGTCGGTGGCGTCGAGTCCGGATGCGATGGCGTCCCAGTCCCAGTCGTCGGCCTCGTAGTGAACCAGTTCGGCGAGCGACTCGATCAGGGCGCGGACGTTCGTCGTGAGAACCCAGCCGTCGGTGGTGGCTGATGGGCTCAGCTCGCCGTCGATGCTCATCCGGTGAGGGTAGGCGGGGCGGTCGGAAGCTCGGACCGCACGGCGGCCGACCCCGGAGATCGGGCGGGCGGCGGTCGACGAGGCCGTGCGGCACCTGTTCGGCTGATGGCTGTACGAAGTGTCACTACCTGACCGGGACGATTCCCCGCCGCCGGCCTCGTCCGGGTGGCGCTGGACACGCGGGTCGCGGCCGCCGGGCTCATCTCTTGAAATGACCGCCCCCTGCGGATCTTGCCGGGCTGGGTGCCAATCCATGCCGGTGGACAGGCTGCCGGTACTCGGCTACGCTCGTAGCATGCCGGCTACGAGCGTGATTCCCTCGCGTGACCTGCGCAACCACACTGCGGAGGTCCTACGCCGCGTCGAGGCGGGTGAGGAGATAGAGATTCTGCACAACAATCGACCAGTGGCCAGGCTCGTCCCGCTACACGCCCGCCGCCAATGGATACCGGCAACCGAAATCTTGGCGCGGATCAGCGCGCTTGGGCCTGACCACACCGGCATGAGGGACGAACTGCGAGACACTCTGACCGACACCACCGACGACCTGCCGTGGTAGCGCCACGCCGCGCCGTCGCCGACACGTCGCTGTTCATCGGTCTGGAGGCGCGCCGCTTCGATGATCAGGCACTTGTCGGTCTGGACTTGGGCGTGTCCGTGATCACCCTGGGTGAACTCCGCCTCGGAGTCGTCAGCGCCAGCCACAATCCCGATGCCGCCTCCCGGCGTCTGGCCACCTATGAGCTGGCTAGACAGTTCCAGCCGCTGCCCATCGACGAACGGGTCAGCGACGCGTGGGCGCTGCTGGTGGCGAAACTGCGCGCCGAAGGCCGCAAGGCTCCGATCAACGACAGCTGGATCGCCGCCACAGCATTGGCGCACAACCTCCCGCTGGCCACACAGGACACCGACTACGACGTGATGCCCGGCTTGACCGTGCTCAAAATCTGAGCAACGACAGCACAGGGCTGCTGCCGATGACCGGAGGTGCCCCAGCTGGATGGGCTTTGACCTGCGGTTGTGAGTCCGTGTGAGAGATCAAGTGCGCCCGGTAGGGTTCGAACCTACGACCTTGGGATTAGAAGTCCCCTGCTCTATCCGCTGAGCTACGGGCGCGTGGCGATCTTCGGCTGGCGTGCACATAGTAGTGGCCGCTGGTGGTCGTGACGAGTGGCCACGAAGCCGGCATGGGTGGTGTCGGGAGGTCGGTTCCCTGGTCAGTCGGTCTCCGGTAGGCCTCGGTCGACCGGCCGTCGGGCCTCGACCGGCTGGGCCGGGTCCGGCCCGGTCGGTTCGCTGGTGAAGTACGCCCGCAGCCAGCGGTCCAGCTCGCTGAACAACTCGTCACGGGCCGGTTGGCGGGAGAGGGTCAGGTCGTGCAGGCCGCCGTCGATGCGTACGACGGTGACGTGCCGGCCGAGCCGTGGTGCCCAGCGGGCCATGTGTTCGACGTCGAGGACCGCGTCGGCGAGGGTGGCCGCGTCGTGCCACCGCCGGCTGCGGTAGGAGCGGGACGAGCAGGCCAGCAGGATCGGCGCGGTGATCTGCAGTCCGGCGCGCAACTGCCGTTGGGCGCGTTGGATCGCGGCCAGCCAGCCGGCCCGTACCGGGAAGCCGGCCAGTGGCTTCCACGCCAGGTCGTAGTCCCATTCGCCCCGCTGGGAGGCGTGCACGCTCTGCCCGTACACCCCGGAGAGCCCGACCGGGACGACGCGGTAGGGGGTGCGGTGGGTGAGGCGGCGGACGGCCGCCGCCAGCGGTCGGCGGACCAGCCAGGGGGCGTTGAGGTCGAAGAACGGGCTGTTGAGGAACAGTCCGTCCGGGGCGACGCCCTGGCTGGCACGGGCGTCGGCCCAGATGGTGGCGATCAGGCCACCGGTGGAGTGGCCGTTGACCAGCAGCGTCTCGTTGCCGTCCTGTTCCCGGATGATCCGGGCGGCGGCGTCGAGTTCGGGGAAGTAGTCGCTGAGGTCGCGGCAGAAGTTGGGGGTCTGGTGCGGTAGCAGACTGCGGCCGTACTTGCGCAGGTCGAGGGCGTAGAAGTCCCAGCCGCCACGGACGAAGTGGTCGGCCAGGTGGGTCTGGAAGAAGTAGTCGATGAAGCCGTGCAGGTAGAGCACCGCACGTCCGGCGGGGCGGTCGGCGCGGCGGCGGACCAGGGTCGCGACGACCGGGCCTTCGTCGTCCGGGTCCAGCTCGATGACCTGCTGCTCGTACGGCGGTCCGAGAATGTCAGGCTGCACGGGCTCGACCGTACCGCCGATCGGTTACCTGCGGGTACGGCACGCCCGGTGGCCGGGACGACCCCGTCCGGCCGATGGTGCCGCCACGTCGCCTCCGATAACTTGGAACGGCGTTCCACAAACCAGGGGCGCGGTGACGGGAGGAACCGTGATGAGCGTGGCCCAGGCCATCGAGCCGGTGTCCGGATTCGATTTGCACAGCGTCGCGATCCTGCTGCACCTGTTGCTGTTGACCTTCTGGCTCGGCACCGATCTTGGTGTCTTCTACGCCAGCCGGTTCATCGTGGACCCGACCGTGTCGCCGGCCGGTCGGGCCGTGGCGGCGAAGATCATGCACGTGGTCGACCTGTCGCCCCGGATCTGCCTGGTGCTGATGCTGCCCAGCGGGGTGACCCTGATGGCCGCCAGTGACCTCGGCGCGGACATCTTTGCCGGTTGGCCGCTGGCCGTCGCCTGGCTGATGGGCCTCGGCTGGCTCGCGGTGATGCTCACGGCGTTCCGGGGACCCTCCGGCGGTCTTGCCCAACGGGCGGACGTCCTCGTGCGGATCGGCGTCGCCGCCGTGCTGCTCGCGGCCGCCGGCTACACGCTGGTCGCCAACGCACCGTTCGGAGTGGACAGCAACCCACGGTGGCTCGCCGGTAAGGTCGCCGCGTACGCGTTGTGCATCGTCGGCGGGCTGATGATCCGGGTCACCCTGCGGCCCTTCGGACCGGCGTTCGCCCGGCTGATGTCCGACGGTTCGACACCGTCGACCGAGCGGGCGATCAGCGGTTCGATCGCGCGTGCCGTCCCGTGGGTCTTCTTCGTCTGGGCGATGGTCGTCGTCGCCACCGTCCTCGGCGTGGTCAAGCCGGGCATGCTGCCCGGCTGACCGCCACCGCGCCGCTGACCTGCCCGGCTGACCACCCGCGCGCCGCCCGATCCGCGCCGGCGGCACCACTGCACCGTGGACTCAGGTCGACGGCGTCACCAGCCAGTCGCCGACCCCGTACGGATCAGTGAGCGGCTGCGAGGCGTGCTCGTGCACGATCCGCCACCGGTCGTCGTCGCGGCGCAGCACCCAGGTCAACCGCATCGGCACGCCCCGGTCGTCACCGACGACGCCCTGCACCGTCATCTTCACGGTGGCGCTCACGCTGGCCAACGCACCCGGCACCCCGGCGGAGTCACCGGCGGTGCCGTGCACCCACGGACCGTCGGTCAGGTCCACCCGGGTCACCGACATCGGTGCGGCGCAGAAGGCCCGCCAGCCCCGGGCCACCGCCGGGTGACCGACGGTCTGCCACCGTGGTCCTTCGACGAAGACGTGCAGGTCGTCGATCCCCGCGTAGCAGTCCACGATCGCGTCGGCGTCACCGGCGACGATCGCCGTCAGCAGTGTGTTCAGTGCACCCAGCGGCGTACCCGGATCGGAGCCGGACCCCATCGTCGTCACCTCAACGCCACTCGGCCGGCACACCGCCGGCGCGCCGGGTCTCCCGGATCACCGACACCCCGATCAGCGTGTCCCCCTCGAAGCGCTGCCACAGCCGCAGCTTCTCGTCCGAGGTGACCATGGTGACCAGTTCGTCGACCCGTACCCCGGTCTCCTGCCAGTGGCCGGTGAAGAACAGCGCCCGGTCGTCCAGGACGGTGGCGGTGCCGGTGAAGCCGGCCATGCCGAGATCCAACGTGCCGTCACCGGCGAGCCGGCCGCGGAAGTCGACGGTGCGCTCCTGCTCCGTCCCCGGGTGGTACACCAGACGTTCGTACCAGTCGGGGCCGTCCAGCCGCAGCTCCTGCCGGCTGGGGAAGGTCTCGACCACGTCACCTGTCGGGGACAGGTGGGTGTACGTCCCGTCCCAGATCCCCAACGCCCGTTCCAGATAGTCCCGCATGGACACGGTCATCTCGGTCCCTCCTCCAACTGAGTTCCAGCGTCGTCGCCCGGCGACATGCCGGGTGCGGTGTCAGGTTCGTGGCCGCCGGGGGCGGTGTCAGATTCGTGGCCGCCGGGGGCGGTGTCAGGTCCGTGGCCGCCGGGGGCCGGCACCAGGTGGCAGGCCACCGACAGGTCCGGCGCGACCGGCAGCAACGGCGGTGCCACGTCCGCGCAGACCGGCAGCCGGACCGGGCAGCGGGTGACGAACCGGCAGCCGGCACCGGTGAATTCGGCATCGGGTTCGCTCGCCGGGCGGGCCCGCACCGCCGGCCGGTTGCGCGGGTCCGGGTCGGGGATCGCCGCGCGCAGCGCCCGGGTGTACGGGTGCGCCGGTGCGGTCAGGATCCGTTCGGCCGTACCGACCTCTACCAGGCTGCCCTGGTAGAGCACGGCGATCCGGTCCGCGACGCGGGCCACCACCGACAGGTCGTGGCTGATGAACAGCAGCGACAGCCCGAACTCGGCGCGGGCCCGGGCGAGCAGGTCGACCACCTGGGTGGCGGAACTGGAATCGAGGCTCGCCGTGGGCTCGTCGGCGACCAGGAACGACGGTGACAGGATCAACGCCCGGGCGACACACACCCGCTGCAGCTGGCCGCCGCTGAGCTCGTGCGGGTAGCGGTCGAGCATGGTGTCGGGCAGCCCGACCAGGTCGAGCAGCTCCCGGGCCCGGTCGACGCGCGCGGCAGGGTCGCCGATGCCGTTGACCCGCAACGGGTCGGTGAGCGCGGTGGCGATGGTGAAACGGCGGTTCACCGACGCGTACGGATTCTGGAAGACCATCTGCATCCGACGCCGTACGGTCCGCAGCTGCGCCTCGCTGAGCGCTGCGGTGTCCTGGCCGTCGAAGACGACCCGGCCGGACGACTGCCGGTTGAGCTGCAACAGGATTCGGCCGAGAGTGCTCTTTCCGGATCCCGACTCGCCGATCAGCCCGAGGCTCTCGCCGGCCGCGATGTCCAGGTTGACCTCACGTAGCACCAGCGGCGGCGGGGTCGCCGACCACCATCGGCGGCCACCGCCGTACCGGTGCTGGATGTCGCGGGCCATGACGAGCGGCGGCGCGGTGGTCGGCGCGGACACGGTCACCTCCGAGGCGGTACGGGCGGACGGTCCACCCTGCGGTCCGGTCACGGCGTCGCTCCGTCGACCGACTGGGGCAGCGCCGCCATCGACGCCAGCAGATGCCGGGTGTAGTCGTGGGCCGGCTGCTCGAACAGGGCGATCACGTCGGTGTCCTCGACGACCTCGCCCCGGCACATCACCAGCGCGCGGTCGCACAGCTCGGCGACCACCGGCAGGTTGTGCGTGACGATCACCAACGAGAAACCGAGCTCGGCCTGGAGCGCGTGGAGCAGGTCCAGCACCTGGGCCTGGGTGGTGACGTCCAGGCTGGAGGTCGGCTCGTCGGCGAGCAGCACCTTCAGCCGAGGGCTGGAACAGGCCAGCGCGATCATGATCCGCTGCAGCTGACCCTGGCTGAACTCGAACGGGTACCGGCCGAGTTTGTCCCGGCCGTCGATGCCGACGCTGGCCAACGCCCGCAGCATGGTCTCGGTGTAGCGGGAGCGGGGCAGTTCCGGTTGGTGCAGTCGGAACGAGCGGCGGAACTGGTCGCGGATGGAGAATGCCGGGTTGAGGGCGTTGACCGGATCCTGGAAGATCATCGCGATCTCGGAGCCGCAGCGGGACCGGAACTCGCGCCGGCTCAGCGACCGCAGGTCGGTGCCGTCCAGCCAGATCCCGTCGGCCCGCACCACGCCCGGCGGCCGGATCAGGCCGAGGACCGCCTTGAGCAGGGTGCTCTTGCCGGAACCGGACTCGCCGACGATGCCCAGCTTCTGCCCGGCCGGTACGGCGAGCGACATCGGCGCGACCGCCTGCACGTGCTGTCCATGGCCGCGGTAGCTGACCTGCAGGTTCTCAATCACAAGTCTGTCGCTCACGGTCACCTCTCTCCGGGGCGGGCATTCGATCCGCCGCTTCTGGCGGGCGGTCGGTGGTCTGCGGGCCGGGCAGCACGGTGGCCACCCGGCGGCGGATCAACCAGGCCGCCGGGAGCAGGGCGAGTCCGGCGAACAGCAGCGTGATCTGCAGCGGCGTCAGCCGGCCGGGGCTGCCGACCGCGCCGACCTGCTGGTAGACGCTGCCGAGGACGGTGACACCGACGACCGACCCGACCTGCCGGGCCAGGCTCAGATTGGTCAGCGCCGCCGGCAGCGCGCTCGGCCGTACGATGCTCATCGCCGCCGCCGTGTCCCCGGCGAACAGCACCCCGACGGCCAGACCGATCGGCGGCAGCGACAGGGCGAACACCGTCAGCGGCGCGGCGCCGGCCGCCCCGACGGCCAGGTACGCCGCGACCAGCCAGATCGCCGCCACCGACATCAGGGTGCCCAGCCCCCAGCGTTGGCTCAGCCGGCCGGCGAGCTGACTGCCGACCGGGATCAGCGCCATCGTCGCGAACACCGCCCAGCCCGCGACGGTCGCGGTGGCACCCTGTTCGACCTGCAGCGACAGGCTCACCACGTAGCCGCCGCCGGCGACGACGGCGTTGTAGACGACCCCGGCGGCGATCAGCGCGCCGAACCCGGCGTGGGCGAAGACCCGCAGGTCGAACGCGGGCCACGTGGTCCGGCGTTCGACGATGAGGAACGTCACCGCGACCGGCACCGCCAGCGCGACACTGGTCGTCACCAGGATCCAGTCCGGATCGGGCCGGCCGGCTTCCAACACTCCGGCGCAGGCCAGGCAGACCGCCGCGCCGCCGGTGACCATGCCGACGAGGTCCAGCCGGCGTCGGTCGACGGTGATGTCGGACAGTCGGGCGGCGAGGACCAGCCCGGCTCCGGCGGCCACCAGCTCCACCAGGAAGATCAGCCGCCAGCTCACCGTCTCGGTCAACAGCCCGCCGATCACCGGCCCGACGAAGATGCCGACCGAGCTGATCGTCACCCAGGTCGCGACGGCCCGGACCCGCTGGTGACCGGGCACGTTCGCGTCGAGCAGCGCCGCCGAGTTCGGGATCATCATCGCGCCGCCGGCGCCCTGCAGCACCCGGGCCACGACCAGCAGCCAGTAGGAGCCGGCGACCAGGGCCAGGCCACTGCCGGCGGCGAACAGCGTCAGCCCGAGCTGGTAGCCGCGCCGCCGGCCGATCCGGGCGGCCAACGCCCCGGCGCTGGGCAGCACCGCCAGGTTGGCCAGCATGAACGTGACGAACAGCCACCGGGCGGCGGTTTCGCTGATGCCGACCTCACGGGCCACCGTCGGCAGACTCACCGTCAACGCGGTGTTGTCGAGCATCACCAGGCCGAGGCCGATCGCGCAGGTCGTCGCCGCGAGCGGGACGCTCGCCGCCGGCCGGTCCGGGGTGGGGTCGACGCGTCGGGTCACGGCCGGCCACCGACCTGCCCGGTTGCGGTGCCGTCGACCCCGAGCCCGATACCGGCCCCGCCGTCGTCGTCGGCCCGCTGGAAGAGTTCGATCGCCTCGCCGCCGGTGCCGACGAACAGCCGGGAGCGGGCCGGGCCGTACACCGGCAGATTCACCGACACCTCGTCGGCGACCGGTCGCCCGCCGGCACCGCACAGCGTCGTCCCGGCCGCCGCCAGGTCGTCGACCTCGAACGAGATCGAGGTGATCCCGGTACGCGGTGGCGCGGTGTCGGTGCACCGGCCGGTCAGGCCGACGTACTGGACGATCTCCACGCGGCCGGCGTCGCCGCTGCCAGGCGCGTACAGGTTGACGTCGCGGAGCCGGACACCGCCGGGCACGTGGAAGAAGTCGGCCATGCCGTCGATGGTCCGGTCGAACCAGACCCGCAGGCCGAGTCGGGTGTAGAACGTCGTCGCGGCGTCGGCGTCCGGCACGTGTACGGCGATCGTCTGCACCCGGTGCGGTCCGGTCGCCGCGCCGGTGAACCCCGTACGGTCCTCGACGATCTCGAACACGTCCAGCACGGTGCCGTCCGGGTCGTGCGACAGCGAGTCCCAGACGGTGATCTCCGGTGTGATGCTCCACTTGCGCGGGGCCGACAGCACCAGTTCGCTGTCGGCCTGGACCCGCTGGCGTACCTCGTCGATCCGGTCCACCCGCAGGTTGACCGCGTAGTGGCCGTGGTCGCGCCGGTCGGCGCCGGTGCGTGCCGGTGGGCCGGGTGCGGCCCACCCGTACAGCCGCAGCAGCCCGGACGTGGCCCCGGCCGGGCCGAGTACGGCGACCTGCGCGGGACATGGCCCGGCCAGCCCCCACAGCGCGGCGGTGTCGTCACCGTCGTCGTCGGCCCGGTGCAGCACCTGGTAGCCGAAGGCCCGGCGGTAGAAGGCGATCGACGCGGGCAGGTCCCGGACGCCCAGGGTGACGTACCTGAGTTCGGAGACGCCGCCCACCGCCGACACCACGCTCACCTGACCTGCACGACGAGGTTGCCGTACGCGGTGCGTTCCCGCAGCATCGTCAGTCCGTCCGGCAGCTCGGTGAACGGGATCGTGGCGCCGATGACCGGCCGCAGGTCGCCGCGGGCGGCCAGACCGAGCACGTCGCGGATGCTCTTGCGGGTCCAGCTGGACGCCCCGGCGATGGCGATCTCCCGGATCGTCGACTCCTTCAGATCGAAGCTGGCCCGGTCGCCGGACATGTAGCCGCCGACGATGATCCGGCCGTGGTGGCGCATCGAGGACATGAACCGGGGCCAGGTGCCGGCACCGGCGATGTCCAGCACACAGTCGATCCCGAACCCGCCGGAGAGCTGGGTGAACCCGGCCGACCAGTCGTCGTCGGCGCGGTGGTCCAGGACCAGTTCGACGCCGAGACCGGTGAGCCGTTTCGCCTTGTCCGGGCCGCCGGCGGTGGCCGCCACCCGGGTGCCGGCGAGCTTGGCGATCTGCACCAGCATCGAACCGACCCCGCTGGAGCCGCCGGTGACCAGCACCGTCTCGTTGGGCCGGAGCTGGCCCCGGACGATCGCCATGTGCCAGGCCGTGCCGCCGGAGACGGTCATCGCCGCGGCATCGACGAAGGACACCTCGTCGGGGATGCGGACCGCGTAGCCGGCCGGCACCCGGGCGTACTCGGCGTAGGCGCCGTCGATGGTGCGGCCGAACTTCGGCGCGTTCAGCGCCGCCGCGACCTGACAGGTGTTCTCGTTGCCGCCGACGCATTCGTCGCAGTCGCCGCAGGCCCACCGGTAGTGCACGGTGACCCGTTCGCCGACGCGCCCGGCGGGCGCGCCGGGTCCGGCGGCGACGATCACCCCGGCCGCCTCGATCCCGGGGATCATCGGGTACGGCCGGTGCTGGTCGGGACCTTCCCAGTCGCCCCGGATCAGCTGCATCTCGGAGCTGTTCAGTCCGATCGCGTGGACCTCGACGAGGACCTCACCGGCGGCCGGCTCCGGCACCGGTACGTCGTCGAACTCCAGCCTGCCAGCTCCGCTGCGGTGCAACCGCCACGCCTTCATCTCCACCTGCTCCTCGGCTCGTCGGGGTCGTCGGTCGGGGCGTCATGCCGCCCGCCGGCTGCGGGGGTCGAGCTCGTCTCTGGCGACATCGGCCAGCACGTTGAAGGACAGCGCGGTGACCGCGATGCCCAGGCACGGGAACGCCGCCAGCCACCAGGCGCCGAGGGTGATGAACCGGCGGGCGTCGTGCAGGATGGTGCCCCAGCTGGCGTCCGGTGGCTGCACCCCGAGACCGAGGAAGGAGATCGCCGCTTCGATCTCCACGGCGATCGCCACCGCGAACGCGGCCTGCACGATCAGCGGGGCGCTGATGTTCGGCACGATGTGGCGCAGCAGGACGGTCCGCCGCGGCGTGCCGTAGGCGCGCGCGGCCTCGATGTAGCTCTCCCGCAGTTCGGCCAGCACGCTCGCCCGGGCGACCCGGGCGAACAACGGAATGAAGACCAGGCCGATCATGCTGGAGATGAGCAGGGTCTTGTCGGCGCTGGCCAGGCGGGCGCCGACGATGGTGGTCACCACCGGCACCAGCACCAGCAGCGGGAACGCCAGGATGACGTCCATCGCCCGCATGATCAGCCCGCCGCCGAGGTTGCCGGCCCACAACGCGGCGAGCAGGCCGAGGGTGGCTCCGGCGAGGGCGGCGATCGTCACCGAGACGATCGCGATGACCAGGGATACCCGGGCACCGGCGAGGAACCGGCTGAACACGTCGCGGCCGAACTGGTCGGTGCCCATCCAGTACTCGCCCGACGGTGGCTGCAGCGACCCACCGGGCATCGCGTCGGCCGGATGCGGTGCCAGGAGCCCGCCGAAGGCCGCGACCAGCAGCAGCATCACCACCACGGCCAGCGAGAAGGCACCGAGCGGACGCCGGGCGATCGCGATCAGCAGCCGCAGTCCGGCGCGGGACCGTACGGAGTCGAGCAGTTTCGTCCGCGCGGTCCGGCGCGCCGGTGGCGGCGGCACCGGGGTCGCCCGGACAGGTGTGGTGGTCATCGTCCACCGCCTTCGTAGCCGGCCCGGATACGGGGGTTGAGCACCCCGTACAGCAGGTCGATCAGCAGATTGATCAGCACGAACACGGTCGCGACGAACAGCAGTACGCCGATCACGATCGGGTAGTCGCGGCTGTCGAACGAGTCGATCAGCAGGCTGCCCAGCCCGGGGATGCCGAACACGGTCTCCACCACCACGGAGCCGCCGAGCAGCGAACCCGCGATCACCCCGAGGACGGTGACGACCGGCAGCAGCGCGTTGCGCAGCGCGTCGTACCAGGTGACCACCCAGCCACTGACCCCGTACGCGCGGGCGGCGGAGACGTAGTCCTGGGCCAGCACCTCGATCAGGCTGGCCCGGCACATCCGGGCGACGAGCGCGATCGGCGGCGCGGCGAGGGCGAACGCCGGCAACAGACTGTGCTGCAGACTGGCCACCGGATCGTCGGTGAACCGGACGAACCCGCTGTAGGGCATGACGTTGGTCAGGTACCAGCCGAACAGCAGCACGAAACCGATGCCGATCACGAAGCCCGGCACCGACATGCCGATCAGCGAGACGGCCCGGACGGCGTGGTCGACGACGCTGTCGCGCCAGACGGCGGCGGCGACGCCGAGCGGGATGCCGATGGCGATGGTCAGGACCAGCGCCACCAGGGCGATCTGGGCGGTGACCGGCAACCGGTTGGCGATCAGTTCGGTGACCGGTGCCCCGGAGGCGTAGCTGGTGCCGAGGTCGCCACGCAGCAGGTCGCCGAGCCAGGAGAAGTACTGCACGACGACGCTGCGGTCCAGGCCGAGCTGGCGGCGCATCGCTTCGACGGCCTCCGGTGTGGCTTCCAGGCCGACCCGTAGCCGGGCCGGGTCGCCGGGGGCGAACCGGAGCAGTCCGAAGGAGAGCACGCTCACCATCAGCAGCACCGGCACGGACACGGCCAGCCGCGCGCCGATCAGTCTGAGCACGACGTCACCACCCTTCCTTCTCCGCCACCGGGTCAGCCGGCGACGTCGGCGGCGAACTCGGCGTAGGCGCGGGCCGGGTCACCGTCGCCCTGGGGGTCGAGCACCGAGGCGGGGGAGAGGATCGGGACGTCGACGCCGGCCTCGCGGAACGCGGCGACCCGTTCCCGTACGTAGGACCGGGGGCCGGCGATCGCGACCTGGTCGATGCCGGCGTCGCTGATGCTGCCGTCGGGCAGGATCTCGACTCCGCTGGCCTGGTACAGCGCCCGGTAGAACGGGAAGCGGGTGTAGCGCGACACGAACGGCCGGATGATGTCGCGGGCGCGGTCCCGGGACTCGTCGACGATGACGTTGACGATCGCGTAGACCTTCGCCCGGGGCGCGTCCGCCGGGCGGTTCGCGGCGAGCAGCGCGGCGACGTCCGACGCCCGCGAGGCCGAGGCGTGGCTGAGCACCACCCCGTCGGCGGCGGATCCGGCGAGCTTGCACATCGGGTCGCCGAGCGCACCCAGGATCAGCGGTACGTCGGCGGCCTCCCGATGTCCCCATGGCAGCGGTAGCCCGGTCACCTGGAAACTGGGGTTGCGGACCTGGATCGGCGCGCCACCGGAGGTCAGGCAGGCGCGGAGTACCTCGACGTAGCGCCGCAGGTAGGTCAGCGGCCGGTCCATGTCCAGCCCGAGGCCGGCGACGTTGACCTCCTGGTGACCGGTGCCGAGGCCGAGCACGAACCGTCCACCGGTGAGGTCGGCGACGTTGGCCACCGCCATCGCCATCTCGTACGGGTGGTGGAAGTAGACGTTGGACACAGCGGTGCCGAGGGTGATCTCCGGCCCGACGACGCTGGTCAGCGCGGCGGCGGTGGAGAAGATCTCGCTGTAGGTCTCGGTGAGGAAGAGATGGTCGAACGGGCCGCCGGCGAGTTCGGCGCTGATCCGCACCAGGTCTCGGGGACCCCGGTGCCGGGGGTAGTAGAAGATCGTCCCGAGGTCTGCGGTCATGGTCGCCTCTCGTCCGTGGAGGGGTTGTCGATGCGTACGGGTCACCTGGTGGGTCCGCCGGTGCCGCTGGCGGACCCACCAGGGTCGGCGGTCAGCCGAGCCCGATCTCCGGCACGTTGTGCAGCCAGGCCAGGTTCGACGGCGTGTAGTTGGTCAGGTCCTTCGAGAAACCCTCGGTGTACTGGGCGCTGACCAGCTGGATCTGGCCGAGGGTGACCAGGTCGTACTCCTGGACGGCCCGCCATGCGGCGGCCGACGCGTCACCGGCCGGCGTCTGCTGGGCGGTGGTGAGCAGTTCGTCCATCGTGGGGTCGCTGAACCGGTTCCAGTTCGGTACGGACGTCGAGTGCAGGCCGATCGCCGGGTAGTCGGGGGCGAATCCGGCGGTGACACTCACCGGTGCCGTGGTGAGCAGCAGGTCGTACTCCTGGTCGAGCAGCCGGGGCACCATGGCACCGAACTCCATCGGCTCGATCTCCACCTCGATGCCGACCTTGGCCAGGCTGGACTGGATGATCGCCGCCGCGTCGACCAGCGCGGGCAGATTGTTGACCACGAAGTTCAGCGGCTCGGTGGGCGCTGTGGTGGCGTCGTCGAGGTGGCCCTGCGCCTGGGCCGTGTCGGCGCCGTCGCCGTAGAAGTTGCCGAGCTCCTCGTCGTGGTAGCGGGAACCGT
Source organism: Solwaraspora sp. WMMA2056 (assembly GCF_030345095.1). Classification (NCBI taxonomy): domain Bacteria; kingdom Bacillati; phylum Actinomycetota; class Actinomycetes; order Micromonosporales; family Micromonosporaceae; genus Solwaraspora; species Solwaraspora sp. WMMA2056. The sequence goes on from NZ_CP128360.1 coordinate 2,603,943, forward strand.
ACGACAGGTAGGTGGAGGCGGACCGGGCGGCGCCGTCGTAGACGGTGTCGATGATCGCCTTGCGGTCGACCGCCCAGGCGATGGCCTGGCGTACCTCGGCGTCCGCGGTCGGCCGTCCGGCCTGCATGTTCGGGTACAGGTAGACCCGGGTCACGTTGCCGGTGGCGATCTCGGCCTGCTGACCGGAGTCACGGACCAGGTCGAGCAGGGCCGGGGCGAGTTCCGGGGCGATGTGGCTGGTGCCGTTGCGCAGGTTCGCCACCCGTGTGGTGTCCTCCGGTACGACGTGGAACTCGACGGCCTCCAGAGCGGGTGCGTCGCCGTAGTACGTCTCGTTGCGTACCAGGCGGATCTTCTCGCCGGCCTGCCAGGACTCGAACGAGAACGGTCCGGTGCCCACCATCTCCCGGGAGAGGTTGTCGTTGGGCTGGTAGCCGGCGGCGGCCGAGACGATCGGCACCATCGCGAGCTTCTCCGGGAAGTACGTGTACGGGTTCTTCAGGGTGAAGGCGACCGTCTGGTCGTCGGTCTTGGCGACCTCGGCCACGGCGGAGACCGCCGACGCCCACACCGAGGCGTTGTCGGTGTTGCGGACCTGCTCGAAGGTGAAGATCACATCGTCGGCGGTGAACGCCTCGCCGCCGTGCCAGGTGACGTCGTCGCGCAGACTGACCGTGTAGGTCAGGCCGTCGTCGCTGACTTCGGGCAGCTGCGCGGCCAGTTGCGGTTCGACCTCGGTGGTCTGCTCGTTCCAGTCGTAGAGGCTGTCGTAGACCATGCGGTAGACCCGCTGGGCCGGGGTGTCGTTGAGCGACAACGGGTCGAGCGTGCTCGGTTCGGAGAGAACGTCGATGCGCAGGGTGGTGATCTCGGCCGTGGTCTCGGCCTGGTCGTCGCCCGAGCCGCAGGCGGCGAGGACGAGACTGCCGGCGGTCAGCGTGGCGAGTACGGCGGCTCTGCCGCCGCCGTGCCATCTGGGGCGTCGCCGGTTTCCGGCGCGTCCAGCCTGAATCATCGCAAGACTCCTGTCGATTATCTTCGCCAAGAAAAGGCGGACAAATGTTGGAACGTCGGTGAGGAACGGGTTCGACAGTGCTGAGAAATCCCGTAGCGCGGAGACGGTCGGTCGATCCGTGCGGTACGGGTCGGTCAGGAACCCTGCTCTGTGGGTCGGGTCAGGGCTGTCGGGTAAAGCCGACGGTAACGGGCGGGTCGGTGACGATCCGGGTGTCCAGGAATTCCCACCACTCGTCCTGGCTGACCCTTTCGTGCTCCCAGGACGTGTCGCTTTTCAGGGTGGCCAACGCGGCGCGGTACTCGCCCCATGCAGCCTCGTTCCGGAAAGCCGCCCAGTTCTCGATGACGTAGACGTCGCCGATCACGCTGTAGTACCAGCGGACGGATTCCACCATTGGCAGGTCGTCGTAGAAGAATCGTTCCCGCTGTTCCAGCCAGGACCAGAACTCGGCCATGTGCTGCCGGGCCCGCGCGGACAGCTTCATTCGGTAGACCAGGTAGATCATCGGTTCACATCCCGTCGCCGTCCCACCGGCCCCGGGAGCGGCTGCGCACCGGCAGGCTCGACAGGATCGGTCCGGGGATCGGATCGCCAGCGGTCCATTTGCGGCCGGCTCCCCAGTTGTGGGCGTGCTCGCCGGTCCGCTCGTCGGGGTGGGCCAGGCTGTCGTGCGGCGCGCCCCAGTCCGCCGCCGGCGGCTCCGGACGGTCGTGGCTGTGGTCGTGGTCGTGCCCGTGGCCGTGGTCGTGCCCGTGGCTGTGGTCGTGGCTGTGCCCGCCGGTCGGCCCGTGACCGCCCTGCAGGTTGGCCGCGTCCAGCGCCTTCGCGATCGCGATCATCGACGGGTCGGGGCCGAGGCCGTGCGGGACGAACGGGTCGTCCGGCGCACCCTGCTCGTTCTGGAACTTCCACGCCTGCTGCAACCTGTCCAGGTCCGGAGCGGTACGCCAGGGCTGGGCCAGATCGTGGCTCGACTGCGACCAGCGCAGTGGCCGGTCGGTGCCTTCCGGGCCGTAGTTGATCCCTTCACCGCCCCAGCGGACCCACTCGTTCTGGGTGTACCAGTTGAACAGCTCCCCGTCGGAGCGCAGCAGCCAGGTCGCGCCGCCCTCCATGGAGGTGAAGTGGCCGTGTTTGACCCGCGCCGGCCGGAAGAAGTAGGTCCCCAGGTCCAGGGTGCCGAAGTTGTACTCCATGTGCCCCTGGGTGGTGTACGCCTCCTCGTAGCAGGGGTGGTGGGCGAGGCGGTGGTCGGACCAGCCCTCCTCGGCGTACACCAGCCGGGTGTAGAAGCCGGTGACCGGGTCGACGTGCAGGTACTTGATGAACAGGCCGGGCATCGGACCCGGGTTCGGCACCGCGTCGAAGGTCATCGCCTCGGAGTCGATGACGATGACGTCCTCACGGGCGGCCGCCCAGCGGGGTGCGGCGAGCGAGTCGACCGGGTCGAAGCCGGCGTCGCCGTACTCCCGGTAGTGCAGGACCCGGGTCCCCTCGGCGAACCGGACGGCGTCGGCCGGCACCCCTCTGGGCAGGTAGAGGTAGCCTCCCTTGCCGATGGTGCGGTCGCCGTAGGTCAGCGCGCCGTCGAGGACGTAGAACTCGGTGTTGGCGTGGTGGATGCCGGGGCCTCGGCCCCAGTCGGTGTGGAAGTCGACGCGCAGCGACGACGAGCCGTCCTCCTCGTCGACGGAGAGTCGGCGCTCACTGGCCCGGCCCTCGCCGCCGGGCAGCTCGGCGGCGTGCCAGACGTAGTCGTCCTCCTGGATCAGTTCGACGTGCGGTCGCACATCTGCCTCCTTGTGGCGGTCGGTCGACGGCGGGTCGGTCGGGCGTGTGCGGCAGCGCTGTGCTCAGCGCCGCTGGGCGATGTCGAGGGTCCGTTCGGCCTGCCGGACCACGGCGAGGTCGACCATCCGGCCGTCGGCGCCGACGAAGACGCCGGTGCCCTCGGCCAGGGCCGACCGGTACGCGCCGACGAGTTCACGGGCCCGCGCGACGGTGTCGGGGTCCGGGTCGAAGACCGCGTTGACCACCGGGATCTGGGCCGGGTGGATGCAGGCGCGGCCGACGTAACCCATCCTGGCCAGTTCCCGGGTCGACTCGGCCAGCGCGGCGGGGTCCCGGTAGTCGGTGCTGACCGGGGCGACCGGCGGGTCGATTCCGGCGGCGGCGCTGACCAGCACCAGGTGGGTCCGGATCGGGGCCCACTGTCGGCCGTCGGGGCTCGGGTCCAGCCCGATCTCGGCGGCCAGGTCCGCCTCGCCGATCTGCAGCCGGGCCACCCGGGGGGCGCGGGCGATCTCCCGGGCGTCGAGGATCGCGGCAGCGCTTTCCAGCAGTGGTACGACAGCGATGGCGCCGGGGCGCAGACCCTGGTCGCGTTCCCGGGTGGTGAGCAGTTGGTCGACGGCGGCCACCTCGGCCGCCGATTCGGTCTTGGCGAGCACCACTCCGGTGATGCCGGGCAGGGGCAGCGCCGTCAGGTCGGTGTGGCCGTCCGTGCCGGGGTTGATCCGTACCCAGATCTGTGGTCCTGGGGTCCGGTCCCGCGCGGTGAGCCAGGCCGCGACGGTCTCGCGCGCCCGGTCCTTGCCGCCGGCGGGTACGGCGTCCTCGAGGTCGACGATCAGTGCGTCGGCACCGCGTCCGCCGGCCCTGCGGAGCTTGCCGGGATCGTCTCCGGGCACGTAGAGGTACGACCGTGAAACCACGCTGACCTCCTGATTCCGCCTTCTGGAACGCTGTTTCGCTGAGACTAGGGACGCGGCATGCTGCCGTCAAGACTGGTCTTTGACGGCTGTCTCGGCGAAGATCTAGGGTCTGATCGGAAAGCCGTTTCGGACAACGGAACAGGAGAGGGGGTGGTGTCCGTGCCCGACGGACCGCTCGCCGGCATCCGGGTGCTCGACGTCTCGACGATCCTCGCCGGGCCGCTGGCCTGCCAGATCCTCGGCGACTTCGGTGCCGACGTCATCAAGATCGAGCACCCGGTCGCGGGCGACGGCATGCGGGGACACGGCCCGGCCAAGGCCGGCACCCCGCTGTGGTGGAAGGAGATCTCCCGCAACAAGCGCACGGTCGGGCTCAGCCTCTCCGCCCCCGACGGCGCCGCGTTGTTCCGGCGCCTCGCCGCCAGCGCCGACGTCGTGGTGGAGAACTTCCGCCCCGGCACCCTGGAACGGTGGGGGATCGGCCCGGACCAGCTCACCGCCGACAACCCCGGACTGATCCTGCTGCGGATCACCGGCTTCGGACAGACCGGACCGTACGCTGCCCGCGCCGGCTTCGGCACGCTCGCCGAGGCGATGAGCGGCTTCGCGCACCTCACCGGCCAACCCGACGGGCCACCCACCCTGCCCGCGTTCGGCCTGGCCGACTCGATCTGCGGGATCGCCGCCTCCTCGGCGGTGTCCATGGCGCTGCTCGCCCGCGACCGCAACGGCGGCCAGGGCCAGGTCATCGACATGAACCTGCTCGAACCGATCATGACCGCGGTCGGCCCCGGCCCCACGGTCTACCAGCAGCTCGGTACGGTCGGCGGCCGGCACGGCAACCGATCGGTCAACAACGCCCCCCGCAACACGTACCGCACCGGCGACGGGCACTGGGTGGCGATCTCCACCAGCGCCCAGGCGATCGCCGAACGGGTGATGCGGCTGGTCGGCCACCCCGAGGTCATCGACGAGCCGTGGTTCGCCGCCGGACACAGCCGGGCCCGGCACGCCGACCTGCTCGACAACTACGTCGGCGACTGGATCGCCGCCCGAACCCGGGAACAGGTCCTCACCGCCTTCACCGAAGCCGGCGCCGCGATCGCCCCGATCTACACCGCCCGCGACATCGTCGAGGACCCGCACGTACGCGACACCGCGATGCTGGTGACCGTTCCCGACGACGACCTCGGCCCACTGCTGCAACACAACGTGCTGTGGCGGATGTCGCGGACCCCGGGGGCGGTCCGGTTCACCGGGCGGGACATCGGTGCCGACACCGACGAAGTCCTCGGCGACGAACTCGCCGTACCCGCAGAAGTCCTGGCCGACCTGCGGGAACGCCGCATCGTGCGGTGACCCGGCCGACCCCGTCCCGGTGCCGCCACCGGCACCCCGGCACCCCACCGGCACCCCGGCACCCCACCGGCAGCCGCCGGCCGCACCCGGCGCCCCACCGACGCACCGCCCGCAACCCCGACGCACCGCCCGCAACCTCGACGTACCGTCCTCAACCCCGACGAGGAGACATGACCACCGACATCAGTCCACCGGCCATGCCCCTGAACGCCCCGGCCAGCGTCCTGCTCGACGCGGCCCGCGCCGGCCTACGGGTGATCGACCTCGGTCGCCGCCTCACCGTCGGGATGCCGCAGTCGCCCAACCACCCCGCCTACTGGCACAGCCTGCCCCGCCGGCACGGCGACACCGTGCGAGCCGACGGCGGATCCGCCGCCAACGACATGATCGTCATGGGCACCCACGTCGGCACCCACATCGACGCCCTCGCCCACGTCTCGCAGGACGGCCGGCTCCACGGCGGCCTGCCGGTCGACGCGGCCCTGTCCGGTGGCCGCTACGACCAGCTCGGCGTGCACACCATCGAACCGATGGTCCGTCGCGGCGTGCTGCTCGACGTACCGGCCACGCACGGCGTCGACCGCCTCGACCCCGGCTACGAGATCACCGAAGCCGACCTGACCGCCACCGCCGAGCGCCAGCAGATCGACGTCGGAGCCGGTGACGTGGTGTTGCTGCGCAGCGGCTGGGGGCAGCACTTCGACAGCGGCGACCGGCAGTCGTTCATGGGCCTCGACTGCGGGGTGCCCGGCGTGGGAGAAGCCGGCGCCTACTGGCTCGCCGGCCGCCGGGTGCACGCCGCCGGCGCCGACACCATCGCCTTCGAGCGGCTCGCCCCCGGCGCCGGGCACGGACTGCTGCCGGCGCACCGGGTGCTGCTCGTCGAACACGGCATCTACCTGATCGAGACCATGGACCTGGAACGACTCGCCCACGACCGGGTGTACGAGTTCCTGTTCATCTGCGCGCCACTGGCCCTGTACGGCGCCACCGGCTCCCCGGTGCGCCCACTCGCGGTGGTGACCGGTGGCTGAACCCCCCCTGGCCCAGCGGATCGCCGACTTCGCCGTCGCCGCCGCCACCGACGGCGTACCGCCGCCGGTGGCGGCCAGCGTCGGGCACCGCATCCTGGACATCCTGGGGCTCTGCGTCGCCGCACACCGGTTGCCGACCAGCGCCGCGATCGTCGCCTACGTCCGTGACCAGGGCAGCCACCCGCAGGCCACCATCGTCGGTGCCGGCGAGCGGGCCAGCGCGGCCCACGCGGCGCTGGCCAACGGCGTACTGGCGCACTCCCTCGACTACGACGACACCCACCTGCCGTCGGTGCTGCACCCCAGCGCCGCCGTCGTGCCGGCCGCCCTCGCCGCCGCCGAGCACGCCGGCGCCGACGGCGGCCGGACCGTGCGGGCGATCGCCGCCGGGCTGGAGGTCGCCGTCCGGCTCGGCATGGCCGGCTACGACCGCGAACTCGGCAACTCGGTGTACTTCGAGCACGGCCAGCACGCCACCTCCATCACCGGGGCGATGGGCGGCGCGGTCGCCGCCGCGCTCATCTACGGCGCCGACGCCGACGGCGTACGGCACGCGCTGGGACTGACCGCGTCGATGGCGGCCGGGGTCATCGAGGCCAACCGCACCGGTGGCACCGTGAAGCGACTGCACTGCGGGCTGGCTGCCCAGTCCGCGGTCACCGCCGCCCAGCTGGTCGCCCACGGCTTCACCGGCCCGCCGACCGTGCTGGAAGGTCGGTTCGGGTTCTTCCAGGCCTGGCTGCACGGCCGGTACTTCCCCGACGAGGTGACCGTCGGGCTGGGCGAGCAGTGGTCGGTGCCGGACATCTTCTTCAAGCCGTACCCGGCGAACCACTTCACCCACGCCGCGATCGACGCGGGCCTCGCACTGCGCGCCCGCGGCGTCCGTCCGGCCGACGTCGACACGGTCACCCTGGCCGTGCCGACCGCCGTGATCCGGACCATCGGCGAACCGATCGAGGTCAAACGCCGCCCGGAGACCGGCTACCAGGCGCAGTTCAGCGGACCGTACGCGGTGGTGGCCGGGCTGCTCGGCGGCGGCGGCCTCGGCGTCGGACTGGACGACTTCACCGACGACCTGGCACGGGATCCGCTCCGCCGGGCGCTGGCCGCCCGGGTGAGTCTGGTGCCGGACGCCCGCTGCGACGCGATCTACCCGCACCAGTTCCCGGCGATCGTCACCGTGCGTACGACCAGCGGCGAGACGCTCGTCGAGGAGGTGCTGGCCAACCGGGGTGGCCCGCAGCGGCCGCTGAGCGACGACGAGTTGGCCCGCAAGTTCGGTGACAACGTGGCCGGCCGGCTCGACGCGGCAGCGGCCGGGACCGTGCGCCGCGAGGTCGCGGCGCTGGCCTCGGCCAGCAACGTACGGGCGGTTCTGGCGCCGTTGTCGACCTTCACCACCAGCAGCTAGGAGAGGCACGATGGGCCAGCTGGACCTGATCATCACCAACGTCAAGGTCGTCCTCGACGACCAGGAGCAGCCGCAGGACCTGGACATCGGAGTCTGCGACGGCCGGATCGTGCAGCTGGCACCCGGCCTGGCCCGCGCCGCCGCCGCAGCAGCTGGCGACGGCCCGGCTGGACCGGCGGGCCCGGCTGGCGACGGCCCGGCTGGCGACGGCCCGGCTGGCGACGGCCCGGCTGGCGACGGCCCGGCTGGCGACGGCCCGGCTGGCGACGGCCCGGCTGGACCGGCGGGCCCGGCCAGGGACGGCACGCGGCCCGGCCCGCGCGTCGTCGATGGTCGGGGTCGGCTGGCGTTTCCCGGCGTCGTCGACGCCCACCAGCACTGGGGCATCTACCGGCCGCTGCCCGACGACGCCTACAGCGAGAGCCGGGCCTGCGCGCAGGGTGGGGTGACCACCGCGCTGACCTACATGCGGACCGGGCAGTACTACCTGAACAAGGGCGGACCGTACGCCGACTTCTTCCCCGAGGTGCTGACGGCCACCGAGGGGCGGGCGGTGGTCGACTACGCCTACCACCTGGCTCCGATGAGCCAGCAGCACATCGAGGAGATCCCGATGCTGGTCGGCGAGCACGGGGTGACCTCGTTCAAGGTGTTCATGTTCTACGGCAGCCACGGCCTGCACGGGCGCAGCCAGGACCAGAGCGCCTTCCTGATGACCCCGCCCGGGGAGCGTTACGACTACGCCCACTTCGAATTCGTGATGCGCGGGATCGAGGCGGCCCGGCAGCGGTATCCCGAGCTGGCCGACAGCATCTCCCTGTCGCTGCACTGCGAGACCGCCGAGATCATGAGCGCCTACACCAAGCTGGTGGAGCAGGACCCGGAGCTGAGCGGTCTGGCGGCGTACCACCGGTCCCGGCCGCCGCATTCGGAAGGGCTGGCGGTCACCATCGCCGCGTACCTGGCCCACGAGACCGGTCTGCCCACCATCAACCTGTTGCACCTCAGTTCCCGCAAGGCGGTCGAGGCGGCCCTGCTGATGGCCGACGCGTTCCCGCACATCGACTTCCGGCGTGAGGTGACGATCGGGCACCTGCTGGCCGACTGCGACACGGCGCACGGCATCGGCGGGAAGGTGAACCCGCCGCTGCGGCCACGCGACGACGTCGAGGCGCTCTGGGGGTACCTGCTCGACGGCCGGATCGACTGGGTGGTCAGCGACCACGCCTGCTGTCGTGACGAGCTGAAGTTCGGTGCCGACCGCGACGACGTGTTCCTGGCCAAGTCGGGGTTCGGCGGCGCCGAGTACCTGCTGGCCGGGATGGTCAGCGAGGGCGGCCGGCGGGGCCTGCCGATGAACCGGGTCGCCCAGCTGACCGCCGGTAATCCGGCCCGGCGCTACGGTCTCGGCGCGACCAAGGGCAGCATCCGGGTCGGGCTCGACGCGGACATCGCGCTGGTCGACACCGGACGCACCTGGACGGTACGGGCCGCCGACTCCGCCTCGGCGCAGGAGTACACCCCGTTCGAGGGGTTCGAGCTGACGGCGAAGGTCACCGACACGTTCCTGCGCGGCCGCCAGATCATGATCGACGGTACGGTGACCACCGAGCCGACCGGGCGTTACCTGGCCCGGCCGACGTCCTGACCGACCGGTGCGCCGGCCGACGTCGCGGTGGTCGACGTCCTGGCCGGCTGCGCGCCGGCGGACGTCCTGGCCGCCGGCGCGGTGGTCGGTCGGCCGGCGCGGGCCGGTGCGGGCCGGGCGGTCGGCTAGGCCGGCTGCCCGGATCCGGCTTCGCTGAACCAGTCGCCGGTGCCGTACGGGTCGGCCAGCGGCTGCGAGCCGTGCTCGTGAATGATCCGCCAGACGCCGTCCGAGGCACGCCGTAGCCCCCAGGTCATCCGCATTCGCAGCTCGCGGTCCTGCGGCCCGCCGGTGAAACGGCAGTCGACGACGCCGCAGACGAAGGCGACGGTGTCGCTCTCGTGCACGTCCGGGCCGTCAGCCCAGCGCCAGTCGAGCAGCCGGATCGGTGAGTCGAAGTAGCGTCGCCAGCCCTCGTGGACCCGGTCGCCACCCCGGTTGGTCCACCGGGGGCCCTCCAGGAAGACGTACGTGTCCGGTCCGCCGTCGAAGCAGTCGAGTACGCCGTCGAGGTCACGCGCCCGGAGGGCGTCGAGCATCTGCGCCGGGGTGTCGACGGCCGAGCGGGTGGGGGTGACGGGCATGGCGGCGTCCTCGCTCTCGGTCGACCTGCGGTCCAGCGCTGGAACGCCGTTCCATTATCCCGTCGAGGGCTCGGTTTGACCAGCCCGGACGGTGGACCCACGCCCACCGCACCGCTCGGAGAAGCGCGCGGCCACCTCCAGCACGGCGTCGCGGCACACGTCGAACTCGTCGGAGAACCGCTCCATCGGCCCGCAGACGCTGATCACCGCGAGCGGCACCCCGTCGTGGCCGAACACCGGTGCCGCCACCGATGCCGCGCCCTCTTTGCGCTCAGCCGCCGACCTCGCCCAGCCCTGCGCCCGGACCTGGGCCAACTCCTCCCGTAGGCGCTGCACGTCGGTGACCGTCAGCGGCGTCACCGCCTCCAGTTCCGACGCCGCCAGGTACTCCTCGATCCGTGGTGCCGGCAGGTAGGCGAGGAACGCCCGCGACGACGCGCCCGCGTGCAACGGGTACGGCTCGCCGAGGTTCACCGACATGATCACTTCGCGGGCGGGCGTGACCTGGTCCACGTACACCCGGTGCCGGGCACCGGCCAGGACCGACAGCGTCGCGGTCTCATTGGTCCGGTCGCGCAGTTCCTGCAGGTACGCCCGACCCATATGGCGTACGTCAATGCGCTCCAGGTACCGCAGACCCAGCCGTAGCGCCTCCACCCCGAGCGAGTAGCGGCGGGTGTTCTCGTCCAGGGAGATCAACCCGCGACCCCGTAGTGACGCCAGGACCCGGTGCACCGCGGCCTTGGACAGCCCCAGTTCCTCGGCGATCTCGGTGACACCAAGATCGTCGCCGGGCAGCCGACCGAACAACAGCAGTACGTCCGCCGCCCGCTCCACTGCGGCGATGGTCGCACTGGACGCCTCGGTGGCCTTGTCCCGGCCGGTGGAGTCGGGCTCGGACCGCGCTTGTCGGGGCAACACACACAACTCCTCGCTCAGCCGGATTTGATGAATCCGGCTCGCTGATTTCCCCTGGCGGAAGCGGTCGGCCCGCGTGCAGAGGCTGATGGAAACCAGAGCGTAACGGCGTTCCGGTCCGGCGGCTAGACCGGGATTGGCCGTACCGGATCGTGCCGTCCCGGTAGCATATGGTGTCGTTGCCATCGCGTATCCGATACGACGGCGTGGTGGAGCCCCGCGCCGCGCGGCGCCCCTCGGGCGCGCGATCGCCGATGCGACACGTCCTTGGCGGAGGACAGCGCACGACGCGGAGGAGGCGGACATGGAGCTGGATCGGGCGACGGCGTTCCTGCGGACGAACCACCGGGCTGTCATGATCACCCGGCACGCCGACGGTCGGTGGCAGACCAGTCCGGTGCTGGTCGCCGTCGACGACGACGGCCGGGTCCTGGTCAGCACCAGGGAGGGCGCGGCAAAGGTACGCAACCTGCGTCGCGATCCGCAGGTGACCTTCTGTGTGACCACCGACCGGTTCTTCGGCGACTGGGTGCAGATCGACGGGACCGCCGAGGTGGTGGCGCTGCCGGACGCCCTCGACGTGCTGATCCACTACTACCGGCGGATCTCGGGTGAGCACCCGGACTGGGACGACTACCGGGCCGCGATGCGGCGGGACAGGCGGGTCGCGGTGCGGGTGACGATCAGCCACGCCGGGCCCGACACGCACGGCTGACCCCGCCCGTAGCAGATCCACTGTGCCGCGCGCAGGTTGTCCACAACCATCTGCGTTGTCCACAGCCGAGGTGCCTGCCGCTGGCCGCACTCCCGGTGCGGGGCGAGGCTGGGTGTCGAGTCGACTCGGGACCCAGCCCACGAACCCCCTACGGAGATGCGATGTTCGATACGTACGTGACGGTCGTCGGTAACGTGCTGACCACGCCGGAGTGGCGCCGGACCACCCAGACCAACACCCTGGTCGCCAACTTCAAGGTCGCCTCGACCGCCCGCCGCCTCGACCGGGAGAACAACCGGTGGGTCGACGGCAACAGCCTGCGGGTGCGGGTGAACTGCTGGCGCAAGCTCGCCGAAGGGGTCGCCTCCTCGGTGATGCTCGGCGACCCGGTCGTGGTCGTCGGCCGGCTCTACACCCGCGACTGGGTCGACGGCGACGGCAAGCCCCGCCTGCAGTACGAGATGGAGGCCGTCGCCGTCGGCCACGACCTGGCCCGGGGCCGGGGCCGGTTCACCCGTAACCGGCCGACCCTGGCGACCAGCGAGGTCGCCGGCGACGACCCGGAGCGGCGGGTGCAGGGCGAGGCCACCACGCAGGTACGGCCGGGCGAGGCACCGCCGACGCACAACGAGTTGTTCGACGGCGACGACGACCCGATGTTCCTGGAGCCGTCCGTCCCGTCCCCGGTGGAGGGCGAGCCGAACCGCCCCGGGCGGCCGATCACGCTGGCCGTGGACGTGCTCGCCGCACAGGCGGCCGACGCACTCGCCGCACAGTCAGCCGATGTACTCGGCGGTCTGACGCCGTCGGACGACCCGCTCGACGAGGAGCCGCCCGACGAGGCCGACGAGCCGACATCCGGCGCGTCAGGTCCCACGTCCGGCGCATTCGATGCGGTGCCGTCGGACGCGACGTCGTCGGGTGCGTCCGACGACCGCCCTGCCGCTGACCACCCGTCCGCCGACCAGCCGGCAGGTGATCCGCTCCCGGTCACGGACCGGCCGGTCACCGACCGGCCCGAGCCGGCCGGCCGGCAACGGCGGTCCCGCGCCCGCACGCCTGTGCCGGTCTGACCGTCGGAGGTCTGACCGTCGGGTCGCGGTGGTACGGCGTCGGGTGGCCGTACCACCGCGACCGGGCGGGCGGACCGGGCCGACGTAAGCTGCCGTGGTGGCACACCACGCAGGCAGGATCCGGAGTGCGGCGGCAGCCGCCACGGCTGGCGGGCTGCTCGCCGGGTACGCCCTCGACGCGGTCCTCGGCGATCCACGCCGGTGGCATCCGGTCGCCGGGTACGGCCGGTTCGCCGGCGCGCTGGAGCGGCGGATGTACCGGCCGACCCGTGGTGCCGGTGTCGCCTTCGCGGCGGTGGCGGTCGGCGCGCCGGTGCTCGCCGCTGCGGCCGCTGCGGCGGCGACCCGGCGGCACCCGCTTGCCCGAGCAGCGCTCGTCGCCGGCACGACCTGGGCGGTGCTTGGTGGGCGCACACTGCGTACCGAGGCTCGGGTGATGGCGCGGGCGCTGCGCGACGACGACGTGCCGGCGGCCCGCGCCCGGCTCAACCACCTGTGCGGGCGGGATCCGGCCGCGCTCGACGCACCGGAGCTGGCCCGGGCGACGGTCGAATCGGTCGCCGAGAACACCTCGGACGCGGTGGTCGCCCCACTGTTCTGGGGTGCCGTCGCCGGTCTTCCCGGCCTGGTCGGCTACCGGGCGGTGAACACGCTCGACGCGATGGTCGGGCACCGCTCACCGCGCTACGCGCGCTTCGGCACCGCCTCGGCACGCCTCGACGACCTGCTGAACTACGTGCCGGCACGGCTGACCGGCCTGGCCGCCGTGTGGTGGGCGCCGGCGGTCAAGGGCGACCGGGCGGCGGCGTTGCGGGTGTGGCGGCGGGACCGGGCCGACCACCCGAGCCCGAACGCGGGCCAGTGCGAGGCGGCGTTCGCCGGTGCGCTCGGGGTCCGGCTCGGTGGACGCAACATCTACTTCGGGCGCTCTGAAGTCCGTCCGTACCTTGGCGACGGTCCAAGGCCGTCACCGCGTCGAATAAAGCGGGCCGCGACCCTGTCCCGGCTGATCAGCCACACCGCAGCCGCCACCCTCCCCGCCCTCGCTGCTCTCCCGGCTCTCCGCGCCCTCCCGGCTCTCCCGACGATCTTGCAGTTATCGAGAGCTTTCGTCCGGATTGTCCGTCGATAAGTGCAAGATCGTCGAGTCCTGACGGGTGGCGGTGGCGGTGGTGGGCTGCTGGTGGCCGGGACCACCTCTGACGCCGGCAAGAGCGTCCTGACCGCCGGAATCTGCCGCTGGCTGAAACGCCGAGGGGTGCGGGCCGCCCCGTTCAAGGCGCAGAACATGTCCAACAACTCGGCGGTCGTTGTTGGGGCCGACGGTCGGGGCGGCGAGATCGGTCGGGCGCAGGCGATGCAGGCCGCCGCCTGTGGGCTGGAGCCGCAGGTACGGTTCAACCCGGTGCTGCTCAAGCCGGGTAGCGACCGGTCCTCTCAGGTGGTGCTGCTCGGCGAAGCCGTCGACACCGTCACCGCGACCAACTACCGCACCATGCGGTCCCGCCTCGCCGGCACGGTCCACGCCACGTTGGCCGAGTTGCGCGCCGAGTACGACGTGGTGGTCTGCGAAGGGGCCGGCAGCCCCACCGAGATCAACCTGCGGGCCGGTGACTTCGTCAACCTCGGGCTGGCCCGGCACGCAAATCTTCCGGCGATCGTCGTCGGCGACATCGACCGGGGCGGCGTGTTCGCCGCGATGTTCGGCACCGTCGCGCTGCTCAGCGCCGAGGACCAGGCGCACATCGCCGGATTCGTGATCAACAAGTTCCGGGGCGACCTGGGACTGCTGCGACCCGGTATCGACATGCTGCACCAGGTCGCCGGGCGGCCGACGTACGGGGTGCTGCCCTGGCGGCCGGACCTCTGGCTCGACGGTGAGGACTCCCTCGCGTACGGCCGGACCATCGGTCGGCCCACGGCGCCGCGCAGCCGCGACACGCTGCGGATCGCGGCGGTCCGGCTGCCCCGCATCTCCAACGCCACCGACCTGGAGGCGTTCGCCGCCGAGCCGGGGGTGCAGGTCCGGCTCACCGTCGACCCGGCCGACGTGGCCGCCGCCGACCTGGTCGTGCTGCCCGGCACCAAGTCGACGGTGGACGATCTCGCCTGGCTGCGGCGTACCGGGTTGGCCGAGGCGGTGATCGCGCACGCCGCCGCCGGCCGCCCGCTGCTGGGCATCTGCGGCGGTTTCCAGATGCTCGGCCGGGTCGTCCACGACGAGGTGGAGAGCCGTCGGGGCAGCGTCGAAGGGCTCGGACTGCTGCCCGTCGAGATCACCTTCGCCGCTCGCAAGACCGTAACCCGCAGCGCCGGCCGCGCCTACGGCGACGTGCCGGTACGCGGGTACGAGATCCACCATGGGTACGTCTCCCGCATCGCCAGGTCGACCGCGCCGCTGATCACCGACACTGGCAGCGGCGGCGGCACCGGCAGCGGCAGTGACACCAGCAGTGACACCAGCAGCGGCAGCGGCACGTCAGACGGTACGGAGGGCGTGCGGGTCGGGTCGATCTGCGGTACCCATTGGCACGGCGCGTTCGAGTCCGACGAGTTCCGCCGCCGCTACCTCGACGAAGTGGCCCGGCAGGCCGGCCGGCACGGGTTCGTCGTCGCGCCGGACACCGACTTCGCGGCGTTGCGCCAACGCGGGTTGGATCTGCTCGGCGACCTGGTCGAGGAGCATCTCGACACCGACGCGTTGTGGCGACTGATCGAAGGCGGGCCGCCGCCCGGGCTACCGTTCATCCCACCGGGAGCGCCCAAGGCGCCCTGACCACACACACCGGGGAGGTCGACTGGCGGTGCGCGGCGCACAGCAGACGGGGGCGATGCCGATCAGCGGGCCGGGGAGCCTGGCGACCTTCGCCGGGCTGGCCCGGCAGGTGTACGCCGGCCCGGCCCGGCTCGGTCGGGTCCGACTCGTCGCCGTGGACGGCCCGAGCGGCGCGGGCAAGTCGACCTTCGCCGAGCGCCTGGCCGCCGCCTGCGCGGCGGCCGTACCGACGCCTCCTGCGGTCGCGGTCGTGCACACCGATGATCTGCTCGACGGCTGGCACGACCAGTTCACCTTCTGGCCACGGCTTCACGAGTGGGTGCTCGGTCCGCTGGGCGCGGGTCGGCCGGCCCGCTACCGACGGTACGACTGGGTCGCCGGGCGGTTCCGCGACGAGTGGACCGTCGTCGACCCGCCCGACGTACTGGTGATCGAGGGGGTGAGCGCGGCCCGCGCGGCGATCCGGCCGGCCGCGACGCTGTCGGTCTTCGTCACCGCCGCCGCGCCGGTGCGGCTGGCCCGGTCGCTGGCCCGCGACGGGGCGGCGATGCAGCCGGCCCTTGACCGGTGGCGGCGGGCCGAGGAACGATTCTTCACCACCGACGGTACGGCGGCCGCGGTCGATCTGGTCGTCGACACGTCGGCGGCGGGACCTGCGGATCCGTCGACGTACCGGCGGGTCGGCGGGCGGGCGGACGTAGACGCCGGTGGTGCCGGTGGGGCACCATCGGCGAGGTAGGCCAGTCCAGCCGACCCCGGGGGGCACCCGAGATGACCGCAGACGACGACGGCGCCACGCCGACGACCGGCGGCGGTACGCCGGACGCCACCACCGGCGGCGGCTCGCCCGACGCCACCACCCCGACCCGGCGGCGGGTCGTGCTGACCGGGATCAGTTCCCGGGCCTGGGAGCACCCGGCCGACCGGGGCGCGCTGACCGCGTTGCGGGAGCTGCGCGGCTTCGACGACGTCGTGAAGACGTTCTTCGGGATGTGGAACGAGCGCGCCTTCCGCTTGACCTATCTCGCGTCGTCGATCCGGGTGGATCACCGCCAGTATCCCCGGGTGCACCGGATCTTCGTCGAGGCGGCGACCACGCTCGACGTACCGGAGCTGCCGGAGCTGTTCGTGACCCAGTCCCCGGTGCTCGGCGCTGCCGCGATCGGGTTGGACAAGCCGTTCATCGTGGTCAACAGCGCCTGCGTGCAGCAGCTCGACGACGAGGAGCTGCGCACCCTGCTCGGCCACGAGCTGGGCCACGTGCGCAGCGGGCACGCCGTCTATCAGACGATTCTCACCATTCTGACCCGCTGGGCGGCGAACCTGAGCTGGCTGCCGGTCGGGGCGATCGCGCTGCGGGCGATCATCGCGGCGATGCTCGAATGGTGGCGCAAGGCGGAGCTGTCCGGTGACCGGGCCGGTCTGCTCGCCGCCCAGGATCCGGCGGCGTCGCTGCGGCTGCTGATGAAGCTGGCCGGCGGTGGCGACCTGAGCCAGATCGACACGGCCGCCTTCCTGGAGCAGGCCGCCGAGTACGAAGGCGGCGGCGACCTGCGCGACAGCGTGCACAAGCTGCGGATGACGGCGTGGAGCACCCATCCGGTGCCGGTGGCGCGGGCGGCCGCGCTGCGGCAGTGGATCGACGCCGGTGGGTACGGGCAGGTGCTGGCGGGTGACTATCCGCGTCGCGGCGACGACGCCACGGCGTCGGTGACCGAGGAGATCAAGGCCGCCGCGCAGGCGTACCGGGAGGAGTTCAGCCGCAGCCAGGATCCGCTCGTCGGGCTGCTGCGCCGGCTCGGTGCCGGTGCCGCCGACATGGGGGAGTGGGCCACCGGCGCGGCCGGCCGGGCCCGGTCCTGGATGGGCGCGGCGAGCAGCACCGGTCGCTCGGGGCCGCGACCCCGCTGATCCGCCGGTCCGGCCCGCGACCCCGCTGATCCGCCGGTCCGGCCCGCGACCCCGCTGATCCGGCGGCGGTTCGGCCGTCGGCGGTCCGGGTGCGGAGATCCGACACCTACGATCGTCGGATGACGACTGCCATCCCTACCGCCGCCGACCTGCGGTCCGCCATCGCCCGTGAGCTGCCCGGGGTCCGTGCCGACCTGGAAGAACTGATCCGGATTCCCGGCATCGCCTTCGACGGGTTCGACCACAGCCAGGTGGAGCGGTCCGCCGCCGCCGTCGCCGAGTTGGCCCGGGGCTGCGGACTGGACGTGCAGGTGGTCCGGGCCGGCGGCCAGCCTGCCGTGATCGGCCGGCGACCCGCGCCGCCCGGTGCCCCGACGGTGCTGCTCTACGCCCACCACGACGTGCAACCGGTCGGCGATCCGGCGCTGTGGACCAGCGATCCGTTCGAGCCGGTGGAGCGCGACGGCCGGCTGTACGGCCGGGGTGCCGCCGACGACAAGGCCGGCGTGATGGCGCACATCGCGGCGCTGCGGGCGTTCGGCGACGCGCTGCCGGTCGGCGTGGTGCTCTTCGTCGAAGGCGAGGAGGAGTACGGCAGCGAATCGCTGTCCCGGCTGCTCGACGCCCACCGGGACGAGTTGGCCGCCGATGTCATCGTGATCGCGGACTCGGCGAACTGGGAGATCGGCGTACCGGCGTTGACCACGTCGTTGCGCGGACTGGTCAGCTGTTTCGTCGAGGTGCGTACGTTGCGCCAGGCGGTACACAGCGGCATGTTCGGTGGTCCGGTGCCGGACGCGCTGACGGTGCTCTGCCGGTTGCTGGCCACCCTGCACGACGACGCGGGTGACGTGGCCGTACCGGGTCTGGTGGGGCGGACCGGTGCCGCCGTCGACCTGCCGCAGCAGCGGCTGCGCGACGAGGCCGGGATGGTTGACGGGGTGCGGTTCACCGGCACCGGGGCGTTGACCGACCGGCTCTGGACCAAGCCGGCGGTGTCGGTGCTCGGCATCGACGCCCCGGCCGCCGACAGCGCGCCGAACGCGCTGGTGCCGACCGCCCGGGCCAAGGTGAGTCTGCGGCTGGCACCCGGTGACGACCCGGCGAGCGCGTACGCGGCGTTGGCCGCGCATCTGCAGGCCAACGCCCCGTGGGGGGCCCAGGTCGAGGTGAACCTGGAAAGTGACGGTGGCGCCTGCGTCATCGACGCGACCGGTCCGTACTTCGACGCGGCGCGGGCGGCGTTCGCGGCGGCCTGGGACGGTGTGGCTCCGGTGGAGATCGGCGTCGGCGGGTCGATCCCCTTCATCGCCACCTTCCAGGAGATGTTCCCGGCGGCGGCGATCCTGGTGACCGGGGTGGAGGACCCGCACGCGGGTGCGCACGGGCCGGACGAGAGTCTGCACCTGGGCGAGTTCGAACGGGTCTGTCTGGCGGAGGCGTTCCTGCTCGCGGCGGTGGCGGATCCGGCGATTCAGCTGCCTGCGGGTGCGCCGGTACGCTAGAATTTCGAACATGCGTACGAATGAGGTGATCGCGCGGCTGGACGCCGCGGTCAGTGCTCTGCGGGACGTCGACGTCTCCGCGTGGCCCGAGGAGTCGCTGCGTGCCCAGCTCGGCGAGCTCTCGGTCGCGCTCTGCGCCATCGATTCCGCGTTGGCCCGGGTGGCCGACGAGGTGCGTGCCCGTGGCCTGCGGGTCGAGGAGCCGCCGGCGGCGACGCCGTCGCGTCGTGGCGAGCCGGAGCTGATCACGGCCTAGTCGTCGGACAACGCCCCTACTCGTCGCAGGTGGCTGCCAGGATGAGGCGGTGCGGTTCATCGACCTGGCAGCCACCTCGGCCGCGGTGCGCGCCACCTCCGGCCGGCGTGCCAAGGTGGAGTTGCTCGCCGCCGCGTTGCGGGCGTTGACCGCCGATGAGTTGACCGCGGGTGCGGCCTGGCTCGCCGGCGAGCTGCGGCAGCGCCAGACCGGTGTCGGGTACGCCGGTCTGCGTGACCTGCCGCCGCCGGCGTCCGAGGCGTCGATGTCGGTCGCCGACGTCGACGCCTCGGTCACGGCGATCGCCGCCGTGACCGGTGCCGGCGCGCAGGCCCGCCGCCGCGATCTGCTGGGCGCGTTGTTCGCCGCCGCCACCGCCGACGAGCAGCGGATGCTCGTCGGGCTGTTCACCGGCGAACTACGCCAGGGTGCCCAGACCGGGCTGCTGATCGACGCGGTGGCCCGCGCCGCCGAGGTCCCGCTCCCGTTGGTACGCCGCGCGCTGCTGCTCGCCGGTGATCCGCCCACGGTGGCGGCCGCCGCGCTCACCGGCGGTGCGCCGGCACTGGCCGCCCTCACCCTGACCGTGGGGCGTCCGCTGGCGCCGATGCTGGCCCGCAGCGCCGCGTCGGTCGACGACGCGGTGGCGGCCACCGGTGTGCCGGCGGTCGTGGAGACCAAGCTCGACGGGATCCGGATCCAGGTGCACCGCAGCGGCGGTGACGTCGCGGTCTTCACCCGCAGCCTGGACGACATCACCGCCCGGGTGCCGGCGGTGGTCGCCGCTGCGCAGGCGTTGCCGGTCCGCGAGATCGTGCTCGACGGGGAGGCGTTGGCACTGGACGCCGCCGGACGACCCCGGCCGTTCCAGGAGACGTCCCAGTTGGCCGCGACCCGTCCGGTGGGAGGCCCCGGCGCCGCCAGCCCCAGCACCGCCGGCAAGACCAGCGTCGGCAGCGGCACGACCAGTGCCGGCAGCGGGCGGCTGACACCGTACTTCTTCGATCTGCTGCACCTCGACGGCGCGGACCTGCTCGACGAGCCTGGCGACGTGCGGTGGCCGGCGTTGGCAGCGGCGGTCCCGGCCGGCCTGTTGGTACCGAGGTGGCGTGTCGACGACGTCGGGCAGGCGGCCGCCGCGTTCGCCGCCGCGCTGGACGCCGGCCACGAGGGCGTGGTGGTCAAGTCGCCGCAGGCGCCGTACGACGCGGGCCGCCGTGGTGCCGCCTGGGTCAAGGTCAAGCCACGGCACGTGCTCGACCTGGTGGTGCTGGCGGTGGAGCGGGGCAGCGGGCGGCGTACCGGCTGGCTGTCCAACCTGCACCTGGGCGCCCGGGATCCGGCCGGCGGCGGGTTCGTGATGCTCGGCAAGACGTTCAAGGGGTTGACCGACGAGACGCTGCGCTGGCAGACGCGGCGGTTCACCCAACTGGCGGTCGAGGAGGGCGACTGGGTCGTGCGGGTCCGCCCGGAGCAGGTCGTCGAGATCGCCTTCGACGGGGTGCAGGCGAGCCGGCGGTACCCGGGCGGGTTGGCGTTGCGCTTCGCCCGGGTGCTGCGCTACCGCGACGACAAGTCGGCCGCCGACGCGGACACCATCGACACGGTTCGTGCCATCCACGCCGGCCGCCGCACCTACTGACGTCGGCCGGCGCGCCCCGGTGTCGTCGGTCGGTGCCGTTACGGCGGGCCGACCGACGACACCTCGTACCGCCAGACCTGCGCGTCGCGGATCTGGGCGGTCTGCTCCGACGACGACCCGGTGCCCCGGAATTCGAGCAGTTCGGCCTCGGACTCCCAGCGTTCGTGGACGTTGATCCGGCCGGGGTCGACGAGGTCGGCGCCGAGGGTGAAGTCGAGGCAGCCGGGTGCCGACCGGGCGGCCCGGATCACCTCCTGGCAGCCGGCCAGGTAGGCGTCGCGGTCGGCGGGATCGACGTGCAGCGCGCCGGCAATGATGATCATATGCGTCAGCCCAGCGGGTTGTGGTCGGCCGGCACGATCTCGGTGGCCGGTGGCGGGGGTGGCGGGGTGCCGTCGCCGAACGGCCGGCCGCCGAGCTGGTCGCGCCCGTGCGGGCTCAGCCAGTTGTCCAGCTCCGGTCCGAGCGGGACGACTCCGGTCGGGTTGATGTCCCGGTGCACCTCGTAGTAGTGCCGTTTGATGTGGTCGAAGTCGATGGTGTCGCCGAACCCGGGGGTCTGGAACAGGTCCCGCGCGTACGCCCACAGCACCGGCATCTCGGTCAACTTCTGCCGGTTGCACTTGAAATGTCCGTGGTAGACCGGGTCGAACCGGACCAGGGTGGTGAACAGCCGTACGTCGGCCTCGGTGATGGTGTCCCCGACCAGGTAGCGCTGGGTCTGCAGCCGGGTGGAGAGCCAGTCGAGGCGGTCGAACAGCCGCTGGTAGGCCTTGGCGTACGCCTCCTGGCTGCCGGCGAAGCCGCACCGGTACACCCCGTTGTTGACGTCGGCGAACACGACCGCGTTGACCTCGTCGATCTCGGCCCGCAGCGGCTCGGGGTAGAGCTGCGGCGCCCCGGGCCGGTGGTACGCGGTCCACTCGGTCGACATGTCCAGGGTGATCTGGGCGTAGTCGTTGGTCACCACCTGGCCGGTGGCCACGTCGACGATCGCCGGTACGGTGATTCCCCGGTCGTAGTCGGGGAACCGGGCGAAGAACGCCTCCTGTAGCCGCTCGATGCCGAGCACCGGGTCACGGCCGTCCGGGTCGAGGTCGAAGGTCCAGCTCCGCTTGTCGTGGGTGGGTCCGGCGACGCCCATGGACAGCGCCTGTTCCAGGCCCAGCAGTCGGCGGACGATGATGGTCCGGTTCGCCCAGGGACAGGCCCGGCTGACCACGAGCCGGTACCGGTCCGGTGCCACCGGGTAGCCGTCGCGCCCGTCTGCGGTGATCCGGGTCGCGATGTAGCGCTGGTCGCGGGTGAACTCGCCGCCGGGGTTGACGTAGGTGCCGTCTGCCGCTTTCGCCATATCAGCACCGTACCCACTCGACGGCTGTCGCATCCCGCTACCCGTACCGGACCGACGCGTTGCCCGGGTCGTGGCGCCTGCCCTGGCTCACTGGGCTGCGGTATCGGTCATGCCGGTAGCTTCGACGGCGCTCCGGCGGCGGGCCGTCGGCTGCTCAGCCAGTAATCGCTTCGCGACGTGCGGACGGCCCGGCACCGTGTCACCCTCCGGTGGGCAACGTGACACCGGAGGGGTGCGGCACCCGGTGCGCGGTCGCAGGCGGCCCGCCGGGACCGTGCGGCAGCGCCGGTGGCATATGCTCGCCGACCAACTGAATCATCCGGAGGTAGGGCATGGCTTCGCTCGACGCGGCGCTCAAGGACGCGATGACCATCGAGGGCGCGATCGGTGCCGCGGTGGTGGACTATTCCAGCGGGATGACCCTGGGTACCGCCGGTGGGTCGGCTGAGCTGGATCTTTCGGTCGCGGCGGCCGGCAACACCGACGTGGTCCGGGCCAAGCTGCGTACGCTGGAGATGCTGAAGATCGACGATGGGATCGAGGACATCCTGATCACCCTCGACACCCAGTACCACCTGATCCGGCCGGTCTCCTCCCGCTCCGGTCAGGGGCTGTTCATCTATCTGGCGCTGAGCCGCTCGCGGTCGAACCTGGCGTTGGCCCGCCACCAGCTGCGGCAGATCGAAGCCGGCCTGGAGCTCTGAGTCGGGCCACGGCTGTGTCGGGGCGTGGTGGGCGACGGGGCGTTGCGGGTGAACGGAGATCACTGATGTCGGCAACCAACGGCAGCGGACCGGCGGCGCCGGATCCCGCGTACGCGGAACTGGCCGCCCTCAAGCATGCGGTCACCGGGGTGATCGGGTCGGTGGTCGCGGGGGTCGACGGGCTGTTGCTGCTGCACGACCTGACCGACGGCACCCAGCCGCACGACCTGGCCGCGCTGGCGGCGGCGACCTTCGGGCTCGGCCGCCAGACCGGGCTCGCGCTGCGCCAGGGGCCGTTCCGTGAGTCGACGGTGCGTAGCCACCGCGGCTACTTCTCCGTGTACGCGATCAACGACAAGGCGTTGCTCGCGGTTCTGGGCGCCGACGGGTTGAACGTGGCCCGGCTGCACATCGAGGCGCGGGCGGTGACCGGGCGGCTGGTGACGATGCTGGACGTGCACGTGGCGAATCAGCTCCGCCTCTGAGGGCAGTTCGTCAACCGAGGGTTGACGAGTCATCATGCGTCAACCTATGGTTGACGCATGACGGAATCCGATGCTTCCACGACGCCCCGACTCCAGTTCGACCAGCCGGTCCGACTCGACGAACTGATCGCCGGCATCAGCCGGGCCGACGACGACCGCCTCGCGCAGCTCAGCAACGCGGTCGTCGTCGGCGACCACCTCGGCGAACTCGCCGACCATCTGATCGGCCACTTCGTCGACCAGGCCCGCCGCTCAGGCGCGTCCTGGACCGAGATCGGCCGGGCCATCGGCGTCACCAAGCAGGCCGCCCAGAAGCGGTTCGTGCCGAAGTCGCCGAACGAGCCGAACGACCTCGATCCGCAGCAGGGCTTCAACCGGTTCACCCCCGAGGCGCGCGACGTGATCGTCGCCGCCCAGAACGAGGCCCGCGCGGCCGGCAACGACGAGATCTGCACCCCGCACCTGGCGCTCGCCCTGCTCGCCGCGCCCGGCACGCTCGCCGCCCGGGCGCTCGCCGCGCAGGTCACCGACCTCGACCAGGTACGTCGGCAGGCAACCGCCGCCCTGCCGCCGCCCGTCGATCAGGTGCCCGAGCTGGTCCCCTTCGATGCCCACGTCCGCAAGGTGCTGGAGCTGACCTTCCGGGAGGCGCTGCGGCTGGACGACCGGGTCGTCGGCACCGCCCACGTGCTGCTGGCACTGCTGGAGTTCACCGCCGGCACCGGGCCACTGGCCGATCTCGGCATCACCAAGGCCGCCGTCGAGACGTACCTGCGCGACGTCCCGTCGCGCGACGACACGGCCTGACCAGCCGGGGCGACACAGCCGGACCAGCCGGGCCGGCGCGGTCTCGGACCAGCCGTGGGGCCGGGCGGCGCCCGGCTGGTCATTCCTGCCCATCGGGCGGTCGCTGCCGAGGAGCGAGGGTACGGGTGTCGCGCAGCTCGAGGTAGGGCTCGCGGTCCCCGGGATGCCCGGCGGCGATCGCCCGACCGCGTTCCAGTTCGGCGTCGACCTCACCGCCGAGCAGGATCGCGATGTTGGTCAGCCACAGCCAGACCAGGAAGACCACGACTCCGGCGATGGTGCCGTACGTCTCGTTGTAGGACGCGAAGTTGGCGACGTAGAACGCGAACGCGGCGGAGACCAGCAGCCAGAGCAGCACCGCCAGGACGCTGCCCGGACTGATCCAGCGGAACCCGCCGTGCCGGGCGTTCGGCGTCGCCCAGTACAGGATCGAGAACATCAGACTGACCAGCACCACCAGGACCGGCCACTTGACGATGTCCCAGGCGGTGACCGCCGCCGGCCCGACGCCGAGCAGCTCGCCCGCCTGCGCGGCGAGTTCCCCGGTGAACACCACGATCAGCGCGCTGGCGATCAGCATCAGCCCGATGACGGCGGTGACGCCGAGCCGGATCGGCAGGGTCTTCCAGATCGGCCGGCCCTCCGGCACGTCGTAGACGGCGTTGGCGGCCCGCATGAACGCGCCGATGTAACCCGAGGCCGACCAGAAGGCGGCGAGCAGACCGACGATCGCGACGACCCCGGCCGTACCGCCGTTGTCCCGGACCTGGTCGATCGCCTGGTCGAGGAACCCGCTGATCTCGCCCGGCGTGACGTCGCCGATCACCCCCTGGACGTCGTCGGTGGCACCGTCGCCCAGCAGCCCGAGGGCCGCGACCAGGACCAGCAGCCCGGGGAAGATCGACAGCACGCCGTAGTAGGTCAGCCCGGCCGCCAGGTCGGGGATCGCGTCGGCGGTGAACTCACGGACCGTCCGCCGCGCCACCGCCCGCCACGACGAACCGGACAGATCGGTGGGGCTCTCCGGTCCCTCGTCCGGCCCCACCGGCGGACGGTCCGCCCGGACCGCGGTCTCCTCCTCGGCAGGCACCGTCGGTTCCGGCCGCGGCGGGCCGTCCGGGCGCTCGGGTGATCCCGCCGTACGCGCAACTGACATCGCCATGACCTCCGGTTTCGTCCTGCCGGAGGTCATGCCCAGCCGCAGTGCCGGTCAACCGTGTCGGACGCTGTCGGAGCTGCTGACCCGCGCCCGAGCCGTCAGGTCTGGACCGGACGGGTGGTGGCCGCGGCGGCGGCGTACACCGTCATCCCGAGCACCCCGGTGTCCAGTTGGCCGTCCCGGCTGACGGTGAACCGCCACCGGTCCTGGCGGCTCTGCCCGAGGACCACCACCACCCAGGGGGCGTGTGGTTGGGCGACCAGGTCCTGCACCCAGGTGGCCTCCTGGCCGGACGGGGCCGAGGCGAGGAAGAGCACCCCGACGGTCTTCGGCGCCTGCGTCAGCGCGGCATCGACCTCGACCAGCGCTTCGCGGGGGGTGCCCACCGACAGGATCCGGCCGTTCGTCGCCGCCTCACGGACCCCGCCGATCACCACCTGGACCCCGTCCGCCCACGGACTCGCCGAGAGCTCGGCGGCCCAGGCCAGCACCAGTGCCCGGGCGGCGGCCCGGTCACCGCCGACGCTCACCAGGCCGCCGGCCTCCCCGAGGTTCACCAGCTCCCGTCGCCCGTCACAGGTGCCGAGGGTGACCAGCCGGGGGCAGGGCGGGGGGATTCCCGGCAGGAGTGGAAGCTCCTGCGTCGCCCGCAGGGGCGCGGTCCACACCCGTCCGGACTCTCCCGCCGTCCACGGCACGACCGGGTGCGGGTCGGCGACCGACAGCCGCAACGTGATCTGTTCGTCGTCGAGCGACACCCCGTACACGTGGGGGACCGCCCGGTTGGTGTGCGCGCAGCCACTCGCCAGCACCCGCAGCGCGCGGTCGACCGTCCAGCCTGCGGCGATGTCCAGGTACCGGGTGTCGGCAGGGGCAGCCGGCCTGCGCTGGCGCAACCGGCCCAGCACCCCACCGGCTGCCGGTCGGGCGTCGTCCCCGCCCGCCGCCGATCCACCGGAGCTGGTCGCGGCCGCACCTGCGGACCTTCCGGCAGCGGCCGGGACCCGGGTACGTCGCCACCACCAGAAGCCGACGCCAGCGGCCAGCAGCAGTACGACGGCCGCGAGTGTGACCGGCAGCACCGGCAGGCCGCCGCTGTCCTCCTGCCGGGCGTCGGTCGTCGGCGCGGTGCTGGCCGACGGCGACCCGACCTGGGGCCCGCCGGCCGGCGGTGCCGCCACCGTCGGCAGCGCACCGAACTCGACCCCCTCGCCCTCGGCGTCCTCGGGCAGTTGCAGGATCCAGTTCGGTGAGATCACCGCCGGATCGGTCAGCCGGTTGCCGTCGGGCTGGAGCCGACCCTCGTTCAGTTCGAAGATCTCCACGGCGCGGTTGCCGTCACCGAGGAATCGCTCCGCGATCGCGAACAGGAACTCCGGCTCTCCGTTGAAGCTGAGCTGGACCCGGTAGTACTTGACCGGCCCGGTCGGCGGTGCCGGCTCACCCGACGGGCCCGGTTCATCCGACGGGGTCTGCTGCGCGAGCGGTGGCGCGGCGACGGTGACCGATGCCGGCCCGGCCGCCACCGCCGGCCCGCCGGTCACGGTCGGTACACCGATCCCCAGGGCGGCAAGCAGCAGACCAACGCCGATCAGCCGGACCACGGCGTCACCTGGCCGTCGCGCACCGTTGCCCGGCCTGCCGGCAGTGCAGTCAGGCAGCCCCGCACCGTGGCCCGGTTCGCGTCGCCGCTCGCGGCGTACTCCGCCGATGGCCGTGGGGTGCGGGGGGAATAGATTCATCGTGAGGTCTTCCCTGTGACTGGTCGTCGGATGCGGGACGCGGCGGGGACGGGCCGCTGCGCTACGGTTGGTCCGCGATCGAACCATTATCGATGCCGGCGCGGACCAGCTGTGGTACACCCCCGACTCCGGTCCCCGCCCGAGTCGGTCATCGGCGGCCGGAGGACCCCCGTGCGCTTGTTCCTGACCATCGTCGACCCGTACGGGGACACGGTCGACGCGGTGCTGACCGCCGACGGCCAGACCCGGGTGGCCCAGATCGGGCAGGCGGCACAGACCCTGCTGCGTGACGCCCGGGACCGCAGCGGCGGGCCGGCCGGAACACCACCACTCTACGTGGACGGCACGTCGCTGGATCCGAATGCGACGTTGGTCGAGTCCGGCCTGCGCGACGGTGCCGTGGTCAGCCTGGACACGCCGGCCGGCAGCCCACCGGCGGAGCGCGCCGGCCTGCTGGAGATCAGGATGGTCGCCGGCCCGGGAGTCGGCGGCTTCTTCCGCATCGGGGTCGGCGGTGGGGAACTCGGCAGCGACCCCGGCTGCTGGGTCACCGTACCGGACCGGAACCTGGCTCCGGTCGCGGCGAACCTCGGCGTCGACATTCGCGGCCGGTGCTGGCTGGACCCGGCCGGTGACACCCCGTTGCACCTCGACGGGGAGCCGGTCGCCGAGCGGACCGAGTGGCGGCCCGGCCAGCAGCTCGCGGTCGGCGAGTCGTTGCTGGAGCTGGCCGAGTACACCCGCCCTGACGCGGCGCTCGTCCCGTCCGCCGACGGCATCGGGCTGGACTACAACCGTCCGCCGAGGATCCGGCCGCCCCGGCGGCAGACCCGGTTCCGGCTCCCGGCGTTGCCCAAGGAGCCGCCCCGGTCCCCGCTGCCCTGGCTGCTGGCCCTGCTGCCGCTGGTCGCCGCCGTGGTTCTGATGCTGCTCACCGGCAGCCGGACCCTGCTGCTGCTCGCCCTGCTCAGCCCGCTGTCCATCGTCGCGAACCATGTCATGTCCCGCCGGCAGGGCCGCCGGTCGCACGCCGAGCAGCTGCGGGAGTACCGCGAACGGAAGGAGCGGATCGAACGGGACGCGCGGGAGGCCTTCGCCCTGGAGCGGATCGAACGGCGTACCGGCTGCCCCGACCCGGCGCTGATCGCGGTCACCGCCACCGGCCCCCGGCGGCGGCTGTGGGAACGGCGCCGCCGCGACGAGGACCACCTGCTGCTGCGGGTCGGCATCGCCGACCTGCCCGCCGAGGTGGCGCTCGACGATCCGGAACAGGACGAACACCGGCGTACGGTGCACTGGACCGTCGCCGACGCACCGGTCGCGCTTGCGCTGCGCGAACACGGCGTGGTCGGCTACGCCGGCCCGGGGGACACCGCGCGGGCGCTCGGCCGCTGGGCGGTCATCCAGACCGCCGTCCTGCACAGCCCGCTCGACGTGCAGATCACCGTCCTCACCGACCCGCAGGCCGGCCCGAGCTGGGACTGGATCCGCTGGCTGCCGCACGCCCGACCGGCGGGGTCGGGCGGACCAGCCGTCGCCGTCGGCATCGACGCCGACTCGGTGGGCCGACGGGTCGCCGGCCTGCTCGAACTCATCGAGCAGCGGCGCACCGTGCGCAACGAGACCGGTGCCGCCGGGTTCCGGGAGCCCGACATGCTGGTGGTGCTCGACGGTTCCCGCCGGCTACGGTCGCTGCCCGGCGTGGTGCAGCTGCTGCGCACCGGTCCCGAGGTCGGCGTCTACGCCCTCTGCCTCGACGCCGACGAGCGGCTGCTGCCGGCGGAGTGCCAGGCGGTGGCCGTCGTCGAGGCAGAGGGCCTGCGGGTCTCCCGCTCCGGCGCCGACAACCTGGTCGGGGTACGCCCGGAACTGCTCTCCGCTGCCTGGTGCGGCTGGCTGGCCCGTCACCTGGCGCCGGTCCGCGACGTCAGCGACGACGAGGACGACGCGGCGCTGCCCGCCAGCAGCCGGCTGCTGGAGGTGCTCGGTCTGGACCCGCCGGACGCGGGTGCCGTCGCCGCCCGGTGGAGTGTGCGGCCACGTAGCACCGCCGCCGTGGTCGGCGAGTCGTTCGACGGTCCGTTCGAGATCGACCTGCGTCGCGACGGGCCACACGGCCTGATCGCCGGGACGACCGGCGCCGGCAAGTCGGAACTGTTGCAGACCGTCGTCGCCGCCCTCGCCGTGGCGAACCGGCCGGACGCGATGACCTTCGTCCTGGTCGACTACAAGGGCGGAAGCGCCTTCGGTGACTGCGTACGGTTGCCGCACACCGTCGGCATGGTCACCGACCTCGACGAACATCTGGTCCGTCGGGCCCTGGAGTCACTCTCGGCGGAGCTGCGCCGCCGCGAGCACCTGCTGGCCGCCGCCGGCGCGAAGGACATCGAGGACTACACGCGGGCGGCCGACCGGCAACCGGACGCCGCACCGCTGCCGCGCCTGCTGATCGTCATCGACGAGTTCGCCTCGATGGCCCGGGAGTTGCCGGACTTCGTCACCGGCCTGGTCAACATCGCGCAGCGTGGCCGTTCCCTCGGCATCCACCTGCTGCTGGCCACCCAACGGCCCAGCGGGGTGGTCTCCCCGGAGATCCGGGCGAACACCAACCTGCGGATCGCGTTGCGGGTCACCGACGCCGGGGAGAGCCAGGACGTGCTCAACGCCCCCGACGCCGCCCGGATCGCCAAGAGCACCCCCGGCCGGGCGTACGTCCGGCTGGGCCACTCGTCGCTGGTGCCGTTCCAGGCCGCCCGGGTCGGTGGCCGCCGACCCGGTGCGGCCGAGAGCGACGGCCCACCCCCGCCCGAGCTGCGCGTCCTGCGCTGGGGCGACCTGGACCGGCCGATCGAGACGGCACCGACCGCCCGGGCGGAGGGGCAGGACGAGATCACCGATCTGCAGGTCCTGGTCGAGGCGCTGCGGCAGGCGGCCGTCACGGCTGGCGTGCCGCCGCAGCACAGTCCGTGGCTGCCGGCGCTGCCCACCTCGGTCCAGCTGGCCGAGCTAAACCCGCCGCCGGGCACCGCCGGCCGACCGGCACCTGCCCCGTACGGGGTGGAGGACCACCCGGCCCAGCAGCGCCGGCGTACCGCCGTGGTGGAGCTGGCCCACTTCGGACATCTGCTCGCCGCCGGTGCCCCCCGGACCGGTCGATCCCAGCTGCTGCGTACTGTCGCCGGCTCGCTGGCCAGCACCCACAGCTGCGCCGACCTGCACCTGTACGGTCTGGACTGCGGCAACGGGGCGCTGCTGCCGCTGGCGGCGCTGCCGCACTGCGGCGGCGTGGTGGTCCGTACCGAGGTGGAGCGGGCGGTCCGGATGATCCGCCGGATCGCCGAGGAGATCCGCCGCCGGCAGTCGGTGCTGTCCGCTGGCGGGTACGCCGACATCTCCGAGCAGCGGGCCGCCGTACCGGCCGCCGACCGGCTCGCCCACCTGGTGCTGCTGATCGACCGCTGGGAAGGTTTCCTGACCTCCCTGGGGGAGCTGGACGCCGGCACCCTCACCGACGAGATCTTCGGGTTCCTGCGCGAGGGGGCCAGCGTCGGCGTGCACCTGGTGATCACCGGGGACCGGTCCGTGCTGACCGGACGGATCGCCACGTTGACCGAGGAGAAGCTGTCGTTCCGGCTGGCCGACCGGGCCGACCTGGGGCTGATCGGGCTGCATCCGCGCAACCTGCCGGAGGAGATCCCGCCCGGCCGGGCGTTCCGGGCGGAGACCGGGATCGAGACCCAGGTGGCGCTGCTCGCCCCGGACCCCAGCGGTGCGGCGCAGGCGGCGGCGCTGGCCGAGATCGCCCGCAACAGCTCCGAACGGGACGCCGACGTCCCGGCGTCGCTGCGGCCGTTCCGGCTCGGCGAGCTGCCGGGCCAGATCGAGTACGCCCGGGCGGTGACCCTGCCGAGGGCCGGCACCGGCGCCGGTTGGCTGCTCGCCGGCGTCGGCGGGGACCAGTTGACCGCGTACGGACCGGACCTGGCGACCGGCGTACCCGCGTTCGGGATCGGCGGACCGGCCCGGTCCGGGCGTAGCACCATGCTGATGACGATGGCCCGCGCCGCGATCGACGGCGGCCAGCAGGTGATCGTGCTGGCGCCCCGGACCTCACCGGTGCGTGAGCTCGCCGGCACGCCGGGCGTGGTCGCCGTGCTCACTGGCAGCGACGTCAGTGAGCAGGAGTTCACCGGTGCGCTGGCCGGGCTCGGCGGTCGGGGTCTGGTGGTGGTCGACGACGCGGCGACGTTGCGTGACTGCGGTGCCTCCGGGGAACTGCGGGACCTGATCCGCAACGGGGAGAGCCGCCACCTGGGCCTGATCTACGCGGGCGACCCGGAGGACCTCGGCGCCGGGTTCAGCGGCTGGCTGGTGGACGCCCGGCGCAGCCGCCGGGGCGCTCTGCTGTCGCCGCAGAACCGTACCGATGGTGATCTGGTCGGACTGAAGCTGCCCCGGACCGCGGTCGGGCAACCGGTGCGGCCCGGCCGGGCACTGCTGCACCTGGGCGACGGCGAGCCGATCCTGGTCCAGGTGCCGCTGTGACTCCTCGCGTGCCGACGCCGCGCCGACCGGTCGGCGGTCCTGCCTGCCCGCCCTCATCGGGTGGGCAGGCAGGACAGCCGATCCTCGGTCCTACTTGCGCAGCGCCTTGGCCAGCTCCTCGTCGGCCTGCTGGAAGGTGTCGGCGGCGGCGGTCAGGTACTTGCCCATCCCCTCCAACCCTTCGGCCATCTTGGTCGCGCCCTCGTTGAACTCGGTGTACGACTCGTCGAACTGCTTGCTGGAGGAGTCGGTCACGTACCCGCCGTTGACCAGGTTGTTGACCATGCTGCGCAGCTCGACGAGCTTGCTCATGATCTCTTCCTTGCCGCGGGTGAGCCGGTTGGCCGCGTCGCGCATCTCCTGATACGTGACGTTGACGTTCGCCATGTCGGATCCCTTCTGTCTGTCGCCGGTGGCCCACCTCGGGCTCCACCGGTGGCACCTAGGAGACGGCCGGTCGGCCGGTGAACTGGAACGTGCCGGTGACGGCGTCGAAGAGGTCGAACAGTTCGGCCTCCAGCGCCAGCACCGGGGAGGTGCCGGTGATCAGGGCGACCTGTTCGGGGGAGGGGCCCGGCAACGGCACGAAGGTCTGCATGACGATCGACCGGACCCAGCCGGCGCCCTCGGGCGCGGTGATGTCCTCCACCCCCCGGGTCCGGGGGACCCGACCGAGGCCGGGCAGCTGCACCTGCTCCACGTCACGCCAGATGCCGTCACCGCCCCGGCGGGGGATGCCGGTCAGGTGGGCGGCTACCGCGTCGGCGCCGGCCTGCTCGTCGGGCACGGTCACGATCGAGACGGTGACGGTCGCTGTCAGCACCGCCCCGCCGAGGCCCTCCACCATGGTGGCGCAGAACCGGGCCCCGCCGTCGTACGCCGCACGGGCCGCCTCGCGCAGCGCGCGGGACAGCGCGGCGCGGTGCGCGAATAGCTCCGGCACCTCGCGCAGCCGGGCGGTGACCAGGTCGTTGATGGCGTTGTTGCGGACGTCGGGATGCAGCTCCAGCTCGTACCAGTTGGCTGGCACGGTGATCGCGAAGCCGGTCGGGGTGGCCGGCGCGGTGGCCTCGTCGGTGCGGACTCCGGTCATCAGCCCGTGCTCTCCCGTAGCTCGCGCGCCAGGTCGTCGTCGACCCCGCGCAGGTTCTCGACCGCCTGCCGGGTCGCCTTGATCAGACGCTCACAGTTCTTGTCGACCCGGCCCCGGCCGTCGCGCCAGTGTGACTCGAAGTGGGCGAGTGCGCCGTCGACGTCCGGTCCACCCAGCTCGCCTTCGAACTCGCGCATCCAGGAGCGGGCACTGTCCATGCCGGCCCGGATGGTCTCCAGGTTCGTGGCGAACTCGTCCAACCCCTGCAGGTCGACGGTGAGCCGGTCGGCGCTCACACGGGCCTCCGTTCCGACCGTCGGGTGCGTCCCTCCGGGAGCATCTCCACGGGTACGCCCTCCGGGTACGCCCGGAGGATTGACGAGGCCAGGGTACCGCTGTTTCACCGCCGTCGGCCAAGGCCCAGGTGCCGCCGGTCGGCAACGCCTGCCCGGTAGTCTGCCGGTCGAAGGCCTGTCGTCGTGTACCGTCCGGACCCAATCGTCGTCAATGTGCGGTCACTGGTGGTCGTCTGGAGCCGACACACGCGACACTGGACGTCGACGGTGCCCCGGGGAGGCGACATGGCGAGACCCACGGACTGGTGGGTGCTGGACCTCGACGGTGACCCCACCCCCGGCGATCCCGCCCGGTTGCGGATGCTCGCCACGCGGTTCCACGACTTCGCCGAGACGGCCTACCGGGCGAAGCGGGCCGTCGAGTCGCTGCAGGGTGACGGGGCAGTGCTCACCTGGGTCGGTCTGTCGGGCGACGCGTTCCGTGAGCAGTTCGGTGAGTTCCCCGGCCAGGTGCACAAGCTCTACCAGTCGCATCTCATGGTCGGCGACGCGCTCGACGCGTACGCGCCGCAGTTGGAGCGGGCCCAGGCGATGGCGGACCGGGCGCTGGCCGACGGCCGGCAGGCCCGCGACCGGGTCGATTCACTGAGCGGGCAGCTCGTCACCGCCGAGTCCGGGTTCACCGCCGCCACCGGTGTCGCGGACCGGCTGCAGCGGGAGAGCGAGGCCCCGGAGGCACCCGACCCGGACCAGGTCCGGCAGGCGGTGCGCGACGCCGAGGCGGCGCAGCAGCGGCTCGCCGCCGTACGCGGTCAGGCCAACGCCGCCGCGCAGGAACTCGACCTGGCCAGGTCGCTGGCCGAGCAGGCCCGTCAGCTGCGCGACGGCGCAGCCCGGCAGTGCCAACGGGAGATCCACGAAGCGTCCGATGTGGGGATCCAGCCGCGCTCGTTCTGGGAGAAGCTGCGCGACGCGTTCAAGAAACTCTGGGACATCATCTGCGAGATCGCCAAGTGGGTGGCGCTGGTGGCCGGCGTGATCGCGATGATCATTGGTGGGCCGCTTGCCTGGGTCGCCCTGGCGGCCGGCGCGATTCTGCTGGTCAAGGCGATAATCGACTTCACCCAGGGGAACGGATCCGTGCTGGATCTGGTCTTCGGCATCCTCGGGGTCATCCCGGGGGTGAAGGGCCTGACCAGCATCTCCAAACTCACCGCCCTCTACAAGGCCGGCGGGGTCAAGGAGATCGCCAAGGCGACGCTCACCGGGATGAAGAACCTGCTGACCGGCATGGTCACCCTGGTCAAGACCGCCGGCATGGGCGCGGTCACCATCTCCAAGCAGATCGGCCACGGGGCGGCCACCGTCATCGGCACGATCAAGTCCGGCGCGGTCGCCGTCGACGACGCGGTCCGGCAAGGGCTGGCCCGCCTCGGTGAGCTGATGCCGACGCCCGGGCCGAGGCTGGCCGCCGACGGCCCGATCCTCGCCCCGCCGATCATCCCGCCGCCCCGGTCGGTCCCCCGGTACGGCGCCCCGGCCCCCGGCGGCAGCACCGCCGCCGCACCGAA
Source organism: Solwaraspora sp. WMMA2056 (assembly GCF_030345095.1). Classification (NCBI taxonomy): domain Bacteria; kingdom Bacillati; phylum Actinomycetota; class Actinomycetes; order Micromonosporales; family Micromonosporaceae; genus Solwaraspora; species Solwaraspora sp. WMMA2056. The sequence goes on from NZ_CP128360.1 coordinate 2,638,266, forward strand.
GACCTTCGCGGACCGGTTCACCGACCTCGACGTCGCCCGTCACCAGCAACTGACCACCGACATCGCCCAGGTGCGGTCCAAGTACGCGAACCAGCTGCAGACCGGCACCGCGAAGATCGACGCGGACCATGCCCAGAAGATCAAGGTCGAGACCGCCCGGATCGACGCGGACGCCGCCAAACGGCTGACTGCTGAGCGCACGGCGTTGACCGACAAGCTCAACCAGGATCTGGCCGCCGCCCGTCAGCCCCTCGCCCAGGCGGATCAGAACGGGCTGAAAATCGCCGACGACGCGCAGCGCAAGATCGACGAGTACGCCGCCGAGGCCCCCGGGGAGCTGGACCGCTTCAGGAACGACCGGTTCGCGTTCTACCAACAGGAGTTCAACGCCGGCCGGCTGGACGATGCGACCGCGACGGCCCGGTACACCCAGGAGGTCGACCTCAAGAAGATCGAGCTGGAGAACGGCCACCAGCAGATGGTCGCCCAGCGGCAGGAGTTCATCGACAACTACCACAACATCGAACGGCCCAACCTCGTGCAACAGCAGAACGCCGAGGAACTACGGCTGAACAACGAGTTCACCAAGGCCGAGAAGGACCTGCCGGCGCGGGTGGAGGCGGACCGGCTCGCCGAGATCAACGTCGTCACGAGTCAGCTCGACGCCGCCAAGGCCACCGACCTGTCCAATTTGCAGCAGAGCGTGCAGGCCGCCGAGTCGGCGGAGATCGCGCAGGTCACCCAGCAGGTGAACAACAGCTTCGACCAGCAGGTCGCGGCCCTGGACACCCAGTTGGCCAACGCCTCCTCGATGACCGTCAACCTGCCCACCAACAAGACCGTCGATCTCATCTTCTCGAACAGCGGCAACGCTGCCGACCTGGGCACCTACGTCCAACGGAACTTCGGATGGGTCGATCAGGTCAACCCGAACTTCACCCATGCCGACGTCAACTGCACGCTCTGCGTACAGAGCGTGGACAAGGCGTTCGACACCGGCGGTGCGGCGGTCACCCCGGTGCCGAAGATTCCCACCACCCGACCGCTGTCCGACATCGAAGCCAACTATCCGCACATGCCGGGCTTCCAGCAGCACCAGTCGGTCGAGCACATGCTCGCCCACGTCGACAACCTGCCGGCCGGTTCCCGGGGCATCGTCGGGATCGTGCACAACGGCAGCGGTCACGTGATGAACGTGGTCAAGGACAACGCCGGTAGGATCGTGATCGTCGACGGTCAGAGCGGCGGCCTCGGCCTCGTTCCTCAGCTCGGCCCCAAGGACGAGTTGCATTTCATGCAGACACATTGACCCGGCGGCCACGTGGACAGCCGGGCAAGCCGCCCCCGCAGACGAGGACGAGGTTCATGGACGTACGACAGGCCCGGGAGCGCGCGGAGGCCAAGCTGGGCGAGGTGCAGGATCCCCAGGTGCCGCTGCGGCTGGTCGACCCGGACGCACCCGTCGACCGTGACTGGTGCTGGCTGTTTCCGTTCAACTCACAACGCTTCCTGGACTCCGGCGAGTTCGGCTCGATGGTCGCCTCCGGCCCGATCGTGGTGAACAAGGACGGCAGCGACGTCTGGGTCGCGAACTCGGGCTTCCCCGTGGAGAAGTGGCTCAACCACTACGCCGCCGACCACGGCTATCCGGCCCTGCCGCTGCCGGAGTCCAAGCCCTTCGGGTCCTGACCCCGGCGGTCCGGACCGGCCGCACGGTCCTCGATCCGACAGTACGGCGGCCAGCCGAGCGGTAGCGTCGACCTCCCCTCAGCCTCCGGGAGTCCACGATGCACAGTTTCGTCGCTTCGGCCCGCCCCTGGCTGGCAGCAGGTCTGCTGGCAGCACTGCTGCTCGTCGCCGCCCCGGCGCCCGCCGCGTCGGCCGTACCTACCACATCCGCCGTACCCGTCACGTCGGCCGGCACGGTCGCCGCCGCCGACACCGGGTCACTGACCACGACCGTCCGCGACGCCGCCACCGGCGCGCCGGTGCGGGCCTGCGTCAACCTCGTACCGCTGGACCGGGACCGCTACACCGGGGTGACCCTCGGCGGCACCCAGCTCGGCCGGCACTCCGGCTGCAGCGGTGAGCAGGGCGACATCGTCGTCGAGGGGGTGGAACCGGGTCGCTACCAGCTCTTCGCCAGGCCGTACGACCAGCAGCTGCACGGCCTGCAGTGGGTGGGCCGGTTCGGCGGCACCGGGCAACGCCAGCACGCCGCCGTGGTCCGCGTCGCCGCCGGGGCCACCGCCACCGCGCCGCAGATCCGGCTCGACCCGCCGGGCAGCGTCACGGGCACGCTCACCGACTCCGTCACCGCAGCGCCGGCCGCCCGCGTGCACGTGACGGTGGTCCCGTTGGTGCCGCACCCCAAGTACACCCCGGACGAGCCGGCCACCGACAACGCCGGCCGGTACACGGTCACCGGACTCGGCCCGTACCGCTGGCCCCTGCAGTTCTTCGGGTCGCCGTTCTATGCGGTCCAGTGGTCCGGAGGCGTCGGCAACGTCCGACGGGCGCAGACCGTGCAGGTACGGGCGGGCCAGACCGTCACCTTCGACCAGACCCTGCGGGCAGCGACGACGATCAGTGGCAAGGTCATCATCGACGAACTCGGCAACTACAGTCCGCTGCTCGCCTTCAACGTGGTCACCGGCGACCTCGTGGGCGTCGAGTACCCCGGTGACACGTACCAGCTGCTGGTGGTGCCCGGACAGGTGGTCAAGCTGCGCTGTCACTGCGGCCACGGACCGGGCAAGTGGCACCCGACGGGAACGGCGTTCAGCGACGCGGCACCGGTGCCGGTGGGCCGCAACCCGATCGTCATCGACTTCGACCTGACCGGCACCGGCTGACGGGTCTGCGGGCGGCACCGGCTGACGCCGCCGGTGCCGCCGGTCGTCAGCTCGCTCCGCAACGTCAGCCCGCTCCGAAACAGACGAAGGCAGCGGCGGTGGCGTGCACCGCACCGTCGTCGGCGTACCGGCCGGCCTGGAAGGCCCGCTGCGCGCCGGCGAGCGCCACCGCCGGCCCGTCCCCGGCCCGCATCCGGCGGTGCAGTTCCAGCATCAACTCGGTGGTCAGGTCGGCCGGCACCGGCAGCACCGTCGCGATCAGGCAGCGGGTGCCCAGCGCCAGCAGCACCGCGGTGAAGCCCATCACCTCGTTGCCGGGGCGGACCCCGGCCAGTCCTGAGTCGCAGGCCGACAGTACGACGACGCCGGGTGGGCTGGTCAGCCGCTCCAGTTCGTAGGCGGTCAACGGCCCGTCGGCCAGGTCCAGCGTCGAAAAGAGCGGGTTGTCCGCCCGGAACCGTCCGTGCGCGGCGATGTGCGCCAGGGCCGCGCCGTTGAGCGCGCCGGTCACCGTGTCGGCGGTGGCGGCGGCTCCGGTCAGCAGACGGGAGCCGGGCAGCGCCGCGGCGAGTTGCCGCACCTCGGTCTCGGCGGCCGGCAACCGCGGCCCGGCCACCAGCACCGCCGGCCCGTCGGCTGCCGGGGTGTGCGCTGCGCCGGTCTGCCGACCGGCGGCCCGCAGCCAGGCCGTCGCCGACGGTGCCACGGTCACCGCGCGGCCCGCGCAGGTGGACAGGCCCGACCACGGTACGGCGTGCAGTTCGCCGATCGGCACGATCACCAGCGGCCGGTCGGTGATCCGGTCGCGTACCGGATCGAACAGTTGTCGGTCCAACGCGGCGGCGGTGTGCGCGACCCCGGCCCGCGCGTCGGCTCCGGCCCGTGCCTCGGCCCCGACCCCAGCCCGTGGGTCGCCACCGTCGCCGGGGGTGACCAGCCGGCGCAGCCCGAACCGGTGCAGCCGGGCCACCCGGATCGCCTCGGTCAGCGGCCCGAGGTCGTGCAGCGTCGGCTGGCCGTCGCGGACCGCTACGGCGAGCAGCCGCTCGCCGTGCGCGACCAGTTCGAGCAGTACGGCGTCGCCGAGCGCGGTGGCGATCTCGGCCACCGCCGGTGGTGCGGACAGTTCACCGCCGCCGTTGACCCCTCTGGCGAGTTCCCGGATCCGTTGCTCCAGGCGGGCCTGGCTGCCGCGCAGCGCCTGCACCGGGTTGCCGGCCAGCAGGGCGTCCTCCAGCGCGGTGCTGACCATCCGTAGTTCGGTCAGTGCGGTGGCCAGTTCCGGGTCGGGCGGCGGGGAGACCCGCCGCATCCGCAGCGCGTTGGCCCGCCACCGCTCCGCCCAGACCAGGACCTGCGCCGGCGCGCCCCGCCGGATCGCGATGTCCAGCCCTTCGGCGGCCAACTCCTCGCCGAAGGTGGCGCTGTGCGCCCGTAGCTCGGTGGCGCCGAGCGAGGTGCGGTGCCCGTCCAGCACGGCGAGGCCGCTGCGCAACGCCCGGGCCGCGCCGGACTCGTCACCGGCCAGCCGGTGGCGCAGCGCCAGGGCGTACCAGCCCTGGGCGCGCCGGGGTGCGGTGCCGCGTCGGCGGGCCTCCGAGGCGACGGTGAGCAACTCGCCGGCCCGACTGTGCCGGCCCAGCGCGACGGCCAGCCGGGCGGCTTCGATCCGGCTGGTCAGCGCCGGCCCGGGCCAGCCGGTGGCGTCGAGCTGGTCGGCGGTGCGCACCATCGCGGCGAGCAGCGCCGCCGACCGGTTGCCCTGGGCGTACCCGGCCCGCAGCTCGACGTGTCGGGCGAGCGTCGCCCAGGCGCGTCGGCCCTGCCGGCGGAACCGGCTGCGGGCCGCGGCGGCGGTGTCGGCCGCGGTGGCCGGGTCACCGGCGAGCAGCGCGGCCCGGGCCTGGGCGAGCAGTGCCTCGGCCAGGTCGGAGGCCATCCCGAGCCGGCGCAGCTCGGTCACGGCGGTGCCGGCGACCGCCACCGCCTCGTCGATCAGCGGTACGGACAGCAGCAGCTCGAAGCGGTCCAGCAGCAGCGCCGGGCGGGGTACGGCGAGCCGGCGGTACTCGGCGTCCACGGTGGCGAAGCAGTGCAGCGCGCCGGCCACGTCGCCGCGTTGGCCGGCGGCGATGCCGCTGTTCCACCGGGCGTCGGCGGCGGCCAGGTCCAGCCCGAGCTGGCTGAAGATGGCGGCGGCGCGGTGCAGGTCGTCGTCGTGGCCCTGATCGGTCCGCCGGTCCCGGTCGGGCCGTCCACCGGAGTGCCCGTTCGGCGGGCTGCCGGTACGGCTGTTGGCGGGCACGTCGAGGTGGACGTTGAGCAGCCCCCGGTTGTTGCGGGCGCGTGCCTCCAGCAGCGGGTCGCCCTCCCGTTGGGCGATCTCCACGGCCAGGTCGTAGTCGCGGACCGCCTCGTCGAACCGGCCCCGGTAGTGCAGCACCACGCCGCGCTGCATCCGGGCCCGGCCGGCGTCCGCTCCGGTCAGCTGAGGTAGGGCGAGGGTGACCGCCCGCAGCGCGGCGGTGGTCCGACCGGCGCTGGCCAGGACGTACCCGAGACTCATCCGGGCGAGTGCCCGTAGCCGCGCGTCGTCTCCGGCGCGGACCGCCCGGCGCAGGTGGCGTGCCGCGCCCGGCAGGTCGCCCAGCTCGCGCAGGGCCAGGCCGATGGCGCGTTCCGCGGTGGACCGGGCGCGGGCGTCCGGTGTGTCGGCGAGCACCTGGTGGGCGATCGAGATGGCCTCGTGCGGGTAGCGCTGGACGGTGTCCAGGGCCCGCTGCGCCAAGTCGACACCGGAATCGGTGCGTTCGGCCATGACAGAGAGAATTCCCCACCTGTGCACCCCGGGTCAATCCCGGCCTCCTGGGGTCGGTCACTTAATTGACTTCTAACTATGCTTTGAAATAATCGTGTCGGACCCGTAACCTTCAGTGGTCGCCCTCCGTGGTGTCGACCCCGTCTCCCACCGCCTGGAGGTCAGGTGTCGCCCGACCACCACCCCGTCGTGCCGGGTTCGCCCGGGCAGGTTTCCCGCCGGCGTCTGATGGGGTGGTCCGCGCTGGCCGCCGCAGCGCTGCCACTCGGCGCGTTCGGGTCGTCCGGGCCCACCGATCCGACCGGGCCCACCGGGTCGCTCGATCCGGTCGACGGCCGCGCCGGTGGTCAGGGCGACCGGGGCCTCGACGAGAGCTACCAACGCGCGTTCCAGGAGATCGTGGCCGCCCACCCGGCCGTACGCCGGCACACCGTCGCCGGCACCGAGTTCCTCTACCGCCCCCGACAGTTGCTGGTCGCCCCGGCCGACGTCGACCGGGTGGCGGCACGGCTGCGCGCCGACGGCCACCGGTTCACCGTGGACGCCGGGTTCGCCCGGGTCAGCCGGCTGCGTTTCCAGCAGGAGACCGCCATCCCGGCCGTGGTCGACAAGCTGCGCGACCCGCGCCAGTGGCCGGACGGGCGGGTGCCGCAGGTGCAGCCACACCACGTACTGCTCGGGTTCGGCAACATCATGGGCAACCCGGGCGGGCCGCCCCGCAGCGCCCCGGCCCTGCCGCCGCCGGACCCGGCCCGGCTCGGCGAAGGAGCCGGTGTCACCGTCGGCGTCTGCGACACCGGCATCTGGCGGCAGGCCGGCAGCGTGCACCCGGTGTGGCTCGGCGGCAGCTACCTGCCCGAGCCGGACGACGAGGACCCGCTCTACCTCAGCGGCACCCAACTGGCGATGCAGGGCGGGCACGGCACGTTCGTCGCCGGTGTCGTGCGCCAGGCCGCACCTGGGGTACGGGTCGACCCGGAGGCCGCCCTGGACGCCAACGGCATCGGCGACGAGGAGGGCCTGGTCGCCGCGATCGGTCGGCTCAGCCCGGAGGTCACCATCGTCAACCTCTCCCTCGGCTACTTCACCCAGGACGACCAGCCGCCGCTGCCCCTGGCCAACGCGCTCGCCGCGCTGCCCGCGACGACGGCGGTGGTCGCCGCCGCCGGCAACGCCGGCACCAGCCGTCCGTCCTGGCCGGCGGCGCTCGACCGGGTGCTCGCCGTGGCGGCGGTCGAGGCGGGCGGCAAAGGCCCGGTACCGGCCAGCTACAGCAGCCACGGTCCCTGGGTGGCCGCCAGCGCGTACGGCGACCGGACCAGCACGTACGTCGACGGCCAGCTTGTCCTGCCCGGCCAGCCGGTCCTGCCGTTCCAGGGCTTTGCCGCCTGGGCCGGCACCTCCTTCGCCACCGGACACGTCTCGGGCCGGCTCGCCGCCCTGATGACCGGCACCGGGCTGGACGCGGTGTCCGCCGCGGCGGCCCTGACCGCCGGCCCGGCCTGGCACCCCGATTACGGCGTGCTGGTCGGATGAACCGGCCCGCCGCCGCCGGGGGCCACCGCGACGCCAGCGAGGCGGACCCCGGTGAAGCCGTCGCGGACCTGGTCTCCGCCGCCGCCGCAGGCGACGAGACCGCCTGGGCGGGGCTGGTCCGCCGCTACGCGCCGCTGGTGGCGACGGTGATCCGCCGCCACGGGCTCGATCCCGCTGACGCCGCCGACGTCAACCAGACGGTCTGGCTGCGGCTGGTCGAGAATCTCGGCCGGCTGCGGGAGTCGTACGCGCTGCCCGCCTGGCTGGTGACCACGACCCGCCGGGAGTGCCTGCGGATGCTGCGGCTCGGCCGGCGGACCCAGCCCTTCGACCCGTACGACGAGTCGGTCGACGCACACGTCGGAGCGCTGCTACTGGTCGACCCCGCCACTCCCGACGAGGACCTGCTGCGCGCCGAGCGGCGTCAGGCGCTGCGCGACGCGTTCGCCGAACTGCCGTCGCGCTGTCGAGAACTGCTCGCACTACTCGTCGCCGACCCGCCGGCCAGCTACCGTGAGATCGGCGAACGACTCGGCATGCCGACCGGCAGCGTGGGTCCCACCCAGGCCCGATGCCTGGCCAAGCTGCGCAACTGTGCGGCGCTCGCCGCCTACATCGGCCCCGCACCGAGCGGGGTGGCACCGGGCAATGGAGGTGAACGCGATGCGGCAGTGGTCACCAGACAGTGACGACGCGCTGTTGATCGAGCTTGGTGCCGCGCTGCGTGACTCCGGGCCGGTGTCGGAGCAGTTCATCGACGCGGCGTTGGCCGCGTTCAGTTGGCGGACCGTCGACGCGGAACTGGCGGTCGCCGAGTTGATCTTCGACTCGGCCTGTGACCGGGAACCGGCCGGGCTGACCCGTTCCGCCGCCACCGACCGGACGATGACCTTCCGCTCCGGCCCGGTGGTCCTGGCGATCGAGGTCACCGCCACCGGCGTCGTCGGCCAGCTCTCCCCGGCCGGTCCGGGCCGGATCAGCGCCCGGTCCGCCGCCGGGCAGTACGCCGACGTGCCGGTCGACGAGCTCGGGTTCTTCTCGATGGGCGTACCACCGGCCGGCCCGGTGCAACTGCGCGCCACCAGCACGACGTACAGGGTCCGGACCTGCTGGGTCAGCCTGCGCTGACCCGGCAGATCCGGACCCTGTCGGAGCGTCAGGTCACGGGTCCCGGACGTGACCTGACGCTCCTGCCCGGCACCGTGGCTACCGTTGCCGCTTGCCGACCGTCACGTCGTAGCGGACCCCGCCCAGGTCGGCCCGCTCCTTGCCGGTGATGTCCCGACCGACCTGCGTGACCAGTACGGCGATCGGCTTGTCCGTCGCTGTGGTCGCGGTGAACAGCAGCCGCATGGTCAGTCGCTCGTTGCCGCGCAGCACCAGGTTGTCCAGGCTGGCCTGGCCCGGCTCGACGATCTCGATCTGGTTGCGGCCCGCCTCGCGGATGCCCTTGCCGGCCATGCCGCCCTCGACCCAGCGGGCGAACAGCGTCGGCCCGAGATCCACCACCAGGCGCCCACCGGCGGTACGCAGAGGGGCGCCCTCCTGGGCGAAGACCACGCTGTTGCGGGTCGGCTCCCGCAGGACGTTGCCGATGGCGAACGGCCGTTCCTCGGTCGGCCCGTTGGGTGCCAGCGCCACCGAGTCCACGTTGCGCCAGGCGATGTTGTTGTTGTTCCGGGTGTTCTGCGGGGTGTCCGGGCCCTCGACGGTCATCGGGTCGTTGGCGGAGATCCACCGGGTGAGCAGGCAGAAGTGCCCCGGCCCGGGGACCCCGTTCCACGGGATGGTGACCGTGGTGACGCCCGGGGCGACCGACACCGAGGTCCAACCGATCTCGGTCCAGTCGGTGGGCCAGGACGCGCCGCCACCCGGAGTGGTCCGATAGACGTGCAGTTCGCCCTGCTCGGTCACCGGGTTGCCGTACGGCCCGGGGTTGCGCAGCTTGACGAAGATGTAGTTGGTCTGACCGATGATCGGGTTCTGGCTGACCGCACACTCCACGGCGGTGTTGCAGACCTTGATGTCCGGGCTCTGCCAGATCGAACCGATGTTGTGCGGCTGGAGCCCGATGTCGGACGAGTTGTCCATCATCCAGACGTCGGCGGCGGTGCTGGCGGCGCCGCTGTCGGTCGACCGGTCGAGCGCCGCCGCGCTCGCCGAGGTGACCGGGAGCAGCAGCGCCAGGGCCGCCACGCCGATCAGGGCGAGCGAGGACCGACGTACGCGTGGTGTCAGTCGCGTGGACAAGGTTTCCTCCCGAAGGTAGGAGTGCGGCGACCGGCGTGGTGCCGACGGTCGCCAAGGTGGACACTCATACCGAGCGGGATCGATGTTCAGAAATACCTTGGGCGCGCCGTGCTCATTGTCAGATGGCGCACATTGACCCGAAACCAGGATGAGCCGGCTGCCGGCTGCCGGCGGCGCAAGCGCCCTGGCCGACAGCTCAGGATTCGGTGCCGGTGCCGGTGCCGGTGCCGGTGCCGTCCGGGGCGTCGACCGGCGTCGCCAACTCGGCGGCGAGCCCGTCGAGGAACTCGTCCACCTGCCACCGGTCGTATCCACGCAGAACGGTCGGGAACCTCGAGTCCCGGATCCTGCCTGCGGCGGTGACCCGCCGCTGGTCGCCCGGAGGCGACGACAGGGCCTCACGGCCCATGCGTATCACCTCGTCGACGGCAGCCGGGTCGTACCCGCGCAAGACCACGGTGAAGTCCAGATCCACTGCGTCGGTTCCGCGCGACGGGCGCGCGTCGACGAACCGGTCCCCGGCGTACCGGGTCAGGGCCTCGGCCACCTGGTCGGGCGACTCCACGACGTCGCCGAGGTCGAGCAGCACCGCGCAGCCGCCGTCGTACGCCATACTGCTGGCGGTCGTCGGCAAACCGACGTCCGCTCCGCCAGCGGGTGCCAGTAGCAGTCGCGGCGAGGGTCGGTCGCCGCCGCCCGCGCCCGGCGCGGGCTGGTCGAGCACGACGGCCTGCACGTCGTCCCACGGCACCGAGCGGGTGGCGCCGCCACTTCCGAAGGTCAGGCCGTCGGGTCCGATCCGGAACCGGAACGGCCGGACCGCGCGGACGATCAGTACGCCGAGGACGGCCGCCCCGCCGACCCACAGCAGGATCCGTGTGGTCCAGCCGATCGGCAGGCACAGCAGGACAAGAGCGGCAACGATGAGCAGGGCCACACCTGTCGCGATTGCGCCCCGACGCTTGTGCAGCTCCACATCGTCCTCCTGAGTCCGGCTCGCGTACCTCTGCCGGCGCACATCGTAGAAGGCATCGACAAGGCCGCGCCGGTGTCGCTGGGCCGAGGAAGGTCGTGGTCCTGACCGGAACCGGCCGAGCTTGCGCAGCCATGGAACCCTACTGGTGCGCTGCGGGGTGCGCCGCCGCCAAGCTGCGCGACGCGGCGCGGGTCGTTGCGCCGACGCTCGGGCGAGGAAGGTGGGTCGTGGCCGAACCCCAGCGAAAGGCCGTTCCGCTGCGTCGGACCCGGGGGTACCGGCTCCTCGTGTGGGCCCTTCGCTGTCAGCCGGTCGCTCTGATGCTGGGCGGGCTGGCGGTGGCGTCGACTGGTGTCGACGTTGCGGTCCTGACGGACATTCTTGCGATCTGCCTGGCGGCCGTCCTGATCCCCACGGTGGTGCTCGGACTCACCGGGATGATCATGTTGTACGCGGGCGGGCTGATGCCGCGTGACATCAACCGCCGGCAGGCGATGGTGGGCATGCTGTGGCGAGACGCCGTGAGTCCCCTCAGACGACGCTGACCGCCAGGGCGTACGCCGTTCGATGCGCTCCCGACGTGGGGTGCCGACGGTGGCGAAGGGCTGCGCCCCGCCCCGGCCCCCGGTTGACAAGTGGAGGCTGTCTCCATATTTTGGATGTGGAGACAGTCTCCGGTTATCGGGCATGGGGTGCCGCGTGAAGATCTTGATGTTCGGCCGAGGCGTGATCGCCGTGGCGTACGGCTGGGCCCTGGAACGGGCCGGGCACCACGTCGAGTTCTACGTCCGGCCGGGTCGGGCAGCGGCGTACGGCGATGTCGTCGATCTTGATCTGCTCGACGCGCGGCGGCGGCCGTGGGGAAAGCGGGTCACCGAGAGCTGGCCGGTCCGCTACCGCGAGTCGCTGGAGCCGGACCACGACTTCGATCTGATCGTGCTGAGCGTGCAGCACTACGGCTTCGCGGAGGCTGCGGAATTCCTGGGGCCGCGCGCAGGCGGCGCCACAGTACTCGTCTTCAACAACCTGTGGGTCGAGCCGCTGACCGCGACCGAGCACCTCCCCGCCGACCAGGTCGCCTGGGGCTTCCCCGGGGCCGGCGGCGGCTTCGGCGACGACGGGGTGCTGCGCGCGGCGCTGCTGCCCATGGTCTTCTTCGGCACGCTAGACCGGCCGCCGACCGAGCGGGAGCGGGCCGTGCGCCAGGTGTTTCGCCAGGCGGGGTTGCGGATCCTGGAGAACTCCGACTTCCGAGGCTGGCTGGCCGTCCACTTCGTCCAGAACGCCGGACTGCACACGCAGAGCCTGAAGCTGGGCTCCCTCTCCGGGCTGGCGACGGGCCACGTACGCGAAGCGATCCTCGCCACCCGCGAGCTGCTGCCGCTCGTCGAGGCCCGTGGCATCGATCTGCGGCGGCATCGGAAAGAATTGCTGCCGTTCCGGGCTCCCATCTGGCTGGCGGCACCGGCACTCGCCTGGCTGTTCGGCCACTTCCCGCCGTCGCGCGCGGTGATGCAGGCCCACGCCAACCCTGAGGAGCTGCGCGCGGTCTGCCGCGACACCCTCGCCGAAGCGCGCCGGCTGGGCGTCCCAGTGCCCCGGCTGGAGGCGGCCGAGCCCTACTTCGCCGGCGAGAGGACGATCTGACGGTCGTCGTGAGCTGCGCGGCGGCGAGAAACGTCGCCGTTCAGCGTAGGGCCAGCAGGTCGGCGCTGTCGGCCCACAGGGCGTCCCGGGCGTCGTCGCTGCGGGCCAGCCGGGACGGGGTGGTCCAGGTGAGTCGGTTGCCGACGACGCGGGCGTAGTAGTGCCCGGGCGGGGCCGCGACGGTGCCGAGGGTGAGGTCGGTCAGGGCTGCGGCGACCGCCGTACGGCTGTTGAACCGGGGCATCAGTCGGGTCGTGCCGCCGAGCAACCGCCAGGTCAGCCGCAGGGCCGGCGGGGTGTCGCGGAGCAGCCCGGTGCCAGGGGTGGGTCCGGGGTCGAACACCAGGACCCGCCAGTGTCCGTCGCGGGCCTCAGGCCGGGCGGCCAGCGCCCGCGCGGTCAGGATGTTGCACAACTTCGACGACGTGTACGCGCGACCACCGGCCGACCGTGGGTCGGTGTCACGCTGCGGGTCGGTCTCGGGGTGGGCCAACAGGCGGGCGTCCGCGTGTCGTGGCGGCGTCGGCAGGAACGTCCTGAGGTCGGGGTCGTGGGTGCCGCTCGTGGTGAGGATGACCGTCGCCTTTGGACCGAGGTGGGGCATCAGCAGCCGGATCAGCAGGTAGTGCGCGAGGTGGTTGACCGCGAAGGTGGTCTCGAAGCCGTCGGCGGTGCGTCGGTCGCCGGTGCGGAAGCTGAGGCCGGCGTTCAGGACCAGGGCGTCGATCCGGGTGCCGTCGAGCCGGTCGATGACGGCCTGTGCGAAGGCGCGCACGCTGTCCAGCCGGGCGAGGTCCAGGGACAGCGCGTCGGGGTCGGTCGAGTCGGTGCTGCGGGAGCCGGACAGGACCCGGGCTCCGGGTCGTGCCGCCAGCCGGGCCCGGGCGTCCGCACCGAACCCCGAGGTGCCGCCGGTCATCACGGTGGTCGTCATGGCCCAGGACAATATGAGTAACTCACTCATGTTGTCAAACGGAGTGTGTGACTCATGATCGCCTGGTGGATAATGCTCCGGTGGCCACCACGTCCTCCTCGCCCCCGCCGTCGCCGTCGCCGTCGCCGCAGCCCAGGCGGATGCGGGCCGACGCCCAGCGCAACCGGGCCCGGATCCTGGCCGCCGCCGAGCAGGTGTTCGCGGCGGCCGGCCCGTCGGCCTCGACCGAGGACCTCGCCGAACTCGCCGGAGTGGCGATCGGCACCGTCTTCCGGCACTTCCCGACGAAGGCCGCCCTCATCGAGGCGGTGTTCGTGTCCCGGCTGCGGGAGCTCACCGCCTACGCGCGGGAGATGGCCGCCGCCGAGGACGTCGACGCCGGCTTCTTCGCGTTCTTCACCGAGGCCGTCCGGCAGTCGTCGGTGAAGCACGCCTTCACCGACGCCATCGACTCCGGCGACGAGGCGATGGCCGCAGTGTGGGCGGCGATCGCCTCCGCCGGTGTGGACCTGCGCGACGCCGTCGGTGAACTGCTGGTCAAGGCGCAGCGGGCCGCAGCGGTACGCCCGGACGTCGCAACGCCCGAGCTGATCGGGTTGATGATCGGCACCGCGCGGACCCTGGAACACGTCGGCCCGGATACGGCGGGTCAGCAACGAATCCTCGCCGTCCTGCGCGACGGGCTGAAGCCCCAGCCGGGCCCAGCGCAGTCAACGTAGTCTTTAGTGGACATCCACCCCGACACCGCCGGTGCCGCGTGGTTGCCGGTCCGGCCTAACCTGCCGGTGGGGCGTGCCGGCGGGCTGTGATCCGGTTGAATCGTTGAACGAGGTGAGTGAAGGCATCGGAGAGTTCGTCGGGGCCGACGACTTCGATGTCAGCGTCGTATCGGGCGATGGCGGCGGCCAGGCTGGGCCAGGACCAGGAACCGAGGGTGAGCTTGCAACGGTCGGGGCCGATCTCCTCGATGTGCCCGTCGCGGGTGTAGTTCGCCACGGTGGCGGCGGGCAGATCGAGGATGACCGTTCCCTGACAGGGCCACCCGGCCAAGGTGTCGCCGGAGCCACGGAAGCTGCTGTGACGTAGCTGACGACGTCTCCTCCTGGCACCGTGCGGGGCGTGAACCGTGGCCCGTTGGGTGTGCGCAGAGCGATCCGGTCGATGCGGAAAGTGCGCCAGTCGTCGCGGTCGAGTTCGAAGGCGACGAGGTACCAGCGGCCGTCCCAGGTGATGACGTGGTGCGGTTCCGCCCGGCGGGGAGGCTTGTCTGTGCTGTCCGCGCCGTAGTCGAAACGCAGGATCTCGTGCGCCTGGGCGGCCGCGCTGATCGCCGTGAGCACCTGCCCGTCCACCGGAGCGGCAGGCCGGCGACTGGGCCGGTCGACGGCGGTGACCTGCACCGCGTCGATGCGGTGTCGCAGCCGGGCGGGCATGACCTGACGGATCGTGTTCAGCGCGCGGGCAGCGTCCTCGGCGACGCCGCTACCCCTGGTGGTCGCGGCGATCTGCAGGGCGACGGTGAGAGCGACGGCCTGGTCATCGTCGAACAGCAGCGGGGGCAGGTCTGTGCCGGCGCTGAGCCGGTAGCCGCCGTCGGGTCCCTTGACCGCAGCGATGGGATAGCCGAGGTCACGGAGCCGGTCGATGTCGCGGCGTACGGTGCGCAGGCTGACGCCCAGGCGTTCGGCCAACGCCGTGCCGGACCAGTCCCGGCGGGCCTGCAGGAGCGACAGCACTGCCAGCAGTCGAGCTGAGGTTTTCGGCACGTCACCGATTCTGCCCCGGGTAGGTGCCACAACCTGGCACCTACCGCTGCGAATCTTGGTCCGAACCGGCCAGCCGCCGGCTCGCACATAACCGCCAAGGAGTTCACAGCATGAGCATCTCCACGACCACCCACCTGAACTTCCGCGGCGACGCCCGTGCCGCGCTGAAGTTCTACCAGTCCGTGTTCGGCGGCCAGCTCAACGTCGTGGCGTACGGCGACTTCGGCATGCCGAAGGAGTTGCCGGACGCGGACAAGGTCGTCTTCGGCCAGGTCACGGCCGACAACGGCTTCAGCATCATGGCCTACGACGTGCCCAGCCAGGCACCCGCCCCGACCGCGCCGGCCCCCACCGCGCGCGAGCACGGCATGACCCTGACCGGCGACCGGTTCTTCGTCTCCGTCCGGGGTGAGACCGCCGAGGAGGTCGCCGCCCTCTGGGACAAGCTCGCCGACGGCGCCGACATCATCGAAAAGTACGGGCCCTCGCAGTGGGCGCCGGGCTTCGGGATGCTGACCGACCGCTTCGGCGTCACGTGGATTCTCGACGTCGCCGCCCCGTACGCCGGCTGAGCCACACCACTTCACCCCAGGGCGGCAGACCGGCCGCCCTGGGTCCGCCTCGCCTTTTCGTCCACCAAGCATCGGACGCCGGTAGCGACCTAATCGACCCGCCGATGCCTACGGCGGTGACGGCGAAACCGAACGCATGCTGTCGGACCGCAACGGCAACCCGCCGTACCTGCCACTTTCACCGGCGATAGCGTGCGTAGAGATCGATTCCAGCGCAGGTGCCGGCAGCCAGTGGGAACAGGAACATGCCCAGTGGCAGGTCGGTCGAGAACGACGCGATGCCGAAAACCACCAGGAGGACCGCCGAGGCGATGACGACGATCCAGTCCAGAATGGCCATGATCATTAACTATGCCGATCGGAGTCGTGCTCAGGGCCGGAGCCGCGACGGGTCAACCCGCGGAGCCGGTAGCGCACCTTGTGCACCCGCATGCCCAGTGCGGCGCCGGGATTTCCACCGGCACGGTAGGCCTGCGCGCAACGGTCTGCGAGCGCAGCGGCGGCGCGATACTGTCCGGTGCCGGCGACCTGATGGCACATGACCTCCAGCGACTCGGCCAGTTCTGGCAGGTAGTGGGCCGGATCCCGGTCAGCAAGACGGTGATATATCTCGATGGCCTCCTCGACGGTGCAGATGGCCCGATCGATCTGTCCAGTCTCGCGGAGCGTCATGCTCAGGTTGTGCAGCGCCGATGCCAGGTCGGCCAAGTAGGTGTCGGGCTCTCGATCGGCAAGGAGCCGGGCGATCTCCACCGCCTCTTCGATGCTGGCGAGCGCTTCGGCGTGCAGTCCTGCGGTCGTCAGGTGGTGATTGAGGTTGTACAGCGACGTGGCCAGGCCGGGGAGGGCTGCCGGGTCGGCTTCGGCTGCCTGCCGGCGGATGGCGACCGAACGCTCGGTCGCCGCCCGCCCCTCTTCGGCCCGACCGCACTCCAGCAGGAGCAACCCGAGCTGGTTCAGCGCCCGGGGCAGCGTCTCGTCCGGCTCCGGTAGCGGCTCGGCGAGCGCGACAGCCTCCTTCATCACCCGCAGTGCTTCCTCGCGGCTACCGGATGCGGCCGCCAACCTACTGAACGTGTGCAGCCCATCAACGAGCTCGGCGACGAACTCTGGGTCGTCGCCAGGCACCCGCCTGGCCGAGTCGATTGCCGCCTCGGCCAGCATGACGGCCTCGGCGTACCGGTGCACCTGCACGAGCGCGATCCCGCGCGCGAGCTGGACCGACGCGGCGGTTTCGGGTGGATCGCCGACGACCGGCCCGCCGGTCAACCGCAGAATGTCGGCCAGTGGCCTCTCCTCCGCCGAGGATCCAGAGGCGACCATTCATCGATGGTTGCACGGTGGGTCGACGCGACGCTAGTACGGCAGCCGCCATTAGGGCTGTGACCAGGTAGGACGCGTTGGCAGGGTGGTGCAACGTAGACGCAGCCGCCTGTTGATCATGTGTTTGTGAGGACTACAAGATCGAAGGCGGCTGCTGCTGCCAGGGTAGCGGCCGACCGCGCTGAGCGCGCACGGGCCGAGCTGTTGGAGCGAACGCGGTCCTGTTTCGTCCAAGTGCGGACGTGGCTGCACGCGGGCCGGTACGTGTCGGCGCTGGTCAGCAGGATGCCGAAACGCAACGGGTGGACCATCGCCGAGCATGTCGGGGATGCCACGCCGGACCGGACCCAGCGGTTGTTGAACAGGGCGGTGTGGGACACCGAGGGTATGGCGAGCCAGGTACGGCGGTACGCGGCGGCCGGGTTGGACACCGCTGCCGGCCGTCGGCGGCGGCGTGGGCTGGCGGTCGGGGCGTTGGACGAGACCGGGCACCCGAAGCAGGGCACGGCGACGGCCGGGGTGAAACGGCAGTACATGGGCTGCGCCGGTCGGGTCGCCAACGGCATCAACACGGTCCACCTGGCCTATGTGCGGGAACGGACCGGGCACGCCCTGGTCGCAGCCCGGCGGTGGATCCCCGCCGAGCAGATCACCGACCCGGACACCGCCGCGCGGACAGGGCTGCCGACGGACACGCAGTTCCGCACGAAGGGCCAACTCGCGATCGACCTGTGCACCCACGCCTACGCCGACGAGCTGACCTTCGACGTGATCTGCGGTGACGAGGTGTACGGCGGCTGCACCGAACTGAGGGAGTTCCTCGAAGCCCGTGGGCAGGCGTACGTGCTGCGGGTCGCCTCGACGTGCGTGATCCAGACGCCGTCCGGTGACAGGCTGACCTGCGCGCAAGCCGTTACGGAACTCGCCGGCAGGCGCGGTCGTGGCTGGCAGGTCCGCTCGGCCGGTGCCGGGTCGAAGGGACACCGCTGGTACGCGTGGGCATGGATCGCCACCGCCTCACCCCGCCACCACCTCCTCGTGCGCCGTCACCTGGCCACCGGCGAACTGGCGTTCCACTACTGCTTCGTGCCCGAGGGGCAACCGGTGGTCGTGTCGCGGCTGGTCCGCGCCGCCGGGCTGCGGTGGCCGGTCGAGGAATGCTTCGAGTTCGGCAAGGACCACTTCGGCCTGGACCAGTGCCAGGCCCGCCTCCACGACGCGATCGCCCGGCACACCGTACTGGTCATGGCCGCTCTCGCCGTCTGCGCGGTCACCGCCGCGCGGTTACGCCACCGCACCGACAGCCAGGCACCCCCACCGGTCACACCCGACCAGCCGCCACCGGCCGAGCCCGGACTGATCCCACTGACCGTGCCCGAGATCGGACGGTGAGGTGTACCAAGGATCTTGGACATGTCCTCCGAGTTGAGAGGATGGATCCATGTCCGAGCAACGTCGTCGATACAGTCCGCAGTTCAAGGCCGAGGCTGTGCAGATGGTCGTCGAGACCGGTAGACCGATCGCCGCGGTGGCCCGTGATCTGGAGGTCCACGAAGCCACCCTGGGCAACTGGGTCAACACCTGGCGCCGTGAACACGCCACGCCCGTACCGCCGCACACCGACCGGACCGAGGACACCCGTGTGAAGGAGATGGAAGACGAGATCCGCCGCCTGCGGATGGAGAACGAGTTCCTGAAAAAAGCCGCGGCCTTCTTCGCCCGGACGCACCCGTAGCCCTGCGGTGCGCGGTGATCGACGCGGAGAAGGCCACCTACCCGATCGCCTGGATGTGCCGCCTGCTGGGCGTGCCCCGCTCCACCTACTACGCCTGGCGGGAACGCGCCGAGACGGTCACCGCCGCCCGACGTCGGACCCTCGCCGACCACGTGCGGCGGGTCTTCGACGCCTCCCGGGGCACCTACGGCTGCCGGCGGGTGACCGCCGCGCTCAACCGCAAGGGTGTCGCGTGCAGCGTCGGGCTCGTCGCCGACCTGATGCGCGAGCTCGGCCTGCGGGCCTGTCAACCCAGGGCGTACAAGCGGACCACGGTGCCCGGCCGGGACCCGGTCACCGCGAAGGATCTGATCGACAGGGACTTCACCGCCGACACCCCGGGCACCCGCCTGGTCGGCGACATCACCTACCTGAGGACGGGTGAGGGCTGGCTGTACCTGGCCACCGTCATCGACCTGGCCACCCGGATGGTCGTGGGCTGGCAGACCGCCGAGCACATGCGCACGAGCCTGGTGGTCGACGCCCTGGCCATGGCCATCCGACACGGCCACGTCCGCCCGGATGCGGTGTTCCATTCCGACCGGGGCGCGCAGTACACCTCGGCCAGGTTCGCCCGCCACTGCGCCGACAACCAGGTGCGGGTGAGCGTGGGACGTACCGGTGTCTGCTGGGACAACGCCGCCGCCGAATCGTTCTTCGCCACCATGAAGAACGAGATGTACCACCGGGAACGCTTCGACACCCGTGCCCGCGCCCGGTTCGCCGTCGCCGAGTACATCGAGGTGTTCTACAACAGACAACGGCTGCACTCCAGCCTTGACTACCGCACCCCGGCCGAAGCCCTCACCGGCTACCAGGCCCTGATAGCCGCCTGACCAGCAAACCTACGAAGACCTGTCCAAGATCCTTGACACAGCCCACGGCTTCTCGCCGACGTCCTCCACCACCCACAACCACCCGACCACGCCCTCAACTGGCTGACCTGGCGACGACGACACCAGGCCCGCGCCCGCTGGTTCCACCAACGCACCCGCCTCAACCGCGAATACGCCCTGGTCAACTAGCAAATGGCGGCTGCCGTACTACCCGAAGATCAACAACGTCGGATCTACGATGCCTTCCACCTCGAACTGCGCTATAACGCCCACCGGCGCGACGTCACCATCCGCGTCAGCGTCACTGGCGAGACGGCGCCCACCCTCGCCGCCACCATCGAGACGATCATGAGCGAGCACCCACAAACACAGGAGACGGGGTCCGAGGCAGATGCCTCGGACCCCGTTGAAGTTGTCGCGGATGCTCTGCGTGCCCCCGGCAGGATTCGAACCTGCGACACACGGTTTAGGAAACCGATGCTCTATCCCCTGAGCTACGAGGGCGCGAGGGCCCAGTCTAGCGACCTGAGGGCTCACCTCAGGTGGCAGGGATCGCCCACGTTCACCCACGTCACCCGGACCTGGGTTCGCGCAGCCCAGGGTCACAGCTCGAGCACGTGAAACCCGGGTGAGACGACGGGGCTGTGGTGACCCGCGTCGGCGCCGGTTCACCCGGGCCGGCATCCGCTGACGAGCACACCTCGCTCACATCATCGAGATCGCCGACGCTCGCCTACCTACCGTACGCACCGCCCGCCGGCGAACTGCGGCGCAAGCCGCCCGTACTCGTGCTCCTCGCCTCCCTGGGAGAGCGCTCGGCGGTCTCGGCGGGCCGTCGAAACTTGGATCAGACGTCCTCTCGGGTGGAGACGTACTGGGTAGGGATCTGGTCGTAGCGCTTGCGGAAGGCACGGATGAAGTGGCTGCTGTCGGCGAACTGCCATCGGGCCGCGACGTCGGAAACCGGGTAGCCGGCAGTCAAGGCTCTGCGTGCTTCCTCCAGGCGGCGGCGCCGGATGTAGCCGGCCGTCGTCTCCCCGGTGGCGGCGAAGGCGCGGCTCAGCGTGCGTACGGAGACGTGCAACTCGCGTGCCAGCAGCCCGGGGGTCAGGTCGTGGTCGGTGAGTCGGTGGTCGGCAAGCTCGCGAGCGGCCCGTGCCAGGGCGGGTAACAGGGCGGGCTCGGTGTCGTCGATGTACTGGCGTACCACGCCTCGGGCGAGCTCTATCAACGCATTCCGGGCCGCCGACAAGCCGACGCCCCTGAGGTTTGTGACCGTGTCGTGTAGCAGGCTCGCGTGCGCCAGCAGGAGCCGCACCTCGGGTGCGGTGGCCGGCCTGGCCACCAGCGCGTCACCGTGGTAGCCGCCGATCTCGGCGATCGGGATCCCGATTGTCCGCCCGGCGGTTCGTGGGTCCGCGTCGAAGCCGGCCAGGCCGCCGGCACGATGGATCATGAACTGGCCTTCCCGGACCGGGAGCACCGCGCGGTCGTAGCGCAACGTCCAGGTGCCGCGGCGTACCGCGTACAACCGGAACTCCGTTTCGTCCGCCGGAGAGGTCTGCGCCCGCACCCCCGTCGGGGTGTGGAAGTCCGTGACCACGACATCCCGTGCTCGGGCCTCACGGCTACGAACACGCGCTCCGACGGCCGCGCCCTGATCGGCTGCCGGGGGCGGCGCGCAGCTGGGCGACCGCGCCGTCGCGTCGACCTGCCCGGGTCGTGCCGCATGTCGGCGGGAAGCGTTCATCCACCCATCGAACCACTTGTCCCGCAAGTCCCACCGGCTGGCTCGGCTGTCCAAGCGAGGCCGGGCGTGTGTTCCTAGGTTTGGCAGGCAAGCCAGCCGACAACGAGGGATGGTGGGGAATTGGCGGCCACAAGACACGTGACGATTGTCGGGGGTGGCCTGGGCGGTCTGGCTCTGGCCCGCATCCTGCACCTGCGCGGGATCCCGTCGACGGTTTACGAGCTTGATGCGTCGTCGCGGGTCCGCGACGCGGGCGGCACGCTCGGCCTGAACGCGGATTCAGGCCAGCGGGGGCTCGTCGATGCCGGTCTGTTCGAGGAGTTTCGCTCGATCTCGCGGGACGCAGGGGAGACGACGCGCCTTGTCGACAGGTTCGGGACCGTGCATTTCGACCTGGCGTACGAGGGTGGTGCCGGCGTGCGGCCCGAAGTGGACCGCGGCGACCTGAGGCGTCTGCTGGTCGAATCGCTACCCGAGGGTGTTGTCCGCTGGAACACGAAGGTGACCTCGGTGACAAGGCCGGGCGGCGGGCGCACGGAGCTCACCATGGACAACGGTGAGATCGTGGAGGCCGAGGTCCTGGTCGGCGCAGACGGCTGCTGGTCGAAGGTGCGCTCGCTGCTGACGGACGCGGTCCCTGGCTACTCCGGCGTGTCCTTCGTCGAGGATCTTCTGACTGATGTCGATGCAAAGCATCGTGAGGCGGCAAATCTGGTCGGGCCGGGGTCGATGTACGCCTTGGCGGAAGGCCGCGGGATAATCGCCCAGCGTAACGGTGGTGGCGTGATCAGAATCTATTATGCGGTTCAGGGCGATGAGAGCTGGGCCAGCAGGTTCGTGGAGCCCACCGACCCGGGTGGCACTCGCCAGCGACTGCTGGAGATCTTCCACGACTTCGCGCCCGGCCTCCGCGCGCTGATCGGCGAGGGTGAAGGGCCCCTGGTTCCGCGCCCGATCAACGCACTTCCGGTGGGGCTGAGGTGGGCGCGTACCGCCGGCGTGACCCTGCTCGGCGACGCGGCGCATGTGATGTCCCCGTTCGCCGGGCAGGGAGCGAACCTCGCGCTGCTCGACGCCGCGGATCTCGGTGCCGCGTTGGCGGAACACTCCGACGTGGAATCCGCGCTTACCGCGTACGAAGCCGCGATGTTCTCCCGTGCCGAGGCGGCCGGCCGGGCGTCGGCGGACAATCTCGTCGCCAGCTTCGCCCCCGACGCGCCGCAACAACTGGTCGACCAGGCCAGGACCTGGATGCAGCGAAAGTCCGAAGCGACGGCCCCGCCAAAATGATTGGGCCTGGTCGAGGATGTGTCAGGAACTGACCGCCGCCTCCGTGGCGCTGCCGTGGGTTTGAGCGGCGACCATGGTGACGAGGGTGTCGATCAGCTCTTCGGCGGTGGTGTGCCATTTGTCGCCTTCGAGCTGACCGGTGAGTTCCATGCCGGCGATGCCGTCGGCGCTGGCGAGGAGCAGTGCGGCGTATCGGCGGGCATCGTGCTCGCCGGTCACGGCGGCTACTACTCGCAGGGATTCGTCCTGCGTGGGTTGGGCAACCCGGGCGAACGCGGTGGGATCGCTGGCGGGGCTGCTGAACATCAGACGGTAGAGATGGGGTTGGCGGCGGGCGAGGTTGATGAAAGCGGCGAGGAGGGCCCGCAGCTTTCCGGCCGGTGTCAGGCCCGGGTCTCGGTGGATGGTGCCGATGCGTTTACCGAGCTCGTCCCAGGCCTGGCTGCCGACGGCGATCATGAGGTGTTCTTTGTCCGGGAAGTGCCGGTAGGGTGCTCCACGGGTGACCCCAGCCCGCGCTCCAACGGCACGGAGAGTCACGGCTTCGAGGCCGCCGTGGTCAAGCAGCTCGGCCGCCGCTTCGAGCAGGGCCTGGCGTGTCGCGGCGGCGGTTTCAGCCCGGATCATTCGCTCATCCTATGGCCGGGTTGGAACGTCTTTGCCGACCGTAGCCGAAGGTTGTGGCTACCCGCCCCTGAGGATGCTACGGCCGTTCGGCCAGCGACTCGAGGTGGTCCCCCAGGTTTCGCTCGAGATCGTCGATCCCGATCTGCGCGATGAGTTTGCCGAGGGCCCGCCCTCGCGCCTGGGCGGCAGGTCCCGTGGTGGATCGGGCGGATTCGACGAACGACGCCAGCAGGTGCTCCTCCGGCGGCAAGGTGGAGCGGTTCACCTGGGTCTTGACCGCCGTGATGGCTTGCTTGTCGAAGCTGGCGATACGCCGGGCCACAGCGTCGACGAAGTCGTCGAGTTCGGCGTCGGGGATCGCCCGGGTAACCCAGCCGTACTGCGCGGCGCGGTCCGCGTCGTAGTCCTGACCGGTCAGGAGCACCTCCAGAGCCCGGTCACGGCCGAGGAGGTGGGCCAGTCGTTCGGTGCCGCCGGCGCCGGGGATCAGACCGAAGCCGACCTCGGGCTGGCCGAAGATCGCCTGTTCCCGGCTGGCGTAGCGCAGGTCGAAGGCGGCGGTGTACTCCGCGCCGCCGCCACGGGTACGTCCCCGGATCGACGCGATGCTGACGAACGGTGCGGCAGCCAAGCGTACGCCGAGTTCGACGAACCCGGGCAGAGGTCCGCTGCCGGCCATCGCCGCGACAGCCGGGATCTGCTCGCCGTCGACGTGGTTGACGAAGAATCCCGGCGTTGCGCTGTCGAAGATGACGACGCTGACCGTTTCCTCGCCGCTCAGCCGGTCGACGATGTCGAACAGCTCAGCCATCGTGTCCGCGCCGATCAGGTTGAACGGTGGATTGGCGAAGGTGACTCGACGTACCTTCGACGACTGGTCATCCACTGTGAACTGCTTCATGAAGTTTCCTTTCGCTGGTCGAGTGGCGGAGTGTGGCGTAGGCGCGAGGTTCAGCGGCCGATGGTGGGGGATTGCGCCATTCGCCGGAGTCCTTCTTCCACGGTGATCACCGGCTGATAGCCCAGTCGAAGCCGTGCGCGGGAGATGTCGTAGACGCGGTCGCGGCCCATGAACGAGACGATCCACGGGGTGATCGGCGGCGCGGTGGCGCTGCGACGCGCTTTCGCGACGGCCTGCAAGACCGTGGCCAGCGGTGAGGCGACTGCCAGGGGGACGCTGTTGGCCTTGCTGACGTCGATGCCGCGGGTGGCCAGCAGCGGGGTGAAGAAGTCACGGGCGGGGCGAGGGCTGCCGTCGGTGACGTAGCAGATCAAGCCGTGTTCCCCACGGTCGAGTGCCAGCGTGAGGATGTGGGCGAGGTTGTCGACGTGGCAGAAGTCGACCAGGTGCCGCCCTCCGTCGATCCAGGAGAATCGGCCGGCTTCGACGGAGTCGATGAATCCCTGCAAGGTATGGGTCATGCCCTGGCCCCACAGGAACGGCGGTCGGATGACGACCAGGGAGGTGTTCCCGTGCGGCAGGGCAAGCAGTTCCTGCTCGGTACGGAGCTTCACCCGGCTGTACGCGATGTTCGCCTTGCCCGGGTCGGAGTTCTCGTCGACGGTGTGGTCGTGATTGGTGCCGGTGGAGACACTGGCTGCGGACACCAGGACGAATCGCTTGACCTGCGCGTTCACGGCGGCCTGGTAGAGGGCTCTGGTCGGCAGCAGGTTGCGGTCGACGAAGACCTGGTCGGGCCCCCAGAACGCCATGAAGGCCGCCGCGTGCACCACGGCGTCGACCTCGTCGAGAATCGGTAGCCATGCCTGCCCGCTGCCGGACCTGGTCAGGTCCGACAGGTCACCGCTGACCGGGAGCCCGCCGGCCGATGTGATCGCGTCTGCGGCCGCTGCGGACCGCGCGAGTGCGTGCACAGTGTGTCCGTCATCGACCAGCCGCCGCAGGATTGCTCCTCCGGCGAAGCCCGATCCACCCGTGAGAAAGATTTTCATCGACACTCCTCGACGATTGCGCCGGGCCTACGGCATTCCTGCGGTTCTGACTCCCGCGACCGAGAGCTCCGGCGTTGTGAGATGACAACGTCATCACGGTCAGCGTAGGCAGCCGAGATGACGCTGTCAACTGTCTGGGATGACTTTGTCATCAGCGGGAACCGGTCGAGGGGCCCGGACCGGGCGGCGGGGTCAGGTCACCAGACCCCGGCGGTACGCGTACACCACGGCCTGGACCCGGTCGCGCAGGTCCAGCTTCGTGAGGATGCGTGACACGTACGTCTTGACGGTCTCCTGGCTGATCACCAGGGTCGCGGCGATCTCGCTGTTGGACAGGCCGTTGGCGATCAGCCGGAGCACCTCCAGCTCGCGTAGGGTCAGCGGAACGCCGGCCGTGGTGTCGTCGGCGGGGCGGATGCGTGCGGCGTACCGGCCGACGAGTTGGCGGGTCACCTCCGGGGCCAGCAGCGCCGCGCCGGCGGCGACGGTCCGGATGCCGTGCAGCAACTGGGCCGGGGGCGCGTCCTTGAGCAGGAACCCGCTCGCCCCGGCGCGTAGCGCGTCGTACACGTACTCGTCGAGGTTGAAGGTCGTCACCACGAGCACCTTGACGGGATCCGCGACGCCGGCCCCGGCGAGCCTGCGGGTGGCCTCGATT
Source organism: Solwaraspora sp. WMMA2056 (assembly GCF_030345095.1). Taxonomy (NCBI): domain Bacteria; kingdom Bacillati; phylum Actinomycetota; class Actinomycetes; order Micromonosporales; family Micromonosporaceae; genus Solwaraspora; species Solwaraspora sp. WMMA2056. The sequence goes on from NZ_CP128360.1 coordinate 2,663,831, forward strand.
CCGTCCAGCACCGGCATCCGTACGTCCATCACCACCACGTCGGGGCGCAGCCGGCCGGCGAGGTCGACGGCGGCCTGCCCGTCGCCGCACTCGCCGACCACCTCAAGGTCTGGCTGCGCGCCGATGATCGTCGCGAAGCCGGTACGGATCAGCGCCTGGTCGTCGCAGATCAGCACCCGGACCGGGGCGGTCACGACGGGCCGCCGGTGGGGATGCGGGCGCGGACCAGGAAACCGCCGCACCGCTGCCGGCCGGCGCCGAAGTCGCCGCCGAGCAGGCCGACCCGTTCGGCCAGGCCGGCCAGGCCGCGTCCCGCGCCGCCGGGAGACCCGGCGCTCGACCCCGATCCCGCGCTGCTGACCGTCACACTGATCTCCGTCTCGTCGTACCGGACGTGCACCGCTGTCGGCCCGCCGTGGTCGTACTTGAGTGCGTTCGTCAGGGCTTCCTGGACGACCCGGTAGGTGGTCGCCTCGGCGCTGCCGGTCGACTCCGGCGGCCCGCCCTCCTGCGTGAACTCCACCGGTTGGCCGGCCTGCCTGGTCTGCTCGACCAGTGCGTGCAGGTGGCCTGTGGACGAGGTGGCTGGCGTACCGCTGTGGTCGGGGTCGAGCAGGTCGAGCAGGTTCCGCAGGTCCGAGATCGCCCGCCGGCCGGTGCCGGTGATCGTGGTCAGCGTCTGGTCGAGGCGGTCCGGGGCGGCGGTCAGGTAGCGCGCCGCCTCGGCCTGCACCACCATCGCCGTCACATGGTGCGTCACGACGTCGTGCAGCTCGCGGGCGATCCGGGTGCGTTCGGCGATCCGGGTGCTCTCGGCGACGTGCCGGCGGTGCCGGGCCTCAGCCGCCCGGGTCGTCCGGAGCCACGCCCCGGCACCCCAGGCCAGGGCCAGGGCCAGGTAGAACGTGACGAACCCGGCCAGGCCTTCGGCCGACCCGCGCTGGTCGAGAGCGACGGCCAACAGCACGTACGCGGCGGAGACCGCGACGAGGGTGGCGCGCCGGTGCCGGTCCAGGTGGGCTCCGGCGCTCAGCAGCGCGACCGGCAGCGCGGTGCCCGCGACCGTGTGGTAGCCGAGCAGCTGATCGGCGGCGAAACCGACCGACACCAGGGCGAGGCAGCTGCCCGGCCAGCGCCGGCGGCCGGCCAGCGGCAGGCACTGCAGGGCGACCACGGCGACAGCCAGCGCGTCGAACGGACGGTCGGGCAGGTCACCGAGCCGCGTACCCCGGTTGTCCAGCGCCGGCACCATGGTCGCGACGGCGAGCAGCAGCGCCAGCGGAAGGTCCCGGACCGTGACGTCGCAGCGCTGCCACCGCTCCCGGACTCCCCGGAGGTCGATCACCGGGTGACCGTAGCAACCGGCCCGACGCCGACGGCCCGCCGACGGCGGGCGACGATGTGCCCGCGCCGGTGGGCCAGCCACAGGAACACGACGGTCAGGATCGCCCCGGCGGCTACGGCGTACAGGCTCCCCTCCGGTCCGAACGCGCCGCCGGTGAGCAGAGCCGGGCCCGAGGTCGTGGCGTCCAGCAGCCCGTCCGGCTGGCCGGTGCCGGAGACGGCGGTGCCGAAGATGCCGCCGGCGGCGAAGTTCCAGCCGAAGTGCAGCCCGATCGGCAGCCACAGGTTGCGGGTGGCGACGTAACAGGCGGCGAGCATGAAGCCGGCTTCGATGGCGATGGCGGTCGCGCCCCACAGCCCGGCGTCCGGGTTGGGCAGGTGCGCCAGGCCGAACACCACCCCGGTCAGCAGCAGCGCGATCCAGGTGCCGGTGCGTTCCTCGACGATCCGGAACAGCACCCCCCGGAAGATCAGCTCCTCGGTCACGGCGGCGGCAGCCATGAATCCGATCAGCGCCACCGCGCCGGTCACCGAACCCAGCCCGTGCACCTGGTAGCCGCCGAGGGAGGCGATGGTGACGATGACGGCCACGAACATGGCGACGCCGATCAGCCCGCCCCACGCGGTCCGCGTCGCCGCGCCGGACCGGGCGATCTCCGTCGGTGCCCGGCGTTCGGTACGCCGTACCACCCAGGCGTAGACGAGGATCGCGGCGATGGCTGTCGCGACACCCGCTGCCAGCGTCAGCCAGGGGTTGCCGCCGACGCCGGCGACCACCCGGCTGCCGACGAATGCGACCGCCGCGACCGCCACGAGTTGTTTCACCAGACGCATGAGTGCTCCTTCGACGTGACCGTGGCCGATGCGCCGCGGTCATCGTCGAAAGGCTATGAAGGAACCGACCGGTGGGTCGTCACCGTCGGGTGGACACTTCGGGTAGCTCGCGCGGGGGACAAGACCTGCCGTCGGCTACCCGGCCGTCTCGGTGATGTCGGTGCTGACGGCCAGCGGCCGGCCGGTCTCGATGTCCCTGGTCAGGCTCTGGACGCGGGCCGTGGCCAGGCCGTACGAGTCGGATCCGAGAATCTGGTGCAGGGGCGCCGTGCCGGTCTCGGCGACGGTGATGATCGCGGTGGCGGCCTTCGCCGGGTCGCCGAGCTGGGTGCCGGGCATGGCCAGGTGGGCGTCGGTCATCTCGCGGATGGCGGCGTATCCGTCGGCGGTCCGGCCGGGCAGGCGCAGGCTGGCGCGCAGGAAGTCGGTGCGCAGATAACCGGGTTCGATGAGGTTGACCCGGATTTCGGCATCGGCGACCTCGCCGGCCAGGGACTGGGTGAGACCTTCCAACGCGTACTTGGCGGCGCAGTACGCGCCCCAGCCGGGGAACGCGGTCAGCCCGAGGATCGACGAGACGTTGATGACGTGGCCGCTGCGGCGGACGCGCATCCCGGGCAGGACGGCGCGCAGCAGGTTCCACGCCCCGAAGACCTGCACGTCGAACAGCTCCCGTACCTCGGTGTCGCTGATCTCCTCGACGGCGCCGAGCAGGCCGTAGCCGGCGTTGTTGACCACGACGTCGATGGCGCCGAAGCGGTCGGTGGCCGCCGCCACGGCGTCGACGACCTCCTGCTCGTCGGCGAGGTTCACCGGCAGAGCCAGCAGCCGCGACGTGTCGATGGACTCCAGGGCCGCGGTCAGCCGTGCGGTCGAGCGGGTGGTCGCCGCGACGTTGTCGCCGCGCGCCAGCAACTGCTTGACCAGCTCGAGGCCGAGCCCGAGCGATGCGCCGGTGACGAACCAGGTCGCGGGTCCGGTGGTGGGGTACGGCACGGTGTGTCTCCTTGTCGGTGTGTCGGCGTCCCTCCGGTCGGGGGACGGGCACCATGCTGCCGCCGCGTTCCAGACCCTCGACACCGTCTGCCGAGCCCAGCTCTGCCTGGGAACAGCATGCCCACCCTGGCGCTGGCACCAGGGGCGGCGGCGCGGCAATCATGGGGAGATGGCGGGACACGCGGACCTCGGTGACTTCCTGAGAAGACGTCGGGCCGCGATGACGCCCGAAGCCGCCGGCCTCGCCGTCCCGCCCGGTCAGAGCGGCCGGCGGGTACGCGGGCTGCGCCGCGAGGAGGTCGCCCACCTCGCCGGAGTGAGCGTCGACTACTACACCCGCCTGGAACAGGGCCGGCACGCCAGCCCGTCGGAGGCGGTTCTCGACGCCCTGGCCCGGGTCTTTCAACTCGACGCCGCAGCCCGTACCCACCTCACCGACCTGGCCCGCCCGGCCCGCCGCCGCGCCACCGCGGTCCGGATCCCGGCGCAGCGGGTCCGGCCCGCCATGGCGCAGCTGATCGCCTCGATGACCGACCATCCGGCCTTCGTCATCGGTCGGCGTACCGACGTCCTGGCCTCGAACGCCCTCGCCCGCGCCCTGCTCACCGACTGGACCCGCCTGCCGCCGAAGCACCGCAACTACACCCGGTGGCTCTTCCTCGACCCCGACGCCCGCGCCGCCTTCCTCAACTGGCCCACCGTGGCAGCCGAGGTGGCCGGCACGCTGCGCCTCTACGCCGGCAGATTTCCCGACGATCCGCAGCTCACCGAACTCGTCGGCGAACTGACCATCAAGAGCCCGGAGTTCCGCGCCTGGTGGAACGGCCACCAGGTGCACGAACGCACCCACGGCACCAAACAGATGGTCCACCCGGTGGTCGGCCCCATCACCATCCGGTACGAAGCGTTGGCGCTGCCCGGTGACGCGGACCAGACCTTGTTCATCTACACCACCGACCCGGGCAGCCCGTCACACGACAACCTGCGTCTGCTCGCCCTCTGGACCGATCAGCAGACCAACCCGCGGCCGAAGCCCACGCGCGCTGTTCCCGGTCCTGCCTGAGCCGGCCCTCAGCCGTGCCTGTGGTGGTCAGTCGCGGCGTAGCGCGAGCATCGCGATGTCGTCGACCAGCGGCCGGCCGTCGACCAGGGCGCTCATCACCGATACGCAGGCCGTCTCGGCGCTCGACGCGGTGATCGCCTCGCATACCTGCCGCAGCCCGCTGTCGATCGTCGGCCCGCAGCGCTCCACCAGCCCGTCGGTGAAGAAGAACAGCAGGGAGGCGGGGGTGAGGTCGACGGTGCTGACCCGACGCGGCCGGTCGATCCGGGTGCCCAACGGCAGATCGGCGGGGACCTGCAGGCAACGTGCCCCGTCGCCGTCGACCGCCACCGGTGGCGGGTGCCCTGCGGTGGACATCGACACCACCGTGGCGGTGGGGTCGATGGTGGCGTAGCAGACGGTGGCCATCATCCCCGGCTCGAAGTGCTGCACCTTGCGGTCCAGTCGGGCGAGGACGTCGGCCGGGTCGGTGGTTTCCAGAGCGTACGCGCGCAGTGCGCTGCGCAGCCGGCCCATCACGGTGGCGGCGTGCAGGCCCCGTCCGGTGACGTCGCCGATCGCGACCCCGACCCAGCCGTCCGGCAGCGGCAGTACGTCGTACCAGTCGCCGCCGACCCCGACGTCGTGCCCGGCGACGTAGCGGGCCGCGAACTGCAGACCCGGCACCGTCGGCAGGTCGGTGGGGAGCAGGTCGTGCTGCAGCGCGACGGTGGTGGTGCGGTCGACCTGACGTTCCCGGGCCTGACTGGCCATGGCGATCCGGTCGGCGACGAGACGCAACATCTGTTCGTCGTCGGCCCGGTAGATCCGCTGCTCCCGGCTCGCCACGTGCAGTACGCCGGTGACGCTGCCGCCGATGGTGACCGGGACCGCCAGCAGCGACCGGATGCCCTGGGCGCGCAGCCCGGGGTGGGCCAGTCTGTCGTCGTCGGGGTCGGCCAGCCGCACCGCCGACCCGGACGACATGACCTGCCCGGCGTACCCGCGACGCAGCGGCAGCCGCACCGGGTGACCGTGGAACGCCTCGATGCCCCAGGCGGCGGCGGTGACGAGTTGCTGCGAGTGGGCGTCGAGCAGGCAGACCGCTGCGGTGTCGACGTGGAGCAACTGGCCGGTCCTGGCCAGTGACTCGACGAGGAGGGCGTCGAAGCTGAGTCCGGACAGGGCAGGGTCGGTCACCGCCTCGATACGTTTGAGGCGCTCACCCGCGTTTTCGCCCTCGGCCTGCACGTCCGCAGCCTAGTCCAGCAGTCGGTCGGGGCCGCAACGAAGAGCGGCGATACGCGTGTCACGCGGCGGCCCGTACCGCCTGCACCAGATCGTCCACTGTGTCGACCGGTCGGTCGGCGCCGTCGAATTCGACCTCGACTCCGAATTCGGACTCGATCGCGTCGACCAGCCGCAGCAGTCCGAGTGAGTCGAGCCCCAGAGCGACAAGCGATCCGCCGCCGAGGACCTGCTCGGCCGCCACGTCGCCGCCGGTGGCGTCGCTGACCAGGTCCGCGACCCGGCGACGCAGCCGTACGTCGTCCATCGTCGTTCCTTTCGTTCTCGCCCGGTGCCCGACCGTCGGATCAGGCGCGGGAGGTGTCGGGCACCGGAGGTCTCGGGCCGCCGGAGGTGTCAGGCCGCCGGAGGTGTCAGGCCCGGATGGTGGCCGCGTCGCGGACGACGTCGGCGATCTCGGCGATCGTCGGGGCGTCGAAGAAGGTCTCCAACGGCACCTCGACGCCGAGCCGCCGGTGGATCCGGCTGCTGATCCGGGTGACCGTGAGCGAATGCCCGCCCAGGTCGAACAGGTCCTCGTGCAGACCGATCTCGGGGATCTGCAGCACGTCCTGCCAGATCGTCCGGATCTCGGCCACGATCGGGTCCGCCGATTCGGGGTCTGTCGCGGCGGGGTCCGCCGCCGGCGCCACCGTCTCCGGGTCCGTCGGTACCACCGTCTCCGGGTCTGTCGGCGCCCGGCCGGCGACGTCGCGGGTCGGGGCCGGCAGGGCGGCGCGGTCGAGTTTGCCGTTCGGGCCCGTGGGCAGCTGGTCCAGCAGCACCCAGGCACCCGGCACCATCACCGCTGGCAGCGTCCGGGTGAGATGCTGGCGCAGCTGCGTCACGGTCGGTGCCGTCCCGGCCGGGACGAGGTACGCGACCAGCTGGCGGGTGTCGTCCGGCACGGCGCTGCCGTCGTCCGGTGCCGTCCCGGTGTGCAGCAGCACCGCCGCCTGGGCGATCGACGGATGCTCCAGCAGCCGGGCGGTGATCTCGCCGAGTTCGATCCGGTGGCCGCGGATCTTGACCTGGTCGTCGGCTCGGCCGAGGAACTCGATCTGTCCGTCCGGCAGCCACCGGCAGACGTCCCCGGTGCGGTAGCAGCGGGCGGCGGCGTCCCCGGCGGCGAACGGGTCGGTCACGAACCGTTCGGCGGTCAGCTCCGGCCGGCGAAGGTAGCCGGCGGCGACGCCGGCCCCGCCGAGCACCAGTTCACCCGGTACGCCGACCGGCACCGGCCGGCCACGCTCGTCGAGCAGGTACGCGGCGGTGTGCGGCAGCGGCCGCCCGATCGTCACCGCCGCCGGATCGGGCGGGATCTCCGCCATCGTCGCGTAGATCGTCGCCTCGGTCGGCCCGTACCCGTTGACCAGCCGGTCCACCCGCGCGCGCAACTGGCGGGCCACCGGCACCGGCAGCTCCTCGCCGCCGGTGACCGCGACCAGCGGGTCGGCCAGGCCGGCCGCCAGCAGCACCTGCCACCCGGACGGTGTCGCCTGCAGGTGGGTGACGCCGGTCTGGCGGACCAGCCGCAGCACGCCGGCACCGTCCAGGGCGCTCACCCCGGTCGCGACCACCACCGTCCCACCGGTGGTCAACGGCAGGTAGATCTCCACCGCGCTGATGTCGAACGACAGTGACGTCAACTGCAGCCACCGGTGACCGGGGCCGCCACCGAACCGGTCGCGCATCGCCTGCACGAGGTGCGCCAGGGCACCGTGCGGCACCACCACGCCCTTGGGACGACCGGTCGAGCCGGAGGTGTAGAGCACGTACGCCACGTCGTCGGCCCCGGGCCGTTGCGTCGGCTCCACCGGGCCGGGCAGGACGCACAGTCCGGCGAGGTCGGGCAGTCCGGCGAGGTCGCCCGGGTCGCCACCGGCGCCCGGGTCGCCACCGTCGGCAGGCTCGCTACCGTCGGCAGGCTCGCTACCGTCGGCAGGCTCGGTCCGGTCGAGGGCGAGCACCGGGACGCCGGTCGGCAGTCGGGCGGCCACGGCGGCCGTGGTGACCAGCAGCGCCGGTTCGGCGTCGCCGACGATCATCGTCTGCCGTACGGGTGGATGTCCGGGGTCGACCGGCACGTACCCGGCGCGGCAGCGCATGGCGGCGAGCTGCGCGGCGATCGCCTGCCAGGACCGGTCCAGCGCCACCGCGACCAGCGACCCCGCCCCGACGCCGAACTGGCGGAAGATCGCGGCGAGGCGGGCGCTGGCGGCGTCCAGTTCGGCGTAGCTGAGCTGCCGGTCGCCGTCGATCACCGCGACCGCCGCCGGATCCCGGCGCACCTGCGCGGCGAAGAGCTCCGGCACGGTGGCGGGTTCGGGGCGGCCCCGGTCGCCGGCGGCGAACACCCGGGTCACCTGGTCGAGTTCGTCGGCGGACAGCAACGGAAGGCCGTGGACCGGCTGGTGCGGGTCGGCGACCACGGCGGCGAGCATGATGCGCAGGTGCGTGCCGATCCGGGCGACCGCGTCGGCGGGGATCGCCGACGGGCTGTACTGCAGGCTCAGCTCGACCAGACCGACAGCGGCATCGCCTCCGCCGCCACCGTCGGACCCGCCACCGCCACCATCGCCGCCACCGTCGGACCCGCCGTCGGATCCGGATCCGGATCCGGGTCCGTCGACGACCTGCAGGTGCAGCGCGTTGCGGGCCGCTCCGCAGAACAGTGACCATTCGACGCTGCTCGGTACGCCGTCGAACACCGGCGCCGCGCCGCGTCGTCGGTAGCCGACCGACACCGGGGTGACCGACGGTGCCGGGCGCAGGCCGGTGACCACCTGCGCCAACGGCACCGACCGGATCGCGTTCAACGCGCGGACCTGCCGCCGCACGGCCGCCGCGTGGTCGCCGAAGCCGCCGTCGGTGACGGCGACGCACACCGGCAGTTCGTTGACGAACAGCCCGATCTCGTCGGCGGTGCCCGGCGTGCGGGTGGACAGTCCGACGCCGACCGGCACCTGCCGGTTGCCGTACCGGTCGAACACGGCCAGCACGACGGCGAGCAACAGTTCGAAACGGGTCACCCCGAGCGTGCGGCGGGCCCGGTCCAGCCCGTGGACCAGGTCCGCGTCGAGGGTGACCGGAATGCTGGCACCAGGTTCGGCGGCGACCGGCACCCGGGTGAGACCGGGCAGGACGACGCCGCCGGGTCCGGACCAGTGAGCGGCCCAGTGGGCCCGGGCGGCCGGGATCCCGGCCGCGACCCGGTCACGCTCCGCCGTCGCCCAACTCGCCGGGCCGGCCGCCGGCACCGCGTCCGCCGGACCGTCGGCCGCCCGACCGGCCGGATCGTCCGGGGCCGGCAGCCGGACAGGCCGGCCGGCCCGCGCCGCGTTGTAGGCCACCGCCAGGTCGCGGACCAGCACGTCCTTGGACATCCCGTCGAACACCAGGTGGTGGGCGGTGACCAGCAGCAGGTGCCGCCCGTCGGTGCCGGCGAGCAGGCCGAACCGGGCCAGCGGACCGGTCCGCAGGTCGTGGGCCCGGGCGATCTCGGCGGCGACGCAGGCCGGGTCGGTGGCGTCGACCGCAGGGTCGCCGTCGGTCAGTTGCGGCCGTCGGGCGGCCGGCACGAGTCGCGGTACGCCGTCGACCTCGTCGACGCGGCAGCCGAGCATCGGATGCCGGGTGACCACGGCATCGCAGGCGGCGGCCAACGCGGCCCGGTCCAGGCCGTCGCCGAACCACACCCCCAGAGCCATGTGGTACGCCGTACCGGCCACCCCGGCCTGTTCGGTGAACCAGACAGCGTGCTGTGCGTACGTGGCGTCGGCGATGCCCACGGAACTCCTCCTGGTGGTCATTTCAGGTCGAACAGAGCGGTCAGTTGTCGTTTAAGGACCTTGCCGGCCTCGTTGCGGGGCAACGCGTCGGTCACCACCAGCCGGGCCGGCAGCTGGTGGTCGGCGAGCCGGCCGGTGAGGAACTGCCGCACCGCCGGCAGCCGCAGCGCGGCGGGGTCGCTGCCGGGGCGGGCCACCAGGACGGCGGCGACCGCCGACCCGAGCACCGGGTGCGGTACGGCGACGACCGCCGCCTGCCCGACGGCGGGATGCTCGTGCAGCGCCGCCTCCACCTCCAGGGTGGAGATCTTGTACGCACCCGACTTGATCACGTCCTGGTGGCGGTCGGTCAGGTAGAGGTAGCCGTCGTCGTCGAGCCGGCCGAGGTCGCCCATCCGTACCCAGCCGGCCCGGAAGGTGGCCCGGTTGGCCTCGTCGTCGCGAAAGTAGGCGCGCGGATGGGCGCAGCGCAGCCAGACCTCGCCGACCGTGCCGGGCGGCAGCGGGCGGCCCTGGTCGTCGGCGATGCGCAGCGCGCCGTCGACCGGCCGGCCGACTGCGGCGTGCCGCGCCGGGTCGTAGATCATCACGGTCTGCGCGGGTGCCGCCTCGGTCGACGAGTAGTAGTTGACGATCGTCGCGGCCGGGAACGCCGCGGCGAGCCGGGCGGCCACCGCCGGGGCCAGTGCCGCCGCGGTGGAGCCGACCAGCGCCACCCCGGAGGTGTCGCAGTCGTCCAGTACGCCGGACTCCAGCAGTTCGATCGCCATCGACGGCACCAGGAACAGGGTGCCGGCGGTGGGGATCAGCCGGGCGAACCGCAGCGGGGTGAACCGGGGCAGGGTCAGCGCCGCCGCCTTCGCGGTCATCGCGTTGAACAGCATCGTCTGCCCGGCGTTGGTGCCGATCGGGAACGCGTGCAGGAACCGCTGCGAGTGCGCCAATGCCAGCCGGCGGGGGTGGGTCGGTGCCCCGGCGACCAGGTTCGCGTGGCTGGCACCGACTCCTTTGGGGCGGCCGGTGGTGCCGGAGGTGTAGAGGATCTGCGCCAGGTCACCGGGGTGCGGCAGACCGACGCCGCCCTCATCGGCGGCACCGGACGGTTCCGTCCCGTCGGTGGTGAGCAGGTCGGCGACGGACCGGACGGTCACCCCGGCCGGCACCACCGGCGCGGCGACGGGCCCGGATCGGGACGCGGACCCCGGTCCGGACCCGGATCCGTCGCCCATGCGTGCTCCGTGGATCACCCAGCGGGCGTCGCAGTGTCCCAGCGCGTACGCCAGTTGACCCGGTGCGAGCCGGTCGGACAGTGGCACCGCGACCGCCCCGGCGTGCAGCACGCCGCAGTACGCCACCGCGTACCCGGTCCAGTCGCGGGCACCGAAGACCAGTCCGACCCGGTCGCCGGCACCGACCCCGGCGTCGCGCAGCGCCCGGGCGATCCGTCCGGCGTCGCGCCGCCAGTGCGCGAAGGTCAGCTGGTCGACGCCGGGCACCTCGACCGCGACCCGGTCGGGGTGCACGGAGCAGCGCCAGTCGAGCAGCTCCGGTACGGTCCGCACGGGCGCGGTCACCGGGCGCTCCGGGCAGCCAGTCGGGCCTGTCGGACCTCGATGCCGACCAGGTCGTCCGGGGGCGCGTCGGGGACCTCGTCGTCGAAGCGGGACAACACCCGGGTCCGCAGCGACACGACGGCGGTCAGCCCGATGCACAGTCCGAACACGACGTACAGCAGGGCGATGCCCCGGCCCGGCCCGACGCCGATCACCGCGCCCACCGACGTCGCCAACGCGCCGTCGGGCATCAGCAGCGGCTCCAGTACGGCGGTCGCCAGCGGCGCGATCACCCCCCAGCCGAGCGGCATCGTCGACCAGGCGACCATCTGGTTGAGGGCGAACACCCGGCCGTGGAACCGGGCCGGCACCTTGATCTGGATGATCGTGTTGTAGATGCCGTTGACCAGGCCCAACGCGCAGTACATGCCGAAGGCTCCGGCGCCGATGACCAGCAGGCTCGGGCGTAGCCCGGTCACCACGCAGGCCACTGCGATGCCGAGGGTGCCGATCAGCACGGCCCGCATCCGGTACCGGCGCGGCCCGCCCCAGACCAGCATCACCAGGCCGCCGAGGGCCGCGCCGACGCCGCCGGTGAGCGCGATCCGCGCCACCTCGGCGAGGTCGGCGAAGCCGAGCACCAGCGGCGAGAGCAGGAACAGCACCGGGAACAGGAAGAGGTTCAGCGCGGCGAAGAAGGCGAGCATGCTGCGGAACTCGCGGCGGCGCAGCGAGTAGCGCAACCCGCCGAGGATCTCCTGCCCGAGGCTCTCCCGTCGCTGCAGCGCCAACGTGCGGGGGAACCGGATGGCGATCAGCACCGCGATGGCGAACAGGTACGCGGTCACGTCGATGACCATGATGCCGGCCAGGCCGACCGCCTCGAGTGCGCCGACCGCGAGCAGCGGCACCATGAACTGGGTCAGCCCGAGCGCGGTCTGGGTCACCCCGTTGGCGTGGCCGAGGAACCGCTTGGGCACCAGCTGCGGCACCGCCGACACGAACGCCAGCCGCTGGAACGCCAGCACCACCGACAGCCAGCCGACCAGCAGGTAGAAGTGCCAGATCTCGGCCCGGTCGGTGAGCAGCAGCCCGGCCATCACCGCCTTGGCCCCACCGGCGGCGACGCTCGCGGCCAGCAGCACCCGCCGGCGGCTCGTCCGGTCGATCACCGCCCCGGCCAGCGGCGCGAGCAGCAGGCCGGGCAGCAGGCTGACGATCGAGAAGAGCGCGAACCGGGCCAGCGAGCCGGTCTCCAGATAGATCCACAGTGGTACGGCGAAGTTGGTCAGTGCCGTACCGGTGGTGGTGATGATCTGGCCGGCCGCGACCAGGCCGAACCGGCGCAGGCTGGGCGGCGGCCCGGCCGGTTGGTCGGTGGGCGGCCCGGCGGCGGTACGGGACCCGACGGCGGTATCGCCGGTGGCGGGAGCAGTGGCTGCCGTGCTGACGGCGGCCGCCGCCCCCCGGTCGGAGACCGCCACCAGCCGCCACCCCGGATCCGGGGAGTCGTCGGCCGGTGAGTTGTCCGCCGGCACCGGGCCGGAGGATCGTGGTCCGTCGGCGGTGGCGTCGGACAGGCCGAGGTGGCTGCCGGTGACGATCGACGCCAGCTCCGCCGCCCGGTACTTCAGGAAGTAGTGCCCCGCCTCGTCGATCACCGCCAGCGCGGTGCGGTCGGTCAGGAAGTGCCACTCCTGGAACCGTTCCTGATGGAAGTCGGTGCTGCGGTCCTGCTCGCCGACGACCGAGATCACCGGGGCCCGCAGCGGGGTGACCCGGTCACGCAGCAGCGCGGTGAAGTACTCCTCGGAGACCTGCGCGTCGTGGCGCATCGCCCGGATCAGGAACGCCATCTCGTCCGGGTCGAGGGACCCGACCGCGGTGCCCTGCGCCTGCAACCAGGTCCGGTAGATCCGGTCACTGCGGATCCGGTCCACCAGGCGCATCCGTAGCAGCGGTCCGAGGAGGCCGCCGCTCGGGCGGCCGAACGGGAAGACCGCGCCGAGGTAGACCGCCGTCAGGTCCCGACCGGCCGCCTCCAACCGGCGGGCCACCTCGGTGGTGACCGCGCCGCCCGGCCCACAGTGTCCGTACAGGATCACCGGCCCGTCGACCCGGTCGAGGATCTCGCTGACCACCCCGTCGGCGATCTCCTCGATCGGTGCCGGTTCGTCGGCCAGGCCGATGTCGTGACCGGGCATCGCCACCGACAACAGCCGGTATCCGGGCGGCAGGGCGTCGGCCAGCGGCTGGTAGACGACCGCGCTGCCACCGCCGTACGGGACACAGACCAGGGTCGCGACCGGCCGTCCGGTGGTCACCGGGGCGGTCAGCTCGTGCAGCAGGCCGTCGGCCCGCGCGGCACCGTCGGTAAGCAGCGCCGCGAGGTCACGTACGGTCCGGTGCCGGAACAGGTCCATCACGGTGACCGACGGCCGTTCGACGTCGGGGCGGACCTGCGGCAGTTGCCGGCGCAGCCGGGCGATCACCTGGGTGGCCAGCAGGGAGTGTCCGCCCAGGTCGAAGAAGTCGTCGGTGGCACCGACCCGGGGCACCTGCAGGACGGCCTGCCAGATCTCCGCGATCATCGTCTGCACCGGGCCGTGCGGCGCGACGTACGCCCCGGTGGGTGGCCCGTCGGACGGCTCCGGCAGTGCCGCCCGGTCGACCTTGCCGTGGTCCTGCAGTGGGAGCCGGTCCAGCCAGCAGAACCGGGCGGGGATCATGTGGTCCGGGAGCCGGTCGGCGAGCAGCCGACGCAGCTCGGCGGGCTCCGGGGCGGCCGGTGGGTCGGCCCTGGGCGCTGCCGGCTGGTCGGCCCGTTCCAGGTAGCCGACGAGCCGGTCGTCGCGCAGCAGCGCGGCGGCCTGCCGGACCCCGGGCAGTTCCCGCAGGGCCGTCTCGACCTCACCCAGCTCCACCCGGTAGCCACGGATCTTGACCTGGTGGTCGGTGCGGCCGAGGAAGACCAGGTTGCCGTCGGCGCGCCATCTGCCGAGGTCGCCGGTGCGGTACAGCCGGTCGCCGGGGGCACCGGACGGGTCGTCGACGAACCGCTGCGCGGTCAGTTCCGGCTGGTGCAGGTAGCCCTCGGCGAGCCGGTCGCCGCCGAGGTAGATCTCGCCGGGCACCCCGACCGGCACCGGCCGCATCCGGGTGTCGAGCACGGACACCCGGGCGTACGGCAGCGGCCGTCCGATAGGGACGCTGCCCGGCCCCCGCTCGTCGGGTGACACCCGGTACGTGGTGACGCCGACCGTCGCCTCGGTGGGGCCGTAGTGGTTGAACACCGGCACCCCGTGCCCGGCCAGCTCGGCGGCCCAGGCCAGGTCGGCCGCCTCACCGCCGAGGATCAGGGCCCGCCGGGGCAGCAGCCGGGCGGTGCCCGCCTCGGCGGCCAACGCCCGCAGATGCGACGGGGTCATCTTCAGGTAGTCGATGGCGTCGGACCGCAGCACCTCGGCGAGTTCGTCGCCGGTGCACCGGCGGGGCACCAGGTGCACGCAGCCGCCGGTCGCCAGCGCCAGGTAGAAGACCGTCACGCTGAAGTCGAACGACAGCGACTGCAGCAGCGCGTACCGGGCGGCCGGCACCACGGCGAACCGTTCGGCGACGCCGTCGAGGTAGTTGAGCACCGGCCGGTGGGCGACCGCGACCCCTTTGGGCACCCCGGTGGAGCCGGAGGTGTAGATGACGTACGCCAGGTCGTCGCCGCCGGCACCGCCGTCCGGTGGGCGCGTCGGTCGACGCGCCAGCTCCGGGCCGATCCGGTCCAGGCAGATCGCGGCCGCCACCGCCGGTGGCGCCGCGTCGCCACCGAGCCCGGTACGCACGGTGGTGCTGGTCAGTACGGCGGCCGGCGCGGCGTCGGCGAGCATCAGCGCCAGCCGGGCGGTCGGCTGCTCCGGATCCAGCGGCAGGTACGCGCCACCGGCGCGCAGCACCCCGAGCAGGGCGACGGCCAGCTGCACCGACTGCTCCAGGCAGACGCCGACCACCCGGCCGGGGCGTACCCCGTGTTCGCGCAGGTGGTGGGCCAGCTGGTTGGCCTGCCGGTCCAGGTCGGCGTAGCTGATCCGGTCGTCGCCGCAGACCACCGCCGTCGCCTGCCCGGCGGCCACCGCGTGCCGGGTGACCAGGTCGGCCAGGGTGGCCGCCCCGGCGGTCACCGGGCGGGGCCGGTCTGCCGGCGGCACCGGCCCGGTCGCGTACCCGTCCAGCTCCCGCCGCTGCGCGGCGTCGAGCAGCGGCAGGTCCACCACCGGCCGGTCGGGTGCGGCCACGGCGGCCCGCAGCAGCGCCTGGTAGTGGCCGGCGAGCCGGGCCACGGTCGCGGCGTCGAACAGGTCGGTGTCGTAGACCAGCATCGCCCGCAGCAGCCCGTCGTCGGTTTCGCTGACGTACAGCGACAGGTCGAACCGGGCGGCGGCGGCGTCGCTGCCGAACGCCGCGGTCTCGATCCCCGCCGGCCACCGGCTCTGCGCCCGCCCGTAGTTCTGCAACGTGAACAGCACCTGGAACACCGGTGCCCGGCTGACGTCGCGGCTGACGTTCAACTCCTTGACCAGCCGTTCGAACGGCACCTGCTGGTGGCTGAGCGCCCCGAGCACCCGGCGGCGGGTACGCCGCAGCACCTCGGCGAAGCTCGGCTCCCCGTCGTCGGCGCCGGGCTCCCCGCTGTCGCCGTCGCCGCGCTGCCCAACGGCACCGCGCTCGCCTGCGGCGTCGGTGCGCGACAGGTCGGCGCGGATCGCGACCGTGTTGACGAAGAGCCCGACCAGGTTCTCCACCTCCGGCACCACCCGGCCGGCGACCGGGGAGCCGACGGCGAAGTCCCGCTGACCGCTGTAGCGCGACAGCACGGACTGCCAGCCGGCGAGCAGGATCATGTAGAGGGTGCTGCGGTGCGTGCGGCCGAGCCGGCGCAGCCCGGCGGTCAGCTCGGCGTCGACGGTGAACCGGTGTACGTCACCGGCGTACGACTGCGCCGCCGGCCGGGGCCGGTCGGTCGGCAGGTCCAGCGCCGGCACCCCGGCCAGCGTCGTCGTCCAGTACGCCAGCTCCCGTTCGGCGGCCGGACCGTCGGCCCGGTCGCGCTGCCAGCGGGCGTAGTCGACGTAGTCGATGGCCGGCGGTGGCGGCACCGGCCGGCCGTCGGTGAGCGCGCCGTAGAGGGTGGCGACCTCGGTGAGCAGCAGGTTCAGCGACCAGCCGTCGCTGACGATGTGGTGCATCCCGACGTGCAGCACCTGGTCGCCCTCGCCGAGGCGGACCAGCAGCGCCCGCAGCAGCGGGGCGGCCGCCAGGTCGAACGGCGACCGTACGGCGTCGTCGACCAGCCGCCGGGCGTGTGCCTCGTCGACCGCGTCGGTCACCGTGAACGGCACCGCGACCTCCGGCACCACCTCGACCTGCGGCTCACCGTCGGGGCTCTCGGTGAACCGCATGCGCAGGCTGTCGTGGCGGGCGGCGACGGTGTCCAGCGCGGCGCGCAGCAGCCCGGCGTCGAGCGGCCCGCGCACCCGTACGGTGCTGTGCACCACGTAGCCGGCGGTGCCCGGGGTCAGCTGCTCGGTGAACCAGATTCGCTCCTGGCCGAACGACAAAGTCGGACTTTGCCCTTTTCGGTGCTGAATCACGTGTGATTGAATAGGGATGTCCTGCGCTGGTAGGTCAAGATTCGTCACCCAGGCCGCCCTCAATCTCTCGTCATGAACCATCAGCCTGACTTGCGTCATCGAGACATGGGAATCAACTTTTGGTGCAAGGTGGTGCAGACGAACGATCGATTCGCTGCACGTCGTGCCGTCGTACCGTCAGGAATGCGATTCGCGGATGCTGTCGTGCCCACCGAGTGGGCCATGGACGATCTGATCCACGCCGAGTTTCACGCGGGCCGCACCGACCGCGGCCCGATGACCTGGGCCCAGCAGGTGATGTGGCGCGCCGCCACCTTGTCGAAGACCCAGCACCTGTTCCTCAACCTGCGCCGGGTGCTCGCGGTGCCCCGCCGGGCACCCGACGACCTGACCAGCGTGGCGCGGGCGATCGGCACCCTGGTCGGCCGGCACGCCGGGCTGCGGACCCGGGTCTGCCCGACTCCGGAGGGCACCGACCGCCAGGAGGTCGCCGCCGCTGGGCAGGTGCCGATTCTGGTCGTGGCCGGTGCCGGTGACGGCAGCGAGGCCGCCGCCGGGTTGATGCGCCGCCTCGGCGACGTCGCGTTCGACCACGCGCGGGAGTGGCCGGTGCGGTTCGCCGTGGTCCAGGTCGACGATCGGGTACGCCAACTGGTACTGATCTTCAGTCACTCCACGGTGGACGCCTATGCGGTCGACGTGGTCCTGCGTGACTTGCGGTTGATTCTGCTCCGGGGCGACCTGCGCACCCCCGCAGGGCTGCAGTCGCTGGACGTGGCACGCCGTCAGCACGGCCCCGACCAGGCCCGGTCGGACCGGGCGGTGGCGTACTGGGCCCGACGGTACGAGCGGCTGGCCGGCACCCCGTTCGACCAGGTGGCGCCCGAGCTCACCCCCCGGCTGCGCCGGGGCACCCTGGTCTCGCCGGCCGTCGCCACCGCCGCCCGGATGATCGCCGCCACGCATCGCACCAGCGTTTCCACGGTGCTGCTCGCCGCGTCCACGGCGCTCGCCGCCGGCGCGACCGACCGGCAGGTCTGCGGTTTGTTCAACATGGCGCACAACCGATTCCGACCCGAGTACGTCGACGCCGTGGCCAATCTTGGACAGATCGGCTTCTGTTTCCTTGATGTTGCCGACCGGCCGAGTTTCTTCGAGCTGCTACCACGGATCTACCGGGTCGCGCTAGACGGCTATTCGCACGCCTACTACGACACCGCAGCGATGCGAAAGAATTTCGAGACGATGGGGTACGACTACACCACGGCATTTCTCCCGCACTACTATTTCAACGACGTACGGTTGCCGGCAGGCAACGCGCTCGACGACGTCGTCGAGCGGTCCGAGCCTCAGCTACGGGCCGCCGCCGAGCGCAGCACCTTCAGCTGGACCGACGGGCTCGACGTCGCCTCCTGGCACCGGCTGATCCACGTCGTGGACGCCCCGGACGCCGTCGGGCTCACCCTGAGCGCGGACAGCCGGTTCCTGCCACCGGAGACGGTCGAGCCCTACCTGCGGGACCTGGAGCGGCTGCTGATCGAGGCCGCCCACCGTGACGTCGGCTGGCCCTGGCAGCCCGGCGGGCGCGGCTGAGCCGTCCGGTGCCCAACATTCGGGTCGCCGCGTCGTCGGCCGCCGTGGCACCGCTGACCTGGAGCCAACGCGCCACCTGGCCGGACCGGGCCGCCTTCGACACCGCCCCGGCGGTGCCCTACCTGCCCCGCACCCTGCGGGTGCCCGACCGGGTCGACGCCGACGTCGGGCGGCTGAGCCGGGCGGTCGGGCTGCTCGTCGAGCGGCACGCGGCGCTGCGAACCGGCTTCCAGCCGGCCGGCGACGACCTGTGCCAGGTGGTCGCGGCCACCGGCACGCTGCCGGTGCGCCTGCTCGCCGTACCGCCGTCGCGGGCCGACCCCGACGGTGCGCGGGCCGCGACGGAGCTCGCCGCGGAACTGGCCGCCGACCCGGTGGACCACCGTGACGAGTTCGCCCTGCGGGTCGGTCTGGTCCGCTGCGGTGACCGGATACGTCAGGTGGCGCTCGCCTTCAGCCACGCCGTGGTCGACTTCCACGCCGCCGAGATCCTGCTGCGGGACCTGCGGCTGGCGGTGCTGCGCGGTGCCGTACCCGGACCGGCCGGCTGGCAACCGGCGGACGTCGCCGCCGACGAGGCGCGCCACGGCGGCCCCCGGTCGCAGCGGGCGGCGCGGCACTGGCTCGCGCAGTTCGAGCGCCTGCCCGCCGAGATGTTCCCGGCCGGGGTCGGTGCCGGGTCGCATGATCCGGTCGGCGCCGGGCCACGGCACCGGGTCGCCCGGTTGGTCTCCGGCGCGGTGGACCTGGCCGCCCGGGCGGTCGCCGCCCGGTACGGGGTGAGCACCGCCACGGTGCTGCTGGCCGCGATCGCCCTGGCGGTCGCCGACCGGGCCGGCACCGACGGCTGTGGGCTGGTCACCATGTCCAGCAACCGGTTCCGGGTGCACCACCGCACCGCCGTCGCCAGCCTCAACCAGATCGGACTGTGTCACCTCGACCTGACCGGCCGGCGTCGCCTCACCGACCTGCTCGGCCCGACCTGGCAGGCGGCACTGGCGGCGTACCGGCACGCCTACTACGACCCGGCGACGCTGGCGGCGGCGTTCGCCGCGCGTGGACACCACCTCGCCTCCGCGTTGGCACCACACTGTTACGTCAACGACCTGCGGCTGCCCCGGGAGAGCGGGCCGGCACCGGTCGCCGACCGGGCGGCACTGTGGGCCGCGACCGACCGCAGTGTGCTGACCTGGCTGCCGGCACCGGACCGGTTTGCCTGGCGGTGCCGCTGGCAGGTGATGGACGACCCGGGCGGGGCCGCGCTGGTGGTCACGGCGGACACCGGGTACCTGCCGCCCGGCGACGTCGAGGACCTGCTGGTCACCGTCGAGGCGAGCCTGGTGCGGGCCGCCGGCGGCTGACCCGGCGACCGGGGCCCAGAGGTTGCACTGTGGGGGATGGCCCGGTCACTGTTCCACCTGAAAGTGTCCTGCCCCGCCCCCGTCGTGTGGGGGCGGGGCAGGTCGCGGTAGGCGTGGTTGCCTACGGAACGCGAGGTGACCTCCGCAGGTGGCCGGATCAGGCCACCGTCACCGGGTTGGCCGGTGCTGGCGGAGCCACTGAGCTCCAGCAGGCTAGCGGCGGTGGTCTGCGGCGGTGCGGCGGCGCCGGGCGATGGTGAGCTGCGCCGCACCGCCACCCATTTCCGACACCCATCGGCGCGACGGCGGTCACCGGGCGGAGTCAGCGGGCGGGAGTCAGCGGGCGCTGGCTCCGGCCCGACGCTTGGTCCACACGTCGAAGGCGACCGCAGCGAGCAGCACCGCGCCCTTGACCAGCATGACGTTCTCGCTGGACGCGCCGATCAGTGACATGCCGTTGTTGATCACGCCCATGATCAGGCCGCCGGTGACCGCGCCGATCACCTTGCCGACCCCGCCCTGCACGGCGGCACCGCCGATGAAGGCGGCGGCGATCGCGTCCAGCTCGAAGGTGTTACCGGCGGTCGGTCCGGCCAGGTTGAGCCGGCCGGCGAAGACGATCCCGGCGACCGACGCCAGCACACCCATGTTGACGAAGATCCAGAAGACCACCGAGCGGGCCTTCACCCCGGACAGCACTGCGGCCTGCAGGTTGCCGCCGATGGCGTAGATCTGCCGGCCGAAGACGGCGCGCTTGGTCAGCAGGGAGTAGCCGAGCACCAGCGCTGCCAGCAGCACCAGCACCCAGGGCAGGTTCTTGAACCGGGCCAGTTGCACGATGACGAACAGCACCACCGCCGACGCGCCGAGGATCTTCAGCAGGAACAGCGGCAGCGGCTCGACCGCCTGGTCGTAGCCGAGCTTGGCGGCCCGGGCCCGCCACTGGCTGACCGCGATCCCGCCGACGGCGAACAGGCCGATCAACAGACTTGTCAGGTCCGCGCCGCCGAGCGGACCGAGTCCGATGTTGCCCAGATAGCCTTCGGTGAAGCCGTTGGCGAGGGTGCGGACCGGGTCCGGGAACGGCCCGATGCCCTGGTTGCCGAGCACCGTCAGGGTCAGCGCCCGGAACAGCAGCATGCCGGCGAGGGTGACGATGAACGCCGGAATCCCGAAGTACGCGATCCAGAAGCCCTGCCAGGCGCCGATCGCGGCACCGGCGATGACGGTGATCAGCAGCGCCAGCGGCCAGGGCACGTCGTGCTCGACCATCAGGACGGCGGCGATCGCCCCGGTCACCCCGACCACCGAGCCGACCGACAGGTCGATGTGCCCGGCGATGATGATCAGGATCATCCCGATCGCCAGGATCAGCACGTACGAGTTCTGCACGATGATGTTCGAGATGTTCTGCGGCTGCAGCAGCGCGCCGTCGGTCAACACCGCGAACAGTGCGACGATCAGCCCGAACGCGATGTAGATCCCGCTCTCGCGGATGTTGATTCGGGCGGCGTTCACCGACCGGCCTCCTGTCCCTGCACCATGTGCTGCATGAGTCGTTCCTGGGTGGCGTCGGCACGCTGGACCTCGCCGGTGATCCGGCCGGCCGACAACGTGTAGATCCGGTCGCAGAGCCCGATCAGCTCAGGCAGCTCCGAGGAGATGACCAGGACCGCCGTACCGTTGTCGGCGATCTGGTTGATGATCGAGTAGATCTCGTACTTGGCGCCGATGTCGATGCCCCGGGTCGGTTCGTCGAGGATCAGCACGTCCGGCTCGGTGAAGATCCACTTGGAGAGCACGACCTTCTGCTGGTTGCCGCCGCTGAGCTTGCCGACGATGCTGGCCACGCTCGGGGCCTTGATGTTCATGTTGGCCCGGAACTCCTGGGCCACCCGGTGCTCCGCGCCCTCGTCGACCCAGCCGCGCCGGGCCAGCCGGCTCAGCCCGGCCGCCGACACGTTGCGCTGGATGTCCTCGATCAGGTTCAGGCCGTACCGCTTGCGGTCCTCGGTGGCGTACGCCAGTCCGTGGTCGATCGCCTCGCGAACTGAGCGCAGTTCCACCGGTCGGCCGTCCTTGACGAGCCGGCCGCTGATGTCGCGGCCGTACGCCCGCCCGAAGACACTCATCGCCAGCTCGGTCCGCCCGGCACCCATCAGTCCGGCGAGGCCGACGATCTCGCCCCGGCGCAGGGTCAGGTTCGCCCGGTCGATCACCAGCCGGTCACCGTCGGGGGAGTGCACCGTCCAGTCCTCGATCCGCAGCGCCTCGGCACCGATCGACGGGGTCCGGGGTGGGAACCGGTGCTCCATCGACCGGCCGACCATGCCGGAGATCAGCCGGTCCTCGGTGACCCCGTCGTCGGCCACGTCGAGGGTCTCGATCAGCTCACCGTCGCGCAGGATGCTGATCGTGTCCGCGACGGCGAGGATCTCGTCGAGCTTGTGCGAGATGATCACGCAGGTGATGCCGGTGTCACGCAGCCCACGCAGCAGGTCCAGCAGGTGCGCGGAATCCTCGTCGTTGAGCGCGGCCGTCGGCTCGTCCAGGATCAACAGCTTGACCTGCTTGGACAGTGCCTTGGCGATCTCCACGAGCTGCTGCTTGCCGACGCCGATCTCGGACACGATCGTGGTCGGGTTCTCGGCCAGACCCACCGTGGCCAGCAGCCGGGCCGCCTGGTGGTTGGTGTGGTTCCAGTCGATCAGCCCGCGCCGGGTCTGCTCGTTGCCGAGGAAGATGTTCTCCGCGATGGACAGCTGCGGGCACAGCGCCAGCTCCTGGTGGATGATGACGATGCCCCGGTGCTCGCTGTCGCGGATGCCGGCGAAGTGGCACGGCCGGCCGTCGAAGGTGACCTCTCCGGCGTACGACCCGTGCGGGTAGACGCCGGAGAGGACCTTCATCAGGGTCGACTTGCCGGCGCCGTTCTCGCCGCAGATGGCATGGATCTCGCCCCGGCGTACGCTCAGGTTCACGTCGTGCAGAGCGCGTACGCCGGGGAAGGTCTTGGTGATTCCCCGCATCTGCAGGATGGCGTCGGCGGTCATCGTCGGCTCAGCCCAGCTGGTCCGCGGTGTAGTAGCCGCTCTCGATCAACAGCTCGTAGTTGCTCTTGTCGATGATCACCGGTTCGAGCAGGTACGACGGGACGACCTTCTCGCCGTTGTCGTAGTCGGTGGTGTTGTTGACCTCCGGCTCGTTCCCGTTGAGGATGGCGTGCGCCATCTCGACCGTTTTCTTGGCCAGCTCCCGGGTGTCCTTGAAGATCGTCGAGTACTGCTCGTCGGCCAGGATCGACTTGACCGAGGCCTCCTCGGCGTCCTGCCCGGTCACCACCGGGTAGGGCTGGCCGGCGGTGCCGTACCCGTTGCTCTTGAGCGCGGACAGGATGCCGATGGAGAGTCCGTCGTACGGCGAGAGCACCCCGTCGACGGTGACGCCGCCCTGGTAGGTCCGGGTGAGGATGTTTTCCATCCGCTGCTGGGCGGTGCCCGGGTCCCAGCGCAGGATCGCGACGGTGTCGAAGTCGGTCTGGCCGCTGCGGACCACCAGCTTGCCGGAGTCGATGTGCGGCTGCAGCACCGACATCGCGCCGTTGAAGAAGAAGGTGGCGTTGTTGTCGTCCGGGGAGCCGGCGAACAGTTCGATGTTGAACGGTCCGGTGGCCGCACCGGCGGAGCCGTCCGCGTTGAGCATGCCGAGCCCGACGAGCAGCGAGGTGGCCTGCTGGACGCCGACCTTGAAGTTGTCGAAAGTGGCGTAGTAGTCCACGTTGGGGCTGTTACGGATCAGCCGGTCGTAGGCGATGACCGGGATGCCCTGGTCAGCGGCCTGCTCCAGCTGGGTGGAGAGCGCGGTGCCGTCGATCGAGGCGACGATCAGCAGCCGGGCACCCCGGGTGATCTGGTTCTCGATCTGGTTGGCCTGGGTGGGGATGTCGTTCTCGGCGTACTGCAGGTCGACCTCGTAGCCGAGCTCCTCCAGCGCGGCCTTGACGTTGTCGCCGTCGCTGATCCAGCGCTCGGAGACCCGGGTCGGCATGGTGACACCGACGAGGGCTCCGGTGTTGTCGCCGCCGGTGCCCTGCTGGTCGACGGTCTTCTCACTGGATCCGCAGGCGGTCAGCGCGGCGGCCAGCACGGCTGCCGCGCCGACCGCGACCGCGCGTCGACTCATGGTGATGGTGCGTGGGTACACGAACGTCTCCCCTCGGGTGGGATGCCCGCGGCGGTCGCCACGGGTGGGAGTGCCGGGTGCGGCACCGGCGATCGGGCCGGACGGCATGACCGCAGGTACGCCGACCGAGGTCGGGGACAGGGCGGCGGCGCGGCTGGCGCAGCCGTCCACATTAGGGATATGTTGCCTGGTCGTTGGCCGTGTGAGTCAGCAGTGTTATCGCTAACAAGATCGCTGTCAAGCAGTCTGTGCAAGGTTGATGAAATCGGTGCGAAACATCTTCGACCCGTGGCGACCGGCGGTCGATCCGCGCCGGTGAGCGGTCGACCCGAGTCGGTCGGCGGGTCAGCGGGTCGACGGTCAGTGAGCCGGCGGGTCAGTGGGGCGGGGCCACGCTGTCGCGGCTGACCAGGGTCGGCTCGATGGTGAGTCGCTCGTCGCTGCGGGCGCCGGACTCGATCTGCCGCAGCAGCAACGCCAGGCTCGCCTTGGCCACCGCGTCGAAGTCCGGCCGTACGGTGGTCAGCGGGGGAGTGAAGTAGGCGGCCTCGGGCACGTCGTCGAAGCCGACGATGCTGACCTCGTCGGGGACCCGGCGGCCCCGCTCGCTCAGGGCGCGCAGGATGCCGAGCGCGAGGTGGTCGTTGGCGGCGAAGACCGCGGTGGCGTCGCGCATCCGGGCCAGCATCTGCCCGGCCCGGTAACCGGACGCGGCACTCCAGTCGGCGGGCACCAGGGGCGGCACCTCCGCGCCCGCCTCCCGCAGGGTCTCCTCCCAGCCGGCGATCCGCCCGGCGCTGTCGAACCAGTCCGCCGGTCCGGAGACGTGCCAGACGGTGGAGTGGCCGGCCTCCAGCAGACAGCGGGTGGCGGCCCGGGCGCCGGCGGCCTGGTCGACGGTGACCAGCGCGGTGTTGCGCCGTGGATCGCCGTCGATGGTCACCAGCGGTACGCCGTCGGGCACCTGCTCGACGGCCTCCCCGGCGCTCACCACGGGGGCGATCACCACCAGCCCGGCGACCCGCTGGTCCAGGTGGCGATCCACCACGCCGGCGATGGACTGCCGGTCCAGGCTGCGGACGCTGCCGACGTTCACCGCGAACCCGGCCGCGCCGGCAGCCTGCTCGAAGGCGGCCAGCAGCGACGCCGGACCATAGAGAGTGGAGTTCTGGGCCACCACGCCGATCACCTGGGACCGCCCGGTCACCAGGGCCCGGGCGGCCCGGTTCGGCCGGTAGCCGAGCTCGGCGATCGCGGCCCGCACCCGCAGCCGGGTCTGTTCCCGTACGTTCGGGTGGCCGTTGAGCACCCGGGACACCGTCTGGTGGCTGACCCCGGCCAGCCGGGCCACATCCGTCATCGCCGGTTCCCGGACGCTTCTGCTGCTCACCGTTGCCCACCCTCGAAGTCCTGCCGGGTCGAGCCGGCGCTGTGCCGATGATCTGACGGCCCGGCGTCGGTGCCGGTCCGCGCGGCGGTCCGACGTGCCGGGCCGGGTACGCCGGCCGGCCCGGTCACCACCGGCGGCGGCTCCGTCACCAGCGAGGTTAGCGGTCACCTACCGTGGCGCGCCATCACGCCTGGCAGCGTGTAGGTGACCGCCGTGACCGACCGCCCGGCCGGTCGTACGCCGGGCGGGCGGCACGCGGTGGGCAACGGAGCGGCTACTCTGGCGGACGACAGCTGTCTATGTTATCGCTCATCTGCGGGATCCGCGCTCGCCCGGGGGATTCACGGGCGTTCCTCGCAACGGACCGGTAACGGCCCCGATTCACCCCCTTGACGCGCTCGATGAGAACGGTAACACTCCTGAAACGCGGCGGTTGCCCCCCAGCTGCCGCACGGCTCCGCTCCAGTCTGGCCACCTGGAGAGGGCGCAAACGGGTCGAAGGCCACGACGTACCACGAGGGCTTCGACCCGCGACAACGTTAACGCTAACAATCGGTCCACCGGCCCCGCCGGCCGTTTCGACCGCCGGCCGTCCGTCCCCCTGGCGGGCGGCATCAGCCTCAGCGGGAGGTAGGCAGTGCTCAGACGTTTTTCCGCCGTCGCGATCGCGGCGATGATGGTGGCGACCGCCGCCGCGTGCGGTGACTCCGGCGGCGACGGCGCCGCAGGTGGCGGGGACGACGCGATCGTCCTCGGTTTCTCCCAGGTCGGCGCCGAGAGTGGCTGGCGTACGGCGAACACCAAGTCGGTCCAGGACTCCGCCAAGGAGGCCGGGATCACCCTGCAGTTCGCCGACGCGCAGCAGAAGCAGGAAAACCAGATCAAGGCGATCCGCAACTTCATCGCCCAGCAGGTCGACGTGATCGCCTTCTCGCCGGTCGTGGAGTCCGGCTGGGACACGGTGCTCAAGGAGGCCAAGGACGCCGACATCCCGGTGATCCTGACCGACCGGGCGGTGGACTCGCAGGACGAGACGCTCTACGAGAGCTTCATCGGCTCCGACTTCGTCCTCGAGGGTCGGCTCTCCGGGGAGTGGCTGGTCGAGGAGTTCGCCGACAACCCGGGACCGGTCAAGATCGTCGAGCTGCAGGGCACCACCGGCTCGGCGCCGGCCAACGACCGCAAGCAGGGCTTCGGTGAGGCGATCGCCGCCGACCCGAAGTTCGAGATTATCGCGTCGCAGACCGGCGAGTTCACCCGCGCCAAGGGCAAGGAGGTCATGGAGGCCTTCCTGCAGGCGCACAACGACATCGACGTGCTGTTCGCGCACAACGACGACATGGGCCTGGGTGCCATCGAGGCGATCGAGGCCGCGGGTCTGGTGCCGGGTCAGGACATCACGATCATCACGATCGACGCGGTCCGCGACGGCATGCAGGCCCTGGCCGACGGCAAGATCAACTTCATCGCGGAGTGCAGCCCGCTGCTCGGGCCACAGCTGATGGAGCTGGTCAAGCAGGTGCACGCCGGTGAGACCGTACCGAAGCGGGTGGTCACCGAGGAGACCACCTTCACCCAGGAGCAGGCGAAGGAAGCCCTGCCCACCCGGGAGTACTGAGCCACGACCGGCGGCCCTGACCGGAACACACCCCGGCAGGGCCGCCGGTGGCGGTCTCCCCGACGCCCGAGCCCGGCGGCGGCCGGCGGCAGCGACAGCAGTGAGAGGTACGGATGACCGACGTGGTGCCGATCCTGGAGATGACGGGAATCGGCAAGACCTTCCCCGGCGTCGTCGCACTCGACGACGTCGACTTCCGGATGTTCCCCGGCGAGGTGCACGCCCTGATGGGCGAGAACGGTGCCGGCAAGTCGACCTTGATCAAGGTGCTCACCGGGGTCTACGGGATCGACCGGGGTGAGATCAGGCTCGCCGGCGACCAGGTGCGGTTCACCGGGCCGCTGCAGGCACAGCAGGCCGGGGTCAGCACCGTGTACCAGGAAGTGAACCTCTGCCCCAACCTCTCGGTGGCCGAGAACATCTTCATCGGCCGGGAACCCCGTCGGTTCGGCGCGATCCGGTGGGCGGCGATGCGCCGGCACTCGACCGAGCTGTTGCGCCGGCTGCACCTCGACATCGACGTCAGCGCACCGTTGGCCAGCTACTCGCTCGCCGTACAGCAGATGGTCGCCATCGCCCGCGCGGTCGACATCTCCGCCAAGGTGCTCATCCTCGACGAGCCGACCTCCAGTCTGGACGCCTCGGAGGTCGCCGAGCTGTTCGCGGTGATCCGCCAGCTCAAGGACGAGGGGGTGGCGATCCTGTTCGTGTCGCACTTCCTCGACCAGGTCTACGAGATCGCCGACCGGATGACGGTGCTGCGCAACGGCCGGCTGATCGGCGAGTGGCCGGTCGCCGAGCTGAGCCAGCTGGAGCTGGTCGGCAAGATGATCGGCAAGGAACTCAGCGTCCTGGAGCAGCTCGACGGTCAGTCCAAACCCGACCTGGACAGTCTCGAGGGCGGCGAACCCGTACTCGAGGCCACCAGACTCGGCCGGTCCGGGGCGATCGCCCCGTTCGACCTCACCATCCACGCCGGAGAGGTGGTCGGCTTCGCCGGCCTGCTCGGCTCCGGCCGCACCGAAGCGGCCCGGCTGCTGTTCGGCGCCGACCGCGCCGACCGGGGCCGGATCGCCATCGACGGTCGGCCGACGACGGTGCGCGGCCCCCGGGTCGGGATGGCCAACGGGATCGCCTTCTGCTCGGAGAACCGGCGCGCCGAGGGCGTCATCGAGGAACTCTCCGTACGGGAGAATCTGATCCTCGCCCTGCAGGCGGCCCGCGGCTGGGCCCGGCCGATTCCCCGCCGCCGGCAGGACGAGCTGGTGGCCAAGTACATCGCCGCCCTGCAGATCCGGCCGGCCGACCCGGACCTGCCGATCCGCAACCTCTCCGGCGGTAACCAGCAGAAGGTCCTGCTGGCCCGGTGGCTGATCACCGAGCCGCGGCTGCTGATCGTCGACGAGCCGACCCGGGGTATCGACGTCGGTGCCAAGGCGGAGATCCAACGCCTGGTGGTCGAGCTGGCCAGCGGCGGCATGGCGGTGCTGTTCATCAGCGCCGAGCTGGAGGAGGTCCTCCGGCTCAGTCACAAGATCGCCGTCCTGCGGGACCGGCAGATGATCGACCAGCTGGCCAACGGCGAGGGAGTCGACGCCGAGCGGATCATGCGCACGATCGCCGGGGAGGTGGCGGCATGAGCGAGGCACGCCGACGACTGATCGGACTCGGCCGGCAGCGGCTGTTCTGGCCGGTGCTGATTCTGGTGGTGCTGCTGGTCAGCAACCTGTTCTTCACTCCGAGCTTCTTCTCGATCACGATGCGCGACGGACATCTGTACGGCTCGTTGATCGACATCCTGCGGGCCAGCACCCCGCTGATCCTGGCCGCGGTCGGGATGACAGTGGTCATCGCCACCGGCGGCATCGACCTGTCGGTCGGCTCGGTCATGGCCATCTCCGGTGCGATCGCCTGCCTGCACATCAGCGGCCTGACCGACCAGAACAGCGTCTCCGGGGTGCTGCTCGCGGTGGCCATGGCGCTGGGCCTGTCGCTGCTGCTCGGCCTCTGGAACGGCACGCTGGTGTCGCTGATCGGCATCCAGCCCATCATCGCCACCCTGATCCTGATGGTCGCCGGTCGAGGACTGGCGCAGCTGATCACCGACGGGCAGATCATCAACGTCAACTCCGCGCCGTACAAGGTGATCGGTGCCGGGTACGCGCTGACCCTGCCGGTGTCGGTGCTGATCGTGGCCGGGGTCGTCACCGCCGCCGCGCTGCTGATCCGCCGCAGCGCGCTCGGCATGCTCGTCGAATCGGTCGGCGGCAACCCGACCGCCAGCCGGCTGGCCGGCATCCGCTCCCGGCAGCTGATCGTCCTGGCGTACGTCTTCGCCGGGCTCTGCGCCGGCATCGCCGGGCTGATCTTCAGCTCCAACGTCTCCAGCGCCGACGGCAACAACGCCGGCAACCTGATCGAACTCGACGCGATCCTCGCGGTCGTGATCGGCGGCACCGCCCTGACCGGTGGCCGGTTCTCCCTGGCCGGCAGCGTCCTCGGCGCGGTGATCATCAAGTCCCTCGACATCACCATCTACACCATCGGCATTCCCAGCGAAGCGAACCTGCTGTTCAAGGCGGTCGTGGTGATCGTGCTCTGCCTGGCGCAGTCGCCGGCGTTCCGGGCCCGGGTCACCGGCCTCGGTCGCCGTGGCGGCCAGACCAGGCCGGGCGGTCCCGGCGGTCCGGGTGGTCCCGGCGGTCCGGGTGGCCCATCCGCTCCCCGGTCCGGCGGCACCGGTGACGACGCACCACGAGCGGCCGCACCGACGGCAACGACCCCGGCCGGACAGGCAGCGGCGGAGGTACAGGCATGATCGACATCAGCGACCCCCAGCAGCGGGCCGCCGCCGCTGCGACGGTGAGCGCCCCCCGGCACCGCTGGTACCTGCCGCAGTCGCGGCACCTGCCGGTGGTGGCCACGCTCACCCTGCTGGCCACCATGTACGGGCTCGGCGCGCTCAACTACCCCCGGTTCTCCCGGCCACAGGTCGCGCTGAACATCTTCGTCGACAACGCCTTCCTGCTGGTCGTGGCGGTCGGCATGACCTTCGTCATCCTCACCGGCGGGATCGACCTGTCCGTCGGCGCGGTGGTCGCGCTGACCACGGTCTGCGCCGCCGTACTGCTGCGCGAGGGCTGGCCGGCCGGAGTGGTGCTCCCGGTGGTGCTGCTGATCGGCACCACGATCGGGTTGCTGATGGGCCTGGTCATCCACTTCTTCGACATCCAACCATTCATAGCCACCCTCGCCGGCATGTTCTTCGCCCGCGGCCTGTGCCACCTGATCACCCGGGACTCGATCACGATCACCGACGGGTTCTGGACCACGATGGCGCAGCACCGGATCCGGTTCGGTGACGGTCTGTTCATCTCGATCAGCGTGGTCATCGCGCTCATCGTCGTCCTGATCGCGGCGTACGTGCTGTCCTACACCCCGTTCGGCCGCAACGTCTACGCGGTCGGCGGCAACCCCCAGTCGGCGTTGCTGATGGGCCTGCCGGTCGCCCGGACCCGGATCGCCGTCTACACCATCAGCGGCTTCTGCGCCGCGCTCGGCGGGGTGCTGCTCAGCTTCTACATGCTCTCCGGCTACAGCCTGCACGCCCAGGGCATGGAACTCGACGCCATCGCCGCCGTGGTGATCGGCGGCACGCTGCTCACCGGCGGGTCCGGCTACCTGCTCGGCACCGTACTCGGCGTCGGTGTGCTCGGTCTCATCCAGACGATCATCGCCTTCCAGGGCAACCTGAGTTCCTGGTGGACGAAGATCGTCATCGGCGCCCTGCTGTTCGCCTTCATCATCCTGCAACGCCTGGTGACCCGGCGGCGCAGATGACTCGCCATAGCGGTCAGATCCACCATAGTGGTCAGACAGGACTCCACCACAGGGAGAACGGGTGAACACCGACCAGTACACCATCGGCATCGACTTCGGCACCCTGTCCGGACGGGCGGTCGTGGTCCGGGTCGCCGACGGCGCGGAGCTCGGCTCGGCGGTGCACGAGTACCGCAACGCCGTCATCGACCGGGCCCTGCCCAGCAGCGGCAAACCGCTACCGCCGGACTGGGCGCTGCAGGACCCCGAGGACTACCGTGAGGTGCTGCGGCACGCCGTACCGGCGGCCGTGGCCGACGCCGGCGTCGACCCGGCGCAGGTGATCGGCATCGCCACCGACTTCACCGCCTGCACCGTGCTGCCGACCCTCGCCGACGGCACCCCGCTGTGCCAGCTGCCCGAGCTTGCCGACCGGCCGCACGCCTGGCCGAAACTGTGGAAGCACCACTCGGCGCAGCCGCAGGCCGACCGGATCAACGCCCTCGCGCACGAGCGCGGCGAACCGTGGATCGGCCGCTACGGCGGCCGGATCTCCGCCGAGTGGCAGTTCGCCAAGGCGCTGCAGGTGCTGGAGGAGGATCCGCAGGTCTACGCCCGTACCCAGCGGTGGATCGAGGCCGCCGACTGGATCGTCTGGCAGCTGTGCGGCACCGAGACCCGTAACGCCTGCACCGCCGGCTACAAGGGCATCCACCAGGACGGCCGGTACCCGGACCCGGCGTACCTGGCGGCGCTGCACCCCGACTTCGCCGACTTCGCGGCGACCCGGCTGGAGCATCCGATCCTGCCGCTGGGTGCGCGGGCCGGCGGGCTGAGCGCCGAGGCCGCCGGCTGGACCGGGCTGCCGGCCGGTATCGCGGTCGCCGTCGGCAACGTCGACGCCCACGTCACCCCGCCGGCCGCCGGCGCGGTCGCCCCCGGCCAGCTGCTCGCCGTGATGGGCACCTCCACCTGCCACGTGATGAACGGCACCGACCTGGTCGAGGTCCCCGGCATCTGCGGCGTCGTCGACGGCGGCATCACCGCCGGGGCGTACGGCTACGAGGCCGGCCAGTCCGGCGTCGGCGACATCTTCGCCTGGTTCGTCGACCACGCCGTACCGCCGGCGGTGCACGACGAGGCGGCTCGCCTCGGGCTCAGCGTGCACGAGCTGCTCACCCGGCAGGCCGCCGAGCAGCCGGTCGGCGGGCACGGGCTGGTCGCCCTGGACTGGCACAGCGGCAACCGGTCGGTCCTGGTCGACCACCACCTGTCCGGGCTGATCGTCGGGCTCACCCTGGCCACCCGGCCGGACGAGATCTACCGGGCACTGATCGAGGCGACCGCCTTCGGCACCCGGACCATCGTGGAGACGTTCGAACGGGCCGGGCTGCCGGTGACCGAGTTCGTCGTCGCCGGTGGCCTCAAGCGCAACAAGCTGATCATGCAGATCTACGCCGACGTGCTGCGCCGGCCGGTCAGCGTGGCCAGCTCCGACCAGGCGCCGGCGCTCGGCTCGGCGATCCACGCGGCGGTCGCCGCCGGGGCGTACCCGGACGTGGTCACCGCCGCCGGTGCGATGGGCGCGGTGGAGACCGCCGTCTACCGGCCCGACGCCGACCGCGCCGCCGGCTACGACCTGCTGTACGCCGAGTACCAGCTGCTGCACGACCACTTCGGCACCGGCGCCGACAAGGCGATGCACCGGCTGCGGGACATCCGTAACGCCGCTCTCGCCCGCTCCGACCGGGAGGCTTCCGTCTGATGACCACCACCGCTCAGCCCAGCGCCGACGTGGCCGCCGAGATCGTCCGGCTGCGCGCCGAGGTGTGCCGGCTGCACGAGCACCTGACCCGCTGGGGTCTGGTCACCTGGACCAGCGGCAACGTCTCGGCCCGGGTGCCCGGCGCCGACCTGCTGGTGATCAAGCCCTCCGGGGTCAGCTACGACGAGCTCACCCCGGCGCACATGGTCGTCACCGACCTCGACGGCACCCTGGTCGAAGGCGACTACGCGCCGTCGAGCGACACCGAGGCGCACGCGTACGTCTACCGGCACATGCCGGCCGTCGGCGGGGTGGTGCACACGCACAGCCCGTACGCCACCGCCTGGGCCGCCCGGTGCGAGCCGATCCCGTGCGCGGTGACCGCGATGGCCGACGAGTTCGGCGGCGAGATCCCGGTCGGGCCGTTCGCGTTGATCGGTTCCGACGCGATCGGCCGGGGCATCGTCGAGACGCTCACCGGTCACCGCTCGCCGGCCGTCCTGATGCGTCAGCACGGTCCGTTCACCATCGGCGCCACCGCCAAGGCGGCGGTGAAGGCGGCGGTGATGTGCGAGGACGTCGCCCGCACGATCCACCTGGCCCGTCAGCTCGGCCCGGTCGAGCCGCTGCCGCAGGCCGCGATCGACGCGCTGTACGAGCGCTACCAGAACGTGTACGGCCAGCGGTGAGCTGCGACCGGCGGATTGTTGTACTAAAGGGGGATCTGTGATGGAGGCAGGGAAACGGTCCGCGCAGGTGTGGTTCCTCACCGGCAGCCAGGGGCTGTACGGCGACGACACGCTGCGCCAGGTGGCCGAGCAGTCCCAGGAGATCGCCGGCCGGCTCGGCGCCGCCGACGGGTTGCCGGTCGAGATCGTCTGGCGCCCGGTGCTGACCAGCCCGGAGGAGATCCTCCGGGTCTGCCTGGCGGCCAACACCGAACCCGACGTGGTCGGCGTGATCGCCTGGATGCACACCTTCTCGCCGGCCAAGATGTGGATCGCCGGGCTGGACGCGCTGCGCAAGCCGCTGCTGCACCTGCACACCCAGGCCAACGTCGAACTGCCGTGGGCAGAGATCGACATGGACTTCATGAACCTGAACCAGGCCGCGCACGGCGACCGCGAGTTCGGCTACGTGCAGACCCGGCTCGGGGTGGCCCGCAAGACCGTCGCCGGCCACGTCAGCGACCCCCGGGTCGTCGGTCGGATCGCCGGCTGGGCGCGGGCCGCGATCGGCCACAGCGAGCTGCGGTCGCTGAAGCTGGCCCGGTTCGGCGACAACATGCGCAACGTCGCGGTGACCGAAGGCGACAAGGTGGAGGCGCAGGTCCGGTTCGGCGTCTCGGTCAACACGTACGGGGTGAACGAGCTCGTCGAGGCGGTCGACGCGGTGCCGGACCCCGACGTCAAGGTCCTGGTCGACGAGTACGAGCAGCGGTACCGGGTCGACCCGGCGCTGCGGGCCGGCGGCGACCGGCACGACTCGCTGCGCTACGCCGCCCGCATCGAGCTGGGCCTGCGCGGCTTCCTCACCGAGGGCGGCTTCCGGGCGTTCACCACGAACTTCGAGGACCTCGGCGGGCTGCGGCAACTGCCCGGCCTGGCGGTGCAGCGGCTGATGGCCGACGGCTACGGCTTCGGCGGCGAAGGCGACTGGAAGACGGCCGTACTTGTCCGCACCCTGAAGGCGATGTCGACCGGGCTCGACGGCGGCACGTCGTTCATGGAGGACTACACCTACGACCTGACCCCCGGTCAGGAGCGGATCCTCGGCGCGCACATGCTGGAGGTCTGCCCGAGCATCGCCGCCGACACCCCGTCGTGTGAGATCCATCCGCTGAGCATCGGCGGCCGCGAGGACCCCGTACGGCTGGTCTTCGACGCCGCACCCGGCCGGGCCGTCGTGCTCGGCATGGTCGACCTGGGCGAACGGTTCCGCCTGGTGGCCAACGAGATAGAGGTCGTGCCGCCGGCACAGCCGTTGCCGAAGTTGCCGGTGGCCCGGGCGGTGTGGCGCCCCGAGCCGGACCTGCCGACGTCGGCGGAGGCGTGGCTGACCGCCGGCGGCCCGCATCACACCGTCCTCTCCCAGGCCGTCGGGGTGGACGAGTTGCACGATCTGGCCGAGATGACCGGCACCGAGTTGGCGGTCATCGACGCCGATACGACGACCCGGCGGTTCGCCGCCGAGTTGCGCTGGAGTCAGGCGTACCACCGGCTGGCCCGGGGCTTCTGAGCCGCCGTCCTGCTGCCCGGGTGCTGGCGCCCCGGGCAGCAGGACGGGTGGATGCCCGGATCAGAGATTTCGGGGTGACGCCTGGTCGGGGGCTGGTCGGTCACTGCCCCGCGTACCGGGTGGTGGCGCTGGTGCCGGTCCAGGCGGGCAGGTGCATGGTGGTCTGCGCGGCGAGGGCCTGGCTGGTCTGCCAGCGGCGGAGCGCGTCCTTGATGCGGTCGTTCTGTTCGTAGGTGCGGTCGAGTTCGGCGTAGACGATGCCGAGGTCGTGGGCGATCCGTTCGAGGAAGGCGGC
Organism: Solwaraspora sp. WMMA2056; assembly: GCF_030345095.1. Lineage (NCBI taxonomy): Bacteria > Bacillati > Actinomycetota > Actinomycetes > Micromonosporales > Micromonosporaceae > Solwaraspora > Solwaraspora sp. WMMA2056. Next base: position 2,698,581 of record NZ_CP128360.1, read on the forward strand.
GACTTCGCCGGGGTCGAGGCCCCGGCCGCCGCCGCGCCGGGGGGCCGTCGGGAAGCGGTGGCTGCGGATCTGCCAAGGGCGGATCGGCCGGTACGCGGTGGGTCGCTGGTTGCGGCTGCGACCAGCGGGTACGCGGTAGACGCCGCTGCCCTGCGGCCAGTCACGTGGCGGGGTGGTGGCCATCTTGCGGCGTTGCCAGCGCAGTCGCCAGCGTCGCCAGAGCTCTCGCATCACGTGTTCCTCCCCATTGTCTTCGCTGCTGGTGCCGTTCGGGCGGTGTCGTGGGTGTGTCTGGACGGGGGTGGCCCTGCCGCTTGCCGATCCCGACGGGGCCACCCCACCCCAATCGCCGCAGCCCTCCTTGGCAGTACGGCGACCAGGGCAAACCTTCGGGGCCGGGACGCCCAACGAGCGGCATGACTCGCTGACCGCCCCGACCGGAGGTGAGCGCCCCAAGCTGCCGTGCAAGGAGTGCTCGCGTCAAAACTTAGGCGGCTAAGCCGCCTATGTCAACGAATCCTTGTCGCGGTCACGTGTCTCGTGATCGAATCGGGTTGCCGTGCAAGGAGACTCGAAATGCCTACGCAGCCCGACTATGTCCGCATTTCGGACGCCTACGCCGCCGCGATCGTCAGCGGGCGGCTCAAGCCAGGGGAGAAGCTGCTCTCGATCGCCGAGATGAGCCAGCGCTACAAGGTCGGCGCCACGACCATCAAGATGGTCCTCGTACGGCTGGAAGCCCGCCGGCTGGTCCGCCGTCACCAGGGCAAGGGCACGTTCGTCGAGCCCAGCGACCGATGGCTACTGCCCGACGGCGACGATGATGACGAGCCGGATTTCGAGATCTGAGGGTTGCGGCATAGCGACACTTCGCCTGGCTTCCTGGCATCCAATCGTCACTAACCAGCCCACCTCAGCGGCTGGTAGCCGGGCAAGTGACAAGGAGGGTCGGGAAGGCGGGCTTCTCGTGTCGGGTCAGCCTCGCAGCTGTCGCTGGCGGCCGCACCGACTCGGATCTGCCGCGGTGGGCTAAGCAACGGTTTATTTTGGGGGTCGGCGGCTGGGACGTGCAGACGGTCGACGAGTGCCTTCGCCTGAACGGTATGGCGAATGGTGGTCACTCGGGCAATTTCACCTGCTCGATATTCTGATCGAGCTACGCCGGTGCGAGGGCCGCCGCAATTGCGATGGGTTCTCGCGCCGGCCCCTCGTCGGCGTGTGGACGTGAGGGGGATCCTGTACGATCTGTCAACAGCGCAGGAGGAATACCATGTCAACCCAGCAAGAGTCCCTCAGTTCGGAGCGGACGAACTTCAGAATTGTTTTTGTGGCGGTCCTGTCCGCCCTTGGTCTGGCGACGTTGATCGTGAACTTCCTGCTGGCCGGTGCGGTAGGGGCTGCCGGGGCGGTTGCTTCAATCTGGGGACTGCGTGCCGATCGGCAGCACCGGACCGCGTATCAGGTTTTTCTCGCTATCTCTCTGCTCACCGTGGCAATTTCGCTACTGATGAGCGTTTTCTTGCTCTCGGTGGACCGTCCTGAGCCAAGCGTCACGGTAGTCCCGAAACCATGATCATGGCCTCAGACCACGCGTAGGTTGTCGGTCAGCGTCGGGCGCGCACGCCGCGACCGGCCCACCAGACGACGACGCCGACGGCGAACACGGCCAGCCCGGTGAGCACCGCCGCACCGGGCAGGGTGGCGGCCAGCAGCAGGCAGCCGACGATCCCGACGAGTGGTACGGCCCTCGGCAACGCGCCCTCGTCGCGGTGCAGGGTCAGCGCGGCGGCGTTGGCCACCGCGTAGTAGACCAGTACGCCGAACGACGAGAAGCCGATCGCCTCGCGCAGGTCGGCGACGCAGACCAGGGCCACCACCGCGACGCCGACCGCGATCTCCGCCCGGTGCGGCACCTGCCGACGCGGATGCACGGCGTCCAGCCCGGCGGGCAGGTGCCGGCCCCGGGACATCGCGAACACGGTCCGGGACACCCCGAGGATCAACGCCAGCAGCGCGCCGAGCGCCGCCGTGGCCGCGCCGATGCGTACCACCGGGGTCAACCAGCCGGCACCGACCTGGGACACGGCGGCGGCCAGCGGTGCCGGCGTGTCGGCCAGCCCGGCCGGGCCCAGCGCCCGCAGCACGGCGACCGCGACCAGCGCGTACACGGCCAGGGTGATGCCCAGCGCGATCGGGATCGCCCGGGGGATGGTGCGCTGCGGGTCGCGGACCTCCTCGCCGAGGGTGGCGATCCGGGCGTAGCCGGCGAACGCGAAGAAGAGCAGGCCGGCACCCTGCAGCACCCCCCACCCGTCGACCGGTCCGCCGCCGGCCGCGCCGGCCCCCGCTGTGCCGAGGACCGGTCGGGCACCGCCGAGCAGCCCGACGACGACCACGGCGGCCAGCACCGTCAACACGACGGTGACGATCACCCGGGTCGCCCACGCCGACCGGTGCACGCCGAACAGGTTCAGTACGGTGAGCGCGACCACCGCCGCGACCGCGACCGGCCGGGCGTACGCCGGTGCCAGGTAGCTGCCGACGGTGAGCGCCATCGCCGCGCAGGAGGCCGTCTTGCCGACCACGAAGCCCCAGCCGGCGAGGTGGCCCCAGAGGTCGCCGAGCCGCTGCCGGCCGTAGACGTAGGTGCCGCCGGACTCCGGGTAGCGGGCGGCCAGCCGGGCCGACGACATCGCGTTGCAGTACGCCACCACGGCGGCGATCGCGAGGGCGGCCAGCAGCCATCCGCCGGCGGCGGCCGCCGCCGGGGCGAACGCCGCGAAGACCCCGGCGCCGATCATCGCCCCGAGCCCGATGACGACGGCGTCGCGGGTGCCGAGCCGGCGGGCCAGCGGGGTGTCGGCGGCGGTCATGCCGGCGGGTTGGCCGCCCGGTCGGTCTGCCGCTGTTGCGCGGCCGCCCGGTCGGTGGGTCTGGATGTCGCGGCCGCCCGGTCGGTGGGTCCAGGCTCGGCGGCTCGGCGGGTGTGCGCCTCCCGGCGGGCCAGCCAGCCGTACCCGACCAGGGTCATCGCGGCGAAGATCCACCACTGGGCCACGTACCCGCCGTTCTGCCAGCTGTTCTCGTGCCGGATGGCGACCGCGACGAACGCCGGGTCCGGCGTCGGGGTCTGCTCCTGCAGCAGCAGGTAGCCGCCGCGTACCGGGTAGGGCAGCTCGGTGGCGAGGGCTCCGGTGGCGATCCGGCGGGTCTCCAACTTGCCGTCGCGGCGGGTGACCGCACCGGACATCGGCTCCGGCTGGCGGACCAGCCCGATCACGGTCACCTCACCGGTGGGTGTGGCCGGCAGTTGCGGCTGCGCGTCGGCGCCGCTGTCGGCCGGCGGGATCCAGCCCCGGTCGACCAGGACGGCGGAGCCGTCGGCCAGCACCAGCGGGGTGACGATCTCGAAACCGACCCGGCTGTTCGCCGTCCGGCTGCGGACCAGGACCTGGTTGTCGACGTCGTAGCGCCCGGTCGCGGTGACCCGGGTCCAGGTCGCCGACTGCGGCGGCGGCGCACCGGCGGTACCGGCGGCCGCCCCGGGCGGGCCGACGACCTGCGTCACCGCCACCGGGATCTGGTCGGCGGCGGCGTCGATCCGGTCGTTGACCTCGCTGCGTTGGTGGTAGCGGTCGAGCTGCCAGTTGCCCAGCTGCACCATCACCGTGGCGGCCACCACCGCCAGCGCGAGGTGACCCAACCATCGGGGCGTCAGCAGGAACCGGTACACATGTCGGAGGCTACCCGGTAACGTCTTGCGGCTGTCCCTCCACTCCGTCCGGGGGTGACGGGGCCCGCGCGGCGACCGGCACGACCACCGCACCGGCCAGCTCAGCCCGACCGCCGCAACCGCAGACCAGCACAGAGGAGTCGCAGATGCCGTCCGTGCCCCGCCTGGTGGTGAGTGCCCCCGCCTCTGGACACGGTAAGACCTCGGTGGCGATCGGGCTGCTCGCCGCGTTGCGCGAGCTCGGCCTGAGCACCGCCGGGGCGAAGATCGGACCGGACCACACCGACGCGGCGTACCTCGGGGCCGCCGCCGGCCGGCCCGGCCGCAACCTGGACCCGATGCTGGTCGGCACCGGCCGGATCGGTCCGCTGCTGGCCCACGGCGCGGCCGGGGCGGACGTCGCGGTGCTCGGTGGGGCGATGGGCCTGTACGACAGTCTGGGCACCCGGGCGGACAGTGCGTCGACGGCGACGGTGGCCACCGCGTTGCGGGCTCCGGTGGTGATGGTGGTCGACGCGGCGGCGATGGGCCAGTCGATCGGTGCGCTGGTGCACGGCTTCCGGGCCTACGACGACCTGATCTGGCTCGCCGGGGTGATCCTCAACCGGGTCAGTTCGGCCCGTCACGAGCAGGTGCTGCGCGAGGCGCTCGACGACATCGGGGTGCCGGTGCTGGGCGCGCTGCACCGGGGCGAGCTGCCCGCCGGCATTCCCCGCGCCGCCGGGGTGGTGCCGGTGGCGCACCACAGCATCGACACCGTACGGCTGATCCGTCGCCTCGGTGAGGCGGTGGACGCCGCCGTGGACCTCGACCGGGTGCTGGCCCTGGCCCGGTCGGCGCCGCCGCTGCCGGTGCCGGCCTGGTCGGCCGCGGACGCCCTGGCCGCCGAGGCGGAGGCGGCCGGCGCCCCGCCGGTGACGCCGCCGGTACGGCGACCGGTGATCGCCGTCGCCGGTACGCCGGAGCTGGTCTACGGCTACACCGAGACGGTGGAGCTGATCACCGCCGCCGGTGGGGCGGTGGTGCCGTTCGACCCGCTGCGCGACGAACTGCTGCCGGAGGCGACCGCGGCGCTGGTCCTGCCCGGCGGGTTGCCGGAGGCGTACCTGCCGGAGTTGTCGGCGAACCGGGCGTTGACCGCCGCCGTGGCGGATCTGGCCCGGGCCGGCCGGCCGGTGCTGGCCGAGGGCAGTGGCCTGTTGTGGCTGGTCCGCGAGTGCGACGGCCGGCCGATGGGGGAGGTGTTCGACGCGGCCGCGATGACCTCGGACCGGATGGTCGTCGGCTACCGGGAGGCGACGTCGCGGGCGGCCACCCCGGTAGCCCCGCTGGGTGGCCGGATGATCGGCTACAAGCAGCATCAGGTGGTGGTCTCCCCGCGCGCCGGGCACACCCCGGCGTGGACGTGGGGCAACGGGGTACCGGAGGGGTTCGTCTGGCGTCGGGTGCACGCCTCCCAGTTGACGCTGCACTGGGCCGGGGCGCCGGACATCGCCCGGCGGCTGGTCCTGGCCGCCGCCGATGGCCGGTTGGCCGGCGCGGACTCCCGGGGCCCGGCTGGCGACGGGCGCGTCCCCGGCCCGGACCATCGCGGTGGCGACGGTCCGGTCCCGGAGGAGTCGCCGATGCCGCCGATGGGCCCGATGCCGCCCATGCCGCCGATGGCGCGTCCGACGCCGCTGGCCGAGGAGGACACCGATCCGCTGCTGGTGCACTCAGCCGATGATCTCGGCTGACGGTGGCGCGAACTGGCGTACCGGTCGGTCCTTGAGCGCGTTCTTCAGCGTGCCGGCCGCCGTGTCCACCGGCTTCTGGGACTGCCAGTCGCCGACGGCGTTGAACGGGTTGTCCGGGTCGGCGATGAAGCTGGCCACCGCGAGGTCCGGGGTGTAGCCGGTGAACCAGGCCGACCGGGTGCTGTCGGTGGTGCCCGTCTTGCCGGCGACCGGCCGGCCGACCGCCTTGGCCACGCCGTCGGCGGTGGACCAGCCGCCGCAGCCGCCGGCGGCGGGCCGGTCACCGACCGGGCACCGGGCGGCGTCGGTGGCGGCGCGGGCCACGTCCGGCGAGAACGCCGCGTGGCAGCGCGGGGTGGCCACCTCGACCTCGGCCCCGGTCAACGTCCGGTAGGTGACCGGGCTGCCGTCCGGATTCTCCACCGACAGCACCGGGGAGTCCTCGCAGTGGCTGCCGTCTGCGGCGATGGTGGCGTAGGCGTTCGCCATCTCCAGCGGCGTCACGTCGGACACGCCGAGGGTGAACGCGCCCCATTTGCTGGCGTGCTCGGGGGAGGCGTTGCGCTTGTCGACGTCGGTGCGCCAGCGCAGCCCGAGCCGTTCGGCCATCTGCACCGCCTTCTCGGCGCCGACCTGCTGCAACAGCCACACGAAGTAGGTGTTGACCGACTTGCCGAAGCCGGACCACATGTAGTGGTAGCCGGCCATCGCGCCGGAGGCGTTGCTCGGGCACCAGCGGCCACCGCAGCTGCTGGTGCCTTCGCCGCCGTCGTAGATGGAGTTGATCCGGTGCGGGGCGTTGAAGCCGGAGCGCAGCGGCATGCCGGCGTCCAGCGCGGCCAGCATGGTGAACATCTTGAACGTCGACCCGGCCTGGTATCCGGGCAGGTCGCCGCCGCCGAGCAGCGGGGTCACCGTGTTCGGGTAGTTGCCCTTGACCCCCTTGCTGCGCAGGGTGGGGTTGGAGTGCCCGCCGTTGTCGGTCTGGTCCAGCGAGTAGACCCGGTTGATCGCCATCGCCCTGACGTGGCCGGTGCCGGGCTCGACGGCGACCAGTCCGTGGGCGAACGGGCTGCCGATCGACTCCCGGGAGGTGACCTGGTCCTGGGCGGCCTTCTGGGTGGCCGGGTCGAGGCTGGTGACGATCCGGTACCCGCCGGTGCGCAGGTTGCCCAGCCGCTCCGACGGGCTGTCGCCGAACGCCTTCTGCCCCATCCACCAGGACTTCAGGTAGTCGCAGAAGAAGCCCCAGTCGTTGTGCTCAGCCGGCACCGAGACACACTCGTTGGGTGGCGTACTCAGGTTGAGCTGGATCGGTTCGGCCTTGGACCGCGCGGCGGCGGCGGGGGCCAGGTAGCCCAGCGCGGCCATCCGGTCGATGACGTAGTTGCGGCGTTCGGTCGCGGCGGCCTGGTCCGAGGTGGCCGGGTCGTACTCCGACGGCGCCTTGACCAGGCCGGCGATGAGCGCGGCCTCGCTGGCGCTGAGTTCCCGGGGGTGTTTGGAGAAGAAGATCTCCGCGGCCGCGTAGATGCCGTACGCCCGGTGGCCGAAGTAGGCGGCGTTGAGGTAACGCTCCAGGATCTCCGGCTTGGACAGCTGCTTCTCCAGCTCCATCGCGATCCGGATCTCGCGGATCTTGCGGCCGGGGGTCTGTGCGGTCGCCGCCTGCAGCTCCAGTGGTGTCTCGGCGGTCTCCTGCAGGGCGAGCCGGACGTACTGCATGGTCAGCGTGGAGCCGCCCTGGGACACCCCGCCGGCCTGGGAGTTGGCCACGAACGCGCGGGCGACACCCTTGGGGTCGACGCCGTTGTGCTGGTAGAACCGGACGTCCTCGGAGGCGACGATCGCCTGCTGGATGAAGGGCGACATCTCGGTCAGCGGGACGTACTTGCGGTGCTCCTCGTAGAACATCGTCACCAGGGTCCGGCCGTCCGCCGCGTACACGTAGGTGGTCTGGGCCGGGTCGATGTCGCGCAGCTTCTCCGGGACCTGTTCGATGGCCCGGGTGCTGGCGATGACGGTGAGGCCGGCGACTGCGGCCAGCGGGTAGGCGGCGGCGGCGACCACGACGCCGGCGATCAGACCGGCGCGGAGCAACTGGACGAGGCGGCCACGGCGGGCGGGGTTTCGGCTGCGCTTGGTCACGGCTTCAAACGTAGGCCGGACAGCCGCAAAACATGTCCAAAAGGATTAAAACCACAAGACGAATCGTGTCACAAGCGTCACCCTTCGTCGATTTCACCCCCTCCGGGCGGGCATGATCCCCGTCATGCAGCAGTCGGATCGGACACCGGAGGACGGCCAGCCGGCCCAGCGCGGCCAGCCACCCGAGTACGACCTGGGGCACCACGGCGACGTCGACGCCACCCCCGGCCTGGTCGACCTCGCGGTCAACGTCCGCGTCGGCGAACCACCCCACTGGCTGCTCGCGCCGGTCCGGGCCAGCCTCGGCGACCTGGCCCGCTACCCCGACCAACGGCCCGCCCGCGCCGCCGTCGCCGCCCGGCACACCCGCCCGCCCGACGAGGTCCTGCTCACCGCCGGTGCCGCCCAGGGCTTCGTGCTGCTCGCCCAGGCACTGCGCGACGCCCGCCACCCGGTGGTGGTGCACCCGCAGTTCACCGAGCCGGAGGCCGCCCTGCGCGCCGCCGGACACCGGGTCGACCGGGTGCTGCTACGCCCCGACACCGGCTTCACCCTCGACCCGGCGCGGATCCCCGCCGACGCCGACCTGGTCTTCATCGGCAACCCGACCAACCCGACGTCGGTGCTGCACCCGGCCGACACGATCGCCGCCCTCACCCGGCCCGGCCGGACCGTCGTCGTCGACGAGGCCTTCGCCGACACCACCTGCGCCGCCGGCGTACCGGGCGAACCACAGTCGCTGGCCGACCGCCGCGACCTGCCCGGCCTGGTGGTGGTCCGCAGCCTCACCAAGACCTGGGCCCTGGCCGGGCTGCGCATCGGCTACCTGCTCGGCCCGGCCGCACTGCTGGCCCGCCTCGCGGCGGTCGCGCCGCTGTGGCCGGTCGCCACCCCGGCGCTGGTCGCCGCCGAGATCTGCGCCAGCCGCCGGGCGGTCGGGGCCGAACGCCGGTACGCCGCCACGCTCGCCGCCGACCGCGGCCACCTGCTCCGCCGGCTTCGGGAACTGCCCGGCGTCACCGTCGCCGGCACCCCGGCCAGCGCCTTCGTGCTGCTCCATCTCGTCGGCGCCGATCAGGTCCGCCGCCGGTTGCGCCAGCAGGGCTGGGCGGTACGCCGAGGCGACACCTTCCCCGGACTGGGCCCCGACTGGCTGCGGGTGGCGGTACGGGACACTGCCACCACCGACGCGTTCGTCCACGTGCTGCGCGCGACCCTGGAGGACTGATGCTCGACACGGCCCTGGCCGCGATCCGACCACTCGACGACGACGCGATGGCACAGGCCCGGGCGCTGCACGCCCGGCTGACCAAACCCGCCGGCTCACTCGGCGTCCTGGAGGAGCTGTCGGTGCGGCTGGCCGGGCTCGCCGGTGCGTGCCCACCGCCGCTGCCCGAACCGGCCGCGGTGGCGATCTTCGCCGCCGACCACGGCGTGCACCGCCACGGGGTGACCGGCTGGCCGCAGGAGGTCACCGCCCAGATGGTGGCCAACTTCCTGGCCGGTGGCGCGGTCGTCAACGCCTTCGCCCGGCAGGTCGGGGCGAGCGTCACCGTGGTCGACGTCGGGGTCGCCACCGTGCTGGAGCCGGCGGACGGCCTGGTCCAGGCCCGGATCCGGCCCGGTACGGCCGACCTGTCTAGCGGCCCGGCGATGACCGTCGACGAGGCCCGGGCCGCCATCGACGTCGGCCTGCGTGTCGCGGCGGACCTGCACGCCGCCGGTGCGCGGGTGCTGCTCACCGGCGACATGGGCATCGCCAACACCACCGCCGCCGCCGCGCTGGTCGCCGGCTTCACCGGTGCCGACGCCGCCGAGGTCACCGGCCGGGGCACCGGGGTGGACGACGAGACGTACCGGCACAAGGTCGCCGTCGTCGCGGCGGCCCTGCGCCGGCACCGGCCCGACCCGGTCGATCCGATCGGTGTGCTCTCCGCGATCGGTGGACTGGAGCACGCCGCGCTCAGCGGCTTCATCCTCGGTGCCGCCGCCCGCCGGATCCCGGTGATCGTCGACGGGGTCAGCGCGGTCGCGGCGTCGCTCGCGGCGGCGTCGCTCGCCCCGGCGGCCACCGGCGCGATGGTCGCCGGGCACCGCTCGGTGGAGCCGGGCGCTACGGTAGGGCTGCGGCACCTCGGCCTGCAGCCACTGGTCGATCTGGGGCTGCGCCTGGGGGAGGGCACCGGCGCCCTGCTCGCCTGGCCGATCGTGGCCAGCGCGGTCCGGGTCCTGCACGAGGTGGCCACCTTCGACGCGGCGGGAGTCTCCGAGAAGTGAACCTGTACCCCCTGGGGCTGCGCCTGGCCGGCCGCCGGGTGCTGGTGGTCGGCGGCGGCACCGTCGCCACCCGACGGGTCCCGGCGCTGCTGGACGCCGGGGCCGACGTACTCGTGGTGTCACCGGAACTGACCCCGACGCTGCACGGCCTGGTGACCGCAGGCCGGGTGGACTGGCGGCCGCGCCGGTTCGAGCCGGCCGACCTCGACGGGGTCTGGCTGGCCCAGGTCGCCGTGGACGACGCGGCTGCCGCCGCCGAGGTGAGCGCTGCCGCCGAGCCACGCCGGGTCTTCTGCGTACGGGCCGACGACCGCACCGAGGCCACCGCCTGGACCCCGGCGGTCACCCGGCACGGTCCGGTGACCGTCGCGGTGCTCGGTGGCGGCGATCCGCAGCGGGCGGTCCGGGTCCGTGACGCGATCGGTCAGCGGCTCGCCGACGGCAGCATCCCGGTCGCCGACCCGGCGCCGGCCCCGGCGTCCGCCGGGTCGACCACCGGCCGGGTGGTGCTGATCGGCGCCGGCCCCGGCGACCCCGAGCTGATCACCGTGAAGGGCCGACGGCTGCTCGCCGAGGCCGACGTCGTCGTCGCCGACCGGCTGGTCCCCGGCCTGCTGCTGGACGAGCTGCCGGCCCGGGTGGAGCTGATCGACGCGGCGAAGATCCCGTACGGTCCGGCCGCCGCCCAGGAGGAGATCAACCGGATCCTGGTCGACCGGGCCCGCACCGGGGCGACCGTGGTGCGGCTCAAGGGCGGCGACCCGTACGTCTTCGGTCGCGGCGGGGAGGAGCTGCTCGCCTGCGTCGAGGCCGGCGTACCGGTCTGCGTGGTGCCGGGGGTGACCAGCTCGATCGCCGCGCCCGCCGCCGCCGGCGTGCCGGTGACCCATCGCGGCGTAGCCCACGAGTTCACCGTGGTCTCCGGGCATCTGCCGCCGGGACACCGGCTGTCCCTGGTGGACTGGCCGGCACTGGCCCGGCTGCGCGGCACCCTGGTGGTCCTGATGGGGCTGAAGAACCTGTCGGCGATCACCGACACGTTGCTGACCAACGGTCGCAGCGGGGACACCCCGGTGGCGGTGGTGCAGGAGGCGACCACCGGCGCCGAGCGGGCGCTGACGTCCACGTTGGCCGCCGTGGCCGGCGACGTCGCGGCCGCCGGGCTGCGGCCGCCGGCGGTGGTGGTGGTCGGCGACGTGGTGCACGCGCTGCGCCCGGACGCCGGCTGAAGCCGGTCCTGCGCGCTGACGGCCAAACTGGGCCCTGAAGGCCTGGTCCGGCGCTGAGGTCGGTCCGGCGCGCCGCGCGACGGCGGACGCGCCGGACCTTCACCCGGTCAGAGCGTGAGCATGTCGTCCAGCAGCAGGGCGCACCGGATCAGACCCAGATGGCTGTACGCCTGCGGATGGTTGCCCAGTCCGCGCTCGGCCATCGGGTCGTACTGCTCGGGCAGCAGGCCGGTCGGACCGGCGGTGTCGATCATCTGCTCGAACAGTTCCTCGGCGTCGCTGCGCCGACCGGTCCGCAGGTACGCCTCGATCAGCCAGGCGGTGCAGATGTGGAATCCGCCCTCCCGGCCGGGCAGGCCGTCGTCCCAGCGGTAGCGGTAGACGACCGGGCCGCTGCGCAGGTCGGCCTCGACCTTCAGGACGGTGGCCAGGAACCGGGGGTCGTCGTCGGGCAGCAGCCCGGACAACCCGATCCACAGCGACGAGGCGTCCATCTCCTCGTCGCCGTAGGCGACCGTGTACGCGCCGGCCTTCTCGTGCCAGCCGTACTCCAGCACGTTGTGCCCGATCCGGTCGCGCAGCTCGACCCACTCGGGCCGTTCGCCGCCGCCGTGACGGCGCACCATGTGCAGCGCCCGGTCCACCGTCATCCAGCACATCACCTTGGAGAAGACGTGGTGCCGGGGGGCGAGTCGCGCCTCCCACAGGCCGTGGTCGGGCTCGTGCCAGCGGCGCTCCACCGCCTGCACCATCGCCTCCAGCACCCGCCACTCGTCGTCGCGGACGGATCCGCGCGCGTCGGCGACCACCGCGAGCAGGTCGGCGATCGGACCGAACACGTCGAGCTGCAGCTGATGGTTGGCCAGGTTGCCGACCCGGACCGGGCGGGAACCGGCGTAACCGGGCAGGGTGTCGATGACCGCCTCGGCGCCCAGCTCGAAACCCTCGACCGTGTAGAGCGGGTGCAGCCGCTCCGGGTGCCCGCCGGTGCGTTCCACACAGCCGTCCACCCAGCGCAGGAACGCCTCGGCCTCGGTCAGCGAGCCGAGGTCGACCAGCGCGCGGGCGCTCATCGCCGCGTCGCGTAGCCAGCAGTAGCGGTAGTCCCAGTTGCGGACCCCGCCGAGCTCCTCCGGCAGGGAGGTGGTCGCGGCGGCGAGGATCGACCCGGTCGCCTCGTGGCACAGCCCGCGCAGCGTCAACGCGCTGCGGGTGACCAGTTCCCGGCCGGTGCTGGGCAGCTTCAGCTCGCGGACCCAGTCCCGCCAGGGCTGTTCGGCGGCGGACTGCCGCTGCTGCACCGGTACGGTGTGGTGCTCCAGGCTGTGCGAGCCGAACCGCAGCTCCATGGTGAGCATCCCGCCGAGCGCGGCCAGGTCGACCAGGGCCCGGGCGGTCTCCCGGCCGCCGTCGTCGACGACCTTCCACTCCACGCCGGGGGAGTAGAGCGCGACCGGTTCGTTGGAGCCGAGCACCAGCAGCCCGTCGCCGAGCGGCTGCAGCTGGACGGCGACCTGACCGAACTCGGGCCGGGGCGCGAACTCCAGCTGGGCCTGGCCGGTGCCGGTGAGCACCCGCACCAGGGTGGAGTCGGCGCCGGGGACGACGGTGTCGTCGGCGGCCGGCTCGGCGGTGGGCAGGTCGAGCCAGTCGGTGACGGTCAACCCGGACCAGCGGGTCTCCACGGTCATCGTGCCGGGCCGGTAGCGCTGCCCCAGCGGCAGTCCGCCCCGGGCCGGGGCGACGGTGAAGTGGCCGGCCGGTGCCCCGCCGAGCAGGTCGGCGAAGATCGCCGACGAGTCCGGCCGGGGGTGGCACAGCCAGGTGACCCTGGCGTCCGGGGTGAGCAGCGCGATGGTGCGTCCGTTGGCGAGCATCGAGTGCCGCTCGATCGGTACGGCGTGCTCGCCGTAGAGCCAGTTGCGTCGGGTCTCCAGCAGTACGCCGAGCAGCCGGGCGGCGTCGATCGGCTCGGCCACCCGGAAGTCCGCCCGGGTCTCGCCGTCGCCGATCTTGACGCCGACGTCCGGGCCGTGCAGGTTGGCGAAGGCGCTCTCGTCGGTGATCGAGTCGCCGATGAACAGCACTGCGCTGGCGGAGGTCTGGGTCCGGATCTGGTCCAGGGCGGTGCCCTTGTCGGTGGCGACCACCGACAGCTCGACCACCTCCTTGCCCTGGGTCACGGTGACGTCGGGCCAGCTGGCCGGGCCGGACCGGACCGCGTCGACCACCTCGGCGGCGACCTGCGGGTCGGCACCCCGGGTGTGCACCGCCACGCTGGCCGGTTTGACCTCCAGCCGGATTCCCGGCCGGTCCTTGATCAGCTGCCGTAGCTCCCGCTTGAGCTGGGAGTGCACCTGCAACTGCTCGGGGGCGAGCCGTTCGACGAAGCCGATGTCGAACTCGGAACCGTGGCTGCCGACCAGGTGGACCTCGCTGGGCAGCCGCGACAGTGCGGCCAGGTCACGCAGCGCCCGGCTGGAGACCACCGCGACGGTGGTCTGTGGCAGGGCGGCCAACGCGCGTACCGCCGCGACCGACTCCGGCAGCGGCACGGCCTTGGCCGGGTCCTCGACGATCGGCGCGAGGGTGCCGTCGTAGTCGCAGGCAACCAGGAGTATCGGCATCCGGGCGATCCGCCCGATCGCCGCGCGCAGCTCGGGATCGATCCGGTCCGCGGCCGCGCGTACGTCCCCGTCAAGGACGGACGTTTTCATTCATTCCTCCGTCTCGGGCACACCGAGTTCTGTGAGGAAGGAGCGGGCCCAGTGGCCGACGTCATGGGTCCGTAGGTGGCGTTGCATGATCCGCATCCGCCGCCGGGCCTCGGAACTGTCGACGTGCACCGCCCGCAGCAACGCGTCCTTGACGCCGTCCGGGTCGTGCGGGTTGCACAGGAACGCTTGCCGCAGCTCCGTCGCGGCACCGGCGAACTCGCTGAGCACGAGTGCCCCGCCGGTGTCGGCGCGAGCCGCGACGTACTCCTTGGCCACCAGGTTCATTCCGTCTCGCAGTGGTGTCACCATCATCACATCGGCCGCGCGGTAGAGCGCGGCGAGTTCACTGCGACTGTACGACTGGTGCAGGTAGTGCACGGCGGGCACACCCACCCGGCCGAATTCACCATTAATCCGACCAACTTCGCGCTCCACCTTGACCCGAAGTGCCTGGTAGTGCTCGACCCGTTCGCGGCTGGGCGTGGCGACCTGCACCATAACCGCGTCCGGAACTGTCAGCTTTCCGTCAGCAAGAAGTTCGCGGAAGGCTTTCAGCCTCAGTTCGATGCCCTTGGTGTAGTCCAGTCGGTCCACCCCGAGGATGACGGTCTTCGGATCCCCCAGCTCGGCCCGGATCTGCTTGGCCCGCGCCTGCACCGACGGGTCGTGGGCCATCCGCTCCATCTCGGGTACGTCGATCGAGATGGGGAACGCGCCGGCCTTCACCTTGCGTCCGTCGACCTGGATCATCTGGCCCTCGTAGCGCAGCCCCAGCAGGTGCCGGGCCAGCCGGACGAAGTTCTGGGCCGCCAGCCGCTGCTGGAAGCCGACCAGGTCGGCGCCGAGCAGGCCGCGCAGGATCTCGGCCCGCTGCGGCATCTGCATGAACAGCTCGATCGGCGGGAACGGGATGTGCAGGAAGAATCCGATGCGCAGGTCGGGCCGGATCTCCCGGAGCATCGCCGGCACCAGCTGCAACTGGTAGTCCTGCACCCAGACGGTGGCACCCTCGTCGGCGACCTCGGCGGCCGCCTCGGCGAACCGGGCGTTGACCACCCGGTACGCCTCCCGCCAGCGGCGTTTGAACGCGGGCGTCTCCACCGCGTCGTGGTACAGCGGCCAGATGGTGGCGTTGGACTGGCCTTCGTAGTAGCGTTCCAACTCCTCGGCGCTCAGTGGCACCGGGTGCAGCCGGATGCCCTCCAGGTCGAAGGGGTCGGGCGCGGCTCCTGCGCCGCCGGCCCAGCCCACCCAGGTGCCATGGTGCTGGGCGAGCACCGGATGCAGGGCGGTCACCAGCCCGCCGGGGCTGCGACGCCACTGGCGTCCTTCGGACGTGGTCACCTCGTCCACCGGTAGGCGGTTGGCGACCACTACGAACGAGCTCCGAACCGTCACGTTCCGTACACCTCCGGTGATTACGGGACCGCCATGAGCGTACTGTGCGGGTCAGGCGGTTGGACCCCCGTCCCCCTCCTGGCGTCCCAGTTGTTCCCGCCCCTGGTGCCCAGCCGGGCCGGCCGCCGAAACCAGTGGGGATGGTGTGGTCTGCGACACCGCGCCCGGTGCGGCCGGTTCACGAGCGGTCGCACCGTGGGGTGACATGCGGTCGGGGGGCCGGACCTGTCAGGATTGACGACGGCGTACAGACGTAGCACCAGTCCGCCCGCTCGCGGGCGGGCCTGCATGAGCACCAGTCCGCCCGCTCGCGGCGGGGGTGGGTCGGCGAGAGCCGCGAGACGCCCGCGTCCGGCGGGTTCCACGAGAGTTCTGGAGGTAGGCCGCACCGTGGCCCAGTACATCTACGTCCTCGAGAGGGCGCGCAAGGCGCACGGCGACAAGGTCGTGCTGGACAACGTGACGCTCAGCTTCCTACCCGGCGCCAAGATCGGCGTGGTGGGCCCGAACGGTGCCGGTAAGTCCAGCCTGCTCAAGATCATGGCTGGCCTGGACCGGCCCAGCAACGGTGATGCCCGGCTGATGCCCGGCTACACCGTCGGCCTGCTGTCCCAGGAACCGCCGCTCAACGACGCGAAGACGGTGCTCGGCAACATCGAGGAGGCCGTCGCCGAGACCAAGGCGAAGCTGGAGCGGTTCAACAAGATCGCCGAGCAGATGGCGACCGACTACTCCGACGAGCTGATGGACGAGATGGGCCGGCTGCAGGAGGAGTTGGACCACGCCGACGCCTGGGACGTCGACTCCAAGCTCGAACTGGCCATGGACGCGCTGCGCTGCCCGCCGCCGGACGCCGACGTGACCCAGCTCTCCGGCGGTGAGCGGCGCCGGGTCGCGCTGTGCAAACTGCTGCTGGAGGCACCGGACCTGCTGCTGCTCGACGAGCCCACCAACCACCTGGACGCCGAGAGCGTCAGCTGGCTGGAGCAGCACCTGGCCAAGTACGCGGGCACCGTGATGGCGATCACCCACGACCGCTACTTCCTGGACAACGTGGCCGGCTGGATTCTCGAACTCGACCGGGGCCGGGCCGTCGGCTACGAGGGCAACTACTCCACCTATCTGGAGAAGAAGGCCGCCCGGCTGGCGGTCGAGGGCCGCCGCGACGCCAAGATGAAGAAGCGGCTCACCGAGGAGCTGGAGTGGGTCCGCTCCAACGCCAAGGCCCGGCAGACCAAGTCCAAGGCCAGGCTCGACCGCTACGAGGAGATGGCCAGCGAGGCGGAGAAGACCCGCAAGCTGGACTTCGAGGAGATCCAGATCCCGCCGGGCCCGCGACTGGGCAACACCGTCATCGAGGCGGTGAACCTGAAGAAGGGCTTCGGCGACCGGGTCCTGATCGACAACCTGAGCTTCTCGCTGCCGCGCAACGGCATCGTCGGCATCATCGGGCCGAACGGGGTCGGCAAGACCACTTTGTTCAAGACCATCGTCGGGCTGGAGCAGCCGGACAGCGGTCAGGTGCGCGTCGGCGAGACCGTACAGCTGTCCTATGTCGATCAGAACCGGTCCGGTCTGGACGGCAGCAAGACGGTCTGGGAGGTCGTCTCCGACGGACTGGACCACCTCATGGTCGGCAAGGTCGAGATGCCGTCGCGGGCCTACGTCGCCGCGTTCGGGTTCAAGGGCCCGGACCAGCAGAAGCCGACGAAGGTGCTCTCCGGTGGCGAGCGCAACCGGCTCAACCTCGCGCTCACCCTGAAGATCGGCGGCAACGTCATCCTGCTCGACGAGCCGACCAACGACCTGGACGTGGAGACCCTGTCCAGTCTCGAGAACGCCCTGCTGGAGTTCCCCGGCTGCGCCGTGGTCATCTCCCACGACCGGATGTTCCTGGACCGGGTCGCCACGCACATCCTCGCCTGGGAGGGTGACGACACCGACCCGGCGAAGTGGTTCTGGTTCGAGGGCAACTTCGAGTCGTACGAGAAGAACAAGATCGACCGGCTGGGCGCCGAGGCGGCCCGGCCGCACCGGGTGACCTACCGCAAGCTCACCCGTGACTGACCTGGCCTCGGCGGGCAGCGTACCGGCGGGTGGCGCACCCACCGGTACGCTGCCCGCCGTACCCGGCGGGCAGCGCTACACCTTCCACGCCGCGCTGCGCTGGTCGGACCTTGACGCGTACGGGCATCTGAACAACGCCCGGTTCCTGACCCTCTACGAGGAGGCACGGGTCGCGCTGATGTTCTCCGGTGGCCGTGCCTGGGGTGTCGACTCGTTCGCCGACGGGGTGCTCATCCACCGGCACGAGGTCGACTATCTGCGTCCGGTCGACTACCGGTTGGGTCGGGCCACCGCCGAGCAGGCACCCAGCGTACGGATCGAGCTCTGGATCGAGCAGGTCCGGCCGTCGCGGTTCACCGTGGCGTACGAGATGTTCGACGGTGACCAGGTGGTCAGCCGGGCCCGGTCGGTCCTGGTGCCGTTCGACCTCGGCCAGGGGCGGCCGCGTCGGCTGACCGACGCCGAGCGGGCCTTCCTGCTGCCGTACGTGCGGCCCGCCGACTGATGGCCGCCGCCTCCCCGGCGGACCCGGGGGCGTCCGGCGGTCACGGGATCACCGGGCTCGCCGACGCCGGCGCCTTCCTCGCCCGGCTGACCCGGCTGGACCCCGCCGCCGTCGTGCGGCTGCGGTCGGTCGGACCGGGTCGGACCGAGCTCTGGGCCCGGCTGCCCTGGTCGGTGCTGGTCCAACGGACGGTCGCCGGACCGGGGCCCGGCGACGTGACCGTCGCCGCCGGGGATCTGCTGGCCCGGCTCGCCGGTGCCGACGGCGTCCTGCCGTCGCGTCGCGACGACGCCTGGCGGTGGCCGGTGCCGTCCGGGACGGTCCGGACCGTGGAGACCGTCCCGGCCGACGAGGTCCGCCGGGTGGCCGCCGCCGCTGCCGGCACCCTGCGGGCCGCCCAGCGCGACGGCGTCGGCGGCCGGGCGGTCGGCGCGCGGGCGCTGCGCGATGCCCTGCTCGACCACGTCGCGATCGTGGTGACCGGCGACGACGCGCCGACCCTGCGGGTCGAGGTTCGTCAGTCGCTGGTGCAGGCGGTGGTACGGATGAGTTTCCTAGGGGCCAAGGTCGGCCCGGCCCGCCATCGCCAGCCAGTTGGATCTTGGCACCTGGCCGGGCGTCGCGAGCCGGGATCGGGGCCGGTGTCCGGCGGGCCGACCGACGGTGGTACGTCAGTGGTACGGGTCCGGACAGTAGGCAACTGGGTAGGACTTGATGCGCCGTACGGCGTCGCCTGGACACAAAGAGTTAACAATTTGACGCTAGCGCCGATAGCCAATCAGTCGAACGGCTGATGCCTCATCATCCCTCTGGTTCGGGGGGGCCGGTGGGGGGGTGTCTCGGCCCGGCTATCCGGGTACCGTCGTGCCTCGGATCCGACGCAATGTAGGCGCTCGGATCCGCTGGGGAGTGAGGTGCGCATAATGCCGTGGTGGTCGTGGCGCTCCGGTCACGCGAATGCCGAAGAGACAAGTACCCGAAGCAGGTCGGGAGCGGACAGCGGTGTGCGGCTGGGGCCGCCCGCGCCACGTGTGCCGGAACAGAGCGTCCGGCCTGCGGCTGAACTCGGGCCGACCAGACCAGCCGGGCTGCCCTGCCCGGTTCCGGTGCCCGCAGCGGCATCAGGTAAGGAGATGTCGTCGCAGGTCGCGCCGGTGACCCTGCGCCGCGTCGGGGACGCGCTCGACCTGCTCGACATCCGGTATCTCGCCGACGGCGACGGCAGCCTGCTGGCGATGTGGGAACGGCACGCCGTGCTGTTCACCCTCGAGGGACCGGACGACGAGATCCTGGTGGTACGGGCCCGTCCGCACTCGACGGTGCCACCGGACTGGGCCGACCGCGCCTATCGGGTGGTCAACGAGTGGAACCACACCCGACGCTTCTGCAAGGCCTACGTCGGCGACCCCACCGACCGGGGTCAGCTGCCGATCTACGCCGAGTTGCAGGTCCCGTTGGCCGCTGGCGCGCACGACGCGTTACTGGTCGAGGTGCTCGACTGCGGTGCTGCGGTGGCGACCACCTTCGTGGACTGGTTGCACGACGAGGGGGCGCTGCTCTAGCGGCCGTCGCACCGGTGGCGGGTCCGGCGCGACCCGCCCTGCCCGTCAGCCGGCGGCGGGACCGCCCGGTCAGCCGGCGGACAGGTCGCGCCCGGGCGGCTGGGTCGGCTCCATCTCGTTCACCATGAAGTACGCGGCCCGCTCGAGGTAGTCCCAGAGCAGGCTGGCGAGCTCAGGATGCAGCTGCAGCCGGTCGACCGCCCGGCGCATGTGCCGCAGCCACGCGTCCCGCTCCGCGACTCCGATCCGGTACGGCGCGTGGCGCATCCGTAGCCTCGGATGGCCCCGCTGCTGGGAGTAGGTACCCGGACCGCCCCAGTACTGCATCAGGAACAGCGTCAGCCGCTCCGCAGCCGGTCCCAGATCCGCCTCCGGGTACATCGGCCGCAGCAACGGATCGTCGGCGACGCCGGCGTAGAACTCGTCCACGAGACGACGGAAGGTCGGCTCGCCGCCGACGGCGGTGAAGAAGGTCGCCGCCGGGTCGCCGGCGGCGGGCGGCGTGCCGGAGGCACCGGTGGCGGGATCGGACGCTGTCACGCTTCCATCCTGCCAGCCGGGGCGCGGGCGGTCGGCCCGGGTCCGTCAGGCGCTGCCGACCTGGCTCGGCGGCTGGTCGCCGGCGCCGCCGGCCCGGTTCTGGCCAGCGCTCCCGGCGTGTTGGTCGGGTCGACTCCGTGGCACCAGCCGCCCGACCGCCGATCCCGTCGGCCCGCTGCCGGCCGAACCCGTCGCGCCGGCGGTCGGCGGCGTCGTCGTCTCGGCGACCGCGACCGCGGCGGCAGCGGCGTCGAAGCGCTCCGCGTCCGGCCACCGCAGCAGCGCCAGCGAGACCACGATCGCCCCGGCCAGGCTCCACAACCCGACCACCGTGGGGATGTCGAAGCGGTCGGCGAGCACCCCGGTGAGCAGCACCGCCGTGCCCTGGCTGACCTGCATCCCGGTCGCCACCACCCCGAACGCGCGGGCACGGTAGCCCTGGGGCAGGGCCCGGACGAACAACCCGTTGGTCACCGGCAGCAGCCCGGCCACCGCGAAGCCGCAGACGGCGGCCAGCGCAGCCACCACGACGGGACTGGGGTCGAACATCACCGGGGCCAGCACGAGTGGGGCGAGCACCGCGAACGGTCGGATCAGTCGGCTGCGTCGGTCCGGCCGGACGAACCGGCCGATGAGCAGGCCACCGAGGATGTAACCGGTCGGGCTGGCCGCCATGATCATGGCCTGGGCGAGACCCCGGTCGGCGTCGTCGACGCCCGGTTGGGCCGCCCACTCGGCCGCCCACGCGGCCGCCAGCCCTTCGGGGACGATCGCGAACAACGGAACCGTCCACACCAGTACCGCGATGGCGCGCAGGACGTCGGTGCCCCACACCAGCCGGAACCCTTCCGCCGTCTCGCGCAGCAGATGCTGACGGCCGTCGACGCTGGTCGTCGCCGGTCGGGCCCGGATCCCCAGCCGGACCACCAGCGCCGACAGCGCGAACGTCGCGGCGTTGAGCAGCAGCGCCGCACGGGGGTTGACCGCGGCGACGGCCGCACCGGCGACGTACCCGCCGACCTGGACGAGCTGGCTGGTGCTGGCGTTGACCGACAGCCCGACGATCAGCCGGTCGCCGGTCAGGATGGTCGGGATCAGCGCGGATCGGGCCGCCTGGTTCGGTGGGCTCGCCAGGGTGGCGCAGAAGAGCAGCCCCAGCATCGCCCACACCGGCAGTCCGGGGATCGCCACCAGCGCGATGAGCACCATCCGGATGAGGTCGGTGGTGATCATGACCCGGTGGTACGGGTACCGTTCAGCGACCGTGGTCAGCAACGGCCCACCGATCAGCCAGGGCAGGAAACTGACCGCGAAGGCGGCCGCCGACAGCGCGACCGACTGGGTCTGCCGGTAGACCAGCACCGTGACGGCGGCCTTCGCGATGTAGTCGCCGGCCCAGGACAGCGTCACCGAGGCGAACAGGAAACGAAACTCCCCGACCGCGAAGACATCGCGGAAGGTGGCCGGTTTCCCGGCGTGGTGTGTCTCGTCGGACACGGACGGCGCCTCCATCGTTCTCGGCGGCCCGCTCGTGGCAGGTGCGCCGGGGAACGTCCCGGACGTACGGCTGAGCGAAGTGGCGGTGACACTCCGATGACACTCGTCCCGGATCATGCCCGATCGGGTGACATCTGGCTAGTGTGAACGGCTGGTTTGTCGTCACTCTGACTAAACGTACGGATGACAACCAGACCGCCATCCGGCGTCGCCGCCCTGCTCATCGGCTGATGGTGACCACCCCCGCCGGCCGTGCCGTCGGGCGGGCTCAGGTCGCCGTGCCCGCGATTCCGCCGTTACCTCTCAGTGGGCTTTAGTGAGCGCACGGTTGGTAGTCCTGCCTTGCGGTAGGACGGTCCCGGTCTGATCCGCTTGAGCGGTGCCGGGTTCACGCTTCACGGCCACCTGCCCGCGTGCGCGGGTCTTCTGGTCGGCTCGACGTGCTGCCACCGGGCCACTCCCGGCGGTTGCCGCCGCAAGGGCGGCCAGGTTCACCGCGGCGTTGTGGTCACGGTCGATGACCAGACCGCACGCCTCACACCGGTATTCACGCTCGGGCAGGGCCAGCTTGGTTTTCACCGTGCCACAGCCCGAGCAGGTCTTGCTGGACGGGTACCAGCGGTCGGCCACCACAAGCCGGCCGCCGTTCCATCCGGTCTTGTACGCCAACTGGCGGCGGATCTCCGCGAATCCGGCGTCGGCGACGTGCCGAGCCAACCGCCGGTTGCGCAGCATGCCGGTGAGGTTGAGGTCTTCCACCACAACGGTGCCGGACGTCGTGGCGAGTCGGGTGGTGAGCTTGTGCAGCCCGTCACGGCGCAGATGAGCGACCCGGGCGTGAGCACGACCGAGCCGGCTCGCGGCCCGTTCCCACCGCTTCGAGGGACGTCGTCCGGTACGCCGGTCCGGGCCCTGCTTGCGCGACAGCGTCCGGCCGAGCGCATGCATCCGTTGCCGCGCGGCCACGAGGTGGCGCGGGTTGTCGACCAACTCGCCGGTGGACAGCACCGCGAGATGCCGGATACCGACGTCCACACCAACCACCGAGCCGGGTCGGGCCGGGCTGCGTTCGGCGCGTTCGACCTCGACGGTGAACGACACATGCCACCGCCGGCCATCACGACGCACTGTCGCGGACATGATCCGGGCGGTGCCGGCTTCAATACGGCGGGCGAGCTTGCGGGCGGACTCGTGCAACTTCAACCGGCCCAGCCGGGGCAGCACCACATGCTTGCGGTCCGGTTCGACCCGGATCGCCCCGGTGGTGAACCGCACGCTGGGCGTGGTACGGCGGCGGGACTTGAACCGGGGGAAACCCGACGGCCGACCGGCGCGTTTCCCGCTGCGGGAATCAGCCCAGTTACTCAACCCGCGAGCGAGCGCGTCGAGGCCGGTGTTGAACGCCTCCTTCGACACCTCACCCCACCACGGCGCGACTTCGGGCTTCGCGGCGTTCCATGCCTTCCGAAGACCGGCCAGCGACCAGGACAGTGATGGCGTCAGCAACTCGTCTGGTACGCCGTAGGAGCGTTCGGCGATGCGCTGGCCCATGACCGCCTTGACCTTCGCGAGCGCCCAGTTGTGGGCGAGCCGGGCGGCCCCAGCGTGTGCAAGGACGTCGCGTTCCTGGAGCGGGGTGAGGTCGAGGGCGAACCGGTACGCCTGGATCGTTTTCACGCCGGGCCACTCCCGGTGGCGACTTCGACCGCCCGGCGGACACGGTTCGCGCCAGCGCGACGCCCGTACAGGCGGGCGCACAACGACGTCAGGATCTCCGTCACGTCGCGGACCAGATCATCGTCGACCTCAGCCGGGTCGACCACCAGCAGTCGGCGGCCCTGCGCGGCCAGCGCCGCCTCAACGTACTCGGCCCCGAACCGGGCGAACCGGTCCCGATGCTCAACCACGATCGTTGCCACCTTCGGGTCGCGCAGCAGCGCGAGGAACTTCTTGCGGTGCCCGTTCAACGCGGATCCAACCTCGGTCACCACCCGGTCGACGCCGAGTTTCTGCCCGGTGGCCCACACGGTGACCCGGGCGACTTGCCGGTCCAGGTCGGGTTTCTGATCGGCTGAGGACACCCGGGCGTACACCACGGTCTGCCCCGTCTCGGCCGACGTGCCGGTGACCGGCTCACCGACCATGATCAGTCGACCGATCCGGTAGGTGGGAACAGGCAGCGTCCCGGCTGCGTACTGTCGCCGAGCGGTGATGTACGCGATGCCGGTCGACGCTGCCCACTCCTTGAGGTTCACGCGAGCATCATAGCAGCTTCAAGAGCGCCATAGATGCCCGGAGCGCCAACAGTCAGCTACCCTCCTGCTCACCGGCCGACCCACGGGCGACGAACATCCGCCCGGCGGCGATCTGCGCCGAGATCCCGGAGGTCTGCAACGCGGCGGCCAACTGGCGGCGCAACTGCCTACCCACAGTGAACTGGCCCTCCGCGGTGGTCTTGGCGACCGTACGGATCACCGCGCCGTCGATCGTGATCTGTTCCACGCCGAGTACGTCGGGCGGCTCGACGAAATGGTCGGCGAACTCACCGTCGGCGGCCACCCCCAGAGCGGCGGTACGCAGTACCGCGGTGGCCTGCTCCGGGTCGGCGAAGCCGATCGGCATGTCGACCACGACCATCGCCCAGCCCTGGCTCTTGTTGCCGACCCGGATGATCTCCCCGTTGCGGATGTACCAGAGCACGCCACGGGCGTCGCGGACCGTGGTGATCCGTAGGCCGACCGCCTCCACCACTCCGGTCGCCTCGCCGAGGTCGACCGTGTCACCCACCCCGTACTGATCCTCCAGCAGCATGAACAGGCCGGAGAGCAGATCCTTCACCAGCGCCTGCGCCCCGAAGCCCAACGCGATGCCGGCGATGCCGGCGCTGGCCAGCAGCGGGGCGAGGTTGAAGCTCAGCTCGCCGAGGATCAGCAGGACAGCGAGGGAGAACACCACCGCGCTGACCATGCTGCGCAGCACCGACCCGATCGCCTCGGCCCGTTGCCGCCGTCGCTCCGGCATCGCCACCGGTCCGACCGGTGGCACCCGTTCGCGCAGCGGGCGCAGGATCGCCGGGCCGGACACCGTCGAGGTGCTGGTCACCAACCGCCGGATGGCCCGGTGCAGCAGGTACCGCAGCACCACCGCCGCGATCACGATCAACAGGATCCGGATCGGCTTGACCAGCAGCCAGAAACTCCCCTCGGCCAGCCAGGGCAGGCCGGTCCAGTCGAACACCTGGTTGCAGACCGGATCGTCCTGCGGGCACTCCGGGCTCACCGTCGGCGCGGGTGACTCCTGCGCCGACCAGGCCAGTGGCCCGGCGGCGTCAGCGGGTGGTAGCAGCTGCACGGTCATTTCGTACCGTACGTCGCCCACCGGTCGGCGGGCGGCCCACCCGGGCGGTGGAACCGGACGCAACAGGTCATCGGCGCACCATCCGCCGACCGCACACGGGGTAGCGGCCGAATAGTACGTGCATTCGGGTCATCTATCGGGGACTATTGGCGCACAGGTGTCGGCGTCACGCCGACGCAGGTCACGGTCCGATGGTCGGATCGTGTCGATTCACGTCGGGTGCCAGGAGCGGGTGGGAACACAACCGGGAGGGTGAGCGGGATGCCTGACATACGACCCACGGTGGGCTCCGGTTCGTTGGTGCTCAATGCCACGTACGAGCCGCTGTGTGTCGTGTCGGTGCGTCGGGCCGCCATTCTCGTGCTCTCCGCGAAGGCGGTCTGCGTCGCCGACGGCGAGGGCATGCTGCACAGCGCCCGGCAGCATCTGCCGGTGCCGTCGGTGGTGCGCCTGACCCGGTACGTCCGGGTGCCGTACCGCACCCATGTCGGCCTGTCCCGGCGGGCGATCTTCGCCCGCGACGGCGGGCGCTGCGGCTACTGCCGGGGCCCGGCGGAGACCATCGACCACGTCTTCCCCCGCAGCCGGGGCGGCCGGCACGTCTGGGAGAACGTGGTCGCCGCCTGTGCCCGCTGCAACCACACCAAGGGTGACCGGACACCGGCGGAGCTGGGCTGGCGGCTGCAGACCGCGCCGGCGGCGCCGAAGGGTACGGCCTGGCGGGTGCTCGGACACCGGGCGCCCGATCCACGGTGGGCCGACTGGCTGGACCTGCCCGAGGTCGAAGCCGCTGCCTGAACCGGGCCGGCTCAGCCGCCCTCGGCGTCGACCAGGGAGGCGAAGACGACCACGTTGTCCGCGTACCCGGTGGAGCCACCCACCCACTGGCCGCCGCAGGTGATCAGGCGCAGGCCCGCGCGGCTGTAGTCGGCGTACACCCGCTCGGCCGGCAGGGACGACTTGTCGAACCGTTCCACCGAGTTGACCTCGAAGACCGCCACCGAGCCGTCCATCCGCCGGATCTGGATCTTCGCACCCGGCTGCAGCGTGCTCGCCTGGTAGAACACCGACGGCCCGGTGGTGGTGTCGACGTGTCCGACGATCACCGCCGGGCCGTTCTCGCCCGGCGTCGGGCTCGCCACGTACCAGCCGGCCTCGTTGTGCCGGTTCAGCTCCGGTACGGCGATCGTGCCGTCGTCGGCCAACCCGACGTCGTGCACCGCCGCCTGCAGCCGCAGCGACGGAATGGTCAGGCTGACCGGGTCACTGGCCGCCATCGGCGGGTGTTCCCGGCTGACGTGGCGCTCCCCGCCCGGCAGCCACCGCGCCAGCGGCGTGCCGGTGACCCGTTCGAAGCCGAACCCGGCGACGAACACCCCGACGACGATCAGCACCAGGGCCACCGGGCGCAACCGGGGCGTACCTGATCGGGCCCGCCCGGCGGCACCCGCGACCTGCCCGACACCGGCCCGACCGCGCCGGCGACCCCACGGCCAGCCCCGGTGGGCGCCGGAGCCGCGCCGCCGGGCCGGTGCGGACCGGTCGGCCGCCCGGGAGCGGCCCGGCGGGCCGGTGGGCTGCGAGGCCGCTACGGCGGCCACCCCGCGCACCGGTGCCCGGGCGATGCCCCGGGCGGTACCCGGGATCGCCGGCAGTGGCACCACCGGACCGTCGGCATCCGAGGCCGGCCTGGGCCGGCCGTAGGTGCTCACCCGTGGCGTGACCGTGTGCGCGGTGGTCCCGGCTGTGCCGATCTGAGCCAGCACCGACACCAGAGCGCCGTACAGCCGGTCCTGCGACGGTGCGCGACGGGCGGCCATCTGGCCGTCGGCGGGTCAGGCGCCGGAGTCGGCGCGGCGGCGGCGCATGGCGAGCAACCCGATGCCCACCCCCAGCCCGACCGCGGCGATCCCACCGGTCAGCAGGGCCGAGCCGCCGGCTCCGGTACCGGCCGAGGCGGTGCCGCCCCCGCCGGCGTCCGGCCCCCGGGTCGGATGGGCGGTACCGGTCACGGTGAGCGTGGTGGTCGCCGTGTTGCCGTTCTGGCACTGCAGGTCGACCGGGTAGCGCCCCGGCCGTTTGCTGCCGGGCACCGTCACCTGGCCGGTGAGCAGACCCTGGTCGGGCGTGACGATCACCCGGCCGAAGGCGTCCGACTCGACGGTCGCCTGGCTGTTGTTGTCGTCGCCGCAGCTGGCCCGGATCGTCAACCTCTCACCGGCCTGCACCGTGCTCGGCTCGGCCTCCACGTACGTGCTACCGGCGTAGGCCGGTGTCGCCGTCGCCAGGACCGTCGCGATGCCGATCAGCACGGCCATGGCCAGGCTGGCGAGCGTCCGGACCGGTTGCCTCGATTCCCGCATGATCCCCTCCCGAGCTCACCGGTCGGACTTCCCACCACGGCCACCGGCACGCCGTACCGACCGGGTGAACCCCGCCGCACCACCCAGGTGCGTCCGGTGCGCGGGTGGCCTGCCAGGATCGACCCATGCCGCAGATCCATGAGTTGAGCGCGGTGGAGCAGGCGGCCGCGGTCCGCCGGGGCGAACTGCGCAGCATCGACCTCGTCGAGCACTACCTGACCCGGATCGCCGCGCACTCCGACACCGTCGGCGCCTTCGTCACGGTCACCCCGGACGCCGCCCGCGCGCAGGCCAGGGCACTCGACGAGGTCCCGTTCGCCGGCCGCGAGCGGCGGCACCCCGGCCCGCTGTACGGCGTACCGGTGGCGATCAAGGACCTCACGCTGACCGCCGGGGTGCGGACCACCTTCGGCTCGGCCGCGTTCGTCGACCACGTACCGAGCGTCGACGCCGACGTGGTGCGGCTGCTGCGCGCCGCCGGCACCGTCAGCCTCGGCAAGACCAGCGCCGCCGAGCTGGGCTGCTCCCTCTACACCGAGGGCGAGGTCGCCCCGCCCGCGCGCAACCCGTGGGATCTGACCTGCACCGCCGGCGGCTCCAGCGGGGGTGCCGCTGCTGCGGTCGCCGCCGGGTTGGTCCCGTTCGCGCAGGGCTCCGACGGCGGCGGCTCCAACCGGATCCCGGCCGCGCTCTGCGGCCTGGTCGGCTACAAACCGACCCGGGGGCTGGTCTCCGGTGGGCCCCTCGGCGCCGGCGGGTTCGGGCTGCCCAGCCACGGGCCGATCGCCCGGACGGTGACCGACGCCGCCGCGCTGCTCGACGCCATGGCGGTGCCGGTGCCCGGCGAGCCGTACCTGCCACCCGCCGCGCCGGCCGGCGGGTACCTGGCCGCCGCTCGGGCCGCCGATCCCGGTCGGCTGCGGATCGGCCGGTTCACCACCCCGATGCTCGCCGACGAACCGGTGCACCCCGACTGTGTGGCGGCGGTGGACACGGCGGCGGCGCTGCTCGCCGACGCCGGCCACGACGTGGTCGAGGTCCCGGCACCGCTCGGGCCGCAACTGTGGCCGCTGTTCGAGACCATCTGGTACGTCCTGGCGCTGTCCCCGGTGCCGCCACAGCGGCAGAACCAGCTGCTGCCACTGACCCGGCTGCTGCGCGAGCGCGGTCAGGCGATCAGCGCGGCGACGCTGGTCACCACGCTGAGTGAGCTGCAGGTCCAGGTACGCCGGGCGATGCACGCCGTCGCCGGGCTGGACCTGCTGTTGTGCCCGACGCTGAGTCGGCCACAGGCACCGGTCGGCTGGTTCACCGAAACGGGTGACCCGGCGGAGGATTTCGACCGGCAGCGGCGCTTCTCGCCGTACTGTGCGGTGTTCAACGTCACCGGGCAACCGTCGGTGTCCGTTCCGGTGGCGGACAGTGCTGCCGGTGCGCCGGTCGGCGTCCTGCTGACCGGGCAGGCCGGTGCGGACGCCACGGTGCTGGCCGCCGCCGCCCAACTTGAGCAGCGGGCCGGCCGGACCGGGCGGCACCCGGAGATCTGGTGGGCCGACGGCTCCGCTACCGTGAAGGCGTCTGAGCCGCAACGGGCTGGCGGCGCGGCCACGTCCAGGACTTCTGACATCCGCTGAGTCCCTTGAACCGATGCCGGGGGGCGTTGAGATTGTCTGTAACCCACACGGTGCTGTACTTCGTCGTCATCCCAGCGGTCGTCGTACTCGTGGTGGCCGCTCTGGCGCTGGTCGGCGGGCGCGGTGGGGCGGACCGCCGCTACCGTCCGGGCCGACCGTTCGAGTTCAGCCCGGTCTGGTACGTCGCCGCCGGCGACAGGTCCGCAGGGGTCCAGGCGGCGGAGCTGCCGGCCGGTACGGAACCGGCGGCGATCGAGTCCGCTGAGGCCGGTTCCGGGCAGTCCCGGCCGGGTGTGACGGGAGGCGCAAGTGACCGTTGGTGAGCAGGTGCACGAGCAGTCGAGTGACGCCACCCGCCGGGCCGCGACCATGCCGGGGCCGTTCAACACCCGGCAGCTGCTCCGCCTCGACGAGGCATTGCGGCTGGCGGACTCGGCGACCGGCCTGGCGTTCAGCATCTACGTCGGCGAGATCGAGGAGCCGTCCCGGGAGTACGCGGTGACCCTGCACCGGCAGCTCACCGACCCGGACGCCTCGGTGCTCATCGCCGTGTCGCCGAACCAGCGGCTGCTGGAGATCGTGACCGGCGCGCAGGCGCGCCGGCGGATCCCGGACCGCGACGCCAAGCTCGCCGCGCTGTCCATGGTGGCCTCCTTCGGCGGCGGCGACCTGGCCGGCGGCCTGGTCAGCGGCATCGACCAGTTGGCCTCGCGCGCCGGCAAGATCTGATCGGTCCGCTTCGTGCCGGTCAGGGCACCAGCACGGCCCGACCGTGGATCTTGCCCTCACGCAACTGCTGGTACGCCTGGACCGTCTCGGTCAGCGGGAACGTCTGCACCTCGGCGCGGAGCAGACCCTGCCGGGCGAGCGCGATCACCTCGGCCAGTTCGGCTCGGGTGCCCCAGAACGGGACGATCACGTCGGTCTCGAACGGCACTGGCGGCGGGCCTTCCGCGGTCGGTGTGACGGGCAGCGTACCGCCGCCGAGGCCGACGAGAGTGAGCTGCCCGCCGGTGGCGACGACCTGACGGGCCGTGTCGAGGGTTGCCTCGCCGCAGACGAAGTCGAGGACCACCTCGGCACCGTCCGGTGCCGGACCGGTCAGTTCGCGGATCTGCTCGACCGCCGCCGGCCCGGCCTGCACGGTGTGGTGCGCGCCCATCTGTTTGGCCAGCCGTAGCGCGGTGTCCCTGGTGTCCACCGCGATGATCGTCGCGGCGGTGGTCGCCGCGAGGATCTGTACGGCCATGTGACCGAGACCACCGATGCCGATGACCACGCAGCAGGTGCCGGGTCGGAGCGCGTCGCGGCTCAGTGAGATCGCGTGGTACGGGGTGAGCCCGGCGTCGGTCAACGGCGCCGCCTGCACCGGGTCAAGCCCGCCCAGCGGCAGCAGCCGGTCCGCCGGCACCACCACGTGGTCGGCCAGGCCGCCGTCGCGGCTGAGGCCGACGCCGCCGACCGGTACGGTGCGGCACTGGTTCTCCCGCCCGCGCAGGCAGGCCCGGCAGCGCCCGCAGCCGAGGATTCCGTACACCGCCACGGCGTCCCCGTCGGACCATCCGCTCACCCCTGGGCCGAGCTGAGCGACCCGGCCGGCGATCTCATGGCCAAGGGTCATCGGGGTGGGGAAGACCCCGGCGGGCGCGTCGAGGATGTGCAGGTCCGAGTGGCAAGCGCCGACGGCCGCCGTGGTCAGCAGCACCTCGCCGGGACCGGGGGTCGGGGTGGGCACCTCGACGAGTTCGAGGGTGCCCGGCGCGGTGAGTTGGATGGCACGCATGCCTTCAGCGTCGGCCCTGCCCGCCGGCCCCGTCCGGCGAACCGCCCCGGATCACCCGCTGCGGCTGAGTCGCCCCGTCCCGCGTCGCGCCGAAATGGATGCCGCCGTACCGACCTTGATCGGCGAAGTCGGGTCTTCTACGAGACGCGGTCCGTCGCGCCAAGGTAATAGCGGACGGCGGTCGTCAGGGCCGTGAGGGTCGGGTAGGTGAGCTGGCCGGCCGGTCCGGCGACTGACGCCGGTCGAGCGACCGCACCCGGGAGAGGTCGATGACAGCGGCGCTCGGCCAGTCCTGCCGGCTGAGCGGCACGAGGAAAGCAGGTGCGGGGTCGGGCGCGGTCCGTTCGCGCCTGCTCGGCGGTCGATCCGAGGGTCAGGCGTCGCGCTGCGCAAATGGTCGCTGCACACCCGACTGGGTGCCACAGTTGGTGCGCAGACAGCCGGCCGTGATCGGATCTGTCGTCGGATGATCGTCGGTCACCTCGGCCTGACGAAGACGCCCCGCCCTTTGACCACTTGGACGAGGCCCTCGTCTACGAGGACACGCACGGTGTGTAGCACGGTCCCTCGGGCGAGTCCGTACCGCTGCTGAAGCTGGACGACGCTGGGGATCGGCCGGCCCGGCGGTAGTTCTCCGGCTTCGATCTGGGCGCGAAGCAGGTCCGCGAGTTGGCGGTAGAGCGGCACCGGCCCGTCCGGATCGATCACGGCCCGAACGATATGCGTTGGCGGCGGGCCACATTCTGTTATGGCAGACCATGGACGACCATGTACCGCCAGCGGTAGAGTTCCTTCATCGACGCGGAATGAGGAGGGCCTATGGCCGAGACGTTGGTGGTTGGTCCGCGCCAGCTACCGGGGAGCGGTTTGGTGAGAGTCTGGATCGACAGCGGCAGCGGCGGCGGAAGCTATATCAAAGTCCGGCGGGAGCAGTTGGCACCTGCTGAGATGGCTCCGGCGAAGGTGAGGCCGCAATCTACCGGCTTCGCGCGCAGAACCGGCCAGCGCCTCCGCCACCGCCCGTTGACCGGAAGCCGTGACGACCTGGCAACGCTGCTGACCTCACGTCGACGGCGAGTTCCACATCTGGCCGCCGCCCTGCGCGTCGGCTGAGCCCGACGACCGGAAGGGCGGCACCGATGTGAGGCTGAGGCACCCTACGACTCAGTTGTCAGGTATCTCAGCCTCACATCGATGGCGTCCGGTGCGCCGAGCCGGCCGGTCGGCTAGGGATTCGCTCAGCTGGCGGCAGCCGTGTCGGTGGCCCGCGCGGTCAACGCCCGGACCACCCCGTCGCGGCCCTCGGCGACCAGCCGGCGCAGCGGTGCCGGGTGGCCCTCGCCGGCCAACCACTCGTCGGTCGCGTCGACCGTCTCCTGCGACACCAGGTACGCCGGGTAGGCGAGCATGACGAACTCCTGCGCCGGCTCGCTGTCGCGGGTCGCCCAGATCCGGCCGGCCACCTCGAAGTACTTCTGCCGGTACGGCGCGGTCAGCTCGATCTGCGTCGGGTGCTGGAAGCCCTGCAGCAATGCCCGGTGCTGCCAGTTCGGCAGGCTGTCGGGTCCGGTCAGCTGGGCCCAGACGGCCGCCTTGTTGGCGACGTCCGGCAACAGGGCGCGGGCCAGCGCGGCCTCCCGTTCGCCACTGGCGGTACGGTCCCGGGCCAGCTCGGCGTCGATCTGTTCGCCGGTGGCGGCACCGTTGGCGGCCAACGACTGCAGCACCGTCCAGCGCAGCTCCGTGTCGATGGTCAGCCCCGGCACCACATCGGCGCCGTCGAGCCAGCCCCGCAGCACCGCCAGGTCGTCGTCGGAGCGGGCGGCGGTGGCGAAACTGCGCGCCCAGGCCAGCTGGAAACCGCTGCCCGGGTCGGCTGCCCGCAACGCCGTCCGGGCGGTACGGGCCAGGTCGGCCCAGCCCTGCGGTGCCCAGCCCGGCTCGGCGTAGAACGTCAGCGTGCTGGTCGCCTGCCGCAGGGTCGCGGTCACCAGGTTGATGTCGGTCTCGGCGGGCAGCCCGGCGAGGACCAGCGCGACGTAGTCGCGGGCGGCGAGTTCGCCGTCGCGCACCATGTCCCAGGCCGCCGCCCAGCACAGCGCCCGCGCCAGCGACGACTCGAACGCGCTGATGTGCTGTACCACGTTGGACATCGAGTCCGGGTCGAGTCGCAGCTTCGTGTAGCTCAGGTCGTCGTCGTTGAGCAGCAGCACGTCGGCGGCGCGCTGCCCGACCAGCTCGGGCAGCGCGGTCCGCTCACCGCTGATGTCGACCTCGGCCCGGTGCCGGCGCACCAGTCGCCCGTCGACCAGGTCGTAGAGGCCGACCCCGATCCGGTGGGTACGCAGCGTCGGGTATCCGGTCGGGGCCTCCTGCAGCACCGTCACCTGCTGGTAGGTGCCGTCTGCGCCGACCGACAGCTCCGGCCGCAACGTGTTGACCTGGGCGGTCTCCAACCACTGGGCGGCGAACTTGCGCAGCTCCCGACCGGAGGCGGTCTCCAGCTCGGTGAGCAGGTCGTCGAAGGTGGCGTTGCCCCAGGCATGCCGCTGGAAGTAGCTGCGCAGGCCGGCCAGGAACGATTCCAGACCCACGTACGCGACGAGCTGCTTGAGCACGCTGGCGCCCTTGGCGTACGTGATGCCGTCGAAGTTGACCTCGACCGCCTCCAGGTCCGGCATCTCGCAGTAGACCGGGTGGGTGGAGGAGAGCTGGTCCTGCCGGTAGCCCCAGTTCTTGCGGACCGACAGGAACGTGGTCCAGGCGTCGGTGAACCGGGTCGCCTCCGAGTTGCACCAGTGGCTGGCCCACTCGGCGAACGACTCGTTGAGCCACAGGTCGTTCCACCAGCGCATGGTGACCAGGTTGCCGAACCACATGTGCGCCAGTTCGTGCAGCACGGTGTTGGCCCGCTGTTCGTACTCGAAATCGGTGACCTGGGAGCGGAAGATGTAGTGCGCCTCGGCGTGGGTGACCGCACCGAAGTTCTCCATCGCGCCGGCGTTGAAGTCCGGCACCCAGATCTGGTCGTACTTGGGCAGCGGGTACCGGACCCCGAACTGGGTCTGGAAGAAGTCGAAGCCCTGTGCGGTGATCAGGTGCAGGTCGTCGACGTCGAGGTGGTCGGCCATGCTGGCCCGGCAGAAGTAGCCCAGGTCGACGCCGTCGTGGCTGCGCCGTACCTCGTGGTACGGGCCGGCGCACAGCGCGGTGATGTACGTGCTCATCCGCGCCGACTCGACGAAGTGGACGGTCTTGGCGTCGGTACCGGCCGGCTCCTCGCTGGCGACCGGCATGTTCGAGATGGCCCGCCAGTGCGCCGGCACGACCGCGTGCCAGGTGTAGACGCTCTTGAGGTCGGGCTGGTCGAAACAGGCGTACACCCGCTGGGCGTCGGCGGTCTCGAACTGGCTGTAGAGGTACGTCTCGCCGTCGACCGGGTCGACGCTGCGGTGCAGGCCCTGCCCGCTGGCCGAGTAGCTGAAGTCGGCCTCGACGACCAGGGTGTTCTCGGCGGCCAGGTCCGGCAGGGTCAGCCCGGTCTCGGCCGACCAGCCGGCCGGGTCGAGCGGGCGTCCGTTGAGCGTCGCGGTGTGCAGCCGGTCGGCCGCCACTTCGATGAAGGTGCTCGCGCCCGGCTCGGTGCAGCGGAAGGTGACCGTCGTCGTCGAGCGGAACACCCGGTTGTCCGTGGCGTTGCCGGCGGCGGACAGGTCCAGGTGGATGTCATACCCGGTCACATCGAGCAGGCGGGCACGTTCAGCCGCCTCGACCTGGGTCAGGTTGCGCACTCCAGCCACCGTGGTGCCTCCGTCCGAAATCGTCCTGCCGTCTTCGTCGACGGCACGGGGACCTGCTGGGAATGGCCCCGTTCGGCCAAGTCTTTCACGTCATGGGCCGGTGGCGAGGCCGGCCCACATCATGGACGTGGGGTGGGTTGACCGACGTCCGGCGAGGTAAACCGGACCGGGACGGCCCAACGCCGCCGCAGAAAAGAGAGGGAGTCTGATGTCCGACCGTCAGACCGTGGACATGTACTTCGACCCGATGTGCCCGTGGGCCTGGATCACCTCGCGGTGGTTGCTGGAGGTGGAGCAGGTCCGGCCGGTGGACGTGCGGTTCCGGGTGATGAGCCTGGCCGTGCTCAACGAGGGGCGTGATCTGCCGGAGGAGTACCGCAAACTGCTGGACCAGGCCTGGGGACCGGTCCGGGTCGCCGTCGCGGTGCAGGAAAAGCACGACCAGGCGGCGGTACGGGCGGTCTACACCGCGCTGGGCGAGCGGATCCACCTGCGGCGGGAGAGCATCGACGAGCAGCTGTACGCGGGGGCGCTCGCCGACGCCGGCCTGGATCCGGGGTTCGCCGCCGCGGCCGCCGACCCGACCTGGGACGGGCCGCTGCGGACCAGTCATGCCGCCGGGATGGCGCCGGTCGGCATGGACGTCGGCACTCCGGTGATCCACGCGCCCGGCCCGGACGGCACCGGCCAGGTCGCCTTCTTCGGCCCGGTGGTCACCCCGACGCCGCGTGGCGAGGCCGCCGGGCGACTCTGGGACGGGGTCCTGCTGGTCGCCTCGACCCCGGGATTCTACGAGCTGAAGCGGTCCCGGGACGTGGATCCCACGTTCGACTGACGGGCGGAAAGTCCCCGGCGTGTCGCTGCACGCGCCACGTGACGCGTCGGCGACGCGGGTCGTTTCCCAGGATGTTCACCCCGCCGGCCCGGCAGGTAGCCGGGTCCACCCGACGCATCGGAGGTCAACATGCTGGTCGACATCGACATCGACGCCGACTACTGGGATCTGCCCGTGCTGCGTGAGGCGATCGCGGCCCGGGTCTGGGGCGCGGCGACCGAGGACGGCCCGTACGGGCCGGCGCCGTCGTACCCGTTGGCGGCCGTGACGCCGTCGTACCCGTTGGCGGTCGGGTCGTCGTACCCGACGGCGGTGGTGCCGGCCGCCCGGTCCGCCGGTGGCCGGCACCGGCGTGCCACCCCGGTGGGATGATCCGCCGCGCCCGCCGCGCCTGCGATGGGCAGCGGCCCGGTGGAGCCGGGCCGCTGTCCATCGGGTGGACAGGGCGGATGTATCGGGCGTCACAGCAGACGCCGCCGGTAGCGTCCGCGCCATGACGGTCGCACACCCGATTCCCCGCGCCTGGATCACCACCGGAGACACCGGCGCGCAGAACTACGACGAGTTCGCCTCCGACGCCGAGATCACCGCGATCATCGAGGCGAATCCCCGTAGCGCGTTGGCGGTGGAGATGCCGCACCGGGCCCCGGAGAGCCTGGGCCGGTCCTTCCTCGACTGCCTGCCGGTCGCCGCACAGCGGTTCGCCCAGGCCCGCGCCGACGGTAGCTACACCCCGGACGACCAGGTGGCGGTGCTCTACCGGATCACCGAGCCGGCCAGCGACGCGGCCGCGTACGGCCTGTTCGTGATGGTCGACACCGACCAGATCTCGACCAGCGCCGACGAACCGGGCCTGGTGATCCGCAACGAGGACGTGTTCATCGCCAAGGTCCGCGAACGGGTCGCGCTCGCCGAGGCCGTCGGGCACCTGCTCTCCCCGGTGCTGCTGCTGCAGACCGGCGTCGGCGACGAGCTGCACGCCGCGCTGGCCGCGGCCTGCGACGCCGCCGGCGCACCGGCCGCGACCGACCTGGACCAGGCCGGCCGCACCCATGCGATCTGGCCGGTCGGGCCGGGCCCGCTGCAGGACCGGCTCTGCGCGCTGGCCGGCGGCGGCGAACTCGTCGTGGCCGACGGCAACCACCGCAGTCTCGCCGCCCAGACCGGCGGGCTGACCCGCTTCCTGGCGGTCGTCACCACTCCGGCCTCGGTCGCCATCCAGCCGTACAACCGGCTGGTCAGCGAGTTGCCGTCGACCCCGGACGAGCTGCTGGCCGGGCTGCGGGCCGCCGGTGCCACGGTGACGGCGCTCGACGGTGCGCCGACGGTGCCGTCCGTCGGCGGCACCGTGCAGCTCTACCTGGCCGGTCGTGGCTACGAGGTGACCCTGCCGACCGGCTCCGGTGACCGGGTCGACAACCTGGACCACGCCCTGGTCGAGCGGGTGCTGCTGCGCGGCGTCCTCGGCCTCGACCCCGGTGACAAGCGGATCACCTACGTCGGCGGCGACTATCCGGCCGGCTGGCTGACCGGTGAGGTGGACGCCGGCCGGGCCGAACTGGCGGTACTGATCGCCCCGGTCACCGTCGACGACTTCGTCGCGGTGAACCTGGCCCGGCAGAAACTGCCCCGCAAGAGCACCTGGTTCACCCCGAAGGCCCGGGGCGGCCTGGTGGTGGCCGAAATCGGCTGACCCGGGTGTGCCGGTGCCCGGCCGGCGCTGACAGACTGCGGGTATGCGCGTCTACCTGGCAGCCGACCACGCCGGCTACGAGCTGAAGGTGCACCTGGCCAACCACCTGGCCAAGCAGGGGTACGAAGTGACCGACGTCGGACCGCACGAGTTCGACCCGGACGACGACTACCCGGCGTTCTGCCTGCACGCGGGCGCCCGGGTGGTCGCCGACCCGGGCAGCCTCGGGGTGGTGATCGGCGGTTCCGGCAACGGCGAGCAGATCGCCGCCAACAAGGTCCCCGGGGTCCGGGCGGCCCTGGCCTGGAACCTGGAGACCGCGCAGCTGGCGCGCACCCACAACGACGCCAACATCGTCGCGATCGGTGCCCGTCAGCACACCCTCGACGAGGCGACCACCCTGGTGGAGGCGTTCCTGGCGACCGGATTCTCCGGCAACGACCGGCATGCCCGGCGGATCGCCCAGGTCGCCGCGTACGAGGTCGACCGGGAGTTGCCGCCGCTGCCGTGACGGCGTCGTCAGCGGCGGGGCAGGTCCTCCCGGGGCACCCAGTGCCGGCGGACGATCGTCAGTGTCTCCTCGGCGGCGGCGAGGTCGTCTCCGGTGGGCCGGGAGGCGTCCCGGGCCCGTAGCGCGGTGGCCGGGTTGACCTGCGACGTGCCGGAGCCGACGAGACCGCGCAGGCCCCGGTCGGTGTCCCGGTCGTCGGAGCCGTAGCCGCTGCCGCCACCGCCGCCGGAGCGCCCGATGGTCTGCCGGCGCTGCCGATGCCCGCCGGGCTCCGGCCCACGCGGTACGGGGGAGGGCGGCCGGGGCCCCGGTGCCGGCGGGCGGGCCGGGACCGGATCAGGGCCCGTCGGCGGGACCGGCCACTGCGCTGGTCGGTTTGCGGCCGCCGGCGTCGGGCGGTCCGATGCCGGCGTCGGCCGGTCCGATGTCGGTGCACCCGGCTCGGTCGGCGTGCCGTGCCGCTGCCGTCGCCGTCGCCGTTCGATGTCCGCCATGCGCCGACCGTACCGCGCCCGGCGGCGGCTCAGAACACTTCGATGCCGGCCGGGGCGCGGTCCCAGCCGAACGCGGTCGCCGCCTCGGTCACCGCGCCGTGGCGCAGCTCGCGGACCCGGCCGGCGGCGGCCAGCGCCCGCAGCGACACCCCACCCAGGTACGCCGCGCCGAGATCACGCACGTCGCAGGCCAGATCCGCCGGTTCGGTGCTCGGTACGCAGCGGGCCCACTCCCGGTCGCCGGTGAGCCGCCAGCGGCCGGCGTTGTCCGGCAGCAGCCCGTCGGTGACGTCGACGACCACGTCCACCCCGGCGGCGTACCGGCGGGCGGCCAGTGCCGCGCCGACGTCGACCAGCCGGACCCAGAGGCTGTCGGCGAGGGTCGCGCCGAGCTGCCGGGGCTCGTCGACCAGGTGCAGCAGCGGTTCGTCGGTCGCCGAGTACCGCAACGAGACACTGCGGCTCAGGTCGATGCCGGTGAGGAACCGCCACAGCTGCGCGTACGCGGCCGGATCGTCGGCCACCGCCTCGACGACCTGGACCCGGGCCTGCGGGCCCCGGGCGGACCAGTCGCTCGTCGTGCGCCACAGGGCGTAGCCGTCCGGCCCACCCGGCCCGTCGTGGACCACCGCGCGCAGCGCCGTCTGCCCGGACTGCCGGGCGGGCGTGTCGGCCAGCACGTACCGCCACCAGCGATCGTCGCGGCCCGACCAGCCGGGCCGACCGACCCGGACCCGCTCGTAGACCGCCGCCAGCGCCGGTGCCAGCGCGTCGGGGTCACCGGTGCGCAGGCCGGTGGTCGGACCCGAGCCGGCGACCCGGGTCTCCCGTAGGTCGATGTCGAGTTCGAGGCGCTGCGCCGCCATGCCGTAGCCGTACCGGGGATAGATGCGACCCTCGCTGGCCCAGAGCACCGCCACGGCCTCGCCGCCGTCGCGGACCTCGCGCAGCTGACGGTGCATCAGCCGGGTGAGCAGCCCGCGTCGCCGGTGGGTCGGTGCCACCACCACCATCGTGACGTGCGCGGCCGCCAGCACGTTGCCGGGAACGGTCAACTGCCGGGTGTACGCGCCCGCGTGGCCGACTATCCGGTCGTCGTCGGTGACGACCAGGCACCGGTCGGGTTCGAAGACGTCGCGTTCCATGGCGACGAAGTCCGGGTCCGGATTCTGGTGGAACGCCGCCAGCAGCAGCTCCAGGACAGGATCGAAATCCGCTGGTACGGCGGCCCGCATCGGCGGCGAAATATCGGTCACTGCACCTGTCTAGCCGATCGGTGGCGGGGTCGGCGACCTATTTGTCGGCTCGCTACTCTCGAAAGTGAGCATCTAGCGGTACGGGGGTCCGCCCGCACCCGTGGGGAGGAAACATGCCGGATCAGCACACGCCATGGGCCGAGCGGACCGTCGAGGTGCCGCCGCAGCGGACACCGGACGGCGGCGAGACCGCGACCCTGCCGGGCGGTGCGCCGGGTGGTGCCGACGCGGCGGGCGGCCCCGGCGCCGACGGTGCCGGGGTGTTCCAACGCGGGGTCGCGCAGGTCGGCCGGGCCACGCCCCGGACCGCCGAGTTCACCGCGCCGCACGAACCGACCGGCACCGGCTGGCCGCCGGAGGCCGGCGGACCCGGCTGGGCGGACGGCCCGGTACCCCAGCCCCGCCCGCCGATGAGCCACCATCTGGCCCAGTTGCGCCGGGGCGGTGAGTGGAGCGTGCTCGGCGGGCTGTTCGCCTTCGTCTGCTGGGGCGTCTGGGCGATCTCGGCGCGCGGCAACCTGGGCAGCCCGGTGCTCACCTTCGTGCTGACCCTGCTGGTCGGCGTCGGTCTGTTCGCGCTCTGCCGGGTGGTCGGCCGGGTGGTGCTGGAGCGCCAGCTCGGCCGGGTACGCCGGGGCGCCCGCGCCTCGCACATGGTGACCGGCGCGTACCTGATCGTCGTCGGGTTCGCGTACCTGCGGCAGACCGAATGGGTGGTCAGCGCCTGGAACTGGATCGCCGGTTGGTTCTGACCCGGGCGGTGCCGTCCGGCCGGCGCTACCGTGACGACATGCGCAGTCGCGGCGCGACCCTTCTGGCGGCCTGGTGCCTACTGCTGGCCGTCGGGCAGACTCTGGCGTTCGCGCTGGTCTGGTGGGCCTTCGTCCGGACCTGGCGGGGGCAGATGCTCGACACGATCGCGCTGACCGGCAACTCGATCGGCCAGGACGAGGCGTACGGGCCGGCGAGCACGGTTCTCGGTGTGGTGTCGGTGGCGTCGTTGGCGCTGGCGACCGGGGTCATCGGGTTCATCGCGCTGCTGCGCGGCCGGGTGCTGCTCGCTGTGGTGGCGATGGCGGTGATCGCCGGGTCGAACCTGACCACCCAGCTGTTCAAGTACCGGGTCGGCCGGCCGGATCTGGGCGTCGACCCGATCGACGCGTACGCGGCCAACAGCCTGCCCAGCGGGCACACCACGGTCGCCGTGTCGGTGGCGGTGGCGTTGGTGCTGGTGTTGCCGGCGGCGCTGCGGGGGATCGGTGCGCTGGCCGGCGCGGCGTACGCGGCGGCCGCCGGGGTGGCGACGCTGTCGGCCGGTTGGCACCGGCCCAGCGACGCGGTGGCGGCGATCCTGGTGGTGGGGGCCTGGGCGGCGGCCGGGATGCTGGTGCTCGCGCTGGCCCGGCCGGCCGACGCCGAGTTGCGCCCCAGCGGCCGGCACCCGGCCGCGTCGACCCTGCTGGTCACGGCCGGGCTGGCGTTGCTGGTCGTGGCCGGGCTGGCGCTGGTGTCGACCGAACCGGTGACCGCGACTGCGCTGGAGGTGGTGAGCCGCCGCCGGCTGTTCGTGGCCTACGCCGGCAGCGCGGCGGGGATCGCCGGCACGGCAGCGTTGGTCCTGGCGACGGTCCTGGCCACCGCCCGGTACGTGGTCGTCTCCCCGGCCGCGGCCCCGGACCGCGCGACGGTGGGAACCGTCCGGGATTGAGCCACGTCTCAGTGGACATGACGACTTATCGAGGCGTACGGGTGGCGGCGACCGCCGCCTCCCTGTTGCTGCTGACCACTGCATGTGCCCAGACCGGCGGGGCTGACGCCGCCGAGGACGCCGTCGCTGGCGGCTCGGCGCTGTCCGGCGACGCACTGGTGCTGCGGGTGGACCACACCGGTGGGTTCACCACCCCGGCGATGCTGGCGACCCGGCTGCCGTTGATCAGTGTGTACGCGGACGGCCGGGTGATCACCCAGGGCCCCACGATCCTGGTCTATCCCGGTCCGGCGATGCCCAACCTGCAGGTCCAGACGATCAGCGCCGAGCAGGTCGACGACCTGGTCAAGCAGGCGCTGGCCGCCGGGGTCGGGACCGTGTCGGACCTCGGCACCCCGCCGGTGGCCGACGCCACCTCCACCCGGTTCACCGTGCAGACCGACGACGGCGTCGAGCAGTTGGAGGTCTACGCGTTGGCGGAGGCCGCCGACGCCGGGCAGTCAGGGCTGACCGACGAGCAGGTCTCGGCCCGGGAGAAGCTGCGGGCGTTCGCCGACTCGCTGACCGACCTGCCGGGCACGATCGGCGGCTCGGCGGACGATTCCGCGCCGTACGTGGCGACGGCGATCGCCGCTGTCGCCGAGCCGTGGGTGGCCGTCGACGAGACAGTCGACGCCAGCCAGGCGGAGGTGGCCTGGCCCGGCCCGCAACTGCCCGGTACGGCGCTGTCGCCGAACCTGGAGCTCGGCTGCGTGACGGTCACCGGTGCCGAGCTGGAGAAGTTGCGGACGCTGGCGGAGGACGCCACCACCGCCACCCCGTGGACCTCCGACGGTAAGCGGTGGACCGTCACCCTGCGGCCGCTGCTGCCCGACGAGTCGGACTGCGCCGACATCGCCGCGTCGCGCTGACCCTCCCCAGCCGCCGGCGATCCCGGTCGGGGTGTCCGCGACGACTCGTCGCGGACACCCCGACCGGCTGCGTCCTCGTCGGTGTGCGGCAGCCAGCTGCGGCTCAGTCGGTCTCGTACCCGAGGTTCGGCCGCAACCAGCGCTCCACCTCGGCCAGCGGCACCCCCCGTCGGGCGGCGTAGTCCTCGGCCTGGTCGCGGCCGATGCGTCCCACCGTGAAGTAGCGCGACGCAGGGTGGGCGAACAGCAGTCCGCTGACGGCCGCAGCCGGGGTCATCGCCCCCGACTCGGTCAACGCGATCCCGGCCCGACCGGCGTCCAACAGGTCGAACAGCTGCCACTTCTCGCTGTGGTCCGGGCTGGCCGGGTAACCGAGCGCCGGGCGGATTCCCCGGAACCGTTCGGCGTGCAGATCCGCCACGTCCGGGTCGGCGTCCGGCTCGTACCAGTCCCGCCGGGCCCGCAGGTGCAGGTGTTCGGCGAACGCCTCGGCCAACCGGTCGGCCAGCGCCTTCACCATGATCGCCCGGTAGTCGTCCTGAGCGGCCTCGTAGCCGGCGGCCAGCTCCTCCGCGCCGTGTACGGCGACCGCGAAGCCGCCGAGGTGGTCACCGGCCGGGGCCACGTAGTCGGCGAGGCTGCGGTTGGGTCGGCCGGCCGGCTTGGTGGTCTGCTGACGCAGCATCGGCAGCCGTACCGACTGGCCGGAGTCGGCGCCGAGCACCAGGTCGTCACCGTCGGAGTGGGCCGGCCAGAACCCGTACGCGCCGTGCGCCCGCAACGAACCGTCGGCGATGATCTGGTCGAGCATCGTGTTGGCGTCGTCGAACAACTCCCGGGCGACCGGCTGCTCCAGGATTGCCGGGTACTTGCCCTTGAGCTCCCAGGCCAGGAAGAGGAACTGCCAGTCGATCATCGGCCGGAGCTCGTCGAGGGTGGGTTCGACGTAGCGCACCCCGGTGAACGCCGGCACCGGCAGGTCGTCGAAGGAGACCGTCTCCCGGTTGGCCCGGGCCTGGGCCAGGGTGAGCAGCGGCTGCCGCCGGTTGGTGTGCTGCTCGCGCAGCCGCTCCTGGTCGGCCCGGTTGTCGGTGTCGAACTGCTCCGCC
Organism: Solwaraspora sp. WMMA2056; assembly: GCF_030345095.1. Lineage (NCBI taxonomy): Bacteria > Bacillati > Actinomycetota > Actinomycetes > Micromonosporales > Micromonosporaceae > Solwaraspora > Solwaraspora sp. WMMA2056. Next base: position 2,741,444 of record NZ_CP128360.1, read on the forward strand.
CGGTCGGCGCTGAGCAGGTCGGAGACCACCCCGACGACCCGGGAGGCGTCGAGGACGTGCACGGTGACGCCCTCGTACGCCGGCGCGATCCGCACCGCCGTGTGCTGGCGGGACGTGGTGGCCCCGCCGATCAGCAGCGGCAGCTTCAGCCCGCGGCGCTGCATCTCTCCGGCGACCGTGACCATCTCGTCCAGCGACGGGGTGATCAGGCCGGACAGCCCGACGGCGTCGGCGTTCTCGGCGATCGCGGTGTCCAGGATCTTCGCGGCCGGCACCATCACCCCGAGGTCGATCACCCGGTAGTTGTTGCAGCCCAGCACCACCCCGACGATGTTCTTGCCGATGTCGTGCACGTCGCCCTTGACGGTGGCCAGCACCACCGTACCCGGCCCGCGTTCGCCAGCGGGGTCGAACTCGGTGCCGGCGGCGGTGGCGTCCTGGCGGGCCTGTTCCTTCTCGGCCTCCAGGTACGGCTCCAGGTAGGCGACCGACCGCTTCATCACCCGGGCGCTCTTGACCACCTGTGGCAGGAACATCTTGCCGGAGCCGAACAGGTCGCCGACGACCTTCATGCCGTCCATCAACGGACCCTCGATCACGTCGAGTGGCCGGGCCGCCTGCTGGCGGGCCTCCTCGGTGTCGGACTCGATGAAGTCGACGATGCCGTGAACCAGGGCGTGCGACAGCCGGGCGGCGACCGGCGCGTCGCGCCAGGACAGGTCCACGGCGCGTTTCGTGCCGGAGCCGGAGACCGTGCCGGCGAAGGTGACCAGCCGGTCGGTGGCGTCCGGGCGCCGGTCGAACAGCACGTCCTCGACCAGTTCCAGCAGGTCGGCCGGGATGTCCTGGTAGACGGCGAGCTGCCCGGCGTTGACGATGCCCATGTCCAGTCCGGCCCGCACCGCGTGCAGCAGGAACGCCGAGTGCATCGCCTCGCGGACCACGTCGTTGCCCCGGAACGAGAACGACAGGTTGGAGATGCCGCCGCTGGTGCGGGCGCCCGGGCACCGCTGCTTGATCAGCGGCAGCGCGTCGATGAATGCCTTGGCGTACCCGTTGTGTTCGCTGATCCCGGTGGCGACGGCCAGCACGTTCGGGTCGAAGATGATGTCGGTCGGGTCGAACCCGGCCTCCCCGGTGAGCAGGTCGTACGCGCGGGCGCAGATGTCGACCTTGCGCTGCGTGGTGTCGGCCTGGCCCTGCTCGTCGAAGGCCATCACCACCACGCCGGCGCCGTACCCACGGATCTTGCGGGCCTGGTCGAGGAAGACCTCCTCGCCCTCCTTCAGACTGATCGAGTTGACCACGGCCTTGCCCTGTACGCACTTGAGCCCGGCCTCGAGCACGCTCCACCGCGAGCTGTCGATCATGATCGGGATCCGGGCCACCTCCGGCTCGGTGGCGATCAGGTTGAGGAAGGTGACCATCGCCTGCTCACTGTCGAGCAGGTCGGCGTCCATGTTCACGTCGAGCAGGTTCGCCCCGCCCCGGACCTGGTCGAGCGCCACGTCCACGGCGGCCTGGAAGTCGCCGGCCTCGATCAGCCGGCGGAACTTCGCCGACCCGGTCACGTTGGTCCGCTCACCGATCATCACGAACCCGGTGTCCGGGCCGATCTCGAACGGCTCCAGACCACTGAACCGGCTGGTCCGCTCCGGCTGTGGCACGACCCGGGGTGGCGCCCCGGCGACGGCCTTGGCGATCTGCGCGATGTGCTCCGGCGTGGTGCCGCAGCAGCCGCCGACGAGGTTGACCATGCCGGCGCCGGCGAAGTCCGCCAGCAGCGCGCCGGTCTCGGTCGGCGTCTGGTCGTAGCCGCCGAACGCGTTCGGCAGCCCGGCGTTGGGGTGGCAGGCGGTGAAGGTGCCGGCCAGCCGGGTCAGCTCTGCGACGTGCGGGCGCATCTCCTCCGCACCGAGCGAGCAGTTCACCCCGACGACCAGCGGCCGGGCGTGCTCGACGGAGCGCCAGAACGCCTCGACGGTCTGCCCGGACAGGGTCCGCCCGGAAAGGTCGACGATGGTGACGGAGATCCACAGCGGCAGCTGCGGGACGGCCTCGCGGGCCGCCGCGATCGCCGCCTTGGCGTTGAGCGTGTCGAAGATCGTCTCGATCAGCAGCAGGTCGACGCCGCCCTCGGCGAGCGCCACCATCTGTTCGGCGTACGTCGCCTTCACCTGGTCGAAGGTGACCGCCCGGTAGGCCGGGTCCTCCACCCGGGGCGACAGCGACAGGGTGACGTTGAGCGGGCCGACCGAGCCGGCCACGAACCGCCCGCCGAACTCGTCGGCGGCCTGGCGGGCCAGCTGTGCGCCGCGCAGGTTCATCTCCGGCACGTACGCCTCCAGACCGTAGTCGGCCTGGGCGATGCTGGTCGCGGTGAACGTGTTGGTGGTGGTGATGTCCGCCCCGGCGGCCAGGTACTGCCGGTGCACGTCGAGAATCACGTCCGGCCGGGTCAGGTTCAGCAGGTCCGGGTCACCAGCGACGTCGCGCGGATGATCGGTGAACCGGTCGCCGCGGTAGTCCTCCGGAGTGAGCCGGGCACCCTGCAGCATGGTGCCCCACGCCCCGTCGAGTACCGCGATCCGCTGGCTGAGCAGCTCCCGGAGCGCCCGCTCACTGTCGCTGACGTGTGACAAGTCGCTGACGTGTGACAACTGGACCACCTGGCTACCTCCGTACTGTCCGGAGGCGCCCTTGTCACTGGTCACGCCCCCGCTGACAGGTCGTGATCGCGGCCGAGCGTGGCGGGCGCTCCACGCCCGTCGCAGCGCCTCTCGACCTCGCGCCGAGTCTACCCCTGCGGGCCCGGACACACCCGCAGCACGGCTGCCGTGCCCTTCGCACACCTGTCGGGTAGCTTCGTTCACCGGCTGGGCCGCCCACCGCGTCAGGGCGGCCACCGGACCGACGGGAGATGTAACGACATGGGCAGGAAGACGGTGTACGTCTCCGATTTCAGCGGTGCTGTTCTGGATCCGGGCGACGAGGTGGTGCGGGTGGTCGTCCTGGAGCACCCGGACCTGGTCGCCGGCCCGGTGCGGCTGGAAGCGCGACCCGACGAGGTGGACAGCATCGACGACGCGGCGCTCGACGTCGCCGTGGTGGAGATCCACGACGGGCAGGGCGACGGCGAGCCACGCCGGGTGACGCTGACCGCCAGCGAGTTCGACTCGCTCGCCACCGACGTGCCCATGGCCCAGCTGCTGCGGACCGCCGAGCGGGTCAAGCCGGCCAGGACCACCCGCCGGTCGACCGAGCGGATCGACTACGCGACCCTGGAGCACGCGGGCAAGCCGCACCGCGGTCGGACCACCGAGGATGAGGCCCGGCTGGTCCGCGACCACCTCGACGAGATCAACAAGCGGTTGGCCGACGAGGGGCTGCGCCAGATCGACCCGGCCGATCCCGACCACGCCGAGCGGTACGGCTTCGCCACCCCCGCTGAGCCGGCCTGACCAGCCCGGATCGGCCGGCCTGAAATGTCGGTCCCCCGCTGCATACTCCGGTCGGGCCGACGACGGCCGTCGGCGTCGTGCGAACCGGAGGGTGATCAATGGGGACACCAGGTACGCGAGTGCTGCTCGCGGTGGGAACGGCGAAGGGCCTGTTCGTCGCCACCAGCGACGACGACCGGCGTAGTTGGCAGGTGACCGGCCCGCACCTGCCGATGACCGCCGTGTACGCCGTCGCGGTCGACACCCGTCGGGCGGTGCCCCGGCTGCTCGCCTCGGTCACCAGCTCCCATTTCGGGCCGAGCGTGAGCGTCAGCGACGACCTCGGACGCACCTGGTCGGAGCCGCCGCAGCCGCCGGTGGCGTTCCCGGCCGACACCGCAACCGCCCTGGACCGGGTCTGGCAGCTGGTGCCGGCGTCACCGGCCGAGCCCGACGTGGTGTACGCCGGCAGCCAGCCGTCGGCACTGTTCCGGTCGACCGACGGCGGGGTCAGCTTCGAGCTGGTCCGACCGTTGTGGGACCACCCGCACCGGCCGCAGTGGGGTGCCGGGTTCGGCGGTCAGGCGATCCACACGGTGCTGCCCGACCCCCGCGACCCGGCCACCGTGCTGGTCGCCATGTCTACCGGCGGCGTCTACCGCACCGGCGACGCCGGGGCGAGCTGGGCACCGGGCAACACCGGCATCCGGGCCTACTTCCTGCCCGACGAGTGGCCGGAGTTCGGCCAGTGCGTGCACAAGGTGGCCCGGGACGCGGTCGCGCCGGACCGGCTGTATGCGCAGAACCATCACGGGGTCTACCGCTCGGACGACGCCGGGGCCACCTGGTCGTCGATCGCCGACGGACTGCCCAGCGACTTCGGGTTCCCGATCGCGGCACACCCGCACCGGTCCGGGGTGATCTACACCTTCCCGTTGACCGCCGACGCGCAACGGTTCCCGGTCGACCACCGCTGTCGGGTGTTCCGGTCCGCCGACGCCGGAGCCAGCTGGCAGCCGTCGACGGCGGGCCTGCCCGAGCACCCCTACTACCCGGTGGTGCTGCGGGACGCGTTGACCACCGACGACGCGCCGACCGCCGGGGTCTACTTCGGCTCCCGCAGCGGCGACGTCTTCGCCAGCCGGGACGAGGGCGACTCGTGGCGGACCGTCGCCACCGCCCTGCCCGACGTGCTCTGCGTCCGCGCGGCGGTGGTCTGAGTGGTGACCCTGCTGGTGCCGGGTCCGCTGCGGGCCGACAGCGACGGCCAGGCCCGGTTGTCCGTCGCGACCTGCGGCACGCTGCGGGCGGTCCTCGACGAGGTGACCGAGCGCTGGCCGCGCCTGGCCCGCCGGATCCGCGACGAGCAGGGCCAGATCCGCCGGTACGTCAACGTCTACGTCGACGGCGCCGACCACCGGCACAGCGGCGGTCTGGACACTCCGGTCCCGGACGGTGCCCAGGTGCAGGTGATCGGATCGGTCGCCGGCGGCTGAACCCCCGTCCGGGGGATCCGTCGAGGCGGCCGCGACCACCCTCAGCTGGACCGGCATGATGCCGGGCGTGCCACGCCTTCTGATCGACCTCAGCCCGCTGCGGTCCAGTGTCCCGTACCGCCGGATGTGGCTCGGCACCTCGCTGTCGGCGATCGGCACCGGCCTGACCACCGTCGCGGTCAGCCTGCAGATCTACGACATCACCGGGTCGACCTTCAACGTCGGCCTGGTGGGGCTGTTCGCGCTGGTACCACTGGTGGCGTTCGGCCTCTACGGCGGGGCGATCGTCGACGCCTACGACCGGCGTCGGGTGGTGGTGACGACCTCGACCGGCCTGCTGCTGGTCGGAGTGGGCTTCACCGCCCAGGCCTGGTTCGACGTCGGCAGCGTCGGGCTGCTCTACGCCCTGGTGGCGGTGCAGAACGCGCTGTTCGCGGTCAACAATCCGGCCCGTACGGCGATCGTGCCGCGGCTGCTGCCGGTCGGCCTGCTGCCGGCGGCGAACGCCCTCACCGGTCTGTCGATGGGCCTGTCGTACACGGTCGGCCCGCTGCTCGCCGGGGCCCTGGTCGGCTGGTGGGGCTACTCGGCGACGTACGCCGTCGAAGTGGCGCTGGTGGCGGTGGCGCTGGTGACCCTGGTGGCGTTGCCGCCGGTGCCGCCGGAGGGCGAGGTCCGCCGGGCCGGGCTGGCGTCGGTCTGGGAGGGCCTGCGATTCCTCGGCACCCGACCCAACGTACGGATGACGTTCCTGGTCGACCTGGCCGCGATGGTGTTCGCCATGCCACGGGTGCTGTTCCCGGCGATCGGAGCGACCGCGATCGGCGGCGGGGCGACCACCGTCGGTCTGCTCAGCGCCGCCATCGCCGCCGGTACGGTCACGGCCAACCTGTTCTCCGGCCCGCTGGGCACGGTCCGTCGGCAGGGGCTGGCGGTGCTGCTGTCGGTGGCGGCGTGGGGTGCGACGATCATCGCGTTCGGGCTGGTCGTCGCCGCGTCGCCCGGCCCGGCACCCGGTGGCGGCGCGGGTCCGGCACTCTGGCTCGCGGTGGCGGCGCTGGTGGCGGCCGGTGCGGCCGACGCGGTCAGTTCGGTGTTCCGGATGACGATCCTGCAGGCGGCGACGCCGGACGCGCTGCGGGGCCGACTGCAGGGGGTCTTCATCGTGGTGGTCGCCGGTGGTCCGCAACTGGGCCAGCTGGTGCTGGGCACGACCGCGCAGTTGACCGGGGAGGCGCTGGCCGCCGTGACCGGCGGCGCGGCCTGTCTGCTGGTGCTGGTGGCGCTGGCCCGCTACCAGCCGGGGTTCGCCCGGTACGACGCCCGGGATCCCACTCCCTGAGCGGCCGACCGGCACCGGCACAATGGTCGGCACCGGCACATCGGTCGGCGCCGACCACGAGACGGTCTGCGCTGACCCGTCCGACCGCCGGTACCGACGTGCGCCGAAGGAGTCGCTCGATGGACAGGTTCACCGGCCGGGTCGCCGTGGTCACCGGAGCTGCCCAGGGGATCGGGGCCGCCACCGCCAGGCGGTTGGCCGACGAGGGTGCCACCGTGGTGCTGGTCGACCTGAGCGCACAGCGGGCCCAGCCGGTGGTCGACGAGATCGTCGCCGCTGGTGGCGCGGCGGTCGCCGTCGGCTGCGACGTGACCGACCCGGTGGCTGTCGACGCCATGATCGACCGGTTGGCGGCCGACCACGGTCGGCTCGACATCCTGGTCAACAACGCCGGGATCACCCGGGACAACATGCTGTTCAAGATGCCGGTCGACGACTGGGACGCGGTGCTGCGGACCAATCTGTCGAGCATGTTCCACTGCTGCCGGGCGGTGCAGCGGCACATGGTCCCGGCCCGGTACGGCAAGATCGTCAACCTGAGCAGCCGGTCCGCGCTGGGCAACCGTGGCCAGGTCAACTACGCGGCGGCGAAGGCCGGGGTGCAGGGGCTCACCGCGACCCTGGCGATCGAGCTGGGGCCGTACAACATCAACGTGAACGCGGTCGCCCCCGGCTACGTGGCCACGGCGATGACCGCAGCGGTCGCCGACCGCATCGGCGTGGACCCCGAGGAGCACCGCCGGCAGGTGGCCGAGCAGACGCCGTTGCGCCGGGTCGGTCAGCCGGCGGAGATCGCCGCGGTCATCGCCTTCCTCGCCAGTGACGACGCGTCCTACGTCAGCGGACAGACCCTGTACGTCAACGGCGGTGCCCGCTGACGCGACCGGGCTCACCGCTCCCGGTAGCTGGCGTGGTCGAAGTCGGCGTAGCCGCCGTCGTTGCCGATGTCCTGCACCCAGAGGCCGACGAACGCGCCGGTGAACCCCCACGCCTCCGGCTCGCCGTCGGTCATCCGGGCGGCGTACTCGTCGGACAGGATCGTCGCGTCGAGCTCCACCGGCAACTCCCGCCACTGGTCGCCCCGGTGGTAGCCGAACCGCAGCACCGGGCCGTCGAACACCACCCGCAGGCCGAGCTGGTCGACTTCGGTGACGTCGACACTGACCTGCGGGTACGCCCGGCGGCGCCCGCTGTCGCAGCTGAGCAGCTGCAGCTCCTGGCGACCGTCGTCGGTGCGGGTGACGTACGCGTAGTGCCAGTTCTCGGTGTTGTAGTAGCCGGTGACCCCGGCCAGCTGGCGTGGGGTGTCCGCGCGGAACTCGACGACGGTGTCGAACACGCAGTGCGACGCCCCCACCCGGCGGGCCACCAGGCTGGGGCGCTGTCGACCGACCGGTGACTGACCGCCGACGACGCGCAGGTGCGACGGGCGGCTGGTCAGGTCGAGCCAGTCCGGCGTGGCCGGGCGGCGCAACGTGGCCCAGCGTGGACCGAGTTGCGGGCTGTCGAAGTGGTCGGTCTCCGGCTCGGCGGGCCAGGGGTGCGCCGGCAGGTCGGGGGCGGGGACCTGTTCGGCCGGGAGCTGCCCGGCGACCCGGGGCCAGCCGTCGGCGGACCAGTCGACCCGCGCGATGGCGGTCTCCCGGCCGAGGACGCAGCGGCCGAGCGGGGTGTACGGCCGGGCGACCAGGTGGGCGAGGTACCACTCGCCGCGTGGTGTCTGCACCAGGCTGCCGTGTCCGGCCTTCTGCAGGGTCAGCTCGGGGCGACCGACCGAGGTGAGCATCGCGCCCTGCGGGTCGGCCTCGTACGGCCCGTGCAGCGACCGGGACCGGGCGACGGTGACCTGATGCTCCCAACTGGTGCCGCCTTCGGCGGTGACCAGGTAGTACCAGCCGTCGCGCCGGTAGACGTGCGGCCCCTCGGTGAGCCCGGCCGACGTACCGGTGAAGATGGTGACCGCGTCGCCGACCAGTCGCTGGGCCTCCCGGTCGTAGCGCTGGATCTCGATACCGCCGAAGCGGTCCCGGCCGGGCCGCCAGTCGGCGGTCATCGCCAGCAGCCAGGTGCTGCCGTCGTCGTCGTGGAACAACGAGGCGTCGAAGCCGTGGGCGTGCAGCCGCACCGGGTCGGACCAGGGTCCGTCGATCGACGGCGCGGTGATCAGGTAGTTCTGCGGGTCCCAGTAGCCGCTGGCGAAGCTGGACACATCACTGTAGACGAGGTGGAACAGCCCGTGCGCGTACGTCAGGTCGGGTGCCCAGACGCCGCAGGAGTCGCCGGCGCCGGTGAGGTCCAGCAGTCGGCGTTCGGTGAGCACTCCGCCAATCGGGCGCCAGTGCACGAGGTCCCACGAGTGGTGCAGGGTCACCCCGGGGTACCACTCGAACGTCGAGGTGGCCAGGTAGTAGTCGTCGCCGACGCGCAGCACCGACGGGTCGGGGTAGAACCCGCGCAGCACCGGATTGGTGATGACCCGGGCCGAGGTGGCTACTTCGGTCGTTTCGGTCGGCATCAGTGGTCCTCCGGGCTCGGGCTGCGGCACCATTTCGATAGTTTTCCGGAAAGTATGCCACCAGGATCGATGTTGCGGGAGCCATTGATTCCTGCGCATGGCATCGGGATTCCGGTCTTGACCGTCGCGGGATGCCGTCGTAGCGTGACCGCAACCATTGCCTGATGTCGATCTAGCGGCGAAAAGTTTCGGTGACCGGGATCGATCGTATTTGGTATCCGACGGCGTGCGTGTCCTCCGCGACGCGCCCGCCCATGTGAGGGGACGGCGCATGGCGAGTCCGATCCACCTGTCCCGCCGGTCGCTGCTGGGCCTGGCCGGCCTGGGCGCCGGAGCGCTCGCGCTCGGCGCCTGCGGCGGTGACGACGGCGACGGCGGTCCCGGCTTCGACTGGTGGCACATCCAGAACACCGACCCGATGCTGCCGGTCTGGGCTGCCCTGGCCGAGGAGTTCCAGGCGCAGAACACCGGCGTCACGATCACCGTCACGCCGTTGGAGAACGAGGCGTTCAAGGCCCGACTGACCACCGTCACCCAGGCCGGCAACCCGCCGGACCTGTACCACACCTGGGGCGGTGGGGTGCTGCGCCAGCAGGTCGAAGCAGGACTGTGCAAGGACATCACCGACGCCGTCGCCCCCTGGCGGGACATCCTCGCCCCGGCGTCGACCCTGCCGTACGAGGTCGACGGCCGGCTGTACGGCGTTCCGTTCGACATCGGCATGGTCGGCTTCTGGTACAACAAGGCGCTGTTCGCCGACGCCGGTGTGGACGCGCCGCCGCAGACCTGGGCCGAGTACCTCGACGTGGTCCGCGCGCTCAAGTCCGCCGGGATCACCCCCGTGGCGCTTGCCGGGGGCGAGAAGTGGCCGGGCCACTACTACTGGGCCTACCTCGCGATGCGCATCGGCGGCCTCGAGGCGCTCGACCAGGCGGCGCAGGACAACGACTTCACCACCCCGGCGTTCATCGGCGCCGGCGAGCGGTTGGCCGAGCTGGTCGCCCTCGAACCGTTCCAGCAGGGCTTCCTCGGCGCGTCGTACGGTGATCCCGACGGCCAGGCCGCCGCGATGGGCAACGGCCAGGCGGCGATGGAGCTGATGGGGCAGTGGGCGCCGGTGGTCCAGGAGGAGGCGTCCGGTGTCGAAGGAGGCATCGGCGAGAATCTCGGCTTCTTCCCGTTCCCGGCGGTCGACGGCGGCGCGGGTTCGGCGTCGGACGCGTTCGGCGGCGGCGGCGGTTTCGCCGTCGGCCGGGAGGCACCCGACGACGCGCTGCGGTTCCTGGAGTTCATCAGCCAGGTCGACAACCAGCGCCGGGCGGTCGCCACGGGTGCGTTCCTGCCGGTGACCATCGGCGCCGAGGACGCCATCACCGACCCGAACCTCGCGCTGGTCGCCGAGACCCTCGCCACGGCGACCGGCTTCCAGCTCTACCTGGACCAGGCCTACGCCCCGGCGGTCGGCCAGGAGGTCAACGACCGGGTCGCCGAGCTGATCGCCGGGCAGATGTCCCCGACACAGGTGGCCGAGGCGGTCACCACCGTGGCGCAGCGCTGAGCGATGTCGGCCACGCCCACCGTCGCCGACCCGGCGCGTGCCCCGGGTCGGCCACTGACCCCGAGGGCCGACCGCGCCCTGCGGCGCCGCCGGATCAGCGACCGGATCACCATCGTGGCGTTCCTGCTGCCCGCGCTGGTGCTGTTCGCCCTGCTGGTGATCGTGCCGATCCTGGTCGCCGGCTACACCAGCTTCTTCCGGTGGAACGGATTCGGCGGCGTACCGACCGACTTCATCGGCCTGGACAACTTCGTCCGGCTGCTGGCCGACCCGGTCTTCCTCGGCGACCTGCGGCGGGGGGCGCTGCTGCTGGTGCTGTCGGTCACCGTCCAGCTGCCACTGGCCCTCGGCCTGGCGCTGCTGCTCAACCAGAAGCTGCGCGGCCGGGCGGTCTACCGGACACTGTTCTTCGCCCCGTACGTGTTGTCCGAGGTCATCACGGCGGTCCTGTTCACCATGGTCTTCTCCCCGAACCGGGGACTGGCCAACCACCTGCTCGGCCTGGTCGGCCTGGAGGCGCTGAGCTCGACCTGGCTCTCCGACCCGTCCACCGTGCTGTACTCGGTCTTCCTGGTGATGACCTGGAAGTACTTCGGCTTCCACATGATCCTGCTGCTGGCCGGTCGGCAGAACATCCCGGCCGAGCTGCACGAGGCCGCGGCGACCGACGGCGCCGGCGGATGGCAGACCTTCCGGCACATCACGTTGCCGCTGCTCGCCCCGACGATCCGGATCTCGCTGTTCCTTGCGGTGATCGGCACCATCCAGCTGTTCGACCTGGTCTGGGTGCTGACCGGCGGTGGTCCGTTGAACGCCTCGGAGACGATGGCGGTGACCATGTTCCAGTACGGCTTCCGTCGCTTCGAGGTCGGCTACGCCAGCGCGATCAGCATCGCCATGTTCCTGATCAGTCTGCTCTTCGCGGTGCTCTACCAGCGGTTCGTGCTGCGCCGCGACCTCGAAGGAGCCATCACCACCATGCGGGGCCGCAGATGAGCAGACCGGCACGTTCTCCGCACCCCACGGCAGGTGGGTCCACCAGCGCCGCCGTGGCCGGCACCCGCCACCGCCGCACCCTGCGGGACCTGTCGCTGCATGCCGTCTCGGCCCTCGTCGGACTGCTGATCATCGTACCGATCGTCTTCGCGGTGCTCGGCGGCTTCAAGGACAACTCCCAGCTGTCGACCAACCCGTTCGGCCTGCCGGCGCCGTGGATTCCGGCCAACTACCTGGAGATCCTCGGCTCCGGATCGTTCTGGCGGCAGCTGTTCAACAGCACCCTGATCGCGGCCAGCACGGCCCTGCTCGTCGTCGTGGTCGCGGCGCTGGCGTCGTTCATCTTCGCCCGCTACGCCTTCCGCGGCCGGGAACTGGTGTTCCTGTTCTTCACCATCGGACTGATGTTCCCGTTCGCGGTGGCGATCCTGCCGCTGTTCATCCTGCTGCGCACGCTGGGGCTGCTGGACAACCCGCTCGGGGTGATCCTGCCGCAGGCGGCCTTCGGGCTGCCGGTGACGATCATCATCCTGCGGTCGTTCTTCCGGGCCATCCCGGCCGAGCTGGAGGAGGCGGCGATCCTGGACGGCTGCACGCCGTTCGGCTTCTTCTGGCGGGTCCTGCTACCGATGGCCCGGCCGGCGATCGCCACCGTCTCGGTGCTGGCCATCGTCGCCAGCTGGAACAACTTCATGCTCCCGTTGGTGGTGTTCAACGACCCGAGCTGGTGGACCATCCCGGTCGGTGTGCAGGAGTTCCAGGGCCAGTACGCCGACGACAGCGCCAAGGTGCTGGCGTACGTGGTGCTGGCGATGGTGCCGGCGCTGGCCTTCTACGCGGTCGCCGAGCGCCAGTTGATCGGTGGCCTGACCGTCGGCGCGACCAAGGGTTGACCGTCGGCGTGACCAAGGGTTGACCGTCGGCGTGATCATGGGCTGACCGCCCGGCCGGACGACGCCGCCGGTCGGCCGGACTTGCCGACCTGCGGACGGTTGTCCGCCCACCGTCGGTCAACGAAGACTCCGAACCCATGACCCGCCGCAGCCTCGTGACCGTCTCGGCCGTCGTGGTCGTCGTCCTCGCCCTGGCCGTCACCGTCACCCTCGTGGTGCTCGGCCGCGATGGTCCGCCGTTGACCGCGAGCGACCCGGGTGCCGGGATCTCCGTACGGGTGGACGGCTCGGCCGTCGACGGCCGGGGTGCCAGCCTGCGGGTCGAGGCGGCCGACGATCCACCGGCGTTCCCGCAGCAGAGCATGATCACCCCGCTCGGTGAGGTCGCGCGGGTGGAACTCGACGGCGGCGAACTCACCGGGCCGGCCACCATCACCTTCGACTACCCGCCGGACGCGCCGGTCGACGACATGTTCATCGCCACCTACGTCGCCGACTGGGAGCAGTGGCTGCCGCTCGGCGGCGACATCGACACCGCCGCCGGCACCATCAGCACCCAGACCCGGCACTTCTCCTACTGGGTCGTCGCGGCCTGGGACCAGGAGGAGACCGCCGCGCAGGCGGCGCTGGTGCTGCAACGCGAGATCAACGCCAACCGGTACGCACGGGGCGTCGCCGGGATCCTGTCCGTGCCGCCGCCGCTGGAGTGCCGCTACCAGGCCCTGCCGGTCCGGGTCGACCTGGGCGACTTCATCCCGGGGATGGACACCTGCGCCCGGTTCCACCCCGACCGGGACGGCACCTACCAGTTCAGTATCGGCAACACGGTCGGCTATCCGCTGCTGCTGGAGTTCCCGCCCGCGCTGACGGTCGAATCGGCACCCGACTCCGGCACCGGGCCGACCGGCCGGGACAACATCTACACCGCGCTCGTCGAGGACGTCCGGACGTTGATGGGCGACACCGCCGTGGTGCTCAGCTCCGGCACCCGGGTCACCTTCCGACTCGACCCGGCCAAGCTGCCAGAGTCCGGTACGGTGACCCTCAGCGCCCGGCTCGACTACGGGCACGTCCTGCTGGACGCCTCCGGCCTGCTGCTGCAACTGCTGCTGCCGCTGAGCCCGGACAGCAGGGCGCTGCAGCTGTGGCGGCAGTCCGAGAAGTACCTGCAGACCGCCGAGTGCATCCTGACCGAGAGCATCAAGCTGGGTCGGATCGTCGGCAACCCGAACGGCGCCGACCTCACCGGCTGGGTGCTGTCGGCCGCGAACGCCTACTACGAGGGCGTGGTGCGGTGCGCCGAGCCACTCGTCGACTTCGTGATCAAGTTCATGGAGAAGCCGGCGGAGACCTACGTCGAAGGGATCTTCAACGGGATCAGCAACAGCCTGAGCGGACTGCTGAAACGGCGCTTCGACGCGGTGCTCGCGATCTGGCGCAACGCCGGGGCGATCCGCGAGCTGCTCTCCGGCACGGTGGAGCTGGCCCGACAGACCTTCACCGGCGACAGCGGCCGCCGGTCGGTGCGGCTGACCGTCACCGATCCGCCGCTGGACCGGCTGGCCGAGGTGGTGCCCCGCCCCGGGGACGGCAACTTCGTCACCGGCACCGGCCCGACTGATTTCGTGGTGACGCAGGAGAGCCAGTTCGCCCCGTTCGGCCCGTTCCGGGGCTGCCCGGGTGACCCGGAGTGGCAACTGGGCTGGAGTTCGACCCCGCACGGCACCGGCTACCTCTACCTGGGTGGGGCCAGCGACCTGATCAGCGCCCAGGTGCAGGTGTCACACGTACCGGCCGGGCAGCGGGCCGCCGTCGAGGAGTATCTGCGGCAGCTGGGGTCCGTCCAGTGCCGTGCCGAGCGGACCGCCGCCGACTACACCGACTACGGCCCGGTGGTGACCGCCCGGGACTACCCGGCGGTCACCCTGGTCTGGAACGCGGTGGAGCAGACCCCGGACTACCAGGCGGCCGGCAGCATCTGGTGGGGCTTCGACCCGCGTACCGGCTATCTGCTCAAGTTGCAGACCCAGCCGTTCGACAATCCCGAGATGCCGATCGGCGAGGTGACCGAGCACAGCGAGACCGCCTGGTACTACCTGGTGAAACGCGCCGAGGCGATGCTCGGCACCGGGCTGGCGCCGGCGTCCTGAGCCAGCCCCGTCCCCTGTGGAGGGGCGGTGTCCACGGTAGTCTCTGCCGGGTGACGAGCATCCTGGTGCCCTACCATCTCGACGAGTACCTGCCCGAGCTGGACGTGCCGGGGACGGCGGAGACGACCGTCCTGCCGTCGCTGCCCGAGGGCACCGAGTGGGCGCGGCTGGCCTGGCTGTACGGGGCGGTCGCGGTGACCGTCGCCGGTGCGGTCTCCGCCGGCCACCGTCCGCTGGTGCTGTCCGGTGACTGCACCACCTCCCTCGGGGTGCTGGCCGGTCTGCAGCGCGCCGGGGTCGACCCGGCGGTCGTCTGGTGCGACGCGCACGGCGACCTGCAGACCCCGGAGACGACCAGCAGCGGCTATCTCGGCGGGATGCCACTGCGGCTGCTGACCGGCCACCGCCCCGAGCTGATCGCGACGGCGCTCGACCTGATCCCGGTGGCGCCGGACCGGGTCGTCCTCGTCGACGGCCGGGACCTCGACCCGCCGGAGGTCGACCACCTGCGGGGGTCGGCGATCCGCCGCTGCGGGGTCACCGACCTCGCGGACACCGTCGCGCACCTGCCGGACCAGCCGATCTACCTGCACCTGGACGCCGACATCGTGGACCCGGTGGACCTGCCGGGGCTGCGGTTCCCCGCGCCGGGCGGACCGCACCTGACCGAGGTGGCCGACGCGGTGACGACCCTGCTGGACACCGGCCGGGTCGCCGCCGTCGGGATCGCCTGCACCTGGGAGCCGGGCCACGGGGCCGCCGCCCGGTTCGGCCCGCTGGTCAGGGAGCTCCTGCGCCGGCTGGCCTGACCGCGGGGGGGTCGGCCGCCAGCGGTTCGGCCGGCGACCCCGGCGGCCCGCCGGCGAGGGCGGCCCGCCAGCCACCGGCGGCGGTGACGTCGACGGCGTCGCGGACGCCGTGCTCTTCAGCGAGGAACCCGGTGACCCGGCTACCGTCGTCGAGTTCGACCGAGCCGAGCCCCAGCGGCGCCGGTACGGTGCCCAGCAGCGCGCCGACGGCCTGATGCGGCAGCCGCCACACCTCGACGGCGATGCCGCCGGGCGGGCCGTCGCCGGTGTGGACCAGCCCGGGGCGGGGCAGGCCCGGCCCGGCCAGCCGGTAGAGCCGGTAACCCGGGGCGGTCCGGGCCCGGTAGGTCAGCCGCCCGCCCAGCTCGACCAGCTGATGGTTGAGCGGCAGCCCGGTCAGGTGCGCGCCGGCCACCGCAACGGTGGTCGTCCCGGTCGGTGCGTCGACCGGGTCGGCCACCGGTTCGCCGCACCACTGCGCGGCCAGGTCGAGCAGCGGGCCGTCGGCGAAGGCCGGGGCGATGAACTGGACACCGAACGGCAGTCCGTCGGCGCGGGTCCCGGCCGGTACGGCGACCGCGCACAGGTCGAGCAGGTTGACGAAGTTGGTGAACCGGCCCAGCCGGGCGTTGACACCGACCGGGTCGGCGGCGACCTCGGCCAGCGTGGGGTGGCCGGGGGTGACCGGCAGCAGGAGTGCGTCCACGTCGGACCAGACGCCCTCGGTGTGGCGGCGCAGCGCCGCCAGGCGGTCCAGTCCGGCGAAGACGTCGGGCCCGGCGATGTCACGTCCCCGCGAGACGATGGTCCGTACCGTCGGGTCGAGGTGCGGGCCGTCCGGCTCCAGCAGGTGCCCGAACGCGGCCCAGCGGGCGGCCAGCCACGGTCCGTCGTAGAGCAGCCGGGCGGCAGCCAGGAACGCGGTGACGTCGACCTCCACCACGTGCGCGGCGACGGTCCGCAGCCGCCGCAGCGCCGCCCGCCAGGCGGTCTCGTGCACCGGGTCGAGGTCCAGCGGCCGGTCCGGTACGGCGACCACCCGCATCCGGGTGGCGACCCCGGCCGGCGGTTGGGCCGGCATCGGCCGCGACCACGGATCGTCGGGATCGGCCCAGGTGAGGGCGGCGAGCGCCGGGCGGGCCCCGGCGACGGTCCGGGTGAAGGTGGTGACGCAGTCCAGCCCGGCGCAGGCGGGCAGTACCCCGACGGTGGAGATCAGCCCCCGGGTCGGTTTCACCCCGACGATGCCGTTGAAGGCGGCCGGCACCCGGCCGGACCCGGCGGTGTCGGTGCCGAGCGCCAGCGGCACCAGGCCGGTGGCGACGGCGAGGGCACTGCCGGAGCTGCTGCCGCCGCTGACGTGTGCGGCGCTGGCCGCGCTGTGGCAGGCGCCGTACGGGCTGCGGGTGCCGACCAGCCCGGTGGCGAACTGGTCCAGGTTGGTCTTACCGATGACCACGGCACCGGCGTCGGTGAGTCGGCGTAGCGCGGTGGCCGAGGCGGTGGCCGGTCGGCCGGCCAGGGTCGGGCAGCCGGCGGTGGTGGGGTGGCCGGCCAGGTCGAGGTTGTCCTTCACGGCGACGGCGGTGCCGGCCAGCGGGGCCTGCGGGTCGACGCGGGCGGCGGCGTCGGCGACCTCGGCCGGGTCGAGCAGGGTGATCCAGATCGGCTGTTCGGGGTCGGTGGCCAGCTGCGCGGCGCGGGTCGCGGCGGCCAGCTGCGCGGTGGGAGTGGCGGCGGCCGCCCGCGTGGTGCGGGTCGCTGCGGTCACGTCGTCCGGTGCGGTCGATGTCACGGGGGATACCTCCGGTGGCGCCGGGGGTACGGCCGGTGCGGGACCGGGCGCGCGGTGGGGCGCGCACACCGGCCGTACCCCCGGCGGGTCGGTCAGGACGACGGGATCTGGCCGACGACGCCGTCGACGAAGTAGTCGATCGACTCGATCGTCTGGTAGTCGGGGATGGTGTCGGCGGGTACCCGTACGGTGCCTGCCTGGTCGACGACCGGCCCGGCGAACGGCGAACCGTCCTCGGCGCTGATCTTGGCCTTGGCCTGTTCGACGAGGTCCTTGGTCTCCTCGTCGACCGCCGGCCCGTACGCCGACTGCACGAACGGGTTGTCGCCGGTCTTCAGCCCGACCCGGAAGTTGGCGTTGTACTCGCTGCCGGTGAACTCACCGTCCATCATGGTCTCGACCATCTTCGTGTACAGCGGTCCCCAGTCCCATTCGGAGCCGGTGAGCCAGCCGGTCGGGGCGAGTTCGCTGGCGTCGGCGTGGTAGCCGACGGTGTAGGCGCCGGCCGCCTCGGTGGTGCGGATGATGGTGGCGGTGCAGTCCTGGTGCTGGCTGATCACGTCGACGCCCTGGGAGAGCAGGCTGTTGGTGGCTTCGGCCTGCTTGGCCGGGTCGCACCAGCTGGAGGTGTTGACCACGTAGGTCTTCGCGTCGGGGTTGACCGAGGCGGCACCGAGCTGGAACGCGTTGATGTTGTCCAGCGTCTGCGAGATCGGGAACGCGTACACGTACCCCAGTTTGTTGGTCTTCGTGGTTTTTCCGGCGACGATGCCGGCCAGGTAGACCGGCTCGTAGACGGTGCCGAAGTAGGTGCCGAAGTTCGGCGGCAGGTCGCCGTCGACGATGTTGCCCTGTTGCAGCACCACCACGTCGGGGTTGGCGGCGGCGACCTTGAGCGCCGGGTCCTTGTGGCCGTACGAGGTGGCGAAAATGATCTTCGCGCCCTTGCGGATCATGCTCTCCATCACCCGGGTGGCGTTGTCGTCCTCCGGGACGTTCTCGGCGGTCAGCACCTCCAGATCCGGGTACGCGGCGGCGACGGCCTGACTGCCGGCGTACGCGGCCTGGTTGTAGCCGTAGTCGTCCTTGGGTCCGACGAAGATGAAGCCGATCGCGGTGCCGCCGGTGCCGGGCGCCCCGGCGGCGTCCCCGGTCGACGCGGCGGTGGTGGTGTTGGTGGCACAGCCGGCCAGCAGTACGGCGGCGAGCGTGGTGGCGGCCGTGGCGGCAAGCGCGCCGCGACGGGACAGTCTTCGGATGCTCATCTGGGGGTTCCTCCGTGATCTATTTGGCGGGGGTCAACTCGAAGACCCGGGAAAGTCCTTCCGGGGCGGCGTTGCTGCGGCGGCGGCCGAGCAGCACCAGCGCGGCGATGGTCACCAGGTACGGCAGTGCGTCCAGGGCGAACTGGTTGAAGCCCAGGCCACGGGCCTGCAGCGCGGGGGAGAGGGCGAGGGCGGCGCCGAACAGGTACGCCCCGCCGACGGCGCGCAGCGGATGCCAGGCGGCGAAGATGACCAGGGCGACGGCGATGAAGCCCCGACCGGCGGTCATGTTCTCGAACCAGGCGGTGGCGTACGCGGTGGACAGGTGCGCGCCGCCGATACCGGCGAGCAGACCACCGGTCACCACGGCCAGGTAGCGCACCAGCTGCGGCGAGTGCCCGTACGCGGTGAGCACCTCGCCGCGTTCGCCGGCCCCCCGGATGGTCAGGCCGACCCGGCTGCGGTACAGCAGCCACCAGATCGCCGGGGCGAGCAGGTAGGAGCCGTAGACGAGCGGGTCGTGCTGGAAGAAGATCGGCCCCAGCCAGGGGATGTCGGCCAGCAGCGGGATCGGGTACGGCCGGAACGGGCTGATCGCCCGGCCGACGTACGCGGCCCCGAACATCGAGGTCAGCCCGAGGCCGAGGAAGAGCACGACCAGGCCGGTGGCGAGCTGGTTGGCGCCCCGGCAGAGCACCATCACCGCGTGGACCAGGGCGAGCAGGCCGCCGGCGGCGGCACCGGCCACCACCCCGGCCCACGGGCTACCGGTCTCGGCGGTGACGGCGTACGCGGCGAGCGCGCCGGTGAGCATGCTCCCCTCGGTGCCGAGGTTGATCACCCCGGCGCGTTCGGCGATGGTCTCGCCGAGGGCGGCGTAGAGGATGGCGGTGCCGCCGCGCACCCCGCCGGTGAGGACGTCGACGATCACTTCTTGCTCCTTCGGGTGAAGCCGAGCACGACGAGCAGCACGATGGCCATCAGCACGTTGACCGAGGCGGCCGGCAGGTTGGCGTCGATCTGCAGGCTGTCGCCGGTCATCGCGATCGCGGCCAGCAGCAGCGCGGCCAACGCGACCCGCAGCGGCCGGTGCAGCGCCAGCCAGCTGGCCAGGAAGCCGACGTAGCCGAAGTTGGCGGTCATGCCGGGGCGCAGCTTGAACTCCGTACCGGCGAAGTGGACCAGCCCGGCCAGGCCGGCGAGTGCGCCGCCGACGAGCATCGAGGTGACCAGCAGCGTGCCGACCCGCAGGCCGGCGCGGCGGGCCGCTTCCGGGTTGCCGCCGACGACCCGCAGCCGGAATCCCCAGCCGGTGCGCGACATCAGCCACCAGATGGCGACCAGCGCGATCCCGGCGACGACGATGCCGGTGTTGAGGGTGCCGCCGGGCACGAACAGTGGCAGCCGGGCGGTGTCTTCCAGGGGTCGGCTGGCGGGTTGGCCGAAGCCGGAGGCGTCCTTCCACGGGTCGTAGATCAGCAGCAGCATGATGTCGATGGCGATGAAGTTCATCAGCAGCGTGGTGATCGCCTCGTTGACCTTGACGGCGAGCCGCAGGCCGGCGGCGATGCCGGCCCACGCCGCGCCGCCGACCATCGCCGCGACGATCATCAGGGCAAGGACGACCGGGCCGGGCAGCCGCTGGTCGGTGACGAGGCCGACGCCGGCGGCGCAGACCGCGCCGATCACGATCTGGCCTTCGCCGCCGACGTTGAGCAGGCCGGCCCGCGCCGGTACGGCGACGGCGAGCGCGGCGAGCACCAGCACCGAGGCCCGCACCAGTACGGTCTGCGCCTGGGCCGGGTCGGCCAGCGACGTCACCATGTCGCCGTACATGGCCAGCGGGTCCACGCCCTTGGCGGCGGCGAAGGCGCCGAAGATCACCGGAGCGGCGAGTACGGCGACGACGACCCGCAGCCACAGTTCTGCTCGATTGTCGACAGTTTTTGCCTGTTCGGGGGCAGGGCGTACCAACGTGTCGGTCACCTCAGGTCACTCCTACCAGCCGCTTCGGCGTGGTTGCCGCCACCAGCGCTGCCCAGCATCAGCTGGCCGATCGCGTACCGGTCGGTGCTCGCCGGTGTCACGACCCCGGCCAGCTCCCCGTTGTGCAGCACCGCGATCCGGTCGCTGATCGCCAGCAGCTCGTCCAGGTCCTCCGAGACCACCAGCACCGCCGCCCCGGCGTCGCGCTGCTCCAGCAGCAGCTCCTGGGTCCGCCGGGTGGTCGCGATGTCCAGCCCCCGACTCGGGTACGCGGCCACCACCACCGTCGCCGGCGCGCCCAGCGCCCGGGTCAGCAGCACCCGCTGCACGTTGCCGCCGGACAGCTCGGCCACCACCCGGTCACCGGCCGCCATCCGCAGCCCGGCCCGCTCCTCCCGCCGCACCGCCTCGGCCGTCACCGTCCGCCAGTCGATGCCCAGACCCCGACGGACCGCGCCGAGATCGGCCAACGCCATGTGCTCGGTGACGGTCAACCCGGGCACCACCGCGTCGGTGAGTGGATCCTCCGGCACCCCGACCGCCCCGGCGGCGAGGGCCTGCCGGGGCCGGCCGTGCACCACGACGTCCCCGATGTGCACCGAACCGGCGGCCACCCGGCGCTCGCCGAGGATCACCTCGCACAGCTCACGTTGCCCGCTGCCGGCCACCCCGGCCACCCCGACCAGCTCACCCGGGCGCAGGTCCAGGTCGATCGCGCGCAGCGCCGGCGCACCCCGGTCCCCGGTGACGTCGACACCACGCAGCCGCACGATCGGCTCGACGTCAGCGCCCGGCGGCTGGCGGTGGCCGGCCAGCCCCGGCACCGAGCGGCCGACCATCGCCTCGACCAGCTCCGCGTCGGTGTGCCCGGCCGGATCGGCGTTGCGCAGCACCACCCGACCGCCGCGCAGCACGGTCACCCGGTCGGCGATCGCCCGCGCCTCGGCCAGCTTGTGGGTGATGATGACGATCGACAGTCCGTTGGCCCGCAACGCCCGCACCGCGGCGAACAGCGCGTCGACCTCCTGCGGGGCCAGCACGCTGGTCGGCTCGTCGAGGATCAGCAGCCGTGCCCCGGCCATCAGCACCTTGAGGATCTCCACCCGCTGGCGTTCCCCGATGGACAGGTGCGCCACCAGCGCGTCCGGGTGCACCGGCAGGCCGTACCGCCGGGCCTGCTCGGCGATCCGCGCGGACAGTGCCCGCCGCTGGAACCGCAGCCCGCGACCGGGCAGGGCCAGGGCGATGTTCTCGGTGACGGTGAACGCCGGGATCAGCCGCAGATCCTGGAAGACCATGCCGATCCCGGCCGCGCGGGCCGCCGCCGGCGAGTCGATCGCCGCCGGTACGCCGTCCACCCGCAGCTCACCGGCGTCCGGCCGGTACACGCCGTAGATCAGTTTCATCAGTGTGCTCTTGCCGGCGCCGTTCTCGCCGAGTACGGCGTGCACCTCGCCGGGTGCGACGTCGAAGTCGACGCCGTCGTTGGCGACGACCGCGCCGAACCGGCAGGTCAGGTTGCGGACCGACAGCAGCGCGGTGGCGCAGTCCACCGGCGTGGCCACGGCGGTCATTGCAGCGGCCTTGTCTCGACGGCCATCATCCGGGTCAGGGCCTGCGCGGCCCGTTGCTCGACGACGGCGACGGATTCCCCCAGATGCATCGTGAACCTCCGGTGTGCGGTGTCGAGGTCGCCACCGAGGACGGCCTCCAGGATGCCGAGGTGCTGCGCGATCGTCCGGTCGATCCGCTCGGCGGAGAGGAAGTCGTGCATCCGGACCACCCGGATGCGTTCGTTGACCACGCCGAGCATCCCGGCGAGGGCGTTGTTGCCGGTGGCCTCGGCCAGCCGGACGTGGAAGCTCTCGTCGAGCAGCACGAAGCCGGGATCCGGCTCCGGGGTGTCGCGGCGCAGCACCAGCCAGTCGTCGCGCAGCGGCTCGACGACGGCCGGGTCGTGCGGCTCACCGGTCTCGGCCGGCCGGTGCAGCGCCGCCAGCTCCAAGGCGCGGCGTACCTCGTACAGTTGCCGGACCTCGACCAGGTTGGACGCCGCCGGTACGTAACCCCCGTCCGGCAGGCGTTCGACGAGGCGCTCGGCGTGCAACCGGGCCAGGGCCTGGCGGACCGGGGTACGCGAAACCGACAGCAGGGTGGCCAGCCGCTCCTCGCCGAGCCGGATCCGCAGCGGGAAGTCACCGACCAGCAGCCGCCGCTTCAGCTCGGTGTAGGCGTGCTCACCGGCCTGTGCTCGCGGAGGTGTGTCCAGTCTTGTATCCAACGCCGGATCCATGAACGGACCGTAGGGGCGTCGTGCTTCCACGGTGTTTCCTGACGGTAAGCAGCCGGACGCGACAGCGGGCAAACCAGACCGATCCCGCGCATGTCCGGTGGGTCAGCGGCCGGTGGAGCCGTCGATCTTCTCCCGCAGGATGTCGGCGTGACCGGCGTGCCGCGCGGTCTCCTCGATCATGTGCACCAGCACCCACCGTCTCGTCGGCGGCAGGCCGCGGCCCGGCGGCCGGGCCGCGGGACCGGCCAGGTCGGTCCAGCCGTCGACGACCTCGTTCGCCCGCGCGATCGTCTCCCGGTAGTCGGCGAGCAGCCCGTCGACCGTCTCCTGCGGGTCCGGTCGCAGGGTGGCGCGCAGATCGGAGATCGGCTCGCCGAGGAAGTAGAACCGCTCGACGTGGGCCAGATGCTTGATCAGCCCCAGCAGGCTGGTGCCGGACGGCACCCCGGCGGTACGGACCTGCGGCTCCGGCGTGCCCGCGACCTTGCCCGCGATCGAGTCCCGCAGGTAGTCGAGGAAGCCCACCAGGGTGGCCTGCTCGCCCGGCGCGGTCCACGCCGGCCCGGTGTCCTTGCGCCTGCGCCGTGCCCTTGGTGACGTCGGCCGCTCCGTTGCCGGCATCAGCCGTCCCCTTCGGTGCGCCGGATGAGCAGCACGTTGTCGATCACGGTGGCGGTCTGGCCGCCCGGCCCGGTGGCCCGCCGCTGCGGCATCTCGGCGCGCAGCACCGTCCACTGCTGCGGATCCAGATCGAGGCTCGCGGCGACCTCGTCGGGCGTCGGCAGGTGGGCGTCCGGGTCCTGGTTCCACGACCAGGGCGCGACGGAGCCGTGGTCGACGATCAGCAACCGGCCGCCGGGCCGCAGCGCCTGCGCGGCGGTACGCAGCACCCGGCTGCGGTCCAGCGCGAACGGCGTGTGGAAGTACTGCGCGTTGACCAGGTCGAACGTGCCGGTCGGGAAGCTGTGCGCCAGATCGTGCCGTTCGCCGGTCACCTGGTCGCCGAGGCCGAGCTCGCCGGCTGCCGCCTCGACGCGGGCCACCGCCGTACCGGAGATGTCCACGGCGGTGACCCGCCAACCACGCTGGGCGAGCCAGATGGCGTCGCCGCCGGGGCCACATCCCAGATCCAGGGCCACGCCAGGGCTCAGCGATTCGGCGATCTCGACGAGTCGCTGGTTCGGCGGCTTGGCCGAGCCGGCCAGGTTGCGGTGCAGCTCCTCCCAGAACGACTCGGGGCCGGCGTCCAACTTCGGGCCCTGCCATCCATTCATCGGTCTTCTCCTTCGGTGAAGAACGCCAGCAGTTCGGTGGTGACAAACGTCGTGTTCTCCTGCGGCAGCCAGTGGCCGGCGGCCGGCACCTCCACCGCGCGGGTGATCCGGGTCATCCGGGGCTCGACGGTCGACCGGGTGAACTCCAACAGGCCTTCGGCGGTCATCAGCATCGTCGGCATGCTGATTGGCGCCGCAGCCGTGTTGTCCCGTTCGTCCTGATCCAGGGTGCGGTACAGCTCGAATCCACCGGTCAGCACCTGCGGGCGGCGGTAGGTGCGGGCGAACTCGTCGATCTGCGCGTCGCTGTACGGAGCCTCCGCACCGGGCCCGCCGAAGCTCGTCCCGCCGTAGGCGACGTAGCCGAAGAACAGGTCGAGGTACTCGCGGACGTCGTCGGCGACGATCGTCTCCGGGAACGTGTCCTGGTCGTGGAAGGCGAGATGCCAGCTCAACGTCCGGTACGTCGCGGCGTCGAGCGCCGGGCCGGGCAGCGGGTAGTCCAGGTGGGCGTACCTGACCACCTCGTCGGGGAACTGCGCGGCGTACTGGAACCCGACCCCGGCCCCCAGGTCGTGCCCGACCAGGTTGACCCGGCGCAGGCCGAGCTGGTCGGCGAGCAGCGTGTGGACGTACCGGGCCAGGGTGGCCTTGTCGTAGCTCGGCGGCGCGCCCTCGCTGTCGCCCAGCCCCGGCAGGTCGACCGCGTACACCGTGAACCGCTCGGCGAGCGCAGGCATGATCGGCCGCCACTGGTACCAGGACTGCGGCCAGCCGTGCAGCAGGACCAGCGGCTCGCCGGTCCCGCCGGTGACGTAGTGCATCCGTACGCCGTCGACGTCGGCGCTGCCGTGCCGGAACAGCCGGTTGAACTCGGCGTCGTCGCGGGTGGCCGCGTCGGCCGCCGTCGACGATCCAGTGGCAGACGTACCCGCAGCGGTGTCCGGTGTCGATCCGTCTGCCGTCGTGCAGCCGGCCGTCAGAATGAGCGCGGCCGCGAGTGCGGTCAGGCGGCGTGACCACCGTACGGCGGTCGTCGATGGTGCTGTCGTGGTGATCATCGTTTTCGTTACCTCCGCCGCCAGCATCCGGATCACCGCGACGAGGTTGCAAGAAAAGTTGCCGATCCGCATCATGGGTGCCATGAACGTCACCGCAGCGGACGTCCTTGCCGGGGTCGGCCCACGGCTGCGCGCCCTGCGCCGGGCACGTGGCGTCACCCTGGCCGGCCTGGCCGAAGAGACCGGTCTGACCCCGAGCACGCTCTCCCGCCTGGAGAACGGCCTGCTCCGCCCGACGTTGGAGCAGCTACTGCCGCTGGCGCGGGCACACGGCGTACCGCTCGACGACCTGGTCGCGGCCCCACCCACCGGCGACCCACGGATCCACCTGCGGCCCATCCGCCGCTCCGGGCTGACGATCGTGCCGCTGACCCGGCGGGCCGGCGGTGTCCAGGCGTACAAGGTGATCTATCCGCCGGCCGGCCGGTCACCCACCATGAAACTGCAGACCCACGACGGGTACGAATGGTTCTACGTGCTCAACGGGCGGATCCGGTTCGTCCTCGGCGACCAGGAGTTCGAGCTCGGCCCCGGCGAGGCAGCCGAGTTCGACACCCGTACGCCGCACTGGCTCGGCAGCGCCGACGCCCAACCGGCGGAGACGCTCACCCTCTTCGGCGCCCAGGGCGAACGCGCCCACCTGTCGCCGGTGCCGACCAACTGACATCAGCGCCATCGGAGGCGGACCGGGTGCCGCCCAGCGCAGCGGCACCGGTCGCATCGTCGGGTTCGGTCAACTCGCGTGGGACGCCCGCGCCCGCTTCCATCTCTGCGATCCGGCGGCGCAGCTCACGGCCGTTGGCGCCCCGGGACAGGTACTCCGTCTCGCGCCAATCGTCATCGTCCGGCGCGAACAGCGTCAACAGACGATCGACGTCGAGGTACGTGGTGATGGCGGCGACCTGGCCGTCCGCCACATCGAGCAGGACCAGGGCGAACGGTACGTGCCCGGCCGGGCCAGGTCGGGTCTGCCAGAACGCCGGCGAGCCGTTCGCAGCGGTCGGCAGCAGCCGCGCGCCGGCACAGCCCGACCGTGGGTCGAGCAACGCGGTCCGGATGTGCTCGCGGCCCCGCAGCGACCACCGGAACGGCGGCATGGTCATCGTGGCGTCCTCGTGCAGCAGCGCGACGAGGGCCGTGACGTCGTGCTGCTCGAACGCGGCGCAGTAGCGGGTGAGCAGGTCGCGTTGCCGGCTGTCGGACGGTCGCAGCGGTTCCCCCGGGTCGGGGGCGGCGGTGCGCAGCGTGGCCCGCGCCCGTTGCAATGCACTGGTCACCGACGCGACGCTGCTGTCCAACAGGTGCGCGACCTCGTCGGCCCGCCAGCGGAGCACGTCGCGCAGGATCAGCACCGCCCGCTGCCGGGGCGGCAGGTGCTGCAGCGCGGCGACGAACGCCAGCCGCAGCGACTCCCGTTGCAGCACCACGCTCTCTGGGGACGCGTCGACCGGCACGACCAGGTCGTCCGGGACCGGCAGCACCCAGGCGTGCTCCGGCACCGGTGGGCCGAGGTCACCGCCGGCCTGCGCCGCCGGGTCGAGGTCCATGGTCAACGCCCGCCGCTGTGCGCTGCGCAGCATGTCGACGCAGACGTTGGTCGCGATCGAGTAGAGCCAGGTACGCAGCGAGGCGCGCCGCCCGTCGTACCGGTCGAACGAACGCCAGGCGCGGAGCATCGTCTCCTGGACCGCGTCCTCGGCCTCGAAACCGGAGCCGAGCATCCGGTAGCAGTAGCCGGTCAACTCGACGCGGAACGGCTCCAGCCGTTCCGCGTCGCTGGTCGAGGTCGGTGCCACCCGCCCGACGATACGGGCCGCCGCTCGGCCGGGCAGGTCCGGCGACGACCGATGAGTTTCGCCGGCCCACGCCGTACACCTCTGCGGAGGCGCGACCGGCGCGCCGGCCACGGAGGGAAAAGACATGAATCAGACCGATCGGGTACGGGAGGCGGTCGCCGCGCATCGCCGCGACCTGGTGGCGCTGCTCGCCGAGCTCGACCCGGGCCAGTGGGACGGCACGACGCTGTGCGCCGGCTGGCGGGTACGTGAGGTCGTCGCCCACATCACCATGCCGTTCCGTACCTCATTGGGCCGAATGATGCTGGACCTGGTCCGCGCCGGCGGCCGGTTCGACCGGATGGCCGACCGCAGCGCCCGCCGCGACGCCACCGCCATGTCGCACGAGCAGTTGTCGACCGCCCTGCGGGACAACATCGACCACCCCTGGGCGCCGCCCGGCGGCGGCCCGGCCGGGGCGCTCGCCCACGAGGTCATCCACGGCCTGGACATCAGCGTCGGTCTCGGGCTCGGCTACCGGGTGCCGATCGATCGGCTCAAACTGGTGCTGGCCGGGATGCGGCCCCGCAACATCGCCTACTTCGGCACCGACCTGACCGGCGTCCAACTACAGGCGACCGACCTCGACTGGAGCCACGGCAGCGGGACACCGGTGCACGGGGCGGCACAGGATCTGCTGCTGGTTGTCTGCGGCCGGCGCCTCCCGCCGGGCCGGCTCGCGGGTTCCGCCGCCGACCGTTTCACCAGATCGGCGACCGCGTCCTAGCTCCGACCAGTACGGCCGCTCCGGGTGCTGCGGCCCGGGGCGCGGACCGGGCCGGGTGCAGGTCCGCGCCCCGGGGCTCAAGGGGTCTCCAGCGGCGGGTCGACTCCGTTGACCGCCCGGCGGTGCTCACGTACGCCGGGGCGGCTCAGGGCGGACTTGTAGACGTTGAGCATCAACATGCGCCCGTCCCGGCCGAACTCCATCACCGTGCCGAGGATCGCGATCACCAGGCAGTCCGGTCTGTCGATCCCGTACCGGATGTCGGAGACCCGTACGGTCAGGTCCCGGTCGCCGTACACCCAGTCGGCCTTGCCCAGGTGCAGCACGTCGCCGACGCACAGCAGCGGATCGTCGGTGGCCATCACGCCGCTCCGGTGCCGGGTAGGGGCGGTGCCGGCAGCGCGAGAACCGCAAGCACCGCGCGGACCCGGCGGGCCCTGCCCGGATCATGAGTGTCCAGGATGGTCAGCGACCGCCGGAACGGCCGGCACGGCGCGGTCTCCTCACACTTCGGACAGTCTCCGTGCCGGGACGGCAGGTGGGTCTTCGTGTCCTCCCGGGCCTGCTCGGTGGCGCGGGCAGCGGCCACCGAGTCGGCGAAAGAACGCCGTGCGGCTGCGGGGGCCGGGGCGACGCCCCGGGCGCTGGCCAGCCGGAAGCGCGGATCCCGGTCGATGTCCGTCTCGCCGGGCGTCCGCTGCGGCAGCGGCGGACGGTTCGGCGTCGGATCGACGTTTCGCGGTGTGCCGATCGAAGTGTAGCGGGCAAGGCGGGGTGTCCCGCCGATTCCGTCGTTCCTTGGCATTGATCCTCCTCGAATGGAGAACAGTCGAGCGTTCGTCGAACTCCACCCTGGACTGCCGAGCCGTGCTGGCGGAAGATTAGGCGACAGATCGGATAGGGCGAGTCAGTGCAGCAGCTGTCACGGAGAGAAGAGCGTCCTGTCTGAAGAATCGCCCCATGGTCCTGAGGAGAGCCTGAAGAACATGAAACCGATGAGCCCGAGCGAGTATTTGATCATGAGTCTTCGGTGCTTCCGGGAGTCGGCAGGGCTGACCCAGGAACAGTGGGGTGCCAGCATCGGATACTCGGCGCAGCATGTCAGTGCTATTGAGCGTGGCAACCGTGCGGCAC
The DNA here is from genome assembly GCF_030345095.1 of Solwaraspora sp. WMMA2056. Lineage (NCBI taxonomy): Bacteria > Bacillati > Actinomycetota > Actinomycetes > Micromonosporales > Micromonosporaceae > Solwaraspora > Solwaraspora sp. WMMA2056. Next base: position 2,770,013 of record NZ_CP128360.1, read on the forward strand.
TGCCGGACTACCTCGCTAGGGTCGATGGACGTTACGGGACAACCTTCCTGCACTTCTATCAGAACTTCGTGCTCAGTGAATCCGCCCCCGTTTGGCTCCGTGAGTGGATCGAGATCGAGCGCGAGGCTGCGGTGCTGCGCTGGTTCGAGCCAAGTCTCATCCCCGGGTTGCTGCAGACCGAGGCGTACGCGCGTGCGGTTCTCTCATGGGGTGGACTGCTGACGGCGGTGGAAATCGAGCAGCGGCTGTCGTCGCGGATGGACAGGCAGGCGGTGTTGTGCCGTGAACCGACGCCTCCCATGGCGTTCTTCGTAGTCGACGAGCAGGCACTCCGGCGAACCGTGGGGGACGCCGCGGTGATGGGCGAGCAGTACGAGCGCTTGTTGAAGGTGTCAGAGATGCCCCATGTACACCTACAGGTGATCCCCTCCGGAGCCGGACCACATGCCGGGCTGGCGGGGGCGTTCATCCTGGCCCGGAGTACGGAGGGCACCGAGGCCGCCCACATTGATGCGGCCCTGGAGGCAGGGATCACCGACCGACCGAACGACATTGCGGCCCTTCACGCCCGATGGGACGCTATGCGGAGCGAGGCGCTGCCGCACTCGGCGGCGGTGAGGATGATCAAGGAAGTGGCGGAGACATGGACATGACCCGGGAGCCGAGCTGGCGGAAGTCAAGTCGATCCGGCAACGGTGGGTCTACCTGCGTCGAGGTTGCGGACAACCTGCCGGGGCGGGTCCTGGTCCGGGACACGAAGGACCGCGACGGTGGGACGTTGACGTTCGGTTCGGCTGCGTGGTCGGCGTTCGTCGAACTGACGAAGGCCAGCTGACGCGACCGGCACGGCGACGGCCCCGTACCGGATGTGGTGCGGGGCCGTCACTGAGCGAACTGCCCGTGCCCCAGGCCTCGGCCCGAGGTACGCACATGGTGCTCCCAGTGACGTGATGCCGTACTCCTTGATGTATGAGGTGCCCCGAGGATTCCGGACAGGGAGCCAATAAGGTTACCCTGTAAGGAAAGTCGAGGGAAGAAGCGCGATGGCACGCATAAGCTCATACACCCCAGAGTTCCGTGAAGAAGCAGTGCAACTCGTTCTACAGTCGAACAAGCCAGTGTCGCAGGTTGCCCGGGAGATCGACGTTCACCCGGAGACGCTCCGTTCCTGGGTCCGCCAGTACCGGCGGGAAAACAGCGGCGCCCAGGACAGCCCACCGATCGGCGTCGACGAGCGCGCTCGACTGAAGGAACTCGAACGTCGCAACCGGGAACTCGAAATGGAGAACAGCTTCCTGAAAAAAGCCGCGGCGTACTTCGCGAAGGACCCTCGGTAACGAGCTTGTACGAGTTCATCGAGACGATGCGACTCGACACCGCGAAGTACGCCTACCCCGTCGACTTCATGTGCGAACAACTCGGCGTGTCCAGGTCCGGATACTACGAATGGCGAACCCGCCCCGACTCCGCGACCGCCACCCGCCGCGCCCACCTTCGATCGGCCATCGAGGAGGTGTTCGCCGCGTCCGACGGCACCTACGGGCATCGACGTGTCCACGCGCAACTGCGGCGCCAGGGCGTGTCCGCCGGGCCGGAACTCGTCCGCCAGCTGATGCGCGAGCTCGGGCTCGTGCCGTGCCAGCCCCGCCCGAGGCGGTGGGGTCTCACCCAGTCGTCGTCCGGCACGGTGCCTGACCTCGTCGGCCGGGAGTTCACCGCCGACGCGCCTGGCGAGAAGCTCGTCGGCGACATCACGTACATCCCGACCGGCGAGGGGTGGCTGTATCTGGCGACCGTCATCGACTGCTGCACGAAGGAAGTCATCGGATACGCGATGGACGACCACTACCAGACGCCGTTGATATCCCGCGCCATCCGTAACGCCGCCCGGAATCGCGAACTCAGGAAGAACGCCATCTTTCATTCGGACCGGGGCAGCAACTACATGTCGGACGACTACGGCAGAACGCTGCGGGATCTGAGGTTGCGGCGATCTGCTGGCCGGACCGGAACTTGTTTCGACAATGCGATGGCGGAATCGTTCTTCGGTGCGCTGAAGAACGAACGCGTGTCGCGTGTGAAGTATCCCACTCGTGAGGCGGCACGCCGGGACGTTACTGCCTACATCGAATTCTGGTACAATCGTCAGCGTCTGCATTCAGCGGTGGGCTACCGACCTCCCCGGGAAGTCCACGCAGAGTTCGAGAACCTTCAAATCGCGGCGTGAAAGAACCGGCCGAACCACTGTCCGGAAAACGCGAGGCCCCTCAGTATCCCAACGACTTTGCGGCCTTCACGTCCGATGGGACGCTATGCGGAGCGAGGCGCTGCCGCACTCGGCGGCGGTGAGGATAATCAAGGAAGTGGTGGAGACATGGCCATGGCCCGGGAGCCGAGCTGGCGCAAGTCCTCCCGATCCAACGGGCAGGGCGGCAACTGCATCGAGGTGGCGGACAACCTGCCGGGGCGGGTCCTGGTCCGGGACACGAAGGACCGCGACGGTGGGACGTTGACGTTCGGTTCGGCTGCGTGGTCGGCGTTCGTCGAACTGACGAAGGCCAGCTGACCCGGCCAGCACGGCGACAGCCCATACCGGACGTGGTGCAGGGCCGCCGGCTGCTTACCCGGCTGCCGTGGCGAGGCGGCGGGCGGCCTCGTCCATCTGGTCGGGTGGGGCGGCGGCATACGTCAGCCGCAGATGCGGTGCCGGTGGTTCGGCCGCGTACCAGGGACGGCCCGGGAAGACGACTACGCCCTCGGCTGCGGCTGCGGCAGCCAGTGCGACATCGTCGGTGCCGTCGGGCAGCGTCACCCACAGGTGCAGCCCGCCACGCGGGACCGTGGCGGGGACGAGGTCGGGCAGGTGCCGGCGCAGCGCGGCCAACAACGCGTCCCGCCGGACCCGGAGGGCGGTACGCAGCCCGCGCAGGTGCCGTGGCCAGGCCGGGGCGGTCACCAGCTCCACAGTGGCCTGCTGCAGTGGGCCGGCGACGAAGAGGTCGTCGAGCAGCCGGGCGGCCCGCAGCCGGGCACCGGCCGGTCCGCGCGCGCCGATCGCGGCTATCCGCAGGCCGGGTGCGGCGGACTTGGTCAGCGACCGCAGGTAGACCACGTGCCCGTTGACGTCGTCGGCGGCGAGCGGCGGCGGAGCTTCGCCGTCGATGGTGAGGTCGCGGGCGTAGTCGTCCTCGATCAGGAACGCTCCGGCGTCGCGTACCGCTGTCATGACCGCCGCCCGGCGGTGCGCAGCCAGTGTCGCCCCGGTCGGGTTGGCGTGCAGCGGCTGACAGTAGAACAGCCGCGCGCCGGTGCGGGCGAACGCGGCGGCGAGCTGGTCTGGGCGTACGCCGTCGGGGTCGGCCGGCACCGGCACCACCTGCAGCCCGTTCGCGCGGGCGGCGGCCAACGCTCCGAGGTACGTCGGGGATTCGACGAGCAGCGTGTCACCGGGCGCGACGAGCGCCCGCAACGCGGTGGAGAGCGCGGCCTGCCCGCCCGAACAGATGATCATGTCGTCGGTGCGTAGCCTGCCGCCGGTCGCCCGCGCGAACCAGGCACGCAGATCCTCCCGCCCCTCGACTGGGCCGCGTTGCCAGGCAGCGGGCTGGCGGGCGGCCCGGGCCAGTGCCGCGCCGAGCGCCGCCGCCGGCTGCAGCTCCGCGTCCAGGTAGCCGCCGGTCAGCGCGATCGCGCCGGGCCTCGGCAACGCCAGCAGCGCCTGCATCTCGTCCTCACCTGGCCGGCGGGCACCGAGCGCCACCGTCTGCCAGGCCAGGTCGGGTGCTGCCTCAGGCGAGTGCCGGTCGTCGGGGCCGGCGGCGACGAAGGTGCCTCTGCCGGGACGCGCCTCGACCAGCCCACGGGCAACCAGACGCCGGACCGCCTCGGCGACGGTCACCGGTGAGGCACCGTGTCGGGCGGTCAGCTCGCGCACTGAGGGCAGCCGCGTCCCAGGGGCCGCCGCGGCGACCATCCGGAGCAGATCTTGGATAACACGGTCGGCTGCGTTACCGTCATTCATGAAAGCTAAGAGTAGCGTTACTGTGGTCCGGCCGGTAACAGCGGACCGGCTCACCGGGCTCGCCCTCGGCGCGCTGGGGGTGCTCGCGTTCAGCATGTCGCTACCCGCCACCAGGGTCGCCGTCCACCAACTCGACCCGTGGTTCGTCGCCTTCGGCCGAGCCGTCGGCGCGGCGCTGCTCGCCTGGGCGTACCTCGGATTCACCCGCGCCCCGCGACCCACCCGCAGCCAGTGGCGGCGGCTGTCGGTCGTCGCCCTCGGCGTCGTCGTCGGGTTCCCGCTGTTCACCTCGCTGGCGCTGACCACCCAGCCGTCCGCGCACGGCGCAGTCGTCATCGCCGTACTGCCGGCGGTCACCGCCGTGTTCGCGGTGGTACGGGCGGGGGAGCGCCCACCACCGCTGTTCTGGGCCGCCGCCGGCGGCGGGCTGCTCGCGGTGCTCGGTTTCCTGGCCGCCGGCGGCGCGGTACGCGGCGCGCTGACCGCCGCCGACCTGTTTCTGCTCGTCGCGGTCGTCCTGTGTGGTCTCGGGTACGCCGAGGGCGGCGCGCTCGCCCGTGAACTCGGTGGTGCCCGGACGATCTGTTGGGCGCTGCTGCTGTCACTGCCGGTCACGGTGGCCGTGACGCTGGTCGTCGCCGTGAACCGGCTGCCGCACGCCGACGCCGTGACCTGGTCGGCGTTCGGCTACCTGACCGTGGTCTCGATGTTCCTGGGCTTCTTCGCCTGGTACGCCGGGCTGGCCCGGGGTGGTGTCGCCCGGGTCGGTCAGGTTCAGCTCGCCCAGCCGGTGCTCACCCTGCTCTGGTCCGCCGTGCTGCTTGGCGAGACGGTCAGCGGCGCTTCGATCATGACCGCGCTGGGGGTGCTGGCCTGCGTGGTCCTGACCCAGTACCAGCGAGCGCGCGTCGGCTGACACCGGCGACCGCCGTCACGCTGCGTCGGCGTGGCCCTCGTTGGTGTGTGCGGTGACGATGCGGCGGAGCACGTCGAGAGCCTGCTCAGCCTCGTGCCGGCCGACGGGTGCGGTGCGGCCGGCCACGTATCCCGTCAGAGCCTCGCGGATGACATCGGACCGGCGGGCCGTCGACTCCTCGGCGAGACGGTCGAGCTGCTCGACGAGCGCCACGGGCAGCCGGATGCTCACCAGCATCATCGGTGCCTCCGGTGCAGGACCGGTCGCCGGCGCAGGGGTCACCGACCTGATGACCGGCGCCAGGCTGTCGGTGTTCTGAAACCAGGCGATGACCTCGTCCTTGGTCATCCGGTCGAAGTCCGGCTCGCTCACAGGACCCGCCTCCTCCACTCGTCCAGGTCCGCGCCGCCATGGTACGGAGCGTCTGAATGCTCCTCGACGAGGCCAGCGGCGCCTGGAGCGGCGCTGCGAGAATGCGTCCATGGGCGACGGTCTACGCGGCACACTGTCCCTGATCCGGTGGCGGTGGTGGGACGTACTGCGGCTCGCCCTGGTCCTGCTCTGGCTGGTCGCGGCGGGGACCGCCTGGTGGACGACACCTCGCCAGCAGAGCTATGAGCAGGCGAGGGCCGACGTGGCAGCCGGCCGGGTGATGGCGTACCAGTGGGGTGACAACTGGGACCGCCGGCCCGGCACCTGGTTCGGTCAGGCACCGCTGCGCTCCTCCGGCGACCTCGGCCCACTGTTCGTGTGGCGTACCGCAGATGGTCGGGTGCACTGGACCGACGCGGACGTCTTCGGTCAGGTCGCCCTGGCGGGGGCCGTCGTCGACGACGAGGGTTTCAGCGGCCCGGGTGCTGCCGCCCTCGCCCGCGATCTGCGCGCCGCCGGTCTGGAACAACGGGTGGGCGGCGTCCAGCCGGCCGGTTCGATCGGCCTCGGGGCCGGTTTCGTCCTGGGCGTCGTCTGCCTCGCCGTCATCGTCGGCGGTCCGGCCCCGGCCACCGGAACCCGCTGGTACTGGTTCTGGCTGGTCTACCTCGTCCCGTACGGGCTCGGGTTGTTGTTCTGGCTGGCGGTGGACCGGCCCTGGACGGGTACGGCGACCGCGCCCCTCGGCCTCCTCGACGGCGGTACGCCGCGCCGACGTTCCGGGCTTCTCGGCTTCGGGACCGGTCTGCTCGCGGCGTTCCTGATCAGCTTCCTCACCATGGTCCTGAACGGGATCCTCGGGGACTGGTGGGTGCCGCGCCCCGGCGACCTATCGTCGTAGCCGTGACGAGTGTCGACGAGCTGCGGGCGCGGGTGACGGCCGCGTACGACCGGCTGGGTCTGCCGGCCTGGCCGAACCCGCACGCCGGGATGGACTCGCCACCCGAGGAGGAGTATTCGCGGGTCACCGACCCGGGCCGGTACGCGATCGTGCACGCCCGTGCCCGGGTGTGGGCCGACGTGCTCGGCGACCGGACCGGCGTCGTCGTCGACGTGCTCGGGTCGGGGTCGCGCGACGTCGAGGGATCGCTCGGTACCTTCGACCGTGGCGTGCGGATCACCCCGGCCAGGCCGGGCACCCTGCCGTTGCTGCTGCTGGAGCGCGACGCCCCACTCGACCGGGCCCCCGACCGGGCCGAGGGAACACTGCCGGTGCTGCACGTCGACGTCGCGCGGCCCGGAACGGCGGTCGGCATGCTGCCGGACTGCGGCTGCGACGCCTGCGACCACGGCTCACAGGACCTGCTCGACGCGATCGACAGCTGGGTGGGTCAGGTCGTCGCCGGCCCGATGGTGCTGCTGCGCGGTGCGGGCTGGTACGCGCGGTGGCACCCGGACGGCGGTGAGTCGGGCGGCGCGGGTCGGGGCCCGGACCACCGCCAGCTGATGGAGCTGTGCCGCCGACTGGCGGATGGCCAGGACGTCCGGCTGCCGGAGCGCTCCGAGGCGTTCGTCGGCGGTCCGTGGTTCGGCTGAGCCGGCATCGGCATCACCTATTCGTGACCGTGGTGGACCGCCTCGTCCTCGGGCGAGAGCGGGCCGGCGTCGACCAGGTCGCGGACCATGGCAAGCATCGCGGTGACCGCCGGTGGGCGGAACGGTGGGGCGGTCATGGCGGCGAAGAGCTTCCGCCGGGGCAGGGCCGGGCTGGTCGGTCGCAGCACCACACCCGTACGGGTCGTGCCGCTGGCCAGCGTCGGCACCAGCATGACGCCCGCTCCGGCGGCGACGAGGGCCTGCTTGCCGTGCCAGTCGTCGCAGTGGAACGCGATCCGGGGCGGGCCACCGAGGGCCGTGGCCAGTGTGGTGAGCGGGCCGAGACAGTCCGGGTAGGCGCCATCGATCCATGTCTCGTCCGCCAGGTCGGGCAGGTGCACCCGCTTCTTGCCGGCCAGTGGGTGCGTCGCGGGTAGCGCGACCTGCAGCTCCTCTGCGACCAGGGCGACCAGGTCGACGCCCTCGACCACGGTGTGCGGGACACCGGCCGGGTCGGCGGCTGTGCGGGCCGCCGCCGGGTCGGCCCACAACTGCCACTCGGTGAGTAACGCGAGGTCGACGAGGCCGTCGGCGACCGCGTGCAGCGAGGCGGCAGGGTCGATGGTGATCAGCCGCAGCGCGACGTCGGGGTGTCGGGCGCGGAACCGGCTGATCGCCGCCGGAACGAGGGTCGTGTTGGCGCTGGCGAAGGCGCTCATGCGTAGTTCGCCGCCGGCCAGTCCACCGAAGGCCGCCACCCGTGACTCCAGATCCCGCAGCCGGGCGAGCACCTCGCGGGCCTGTTCGACGGCGGCGATGCCGGCCGAGGTCGGCCGTACGCCACGGGGCAGTCGGCGGAACAGCGGTACGCCGAGCCGGCGCTCCAGCCCGGCGATCTGTCGGGAGACCGCCGGCTGGGTCATCGTGAGCGCGTGCGCCGCTGCGGAGAACGACTGCTGCTCGGCGACCTCGACGAGCACTCGCAGAGACCAGGTGTCAAGCATGCCTTCAGCTTATGGCAGGCAGGATCAATCGGCATTTGTGCTTATGGCTTGGTGGCGACAGCGTAGGAGGAGACAGCCGACCGGCGGTGCCGGCGGGCGCGCACTACACGCTCTGGAGGACCTATGACCAGGATCGTCAACTCCGCGCAGGCCGAGTCGTGGAGCGGTCCGGAGGGTGCCCACTGGGCACGCCAGCCCGAGCGCATCGAAGCGATGCATTCGGTGTTGGACGAGCCGTTGCTGACCGCTGCCGGCATCCGCGTCGGAGACCGGGTGCTCGACATCGGTTGCGGCAACGGGGGCACCACTCGTCGAGCGGCCCGCGCCGTCACCGACGGACTGGGTGGATCAGACGGCGGTACGGTCGTCGGCATCGACCTCTCCGGTCCGATGCTCGACCAGGCTCGGACCCTCGCCGCCAGCGACGGCCTGACGAACATCACCTTCGAGTACGGCGACGCGCAGGTCCATCCGTTCACCGCCGAGTCGTTCGACGTGGCGATCAGCCGATTCGGGATCATGTTCTTTGCCGACCCGGTCGCCGCCTTCGGCAACATCAGGCGGGCGCTGCGCCGGGGTGGCCGACTTGCCTTCGTCTGCCCGCAGCCGGCGCGGCGCAACGCCTGGTACCGGGTGCCGCAGATGGCCCTGCACGGTACCGAGAACGGGCCGCTGCCGGAGTCGGGGATGTTCTCGTTGGCCGAGCCGGGCCGGGTGACCGAGGTGCTGACGGCCGCTGGCTTCGTCGACATCCGTCCGGAGCCGGTCGCGGCACCGATGACGTACGGCGTCGACGTGGCCGGGGCGGTCGAGTTCGTCATCGGCACCGGGCCAGTGCGGGCGTTGCTGGAGCAGGGGAGTCTGACCGTTGCCCGGGCCCGGCAACGGCTGACCGCCGGTCTGCGTCCCTACCTGGGGCCGGACGGGGTGGCACTGCCTGGGGCGTACTGGCTGGTCACGGCGACCCGGCCGGAGGGGGACCGGTGACCTCCCAGGCCGGCAAGGTCGTCGTGGTCGGCGGGTACGGGGCGGTCGGCCACGCGACCGCGAGCATGCTGGCGGGATGGTTTCCCGGCCGGGTGGTGGTGGCGGGTCGGGATCCGGCGCGGGCGGCGCGGGCGGCCGAAGCCATCGGGGGCGGCACCACCTGGCGGCAGGTCGACGTGACGTCGGCGGCCGACCGTGCCCGACTGCTCGCGGACGCGGCGCTGGTGGTGATGGCGGTGGAGCGGGCGAACGTGGCGGTAGCGCAGGAGGCGGTACGCCGAGGCGTCCACTGCGTCGACGTCACCGCCTCGCCGCAGCTGCTGCGGCCGCTCACCGACCTCGACCGGCACGCCGTCCGTACCGGATCGACCGTCGTGCTCAGCGTCGGCGTGGCTCCCGGCCTGACGAACCTGCTCGCCGACGAGTGCCTGCGGGAGCTGCCCGCAGCGGACACTGTGGAGCTGACGCTGATGCTCGGCACCGGCGATCCGCACGGCCGTGACTCGGTCCGGTGGATCGTCGAGCAGGCCGCGACCGCGTCGGCCGGTAGGACCGGTGCCGGTGCCGACCGGCCGCGTCGGGCCCGGGTCGAGCTGCCGGGGGTCGGACGCCGTACCGTCTTTCCTTTCCCGTTCTCGGATCAGCATGTCCTGGCGGCCCGGCACGGCGTCCGGGCCACCACCCGGATGTGCCTGGACTCCAGGGTTCTGACGTGGACGCTGTTCGTTGGTCGGTCGTCCGGGCTGTTTCGGCTGGCCCGTCGGCTGCGGCTGAACGACCTACTGGTGTCGGCCCTGGTCGGGGCAAGGGTCGGTGCCGACCGGTTCGTGGTGCGGGCGAGCGCCAGTGCATCGAGGGGGCCGGCGGTGACGCGGGCGGTGGTCGGGCGCGGCACGAGTCAGGTCACCGGGGCGGTCGCGGCGGTGGTCGCCCGGCAGGTACTGACCGGCGGCACCGGGGTACCGGCCGGGCTGCCGGCCAGGCTGCCGGCCGGGGTGCTGCACATCGACCAGCTGACCGGCCTGCCGGAGCTGGTGGCGGAGCTGCGCCGGTACGGCGTGACGATGGAGCTACCGTCCGCGATTCGTAGATAGCGGGATGCCGCACCTACCGCGATGCCAACATCTATGCCAGGATTGGATCCAATGCTCGTCGGATCGGATGCCTAGCTGGAAGGGGTGCCCATGCTGCGCCGTGAGGAGAACGAGCGGATCACCCGTTCCGGGCCGGGCACCCCACTCGGGCGGCTGATGCGCGCGTACTGGCAGCCGGCGGCGCTGGTCTCGGAGCTGGACCCGCAGCGACCGGTCAACCCGGTCCGGCTGCTCGGCGAGGACCTGGTGCTGTTCAAACGTGCCGACGGCGGCTGGGCGCTGGTCGGCCGGTTCTGCGCGCACCGGGGCGTCGACCTGGCGTACGGCCGGCACGAGGACGGCGGGCTGCGCTGCCTCTACCACGGCTGGCTGTACGGACCGGACGGGCGCTGCCTGGAACAGCCGGCCGAGCCACCGCACAGCACCTTCGCCAGCAAGGTCCGCATCCCCAGCTACCCGTGCGTCGAGCGCAACGGGATCATCTTCGCCTACCTCGGCGAGGGCGACCCGCCGCCGATGCCGCACTACGACTGCTTCCAGGCCCCCGACGAGTACACCTTCGCCTTCAAAGGGCTGTGGGAGTGCAACTGGCTGCAGGGCGTCGAGGGCGGCATCGACCCCAGCCACGTCTCCTTCCTGCACCGGTTCATCAACGAAGATCCGCGTGACGTCTACGGCCAGCAGTTCAGTGAGGAGGTCGCCGGCACCGGGCAGAAGCTGTCCAAGCTGGTCGGCGACGCCGACCGGCCGGACATCGAGGTCGAGCAGGCCGAGCACGGCCTGCGGGTGTACGCGTTGCGCCAGCTCACCGACGAGATCCGGCACGTACGCATCACGAACCTGGTCTTCCCCAACGCGTTCGTGGTGCCGTTCGGCAACAGCAAGGTCTTCTGCCAGTGGCACGTGCCGATCGACGACCACCACCACTACTGGTACATGATCTTCTACGACTTCGCCGAGCCGACCGACAAGGAGACCCTGCTCGCCCAGCGGCTCGCCGAGGTCTCCCTGCCGGACTACCGGCCGTTGCGCAACCGGGCCAACAACTGGGGCTTCGACCCGGCCGAGCAGCGCGACCTGACCTACACCGGGATGGGCCTGGACATCAACGTCCACGACCAGTGGGCGGTGGAGAGCATGGGGCCGATCCAGGACCGCACCGTCGAGCGGCTCGGCGTCTCCGACCGGGCCGTCACCGCCAACCGTCGGCTGCTGCTGCGCGCCATCGACGCCTTCGAAGCCGGCAACCCGGTCCCGGCCCGCCCCGCCGACGAGACCGCCGCCGCCGCGCTCACCGGCCCGTTGGCCGTCGACACCGTCGCCCCGACCGACGGTTGGGAACAGACCTGGCGCGACCGTGAGGCACAGCGCCGGGCCGACTCCCCATGGGCCGCCGGCCGGGCCGAGGTGGCCGGTCCGGTCGGACCGACCGGTGCGACCGGCGGCACCGGGATGGCCGCCGATGCGTAGCGTCGACGAACGCGCGGTCGCCGACGGCGGCGACGGGCAGCGTGCGCTGCCGATGCTCGCCGCCGACCGGGGCGGCTTCATCGACCGCCACCAGCTGTGGACCGACGCCCAGTACGCCGCCGCCGGCCAACTGCGCCGGGTCGTCGACGAGCTGGGCATCGAGCTGATCCGGTTCTCCTTCGCCGACCAGCACGGCGTACTGCGCGGCAAGACGCTGACCCGGGCGGCGGCCGGCGCGGCCCTGCGCTCCGGGGTGACCGTCCCGTCGTCGCTGCTGCTCAAGGACCCGTCCGGGGCGTCGGTCTTCCCGGTCTTCGCCGCCGACCCGCAGGTCGGCGTGCCCGGCTTCGCCGGTGCCGGTGACCTGGTGCTGGTGCCGGACCCGACCACGTTCCGGGTGCTGCCGTGGGCGCAGCGGACCGGCTGGGTGCTGTGCGACCTGCGACTGCCGGACGGCTCGCCGGTGCCGCTGTGCACCCGCAGCCTGTTGCGCGGTCAGCTCGGCCGGCTGGCCGCCGCCGGGTACGCGATGACCGTCGGCGTGGAGCTGGAGTTCCACGTGTTCGCCGCCGACGCCCGCCCCGACGGCGGACTCGACGCCGACCAGGTGGGCCGCCCCGCCGCGCCCGGTCGGCCCAGCGTGGTGCGGCCGGTCAGCCGGGGCGCGCAGCTGCTGCACGAGGACGGCCTGGACCGCGCCGACGACCTCGTCCAGCTGCTGCACCACGGGCTGACCCGGCTCGACCTGCCGCTGCGGTCACTGGAGCTGGAGTTCGGGCCGAGCCAGTTCGAGATCACCCTGACCGCCGGGGACGCCGCCGACGCCGCCGACCAGGTGCTGCTGGCCCGCTCGGCGATCCGCCAGCTGTGTCGCCGGCACGGCTACCACGCCACGTTCATGTCCCGGCCGGCCGGTGCCGAGACCGCCTCCACCGGCTGGCACCTGCACCAGTCGCTGCGCGCTGTCGACTCCGGCGCGGCGGTCTTCGACCCGACCACACCGGGCGAGGCGCTCTCGCCGGTCGCCGGGCACTACCTGGCCGGGCTGCTGGAGCACGCCGGCGCGGCCGCCGCGTTCGCCACCCCGACGGTCAACGGCTACAAGCGCTACCTGCCGTTCTCGCTCGCCCCGGACCGGGTGGTGTGGGGGATCGACAACAAAGGGGCCATGGTGCGGGCCGTCGGTGCCGGCTCCGACACCGGCGTACGGCTGGAGAACCGCTGCGGCGAGCCGGCCGCCAACCCGTACCTCTACATCGCCTCGCAGCTGATCAGCGGCCTGGACGGGATCGAGCGGCGACTCGCCCCACCCCCTGCGGTGGAGGATCCGTACGCGGCCGACGCGCCCCGGCTGCCGACCTCGTTGGCCGAGGCGTTGACCGCGTTGGCGGCCGATCCGGCGTTCGCCGCCGCCCTCGGCGACCCGGTGGTCTCCTGGTACCTGACGCTCAAGCGCCGTGAGTTCGCCCGTTACCTCGCGTACGTCTCCGACTGGGAGCAGCGCGAGTACTTCGATCTGATCTGACCGCGAGTACTTCGACCTGATCTAGAAGGAGCCGTCGATGCCGTCATCCGTCGCCCCGCTGGCCGAGCTGGAGCCGTTCCACGTCGACGGCGAGTGGATCGCGCCGGGGCAGCGCACCCTGATCGAGGTGCGGGACCCGTCGGACGGTGCGGTGATCAGCCGGGTCGCCCAGGCCACCGCCGACGACGTGGCCGCCGCCGTGGCCGCCGCCACCCGGGCGTACGCCGACCGGCGCTGGAGCGGGCTGGCCCCGTTGGAGCGCACCCGGGTGCTGCACCGGCTGGCCGACCTGATCGAGGCGCACCTCGAAGAGCTGGCGGTGCTGGAGACCCGGGACAATGGCAAGCCGATCGAGCGGTCCCGGGCGGACACCGGCGCGGCGGCCCGCGCCTTCCGGCACTTCGCCGGGGCCACCAGCCGGCTCACCGGCACGGTGGTGCCGATCGACGGCGGTGCCCACCACGTCTACACGGTGCTGGAGCCGGTCGGCGTCGCGGCGCTGATCCTGCCGTGGAACTTCCCGATCATGACCGGCAGCTTCAAGATCGCTCCGGCGCTGGCCGCCGGCTGCCCGATCGTGGTCAAACCGGCCGAACAGACCCCGCTGACCATGCTGCGGCTGGCGGCGCTGGCCGCCGAGGCCGGCGTACCGCCGGGGGTCTTCAACGTGCTGACCGGCGACGGTGAGGTCGGCGCGGCCCTGGTGGCCCACCCCGGCGTGGCGAAGGTGTCGTTCACCGGGTCCACCGAGGTGGGCCGGGTGGTGATGGCCGGCGCGGCGCCGACGATGAAGCGGCTCACCCTGGAGCTGGGCGGCAAGAGCCCGAACATCGTCTTCGCCGACGCCGACCTGGACGCCGCCGTGCTGACCGCGATGCGGGCGTCGTTCGGCCACTCCGGCCAGATGTGCACCGCCGGCAGCCGGCTGCTGGTGCAACGTTCCATCCTGGACGAGATGACCGAGCGGCTGGCCGAGGCGACCCGCCGGGTGCCGGTCGGCAACGGTCTCGACGGCGGGGTGACCGTCGGCCCACTGGTCTCCGAGGAGCAGCGGCAGCAGGTGCTGTCCTACATCGAGACCGGCATCCGGGAGGGCGCCACGGTCGCCGTCGGCGGCGGGGTGCCGGACCGGCCCGGCTACTTCGTCGAGCCGACCCTGTTCACCGGGGTCCGCAACGACATGGTCATCGCCCGGGAGGAGATCTTCGGGCCGGTGACCGGGGTGATCGCCTTCGACGACGAGGACGAGGCCGTCGCGATCGGCAACGACACGGCGTACGGGCTGGCGGCCGGGGTGTGGACCCGGGACCTGTCCCGCGCCCACCGGATGGCCGCCGCGCTGCGGGTCGGCACGGTCTGGGTGAACACGTACAACATCTTCGACCCGGCGCTGTCCTTCGGCGGGGTCGGTGACTCCGGTCTGGGCCGGGACCTGGGCGACGACGCCCTGTACTCGTACTGCGAACGCAAGGGCGTCGTGGTCGCGCTCTGACCGGCGGTGCCGGCACCGGTCGACCGCTGCGGCCGGTACGGGCACCGCCCTGAACACTGATGGGATCCACTTTGACAGACACCGCATCCCAGATCGGCGTTCGCTCCGCCCTGGACGTCGCCGCCCTGCGCGCCGCCACCCCCGGTGCGGCCCTGGCGCACCACCTCAACTCCGCCGGTGCCGCTCTGCCCAGCCTCACCGTGCTCGACACGGTCATCGCCCACCTGCGGCTGGAGTCCCGCCTCGGCGGCTACGAGGCCGCCGAGGCCGCCGGCGAGCGAACCGCCCAGGTGTACCAGCTCGTCGCCGATCTCATTGGCGCCTCCGCCGCCGACATCGCCCTGGTGGAGAGCGCCACCGTCGCCTGGCACCGGGCGATCGACGCGCTGCGGCTGCAGGCCGGGGACCGGATCCTCGCCTCGGCGTCCAGCTACGTCAGCTCGGCGCTGCACCTGCTCGAACTGCGCCGCACCCGGGGCATCGTCGTCGAGGTGCTGCCCACCGACGACTCCGGCGGTGTCGACCTGTACCAGCTGGAGCAGGCCCTGCGCCGACCGGCGGCGCTGGTCACGGTGGCCCACGTACCGACCTCGTCGGCGTTGATCGAGCCCGTCGCACAGGTCGGCGCCCTGTCTGCCGCCGCCGGGGTGCCGCTGCTGGTCGACGCGACCCAGTCGGTGGGTCAACTGCCGGTCGACGTACGGGCGATGCGGGCCGGCATCGTGGTCGCCACCGGCCGCAAGTTCCTGCGGGGTCCGCGCGGCACCGGGCTGCTCTACCTCGACCCGGCGCTGCACGAGCAGGCCCGCCCACTGACCCCGGACGTACGGGGTGCCCGGTGGACCAGCGACGAGGAGTACGACCTGCTGCCCGGCGCGCGACGCTACGAGACCTGGGAAGCGTCGCACGCGTTGCGGCTCGGTCTGGGCGCCGCCCTCACCGAGGCGCTCGCCATCGGCGTCGACGTGATCTCGGCGTACGTCAGCGGGTTGGCCGCCCGGTTGCGCGCCGGCCTGGCCGGGCTCGCCGGGGTGCGGGTGGTCGACCCGCCGGCGGCCGGCGGCGGCATCGTCACGTTCGTCCGCGACGGCGAGGAACCGGCACAGACGGTACGCACCCTACGGGCCGCCGGCCTGCACCTGGTCGCCGTGCCGGCCAGCCACGGGCAGTGGGACCTGGGTCGACGCGGCCTGCCGGCCGTGGTCCGCGCCTCGGTGCACGTCTACAACGACGACAGTGACATCGACGCGCTGCTCACCCAGCTGGCCCGCCCGGTCCCGCCCGCCGCCGGGCAGGTGACGACGCCCGAACCGGCGCCGCCGTCGCCGGTCGTCGCCCCGCCCCCCGGCCCCAGCTCCGGCACCCTTGCCACCGGTGCCGCCCCTGCCCTGGTCACCGGCACCGACCGGCACGCCGACGTGGTGGTGGTCGGCGCCGGCATCCACGGCCGCAGCGCCGCCTGGTCGCTGGCCGCCCGGGGGGTCCGGGTGGTGCAGCTCGACCGGCACCCGGCCGACCACACCGACGGCTCGTCGCACGGGCGGACCCGGATGATCCGGCGCGCCTACCCGTCGCCGGTCTGGGACGACCTGGTGCAGCGGGCGTACACCGGCTGGCACGAGCTGGAGCAGGCCGCCGATCGCCGGTTGGTCACCACCGTCGGTGGGCTCTACGCCCGGCCGGCCCGGTCCAGCGGCACGCTGCGGGGCCCGGGGTGCATGCTGGTCGACGCCAACCAGGCCGCCGGAATCCTGCCCGGCCTGGTCCTCGGCGCCGACATGGTCGCCGTCCACGACCCGGCGGCGGGCGTCATCGACGCGGCAGCCGCGATGTCGGCGCTGGCCGCGCTCGGTGCCGCCGCCGGGGTGGACCGCCGGGACGGTTGCGCCGTCACCGGCTGGCACCCCGACGGTGCCGGGGTCCGGGTGCGCACCGACGACGGTGACCTGCTCGCCGACCGGCTGGTGATCTGCGCCGGCCCGTGGACCGCCGATCTGGTGCCGGATCTCGCCGGCCAACTCTCCGTCGTACGGATCGTCAACATCCACATCGGCTCGTCGTCCCCGGCGCTGCTGGCCCCGCCGGCGCTCGGCCCCTTCTCGGTGGAGGTCCCCGGCGTCGGGCTGCTCTACGGCATCCCGGCGTACGGCCCGGACACGGTCAAGGTCGGCTTCGACCACGGGCCCGTCGACGACCTCACCCGGCCGCCCGGGCCGGTCACCGCCGCCGAGCGCGACGCGTTGCTCACCGTCGCGCGCCGGTTCCTGCCGGCCGCCGACGGCCCGGTCACCGCCGAGGTGGCCTGCCGCTACACGATGGCGCCGGGCAACCGGTTCGCGGTCGGGGCGCTGCCGGCGCATCCGCAGGTCCTGCTGGCGGCGGCCTGCTCCGGGCACGGGTTCAAGTTCGGCCCGGCGATCGGCGCGGCGCTGGCCGACCTGGCCACCGGGGTGCCCCGGTCGGACCTGGACTTCCTCGCCCCGGCGGCGATGGGCGTGGCCGGGATCGTGCCCGGCGACCCGGACGGTCCCGGCCCCGACCCGGTCACCCCCGGAACACCGTCGCCGACCGCCGCTCGTACCAGCGAGCCAACTGCTCACCGGCGCTGATCACATGGGCCTGCATCTCGCGTCGGGCGCGCTCACCGTCCTCTTCGGCCAGCGCCGCGATGATCCGCTCGTGCTCGTGGAAGTTGTCGTCGCGGTGCCGGGGGTTGTCCTGCAGCACCAGCGCGGAGACGTTGCGCGGGAACGCCTCGTTGATCTCCTTGATCACCCGGGCCAGCCAGTCGTTGCCGGCGACCTGGTGGATCAGGGTGTGGAACCGGTCGTTCGCGGCGTTGGTCGACGTCGCCAGGGCCAGCCTGGCGCGGGCGACCCCCGGGTCGTCCTCGACCCGTCGTTGCGGGATGTTGCCCCGGGCCGCCTGCTCGGTGCGACGCAGCAACGAGTTGGCCGCCCGCAGCTCGTCGAGGACGTCGTCGGTGATCCGGCTGACCGCCCGCTCGCAGGCCAGCGCCTCGAGCTCGGCGCGGACCTCGTAGGCCTCGCGGACCTCCCAGGGCGCCGGCACCCGCACCACCGCGCCCCGGTGCGGCACCACCTCGATCAGCCCACCGGTCTGCAACTGCCGCAGCGCCTCGCGGACCGGGGTCCGGCTGACGCCGAGCAGCTTGGCCAGTTCCGCCTGACGCAGCTGGGCACCGATCGGGATCTCGCCAGACATGATCTTGGCGCGGATGGCGGCGGCGGTGGCGTCGACGAGGGCACTGCTGGTCGTTTCCGTCGAGCTGACTGGCATGCCCGGTGCCCCTGTCTGATCGGTGTACGGCGTAGCCGGCCGGACGTCCGGCCGGCTGCCATCGCCTCCACAGTGGTGCGATGTGGGTGTCACGATAGCAAGCCCGCCCGGAGAGCTGCGGGTCCCGTACATTTGCCTTTGGATCCCGGTTTTGGATCCAAACATCCTGCGGTAGTATCCGAGACTACCTTGGCCAGGGAGTTTTCCGGAAGCACCGGCCCGCCGCAGCCGCACCGACCCCGACGCAGACCGACCCAGGCGAGCCGGACCACCCCGGGACGACTCCCGCGACGGCGACAGGAGCAACCGTGAGTGCCTGCCACCCCACCCCGGACGCACGGACCCACCGCAGCCACCCGCTCGACCCGCCGAGCCCGGCGGAGATCGCCCGTGCCGTGGCGGCCGCCCGCGCCGATGGCCGGCTCGGCGAGCGGACCCGCTACTGGGGCGCCACGCTGGACGAAGCCCACGCCCGTGCCGTCGCCACCGGGGCCGCCGCTGCCGGCGAGGTCCGCATCGGGCTGGTGGCCATGGACCACGCCGCCGGCACCGCCTGGGAGATCGACGTCGCGTTGACTGCAGGAACGGACGGCGCCGCCGACCGGTGCCTCGACTGGCGTCCGCTCGACCCACGCCGGCCGGGCATCACCTCCGAGGAGGCCCGCGCCGCCGCCCAGGCCTGCCGGCAGAGCCCGCTGTTCCGTGAGGTGCTCGCCAAGCGGGGCATCCACGACGTCTCCCTGGTCATGGTCGACGCCGAGTCGATGGGCGGCTTCGAGCCGAAGCGCTACGCCGACCGTCGGCTGACCTGGGGCACCGTCTGGCACCGGGTCGACGAGGGCGACAACGGCTACGTCCGCCCGGTGCAGGGCGTGGTGCCGATCATCGACATGGCCACCATGGAGGTGCTGGAGGTCGAGGACCACGGGGTGGTCCCGATCTCGGACGAGGCCGGCCCGCTGGAGGCGGCGGCCTGGCCGACCCGACCCGGCCTCAAGCCGCTGGACGTGGTGCAGCCCGACGGGCCCAGCTTCGACGTCGACGGCTGGCAGGTCAGCTGGCAGGGCTGGCGGCTGCGGGTCGGGTTCACCCACCGGGAGGGCCTGGTCCTGCACGACCTGGAGTTCCAGGGGCGACCGGTGGTCAAGCGGGCCGCCTGCAACGAGATGTACGTGCCGTACCTGGACCCCAACTCCACCCAGTACCGCAAGAACTTCTTCGACTGGGGCGAGTACGGTGCCGGACCACTGACCAACTCGCTGGCCCTGGGCTGCGACTGCCTCGGCGTCATCTACTACTTCGACACCGCCTACCTCGGCGGCGACGGCGACCCGGTGACCATCCCGAACGCGATCTGCATGCACGAGGAGGACCACAGCGTCCTCTGGAAGCACAACGACCTGCGCCGTGGGGTCAGCCAGGTGCGTCGCTCCCGGCGACTGGTGATCTCGAACTTCCAGACGGTGGCCAACTACGACTACGGCTTCTACTGGTCGCTGTACCAGGACGGCCGCATCGAGCTGGAGGTCAAGCTCACCGGCATGCTCTCCGCCTCCGGCATTCACGACGGCGACGAGGTGCGCTACGGCCGGGTCGTCGCACCGAACGTGCAGACCCCCACCCACCAGCACTACTTCGGGCTGCGCCTGGACATGGCGGTGGACGGGCCGCACAACCGCCTCGTCGAGGAGCATGCCGAGGGGGAGACCGATCCGGCGCTCGACCCGTACGGCAACGCGGTGCGCAACGTGCGGACCCCGCTGCTGCGCGAGTCGCAGGCCGCGCGGCGCACCGACCCGGCGACCGCGCGGCGCTGGCGGGTGGAGAGCGCCACCCGGACCAACCGGTACGGTGAACCGACCGCCTACCGGCTGCTGTTGCCGAACACCACCCGGTCGTTCGCCCGGCCCGATTCGGTGATGGCCCGCCGGGCACCGTTCATCCATCAGCATCTGTGGGCCACGCCGTACGACCCGAGCGAGCAGTTCCTCGGCGGCCAGTACCCCAACCACGCCGAGCCCGGCTCCGACGGGGTCCAGGTCTGGCAGCGTCAGGACCGGTCGATCGACGGCACCGAGTTGGTGCTCTGGCCGGTGCTCGGCACCCACCACTTCCCCCGCCCGGAGCAGTGGCCGGTGATGCCGGTGGACGCCATCCACATGATCCTGGAGCCGGACGGCTTCTTCGACCGCAATCCGGCGATGGACGTGCCGGATCCGGCGGCGGCGCGGGGCACCGCGGACGCCTGCTGCGCGACCGACTCTGACGTGGTGCCGGCCGACTGACGGCCGGTACGCCGGCCGCCAGTCGACCGGCCACGGGGAAATATCCACATTAGCCCGAGCGTCCGGAAATCAGACGTTCACAATCGCGATACGGTCCCGAATTGGGTACCGCAGATCATGGTTTTGGATCCAATCCTGATGAAATTTAATCCATCTTCGTCCCATACCCTGCCGAGGAGCGCACTATGTCGGACGATTTCCGCAATCTTCCACAGAACCTGATATCCCGTCGCGCGATGCTGCGCGGCGCCGGCCTGCTCGGCCTCGGCTTCGGCGCCAGCAGCCTGCTCGCGGCCTGTGGCGTCGCGTCTGACGGCAACGACGACGGCGACGACAGCGGCACCACCGGCGGCACCCTGACCCTCGGGATCGACGCCACCAGCGCCGTCAACGACCCCGCTTTCTACACCTCGCTCGGTGACTGGATGGCCGTCGACTGCATCTGCCGGGGCCTGACCTTCATCTCGTTCGAGACCACCGAGCCGCAGGCCGACCTGGCCGAGAGCTGGGAAATCTCCGACGACGGACTGACCTACACGTTCACCCTGCGCCAGGGGGTGACCTTCCACGACGGCAACACCTTCACCTCCGCCGACGTGCTGGCCAGTCTCGGCCGGCAGTTCAACGCCGACGACCCGACCCTGCCCGACGGTGCCTCCCGGCCGTTGAACAGCCTCGGCGCCAACGTCGCCTCGCTCGACGCCCCCGACGAGTACACCGTGGTGATGGTGCTCAACACCCCCGACGCGACGGTGCTCAACCGGCTGTCCGACATCGGTGGGCGGATCATCTCCAAGGCCGCCCTCGACGAGTACGGCGCCGACATCGGCAAGAACCTCGTCGGCACCGGGCCGTTCAAGTTCTCCTCGGCGACCGCCGGCCAGCAGGTGGTGCTGACCGCGTTCGACGACTACCGCACCGGCCGTCCCAAGGTCGACCGGTTGGTGCTGCAGCAGGTGCAGGACCCGTCGACGATCGTGAGCTCGCTGCTCAGCGGCGACCTGTCCGCCACCCAGTTCACCCCGTACTCGGCGATCGAACAGCTGAAGGCCGACGACGCGGTGACCTTCCACGAGACGCCGTACAGCTTCGACGCCATGATGATGATCGACGCCCGGCGGATCCCGGAGCTGGAGGTGCGCCAGGCCATCAACCTGGCGATCGACCGGGAAGCGATCATCGCCCAGGCGTTCTTCGGCATCGCGGCCCTGCCCGAGGGATACACCATCCCGCCGTCGCAGAACGGCTACGACCCGAGCCTGGCCGACCTGAGCCGGTTCGACCCCGACGAGGCCCGCCGGCTGATCGAGGCCGCCGGTGCCACCGGTCGTGAGGTCGCCCTGATGGCCGCCAGCGACTCGTGGCACCCGCGTGCCGCCCAGATCGTCGCGCAGAACCTCACCGACATCGGGCTGACCGTGGTCACCGACTCGGTCGACCCGGCCACCTACTTCAGCCGGCTGCTCGACCCGGACGACCCGTTCCACGAGCTGATGATCTGGGAACGCAACTCCTACATCCCGGACCCGGACAACATGATCGGCGCGATGGGGATGCCGTCCGGTGTGTACGGCGACTTCACCTCCGGGTTCAAGACCCTGCCCGGGTCGGAGGCGTTCGCCGCCGACCTGGCCGCGGCGAAGAACCTGCCCAACGGCGACGAGCGCACCGCCGCGTACACCGACATCCAGCGTCGCTTCGCCGAGCAGTACATGGTGCTGTCGATGCTCTGCTACTCGGCCAACCCGGTGGTCACCGGCGCCAACGTCGAAGGTGCCAACGTCGCCGCGCTCGGCAGCCACCGCTGCTTCATGGAGAACGCCAGTGTCTGAGTCCACCCCCTCGGCCCGTCCGGGGGAGCAGTGACGGTCGCAGGGGCGCGGCCGGTCGGGCGATGGAGAGCCGGCTACGCCCGGCGCTCCATCGCCCGGTCCTGGCTGGCCGCCGTCTCGTGGCTGGTGCTGATCGGGTTCATCCTGATCGCTCTGGTCGGCCCGCTGCTCGTCGGCGCCGACCCGGAACGCCAGACCAACGTGACGCTGGCCGGGGTCGGCGCGGCCGGGCATCCGCTCGGCACCGACGACCTCGGCCGCGACTTCCTCGCCCGGCTGGTGTACGGCGCCCGACCGCTGTTGCAGGTCGCCTTCCTCGCCACCGGCCTCGCCGCGGCCATCGGCACCACCGTCGGGATGCTCGCCGGCTACCTCGGCGGCTGGGGGGAGCAGATCCTGATGCGGTTGACCGACATCGGGCTGGCCTTCCCGTCGATGCTTCTGATCATCCTGGTCGTCGCGGCCAGCGGTCCCGGCGTCACCAGCCTGGTGATCGGCGTCGGGATCGCCCTGTCACCCGGGTTGGCCCGGCTGGCCCGGGCGCTGACCGCCCGCGAGGCCGCGCGGGACTACGTCCTCGCCGCCCGCCTCGGCGGCACCCGGTCGCCCCGGATCATCGTGCAGGAGATCCTGCCAAACATCGCCGGCCCGATGCTCGCCCAGGTGGTGATGACCCTCTCCGTCGCCGCCGGGTTCGCCGCCGGCCTGTCCTACCTGGGGCTGGGCATCCAGCCGCCGACCCCGGACTGGGGCTACATGGTGCAGGCCGGGCAGGAGTTCATCTACTCGGCACCCCGACTGGTGGTGCTGCCCGCCGCGCTGACGCTGACCTTCGTGGTCGCCGGCAACTTCGTCGGCGACGACCTGCGCGACGCGCTGGACCCGAGGAGCCGCCGATGATCCGGCTGCTGCGCGGCAGGTCGCTGCCGATGCTGACGGTACGCCGGCTCGCCAGCGTCCCGCTGGTGCTGTTCGTCCTCGCCTCGCTGGTGTTCCTGGCCATCCGCCGGCTGCCCGGCTCGCCGTCGTCGACGCTGGCCGTCAGCGGCACCCAGGGGCTCACCGCCGAACAGATCTCCGCCAACGAGGCCCGGATCAACGAGGCGCTCGGCCTGGACCGGCCGGTCTGGGAGCAGTACCTCACCTACCTCGGTGACCTGGCCCGGCTCGACCTCGGTCGGTCGTTCTACGGCGGCAACGACGTACTGGGCCTGCTCGGTGGGGCGCTGCCGGCGACCATCGAGCTGACCGTCGCCGCGATGCTGATCGCCGTGGTGCTCGGCGTGGTCACCGGGGTGATCGCCGCGTTGCGCAAGGACACCTGGGTGGACACCACCACCCGGTCCATCGCCACGGTCAGCTTCTCGCTGCCCTGGTTCGCCCTCGGCGTACTCAGCATCGTGATCTTCGGGGTGTGGCTGCGCTGGCTGCCGGTCATCGGCCGGCTGCCCAGCCAGCTCGACTACCGGCCCACCACCAACTTCGTGCTGCTCGACGCGATCCTGCAGGACCGGCCGGAGCTCGTCTGGCCCTGGCTGCAGTACCTGATCCTGCCGGCCACGACCCTGGCGTTGGCGATGGCCGGGTTCATCACCCGGATCGTGCGGGCCTCGGTGCTGGAGGTGCTCAGCGACGACTTCGTGCGGACCGCCCGGATGAAGGGCCTGCGGGAGCGGACCATCCTGCGCCGGCACGTGCTGCGCAACGCCGGGCTGCCCATCGTGACCGTGCTCGGCCTTCAGTTCGGCTCGCTGCTCGGCGGCTCGGTGATCACTGAGACCGTCTTCTCCTATCCCGGCGTCGGCAATCTGCTGGTCAGCTCGGTGCTGCAACGCGACTACCCGGTCGTCCAGGGAGCCGCGTTGGCGATCGCGTTGCTCTTCGTACTGGTCAACGCCGCCGTCGACCTGTTCTACCTGGTCCTCGATCCCCGCCTGCGGAAAGGATGAGTCCATCATGGATATTGTGCTGGTGCACGGTGCCGGCGGCACCCCGAGCACCTGGTCCGGCGTCGCACCGCTGCTGCGCGCCGCCGGCCACCGGGTGCAGCTGGTCACCAATCCGATGAACTCGCTGCGGGAGGACGTGGCCAACACCGCCGCCCTTCTCGACGCCACCGCCGGGCCGGTGCTGCTGGTCGGCCACTCCTACGGCGGCGCGGTGATCACCAACGTCGGCCGGGACGAGCGGGTGGCCGGGCTCGTCTACGTCTGCGCGTTCGCCCCCGACGAAGGCGAATCCATCCAGGACATCATCGGCCGGTATCCGCCGGCCGAGGTCAGCCGGCACATGCGGCGTGGACCCGACGGCGAATGGTTCTCCGACCACAGCCCCGAGTACTGGGCCGAGATCGGCTGGGATGTGCCCGAGGACGAACGGGCCAGCTTCGACGCCGACTCGCGGCCCAGCTCCAACGCGATCTTCGCCGAGCCCACCGGGGTGCCCGCCTGGCGCACCACGCCGGCCTGGTACCTGGTCGCCGCGCAGGACAAGACGCTGCGTCCGGACACCCAACGGGACATGGCGGCCCGCGCCGGCGCCACCGTCGCCGAGATCACCGGCAGCCACTTCACCCCCCGGGTCTGGCCCCGCGAGGTGGCCGACCTGGTGGAGCGGGCCGCCGCCAGCCTCGCCGGAGCGCCCCGGTGACCTCCGCCCCGGCGGCCCCGGCACCGCCCGTACTGTCCGTACGCGGGCTGCGGGTCGAGTTCGACGTGCCCGCCGGACGGCTGCCTGCCGTCGCCGGCGTCGACCTCGACCTGTACGCCGGGGAGATCCTCGCCCTGGTCGGCGAGTCCGGTTCCGGCAAGTCCGCCCTGGCGATGAGCCTGGTCGGGCTCAACCGCGCACCGGGCACCCACATCAGCGGCGAGGTCGACTTCAACGGGTGCAACCTCGCCACCGCCAGCGAGGCCACCCTGCGCCAGGTCCGGGGCAGGGACGTCTCGGTGGTGTTCCAGGACGCCCTCGCCGCGCTCAACCCGCTGCAACGCGCCGGTGCCCAGGTCGCCGAGATGATCCGCACCCACCAGCGGGTCAGCCGGGCGCAGGCCTGGCGGCGGGCCGAGGAACTGCTCGCCGACGTCGGTATCGCCAACCCGGCCCGTAACGCCCGCGCCTACCCGCACCAGCTTTCCGGCGGGATGCGGCAACGCGTCATGATCGCCATCGGGCTGGCCAACGACCCGACCGTGCTCATCGCCGACGAGCCGACCACCGCCCTGGACGTGACCATCCAGGCCCAGGTGCTGGCCACCCTCAAACGGCTGCAGGCCGAGCACGGCACCTCGATCGTGCTGATCACCCACGACCTGGGGGTGGTCGCCGAGGTGGCCGACCGGGTGGCCGTCATGTACGGCGGCCGCATCGTCGAACAGGGCACCCGCGACCAGGTGCTGTACCAGCCGCAACACCCGTACACGATGGGCCTGCTGGACTCGGTGCCCCGGGTCGACGGTCCGGTCGCCGACGCGTTGCCAGCCATCCCCGGCAGCCCGCTCACCGGCGTCACCCGCCCGCCGGGCTGCGGCTTCGCCCCGCGCTGCGCGCTGCACCACGACGGCTGCGACACCGCGCCACCCGAGCTGATCCGCCGGTACGGCGACGCCGGCCACCTCGACGCCTGCCTGCTCGACGCGGCAGCCCGCCACGCCGCCCGTAGCCCCGCACGAGTCGGAGGTCAGCCGTGACCGGTGTGCCGCTGATCCAGCTGACCGGCCTGCGGGTGGAGTACCCCGGGCGCGGCGGGGACCCGGTCCGCGCCGTGCGCGACGTCGACCTGGAGATCCGGTCGGGGGAGACCCTCGGCCTGGTCGGCGAGTCCGGCTGCGGCAAGTCCACCCTCGGCCGGGCCATCCTGCGGATCACCGAACCCACCGCCGGCAGCATCCGACTGCTCGGCAAGGAGATCACCGGCCTGCGCGGCACGGTGTTCCGGCAGACCCGCGCCGACCTGCAGATGGTGTTCCAGGATCCGTTCAGCTCGTTGAACCCCCGGCGGCGGATCGCCGACAGCGTCGCCGAGCCGCTGCTGCGCGGCCGGGGCATGAGCCGGGCCCAGGCCCGCCGTACCGTTGACGACCTGCTCGACCTCGTCGGGCTGGGCCGCGACGCCGGCCGGCGCCGGCCGCACGAGTTCTCCGGCGGGCAGCGGCAACGGATCGGCATCGCCCGCGCGCTCGCCCCGTCCCCCCGGTTCATCGTCGCCGACGAGCCGGTCTCCGCCCTCGACGTCTCCATCCAGGCCCAGGTGGTCAACCTGCTCGCCGACCTGACCCGCGAGCGCGGCCTGACCATGCTGTTCATCTCGCACGACCTGGGCGTGGTGCGGCACATCGCCGATCGGATCGCCGTCATGTACCTCGGCCAGATCATCGAGGTCGCCGACCGCGACGCGTTCTTCGCCGGCCCGGCGCACCCGTACAGCGAGGCACTGCTGTCGGCCGTACCGACGCTGGACCGCACCGGCGGGCGGGAGCGGATCGTGCTCGCCGGCGAGCTGCCCGATCCTGCGCATCCGCCGGCCGGCTGCCTGTTCCACACCAGATGCCGGTACGCCGTCGACCGCTGCCGCAGCGAACCCCCCGCGTTGCGGCCCATCGCCGCGGACCGCACGGTCCGCTGCCATCTGCCCCTGGTGCCGGCCGACATCCCGGCACCATCGACCGTCACCACCGGAGGCGCACCACGATGATCATCGACGCGTACAACACCACCCAGGACGTACGGGGCCGGTCCGACTACCTCACCGGTGCCCGTCCCGGCCAGGCCCCGCCGCCGTACACACCGTTCGACCCGCGCCGCATCCTGGACCGGATGGACGCCGCCGGGGTGGACATGGCGATGGTCTGCTCGCTGGCCCAGCGGATCGAGAACGACTTCATCATCGGCCTGACGAAGGCGTACCCCGACCGGCTGTTCGGGTTCGGGCAGGTCCGCCCGGCCGACGACGACGCGCTCGACGAGATCGCCCGGATCGCCGACGCCGGCCTCAAGGGCCTCAAACTGCATCCGAGCATGCACGGCTACCACGTCGCCGACCACGGTCTGCTCGACCCGGTCTTCGCCGCCTGCGCCGAACACGGTCTGATGGTGCTGATCAACGCGCTCGACGACGCGTTCTGCGCACCCCTGGCGATCGAGGAGATCGCCAAGGGCCACCCGCAGGTGCCGACGATCATCGCCCACATGGGCGCGGTGTGGAACGTCCCGGAGGCGATCATCGTCGCCGAACG
This sequence comes from Solwaraspora sp. WMMA2056, assembly GCF_030345095.1. Classification (NCBI taxonomy): domain Bacteria; kingdom Bacillati; phylum Actinomycetota; class Actinomycetes; order Micromonosporales; family Micromonosporaceae; genus Solwaraspora; species Solwaraspora sp. WMMA2056. The sequence continues at coordinate 2,797,141 of NZ_CP128360.1, forward strand.
CAACCCGCACATCTACCTGGAGACCTCGGCGACGCTGATCAGCGACGTCCGGCGCGCGTACGCCCGGCTCGGCCCGGAGCAGATCCTGCTCGGCAGCGAGTGGCCCGGCTCCGACTTCGACCTGGAACGGATGAAGATCGCCAAGGCGATCCCGGACGCGGCCGACCGGGCCCTGGTCGAGGGCGGCAACATGGCGAAACTCCTCGGGATCTCCGCGTGACCGCCGCCGACGTCGCCCCGGTGCCGCCGCCGGCCGACATGGCCCCGGGCGACGTCGAACTGCTCGACGTCGCCCAGCGGCTGCTGTCGAAGGTCTGGGTCGCCGGCCGACACGAGGTCGCCACCGCGCTGCGTACCCCCGACGGTGCCATCCACACCGGCGTCCACCTGGAAGGGTCATGCCGGCGCAGCTCCATCTGCGCCGAGGGGGTCGCCCTCGGGGCGGCCCGTGGCGCGCTGGCACCGGACGCACCGCTCACCGTCGACAGCGTCGTCTCCGTCCAGATCAAACCCGCCGGACGGTTCCGGATCATCGCCCCGTGCGGCGTGTGCCGGGAGCTGATCAGTGACTACAGCCCGCAGACCCGCGTCTGGATCACCACCGTCGACGGTGCCGTCACCGCCATGGCGGCCATCGACCTGCTCCCGGAGAAGTCCCGCCGCGCCTGGTGAGGCGACCCGACCGCGAAACCCGCGCCGACCACGACCGTGCGGCCCGCGCCGACCACGTCCACGTACCGAGAGGAACACCGTGTCCGACCAGTCCCACACCGACCTCGACCGGGCGGCGCTCGCCGCCGAACTCGGCGGCCCCGGCACCCCGGTTGCCTGGGCCGACCTGACCTGGCCGGAGGCCGGCCAGACGGCGACCACGGTCGATGCGGTGATCGTCCCGGTCGGTGCCACCGAACAGCACGGCCCGCACCTGCCGCTCGCCGTCGACACGCTGATCTGCGACGCGGTCGCCCGCGAGGTCTCCGCGCTCACCGGCGTACCCGTGGTGCCGCCGATCGGCTACGGCGTCTCCGCCTCACACGGCGACTTCGCCGGCACCATCGCGCTACGCCCGGAAACCCTCATCGCCGTCGTCGAAGACGTCATCGACTCGCTGCACGCCAGCGGTGTCCGGCAGTTCATCCTGCTCAACGGGCACATCTGGAACGCCGGCTCGCTCGACGTCTCGGCCGAGAAGCTGCGGGTACGCCACCGCGACGCCCGGGTGCGGGCCCTGGCCTACGTGACCATGTACCCCGGGCCGGAGGTCGACGGGCACGTCTACTACGGCCGCGGCCTGATGCACGCCAACTACTTCGAGACCTCGGTGATGCTGCACCTGCACCCGGACCTGGTCCAGATGGCGAAGGCCACCTCGCACCGCGACGTCGACTCCTTCTGGGACTACCGGATGGACCAGGTCAGCGACACCGGCGTGTGGGGCCGCGACGTCGCCGACGCCACCGCCGAGCACGGCCGCGCCGAGTTCGACCGCTGCGTGGCCACCACCGCCCGGGCCGTCGCCGCCGCCGTCCGGGAACCCTGGCCCGACCCCACCCACCGGCCCTGACCGTCACGCCCCGGTTCTGACCGTCCTGCACGGCCCCGACCGCCCGCGCCCTGACCGTCCCGCCACGCTCTGCCCGGAGGACCCGCGTGAAGATCTACGACATCACCCTGCCGATCCACCCGAAGATGCTGCACTGGGGCCGCAAACCCGAGGTGGAGATCGTCGAGTCGCTGGCCAACGGCGACGCCTCCAACGTCACCCGGTGGCGGCTCGGCGCACACACCGGCACCCACGTCGACGCCCCCGCGCACTTCGTCGACGGTGCCACCCCGATCGACGAGGTCGCCCTGGAGACCCTGGTCGGCCCGGCGGTCGTCGCCGACCTGACCGGTGTCGACGGTGACGTGACCGTCGACGACCTGGTCGCCGCCGGCGTCTCCGGGGCGTCGCGGGTGCTGCTCAAGACCAGCAACTCGGCCGGCCCGCTGCGCGAGACCGAACGTGCCGAGTCCTGGGTCGGGCTCTCCCCGGAAGCCGCCCGTTGGCTGATCGACCAGCAGGTCGCGCTGATCGGCATCGACTACCTGACCATCGAGAGCCACCGGCGCACCGACACCTGGGACGCCCACCACGCGCTGCTCGGCTCCGGCGTGATCATCCTGGAGAACGCCGACCTCGACGCCGTGCCACCGGGGGAGTACGAACTGGTCTGCCTGCCCACCAAACTGGTCGGCGCCGACGGGGCGTTCGCCCGTACCATCCTGATCCAGCGCGACTGACCGGCGAGACTGATCCGCATGCCGACCGAGATCGCGATCGCCGCACCACACCCGTCCGCGTTGGACGCCGCCGCCGACGTGGTGGCCGCCGGAGGCGGCGTCGTCGACGCCGCCCTCGCCGCCGCTGCCGCGCTCACCGTCGCCTACCCGCACCAGTGCTCGGCCGGCGGTGACCTGATCGCGCTGGTCCGTACCCCCGACGACCAGGTCCGGGCGGTGCTGTCGGTCGGTGCGGCCGCCGTCGGCATCGACGTCGCGGCGCTGCGTGCCACCGCCGACCGGATGCCGCCGGGCGGGCCGCTGACCGTCACCGTGCCCGGCGTCGTCGCCGGCTGGGCAGCGCTGGCCGACCTCGGCGGCCAGCTGCCGCTGGCCCGGGTGCTGGCACCGGCGGTGGAGCTGGCCGCCGGCGGCGTACCGGTCAGCCCCGGCCTGGCTGCGGCGATCCTGCGCCGCCTCGACGTGGTCCGCGCCGATCCCGGCCTCGCGGCGCTGCTGCTCGACGGCGACGGTACGCCGCTGCCGACCGGGTCGGTGCTGCGTCAGCCGGCGCTGGCCCGCACCCTCGGCACGGTCGGTGCCGACTGGCGCGACTACTACCAGGGCGAACTCGCCGAGGCGCTGGCCGCCGGGCTGGCCGCCCTCGGAAGCCCGTTGACCGCCGCCGACCTCGCCGGCCACGCCGCCGAGATCACCGACCCACTGCGGTACGCCGCCGCCGGCTCCGAGGTGACCTGGTCTGTCGCCCCGCCGCCCAGCCAGGGGGCCACCCTGCTTGCCATGCTCTCCGGAGCAACCGCCGACACTGCTACTGCCACCGCAGCGACCACCACCGCCCCCGCCAACCACCTGTCGGCCGCGCTGACCACCGCCCGGACCGCCGAGCAGCGGCGCGACGCCCTGCTCGGCGACCCTCGGACCGGCCCGATCGACCTCGACGGACTGCTGCTGCGCACCGGCACCCCCACCGGACCGACCCCGCCGACCGGTCCGAAACCTGCCGGGGACACCGTCGCCGTCACCGCCGTCGGCAGCGACGGCACCGCCGTCACCCTGATCCAGAGCGTGTTCCAGACCTTCGGTGCCGGCATCTGCGAACCCGGCACCGGCCTGGTGCTGCACAACCGGGGGTCGGTGTTTAGCCTCGACCCGGCCCACCCCGGCCGGCTGCGCCCCGGTGCCCGCCCACCGCACACCCTCTGCCCGGCGATCGCCACCGGCCCGGACCGGGTGCTCGCGCTGGGCTGCCAGGGTGGCCGGGCTCAGCCGTGGATCCTTGCCCAGGTCGCCGCCGACGCGTTGACCACCACCGACCCGGCCGGGCTGCTGGCCCGCCCCCGGTGGGTGATCGGTGCCCGCGACGTCGGCCAGGACCGGCCCAGCCTGCTGCTGGAGCCGGACACCCCGGACACCGACGCGCTGCGCGCCACCGCCGCCGACCTCGACCTGCAGGTGGTCCAGTTGCCGCAGCGTCACGACGACGCCGGGCACGTGCAACTGGCCCGGCTCACCCCGGCCGGCCTCGACGCCGCCAGCGACCCCCGCGCCGACGGCGCCGCCCGGGTGCTGCGAGGCGGCTGATGGACTCCGCCGACGCGGCGGCGGTGCTCGCCGCCCCGTACCGACTCGGGCCGGTCGGGCTGCGGTCCCGGATCGTCAAGGCGCCCACCTCGACCGGCGCGGCCGACGCCGCCGGGTTCGCCCAGCCGTGGCACCGGGACCACTACGGGCGGGTCGGCCGGGGTGCCGCGTTGACCATCGTGGAGTTCACCGCGATCGACGACGACACCGCCCGCGGCTTCCCCGGCCATCTCAGCATCGCCAGCGACGACCACGCCGCCGCGCTCGCCGCCGTCGCCGAGCGGATCGCCGCCGCCGGAGCGGTGCCCGGTCTGCAGATCGCCCACGCCGGCCGGCAACGCACCCTGCCCGGCGAAGCCGTCGCCGCCTCGGAGGTGCCCTGGCCGACCATCGAACGCCGCCTCGGGCTGCGCCCACGCTCCATCACCGTCGACGAGATCGCCGAGGTCGTCGCCGGGTTCGCCCGGGCCGCCGACCGCGCCGCCCGGGCCGGGTTCCGGGTCGTGGAGATCCAGGCCGCCAACGGCTACCTGCTCGCCGGGTTCCTGTCGCCGCACACCAACCGCCGTACCGACGGCTACGGCGGCGACCCGGCCCGGCGACGCCGCATCCTGCTGGAGGTCGTCGCCCGCTGCCGGGCCGCGTTGCCCCCCGAGGTGGCGCTCACCGTACGGCTGTCCGACCGCGACCACGAGCCCGGCGGCCAGGACCTCGCCGAGACCGCCGCCCTGGTGCGCACCCTGGCCGCCGCCGGCCAGGTCGACGCCGTGCACGTCTCGTCCGGCAACCACGAGACCCGGGTACGGCAGGTGCCGCCGGCCGCCGTACCGCCCGGTGCCGCCTGGCGGTCGGCCGGTGACCTGCGCCGGTACGGACTGCCCGTCATCGCCTGCGGTGGGGTGACCGACCCGGTGCAGGCCGCCACCCTGATCCGCGACGGCGCCGCCGACCTGGTCGCGCTCGGCCGGGCCTTCCTCGCCGACCCCGACTGGGCCGGGAAAGCCCTGGCCGGCACCGCCGACCGGATCCGTCCGTGCGTACGCGGCAACGACGGCTGCCACGCCCGCGCCGCCCTGGTCGGCCGTCCGGTCGCCTGCACCGTCAACCCGGCGCTGAGTCGACCGGATCGCACCGCGCCGCGCCGGTCCACGGTGGATCTTCCAGTGCCCGTCGCCGGTGCCGGTGTGCCGCCGGTGCTCGTCGCCGGCGCCGGTCCGGCCGGCCTGGAAGCCGCCCACGCACTCGCCGAGCGTGGCCACCGGGTCCGCCTGTACACCGGCGGCCGACTCGGCGGTGCGCTGCGCGACGCCGTGGACACCGGCGTGCACGACAGTTTCGCCCCGTACCTGCGCTGGTTGACGGCCCGGCTGGCGGCCAGCGACGTCGAGGTCGTCGACGCCCCGCTGCACCCCGGTGAGCTGGGCGGGGAGTGGGCCGGGTTGGTGGTCGCCACCGGCAGCGACCAGCGGGTGCTGCCCGGTGCCGTACCCGCGCTCGACGTGCTGCGCGGCACTGTGCCGCCGCCGTCCGACGGCCCGGTGGTGGTGATCGGTGCCGGCCGGACCGGCACCAGCACCGCCGCCGCGTTGGCCCGCCGGGGTGCCGACGTCACCCTGATCGGCGACACCACCCGGGTGCTCGACACCGAACCCCCCGACGACCCGCCGACCTGGACCGATCTGCTCGCCGACCTCGGCGTCCGGCTCGTCCTCGGCGGCCGGGCCAGGATCATCGAGGAACGGCAGGTGCAGGTGAACGGCGAGACGGTGCCGGCTGGACTGATCGTCGCGGCGGTCGGCCGCGAGCCCCGCAACGACCTGTACGACGATGCTACGGCGGTCGCCGCCGGCCGACCGGTGCTGCGCTGCGGCGACGCGCTGCGCCCGGCACGGCTGCACGACGCGGTGCACGCCGGGGCGGACACCGCCCGTACCCTGCACGACGCGCTCACCATCCGGCAGGTGACATCGTGACCGGCGGTGACCTGCTGGTCGTCGGCGACGTGCACACGATGGACCCGGCCGGCCCGCGCGCCGAAGCCGTGGCGGTGCGCGCCGGCCGGATCGTCGCCGTCGGTGACCTGCGCGCCGTCCGCGATGCCGTCCCCACTGGTACGCCGCAGCTCGCCCCGCCCGGCGGGGTCGTGCTGCCCGGCTTCGTCGACAGTCACGTGCACCTGATCTGGGCCGGCCGGGCCGCCGCCCGCGTCGGCCTGGACGACGCGACCAGCGTCCGCGACATCTGCGACCGGATCACCCGGTACGCCCGCCGGTACCCCACCCGCCGGTGGATCGAGGCCGACGCCGGCTTCGACCCCGGTGACCTGGCCGAACACCGCCTGCCGTCGGCAGCCGAGTTGGAAGCCGCCGCCCCGGGTCGGCCGGTGCTGCTGGACCGCAAGGGCCACGACGGCATCGCCAACCTGACCGCGTTGCGGCTGGCCGGGATCACCGCCGCCACCCCGGACCCGCCGGGCGGGCGGATCGACCGGTATGCCGACGGCAGCCCGACCGGGCTGCTCGTCGAGCATCCGGCGGTCGCCCTGGTCCGTGCGGTGATCCCGGAGCCGGATCAGCGGACGAGGATCGACTGGATCACCGCCGGACAGGCGCAACTGCTCGCCCACGGCATCACCACCGCCGTCGACCCGGCGCTGCCGGCCGCCGAACTGGCCGCGTACGCCGCCGCCGGGCGGTCCGGCGCGTTGCGGCTGCGCACCGTCGCGATGCCGCTGGGCGGCGACGACGTGGACGACGCGCAGGTACGGCGTACCCTCGATGAACTTGATCTTGACAGGGTCGCACCCGGGCTGTTGCGCGCCGGGCCGACGAAGCTCTTCCTCGACGGCGGCGGCTCGCTCGGCACCGCACTGCGCTCGTCGCCCTGGCCGGGCACCGACGGCTACCACGGCAACCAGAGTCTGCGCACCGAGACGGTGCGGGCGCACTGCGCCGCTGCGGCGGCGCACGGTCGGGGCGTCGGCGTGCACGCCGTCGGCGACGCCGCGATCGACCTGACCCTGTCGGTCTTCGCCGAGGTCGCGGCCGGTACGCCGATCGCCGGCCTGGGCTTCCACCTGATCCACGCCTACCTCGGGCCGGGGCCGGCGGCGATGGCGACCGCCCGGCGACTCGGCGTGCCGGTGTCGGCGCACCCGGCGCTGCAGTGGGCGTTCGGGCTCAACCTGATCGAGCGGCTCGGCGAGCCGGCGGCGGCCGCCGCGAACCCGCTGCGAACCTGGCTGGACGCTGGCGTGACGGTCGGTGGCGGCTCCGACGGGCCGGGACCGCCGATGTCGGTGCTGCACGGCATCTGGCAGGCCCGCACCCGTCGGGTCCGGGGCCGCGACGAGCCGCTCGGGCCGGATCAGGCGGTCACCGCCGCCGAGGCGCTGGCACTGTTCACTACCGGCGCGGCGCAGGTGGCGGGCAGTCCGCAGGCCGGCTGGGGCGGTGGCGTGCTGCGGGTCGGCGAGCCGGCGGACCTGACCGTGCTCGACGTCGATCCGCTCACCCCGGACGCCGACGCGCTGCTCGCCGGCACCGTCCTGGCCACCGTGGTCGCCGGCGAGGTCCGCTACACGGTGGAGTGAGTCGGGCTCTCGCGCAGCCCCCGACGACTGCTGGCCACGTTTCCGGCCTTATCGAGGCCGCTGCCCCAGGGCCGGGTCTGGGCGGCTATCGACCGGACGCGGCGAGGAAGTCGGCGATGTCGGCGGCGATCCGGTCCGGGTACTCGCCGTTGATGGCGTGGGAGGCGTCCGGGTAGACGACCACGGTCGCCTCGGGCAGCGTGCTGTCGGCGACCTCGGCCGCTTCGGCGGTGTCGTGCATCCGGGACTCGCCGGCGAGCAGCGCCAGCGTCGGAGTCCGTACCCCGGCCAGGTCCTCAGGCGTGATCCGGTGTGGGGCGGAGAGCTTCAGCGCGTACGTCTGCATGCCGGCCTCGATCATCTGGGCGACCGGTACGTCCTCGACGGGCGCGTCGTTGGCGGTCCAGCTGGCGAAGTCGTCGCGCCATGACCTGGGGAACCAGCGGACACTGGCCGGGATCGACCGGAGGATCGCCTGCCAGGACAGGTCAGCGAAGACCAGGACCGGATCGAGCAGGGTGACACTGGCGATCTTCTCCGGCCGGTGCACCGCCAGGTTCATCGCGGTCCAGCCGCCGATCGAGAGCCCGACCAGGTGGATGGCCGGCTCCGGCAATTCCACCAGCACCTCGTGTAGCCACTGCGCGTGGTCGCTGGGGGTTTCGATCGGCCGCTGCTGGATGCTCATCCCCGGCTCGCCGAGCAGGTCGATGGTGTAGACGCTGCGCAGTCGAAGCAGCGCGGGCAGGTTGTCGGCCCAGACCGGCGAGGCCGCCGTCCGGCCCGGCAACAGCAGCAGCGGATTGGCGTCCGGCTCGGCACCGGCGAAGTGGTAGAGCCGCACCACGCCGTAGCTGGTCCGCACGTCGTGGGTCTGATCGGGCCTGGGGAGCTCAGCCATGGCCTGCCGGTAAGCGGCCAGGAAGCGGTCGTGCGCGGCGGCCGAGGTGAAATGGCCGACCGGCGCTGGGGCGCGCATGGCGAGGGCAGCGATCAGGAGTGTGACGGCGATCAGGGCGGCGCCACCGATGATCAGCCAGCGGCGGCGCGGGCGGGGGAGTGGACGGCGCACCTGCGTCCTCCTTGCGGGCTCCGGGTCGGCGGACTTATCGTACGGTCAGAAGTCTAACCGCACGGTAGAATTTCTGCCTGACCGGTAAGCTCACCCCATGTCATCGACCGGTCCGGACCTGGCGGGCAAACCGCTGACGATCACCGAGCGAGCCCGGCGGGCGCAGTTCGTCCAGGTGACCATCGACCTCATCGCCGAGCACGGGTATCCCGGCACGTCGCTGGCCCGGATCGCCGAGGCCGCCGAGGTCTCCAAGGCGGCCGTGCTCTACCACTTTCCGACCAAGGGCGCCGTGGTCCGGGCCGCGTACCAGTCGGTGATCGACGCGCTCACCAGCGCGGTCGGCGCGGCGGTCGCCGACCAGTCGGGCGCGCAGGCCCTGTACGCGTACATCCGGGCGCTGGTCGGCCACCTCGACGCCCGTCCCGATCACGCTCGCATGATCATCGAGGCGATCACCGCCGAGGCCGGGGTCACCGACAGCCCGGACGACCGGGGCCGCCAGGCGGTGGTCGCGGGGTTGATCGACGCGGCCGGGGCGGCCGGCGACTACCGCGCCGAGGTCGATTCCCGCAGTACGGCCGTCATCGTCAACGGTGCGATCGACGCGATCGTGGCGCAGCGCCTCGCCGACCCTGGCTTCGATGCGGCCGGGGCCGCCGACACGCTCGTCGACCTGCTCGACCGGGCGCTCCGTCAGCTGGCACCCCCCGCCGAGAGTCGGGCTGGCACCCCCGCCGAGAGCCGCCAAGATTGATCGTATTGCGAGACGGCGTCTCTGTTGACGGCCGACGGGCGCTGGCTTAGGCTGGATCGCACGACCACATAGCCGCAGGAGAACGCCATGATCCGAGTTCCGCAAGGCTCTGGATTGTTGGTGCGCGGTTACGAGGAGCCGCTGCGGGTCCACCCGCCGCGCGAGGGCATGCGCCCCGGGACCGCTGCCGGGGACCCGCAGACCCCGTTCTGATTTCGAGTCCCGTCGACCGCCGCGCACGTGTGCGCCGCCGGTCCGGCGGGAAGCCAGCCCTGTCCTGAAGCACCGGTGCAGAAACGCCACCTGCGTCGCACCGGGACACCGGCACTCTCCCATCAGAATCGACGACCTCGGAGCGCATCATCATGACGACCGCAATCGACCTCGCACCGATCTCCGGCCCGTCCGCCTGGCGCGGTGACGAGCTGAGCACGTCCACCGAATGGATCTACCACCTCAGCGACGCCGAGCGGACCGAACTGGAGACCGTCGGCCGCAAGTTCGTCGCCGACGACCCCGACCTGCGTACGGTGACCGCCGCCGACTACCCGCTGCCGGTCTGCGCCGGCCTCAACGCCGAGTGCGCCCAGCAGATGGACTCCGGCCGTGGCTTCATCCTCGTCCGCGGCCTGCGCACCGAGGAGTACGGCGACACCCTGGCCGGCGCGATCTTCTTCGTGATGGGGCTGCACCTCGGCGTACCGATGGCGCAGAACCAGATGGGCGACGTGCTCGACCACGTCATCGCCACCTCCAACAAGACCCTCGACGACCCGTCGGCGCTGCCGTCGCGGGTGCGTGACCGGCTGCCGTTCCACTCCGACAGCTCCGACGTCGTCGCGCTGATGTGCCTGCGCGCGGCGAAGGACGGCGGGGCGAGCAGCCTGGTCAGTGGTACCACCATCTACAACGAGATCCTGCGCCGCCGGCCGGACCTGGCGCCGCTGCTGTTCGAGCCGTGGCACTGGGACTGGTACAAGCAGGACCACGACGCCCCGGCGAAGACCTACGAGTCGCCGATCTGCAGCTACGTCGACGGCATCTTCAGCACGTACGCCGGCAGCTCGATGATCTTCTCGGCGCAGGACTACCCCGAGGTGCCGCGCCTCACCGAGGCGCAGATCGAGCTGCTGCACCTCTACGACGAGATCTCCCAGGAGCCGGGTCTGGCGCTGGACATGAACTTCCAGCCCGGGGACGTGCAGTGGCTGCTGAACTACGCCGCCCTGCACTCGCGGACCGGCTACGTCGACTACCCGGAGCCGGAGCGTCGTCGCCACCTGCTGCGGTTGTGGCTCAAGCGCGACGTCGGCCGCCCGCTGGTCGACGGCTTCGGCAAGAACGTGGTCAGCGACCGGGGCGCGGCGGACGTGGTGCCGGGCGGCCGGTTCCAGATCGCCGAGGCGGCCGAGGTGAACATCGAGTGGGGTAACTGACCACTCCGGTACGTGGACGGCCCGACACGCTCCAACGTTGTAGCGTGCCGGGCCGTCCGCATTAAGCCGACCAGCATCGGTGCCAGGGCATCGGTGACATCACGCGAAGGGCGGGACCGGTTCATCCGGTCCCGCCCTTCGCCGTCGTACGGCTGGCTCAGCGTTGTCGTCGTACAGCCGGCTCAGAGATCGAGCACCAGCCGCTGCGAGCTGCACCGCCCGACGCAGATCATCATGCTGCGGCCGGCGGCCCGCTCGTCGGCGGTGAGCAGCGAGTCGCGGTGTTCCGGCGTACCGGCCAGCACCCGCGTCTCACACGCGCCGCAGTACCCCTTCTCGCAGTCGTAGGTCAGCCCGGGTACCGCCTCGCGTAGCACCTCGATCATCCGTTTGTCCTTCGGCACCCGCAGGGTGACGCCGGTGCGGGCCAGGTGCACGTCGAACTCGGTGTTGGCTGCCGGGTCGAACGGCACCTCCAGGTCGTCGCCGGCGGCGAAGCGTTCCACGTGCAGCTGCCCGCTCCGGCCGGCGTCGGCGCACACCCGCTCCACGGCGTTGATCATCGCGCCGGGTCCGCAGCAGTAGATGGCGGTGCCGTCGTTGACGCCGCCGATCAGCGCGGCCAGGTCGGGCAGTCCGGCCTCGTCCTGCGGGAGCAGGGCGGCCCGGTCACCGGCGAGGGCGGCCAGTTCGTCGGCGAAGGCCATCGAGGCGCGACTGCGGCCGCCGTAGACGACCTGGTACGGCGTACCGCGCCGGACGGCCTCGCGGACCATGGCCAGGATCGGGGTGATCCCGATGCCGCCGGCCAGGAAAAGGTACGCGGGGGCGTCGACCAGCGGGAAGTGGTTACGTGGTCCCCGTACGGTCAGGGTCGCGCCGGTGGCCGCGACGGTGTGCAGCTCGACGGAGCCGCCCCGGCCGGCGGTCTCGCGCAGCACGCCGATGCGGTAGTGCCCGGTTTCGGCCGGGTCACCGCAGAGCGAGTACTGCCGGAGTCGACCGGAGGGCAGCCGTACCTCCAGATGGGCGCCGGGTGCCCAGGCCGGCAGCGGTGCGCCGTCGGCGGCGGCCAGCCGTACCTCCAGCACCTCGTCGGCGGCCCGGGTGACCGCCTGGACGACCAGTTCCCGGTCCCCACCTGGGCGGCTCGCCACCGGGATACCCCCGGTCGCCGCGTCGGCGGCGCGGCGGCCGGGGGTGAACACGGCCGGGATGGCGTCCCAGCCGGTCTGGTTCCCCTTGGTGGGGTAGCCGACGAGACCGTCGGTGACAACCTGGTAGTCCGGCAGCCGGGTCAGCACCTGGGTGATCATTTCGCGGAACATCAGCCGGGCCAGGTGCGCGCCGGCGCAGCGGTGGCTGCCGATGCCGAAGCTGAGGTGACGGGTGGCGTCACGGTCGAGGCGGACCTGTTCGGGCTCGGGGAAGACCGCCGGGTCGTGGTTGGCGGCGACCCAGGGAATCAGGATCCGCTCGCCGGCGCTGACCGGGCAGCCGCCGACCTCGGCATCGGCGCGGGCCGTGCGGGCCATCGACTGCGACGGGGCGAAGACCCGCAGGAACTCCTCGGTGGCGCTGTCGAGCAGGTCCGGGGTGTCGATGAGCCGCTGGCGCTGCTCGGGGTGACGGCTCAGGTGCACCAGGGTGGATCCGGTCAGCGACGTGGTGGTGTCGACGCCGCCGGCGACCAGCAGCCCGATCACCGAGACGAGTTCGTCGACGCTGAACAGTTCACCGTCGGCGCGGCGCTGGGCCGCGAGGTAGCTGACCGCGTCGTCGGCGGGTTCGGCGCGCCGGTCGCGGATCAGGTCCCGAATGCGTTCGTCCAGGTACGCCAGCCCCTGTGCGCCCCGGATGGCGCGGTCGCTGCCGGGCAGGGCGGCGAAGATGTCGTGGATCGGCTTGGCCAGCTTGGCCCAGTCCGACTCCGGGAAGCCGAGCCAGTCCAGGGTGACGGCGGCCGGCAGCGGGTTGGTCAGGTCGCGGACGAAGTCGACGGAGCCTTCGGTGATGAAGGCGTCGACGACGCGGGTGGTGTGCCGGGCGATCATCGGGGCGAGTTTCGCCACCGCGTCCTGGGTGAGCAGCGGGTTGATCAGGTCCCGGTAGCCGGTGGCGGCCGGCGGGTCCAGCTCGATCGGGTACTGCTCCAGGCCGGGTCCGCGCGGGATGACGATGGCGGTGCCGTCGCCGCCGGCGGTGGCCCTGGCGGAAGAGAAGGTGTCGTCGTCGCGGGCGACGCGGACCACGTCGGCGTACCGGGTGGTGTAGACGAAGCCGCCGTGCGCGGCGGTCCGCCCGACCGGACATTTTTCCCGGTACGTCCGGTAGTACCCGACCGGGTCGGCGTTGCACGTGGCGGAGTGGTGGTCGAAGTCAGTCATGGCGCACGAGCTCCACGGATGCTGGCTACCGCGCGGTGTTTCCCAGCCGCGCCACTGGGTGTCTGTCGCCGAGAGTAATCGTGTTCACATTACGAGACAACGTTTCACCTTGAGACACTGTAACTCGCCTGCCTGTCGTGCCAGGGTCTCCGCGTTGCCTCATGATCGCGACGATCTTGCGCTTATCGACCGGGAAATCGGACAAAAGCTCTCGATAACTGCAAGATCGTCGCGATCATGGAGGGTCAGAAGGTGAGGACGGCCTTGCCGACCGTACCGCTGCGGACCGCCGCCACGGCCTCGTTGATCTGCGTGAACGGGAAGTAGCTGAGCAGCTTGTCGACCGGGAACCGCCCAGCGGTGTGCAGGTCCAGCAGTTTCGGCAGGAACACCTGGGGCAGGCTGGCGCCACCGATGATCCCGGTGACGCTGCGTCCGTTGAGGATGCTGCGCCAGTCGAAACTCATCTGTTCGCTGGGGCCGACCCCGACGATCCCGCACCGGCCCAGCGGACCCAGGGCCTCCACGGCGGTGCGGGCCACCTCTTCGCGGCCGGTGGCGTCGATGGCGAAGTCGAAGCCGTGCGGTGCGATCGCGGCCAGCAGCTCCTTGGTGTCGCCGGAGCGCGAGTCGACGCCGTGGGTGGCGCCGAGCAGCCGGGCGGTGTCCAGCTTGTCGGCGTTGACGTCGACGGCGGCGATCGTCGAGCAGCCGGCGACCTTGGCGGCCAGGATCGCCGCGACACCGACCGCGCCCGCGCCGAACACGGCGATCGTCGACCCCACCGGTGGCCGGAGCACGTTGAGCACCGCGCCCGCGCCGGTGCCGAACCCGCAGCCGAACGGTCCGACCAGGCGCAGGTCGATCTCCTTGCTGATCGGCACCACCGCGCGGGCGGGGGCGACGACGTGACTGGCGAACGCCGACTGACCGAGGAAGTGCCCGTTGACCGGTTCGCCGTCGCGCGACAGCGCGCTGCTGCCGTCGGGTCGGCGGCCGGTGAAGTTGACCGCGTCGAAGCTGCGGCAGTAGGCCGGGCTGCCGGTCAGGCAGAGCGAGCAGGTGCCGCACGAGGTGAAGCTCATCGCGACGTGGTCGCCGACCGAGATTCCGGTGACCCGTTCGCCGACCTGTTCGACCACGCCCGCGCCCTCATGGCCGAGTACGGCGGGGGTGGGGAAGAAGGTGGCGAACTCCAGGTCGGTGCCGCAGATGCCGACGCTGTGCACCCGGACCAGCACCTCGTCCGGACGGGGCCCGGCCAGTTCGACCTCCTCGAGGGCGAACGGACCCCCCGCGTTGTTCACAACCGCCGCCGTGATGCGCACACGACCTCCCCGATGACTCACAAAGCGAGACTGCATCTTGACATGCGGAACATGAAGGGTCAAGGATTCCACCATGGCTGACCTGGACATTCCCGCTGCCCGCCAGCTGATCGACGGTGCCTGGGAGGCGGCCGCCGACGGTGGCGAACTCCCTGTCCTCGACCCGGCGACCCGGGAGACGATCCAGCCGGTGGCCCGGGCCCGCGCCGCCGACGTGGACCGCGCCGTCGCCGCCGCCCGCCGGGCGGCCCCCGCCTGGGCGGCCACGTCGCCGAGCGAGCGGGGCGCGATGCTGCGCCGATGGGCCGACCTGATCGCCGCCCATGTCGAGGACCTTGCCGTCCATGAGGCCCGTGACGTGGGCAAACCCCGCTCCGGCGGCCGGCTCAACATGTACATCGCGCACGGCATCGTCGACTACTTCGCCGGTGCCGCCGACAAGCTCACCGGCGTCACCCTGCCCACCCGTACCCCGGACTACTTCGGCTACACCCAGCCGGAGCCGTACGGGGTCTGTGCGGTGGTGATCCCGTGGAACGTGCCGGCGGTGCTGACCGCCGCGAACGTCGCCCCGGCCCTGGCCGCCGGCAACACGGTGGTGCTCAAGCCTTCGGAGATCGCACCGCTGGCCCCGTTCGCGCTGGCCGAGCTGGCCCGCCGGGCCGGCCTGCCGCCCGGGGTGCTCAACGTCGTCACCGGGCTCGGGCCCGAGGCGGGGGTCGCCCTGACCGGACACCCCGACATCGACCACATCAGCTTCGTCGGCTCCACGGTCACCGGCCGCGCGGTGATGCGGGCCGCCGCCGAGCACCTGGTGCCGGTCAAGCTCGAACTCGGTGGCAAGTCGCCGAACGTCGTCTTCGCCGA
This sequence comes from Solwaraspora sp. WMMA2056, assembly GCF_030345095.1. Taxonomy (NCBI): domain Bacteria; kingdom Bacillati; phylum Actinomycetota; class Actinomycetes; order Micromonosporales; family Micromonosporaceae; genus Solwaraspora; species Solwaraspora sp. WMMA2056. Next base: position 2,812,444 of record NZ_CP128360.1, read on the forward strand.
CGCCGACCTCGACGCCGCGGTGCCGGCGATCGTCGCGTCGATCACCGAGAACGCCGGGCAGAACTGCTACGCGGGTTCCCGCCTGGTGGTACAGGAGTCGATCCGCGCCGAGGTGGTCGAGCGGATCGCCGCCGCGATGGCGCAGGTCCGGGTCGGCTCCTGGGACCAGGACCTGGACATGGGTCCGCTGGTCAGCCAGGCTCAGTACGAGCGGGTCCGGGACTTTCTGGCCGAGGCCCCGGCGGCCGGGGCACGCCTGGTCACCGGCGGGGCGTCGGCGGCGTCCGGGTCCGGCGACGGCTGGTACGTCGCCCCGACGGTCTTCGACGGCGTCGACTCGACGATGCGGCTGGCCCGTGAGGAGGTCTTCGGCCCGGTGCTGGCCGTCCAGGGCTTCCGGACCACCGAGGAGGCGGTGTCGATCATGAACGGCACCGACTTCGGCCTGCTGAGCTGCATCTGGACCTCGGACGTGTCCCGCGCCCTGCGGGTCGCCGGGCAGGCCCGCAGCGGCCAGGTGACGGTCAACCAGTTCCACGACGCCGGGGTGATCGGTTTCCCGTTCAACATGCAGAAGGAGAGCGGGTTCAGCCGGGGTGGCGGGTACGCGGCGCTGCGCGAGTACACCCAGGAGAAGGCCGTCGCGGTCCGGCTGCTCGATCGACCGCCGACGTGACCGGCCCGGCCGAACGCCCGGTACCGGCGCGGCCACGGCTGTCGGTGGCGGCCGAGCCGGACCCGGAGCAGTTCGCCCAGTGGCTGACCGATCTGGCGTTCGGCGGTGCCGGCTGGCCGGTGCTGCTGGCCCGGGTGGCCGAGGTCACCGGCACCGGCGTACGCCTGGTCGGCCCGGCTGGTGACCTGCTGGCCGACAGCGGCGACAGCGGCCGGGACGACGGTGCCGGGGGAGCGGGCGGCGGGGTCGACCGCCGCCGGGGCGGTTGGTCCGGGGCGCGGGTGGCGGACCCCGACCTGCTCGGTGCCGAGCGGGTGCGGTGCACCGACGGCTGGCTCGGCCGGGCGGTACCGGTCGGGACCGGCAGCCGGCGACTCGGCGTACTGCTGCTGGCCGAGCCGGTCGACGGACGCCAGCTCGACTACGGCCGGGCCGCGGTCACCGCGCTGTTGATCGAGGCGGTACGCCGTGAGCCGCCGCAACCGCCCGTACCGGTCGGTGCCGATGCGGTGCTGCGGGCGTTGCGTGACGGCCCCGGCGCGGGGGCCGTGGCCGGGCCCGAGGAGCTGTTGCGGGCCGCCGCCGCGTACGGCTGGCGGTTGGACCAGCCGCACGCGGCGGTCGCCCTGGGCTACACGGGTGCCCAGCGACGGCGGTGGGCCTCGGCGTTGACCTGGCTGGACCGGCCGGTGCTGATCGAGGACGGGTACGGCTGGACGCTGTTGCACGACGACCCGCAGCGGGAGGTCGCCCGGTTGCGCCGCCGGCTGGAGCAGATCGTCGGTGCCGGACAGGTTCTGGTCGCCTGCGGTCGCGCGGTCGCCGATCCGGGTCGGACGCCGGAGTCGTTCCGCGACGCGCGGCTGCTGCTGGGGCTGCTGCTGCGTCATCCGGCCGGTCCGCCGGGGCTGTCGCCTGGTGGGCCGGCCGGTGAGTTGCCGTTCGACCGGGCCGGGCTGGCCCAGTTGCTGCTGGCGGTCCCGGACGAGCGGCTGCACTGGTACGTGGACCGCCACCTCGGGCCGATCGCCGGCCGTGACGATCTGCTGCGCACCCTGGACCACTGGTTGGCCAGTGGGGGCAGCAGGCAAGCTGTGAGTGAGCAACTGCATCTGCACCGTAACTCGGTGGGCTACCGGGTCGGGTTGATCAAGCGGCTGCTGGGGGTGGATCCGCTGGATCCGTCGACGGCTGCCGTGCTGCGTACCGCGCTGGTCGCGCGGGAGCTGCTGATCATCGCGGCCGATGCCGGATAACCGCAGGTCGATCGCGATCTTGGCGGCTGCTGGCGGCCCGCGGATCACAGGCACGTTACGTCGCTGAGCCAGTTTCGGTCGAGGCGTTGACAGGCCGCCGGCCCGCAGGCAAAGTACGTCGCTAAGCAACCTGCATCACAATGCAAGACGGCATATCGTTTGGTAGACAGCGGAGGGGCACCGTGCGAGCGATGGTTCAGACCGGTTTCGGGGGGCCCGAGGTCGTGCGCCTGCACGACCTGGCCGAGCCCGTCGCCGGCCCGACCGACGCCGTCGTCGCCGTCGACACCGCCGCACTCAACCGGCTCGACCTGCTGCAGCGGCGTGGCCCCGGGCTGCTGCCCGGGTTCGCGCTGCCGCACATCGCCGGCATGGACCTCGCCGGCCGGGTGGTCGCCACCGGAGCGGCCGTGACCAGCCTGCGGGTCGGCGACCGGGTCGTCGTCGACCCCACCACCGGCTGCGGACGCTGCACCGACTGCGTCAGCGGCAACCCGGGCTACTGCGCCACCGTCGCGGTCATCGGCGGCAACCGCCCCGGCGGCTTCGCCGAGTACGTCGCCGTACCGGCCGCGCTGGCCCACCGGGTGCCCGACCACGTCGCCCTCGCCGACGCCGCCGCGCTGCCCACCGCCTGGGCGGTCGCCTTCAACGCCCTGCACCGCGTCGGTCAGCTGCGCTCCGGCGAGACGGTGCTGATCCCGGCGGCCACCAGCGCGGTCAGCATGGCCGCCATCCAGCTCGCCCGCCAGGCCGGTGCCCGGGTCGTCGCGATCGCCCGGACCGAGGCCAAGCGTGCTGCCGCCGCCGACCTCGGGGCCGACGTCGTGCTCGACCTCGACGACCGGACGGCCGCCGCCGTCGCCGCGCACACCGACGGCCACGGCGTCGACCTGGTCGTCGACCACGTCGGCGCGGCCACCTGGGAACTCTCGCTGGCCAGCCTGCGTACCGAGGGGCGGCTGGTCCTGCTCGGCAACACCAGCGGCGACCAGGTCAGCCTGTCACTGGCCAACGTCTACCACCGGGGCCTGCGGCTGCTCGGCGCCGGTGCCTACACCCCGGCCGACTTCGCCGCCATGCTCGCCGCCTTCTTCGCCGGTGGCATGCGGGTGGTCCGGGCCGCCGAATACCCCCTCGCCGACCTCGCCGAGGCGTACGCCCGGCAGGAGTCCGGTGACCTCGTCGGCAAGATCCTGATCCGGCCATGACCACGCCACCGAACCCCGCCCCGGCCGTCGACGGTGCCACCGGCACCGCCGACCTGCTGATCGTCGACGCCGACATCGTCACCATGGCCCCCGGCCGGGAGGTGGTCACCGGCGCAGCGATCGCCGTCGTCGACGGCCGGATCGCCGACATCGGCCCCACCGGCGCCCTGCGGGTCGCGTACCCGCACGCCCCGGAACTCGACGCCGCCGGCTGCCTGGTCGTCCCCGGCCTGATCGACGCCCACCAGCACACCACCGCCGACCCGCTGATCCGCAGCAGCATCCCCGACCACGTCCCCGCGCAGCAGGCCATCTTCGACTGGATCGTGCCGCTGCACGCCGCCGTCACCGGCGACGACGACGAACTGTCGGCGACCCTCACCGCCGTCGAGGCGCTCAGCTACGGCGTCACCACCCTGCTGGAGCCGGGCACCGTCGGCCATCCGCTGCGGGTCGCCGCCGGCCTGCGTACCGCCGGCATCCGGGCCCGGGTCGGCGGCTGGGGCTGGGACGTCGCCGACGCCCCGTACGCGATGCCCGCCGCCGACACCCTCGCCGCCCAGGCCGAGACGGTCACCGCCCTGGCCGGCGACCGTCTGGTCACCGGGTGGGTCACCCTGGTCGGCCACGACCTGGCCAGCGACGAGCTGTTCACCGGCGCCGCCGAGTTGGCCCATCGGCTCGACGTACCGATGACCTGGCACCTGTCGCCCAGCGCCGACGACCCGGCCGCGTACGCGGTGGCCGGTCGCCCCCGCCCGGTGCTGCACCTGCGCGACCTCGGCGTGCTCGGCCCCCGACTGTTGCTCGGCCACGCCGTCTGGCTCGACGACGACGAAGTCGACGTGCTCGCCGCCAGCGGCGCCGCCGTCGCCTCCTGCCCCGGCGCCTACCTGCGGCTCGGGCAGGGCTTCACCCGGGCCGGCCGACACACCGAACTGCTGCGCGCCGGTGGCCGGTTGGCGTTGGGCTGCGACTCGCACAACGCCGGCGACACCCCGGACGTGTGGCGTGCCGCCCGGCTCTTCGCCGGGCTGGAACGGGACCGGGGTGCGGCCGACCCGCTGCGCGCCGACGAGGTTTTCGCCCTGGCCACCATCGACGGCGCGGCCGCCGTCGGGCTCGGGCAGCTGACCGGCTCGATCGAAGTCGGCAAGGCCGCCGACCTGGTCGTGCTGGACACCCGCACCATCGCGTGGACCCCGCCCGGTGACCTGGCCACCCAGCTCGTCTGGGGGGCGGCCAGTCACACCGTACGGGACGTACTGGTCGACGGCCGGCCGGTGATCCGGGACCGCCGGATCACCACCGTCGACGTCGACGCCCTGCGTACCGAGGCCACGCGACGCCGCGCGGACCTGCTGCGTCGGGCCGGCATCGACATCCCGCATCGCTGGCCTGCCGTGCCGGCGACCGAGTACCGCGCACACCGGACCGGCACGGCCGGCGTGACGCCCCCACAGTGAGAGGAACCGCAGTGACAATACGGATTCGTAAGGGTGCGGCGGCGCTGCTCGCCGGCGCCGTCAGCCTCGCCCTGGTCGGCTGTGCCGACAACGACGCGACCGCACCGGCCCCGGCCGGCAGCGAGGGCGGTGGCACCGTCATCGCCGGTCAGCCGGACGTCAACGCCGACGGCAAGGTGCTGATCGGGGTGCTCAGCCCCGGTGACATCAACGACAACGGCTACTACGAGAGCTTCGTCGCCGAGGCCGAGCGGTTCGCCAACGAGCAGGGCTGGGAGGTCATCAAGCGCGGCTCGGTGCCGCCCACCGAGGCACTCAGCGCCGCCCGCGCGCTGTGCCAGCAGGGCGTGGACATGGTCGCCCTGGGCGCCTCCGAGCTCAAGGACGCCATCCCGGCCTCCACGGAACCGGCCTGCGAGAACGTCGCCTGGTACGTGCCGTCTTCGGAGAACATCCCGCAGACGCCGGAGATCGTCATCTCCAGCGACGACCCGAACCAGAGCATGCTCGCCGCCGGTTACGCGACCGGGCTGCTGATGGCCGACAGCGGCGACACCAAGGCCGGGTTCGTCACCGGCATGGAGGTCGACTTCGCCATCAACGCCGCCCGCGCCTTCAAGGCCGGCATCCGGATGGTCGTCCCCGAGGCCGACCTGGTGATCACCTACACCGGTGACTTCAACGACTCGGCGAAGGCCCGCGAGGCCGTGCAGGCGCAGATCGACCAGGGCGTCGGCGTGGTCTACCCGTACCTGGGCGGTGCCACCGACGCGGCGGCCGCGCTGGCCAACGAGAACGACGCGTTGACGCTGACCCCGGGTACCGACCGGTGCGAGTCGACCGAGCCGGAGTTCGACATCTCGGTCATCTTCGACCCGGGTGCCTACTTCGCGGCCGCGCTGACCCTGTTCGCCGACGGCGAGCTGGAGATGGGCACCACGAAGGTGTGGCAGATCGGTGTCGACCCGTACCCGGCGATCAAGATCTGCAACCCGACGCCGGAGCAGACGGAGAAGATGGACGCGTTCGTGGCGGACGTCGCGAGCGGCAGCATCGACACCGCCGCCGAGGTGGAGCGGCTGGGTAACTGACCCCGCCACCGAACGCACTCTGACCCCGCTGCCTGAGCCGACAACGAGGTGGAACGGACTGTGGACACCGACGACCAGCAGGCGCCGGCGCTCACCCTGAGCGCGGTGAGCAAGCGCTACGGTCCGGTCGTCGCCTGCGACGCCGTGGATCTCACCGTACGACCCGGTGAGATCCACGGCCTCCTCGGCGAGAACGGGGCCGGCAAGTCGACGCTGATGAAGATCCTGCTCGGGCTGGTGCACCGCGACGCCGGCACGATCGAGCGGGACGGCCGACCGGTGGAGATCGACACTCCGCAGGTGGCGGCCGAGCTCGGGCTGGGCATGGTGCACCAGCACTTCAGCCTGATCGAGCCGCTCGCGGTCTGGGAGAACGTGATCCTCGGCGACACCGGCCGGGTCGACAAGGCGGCGGCCTGCGCGCAGGTCGAGCAGGTCGCCACGCGGTACGGCCTGCCGATCGACCCGCTGGCCCGGGTGGACCGGCTCTCCGCCGGGGAACGTCAGCGGGTCGAACTGATCAAGTGCCTGCGCCGGGACCCGTCGGTGCTCATCCTGGACGAGCCGACGTCGGTGCTCACCCAGGCGGAGTCGGCCGAACTGTTCACCGTACTGCGCCGGGTGGTGCAGGCGGAGAACCGGGCGGTCATCCTGATCAGCCACAAACTGGCCGAGATCATCGCGGCCACCGACCGGGTGACCGTACTGCGCCGTGGCGCGGTGGTCTTCCACGGCGCCACCGCCGACACCACCCCGCAGTTGCTGGCCCGGCAGATGGTCGGCCGGGAGGTGTCACTACGGGCGGAGAGCGCCGCGTTGGGCCTGCTGCCCGTCGAACGGCCGACCACGGAGGCCGGCGCGTCGGCGGAGGCCGCCGCCCCGGCAGAGGCCGGCGCACCGGCGGAGCCGGCGGCCCCGGCCGACCAGTCGGCGGTGGAGCCACCGGAGCGGCCGACCGCACCGGCCGCGAAGGCGCCAGCGCTGCGGCTGCACGACGTCACGGTGCTCCTCGGCGACCTGAAGATCCTCGACACGCTCAGCCTGGACGTCGCCGCCGGCGAGATCGTCGGCCTGTACGGCGTGGAGGGCAACGGCCAGGCCACCCTCGGGGACCTGCTCTCCGGGCTGTTGACCCCCGACGCCGGTACGGTCGAGATCGCCGGCGCGGTGGTGGACCTGGCCCGGCCAGGTGCGCTGCACCACGCCGGACTCGGCATCGTGCCCGAGGACCGGCACCGCTCCGGGGTGGTGCTCGACATGACGATCGCCGAGAACCTGGCGATGAAGTCGCTGGCGGCGGTCTACGGTGCCGGCGGCGTGCTCAGCCGGCGCAGGATGCACCAGATCGCCCGGCAGCGGATGGCCGAGTTCAACATCATCGCTCCGTCGCCGGACACCCCGGTCCGCAGCCTGTCCGGCGGCAACCAGCAGCGGGTGGTCCTGGCCCGCGAGTTGTCCGCCGGCCCCACCGTGCTGGTCGCCGCCCAACCCACCCACGGGCTCGACGTCGGCGCCATCGAAGACATGTACGTGCGGCTGCGGCGTGCCGCGGCGGAAGGGGTGGCGGTGTTGCTGATCTCCACAGAGTTGGAGGAGGTGATGGCCCTGGCCGACCGGATCGCGGTGATCTCCTCCGGACGCATCGTCGGGGTGCTCACCACGGCGGAGGCCACCGCGGAGCGGCTCGGCATGCTGGTCGGCGGGGTGAGCCACTGATGACCGCGACGACCGGACTCGACGGCACCGCCCGGCGGCTGCTCGCCCGGCTGAACCCCGGCGTGGGCGGCTGGCAGGTGACCGCCGCGACGGTGGCCACCGTGGCCGCCGCCCTCGGCCTGTCCGCCCTGCTGATCGCCGTCACCGGCGGCTCGCCGAGCGCCTCGGTGCAGGCCCTCTACCAGGGCAGCATGTCCAGCCCACGGGCATGGAGCAACTCGCTGCTCTACGTCGCGCCGTTGCTGCTGGTGGCGGTCGGCGCCTGCGTCAGCGCCCGCAGCGGATTCTTCAACATCGGCCAGGAGGGCCAGGTGCTCATCGGCGCGCTGGCCGGTGCCTGGGTCGGGCTGCGACTCGCGCTGCCCGGGCCGGCGCTGCTGGTCGTGGTGCTGCTGGCCGCGTTGCTGGCTTCCGGTGCCTGGGCCGGCCTGAGCGCGCTGATGTACCGCTTCCGGGGTGTCAACGTCGTGGTCAGCACCCTGCTGATGACCTTCCTCGCCCAGCAGTTGGTGGCGTTCGCGGTGAACACCCCCTGGCTGCTGCAGGAGTCCCGGCTGGGCAGCGGCGTCGTTTCGCCGCAGTCCAACCCGCTGCCGGACAACGGCCGTCTCGGTTCCTTCGGCGAGTACCCGAACCTGCAGGTCAACGGCGGTCTGATTCTGGCGATCCTGGTCGCTGTCGCGCTCAGCCTGGCGATGACCCGTACCCGCTGGGGTTTCCGACTGAAGATGCTCGGCCTCAACCCGGTCACCGCGCAACACGCCGGGGTGCGCGTCGGTGCCCTCGGCGGAATGGCGTTGGCCATCTCGGGGGCGTTCGCCGGTCTCGCCGGGGCGCTGCTGCTGACCAGCCCGGTCGGCAGCCACCGGTTGCAGCCCGGCATGTCGTTGAACATCGGCTGGGACGGGCTGCTGGTGGCCCTGGTCGCCCGGAACAATCCACTGCTGGCCATCCCGGTCGCGGTGCTGTTCGGGGTACTGCGGGCCGGCGGTAGCTTCCTCGCCGCGACCGGCGTGCCGTCGTTCCTGGTCGACGTGGTCAAGGCGCTGCTGGTGCTGGCCTTCGTCGCACCGCCGGTGGTGATCGGCATGCTGCGCCGGCGCCGGGCCGGTGGCCAGGCGGCCGGCACCCCGCCGCCCGCCGGTGGGCTGCCCACCCCGACCACCCCGTCGGACGACCCGGCGGCCCCCGGCCGTGACGTGCCGGAGATCGACGTGGCGCAGGCCGACGGGTCCGACCCCGACGCGTCCGACCCCGACGGTCGTCCCAGGACCGGCGGTAGCAAGGAGAACGCTATGGAAGGCAAGCTGACATGAGCGCCGCCGACAACATCGCCACCATCCTGTCCAGCGGGGCCCGGCTGACCATCCCCCTGGCGTTCGCCGCCTGCGGCGAGTACGTCGCCCAACGCGCCGGCACCCTGAACATCTCGGTCGAGGCGATGATGCTCGGTGCCGCGTTCGGCTCGATCGCGGTCGCCAGCGCGACCGGCAGCGCGACCGTCGGGTTGGCGGCCGGCGCGCTGATCGGAGTGCTGATCGCGGTGGTGCACGCGAACCTGTCGCACCGGGCCCAGATCAACACCTTCGTCGTCGGTCTGGTGCTCAACGCACTCGTCCTCGGGCTCACCAGCTATCTGATCACCATCAGCACCTTCACCGGCCACCAGGTCTGGCGGGTGGACATCCCGGTGTTGCGCGACATCCCCGTCATCGGGCCGATGCTGTTCGTGCAGCGCTGGCCGGCGTACCTGCTGCTGATCGCGATCCCGTTGACCTGGTGGCTCGTGGAACGCAGCCGGTGGGGTCTGGAGCTGCGGGCGGTCGGCGAGAATCCGCAGGCGGCCGACGTCAGCGGGATCAAGGTCAACCACCGGCGGCGGCAGGCGCTGCTCTTCTGCGGCCTGCTCGCCGGGCTCGGCGGCGCCTACCTCGCCGTCGGTGAGGTCGGTTCGTTCAACCAGAACATGACCGCTGGTCGGGGCTACCTGGTGATCGCCGCGGTGATCTTCGGTGCCTGGCGGCTGGGCCGGACCATGATCGGTTGTGCCGTCTTCGGCCTGGCCGACGCGATGCGGTTGGCCCTGCCGGCGCTCGGCATCACCGTCAACTCGCAGCTGCTGATCGCCGCGCCGTACCTGCTGGCGCTGCTCGCCATGCTGGTCTTCGCCACCGCGCACCGGGAGCCCAGAGCCCTGGCCCAACCCTTCCAACGCGGCACCACCTAGCGCGCCGGCCCCCACCGGCCCCGGTGCGGTGGCGGTGATTCACCGCCACCGCACCGGGGTAGGGGAGCGGCATGCCGTACCGATGTCCACCAGAGCTCCCCGACCAGCGCCGCCGTCCTGGTGCGCGACGACCTGCCGGCCGCAGACGGTGACCGGGTCGACCTGGCCGCTGGCGCCGAGTATCGCCGCGCTCGTGGTCGCCCTGGCGGTCATCGTCGCCGCCGGTAAGTCACTGGCGACGACCGCCGACACCCTCGCTGACCGGACCGGCATGGGGGAGGCCGTCGCCGGGGCGCTGCTGCTCGGCGCGGTCACCTCACTGCCCGGTATCGCCACCACCGCGATCGGCGCGTGGCAGGGCGACGCGCAGTTCGCCATCGCCAACCCGATCGGCGGGATCGCCGTACAGACGGTCTGGCTGGCCATCGCCGACCTGCTCTACCGGCGGTCCAACATCGAGCACGCCGCCGCCTCGCTGGAGAACATCATGCAGGCGCTGGTGCTGGTGGCACTGCTCTGTCTGCCGATCGTCGCCTACGCCACCCCGACCCTCAGCGTCGGCTGGGTGCACCCGGTGAGCCTGTTCATTCCGCTCCTCTACCTGTACGGGCTGCACCTGGTGCGCCGGCTGCGCCGCAACCCGATGTGGCGGGCCGAGCAGACCTCGGACACCCGCCAGGACGTGCCGGACGACGCCAACGGCGAGGCCGCCGGTGGGCCGAGCACCCGACGCCTGTGGCTGCGGCTGGCCGCACTCGCCGTCCTGGTCGGCGGCACCGGCTACCTCATCGGGCAGGGCGGCCTCGGGGTGATCGCCGCGACCGGGCTGCCCAGCGGCTTCGTCGGATTCACCATCACCACCGCGATCACGTCACTGCCGGAGCTGGTCGCGCTGATCGCGGCGGTACGCATCGGCGCGTTGACCCTCGGCGTCGGCAACATCCTCGGCGGCAATGCCTTCGACTCGCTGATGATCTTCCTTGCCGACGCGACGTACCGGCCAGGGTCGATCTACAGTGACGCGGCCTCGGCCGGGCTGCTGTTGGCCGGGGCTACGACCCTGCTGACGGCCACCCTCGCCGCCGGGCTGATCCTGCGCGAGCGGCGCGGGATCGGGTTCGAGGGCGTCGCCATCCCGGCGATCTATCTCGGCGCGGTGGTGCTGCTGCTGATCCGCGCGGCATGACCGCCGGTTCGCTGGCCGGGTCGCCCGGCTTGTCGCCCGCCGGCGCTACGGTGCTGGGTGACCGGCTGGTCAGCGTCGCCGCAGCGTCGGGTCGGTGAGCGCCGGTGGTTGGTAGCCGGCGTCGGCCGGGTTGACGTTGCTGCCCGGCGGCACCAGCTCGTCGATGCGGTCCAGCACGTCGGCCGGCAACGTCGCCAGGTCACCGGCGCCGAGCTGGCTGTGCAGCTGCGGCAGCGTACGCGGTCCGATGATGGCGCTGGTGACCGCCGGATGGCTGAGCACGAAGCCCAACGCCAGGTCGATCAGGGTGAGGCCGGCCTGCGCCGCGAGGGTGTCCAACTCGCCGACGATGTCGAGTTTGCGCTGCCGGGCAGCGGCGTCACGGAAGTCGAAATGGTCGCCGTTGCGGCCGGCCCGGGAGTCGTCCGGTACGTCCGTCGAGCGGTACTTGCCGGTCAGCCAGCCGCCGTTGAGCGGGCTGAACGCGAGCACCCCGAGCCGGTGCCGCCGGCAGGTCGGCAGCACACCGGCCTCCACCCCACGAGCCATGATCGAGTACGGCAGCTGCTCGGTGGTGAAACGCTCCCGCTGGCGCCGGTGCGCCACCCACTGCGCCTCGACGATCTCCTCGGCGGGGAAGGCCGAGCTGCCGATCATCAGCACCTTGCCCTCGCGGACCAGGTCGGACAAAGCTCCCAGGGTCTCGTCGAGGTCGGTGTCCGGGTCCGGCCGGTGCACCTGGTAGAGGTCGATCCGGTCGGTGCCGAGCCGCCGTAGGCTGCCCTCGACGGCCTGGCGGATCCAGCGTCGCGAGTTGCCGCGTCGGTTGCGGTCCTCGCCCATCGGCTCGTGGAACTTGGTCGCCAGCACCACGTCGTCGCGCCGGCCGCGCAGCGCCCGACCCAGGATCTCCTCGGACTCGCCGTGCGCGTACACGTCGGCGACGTCGACGAAGTTGACACCGGCGTCCATGGCGGCGTCGACGATCCGGTGGCATTCGGCCTCGTCGCGGTTGCCCCAGGCACCGAACATCATGGTGCCCAGGCAGAGCGTGCTGACCTCGACCCCGGTGCCGCCGAGCGTGCGGTAACGCATCAGTTGACCTCCCAGACGTGTACCGACCACGCTGGCACGGGCGGGGGCCGTGGGCACCGTCCCACCGGATCGAAGCACTGTCTCCCGGTTTGTGTCCCCGGCACATGGTCGCTCGGTACCGTGCTGAATAGCCTGGTAGACGCGGAAGTAACAGCTTTTCGGCACCTGGAGGTTCCTGTGGCCACCGGCCTGACCCACGCCCGCTGGACGCACGTGGCACTGCCCACCGGCGACCTCGACAAGGCCATCTCGTTCTACACCTCGCTCACCCCGCTGGTGGTGGTCGAACGGTTCGCCGACGCTGACGGCGAGAGCGTCTGGCTCTCCAACGACAAGCAGGTCGAGACGCCGTTCGTGCTCGTACTGGTCTCGTTCAACAAGGACAAGGGCGGCCAGCTCGGGCTGCTGCACCCGTTCGCGCACATCGGCATCGAGGTGCCGAACCGGTCCGACGTCGACGAGATCGCCGATCGCGCCCGTGAGCTGGGCTGCCTGCACTGGGAGCCGCGGCAGATGCCGCCGCCGGTCGGCTACATCTGCGCGCTGAAGGACCCCGACGGCAACGTCATCGAGATCTCCCACGACCAGCAGGTGTTCGACACCGTACGGCGGCTGTGGGCCTGACCGGCGAGCGCACCGGCGAGGCGGTACGGCGCTACCTGGCCGCGCTCAACGCCCGGGACGCCGACGCGGTCGCCGACTGCGTCAGCGCCGGTTTCGTCAACGAGCACACCGCCGCGTTGGGACGTACCGTCACCGGCCGGGCCGCGTACCGGGCCCGGCTGGACGGCTTTCTGGCCGAGTTCGCCGACCTGCACTACGAGGTCGAGGAGATGCTGGTGGACGGCGACCGGGCGGCGGTGGCGTACCGGATGTCGTTCCGGTTGGTCTCGGCGGGCAAGGTGCCGGTGCGTATCCGTGGCATGTTCCGCTTCAAGGTCGACGCCGACGGCCTTGTTGCGCACCGGATCGACTACTGGGACTCCGCCGAGGTGCACCGTCAACTCGCCGCTGGCCGGACCGCTTCCGACTGACCGCTCATGATCGCGACGATCTTGCGCTCATCGCGAAGAAATGTCCGGATTGTCGGACGATAAGTGCAAGATCGTCGAGGGTCAGGGGTGTGCGGGTAGGTAGAGTGGCGCCCGTGGTGGTCACAGGCCGGCCGGCGAACCCGACTGACGAGGTGACCGGCGACGGGCCGGCCATCCAGACGGTGCAGCGCGCCGCGACGATCCTGCAGGCGTTCACCGTGGAACGGCCCCGGCTCACCCTGGCGGAGCTGACCGCCGACCTGGCGATCAGCCGGGCCACCGCCCACCGGTACGCGCGGGCGCTGCGCGCCGCCAACCTGCTGCGCTTCGACGTCGCCACCGCCACCTACACGTTGGGTCCGCAGATCCTGGCGATGGAGGCGGCGGCCCGCGCCGCGCTGCCGATCGTCACCGTCGCCGAGCCCTTCCTGGACCAGCTGACCAGATCGACGAATCAGACCTCGGTGCTCAGCGTCTGGAACGGCGAGGCCCCCACCGTGGTCCGCTGCATGGACAACACCAGCGGCGACGTGCGGCTCAGTGTGCGTACCGGGTCGCCGTTGGATCTGACCCGCTCGGCGCAGGGCCGGGTGTTCTGTGCCTACCTCCCGGAGCGGGACAGCCCGGTGGTGGCCCGGCAGTTGCGGTTGTCGGCCGCGCTGCGTGAGGTGGTCGCGCAGGTCCGCCGCGACGGCGTCGCGGTCAACTCGCCGGAGGACTTCGGGGTACGGGTGATCGCCGCCCCGGTGTTCGAGCGTGCCCAGGTGGTGGCCGCGTTGGCGGTGCTCGGCACCAGCGTGGCGTTGGCCGGCGCGGCCCAGGCGGCGGCGGCCGATCTGCTGCGGCAGGTGGCGGGGGAGTTGTCCGAGGCGCTGGGGGCGATCGCCGGTTAGCGCCGGCCGCCGCGCCCGGTTGCGCCACCAGCGGTACGCCCGTTGCCGTTGCCCGGGTGGTGGCCGTTGCCGGCGACGCTGCCCAACTCGGCGGTGACGACCGCGGCGGCCCGTTGCAGGGCGGCGGCGAGCGGGCTGTCGGTGCCCTCCGGCACCGAGGTGGTGGTCCCGACGATCGCCATGGCGGCGATCAGCGTCTGACCCCGGAAGATCGGCGCGGCGATGCTGCGGACCCCGTTGACCGACGGGGTGTTGGCGGAGATCCCGGTCCGGCGGATCTTGTCGACCTCGTGCCGCAGCTCGGCCGAAGCGGCCAGGTCGTCGGCGAGGCCGGGGACGTCCTCGGCGGGCAGGAAGGCGCAGAAGACCCGCCCCTGGGCGGATTCGGTCCGCGACAGCCGGGAGCCGGTCCGCACGCTGACCCGGATCACCCGGTCGGTGTTGTCGTCGGCACGGACCACCACGGCGGTGTCGCCGTCCCAGACGCTGAGCACCACGGTCTCGTCGACCTCGCGGACGAGCTGCTGCATGTGCGGGCCGGCGATGCTGATCACCGGCATCGCGGCGCGGGCGGCGGCGGACAGGGTGAGGATCTGCGGGCCGAGGGAGTAGAGGCCTTCGCGTTCGTCGTAGCGCAGCAGGTTGCTCTCCCGCAACGCCTTGGTGTAGCGGTGGGCGGTGGCCTTGCTGGTGCCGAGGCTGGCGGTGAGCTCGTTGAGGCTCAACCGGGGGCGGGCGGCGGTGAACGCGTTGAGGATCACCGCGGCGCGCTGCACGGTCTGGATCGCCGGGGCGCTCTGCTCGGCCACCGCCGGGCCGGCCACTGCGGGCTCCGCAGGCTCGGCCACTGCGGGCTCCGCCACCGGGGCGCTCTGCCCGGCAGCCGGGGGGCTGTCGTCCGCCATCTGGCTTCCTAACGAGAGGCGCGGCATGTGCGGCGAAGGCGCGGGGTGGTGGCTGCGCCGCGACGGCGTCGATACATCGACCGCCGATACATGCACGGAAAGTGAGACAGCATCATGGCATACGGTACCTTATCTTGTCGATGCACCCGCGTGCCGTAGCGCGATGTCGGTGTAGATGTCGGCGAACCGGACGAGGTCGGCGATGGCGTACCGGTCCAGCCGGGGATCGGTCGGGTCCGGTCCGCGCGACGGCGGCCCGAGTCGGACCGTGGGCACCCCGCGACCCCGCAGTACGACCCCGTCGGTGGACCCGGTCCATCCGGTGACCGGCGACGGCGGCGTGCCGTGGGCCGCCGCCCAGGCGTCGGCGGCGTGCCGCGCGATGGGCGCGTCCGCCCCGGTGGCGGCGGCCGGATGCACCAGCTGCCCGTCCACCGCGACGCCGCAGCCGGCCAGTGGGGTGCCAGCGAGAGCGGCGGTCAGTGCGGTGTGCAGTCCGGCGCGGATCCGCGCCGGGTCGTCGCCGGGCACGGTCACCAGATAGAGGTACAGGTCGAGCCGTCCGGGCAGCAGATCGGGCTTGCCGGGCTGCCCGGCCCGGACCGCGCCGATGCCGAGCTCGGCGCCGACCGGTGCTGTCGGGTCGGCGCGGTCGGCCAGGTGCCGGCACCGGAACTCCTCCAGCGCCGCGATCACGGTGCCGAGGTGGGCGAGCATGCCCCCGGGCGGTACGGCGCTCTCGCGGGCGAGTACCGGGTGGAACGCGGTGCTCAGCCGTACCCGTAGGAACATCGCCCCGGGTTCGGCGGTGAGCACCCCGGCCGGGCCGGTCTTGGCGACCACCGCCGCCGCTGGCGGCGGGTGGCGGTCCAGGTGATGCAGTACGCCGCTGGGCTGGTCGCCGTGCGGGTGGTACCGGTGGGTGCCGGCGGCGGCCAGCAGCAGGGTGAGCCGGTGCGGCCGGCCGGCGGCCCGCAGCGCGTCGGCGGCGGTGGTGAACCCGACCAGGGCGCTGGCTGCGGCGGCCCGGGCGACGCCGAGGCCGAAGGCGCTGACCAGCGTGGCGCCGTCCGGTTCGGTGGACCGGCGGAAGCCGCCGACCGGACACGGCCCTGCGGCGCCGCCGGAGGTGCCGGTGACCGGTTCGTCGAATTCCGCCGCGCCGGTCAGCGAGGTGTCGAGGTGGGAGTAGATGAGCAGTTCGGGTGCCCCGCTGCCGAGTTGCGCGGTGGCGACCAGGTTGGCGCTGTGTGGTGCCTCGGCGCTGACCGGCAGCGGGTCGACCCGCCAGTCCAGTTGCGGCCAGGTGGCCCGGCCCCAGCCGGCGAGTCGACGCGCGGTCGCCTGCTCGTGACCGTACGGGGTCGGTCCGGCGGTCAGCACCGCCAGCGTCTCGACGATCCGCTGCTCGCTCATCGCCTCATCCCATCACCGCCGTGACAGTTATCCAAGATGACGTCTCGCATGTTGACATAGCCGGGGCGCTGTCTCTAGCGTGACGTGACATCAACCAGGTCGCCGCCCCACCCGATGAGCGCAGGTCGCGGAGGGTGCCGGGACGCCCGGACCGGCGACTGCCCCCCATTGGCGCAGGAGGACCGATGACCTACGTGGTCACCGACGAATGTGTGGACGTGCAGGACCGGTCGTGCGTCGAGGAATGCCCCGTGGACTGCATCTACGAGGGCGACCGGATGATGTACATCAACCCGGACGAGTGCGTCGACTGCGGTCGGTGCGAACCGGTCTGCCCGGTCACCTCGATCTTCCACCTGGACGACCTGCCCGCCGATCAGGCCCGGTTCGGCCCGATCAACGCCGAGTTCTTCACCGAGATCGGCACCCCGGGCGGCGCCCGCAAGATCGGCCGGATCGGCCACGACCATCCGGCGGTCAGCGGCGGGGCCAGCTGATGAGCATCGAACACGAGGTCGACCTCGCCATCGTCGGTGCCGGCCCGGCCGGGCTCTACGCCGCCTACTATGCCGGATTCCGGGGGATGACGGTCGCGATCGTCGACTCGCTGCCCGAACCGGGTGGGCAGATCGCCGCCCTCTACCCGGAGAAGGAGATCTTCGACATCGCCGGCCTGCCGGCGATCAAGGGGCAGCAGCTCGTCGACGCCCTGCTCACCCAGGCCGCCACCGCCAAACCCACCTTCCTGCTGGGCGAGAGCGCCGTGGAGCTGACCAACGCCGACGACCACGTACGGATCGGCACCGACGCCGGCAGCCAGGTCCGCGCCAAGGCGGTTCTGCTGACCGCCGGGATCGGCACCTTCACCCCACGCGAACTGCCCGTCGGCAACGACCACCTCGGCCGGGGACTGCGCTACTTCGTGCCCCGGCTGGAGGAGCTCGCCGGCCAGGACGTGGTGGTCGTCGGTGGCGGGGACTCCGCCGTCGACTGGGCGTTGGCCCTGGAGCCGTACGCCACCAGCGTCACCCTGGTGCACCGTCGGCCCCAGTTCCGGGCCCACGAACGCAGCGTCGAGCAGTTGCACGCCTCCACCGTGCGGGTGGTCACCCCGTACGAGGTCAGTGGCATCGCCGGCGACCCGCAGCTGACCTCGGTGACCATCAGCGAGGTCCGCGGCGACGGGCGCGAGGAGCTGCCCGCCCAGGCGGTGGTGGCCGCTCTCGGCTTCATCGCCGACCTCGGACCGATGCGGCAGTGGGGACTGGAGATGACCAACCGGCACATCGCCGTCGACCGGTCGATGCGTACCAACCTGCCCCGGGTCTTCGCCGCCGGCGACGTCACCGACTATCCCGGCAAGGTGCGGTTGATCTCGGTCGGCTTCGGTGAAGCCGCCGCCGCCGTCAACAACCTGGCACCGCTGGTCAATCCGGCGCTGAGCACCGTCCCCGGCCACTCCTCGGACGCCGCGTGAGCGCCCCGGCCGCCGACGCGCGGCGTACCCCCGGCACCGGCCAGACCGTGGGCACCGACGCACCGACCGGGCTCGCGCTGCTCGCCACCCGGCGCGGGCTGGCCCGCATCTGCGGTGACGGCACCGCCGAACTGCTCGATCTGCCGTACCGTGACGTGGCCGACCTGCTGCGGGCCGGCGCCGGCCTCGCCCCGGCGGCGACCGCGTCGGCGCGCGAGCGGCTACCGCTGGACACCCTCACCGCCGAGCTGGTCGCCCCGCTGGGCAGCACCCGGGCGGTCTGGGGCGTCGGCCTCAACTACCACTGCAAGGCCCGGGCCGCCGGCCGGGCGCTGCCCGCCGAACCGGTGCTCTACCTCAAGTCGGCAAGCGCCGGCTCCGGCCCGGACGCCACCGTGGCACTGCCCGCCTCGGTCAGCAGCCAACCCGACTACGAAGGCGAGATCGCCCTGGTCATCGGGGCCCGGATGCACCGTACGCCGGCCGAACAGGCCTGGTCGCACGTCGCGGCGATCACCGCCGCCAACGACCTGACCGCCCGGGACGTGATGGCTACCTCGGCCAACCCGACCCTGGCCAAGAGTTTCCCCGGCTTCGGCGCGCTCGGCACCTCGGTGCTCGACATCGCCGCCGTGCCCGACCGCGACGCCATCGAAGTGCGGACCACGGTCAACGGCGAGGTACGCCAGGAAGCGACCAGCGCGGACCTGATCTTCCCGGTGCCGCAGCTGCTCGCCTGGATCACCCGGTACGTGATCCTCGAACCGGGTGACGTAGTGCTCACCGGAACCCCGGCCGGCACCGGCCAGGACCGGGGCTGCTTCCTACGCCCCGGTGACCTGGTCGAGGTCTCGGTCGGCGGGGTGCTGCCGCTGCGTACCCGGTTCTGCGCCGAGACCCCCACCGAGACCCCCGCCGGTGATCCGGCCGAAAACTCTCCTTCGCACAGAAAGCCGCACACCCATGACTGAGAATGCTCCCCGGTACGACCTGGTGCTGGCCGGCGGCGAGGTGTTCGACTCGGCCACCGGCGCCAGCCAGGTCGCTGACGTCGCGGTGACCGGCGACCGGATCGCCCGGATCGCCCCCGGCCTGTCCGGCGACGCCCGCGAGGTGATCGACTGCGCCGGCCGGTACGTGCTGCCCGGCCTGGTCGAGGGGCACACCCACATCTTCGCCGAGGTCTCCAAGGTGGGAGCCCCGCCGGACGAGGCGCATCTGCACCGGGGTGTCGTCGCCGCCTGCGACGCCGGCACCGTCGGCGCCTCCACCTTCGCCGCCTTCGAGCGGTACGTGGCCGCGCCGGCGCGGATGCGGCTGGTCAACTTCCTCAACGTCAGCGTCCTCGGGCTGATCGACTTCCGGTTCGGCGAGCTGATCAACCCGGACACCCTGGTGATCGAGGATGCCCTGGCGGTCGCCGCCGACAACCCGCACCGGGTCCGCGGCTTCAAGATCCGGCTCTCCGAGGACGTCGTCGGCCACGACTGGCGCCCGCTGCTCAAGCGGTCCCTGGAGCTGTCCGCCGACGCCGACCTGCCGCTCATGATCCACATCGGGGAGACCCCGGAGCCGCTGCCGGCCGTGCTGGAGATGCTGCGCCCCGGCGACGTCGTCGCGCACTGCTACACCGGCAAGCCGTACGGCATCATGGCCGACGGCACCGTGCTGCCCGAGGTGTACGCCGCCCGGGAGCGCGGTGTGCTGTTCGAGTCGGCGCACGGCAAGAGCAACCTCAGCTTCAAGGTGGCCGAGCCGGCGATCGCGCAGGGCTTCTACCCGGACGTGATCACCTCCGACACCTCGGCCCGCAACTGGCGTGGCCCGGTGTTCGACCTGGTCACCAGCATGGCCAAGCTGCGGGCGCTGGGCATGACGATGGAGCAGATCGTGCCCCGGGTGACCAGCGCCCCGGCCCGGCTGACCGGCCTGGACGCCGAAGGCTACGGCAGCCTCGTCGAGGGCGGCCCGGCGCACGTCACCGTGCTCGCCGATGCCGACGAGGCGGTGCTGCCCGACGCGGCCGGCAACCAGATCACCGCCCCCCGGCTGGAGCCGGAAGTGGTGCTGTTGGCCGGCGAGCGGGTGCCGACCGTACCGTGGCGCGGCCTGCCCGCCGACCAGGCCGGGGCTGCCGGCCGGGCCGGCTGAGGGCCGACCGTGATGCGTACGGGGGTACACACCGGCCGGGCCGCGCTGCGTGAGCGGCTGCGGCGCGGCCGGCGGGTGGTCGGCACGTTTGTCAAACTGCCCGGCACCGACGCGGTCGAGCTGGCCGCCCAGGCCGGCCTCGACTTCGTCGTGGTCGACCTGGAGCACTCCGGGTTGGACGAGCGGACCGCCGCCGGGCAGCTGCGGCACGCCGCCCTGCTCGGTCTGCCGGCCCTGGTCCGGCTGGCGGCGGTCGACCCGGCGCAGGTCAACCGGCTGCTGGAGGCCGGCGCGGCCGGGGTGCAGCTGTCCACCGTACGGGCCCGCGCGCAGGTCGCCGCGCTGCAGGCCGCCGTCCGGTACGCCCCCGTCGGCCGGCGCAGCATCAGCCTGGCCCACCCGGCGGCCGGCTACGGGGCCGCCGGCCTGGACGCCTACCTGGCCGCCGAGGCCGCCGACCCGCCGCTGCTGGTGGCCCAGATCGAGACCGCCGACACCGACGACCCGCTGCCCGACCTGCTCACCGACGCCCGTGGCGCGCCGAGCGTCGACGTCGCCTTCGCCGGCACCACCGACCTGGCGGTCAGTCTCGGCCTGGCCACCACCGACGACCAGGCGCCGCTGCTCCGCCGGGTCGGTGAGATCACCGACGCCGCCCGCGCCGCCGGTGTCACCCTGGGCGGGTGGGCGCCGGGCCGTGCCGACGACATCCTGCGGCGGTACGGCCTGACCAGCGCCACCTACCTGGTCGCCGGCTCCGACCTGCAACTGCTCGGCGCCGGACTGCGCCACCTCGCCACCGACAGCTGAACCCCTCGAAGGGAGTCCGGACGTGCTGAACCCGCAGCTCTACCGCACCTCGGTCAACTGGGACGACATCCCCGCCACCGACGTGCGCCCCGGCGTGCGACGCAAGGTGTACGCCACCGACGAGGTGGTGCTCGCCTGGCACGAACTCGCCGTCGGGATGGACCTCAACCCGCACACCCACGACGACTTCGACCAGCTGGTGATGATCCTCGGCGGCCGGTGCAACTACTACGTCGACGGCGTGCCGCACGACATGGGTCCGGGCTCGATGCTGCTGGTGCCGCGCGGTGCCGAGCACTACGTCGAGCCGACCGAGGGGCCCTGCATCAACCTGGACGTGTTCGCCCCGCCGCGTGCCGACTTCCTGGCGCACGCCTGGCGTCCCGCCACGCAGGACTGAGCTGAGATGCCCGACATCGTGGTGGTCGGCAGCCTCAACGTCGACGTGGTGGTGCCCCTGGATCGGCTGCCCGACCCCGGGCAGACGGTGCTCAGCGCCGCCGACCATTCCCGGGCCGGTGGCGGCAAGGGTGCCAACCAGGCGGTGGCGGCCGCCCGGCTCGGTCGTTCGGTGGCGATGGTCGGCGCGGTAGGCGACGACCCGGAAGGGCAGTGGCTGACCGGGCTGCTGGCCGCCGAAGGCGTCGACACCTCGGCGGTGCTGCGCGCCCCCCGCCCCACCGGGCAGGCGATCGTGCTGGTCACCGCCGACGGCGACAGCACCATCGCGGTCAGCTCCGGGGCCAACATGTGGCTCGCCGCCGAGCACCTGCGGCCGTACGCCGACCTGATCGGTGACGCCGCCGCCGTACTGCTGCAGCAGGAGGTCGACGCGGCGGTGGTGGCCGCGGCGGTGGCCGCCGCCCGCGGCCTGGTCGTGGTGAACCCGGCGCCGGCCCGACCGGTCGACGCGGCGACCCTGGCCCGGGTCGACGTGCTGGTGCCCAACCGGGGCGAACTGGCGGCGCTGGCCGGTGCCGGCTCGTCGGTGTCCGGTGGCGGGGCCGGCGATGCCGCCGCGCTGGCCGCGATGGCCCGATCGCTGCGCACCCGGGGGCCGGTGGTGGTGACGCTCGGCGTCGACGGCGCCCTGGTGGTGACCGCCGACCGGGAGCTTCTGGTGCCGGCCGAGCAGGTCGACGCGGTGGACGCCACCGGTGCCGGGGACACCTTCTGCGCGGCGTTGGCCGACGCGCTGCTCGACGGGGCGGCGATCGTCGACGCGGCCCGGTGGGCCAGCCGGGCGGCGGCGGTGACGGTGACCCGGCCCGGCGCGATGGCCGCCGCCCCGCGCCGGGCCGAGGTGCTCGCCGTCGGCTAGGCGGTCTGCCGGCGCCGCATGATCCGGTGCACGGTCAACCCGGTCGCCATCAGCAGAGCCACCACGAACAGGTCGAAGCCGAACAGGCCGAAGCCGGTGCACGCGCTGAGCACGCCCAGGCCGAACGTGACGAGGGTCAGCGTCCAGCCGACCCGGGTGGGCGTGGACCTGGCGGCGACCCGGCGCGGCGCGCTGCCGCGCGGTCGGCGGGACACCGCCAGGATGACCCCCGCTGCGAGGGTGGCGAGGATCGTCGGGGCGAGCAGCAGCAGGCCTTCGTCACCGGGCACGGTCCACGACCAGATCGGTCCCTCATGCAACGAGAAGCCCTGGTCGACGATCGTCAGGTAGTCCCGAACGACGAAGTTGATCAGGAAGAACGAGTTGCCGGCCGCGATGATGGCCAGCAGGGCGAGGACGCCGCTGGCCGCCGTGCTGTGCTCGGTCCGGCGGCTCGCCCAACCGGCGAGGAGCCAGCCGAGGGCCATGCCGGCAAGGCCGCCGGCGGCGAAACCGACCGGCATCCCGGCCGGCTCGACCCGGCGTACCGAGACCTCGAACCAGCCCCCGTCGGCCGGTTCCAGCGTCTGGTAGGTGTTGGCGAAGGTCAGCAACCAGCCGTCCTTGGTAGCGGTCAGGATCTCGGCGGTACGCAGATCGGCGTGGCCCGAGTAGGAGAGCGGGCCGAGCCGCCAACCGTCCGCGGTCAGCCGGTCGGCGACCTCGGCGTCGTACGCGCGCAGGTCGGATATCGGGGCAGCGTGTTCGGCCTGGTACCGGACCTGGCCGAACTGTGCCTCGCCGTTGCCGTTGACGAAGACCTGCTCGTGCCGCTCCAGTGGCGGTACCTCGACGTCCGGGGTGACCAGCCCGGCGATGGTGGTCATTTCGGCCGTGCTGGGCAGCGGCCGGTCGGTTTCGCCGTAGGCGCGGGCGGTCAGCGACGCGGCGACGAAGCCGCTGAGGATCGAGACGATGACGGCGACCAGCACCACGAGGCGGTTGCCCGGCCGCCCCAGCCGGGCGCGCGGGGCGTGCCGGAGCACGTTGCCGACCTCGCGGGCGCTCGGGCGTCGGCGGCCGGTGTCCTCGGCGACCATCAGCATGGTGTCGAGCAGTTCGGCGCGACGGGGCCCGGGCGGGTAGGCATGGGCGAGCAGGCGGTAACGCCGGAAGCGGGCGGGCGCGGTCCGGCTCATCCGAACGCCACCGTGGCCGGCCCGGCCGGTGGGCGCAGCGCGTCCAGCAGCCGGGACGCGGTGGCCACCTTGCGGCTCAGCCGTTGCGTCTCGGCGGCCAGCGCGGCGCCACCGGAGTCGGTGAGCCGGTAGTAGCGGCGCAGCCGCCCGTCGACCGCCTCCTCCCGGTCGACGGCCACCAGACCCTCGGCGGCCAGCCGGTCCAGCGCGGCGTAGAGGGTCGCCGCCAGCAGCCGCGTCTCACCCCCGGACAGCCTGGTGACCTGCTGGATCACCCCGTATCCGTGTCGTGGCTGGTCGACCAGCGCGGTCAGGATCCAGAACGTCGGTTCTCTCATTGGACGTGTCACGCGGTTGAATATACAAACCATTTGACTATCTGGCCAGTGGGTCGACCGGAACGAGCGCGTGCCGACGGCCCACCACCCACAGGGCCAGGGCGAAGCAACTCAGCCCCACCCCGGCCAGCGACACCGCCGTCCAGCCGCCGGCCACCCAGAGCATCGCGGCGGCGGCCGAGCCAGCGGCGCCGCCGAGGAAGTTCGCGGTCACGTACGCCGTGTTCAGCCGGCTGCGTGCCTCGTGTGAGACGGCCATCACTCGCAACTGGTTGAGGATCCCGGCCGCCTGCAACGCGGCGTCGAGCACGACCACCACGACGATCACCAGCAGGACGCTGCGGCCGGCGAACAACGCCACCACGAACGAGGCGAGCACCAGGACCCACGCCGCGCCGGTGGCGGGCAACGACCAGCCCAGGTCGTGCAGCCGGCCGCTGCGCTGCGCGGCGACCGCGCCAGCCAGCCCGGCGAGGCCGAACAGCCCGATCACCGACACCGGATAGTCGAACGGCGGGCCACTGAGCAGGAACGTCAACGCCGTCCAGAACATGGTGAACGCGGCGAAGCCGGTAGCGGACAGCACCAACGTCCACCGGACCGCGCGTTCGCGGGCGACCACCACGGCGACGGACGCGATCAGCGCCGGGTACGCCAGCCGGGTCTTCGGTGCCAGCGACGGGATCGCCCGGTACATCACCACGGCGAAGCCGACCGCGACCACCGCCGCCAACAGGAAGATCGCCCGCCAGCCGGCGACGTCGGCGACCAGGCCGCTGATGGTCCGCGAGGCGAGGATGCCGGTCAGGATCCCGGCGACGACCGTACCGACCGCCCTGCCTCGGCGGGCATCGTCGGCGAGATCGCTGGCGAGCGGGGTCAGCAACTGCCCGGAGACCGTGGCCACCCCGAGCACGGTGATCGCCACGAGCAGCACGCCGAACGACGGCGCGAGCGCGCACGCCACCAGCGTGCCCGCCGCGCAGAGCATCAGCACCGGTACCAGCCGGCGTCGGTCGAGAATGTCGCCCAGCGGCACCAGGAACAGGATCCCGACGGCGTAGCCGACCTGGGTGGCGGTGACCAGCAGACCGGCCGTCGCGGTGGTGACGTCGAGGTCGGCGGCGATGAGGTCGAGCAGCGGTTGCGCCCAGTAGAGGTTGGCGACAGCGGCACCGGCGGCCACCGCGAACAGGAAGGTCAGCCCCCGGCGCATGGCGTACCCCGGTCGGCGTCGGAACAGATCACGCCCGACCGTACGCCACGGACGGGATCAGGCCAGCGTGACCGGGTTGGTCAGGGCCGCCAGCCGCCCATCGAGGTGGCGCACCTCGACCCGGACGAACACCGACGCCGTGGCATCTGTGCGCCATCGGATGCTGCCGGCGCCGTCGGCGGACAATGCGGCGCGGTACGCCGTACCCCGGTCGGTGTGGATCTCGACCACGCCCGACGGCACGCCACGGACCTCGACCTCGACGGTGGCCGTGGCTCCGCCGGTGTCGAGCCGGCGATCCAGCTGTGACCGGCGGCGATGCCGGCCAGCAGTGCCTCCACCGTGCGTTCACCAGCGCGCACCACGGTGTGCGGGATGCCGATCTGGCCGGCGAGATGGGTGTCGCTGTTACCGATCGCCGGCCGCCAGCCACCCCTGTGGAGGTCGGCCGCCAGGCTCGCGGTCCAGTCGGCCAACGCCGCCTCGTTGTCGGCGTTCCACGGCAGGTCCGATGCCCACTGTCCGTTCCAGACCTCGACGGCGTCGAAGCCCTGGTACGGGTACTCGAACGTGCCCGACGGGTAGGGCGCGTACGGGTGCGCCACCACGCACAGCCCGCCGGCGTGGTCGACCCAGTCGGCGTACCCGTCGGTGGTGTTGTGCTCGGTGACGGCGACGAAGTCGAGCCCGGCCGCGTGGGCGGCGGCGGTGAGCTGCGCCGGGGTCAGCTCGCCCCCGGTCGACCGCACGGAGTGCAGGTGGCAGTCGCCCCGGTACCAGCCGGCCATTGTGCCAGCCTATGCGGTTCGGGCCTGGCGGACCGCCCCGTGAGTGGACGTTCGCCCCGTGCGTGGACGCTCGCACCGCGCGTCGCGGACAGGTGTGGTTCAGTCCAGTATTCCTGTGAGGAATAGTTATTCCTCACAGGAATACTGCCTTGCAGCGATAGGTATCCGCCGGACCCGTCGGTCGACCCGGTCCGGCGCGGGCGAGCACCTCAGATGTGGGCCGGGAAGTCGGCCTTGCGGATCAGGCAGTGCACGCCCTTGACCGCGTCGACGACCTGGCTGACCTCGAAGTCGGCGGCGGCGCTCAGGTAGGCCAGGGCGGTGTCGCGGGGCATGCCCTGGGTGCGGGCCAGGAAGTCGACCGCGGCGCGGACCGCTCGGCGCATCGCCTCGTTGAGGTCGGCGTCCAGGCCGACGGGAATCCAGTGGGTGGCGGTCTCGGCCAGGGGCGCCTCACCGGCGCCGACCAGCAGGCCGGCCTGCGCCGCCGGGATGACGCTCAACCGCAGAGTGGCCCGCAGCGGTGCCTCCAGGGCGGTCAACGCAACCTCGCCGTCGCCCTGGGCGTAGTGCGGGTCGCCGGCGTAGAAGCCGGCTCCGGGCAGCTGCACCGGCAGGTAGAGGCTGGAGCCGACCTGCAGCTCGTTGATGTCCAGGTTGCCGCCGTGCCCGCCGGGCGGCACCGAGTGCACCATCTCGTCGGTGTCGACGGCGACGCCCATCAGGCCGAGGAACGGCGCGAGCGGGAACCGGGCGGCCCGGCCGTCGCCGAACGGCAGGACCCCGTACAGTCGGCCGCCGCTGCTCACGACCTCGGTGAAGTGGCAGACGCTGCCGTACTCCCGAGGGTCGCTGCCCGGCCCGGTGTCGATCGGGGTGAGCGGGAACTCGCCGGGCAGCGCGCCGTAGCCGTGCCGGCTGCTGACGAAGCCGTACGGGGCCCGGATCGTCAGGTCGAGCACGTCGACCCGGAGCAGGTCGCCGGGCTGCGCGCCGTCGACGGTGATCGGGCCGGTGACCACGTGCGGTCCGTCGTCGTCGTAGTCGTGGGCGACGTCGGAGGCGGCCAGGTCCCGGGCGTCGGCGAGGACACCGTCGGCGGGTACGTCGTACTGCTTGAGGTAGCCGACCGGGTCGCGGCCCTGGTCCTCGAGGATGCTCTCGTGGCTGAGGGTGTCGATGGTCACGGTCTCCCCGGAGCGGACCCGCAGCACCTCGGCGTGGCTGCGGTTGGGGAGCCGACCCCACAGGCAGGTGTCAGGGGTGGTCGGCAGGTAGTGGGTGCCGGCGATCGGTCCCTGGTGCGGCTGGAGCATCGGTTCCTCCGGAAGGGGTACCCGGCCGGGCGGGCGCAGGACGCGCGGCGGTGGGCGCCGCTGGCGGGCCGGGTGACGGGTGGATGACCGGATCGTTTCCGGCGGACCCGCTCGGATGTGTTGCTGTCCTGTTAACAGTCGGTAACCCGGCTACGGAGGATGTCCTGCTCTTGACAGGTGACCGGCTCTGATAGCAGCATCGGAGGGCGAGATACTGTCTCGCATTTCGTAGCGCCGCCGAGGGTTGGCGGAGCACCGCCGAAAGCTGGCGGACCGGACGAGGAAGAGGGCGGTGGGTGATGACGCAGCAGACGCCGGTGCGACCGCTCGGCGGAGCCGATGGCGCGCTGATCGACGAGGACTGGGAGGCGATGCGCTTCCGGGTGCACCGGTCGGCGTACCGCGACCCGGGTCTGTTCCGCGACGAGATCGCCAAGATCTGGGGCCACACCTGGCTCTACCTCGGCCACGAGACCGAGATCCCCAACGCCGGCGACTTCAAGACCCGTACCCTCGGGGGCCGACCGCTGATCTTCTGCCGGGACTCCGCCGGCGAGGTGAAGGTGTTCCTCAACTCCTGCACCCACCGCGGCACCATCCTGTGCCGGCACAACGAGGGCAACACCAAGTTCTTCCAGTGCTTCTACCACGCCTGGGCGTTCAGCAACTCCGGTGAGCTCGCCGCGCTGCCCGGCGACGAGAGCTACCCCGACGACCCCGGCTTCCGCGAGTCGATGCGGCTGCGCCAGGTGCCCCGACTGCAGATCCACGAGGGTTTCGTCTTCATCGCGTTCGACCCCGACGTGCCTGATCTGCTCACCCACCTCGGCCCGGCCGCGCACTACATGTCGCTGACCGCCAAGATCGGCGAGCACGGCATGCAGACCCTGCCCGGCGTGCAGCTCTACAGCGTCAAGGGCAACTGGAAGCTCGCCGTCGAGAACGCCATGGACGGCTACCACTTCGCGCCGACCCACAACACCTTCGTCGGCTACCTGCGGGAGACCGGCTTCGCCGTCACCGACGACGACCAGTACGCCTACGACCTCGGCGGCGGCCACGGGCTGCTCGTGCTCACCGGGCACAACGGCCGGATCGGGATGGTCTGGGAGCCGCGCTTCGGCGACGAGGAGAAGGCCCGTACCGTCGCCAAGCGCAACGAGATGATCGCCCGGCTCGGGCCGGAACTCGCCGCCGAGATCGCCGACGCCAGCCGGATCCTCTTCGTCTTCCCGAACCTGCTGCTGTTCGACCTGGAAGCCCTGACCATCCGCCAGCTCGAACCGGTCGCCGCCGACCGCACCGACGTGCGGGCCTGGCAGTTCGTCGAGACCGGCGAGCCGGAGTCGGTCCGCGCGCTGCGGATCAAGACCATGGTCAGCTTCGTCGGCCCCGGCGGCCTGGCCACCCCGGACGAC
The DNA here is from genome assembly GCF_030345095.1 of Solwaraspora sp. WMMA2056. Lineage (NCBI taxonomy): Bacteria > Bacillati > Actinomycetota > Actinomycetes > Micromonosporales > Micromonosporaceae > Solwaraspora > Solwaraspora sp. WMMA2056. The sequence continues at coordinate 2,840,650 of NZ_CP128360.1, forward strand.
ATCGAGGCGTACGAGGCGGTGCAGCGCGGCATCGTCGCCACCGCCGACTCGGCCGACCCGGCCCACGACTGGTCGGACATGTCGCGCGGCATGGCCAACGAGAAGCAGGGCAACCAGGGCCGCTCCATCGACGAAGGCGCGATGCGCAGCTTCTGGCGGCAGTGGGCCGACCGGGTCGGGGCGGCCACCGCCGTCGCCGGTGACCCGCCGGCCGACCCCGGCGCCCCCGGCCCGTCCACGGCACTGGCCGGCGGACCGGCGGCCACCGCAGGATCCGCCGCCGCCACCACCAGCGGGAAGGAGTGACCCGATGCCCCCGACGACCAACGGAGCAGTGCTGCACGTTGGCACCCGCGAGGTGACCCGGGCGCAGGTGGAGGACTTCCTCTACCGGGAGGCGCAACTGCTCGACGAGTGGCGTCTCGACGAGTGGTTCACCCTGTTCGAGGCCGACGCCCGGATGGAGGTGCCGACCACCGACTGGGCCGGCTGGGACGCCACCACCGCCGGGTTCTTCGTCTGTGACGACTACGACCTGATCCGGGCCCGGGTGAAGCGGCTGAAGAGCCGCAAGGCGCACGCCGAGAACCCGCACTCGCGTACCCACCGGATGGTCTCCAACGTGATCCTGCTGGAGGCCGGCGCGGAAACGGTGTGGATCAGCGCCAACTTCCTGATCCACCGCTACCGCGACAACGGTGCCTACACCTACGTGGGCCGCTACGAGCACGTCCTCAAGGTCGACGACGACGGCCTGCGTTTCCGGGTCCGCCGCGCCATCCCGGTGATGGAGTCGATGGACCCCGGCGCCCGACTCAGCTTCATCCTCTAGGACGGGCCGCCGTGATCACCCACATGCTGGCGTTCAAGTTCCGCGACGACCTGCCGGCCGGCGTCGCCGAGTCGGTCCTAGCCGAACTGGACACCTTCCCGCAGAAGTACCCGGCGATGCGCAACTGGCGCAGCGGGGTCAACGTCAGCACCCGCGACACCACGATGACGCACGGCTTCGTCGTGGAGTTCGCCACCGAGCAGGAGCTGCTCGACTACCTGCACAGCGAGTCGCACGAGCGGTTCGTCCGGGAACGCTGGCGTCCGGTCGTCGAACGCCAGGTCATCGTCAGCCTCCCCACCGCCGGGGACGCGTAACTCATCAAGAAGGGGTCGCAGATGTCCACCGAGGCCGCCACCCGCCGTCGCGGGCCCTACGGCATGGAGTACGCCCGGATCGAGGTGCCGGATCTGGCCGCCTCCATCGAGTTCCTGCAGTACCACGTCGGCCTGCAGTTGGAGCAGCACACCGACGAGCACGCGTACCTGCGCGCCGACATCGAGCACCACAGCATCGAGTTGATCGCCGCCCCGCAGCGCACCGAGAGCTGGACCACCGCGATCGGGTTCAGCGTCGAGTCCGACGAGGTTCTCGACGACCTGCGGGAGCGGGTCGTCGCCGGCGGCCACGAGGTGCTCGAACTGCACGAGCGGATGAAGGGCCTGTGCCAGCGCGGGTTCGCCGTACGTGACCCCAACGGGCTGATCGTCGAGCTGTTCACCGAGTTCGTCGAGTACGCCGAACCGCCGCTGATCGAGCTCCGCCCGCAGGACCTGGTGCACCCCTTCCTCGCCACCGACAAGTACGAGGAGTCGCTCGACTTCTACACCAACGTGCTCGGCTTCCTGCCCAGCGACTACGTCGGCGACGTCACCGTCTTCCTGCGCTGCGAGGACCGTTACCACCACAGCCTGGCGTTGCAGCGCAACAAGGAGTTCTACGTCGCGCATCTGTGCTTCAAGATGAAAAGCTTCGACCACGTGATGCGGGGCCGGGCGCGGGCCCAGTACAAGAAGGTGCCGATCGCCTCCGACCTGGTCAACCACTCGGCGTCGACGTCGATCGCGTTCTACATGCACGACCCGAAGCACGGGCCGCGCTACGAGCTGTGCGACCGGCACCGGGTCTTCACCCCGGAGGAGCACGCCACGCACCGGGCCCGGCGGATGGCCGTCGACCCGCGCAACATCGACGTGTGGCGGCCGGCCGCCGACGACTGGGGTCGTTTCTGATCATCGCCGTCCGACAAGCATGAACGACCCTCGGGGAATATCCCCGGGGGTCGTTTTCTCGTGGTGTCCCGACATTCGTCTATTCCATCCTGGACTATCCATCTGGATCAGTGGGAGGATGCCCTCAGCGGACAACAACCACCACACCACGACATTGGGGTGATCCAAACGTGAGTGAGCTCAGCGTCGAGATCCGGCGACTTCGAATCGCCGGTGGGATGAATCAGAGTCAGCTTGGCGCCGCGCTGCGGGTGTCCAAGTCGCTCGTCGCGGGATTCGAGTCGGGGCGGCACATCCCGCAGGCGGACACCGCCACCAACCTGGATCGGGTGTTCGGCACCGATGACAAGTTCCAGAAGTTGTCGACGGAGGCGCGGCAGGACCGGTACCCGTGGATGCGTCCGTGGGTCGAGCACGAGCGTCGGGCGCTGCTGTTACGCACCTACCAGCCGCTCGTCATCCCCGGACTGCTTCAGACCGAGGGCTACATGCGGGCGTTGTTGGCGACCTCCACGATGAACGACGGGCGGATCGACGACCTGGTGCGCACCCGGCTGGAGCGACAGGCCGCGACGCTCGGCCGGGACAACCCGGTGGTGGTCTCGGCCATCATCAATGAGTTCGCGCTCAGCCGAGGTCCTCGCGAGGTGATGAAGAATCAACTGGGCCACCTGGTGGACCTCGGCCACCGGCCGTCGGTCAAAGTCCGGGTGCTGCCGGACGACGCCGGGCTGCACCTCGGTCTCGGTGGCGCGTTCGTGATCGCCAACCTGCCGGACGGTCGGCGCTGCGGCTACCTCGACAACCAGTTGAAGGGCGCCGTGGTGTCCAGCCATGGCGAAGTGGCCGAGCTGGAACTAGCCTGGGAATCCGTGGACGGACTCGCGCTGCCGGTGGTGCAGTCCCAGGATCTGATGCTGAGGATGATCGATGAGCGCAAGTGAACCGCGCTGGCGGAAGTCCAGCCGATCGGCCAACGGCGGCGACAGCTGCGTCGAGGTCGCCGACAACCTTCCCGATCGAATCCTGGTCCGCGACACCAAGGACCGCGACGGCGGTACGTTGACCTTCGGCCCGGCCGCCTGGTCGGCGTTCGTCGAGTCGACCAAGGACGCCAACCCCACCGCCTGACCCGCTTCCGTAGCGCTCCCCGGAACCCCGGCCACCCGTACCAGGTGACCGGGGTTCCTTCGACGCGCTCTGGCGCATCCCAGCTGGATACCCACCTGGAAGCGCGAATCGACTACAGGTCCGCGGGGCGCTCAGTCGCTCCGGCCGGTCCTGGGACGTTCGGACCATCGACGGATGTGCCGGGTGGGGAGGTGTCTCCTTTGGATCCGTGGTTAGATCCCTGACCATGGCGGGAATCTGGCGTTGGATCGTCGGCTTCGTGGGACTACTCCTGCTCGCTGCGGGGGTGTGGCAGACCGCGTGGGTACCGGACGGTGGCGGTGGTGTTGTCGCCGTCGTTGCGGCGGGCGCGTTGCTGGCTGTCAGCCCACTCGTGGTCGACCGGGTGACGGGGTTGGCGATCGGGCTGGAGGGCGTGAGTGTCGGGCTCGTTTCGGACATCGAGCATATTGCTCCCCAATCGGCAGGGATCCTGAGGCAGACGGAGTTGGTCGGTCTCGCGGAGTCCTACGCGCTGGTGTACGAGGAACTGCGTGGCGCTGAGCACTATGCGGCTAGGGTCGCGTTGCAGGATCTGCTCGTGAAGCACGCGGCGTCTCTGGCGTTGCGTCGAAAGTTCGACCCGGCTGAGGTCCGGCGACTGTTCGCGGAAGGGGCTCCAGCAGTCCGGGTTCTCGCGCTCGGGTTGATGAAAGGTGACTCGGCGTTGGCTGATGTGGACACTATCCGCGCGGCTATCACGGAGTCTCGAACGGGCAATGAGCAGTATCAGGGCCTGCGGCTCGCTGAGTCGCAGTGGCGCGGATTGAGTGCGTCCGACAAGTCCTTGATCTTGGCATCCATCGACGCCGCCCGGATCGAAGCGGGCAGCGACCGAGCATCCATCGCTGATCGGCTACGGTCGCGTTCGAGCGCGTGACGGTAGCGCGACGCCGCGCCATCGCGACGATCGATCAGCGGCCGACGCTGTGCTAGAGGGTCGTCCGGTGGGTGGCGAGCCAGCCGACGGCGAAGTCGACCAACGGGCGCTGGCGCATCAGCCGGCATTCGGCTTCGCGGACCTGTCCGATCGATACGCCGCCGGTGGCCTCGAAAGCGGCACCCACCTGGTCGAAGTCGCCTTCGTCGATGTCGACGTCCTGCCAGTGGGTCCAGGCGCGACCGGTGGGGGTGCGTACGGCCGAGCCTTCCTGCTTGCGCGGCGGGTCCGGCAGCCGGTATTCGGCCAGGTGCAGCGAGGTGTTGCTGTGATGCCCGACGCCCAGCAGCAGGACATCGCCGTCGAGTCGGTAGACGGCGCCGACGGGGGAGTGTTCGCCCAGCATCTCGTCGAGTCGGTGCCCGCCCACCACGGCGTCGGCGAGTGGGCCGACGGCCGCGAACGACACCTGCGGGTGGTCGCTGCGTCGCGCGCCCGGCCAGGTACGGGTGGTCTCCGCGATGGCGCCCATCCAGCGGCTCGGCGTCACCGCCGGATCGAATCCGGGCGTGTGGGTGCGGATCACCGGCCACCACGACTGCGGTACGGGCGGGTTCCGCCAGCAGGCGGGGTCGGTGTTGTCCGGCGTGTGGGTCGGCACCACCAGGGTGCCGTCCGGACCCAGCGCGTCGAGCAGCGCCTGGACCACCGCGACCGGGCCGCCGCAGACCCAGCCGAGCGCCTTGAGTGACGAGTGCACGAGCAGCACCGATCCGCGCCGTACCCCGAGTGCGGCCAGGTCGTCGGCGAGCGCGGCGCGCGTGTGCGGCATGGCGGTGTCGATCGGCTGACCGTACCTCAGTCGGTTTCGGTGGCGAGGGTGCGCCAGGCCGCTTCGATCTGCGCGATGCCGGTCCGGCCCTTGTCGGTCAGCACGATCCGGGTGAGGCGCCGGTCGCCTGGCACGGATTGTCGGACGAACCAGCCGCCGGGTTCGAGACGGCTGAGGCTGCGGGTCACCGTCGGTTGCTCCACGCCGAGTCGGGCGGCGACCTCGGAGACCGTCAGGCCGCCGGGCTCCTGCCCGATGATCCACAGTAGGACGTCCTGCCCCGGGTGCAGGGCGAGCCCGGCCAGTACGTCGGCCTGCGCGCTGCGGTACAGCTTGGCCACCGCTGACCCACCCGTACGGGACGTGCCGCCGGCCGGCCGGCCGCGCCGGCCGGCCGGCCGCGCCCGCCGGCCCGCCGGACAGCGGGTCATCGACCATCTGCTGGTCGGTCGAGCTGATCCAGCCGACCGGTCTCCAGGTGCGAGATGTCGCCGTCGGAGTCGAGCGCGGCCGTCGCCCTCGACCGGGTCGGGGGTCTACCGGGCTGGCGGCCGCTGTGGCTGGTCGTCGGCGCGGTGCTGGTCCCGGCCGCGATGATCGTCACCTTCGTCGGCTGGTCGCACGGCGTGGTCGACTATCGGACGGCGGCGCTGATCAGCCTGGCCTGCGCCGTCGTCGGAGTGATCGTGGCCGGCCGGCAGGGTGCCTGCTGGGCCGAATCCGCTCTACGGTCCGCCGGGCAGCCGGGGTCCCGCCCGGCACCACGGCCAGGCGTCGACTGACCGGCGGCGGCTCAGGTACCTCGGGCGTGCGTCACGCCGCTTCCGGATCCAGGCTCGACACGTCCAGCCCGGCGGCGCGCAGCGCCGACGTCCGGTCGTCGCGGGTCGACTCCTCGCGGGCGAGCAGGTTGGCGTACTCGGCGATGCCGGCCGCGTCCGGCACCGTGCCCATCTGGTCCAGGAAGCGGGCGGTCTGGGTGGTGGCGTCGGCGTGGGCCCGCGCTGCCCGTACCGCCTGCGCGAGCGCGGCGTCACCAGCCCTGTCGTCGTCAGCCACGTGATCCCCCGGTACGTCGTCCGCAGCCCACGGTCGATGCCACCGTCGGCCGATTCTGGCTCTACCCGCTCGCGGGCAGAACATGCGCGTCGGCCGGGAAAGGTGCCGGGTCCGCCGGGAAGCGCCGCCCACGACACCTCCCGGCGCACGCCGCGTACCGATCGAATGGGCGATGTCCGGTGCGTCGGCCTCAGCGGAGGTCGGCGAACTGGCCGGGCCGGCGGCCCGGTCCGGCCGGACCCCGGTACGCCTGGGCGATGTCCAGCCACTGGTCGGCCTGCGTGCCTTCGGCGGTCAATGCCAGGTCGGCCCGGTGCCGGCGGCGGGTGACCAGCAGGCAGAAGTCCTCGGCCGGCCCGGTGATTCGCTGCGCCGAGTCCGCCGGTCCGTACTCCCAGACCGTGCCGGACGGGGCGGTCAGTTCGAACCGGAACTCGACGTCCGGCGTCGGCATCTCCCGCGCCAGGTAGCCGAAGTCCCAGGTGCGTACGGCGAAGCCGACGAGGAAGCCGATCCGGTCGGTACGCGTCAGCCGGACGCCGAGCGCGTCGGCGATGTCCTGGCCGTGCCCGAACAGTTCCATCATCCCGGCGGCGGCGAGCACCGCCGGCGGTAGCGGCCGGACCAGCCAGGGCACCACCTGGCCGGCCGGGACGGCGGCCAGCGCCTTCTCCGCTGCGGCGCGTTCTGCACGCCACCTGCTGAGCAGCACCAGCGGTGGGTCCGCGAGGTACTCCGCGAGCGCCCGGTCCACGTTGGCGTTGAAGTCGGGGCTCAACCTGGCGGCCATCGCGGTGAAGCCCGCCGGGTCGGCGGCAGCCAGCGCAGCCATCCGGAAGGTCGCCGCCAGATGGGCGATCTGGTGGCCGATCGTCCAGCCGGGCGACGGGGTCTCGAGCTTCCACTTCGCCGGGTCGAGCCCACTGACCAGTTCGTCGACGAGGGCACCTTCGGCGGACAGCGCTGAGATCACATCCGATTTCTGGGACATGGCGTTTCCCTTCCGGTGATCTGGAGTCAGCGGTCAGCCTAGGTATCCGGGACGGATTCGTGCGTCTCGCACGTTGCCGACCTGCCGCAGAACCGGTCGTGGGCGTCAAGCAACCGTGAAGATGATGGTGGAGATCGGCGGCCTCAGCATTGGACAGTAACGGCCCATATTCGACGGTCGGTCGCGTCGTCGAGGGTCGGGATCCGATTTACGCTGCCGCTCGTGCCCAGTTTCAGCAGGAGGATCTCCCGTGAATTCAGCTCCCGCCGACGACGTGATGGGTATGACGCTTGAGGCATACGCCGACACGATTCTGCCCGGTGAGAAACGGTCGCCCGACGATCACGCGGTGGCCGGCGCCGCACCCGGTGGCAGTGCCGCCACCGCCGGCGCCCTGGCGGTGCTGCAAAGCCCGGAGGGCGGGATGGAACCTGCCCTCGCGACGCTCGCCGAGCAGCTCAACGAGCATGCCGACCGGTTCGCCGCCGAGCGTGGTCTGGCACTCGAGCCGTCGCTTCCGCCGTTCGTCGCCCTTGCCCACCCCGAGCGGGTCGCACTGGTTCAGGAACTCACCGACCCCGGGCACAGCGAGCGGGAACTGTGGGTCAGTCTCGCGATGTTCAGCACGATCGCCTTCGACTCCGGATCCCACCTGCACACCGTCGACGCGATCGCGGCGGGCCATCCCGGGCTGGCCACGCTCGGTTACTTCCCACCGGACGCCGACGGGCTCTGGCGGTTCCCCGCCTACTCGTACGGCCGGCCACTGGCCCGTCCGCATCCCGACACGACCCCCTCAGGGAGCCCGGCATGAGCAGCATCGAGAGCACCGACGTCCTGGTGATCGGCAGTGGCTTCGGTGGTGCCATCACGGCCTACCACCTCGCCGCCGGTGGCGCCCGGGTGACCGTTCTGGAACGCGGCCCCTGGCTGACCGGCACCGACTTCGACCAGGATTTCAAGTTCGGGTCGTCGACGACGCGGGCCTTCGACTTCGTCATCGGGGACGGGATGAGCGTGCTCGGCGGCAACTGCGTCGGCGGCGGCAGCGTCGTCTACTTCGCCGCGATGCCTCGCGCGCCACGGTTCATCTTCGACCGTCGCGGCAGCATCGGGCGGCGGATGTGGCCGGCGGCCATTTCCCGGGACACCCTCGACCCCTGGTACGACCGGGTCGCCGAAGCCCTGCCGGTCACCCAGCAGCAGTGGCAGAACGTGCCGTACGCGGGCGGACTGTGGGCGGCCGCCTGCGACCACGCCGGCCGTACCGCCAATCCGGTGCCGGTCGCGATCGACGAAGCGAAATGCACCAACTGCAACTGGATGATGTCCGGTTGCCGGTTCGACGCCAAGCGGTCCCTGCTGCTGAACTACCTGCCGGCCGCGGTCGCCCACGGCGCCGAGATCCGCCCGCTGCACGAGGTCCAGCACCTGACCCGCACCGCCGACGGTGGCTACCGGGTGCACTACAACGTGATGGACGAGGTCGACTACCGGGTGGAGGTGGCGAGCGGGGCGATCGACGCCAAGATCGTCGTGGTGGCGGCCGGGGCCGGCGCGACCCCGGTGATCCTGCAGCGGTCGGCACCGTACCTGGGGCGGATGCCGGACGCGGTCGGCCGCTACTTCTCGGGCAACGGCGAGCGGCTGAACACTGCCGTCGTCGACGACGACCGGGTACGGGAGGTCCTCGGGCTGCAGCGGGCCGACGGCGTCGGCTACCAGGCGTACCAGATCGGCAAGGGGCCGGCGGTGGCGAGCTGGGACAAGTTGGATCCGGCGCTGCCGGAGTACGAGCGGTACTCGCTGGAGCAGCTGTACTTCCCGCCCGGCTTCGGCACCATCCTGGCCCAGGTCCCGGACGCCTCCGGCCCGACCTGGTTCGGGGCGGAGAAGAAGGAACTGATCCGCAAGTGGCAGTCCTGGCTGACCATTTTCATCATGAGCGAGGACGACAACGAAGGGGTGTTCGGCGAGCCGCCGCCTTCCGGCAACGGGGTCCGGCTGTCCCAGCAGATGCTCGTCCGGGGTCCGTTGCGGTACCGGCCGACGGCGAATACCCTGCGGGGCTGGGCCGCCGCCGACGCCGACATCCGGGACATTCTCGAACGCGACGGGCTGGCCCGGGTGATGCCGTGGACCAACGACCTGGTCGGCGCGTACACCGTGCATCCGCTCGCGTCCTGCCGCATCGGTGACGATCCCGCGACCTCGGCTCTCGACGACCGTCACGAGCTGCGGGGACACCCGGGGATCTTCGTCACCGACGGATCGGCGGTGCCCGGTGCGTTGACCGTCAATCCGGCGATGACGATCGCCGCGCTCGCCGAGCGGGCGGTGCCGGCGATCGTCGAGGCGGCGCGGCAACGGGGCCTGTCGGTGACGTACGGTGCACCGGCACCGGGCGGTGAGACCGCAGGCCGGCGGGCCACGCTGCAGCAGACGGGTACCGCGCACCGCTGAGTCGACGACGACACCGGTCCGGACGAGGAGGGGCGGTACATGCGCGGGTGGCTCATCCGTACCGGCGTGGAACGGTCGTTGGCCGAGGTGCGCCACGTGACCCCGGTCGCCCGGGGCGTCGCCGATGGACTGGTCGCCGACACCTACCGGCAGGTGGAGCAGGAGTTCGGCGTACTGGCGCCGCCCCTGGTGCTGCACTCGCCGAACCCGGCCGTGCTGGCGGCGGTGTGGTCGATGCTCCAGGCCACCCTCGTCCGTCCCGGCGTGGTGCCCCGTGCGGACAAGGAAGCGGTGGCCGCTGCGGTATCCGTGGGCAACCGCTGTCCGTACTGCGTGGAGGTGCACAGTTCGGTGCTGGGTGGCCTCGGCGGTGGTCGGGCGGCCGAGTTGATCGGTCAGGGCCGCATCGACGAGCTGCCGCCGGGGCCGCTACGTCGCGTCGCCCGCTGGGCACGGCAATCGTCGTGCCTGGACGCCGACCCGGCGCCGCCGCCCTTCGCCGCCGGCGCCGCCGCCGAGCACATCGGGGTGGTGGTGACCTTCCACCTGATCAACCGGATGGTCAACATCTTCCTTCAGGAGTCACCGATGCCGTCGGGGGCACCGCCGATGGTGCGCCGGGCGCTGCGGCGGGGACTCGGCCGGGTGATGCGGCTGGCCGCCGCACGCCTGCCCGATCAGGGTCGGGCGTTGCTGCCGGTGGCAACGCATGTGCCCGACGACCTCGCCTGGGCGCAGGGCAACGCCGCTGTCGCGACCGCGTTGGGCCGGGCCGTCGCCGCGATCGAGCAGGCGGGCCATCGGACGGTGCCGGATCCCGTCCGGGAACTGGTCGTCGAACGAGTGGTGAGCTGGGCCGGCGACCCGCCCGGACTCAGCCGCGACTGGGTCCGGGCCGCCACCGACGGACTGTCGGCCGGGGACCTGCCGCTGGGCCGGCTCGCGGTGCTCGCCGCGTTCGCCTCCTACCAGGTCGATGACGAGACCGTCGCCGCCTGCCGTCGGACGGGGGCCGACGACGGGACGCTGATCGGGTTGACCGCGTGGGCGAGTCTGCAGGCGGCGCGGCGGGTCGGTGCCCGGCTGGGCGGCTCACCGCCGCCCACCCGACCCTTGTCGCCGTGACCGTAGGTCCTATTGCGGGATCAGGAAGCAACGTCGTTCAGATAGGGCGCGTGTCGGGGCCGGCGCGGTGAGCTGACGTCGATTGTGGAGGCCGGTACGGTGGCTGGCCGTGACGTCATCGGTGGAGCAACGGCCGCAGGGTCGGTTGACCGACCATATCGGGTTGGGTGTGGTGTCGGCCCGGTTCGGCCGTGACCTGCTGGAAGAGGTCCTCAACCGCAGCGGGGCGGCGGGAGAAACGCTCGCGGCGGCTACCGGCACACGTGATGGTCCGGTACGTGATCGCGATGGGGCTGTTCTTCGCCGAGTCGTATGACGAGGTGATGCGCCGGCTGGTCGGTAACCTGCGCAGACTCGGCTCGTGGGACGACGACTGGCAGGTCCCCACCAGGTCCGCGATCACCCAGGCCCGGCAGCGACTCGGGCCCGAGCCGATGAAGGCGTTGTTCGAACGGGCCGCGGTGCCCCTGGCCACACCGGGCACGAAAGGCGCCTTCATCGGCCGACGCCGGCTGGTGGCGATCGACGCGACCAGCTTCGACGTGGCCGACACACCGGACAAATCTGCAACGGTTCGGCCGGACGGGCTCGGGGCCGAAAGCGTCGGCGTATCCGAAACTGCACGTCACCGCTGTGGCCGAGTGCGGCAGCCACGCGATCGTGGGCGCGGTGCTCGGTGGCTGCCGCACCGGGGAACGCACCCTGGCCGCCGACCTCACCGGCACGGTCGGGCCGGGCATGTTGGTGATGGCCGACGCCGGCCTGTACTCCTGGGAACTGTTCAACCGGTACGCGGCCACCGGCGCGGACCTGGCCTGGCGCATCGGCGCGTCGGTGTCGGTCGGGCACCTGAACTGGCTCGCGGACGGCTCCTACCACGCGTTGATCTACGCCCCCGGCCTGAGCGCCGCCCGTCGGGCGAGGCTGGCCGAACAGGCCAGAGCCGGCCACCAGGTTCCCGCCGCGCTGGCCCGCCTCGTGCGGATGGTCGAGTACACCGTCCCGGACCGCAACCCCGACGGTGACCTGATCGTGGGGACTGCTGCTGGCCCACTACGCCATCCGTGCCCTCCTGCTCGACGCCGCCGACCCCGCCGGCTACGACCTGGACCGCATGTCGTTCGTCAAGGCCTCCGCGTCGTACGCCGCCAGGTCACCGACCAGGCGGCCATCACCCCTGAGGACCTTTCCGAGGCCCTGACCGACGCTCTCGCCGAGATCCGCCACCAGCCCAACCCGCCCCGCCGCCACCGGACCTGTCCCCGCGTCGTCAAACGCGCCCGCCACAACTCCTACCGCGTCAAACGCCCCACCGACCGCGACACCCGCCACCCCGGACCACCCACACCCCACCTGGCCTGCCCAGACACCCCAATCTGAACGGCATTGGATCAGGAAGCGTCGTCCGTTTTTCGTGCTTTGCCGGCCCGGGCGGCGATAATGTGCTCATGCGCCATGCCGCGTAGAGTGCACCAGGCGACCTCGAAGAGAACGGTTCGTGCGACCAGCATCAGCGCGGCTTCATCTTCGTCCGCGTCGACCGGGATAGTGTCGACTTCCCGACTCGCGATCCGTGCAGCCGCCTGCTGATAGGGGACGAACACGTCCACGTCGTCGTCCCAGCCGAGCAGGCGTAGCGCGGTCAGAACCTGCGTCAGGGTCGACCGGCCCGGTGCCCCCGGCTCGACGTTCCAGTTCAGGCCGTCGACGAAGGTGTCCACCTGATACCGCGCGGTCGTCCCGATCGAGCCGGCCTCTTCCTCCCGGTCCAGCGGAACCAGTGCCTTGTTGATGACCCGGCAGAGTCCGTCCAGTTGCGTGCCGCGGTCGTCCAGGGCGGTGACGATCTCCCTGACCGCCGACAGCGGAAGCCGTCCGACAACGGTCAACGTCGTAATGAGGTACAGCCGGCTGAGATGGTCGTCGCCGTAGTCTGCCTGGTTGCGTGCCGTCCGCTTACCGGGCGGCAGCAGGCCCTCGCGCAGATAGAACTTGATGGTCGCGACGGGGAGCCCGCTTTTCTGGCTCAGTTCTGAGATTCGCATCGAGCTCCGTGGCGGCGTCGAGGGGTAGCGACATTCATCAGTCTTCCACATGGCGTCGCCGGGTACCTACTTGTTGTTTGCCTGGCAGTTCTGGCAACTTGTCGTTCTAAGGAGCAAATATTATCTTGTTCCGATTTGTTCGACTAGGTCGTTTAACTCCATTTCTTCGGTCATGTCGGCTGGCATCCTTTCTTCAAGATTGCCTTAAGTGTAACTGGTAGTTACCTTGGGTCGCTCCGGCGATGGTCGGCGAATGCTGCGGAGTGTGAAGTGCTGCGACTCACCTGGCTCGCGCCGTGTCTGCATGCGTTCCGATGGTGGGTGCGTGGCGAACTGCCGTTCCCTGTTTGGAAATATTGACCGTCGTTGTGCTGCCTGGCGCTTCGTCCATTGGATATTGCGACAATCTGGGGGGTTATTGTCCGATCGGTCCGGTATGCAATAGTGCTTCCGCAACGATGGCGTGCGTTTGTCTGCGTCGTCAAGCAATCAATGGATAGTGGGGATCTCCACCAACCAGGTGTGTCCTGGGCGGCGAATGCGTCCAGTGACGCCCGCCTTTAACCAATCGGTCACTCATGGTGATCGGTGGAGCGACTAATCGTTGCCCACCTGCCGGTGATGGGTTAGCATCGATCCGGATCTAGATGATCGGCAGGCGAAAGCCGGGGCCTGTTGATTTGCTGGCGGTCGGCATTTTGGTGCCGGCTAGCGGTGTTATCGGCCAATGGGTTCATGTTCCTGTTCCTGGCGGCCTTCATGAGGTCTCTTATCGTCGCGTACAGATGGGGAGTCGCGGTGGCAGACGCAATCGAGAAGGCGGCCGAGCGGGTAATAGAGTACATGCGGGACAACCTTGGCGAGCAGTTGACCGTGGATGACATGGCGCGCGCTGCGTTGTTCAGCAAGTTCCATTTCTCCAGATCGTTCCAGCGGTTGACCGGGGTCTCCCCGGGCAGGTTTCTCTCCGCGCTGCGTCTGCAACGGGCCAAGCACCTGCTTCTGTCGACGTCCTTGAAGGTGGCCGACATCAGCATCCAGGTCGGGTATGCCAGCGTGGGGACCTTCAGTTCGCGGTTCTCCCGTAGCGTCGGGCTGTCCCCGACCGCCTACCGCCGCCTCGGTGGCTTCACCACCGACGTACGTGTCGCCGACCGTTACATCATCGCGCGCCGGTCAACCGGCACCGTCTCCGGTGAGGTCCGGGTCGCCGCCGGCTCCGCTGCCGGTCCCGAACCCGGCAACGGCACCATCTTCGTGGGACTGTTCCCCGACCGGATTCCGGAAGGACTTCCGGTGCAGTGTGCGATGCTGGACGGACCGGGCCGCTACGTGCTCGAGTCGGTCCCAGCTGGAGTCTGGTACGTCCTCGTCTACTGGGCGGCCGACGACGACACCGCCGCCGGAGGTGCCACCTGGGTGGGCCGCTGCGGCCCGCTCGTGGTCCGCCCCGGCGCGCCACTGCGGGCCGACGTACGCCTCGCGCCGATGACCAGTCTCGACCCGCCGGTGCTGGTCGCACTGCTCGACGTCAAGCAGTCCGCGCTGGCCGCGGCCGGGCTCGGCCGACTCCCGGCGCAGGCCGTGCCGTCCACCTGACCCGGCAGTCACCCCGTGCCCGCGGGTCACCTGCCCCCCCCGTGCCCGGCGGTCACCCAAACACGAGAGTGGCCGGTACGGCGAACGCCGTACCGGCCACGGCCGTCGGCCGCCACCACGTGGTGCCCGGTCAGTCGGCGGACTCGACGGACATCGGCAGCCCGCCCCGGATCCGCAGCGACAGCATCGGTTCGGGCACCACCCGGTACGACTCCGGCTTCACCAGCCGCAGCTCCCGGCTGACCATGGCGATCACGAACACCGCCTCCATCATCCCGAGGTGGTTGCCCACGCAGAAGCGTGGCCCGGCCCCGAACGGCACGTACGCGTACCGGGGTCGACTCACCGGCCGCGTCGGGTCGAACCGCTCCGGGTCGAAGCGGTCCGGGTCGGGCCAGAACCCCGGGTGCCGGTGCAGGGTGTACGGGCAGATCAGCACGTGGGCGCCGGCGGGCACCGGGAACCCGCCGATCTCGTCCGGCTCCTGCGCGATCCGCGAGAGCATCCAGACCGGCGGATACAGCCGCATGACCTCCTCGACCACCATCGAGGTGTAGGTCAACCGGCGCAGGTCCTCGTAGGTCGGCAACCGGTCACCGAGCACCGCCACGGCCTCGTCCCGGAGCCGCTGGCGGACCTGCGGATGCTGGTCGATCAGGTAGAAGCTCCACCCCAACGTGCTAGCGGTGGTCTCGTGCCCGGCCAGCAGCAGGGTGACCAGTTCGTCGCGCATCCGCTGCTGACCGCGCCGAGGGTCCGGCTCCCGCCGGGTCGAGGCGATCAGCCGGGACAACGCGTCGTCACCGGTCGCGTCGGCACCGTCGCGGGCGGTCCGCTCGGCCACCATCCGGTCGACGATGACCTGAAGGTCACGACGGGCCCGCCGGAACCTCAGCTGCTGCGGTAACGGCACCCACATCGGCACCATGCTCATCGACGCCAGCTCGAACATCGCCTGGTCCTGCATGACCTCGAACGAATGCCCGATCGACTGGTACCGGCTGAGATCGGTGTCCAGCAGGGTCCGGCCGAGCACCCCGAGGGTCAGCTCGGTCGCCTCCTGCAGCACGTCGACCGGTGCCCCGCCCCGGTGGCCGCGCAGCCGCTCGACCAGGCCGGCCGCCTCCTGAGCGACCGTGGCGGCCTGCCCGGCGATCCGCTTTGCCTGGAAGACCGGCTGCATCGCCCGGCGCTGCTCCCGCCACAGCTCGCCCTCGCTGGTGAGCAGCCCGTCGCCGAGCGCCCGGCGGGCATGCACCAGCCCGATGCCCTTGTGGTAGTTGCGGCTGTTCTCCGTCAGCACGTACTTGGCGTGGTCGGGGTGGTTGAAGAAGTAGAACGGCCACGGCCAGGTGGCCAACCGGACGGCGTCGCCGTGGCGGCGCGCCGCGGCGCTCATCACGCCCAACCGGTCCCGGCCGAACTTCCACAACGTACCCAGCGACGCCGGTCCGGTCGGACCCGGCGGGGCCTGGCCGGTCCGGGCCGGCATCACGTCGGCACCTCGTCGCGTCGCGGGTCGAGCTGGCGGAACCGTCCCCGCAGGAACAGCATCGGCTCGTCGTCGCCGTGGCGTATCGCCGACAGCAGGCGACCGGTGAAGATGGTGTGGTCACCGCCGTCGTACGCCCGCCACAGTCCGCATTCCAGGTGGGCCAGCGCCCCGTCGATCAGCGGCGCCCCGCTGGCCGGCCCCGGCCGCCAGGCGACCGCGTCGAACTGGGCCTGCCCCAGTGGCCGCCACCGGTTGGCGAAGTGGCGGGCCACCGGCTCCTGGTCGGCGGCGAGCACCGACACCGCGAACGCGCCGGCGCTGACCAGACACTCGTGCATGACCGCCTGCCGGTCCACGCAGATCAGCACCAGCGGTGGGTCCAGGGACACCGAGGCGAAGGAGTTGGCGGTCATCCCGTGCGGTTGGCCGCCGCCGACGGTCACCACGGTGACGCCGGTGGCGAAGGTGCCGAACACCTGGCGTAGGGCGCCCGGGTCGAGTACCTCCCCGGGCGGTGGATGGTCGACGTTCATTTCGTCCTCCTCCTGCCGTGCTCAGGCACGCGCCAGCGCGGAGTACGGCGCCAACGCCCGTACCAGCGCCTCGGGGACCCGGGTCGGAACGGTCCTGGTGTTCGGCCCGCGCATGCAGGCCACCCGTTGCCGGCCCCGGGCCACCGGCAACTCGCCGTCGGCACCCAGCCGGATGTAGTCGAAACTGAACTCCAACTGGGTCTGCGCCAGATCCACCAGCCGCATCCGGATGGCGAGGTCGTCGAAGGCGGTGATCTCGGCGAAGAACTCGCAGTCCACCCGGAGGGTGAACAACTTGAGGTCGGCCTGCACCTCGGCGAGCACACTCGGCGCCCGTTCCTTGAGGAACATCTCCCGGCACCGCCCCTGCCAGCGCAGGTAGTTGACGTAGTAGACGTTGCCCACCACGTTGGTCTCCTCGAAGCCCACCGTGTGGCGGTACTCGTAGTAGTCCGACATCCGGCTCACCGCCCCTGGGCCAGGACGGCGACGACGACCGGGCCCGGGTGGTCACGCAACGTGGTCGCCATCGTGGCGATCCGTTGACTCCCGCTGGCCAGCACCACCCAGCCCGCCGGTCCGCCGGCGAGCTGGGACAGCGGCGTCGGCTGCGGCCGGCCGATCTTCTGCAGACACTCCACCGCGCTCCACACCCGGGTCGCGGCGACGTCGAGCGGCTCGGCGAGCTCGCGGGCCAGCAGTTGGGCCAGCGGCAGGTGGTTGCCGAGCAGGTCACGCCACTCGTCGTCGGAGCGGGCCGCCACCGCTTCGACGTCGCAGCCCAGGTCGCCCGTACCGGTCACACAGAGGGTCACCCCGGCGCCGTGCGCGGCCGAGACCGCCGTACCGGGCAGTTCGGGCCGACCGTCCGGGCGGTGGGTGACCGACACCGGCCGGCCGAGTGCCCGGCCGGCGGCGCGCCCGGTGCGCCCCCGCCGGGTCGTGGCCTCGTCCTCGTCCGGCAGCGCCGGTTCGACGACCACCGCGGTGTCGCTGCCGAGCAGGTCCTGCACGGTGCGCTCCAGGTACGGGCCGAGCAGCGGGGCGACCCACGGTCCGGCACCGCCCTTCTTGCGGACCGCGCGCAGCCGCAGCCCTTCCCACCGCTCGACGACTCTGCCGTCGCCGTCGCGTACCGCGATGTCGTAGTGGTAGGTGTCGCCGTCGCGGCTGCGTTCGACGGCGCAGAACCGGAAGTCGCCCGGACCGACCAGGTCGGCCCCGCCGGGGTGGACCCGGTCGATGCCCTGCGGCAGCAGCGTCGCGTCCGGTACGCACACCTGGTTGGCGTGCATCAGCGCGTCCCGCAGCCCGGGGTCGCCGAGCAGCAGGTCGCCCGGCAGGTACGGGGCGAACCACGCGATCTGCGGGTCGGCCGCGACCTCGGTGTCGATGTGCCGCGCGGCGGCCCGGTGGTAGCGGCGTACCCGCTGGAACCGGGCCCCCTGGAACATGGTGTCCACGTACAGGTCCCGGGCCGGGTCGAGGGCCACCGGCGGCAGTCCGTCGGCGACCTGGTCCGGTGGCCCGTCCGGGGCCGGGTCGGTGTCGAAGCGCAGCCTGGCCCGGAAGTGCTCGGCGGCGAAGGCGGTCTCCGCGCTGCGGATGGTGACGTCCACCGCCGCGTCGTCGACGACGGTCGCGGCGATCCGGACCGTGGTGCTGCCGTCCGGCGGCACCACGATCGGCCGCAGGAACTCGGCCTGCTCGATGCGGGGCACCGTCGACGCCCCGGTCACCGCGGTCGCCACCTGGGCCATCGCCTCCATGCCGAACACCGCCGGGAACAGCAGGTTGCCGTCCAACCGGTGATCGTCGAGGTAGAGGTCGCTGCCCGGGTGCAGGATGGTCTCGCAGACGAGTTCGACGCCGTGGTAGCGCACCAGCGGCTTGTCGACGAAGCGCAGCAGCGGCAGGTCGGGCAGGTCGTGCGCGACCGTGTCGATGCCCGTGGTCCGTCCGCTGACCACCACCACCGGTGGGACGTCGGGATCGCCGACGAGCCGTCGCATCAGCGCCACCCCGTCGTCGAGGGAGATCGGGATCACCCCTTCACGCTGCAGCGACTCGACGACCGACAGCCGTTCGCCCATGCCCACCCCGGACCAGACCGACCACTCCATGCAGACGGCCCGGCACTGCGGATGTTCCCGCTGGAACCGGACGGTCCGTTCGGCGAGCCATTCGTTGGCGGTCGCGTAGTGCGCCTCGCCGCGCAGGCCGGCCCGGCCGATGATGCTGCCGAAGGTGACCAGCAGCCGCAGTTGGTCGGGGTCGACGGCGCCCAGCACCGCGTCCAGCCCGTCGACCTTCGGGGCGAAGGTCTGCCGGACCTGCGCCATGTCGAGGTTGGTCAGCGCCGTCGGCTCGTTGCGCCCGGCACCGTGCAGGACCGCGGTGACCGGCCCGAGAGCGTCCGTGACCTGCGCCACCGCCCGCTGGACCTGGTCGGCGTCGGTGACGTCGGCCCGGCCGTAGTGGACGGTGATCCCGGCGTCGGTCATCCGCCGCAGGTTGGCGGCCAGATCCGGGTCGTCGGCCGGGTCGGAGCGACCCAGTACGGCGAGCCGGGCACCGCTGTCGGCGGCCAGCGCCAGAGCACACTCGGCGGTGATGCCCTTGCCGCCGCCGGTGACCAGCAGGACGTCGTCACCGCCGAGGACCTGCGCGGTGCGTTCGGCCCGTACCGGCAGTGCCCGCAGCACCGGGACCCGCCGGCTGCCGTCGGGTTCGTAGTAGGACTCGACGAACCCGTCGGTCGCGGCGACCTCGGCGCAGACCCACGGCAGCGCCTCGCGGATCAGCGGCACGTGCACCACGGTCACCTTCAGCTGCGGTGCCTCCAGCCGGAGCGTCTTCGCCAGCCCGGCCGCGCCCCGGTCGGACTGGACCAGGACGAAGCGGTCGCCGCCACCGCCGGCGAGCAACTCGCGGGCGGCCCGCAGCGCGAGCTCCACCTCGTCGGCGGGGCACTGCGGGGAGAGGCAGACCAGCACCCCGCCGCCGAGCCCGGCCCGGTCCAGGGCCAGCCGCAGTGGCTCGGCCAGTGGATGGTCGTCGCGGGCGTACACCCGCCAGCCGCCACCGGCCGACGCGCCGCCGGCGGCGGTGACCGGCACCGGGGGACCGGCCGGGTCGAGGTCGATCCGGAAGGCCCGCGACCAGGGCGCGGCACCGTCGACCACGGCCGGCGCGTGGGCGTCGCCGTCGGTCGCCGTCGCGCTGAGCTGGTCGAGGGCGTCGGCGAGCTGACCGACGGTGGCGGTGGCGAAGTTCGTCGGGGTGGCGCTGGCCGCGATGCCGCGCCGGGCGGCCGCCTGGTTGACCAGCTGCCCGACGGTGATGGAGCTCAGGTGCAGGTCGTCGAGGAGTCGACTGTCGTCGCGGACCATCTCCATCGGAAGTTCGGCCCGGTCGGCGGCCATCCGCCGCAGCAGGTCCACGGTCGACTCGGTGTCGTCGACCGGGGTCGCCTCGGCAGCCGGTGCCGCCGCCATGGTCGCCGTCGTGGCGATCGTGACGGTCGGCGCCGCCTCACAGGGGCTGGCGAAGAACGTGAACTCGGCCCCGACCGCCAGGCTGCGGGTCAACCGGCCGTGGAACAGCCCGGAGTGGATGCCTGCGGCGCCGACCACGAACGCGCCCGCCACCACCCGTAGCAGCCCCACCAGGGACTGGCTGTCGGTGTCCAACGCCAGCGCGGGCACGTCGGTGATGGCGGCGGCCAGGCCGCTGAGCACCCGGCCCGGTCCGACCTCGACGAGCAGGTCGACGTCCTTGGCGGCGGCCGCCGCCGCCGGCGCGAACAGCACCGGGTCGACGATCTGCCGGTGCAGCAGGGCCGGCACGTCGGTCTCCGCCGGCAGGACCTCGCCGGTCACCGTCGACACGACCGTACGGTGCAGCTGCTGGAACCGTTCCCCGGTCAGCTGGTCGGCGAAGGCTCCGGCGGCGGGGGCGACCAGCGGCGAGTGGAACGCGTGGGACACCGCCAGCGGGGTCGCCGCCAGCGCGGCCTCCCTGGCCGCTTGGCAGACCCGTTCGACCTGGTCGACCGGGCCGGCGACGACGGTCTGCTGTGGCCCGTTGTATCCGGCGATCACCACGTCGGTGCCGCTGAGCAGCTTCCGTACGGTGTCCGGGTCGGCACCGACGCCGGCCATCGTGCCGGACGCGCTGTGCGCGGCCATGGTCTGGCCCCGCACCCGCGCGACCCGCAGCAGCGTCTCCTCGTCGATGGCACCGGCCCAGTGCAGCGCCGAGATCTCACCGAGACTGTGACCGACCGCGACGGTGGCCTCCACCCCCAGGTTCGCCAGCACGGTGAGGCCGGCCAGCGACCCGGTCACGATCCGGGGCTGGGCCACCGAGGTGGCGACGCCGTCGGCCGACTCCGGCAGGGCCGACCGGCGGTACACCTGGTCCGCCTCGGCGAACCGGCGCCGCAACGCGCCGCCACTGGTGCCCCGCCCGGAACCCTGGCCGGGGAACAGGTAGCCGATCCGGCCGGGCCCGCTTGCGTAGCCGAGGAAGGCCCGGCCGTCCTCGGTCACCAGGCGGGTCTGGTCGGTGTCGAGCACGTCGAGGACCCGCTGCAGTTGCCGTACCGCGTCCTCCGGCGAGGTGACCACCACCGCCGCCCGGTACGGCAGGTCGCGCAACTCCCGGTGCAACGTGGCGGCCAGGTCGGCCAACTGCGCGTACGCCACCGTCGGCACGAACGCGACCAGCTGGTGCAGCCGTTCGCGCAGCTCGTCGCGGGACAGCGCGTCGACGGCCAGCAGTTCGGCGTCCTGCACCGAGGTCGCCAGCGAGAAGGTCCGGCTGTCCAGCCGGCTGCGCCGCCGGGCGTCGCGCTTCTCCAACACCACGTGGGTGTTGATCCCGCCGAAGCCCATCGCGGTCACACTGGCCCGCACCGGCACGTCGGCGGACCACGGTTCGGCCTGGCGCAGCACCCGCAGCGCGGCGTCCGGGCGGGTCAGCTCGTCGTGCGGATCGACGCAGCCGATCGCCGGGGGCAGCACCTCGTGATGCACGGCCATCGCGGCCTTGATCAGGCCGGCCACCCCGGCCGCCGCCTTGGTGTGCCCGATCATGCCTTTGATCGAGCCGATCACCGCCGGTCGCCCGTCAGGATCGGCCGCCTGCCGCGCCAGGGTGAGCGCCTTCAGTTCGGTGCTGTCGCCGACCGCCGTACCGGTGCCGTGTCCCTCGAACAGGCCGACCGTGTCGATGCCGAAGCCGGCCCGCTCGTACGCCCGGCGCAACGCCAACTGGTAGCCGCTGACCTCAGGTCGGGTGATGCCGCCCTTGCCGTCGGAGGAGATGCCCCAGCCGGCGATGGTGGCGTAGCTGCGGTGCCCGGCCGCCGTGGCGTCCGGCTCGCGCATCAGCACGATCATCCCGCAGCCCTCACCGGGCCAGAACCCGTTGGAGCCCTTGTCGTACACCCGCATCTCGCCCCGGGCCAGCGCCCCGGTCTTGGCGAAACCGATGATCTCGAACGGGTCGATCGACAGGTCGACCCCGCCGGCGATCGCGACGTCGACCTCGCCGTCGAGCAGCGACTTGCAGGCGGTCGCCACCGACAGCAGCGACGACGAGCAGGCGCCGTCCACCGTGTAGCCGCCGCCCTTGAGGTCGAAGTGGTTGCAGATCCGCCCGGCGATGGTGTTGGACAGACCACCGGCGAGGGTGTCCTCGTCGATCGCCGGGAACGGGGCCTTGTAGCTGGTCTCCAGGTCGGCCAGGAACGTGGCGAGCTGGTCGTCGTCCCAGTCCTGTTCCTTGAGCGCGGCGGCGACCATCCGGCGTACGTACGGCCAGCGCAGCCGCATCAGGTTGGCCCGGGAGAACTCACCGGTGAGGCTGTTGCCGACGACCACGCTGGTCCGTTCGCGGGGCAGCCCTTCGGCCATCGGGAACCCGGCGTCGGCCAGGGCCGTCGCCGCCACGTCCAGGGCCAGCCAGTGGGTCAGGTCCGTCGACCGGTAGGTGCTTCCGGCGATCTTGTACGCGATCCGGTCGAACTCGTACCCCTCGATGACGGCGGCGTTGCGGGCGTAGAACCGGTCCGGAGCGGCCGGGTCGGCGTCCCAGTAGTCGGCCAGCCGCATCCGCACGTCCGGCAGTCGGCGGAACGCCCGCCGCCCGGCGAGGGCGTTGTCCCACAGCTCCCGCGGCGATGTGGCGTCCGGGTAGCGGCAGGCCATGCCGACGATGGAGATCCTGGTCACGCCACCACCACCTCCTTCGTGTTCGACGGTGTGGTCAGCGGTGTCGCGGTCGGGTCGCCCGCTGTGGCAGCGGCGGCGCGGGCCTGGGCCTCGTTGGCCTCGCGGACCTTGTTGACGATGTGCACGGACCAGAGGAAGATGCCCCGGACGGCGCACACCGCCGCCGTGGCGAAGAACAGCCCGTACGCGATGCCGGCGCCGGTGAGCATGCCGTAGACCAGCGCCACGCTGCCGCCGAAGGCGACCTGCGAGGCCGGTTTGGACGGGCTGGTCCCCGGGTCGGTGATCATGTAGTTGGTGAACAGGACGAACGCCACGCCGGTCATGGTGGCCAGCCCGCCCAGGATCGAGGTGTCGAGCAGGACGCCGCGCACGACCGACTGCAGCGCGAAGACCCCGAGCCAGGCACCGATCAGCCACATCCGGCCGGTCAGCTTGGCGTTGAGCATCGTCCCCAGGCCGAGAATGGCCAGTGGCAGGAACCAGTCGACGAAGCCGTCCACGTTCTCGGTGAAGTGGTACGGCGGCGCGATGCTGGCCCACGGGAAGACGACGAGGATCATCATGATCCCGAAGTTCGACGGGTTCATGTAGTGCCGCAGCCGGCCCCGTACCGGTGCCCGCAGCACCCACTTGGCGCCGATCGCCACCGCGACACCGAACATCATCGCGAGGATCTGGTCGTTGACGTAGGTCAGCATGTTCACCGCCAGCGCGGTGATGTGCGCCGGGTACAGGAACTCGGCGAGTCCGCGTACCCCGCCGCCGAGGAACCGTGGCGGGCGACCTTCGGTCCGGGCGCCGATGATCTCCAGGCCGATCTCGATCGTGTACGCCGTGGCGAGCGCGACGAACGGCCACAGCCACGGTTGCTCGAAGCCGAGCACGGTGTAGCCCAGGATGTTGAACACCGTGATCGAGATGGCGAACCGGCGGAGCGCGGTGACGACTTTGGGATCGTGTCGGGGGGCGGAACGGGCGGTCTGCGGGGTGGTCGTGGTCATCGGTTCACCTCACCGTGGCCTGGGACCCGAGCTGTACGGAGTGCCAGCCGGGGGTCATCTCAAGGGTCTGTTCGTGTGCCTGACCAGTGCGGTCCCGCCAGCTGATCTGCACCTGCACCGGCCCGGTCACCTCGCCGAGTCCGATGTGCACCTCGTGGCTGCGGTGGCCGGAGTGGCCGCTGCCGCCGTCGACCCGGGACAGGAAGACCCGCCCGTCGGCGGTGGTGGCGACGACCTGGGCACCGGTCGCCGGCGAACCGGCCTGCCCGGGGTCGGTGTCGTGGGGGTGGGTCAGGTGCAGGCCGAGGAAGGCGCCGGCCGACGGGCTGTCGTTGTGGTAGTAGACCGGTTCGGCCCACTGCCGGGCGACCGCCCAGTCGAGCAGCCCGTCGCCGTCGGCGTCGCCGGTGGCGATGCCCCGGGTCGGCACCGGGACCGCCAGACCGAGTTCGGCAGCCACGTCGACGTAGCGTCCGGTCTCGTCGGGCACGAAGAACCGCAGGGTCTGCCCACCGGCGACGTCGTCACCGGCGCGTACGTTCGGCCACCAGGCCGGATCGGACAGCAGCAGGTCGTTCGCGGTCGCCAGTTCCTGCAGCTGCGGCCACCGGTTGACCTCGCCCTTGACGAACCCGAGCGCCTGGGTGACCACGGTCTGGCCGCTGTTGTTGAAGTCGGCCAGCTTGGTGTCCCAGCCCCAGCCGGACCAGGCCAGGCCCATCGGGGCGCTGCGGTCGGTGAAGGGCGCCTCACCGGCGGCGAGCCGGCGACGCATCTCCTCGGTGTCGGCGGCGTCGTTGATGAAGGCGTAGTTGCTCTCCACGATGCCGAACGTGGTGGTGATGTTGCTGACGAACAGGTCGTAGTTGCCGTCGCCGTCGAGATCGCCGAAGTCGACCCCCATGCCCTTGAACGAGTCCAGGCCGAGCTGCTTGGACTTCGGTACGGTGCCCTTGCGGACCGCCTCGACCATGGCGAAGTCGATGTTGCCCGGGGTGGACCGGTTGTGCAGCAGCCGGTCGGGGCCGAAGTCGTGCGCCAGGTACAGCTCCGGCAGCAGGTCGCCGTCGAGGTCGACCGCGCCCGAGGCCAGCGCCCAGCCGGTCGAGGCTTCGGCGGGGATGGCGTCGTCGACGCGTTCGTAGCGCACCGTCGGTGTGGCGCCGCTGGTCGCGCCGGCCCACCGGAAGATGTAGTCCGGGCCGCCGTTGAGCCCGTGGGACATCGAGTGGTTCATCTCCACCCCGCCGTATACCGTGTGGTCGAGCACCGGGCTGTGCGGGAAGTAGTTGCCGATGTGGATGTCCTCGTAGCCGTCGCCGTCGAAGTCGGCGACGGTGACCGTGTTGGTGTTCCAGTCCGGGCCGGTGTAGCCCGATCCGGACGGCCCCGGCATCAGTTCGGTCGGCTGGTAGCTGTCCGGGCCGAGTTCGTCGACGTCGGCTTTGGCCAGGTAGATGATCGGGGTGCGGCCCCACAGGTAGACCAGCAGGTCCATCCGGCCGTCGGCGTTGAAGTCACCGGGTGCGCAGCCCATCGGCGCCATCGCGAAGTGCATGGGCAGCGGGTCCGGGTCGAGCGCGAACGGTGCGTACCGGGCCGGACTGTCCGGCGTCGGGCTCACTACGACCTGGTCGATCCGGGGATCGGTGACGCACAGGTCGTTGGCCAGGCCGTCGCCGTCGAGGTCGTTCATGGCGATCGCGGCACCGACCGAGGAGATCCAGGCGTCGATGTGTTCGTACTCCTGGTTGACCTTGCGGATCGACTGCTGGGTAAAGCCACCCGGCATCGCGATCGACATCGGCGTGAAGGAGTAGCCGGCGGCCAGGCCCGCACGGGTGTCAGCGGCGTAGCCCGGCTGACGGGCGAGCACGAACAGGCTCACCATCAGCAGGACCGCGATGACCCCGGCGAGTTGCCGGCGAAGCAAGCCAACTGTCGACGACACGGACTAGCACCTCCCAAGAGAGACGAACTGGCTGGCGGCCCGCTCCCGCCACACCTCGTAGGCCGGCACCGGGCCGGTGGTCGCGGGGTCGGGCCGGGTCTGCCGGCTGACCGCCGCCGCGTCGGACACGGACATTCCGCAGAAGATCTCGGTGGCGAGCTCGTTGTGCGACACCACCAGGCCGGCCCGCACCCGTGCCTCGGCCGCGAAGGCGCTGGCCTGGGCGACCTGCGGCCGGGCGTCACCGGCGCGGTCCCACAACGTCCGGAGCTCGTCGGCGTCGGCGCCGCCGGCGTAGGTCGCCGCCAACGCGGCACCGCTGTACAGGTCGGCACGCCGGTGGGGAGCGAAGGCGTCGATCAGCTCGGCCACCCGCTGCGGGTCGCTGCCCCCGACGAACCAGCTGGCCCGGCCGACGCCCTGGTCGATCGCGCGGCTGGCGTACCAGCGTGGTCCGCTGATCGGCCACGGAAAGTCGGTTTCCTCGTGCTGCTGGTGGACGTACCGGTCGGTGTGGAAGTACGCCTGGTGGAATCCGTACCCGTCCAGGGCCAGCCAGCGCAGCAGCGGATCCGGCGCGGTCAGTGTCCGCCACCGGAATCTCGGCAACCGGGCCATTGCCCAGCCGATGCCGACGTAGGCCATGTAGACGTGTGCGTCTCCCGGACCGGCCAGGAAACGTGAGACGTGGTCGGAACGGCCGAACGGCAGTGCGTCGAGAATGGCGAAACCCATGGCCGCGCCCTCGTAGGCGAAACCCTGGTAGCGCACCGGCAGGTCGGCCAGTGGCGTGGCGACCTCCGCTGGTGTGCCCGCCTCCATGGCCGCCGCGTATCCGGCGATGAAGGACCGCCCGACGGTCTCCAGAACGTCGCGTGAGGTGGAGTTCTTGGCATGGAAGCCGCGGACTTCCAAGGTCGTCTCGGAAAGCTTCGGCGTCAGGAGCGCGCGTCTCGTCTTACGCCAGTACGTTGCCAACTCTCTCCCTCACTTGTCCTCGATGAATGGCAGTCGTCGCCCCGCATCATGGCCAGCGGGGCGACGGAATTCCTTCTTTGGAAATGCCACGTTGGGGAATTTCTCCGAAATTGCTCGATGATGCGGAACGGGCATGCGTCAACCGGCCGTCTACGGTGACAGCCGTTCCTTCGCGTTGCTCTGATTTCTGTTGTTCAGTGGTGGGTCGAATGCAGGCCAGGGGCGAATCTCTCCCGTATGCGTCGCCGCCAGATTTCGTAGGCCGGCGGGCCGTCAGGCCGGGATGCGCCCGAACCGGTGTCGTCGGCGCCCGTACCGTCGGTGTCGGTCACCGCGACCTCGTCGGCGAGCGCGGCGGCGGCCGCCGCCGACGTCCCGGTCAGCACCTGGGTCGCGGTCTCCACGTGGGCCGGCACGAAGCCGGACTCGGCGCGGGCCTTGGCGGCGAACACCGCGCCCTGGGCGAGCTCCGCGCGGTACGGGCCGGCCAGCTCCGGTAGCAGGTCGAGCTCACCGCCGGCGAAGGTCGCCGCCAGCCCGACACCACTGAACAGGTCGGCCCGCCGGGCCGGTGCGAACTCTTCGACGGCGGCGGCGACCGCCCGTGGTTGACCACCGTGGATGAACCACAGTGCCCGGCCGATGCCCTGGTCGAAGGCGCGGCCGAAGTAGTCGGGCCGGCCGAGCCACGGGTAGGGCGCCGGCTGCCGCTGCTCGACGACCCAGCGTCGGGTGTGGAAGTACGCCCGGTCGAAGCCGAGCCCGTCGACCGCCAGCCACGACATGGTGGGGTGGTAGGGCAGCCCGGCCAGGTCCGGCAGCACCTTGCGCCACAGCGGCCGGGGCAGCCGGGCCATCGCGAACCCGATCCCGATGTACGCCAGCAGCAGGTGCGGCCGGCCGCTGCCGGTGAGCAGGTCGCGGGTGCGCCGGCCGCGCCGGGCGCCGGTGACGTCCCGTACGGTGAGCGCCATCGTCGCCCCTTCGTAGGCGAAGCCCCGCAGCTCCTGCTCGACCAGCTCCAGCCGGCGTTCCAGCTCCCACAGGTCGACGCTGTCGATGGCCCATTCGAAGCCGCAGATCACCGCCTGGGGGACCGCCTCCAACCGGCGGGCGGCCGGTGCCGATGCGCCGGGAAAGCCCCGGCGCGCGAAGGTGACCTCGGCCAGCGGTGGCGCCAGGGCCAACCGCCGGACGGCGCCGATGACGCCTGCCATGCGTTTCTCCATTCCGGTACGGGTGCCGGCCGATGCCGGCACCGGCCGGCGCGGGCAGCCGGTACCCCTTTGGGTCGGTCATCCGGTCCGGGCGTGCCGGCCCGACGACGGCGCCTCGGGCAGGCCCGGGTCGGTCGGGACGTGCCAGGCGCCGACCCGACGGGCCGCCGCGAAGCTGGCCCAGGCCGCAGCCTCGATCAGCGTCCGGTCGCGCGGGTGGTGCCGGCGGAACTCCGCGACCGTCTCGTTGTCCACCTGGTACGACGCCAGGGCGGTGAGCAGTGCCAACCGTGCGGCAGCCTGATCGGGTGGGGAGAGCGGGGCGACGAGGTCCTCACACCACTGCCGGGCCAGCCCCGTCTCCTCGCCGCGCCAGCTCGCCAGCCGCTCCTCGACCAGCTGCCGGACCGGTGCGGGCAGGCAGCGTTCGCCGGCGGCGGCCAGTGCCGCGTACGACCGGGCCGTCGCCTGGGCGACCGTCGGGTCACCGGCCGCCCAGCCGGCGTCGGCAGGCAGCGTCGCCGCCGGCAGTAGCGGCAGCGACCGCCCCGGTACGGGTGCTGCCCGCAGCGTCGGGTCGAGTTGCCGGCCGACGACGTGCTTGAACCGTCGCCGTGCCGCCGGGGTGAGTCCGGGTGGTAGCAGGAAGCTGGTGAGGAAGACGTTGACCATCCGGGTCAGGTAGTGGAAGGCGACGACGACGCCGACCAGCTCCGGCCGTTGCGCTTCGGTGAACGGCACCGGTGTCGGGGCGTCCGGCAGATGGGCGCTGCGGGCCCATTCGACCAGCGCCCGCAGCCGCGGGTCCGTCATCGTCTGTGGCCGGTCGGCGACGACCGCCTCGGCGTCGTGCTCGCCGGCCTGCGGGTACAGCCCGGTGCTGTGCATGTCCACGCAGTACGGGCAGATGTTGGCGACCGACACTCCGGCGGCGACCGCCTCCTTGGCGACGCGGTCCACCGCGCCCACCACCAGCAGCGGTTCGCGCATCAGCATCCAGAAGGCGCTGAGTGTCTCCGGTGCCGGCGAGTGGAGCAGGACCGGTGGGATGACCAGCCGCATCTCCTCGGCGCACTGGGCGTACACGGTCGCGACCGTGCCGAGCGCCGACTGCTCGGACACCGGACGGACGTGTCGCACCTGGCGTTGGGCGACCGACGCGACGACCCGTCGGATGACCATCGTGGCTCCCTCATGGTGCGGCGATCGGATGATGCGGCGTACGGATGATGCGGTGTCAGTCCGATCACTGAAGGTGATCGCGTGTTCATCAGAATGCCGACCGGTGGACGTCTGAGGGAACTTCCATATTGCCGAGGTGTCCTGGTCACGGGGCTGGATAGCGGCGCTGCCCGATCGCCGGGGCGCTGATTGTCGGACCCTGCGGCTAGGGTGGGATGAACTGTTGTCACAACGTCACATACGGTGACAATTGGAGGGGTGGGAGTGCAGCACCTGCACCTGTCCGACGCCGTGCGCCCGGCCGACGGTGACGAGGTCATCGCCGACGTCGCCGCCGCCGTCGGCCACATCGGTCGGATCTGCTTCAAGACCGGACCGCCCCGGCGGGTCGGTGTCGAACTCGAATGGACCGTGCACCACGTGGACGACCCCGCCCGTCCACTCGACCCGGAGATCCTCGGCCGGGCGCTCGGCGACCACGCCCCACCCACCCTGCGCCGCGACAGCCCACACCGGCCCCTGCCGCACGGCGGGCAGGTCACCGTCGAGCCCGGCGGCCAGGTGGAGATCTCCAGCCTGCCGGTCGACTCCGTCGCCGACCTGCACCTGCGCACCGTCGCCGACACCGCCGCCCTCGACGCCCGGCTCGCCCGGGCCGGCCTGCGGCTCGGCTCCCACGGCTGCGACCCGCACCGGCCGCCCCGGCGCATCCTGCACAACCGCCGGTACACCGCGATGGCCGACGCCTTCGGCCGGTACGGCGCAGCCGGAGCGACCATGATGTGCGCCACGGCCGGCCTGCAGGTGTGCCTCGACGCCGGGACCCCCGCCCAACTGCCGCTGCGCTGGGCGGCCGCGAACGCACTCGGGCCGGTGCTGCTGGCGACCTTCGCCAACTCGGCACGGTACGCCGACCGGGACACCGGCTGGGTGTCGCACCGGATGCGGACCTGGCTCACCCTCGACCCTGCCCGCACCGCCCCGCCGACCGCCGTCGCACCGGGGCAACTGCGGGGAGAGCCGGCGGGACAACCGCCGACGGACCCGGTGGCGGCCTGGACCCGCCGCGTCCTGGACACCCCGCCGCTGTTCATCGCCGACGGGCGGCACGGCTGGACCCGGTCCGGCGCCGTCGGGTTCGGCGACTGGATCCGCAGCGGCCTGCCCCGCCCACCCACCTACGCCGACCTGTCGCTGCACCTGAGCACGCTCTTCCCCCCGGTACGCCCGCAGGGCCACCTGGAGATCCGCTACCTCGACGCCCAACCGGCCGACGACTGGCTGGCGCCGGTCGCCGTACTGGCCAGCCTGTTCGCCCGCGACGAGACGCTGCGTACCGCGTGGCGCCACGCCGCCCCGGTCGCCGACCGGTGGGCCGACGCCGCCCGCGTCGGCCTGGCCGACCCGGCGTTGGCCGCCGCCGCACGGGCCGTCGTCGGCCTCGCCTGCGACCACCTCGCCGACACCGGCCTGCCGGCGACGACCGCCACCACGATCCGGCACTCGCTGCGTCGCCGGCTGCCGAAGGAGGACCTGTGACCGGACCGACCGACCTACGCGCCGTACTCGCCGACGACCTCGACCGCGCCCGACGACGCAGCAGCGCCCTCACCGACGCCGTCGACGACGCCGACCTGGTCCGCCAGCATTCGCGGCTGATGTCGCCGCTGGTCTGGGACCTGGCCCACATCGGCAACCAGGAGGAACTCTGGCTGGTCCGCGACGTCGGCGGCCGGGATCCGGTCCGCGCCGACATCGACCACCTGTACGACGCGTTCAAGCACGCCCGCGCCGACCGCCCCGCGCTGCCGCTGCTGGACCCGACCGAGGCGCGCGCCTACACCCGTACCGTCCGGGACAAGGTCCTCGACCTGCTCGACACGGTGGCGTTCGACGGCCGACCACTGGTCGAGCAGGGCTTCGCCTTCGGGATGATCGTCCAGCACGAGCAGCAGCACGACGAGACGATGCTCGCCACCCACCAGTTGCGGACCGGGCCGCCGGTGCTCACCGCCGCGCCCACCCCGCCGTCGGCCGGGCCGGTCGACGGCGAGGTGCTCATCCCCGCCGGGCCGTTCACCATGGGCACCTCCACCGAGCCGTGGGCGCTGGACAACGAACGCCCCGCGCACCCGGTCGACGTGCCGGCGTTCCTCATCGACCGCGCGCCGGTGACCAACGCCCGCTACCAGCGTTTCATCGACGACGGCGGCTACCACGACGAGCGATGGTGGAGCCCGCAGGGCTGGGCCCACCGGCTGCGGGCCGCGCTCGCCGGGCCGGCCCACTGGCACGGCGACGGCAGCGCCACCCGGTTCGGCCGACGGTCGGCGATCGTGCCCGACGAGCCGGTGGTGCACGTCGGCTGGTACGAGGCGCAGGCGTACGCGAACTGGGCCGGCCGTCGGCTGCCCACCGAGGCCGAATGGGAGAAGGCCGCCCGGTACGACCCGTCGACCGGCCGGTCCCGCCGCTACCCGTGGGGCGACGACGATCCGCGACCCGAGCACGCCAACCTGGGCCAGCGGCACCTGTCCCCGGCCCCGGTGGGCGCCTACCCGGCCGGTGCCTCACCGGCCGGGGTGCACCAGCTGATCGGCGACGTGTGGGAGTGGACCGACACCTGGTTCGACGGCTACCCCGGCTTCACCGCCTTCCCGTACCGGGAGTATTCGCAGGTCTTCTTCGGCCGCGACCACCGGGTGCTGCGCGGCGGCTCGTTCGGCACCGACCGGTCCGCCTGCCGGGGCACCTTCCGCAACTGGGACTATCCGATCCGGCGGCAGATCTTCAGCGGCTTCCGGACCGCCCGCGACCCGCTGCCCGGCGAGGTCGCCTAGTGTGCCGCCACCAGCTGTACCTGGGCCCACCCACGAGCCTGGCGACGCTGCTGATCGATCCGGCGCACAGCCTGTACCGCCAGTCCTGGGCACCCCGGCAGATGCGGGGCGGCGGCACGGTCAACGCCGACGGGTTCGGCATCGGCTGGTACACCGGCACCGGCACCGGGTCCGCAACCGGCGCAGGTCCGGTCCGGTACCGCCGGGCCGTACCGATCTGGGCCGACCAGAGCCTGCCCGAACTGGCCCGGGCCACCGTCACCGGCGCGCTGCTCGCCGCCGTCCGCTCGGCCACCCCCGGGATGCCGGTGGTCGAGACGGCCTGCGCCCCGCACGCCGAGGGCCGCTGGTTGTTCAGCCACAACGGGGTGGTGGCCGGCTGGCCGGGCAGCGTCGCCGACCTCGCCGCCACCCTGCCGGTGACCGACCTGCTCACCCTCGACGCGCCCACCGACGCCGCGCTGCTGTGGGCGCTGGTGCGCCACCGGCTGCGGGCCGGCGTCCCGCCCGCCACCGCGATCGCCGACACCGTCACCAGCGTGCTCGCGGTGGCCCCGGCGTCCCGGCTCAACCTGCTGCTCACCGACGGCGAACAGGGCTGGGCCAGCACCGTCGGCCACAGCCTGGCCGTCCGGGCCGCCCCGGACCGGATCGTCGTCGCCTCCGAACCCACCGACGACGATCCGGGGTGGACCGCCGTACCGGACCACCGACTCGTCGTCGCGACCCCGACCGCCTACACCATGGAGGAACTGTGCGGATCGACATCGCACTGACCGAGGCCGACCAGCTGCAGGCGTTGCGCGCCGACGTCCGGCTGGGGCTGACCGCCGAGGCGAAGTGGCTGCCGCCGAAGTGGTTCTACGACAAGTACGGCAGCGAACTGTTCGACCGCATCACCACCCTGGCCGAGTACTACCCGACCCGGGCCGAACGCGCCGCGCTGACCGCGCACGCCGCCGACATCGCCGCCGCCACCCGGGCGGTCACCCTGGTGGAGCTGGGCAGCGGATCGTCGGAGAAGACCCGGCTGCTGCTCGACGCGCTGGGCCGGGCCGGCAGTCTGGACCGGTTCGTGGCACTGGACGTCTCCGAATCAGCGCTGCGCGACGCCGCCACCGCGCTGCACCACGACTACCCGCAGCTGACGGTCCACGCGATCGTCGGTGACTTCACCCGGCACCTGGACCGGATTCCGGCCGGTGACCACCGGCTGGTCGCCTTCCTCGGCGGCACCATCGGCAACCTGGTGCCGGCCGAACGGGCCGAGTTCCTGGCGGCGGTGCGCGCGGTGCTGCGGCCCGGTGAATGGCTGCTGCTCGGCACCGACCTGGTCAAGGCGGAGTCGACCCTGGTCGCCGCCTACGACGACGCCCAGGGGGTGACCGCCGAGTTCAACCGCAACGTGCTGCACGTGGTCAACCGCCAGCTCGGCGCCGACTTCGACCCGACGGCGTTCCGGCACGTTGCCCGTTGGGACGCCGGGCACGAATGGATCGAGATGCGGTTGCGGGCCGAGCGGGCCATGACGGTCGAGGTCGCCGACCTGGAGCTGACGGTGCCGTTCGCCGCCGGGGAGGAGCTGCGGACCGAGGTGTCGGCGAAGTTCCGCCGGGCCGGCGTGACCGCCGAGCTGGCCGCTGCCGGGTTCGAGCTGACCCACTGGTGGACCGACCCGGCCGGCCGGTTCGCAATCAGCCTGTCCCAGTGCCGGTGACAGTCAGTCCGCCTGGGTGCCGGTGAGCCGGCGCAGGAACTGCCGGGTGCGCGGGTGCTCGGGGCTGTCGAGCACCCGCTGCGCCGGCCCCTGCTCGTAGATGGCACCGTCCGCGAGGAAGCAGACCCGGTCGGCGACCTCGCGGGCGAACCCCATCTCGTGGGTGGCGATCAGCATGGTCATCCCGTCGGTCTTCAGCTCCCGGATCAACGCCAGCACCTCACCGACCAGTTCCGGATCCAGCGCCGAGGTGACCTCGTCGAGCAGCAGCAGCCGGGGCGCGTTGATCAAGGTCCGGGCGATCGCCGCCCGCTGCTGCTGGCCGCCGGAGAGCCGGTCCGGGTACTGCTTCGCCTGATCGGCCAGCCCGACGCGGTCCAGCAGCTCCATCGCCCGCCGCTGCGCCTGCGCCCGCCCGACCCGGTGCACCCGGCGCGGCGCCAACGTGACGTTGTCCAGCACGGTCAGGTGCGGAAACAGGTTGTACGACTGGAACACCAACCCGACGCGCTGGCGTACCTGATCGGGGTCGACCCGTGGGTCGGTGATGTCCCGACCGTCCAGGTGGATCGTGCCGTCGTCGACGGTCTCCAGCAGGTTGACGCACCGCAGCAGGGTCGACTTGCCGGAGCCACTGCCGCCGATCAGCGCCACCACCTCGTGCTCGGCCACCTCCAGACACAGATCGCGCAGCACGACCCGGTCACCGAAGACCTTGCGGACCCCGGCACAGACCAGCACCGGCGGCCCACCGCGCCCGCCCGGGTCCGCCGTCGGTGTCACGCCGTACCGGCCCAGGTCTGCCGCCGGGCGGCCCGCATGGTCACCTGGTCGGTGACCGCCACCAGCGGGATCGCCAGCAGGATGAACAGCACCCCGGCCACCACGTACGGGGTGAAGTTGTAGCTGGTCGCGGTCTCGATCTGGGCGGCGCGGATCGCATCGATCGGCCCGGCCAACGAGATCAGGCCGACGTCCTTCTGCAGCGCCACCAGGTCGTTGAGCAGCGGTGGCGCGACCCGCCGGACCGCCTGCGGCAGCACCACGTACCGCATCGTCTGCGCGTGGCTGAGCCCCAGCGACCGGGCGGCGGCCCGCTGCGCCGGATGCACCGACTCGATGCCGGCCCGGAACACCTCCGCCAGGTAGGCGCCGTAGGTGACGACCAGCGCGCAGCCGCCGAGGACCAGCACCGACGGCGTGCCGGCCAGCCGCAGCCCCGGCACCCCGAAGGTGAACAGGTACAGCACGATGATCAGCGGAGCGCCCCGGAACACGTACGTGTAGGACGTCGCGGCGGCCCGCAGCGGAAAGAACACCGCCGGGCGCAGGGTCCGGGCCAGCGCGACCGCCAACCCCAGCGCCAACGCCCCGGCGGCGCAGAACACCAGCAGCCGTACGTTGAGCCAGAGCCCGCGCAGCACCGCCGGCAGCGCGTCGGCCGCCACCGCCGGGTCGAAGAAGGACTGCTGGACCCGGGGCCAGCCAGGGGAGTTGCGGACCGCCACCACCAGCAGGGTGCCGAGCACCGCCGTGGAGGCGGCGGCGATCAGCACCGACCGGACGCTCTGCCGGCGGCGGTACGCGTCCCGCCCTCGCTGCAGCTCACTGGGCTGATAGCCGGCGGACGGCAGAGCGCTGCCGGCCGGTGCCGTGGAACCGCGCACTGGTCAGGACAGGACCGGCGCGCCGGCCACGTCGGCCAGCCACTCGGCCTGCAGGCTGTCCAGGGTGCCGTTGCCGCGTAGCTCGTCGACGGCGGCGCTGACGCACGCCGTCAACGACGATCCCTTGTCGAGCACCAGGCCGAACTGTTCCGGCTGGCCGGACGGCTGCGC
The DNA here is from genome assembly GCF_030345095.1 of Solwaraspora sp. WMMA2056. Lineage (NCBI taxonomy): Bacteria > Bacillati > Actinomycetota > Actinomycetes > Micromonosporales > Micromonosporaceae > Solwaraspora > Solwaraspora sp. WMMA2056. Next base: position 2,875,872 of record NZ_CP128360.1, read on the forward strand.
CAGCTGCCCGACGATCGTGGCGTCGTCGATCTCGGCGGCGGTGACGTAGAACGCGGTCGGCAGGTCCAGCACCAGCGCGTCGATGGTGCCGTTGCGCAGCGCCGCCTTGGCGTCGTCGTTGTGGTTGAACACCGCCGGCTCGGCCGTCGGCGCGATCACTTCGGTGATCGCCCGGTAGCTGGTCGTGCCGACCTGTGCGCCGAGCTTGACCTCGCGCAACTCGGCCAGGGTCGTCGCGGCGGCCGCCGGCGTACCCGCCAGCGCGATCACCGCCTGGGTGACGTCGTAGTACGGGCTGGAGAAGTCGACCGCAGCCCGGCGCTCCTCGGTGATGGAGAACTGGTTGATGTCGACGTCGAACTCCTTGGGTCCGGGCGCGATCGCGGTGGCGAACGGCACCCGTACCCAGGCAACCTTGTCCGGCTCGTAGCCCAGCTGGTTGGCGACCGCGTACGCCACCGCCCCCTCGAAGCCGGAACCGTTCTCCGGGGCGTCGTCGACAAACCACGGCGGGTACGCCGGCTGGTCGGTGCCGACGGTCAACGTTCCGGGCACGACGGTCTCCAGCCGCTGCGGGTCGCAGGCGTCCGCCGTCGGCGGATCCACCGGCGGGTCGTCCGCCTGTGGCGAGCAGCCGGCGAGCGCGACGGCCACCGCACCGGCGGTGAGTACGCCGAGCAGGCCGTTCGTCCGATGTGACCGCAGCATGACCGCTCCTTGATGTCCGGTGGATGCGCCGGGCCGGCGGTTACATTCGATCAGCCGCCGGCCCGGCGATCAACGGGCGTCGCCCCGCTCCGGATGATCGCCGTCATCGACAGCCGTGCCGGGTGGCTCGATCACCGGCAGCCCGGCGGCCCGCCAGGCCGCGAAGCCGCCGTCGAGGTCGGTGGCCAGCGGCAGACCGGTGTCCTGAAGCGACGCGGCGGCCAGCGACGACGCGTATCCCTCCTGGCAGACGACGATCGGCCACAGCCGAGGGCTGTCGGCGACGTCGAGCCGCGCCGCGCTGTGCGGGTCGAGCCGCCACTCCAGCACGTTACGTTCGATCACGTACGCCCCGGGGATCTCGCCGTGCGCCGCGCGTTGAGCGGCCGGACGGATGTCGACCAGTACCGCTTCGCCGTCCTGCTGAGCCTGGTAGGCGGTCCGGGCGTCGACCCGGTCGAGGCGGCCGCGGACCTTGTCCAGCAGTCGGTCGATGCCGGGTTCCGGGGTGCCGGGTTCCGGGGTCACCATGGTTCCTCCGTGATCATGTCCGTCCTCCTTGCCCCAACGCCCGCCGACGCCCCAGTCGCCCGGCGACCAGGTCGGCGACCGCAGTGCCCGCCAGATGCAGCGGTGCCGCCGCGATGCCCGCCGCCCGCGCCGCGGACCAGTACGCCGCCGCCAGCTCCGTCTCCACCAGACCGTGCACCAGCGGCAGATCCGGCCGCGCCGCCTGCAACAACGACTCCACCTGGCAGGACGCCACCGCGTCCGGCGACGCGCCACGGGCGGCGTACCCGGCCACCGCGACCGGCGGTAGCCCGGCGGGCAGCAGCCGGCGCACCGTACCGCAGTCGAGCAGGCCACCACCGACCACCAGCACGTCGCCGTCGCGGCGCATCCGGTCCAGCGCCGCGCCCGGGTCGACACAGTACGGGAACGAGTCGTCGACCAGCACCGTACCCGGCCGCAGCCGGTCGACGTCGACGATCGCCGACGAGGCACTCACCGCCGCCACGATCGTCGCCGCCGCGTACACCGCCGGCGCGACGGCCGGGGTCGAGTCGGCCCAGACCAGCTCGCCACGGAACCCCAGCCGGCGCAGCCGCTGCGGGTAGTCGACCAGCCGCTGCCGGCTGCCCGGCAGGTCCGCCAGCACGATCCGGGGCGGGTGCGGCCCGCCGTGGCGCAGCAGCAACTCCACCGCCGACCGGCCGATCGACCCCAGCCCGACGACGGCCAACGGGCCGGCGGTCAGGTCACGGCCGGCGGCCGCCAGCGCGGCGAGCGTGGTCAGCACCACCGAGGTGGCGGTGGCCGCGTGCCCGGTCGTCACCCGTACCGCCGGGTCGACCTGCCGGACCACGTCGAAGCCGTAGCCGGTGACCGACGGCAGCATGCCGGCCATCGACACGCAGCGGGCACCCGCCCGCGCGGCGAGCCGGACCGCGTCGGCGGTCACCGCCGCCAGACCGGGCCCGAGTTCGTCGGCGAACACCGGCAGGCAGACGAACCCGGACCGGCCGAACGGGGTGACCAGCTCCTCCAACAACCGGGGTGCCCCGGTCGGGAACAGCAGCTCCCGGATGTGCTCCCGGGGCAGCTCGACCGCTGACATCCCGGCCAGCGCCGCCAGCTGCGTCGGTGCCGGAAGGTAGCCGACGATCGCCGCGTCCAGCGCGGTGCCGACAGCGGCGCTGACCAGGTCGGTCCCGGCTGCGGCGGTGACCCGGTCGGTGTCCGTCGTCGCCGCACCGACCAGGTCGGCTTCGATCGCGGCGACGAAGCCGGCGAAGCGGTCGGCGTCCATCGCCGCAGCCGTGGCCCGTACGGCGACCCGCAGCCCGTCGCCGCCCGGTCGGACGGTCAGCAGGACGTCGGTGCCGACCGGCGGCGGCTCCAGCTCGCTGTCGGTGTCGTCCGACTCGACGGTCAACCCGGCACCGGCTGCCGGCCCGAGCCCGGTGAAGTCCAACGAGCTGAAAATGAACTGCGCCCCGAGCAGCACGGACGGGCCGCCGTCGATGCCGGCCCGCGCACTGTCGGGCCCGTGCCGGCGGCCGGCGGCGACCTCGGCGGCCACCCGCGCCAGATCGGCACCGAACCCGCCGTCACCCGACAGGGCAGTGTCGGTGAGCCGCAGTGGCAGCAGCACCGCGCACGGGCCGAACAGCCGGTGCAGGTCCGGCAGCGGATGGTCGCGGCCGGTCACGGTCAGCCCGACCACCAGGTCACCCTGGCCGGTCAGCCGGACCAACCCCCGGTGGTACGCGGTGAGCACCGGCGCGTACCCGGTGGTGCCCGCCGCTGCGGCCAGCCGGCGCAGCCCGGCGGTGACCGTACCGTCCAGGGTGAACCCGTCGGTGCGGGCCGGCGCCGCCCCATCGACGGTGTGCCCGCGCAACGTCGGCGGCCGGTACGGCGAGGCGAACCGTTCCCGCCACCAGCGCAGCGCCACCGGATCCGGCACCTGACGGTGCAGCCAGTCGACGTAGTCGCGGAACGTGGTCCGGGGCGGCGGTGCCGCCTCGCCGGTGGCCGGATCGTCGTACAGCGCCAGCAGTTCCTGACCGAGCAGCGCGGCGCTGTAGCCGTCGCCGATCAGATGATGGGCGTGCACCACCAGGACATGCTCGTCCGGGGTGAGCGTCAGCACCAGCAGCCGCAGCAACGGCCAGGCCCACGGCTCCACCGGCCGCTGCCGTTCCCGGGCCACGATCTCTGTGACCTGAACGGCCGAGGCGACGCGCTCGAACCGCACCGGCAGGCGCAGCGTCGCCGGCAGCTCCTGCTGCACCGGCGGCCGTGCCTCGGCGGGAAACACCGTCCGCAGCATCGGATGCCAGGCCACGACGGTGTCGACGGCCCGTTGGAACCGTCGCCGGTCCAGCCGACCGGCCAGCCGCAGCCGGGCCAGCCAGGTCGAACTGCTGCCCGGCGCGGCGGCCTCGGCGAGCAGGAACCCCCGCTGCGCCGGGGACAGCGGAAACGGCCGTGGGTCGTACGCGTCGACCACTGCCGGCACCGCCTCCGGTGCTGCCTCCGATCCCGGTGCCGTCGCCGCCTCGGATCCCGGTGCGGCGGTGTCGATCGCGGCGGCCAGTCCGGCCAGGGTCCGGTGGTCGTAGATGACGGCCGGGCCGGGCGCGGCCGGGAACCGCTCCCGGAGCCGGGCGAAGACCTCGATCGCCACGATCGAGTCACCGCCGAGGGCGAAGAAGTCGTCGTCGCGGTGCACGGCCGGCACCCCGAGCACCGCCTGCCACACCTGCGCCACCTGCCGTTCGGTGCCGGTACGCGCTCCGCCGTCAACTGGTGCCGGCTCGTCGTCGAGCAGCCCGGCCAGCAGCTGCCGGTCCACCTTTCCAGTGGCGGTCAGCGGCAGCGCCCGTACCGGTCGGATCCGGGCCGGCACCCACTGCGGCGGCAGCCGGTCCGCGAGATGCCGGCGCAGCGCGGCGGCCGTTTCCGCCTCGAACGCGGTCACGCTGTCGGCCAGCTCGACGAACGCGACCAGCCGGGGGTACGGCGTCGCCTGGTGCAGCACGGCCGCGCCGCTGACCGCCGGGTGCTCGCCCAGCGCCGCTTCGATCTCCGCCGGCTCGATCCGGTGGCCGTGCAGCTTCACCTGGTCGTCGAGCCGACCGAGGAACTCGAGGTCACCGGTGGGGCCGACGCGGACCCGGTCGCCGCTGCGGTACCAGCGTCGGCCGTCGCGGTGAGTGAACGCCGCCTGAGTCTGCTCCGGATCGTCCAGGTAGCCGCTGGTCAACCCGGGCCCGGAGATCTGCAGCTCGCCGGCTTCGCCCGGCGGGCAGGGTCGCCCGTCGGCGTCGACGACGGCGAGGGTCGCGCCGGCCGCCGGCCGGCCGATCGGCACCCGCCGCAGGCCGTCGGCGGGCCGCCGGTCGATCAGGAACCAGGCGGCGTTGATGGTCGCCTCGGTCGGCCCGTACAGGTTGGTGATCCGGTGCCCGGGGCCGAACAGGTCGAACCAGCCGCGTACCTGCCCGGGCGGCAGCGCCTCGCCGCCGACGTGGATCCAGCGCAGCGCCGACAGGTCCGGTCGCCCACCCGAGGCGGTACGCCGCCGGGCCGCCGCCAGCAGTTGGCTCCACAGGGTCGGCACCGAGCTCCAGACCGTGATCCGGTCGTGTTCGACCCGGCGCAGCACCTCGTCGGGGTCGCGCAGCAGCCGCTGATCCAGGACGACGACCGTCGCCCCGACCAGCAGCGGTGCCAGCAGTTGCCGGACCGAGGCGTCGAAGCACCACGACGACGTCTGCGCCAGCCGGTCGTCGCTGTGGTAGCCGAACGTGTCGACCGCCCACCGCAGGTAGTTCCCCATCGACCGGTGGCTGACCGGCACACCCTTGGGCCGGCCGGTCGACCCGGAGGTGAAGATGACGTACGCCGTACCGTCGGGGTCAGGGGCCACCGCCCCCCGCACCACCGTGTCCACAGAGGTCTCATCGGCGACGGCCGCGTCGACGTCGACCGTCACCAGCCCGGCCTGCGCATCGGCCAGTGCGTCGACCAGCACGGTGGACGCCGCGTCGTGCAGCAGCACCCGAGCGCCGCTTCGCCGCAGCTGGTCACTGAGGCGGGCCGCCGGGTGGGCGACGTCCAGCGGCACCCAGCCGGCCCCGGCGCGCAGCACCCCGACGACGGCGGCGACGGCGGCCGGGCCGCGCGCGGTGAGCATCCCGACCAGGTCACCGGCGCGGACCCCGGTGCGGCGCAGCGCGGCAGCGACCCGGTCGGCGGCGGCGTCCAACTGCCGGTACGTCATCCGTACCGCGCCGTCGGCGACGGCGACCGCGTCGGCGTGCCGGCGGCACACCTGCCCGATCCGCTCCACCACCGAGGGTGCCGTGCCCTCAACGGACTCCGCAGACGTCGATTCAGCCAGCTTGGCCAGGTCAGCCAGTTCGGCCAGGTCAGCCAGTTCGGCCAGGAAATCGGCGGCCAGCCCGGCGACGGTCGACCGGTCCAGCAAGGCCGCCGGATGGTTCCAGGCGAACCGCAGCCGCTCACCGTCGGGCCAGCAGAGCAGGCCCAGCCGGGTGCCGGCCGACGCGGTGCCGGCGGCCACCGGCGACACCCGTACCGGGCAGTCCGCGTCGGGCGTGACCGGGAAACGGGCGAAGCTGAAACTGGCCGGGCTGGCGGTGACCGGCCCGCCGCCGCCAGTGGGGTAGTCGGGTCGCGGCGTCGCCCGCGCCAGGTCGACCGCGTCGACCGTGCCGTGCCGCTGCGCCACCAGCCAAGCGGCCAGGATCCGGTGCGCGAGGTCGGCCGCCGGCTCGGCCGGGTCGACGTCGACCGTCACCGGCAGGGTGTCGGCGAACGGCCCGACGACCCGGTCGACGCCGGGCAGCCGGGCGTCGCGGCCGGCCCGCGCCACCGACACGGTGACGATGCGCTGCCCGCTGGCGCGGGCCAGGCACCGGGCGTACCCGGCGAGCAGCAGGTGGAACAGCGACACCTGCGCGGCGGCGGCCGCCCGGGTCAGCGCGGCCACCGTCGGCGGGTCCACACTGACCTGATGGGCCGCGTACGGCGGCGCGGGCGGTGCGGCCGGGTCACGCCACGGCAGCCGCAGCCCGGCCGGCCACGACGCCAGGGTCTCCCGCCAGAAGGCCAGGTCCTCCTCGCGTGCCGGGGCGGCGGCGGCCAGCTGGTCGCGGAACGTCGTCGGCACCGCCGGCAACTGCGGTACGCGGCCGGCGGCCAACGCGCCGTACACCTGCCACAGCTCCTCGCTGAGCACACTCAGGCTGGCGCCGTCGCCGGCGGCGTGGTGCAGCACCAGCAGCAGTTGGGCGTCGGTGGGACCGGTCCGGATCAGGTCGGCCCGCAGCGGCGGCCGGCAGGTCAGGTCGATCGGCTCGTTGCACAGCCGTTCGGTCAGCGCCTCGACGTCACCGTCGCCGCCAGCTTGGCCGGCGTCGTGGACGGCGTACCAGTCGGTCAGCGGCGTCGGCGGGCCGATCAGCTGGCGGGGCGCCGCGTCGCCGTCGCCGTCGGTCCACCGCATCCGCAGCATCGGGTGCCGGCGCGTCAGCTGGTCGAGGGCCTGGCCGAGCAGGTCGGCGTCGAGCGGCCCGGTGACGGCGTGCCGGACGAAGCCGTACGCGGCCACCTGCGGGTAGAACCGGTGCAAGGTGTGGAACGCCCGCTGCACCCCGGACAACGCGAACGACTCCGCGTCACCGTCGGCAGACGGCGTAACCGCAGACGGCAGCGGTGCCGGATCCGCCAGCCGGTCGACGAGTGCGGCGATCGTGCCGTGCTCGAACAGCAGCATGGTCGGCAGCGGCCGGCCGAGCTCGCCTTCGAGGATCTTGACCAGGTCGATGGCGGTAAGCGAGTCCAGGCCGAGGGAGAGAAACGGCGTGTCGTCGTCTATCCGCGCCGGGTCGCAGTCCAGCGCGTCGGCGAGCAGCCGCCGCAGCAGGTCCCTGATCTCACCCGGACGGTGGACCTGCCGACCCGCGTCACCACTCGACACTGCCTGCGGCTGCGGCTGCGGCACGGCGTCAGCTGGAGGCACGTTCGCGTCGGTCAGCCGGGCGACGACCAGGTGGGCGGCGGGTCGGCGCAGCGCCGACCGCAGCGCCGGCAGGGCGTCGTCGAACGGCAACGGCGGCAGACCCCGGGCGGCCAGCCGCGCCGCGAGTGCCGGATGCGCGGCCATCCCCGCGTCGGCCAGGGCCGAGAACCCGACGGTACGCAGCGGCCGGCCGGCAGCCTGTTCGACAGCGGCGTACGTGTCCAGGAAGGCGTTGGCGGCGGCGTAGTCGCCGACTCCTCCGGCGAGTCCGGGCAGCAGCGCGCTGACCGAGGTGAACGCCACCACGGTCGCCGGGCGTCGACCGTACCGGCGCAGCGCCTGGACGAGCAGGTGGCCGCCGCGTACCTTCGGCGCCAGCACGGCCTGCAGCTGCGCCACGGACCTCGACCGCAGCGGACCTGGCCGGACCACCCCGGCGGCGTGGAACACCCCGGCGAGGTCGGGCAGCCCGGCGATCAGCGTGTCGACGTCGGCGGCGTCGGTGATGTCGCACCGGCGGTAGTCGACCCGCGCGCCGAGGGTCCGCAGCCGGTCGACCAGCCCGTCCGGTGCGGCGGCGGCGCGACCGGCGAGCACGATCCGGCGGTGTCCGCGCGCGGCCAGGTCCGCGGCGAGCGCGGCGCCGACGCCACCGGTGCCGCCGACAATCAGCTGTACGCCGTCGGCGTCGACAGATGGTGTCGGCTCCTCGCCACTCGGCTTGCCGGCGGCGGACTCGTCGGTGAGCGGCGCGGCGGGGACGAGTCGGGGGCCCAGCCGCTGCCCGGCCCGCCACACCACCAGACCGGACTCCGCGTGCGTGGTCGCCACCTCGGCGGCCAGCGCGTCCACCCGGGCCGGTACGTCGTCGGCCCGCGATAAGTCCACTGCGGACACAACGCTGTCGGGATGCTCGTCGGCGAGCGCCGCCGACAGCCCGGTGACCAGGCTCTGCACCGGGTCCGGCCGTTCCCCGGCCGCCCCGGTGCCGACCGCGTCGTGGGTGACCACCAGCAGCCGGAACCCGCGTTCGGGCAGCGTGGCGACCAGCCCGGTCACGCCGTGCAGCGTGGCGTCGACGGCCGCGTCCAGCCCGGCCACACCGCCGTCGACGTCGAACGGGTCGACGCTGGCCAGGTACACGACGAGCTCGGCGTCACCGGTCCCGGTGACAAGCTCGATGCCGTCGGCGGCCAGCCGGTCGCGCAGCCCGTCCGCCAGCGGGCCGCCGGCCACCGTGCCCGGCCCGGTCAGGTGCACCGAGGCGGGGGATAGCCCGGCCGGCACCGGCAGTGGCGACCAGCGCACCTGATGGACCAGATCGTCCTTCATGGTCGCCGGCAGCCAGTGCCGTCGCCGCTGGAACGGGTACGTCGGCACGGCGACCCGCCGCCGACCGCCGGCCAATCGGACCCGGTCCACGGCGACCCCGCGCTGCCACAACGCCCCGACCAGCCGAACCAGCCCGGTCGGGCCGGTCGGGCCGTCGTCGTCGGTCGGCGGCACCGACAGCACCTCGACCCGGTCGGCCGACTCCGGTGACGCCTCGCGTACCGCCCGGGTCAGCTGGTGCGGGTCGACGCCGAGCAGCAGGTCGTATCCCTGGTCGAGCAGGCCCCGCAGCTGGTCGGCGTCGTCGCCGACGACGGCGTCGGGCACCACCCCCCAGTCGGCGAGCCGCCGGCAGACCGCCGCCGGCCCGGTCGCGTCGTCGGCCGTGCCGTCGAGCGCCACCACGGCGGTACGCGGCCGGCGTACCACCTCGGTGACCGGGCCGGACGCGGCGGCGGCCAGCGCGGCGGCCAGCCCGGCGGTGCTGTCGGCGACGACGGCGACCCGGTGCGCCCGGTCGTCGCGGGCGGTGTTCACAGTGGCGCAGACGTCGCCGGGATCCAGCTCCGGATGCGCCTCGAGGTGGGCGGCGAGGTCCCGCAGCGACTGCCGCAACGCGACCTCGGTCGCCGCCGAGCAGGTCAGCAGGTACGGCGGCCCGGCGCTGTTCGCCCCGGCCCGCTCAACTGCCGCCCCGGCAGCCTGCTGCGATGCCGATGCCGGTGCCGGTGCCGGATCGGCCTGCTGCAGGATCGCGTGCGCGTTGGTGCCGCCGAACCCGAACGCGTTCACCCCGGCGGTCAACGGACCGTCGCCGACCCAGTCCCGTGCGCCGGTCACCACCTCGAATCCGGCGCCGGCCAGGTCCAGCCGGGGCGACGGGGTGTCGACGTGCAGCGACGGAGGCAGTTGGCGGTGCCGCAGCGCCAGGATCACCTTGACCAGAGCCGGCATCCCGGCGGCGTTGAGCAGGTGACCGAGGTTCGACTTGACCGAGCCGAGCAGCCGGGGCCGGCCGTCCGGGCGCGGCGGGAAGGCGTACGCCAACGACCGTACCTCGACCGGGTCGCCGAGCTCCGTACCCGTCCCGTGTGCCTCCACGTAGGACACAATGGTCGGGTCGACGCCGCTGTCCCGGTACGCCTGGGCGATCACTTCCCGTTGGCGCAACGGGTTCGGTGCCAGCAGACTCAGCGAGCGGCCGTCGTTGTTGACGGCGGTCCCGCGTACCAGGGCAAGCAGCTCGTCCCCGGCGGCGCGGGCGTCGTCGGCGCGGGCCAGGACCAGCGCGGCCCCGCCTTCACCAGGCACGAACCCGTCGGCGGCGGCGGCGAAGACCCGGCACCGGCCGGTGGCCGACAGCGCCCCGGCGGCATTCAGCAGCCGGTGCCCGGTCGGCGTCAGGTTCAGGTTGACCCCGCCGACCACCGCCAGGTCGCATTCGCGCTCGCGCAGGCTGCGGACCGCCAGGTGCAGCGCGACCAGCGCCGACGAGCAGGCGGTGTCGACCGCGAGTGCCGGCCCGGTCAGGTCGAGGGCCTGCGCGACGCGGGCCGGGATCAGGTTGCGTAGGTTGCCGGCCAGCGCGGCCGGGTGGGTGGCACCCTCCGGTTGGGTGCGCAGCAGTTCGGCGTAGCCGCTCTCGCCGACCGCCGCGAACACCCCGACCCGGCGGCCGTGCCGACGCGGCCCGGCGTAACCGGCGCGTTCCAACGCCTCGTGCGCCAGCTCCAAAAAGATCCGGGCGTGCGGGTCGGTAACGTCGGCGTCGGTGTCGGACATGCCGAAGAACTCGGCGTCGAAGCCGGCCGGGTCGTCCAAGAACGCCCCCCAGCGGGCAGTGCCGGTGTCGGTGTCGTGCTGCCAGCGCTGCGCCGGGATCTCGCTCACGCTGTCGTGCCCGTCGAGCAGTTGCCGCCAGAACTCGTCGGGGCTGTCCGCACCGGGGAACCGGCAGGCCAATCCGACGACCGCCACCTCATCTCCCGGCCGGGTAGGGACCTCGGCGGCTGCGCCGCTTACCACCCCCTCCGCTGCGCTGCCCGCCGGGCGCTCTGTCCTGCCGTTCGCACCCTTCACCGGGGTGAGCAGATGGTCGACCAGTGCCGCCACTGTCGCCCGTTCCCGCAGCTCGGCCGGGTCGAGTTCGCGGCCGAACGCGTCCTCCAGCCCAGCCAGCACCTCCATCGCCTGCAGCGACGAACCGCCCAGCGTGGTGAACCGGTCGTGCAACCCGATCTCGTCGACGGGCCGGCGCAGCACCTTCGCCCACACCGCCAACACCACCTGCTCCACCTCGTCCCGCCTCCCACCCCTCTTCCCCGCCCCCCACCTCCCCGACGATCTTGCAGTTATCGCGAGCTTTTGTCCGGATTGTCCAACGATAAGTGCAAGATCGTCGGGATCTTGAGCGGGTGATGGTGGCAGCGGAGAAGGTGCCCAGCGCTGCTCGACCGCGGCGAAGTCACCGGCGGCGTACCGCTGGCGCAGCAGGGGACGGCGCAGCTTGCCGCTGGTGGTACGCGGGAACGCCCCGGGCGGCACCGGCAGCACCCGTACCTGGTCGTGCCCGGTCGCCGTCACGATCCGGGCCGCCACCTCAGCGAGCACCGCAGCGACGTCGCCTGAGGGCGCCATGGTGCCGGCCCACTGCACGAACACCACGATCCGCTCGGCACCACTGGCATGGTCGGTGCAGCCGATCACCGCGACCCGCCCTGATGGCAGCCCGGCCGTGCCGGCGACGACCTCCTCCAGGTCGGCGGCGTGGAAGGTACGGCCGTTGACGAACACCACGTCCTTGTTCCGGCCGGTCACGCAGAGCCGGCCGTCGCGTAGGAATCCCAGATCACCGGTACGCAGCCAACCGTCCACGAACACCTCGGCGGTGGCCGCCGGATCACCGTGGTAGCCGGCGGCCACGTTCGGGCCGCGTACCTCGATCCGGCCGACCTGACCGTCACCGGCGACGCAGCCGGCGTCGTCGACGATCCGTACCTCGCAGCCGGGCACCGGCAGCCCGACGTCCATGAACTCCACTGCGCCCGGGTCACCCTCGCCGGCCGGCTGCACCGTGCCGACCGCGAGCGCCGCCCGGTCCACCCGCACCGGTACGGCGACCTCGCCCAGCGGCGGGACGGTGACGGCAAGGGTCGCCTCGGCCAACCCGTACACCGGTTGCAGTGCGGCCGGGTCGAGCCCGGCGGGCCGGGTCCGTTCGACGAACGCCCGCCACACCACCGGCGAGATCGGCTCCGCGCCGACCATCATCAGCCGTACGGCGCTCAGGTCCAGCCCGGCCAGGGCCTCGGCCGGCACCCGCCGGACGGCCAGGGCGAGGGCGAAGTTGGCGGCCGACAGCAGCGTGGCGCGGTGCCGGTGCGCGACGCTGAACCACAGCAGCGGCCGTTTCGCGAACGTCAGCGGGCCGATCCGCACCTGCCGCAGCCCGGCGGCCAGGGGCGCCAGGTGGGTGCCGATCAACCCCATGTCGTGGAAGTACGGCATCCAGCTGACCGAGACGTCGTCGGCGGTCAGCGCGGCGGCCTGGCCGATCTGCCGCAGGTTGGCCAGCACGTTGCGGTGCCGCAGTTCGACGCCGCGTGGGGTGCCGGTGCTGCCGGAGGAGAACTGCAGGAAGGCGGGACTGTCGGGGTCGGGTGCCGGCAGCCGACGTGGCGTCCGCCCGTCGGCCCGCAGCGTGGCGAGGTGCAGCGCCGGTGCGTCGGCCGCTTGCGCGACCGGGGCGCAGGCATCGTCGACGATCACCGGTACGCCGCCGAGCAGGTCACGCACGCCGGCCACCCGGGTCGGTTCCGCCGGCAGCGGTACGGGCACCAGCCCGGCCGCCAGCGCGCCCCAGAACATCGGCTGGAAGTCGTCGCCGGCATCGGCCAGCAGGATCACCGGCGTGCCGGCCGCAATCCCGGCATCGTGCAGCCCACCGGCGACCTTCAGCGCCTCGTCGCGCAGCTGCCGGTGCGTGACGACGCGTTCGGTCCCGTCTCCGCGAACGTGCGTGACCGTCTGATCGGGGGCGGTGTCGGCGGCTGCGATCAGCACATCGAGCAGGTGTTTCTCGCCGTTGGGCCCGTCCGTGATCAGCACGGCCAGACCCTAGCCGAGCCGGTCGACACCCCACCTGGTCCGACCGGCCGGAACGTGGCGGATCCCGGGTGCCGTGTGCCGGCGAGCGTCGGCGTGTGAGCCAGTCCGGCTTGGCGTAGCTGCGCGCCGGAAGCGCTCGTCGCTACTGCTCGGCTGGATCCGGGAACAGCTCCTCAAGCATGAATTGAACCTTGGGGGCGATCGGTCGTCCTGGATACACGGACTCGACCAGGTCAAGTCCTTGCGCCGCTGTGGTGAATCCGCAAAGCCGATACAAGATGGCTATGTCATCAATGTCCTGTTCTCTTGCCGCCAGGAGTTTCATGGCGAGGAGATACTCAGGTGAGGCGACGTCGACGCGAAGAGAGTCGTTCTCGAACACCTGGCGTGCTTGTGGATCCGATCCAGGGAGGAACCCTTTGACGGCATCGTTGAGCCAGTCGTCGGGAAGATCGTTTCTGGCTGCCACGGCAGCGGCCGCCAGGTGCACTCCGGTTTTCGGGGCGAAGATGGCATCGATGTCCCGGGTCGCCCGGCGAGCGTCGTAGGCGAGAGCCATCGCCGCACCACCGACCAGGAAGACTTCAGCGCGAATGCCCTGGTTGCGCAGCTCTGCGGAGAGCTCGTTGAACAGATGAATAATCTGGCTGCGATCGAGAAGGCTCATACTCGCACTAACGCCGATTCTGTGATGAACACACCGCGCTTGCGGAATGCCAGTGGTGACTCGACGATTGCGGTGGCATGCCAGGACTTGAGTCCCGATACGAACCACCAGGGCTTTGCGTACCGCTTCTGGTCGAAGGCCCAGGCCGGTGGCCGCCAGCCATCCCGGCGGGCGAGATGTTCGGCCAATCCAGCGAGAGCGGCGTCTACCCGAACGTCGCCAGTTTCGGGTGGCACCGTTGCGAACAGCGTCGCTCCAGAGGCAACACCATCCGTGGACAGTGCTCGCTGGTAGTCGTCAAGGAGCTGAAGGAGACAGCGGAAGGCGTGCTGAGGACCGCCGCCGCCTGCCAGCTCGGCGGCGGCATTGCGGGCGGCATCTGCTGCGGTCCAGAGCGTCACACTCAGAGCTTACGACGCCGCGCTGCACGTCGCCTCAGGGCGCGGGACTTCGTCGAGGAGCATGACGTGGCGAGGTGAGCCGGGTCCAGCTGCGGTCGAAACGCAGGGCGGCGAGCCTGGTGACGGTCTCCGGCGGGAAGTCGGGCCAGGTGCGCAGGGTTTCGTGGCGTCGGTTCAGCCGGCGGTCGAGGAAGCGTTGGGTGCGGACGAGCCCGTCGGCCGCCTCGGCCGGCGTCAACGCGCCATCTCTGGCCGCTGCGGCGTACTCGTCGAGGTCGAGCACCCGGTAAGGATGGTCGGGTGGTCCGACGATGACATCGATCCATAGGTCGTCGACGACGATCTCGGTGTCGGTGCCTGACACCCGGACCAGGTCGCAGTACCACCACCCTTGCTGCGCCGGTGGAAAGATCACCGGCTGGTTGATCTGGAACCCGTCATCGAGCAGTACGTAGCTGCGCTGCTCGTGGTGCCGTCCGTTGAGCCGGAAGCCCCAGTCGTAGACGATGACGTCGTCGAGCCGCCGTCCCGCTGCGCGTATCTCGCCGTCGCGTACCACCGTGACCGGCGCGAGTCCGTCGATGCTGGTGTCGTCCATGCGTGGCATGGTGCCCCAGACAGCTTGCCATCTGGTACGGAGTTCCCGAAACGCTGGATGCTATTCGACGGCCGAGGGTCGTGGAAATTCCACGAAAGGTGGCGAGTGCGAGTTGTCCACAGGCCGTTGAATTGATCTCTCCGATCTGCGTTACTTGTGTGCACCGTGGACACGGGCCGCGACGGGAGGGCGTCCAGTTGACCGGACGGCGGGACAGTTTCATCAGGAGGCGCAGGGCGGCCGGCTTCAGCCAGGAAGGGCTGGCCGAGCGCCTGCAGGTCGATCGCACCACCGTTGCCCGGTGGGAGCGGGGTAAGGCCGAGCCGCAACCGTACACCCGAGCACGACTCGCGGAAGCGCTCGGGACCTCGGTCGATCAACTCGATGCCCTGCTCGCCGGGGAGCCAGAAAATCGATCTCTGGACATCGACGATCGGGGCGGTACCGTTACATCGGGGGACGACAATGGAGGTGATCTTACGGACCGGCGTGCGTTCACGATCAATGCTGCTCTGGCGGGCCTGGGCATCGCCAGCCCGCTGCGGGACTGGGTCACCGCGCCCGATGTGCCGCAGCACCTGAGCATGGAGCACCTGCAGCAGGTGTCGGCCACCATCGCGAGCCTTGAGCGGGCCGACGCGGCGGCCGGCGGCGGCAGCCTCTGCGACGTGGCCATCGCCATGCACCGGCGGCTGACCCGCTGGGAGCGCGAGGCCACCTATCCCCGGCAGGTCGGCGACGCGCTGCAGAGCAACCTCGGTGACCTGGAAGCCTGGATCGGCTGGCTCGCGCTGGACGCGGAGCGGCGCGCCGAGTCGCGCCGCTACCTGCAGGAGGCGATCGTCCGCGCCCGACTGCGCGACGATCCGCACCTTGAGGTCCAAGTGCTGGCGATCATGGCGATGCTGGTCAGGGACGCCCGGCCGGTCGAGTCGGTGCAGATTGCCGAGGCAGCCCTCCGCATTTCGGCACCCTGGGCCACTCCTCGGCTTACCAGCCTGCTGCACCTGCGGACCACGCACGCGTCGGCGTTGATGGGCGACGCCGTCGAGTTCAACCGCGCACTCGCTAGAGCCAAGACCGCGCTCGATCGTGGCCCCAGCGATGACGACCCGCCCTACACCTGGCATGTCGGCGAGCGCGAGGTCAACGGAGCGGAAGGGCTGTCGCACCTGGCGCTCGGCCGCCCCGACCGGGCGATTTCCTGTCTGCAGGCTCGGGTGGCACACCACGACCCTGTCTATCGGCGGAATCAGATCCTCGGCAAGGTCAGCCTGGCGATCGCGCTGCACCAGCAGGGCGACTCCACCGCAGCAGGCACCGTCGCGCTGGACGCGCTGCCGGAGATCGCCGACCTGAAGTCCGGGCGTGGCCGTAAGCGGCTCGCTGGGTTGCGGGCCGACCTCGGGCAGGTGGCCGACCAGGTGCCAGCGGCACGGGACTTCGTCGAGGCGTACGACGTGGCGAAGATGGCGGCCTGACGAGTCGCCCGACCTGCCGGTGTCGGCGGGCTGGGCCAGGCTCTGGCCGCCGGCGTCGGCTTGGCTGAGGCTGGGAGACTGGGCGGTATGTCGACTGTGATCGTGCCCGCCGGGTTGAGCATGGGTCCGCGCTACCGGTACGTCCGACCGCCGGACCCGACGCCGGAGTGCTACGAGGTGCACCTCGGCGACGACCTGGTCGAGTTGACCGAGACCGAGGCGGCGGTGTGGGCGGCGGCGTTCCTCTACCCGGACCGGCACGCCAAGCTGTCGGTCAACCGGGAGTCGCTGGTGCGGATGCTGGAGACCGCACCGAAGCCGGAGCCACAGGCCGCCCGGTACGTCGACGATCTGATCGCCCGGGGTCTGCTGGTGGAGTTCGACCCGGACGGCGATCTGCGCCCGGTGTTCAGCCGGCACAAGCTGCTGCCGCTGGCCCAGGGCCTCGGCTCCACACCGGACGCCCCTCACCAGCACCGCATCGGCATCGCCGACCAACCCCTCGTCGCCCTACCAAATTCGGTGTACGGGCTCTGGTCGTTCTCGTTCCACAGCAAGAACCTGTGGGAGGCGTGCGCCTACTACGCGGCCGCCGACGAGGACGAGTTGGAGCCGGGGGAGGAGCCCTTGGGGCTGACGCCCGAGTCGATAGCTCAGGAAGTCGCCGAGAACCTGCCGGTACTGATCTCGGCGACCTGCGCCTTTCTCGATCCGGTGGTCGACGAGTGAGCTGGCGGCGGCGTCAGTATCGGGCTGGTGAACGACCGGCTCAGTCGTTCGTCCAGCAGTGGCGGCACGAAACCACGAAGGAAGGCACCGGCAACCTCGTCCAACAGTTGGGGGCCGGCCTCGGCGCCCTGGCTGCACTCGCGACCACGAAGTGGGGACTTCCGTCGTCCGTCGCGATCGTCGGCGCGATCCTCGGACACGCGGTCAGCGTCGCGGGCAAGGGATTCGTCAACACGGTGTTGGACCGGCGACGTGAGGCGCGGGCGGGCGACGGCACGACCCCGGGCGGCTCCGGGCCGGGCTCCGGCTCCGGTAGTGGCGGTGGAGCGAGACCACTGAGCAGCATCCGCCGCCGCTATCCCGGCCACCGCAGCCGGGGCGGCGGCGACCGGATGGTCACCATCGGCGGCCCGGCGAGCCGGGGCGGCAGCGGTGGGGGCGGCGGGAGCACCGGCTCCTACCTGCAACAGCTGCGTCGGCTGCTCGACGAGATCGAGACGCAGCAGGCGAAGCTGGCAAACGTCGCCAATGCCATGCGGGCGAGCCAGCTCGGCGTGGCACAACTGCTCGCCGGCGGGCGGCAGGACCGTACGCAGGAGATCTACACCTGGTCGGAGCTGTCCCGCGCCAACGTCGAGGAAGCTGCTGTCCTGACTCACCAGGCAGTCAAGAGCCTGAAGGCATACCTGTCGAACCTCTAGGTTGATCATGCGTTGACCAGCGTTGATTCCTCCGCCTGGTCACGAAGGTCGGCACGATCGTTTGTGTCGTGCTGCGACGGTCGCAAGTAACCTGGCCCACAATCCCTTGTGGCAAGTCGGGACGTGGCTGAATCTAAACGGTTCCGTGTCCACCACCACTCAGCCCCTTGGGACATGACTCCGTGATCACTGGTGAACTGAAGAGCAAGATCGACCGCATCTGGGACGCCTTCTGGTCGGGCGGTATCTCCAACCCCCTCGAAGTGATCGAGCAGATCACGTATCTGCTGTTCATCCGCCGTCTCGACGAGTTGCAGAAGCTCGCCGACAACCGGGCGCAGCGTCTCGGCCCCGACGGGGTTCGGCACATCTACCCCGACGGCGACGACCCGCTCGGTCGCCCGTACAGCGAGCTGCGCTGGTCGTACTTCACGGGCCTTGGCGACCCGCGAAAGATGTACGAGATCGTCGGCGAGCACGTCTTCCCGTTCCTGCGCACCCTGGGTGGCGACGGGTCGGCGTACTCGCGGCACATGAAGGACGCCCGCTTCACCATCCCGAACCCGGCGCTGCTCGGGCGGGTCGTCGACATGATCGACGACATCCCGATGGATGACCGGGACACCAAGGGTGACCTGTACGAATACATGCTCAGCAAGATCGCGACGGCTGGGCACAACGGCCAGTTCCGGACGCCCCGGCACATCATCAACCTGATGGTCGAGATGGTCGAGCCCGGCCCGAAGGATCGCATCTGCGACCCGGCCTGCGGCACCGCCGGCTTCCTGGTCGGCGCGGTCGAGTACATCCGCCGGCGGCATCCGGCCGCGCTGCACGACCCGGTGCTACGTGGCCACTTCCACCAGGACATGTTCCACGGCTTCGACTTCGACAACACCATGCTGCGGGTCGGCAGCATGAACATGCTGCTGCACGGGGTGGAGAACCCGGCCATCGACTACCGGGACTCGCTCGGTGACGACGTCAGCGACGAGACCGACGCGTACTCGGTGATCCTGGCCAACCCGCCGTTCGCCGGCAGCCTCGACTACGAGCGCACCTCGCGGATCCTGCAGCAGACCGTCAAGACGAAGAAGACCGAGCTGCTGTTCCTGGCGCTGTTCCTGCGGCTGCTGCGCAACGGCGGCCAGGCGGCGGTAGTCGTGCCCGACGGGGTGCTCTTCGGCTCCAGCAAGGCACACAAGGAGCTGCGCCGCATGCTGGTCGAGGACCAGAAGCTCGACGCGGTGGTCAAGCTTCCCGGCGGGGTCTTCAAGCCGTACGCCGGGGTGTCGACCGCGATCCTGTTCTTCACCAAGACCAACAGCGGCGGTACGGGCAACGTCTGGTTCTACGAGGTGAAGGCCGACGGTTGGAGCCTCGACGACAAGCGTGGCCCGCTGCTGCCGGAGGCGAAGCTCGGCCCGGTGCCGGCCGAGGCGCTGACCGCTGAGGAGCACGCCAAGAACAACCTGCCGGACGTGCTGGCCCGCTGGAAGCAGCGCGACGGTGCAGAGCGGGAGCGGGCGCGCACCGAGCAGTCCTTCTGCGTGCCGAAGGACGACATCGTCGCCCAGGACTACGACCTGAGCCTCAACCGCTACAAGGAGATCGTGCACGAGGAGGTCGAGCACCGGCCACCAGCCGAGATCATCGCCGAACTCGAACGCCTCGAATCCGAGATCCGGCAGGGCCTCGCCGACCTCAAGGGGCTGCTGTGACGTGGGCTACGAAAAGGCTGGACGAAGTCTGTTCGATCGTGATGGGACAGGCGCCACCGGGTGAGGGTTACAACCTCGATGGGTTGGGTTGGCCGCTGGTGGCAGGTCCCGGCGACTTCGAAGGTGACCGCCCAGTAGTCAAGAAGTTCACGAAGCATGCCGCCAAGCTTTCTCAGCGAGGGCAGATCATCCTCGGCGTGCGGGCGTCAATCGGCGCGAAGGTTTGGAGTGATCGAATCTATGCGTTGGGTCGTGGAGTCGCTGGTCTGACTCCTGCGGAAGAAGTTGACTCCCGCTATCTCTGGCACTGGCTAACGTGGTGTGCCCCTGAGCTTTCAGCTAAGGGTAAGGGCGCGACATTTAAGCAGGTGAATCGACAGGACATTGGCGAGATGGAGGTGCCGGTTCCTGGTTTGGCTGAGCAGTGGCGGATCGCGGACGTGCTGGACCGCGTCGATACCCTGCGCGCTAAGCGTCGCGCTGCTCTCGGTCTGTTGGGTGCGGCGCGCACTGCCGCCTTTGTTCACATGTTCGGCGATCCGATCTTGAATGACCGATCATGGAAGAGGGTGGCGCTTGGTGCCTTGGTCGAAAGGATTCATAGTGGGCGTAGCCCGATCTGTCTCGATCGGCCGGCTTCTGAGGGTGAGTGGGCTGTGCTCAAACTGGGGGCTGTGACAAGCGGTGAGTTCCGACCTGCCGAGAACAAGGCGCTTCCGGTAACCGTCGCGCCACGCGCTGAAGACGAGGTGCGTGCTGGTGACATCCTATTTTCGCGTAAGAATACGAGAGATCTGGTTGCTGCCTGTGTTCTTGTGCGGTCTACCCCGGTGCGGCGGCTGATGCCTGACTTGATGTTTCGGCTTGAGCTGAAGGAGGAAGCCCCTGTCGTAGCGGAGTATCTTCATGCATTGCTCAGTTATCCACCGAAGAGGCGGACCGTCCAAGATCGTGACTGGATAGGTGCGTGGGACCTTGGAATACCGCAAGCGCGCGAGGTGGGTTAGGCGGTTGTGGGGATCCAGGGGCTGCCGGCGGCGGCTCGGGTGAGTGCGTCGAGCATGTTGATGCCGTGTCGGGTGGCGGTGGCGGCGTAGCTGCGGATCGCGGCGAAGTGTTCGGCTCCGGTCATGGTGCGCATGCTGCCGGAGACCTTGATCCGGAGTTTCGGCATGCGGATGGTCCGCTCGGCCGGGTTGTTGTCGAACGGCACGGCCGGGTCGGTGAGGAACCGCAGGTAGTCGGCGCGTCGGTCCCGTAGTCGCACGAACAGGGCGTGGTACTTGCGGTGCAGCTTGTCGGTGCGGGTGGCGGTGGCTGCGGCGCCGAGCACGACGGCCGAGCGCAGCAGGTGGGTCTGTTCGGCGAGGTCGGCCGGGTCGGGTTCGCAGCCGTCGGCGCGGGCCGTGACCGTCAGGCGGTTCAGGTGCCGCAGGGCGTCGATGGCCTGGCCGGCGAGGTCGGCGACCTGCCCGGTGGCGGTGTCGACCACGTAGACCAGTTCCCGCAGCACGTGGGCGTTGCACAGGGCGTGCCGGGCGGTGGTGTAGGTGTCGTACGGGGCCCACGCGTCGTGCACGGCGGTGCCGGTGTATCCGGGTAGCACGCCGGCGTCGTCCATTGCGGCGGTGCCGCGCCGGCGGTGCACGGTGAGGAACACGTCGGTGGGTGTGGAGGCGGAGTGCAGCCAGGCGAGGCGGCCGTCGACGCGTATGCCGGTCTCGTCGAAGTGCGCGACCGGCGCGTTCTTGATGCGGTCGCGGATGACGGGGAGCACCGTGTCGATGACGCCGAGGGCGGTGCGGGTGACCCAGGCGGTGATGGTGGCTGGCGCGACGGGCAGGCCGAACAGGTCACGGATCGCGTCGGCGGTGCGGCCGATGGACAGGAACTGTCCGTGGAGCAGGTAGACGCCGATCGCGGCGATCCGTGGTCCGTAGGCGGCGGGCGCGGTGGCCCCGGCGGGTGTCGCGGCGGTGGTGTGGTGCCCGCACGGGCAGGCGACGGTGACGATCTGGTGCTCGGTCACCACGACCCGGGGCTGGGGGATGTCGAACACCTGCCGGCGGGTGACCGTCACCTCGGCGGGGTCGGTCAGGCCGTCACCGCAGCCGCCACAGATGTCCGGCACGTGCCGGACGATCACGTCCGGATCGGCCACCTGGGACAGGGTGGTGCCCTCGCCCCCGGTGGGGCGGCCCGGCCGGCGACCCGAACGGCCCCGCAGCGACTTCGGCGCCGGTTTGGCCAGCCCGTCGCTCGACGGCGGTTTCGACGAGTTGCTCGACGACTGCTTCAACCGGGCCTCAAGCTCAGCGATCCGCGTCAGCGCCTGCTCCAGCCGTGCGGCCAGCCCGGCGTTCAACGCCAACAACTCGTCATACGACGGCGGCGGATCGGCGGGCATGGCTGGTCAACCTACCAGCCTCCACAGCAGACAGCATCACCGGGATCAGGAACCTATCCAGTCACCCAAGATCTTGCATCTGGTTCGGCTGGATCTATGCCGAACATCTCAAAGGGCAACCTGGCCACTGTGGCTGTCGAGGTTCCTCCCTTGGATCTTCAGCGGGAATTCGCGAGCGCTATCTCTTCGATTGAGACTGCCAAGGTGGTGCAGCGGAGGGCGTTGGGGGAGTTGGATGCGTTGTTTGCGTCGTTGCAGCACCGGGCGTTTCGGGGGGAGCTGTGACGGCGGCCAGCAACTTCGCCTTCCTGCGGGCTGAGTGGCCCGACCTGTTCGACGAGGCGCAGCGGGTCGAGCAGCACACGTTCGCAGACCCCCGCTACGCCTGCTTCTATGCTCGGCGCTGCCTCGAACACCTGGTGAAGTGGCTGTACCGGGCCGATGAGGCGCTGGGCCGGCCGTACCGGGGTCAGCTCGCGGCGCGGATCGCGGAGCCGGCGCTGAAGAACCTGGTCGGTGAGCACCTGCACGCCAAGATGGAGATTATCCGGCGGCAGGGCAACACGGCGGTCCACGAGAGCCGCCGGGTCAGTGACCGGGACGCGCTCGTGGTCTGCCAGGAGCTGTTCCACCTGATGTACTGGCTGGCCCGCACCTACACCCGCGACCAGGCCGCCGTGCCGTCGAGCAGCCTCGTCTTCGACGAAGCGCTGCTGCCGAGGCCGCAGGTGCGTCAGGCCAAGACCCGTGCCGAGCTGCGTGCCCTCGCCGACCAGCTCGCCGCGCAGGAAGAGCGCGAGGAGCGCGAAGCCGCCGCCGAGCTCGACGGTGACCTCGACGAGCAGGTCAAGGAACTCCGCCGGCAGGTCGCCGCCGCCAAGGCGCGCAACAGCAGGGTGCCGGACACCCACGACTACAACGAGCAGCAGACCCGGGACCTGTTCATCGACCTGCTGCTGCACGAGGCAGGTTGGGCGCTGGATCAGGCACGGGACATCGAGTTCCAGGTCAGCGGCATGCCGAACCAGACCGGCATCGGCTACGTCGACTATGTCCTGTGGGGAGACGACGACCGGCCGCTGGCGATCGTCGAGGCCAAGAGCGCCCGGCGGCACGCCATCGACGGCCAGAACCAGGCCCAGCTGTACGCCGACGCGCTGGAGCGGATGTACGGCCGGCGGCCGGTGATCTTCTACACCAACGGCTATGAGATCTGGCTCTGGGACGACGTCAGGTACCCGTACCGCAAGGTCCAGGGTTTCTACACCAAGGATCAGCTTGACCTGCTGATCCAGCGCCGGTCGAGCCGGCAGCGGCTGGCCGACACGTCGATCGATTGGGGGATCGTCAACCGGCACTACCAGCAGCGGGCGATCCGCCGGATCGCCGACACGTTCGAGGTCGACGGCCAGCGTAAGGCGCTGGTGGTGATGGCCACCGGGGCCGGCAAGACCCGCACCACGATCGCCCTGGTCGACCTGCTGCAGCGGGCCAACTGGATCAAGCGGGTGCTGTTCCTCGCCGACCGGTTGGCGCTGGTGCAGCAGGCGACGAACGCCTTCAAGACGCACCTGCCGGACACGGTGACGGTGAACCTGTCGCAGGACCGTAACCGCACCGACGGCCGCGTCTACGTCGCCACGTACCCCACGATGATGGGTCTGATCAACGAGCTGGACGAGGGCGGCAGCCGACGGTTCGGGCCGGGCTACTTCGACCTGGTGATCATCGACGAGGCGCACCGGTCGGTCTACCAGAAGTACGGCGCCATCTTCGACTACTTCGACTCGCTGCTGGTCGGGCTGACCGCCACCCCGAAGGACGAGGTCGACCGCAACACGTACCGCCTGTTCAACCTGGAGAACGGCGTGCCGACCGACGCGTACGGCCTGCAGGACGCGATCCGCGAGGGTTACCTGGTCCCGCCGCGCGCCGTCTCCGTCGCGATCCGCTATCCGCGCCACGGCATCCGCTACGACGACCTTCCCGAGCACGAGAAGGAGAAGTGGGACGAGCTGGAGTGGGGTGAGGAGGAGGCACCGGACCGGGTCGACGCGCAGGCCATCAACCAGTGGCTGTTCAACGCCGACACCGTCGACAAGGTCCTCGAACTGCTGATGACCCGGGGGCACCGGGTGGCCGGCGGCGACCGGATCGGCAAGACCATCATCTTCGCCAAGAACACCCGGCACGCCGAGTTCATCGCCGACCGGTTCAACGCCAGCTACCCGCAGCTGCGCGGCGAGTTCGCCCGGGTCGTGCTGCACAAGGACCGGTACGCACAGAGCCTCATCGACTCGTTCGGCACTCCGGACAAGGCACCGCACATCGCCATCTCGGTCGACATGATGGACACCGGCATCGACGTGCCGGAGGTCGTCAACCTGGTCTTCTTCAAGCAGGTGCGGTCGAAGACGAAGTTTTGGCAGATGATCGGCCGAGGCACCCGGCTGTGCAACGACCTGTTCGGCCCCGGCCAGCACAAGAAGGACTTCCTGGTCTTCGACTTCTGCGAGAACTTCGAGTACTTCGGCCAGTCACCCACCCGTACCGAGGGGTCCACGGCCGCGTCGCTCAGTGAGCGGATCTTCAAGGCGAAGGTCGAGCTGATCAGCCAGCTCGACCAGCGGCTGCCCGCCGGCACGGTCATCGACGGCGACGGCACCCGCAGCGAAGTCGGGCTGCGCTGGGACGTCGCGAACGAGCTGCGCGGCCTGGTCGCCGGTATGCGGCTGGAGAACTTCCTGGTCCGCCCACACCGGCAGGCCGTCGAGCGGTACGCCGACCCGGCGAGCTGGCAGCGGCTGACGCCGGAGTCGTCGGAGGAGATCAGCCACGAGCAGGCTCGGTTGCCGAGCGAAGTGCGCCCGACCGGTGACGAGGAAGCCAAACGGTTCGACCTGATGATCCTGCGGCTGCAACTCGCCCGACTCGGTGCCGGCGGCCGCTTCGACCGGATCAAGGCCGATGTGCAGGCGATCGCCGCCGCGCTGCTGGAGCAGACGAACATCCCGGCGATCCGCGCCGAGGTGGAGCTGCTCGACCAGGTCGCCGCCGAGGAGTGGTGGCGCGATGTCACCCTGCCGATGCTGGAAGGGCTGCGGCGACGGGTCCGGTCGCTGGTCAAGCTGGTCGAAAAGTCGAAGCGGGCGATCGTCTACACCGACTTCGAAGACAAGATCAACGACGTGACCGAGGTACGCCTGACCGGTCTCGACGTCGGCACCGACTTCGAGCGGTTCCGGGAGAAGGTACGGGTGCACCTGCGGACCCACGAGGACCATGTGGCGTTGCAGAAGTTGCGGCGTAACCGGCAGCTGTCGCCGACCGACCTGGCCGAGCTGGAACGGATGCTGGTCGACTGCGGCGGCAGTGAACAGGAGATCGCCCAGGCCCGGCGGCGGGCCAACGGCCTCGGACTGTTCCTGCGCTCCCTCGTCGGGCTGGACCGGCAGGCCGCCACCGAAGCGTTCGACGAGTTCACCGCCGGCCGCAACCTGGACGCCGGGCAGCTCGACTTCGTCAACATCATGATCGAGCACCTGACCCAGAATGGGGTGATGGAGCCGAGCCGGCTCTACGAGTCGCCGTTCACCGAGCTGGCGCCGGCCGGACCGGATTCGGTCTTCCCGTCGGCGGACGTCGACAAGCTGGTCAGCATCCTGCGTACGGTGAAGGCGAGAGCGGCCGAGCCGGAGACCGACGTCGCCTGACCTTGCAGCCGGAGTCGCCGGAGGGATTGGAATCGGCTGTGACTGACCGAGTGCCGCCTTGAATCAGTAGATCGAGGGTGTTTGACTGAGCGCATGGCAACCAGACCGGTTGAGATGAGCGAACGCATCCTTACGGACTCCAGACGGGCTCCAGTCAAGGCCTTGGCGGAGGCGATCTGGAACGCTCTCGACGTCGGTGCCGATCACGTCAAGATCGACTTTGAGTTCGACGCGCTCGAAGCAATCCACACGATCATCGTCACAGACGACGGTGAGGGAATGAACCGGGAACGTGCCAGCAAGGGGTTCGGAGAGTACGGGGACTCCTGGAAGCGGCGCATCGATGCGCGGACCCACAACGGTCGCACCGTCCATGGTCAGCGCGGGCAGGGGCGGTATGACCTTCTTGGTCTCGGGCTGTCCGCCCGTTGGGAGTCGGTTGCCCAGCAGGCTGATGGGGCCGTCGCGGCTATTCAGGTCGAGCTCACGGGCACTGATCCCCGTAACTACGAGATCAGCGAACCGGTGTCCTGTCTCGGACCTACTGGGACGATGCTGCGGATCGCGAACGTAACTCCCGCAGCAGACAAAGAGCTGAATCGGCCAGATCTTGCCGACCTTCTTGCTGCTGAGTTTGCTCTTTATCTCCGGCAGTATCCGAAAGTTGAAATTGAGATCCGGGGCGTTAGTATCGACCCTTCGTCAAGTCATCTTCCCCCAGTGGATGTGCTCGTCGACGTCGAGGGCCTGACTGAGCCGGTCACGGTAACGTTCATTGAGTGGAAGCGCAAGATGAAGGGCATTCAGCGCGTCTACCTGTGTGACTCTAACGGGGCGGCTCTTCTTGATGTTCCGGCAGATCTCAGGGCACGTGACATTCTCTTTACTGGTCATATCTGCTGGGATGGCTTCAAGGGTCCGGACACCAGCGCGAGCCTAGCGATTCTGGGTGGCGAAGACGTGGGCGCGCGGGTGTTCGAGGCTGGCCGACAGGCGATCGCCGAACAGATAGAGCAGCGGTCCCGTGAGCGTCAGATGCAGGTCGTCGACGATTGGAAGCTGGAGCAGTCATACCCGTACAAATCGGAGCCGACGACCGCGTCTGAGCAGGTCATCCAGAAGGCATTCGACATCATGGCGACTGCCGCAACCCCATTACTCACGAAAATGAACGTCGAGCAGCGACGATTCAGCATGCGGATGTTGCGTGTCGCGGTCGAGACCGATCCGTCGGCCGTACACAAGATCATGCTCGAAGTGCTGCGGCTACCCGAAGAGCGTGCGGAGGAGATGGCCGCGCTGTTTGAGCGGACCACGCTCGAAAGTATCATCACCACCACGCACAGCGTCTTGGATCGTCTCGACTTCATCTCTGGTCTCCGGTCCATGGTGTTCGACCACGAGTCGAAGAAGGCCACTACTGAGCGGCGCCAACTACACAAGATCCTCGAACGCGAGGCTTGGATATTTGGCGACGAATGGACGCTGATGGCAAGTGATGAGGCGCTCCGGCGCGTCCTCGTCAAGCACCTGAATCTGCTCGGCGAGGATGTTGCCTACGATGACGTCATTCCTCAATCCCGGGAGGACGGGCAGCTGTTGATCCCGGACCTTGTGATGTCGGGCAGCGCTTCCTCCTACTCCAAGAGTCGCGAGTACCTGGTTGTCGAACTCAAGCGTCCATCGGTTACTCTCGGTAAAGAAGAGCTGGACCAAATCGAAGCGTACGCTATAGCGATCACCGATGATGACCAGTTCAGTCAGCCAGGAATATCGTGGGATTTTTGGTTGATCGGCAACGACTACGATTCATATGTCAAGCGAAAGCTCGACACACCCGGCAATCCTCGAGGCTGCGCACTGGTGGCACCGAAGTTCCGGGTCCATGTTCGGACGTGGGCCGAGGTGTTGGCTGATGCTGAGCACAGACATCGGTACATCCAGCAATCGCTCGCCAGCAACTCCGACGAGGATGCTGGGCTGAGCTATCTCAACCGGGTGCACCAGCAGTTGCTGCCGAGCGTCATGAAGCTGGGCGCAGCCGGATCGAGCTCCGCGACGCCCAAGCAGCGGCGACCGACCGACGCGCCAGCCGAGCCTCTCCCATAGGGTTGGCCGCGAGGACCGGGGTTCAGCCGGCCGGTGGTGCTGGGATTCTCATCTGGTCGCGGCGTAGCTGCAACGCCGGGTGACGGGCCGGGGCGAAGCCCATCGACTGGTACAGGGTTCCGCTGCCCGCCGTGGCGTTCAGGTCGACGACGCTGACCGTGGTGTCGGTGGCGAACCAGTCCAGCAGCGCCTTGAGACAGTCGCGGGCGTAGCCGCGGCCCCGATGGTCCGGCTCGGTGCACACGTTGAACAGGTGCCCGCGCAGCCCGCCCGGGTTGCCAGGGGAGGGGGCGTGCCGGTCGCAGAGGCCGACGGCACCGC
Source organism: Solwaraspora sp. WMMA2056 (assembly GCF_030345095.1). Lineage (NCBI taxonomy): Bacteria > Bacillati > Actinomycetota > Actinomycetes > Micromonosporales > Micromonosporaceae > Solwaraspora > Solwaraspora sp. WMMA2056. The sequence goes on from NZ_CP128360.1 coordinate 2,903,423, forward strand.
TGATGATGCCGTGCTGCGGGTCGTCGACCACGAACGCCGCGAACATCTCCGGGTCGCCGAGTGACCGGGAGAACCAGTCGAGGGCCGCCGAGCGCCAAGCTGCCGACTCGTCGCCGACCGGCGCGCCCATGTCCTGCAGCATGACCGCTCGGAGTCGCACCAGGGCGGGTGCGTCGGCGAAAGTCGCGCGTCGCACCTGCGGATGCGCAGGCAGCTGCGTCGACGGTTGCGTTGGATCTTGCATCAGCGCAGCCTATCGCCGGCCGCCGAACCGGGCGTCGACTGCATCGAGGGAACCGCCATTGTCGTCACACCGGCGGTTTAAGAACAATGACGGTTCCCTCGTGGTCGGCAACGCGGTCGACGACGAACACTCCCACCCCGGGTACGCCTCGGACAACACCCTCTGCCTGCAGGGCGAGGATCGCTTGGCGGACGACCGAGGCGGCGACCCGATGACGTTCGCGCAACTGGTCGGTGGGCGGCAGCCGATCGCCGGGACGGAGTTCACCGGACTCGATCTGCGCGCGGATGTCGTCCGCTACCTGCTCCCACTGAGGTGCAACCGTCATCGACCCTCCCGGAGGCGGCCCCTCCTCATGGCAGCAGCCTGGTGCGCCAGCGCCACCTACGAGCCGGCGGCCTCGTCGCGGTCGGCGACGAACACCCCAAGCCCATGTACGCCCTGGACCAGGCGTTCCATCTGCAAGACGAGGATGGCGTGGCGAACGACTCCGGCAGAGACGCCGTACTCGGCACGCATCTCGGCGGTCGAGGGCAGCTTGTCGCCGGGACTGAGCTGGCCGGACGCGATCTGCTCACGGACGTGATCGGCGATCAGCGCCCACTTTGGTTTGGCGGGCATCTGGGCTCCCTGGTCTGCGCCGCCATTTGATCACGCCGAGCCCTGGTCAGACAAGTAGAGACTAGTAGGGAGTTGACTTGTACAGACTAGTATGACAAAGTTCAGCCCGGCTCCCTGGTCTGCAAACCCGGAGCTGGTTTTCCCGCAAGGAGCCTGGTCAGCCGGCCCGCCAGCCGGCTGACCAGGTGCGCCCTCTCCACGCCCTGAACGGGAGGCACCGAACGGTGACATCCGACCCCCTATCCATCCCCGCCCAGCCCGAACAGCAGCTCGACCCACAGGTGGCGACCACCGCCAGCGGCACCGTCTACACGGCGTACGCCCGGAAGGTGGTGATGGCCGCGCAGCAGGCCGTCGACGTGCACACCACCTCGGCGTACAACGGGTGTTGTCTGGGCTGCGGACGGCCCGGCCCCTGCGCCGACCTGGCCGCCGCCGAAGCGGCCCTGGCCCGCTACCACCGGCTGCCGTTCCGCCGGCCCGGCGCGACCCTGCTCGACCCGCGCCCGCTCGTCCCGACCCGGACCACCCACGCCGGCCAGGCGCGGTTCACCTGGTGGCGGCGGTCGGCATGAGCGACACCGACGCGCCAGCTGAGCAGAACGAGAACGCTGACGGACAGGCGTTGCAGGCGGCCGCTGACACGATCGACGTGCTGCGGGCCGTCGCCCTGGCGATGGAGACGGCAGTCACGCACGCCGAGGAGCAGCTCGACGGCGGCCGGCACCCGGACGCGTGCCTGGCCACCGACCGCTACCAGGCCGCGTTGCACGAGGCGTGGGAGGCGTACGGCGACGTCCTCGACGCCGTCGCGGACGGCCGCCCGCAGCTGCCGGGTGGCCGGCCGGTCGCGGTCGCGTCCATTCTGTACGGCCTGCGGACCGCGCGCCACCACGCCGCGCACGCTGCCGCCCAGCTGCCGCAGCTGCGGCACCGACTCGGGTACGCCGCCGACCGGCTGCGCCGCAGCGACCACCCGCCCGCGCAGGCGACCGCCGACCGGCTGACCGCCGCACTGGGGCGGCTGCGTGACGTCGAGATCAGCCTCGACCTCGGTAGCGGGGCGCTCGACCGCTACCTTGACGCCCTCGACACCGGTGCCGATCCGCCGGCCGCGCGGACCGCCCGGCTGGCGGCGGTGCGGCCGATGGCCGGCCCGAACGGTGACGCCGTCGCCGTCGGCACCCGGATGGCGGCGACGGTGGTCGCCGCGCACCGGCGGCACCTGCGGTTCCGGACCCGCTGGCAGTTGTTCCGCCAAGAACTGTGGAACAACGTGAAGCGGGAGGTGGGGCGGTGACGGCCAGCGAACCGGTAGCGGCGCTGACCTTCCTGATGGCCGGGCAGGTGGGTGCCCACGACCGGCGGGTCCAGCGGTTCACCGACGCCGACCGCCAGCACTATCTTGACCTGCTCAGCGGGCTGTTCGTGCTCTGCGTCGACCGGCGGTTCCGCCGTGACGACGACCACGGGGCGGTGATCCGGTTCGTGGCCAGTGTCCGGGAGCGGTTCGACCCCGAGCGCACCCTGGTCGACCCGACGGTTGCGGAGAATCTGCTGCTTGCCGCGCTCGGCGGGCACGACACGCTGCCGGCCACCGCCGAGAACGTCACCGTGCAGACGCTGCTGACCGTCGCCCTGGTCAGCGATGAGCAGCCCAGCCCGGCCGGCTACGACGCGCTGCTGTGTCAGGTCGACGCGATGATGGCTGTCGTGCCGTCCAGCGACTAGGCATCCACCTCGACGATTGTTCCTTGATGGACTGACCGGAATACGCTTTTCCGTAACCGATTCGAGGATGGGCGATGACAGCGACCAACCCGACCTCCACCATGCTGCTGCAGACTCCCGGCGAATGTGAACTCCAGCCGGCCCGTCTGCTCGACGCCGTCGCCGACCAGCGGCGGCAGCTCCTCGACGACCTGCGCGGCTTCGGGTCGCCGGAGTGGTCCTCGCCGACCCGCTGCCCCGGCTGGTCCGTGCACGACACGGTACGGCACATGTGCGACGTCACCCGCGCGATCGCCGCCGACCCCGGCGACCGCACCCTCGACATGACGGCCGGGTTCGACCCTCGGGTCACCCCGAACCGGTGGCTCACGGCGTCTGCCGGTGAGCCGCCCGCCGCCACCGTCGACCGGCTCGCCGCGACGACCGACGAGGTCCTCGCCGTGGCGCGGGGCCGGCTGGCCCGCGGCGAGCGGTTCGACGTCGTTCTGCCGTTCGGGCCGATGGACTGGACGGTGCTGGTGCTGCACGTCCTGTGGGACTCGTGGCTGCACGAACGGGACATCTTCCTGGCCCTCGGCGTCGACCGCCCGACCAAGAACGGGGCGACCGGCTACGCGACGGCGTACGGGCTGCTCATCGCGGCGGCGGTCGCGCGACAGTTCGGTGACCAGGTCAGCCACCGCCTCGAGCTCGGCGGCGACGGCGGCGGCATCTTCGAGCTGGAAGCCCGGGACGCGGTGACGCTCACCGTCACCTCGGCGCCGGCGGCCGGCCCGTCCGCCGCCGAGGTGACCGACGCGCTGGCCGGGCGCGGCTCGGCCGCCGTGCTCGACATCATGCCCGACGCGCCGCGGACCGCCCTGACCCACCTGGCCACCTTCTTCACCAGCCCGGTCGAGCAGACCAGGGTCTGATGTGGCACAGGTGGTACCTACGGGGTGATGACGATCCGGGCGCCGGCCGACCCGTCGGCCTGGGCCTGCCAGGCGGCGGCCACCTCGTCGAGCGGCCGTACCTGGTGGTCGACGGTCAACCGGCCGGCGTGGGCGTGCCCGGCGATCGCGGCCAGCGCCGCCGCCCGCTGCTGCGCCGTCAGCTCGTTGTTGCTGTAGCCGAGTACGCGCAGCGCGCCGCCGCGTAGCGTGGCCGATTCGAACGGGGCGGTCGCCCCGGCCGAACCACCCAGGTTGACCAGCCGGCCACCGGGGCGCAGCACCCGTAGCGAGGCCGCCGCCGGCACCCCGAACAGCGGGTCGAGGACCAGGTCGACCGGTCCGCCGGCGGCATCACGCAGCCGGTCGGCCAGACCGGGTACGTCGTCGTCGGCGCGCAGCGGCACCACCGCGTCGGCACCCAGGTCGCGCAGCCGCTCGGCGGCCGCGGCCGACCGGGCGGCGGCGATCACCCGCCGGGCGCCGACCAGCCGGGCGAGCTGCACCCCGGCCTGCCCGACGGTGCCGCTGGCCCCGAGGACCAGCACGTCCTCGCCGGGGCGCAGCCCACCCCGCATGGTCAACGCCGACCAGGCGGCGATCGCCGAGTAGCCGAGCGCGGCGATCAGCCGGTGGTCCACTCCGTCGGGCAGCGGCACCAGGTCGGCGACGGCCACGGCGGCGTACCCGGCGAGGCCGCCGTCGCCCGGTGCCATCCCGGCGCGGGTCGGGAACCACACGCCGGAGCCGTCGGCGAGGGTGCCGACGCCCTGCACCCCGGGTACGTACGGCAGGGCCGGCGCGCCCAGGTAGGAGCTGCCGGAGGCGCAGAGCAGGTCCAGCGGGGTGATCGGCGCGGCGTCGACCCGGACCAGGACCTGCCCGGCGGCGGGTCTCGGCCGGGGCCGGCGCTGCACGACCGGTGGTTCGCCGTACCCGGTGAGCACGGCCGCCGACATCATGCCGGTCGTGGGCATCGATTCCGACATGCTCATCAGGTGGCGATGTCCGGGTACGGCAACGCGAAGTGGGCCAGCCGCAGCCCGTACTGCTTCTGGTAGGCCAACGGCTCGTCGTGGTCGCGTTCGAACATGGCGATGAACAGGGTCAACGTCAGGAACGGGTGCGCGCCCAGCTCGAACAGCCGGACGTGGTCGTGGGCTGCGAGGGCGTCGCGTTCGTCGTCGGTGAAGCGCAGCCAGGTGCTGGCCTCACCGGTGTGACAGTTCAGTACGGAGTTCGCCCGCTCCGCCTCCCACCAGGTGACGAATTCGGCTGGCTCGGACCGGTAGCGCTCGACGAGCTCCGGGTCCCGGTCGACGGTGTAGAGGAACTTGTCCACAAGTTACTTGCTCATGCCGGCGCTCCGTTCGGGTACCAGGTGAAGTAGGCCTCCATGGTGTGGAACAGATCGAGGGTGTCGACGTGGTGTGCCTTCGCCCCGGCACCGGCGACGCCTATCATCAGCATGAAGTCCATGAAGCCGTGGGTGGCGTTGCCGGGGGAGTGCAGGCTGTCGAGCGTCACTTCGGCGAGGCAGCCGTCCAGGTCGCCGTTGGCGATCCACTCCACCGCCCGCTGGTCTAAATCCGGGTCCGGGCCGTGCGGGCCGAACTGGCGCGGCCCGCCGAGCTCCAGCGACAGGTGGCCGGTGCCGATGACCGCCACCCGCAGGTGGCTCGGCCAGGATTCGACGATGTCCCGGATCGCCTCGCCGAGCTGCACGAAGCGTTTCGGCTGCGGCAGCGGCGGGGCGAAGATGTTGGTGTAGATCGGCACGATCGGCAGGTCGGCCTCGGGCCGCAGGGTGATGATCGGGCAGGTGATGCTGTGGTCGATCCGCAGTTCGTTGCTGAACGCCAGGTCGAAGCCGGCGTCCAGGCCGGCCCGCAGCAGGTGCCCGGACAGGTCCTCCTGGCCTTTGAGCAGCATCCGGGGCAGGCCGAACTCGCGTTCCTCGTTGTACCAGTTGGCGTCGTAGAACGGCGCCTTGCCGACCAGGAACTGCGGCATGTTGTCCAGCCACAGCTGGTAGAAGTGGTCGGAGCCGACCATCACCAGCGCGTCCGGGTTGGCCTTGGTGAGGGTCTCCCGGAAGGCGAGGATCTTGCGCTGCCACTCGTCGGCGAAGGGTGGCCGGTCCTCGCCGGTGGCGGTGGTGGCCCGGTAGTAGAACGGGTGGTGTGTGGAGGCGATGACCGCGACGATGCTGGCCATGGCCGCTCCTTCCAAGAGTTGGGATCAGGCGGTGGCAGGGGGGACGTAGCGGGCGTTGCGGTCGACGGTGCGGTAGATCTCCATGCCGAGCGGGTTGCGGCGTTCCTCGGCGAGGTGGCCGAGCAGCCCGGCGGTGCGGGCCAGCAGGGCGAAGCCGCGCAGCAGGTCGACCGGCAGGTCCAGGTCGGCCAGCGCGGCACCGCACACCCCGGCGCCGTTGAGCGGCAGGGTGCGGCCGAGGACCTGCGGGTGGACCCGGCCGACTCTCTGGACAACCCCCGGCGGACACCCGTCCGCCGGGCCGTCCCCGGCCGGGGTGTCACCCGCCGGGTCACCGGCAGCGGAGGGTCGCCATGGCGCGGAAAGCCGGACGTGAAGCCGGTGCCGACTTCATCGAGGCGCTGGCCCGGGGGCTCGACGTGCTGCGCTGCTTCCGGCCCGGCCGGCCAACGATGACGTTGAGCGAGATCGCCGCCGCGACCTGGCTGGCCCGCCCGACCGTACGGCGGATCCTGCTCACCCTCGAGGAGCTGGGGTACGTGCGCAGCGCCGCCGACCGGGGTTTCGCGCTCACCCCCCGGGTGCTGGAGCTGGGCATGGCGTACGTCAACGCGTTGAGCATCTGGGACGTGGCCCGCCCGCACATGCAGCGCCTGGTCGGGCAGACCGGCGAGTCGACGTCGATGGCGCAGCTCGACGGCAGTGACATCGTCTACGTGTCCCGGGTCGCCGTGCCGAAGATCGTCACCCTGGCGGTGACCATCGGCACCCGGTTCCCGGCTGTGGCGACCTCGATGGGCAAGGTGCTGCTGGCCGCGCTCGACGACGAGGAGCTGACCGCCGTACTGGCCCATCCGGGTCGCTCCGGCATCTCCCCACGCTGGCAGCCGGAGCGCGCCGAGCTCGACCAGGTGCTGCGCGAGGTCCGCGCCCGGGGCTGGGCCGCCGCCGACCAGGACCTGGCCGCCGGGATCCGGTCGGTCGCCACCGGGGTACGCGACGGCGACGGCCGGGTGGTCGCGGCGGTGAACGTGACCGTGTACGCCGCCGAGACCTCGATGGAGCAGCTGCTCGGCGAGTATCTGCCGAAGTTGCTCAGCACCGCCGCCGACATCAGTCACGACTGGGCGTTGCTGGCCGCCGTACCGATGTCGACCGTACGGCAGTTCGCCGCCCAGCCCGTGCACGGCTGACCGGCCGACCGTACCGTCGACTCCTGGGCGGCTTTGGTCCGATTGTGCCCTTTTTTCGGTAAACATCGCTCTTGTTCGGAAAGGCGCTGATAGAACTGTCCGTACCTGTCGGGGTTCGGAGAGTGGGTGCGCAGCGCAATGACCAGTGCCGAGCTGGCCACGAGCGAGCCGCGAGTGGCCGTAGCCGCGCCAGCGTCGACCGTGGTCCGCCCGGCCGCGGCCGGTCGTGAAAACTCCGCAGTGGACACCGCCCGGCCGACGACCGACCACCGCGGACCCACCGGCGGATTCCGCCGGGACATCGAAGGGATGCGCGCGGTCGCCGTCGCGCTCGTCGTCGCCTACCACGCCAAGGTGCCGCTGTTCGGCGGCGGCTACGTCGGCGTCGACGTCTTCTACGTCATCTCCGGTTTCGTGGTCACCACCGTGCTGCTGCGCGAGTTCGCCAACACCGGCTCGGTGTCGATCCTGGGCTTCTACGCCCGGCGGGCCCGGCGTCTGCTGCCCGCCGCCATGGTCGTCCTCAGCGCCACCCTGATCGCATCCTGGTGGTGGCTGCCGCTGCAACTGCAGTGGATCGCCACCCAGGCGGTCGCCAGCGTCGCATACTGCGTGAACTTCCTGCTCGCCCGCAACAGTGTCGACTACCTCGACTCGATGCGCCGCGAGTCGCCGCTGGAGCACTACTGGTCGCTCGCCGTGGAGGAGCAGTTCTACCTGTGCTGGCCGCTGCTGCTGATCGTCCTGCTGCTGTGGGCCCGGCGCCGGCGTGCTGCCGGCCCGATGGCCGGCGGTCACGCCGGCCTGCCGGTCGTGCTCGGCGTCGTCGGCACACTGGCCGGGGCGTCCTTCATGCTCGGCGTGTGGCTGACCGCCCACTCACCCGGGTACGCCTACTTCGGCTCGCCGGCCCGGGCCTGGGAACTGCTCGCCGGCGCGCTGCTCGCGCTCGGCCTGCCGACCGTCGCGCGGATCCCGGCCCGGCTGGCCGCCGGCCTGACCTGGGTCGGCCTGGCCGCCGTGGTGGCGGCGGCGCTGCTGTTCGACGGTGCCACCCGGTTCCCCGGGTACGCCGCACTGCTGCCGGTGGCCGGCACCGCGTTGGTGATCGCGGCCGGGAGTGTCCCGCACACCGGGGGAGCCGTGGGGCTGCTCGGCCGGACACCGTTGCAGTGGACCGGTCGGCTGTCCTACTCGTGGTACCTGTGGCACTGGCCGTTCCTGGTGATCGGCGCGGCGCTGCTCGGCGGCACCGCGATACCCTGGCAGAACCTGGCCCTGGTGGCCGGTGCGCTGCTCGCCGCCGTGGTGACGTACCGGCTCGTCGAGGACCCGCTGCGCCGCGCCCGGGTGCTGGCGGTGCGTCCCTGGCGGACCATCGGGCTGGCCGCGGTGGCGTCGGCGGCCGCCGTGGCCGTGGCGGTGTCGGCGGTGCTGGTCCGCCCGACCGTGGCCGGCACCGGTGCCCCGGTCGACACCGCGGCCGTGCTGTCCGCGTCGACCGACGTGGAGCGCGACCTTCGCCGGCTGGTCGCCGCCAGCGTCGCCGCACCGGCCGTACCGGCGAATCTGACACCGCCGTTGCCGCAGGTCACCGCGGACATCCCGACGGTGTTCCAGGACGGCTGCGTGGTCCTGAAGATCACCGACACCGGCACCGACCACCCCTGCGGGTACGGCGACCCGACGGCGGCCCACACCGTCGTGCTGTTCGGCGACTCGCACGCCGGCAGTTGGTTCCCCGCCCTGCGTGAGCTGGTGACCGCCCGTGGCTGGCGGTTGATCGTCATGGTCAAGGGCTTCTGCAGCGCCGCCTCGGTCCGCTTTCGCCTCGACTCGGTGAACCGCCCGTACGACGAATGTGTCCAGTGGCGGGACCGGGCGCTGGACCGGATCCGCGAGCTGCGGCCGGCAATGGTGGTCACCTCCTCGACCAACTACACCTTCGGCGACCCGGTCGGCGTCTTCACCGACCGTGACCAGGTCTGGGCGGACGGCTGGGCCGGTACGGTGGCGGAACTGCGCTCCCACGGCAGCCAGGTGGTGTTCATCGGCGACGTGCCGTGGCTGCCCCCGACCGTCGTCGACTGTCTCGCCGTCCATCTCGACGACGCCCGTACCTGCCACGGTGCCGTCGACGACGTGGTGCTGGAGCCGCGTCGTCGCCAGTTGACCGCCGACGCCGTAGCCGGGCACGGCGTGCTGGTCGTCGACCCGACGCCCTGGTTCTGCACCACGACGGTCTGCCCGGCGCTGGTCGGCAACGTCGTCACTCTGCGCGACGGCAACCACATCTCGGCCACCTACTCGCGGCTGCTCTGGCGGGTGCTGGACGAGCGGATCGGCCGGCTGGGCGCCTAGTGGCGGCGATCGAGGCGAGACCCGCTCCCGCCGGGGCGCCTGCCGCGTCGTGCGCCGGTCGGCCGGCTGGTGGCCCCGCCGACGCCCCGGGCGTCAGCTGGCTGCTGGCCGCCGTACTGGTCCCGGCGACCAGTGTGGCGCTGGCCGCGACGAATCCACTGCTGCAGCACTGGTTTCTCATCCCGGTCACCGTGTGCGGGGTGCTGATCGGGGTGGACGCGGTCGAGTGGTTGCTGCGCCGACGCGACGTGTTCGACCCGCAGGCGATTCTCGGCCTCTTCGGCCTTCATTTCTACTACCTTGCCCCGATTCTGCACGTCACGCTCGACTTCTGGCCACCGCTGCTGTTTCCATCCACACCGGACTGGCGGGCCGCGCTGGGCGCGATGGCGCTGCTGAACGCGGTCGGCCTGGCCGGTTACCGGGCGATCGTGTCGGCCCCGGCCGGCCGCCGCGCCGAGGTCAAGGTCCAGCGGCATGGCGGGATGCGGTTCCTGAGCTTCGACGAGGTGCGGTTCCAGCGGTTCGCGGTGGCGGCGGTCGCGGTGGGTCTGCTGGCGTTCGCGGCCCTGGTGACCCTGCTCGGCGGGCCGGCGGGCTTCCTCACGGCGATGACCCAGGACCGGCAGGCGCTGGCCGGACTGGGCTGGCTGCTGCTGCTCAGTGAGTCCTTCCCGCTGTTGCTGTTCTGTCTGGTGGCGGTGCGCTGGCGTGGGGTGCTGCGGCAGCGCACCGGCCTCGTGGTGCTGCTGCTGGTGGGGCTGGTCGTCGTCCAGTTCGCGGTGAGTGGGCTGCGGGGCAGCCGGTCGAGCGTGCTGTGGCCGCTGGTGCTGGGCCTGGTCCTGATCCACCTGGTGGTCGTCCCGATCACCCGCAAGGCCTTCTTCGCCTCGGCGGCCGTGGTCGTCGTCTTCGTCTACGGCTACGGGCTCTACAAGGGTGCCGGCGTCGAGGTGATGGACATCGCCAAGGGCACCCGGACCGTCGAGGAGGTCTCCGAGACGACCGGGCGGGGTCTGCCGATGGTGCTGCTGGGGGACTTCGGCCGGGCCGACATCCAGGCGTTGCTGCTGGACCGGGAACGCACCGACGCGGCCGGCTGGAGTCTCGGCAGCACCTATCTGGCCGCACCGCTGTCCCTGGTGCCCGGCACCCTGGGCGACGCCGACCTGCGGGACAAGTCCCAGGTCGGCACCAACGCGTTGTACGGGCCCGGGGTGTACGAGTCGGGGCTGCGCTCCGAGCGGGTCTTCGGGATCACCGGCGAGGCGACCCTGAACTTCGGTCCGGCCGGTGCGCTGGCGTCGTTCGCCGTCCTCGGGCTGTTCCTGCGGTTCGCCCGCCGCTACCACCGCTGGGCGAGGCGGTCGTCGCAGCTCACGCCGAAGCTGCTCTGCGTACCGCTGGGTGCGGTCACGGTCATCCTGGTGACGGCCGACCTGGACAACATCCTCGCGTTCTACGTCGGCGAGGTGCTGCCGTTGACGGTGGTGGTGTTCTGCGCGCTGGCCCGGCGGCCGGCGACAGGGGTCGACAATCCCAAAGTTGGACATTATGCCTCTAAGCGAGTGTTAGCCTCAAATGCAATCAAATCGTGACGGAGGGTGCGCCATGGATGACATGCATGCCGTGATCATGGCGGGCGGCAAAGGCGTCCGCCTGCGGCCGTACACCACCGCGCTGCCGAAACCACTGGTGCCGATCGGGGACGACTTCGCGATCCTGGAAATCGTCCTGCATCAACTCGCCGCGTACGGCTTCCGCACCGCGACACTGGCCATCAACCACCACGGTTCGTTGATCCGGGCCTTCGTCGGCGACGGCACCCGGTTCGGCCTGCACGTCGACTACGCCGAGGAACGGACCCCGCTGTCCACCGTCGGCCCGCTGTTCGGGCTGCGCGACCGGCTACCGGACCGGTTCCTCGTGATGAACGGCGACATCCTGACCAACCTGAACTACGCCGACCTGCTGCGCGCCCACGTCGACTCCGGTGCCCCGGTGACCGTCGCGACCTTCCGCCGCAAGGTCGAGGTCGACTTCGGAGTGCTGGCCGTCGAAGGCGACAAGGTCGTCGAGTTCAAGGAGAAACCCGTCCTCGACTACCGGGTCAGCATGGGCGTCTACGGGCTCAGCAAGGCCACGATCGCGGCGTACCCGGTCGGTATCGCCCTCGGATTCGACCGGCTGATGACCGACCTCATCGACCGGGGCGACCCACCCGCCGCCTACGACTTCGACGGCTACTGGCTCGACATCGGCCGACCCGAGGACTACGACGAGGCGAACCGCACCTTCGCGACGCTCGCGCCGATCCTGCTGCCGGCGGCGTTGCGCGACCCCCGGTGACCACCCGTATTCCGAAGGAGAGACCGTGTTCAACCGGATCGCAGTAGTGGGGATGGGCTACGTCGGCCTGACGCTGGCGGCCGGCCTGGCCCGCAACGGCTTCGAGGTGTACGGCGTCGACAGCTCGCCGACCGTGCGGGACTCCCTCGCCCAGGGCCGCGTGCACCTCTACGAACCGGGCCTGGCCGACGCGCTGACCGAGACCCTCGGCACCTCGCTGTCCATCCACCCGGACCTGCCCGCCGGCCTCGACGCGGCGATCATCTGCGTGTCGACGCCGGTACGCGCCGACACCCGGCAACCGGACCTGACGAACATCGCCGCAGCGGCGGCGCAGATCGCCCGCCAGTGCGGGCCCGACACCCTCGTCGTGGTGCGCAGCACCGTACCGGTCGGCACCAGCCGGCGGACCGTGCTGCCGGCGCTGACCGCGGCCTGGGGCCGGGCCCGCCTGGTGATGGCCCCGGAACGCACCATCCAGGGCCAGGCCATGCGGGAGCTGGCCGAGCTACCGCAGATCGTCGGCGGCCTCGACGACGCCAGCCGCAACGCCGGGGTGGCCCTGTTCGGGGTGCTCGCCCGCCAGGTCGTCCCGGTCTCCAGTCTGGAGGCCGCCGAGCTGGTGAAGCTCGCGAACAACTGCCACACCGACCTGATCTACGCCTACGGCAACGAGATCGCCCTGCTCGCCGGGGCGCACGGCGTCGACCCGCTGGAGGTCGTCCGGGCCGCCAACCACGACTACCCCCGGCCCGACCTGGCCCGCCCCGGGTTCGTCGGCGGCAGCTGCCTGACCAAGGACCCGTACCTGTTCGGTGCCAGCGCGCCGGCACACACCCCGCTGCTCGTCGCGGCCGCCCGGCAGCGCAACGAACAACTGCCGGTGCAGGTCGCCGAGACCGTCGTCGGGCGGCTGCGGCAACTGCGCGGCGGCACCGCCGGTGCGACCCTGGCCGTCCTCGGCTGGGCCTACAAGGGCTGGCCGCCCACCGACGACATGCGGGGCGCGGCGATCGTGCCGATGATGCCGGTCTTCCAACGCGCCGGGCTGCGGGTACTCGGCCACGACCCACTCGTCACCGACGAGGTCGTCCGGGCACACGGCGGCGACCCGGTCAGCCTGGACAAGGCGTTCAGCGAAGCCGACGCCGTGCTGGTGCTCAACGACCACCCCGACTACCGGGCGCTGCCGGTGACGACGCTGCTGCCCGGCACCGGCGTCCGGCTGGTCTACGACTCGTGGCGCATCCTCGACGAGGAGCTGGTCCGGGCCGCCGGCGCCCACTACGAGGGCATCGGCTACCGCCCGGCCGGGGAGCTGGTGTGATGCGCGCGCTCGTGCTCGGCGGAGCCGGCTTCATCGGACTGCACCTGACCCGTCGGCTGCTCGCCGACGGACACACCGTCACCGTCGTCGACGACTTCTCCCGGGGCCGCGACGACGCCGAACTGGCCCGGGTCTGCGCCGACCCGGCCGTCGAGGTGGTCACCGGTGACCTCACCCGCGCGAGCACCTGGGCGGCGCTGCCCCACCGGTTCGACCAGGTGTACCTGCTCGCGGCCGTCGTCGGGGTCCGCAACGTCGAAGCCGACCCGGCCCGGGTGGTCCGGGTCAACGCGCTGGTCGCCCTGCACCTGATGGACTGGCTGACCACCGCCGACCGGGTCTTCTTCAGCTCCACCAGCGAGGTGTACGCCGGAGCCGTCGACGCCGGCGTCGCCGCCGTACCCACCGGTGAGGACGTGCCCGCCATGGTGGCCGACGTCACCGCGCCCCGGTTCGCGTACGCCACCAGCAAACTGCTCGGCGAGGCCGCCGTGCTGCACGGCGCCCGCGCCGCCGGAGCCGGCGCCGTCGTCGGCCGGTTCCACAACGTGTACGGGCCCCGGATGGGCGCCGACCACGTGGTGCCGGAGATGGCGCTGCGGGCGATCCGGGGCGAGGACCCGTTCCGGGTGCCCGGCGCCGACCAGTACCGGGCCTTCTGCCACGTCGACGACGCGGTCGAGGCGGTCCTGCGGCTGATGGCCACCCCGGCCGCGACCGGGCAGATCGTGCACATCGGCAACGACGCCGAGCAGACCAACATCGCCGACCTGGCGAAACTGGTGCTGCGGACCGCCGGCAGCCACGCCAGCCTGCAACCCGAGCCGGCACCGCCCGGCTCGGTGCACCGGCGCTGCCCCGACCTGCGTACCCTGCGCCGGCTGACCGGCTACGAGCCGCAGGTCGGGCTGGAAGACGGCGTCGCCCGCACCTTCGCCTGGTACCGCGACCACTGGCGACCCGACCACGGGCACCGCGCCGCCACCGGCCCGGTCCGGCCGGACCACACCGGAAAGCAGGTGCCGCCATGTCGGTGAGTCTGCGCCGACGGATCCTCGACGCGGTCGACGACCGGGTGGATCCGCGGATCATCGCCGGTCTGGGCGGGATCGCCCTGTCGCTGCGCTCCCGGTCGCGGTGCGTCGTGCGCTACGAGGACCAGGACTGGATCCACCGGTACCCGAGCGGGGTCGTGGTCAACACCACGCTGGGCGGGGCGTGCGCCGCGCAGGAGGACCGGATCACCCGGGACACCTTCCTGTACGCCCACCAGCCGCGCCCCGGCGGCACGGTCGTCGACATCGGCGCCGGCGTCGGCTCGGAGGTCCGGATCTTCTCCCGGGCCGTCGGTGACACCGGCCGGGTGCTCAGCATCGAGGCGCATCCGCGCACCTTCCGCTGCCTGCGCCGTACCGTCGAACTGAACCGGTTGTCGAACGTGACCCTGCTGGAGTGCGCCGTCGTCGGCGAGGCCGGCCCGGTCCGCCTCGACGAGGACACCCTCGGCCACATCCGCAACGGCATCACCCGCGCCGACGCGCCCGACAGCGACACGGGTGCCGGCGGTGTCGAGGTCGTCGGCCGACGGCTGGACGAGATCCTGCACAGCTGCGGCGTCGACCGCGTCGACCTGCTCAAGATGAACATCGAAGGCGCCGAACTGGAGGTGCTGCGGTCCGCCGTCGACGTGCTCGACGTCGTCGACAACCTGGTGGTCTCCTGCCACGACTTCAAGGCCGACGGCCCCGCCGACGCCTGGATGCGCACCTTCGCGCCGGTCAAGGCACTGCTGCGCGCCGCCGGCTACACGATCACCACCCGGCCCGGCGACCCCCGGCCGTGGATCCCCTACTACGTGTACGCGAGCCGGGGCAGGTGAGCATGCGACTGCTCTACATCGGCGGGATGGGCCGCAGCGGCAGCACCCTGGTCGAACGGATCCTCAACGAACTGCCCGGCGTCTGCGGCCTCGGCGAGGTCGCGCAGGTCTGGGACAACGGCGTCCGCGACAACCGACGCTGCGCCTGCGGCGCCGCGTTCCACGACTGCCCGCTGTGGCGGCGCATCGGCGAGTACGCCTTCGGCGGCTGGCACAACGTCGACCTCGACCGGGTACGCCGACTGCGCGACACGGTCGGCCGTACCCGGCACCTGCGGCGGCTCGCCGGGCCACGACTGACCGGCCGCCGCCGATCGCGGGTCGCCACCTACGTCGGCTACCACGCGCGCATCTACACGGCGGCGGCGACCATCACCGGAGCACAGGTCGTCGTCGACTCGTCCAAGGACACCGCGTTGGCGTACGGCCTGCGCTGGGCCGGCCCGGCCGACCTGCGGATCCTGCACCTGGTACGGGATCCGCGCGGGGTCGCGTACTCCTGGATGAAACCGGTCCACGACCACGAAGCCGGCACCCTGGTGCCGGTGCCGACGTTCCCGTCGGTCCGGTGCGCGCTGAGCTGGAGCGGGCACAACGCCGCCTACGATCTGCTGGCCCGCCTCGGCCGCCGCACCGACGTCCCCGGGACCGACCTGCGGATACGCCGGATGCGCTACGAGGACGTCCTGGCCGATCCGCCGGGTGCCCTGACCGCCCTGGCCGACTTCGCCGGCCTGCCCCTTGCCGAGGCCGACCTGTCCTTCCTGGGCGACGACCACGCACGGTTCAGCACCCTGCACAGCGTCTCCGGTAACCGGATGCGGTTCGACACCGGCCGGCTGCGGCTGCGCGTCGACGACGCCTGGCGCGCCTCGTTGCCGGCGGGGCACCGACGGCTGATCGGCACCCTGACCGCCCCGTTGCTGCGCGCGTACGGCTACCACCGGCCGACGCCGCCGGTCGAGTCCGTACCGCCGGGCGCTGCGGCCGAGTCCGTACCGCCGGGCCCGCCGGCCGGGTCCGGGGCCGAACCTGCCCGGCACGGCGCCGGCCAGAAGGTGTGACCTCGAACGCAAGGAGACGTCGATGCGAGCGGTGGTAGCCGTCGAAGGACGGATCGCACGGACCCCGGACGACAGACTGTGGACCGAGATCGGGCAGGACCACCAGTTCTGGACCCGGTACCTGACGGCGTTCGACGAGGTCCGGGTGGTCGCCCGGGTACGCGACGTCGCCGTCGCGCCGCCCGAGGCGAAACGGGTCGACGGCCCGCAGGTGCAGGTGCGGCCGGTGCCGCACTACCTCGGCCCGTACCAGTACCTCGCCCGCCGGGCCGCGATCGGCCGGGCGCTGCGCGACTGCGTCGGACCCGCCGACGCGCTGATCCTGCGGGCCCCGACACCGGTCGGCGGCCTGCTCGCCGCCGCCCGGGACCGGCAGCGACTGCCGTACGCGGTGGAAGTCGTCGGCGACCCGTACGACCTGTTCGCCCCCGGCGTGGTGGACCACCCGCTGCGGCCGGTGCTGCGCCGCACCTGGGTCCGGCAGCTGCGCCGACAGTGCCGGCGCGCCATCGCCGTCGGGTACGTGACCGAACAGTTCCTGCAGGCCAGATATCCGACCGCCGCGGGCGCGATCAGCGTCGCCGTCTCCGACGTCGACCTCGCCCCGGCCGCGTACGTCGACACCCCCCGTACGGCCGTCCGGCCCGCCGGACCCACCACGCTGATCAGCGTCGGCTCCCTGGAGCAGCGCTACAAAGGCGTCGACACCCTGATCACGGCGCTCGCCGGGCTGGTCGCCGCCGGCCGCGACCTGCGGCTGGTGCACGTCGGCGACGGCCGGTACCGGCCATGGCTGACCGACCTCGCCCGCCATCACCGCGTCGCCGACCGGGTCGAATTCACCGGCGCGCTGCCGCCGGGCGACGCCGTCCGCCGGCGACTCGACGCCGCCGACCTGTTCGTCATGCCGTCGCGCACCGAAGGCCTGCCCCGCGCGATGCTCGAAGCGATGGCGCGGGCGCTGCCCGCCGTCGGTTCCACCGTCGGCGGCATCCCCGAACTACTGCCAGCGGAGTTCACCGTCGCGCCCGACGACCCGCACCGGCTGGCCGCGACCATCGCCGCGCTGCTGGACCGGCCGGAGCTGATGGCCGCCGCGTCGGCCCGCAACCTGGCCCGCGCCCGGGACTACGCCGCGTCCGAACTGCGCGCCCGCCGGGCCGGCTTCTACCAGGCCGTCGCCGACGCGACCGCCGCCCGGTGCCGCCGACACGCCACCACCCGGCAGAGGAGCTACACGTGAGCCGGCCATTCGCCGCTTCGACCACCAGGACACCGGCTGCGGCAGCGTCGGCGGCGGTCCGGGAGCCGGCGGAACCGGTGCACGTGGTCCACGTCATCGCCAGCCTGGACCGGGGCGGCGCGGAGACACTCTCGCTCGACATGTGCCGGGCGATCCCCGCCGACGAGGTCCGGCAGACCTTCATCACCATGGGCGGGCGCGAGGGCAGCCTCGCCCCGCAGTTCCGGGCCGCCGGAGCCGAGGTCGTGCAGGTCCCGCAGCACCCGGCCGTCACCCACCCGGTGCGGCTGCGGCGGTGCCTGCGGTCCCGGCCGGTCGACGTGGTGGTCTCCCACATCAGCCTGTTCAGCGCGATCGTGCTGGCGGTGGCGATGCTGCGGGGCGTACCGGTGCGGATCGCCCGGATGTGGAGCGAGGGCGACGGCCGCCGCGACACCGCCGCCCGCCGAATGTTGCGCGCCGTACTGCGCCGCCTGCTGCACCTGGTCGCCACCGACATCGTCGCCGTCAGCGACGCGGCGATGGCGTACGCCGGACGCCGCGCCGGCCTGCCCGGCTGCCGGATCCTCTACAACAGCGTCGACGCCGCCCGGGTCGCCGGCCCCGACCGGCTCGCCGCCCGCCGGCAGTGGAGCATCCCCTCCGACGACGTCGTCATCGGCTACATCGGCAGGGCCGCACCGGAGAAGAACCGGCCGTTCCTGGTCGACGTGCACCGCGCGGTCCGCGACCAGACACCGCCGGGGCAACCGACGACCCGGCTGCTGGTCGTCGGCCCGTGCGGCACCGACGACATCGTGTCGGCCCACCCCGACGTGGTCGACGACCCGACGGTCACCCTCGCCGGCGAAGTCGACGAGATCGCCTCGGTCCTCGCCGCCGCCGACGTGTTCGTCCTGACCTCCCACTGGGAGGGACTGCCCGGGGTGGTCCTCGAAGCGCTCGCCGCCGGGCTGCCGGTCGTCGCCACCGACCTGCCCTGCCTGCGGGAGGCGTCCCGGTACGTCGACGGGCTCACCCTCGTCGACCTGGCCGCCGGAGCACACCGGTGGGCCGAGGCGGTGACCAGCGCCGCCCGGACCGACCAGGACGGGCGGGCCCGGATCCGGGCGAGTTTCACCGCGTCGCCGTTCCAGACCCGGCACGCGGCCGCGCAGTGGCGGACACTGTGGCGGGCCGACCCCCGGTGATCCGCAGCCGGCGGTCCACCCTTGCCCTGCTGACCGCCTCCAGCGCCGTCCAGCTGGGCAGCAACATGGTGGCGGCGCTGCTGGCCAGCGCGGTGCTCGGCCCGCACGGGCGTGGCCTGATGGTGCTCGGCGTCTCCACCGCCGGAATCGTGCCACTGCTCGCCGGCCTGGGCACCGGTCCGCAACTGCGGGCGGCGTACCCGTCGACCCCGACCGGTACCCGCCGGCGCGACCTGGTTGCCAGCTACACCTGGTGGTCGGTCGCGGCGGTCGGCATCGCCGCCGTCGCCGCCGTCGCCGTCTCGGCGGCCTGCGCCCCGCTGATCGACCCGGGCCTGGCCGACCCCCGCTACCTGCTCGCCCTGTCCGTGCTGACCTGCGGGTACGTCGCCCACACCCAACTGCCCGACAGCTGGTACGCCGCCGGCGGGTTCCGCAGCGGCAGCCTGTGGGCGATCACCACCACCGTCGGCGGGACCGTCGGGCTGCTCGTCGCCGTGGCCGTCGCCCCGGCCGTCTGGACCCTGCTGGCCGGCCAGGGCCTCGGCATGCTCGCGGCGGTCACCGTACAGGTGACCCGGCTGCGCGCCGCCGGGCTGCTGAGCTTCGCGCCACCGACCCGCGGTGACCTGTCGGCCCTGCTCCGCCACGGGGTCCGGGCGCTCGGCCTCACCCTCGGACTGGCGCTGACGCTACGGCTCGACCGGTACGTGCTCGGCGCGATCACCGGCGCGGCGACGGTCGGCGTCTACTCGGTGGCGTCCACCCTCGGCCAGCTGCCCCGGATGGTGCCCACCGCCATCGGCCAACTCGTCAACCGCGACGCCGCGCTCACCGACCGCCCGTTGCGCCCGGTACGCACGGTGACGACCACCGCCGTCGCCGTCGTCGCCGCCGGCGCGGTGACCGTCGGACTCGGCTGGCTGGTGATCGTGCCACTGCTCGGCCCGCAGTTCGCCGGTGCCCGGCCGCTGCTGCTGGTCCTCGTCGTCGCCGAGATCGCCTTCGTGCCGTACGCGGTGGCCAGCCGGGCCCTGCTCGGCGCCGGCCGGATGGGCGCCGTCGGCGCGTTCGGCCTGCTCTGGAGCGCGGCGGCGGTGCTGCTGTTCGTCGTCGCAGTCGGGCTGTGGGGCGCGCTCGGTGCGGCCCTGGCCTGCGTCACGCTGTACGCCGGACTCTCCGTCTCGTCCTGGTGGCTGCTGACCCGACGACTCACCCGCCGCCCGGCCCGGGAACCGGCCGAGGCGCGCCCACGACCCGCCCCGTTGACCCGGGTGTGAAGCCACCCTCGACGACAGGAGTCAACTCGATGCTCGCCTACGGACAGCCCTGCCTCGACGCCTCCGACGCCGACGCGGTCGCCGACGCCGTCCGCACCGGATGGCTGACCGCCGGACCGACCGTCCACCGGTTCGAAGCCGCACTCGGCGCCCACCTCGGCGGAGTCGGCTGCGTCAGTGTCAGCTCCGGCACCGCCGCGCTGCACACCGCGTACGCCGCTGTCGGCCTGCGCCCCTTCGACGAGGTGGTCACCACGCCGTTGACGTTCGTGGCGACGGCGGCCACCGCCGCGCTGCACGGCGCCCGGGTGGTCTTCGCCGATGTCGAGGAGGCCACCGGCAACCTCGACCCGGCCGCCGTCGCGGCGGCGGTGACGACCCGGACCCGGGTGGTCACCGCCGTCGACTACGCCGGCCACCCCGCCGAGTACGGACAGCTGCGCAAGGTGGCCGCCGAGGCGGGGGCGGTCCTCGTCGACGACGCCGCGCACGCCATCGGGTCGACGTACCGTGGGGTGCCGGTCGGCGCGCTGGCCGACCTGACGACCTTTTCGTTCTACCCCACCAAGAACCTCACCACGGGGGAGGGCGGCGCGGTGACCGGCACCGACCCCGACCTGCTGGACCGGGTACGCCGGTTCGCCAGCCACGGCATGGTGCGCGACCCGCAGCGGCTGCGCGAACCCGACGAGGGCGGCTGGCACCAGGAGGTGCACAGCTTCGGGCTCAACTACCGGCTCTCCGACGTACTGTGCGGTCTCGGACTCAACCAGCTGGCCCGGCTGCCGCAGTTCACGGCCCGCCGGGCACAGCTGGCGGCCCGCTACGGTCAGCTGCTCGCCGACCTGCCGGGGCTGCGGCTGCCCGAACAACGGCCCTGGGTCGACCCGGTCTGGCACCTCTACCCGGTGCGGGTCCGCGACGGCCGCCGTCGCGAGGTCTACGACCGGATGCGGGCGGCCGGCATCGGCGTGCAGGTCAACTACCTGCCGGTGTACCGGCACCCGGTCTTCGCCGATCTCGGCTATCGGCGCGGCCTGTGTCCGACGGCGGAGGCGTACTACGCCGAGGAGCTGTCGCTGCCGATCCACCCGGAGCTGTCCGACGCCGACCAGGACCGGGTCATCGACGCGCTCCGGACCATCCTGCGCTGAAGCTGGCAGCTCGTCGCTTCAGCGGTCAGCCGTCGCGAAGTGCTGGTGTCCCAGCACCGCGAGCAGCCGGATCTTGTCCTCGGCCTCGCTGCCCGGCCGTGGCGTGAGTACCAGCAACGCCTGCGACTGGTCCTCGGTGAACAGGGCCTGACAGTCCACCTCGATCGCACCGACCTCCGGATGCACCACGATCTTGTGGTCCGAGAACCGGCGGGCGACCTCGTGCCGCTCCCAGAGTTCGTGGAACTCGGGCGACTCGGCCAGCAGCGCCCGCACCAGCTCACCGGCGCGTGAGTGCGGCCCGGCCGCGCCGTGCACCACCCGCAGCGAGGCGACGAGGCCGCGGCCGTGCCGGTCGTGGTACTCCGGCGGGTACACCGCCCGGGAAGCCGGATCGGTGAACCACCGGTAGACGTCGCAGCGGGCCAGGCCGGTACGCGCAGCCGGATCGCCGAAGATCGACACCGCCAGCCGGTTCGCCACCAGCGCCTCGCCGAGCGACGACAGAATCAACGCCGGGGTGTCCGCCATCCGGTCCAGCACCCGCAGCAGGGCCGGGGCGACGTGGGTGTCCTCGGGCGTACGGCGGGGGACGTTGTGCCCGGCCAGCCGGAACAGATGGTCCCGTTCGTCGGCGGTCAACCGCAGCGTCCTGGCGAGCGCGGCCAGCATCTGCGTCGACGGCTGCGGGCCGCGCTGCTGCTCGATCCGCACGTAGTAGTCGGCGGACATGCCGGTCAGCGCCGCGACCTCCTCCCGGCGCAGTCCCGGCGTGCGACGACGCGGCCCGGACACCAGACCGACGTCGGACGGGCGCAACGCCTCGCGGCGGCGGCGCAGGAAATCGGCCAGGGCAGCACGGTTCATGCCGTCCATGGTGCGCCGCGCCGCGCCGTCGCAGCCAGGGATCGCGGATCCCCCGATCACCGGGTTGGTGCCTAACCGGCGGCCCGGCGGCGAAGGTAGGTGACATGAACACGTCCGGAAACACCATCTTCGTACCCGGTGCCACCTCCGGTATCGGACTGGCGCTTGCCCTACGGCTGCAGGCCGCCGGCAACACCGTCGTCATCGGCGGGCGGCGTGGCGACCTGCTCGACAAGCTCGCCGCCGACCACGGATTCGGGACCGTACGCATCGACACCGCCGACGCGGCGTCGATCGCGGCGGCGACCGCCGACGTCGTCGAGCGCTACCCGGAGCTGAACGTCCTGATCGCAATGGCCGGCATCATGCGGGCCGAGGACTGGACGGGCTCCGGCTTCCTCGCCGATGCCGAAGAGGTCGTCACCACCAATCTGCTCGGCCCGATCCGGCTGATCGCCGCCCTCACCGGGCACCTGCAGACCCGGCCCGACGCCACGATCGTCACGGTCTCGTCCGGCCTTGCGCACGTCCCGCTGCGGGTCACACCTACCTACAACGCCACGAAGGCGGCGATCCACCAGCTCAGCGAGACCCTGCGCCTGCAGTTGGCACCGGTCGGCGTACAGGTGATCGAGCTCGTGCCACCCGCCGTGCGGACCGCGCTGATGCGGGGCCACGAGACCTCGGACGCCGCGATGGCACTCGACGAGTTCGCCGACGAGGTGATGACCTTGATCGAGGCCGACCCGAAAGCCCACGAGATCCTGGTCGACCGGGTGAAGTTCCTCCGGCACGCCGAGGTCCGCGGCGACTACGACCAGGTTGTGACGACGCTCAACGCCACCGACCCGCACGCCCGCTGAACCAGCCGGTCAGAAAGGAAACCCCCATGCCGTACGCCAACCTCAAGGTCCCCGCCGACACACTCACCCCGGAGTCGAAGAAGAAGCTGCAGGACGCCGTCACCGACGCCTTCGTGGACGTGTACGGCGAACGCGCCCGGCCGACCACGTTGGTGATCCTCGAGGAGGTCACCGACGGCGGTTGGAGCCTGGGCGGCACCATCCTCAACGCGGAGCTCCTCGGTCGCAGTTGACCGACTCGGTCGCACACGTCGAAGGGCCGGACCCCGGGGTACGGGGTCCGGCCCTTCGACCTGTCTGCTGTGTCTGTGTCTGGTTCCGGGTCAGCTGTTCCAGTGCTGGGCGACGAGTTCGGCGGCCTGGGTCTCCCACTGGGCGTAGTGGAACGGGTACGCCGACACCTGCACGGTCTGCGCGGCCTCGGTCAACGGCATGTCCTGCCAGCCGTCAACCTGCTTCAACCCGTTGAGGAACGCGGTGGTCGAGTACTCGACGTCGGTGATCTGCTCCACCGTGCCCCAACCCGACGACGGCCGCTGCTGGAACAGGCCCTGCGAGTCGTGGTCGTTACGGTCACCCAGGTGGCCGAGGTTCTCCAGCTTCGACTCCTGCAGCGCGGTGGCGATCGCGACCACGGCGGCCCGCTCGTCCATGCCCGCCTTCTTCGTGGCGGCGATGATGCCCTTGACGTTGTCGGTCTGCTCGCTGCTCAGGTCGATGCGGGACTGTTCGCCCTGCACGCCGTGCGGGATGAGCTTGGCGGTGTCGACGCCGCTGTCGCTCGCGGCTGCGGCGGACACGGGTGCGGCGAGGGCGGTGGGGGCGTGGTCGGCGGCCAGGGCGGGGCCGGCGATCGCGCCGCCGGCGAGGGTGAGACCGGCGATGCCCAGAGCGGTGGTGCGCAGGGTGCGGGTGATGATCGTGGTCATGGGGGGTCCACCTTCCGTTTTCCGAGGGGGCACACCCGCCACCCGGGCCCCGGGAAGCGTGCCGGGGCGGGCGGTCGTGCGGGGTGTGCGGTAAACGGTCGTCCGGGTGGTACGGGGACGCGGCGGCGGCTACTCGCCCGCTCGGGGCCGGCCTTCCGTGCGTCGCGACAATGTACAACCATGCGGGCCGGCCGGCCATTCCCCGCCGGGGCCTCGCGGTCCGCCACGTCACCGACCGTGACGGCGCTGGACAGGGACACCCGTCCGGGCGATATACCTCAGAGGAATGATTATTCCTCTGAGGAATACTGTTCTACCGCAGTACCGGTCCGCCAGGACGCCCAGGCAGGTCGGAACGGGCAGGTGGAACGGGCAGGCATGCCGGGGGGCTGGCCGAAGCGGTCTACTGCGCGTCGCGGACCATGCACAACGACCCGGCCCGGCGGATCATTCCAGCCAGGCCCGCGGCACGCCCGCGACCGGG
Source organism: Solwaraspora sp. WMMA2056 (assembly GCF_030345095.1). Lineage (NCBI taxonomy): Bacteria > Bacillati > Actinomycetota > Actinomycetes > Micromonosporales > Micromonosporaceae > Solwaraspora > Solwaraspora sp. WMMA2056. Next base: position 2,927,351 of record NZ_CP128360.1, read on the forward strand.
GATGGCAAGCGTTCGTAGAAACCGCCGCTGACCTGCGGTGGAGCTGGTGGAGCGGGCGACGAGAATCGAACTCGCGTAATCAGTTTGGAAGATCGCCCACCTTCGGGGTGATCTTGCTGGTCGTCCTGGTCACGGTGCCGGTGGTGGTGTCTGCTCGCGCCCGCTGGTGCCCGCCTACGGCACCGGCTTATGGCATGCGGATGGCACGGCGGCCAGGGCGCGGCTGGCTGGCGTCGTACGGGTTCCCGCCCCGGCCTTCGGGCCGGGGCGGCTTGCCGTGCCGGCGGCATTCCGCGACCTGGACCACGTTGCCCGGTGGCAAGCCGCGAAGCGGCGCGGCAGCCGATCGCCCCACCCCCGACGGCGGCCGACCACCCCCGCGATCGTCACGGCCTGCCGTCCGCCGACCCAGGACCGGCCAGTACGGAAGTAACGTCACTCGTGTGGATCTCATCGATCTGCCCGTCGTCGTAGCCGTCTACGGGTCTCTGAAGCGACGCTGGGAGCTGGACGGGATCGAGTACGAGGGCTGGGGTGCAGACCTGGATGAGCTGCTGACGCCTTTCGACCCCTTGGCAAGCGTGACGCTCCTGCGGGGTGGGGCGTCCGGTGTAGCCGAGATCTGGCCGACCGGGTACGTGAGGCTGCTGTACGGGGATCGCAGTGTCGCTCATGTCCAGGTCGCTGGACCAGCAGAGTTGCGTGATCAGCTATTGCAGCTGGCAAGTTGGGTGATCGAACACAGCTCATGAATCCCCTTTCAGGGCCAACCGACAGAGCCGGCGGCAGCATGGCCCGCCGCGCCGGCCGATGCCGGCCGGAGGCCGCCAGCAGGCCGAGCGCGGCGGGCGTGCCGCGCTTGCGCGGCACCTTGATTTTAATGAGATCATTTCGGCAGCCGCCGAGATAGGTCTATGGCTAACCTGTGTCGTAGGTTGGCGCTTATGGGGTGCTGTTCGGTTGGCGGCGTCCTAGCTGGTCGATCATTTCCTACTCAATAATCTGATGGGTTGATTCTTCCGGTAGGAGTTGCGGATGCTTCGTCTTCAATTGCCGACCTTAGTGCTGACTTGAGCTCCTCGATGGAATTCTTCATTTCTAACACCGCAGGGTTGTCGGGATCGAGCCATATTCGATTGGCGCCGTGGTTGACATCGCCCTCCGTGGACTCCCAGCGAACAGCATCGATAGATTTTAGGAGTTTGGTCCAGAGCTGCGCAATCGGCGGAGCGGCGTGCAGCATAACTCGAGCAGTCAGCTGGTCCGGATGTCTAACTTCGGGACCCTTACCTACGCCGGAGCCGTACTCGTCGGTTACAGATTCAAGGCGTGTATGCTGATCTTGTGCGAATTCGGCCAGGTCGAGGTAGAGAGTCGACCGGATCTCGCGTTGGCGATCAAGACGTTCGCGTTCATAGCGGCGTCGGTCGAGCTCGCGTTCGCGCTCCCATCGGGAATCCTCGCGCTTTCTAGTGGATCGTTGCGTGATCCAGGTTCCTGCTAGGACGCCTAGGATACCTAGCATCCCGGAGAAAATTGGAATCCATGGGGTCATTTCGGAAGCCTTCGCCCTTCAGTCGTCTCCGAATTGGTTGACTATCGTTGAGATCCGTTCCGCTGCGGCGTGGATTGCCTGTTGGACTCCAGGGCGGCTGGGGAGCCAGACCATGTATGCGGTTCGGACGGTGTTGACCATGTCGGCGAGCTGGTCTGGCGTGCTGGGGTCTGGTAGCGAGTCGAGCTGCGCGCAGGTGTCGACGGTTGTGCGGTAGCGGTGTTGGTTGGTGGGGGTGTCTTGCCAGTGTGGGGAGTTGCGCCATTCGTGGACGCGGGTGAGGAGTTCGGCGGCTGCGGCGCGGATGGCGGCGGCGTGGGTGGCGAGGCGTTCGGGGTCCGGGTGCGGCTCCGGGATGGGCTCGTCTCGCATGCCGTGATGGTACCGGCGTGGGGACTGCGGGTGATCTTGCGCCCGCTGGTCCTGGTCCTGTTGCCCGACCGGTGCTACGGCTGGTTTGCCTGCGGTGTCCACTCTGGGGCGAGGATGGAGTAGAGCAGGGAGTCTCGCCATGCGCCTTTGGTGTGGACGTGGTCGCGGAGGCGGCCTTCGTACGTCATCCCGAGCCGTTTGACGACGGTGATGGATGCGGCGTTGTCTGGTCCGATGGCGGCGGTGATCCGGTGTAACCCGAGTGGTCCGAAGCCATAGGTGATGAGGGTGCGGGCGGCGTCGGTGGCGTAGCCATGGCCCCAGTGGTCGGCGTGGATGGCGTAGCCGAGTTTCGCGGCGTGTACGCCGCTGAGTCCGAGGCGGCCGAACCCGATCATCCGGTCCTGCTTGTCGACAACAGCTAGGTAGTACTCGGTGCGTGGCTCGGCCTGCGCTCGGCTGATCGCGCCTTCGATCATGGCGGCGGTCTGGTCCTGGTCGCGTGCGTCGAAGGACAGCCAGCGGGTGACGCGTTCGTCTCCGACGATGCCGACCGCGTCGGGGATGTCGCTCGCGCGGAAGTCGCGCAGGTCGACGAGTCGGCCGGTGAGGTGGATCGGGTCCATGCCGCTGATGGTGCCTTACCGGGGCAGAGCGTTGGCGGGGGTGTGGGTGAAGTGCTCGATGCCGTCGACCAGGTCGCGGGCCTCGGTGGCGTATCCGGATCGGGTGATGGCCTGGTGCACGCGGCGGACGGAGTGGATGATGCCGTTGATGCGCTGTTCGGCGGGCAGCTCCAGCACGGGCGCGATGGCGTCGGCGGCGGCGTCGAGGTCCCGGCCCGCGACACGGGCAATCGCGAGGTCGGCATGGCTGCCGGCCTGGTCGCCGAAAGCCCATGCGGGGTCGTGGGGGTCTGCGTAGGCGGCGACGGCCTGGGCGGCGTACTCCTCGGCGGTGGCGGCTTCCTCGGGCAGCCAGGCGAGTGCGTCGGCGGCGTAGTACAGGGTGCGCGGGTGGGAGAAGGTGCAGATGCCGCCCATCTCGTCCATCTCGTCGGGTTGGACGCGTGCCCATGCCTGTTCGGCTTCGGTGATGGCGGCCTTGGCCTGCTCGGCGTTGCCGAGGGCGGCGTAGGCGCGGGCGGCGCTGATCGGGAGCCAAACCGATGTGGTGCCGCCGGTCTGCTGGGCGTAGTGGGTGCCGGTGTTGGCGTAGCGGACGGCTTCGGCGTAGCGGCCGGCCCAGTAGGCGACCAACGATTGGAGGCCGCGGAGCCAGGCTTGCAGTCCGGGGTGTCCGGCCTGGTCGGCGCAGAGCACGGCGGTACGGGCTTGCAGCATCGCTGAGTGCGTGTCGGCTAGGTCGTGGGAGACCTTGGCGAGCAGGCCGCTGGTGATGCCGGCGAGGAAGTGCAGATCCCGCGACTGGGCCGGGGGTTGGCGGCGTTCCAGGAGCGTGAACAGGGTGTCCTGTGTTTCGGTGAGGTCGCCGATGATGTGGCTCACGGGCTGCTGCGGGTAGGCCAGGGCGAGGCGTTGCACGTCCTCGGCGAGGCTGGTGATGGCGGCGGGGGTGGTGGCTTCGGCGGCGAGCAGGGCGTAGCGGCGGGCGCGTTCGGCGGCCATGGCGAGCAGGTTCCTTTCAGTTCCGGTGCCGGACAGCAGCGGCTGAGGGGTGATCGGGGTGCGCTGCGCGGGCGGTACGGGGTGGTTGCCGGTCCAGGGGCGTTGGAGTTCGTCGACGGGTCGGCCGAACATGGCTTGTAGGGCGCGGCGGGTGGCGGGGTTGGCGCCGGTGAGGTCGCGTTCGCCTCGGGCGAGGCGGGCGAGGTGGCGGGCGCTGATCACGGCGTGTGGGTCGTGGCGGGTGAACTCGTCGGCGAGTTCTTCGTAGGTGCGGTCGCTGTGCTGGATGAGGTACTCCAGCACGGTTCGGGGTTCGCGCCGTGGTGGTGCCATCCGGTGTGCCTTCCTGGACGGTGGGGCTCTGCTGTCAAGGCTGGTCCGGTAGATGTCCAGCCGGCAAGCGATGTCCTCGTGTGGTCCTGCTGAGGTCCGTCTGATGTGCCGAGCCGGGTCCTCGATCTGTCCTGTTAGACCGGTACACGATCATTGTCGTGAACCGGTTACGGATTGCTACGCCTGATGACGTGAGGCTATCTCGGACGGGATCGGGTGCGGTCTGCCCGACTGGCGGGCTGCTGATCGCGCCTCGGCTGGTGGGTGTCGGCGCGGCGGCGTTCGCCGGGGGCCGGGTCCCGATCGTGCGCTGCCACACCGACACGGGCACACCGGACCCTGCCGTGTCCGAGCCGGCCGGTTCGGGGTGTCCAGCGTGTGAGGGGCGGGGCTGGAAGCTGGCGTCTCCGCGTCGAGCGCTGCGCGCTCCGGGCGACCCGCACCGGTTGCAACGGCGGACCTGTCCGGACTGCGGCGGGGACGGCACGTACGGCAGCAGCACACCTGGGAGCGCGTCGGCCACCAGGTGATTCCAGACAGGGCGCCGGGTCGGGTGCCGGGTAGGTGGTTCCTTGCCCGACCGGCAGAACGACACGGGCTGCCGGGGACTGCTGATCCCCGCCCGGCTCGGCGCCCATCCAATCTGTGATCGGGGGAGACGTGTCGATGGTGGATCCGGAGGTCGGGGACGTGGTGCACATCGCCGGGCGGGCGTCGGTGCAGTTCGCCGGTAGCCGGGCGGTGATTCTGCGGGTGACGGCGGTGTGCCGGAAACCGACGTACGAGGGCTGGTGCTGGCTGACCGGGTACGTCCTGGACCGGCACGGCGATGCGGTCGAGCGGCGTGAGGTGTTCGTCCAGCGGGACGGGCTGCGCCTGCTGTCGGGCCGGCGACCGGCGAAACAGGTGAGGAGGCCGGCGGCGGGACCGCCGCCGGTGGCGGCGAGGATGGAGGCAAACCGTGGCGTTCGATATCCGGGTCAAGCTCGGTGACACGATCCGGCTACAACCGGCGGATCGGTACCGGCCGGCGGATGGCCCGGTCGCGATGCGGCTGACCGGCGTACGGCTGATCACGAACCGGCCGGAGAGTGACGAGTGGATCTGGCTGGAGGGCGTCAAGCTCAACGGTGACGGCACGTGGGGTGATCACGCGTTGGTGATGGCGCGGGCTTCCCTACTTGCTACTGGGCCGCGCTGACCGATGGTGCGACCGGCGTCGGTCCGTGACCAGCTTCGGGCGGCGCAGCGGCTGCTTGACCGGCACCCCGGACCTGGCCGTGATGGTCGGTGTCCGGGGTGCGGCGTGTTGGGCTGCGATCGGCGGCGGACCGCGCTGCGGGTGTTCGGGCGGTATGGCCACCTGCCGCGACGTTGGCCGAACGGCCGGACGTGAGGCACCCGGCGGTGATGGACAGATCATCGCTTACCTGGATAGCCTCTTGACAAGCTGAGTTGTCGTCTTGGGGGTGGGTTGGGTGCCGATCGAAGTCGCGCAACCCAAGTACGTGGTGATCGTCAACGCGATGCAGCAGCGCATCGGCGACGGCACCTACCCGCCCGGTGCGATGCTTCCGAGTGAAACCGAGCTGGTGCGGGAGTTCGGCGCGTCCCGTCCGGTCGTCGTGCGGGCGCTGGACATGTTGCGTCAGGACGGCTGGATTGAGTCCCGTCAGGGCAAGGGTCGGTTCGTCATCGGTCGTCCCGGGGGCGCGTTCACCAGAGCGGTCCGTGAGCGGTATGCCGTACTCGATCAGCCGGAACCGGCCGGCTCCACCGTCCTGGCGGCTGAGGTCATCCCGGCGCCGCCTCGGGCGGCGTCCGCGCTCGACATCGAACCGGGAACGCTGGTCGTCGCGCGTCGTCGACTGGTCACGGTCGACGACCTGGGGCCGGTGGAGTTGGCCACCGCGTACCTTGCCGTTGGTCTCGCTGCGGGTACGGACGTGGGCGGAACGGCTTCGCTGTCGGATGGGCTGCTGCGGCACCTGACGGCGCGCAAGGGCGTCAAGTTCGATCACGTCGCCGAGCGGATCTCGGCCCGGCTGCCTCGCGACGACGAAGCATCCCTGTTGAAGGTCGGCCCGACCGATCCGGTGGTCACCGCGCTGCTGTCCATTTGCGACCGTACGGCAACCCCGCTGCTCGCGGTCGACGTGCTGTTTCCCGCTTCCCGTCACGACCTGGAAGACGTCTACCCCCTCGACTGACCACAGTCGAGCGTGAGACGTCGCGCGCGCTGGAGCACTTGACAAGTCGAGTTAGCGGGAGTTACCTTCGATCTACTTAACAAGTCAACTTGCCGGCTTGTTGGGTTGGTTTCTCTTCCCCTCGGAGGTATTTGCTGTGGTTCCTGCGTCGATCAAGGTCCCCGTCCCGTTCGAGTACGTGTTCCCCGCCGGTGCGCTGTTCCTGGGCGTCGATGCTCAGATCGACTTCGACCGGCGTGGCGAGGCGGACAACCAGGCGCGGGATAAGGAGACCGGTGAGCGGGTCTGGGTGGTCCGGGTGCTGGATCTTGACGCTGAGGCGGGCAAGTTCGGCCGGTCCACTGAGGTCAAGGTGAAGATCGTTGCCGGGCAGCGTCCGGTGCCGCCGCCGTCGACCGTGCCGGGGTATCCGCCGGCGGTGGAGTTCGACGGTCTGACCCTGACCCCGTACGTGGATTCGCACCGGTGTCGGGCGTCGGGTCAGTGCCGCGCGCGGATGGCGTACTCCCTGCGGGCCACCGGCATGCAGCCGGCCTCGGCCCACGCTCCTGCCGCTGCCTGACCGCTCCATCTCACGCGGGGCGGGCCGATTCCCCGCCAAGAGTCCCGGCCCGTCCCGCGCTCCCAACCCTTCAACCCCTCGTGAAAGGGGGCCGGGCTGTGACGCCCATGCTAATGAACCTCGACCCGGACACACCGCGCCGCCGTGAAGTCTGGCGGCACTGCGAGATCTGCGACGACCTGGCCGCAATGCCGCCGCACGTGTTCATCTGCGACGCCTGCGCGCTCGTCGTCTTCCTCGACCAGCCGGCGGGTGGTGATGACCGTGGCTGACGGAACGCTGTCGTTCGCCGCTGAGCTGGCGGCGCTGCTGAACAGCCGGCCGACCTGGCGGGCGTCCGCTGAGGAGCGGGCTGCCTGGTACGACCGGAAAGCCGACCTGTTCGGCCGGGCTGCCGCTGAGACGTCCTCGCCGGATGTCGCTGGTGAGGCGTCCGACCTGGCGGAGATCGCCCGTGAGCAGGCCAGCCGGGTTCGGCGGGGGTGGTCGGCGTGAGGTGGCGTCGTCGTCTGCTCGCTGGTGTGTTGTGGTCCTGGCTGGCGGTGGCCCGCCGGGTCGTGGGGTTGCGGGATCTGCCGGCGTTGGTGGATGAGATCCGGTGTCCGCGTTGTGGGCGGTGGGTGCGTCCGCGTCGGTTCGATCTGCTGCACATGGCGTGCCGTACCTGTATGGCGACCCTGGGCCGTCCGGTCCGTTGGTCGGGGCGGTGACGACGTCATGCCGTTGATCAACATCATTCCGGGGGAGAAGGTCCCGGTCGCGCCGATGAACGTGCGGCTGCCGTCGTGGCGGATGCCGGGCTGGCTGCTCCTGCTGTGGTGGCTGGCCCGTGGCCTGGTCCGGCTGACAGTCCTCGCGGTCCGCTACTGGTGGATCTCCGGCCCGACCGTCGCGGTGGCGTGGGTCTATGCGGAGTGGGGGCCGCTCGTTCTGGCCGCCGCCGTCGCCGGCCTCGCCACGGTGTGCACGGTGTGGTGTCGGCTGCATCCGGGGTCGTGGCGGCGGTTCGGCTGGTACCCGCTCGTTGGGCGGTGGCGTCGGTTGTGGGTGTACCGGCGTCGTTGGGTCGCGGTCACCGCTACCTGCGGGTTGGCGGTGATCTTCGACGGGGTCCGGTACGTGCCGCGTCTGGTCCGGGTGTCCTCGGATCGGTTCGGGGACACGGTGATGGTGCGGATGCTGCCGGGTCAGGTGCCGGATGACTGGGCGCGTAACGCGGACCGGTTGGCGCACGGCTTCCACCAACGCGAAGCACGAGCGTCCGCCTGTGTGCGGCCGGATCTGGTGGCGGTGCGGTTCACCCGCCGGGATCCCCTCGCCGGGGTGGTGGCGCCGCTGCCGGTCCCGGCCGTACCCGACCTGACCGGCCTGCCCCTGGGTGTGCAGGAGGGCGGCGAGGTGTATCGGCTGCGGCTGGCGGGGTCGCATGTGCTGGTGGCGGGGGCGACGAACTCCGGTAAGGGGTCGGTGATCTGGTCGCTGATCTCGGCGTTGGCCGGCGGCGTCCGTTCCGGCCTGGTGGAGCTGTGGGTGTTCGACGCGAAGGGCGGCATGGAGTTGGCGGCGGGGCTGCCGTTGTTCGCCCGGTTCTGCTACCAGGACCCGGACACGATGGCCGGCGTCCTGGAAGAGGCCGTGAAGCGGATGCGGGTGCGTGCGGACCGGCTTCGCGGGGTGACCCGTCAGCACACGCCGAGCCGGGATGAGCCGTTGATCGTGGTGGTCGTCGACGAGTTGGCGGCGTTGACCGCGTACCTGACTGACCGCAAGGTCCGTGACCGCATCAAGGAAGCGTTGGGCTTGCTGTTGTCGCAGGGCCGGGCGGTGGGTGTGCATGTGGTGGCGGCGTTGCAGGACCCGCGTAAGGACGTGCTGCCGTTCCGGGACCTGTTCCCGACCCGGATCGCGTTGCGGATGACCGAGCCGGAGCAGGCTGACATGGTCCTCGGCGACGGTGCCCGCGATCGGGGTGCGGCCTGTGACCGGATTCCGGAGACGCTGCCGGGGGTCGGCTACGTCGTCCTCGACGGTGTCCGGGAACCCGTCCGGGTCCGGTTCGCCTACCTGTCCGACGACGACATTCGCGGCCTGGGCCGCACGTACCGGCACCTCGACGACACCGACACCGATACCGACACCGACACCGGTGGCGTGCCGGGGGTGGTGGCGTGATGGCCGCGACTGGTGGGCCGACCCGCGCGGAGCGGGTGGAAGGCGTCGTCCTGGTGCTGATCCTGCTCGTCGTCGGTGGTCTGGCGGGGGCGGCGTCGTTCACCCACGTGCACGACTGGACGATGGACAACTCCCCGGCGGGTACGGGGGAGTGGTTCGGCTGGGCCAACGCCGCTATCTCCGAACTCATCCCCCTCGCCGCGTTGCTGACGATCCGGCGGCGGCGTCGCACCGGTGGGCCGGTCGGCTATCCGATGTTCCTGCTGGTCTGCGCGGTCTGCCTGTCCCTGGCCGCACAGCTCGCCGTTGCCAAGCCGGGCATCTCGGGCTGGCTGCTGTCGGCGGTGCCGGCGTTGGCGTTCCTGGGCCTGTCGAAGCTCGTCCTGTCCACCAAACCCGCCACCCCCGCCCCGGCCGGTGTCGACCAGCCGGGCAACCAGCGGCCGGCGGCTGCCGTCGACCAGGTCGACACCGACCGCCCTGCGCCGGTCGTGCCCGTCCCGACTGCCCGGCCCGTCGACCAGTTCGCGGGCGTCGACCAGGCGCCGATGGTCCAACAGGTCCGCCCGGCATCTGGTGCGCGGCGGGGCGTGGTGCCCGTACCGGTGGCGGGGTTCCCGACCCGCAACGGCTCTGCGATGGCTGGTGTGGAGGCTGACCAGTGACTCACCCCGAACCCGTAGCCACTGCGGCGAACGTGGGCGCTCCGATCCCGGACAACGCATCGCCGCTGTCGGTGGTGCCGCGTCCGGGGTCGCGGGCGGCCCGCATGCGTCAACCCCTCGCGAAGGACGCCCTGCGGCAGTTGGCGGAGCAGCATCAGGTGTGCGTGCGGCCGGTGGTACTGCGCCGCACCGACACCATGACCGGCCGTACCGATGTCCTCGAAGTCCCCTGCGGCGCGACCCTCGCGGCGAAGTGCAAGCCGTGCGCGGAACGCGGTCGACGGTTGCGGATTCAGCAGATCCGGGAGGGCTGGCACCTGGCCGACGAACCGGCCGTCCGCCCCGACAAGCCGGGTGAGGACGTCCTGTCGCTGGTCCGGCTGCGGGCACACCTCGAGTTCGAACGCCACGCGCTGGCGTACGAACCGATGCACCCGGATGCACGGGCCGCGCAGGTCGCCGACCTGGATGACGCGATCGTCGAGGTTGATGAGGCGTTGGCGGAATCGAACCTGCGTGGCCGGTTGACCCCGGTCGAGCGGGATGATCGGCCTCGGCGTCGCCGGTCGACCCGCCGACGCCAGGACACCCCGGACCTGCCCCGGCTGCCGGTCGACCCGCGTACCGTCGGCCGCGCCTACACCGGCCGGCAGGGCAAAACGTACCGGCCGTCGATGCTGCTCACGCTCACCCTCGACAGTCACGGCCCGGTGCACTCGCACTTTCGGCGCGGCGGCTACGTCGTGCCGTGCGAGTGCGGGCAACGCCACCAACCGCACGACCCGGTGCTGAGCACGCCGGTGGATCCGGACAGCTACGACTACCGGCGTGCGGCGCTGGATTCGATCCACTTCGCCCGCGTCCTGGACCGGTGGTGGCAGAACCTGCGGCGGGCGGCGGGCTGGAACGTCCAGTACGCCGGGGCCGTCGAGCTGCAACGCCGTCTCGCCCCACACGCGCACTTCGCGATCAGGGGCACCCTGCCGCGCAAGCTGTTGAAGCAGATCGCAGCCGCGACCTACCACCAGGTGTGGTGGCCACGCTTCGACCACCCCGTCTACCGGGTCGACAAACCACCGGTGTGGGATACCGACCGGCAGGCGTACGTCGACCCCACAACCCGCGAGCCGCTCCCCACCTGGGGCGAAGCGCTCGACGAGCTGGAGGAACCCGGCACCCCACCCGCCTACGTCGCACGGCTGGGCCGGATCGACGCACGTGGCATCGACCAGGGCACCCGCGACGCGGAACGCTCCATCCGCTACGTCACGAAGTACGTCACCAAGGACCTGACCGACCAGGCCCGGCCACGCTCCGACCCACAGAAGGCGCACTTCGACCGGCTCCACGCCGAACTCTCCGTGCTGCCGTGCTCGCCGACCTGCGCGAACTGGCTGCTCTACGGCGTCCAACCGGACAAGGCCAAACCCGGCCTCACCCCCGGTCGCTGCACCGGCAAGGTCCACCAACGGGCGACGCTCGGCTTCACCGGCCGGCGGGTGCTCGTCTCCCGGCAATGGTCCGGCAAGACCCTGGCCGACCACCGCGCCGACAACCGGGCCTGGGTCCGCGCGATCCTCGCCGGGAACCTCGCCGACACCGACGACCAGGCCGCCACCGACAACAACGACGGCCAGTCGGGCGGGCAATCAGACACGCAGGTCGACAACCCGGACCGCTACCGGTTCGAACTCGCCCGACCAGACGACCCCGACGTCCCACCCCTGCAACACCGCATCCTGCGCGCCGTCTCCGAACGCATCCGCTGGCGCACCACCCTCACCAACGCCCGACAACGCGCCTCCGGCGCTGTCTCGGCAACGACCCGACCCCTGACCCTCGCAGCCTGATCGTGAACAGGAGGACATGGATGGCAGACGGGCTGTTGACCCCTGATGAGGTCGCCGCTCGCCTCCGGGCAACGCCGCGATTCGTGCGCCGGCTGGTCGCTGACCGCCGGATCGAGTACGTGAAGGTCGGCCGCCTGGTCCGCTTCGAGGAATCCGCGGTGGCCGCGTACGTCGAACGGAACCGGATCGCGCCGCTGACCCGCGCGAACCTGCGTCACTACCTTGGTGAGGTGGCCTGATGGCGAACAAGCCTGGCCGGCGTCGGTTCGGCAGCATCCGCAAATTGCCGTCCGGGCGGTACCAGGCCCGGTACTTCGGCCCGGACGGCGTCGAGCGGAAGGCGCCCGACACGTTCCCGACCGAGCCGCAGGCGGCGAAGTGGCTGACCGTCGTCGAGTCGGAGATCATCCGTGGCGAGTGGAACGCGCCGGAAGCAGGTCAAATCACCCTCAGCGAGTACGGCTCGCGCTGGATCGCGCAACGTCGACTCCAGCCGCGTACGCGGGAGAACTACGAGGACCTGTTCCGGCTGTACGTCCGGCCGTACCTCGGCACTCTCGTACTCGGCACGATCAAGCCGGCGACCATCCGGGACTGGCGTGCCCGGCTGCTCGGCAACGGCGTCTCCGAGCCGCAAGCGGTCAAGGCGTACTCACTGCTGCGGGCCGTGCTCAACACGGCCATGAAGGAAGACGAGCTGATCCGGCAGAACCCCTGCCGCATCCCCGGCTATGACCGCTATCACACGCCTGAGCGGCCGGTGGCTACCGTCGCCCAGGTCGTCGCGCTCGCGGAAGCGATGCCGGCCCGGTTCTCGGCGTTGATCATCGTCGCCGCGTTCTCGGGGCTGCGTTGGGGCGAGCTGGCCGCGTTGCGCCGGTGCGACGTCGACACCGACGCGGGCACGATCCGCGTACCGCGCAAGCTCGCCGTGCTGCGTAGCGGCGGGTTGGCGTTCGGTCCGCCAAAGTCGCAAGCCGGCAACCGGGTCGTGGCGCTGCCGGCGGCTGCCCGGTCGGCGCTCGTCGACCACCTGGCCGCGTTCGTCGACGACGACCCGGAAGCGCTGGTGTTCACCGGCGACAAGGGCGCGGTGCTGCGTTCCGGCAACTTCCGCCGCGCGGTCCGGTGGTCGGCGGCACTGGCGGCGGCCGGTCTGCCGGTCGACTTCCACTTTCACGACCTGCGGCACACCGGCAACAACCTGGCGGCGGCGACGGGTGCGAGTACCCGTGACCTGATGTCCCGGATGGGGCACGCCAGCATGCGGGCGGCACTGATCTACCAGCACGCCAACAGCGAGCGGGACCGGGAGATCGCGGCCGGCATGGATCGGGTGATCGCCGCCGGGCTGCCGCGTCCCGCTGGCCGTCAGGGGAGCGCTCCGGAACGGCACGGCTGACGGCCCGGCCGGGGCCAATGGCACGCGGATGGCACGCAAGATCGACAAGGGCTGACCGGGGGAGTGGTCACCGGTCGCGGAAACCGCCGCTGACCTGCGGTGGAGCCGATGGAGCGGGCGACGAGAATCGAACTCGCGTAATCAGTTTGGAAGACTGAGGCTCTACCATTGAGCTACGCCCGCACGCACCTCGGCAGGCGAGGTGCAAGGTCCAGCGTACAAGTTCTGCCCGGATCGCCGCACAGGGGGTGTCGCCGGCAGGCGCGGCGGGGGCCGATCCGGCGTCGACGTCCCGCCCGGCGGATACCGGGCAGCGTGGTGGTTTGCCGACGGCATAGACTGATCGTCGCCACGGGGTGTGGCGCAGCTTGGTAGCGCACTCGCTTTGGGAGCGAGGGGCCGTGGGTTCAAATCCCGCCACCCCGACTGTCAGCCGCCGGCACGGGTGCCGGGTGCGGGTAGTCCGGCATGTCGGCATGCCTACACTCGATGGGCTGCGCCATGCCACGCGCCGGGGCGGCCCGCCCCGGGTAGCGCCCGGAGCCGACAGCGATGACCGGACAAGACTGACATGCATCAAGGAGTACGCCTGTGAAGAGCACCGTCGAGACCTTGAGCCCGACTCGGGTCCGGCTCGCCATCGAGGTGCCGTTCGTCGAGCTCGAACCGAGCCTGCGGAAGGCGTACCGGGAGATCTCCCAGCAGGTCACCATCCCCGGCTTCCGCAAGGGGAAGGTGCCCGCCGCGATCATCGACCAGCGGGTCGGTCGGGGCACCGTGCTGAACGAGGCCGTGCAGGAGGCGATCCCGCAGAACATCCTGGCCGCCATCCGTGAGCACGAGGTCAAGACCCTTGGCCGACCGGCGGTGGAGATCACCGATTTCACCGATGGTGAGGCATTGAAGTTCACCGCCGAGGTGGACGTGCGTCCGCAGCTGACCCTGCCGGACCTGAGCGCCGTCGAGGTCACCGTCGACGAGCTGCAGATCGACGACAGTGAGATCGAGGACCAGATCGGCAACCTGCGGGAGCGGTTCGCCACGCTGAAGACCGTGGAGCGTCCGGCCCAGGAGGGCGACTACGTCCAGATCGACCTGGCAGCGACGGTCGACGGCGAGGAGGTGCCGGGCGGTTCGGCCACCAACCTGTCGCACGAGGTCGGCAGCAAGCAGCTGTTGCCGGGTCTGGACGAGGTGCTCGTCGGGATGTCGGCCGGTGCGGCCACCAGCTTCGTCACCCAGCTCGTGGGCGGTGACTTCGCCGGCCGTGACGCCGACGTCGCGGTGACCGTGCGGACGGTCAAGGAGAAGCAGCTGCCGGAGCTTGACGACGCGTTCGCCCAGATGGCCAGCGAGTTCGACACCATCGAGGAGCTGCGCGGCGACCTGCGTCAGCGGGTCGAGCGGGTCAAGCGGGTCGAGCAGATCTACGCCGCCCGGGACAAGGCGCTCGACCAGTTGGTCGAGGCGGCCGAGGTCCCGGCACCGGACGGCGTGGTCAGCGAGGAGGTCGAGCACCGCAAGCAGGCGATGACCGACCAGCTGGAGCGCATCGGCGCCTCCTGGGACGATTACCTGGCCTCCGAGGAGAAGTCCGAGGCCGACATCGACGCCGAGCTGACCGAGGCGGCCGGCAAGGCGGTGAAGATCCAGCTGCTGCTGGACACCCTCGCCGACGCCGAGGACGTGCAGGTCTCCGACGACGAGTTCGGTCACGAGATCGTGCACCGCGCCCAGCGGGCCGGGATGGCGCCGCAGCAGTACTACGACCAGTTGGCCCGCTCCGGTGCGGCAGGCGCGGTCTACGGCGATGTCCGCCGGGGCAAGGCCCTCGGTCTGGTGATGGAGCGGATCACGATGAAGGACTCTGCCGGCAACCCGATCAGCATGGACGCCATCCGGGAGGCCAACGAGGCCGAGCACGACCACGGGCACGACCACTGACGGTGACCCATCTTGCTGTCACCCGGTACGTCGGTGCCGGGTGACAGCTGTTTGGTGGTCCGTCCGGTGGCTGGCGTCCAGCGCCGGTATTCCCTGCGACGGCGTGTCGCCGTACCCCCTGCGCTGTAAGCGAACAGCACCCTGAGAACGGCGCCCGGCCCGTTCGGAACGGTTAATGTCGGGCCTAACGACGCACGGAGAGCGAAGGGCTGCCATGACCGATCTGCACATCCCAGCTATGCCCATCCGGGTGAGCGAGGCCCGCGGCGGTGACTCACTCAGTGGCAACCTCGACGACACGGTCTTCAACCGGCTGCTCAAGGAGCGGATCATCTTCCTCGGCAGCGAGGTGACCGACCAGGTGGCGAACCGCATCTGCGCCCAGCTGCTGCTGCTGGCGGCGGAGGACCCGGAGCGGGACATCAACCTCTACATCAACTCGCCGGGCGGGTCGGTCTACTCCGGCATGGCGATCTACGACACCATGCAGTACATCACCAACGATGTCGCGACCATCGCGATGGGCATGGCCGCGTCCATGGGCCAGCTGCTGCTCTGCGCGGGCGCGCCGGGCAAGCGGTACGCCCTGCCGCACGCCCGGATCATGATGCACCAGCCGTCCGGTGGGATGGGCGGGACGGCGTCGGACATCGCCATCCAGGCGGAGCAGATGCTCTACACCAAGCGGATGTTCCAGGAGCGGGTGGCGTTCCACACCGGCCAGGACCCCGAGCAGATCGAGGCCGACTCGGACCGTGACCGGTGGTTCACCGCCGCCGAGGCGCTCGACTACGGTTTCATCGACCGGGTGATCACAGGAGCCACGCAGGTCCCGACCGGCGCCGGCACCCGCAACTGAGGAAGGCGACGATGACTGACTTGACCATGCCGCCCGGGTTCGGGCCGGTGCACAACCGGTACGTCCTGCCGTCGTTCGTGGAGCGCACCTCGTACGGGATCAAGGAGTCGAACCCGTACAACAAGCTCTTCGAGGACCGGATCATCTTCCTCGGCGTACAGGTGGACGACGCGTCGGCCAACGACGTGATGGCCCAGCTGCTGACCCTGGAGGGCACCGACCCGGACCGGGACATCATCATGTACATCAACTCGCCGGGCGGGTCGTTCACCGCGATGACGGCGATCTACGACACGATGCAGTACGTCCGGCCGGACATCATGACGGTCTGCCTGGGGCAGGCGGCCAGCGCCGCCGCGGTGCTGCTCGCCGCCGGTACGCCGGGTAAGCGGATGGCGTTGCCGAACTCGCGGATCATCATCCACCAGCCGGCCACCGAGGGTGGGTACGGGCAGGGCTCGGACATCGAGATCCAGGCCCGGGAGATCCTGCGGATGCGGACCCAGCTGGAGGACATGCTCTCCCGGCACTGCAACCGGCCGGTCGATCTGGTCCGCAAGGACATCGACCGTGACAAGATCATGACGGCGGAGGAGTCCCGCGAGTACGGGCTGGTCGACACCATCCTGACCAGCCGCAAGAAGGGTCTGCTGGCCGCCAGCGCGGCCAGCTGATGACGTACGGTCAGAGGTCGGCCGGTCGGTGAGTAGACTGGCCGACCTCTGACACACCCGATTTTGGGGGTCGGAGTTTGCCCCGCCAGCGGGTAACGTCGAGATGCACCGTCTGACGGAGTTGACCGGCGGCAGGTGTTCGACACTGACGAGGCAGACCCGTCCAAGGCCAGGGCCGGCGTGACCGGCCGAGAGCGCAGGGAGAACGTAGGTGGCACGGATCGGCGACGGCGGCGACCTACTCAAGTGCTCCTTCTGCGGCAAGTCGCAGAAGCAGGTCAAGAAACTCATCGCGGGCCCAGGGGTCTACATCTGCGACGAGTGCATCGACCTCTGTAACGAGATCATCGAGGAGGAGCTGGCCGAGTCCGGCGAGGTGAAGTGGGAAGAGCTTCCCAAGCCGATGGAGATCTGCCAGTTCCTCGACTCGTACGTGGTCGGCCAGGACCACGCGAAGAAGGCCCTCGCGGTTGCGGTCTACAACCACTACAAGCGCATCCAGGCAGACGCCGCCGGCGCGCCGGGTGCCAACGACGCCGTCGAGGTCGCCAAGTCCAACATCCTGCTGATCGGCCCGACCGGGTGCGGCAAGACGCACCTGGCGCAGACGTTGGCCCGGATGCTCAACGTGCCGTTCGCCATCGCTGACGCGACCGCCCTCACCGAGGCCGGCTACGTCGGCGAGGACGTCGAGAACATCCTGCTCAAGCTGATCCAGGCGGCCGACTACGACATCAAACGGGCCGAGACGGGGATCATCTACATCGACGAGGTCGACAAGATCGCCCGCAAGTCCGAGAACCCGTCGATCACCCGGGACGTCTCCGGTGAAGGTGTCCAGCAGGCGCTGTTGAAGATCCTCGAGGGGACCGTCGCCAACGTTCCGCCGCAGGGCGGGCGTAAGCACCCCCACCAGGAGTTCATCCAGATCGACACCACCAACGTGCTGTTCATCTGCGGCGGCGCCTTCGCCGGGCTGGACCGGATCATCGAGTCACGGACCGGCCAGGGCGGGACCGGCTTCGGTGCCCGGCTGCGAGCGGTGTCCGAACGCTCCACTGACGACATCCTGACCCAGGTCATGCCCGAAGACATGCTCAAGTTCGGGCTGATCCCGGAGTTCATCGGCCGACTCCCGGTGATCACGAACGTGCGGAGTCTCGACCGCGAGGCACTGGTCAGCATCCTGACTCAGCCGCGCAACGCGCTTGTGCGCCAGTACCAGCGGCTGTTCGAGCTGGACAACGTCGAGTTGGAGTTCGATCCCGGTGCGTTGGAGGCGATCGCCGACCAGGCGATGCTGCGCGGCACCGGCGCCCGTGGGCTGCGCGCGATCATGGAGGAGGTGCTGCTCTCCGTGATGTACGAGGTGCCCAGCAACCCGGACGCAGCCCGGGTGCTCATCACCCGCGAGGCCGTCCTGGAGAACGTCAACCCGACCATCGTGCCGCGGGAGTTCACCGGCCGGCGTCGCCGCGACCGCGAGGAGAAGTCGGCCTAGCGGCGGCCTGCGGGGACGGGCAGGGGGAATCGCGGTGCGCGTCGCCGTCTGTCAGCTCAACAGCGGTGCCGACCAGGCGGCGAACCTGGCCGCCGCGCGCGCCGCGTTGGAGTCGGCCGCCGCCGGCGGCGCAGACCTCGCCGTCCTCCCCGAGTACGTCGACTACCTGGGCACCGCCGCCGGTCTGCCCGATCCGGAGCCGGTCGACGGCACCGTCGGCCGATTCTTCGCCGACGCCGCTCGTGCGCTCGGCATCTGGGTGGTTGTCGGCTCGTTTCACGAGCGCGGGCCGGACCCCACTCACACGTACAACACCTGCCTGGTATTCGACCGCAGCGGCGGGCTGGTCGCGACCTACCGCAAGATCCATCTGTACGACGTGGAGATCCCCGGCCGCGTGTCGTACCACGAGTCGCGCAACGTCGCTCCCGGAAGCGATCTCGTCGTGGTCGACTGCGAAGGCGTACGGCTGGGCCTGTCCATCTGTTACGACCTGCGGTTTCCCGAGCTGTACCGACGGTTGGCCGCTGTCGAGGGCGCCCAGGTGCTGGTGGTGCCGGCGGCCTTCATGGTGCACACCGGCCGGGACCACTGGGAGGTCCTGCTGCGGGCCAGGGCCATCGAGAACCAGTGCTACGTCCTGGCCGCCGGGCAGATCGGCAGCCATGATCCCGGGCGTACCTGCTTCGGACGCAGCATGGTCGTCGACCCGTGGGGGACGGTGCTGGCCCAGGCACCGGACATGGTCACAGTCGTCCTCGCCGACGTCGACCCCGACCGGCTGGCGACCATCCGTGCCGAGCTGCCCAGCCTGGCAAACCGTCGACTCTGAGCTTGGGGGGAGTCGGCTCGCCGGCGGGTCAGCGGCCGGCGGTCAGTACGCCGAGCACCGCGAGCCCGAGGATCGCGCCGGCGATGATCAACATGGCGTTGGTCATGCGGGATCGTCCCCGTCGGGCGAGTCGACGGACCGACACGACTACCGCGAGCACCACCACTGTCCCGATCACGAGTTGCCAGAAGGGCAACAGCAGAGCGGAGATGGCGTCGATGGCGAGTGGTCCTTCGACTGGCATGGACTCACTCTGACACGTGGGTGACCTCGGCGGGTGACCCCGGCACGGTCATGTTGGTGCGTCAGCGGCAACCCGAACGGGGTCGTCGACATGGTGCCCGGCGTCGGCGGCGGCGCGTCCCCGTACGTCGAGTACCTCGGCCCGACCGGCTCTGACCTGTGCAAACTCGGCGAGCAAAGATATCTGTCATGATCGATTTGCGTTCCTGCGCCGAGCCGCGTAACTTTCTCTCTGTCAGCGCGACACGGACAAAACGGCCGAAACGCTGACAGCAGGATGGGGCGGGAGACCGCCGAACCATACTGCACCGGGTGGTGCGACTCGCCGGGACACCGGACTTGAGATTGCGAAACCAACCGGGTAAGGTAGGAAGCCGGCAGGGAGCCGGGCCGAGCCTCGGGATCGAGGAGGGCCGGTCTGCCGGACACCCCGACCACGAACAGCCGTTCAGCGGCTGAGCGAAGCGCGGGGACTTCCGGGTGGTGCGGCAGGAGCCGAAACTGGTTCTTGACACCGCGAAGCCAACCGGGTAAGGTAGAGAAGTTGCCCGGCGGAAGTCGGGTGGGACGGATGGCCCTGGTGGGGTTGCCTGCTTGGTGTGGGTGGTTCTGCTGGTGTGTGTTTGTTCTTTGAGAACTCAACAGGGTGCTTGATAAGCCAGTGCCAAAGTTTGTTTGGTTCCCGGCTGGTTGACTGCTGCTTTGGTGGTGGTTTTCTGGTTGGTGATTCCTTGGCATTTTATATGCCGGGTTTGATTCTCTAAATTTTTGTTGGAGAGTTTGATCCTGGCTCAGGACGAACGCTGGCGGCGTGCTTAACACATGCAAGTCGAGCGGAAAGGCCCTTCGGGGTACTCGAGCGGCGAACGGGTGAGTAACACGTGAGCAATCTGCCCCAGGCTTTGGGATAACCCCGGGAAACCGGGGCTAATACCGAATATTACATGCTGCCGCATGGTGGTGTGTGGAAAGTTTTTCGGCTTGGGATGGGCTCGCGGCCTATCAGCTTGTTGGTGGGGTAATGGCCTACCAAGGCGACGACGGGTAGCCGGCCTGAGAGGGCGACCGGCCACACTGGGACTGAGACACGGCCCAGACTCCTACGGGAGGCAGCAGTGGGGAATATTGCACAATGGGCGGAAGCCTGATGCAGCGACGCCGCGTGAGGGATGACGGCCTTCGGGTTGTAAACCTCTTTCAGCAGGGACGAAGCGCAAGTGACGGTACCTGCAGAAGAAGCGCCGGCCAACTACGTGCCAGCAGCCGCGGTAAGACGTAGGGCGCGAGCGTTGTCCGGATTTATTGGGCGTAAAGAGCTCGTAGGCGGCTTGTCGCGTCGACTGTGAAAACCCACAGCTCAACTGTGGGCTTGCAGTCGATACGGGCAGGCTAGAGTTCGGTAGGGGAGACTGGAATTCCTGGTGTAGCGGTGAAATGCGCAGATATCAGGAGGAACACCGGTGGCGAAGGCGGGTCTCTGGGCCGATACTGACGCTGAGGAGCGAAAGCGTGGGGAGCGAACAGGATTAGATACCCTGGTAGTCCACGCTGTAAACGTTGGGCGCTAGGTGTGGGGGGCCTCTCCGGTTCTCTGTGCCGCAGCTAACGCATTAAGCGCCCCGCCTGGGGAGTACGGCCGCAAGGCTAAAACTCAAAGGAATTGACGGGGGCCCGCACAAGCGGCGGAGCATGCGGATTAATTCGATGCAACGCGAAGAACCTTACCTGGGTTTGACATGGCCGCAAAACCTGCAGAGATGTGGGGTCCTTCGGGGGCGGTCACAGGTGGTGCATGGCTGTCGTCAGCTCGTGTCGTGAGATGTTGGGTTAAGTCCCGCAACGAGCGCAACCCTCGTTCGATGTTGCCAGCGCGTTATGGCGGGGACTCATCGAAGACTGCCGGGGTCAACTCGGAGGAAGGTGGGGATGACGTCAAGTCATCATGCCCCTTATGTCCAGGGCTTCACGCATGCTACAATGGCCGGTACAATGGGCTGCGATACCGTGAGGTGGAGCGAATCCCAAAAAGCCGGTCTCAGTTCGGATCGGGGTCTGCAACTCGACCCCGTGAAGTCGGAGTCGCTAGTAATCGCAGATCAGCAACGCTGCGGTGAATACGTTCCCGGGCCTTGTACACACCGCCCGTCACGTCACGAAAGTCGGCAACACCCGAAGCCGGTGGCCCAACCCCTTGTGGGAGGGAGCTGTCGAAGGTGGGGCTGGCGATTGGGACGAAGTCGTAACAAGGTAGCCGTACCGGAAGGTGCGGCTGGATCACCTCCTTTCTAAGGAGCGCTCTCCCGGCGAAGGTCGGGTAGGGAGCCTGCCGCCTCCGAGTGTGGGGTGGGGGTGCTCATTTGGCGGAGACACTGGTGAGTTCGTGTCGGCAACGGCTGATGCTGCTGGTACTGCTTCTGCTTTCGGGTGGGGGTGTGGAGAGTGGTGTTGGTGCGGCTGGTGTGAATGTAGAGCATCCTGTTGGGTCCTGAGGGAACAAGCCACGTGTGGGTTGTTGTCTTGGTGTGCCAGGCATGGCCTGGTCTCGCATACCGGCTGCCGGTTGGTGGTGCTGGTGTGGGGCTTGGGGTTGTGGGTTGGTCGTTTGTTGAGAATTACACAGTGGACGCGAGCATCTTTGTGGTCAAGTTGTCAAGGGCGAACGGTGGATGCCTTGGCACTAGGAGCCGATGAAGGACGTGGGAGGCCGCGATAGGCCTGGGGGAGCTGTCAACCAAGCTGTGATCCCAGGGTGTCCGAATGGGGAAACCTGGCATCAGTCATGTGGTGTCACCTGCACCTGAACTCATAGGGTGTGTGGAGGGAACGCGGGGAAGTGAAACATCTCAGTACCCGCAGGAAGAGAAAACAACAGTGATTCCGTGAGTAGTGGCGAGCGAAAGCGGATGAGGCTAAACCGGCTGCGTGTGATACCTGTCAGGGGTTGCGTGGTCGGGGTTGTGGGACTCTGCTGATCGGACTGACATCCGGTCGAGAAGTTACAAAGCCAGTTGCTAGCCGAATGGTGTGGAAAAGCCAACCGTAGGCGGTGATAGTCCGGTAGGTGAAAGTGGCTGGTCTTCTGTGGATGTTCCCGAGTAGCGGCGGACCCCTGAAATCTGCCGTGAATCTGCCAGGACCACCTGGTAAGCCTAAATACTTCCTAGTGACCGATAGCGGACGAGTACCGTGAGGGAATGGTGAAAAGTACCCCGGGAGGGGAGTGAAATAGTACCTGAAACCGTTCGCCTACAATCCGTCGGAGCCTTTAGGGGTGACGGCGTGCCTTTTGAAGAATGAGCCTGCGAGTTAGTGGCATGTGGCGAGGTTAACCCGTGTGGGGTAGCCGTAGCGAAAGCGAGTCTTAATAGGGCGTTGAGTCGCATGTTCTAGACCCGAAGCGGAGTGATCTAGCCATGGGCAGGCTGAAGCGCGGGTAAGACCGCGTGGAGGGCCGAACCCACCAACGTTGAAAAGTTGGGGGATGACCTGTGGTTAGGGGTGAAAGGCCAATCAAACTCCGTGATAGCTGGTTCTCCCCGAAATGCATTTAGGTGCAGCGTCGCGTGTTTCTTGCCGGAGGTAGAGCACTGGATGGTCTAGGGGGCCTACAAGCTTACCGAAATCAGCTAAACTCCGAATGCCGGTAAGTGAGAGCGCGGCAGTGAGACTGCGGGGGATAAGCTTCGTAGTCGAGAGGGAAACAGCCCAGATCGCCAGCTAAGGCCCCTAAGCGTGTGCTAAGTGGAAAAGGATGTGGGGTCGCTTAGACAACCAGGAGGTTGGCTTAGAAGCAGCCACCCTTTAAAGAGTGCGTAATAGCTCACTGGTCAAGTGGTTCCGCGCCGACAATGTAGCGGGGCTCAAGCACACCGCCGAAGCTGTGGCATTCACGCGTGTACTTCGCTGATTCTCTTCGGAGGGTTGGTGCAGGTGTGTGGATGGGTAGGGGAGCGTCGTGCCGGGGGTGAAGCAGCGGGGTGACCCAGCTGTGGACGCGGCACGAGTGAGAATGCAGGCATGAGTAGCGAAAGAAGGGTGAGAAACCCTTCCGCCGGATGACCAAGGGTTCCAGGGCCAGGCTAATCCGCCCTGGGTGAGTCGGGACCTAAGGCGAGGCCGAGAGGCGTAGTCGATGGACAACGGGTTGATATTCCCGTACCCGCGAAGGAGCGCCCATGATGAACCTCGTTGTGCTAACTGCCCGAACTTGGTGAGGTTTTCGGACTGATCTGAGGGAGCGCGGGAACCTGGCGGGTAGTAGTCAAGCGATGGGGTGACGCAGGAAGGTAGCTGATCCCGGCCGGTGGTTGTGCCGGGGTAAGCGTGTAGGCCGTACCATAGGTAAATCCGTGGTGCATGAGGCTGAGACGTGATGCCGAGCCGATTCAGGTGAAGTCAGTGATCCTATGCTGCCGAGAAAAGCCTCTAGCGAGCTTCTAGCGGCCCGTACCCCAAACCGACACAGGTGGTCAGGTAGAGAATACCGAGGCGATCGGGCGAACTGTGGTTAAGGAACTCGGCAAATTGCCCCCGTAACTTAGGGAGAAGGGGGGCCGGAGACGTGAAGCCCCTTGCGGGTGGAGCGTTGTATGGCCGCAGAGACCAGGGGAAAGCGACTGTTTACTAAAAACACAGGTCCATGCGAAGAAGTAATTCGATGTATATGGACTGACGCCTGCCCGGTGCTGGAACGTTAAGGGGACCGGTTAGCTCTTCGGGGCGAAGCTGAGAACTTAAGCGCCAGTAAACGGCGGTGGTAACTATAACCATCCTAAGGTAGCGAAATTCCTTGTCGGGTAAGTTCCGACCTGCACGAATGGCGTAACGACTTTCCTACTGTCTCAACCACAGGCCCGGCGAAATTGCAGTACGAGTAAAGATGCTCGTTACGCGCGGCAGGACGGAAAGACCCCGGGACCTTTACTATAGCTTGACATTGGCACTCGAATTAGCTTGTGTAGGATAGGTGGGAGACTGTGAAGCTGGTACGCCAGTATCGGTGGAGTCATTGTTGAAATACCACTCTGGTTGATTTGGGTTTCTAACTTCGGACCGTGATCCGGTTCAGGGACAGTGTCTGGTGGGTAGTTTAACTGGGGCGGTTGCCTCCTAAAGAGTAACGGAGGCGCCCAAAGGTTCCCTCATCCTGGTTGGCAATCAGGTGTTGAGTGTAAGTGCACAAGGGAGCTTGACTGTGAGACTGACAGGTCGAGCAGGGACGAAAGTCGGGACTAGTGATCCGGCACTTGCGTGTGGAAGCGGTGTCGCTCAACGGATAAAAGGTACCCCGGGGATAACAGGCTGATCTTCCCCAAGAGTCCATATCGACGGGATGGTTTGGCACCTCGATGTCGGCTCGTCGCATCCTGGGGCTGTAGCAGGTCCCAAGGGTTGGGCTGTTCGCCCATTAAAGCGGTACGCGAGCTGGGTTTAGAACGTCGTGAGACAGTTCGGTCCCTATCCGCCGCGCGCGTAGGATACTTGAGAAGGGCTGTCCCTAGTACGAGAGGACCGGGACGGACGAACCTCTGGTGTGCCAGTTGTCCCGCCAGGGGCACGGCTGGTTGGCTACGTTCGGAAGGGATAACCGCTGAAAGCATCTAAGCGGGAAGCTCGCTTCAAGATGAGGTGTCCCACCCACTTGATGGGGTAAGGCTCCCAGTAGATGACTGGGTTGATAGGCCGGAGATGTAAGCCAGGTAACTGGTTCAGTTGACCGGTACTAATAGGCCGAGGACTTGACTTCGAAGGTGTACGCGTCCACTGTGTGATTCTGGGCAAACGAACATTCCTGTGGGTGTGTTTGGTTTGTTGTTAGGGTTACGGCGGTTATGGCGGAGGGGAAACGCCCGGTTACATTCCGAACCCGGTAGCTAAGCTCTCCAGCGCCGATGGTACTGCACTCGTGAGGGTGTGGGAGAGTAGGTCACCGCCGGACATCTTTATACTTCAGGGCCACCCGTTTCGGGTGGCCCTGAAGTGTTTCTGGCCTGAAGTGTTTTCCGGCAGGGGAGGGCGCTCCGCGCGCCCCAACGACACCGTTCCTCAGTCTCGTTGCTGAATGTCGTCGCGTAGCTGCGCCAGCAGGTCAGCGGCCTCGTCCACGGTCCGGCCAGGGAACAGCGCCACCGCGATGCTGCCGTGGTCGGCCCAACCGCAGACCGGCATCTCCTCGGCATCGGCCGGCGTGCTGCCGCATTTCATCACCCCGCCGTACCGGCCGGCCGGCACACTGTGCAGCCCGGAGACGGCGCCCTCCTCGTCGCCGACCAGGCCGATCAGTGTGTCCAGGTCCCGTTCCGGTGACCAGAGCATCGTGGTGCCGCCAAAGAACAGCACACTGCGGTCCGGGTCGGCCGGGTCGCGGTAGACGACGGCGGAGCTGTGGTCAAGATCGATGCCGGCAGCGAACGCGCTGTGCAGGTACTCGGCGGTGTCGCGGGCCGACGCGCTGTTGTCGCGGACCAGTCCGGCGGCCTCCGGCGTCGGCAGCAGGGTGGCGTCCTTCTGCTGCAGGATGCGCAGCGTGGCGGAGCCGAACAGTCCCGCGCCGAGCAGACCGGTGGCGACCACCGCACCGATCACGATCCGCCGGGTACGGCGGGTCCGAGGCTCGCGGTCGGAGCCGTCGCCGGGATCCTGGCCGGCGGCGTCACGGGCCGGTGGGGTGACGTCCACTGGCTCGGGGTCCTGGTGGGCCCGCCGGCCGCCGAAGATGTCGTCGACCATTGCGCCACCGTACGTCACCGGGGCGGCCTGTCCGGGCCTGGGTCAATTCGGGTGTGGCGGCTCCGTAAACTCGATGGGTGACCGAGAATCCGCAGACCCGCCCCAGCGACGCCTCCGACCTGCCGGCGCAGTACCAGCCCGGTGAGGTGGAACAGCGACGGTACGCGCGGTGGGTAGCCGAGGGCTATTTCACGGCCGACGCGACCAGCGGTAGACCGCCGTTCACGATCGTGCTTCCGCCGCCGAACGTCACCGGTTCGCTGCATGTCGGCCACGCCTTGGACCATTCGATCCAGGACACCCTGACCCGCCGTAAGCGGATGCAGGGTTTCGAGGTGCTCTGGCTGCCCGGCATGGACCACGCCGGGATCGCCACGCAGAACGTCGTCGAGCGTCAACTGGCCGCCGACGGGCTGTCCCGGCACGATCTGGGCCGGGAACGCTTCGTGGAGCGGGTCTGGCAGTGGAAGGCGGAGTCCGGCGGGGCGATCCTCGGGCAGATGCGTCGGCTCGGTGACTCGGTCGACTGGAGCCGTGAGCGGTTCACCATGGACGAGGGCCTGTCCCGTGCGGTGCAGACGATCTTCAAGCGGCTCTACGACGACGGGCTGATCTATCGGGCGGAACGCATCATCAACTGGTGCCCCCGCTGCCTCACCGCGTTGTCCGACATCGAGGTCGAGCACAGCGACGACGAGGGCGAGCTGGTCTCCATCCGGTACGGCGACGGCGACGCGTCGATCGTGGTGGCCACCACCCGGGTCGAGACGATGCTCGGCGACACCGCGGTCGCGGTGCACCCGGACGACGAGCGTTACCGGCATCTGGTCGGCACCGAGGTCGAGCTGCCGTTGACCGGCCGACGGATTCCGATCGTCGCCGACGCGCACGTCGACCCGGCGTTCGGCACCGGCGCGGTGAAGGTCACCCCGGCGCACGACCCGAACGACTTCGAGATCGGCCAGCGTCACCAACTGCCCAGCCTGACGATCCTCGACGAGCGGGGTGTGGTCACGGCGGCGGGGCCGTTCCAGGGTCTGGACCGCTTCGAGGCGCGGCCGGCGATCGTCGCGGCGTTGCGCGCCGACGGGCGCATCGTGGCAGAGAAGCGGCCGTACGTGCACGCGGTGGGGCACTGCTCGCGGTGCCGGACCACGGTCGAGCCGAGGCTGTCGCTGCAGTGGTTCGTCGACACCGGTCCGCTGGCCAAGGCGGCCGGCGACGCGGTGCGTGACGGCCGGACCCGGGTGGAGCCGCCGGAGCTTGCCCGGCGCTATTTCGCCTGGGTCGACAACATGCACGACTGGTGCATCTCCCGCCAGCTGTGGTGGGGCCACCGGATCCCGGTCTGGTACGGCCCGGCCGGCGAGGTCGTCTGTGTCGGCCCGGACGAGCAGCCGCCCACCGGCGAGGGCTGGCGGCAGGACGAGGACGTGCTCGACACCTGGTTCTCCAGCGCGCTGTGGCCGTTCTCCACGCTGGGCTGGCCGGAGCAGACCGACGACCTGCGGACCTTCTACCCGACCAGTGTCCTGGTGACCGGCTACGACATCCTCTTCTTCTGGGTGGCCCGGATGATGATGTTCGGGCTGTACGCGATGGACGGCCGTCAGCCGTTCGACGTGGTCGCGTTGCACGGCATGGTCCGGGACCAGTACGGCAAGAAGATGTCGAAGTCGTACGGCAACGTGGTCGACCCGCTGGACTGGATCGAGCGCTTCGGCGCCGACGCCACCCGGTTCACCCTGGTCCGGGGCGCGAACCCGGGCGCCGACGTGCCGGTCAGCGAGGAGTGGTGCCAGGGTTCCCGGAACTTCTGCAACAAGCTGTGGAACGCCACCAGGTTCGCGCTGCTCAACGGCGCGCATCTGACCGGGCAGCTGCCGGCCGCAGCCGACCTGGGGATGACCGACCGGTGGATCCTGTCCCGGTTGCAGCAGGTGGTCACCCAGGTCGACGAGCAGTTCGAGGCGTACGAGTTGGCGAAGGTCTGCGACACGCTGTACCACTTCGCGTGGGACGACGTCTGCGACTGGTACCTCGAGTTGAGCAAGCCGGTGCTGGCGGCGGGTGGCGAGGCCGCCGAGCGGACCCGCCGCGTCCTGGGCCACGTGCTGGACCAGCTGCTGCGGCTGCTCCACCCGGTCATTCCGTTCGTGACCGACGAACTGTGGCTGGCGTTGTCGCGGGCCGGCGCGGACCAGGCCGGCAGCGTGATGGTCGCCAGCTGGCCGGTCGCTGACCGGTCCTGGCACGACCCGGCGGCCGAGGCAGAGCTGGCTGCGGTGCAACGGGTGGTGACCGAGGTGCGCCGGTTCCGCTCCGACCAGGGGCTGCGGCCGACCCAGCGGGTCAGCGCCCGGCTGACCGGTCTGGCCGACGCCGGCGTCGGTGGGCACGAGCCGCTGATCCGGTCGTTGACCCGGTTGGACACCCCGGCGGCGGACTTCTCGGCGACCGCGAAGCTGGCTGTCACCGCACAGATCACCGTCGAGTTCGACACCCGGGGGGCGATCGACGTGGCCGCCGAACGGGCCCGGCTGGAGAAGGACCGTGCCGCCGCCGAGCGTGAGGCCCAGCAGTGCCGGGGCAAGCTGGGCAACAGCGCGTTCGTGGACAAGGCACCGGCCCCGGTGGTGGAGAAGATCCGGGCCCGGTTGGCGGTGGCCGAGGCGGAGCTGGCCCGGATCGCGGGCGCGCTCGCGGCGCTGCCGGCCGGTGACGGCGGGCAGTCGTGACGGCGCGGCGACCGGAGCGCTCCGGCGACGGTGCGGCCCGCCCGGGGCGTACGGGCAGCGAGTTCGCGGCCGTCGAGCAGGCCCTCGACGGCCGGGGGTTCACCCGGATGGTGTTCGACCTGGACCGGATCGGGCAGTTGCTGGACCTGCTGGGCAGCCCGCAGCGGGCGTACCCGTCGATCCACCTGACCGGGACCAACGGCAAGACCTCGACCGCCCGGATGATCGATTCGCTGCTGCGGGCGTTCGGGCTGCACACCGGCCGGTACACCAGCCCGCACCTGGAGACGGTGCGGGAGCGGATCAGCCTGGACGGTGAGCCGGTCAGCGAGGAGCGGTTCGCCGCCGTGTACCGGGAGGTCGCCCCGCTGGCCGAGCTGGTCGACAAGCAGGCGGCGGAGCCGTTGACCTACTTCGACATGACGACCGCGGTGGCGTTCGCGACGTTCGCCGACGCCCCGGTCGACGTCGCCGTCGTCGAGGTCGGTCTCGGCGGTGCCGAGGACGCCACCAACGTGCTCTCCGCCGGCGTCTGCGTGATCACCCCGATCGGACTGGACCACACCGAGTGGCTCGGCGACACCGTGACCGACATCGCGTTGGCGAAGTCCGGCATCGTGCACGCCGGGGCGACGGTGGTGACGGCGGTGCAGCCGGCGGAGGCGGCGGAGCCGATCCTGCAGCGGTGCGCCGAGGTGGGGGCCACCATCGCCCGGGAAGGTGGCGAGTTCGGCGTCGCGCAGCGGGCGGTCGCCGTCGGCGGGCAGATGCTGTCACTGCAGGGGCTCGGTGGCCGCTACGACGAGATCTTCCTGCCGCTGCACGGTGCCCACCAGGCCCAGAACGCGGCGCTGGCGTTGGCGGCCGTCGAGGCGTTCCTCGGTGCCGGTCCGGGCCGGATGCTCGACACGGAGCCGGTCCGGCAGGGTTTCGCGGCGGTGTCGTCGCCGGGGCGGCTGGAACGGGTCCGCAGTGCGCCGACGATCCTGCTCGACGGGGCGCACAACCCGCACGGAATGGCGGCGACGGTCACCGCCCTGCAGGAGGAGTTCGCGTTCCGGCGGCTTGTCGTGGTGCTCGCCGTGCTCGCCGACAAGGACGCCGAGGCCCTGCTCGACCTGCTGGAGCCGGTCGCCGACGCGGTGGTGGTGACCGGTAACTCGTCACCGAGGGCGATGCCGGTGGGGCAGTTGGCCGGGCTCGCCGTGGAGGCGTTCGGGGTGGACCGGGTGCGGGTGGCGGCGGACATGCCCGACGCGATCGAGGCGGCGGTGGTGCTCGCCGAGGAGGATGTCGACGGTGAGCTCAGCGGGGTCGGCGTACTGATCACCGGCTCGGTGGTGACCGTCGCCGACGCCCGCCGGCTGCTGACCCGATGACGCGCCGGTCCGGGCTGCGCAACCCGGCGGCGGCCGCCCGGGGGCTGGGGGCGGCGACCCTCGGGCTGGAGGCGCTGGTCCTGGTGCTCGCGATCCAACCGATCCGGATGCTGGGCGACGGTGTCGGCGTGGCGGCGATGTCGGTCAGCGCGGCCCTGGCGGTGGCGGCGGTCGTCGTCGCCGGCCTGCTGCGGTACGGGTGGGCCTGGCATGCCGGGACCGTGCTGCAGGCGGCGGTGCTGCTGGCCGGCCTGCTGCACTGGTCACTGCTGGGGGTGGGCCTGGTGTTCGCCGCCGTCTGGGCGTACGTCTGGCACGTCCGTCGGGTCATCCTCAGCTGACCCGCGCTGGCGTTCCCGCCATTCGATGATGGCGATGCCGTGGCCGTCCGGGTCACGGAACGCGGCGGCCCACAGCTCCAGCCGGGCACCACGGTTGACCGCACGTGGTGCGTAGGTGAACCGCACGCCTTTGGACTTGAGCTCGTCGTGGACCCGCTGCAGGTCGTCGACTTCGAGGTTGAGGTGCATGAGTCGGCGGTTGACCGGGGCGACCTCGGGGATCGACCGCAGCACGAGTCGGGTCTGCCCGGAGGCGAGCACCGCGTTGCCGTCGCCGCCGTCGATCTCGAAGAAGCCGAGCATGTCGCGGTAGAAGGCGACCGAGCGGTCGAGGTCGGCGACGAGCAGGGTGAGTCCGACGCCGTGGATCGGACCGGGGTCGTCGTCGGGGTCTGCCGGCGTGTCGGGCCCGTCGACGTCGATGTCGATGTCGACAGGGGGCGACGGGTCGCCGGTCAGGTCCGCGCCGGCCGGCGGATCGGCCAGGGCGGTGCCGGTGGCGGCCGTGCCGACGGTGGTTTCCGGCCGGGTGTCGGCGCGTGCCGGGTCGGTGGCCGCGGTGGTGCCGCTGCCCGCCGTCGGTGTCTGCTCCGGGCCGGCCGTGCCGTGCGGGGTGGGCCGGGGGCGTCGGGGCAGCGGCACCGGTGGTGGGTCGACCAGGGTGCCTTCCAGGACGATCGGGCCGCCGGGTGTCTGGCTCACCACGACGGTGTCACCGGGGCGGTCGTCTGCGGACCGGGGGGTGGGTGCCTCGATGTCCGGGTCGAAGTCGGGTCGGGTGAAGTCCGGGCGCGGGTTCTCCGCCGGGTCCCGCCTGCTCTCGGGCGGCCTGCGGTCGTCGGCGTCCCCGCGCGGTGCCTCGGCGACGGGTAGGTCGTCGGAGTCGGCGAAACGGTCATCGTCGTCGTCGTGACCTGGCCGGGCCCAGGGCGGCTGGTCGTCGCCGTCGAGCAGGTCGTCGTCGGTCACCAGGTCGTCGCCGGCGAGGTCGAACTCGGGCTCGTCGAACTCCGGCGGCAGCTCGGTGGGTTGGGCGGCGGCCTCCGCGTGGGTGAGGACGTCGTCCCACATGATCCGTACGTGCCGTTGGTCGTCGATCGCCACCATGATCGGCAAGGTGGCGCCGGGGTCGGGCCACTTGGCCACCGGTACCCGTGGATCGCGGATCTTGACCGAACGCGGCGGCACCCCGGGGGCGTCGACCAGGATCTGCAGCTCGCAGCGGCCGTAGGTGGACGACGCCGGTGGTTCGGAGACGCTGCGGACGTGGGCGATCCCGGCGACCCAGGCCCGTTCCGCGCCCGGGAAGGCGGTGATCAGCACCAGGCTGATGGCGAGCACCAGCAGCGCCACGCCGAGCGCGGCGATCGCCCAGCTCGTCATGCCGGCGCCGAACAGGATGATGAACGTGGCGAGGGTGCCGAGCACCGCCGCGACGAGTTTGCGGGCGGTGGAAACCGGTCGACGGCCGTTCGCCACAGTAGACCTCCCTGCGTTATGGCCAGGCTAGGCCGGGCACGGCGCGGATGGAAGAGTCTCCATCATGCCGCGCCGTCCGTCGACCCGCCCGATCCGCCTGCGTCGTGGCGCGCCGTCAGCGGCGTACCGCCGGTGTCGGCCGTGCCGCAGGGCCCCGGGTCGGCGGCATTGTGGGCAAGCCGGTCGGGGCGTACCCGCCACCCACTAGGCTGACAGCGCCAGGTCCCGTACCGGGCGGCGTCGCCGTGGCCCGCCGTCGCGGTCCGTTGAGGAGGAGTCAGCGTGTCCAGCCCCACCGAGGTGCAACGTACCCTTGTCCTGATCAAGCCGGACGCGGTCCGCCGTGGCCTGGTCGGTGAGATCCTCGGCCGGTTCGAGCGCAAGGGTCTGCGGGTGGTGACCCTGACGCTGCGGGAAATGGACGCGGAGCTGGCGGACGCCCACTACGCCGACCATGTGGACAAGCCGTTCTACCCGCCGCTGAAGGAGTTCATGACCGGGGGTCCGCTGGTCGCGCTGGTGCTCGCCGGGGACCAGGCGATCGACGTCGTCCGGGGGCTCATCGGGTCGACCGACGGCCGGAAGGCGGCGGCCGGCACGATCCGTGGTGACCTGGCGCTGTCCAACCGGGAGAACCTGGTGCACGCCTCGGACTCTCCGGAGAGCGCGGCCCGGGAGATCAAACTCTGGTTCGCCGACCTGGCCTGACCGGTCGCGGCCGGGTCGGGCGGGTCCGACGACGCCTGACCGGTCGGGTCGGGCGTTCGTGTCGGCGTCGCCCGGCGGTCACCTCATCCGGTGGCTGCCGTTGTGTTCCATCGATAGACCTCAGGGGCCACATCAGTTCGCCCAGGAGGAGCTTCGATGGATTTCGTTGATCGCCGTACCGCGCTGCGGGCCGGCCTGGCCGCCGGCGCCGGACTCGCCGGCGGCGCGCTGCTCGGCGGGCCCGGCGCGGCCGCCGGTGCCGGCCGACCGGGCGCCCCGGCCTGGCGGCCCAGTGGCCGACCGGTGCTGACCCACGGCGTGCAGAGCGGCCTCGTCGGCCCCGGCCGGGCGGTCGTCTGGACCCGGGCGGACCGGCCGGGCCGGCTCGTCGTGGAGATCGGCCGCCGACCCGACCTGCGCGACGCCCGGCTGGTGCCCGGCCCGGTGCTGGACGCCGGTCGGGACTTCACCGGCAAACTGCGGCTGCGCGGGCTGCCGGCGGGCGAGCGACTGCACTACCGGGTGCGGGTCACGAGTCTGGACCGGCCCGGACTGGCCAGCGAACCACTGACCGGCTCGCTGGTGACCGGCCCACCTGCCCGGCCGGGCCGGCGTCACTGCGCCGATGTGCGGTTCGTGTGGACCGGTGACATCGCCGGCCAGGGCTGGGGGATCAGCGACGAGTTCGGCGGCATGCGGATCTTCGAGGCGATGCGCCGCCGCGCGCCGGACTTCTTCCTGTGCAGCGGCGACACCGTGTACGCCGACAACCCGCTCGCCGAGTCGGTGACCCTGCCCGACGGGCGGGTGTGGCGCAACCTGGTCACCCCGGAGAAGACCAAGGTCGCCGAGACGCTCACCGAGTTCCGCGGCCAGTTCGCGTACAACCTGCTGGACCGGCATCTGCGGGCGTTCGCCGCGCAGGTGCCGCAGCTCAACCAGTGGGACGACCACGAGGTCACCAACAACTGGTACCCGGGGGAGGTCCTCACCGACGACCGGTACACCGAGACCCGGGTCGACGTGCTCGCCGCCCGCGCCGCACAGGCGTTCCACGAGTGGCTGCCCACCCCGGGCGACGGTCCGCTGTACCGGGTGGTGCCGCACGGGCCGCTGCTGGACGTGTTCCTGCTGGACATGCGTACCTACAAGGACCCCAACGACGGCAACACGTACGCCGACCCGCGCCGTGGGCTGCTCGGCGCGCAGCAGCGGGCCTGGCTGGTCCGGGAACTGAAGCGGTCCACCGCGACCTGGAAGGTCATCGCCAACGATCTGCCGCTGGGGCTGATCGTGCCGGACGGCGCCGCCCAGGAAGGGATCGCGCAGGGCGACGACGGCGCGCCGGCCGGAAGGGAACTGGAGTTCGCCGAGATCCTCGGCGCGGCACACCGGGCCGGGGTCACCGGCATCGTGTTCCTCACCGCCGACGTGCACTACACGGCCGCGCACCACTACGACCCGGCGCGGGCCGCGGTCGGCGACTTCACCCCGTTCTGGGAGTTCGTCTCCGGGCCGGCGCACGCCGGTGGGTTCGGGCCCAACGCGCTGGACGGCACCTTCGGCCCGCAGGCGGTGTTCGTGCACGCCCCGCCGCGCGCCAACACCTCCCCGGCGGAGGGCTTCCAACACTTCGGTGAGGTGCACATCGACGGGGCGTCGCGGGCGCTGACCGTGCACCTGCGTGACCGCGACGGCGACTCGCTCTGGTCGACCACCCTGCCGGCGGCCGAGCGCTGACCCGTGCCCCCGCCACGGGGGGCGGGGGCACGGAGGGCGGGGGCGGCGGAAACGGCTGGCGCGGTCCGCTACGCTTGGTGTCACCAGGCGACGACCCGGCCATCACCGGCGAGCCCCCGGAAGAACCGGCCGTCGACCCGACGGCCGCAGTAGAACCGGGCGGGTCCGGCCCGTCACAGCCGGCCGACGAGCGGGCGGTCGATCACTCGACCGTCAAGCGAGGTGGTACCGCGGCCCATCGTGGGCGGCACCCGGCCGGCGGCCGGTTGCCTTCCCGGCGGGTTCGTCCTCGCAGACCACGACGACAGTGAGCTGCGCGAGGAGAACGACCACCATGGCGTACCCGATGACCGGCCCCGTCACCGGGGCGTCCGACGGCAGCGGCGGCCCGGCCGCGACCGGCGTGCCGGCCAGCCCGGACCTGCCGGCGGTGGAGCGCCGGGTCCTGGAGTACTGGGCGGCGGACAAGACCTTCGAGGCCAGCGTCGACCAGCGCGACCCCGGCCCGGACGGCGCCAACGAGTACGTCTTCTACGACGGCCCGCCGTTCGCCAACGGGCTGCCGCACTACGGCCACCTGTTCACCGGCTACGTCAAGGACGTGGTGCCGCGCTACCAGACGATGCGGGGCCGGCGGGTCGAACGACGGTTCGGATGGGACTGTCACGGGCTGCCCGCCGAGGTCGAAGCCGAACGCCAGCTCGGTATCTCCACCAAGGCGGAGATCGTCGAGCTGGGCATGGAGCGCTTCAACGAGGTGTGCCGCAGCTCGGTGCTGACCTACACCCAGGACTGGGAGCGTTACGTCACCCGCCAGGCCCGCTGGGTCGACTTCGCCAACGACTACAAGACGCTCGACCTGGACTACATGGAGAGCGTCATGTGGGCCTTCAAGGCCCTGCACGACAAGGGCCTGATCTACGAGGGCTTCCGGGTGCTGGCGTACTGCTGGCGGTGCGAGACGCCGCTGAGCAACACCGAGACCCGGATGGACGACGTCTACCGCGACCGCCAGGATCCGAGCGTCACCGTCTGGTTCGAGCTGGCCCCGGCGCAGCCCGGCGGGCCGACGGAGCGGATCGGGGTGTGGACCACCACGCCGTGGACGCTGCCGTCGAACCTGGCCCTCGCCGTCGGCCCGGACATCGAGTACGCGGTGCTGCAGCGCGACGGGCAGCGTCACCTGCTCGGGGCGGCGCGGGTCGAGGCGTACGCCAAGGAGCTGGAGGGGTTCGAGCGGGTCGGCACGGTACGCGGCGCCGACCTGGTCGGCCGCCGTTACACCCCGCTGTTCGACTTCCTGGTCGACCGGGCCGGCCCGAACGCCTACCAGGTGCTCGGCGCGGACTTCGTCACCACCGAGGACGGTACCGGGGTGGTGCACATGGCCCCGGCGTTCGGCGAGGACGACCAGAACGCCTGCACCGCCGCCGGCATCCCGACGATCGTCACCGTCGACGACCACACCCGGTTCACCGCACTGGTCCCGCCGTACGCCGGCGAGCAGGTGTTCGACACCAACAAGCCGATCATCCGCGAGCTGCGGGAGCGGGGTGTGCTGGTGCGCCACGACACCTACACCCACTCGTACCCGCACTGCTGGCGCTGTGACACGCCGCTGGTCTACAAGGCGGTGTCGTCGTGGTTCGTGGCCGTGTCCAGCTTCCGGGACCGGATGGTGGAGCTGAACCAGCAGATCGAGTGGTCGCCGGCGCACGTCAAGGACGGCTCGTTCGGCAAGTGGCTGGCCGGTGCCCGGGACTGGTCGATCAGCCGTAACCGGTTCTGGGGCTCACCGATCCCGGTGTGGCGGTCCGATGACCCGGCCTACCCGAGGGTCGACGTGTACGGCTCGCTGGAGGAGCTGGAGCGTGACTTCGGGGTGCGCCCGGCCGACCTGCACCGGCCCACCATCGACGAGCTGACCCGGCCCAACCCGGACGACCCGACCGGCCGGTCGACGATGCGCCGGGTGCCGGAGGTGCTGGACTGCTGGTTCGAGTCCGGGTCGATGCCGTTCGCCCAGGTGCACTACCCGTTCGAGAACCGGGACTGGTTCGAGCACCACTACCCGGGGGACTTCATCGTCGAGTACATCGGGCAGACCCGGGGCTGGTTCTACACCATGCACGTGCTGGCGACGGCGCTGTTCGACCGGCCGGCGTTCCGTACCTGCGTCAGCCACGGCATCCTGCTCGGCGCCGACGGGCGCAAGATGAGCAAGAGCCTGCGCAACTACCCGGACGTGTACGAGGTGTTCGACACCTACGGCTCGGACGCGATGCGCTGGATGCTGATGTCCTCGCCGGTGCTGCGTGGCGGTGACATGGCGGTGGTGGAGAGCGGCGTGCGCGACGCGGTCCGGCAGGTGCTGCTGCCGCTGTGGAACGTCTGGTACTTCTTCGCGTTGTACGCCAACGCGGAGGACCACACCGCGACCCGGCGGACCGACAGCACCCACCTGCTCGACCGGTACGTGCTGGCCAAGACCGGTGAACTGGTCGACGAGGTCACCCGGCAGATGGACGGCTACGACATCGCCGGCGCCTGCGCCAGTGTGCGGACCTACCTGGACGCGTTGACCAACTGGTACGTACGCCGGTCCCGGGACCGGTTCTGGTCCGGCGACGCCGACGCCTTCGACACGCTCTACACGGTGCTGGAGACCCTGGCCCGGGTGGTGGCGCCGCTGGCGCCGCTGACCAGCGAGGAGATCTGGCGTGGGCTGACCGGGCAACGGTCGGTGCACCTGACCGACTGGCCGACGGCGGCCGAGTTCCCCGCCGACCACGACCTGGTGGCAGCGATGGACGCGGTCCGCGAGGTCTGCTCGGCCGGCCTGTCGCTGCGCAAGGCCCGTGGCCTGCGGGTGCGGCTGCCGTTGCCGGCGTTGACCGTGGCCACCTCGGCGGCGGACCGGCTGCGGCCGTTCGCCGACCTGGTCGCCGACGAGGTCAACGTCAAGGCGGTCGAGTTCACCGACGACGTGCAGACGTACTGCCAGCAGGTGTTGACCGTGGTGCCCCGGGTGCTCGGGCCCCGGGTGGGTGGCCAGGTCCAGACGGTGATCAGGGCGGTGAAGGCCGGTGACTGGGAGCTGGGCGACGACGGTGCGCCGCTCGCCGCCGGGGTCCGGCTGGCCGAGGGGGAGTACGAGCTGAAGCTGGTCGCCGCCGACCCGGACAGTTCGGCGCCGCTGCCCGCCGGGCAGGGGGTGGTGGTGCTGGACACCACGGTCACCCCGGAGTTGGCGGCCGAAGGCCTGGCCCGGGACCTGGTCCGGGTGATCCAGCAGGCCCGGCGCGACGCCGACCTGCGGATCACCGACCGGATCCGGGTCACGGTCGCGGCCAGCGACGGCGTCGCCGAGGCGGTCCGGGCGTACCGCGACTTCGTCACCGGTGAGGTGCTCGCCGACGAGGTCACGGTCGTTGCGGTGGCTGCCGAGGGTGCCGCGTCGGCGGTGGGGTTCGCCGGCGAGGTCGGCGACGGCGAGCCGGTGTCGGTGCGGGTCGAGCGGGTCTGACCGGGCGGGGGGTGACCCCGTCCGCTACCGTGTCTGTCCGACCCACCCCACGCCTGTCCCGTCGCCGGAGGATCCGTGCCGCCGCTGTATTCGATCGGCAAGCTCACTGTCGGACCCGCGCTGCTGCTGGGCTGGCGGCCCAAGGTGGAAGGCTGGGAGAACGTCCCGAAGACCGGTGGGGTGATCCTGGCCGCCAACCACCTGTCCGTCGCCGACGAGTACTTCCTCGGGGCGGTGCTGCCCCGGCACGTGGCGTTCTGGGCGAAGGCCGAGTACTTCGACGGCACCGGGGTGCGGGGGCTGTTGACCAAGGGTCTGGTGACCGGCCTGGGGGCGATCCGGGTGGAGCGTGGCGGCGGCCGGGCGGCGTTGAGCGCGTTCGACGGTGCGATTCCGTTGCTGCGGGCCGGCCGGCAGGTGGCGGTCTTCCCGGAGGGGACCCGCTCACCCGACGGCCGGCTCTACCGGGGCCGTACCGGGGTGGCCCGGCTGGCCCTGGCCGCCGGGGTGCCGGTGGTGCCGGTCGGGATCTCCGGCACCGACGAGATTCAGCCGATCGGGCGGCTCTGGCCGAAGCTCAAGCCGGGCCGGATCACCTTCCGGTTCGGTAAGCCGCTGGACTTCATCGGCCGGGGCGACGGCCGGTCCGAGATGCGCCGGATCACCGACGAGGTGATGAGCGAGATCCAGCGGCTCACCGGCCAGGAGTACGTACCCCGTTATGCACCGCCACGGGCCGCTCCCGGCGGTGCGGCGGCGGCCGAATGACCACCGCCGGCTGATCACTGCCGGCTGATCACTGCCGGCTGATCGCGTCGCCGCGCAGCCGGTAGGTCAGTTCGGCGCTCTCCTCGACGGAGCGGCGGGTGAACAGTGCCGTGCCGAGGCTGCCGTGGT
This sequence comes from Solwaraspora sp. WMMA2056, assembly GCF_030345095.1. Classification (NCBI taxonomy): domain Bacteria; kingdom Bacillati; phylum Actinomycetota; class Actinomycetes; order Micromonosporales; family Micromonosporaceae; genus Solwaraspora; species Solwaraspora sp. WMMA2056. The sequence continues at coordinate 2,965,690 of NZ_CP128360.1, forward strand.
CCGCCCACACACAGACCACCACGTCGGTGCCGTCGGCCTGCCCGGTGCCGCAGTTGAGATGGCTGCCCCGGTCGTCGGTGTCGAACGCGGTGACCGTGCCCAGCTGGTACTCGTCGGCGATCCGGCCGAGCTCGTCGTCGAGGTCACTGCCCGGCGTCATCCGGAACCCGGTGATGCCGTAGAGCACCACCTGTTTTCCGTTGCCGTCCCGGTAGACCCCGGCGAAGGTCTCCTCGGCCAGCAGGTGGGTGCTGCGCATCTCGCCTTCCAGCCGGGCCACCGTCTCCTGGCTGTTGCCGTCGTCGCTCAGCCGCAGGTCGGCGAACTGCCCGGGCAGAGCGGGACTGGCCGGATACTGGTCCCACAGCGGTTTGCCGTAGTAGGCGGGGCAGCCGCAGCAGCAGGCCACCGTCAGCAGCGTCAACAGTGACATCGTCGTCGGCCAGCGGCGCCGGCGCCGGGGCCGACGGGCGGCCGGTGGCGGACCCTTCGGTGCCGGAGGCGGAGGCGGGGCTGGTGGAGCCGGCCGGGCGGCCGGGGCCGGGCGCGGCGCGCGACGTGCCGGTTGCCCGTGCGGCGGCATGGTGAAGGGCGCAGGGGCTGCCACCTGCGGTGGCGGCGGTGGTGCCTGGTGGACCTGCGGCGGTGGTGCCTGCGGCGGGCGGGGCTGCTGCTGCTCGGCCTGCGGTTGGCTCGGCGGCTGCGGGTGGGCCGGCGGCGGGTAGCCGGGGTGGTCGGTCGCGGCCCAGTCGTCGTGCGTACCGCCGGGATGGGCGACCGGCCACGGGTCGGCGCCGGCCCACGGGTCCACCGGCGTCCGGGTCTCCGGGTCGTCGGACGGCAGGTCGCCCGCCGGCAGGAGCAGCGTGGGATCCCGAGGCGGTGGCGGGCCGGCCGGGCCCTGGTCGCGCTGCCACCAGCGCTGCTTCGGCCGGGGCGGCGGGACCTGCGCCGCGCCGCGCCACGGCGCGGGCGACGTCGGCGGTTCGTCGCCCGGGGCGCGGTCGACAGCGGTCCGATCGACGGCGGTGCGGTCGTCGAAGGTGGTCCGATCGTCGTTCGGACGATCGATGGTGCCGTCGCCGGTGGTGCCGTCGGCGCGGACGCTGTCGGGCAACGGCGCGGTCGGTGGACTGCCGACCTCGGGCGTCTGGTCCGTACGGGGATCCTCGTCCGGTTGCGGCGGCCGCATCGCAGTTGCATCTCCTCTCGGACCCGTCCGAGGTTAGTACCGCGTGGCGAACAGCGTCACCGGCGTACCGCCGGACCCCGCCCTGCGGTTGCCCCGCCGGTGCCGTCGTGGGTACGCGTACCCTGGGTGGTTGATCCGGCGTCCGGTGCGGTTTGGAGGAGGTTTGATGGGTGTCACGGCGGTTCCCGCCCCGACGGCGACCACGGGTGCGGCCCCGACGCCTGCCCGGTCGGTCTGGCCCCGGTTGGAGCCGTTGCTGCCTCAGGTCAGCAAGCCGATCCAGTACGTCGGCGGCGAACTGGGCGCGGTGACCAAGGACTGGGACGCCGCGGTGGTGCGCTGGGCGCTGATGTACCCCGACGCCTACGAGGTGGGCCTGCCCAACCAGGGTGTGCAGATCCTCTACGAGGTGCTCAACGAGCAGCCGGACGTGTTGGCCGAGCGGACGTACGCGGTCTGGCCGGACCTGGAACGGCTGATGCGTGAGCACGGGGTGCCGCAGTTCACCGTCGACGCGCACCGGCCGGTCGTCGACTTCGACGTGTTCGGCGTCTCCTTCGCCACCGAGTTGGGCTACACGAACCTGCTGACCGCGATCGACCTGGCCGGCATCCCGCTGCTGGCCGCCGACCGAGACGACGCGCACCCGGTGGTGCTGGCCGGCGGACACGCGGCGTTCAACCCGGAGCCGATCGCCGACTTCATCGACGCGGCGGTGCTCGGCGACGGCGAGGAAGCCGTCCTGGAGATCACCGCGATCGTCCGGCAGTGGAAGGCCGACGGGTCGCCCGGCGGGCGCGACGAACTGCTGCTGCGACTGGCCCGGACCGAGAGCGTCTACGTGCCGCGCTTCTACGACGTGGACTACCTGCCGGACGGGCGGATCCAGCGGGTCGTGCCGAACCGGGCGGACGTGCCGTTCCGGGTGCACAAGCGCACCACGATGGACCTTGACGCGTGGCCGTACCCGAAGAAGCCGATCGTGCCGCTGGCCGAGACCGTCCACGAACGCTACGCGGTGGAGATCTTCCGCGGCTGTACGCGCGGCTGCCGGTTCTGCCAGGCCGGCATGATCACGCGTCCGGTGCGGGAACGCTCGATCACCACGGTCGGCCAGATGGTCGCCGACGGGCTGGCGTACTCCGGTTTCCACGAGGTCGGCCTGCTCTCGCTCTCCTCGGCCGACCACTCGGAGATCGGCGACATGTGCTCCGGTCTGGCCGAGCAGTACGCCGGCACGAACGTGTCGCTGTCGCTGCCGTCGACCCGGGTCGACGCGTTCAACATCGACCTGGCCCAGGAGTTGTCGCGCAACGGGCGCCGCACCGGGCTCACCTTCGCGCCGGAGGGCGGCTCGGAGCGGATCCGGCGGGTCATCAACAAGATGGTCTCCGAGGAGGACCTGATCCGCACGGTGGTCACCGCGTACACCAACGGCTGGCGTCAGGTGAAGCTGTATTTCATGTGCGGGCTACCCACCGAGACCGACGAGGACGTGCTGCAGATCGCCCGCCTCGCCCACGAGGTGATCAAGGCCGGACGGGCGGCGACCGGGTCGAAGGACATTCGCTGCACCGTGTCGATCGGCGGGTTCGTGCCCAAACCGCACACCCCGTTCCAGTGGGCGTCGATGCAGCCACCGGAGGTCATCGACAACCGGCTGCGTCTGCTCAAGCAGGCGATCAACACCGACCGCTCGCTCGGCCGGGCGATCGGTCTGCGCTACCACGACGGCGAACCGTCGCTGATCGAGGGCCTGCTGTCGCGGGGCGACCGGCGGGTCGGCGCGGTGATCCGCCGGGTCTGGGAGTCCGGTGGCCGGTTCGACGGCTGGAGCGAGCACTTCTCGTACCAGCGGTGGGTCGACGCGGCCGCCGAGACGCTGCCGGCGTACGGGGTCGACCTCGACTGGTACACGGTCCGGGAGCGGGACGCCACCGAGGTGCTGGCCTGGGACCACCTGGACTCCGGGCTGGACAAGGACTGGCTCTGGCAGGACTGGCAGGACGCGACGAGCGAGTACGAGCAGGACGACTGCCGGTGGACACCCTGTTTCGACTGCGGGGTGTGCCCGTCGATGGACACCGAGATCCAGATCGGCCCGACCGGGCAGAAACTGCTGCCCCTGACGCCGGTGAACACCGGTCTGCGGGCTCCGGCGGCGGGCTGACTGGCGGACCTCGCCCGGCTGGGCGAGGATGACGGACATCCCTTGTCCCTTTCCGAGGAGCGTCACAATCAGCAGGAAGCCACAGCCGGAGGGCGGTCAGGCACCGGTCGTCCAGCGGATCCGGATCCGGTACGCCAAACGCGGGCCGCTGCGGTTCACGTCGCACCGTGACTTCGCCCGCGCGTTCGAGCGGGCGTTGCGCCGGGCCAACGCGCCGGTCGCCTTCTCCCAGGGGTTCACCCCGCACCCGAAGATCTCGTACGCCAGCGCCGCGCCGACCGGCGTCGCCAGCGAGGCCGAGTACCTGGAGATCGGCCTGCAGCGGGCCGTCGACCCGGACGAACTGAGGGTGGCGCTCGACGCCGCCCTGTCACCCGGGCTCGACGTGTTGGCCGCGGTGGAGTCGGCCGGCGGCAGCCTTGCCGACCGGATCGACGCCTCGCACTGGCGGATCGAACTCGCCGGCGTCGGGTCGGCGCAGGCCGAAACAGCGGTCGCAGCCTTCCTCTCCGCCGGTGAGGTGCTCGTCGAGCGCCTCACCAAGCAGGGGCGGCGCACCTTCGACGCCCGCGCCGCGGTACTGCGTATGACGGTCGCGGCCGGGGCCGCCACCCCCGCCGGACCAGGTGTCCGACCCCCGGACGGCCTACCTTCCGAGGTCAGCTCGGTGCCGTGTGCGATACTCGACCTAGTCGTCCGGCAGGTCACCCCGTCGGTACGACCCGATGACGTCCTTTCCGGCCTGCGCGTCATGGCCGACCTGGAGCCGCCGGTGCCGCCCCGCGTGACCCGGCTAGCACAGGGAACACTGACCGCGCAGGGGGAGATCGTCGATCCGTTGGAGGCGGATCGCGTCGGACAGCCATCGGTGAACGCCAGCCGTGTTCCGGCCGGCGCTCAGTAAGCCAGACTTCGGCGGTCTGCCTCCAGGTCTTTGGCCCACCCGGGTCGGGAGCCCAGCGGTGTGACCGCCGGAACACCTTTTGCGGCAACCCTGCGTGGCAGCGCTCACCCGCGCCCGGGGCAGCCAGAACTGGAGAACGTCCAATGCTCGACAACGAGCCCGAGGGCGGGAAGCGTACCGGTGGGGAACCGGGCGACGACACCGCCGATGTGACCCGATCCGCACCTGCCCGGACCACCCGGCGGCGGACCAGCAAGGCTGCGGCCGCCGCTGCGGCCGAGCCGGCCGCCGCGACGGGGGCCGCTGCGGCCGCCAGCCCGGATCCGGCCGCCGCTGCCGCCGAGGCCGGCGGGCAGACACCGCCGGAACCGGCTGTCGCGCCACGGACCCGCCGACGCCGCGCGGTCGCGGCCGAGCCGGTCGGCGAGGCCGTCGCGGTGGAACCGACCGGGGAGGCCGTCACACCAGCGCCGGCCGAGCCGGTGGAGCCGGTGAAGAAGGCGACCCGGACCCGGCGCAAGAAGACCGCCGAGCCGGCGGTCGTGGTACCGGTCGAGGCCAGCGAGCCGGCCCCCGGCGCGGCGGCCCCCCGGATGACGGCACCGTCGGCGGTGGAGCCGGCCGGGCCGCCCACCCCGGCCAGCGAGCCGTTGACGACCGGCCCGGCGACGGAGGCGACCGACGGCGAGGCGGCTGTCGAGGAGCCGGCTGCCGACCAGGTCGCGGCACCGACCACCCGTGGCCGGCGGCGCAGCGCCGCCACCCCGCCCGCCGTGCTGTTCATGGCACCGGACCCGCAGACCGCACCGCCCGTGGTCGGGCGGGCCGCAGCGGTGGCGACCGCCGCGACCACTGCCGCACCTGCCGCCGCCGCGCCGACGGCCAGCGCCGTCCCAACCGAGGGTGACACCGAGACCGAGGAGCCGGTACGGCGCCGTCGGCGGGGCCGCCGTGGCGCCGACAGCGAGGAACCGGCGGCGTCGCCGGTGCCCGACGAGGCCGCCGCCGTGCCGGTCGACGAGGCCGATGACGCGACCGATGAGGCCGACGAGGCCGACGACTCCGACGACGACACCCCTGCGGGCCGTCGGCGGCGTCGCCGGGGCCGGCGCGGCCGTGGCCGGGGCAAGGGCGGCACGGACGACGACACCGACGTCGACGAGGAGTCGGCGTCGGCGGATGCCGAAGCGGAGGCGGCCGACGACGGCGACACCGCCGACGGTGACTCGCTGACCCGTCGGCGCCGCCGTCGGCGTCGACGCGGATCCGGCGACGCGGAGTCGGGTGCCGAGGACGGCGTACCGACGGTGGTGAAGATCCGTGAGCCGCGTAAGAACGTCGACGAGGTGCAGGGTGTCACCGGCTCGACCCGGCTGGAGGCCAAGCGGCAGCGCCGCCGGGACGGCCGCGAGCAGCGCCGGACCCGGCCCCCGATCCTGAGTGAGTCGGAGTTCCTGGCCCGTCGGGAGGCGGTCGACCGGGACATGGTGGTCCGCCAGCGTGGGGACCGTACCCAGATCGCGGTGCTGGAGGACGGCATCCTCGTCGAGCACTACGTGACCCGGGCCTCGTCCGGCACGATGGCCGGCAACGTCTATCTCGGCAGGGTGCAGAACGTGCTGCCGAGCATGGAGGCCGCCTTCGTCGACGTGGGGCGGGGCCGCAACGCCGTGCTGTACGCCGGCGAGGTCAACTGGGACGCCACCGGGTTGGAAGGGCGGGCCCGCTCGATCGAGCAGGCGCTGCGCTCCGGTGACTCGGTGCTCGTGCAGGTCACCAAGGACCCGATCGGCCACAAGGGGGCCCGGCTCACCAGTCACATCGCGCTGTCCGGGCGGCACCTGGTGTACGTACCGAACGGCAACGCCTCGGGGATCAGCCGTAAGCTGCCCGACACCGAGCGCAAGCGGCTGCGGGACATCCTGAAGAAGCTGGTGCCCGACGGCGCCGGCGTGATCGTGCGGACCGCCGCCGAGGGGGCCAGTGAGGACGAGCTGGCCCGCGACGTCAAGCGGTTGCAGGCGCAGTGGGACGACATCCAGGCCAAGGCCGGTTCCGGCGGCGCGCCGACGCTGCTGTACGAGGAGCCGGATCTGGTCATCCGGGTGGTCCGGGACCTGTTCAACGAGGATTTCCGCGAGCTGGTCGTGCAGGGCGACACCGCGTACGGGCTGGTCGAGTCGTATCTCGCGCACGTGTCGCCGGACCTGCTGCCCCGGTTGCGCCGGCACGCCGGCGTGGCGGACGTGTTCGCCGACCGGCGGATCGACGAGCAGATTCTCAAGGGTCTGGACCGCAAGGTCTTCCTGCCTTCCGGCGGCCACCTGGTGATCGACCGGACCGAGGCGATGACCGTGATCGACGTCAACACCGGCAAGTACACCGGTGCCGGCGGCAACCTGGAGGAGACGGTCACCCGCAACAACCTGGAGGCCGCCGAGGAGATCGTCCGTCAGCTGCGGCTGCGCGACATCGGTGGCATCGTGGTGATCGACTTCATCGACATGGTGCTGGAGTCCAACCGTGAGTTGGTGCTGCGTCGGCTGACCGAATGCCTGGGCCGGGACCGGACCAAGCACCAGGTGACCGAGATCACCTCACTCGGGCTGGTGCAGATGACCCGCAAGCGCATCGGTGCCGGGCTGCTGGAGGCGTTCAGTGAGACCTGTGACTGCTGCAAGGGCCGCGGACTGATCATCCACACCGAGCCGGTGCCGGAGAAGGCCCGCTCGGCCGGCGGCGGCGCGGGGGAGAAGGTCAAGGCGGTCGCCGCCGCAGCCCCGGCCGCCCCAGCTGCCCCGGCCGCGCCGACGACGGCCGCTGGTCGACGGCGCGCCCGCAAGGCCGCCGAGACCGCACCCGAGGTCGCCGAGGTGGCAGCTGACATCGTCGAGGACGTGGTCGAGGTCGCGCCGGACGTGGTCGAGGCGGCGGGTGACATGACCGGGTTGCCGGGCGTCGACGCAGCGGGCACCGCGCCGGAGCCGGCTGTGACGCCGCCGGCCAACGCGGCGTCGGTGCCGGTCGTGGCACCGGAGCCGACGGCTGCCGCAACACCGGCCGGCCCGTCGACCGGGCCGGTCGTCTCCGGGGTGATCACCGGGGTCATCGGTGGTTCGGGCGTCGTCAGCCCGCAGCCGGTCGTGGCCGCGACGGAGGACGAGGACGAGACCATGGGCTACGACCTGTCCCGGTACGAGGTGGACGAGGTCGAGCCGGTCAGCAACGGGGCGGGGTCGACCCGCCTCGCCGGGGACGGCGACCCGGATCTGGCCGGCGATCCGGACGAGGACGACCCGGAATCGGACGTCTCGGGCGGGGAGCATGCCTCCGGCGGTCGGCGGCGGGTGCGCCGGACCGGTACCCGGCGTCGTACCCGCCCCTGACCGGGGCACCGATTTGAGGGACGCCACCGGCATGGCGTAGTCTTGCCGGTGGCGTACCCGGTGCGCCAGGTTCCCGTGTGCCCGTGACCCTCAAGGTCCGCCACCCCCGGTGCCGTGTCCGTACGGATCGCCGCGAGGGTGACGAACCGTCACGAACACCATCCGCCAGCGACAAACGACAGGAGTCCGCGTCCGATGTACGCGATCGTCAAGACCGGCGGCAAGCAGTACAAGGTCGCTGAGGGCGACGTGATCGAGGTCGAGAAGCTCACCGGTGCCCCCGGCGACGCGGTGGCGCTTCCCGCAGTGCTCCTCGTCGATGGCGACGACCTGGTGACCGACGCGACCGCGCTTGCCCAGGTCGCGGTGACCGGCGAGATCGCCGCGCACACCAAGGGTCCGAAGATCCGGATCCACAAGTTCAAGAACAAGACCGGCTACCACAAGCGCCAGGGTCACCGCCAGCCGCTGACCCAGGTCAAGGTGACCGGCATCTCGAACGGGAAGTAGGCACCAGACATGGCACACAAAAAGGGTGCATCCAGCTCGCGTAACGGTCGCGACTCGGAAGCCAAGCGCCTCGGTGTCAAGCGCTTCGGCGGTCAGGTCGTCAGCGCCGGTGAGATCCTGATCCGCCAGCGTGGCACCAAGTTCCACCCCGGCGACCTGGTCGGCCGGGGCGGCGACGACACGCTGTTCGCGCTGGCCGCCGGGTCGGTGCAGTTCGGCACGAAGCGTGGCCGCAAGACGGTCAACATCGTGCCGGCGGCACAGTAGCGACTGCCGACAGCGCCGCCACGGCGGCCGCTGGGCGTCGCGACGGCGACGTGTCGAGTAGAACGCGACGAGCGGGCTGTGGACCTGGTGTCCCGGCCCGCTTTGTCGTGTACGTCGGCGGTCGGCGACGACGTCCGGTCATGCTGACGCGTGGGGTGGGTGGCGGATCTGCACCCGCAGACCGCGCGATCGAGGAGAGGATAAGGCTGTGACGACCTTCGTCGACCGGGTTGTGCTGCACGTACTGGCCGGCAACGGCGGGCACGGTTGCGTCTCGATCCACCGGGAGAAGTTCAAGCCGTTCGGTGGTCCGGACGGCGGTAACGGCGGGCACGGCGGAAGCGTCACCCTCGTCGTCGACCCGCAGGTGCACACCTTGCTGGACTTCCATTTCCGGCAGCACGCCAAGGCCGAGAACGGCAAGGGCGGTGCCGGCGGCAACCGAGACGGCGCCAAGGGCGCCGACCTGGTGCTCAAGGTGCCGAACGGGACGAACGTGCTGACCCTCGACGGTGAGGTGCTGGCCGACCTCGTCGGGGTGGGCACCAGCCTGGAGATCGCCCGGGGTGGCCGGGGCGGTCGGGGCAACGCCGCACTGGCCAGCGCCCGACGCAAGGCACCCGGCTTCGCCGAGCTCGGTGAGCCGGGCGAACAGCTCGACGTCGTACTGGAGCTCAAGAGCGTCGCCGACGTCGGACTGGTCGGGTTTCCGTCGGCCGGCAAGTCGTCGCTGATCTCGGTGATCTCGGCGGCCAAACCCAAGATCGCGGATTATCCGTTCACCACCCTGGTGCCGAACCTCGGCGTGGTCCGCGCCGACGAGCACACCTTCACCGTCGCCGACGTACCCGGCCTGATCCCCGGCGCGGCGACCGGCAAGGGACTCGGTCTGGAGTTCCTGCGCCACATCGAGCGGTGCGCGGTGCTGGCGCACGTGGTGGACACCGCCACGCTCGAGCCGGGGCGGGACCCGATGGCCGACATCGACGCGATCGAGGCCGAGCTGGCGGCGTACGGCGGCCTGGCCGACCGTCCCCGGTTGGTGATCCTGAACAAGATCGACGTGCCGGACGGTCGTGCGATGGCCGAGCTGGTCCGCGCCGACCTGGCCGCCCGGGGGCTGCCGGTCTTCGAGGTCTCCACGGCCACCCGGGAAGGACTGCGGGAGCTGACGTACGCCCTGGCGGACATGGTCGCGCAAGCTCGGGCGGACGCACCGGAGCTGGAGCCGACGAGGATCGTGCTGCGCCCCGCCGCGGTCGACGACGCCGGGTTCACCGTGGAGCCGCTGGCCGACGGCGAGTTCCGGATCCGCGGCACCCGGCCGGAGCGGTGGGTACGGCAGACCAACTTCGACAACGACGAGGCTGTCGGTTACCTGGCCGACCGGTTGGCCCGCCTCGGGGTGGAGGAGGCGCTGGCCAAGGCGGGGGCCCAGCCGGGTGCGCTGGTCCGGATCGGCTCGTGGGAGTTCGACTGGCGGCCGGAGCACTTCGCCGAGGTGGAGTACGTGCCGGGTTCGCGGGGCACCGACGTGCGGCTGGAGGAGCCGTCGACGCGGGTGGGTGCCGCCCAGCGGCTCGCCGACCGCAAGGCGCGGCGGCAGCGCTTCGAGGACGTCGCGGGTGCGTCGACCGGTGGCGTTGGCGAGACCGCCGGGGCTGCTGCGGGCGACCCGGCAGGCCCACGAGTGGACGTACCCGAAAGTAACTGAACGTTACGGTAGTGGTGTGGTCGGCTGATCGGCGAGTTGTCGAAGTTGGGCCTGATCCTGGCCAACTGGACGAAACCTCCAGGAAACGCGCCGCGCCTATCGTGACAGAGTGTTAATTGAGCGTCGCCCGTCCATCGATCCGGAGGTCGCCGCGCTGGTCGCGACCCAGCAGCGCGAGCTGGCCGAGTCAACCGAGGCGCCCCGTGGTGGTCGGCCGGTCGTTGCGATCGGCCGACCGGGCCACGACGATGCCCGGTACCTGGTCTGTGTGGTCGACGGGCGTGCGGTGGCCTGCGGCGCCGTCCGGTCGGTCGACGGGCAGACCGCCGAGATCACCCGGATGTACGTGCGGCCGGCGTACCGGGGCCGAGGGATCGCTCGGCATCTGCTGACCGCGTTGGAGGAGTCGGCGTACGCGCTGGGCCACACGGTGTTCCGGCTGGAGACGGGCAGCAACCTCGCGGTCGCGCTGCGCCTGTACGCCTCGGCGGGGTACGCGCAGATCCCGGCGTCCGGTGACGACCCCGCCGGTCCGTACCGCGTCTGTTTCGAAAAGCGGCTTCCCGCTGCTGCCGCGTGACGCCGGGTCCGGGCGACGGGGTGGCCGATGTCGGGGCAATGGTGGACGATGTCAGGCCATGAGCGATTCGCCGGTTCTGAACAGCATCGAGGCCATTGACGCGCATCTGGCGGTCGCCATCGAGCGGTGGGAACGCAAATGCCGAGGGGTCCGGTTCGTGCTCTGCGATGGCGATGACCGGGTGCAGATTCACTGCCCGGTGGACGATCTGCCGACGAACCCGGACCCGGCTGTCTGTCGCCGGGCGGTCGAGATCTTCGCGACCGCGCTCGCCGAGCGCGCCAGGGGCGGATCGATGTTGGTGGTGCTGACCCGGCCCGGGTCGAGTGCGGTCAGTGATCCTGACCGGGTCTGGTTCCACGCCGCGTACGACACCTGCGGCAGAGTCGGGGTGCGGCTGCTCGGAGTCCACCTGGTGACGCCGACGGACCGGCGGCCGATCCTGCTCGACGACGCACTCTGAATCGGCCCGGTCGTGTAAAAGATTATTGACATCTCGTCAGGTCTTCTTTACCTTGGAGATGTCAAACTTCCTTTACATGAGGGGCGTGCGGTGTCGTACGAGGAGAAGGGCACCTGGGTGTTCCTGGTGACCACCCTGGGCACGTTCGTGGGCTACGTCGTCGCTGTCGCCCGCCGGGCCGGTGATCAGCCGCTGACCGAGGCGCCGTACGTGTCGACGATGTTGTGGGCGGTCGGCATCGCCGTCGTCGCGTCCATGGTCGTGCGGATCGTGGTCGAGATGGCCGCGCCCAGCGAGACCTACCAGATCGACGTGCGCGACAAGGACATCAACCGGCAAGGTGACTACGTCTCCGGGCTGATCCTGTCGGTCGGGATGGTGCTGCCGCTCGGGCTCACCCTGGCCGAGCTGGACCACTTCTGGATCGCCAACGCCATCTACGCGGTGTTCGTGGTCTCCACCTCCATCGGCGCGATCGTCAAGATCGTCGCGTACCGGCGGGGGTGGTGACGCGTGGGCAAACCGACCAGGGTGACCAACTCGATCCGGGCACTGCGCTTCGCCAACGGTGAGATGACCCAGGCCGAGCTGGCCAAACGACTCGGCGTCACCCGGCAGACGGTGATCGCGATCGAGCAGGGCAGGTACTCGCCGTCGCTGGAGATGGCGTTCCAGATCGCCCGCGTCTTCGCGGTCCCGCTCGACGCCGTCTTCCAGTACGCCGACGACGAACCGGCCTGACCGCCGGTTTCTCCGCCACCCCGTCCACCACCCTGTTTCCGGGAGGGCCCGCCATGCAAGCGATCACCCAGGACGCGTACGGCCCGCCGCAGGACGTGATGGTCCTGCGCGACGTTCCCCGCCCGGTGCCGGGCGAGCGTGACGTACTGGTCCGCGTGCACGCCACGCCGGTCAGCGGCACCGACTGGCACCTGGCCCGGGGGCTGCCGTACGTCGCCCGGCCGATCACCGGCTGGCGTCGACCGAAGTCCCGGATCCCCGGCTACGACCTGGCCGGCACCGTCGTCGAAGCTGGCCCGGCGGTGACCACCCTGCGCCCCGGTGACCAGGTGTACGGCTGGGCGGCCGGCACCTTCGCCGAGTACGCGGCGGTGCCGGAGAAGCAGTTGGTGCCGATTCCGACCGCCCTCACCCTGGAGCAGGCGGCGGCGGTCCCGATCGCGGCCTTCACCGCGCTGCAGGCGGTCCGCGACGGCGCCGGTCTGCGGCCCGTCGGCACCGGGGACTCGCCGTCTGCCGGCGGCCCGGGCCGCCGGGTGCTGATCACCGGGGCGTCCGGCGGTGTCGGGACCTACGCCGTTCAGTTCGCCAAGGCGTACGGCGCCCAGGTCACCGGCATGTGCCGGACCAGCAAGATGGACCTGGTCGCCGGGCTTGGCGCCGACGAGGTGGTCGACTACACCACCACCCCGCTGCGCGACCTCGGCCGCCGATTCGACGTGCTGATCGACCTGTACGGCAATCCGTCGCTGGCCGAGGTCGCCCGGGTGCTGGTCCCCGGCGGCACCATCGTCTACGTCGGCGGCACCGGTGGCCGGTGGTTCATGGGCGTCGACCGGTGGCTGCGGGGCATGGCGCTGGCACCGCTGCGCCGGCTCCGCACCCGACCGGTGATCCACTCCGACAGCCGCGACGACCTGGTCACCATCACCGCGATGATCGAGTCAGGGGCGGTCCGACCGGTGCTGGACCGCACGTTCCCGCTGGCGCAGGCGGCCGAGGCGATCCGCTACGTCACCGCCGGCGAGGTACGCGGCCAGGCCGTACTGCGCTGCGCCGGCTGACCACCGGTCACACCTCGGTCAGCACCTGACGGCACCGCGCCGCGCGACTGGTCACCCGCTGGACCAGGCGGACCGGCAGTGTGCTGCCGAGTGAGCGGACCGCGTCGTCGTCGGCAGCGGCCGCGAAACAATCCGGGGTACGGGCTGCCAGAGCGTCCACCTGCGTCAGTATTTCCTGTGCGTCGAGTCCGTTCTGTTCGGCGAACCGACGCCAGTGACGACCCCGGACAGCATCGACCCGGTATTCACCACCGATCCGCATCGCCATCCGCAGTTTCGGCAGATACATGTCGTCGTAAGGTAGCGCGCTGGCCACGTCGTAGAGCGGTGCCAGCCGCACCTGCGACCCGGCAAGTAGGAGAGAGTAGTTCTTCGCGTGCGCATCGGTGCCAGCGATGATCCAGTTGAACGCCAGGGCATCGACGAATCGGGAAATATGTTCGGCGGCGACCCCTGCCGGTCTGACTTCTCGCCGAAGTAGCTCGATGATCTGCTCGGGTGACGGCCCGCCTTCGTTCTGGTACTTCCGCATCGGCGCTATCGCGAGTGCCTGGCACGTGTCTTCCTGGTGGATCCGGTGCAACGCCCCGCGACTGTGCCTGCGGTCGTACCGTTCGACGGCAATCGCTCGTTCGCCGTGGAAACTGACGATGTTCGACCGGGCAGTCGGCAGCCCGGCAAGCCCAGCGGCCGCCAGGCAGAGGTGTTCGTTCAGGTCGTGCTCGTCCAGGCCGGTCACCGCTGGCTTGAGAATGTGTGTGGTCGGAACGGCGCCCCAGGGCTCGCCCCACCGTTGGCTCGCCTCGTCGAGATACAGCGCCGTCTTGGCCTGGGCGCCGGCAAGACTGAACTGTCCACTGTTGTTGATGTGCCACGATGTCGGGTCGTTTCTGAGCGTGCGGAGTCGGAGCTCCAGGTCGTCAACGGTCAGCCAGTGGACGCCGCCAGCACCGTCGACGGCCGCCTGCACGCGTTCCTGGGTGACGAGTTGGGCCGCGCCCGCGCAGTCCTCGCCGACGTGTCGAAGAAGGGCGAACGGGTTGCCGGCCGAGACCTGGTAGTCACGTGCCCAACGCTCCAGGACCCGCTCGTTGTCCGGTAACAGGCCCCACATCATCGTCCGCACCGCTGGATCATCGTGGGTACGGTGTGCCAGCGGCATCGACAGGGATATCGGTGTCGCATCCTGTCTGGCCTGCCAGTCGTTCTCGTACGAGAACATGAACCGGCCATCACGCTGTTGGGTGATCACCCCGACCACGGAGCCGGCCATGATTGCGGTCAACGTCGTCGCGGCGCTCGTCTCAGTCTGCTCGGCCACGGCCACCCTCAAAGTCCTTCAACAGCTCGTCCAGGTCGATGCCGTTTGCGCCGGGAGGAGGGAACGAGACGTTCACGGTGGCACCCAGCGCGCTCAGGGTCCGCAGGGCCAGGCCGACCTCGGCTGACGTCTTTCCCGCCTCCAGGTCGGAAAGCCACCGTCGACTCACCCCCGCTTGCTGGGCGAGACGGGCCTGCGTCCAGCCCTTGTCCTGTCGGCTCTGCCGGACGAAGAGCCCGAGGTCTCGTGCGTCGCTGATTCGCATCCTGTTCCGATCGTGTGCGCGTACGTACCCAGGTTAGCTGTTGTGCGCGTACGTACCCAGCATTTCTTCTGTGCGCGTACGTGCTCATTCGTCGGGCTGTGCGCGTACGTGCACCAGTGGTGGAGTCGGCGAGCGCGAATCCTGTCCGGGTGGGCTGGTGTAATGGCGCTGTGAGCCGTGCGGTCGAGGAGTCCAACCGTCGGATGCTGCGCGCCCGCGACGCCATGGACCGGGCGTACGCCGAACCGCTGGACATCCCGACGCTGGCCCGCATCGCGTTCGTGTCCCCGGCACACTTCATCCGCACCTTCCGGGCCACGTTCGGCGAGACGCCGCACCGCTACCTGCAGCGGCGCCGGGTGGAGCGGGCGATGTTCCTGTTGCGCGACAGCGAGCGCAGCGTGACCGAGATCTGCATGGCGGTCGGGTTCACCAGCCTCGGCACCTTCAGCCGTACGTTCCACGACATCGTTGGCGAGTCGCCGACGGCGTACCGGCGCCGGGCCGTCCCGCTGAGCGCGCCGGGCTGCTTCGCGATGGCCTACTGCCGACCCGCGTCACTTTTGGATAAGCCCGAGGGTGCCGGCGCGGGTTAGCGTGATTCCATGCTGAACAAGACGCGTATTTCGCATATTTTCGTCTTCGACCAGGACGAAGCGCTCGAGTTCTACGTCGGCAAGCTCGGCCTGGAGGTGGCCGACGACATCGACATGGGCTTCATGCGCTGGCTGACCGTGCGGGTGCCCGGCGACGACCCGGACCGGATCATCCTGCTGGAGAAGCCCGGCCCGCCGGCGATGGACGCCGCCACCGCCGCGCAGGTCCGCGAGCTGATCGCCAAGGGGGCGAGTGGATTCTCGGTCGGCTTCACCACCGACGACGCCCGCAAGACCTTCGACGAGCTCAAGGCCAAGGGCGTCGAGCTGACCGATGGGCCGAACGAGCGGCCGTACGGCACCGACTTCGGTGGCCGGGACCCGTTCGGCAACAACTTCCGGATCGTCCAGATGCCCACCGCCTGACCTGGCTCGCCTCGGTGCGGTCGGCAGTCAAGATCAGTTGATGTAGAACCGTACGACACGCCGGCAGCATCCCGGTTCTACATCAACTGATCTTCAAGCTCGACGACGAATCAGCCGACCGCCGAACAGGTGCGGTGCCGAGCTGGGCAGGGCGAAGACCGCGGCGGGGACCTCGTCGACCGTACGCCCGACGAGCTGGCCGCCACCGACGTCGAGATCGACGGCTGGACCGGGGCGGCCGGCGGCGTTACCGCTCGGCTTCACCATGCACGTCGCCTTCGGCACGCAGACCCTGGCCGACGCCCGCGAGCAGGCGGTGCGGTACGTGGAAGGGCTGGCGATCCTGCGGCCCGAGGTGGTCCTCGGCGTGGCCCGGCTGTCCTACGCGGACGCCTGGCACCTGGCCGAGCCGCTGTTCTGCGGGGCGGTCGGGCCGGACGGCGAGACCTGTGTCGACGTACCCGAACATCCCGGCTTCCACCGCGCGGCCGGGATCAACGGGCTGAGCTGGGGTGGCGGCGACCCGGGGTAGACCGTGCGTCCCGGGGCCGCCGCGACCACGGGGTCACTCCAGGTCGAACTCGCCGTCCTGGGCGCCGGCGACGAACGCGTCCCACTCGGCCTGAGTGAAGACCAGGATCGGGCCGTCCGGCTCGGCCGAGTTACGCATCCCGATCAGGTCGTCGACGAACGCGATCTCGACCGCGCCCTCGGAGTCGTCACCTTCGGCCCGCTGCCACACCGCACGGGACAGGTCGAAATCGCCCTTGGGGTGCTGCGCCATCGTCGACTCCTTCTGCACGGGAACACACGCGGGTGATGTCGGGCGGTACACGCCCGGTTACCGGCACAGGCTAGCCGCCGCCGCTGCCCGGGCGTGCGGCAGGATGGTCGGATGCCGAGCCTGACCCGCGCCGAGGCCGTCGAGCGCGCCGCGACGATCACCGTCGAGTCGTACACCATCGACCTCGACCTGACCACCGGCGACACCGAGTTCGGGTCGACCAGCGTGATCGAGTTCCAGGCCACGCCGGGAGCGGCGACGTTCGTCGAGGTCGCTCCCGTGACGCTGACCCGGGTACGGCTCAACGACGTCGATCTCGACCCTGCGACGCTCGACGACAACCGGATCCCGCTGACCGGGCTGGCCGGGCACAACACGCTGACCGTGCAGGCGCGGATGGCGTACTCGAACTCAGGGCAGGGGCTGCACCGCTTCGTGGACCCCGCAGACGGCGAGACCTACCTGTACGCCATGTCGTTCCTGGACGACGCGCCGCGCATCTTCGCCTGCTTCGACCAGCCCGACCTGAAGGCGCCGGTACGGCTGCGGGTCACCGCGCCGCCGCAGTGGACGGTCGCGGCCAACGGCCAACCGACCGGGCAACCGGTCGACGGGCGCTGGGAGTTCGCGCCGACGGCGCCGCTGGCGACGTACTTCGTGGCCCTGATCGCCGGGCCGTACCACGCCCGCCACGCTGAGCACGACGGTGTCCCGCTGGCGGTCTACTGCCGGCGGTCCCTCGCCGAACATCTGGACGCCGACGTCGAGGAGATCTTCACGGTCACCCGGCAGTGCCTGGACCGGTTCCACGAGCTGTTCGGCGTGCGCTATCCGTTCGGCGGGTACGGGCAGGCGTTCGTGCCCGAGTTCAACGCCGGCGCGATGGAGAACCCGGGCCTGGTGACCTTCCGCGACGACTACGTCTTCCGGTCTGCGGTCACCGACCGGGAACGGGAACGGCGGGCCACCACGATCGCCCACGAGATGGCCCACATGTGGTTCGGTGACCTGGTCACCATGCGCTGGTGGGACGACCTGTGGCTGAACGAGTCGTTCGCCGAGTACCTCGGGGTGCGGGTGACCGCCGAGGCGACCCGGTTCACCGACGCCTGGGCCACCTTCGGCATTCTCTACAAGTCGTCGGGGTACGCGGCGGACCAGCGTCCGTCCACCCACCCGGTCGCGCCGCAGGAGGTCGCCGACGCGGCTCAGGCGCTGCTGAACTTCGACGGCATCTCGTACGCCAAGGGGGCGTCGGTGCTGCGCCAGCTGGTGGCCTGGCTGGGCGACGAGCCGTTCCTGGCCGGGCTGCGGGCCCATTTCGCCGCCCACCGGTTCGGCAACGCCACCCTGGCCGACCTGCTCGACGCGCTGACCAGGTCCAGTGGTCGGGACCTGTCCGACTGGGCGGCGCGGTGGCTACGCCAGGCGCAGGTGAACACGATCCGTGCCGAGGTGACCGTCGACGAGGCTGGCCGCTACCAGCAGGTCGCCCTGGTACAGACCGCCCCGGACAGCCACCCGGTGCTGCGGCCGCACCGGATCGGCCTCGGTCTGTTCGACGCCGCTGCGACCGCCGACCGGCCGGTGACGCGGCGGGCCGCGCTGACGGTCGACCTGGACCCGGACGTCGACGGTGGCCGTACCCTGGTGCCGGCGCTGGTCGGCGAGCCGGCAGCCGACCTGCTGCTGCTCAACGACGGCGATCTGGCGTACGCCAAGGTGCGGCTCGACCCGGGATCGGCGGCCGCGCTGCCGGCGCTGCTGCCCGGTATCACCGACCCGCTGGCCCGGGCGCTGTCGTGGACCGCCACCCTGGACGCGGTCCGCGACGCACAGCAGCCGGTGGCCGCGCTGGCCGAGCTGATCGAGCAGGCCCTGCCGGCCGAGACCGCAGTGGTCGTCGTCGAGGACGTGCTCCGGCTGAGCCGGTCGATCATCGACAGGTACGCGCACTCCGTGGACCGGCCGGCGCTGCGGTCCCGGCTCGCCGCCGCCTGTGCGCGACTGCTGGCCGCCGCGCCGCAGGACGGTTCAGCGCGGTCGGCCGCGCCGCAGGACGGTTCGGTGCGGTTGGCGGCCGCGCGGGGCGCGATCGCCGCGAGCGCGGACGTCGACCTGTTGCGGGGGTGGCTGGTGGGGCGGGCGGTGCCGGACGGGGTCGCCGTCGACGCCGAACTGCGCTGGCTGCTGCTGTACCGGTTGGCGGTGCTCGGTGGGGTCGAGGCGGCCGACATCGACGCCGAGCTGGGGCGCGACCGCAGCGCGGCCGGTGAGCAGTGGGCGGCGAAGTGCCGGGCGGCGCTGCCGGACGTCGCGGGCAAGGAGCGGGTCTGGCAGTCGATCGTCGCCGACGTCAGCCTGTCGAACCGGATCGTCGAGGCGTACGCCGAAGGGTTCTGGCAGCCGGAGCAGGCCGAGTTGACCGCCCCGTACGTCGATCGGTATGTCGCCGACATGCCGGCCGCGACCCGGCGGCGTTCGGCGTGGCTGGCCGACCAGGTGGCGCAGTTGGCCTTCCCGCAGTACGCGGTGAGCGAGCAGACCCGTACGGCGGCCGCCGCGCTGCTCGCCCGCGACGACCTCACCCCTGGGCTGCGGCGGGTGGTGACCGACGCCGCCGATGATCTGGACCGGGCGCTGGCTGCCCGCCGTCGGTACAAAGCGGGAGCAGGCACCCGTTAGTGTTGCCTACGCCACGCGACGGCCTGTTCATGGAGATCATCGGCATACGATTCTTCGATGGACGTTGGCACCCGTCGGGTCGGCATCATGGGCGGCACTTTCGATCCGATCCACCAGGGGCATCTGGTGGCGGCCAGCGAGGTGGCGGAGCGGTTCGCGCTCGACGAGGTGGTCTTCGTCCCGACCGGGGATCCGTGGGAGAAGGCCGGGTTGACGGTCAGCTCGGCCGAGGACCGGTATCTGATGACGGTGATCGCGACGGCATCCAACCCGCGTTTCCAGGTCAGCCGGGCGGACATCGACCGGCCGGGGCCGACGTACACCGTCGACACGCTGCGCGACCTGCAGGCGGTGTACGGACCGAAGGCGCAGCTGTTCTTCATCACCGGCGCGGACGCCCTGGAGAAGATCCTGTCCTGGAAAGACACCGACGCGATGTTCGAGCTGGCGCACTTCATCGGGGTGACCCGGCCGGGCTTCGAGTTGTCCGACGCGCACCTGCCGGCCGACACGGTGACCCTGGTCGAGGTGCCGGCGATGGCGATCTCGTCGACCGAGTGCCGGGCGCGGGTCGCCGCCGGCAAGCCGCTGTGGTACCTCGTGCCGGACGGTGTGGTGCAGTACATCGCCAAACGCCGGCTGTACGAGCCGGAATCTTCGAGTGAATGATACGCCTTTCTAGTAGTTTGGGCGCTTCATACCGATTACCGCCTCGGCCGAGTGTGAGAGGCTAGAGCAGCGAAAGTCGCCTAGCTGAAGGAGTGTTGTCGAGGTGATCCGATGAGCGCCTCAGAGCGCGCGCGGGAGCTGGCCCTCACGGCCGCCCAGGCCGCTGCCGACAAGAAGGCGCAGGACATCGTCGTCATCGACGTGGCCGACCGGATGGCGATCACCGACGCCTTCGTGCTCGCCTCGGCACCCAACGAGCGCCAGGTGCTGGCGATCGTCGACGCCATCGAGGAGAGCCTGGTCGGGCTGCCGGAGAAGGCCAAGCCGATCCGCCGCGAAGGTGACCGCGCCGGCCGGTGGGTGCTGCTCGACTTCAACGACATCGTCGTGCACGTCCAGCACACCGAGGAGCGCGAGTTCTACGCGCTCGACCGGCTCTGGAAGGACTGCCCGGTGATTCCGTTCGTCGACCGGGACCTGGTCGACGCCGAGGCCGGCGCTGCCGAATGACCCGGCTGATCGTCTGGCGGCACGGCAACACCGACTGGAACGCCGGCGACCGGGTGCAGGGCCAGACCGACACCGCCCTCAACGACCTCGGTCGGTCGCAGGCCGTCGCCGCCGCGCCGCTGCTGGCGGCACTGCGACCGGACGCGATCGTCGCCAGCGACCTGCAGCGCGCCGCCGACACCGCGGCGGCGCTGGTGGCCCTCACCGGCCTGCCGGTGCGCACCGACCGCCGGCTACGCGAGCGCTACTACGGCCTCTGGCAAGGGCTCACCATGACGACCATCGCCGAACGGTTCCCCACCGAGCACGCCCGCTGGCGCTCCGGCGACCAGGCACCCGGCTGCGAGGTGGAAAGCCTCGACGACCTCGGCAAACGAGTCGGCGAAGCGCTGCAGGACGCCGCTGACACCGCCCCCGGTGGCACGGTCGTCGTCGCCACCCACGGCGGCGCCGCCCGGCAGGGCTGCGGCCACCTGCTCGGCTGGGGCACCGACGTGCTGCGCACGGTCGCCCCGCTGCAGAACTGCCACTGGACCGAGTTGCGGCACGATCCGGCGCGTGGCTGGCAGTTGCGGGCACACAACGTCGGGGTCACCAGCACCCGGGACATTCCGGCACCGGTGTGACCAGGCGCGGGCCGCGCGTCGGTCCGTCCCGGCGGTCAGGGTGATCATCGGCTACCGTGCCGGAATGCCCGTCGCGGTCGTCACCGACTCCACCGCCTACCTGCCCGGTACGCTGGCAGACCGGCCCAGCCTCACGGTGGTGCCGTTGACCGTGGTCGTCGACGGCGTCGCTCACCAGGAAGGCCTCGACCTCACCCCGGCCGACGTGGCCCGGGCGCTGTCGGTCCGTCGACCGGCGGTCAGCACCTCCCGACCCGCACCGGAGCAGTTCGTCGAGACGTACCGGCGGCTGCTCGCCACCGACGGCCCGCAGGCCACCGACGACCGGGACGGCCCGCGTACCCAGGGAGGTTCGGACGGTCCGGCGGGCCGGGCGTCGGCGATCGTGTCGGTGCACCTGTCCGCCGAACTCTCCGGCACCGTGGAGGCCGCCGAACTGGCGGCCCGCGAGGTCGGGCCGGACCGGGTCGCCGTGGTGGACAGCGGCTCGACCGGGATGGGCCTCGGCTTTCCCGCCCTGGCCGCGGCCGCCGTCGCGGCCGCCGGTGGTGACCTGCACGAGGTACGGTCTGCGGCGGTCGAGACAGCGGCCCGGACCCGGACCTTGTTCTACGTCGACACGTTGGAGCACCTGCGGCGGGGCGGGCGGATCACCGCCGCCTCCGCGCTACTGGGTACCGCGCTGTCGGTGAAGCCGATCCTGCACATGCAGGACGGGCGGATCGTGCTGCGCGACAAGGTCCGTACCGCCACCAGGGCGCTGGCGAAGCTGGTGGATCTGGCCTGGGCGGAAGCCGGGGACGCGGTGGCGGTCGACGTCGCCGTACACCATCTGGGCGATCCGGACCGCGCCACGATGCTGCTCGCCCAACTGGCCGAGCGCCTCGGCGACCGGTTGCGGGACAGCTACGTGGCGCCGATCGGCGCGGTGGTGACCGCGCACGCCGGACCCGGCCTGGTGTCGATCGTGGTGCACCGGCGCGCCGGTTAGGCGGCCCGGACAAGGCCCGGGGCGGCCTGGTCGGGCCGGGGCGGCGGCCTGCGCATTAGCACACTGCGGCTCGACGTGTCGCCCCGTCCACAGGGGCAGCGGTTGTCCACAGGTGGCATCCGGGCGATGCGCGTACGCCGAGCGGGTTGCCTAGCTTCGGGGCGTGACCGACCACGACACAGTCCGGCGCCGGCTGGCCCGACTCCGCCAGCCGGTGGACCGCTCGCCGTCCCCCTCGTCATTCGTGGACCTGGGTGGCCCCGGCGGGCCGACCGATCCGGTGGACCGCCTCGGCTCCACCGACGGTGTCGACGGCGAGTCCGACGACGATCCCGCCGAGTGGGAGCAGCCTCTCGACGACGGGCGCGCGACCGGCGGGCCGGGTCGGCTGGCGGCCTTCGATCCCGGTCACCGGGGAGTCAGGGCCCTCGCGGCCGTCGCTGTCGTGGTGGTGGCCGTCGCCGCGTTCCTGGCCTGGCGGTCCCGGCCACCGGTCGACCCGGTGTCGCCGCCTGCGGCGACGGCTGGCAGCGCCGCCCCGGGCAGCGCCGCCCCGGGCAGCGCCGCCCCGGTCAGCGGCGGTCCGCCGACCGGAGCGGCGACAGCCGACCCCGCCGCAGGCACCGCGTCAGCCGAGGTGGTCGTCGCCGTGACCGGTCGGGTCCACCGGCCCGGCCTGGTGACCCTGCCCGCCGGGGCGCGGGTCGCCGACGCGCTGGCTGCGGCGGGCGGCGCGCTGCCCGGCACCGACCTCGCCTGGCTCAACCTGGCCCGACAGGTCACCGACGGTGAGCTGGTCGCGGTCGGCGTCACCCCGCCGCCCGGTGTGGTGCTCGACCCCGGCGGGCACAGTGGCGGCGGGCACAGCGGCGCGGGCAGTGCCGTCGGTGGGGGCAAGGTCAACCTGAACAGCGCCACCCTGCAGCAGCTGGAGACCCTGCCCGGGGTCGGGCCGGTGCTCGCCCAGCGCATCATCGACCACCGCGAGCGGGTCGGCGGGTTCGGGACGGTCGCCGATCTGCGCGAGGTCAGTGGGATCGGCGATGCCCGGTTCGAGCAGTTGCGTGACCTGGTGATCGTGTGAGCAGCGGCCGGGGTGGCCCCACCGATCTGCCCGACCTGCGGTTGGCCGGGTTCGCGACGGCCTGCTGGCTGGCCGCACTCGTGGTCGTGTACGGATCCGTCAGCCGTGGTGTGGCACTGATCGTCGGAGGCCTGGTGGTCGCGGTCGGGCTGGTCGCCGGGATGTCGATCATCCGCCGGGCGCGGTGCCGCCCACCCGGTCGGGAAGATGGCCGCTGGTCGGGTCGGGCGTGGTGGCACCGGTCCCGTAGGTTCGGCTGGATCGGGGTGGCCCTGGCGATCGGCGTCGTCTGCGGGAGCGCGGCGGCGACCGCCCAGGTCGCGGTCCGGGATGCTCGCGCGCTCGCCGACCTGGTCGACGCGCACGCGGCGGTCACCGTCGACCTGGTCGTCCGCGACGACCCACGGCAGATCCGGTCTGCGGTCGCCGGCCCGGCGCTCTGGCTCGTCACGACCCGGCTGGTCGTGGTGCGACCGGCCGACGTCGGGTCGCGGCAGCCGGCCACCGCTGCGGACCAGGGAATCGACGCGGCGCAGGGGTCCGTCGTCAGCGGCCGGTTCGCCATCGGGGTCCGGCTGCTGGTGCTGGGCACCAGCGGAGGCTGGGCCGGCCTGCTGCCCGGTCAGCAGATCCGGGTCGACGGCCGGTTGATGCCACCCCGAGGCGGCGACCTCACGGCGGCGGTGCTCTCGACCGATGCCGAGCCGGTGCCACACGGCCGGCCGAGCCTGGCGCAGCGGGCCGCCGGAGCGCTTCGAGCCGGCCTGCAGGACGCCTGCGCCGAGCTGGCCGATGAGCCGGGTGGCCTGTTGCCGGGCCTCGTGGTGGGCGACACCAGCCGACTCGACGCCGGCGTCGAGGAGGATTTCCGGGCCACCGGGCTGACCCATCTGGTAGCGGTGAGCGGTTCCAACGTCGCGATCATCGTGGGGTTCGTGCTGCTGCTGGTGAGATGGTGTCGGGCCGGTCCCGGGCTGGCGGCTGCGGCCTGCGCCGTCGCGCTGGTCGGCTTCGTGATCCTGGCCCGTCCGTCGCCGAGCGTCGTGCGCGCCGGTCTGATGGGTGCCATAGCGTTGCTCGCGTTGGCGACCGGTCGGCAACGGGCGGCACTGCCCGCGCTGGCGACCACCGTGGCGGTGCTGGTCATGATCGATCCACAGTTGGCGGTCGACGCGGGCTTCGCCCTGTCCGTCCTGGCGACGGGAGGGTTGTTGCTGCTCGCCCCCCGGTGGCGGGACGCGCTGGTGGCGCGTGGCATGCCGCAGGGAGTGGCCGATGCCCTGGTGATCCCGGCCGCCGCCCAGTTCGCCTGCACGCCGGTGGTGGCGGGACTCTCCGGCACGGTGAGCCTCGTCGCCGTACCGGCGAATCTGCTGGCGGTGCCGGCGATCGCGCCGGCGACGGTCTGTGGCGTCGCCGCCGCCGTCGCCTCCGTCGTCTGGCCGGCCGGAGCCGAGTTCGTGGCGTGGGTCGGTCACTGGCCGGCGTGGTGGTTGGTGCTGGTCGCACGGCACGGCGCGGCGACACCAGCGGGCGCACTGCCGTGGCCCGACGGGGTGGCCGGAGCCTTGTCACTGGCGGCGTTGTCGGTCGCCGTACTGCTGCTCGCGCGGCATGGGCTCACCCGTCGGTTGCTGGCGGTCGTCGCCGTCGGGTCGGTGATCGGGGCGCTGCCGGTGCGGCTCGTCGCGCCGGGTTGGCCACCGGCCGGCTGGGTGGTGGCGGTCTGCGCGGTCGGTCAGGGCGATGTCGTGGTGCTGCCGGCGGGTCCGCGTACCGCCGTCGTGGTCGACGCCGGTCCGAACCCGGCGGCGGCCGACCGGTGCCTGCGCCGACTGCGTGTCCGGTCGGTGTCGTTGCTGGTCGTCAGCCACTTTCACGCCGACCATGTGGCCGGCGTCGCGGGTGTGCTGCGGCACCGGCAGGTGGGTGCGGTGGCCACGACCGGCTGGTTGGAGCCGGCGGCCGGGCGGGACGCCGTGCGACTGGCCGCGGCACGTGCCGGGGTCGCGGTCGGTGCGGTGCCGGCCGGCTGGACCTACCGGTACGGGCCGGTCGAGCTGGTGGTCCTCGGGCCGGTCGAGCCGTTCGTCGGAACCCGGTCCGATCCGAACAACAATTCGTTGATGCTCCTCGCGACGGTTCGTGGGGTGCGGATCCTGCTCACCGGGGACGCCGAACACGAGTCGCAGCGCGCGTTGCTGGAGCGGTTCGGTCCGGCGGGGCTGCGGGCCGACGTACTCAAGGTGGCCCATCATGGGTCGGCGCTGCAGGAGGTGGCATTCCTGGACGCCGTCGATCCGGCCGTCGCGGTGGTGCCGGTCGGGGCGGGCAACCGGTACGGCCATCCGGATCCGGGGGTGCTCACCCGGCTGGTGGCCGGCGGCGCGCGGGTGCTGCGGACCGATCTGGACGGCGACCTTGCGGTGGTGCGCCGCGACGGCCGGCTGGCGGTGTCGACCCGCCCCCTGGACGCCACCGACGGCGGTCCGGGCCGCTAGCCGCGACGTCCGTGGACGGCAGCATGGCCGACTCGCCGATCGGTCCGTGGCGGTTGGTCGTAACTCGACAATAAATGTCCCTATTATCGAAGAGTGATCGAACCGCTACGCAGAGCCAAAGTGGGGGTTGTTGTGGCCGCTACGGGCCGTGCGAACATGGCGGGCGTGAATCTTGCCGCACCGCCCGCCGTCCTGCTCGTGCTGGGCGACGAGGAACTGCTGTCCACCCGGGCGGTGTCCGACGCCGTCCAGGTCGCCCGGGCCGCTGACCCCGACGCCGACGTGCGCGAGTACGAGGCCGGTACGGTCGCCGCCGGCGAAGTCGCCGAGATGCTCAGCCCGTCGCTGTTCGGCGGACGCCGGCTGCTCGTGCTGCGCAGCGGGCAGGACGCCCGCAAGGACCTCGTCACCGCCCTGCTGGCATACGCGAAACAGCCCGACCCTGAGGTGACCCTGGTGGTCACCCACGCTGGCGGGGCCAAGGGAAAGGCGTTCGCCGACGGGCTGCGCGCCGCCGGAGCCACCGTGGTGCCGGCGGCCAAACTCAAGGGCCATCGCGAACGGGTCGCCTTCGTCCGTGACGAGTTCCGGCGTGCCGGCGGCCGGTGCACCGACGACGCCGCCGAGGCGCTGCTCGCCGCCGTCGGCAACGACCTGCGTGAGCTGTCGGCGGCGTGTGCCCAGCTGATGGCGGACACCACCGGGCGGATCGACGCGTCGACAGTGGGGCGGTACTACCGGGGGCGTGCCGAGGTCAGCGGCTTCACCGTCGCGGACGCGGCGATCATCGGCGATGTGCCCGGCGCGTTGGAGGCCCTGCGGTGGGCGCTGCACGTCGGAGTGGATCCGGTGCCGATCGCCGACGCGCTGGCCGACGGTGTCCGTACCGTCGCCCGGGTCGCCTCGGCCGGCCGGGGGAGTCCGTACCAACTGGCGAGCAGCCTCGGCATGCCCGCCTGGAAGATCGAGCGGGCACAGCGACAGAGTCGAGGGTGGAGCCCGGAGGCGTTGGTCGACGCGATGCACGCGGCCGCCCGGTGCAACGCCGACGTCAAGGGCGGCTCCGACGACCGCGGGTACGCCCTGGAACGGGCCGTGGTCGCGGTCGCACAGGCGCGGCGCGGCGGTGACCGCCGATGAGGTCGGCCCGGATCCAGCAGCGGTCGGCGCATCCCGGACCGGCGGCGTTCGCCCCGACGCCGGCCAACAACGTCGACGTGGAAGCGGATCTCGTCGGCGTCGACGCGGACCTCACCGGGATCGATGCGGACCTGGACGACGTCGACGACTTCCCGCCGCTCTACGCCCGGGTGCTGCGGCTGCGCCACCTTCGCCCCAACGGCCTGACCTGCCTGCTGTTCTTCGAGGGCAGTCTGGTCGTCGGTGGCCTGCTGGCCCTGGCTGAACTGATCCCGTGGTGGGGCATGTTCGTGCTGGCGGTGGCGGTGGCTGCCATGGTCAAGGTCAACGACGTGGTCGCCGCCGCCGTTCACCGCAGTGCCGAACTGGTCCCCGAGCGGGAGCAGGAACGGTTCCGCTGGGACATGACACCGGCGGTCGGCCGTACGCCCCGACCGGTGATCGGCGACCGGCCTGTCCTGCCGGGCCACGACGACGGAGTGCGGCCGGTCGTCGGACCGGGTATCCGGATCCGCCGGCTCGCCGGAGCCCACACCGGGGCGACGTCGGCGTCGACCCGCGCCGCGTTGGCGGCACCCACCGTCTACCTGGAGACGGTGCCGACCTACCTGGAGACGGTGCCGACGACCGACCCGGCGGGGTGCGCCGCGCTGGCTGGGCCGACGGTCCTGCTCGACGTGGTGCCGGGCGCCGCAGGTGCGCCACGGTCCGGCACCCAGGGCGGCGACTGACCGCGAGTGGTGTCAGGCCACGACCACAGCCGCGTGGCGTGACAGCCGCTCCGGGATCGACGTGGGCGGCGGCGACCGGCACGCCCGTCCATGACGACAGCGCGCGGTGCCGGTCAGCTGACCGGCACCGCGCGCTGCGGAAACGTCGGAGCGTCCGCGCCTGTCAGGAGGCGAGCGACTGCAGACGCTTGGCGATCGCCGACTTGCGGTTCGCCGCCTGGTTCTTGTGGATCACGCCCTTGCTGACCGCCTTGTCGAGCTTGCGGCTCGCTTCCCGCATCAGCGCTGCGGCCTGCTCGGAGTCACCGCTCGTGCTGGCCTCGTTGAACTTGCGGACGGCGGTCTTCAGCGCCGACTTGACCGACTTGTTGCGCAGCCGACGCTTCTCGTTCTGCCGGTTGCGCTTGATCTGGGACTTGATGTTCGCCACGCGACAGCCTCGCCCTGCTCATCCGAAATCGAAAACGACCAAATGACAATCCGCCTGTGGCGTACGTCGCCGCCGACGCACCCGCTGGCGTGGGGGAGGGCGACTGGGCCCTGCCGCAGACGACGGCGATGCATACTGGCGGCGCGTGTCGCCACGCGCGAAAAGCCAGGCTACCAGTTGACCTGGCCGGCGGCCAAAACGGCCCACGGGTCAGGGTGCCGACCAGCCCTGCCGGTGCGCCAACCAGCTGAGCGCGGTCTCGCCGCTGAACCGTTGATGGGTGCGCGCGTGCGGCGACGCACCGGTCGGCCCGGCGGCGGAGCGGGTCAGCCAGTAGCCGGCCAACGCGGCCAGTGCGGCGTCCAGGCCGCCCGGTGGCGCGTCGGCCGAGGTGGGATGCGCGGCGAAGACCGCGTCCGCGTCCAGGCCGCTGGCGTACGCGGTGACCAGCAGGCTCGCCGTGTCGAACCAGGCCGGGCCGTGACACAGCCACGTCCAGTCACAGATCCAGGCCGTCCCGGCCCGGTCGATGAGAATGTTGTCCAGCCGCAGGTCGCCGTGGATCACTGCGTCGTCGACGACCAGATCGGGCAGGCGAGCCTCGATCGCGGCCAGCTCCGCCAGGTACCGCCGGACCAGTCGGTGGGTGTCGCCGCCGTCGGCCGGCAACGGGACCACCTCCCGGCCCGCCGCGATCTCCTGCCACCAGGCCAGGTCGGCGCGGGCAAGATCGGCCAGCCGGGGCAGGCCGACCCGGACGAGTCCCTCCGGCGGGCGCCGCAGCGCCGCAGCGGCACCCGCCCAGGCGCTCAGCGCGGCGTTGAGCTCCTCCGGCACCCACGGCAGCGCGGGCATCCGCCCGTCGACCGCGTCGAGGCAGAGCACGAAGTGGCCGGCGGTGGTCAACGTCCACCGGGGCCGGGCGGCGGGTACGGCCGGCGGCAGTTCGGCGGTCAGCGCCGCCTCGCGGGCGTACCAGTCGCTCAGATGGCGCTGCTGCACCAGCGACGCCGCCTTGACGAACACGCGCTCGCCGGCCGCCGTGGTGCAGACCGCAGCGAAGCCGCGGGTGAATCCGCCGCCGGCGCTGGTGGCCCAGGCCACCGGGCTGCCGAGCCGGCCGGAGATCGCCGCCCGGAGGTCGGCGGGTAGGTCCGCCCAGGTGGGTCGGACCGCTGTCGCGTCGTAGTTGATCGCGGGCAACCGCACTGTAGCCACCCCTCAATCCTGCCTCCTCGCCCGGCGCCTGCCCGGCAGCGGCGCACGGGCCACTGGTGGGCATGGCCGCCACCGGGTCGATCGGGGCGTGGGAACATAGGAGTCGACCGGCGGTGACGTCGGTGCAGACGACGTACTCTCCAGCCGAGCAGAACGGACCACCGTGCCACCGACGCCCGACTCCGGCGTGAACGCCCCTGGCGCCACCGATCCCGGCCGTATCCGCAACTTCTGCATCATCGCGCACATCGACCACGGTAAGTCGACCCTGGCCGACCGGATGTTGCAGCTCACCGAGGTCGTCGATCCCCGGCAGATGCGCGCGCAGTATCTGGACCGGATGGACATCGAGCGGGAACGCGGCATCACGATCAAGAGCCAGGCGGTACGGATGCCCTGGACCATCCGCGAGGGTGAGCGCCAGGGCGAGTCGGCGGTGTTGAACATGATCGACACCCCGGGGCACGTGGACTTCACCTACGAGGTGTCCCGGTCGTTGGCCGCCTGCGAAGGCGCGGTGCTGCTGGTTGACGCGGCGCAGGGCATCGAGGCGCAGACGCTGGCCAACCTCTACCTCGCGCTCGAGAACGACCTGCACGTCATCCCGGTACTCAACAAGATCGACCTGCCGGCGGCGCAGCCGGACAAGTACGCCGAGGAGCTGGCCCACCTGATCGGCGGAGATCCGGCCGACTGCATCCGGGTCTCCGGCAAGACCGGGGAGGGCGTCGCGCACCTGCTCGACGAGATCGTCCGCCAGTTCACCCCGCCGGTCGGCGACGCGGACGCGCCGGCCCGCGCGATGATCTTCGACTCGGTGTACGACGTCTACCGGGGCGTGGTCACCTACGTCCGGGTGATCGACGGGCGGATCGAGGCTCGGGACCGGATCAAGATGATGTCCACCGCAGCGGTGCACGAGCTGCTGGAGATCGGCGTCATCTCGCCTGAGATGATCAAGGCGCAGGCCCTCGGCGTCGGCGAGGTGGGGTACCTCATCACCGGCGTCAAGGACGTCCGGCAGTCCCGGGTGGGCGACACGGTCACCATCAACAGCCGGCCGGCCAGCGAGGCGCTCGGCGGTTACAAGGACCCCAAGCCGATGGTCTACTCCGGCCTGTACCCGATCGACGGGTCGGACTATCCGGCGTTGCGGGAGGCGCTGGACAAGCTCAAGCTCAACGACGCGGCACTGGCCTACGAGCCGGAGACCTCCGGTGCGCTCGGCTTCGGTTTCCGCTGCGGCTTTCTCGGGCTGCTGCACCTGGAGATCATCCGGGAGCGGCTGGAGCGCGAGTTCAACCTCGACCTCATCTCCACCGCACCGAACGTGGTCTACCGGGTGGTGCTGGAGGACGGGGAGACGATCACCGTCACCAACCCCAGCGAGTACCCGGTCGGCAAGATCGCCGAGGTGCACGAGCCGGTGGTCCGGGCCACCGTACTCACCCCGAACGACTTCGTCGGCGCGGTGATGGAGCTGTGCCAGGGGCGACGTGGCTCGCTGCAGGGCATGGACTACCTCTCCGCCGACCGGGTGGAGCTGCGCTACACACTGCCGCTCGCCGAGATCATCTTCGACTTCTTCGACCAGCTCAAGAGCCGGACCAAGGGCTACGCCTCGCTGGACTACGAGCCGTCCGGGGAGCAGCCGGCGGACCTGGTCAAGGTGGACATCCTGCTGCACGGCGAGCCGGTGGACGCCTTCAGCGCCATCGTGCACAAGGACAAGGCCTACGGGTACGGCACGACCATCGCGGCCAAGTTGCGGAGCCTGATCCCGCGCCAGCAGTTCGAGGTGCCGATCCAGGCGGCGATCGGCAGCCGGGTGATCGCCCGCGAGACGATCCGGGCGATCCGCAAGGACGTGCTCGCCAAGTGCTACGGCGGTGACATCAGCCGCAAGCGCAAGCTGCTGGAGAAGCAGAAGGAAGGCAAGAAGCGGATGAAGATGGTCGGTCGGGTGGAGGTGCCGCAGGAGGCCTTCATCGCCGCGCTGTCGACCTCCGACGGCCCGACCTCGGACGGGAAGTCCGGCGGTAAGCGGTGAGCCGGACGGGGCCCTCGCCGGCGGTGACCGGCTCCGGCGAGGCCCGGGGGTACGGTCCGGCCGCCGCGTACTGCCCGCGGTGCGGCAACCGGCTGGCCGGCCCGCCGCCGACACGCTGTGGGCGCTGCGCGTACCAGCTGTTCCACAACGCGCGGCCGGCGACCAACGTGATCGTGCTGGACGCGACGGGCACCCGGTTCCTGGCCATCCGGCGGGCCCGGCCGCCACGGGCGGGCTGGTGGGAGACCCCGGGCGGGTTCTGCGACGGCGCGGAGCATCCGGCGGCGGCGGCCGTGCGGGAGTGCCGTGAGGAGCTCGGCGCCGAGGTCGAGCTGGGCGAACTGGTCGGGCTCTACCCCGGCGAGTACGAGTTCCAGGACGAGGTGCTGACCGTACTCGAGTGTTTCTACCTCGCCACGCTCGTCGGCGGGCAGCTGCGGCCGGACGCGGCCGAGGCGAGCGCCACCGCCTGGTTTCCGCTGGACGCGCCGCCACCGTTGGCCTTCGCCACCATGGACGCGGCGGTCCGGGACGTGGCGGCGTCGCTGCGGCGATGAGGCCGGTGGCGCACGGATGGGCGCGAAGATGCACACCTGCGGACGATGAACCGGTTTGGTTGTCGGGATGGCTGGGAACTTGACGGTCACCAAGGACAACACGACATCTCCGACAAGGAGGCAGGAAAATGACCGTTGCCGGCATTCTCTCCGCGCTCATCATCGGCCTGATCATCGGCGCGCTCGGGCGCCTGGTGGTCCCCGGGAAGCAGAACATTCCGATCTGGCTGACCATGCTGATCGGTGTCGGCGCCGCGCTGCTGGGCACCGTGATCGCCCGGGCCGCCGGGTTCGCCACCACCGCCGGGTTCGACTGGCGGGAGTTCTTCCTCCAGGTCCTGCTCGCCGCGGTGGGTGTCGCGCTGGTGGTCGGCGTCAGCGGCCGGCGCAGCGTGAGCCGGTACTGACCCGGGCGGTAACGGCCGAGACGTGCCGACGAACCGTCCGACGGACAGGCAGCGGGCCTGTCGGCGGCACCCGAACCGGATCTTCCGGTACGGTCGCCGCCGACAGGCCCGCTTCGTTCGGTCTGACCAGCGCCCCGGGTCGTCCGGTGTGATCAGCGGTGCCGGTCAGCTGTCAGCGGTGCCGGTCAGCGCAGCCAGGGGATGCTGCGGTCGAGCAGGCCGCGCTCCTTGAGCTCCTTGCGCAGCGGGATCTCGTCGTCGATGTAGCCGTTCCAGTTGATGCCCCAGTAGTTGGCGGTGTGCGTGCCCTCGCCGAGCAGCTGGCGCTGCACCGGGGTGCGGTTGGCCCACCAGGGTCCGTCCTTGTCCAGCGGCATGTCGTCCAGCGGCCGGATCCAGCGGTACGTGTACCCGATAAAGAGCATCTTGCGGGTGACCGTCGACAGGTTCGTCGACCGGGAGTGCCACTGGCGGCGGTCGAAGATGAACGCGTCACCCGGGTTCGCGGTGATCTCCACGGTCCCTTCCGGGTCCGGGTTCTGCACCGTCAGGTCGTCCGGCCGGGGCAGCGAGTTCCACAGGTGGCTGCCGGGGATGACCTTGGTCGCGCCCCGGCCGTTCTCCGACAGGTCGGACAGGACGTAGGCCACCTTCAGCGAGAACATCGGCCGGGGCAGGTTCGGGTCCATCGTCTCGGGGTCCGAGTTCTGCCGGTAGCCGTCCTGGTGCCACCCCCAGTAGGGCTTCTCCGGCTCCAGCGCCGGCGGCGTGACGTCCAGGTGGTTGTGATGGGTGTAGATGTTCCAGCCGGCCAGCCCCCACATGTAGGGGAAGGCGATCGGGTGGGTGAGCAGGTCGCCGAAGAGCTCGTCACGCTCCAGGAAGCCGAGCAGGTGCAGGGTGCCGTCGGCGGTGGTGTTGCCGGCCGCCTTCTCCTCGGCGTACACCCGGTCCACCGCCGCCTCGAGCGCCGCCCGGTGGTCCTCGGTGAGCACGTTGCGCAGCAGCAGGAAACCTTGCTCGCGGAATTCTTTCCGGTCGATGTCACTGATTGCTTCGTAACCGGTTCGCCCACCGTAATCGAACACAGCTGTCCCGTCCCGTCGAGTTGATTCAGCCCGTAATGGGCCCGGCGAACGGTGATCGTAGCCCGCAGACCTCCGCGCTGTGCGCGTCGCTTGCTGGCAAATCTCCGAGGCGCCCCATCATCGGGCGGGACATCCACCAATTGTGATTCGGCGATTACTTAACGCCATCTTGATGCTGAAGATTGTTGCTTTACAAGCTTTATGCCGGATTTTGCGCTAACCGTCTGTTAAGGAATGCAACCTGTTCGGGGGTCGGCCCGTCAGGCGAAGACCTCCGCTACGACCTGTCCCGTCTGCCCGTCACCGTCGGAAATCGACGACCAACCACCCTCTTCGGCAGTCCATTCCTGATCAGCGAAGGTGACCCTTTTGACGCCGTGATCTGTGGCGTGCGAAACGAGCCAATGGGCGTACCGCCAACCGGCCTGCTGGTCGTCCGCCGCGACACTCAGCCCGGGGGCCTCCAGCGCGGACAGGACGGTCTCCAGATCACCCCAGTCCAGCCGCAGGCCGTCGGTGAGCGCCGCCGTGGCCGCGACGCCGCGCAACACCGGATCCCGGTCGACCGAGCAGGACACCGCCCCTGTCGCCTCACCCAGCAGCGCGGCGGTCAGCACCTGCGACTCGTCGGCCCACTTCTCGTACGCCTCGGGAAACGCCGACCGCTGGACCGCCTGCGCCGCATCGGTCACCCGCATGTCCTGCCAGCCACGGACCCGTTCCAGGCCCGTGTAGAAGGCGTTCGTGGCGTACCGGGTGTCCATGATCTGCTCCACGGTGCCCCAGCCCTGGCTGGGGCGCTGCTGGAACAGCCCCACCGAATCCCGGTCGCCGCCGGTCAGGTTGCGCAGCTTCGACTCCTGGAACCCGGTCGCCAGTGCGACGACCACCGCCCGTGGCGGCAACCCCCGCTGTACGCCGATCGCCGCGATCGTCGCCGCGTGCGCCATCTGCTCCGGGTCCAGCGTCACCCGGCGCAACTGCTCCGCGCCGGCCCCGGGCATGGAGTCGGGCAGTTCGACGACGCAACCCCGCGCCGCCCCGGGAAGCGACAGGTCACCGATCCACCGGCCCAGACCCACGCCACCGAGCAGAACGACCACCGCCAGCACCGCGACCACGACCAGCAACGTCCGAGCCCGCACCGTCACCCCCAGTTGAAACTGCTGGGACCTTTGGTACACCAGTGAGCAATGTGCCGTCCAGCCACGGCGGAGCCGGTGCCGGCGGCGGCACTACGCGGTTACCACGTCGCGCCGCCCGGTACCCACCACGGGGCACGCTTTTCCCGGAAGGCCCGGACGCCCTCGCGGCCCTCGTCGGACAGGAAGTAGTCGGTGGAGATCTCCCGCAACGCGGCCACGTCGTCGCGGAAGTCGTCCGGTGCCGTACGGCGTAGCAGCTGTTTGGTTCCGGCGAGCGCCGTCGGCGCGCCCCGCACCAGGTCGGCGCAGACGGCGGCCACCGTGGCGTCCAGCGCCTCGGCGGGGACCGCTGCGCTGACCAGGCCGACCTGCTGCGCCCGTCGCCCGTCGAAGACCTCCCCGGTCAGGTACAGCTGCGCCGCCGCCCGGCGGTCCAGCCTGCGCAGCACGCTCGCGGAGATCACCGCAGGCACCACCCCGAGGCGTACCTCGGTGAATGCGAAGGTCGCGGCGGCGTCGCAGACGGCGATGTCGGCGGCGGCCAGCAGGCCCAGCCCACCGGCCCGGGCCGGGCCGCCGACCCGGGCGACCACCGGCTTCGGGCACTCCCAGACGGCGGCCAGCACGTCGCCGAGCATCGCCACCGGGACCTGGCGGGACTCGTACGCCCGTTGGGTCTCGGCCAGGTCGGCCCCGGAGCAGAAGACCGGGCCCTCGTGGCTGAGCACCACGACCCGGACCTGTGGATCGTCGACGGCCGCCGCCAGCGCGGCGAGGAGCTGGGTCATCAACGGGGTGGACAACGCGTTGCGGTTGGCCGGGCTGTCCAGGGTGATGGTGGCGATCCCGGCGGCGGTGGCCGTCCGGATCATCGGCTGCGCGGACCTGGTGGGTCGGGGCTCGTCCATGCCGGGCAGACTAGCCGTATGCCTGGAGCCCTCCCCGCCGGCGAGCCGGTGCCCGCCGACGGCGTGCTGCCGGCGTCCGCCCTCGCCACCACCGGCGACCACGGGTTCGGGGTGTACGTGCACGTCCCGTTCTGCGCTGTCCGGTGCGGCTACTGCGACTTCAACACCTACACCCCGACGGAGCTCGGTGGCGGCGTACCGGCCGACAGCTACCTCGACGCCGTACTGGCCGAACTCGACCTGGCCGGCCGGGTCCTGGCCGACCGACCGCCCCGGCAGGTCGACACGGTCTTCGTCGGCGGCGGTACGCCCAGCCTGCTGCCCGCCGACGACCTGGCCCGGCTGCTCGACGCGATCGACACCACCTGGGGGCTGGCGGCCGACGCCGAGGTCACCACCGAGGCCAACCCCGAGTCGGTCACCCCGGCGTCGCTGCGGGCGCTGCGCCGGGCCGGCTACACCCGGATCTCCCTCGGGATGCAGTCGACGGCACCGGCCGTCCTCGCCGTCCTGGACCGCACGCACGCGCCGGGGCGGGCGGTGGCCGCCGCCCAGGAGGCCCGCGCGGCCGGGTTCGACCGGGTCAATCTGGATCTGATCTACGGTACGCCGGGGGAGCGCCCCGAGGACTTCGCCGACTCGCTGGCCGCCGTGCTGGCCGCCGGTGCCGACCACGTCAGCGCGTACGCGCTGATCGTGGAGGACGGCACCCGGCTCGCCGCCCGGATGCGTCGCGGCGAGCTGCCCTACCCCGACGACGACGTGGCCGCCGACCGCTACCTCGCCGCCGACGAGACCCTCGACGCGGCCGGGTTCGCCTGGTACGAGGTCTCCAACTGGGCGAACTCGGCCGACGCCCGGTGCCGGCACAATCTGCTCTACTGGACCGGCGGCGACTGGTGGGGGCTCGGCCCGGGGGCGCACAGCCACGTGGGCGGGGTCCGCTGGTGGAACGTCAAGCATCCGACGGCGTACGCGCGGCGGCTCGCCGACGGTCAGTCGCCGGGGCAGGGTCGGGAGCTGCTCACCGACGCCGAGCGGCACATGGAAGAGGTGATGCTGCGGCTGCGGCTGGCCGACGGGCTGCCGCTGGCCCGGCTGTCGGCGGCCGGTCGTGTCGCGGCCGGGCGGGCCGCCGCCGCCGGGCTGGTCGACCCCGTCGTCTTCGCTGCCGGGCAGGCGGTGCTCACCCTGCGTGGACGGCTGCTGGCTGACGGGGTCGTGCGGGACCTGCTCGGCTGACCGGCGGTTCAGCTCCGGTGCCCCGACCCGGTCGCCTCCACCGCGTCCCCGGCCCGCACCGGATCCCGACCGGAAATGGCCGCGCCCGGATCCTGTCGGGAAGAGGCCGCCCCCGGATTCCGTCGGAACCCGGGGGCGCCGGTGTCACTTGATGAAGTTCGCCGACATCGGGTACTTGTACAGCGCACCTTCGTTGGCCTTCACCCCGGCGATGACGCCGAAGATGATCTGGATCGCGAAGGCCACGATGCTCGGGATGAACAGCAGGCACCAGCTGATGAACAACAGCACGAAGGCGATGCCCGACCAGAGGATCTGGAAGTTCAGCGCGGCGAGCGCGTGCGCCCGCACGGCCGGGGACTGCTGACCCTTGGCCAGGTAGGCGATCAGCGGGCCGACGAAGCCGAGCGGACCGAAGCTGATGAACGCGCCGAGCGCGCCACCGAAGTGGGCGATCAGCGCCCAGGTCTTCTCGTCGTTGTTGGCGTAGCCAGCCGGGGGTGGACCTCCATACGCCGGACCGCCGGGCGGGTAGCCGCCCGGAGGTGGGTAGCCGCCCGGCGGGTTCTCGCCGCCGGGCGGCGGGACGTATCCGGGAGAGGAGGCCTCGCCCGGCATCGAGTAGGACGCGGGGGGTGGTGGCGGAGAGGTCGGGTCCGGCGGCGTGCCGCCGAAGCCGCTCTCTCCTGGTGGGCGAGGTGGTTCAGTCATGCCCGTCACGGTAGGGGGGCGGATCAAGTCATGCCAGCTAGCCCTGCCGACGAATTTGTCCACCGGACAGCTCGACTTGACTGCCCGCCCGGGGCAGTGGGACCGCCCACAACGATGAAATGTCGGGTATCGGAAACACTGTCCCCGTTCGCTATGGCCCGGCGAACTGATCGTCGCCACCCCGGCCGCGGGGACGTATGCTGGCACTCACAATCGGCGAGTGCCAGCACCACAGGTGATTCGGTCCGCCCCGTGCGGTACCCGGTCGGGACCACACCCGGTCGGCGTACCGCCGACGTGTCGCCAGGAGGTGGGGAATGGGTCTGGACGATCGCAAACTCGACGTGCTCCGGGCGATCGTGGAGGACTACGTCGCCACCCAGGAGCCGGTCGGCAGCAAGGCCCTCGTCGAGCGACACCAGCTGGGTGTGTCGCCGGCCACCGTCCGCAACGACATGGCCGTGCTGGAGGAGGAGGGCTACATCCGCCAGCCGCACACCAGCGCGGGCCGGGTGCCGACCGATCGCGGTTACCGCCTGTTCGTTGACCGGTTGTCCCGGGTGAAGCCGCTGAGCCCCGCCGAGCGGCGGGCGATCGAGCGGTTCCTGGTCGGCGCGGTCGACCTCGACGACGTCGTGCACCGGACCGTACGGTTGCTGGCCCAGTTGACCCGGCAGGTGGCGGTGGTGCAGTACCCGAGCCTGTCCCGCTCCGCCGTGCGGCACCTGGAGCTGGTGCCGATCTCGACGACCCGGCTGATGCTCGTCCTGATCGTCGACACCGGCCGGGTCGAGCAACGCCTCGTCGAGCTGCCGGCGCCGATCAGCGCCGACGACGTGACCGACCTGCGTCGGCTGGTCAACGAGAAACTCGGTGGGTGTCGGCTGTCCGACACCCCGCCGTTGGTCCAGGCGCTCGTCGACGAGGCGTCCCCGACGCTGCGACCGGCGATGACGACGCTGTCGACCGTGCTGCTGGAGACGCTGGTCGAACGGCACGAGGAGCGGCTGGCGCTCGCCGGGACGGCTAACCTGACCAGAGGGGGACTGCTCGACTTCCAGGGCTCCCTGCGCCCGATACTAGAGGCACTGGAGGAGGAGGTCGTGCTGCTCAAGCTGATCGGCGAGGTCGAGCCGAGCACGCTTCGGGTACGCATCGGTGACGAGAACGAGATCGACAACCTGCGGGCCGCGTCAGTGGTCAGCACCGGCTACGGCCCGGGTGCCACCATCGTCGGTGGCCTCGGCGTACTCGGCCCGACCCGGATGGACTACCCCGGCACGATCGCCACGGTCCGCGCCGTGGCACGCTACGTCGGCGATCTGCTGGCGCAGAACTGACCGGCGAGCAGGATCACAACTGACCCGGCGAACTGGACACGCGAGACTGACACATGAGGACACCGAACGCAGTGGCCAAGGACTATTACGGGATTCTCGGCGTGAGCCGGGACGCCTCCGCTGACGACATCAAACGGGCCTACCGCAAGCTGGCCCGGCAGTACCACCCGGACGTCAATCCGGACCCGGCGGCGGCTGACAAGTTCAAGGACATCAACGCCGCGTACGAGGTGCTCTCCGACGACCAGAAACGGCAGATCGTCGACCTCGGCGGTGACCCGCTCGCGCCCGGCGGCGGCCCTGGTGGCGGCCCGGGCGGTGCCGGACCGTTCGTCGGCTTCCAGGACATCATGGACGCCTTCTTCGGGGCCGCCGCCGGCTCCCGGGGGCCGCGTTCGCGGACCCGGCCCGGTGCCGACGCGATCCTGCGTCTGGAGCTGGACCTGACCGAGACCGCCTTCGGGGTGGAGGCACCGATCACCGTCGACACGGCGGTGATCTGCACCACCTGCACCGGGGCCGGTACGGCGGCCGGCACCCACCTGGCGACCTGCGAGGCCTGCGGTGGGCGCGGCGAGGTCCAGTCCGTCCAGCGCACCTTCCTCGGCCAGGTGGTCTCCTCCAAGCCCTGCGTGGCCTGCCAGGGCTACGGCACGGTGATCCCGCACCCCTGCCCGACCTGCGCCGGCGACGGCCGGGTCCGGACCCGGCGGTCGCTCACCGTCAAGATCCCGGCCGGGGTGGAGGACGGCATGCGGATCCGCCTCGCTCAGCAGGGCGAGGTCGGTCCGGGCGGCGGCACCGCCGGCGACCTCTACGTCGAGATCCACGAGCGGCCGCACGACGTCTACTCGCGCAAGGGCGACGACCTGCACTGCCGGGTCACCGTACCGATGACCGCCGCCGCGCTGGGCACCCGGCTGACCATCCGGACCCTGGACAGCGACGAACCGGTGGACGTCAAGCCCGGCACCCAGCCCGGCGCGACCCTGCGGTTGCGCGGTCGGGGGGTGCCCCACCTGCGCGGCACCGGGCGCGGTGACCTGTACGTCCACCTCGACGTGCGGACCCCGACCAAGCTCGACGCCGAGCAGGAGCGGACGCTGCGCGAGTTCGCCAAGGCGCGGGGCGAGG
Organism: Solwaraspora sp. WMMA2056; assembly: GCF_030345095.1. Lineage (NCBI taxonomy): Bacteria > Bacillati > Actinomycetota > Actinomycetes > Micromonosporales > Micromonosporaceae > Solwaraspora > Solwaraspora sp. WMMA2056. The sequence continues at coordinate 3,005,240 of NZ_CP128360.1, forward strand.
AGGTCGCCGAGCTGACCAAGCAGGGCGGCTTCTTCTCCCGGATGCGCGACGCGTTCAACGGCCACGGCTGACGGCTGGCCGGGGCCGGGCGCGAGGTGAGCGCACCACTGTTCCTCGTCGACCGGCTGCCGGACGGCCCGACGTACACCCTCGACGGGGCCGAGGGCCGGCACGCCGCGACCGTCACCCGGCTGCAGGTCGGGCAGCGGCTGCTGCTCACCGACGGGCGCGGCGGCACCGCGTCCGCCGAGGTGACGGCGGTCGGCCGGCACAGCCTGGACCTGCGGGTGACCGACACCGACCTGACGCCCCCCGCCGATCCCCGGCTGGTGGTCGTGCAGGGCATCGCCAAGGGTGACCGTGGCGAGTTGGCGGTGCAGGCGATGACCGAGGTCGGGGTGGACGAGGTCGTCCCGTGGGCGGCGGCCCGTTCGGTGACCCGTTGGCGCGACGAGCGGGGGGCGCGGTCCCGGCAGCGGTGGGTGAGTACCGCCCGGGAAGCGGCGAAACAGGCCCGTCGGCCCTGGCTGCCCGACATCGGCGGTACGGACGACCGGCCGGCGGAGTCCACCGGCGCGGTCGTCGACCGGCTGGCGGGGGCCGACGCCGCGTTCGTGCTGCACGAGTCGGCGCGACGCCCGTTGACCGGGGTCGACCTGCCGGCCACCGGCACCGTCGTGCTCGTGGTGGGTCCCGAGGGCGGGGTGGACGACGCCGAGTTGGCCGCTTTCGCCGCGTGCGGTGCCGAGGCGGTGCGGTTGGGCCCGCAGGTGCTGCGGACCTCCACGGCGGGCGTCGCGGCGTTGGCCGTCCTGTCCGCGCGGCTCGGCCGCTGGTAGAGCCGCTACCATCCGTGACGTGAGTGACAACTGTGTCTTCTGTCGGATCGCCGCCGGTGAACTGCCGACGCCGCTGGTGTACGCCGGCCGTAACACCGTCGCGTTCCGCGACCTGCACCCGCAGGCACCCAGCCACCTGCTGGTCATCCCGAAGCAGCACCACCCGGATGTCGCCGCGTTGGCGGCCGCCGACCCGGCGGTGGCGGGCGAGGTGCTGGCCACCGCCGCCGCCGTGGCCGAGGCCGAAGGGCTGCTCGCGGACGGCTTCCGGCTGATCTTCAACACCGGGCGGTACGCCGGCCAGGAGGTCTTCCACGTGCACGCCCACGTGCTCGGCGGTGCCCCGCTGGGCCCGATGGTGTCGCGGTGACCGACCCGGCGACGACGGCGTGGAACCCGGCGACGACAGCGTGGAGGACGACGGCGTGGAAATGGACACGGTGCGTCCGACGTTGAGCGGATACGATAGGGAACAATCCGCTCGCCACGGCCGCTCAGGGCCGGGGCGCTGAGATGGAAGCAGGTGCGAAAGGCCCTCAGGCCGACCCATGACCGGCACTCCACCTCCCGGGCAGGCCCGGGTGCAGACCAGGATCACCGTCCCGGATCCGCAGATCATGGTCAACCTGCTCGGTGCAGGCGACGAGATCCTGCGGTTGGTCGAGCAGTCCGTCGCCAGCGACGTGCACGTGCGCGGCAACGAGATCACCATCACGGGCGTACCGGCGGACAACGCCGTGGCCGAGCGGCTCTTCAGCGAACTGCTCGAGCTCATCGCCAAGGGCGAGACGTTGAGCACCGACGCGGTCCGCCGTACCGTCGGCATGCTCGCCCAGGGCGGCACCGAGCGCCCGGCGGACGTCCTCACCCTCAACATCCTGTCCCGTCGCGGCCGGACCATCCGGCCGAAGACGCTCGGCCAGAAACGGTACGTCGACGCGATCGACGCGCACACCATCGTCTTCGGCATCGGCCCCGCCGGCACCGGCAAGACCTACCTGGCGATGGCCAAGGCGGTGCAGGCACTGCAGGCCAAGCAGGTCAACCGGATCATCCTGACCCGGCCGGCGGTCGAAGCGGGGGAGCGGCTCGGGTTCCTGCCGGGCACGCTGTTCGAGAAAATCGACCCGTACCTGCGTCCGCTCTACGACGCGCTGCACGACATGCTCGACCCCGACTCCATCCCGAAGCTGATGGCGGCCGGCACCATCGAGGTCGCGCCGCTGGCGTACATGCGGGGGCGCACGCTCAACGACGCCTTCATCATTCTCGACGAGGCGCAGAACACCACCGCCGAGCAGATGAAGATGTTCCTGACCCGGCTCGGCTTCGGCTCCCGGATCGTGGTCACCGGTGACATCACCCAGGTCGACCTGCCCGGCGGCACGACCAGCGGGCTGCGGACGGTACGGGAGATCCTCACCGGCCTCGACGACGTGCACTTCGCCCAGCTGTCCAGCACCGACGTGGTACGCCACCGCCTGGTCAGCGACATCGTGGACGCCTACGCCCGCTGGGACGCCGACCGCGAGGCACAGCAGAATCAGGGCGTCCACGCGGTCCAGGGCCGGACCGCCCACGGCGGCCGGGCGAACCGGCGCCGATAGAGCTTCGGGAGAGACATGTCCATCGAGATCGCCAACGAGTCCGGGGTCGAGGTCGACACCGACGCGGTGCTCGCCGTGGCCCGCCACGCGCTGGACGAAATGGGCGTCAACCCGCTCGCGGAGCTGTCGTTGCTGCTCGTCGACCACGACTACATGGCCGAGCTCAACCACCGCTGGATGGGTGGCGACGGGCCGACCGACGTGTTGGCGTTCCCGATGGACGAGGGCAGCGTCGACCATGGGCCGGGCGAGTCCAGCCCGGGTGAGCCCGGCCTGCTCGGCGACATCGTGCTCTGCCCCGAGGTGGCCGCCAAGCAGGCTGCCGCCGCCGGCCACGCCGCCGCCGCCGAGCTGCACCTGCTCACCGTGCACGGCGTACTGCACCTGCTCGGCTACGACCATGCCGAGCCGGACGAGGAACGCGAGATGTTCGACCTGCAGGCCCGCCTGCTCTACAGCTGGAAGGAAGCCCGGGCCAAGTGAACCCAGGCCATCTGTCCGGCACCCCGCTGGCCGCCACGGCCGGCGCCGCGGGGCTGCCGGACCTGCAACTGCTGATCTTCGCTGCCGGCCTGGTGGTACTGGCCGGGATCATCGCGATGACCGAGGCGGCGCTGGTCGTCGTCTCGCCGGCCCGGGCGGCCGAGATGGCCCGGGACGGCAGCCGCAGCGCCCGCGCCCTGCAACTGGTCGCGGCCGACGCCGTCCGTCACGTCAACCTGCTGTTGCTGCTGCGGCTGCTCTGTGAGCTGACCGCCACCACCCTGGTCGCCCTCGTCGCCGTCGACACCTTCGGCGCCGGCTGGACGGCCGCACTGGTGACCGCGGGCGCGATGACCGTGGTCAGTTTCGTCGTCGTCGGGGTCGGCCCGCGTACGATCGGCCGCCAGCACGCGTTCGCGGTGGCCCGGGCCACCGCCCCGCTGGTGCGCGGGCTGGGGCGGGCGTTGAACCCGCTGGCGTCGCTGCTGATCCTGATCGGCAACGCGGTGACCCCGGGCAAGGGCTTCCGGGAGGGACCGTTCGCCACCCAGATCGAGCTGCGGGAGCTGGTCGACCTGGCCGAGCAGCGCGGCGTCGTCGAGCACGGCGAGCGGCAGATGATCCACTCCGTCTTCGCGCTCGGCGACACCATCGCCCGCGAGGTGATGGTGCCGCGGACCGAGATGGTGTGGATCGAGCGGCACAAGACGCTGCGGCAGGCGCTGGCGCTGTTCCTTCGCTCCGGCTTCTCCCGGATCCCGGTCATCGGTGACAACGTCGACGACGTACTCGGCATCATCTATCTCAAGGACGTCGTGCGTCGGGCCCAGTCCGGCGGCCCCGACGGCGACGAACTGCCGGTGGTCGAGCTGATGCGACCGGCGACCTTCGTCCCCGAGTCGAAACCCGTCGACGACCTGCTCTCCGAGATGCAGGCCGCGCGGACCCACATGGTCGTGGTGGTCGACGAGTACGGCGGCACCGGCGGGCTGGTGACCATCGAGGACATCCTGGAGGAGATCGTCGGTGAGATCACCGACGAGTACGACGACGAGCGGCCGCCGGTCGAGCGGCTCGACGACGGCCGGGTCCGGGTGACCGCCCGGCTGCCGGTCGAGGATCTCGGTGAGCTGTTCGACGCCGACGTCACCGACGACGAGGTGGAGACGGTCGGCGGGTTGATGGCCCACGTGCTCGGCCGGGTGCCGATCCCCGGTGCGCAGATCACCGTCGCCGGACTGCAGCTGATCGCCGAGGGCACCACCGGCCGCCGCAACCGGGTCGACACGGTCCTGGTGACCCGGGTCGCCAGCGCCGACGACGATCCGCCGGCCGGCCGGCGGGCCGGCGGCGAGCCGGCGGCCGGGCGCGACGACCACCGTACCGACGAATCGATCCGTACCGAGGAGAGGCAGCATGCCGATGCCTGAGTCGCCGAGCGCCCCGAACGGGTCGCAGGCCGCGCCGCCGATCAGCGACGAGGACGCCAAGCTCGTCGTCCTGGCCCGCAGTGCGCGGGCCCGGATCGGCGCCGCCGAAGGCGCGGCGGTACGCGACCAGGACGGTCGGACGTACGCCGGGGCGAACGTCGCGCTGCCGTCGTTGACCCTCACCGCGTTGCAGCTGGCGGTCGCCTCGGCGGTGGCGTCCGGCGCGACCCGGTTGGAGGCCGCCGCCGTGGTCACCGAGGCGTCGACGTTGGACGGTGCCGGGCACGCGGTCGTGCGTGACCTGGCCACCGACGCCCCTGTGCATGTCGCCGCACCGGACGGGTCGCTGCTCGGTACGGTGCTGCAGTGACCTCCCGTCGGTCGGCGTCCGCTGATCCGGCAGCGGCGTTCCGGGCCGGCTTCGCCTGTTTCGTCGGCCGGCCCAACGCCGGCAAATCGACACTGACCAACGCGATCGTCGGCCAGAAGATCGCGATCACGTCCAACAAGCCGCAGACCACCCGGCACGTGATCCGGGGTGTGCTGCACCAGCCGCAGTCCCAACTGGTCCTGGTGGACACGCCCGGCCTGCACCGGCCCCGCACGCTGCTCGGCGAGCGGCTCAACGACCTGGTCCGGCAGACCTGGAGCGAGGTCGACGTGATCGGCCTGTGCATTCCCGCCGACGAGGTGCCCGGTCGGGGCGACCGGTTCATCACCGCCGAGATCGCCGAGCTCAAGGCGACCGTGCTGGCCGTGGTGACCAAGACCGACCTGGTCGACCGGGGCCGGCTCGCCGAGCAACTGCTGGCCGTCAGCGAGCTGGGCGACTTCGCCGAGGTGGTGCCGGTCAGCGCCGCCACCGGCCACCAGGTGCAGACGTTGGTCGACGTGATGACCCGCTACCTGCCGCCGTCGCCCCGGCTCTACCCGGACGACATGCTCACCGACGAGCCCGAGCAGGTGCTGATCGGTGAGCTGATCCGGGAGGCGGCCCTGGAAGGGGTCCGCGACGAGCTGCCGCACTCGATCGCCGTCATCGTCGAGGAGATGATCCCCGAGGAGTCACTGATCCGGATCTTCGCCGACATCTACGTCGAACGACCGAGTCAGAAGGCCATCGTGATCGGTGCCGGAGGTAGCCGGCTACGTGACGTCGGCACCCGGTCACGGCGGGAGATCGAGCAGCTGCTCGACAGCCGGGTCTACCTCGACCTGCACGTACGGGTCGCCAAAGACTGGCAGCGCGACCCCCGGCAGCTGCGCAAGCTGGGATTCTGACCAGGTCACCGTTGGTCGATGGTGATGCTTCCGCTGCCGGTGCGGGCGTCGATCAGATGTTCGCCGTCGGCGGTGTCCGGGATCTCCACGTTGGCGGTGCCGGAGCCGGTCTCGGTGCGCACCCGGTAGCTGCCGGGCGGGACGGTGACGTGCACCGACCCACTGGCGGCCTCGGCCCGGACCGGTCCCGGGTCGGTCAGCGACAGGGTCACACTGCCTGATCCGGCTGTCGCCATCACCCCGCCGCCGCCGAGGTCACGGCCCTCGACGGAGCCGGAACCCGTGGTCACCGTCACCGGACCGGCGGCCCGGCTCACCGTGATGCCACCGGAGCCGCTCTGCGCGGTCACGTCACCGGTGGCTCCGTCGACCGTGACCGCACCGGAGCCCACCGACACCGACACCGACGCCACGTCGAAGAGCATCACCTGGCCGGAGCCGTTCTCGCCGCGCACCGACACGCCGGGTGGGGCGTCGATGTCGTACGAGACCCCGCACCGCCAGCCGCAGCCGGTGTCGAGCTCCAACACGGTGCCGTTGATCCGGTAGGTCGTCTCCGGCTCGGTGCGCTGGTAGCGCACCGTCCGACGAATCTCCACGGTGTCCCCGGGCCGGGTCCGCACGACCACGTCGCCGGCGCCGGCGGAGACGATGGCGATCTCGGCGATCTCGGCGGTTTCCGTGTGGCGGAAGTCCAGCCGCCGCTCGCCGACCGGGGCGCAGCCGGCCACGGCGACGATCAGCGTCGCCGCGAACACGGCGGCGGCGGTACGACTGCGGGCGTTACGAGGGCGAACCATGCGCCAGACGGTACGGCCGCCGTCGCGCCGAACACATCCGGCATGGTCACCGACCGGCCCCGGATCCCGACCCTGAGATCGGGTCAGGGTCGCCGGTCCGGGAGAATCGTCCGGTGCCCGGATACCGCCGCCAGCTCTACCGCGACGACGCGGTGGTGCTGCGAGTGCAGAAACTGGGCGAGTCCGACCGGATCATCACCCTGCTGACCCGCCGGCACGGCCGACTGCGGGCAGTGGCCCGGGGGGTACGCCGGACCACCTCCCGGTTCGGCGCCCGGCTGGAGCCGTTCGGTCACGTCGACCTGCAGATCGCCGGCAACCCGGACGGCGGCGGCAGTTCGCTGCACACGGTCAGCCAGGTCGAGGGACTGCACCTGTACGGCAAGCGGTTCCTCGGCGACTATCCGCGCTACACGGCGGCCAGCGCGATCGCCGAGACCGCCGAGCGGCTCACCCCGGTGGAACGCGAACCGTCCCTGCAACTGTTCCAGCTGACCCTCGGCGCGCTGCGGGCCCTCGCCGACGGCAGCCACGCCGGCACCCTGGTGCTCGACGCGTACCTGCTGCGCGGGATGGCGTTCGCCGGTTGGGCGCCGGCGCTGGTCGAGTGCGCCGTGTGCGGCAACCGGGGGCGGCACCGGGCGTTCTCCGTACCGGCCGGGGGGTGTGTCTGCCCGGACTGCCGACCACCCGGCGCGGCCCATCCGGCGCCGGCCACCATCGACCTGATGGCGGCCCTGGCCACCGGCGACTGGCAGGTGGCCGACGCTTCGGAGCCGGCCGCCCGCCGGGAGTGCAGCGGGCTGGTGGCGGCGCACCTGCAGTGGCATCTGGAGCGCGGGTTACGCTCGCTGCCGCTGGTCGACCGTTCCCCAGGAGACTGATCATGACCAAGGGCAGGGGCCTGCGCCCGCCGGTGGCACCCACTCCGCACCCGTCCGGTGCCCGGCCGCCGACGCTGCCGAAGCAGGCGCTGCCCGACCACGTGGCGATCGTCATGGACGGCAACGGCCGGTGGGCCAAGGACCGGGGTCTGCCCCGGACCAAGGGTCATGAGCAGGGCGAGTTCTCGCTGTTCGACACCGTCGAGGGCGCGATCGAGCTGGGGATCCCGTACCTGTCGGCGTACGCCTTCTCGACGGAGAACTGGCGGCGCTCGCCGGACGAGGTCCGTTTCCTGATGGGCTTCAACCGTGACGTCATCCGCCGTCGCCGCGACCAGCTGGTCGACCTGGGCGTACGGGTGGTGTGGTCGGGCCGGGCCGGCCGGTTGTGGAAGAGCGTGATCTCCGAGCTGCAGACCGCCGAGGAGATGTCCCGCCACAACAGCACGCTCACGCTGCAGTTCTGCGTGAACTACGGCGGGCAGGCCGAGATCGCCGACGCGGCCGCCGCGATCGCCCGGGACGTGGCGGCCGGCAAGGTCGACCCGGACCGGGTCAACGAGAAGATGCTGGCCCGCTACCTCTACCACCCTGAGGTGCCGGAGGTGGATCTGTTCCTGCGGCCGTCGGGGGAGCAGCGGACATCGAACTTCATGCTCTGGCAGTCGGCCTACGCCGAGCTGGTCTTCCTGGACACGCTCTGGCCGGACTTCGACCGCCGGCACCTGTGGTACGCCTGCGAGCTGTACGCACAGCGGGACCGCCGGTTCGGCGGAGCGCTGCCCAACCCGGTCGCGCCCCAGGGCTGAGTGACCCTGCCGTCGGGGAAAACCGGGTGCGCCGGGGGAACACACCGGTTAGCGTGACGGTCATGCGCTTCTGACGCCCATTTTTCGCAGTGCCGCGACCGCTCGGCGGTCGCCGTCGATCCGTGCCGTGCGGGCTCCCGCCGCCGATCGGCACTGCGGGCGTCACGGTGTTCTCCGGCTGTCTGGTCCCGCCGTCGTGGACCTCGTCGGTGGCTGCGGCGCCCGCCCACCGCATCTAACCCGTCACCGCCGCGGGTTCGCGTGGCGGTTCGCAGCCAGGAGGTCTTCTCATATGGCGCAACGACCAGAACGAGACACGACGATGCCCGGGTTCACCGTGCCCGAGGCCTCGGCGGGCGAACTCGCCCTGCCCGAGGTCGCCCTGCCTGAGGTCCCGCTGCCCGAGGTCGAGTTGCCCGTCGACGTTCGACGGCCCGCCGCCCCGGGCTCCGGCCCGCAGGCCAGGGACGCCCGCCCGGCCCGGCTCTCCGGTCGGGGTCAGCGCTCCGGCAAGGGACGCAACTACCAGTTCCGGCGCAGCTGACCAGCTGGATCGGACCCTTCTGCCGACCAGCGGCGGAGGTGCTTCCCCGGCGGGTACGCCGCCCGCCGGGGGAGTCCGCCGGGGAGGAGCCCCGGTGAACGGGTGTCGGCACCGGCCGACGTCGAGGTGAACAGTGACTCACCGCCTTCCGATCGCTTGATCTTGCTGCTAGCTTTTTGCCAGATGTTTGCAACAGCAAGTTTGAGGCGCTTGGGGGTCCGACGGTGGCAGCCACCCTGCTGGCGACCCGGGCGGATCTGCTCGGCGTCGCCGCCCAGCGACGCCGGACCGGGCTCTGGCTGGCCGTCCTGACCGTCGGGCTGGTGGCCACCGCGCTGGTCGCGGTCGGCTCCGGTGCCATCGGGATCGCCCCGACGACCGTCGCCAGGATCATCGGACACCAGCTCGTCGGGCTGCCCGCCGAGGTGACCTGGAGCCTCCCGGAGCAGTCCATCGTCTGGCAGGTACGGCTGCCCCGGGTGCTGCTCGGCATGCTCGTCGGTGCCGGACTGGCGGTGTGCGGCGTGGCGTTGCAGGCGATGGTCCGCAACGTACTGGCCGACCCGTACCTGCTCGGCATCAACTCCGGCGCCTCCAGCGGCGCCGCCGCGGCGATCCTGTTCGGCGTGGGCGCCGGCTTCGGCCAGTACGCCCTCTCCGGCAGCGCTTTCCTGGGCGCGCTCGCCGCGTCGTTGCTGGTGTTCCTGATCGCCCGCAGCGGCGGCCGGGTGACCTCGCTGCGGCTGCTGCTGTCCGGCGTCGCCGTCGGCTACGCGCTCTACGCCACCACCAGCTTCCTGATCTTCGCCTCCGGCTCGGCCGAAGGCGCCCGGTCGGTGATGTTCTGGCTGCTCGGCTCGCTGGGCCTGGCCCGCTGGGACGCCCTGCTGGCGGTGGCCGCGGTGGTGCTGATCGGCACGACCGGCTACCTGACGATCGTCGGGCGGCGGCTCGACGTACTGGCCATCGGCGACGAGACCGCGCAGACCCTCGGGGTATCGCCGGACCGGTTCCGGCTGCGCCTGCTGGTCCTCGTCTCGCTCAGTGTCGGCGTGCTGGTCTCCGCCGCCGGCAGCATCGGCTTCGTCGGGCTCGTCGTACCGCACCTGGCCCGCCGGATCGTCGGCGCACCGCATGTCCGCGTCGTCCCGGTCGCCGCGCTGCTCGGCGCGATCCTGCTGGTCTGGGCCGACGTCCTCGCCCGGGTCCTGCTCGCCCCGCAGGAGATCCCGATCGGGATCATCACCGCCCTGCTCGGTGCGCCGTTCCTGCTCGTACTCATCCGCCGTCTGCACGCCACCGCCGCCTGACCACCTGCACGAACGTTCGAGGAGAAGCCCGTGAAGACGACCCGTACCGCCGCCCTCGCGGTGGTGTCCGCGACAGCGCTGCTCGTCGCCGGCTGCGGCGGTGCTGGCGCAGCCGGCGACAACGCCACCACGGCCGCCGGCGAGGGCTACCCGGTGACCGTCACCAACTGCGGCGTCGACGTCACCTTCGACGCCGCGCCGACCCGGGTCGTGCTGCTCAAGAGCGCGGCCGTGCCGTACCTGCACGCGCTCGGGGTGCTCGACCGGGTGACCGCCCGCGCCGGCCAGTACCCGGCCGAGTACTACGACGCGGCGACCCTGGCCGAGCTCGACGCCATCCCGTTGCTGACCGACAAGACCGACACCAGCGGCCACCTGCAGATCTCCAAGGAGGTGGTGATCAGCCAGCAGCCGGACCTGGTGCTCGGTGAGGTCGACAACCTCTCCCGCGACACCTTGTCGGCGGTGGACATCCCACTGTTGGAGGAGCCGGCGATGTGCCCCGACAGCACGGCGGTGCCGAGCTTCGACGACATCTACGCCCAGATGCGGACGTACGGCGAGGTGTTCGACCGCCAGCCGCAGGCGCAGGAGGCGGTCACCGCGTTGCAGGAGCGGATGGCCCAGGTCCAGCAGCAGGCCGGCGTGGCGTCCGGGCGGACGGCGGCGGTGCTCTATCCGACCGTCGGCGGTGGGGTGACCTACGCCTACGGCACGGCCAGCATGGCGCACCCGCAGCTGGAGGCGGCCGGCTTCCGTAACGTCTTCGACGACGTACCGGAGCGGGTCTTCGAGGTCACCGTGGAGGAACTGCTCGGACGCGACCCCGACGTACTGATCCTGCTCTACTCCGACGGTGACCCGGCGGCGGTGGAGCAGGGCCTGACCGGGCTGCCCGGCGCCGAGAACCTGACGGCGGTCCGCACCGGCGAGGTGATGACCCAGCTGTTCAACTTCACCGAACCGCCGAGCCCGCTGTCGATCGACGGGTTGGAGCGCATCGTGCAGCGCTTCGGGGACGGCACATGATCACCGCGACCGGGGTCTCCTGGCGTTACGGAGCCCATCCGGTCATCGACGGGGTGAGCGTGACCGCCGGGCCGGGCCGGGTGCTGGGCCTGATCGGCCCGAACGGCAGCGGCAAGACCACGCTGCTGCGGCTGCTCTACGGCGCGCTGCGCAGCGGTGGCGGCCTACGTACCGTCGGTGGCGGGCGCGGCGCCAGTGGCGACTCGGGTCAGGTCCTGGTCGACGGCGACGAACTGTCCGCCCTGCCGGCCCGGGAGGTCGCCCGTCGGCTGGCGGTGGTGGTGCAGGAGGCCGGTGGCAGCGAGATCGCCCTGACCGTCGCCGAACTGGTGCTGCTGGGCCGGGGGCCGCACCTGTCGACGTTCCAGCGCACGAGTCGCGCCGACCATGAGATCGCGGCGGCGTGTCTGGCCCGGGTCGGTGCCGCGCACCTGGCGGCCCGCGCCGTCGCCGGCCTGTCCGGCGGTGAACGCCAGCGGGTGCTGATCGCCCGCGCGTTGGCCCAACAGGCCACCCACCTGCTGCTCGACGAGCCGACCAACCATCTGGACATCCGCTACCAGCACGAGATCCTGCAACTGGTCCGCAATCTCGGCACCTGTTCGATCGTCGTGCTGCACGACCTCAACCTGGCCGCCCGCTACTGCGACGACCTGGTGCTGCTCGGCCAGGGCGGGGTGGCGGCCGCCGGCACCACCGACGAGGTGCTCGACCCGGCCGTGCTCGAACCGGTCTACGGCATCGGCATCCAGCGTCTGGACATCGACGGTGCCATCCACCTGCTGTTCCAGCCGTTCGACCAGACCACCGCCACCGAGGAGAGGATCGCGGCATGACGGCCGTACAGGATCGCATCAATGAGTACTGGACCGGCCGGGCACCCGGCTACGACGCGTACGTGCAGCGCCCGGAGCGGTTCGCCGCCGACCAGCAGGCCTGGTCGCAGGTCTGGGCGGCGGCGCTGCCGCCGGCCCCGCTGGACGTGCTCGACGTCGGCACCGGCACCGGGCAGGCGGCCATCGTGCTGGCCGGGCTCGGCCACCGGGTCACCGGCATCGACCTGTCCGAGGGGATGTTGGAGCAGGCCCGCCGGCACGCGGCCGCGATGACCGACGGACCCGTCATCGCGTACGGCGACGCCGTCGCCCCGGACTTCCCGGCCGCCAGCTTCGACGCGGTGACCAGCCGCTACCTGATGTGGACCCTGCGCGAGCCGCAGGTCGCCGTGGCCAACTGGGTGCGCCTGCTGCGCCCCGGCGGCACGGTCGCCGTGGTCGACAGCACCTGGTTCCCCGACGGACTCGACAACGCCTCGGAGAACTTCGCCGACCACTACGACGACGCGGTGCGCGCCGCGCTGCCGCTGGCCACCGCGAAAACCATTGACCAGACCGTGGCGGTGCTGGAACAGGCCGGCCTACGCGATGTCACGGCCGCACCGCTGAACTCGGTCTACGAACTGGACCGACAGTTCGGCGTGGCACCCGACCACGAGCTCAAACTGCAGTACATCGTCACCGGCCGTCGCTGACCGGGAACTGCCCGCCAACGGGTGCCTCCGGTGCCGGCCACTGGATGTGACCAGCACCGGAGGCTGGACAGGCAGGTGCGCGGTCAGTGCTTGTCGGCGCAGCACGGGGTCGGATCGGGCAACTCGAACGGGGCGATCCGACCGGCCCCGACCGGCGCGGCGATCAACGTCAGTACGCCGTTGATCCACACCGGTCGGACGAAGTCCCGGGTCACCAGCCGGGTGTCGCCGTCCGGTTGCGCGCCGCCGAGCAGGGTGACCTGCTCGATCGCGCTGCGCTCCAGCACCTCGGCGACACTCAGCTCGCCGACCAGCGACTCGACGCCGGGGTAGAGGACCGCCCGGCCCGAACGACGCTCCCGGTGCTCGGCCGCCGCCACCTCCGCCGCCGAGTCGAACCCGGCGACGGAAGCGGGCAGACCGTCCGGCAGTCCGTCCGGGGCGGCCAGGCTGACCGCCACGTGCGGGCGCGGCGTACGGACCAGATGGGTGCAGGCGACGAGCCCGGGTACGCCGGCCGGGCCGACCACCTCGTGCAGCCAGTGTTCGGCGGCGCGGTCGTCGGCGTGCCCGAGGCTCACTCCAGTGACGATCATGGCGGTGGCGGTCAGGACGGCAGGACCCAGATCGGGTTGCCGTAGAACCACAGGTCCAGCCACGGGTCGGCGTCTCCCATCACGTCCATCGCCGGGCCGTGCGGGTCGACCGCCGCCCCCATCAGACCGGGCGCGCCGCGGTTGCCGTCGGTACCCCGTACCCGGATGTACATCGGCCGGTCCACCCGTCCCAGCGGGTAGCTGAACGACACCCGCTTACGGCCGGGCTGCACCTCGAACGAGGCGGCCACCCGGGCGGTCGGCGCGGTGAAGGTGTCCGCGTCGGTCACCGGGCCGGTCACGTCGCCGACGATCAGGTCCACCCGGGCCAGTTGCGGCAGGAACTGCGCCCAGTTCGGTGTGGTGGCCAGGTCGATGTCGAGCGTCACCGTGACCGAGGTACCGCTCTTGACCTTCAACGTTCCGCCCAGCGTGGCACCGGCGCCCGGCCGCTGGTCGTTGGTGCGGCGGACCCGCATGTCCAGGCCCCGGATCAGACCACCGTGGTCGACCCAGACCCGGCCGGCCCGGATGGCGTCCATCACCGCCCGGTAGCCGAACGCCTTGGCGCCGACGTGGGTACGGCTGTACTGGCCCGGCCAGAAGTCGCCGGCGGTGGTGATCAGCGGTCCGTACACCGGGTCGTCGTACCTGCCGTTGGCGTTGAAGTCGCTGTTCGGCCCGCGCATCGACGTACCCAGGTAGTTGACGTGCGAGTCGGAGTTGGCGCTGATCCACCACGGCTTGCCCTCGGCGAGCAGGCTGTCCCAGAGCCCGCCCACGGTGGCGGTCATCCAGTCGAACCCGCCCCAGGTGCGGTAGCTCTCCAGCGGGTAACCGGGGAACGACGCCGCCGACGGGCTGCCCTCGTAGTAGCCGCGACCGCGACCCGGTCCGGCGGGCGCGGGCAGGCTGGACGCCTGGTGTCCGGGCGCGCCCTCCATGCCGACGGCCACCGTCGGGTCGGCGTCGCGCCAGGCGCGGATCTCGTGCGGCGAGTCCACGCCGCGCCGCGACGGGTGGTTGGCCAGGAACAGGGCGCCACCGATCCGGCGGTTACGGACCTCGTCGCCGAGGAACTTGATGCCGGCGATGGCGAGCGCCTCGTTGGCCGGGCTCGGGCCGCTGGTGCCGGTCACCGAGCCGTCGTAGTCGGTCTCGAACTGCTTGAGTACGGCGACCTCGTTCGGCCCGGGCTGGACGAACACCGTGCCGTGCTCGGCGGACGGGATGTTCCACTCCAGGCCCTGGTAGACCAGCAGGTCCTTGATCTCCTGCCGGGTGGCGACGATGTCCGGGTTCACCTTCTCCACCCCGATGCGGGCGTGGGTCGCGCCGCCGTGGTCGGTGATGACGATCCAGTCCAGACCGTACGCGCGGGCGTGCTTGGCCTGGTCGACCACCCGGTACATGGCGTCGGAGCTGTACTGGGTGTGGATGTGGTGGTCGCCGGCCAGCCAGACGAACTCGCCGTCGCCGGTCGACGCGCCGCCGGCCGAGGTCTCGTCGTCGGCGGCCGGGGCGGCGTGCGCGGCGTGCCCACCGGCGAGCACCGACGCGGCGGCACCGGCGCCGAGCAGGCCGGCGTTGCGCAGGAAACTGCGCCGGGACGCCTCGGGTCCGGAGAGCTCGGCGTCCGGCACCGACAGGTCGAGAGCGGCCGGTACGTCGGCACCGGTCGCGGCGTGATCGTGGCTGTGATCGTGGTGGTGGTGTCCCATTCCTGCTCCGCCTCGTCGATCAACGTTGTCGCGGTCAATCTCATGCAGGTGGGGAAACAGCAGGCGACACGTTGTCGACCCGGCGGCACACGGGGCGTGAAAGCGTTGCCATGTGTGCATCAGTTCGACCGGTAGTGACCTGCGGATCCACCGAACGGACCCGGCCGTGCGGTCCGGCCGTCACGGACATCGGCCGTCACGGACATCGGCCGGGCAGCCCGGTCAGCCGGCCGCTGCGGCCAACCCGGTCGCCAACGACAACGCGGCCACAGCGGCCGCGCCGACGACCAGGCCGACGTCGGCCACGCCGAACCGCTGCCGACGGGCGCTCGTGCGCGCGACCTCGGAGTCGAAACCCCGCGCGTCCATCGCGGTGGCCAGCCGCGTTCCCCGGCGGATCGCCAGCACCAGCAGGCCGAAGCCGGTGGCGGCGAACAGCCGCAACCGGCGCAGCGGGTTGCGGCCCGGGTCCACCCCACGTGCCCGCCGGGCCATCGTCAGCAGCTGCCACTCGGCGCTGAGCATCGGCACCATCCGGAAGGCGGCGAGCGCACCGATGGCGAACCGGGGCGGTGCCTTGGCATTCTGGATCAGCGCGTCGGCCAGATCGGTGGGGTCGGTGGTGGCGAAGACCAGCACCCCGGGCAGCGCGACGGCGAGCAGCCGCAATGCCAGGCCGAGCGCGGTGATCAGGACTCCGGTGGTCAGCAGTAGCGGCCCGGCGGCCAGCAGTACGGTCCCGGACCGCTCGGCGGCGAACAGCAGCAGGGTCACCAGCAGACCGGCCGCGCTGATCAGCACCGGCAGCATCCGCCGGGCCACGGTGCGGTAGCGCAGGCCGAACAGCGGGATCACCGCGACCTCGACGGCGAGCGCGATCGCCGGGGTGAGCGGATCCAGAGTGGCCAGCAGCGCCACCGAGAAGATCAACGCCGCGACGAGCTTCGCCACCGGGTTGCGCCGGGCCAGCACCGCCGGCCGCGCCGCACCGGTCACCGCGCCCGCCGTCACGTCCACGGTGCCGGTCACAGGGCCAGCCGCCGGTCGGCCAGCGCGTCGACGAAATCCGCGTCATGGGTGACCGCGACGACGGCGTGCCCCTCGTCGCGTAACCCGGCCAGCAGCTCCACCAGCTCGATCCAGGTCCGGCGGTCCTGGCCGAAGGTCGGTTCGTCGAGCACCAGCAGCTGCGGCGCGGTGGCCAGAGCGGTCGCCACACTCAGCCGCCGCGCCTCACCACCGGACAACGTGTACGGGTTCGCCCGCGCCAGCCGGTCCAGCCGCAACCGGGTGAGCAGCTCGTCGACGACCCGACCGACCGCCGGCTCCGGCAGACCGCAGCGGCGCGGGCCGAGCGCCAACTCGTCGGCCACGGTCGTGGTGACGAACTGGTGCTCCGGGTTCTGGAACACCGAACCGATCCGGCGGACCAGCTCCGGCGCCCGCCAGCGGTGCGGCACCGCCCCGACCCGCCCACCGGTCAGCGCTGCGGTCGCCCGTACCGCGCCCGCACCGGGGGCGACCAGCCCGCCGAGCAGCAACGCCAGGGTGGTCTTGCCGGCCCCGTTGGGCCCGAGTACGGCCAGCGCCTCCCCGGCGTGCACCGGCACCTCGTCGGCGCGCACGGCCAGCCGGGGCGGCAACCCGACCCGGTCGGCGTGCAGCAGCGGCGCACCGGCGGGTCGACCGGACCGCCGTACCGGAAGTGGCTGGTCGGGCACCCACACACCGTCGGCGGCCAGTTGTCCGCCGTACCGGTCGAAGACCTCCGTCGGCGGGCCGTCGGCCCGCACCCCGCCACCGGGTTCCAGCACCACCACCCGGTCGACCAGCGGCAGCGCCTGCGCCACCCGGTGCTCGACGATCACCAGGGTGGTGTCGTCATCGTCGGCCAGCGCGCCGGCGATCGCGTCGCGGACCAGGTCGGCGCCGGCCGGATCCAGGTTCGCGGTCGGCTCGTCGAGCAGCAGCAGGTCCGGGCGCAGCGCGAGCGCCCCGGCCAGGGCGAGTCGCTGCTGCTCGCCACCGGACAACGCGGCGGTCGGCCGGTCCCGGCCGTACCGGAAACCGACCCGGGCCAGCGCGGCGTCGACCCGTGGCCAGATCTCCGGAGCCGGTACGCCCCGGTTCTCCAGCCCGAACGCCACGTCGTCACCGCTGCGCGCCATCACCAGCTGGGTCTGCGGATCCTGGAAGACGATGCCGACCCGGTCGCGGGCCTTGCGCGGGTCGAGCCCGTCGACGCCGACCGTGCCGGCCTGTTCGCCCGAGTCGGCCGGCAGCAGCCCGGCCATCGCCGCCAGCAGGGTGCTCTTGCCCGCGCCGGACGGCCCGAGCAGCAGGACCCGTTCGCCGGCGCCGATCCGCAGGTCGACGTCGCGCACCGCCCAGGCCCGGCGGCCGGCGTGCCGCCAGCCGAAGCCCCGCAGCTCCAGCCGGCTCACCGCGCGGCCCGGCTCAGCCGACGGCCCGGCTCGGCCCGGCTCACACCATGGTGCGGTCGCGGCCGGCCGGGAACCGGTCGAGCACCCCGGTCCGGGCCAGTGCCCGGGTCAGCGCGACGCTGCCGGCACCGGCCAGCACGATCGCGCTGACCACGGTCACGACGAAGATCGGGATCCGGAAGGTGACCAGATCGTACGGCGCGTAGTACCGGACCTGGTCGAAGATCGCCGCGCCGAGCCCGGCGGCCGCCCCGGCGGCCAGCACCACCGGCAGCCGGAACGAGCGGTACGCCACCGCGAGGAACACCAGCTCGGCGCCGACGCCCTGGGCCAGGCCCTGGAGCACCACCACGGCGCCCCACTGGCTGCCCAGCGCCGCCGACACCAACGCGGCGACCAGTTCGCAGAAGAGCGCGGCCCCCGGCTTGCGGATCACCAGGGCACCGAGCACAGCCGGCACCAGCCACACCCCGTACAGCACCGCCTGGGCGGGCGGGAAGAAGGTGAACGCGGCCTCGGTGGCTGCCCAGACCAGCCCCCACGCCCAGAAGATCACCCCGAAGGCGACCGCGATCACCGAGGCGACCACGATGTCGACGGTCCGCCAACGGCGGTCGACGGAGGTACTGCGTAGCGTCATCGTCGCTCCAACTCCCTGCGCTGGCATTACCCAGATCAGGTTCGAGGGTCTGCGGGCTCCCCGCACTCTCAGCGCTGTCTGCGCTCCCCTGTCGGACATGAGGTTGTTCCGTCGACGCTAGCACCGGGCGACCGGTGCGAACAGAGGCGACGTCCGGGTGTGGCGGCGGGCACCCCCGGACGCGTTATCGTGGGGTGCCCGCATCGACCCGTCCAGCGAGGGGACCGACCTTCCGTGACCGCTGCCGATCGCACCGCGACGCGTCGGGCGCGCCCCGGTGACGAGGTCGACTGGGGTACGTCGGACGCCGACGACCTGTCGGCCTCGGGCGCTTCCGGCGGGTCGCCCGGTGCCCTGCGGCCGCCCCGGCGGCGACTGTTCGGCGACCGGGTCGGCTCGGTCGAGGTGCTCGCCTTCCTACTGATCGGGTTGGTGATCTTCCGCGAGCCGTTGGCCGGCCTGATCTCCGACCCCCGGCTGCAGACCTGGACCACCGTCTTCGTCTCGGTGATGGTCCAGGCCATGCCGTTCCTTGTCTTCGGCGTGGTGCTCTCCGCGGTCATCGCGGTCTTCGTGCCCCGGTCGTTCTGGGCGAAGGCGCTGCCGAAGCATCCGGCGCTGGCGGTGCCGGTGGCCAGCGCGGCCGGCGTGGTGCTGCCCGGCTGCGAGTGCGGCTCGGTGCCGATCGCCGGGTCGTTGATCCGCCGGGGCGTCGCGCCGGCCGCCGCCCTGGCGTTCCTGCTGGCCGCGCCGGCGATCAACCCGATCGTGCTGGTCGCCACGGCCGTCGCCTTCCCGAACAACCCGGAGATGGTGCTCGGCCGGGGTGTCGCCAGCCTGATCGTCGCGATGGTGATGGGCTGGCTGTGGCTGCGGCTGGGCCGCACCGACTGGATCCGGTTGCCGCACCGGCCGGATCTGGACGACCTGTCCCGCGCCCGGGCCTTCTGGGCGGCCGTCCGGCACGACATCATGCACGCCGGCGGTTTCCTGGTGATCGGTGCGATGGCCGCCGCCAGCATCAACGTTCTGGTGCCGGAGCGCTGGCTGCAGACCCTCGCCGACAACCCGGTGCTGTCCATCCTGGCCCTGGCGGTGCTCGCCGTACTGCTGTCGATCTGCTCCGAGGCCGACGCGTTCGTCGCCGCGTCGCTGTCGCAGTTCTCGCTCACCTCGCGACTGGTGTTCCTGGTCGTCGGCCCGATGGTCGACCTGAAGCTGATCTCGATGCAAGCCGGTACGTTCGGGCGCCGGTTCGCGTACCGGTTCGCTCCGGCGACCTTTCTGATCGCCATAGTGGTGGCGGTCGCGGTGGGGACGGTGCTGTTGTGAACAAGCAGGCTCAAGGTGTGGTGCTGCTGCTGCTCGGCGGCGCGGTCGTCAAGGCCAGCGTCACCGAGATGTACCTGCGCTACGTCAAGGAGGTGCTGCAGCCGTTCCTGATCGTCGCGGGCCTGCTGCTGGTCGCCGCCGGCATCATGACGCTCTGGCACGACCTGCGGCGGCGCAACGCACCCGCCCCGGCCGACGACGGCCACGACCACCACGACGACGGTCACGGCCACGCCCACCACGAGCCGCGGGTCGGCTGGCTGCTGATCCTGCCGGTGCTCGGCCTGCTGCTGGTCGCCCCGCCCGCGCTGGGTTCGTACGCCGCCGCGCAGGCCGGTACCGCGCTCAGCGCCGAGCAGGCATCCTCGGACTATCCACCGCTGCCCGACGGCGACCCGGCCCAGATCAGCGTCCTCGACTACGCCTCCCGGGCGATCTTCGACGAGGGTCGGTCACTGGACGGTCGGACCGTACGGCTCACCGGCTTCGTCGCCGAAGGGCCGGACGGCGAGCCGATGCTGGCCCGTATCGTGCTGTCCTGCTGCGCCGCCGACGGCCGACCGATCAAGGTCGGGATGGACGGCAGCGCCCCCACCGGGCTGCCGGTGGACACCTGGATCGCGGTGGTCGGCCGGTACAGCGACCGGATCGGCACCGACCCGGTGAACGGGGCGAGCATCCCGTACCTGGGGGTCGAATCCTGGCAGGAGATCGAGCCGCCGGCGCAGCAGTACGAGTAGAGGTTTCACTTCTGCCGGTCCGGGGCATCTTCCCGTCCGCCGTTTCAACGTGACGGACGTGGCGGGAGGGACCAGACGGATGAGCCGGGAGACCGAGCGGGAACGGTGGCAACGGAATTTCGCCGACCTGTTGCAGGAGCTTCGAGTCGCCCAGACCGGCGTCCAGATTCTCTTCGCGTTCCTGCTGACGCTGCCGTTCAGCAGCGGCTTCCCGGACACGACCGCGTTCCAGCGCGACATCTACGTGGTCGCGCTGCTCGCGGCGGCGGCCGCCGCCGCGATGATCATTTCGCCGGTGGCGTTCCACCGGGTGCTGTTCCGCCAGGGCCGTAAGCCCGAACTGGTCCGGTTCGCCCACCGGATGGCCAGCGGCGGCCTCGGCTTCATGCTGGTGGCGATGGTCAGCTCGGTTCTGCTGGTCACCGACTTCATCCTGCCGCGGACGGTCGGGTTCGTCCTCAGCGGCATCACCGGGCTCTGGTTCCTGACCTTCTGGGCCGCTCTGCCGTTTGTGCACCGCGGCTGGCTGCGCGACGACGACGAGGACGACGACGAGGGGACGGCCAGCGGCGATGCCGCCGGTCACCAGACGTCAGCGCGGCACCCGTAGCCCGAGGGATCGCAGCTCCAGCGCGGCGAGCGCGGCGGTGACCTGCGGATCACCGTCGCGCCAGCGGGCCGCCACGTCCGGGTCGATCGCGGTGATCGCGGCCAGCGGACGACCGGCCAGCGCCCGCAGCGCCAGCAGGTCCTGACCGGCCGGCAGGTCACGCAGGGCCACGGCGGCGCTGGCCCGCCGGATCCACCGGATGCGTAGCGGCAGCCAACCGAACAGCACCAGCCCCACCGGGAAGATCAGCATGGTGACGGCGAGCGCCACGGCCAGGTCGGCGACCAGGTCCTGCTGCTCACGTCCGGCCTGCGCGACCGATCTGGCGGCACCGGCGGCCTGGGTGAACGGGGCGGTCAACTCGTCACCGACGAGCGGTACCCGACCGACCCGGCCGCCGACGTCGGCGAGGTTGTCGGCCAGCCCGGCACCGGCGTCCTGCAGGGTCCGGCCGGGGCCGGCGAGCCGAGCGACCTGCTCGTGCAGCCAGAGCGCGGCACGGATCCACAGGTAGACCCAGGCGACGACGATCAGATCGGTGGCGAACTGCCGGGCGGCGGCGGGGAAACGGTCGGCGTAGATCTGCATGCGCACAGCGTGCCGTACCCGTGTCGACCACGCCGTCCTGGCCGGTGCCGGCCGCGACCGACCGGCATGGTCTGGGGTGATCCCGCTAGGACTTCTTGCCGGTCTTGCGGCTGGCGCACTGCGGGCAGGTGCCGAAGATCTCCATCGTGTGGCTCACCCCGACGTACCCGTGCTGGGCCGCGACCCGTTCCGCCCACGCCTCGACCGCCGGCCCCTCGACCTCGACGGTGCTGCCGCAGGATCGGCAGACGAGATGGTGGTGGTGGCCCTGGCTGCACCGCCGGTACAGATGCTCGCCGCCGGGCGGACGCATCACGTCGACCTCGCCCGAGTCGGCGAGCCCCTGCAACGTCCGGTAGACGGTGGTCAGGCCGACCCGGTCGCCGCGTTCCCGCAACATGGCGTGCAGTTCCTGGGCGCTGTGGAACCCCGCCAACTCGTCGAGGATGGCGCTCACCGCGCTGCGTTGCCGGGTGTTGCGGACCGCCGCCTGCTCGGTGGTGGTGGTGTCTCCAGTCTTCATCTGGGGCCTCCGGGGCAAAGTCCTGCTGCCGAATCCTGCCGGTGGCGGGTCACCGTACCTCCCGGGCATGGCTGACCGCGTCGGCGACGATGTGCGCGACGTGTTCGTCGACCAGCGCGTACGCGATCTCCCGGCCCCGCCGGGAGCCGTGCACCACACCGGCCCCACGCAGCACACGAAGGTGCTGCGACACCAGCGGCTGCGGTGCGCCGAGCTTCTCCACGAGCTCGTGGACGCAGCGTTCGCCCTGGGCGAGCTCGGTCACGATGGCGACCCGGATCGGAGCGGAGAGGGCGCGCAGCAGTTCGCCCGCGCTCTCGTACCCCTCGTAGCCGTTGGCCATCGTCACCCCGCAACGGTAACCAATAGCGGGGCCGGACCGGCAGGCAGGCGGCCACCGGCGGAGGAACCGGCGGCATCTGGAAAGCCGCCGGACCGCCGGACCGGGAGGGTGGGGGACCGGATCAGGACTCCAGGACGACCTCCGGTGGCTCCACCTCGCGGGCCGGCCGCTGCGGTACGCGCAGGCGGGCACCCCGTCGGCGCAGCAGGCGCCAGAGGCCGGCACCGATCGCGGTGGCGGCGAACGCGCCGATCGCCAGGATGACGATCGTCGCGCCGAGCGCGGTGTTGACGGTGCCGGCCAGCCACACGCCGCCGCCGGCCGAGACCAGGCCGATCGCCATCGCCGCCGCCATGGTGGTGCGGAACCCCCGGGTGAGCTGCTGCGCGGTCGCCACCGGCACCACCATCAGTGCGCTGACCAGCAGCAGGCCGACCGCCCGCATGGCGATGGTGACGGTCACCGCGGTGGTGACCGCGATCAGCAGGTTGAGCGTGCGCACCGGCAGGCCGGAGACCTTGGCGTACTCCTCGTCGTGGCAGATGGCGAACAGTGCCGGGCGCAGCAGCAGCATCGCGGCGAGCACGACCGCGGCGAGCACCACGATCACCCGCAGGTCCTCCGGGCGGGTGGTGCTCAGCGACCCGAACAGGTAGGACATCAGGTTGGCGTTGCTGCGGTCGCCGGCCAGCCCGACCAGCATCACCCCGCCGGCGATACCGCCGTAGAACAGCAGCGCGAGCGCCATGTCGCCGGAGGTGCGGCCGCGTTCGCGCAACAGTTCGATGGCGATCGCGCCGATCGCGGCGACGATCACCGCGGTGAGCACGGGGGAGCGGTCCAGCAGCAGGCCGACGCCGACCCCGGTGAGGGCCACGTGGCCCACCCCGTCGCCGATCAACGACATCCGCCGCTGCACCAGGTAGATGCCCAGGGCCGGGGCGGCCAGCCCGATGACCAGGGCGCCGATCAGCGCCCGGATCATGAATTCGTACTGGAAGATGCTCATGCGTTCAATATCCGGGACGGTTCGACCGGCGCGTGCGGGTGGACGTGGTCGTGACCGGGGTCGGCGTGGTGCCCGGCCGGTGGTGGCACCGCGCCGTCGTGGACCACCTCGCCGTGGTGCAGCACCACCGCGCGGTCGATCAGCGGCTGCAACGGCCCGAGCTCGTGGGCGACCAGCAGCACCGTACCGCCGCCGGTGACGAACGTGCCGAGCGCCGTGGCGAACGCCTCCTGGCTGGCGGCGTCGACCCCGGCGGTGGGCTCGTCGAGGACCAGCAGTTCCGGTTCGCCGGCCAGCGCGCGGGCGATCAGCGTCCGCTGCTGCTGGCCACCGGAGAGGGCGGCGACCGGGTCGCGTACCCGGTCGGCGAGGCCGACGGCGGCCAGCGCCGCCGCGACGGCGGCCCGGTCGGCGGCCCCGGCCGGGCGCAGTACGCCGCGACGGGCGAGCCGGCCGGAGGCGACGACCTCCCCGACGGTGGCCGGTACGCCGCTGCCGGCCCCGAGCCGTTGCGGTACGTAGCCGACCCGGTGCCATTGGCGGAACCGCCCCAACGGCACGTCGAAGAGCCGGACGGTACCGCCGCGCAGCGGCACCAGACCGAGCGCGGTGCGGATCAGGGTGGACTTGCCGGAGCCGTTCGCGCCGAGCAACGCGACGACCTCACCGCTGTTCACGGTGAGGTCGATGGCGCGGAGCACGGGGCGGCCGTCGTAGCCGGCCACCCCGTGCTCCACCTGGACGACAGGTGTGCTCACGAACAACCCAGGGCGGTGGTGAGGGAATCGAGGTTGTCGCGCATCACCGAAAAATAGTCGCCGTCGGCGTCCGGCTGCAGCCCCTCGATCGGATCCAGGACCGCGGTCTGGGCACCGACCTCGCTGGCGATGGTCTCGGCGACGGCCGGGCTGACCAGGGTCTCGAAGAAGATCGTGGTGGCCTGGTGCTCCCGGGCCTCCTCGATCACTTCGGCGAGGCGCTGCGGCGCCGGCTCGTCCTCGGGGCTCAGCCCGGTGATGCCGATCTGCTCCAGCTCGTAGCGCACTGCCAGGTAGCCGAAGGCGGCGTGGCTGGTGATGATCTCCCGACGTTCACAGGTGGCCAGCCCTTCGGCGTACTCGGTGTCGAGGGCTTCCAGCTCGGTGCGCAGGGCGGCGGCGCGGGCGGTGAAGTCGTCCGCCCGGTCCGGGTCGGCCTTGCCGAGACGGGCGGCGAGCTCGTCGGCGACCGTGGCGAACCGGGTCGGGTCCAGCCACAGGTGCGGGTCCTTGGCCGCGTCGGAGTCGGCGTGCTCGTCGACGGCTTCGCCGCCCGGCGTGGGCTCGTCGTCGTGACCCGGCTCCTCCTCTTCGTGACCGTGCTCGTCCTCGGCGTGCTCGTCCTCGCCGTGCTCGTGGCTGTGCCCGCCGTCGGTGGCGTCGAGCAGCGGTTCGACCGTGACCACGTCGAACGCGGCGTCGCCGGCCTCCTGCTCGACGGCGGCGTCGACGGCCGGTTGGAAACCGCTCAGGTAGACGACGAGGTCGGCGTCGCTGATCTGGCCGACCTGCTGCGGGTTGAGCTCCAGGTCGTGCGGTTCGGCACCGGGCGGGGCCAGGCCGGTGACCGTCACGGCGTCCCCGCCGATGCGTTCGGCCAGGAACTGCAGCGGATAGAAGGCGGCGACCACGCCGACCGTGTCGCCGGTCGTGGTGGCAGAGGTATCGGCATCGCCCTGCGCGCAGGCCACCGTGCCGCCCAGAGCGAGCAACGCACCGGCGGACAGCGCGAGGGTACGGCGCAAGGGGTGGTTGTGCATCAGGCAACTCTCCGCGAGGGTGACAATGATTGTCAAAAACGCATGGTTGCATGGGTTGCCCCTGCTCGGCGGCCTGAGCGACGTACTCCAGCGATCGGCTAGAAGATCTTGGCCAGGGCGACCGCGACCAGCAGCGTCACGGTCAGCAGCCGCAGCAGCCGCCCCGCCGGTGGCACCGCCGCCCAGGTCGACCGCAGCAGCCAGGCCAGCCCGCCGGCCAGCACCAGCAGCGCCGCCCCGCCGATCACCCCAGGTGCGAACAGGCCCACCAGGACGAGTCCGAGCGCGACCAGGAACGCCCCGGTCGGGTTGATCCGCCCGAGCCGGGCCGAACCCGACGACTGCGTAGGCTGCATCCGACAAACTGTAGTCAGTTCCCGACAGACTCGAGCCAGTGAGGAGACCCGCGTGCTGGTGGTCAACCGGTTCACCGTGCCGCAGACCGACGCGACGAGTTTCGTCGATCGCGCACAGGTGGCGCTGCGGGCGTTGGCGGCCTGCACCGGCTACCAGCGCGGCGCGTTGACCTGCGCGCTGGAGGATCCACAGAGCTGGTGCCTGATGACCGAGTGGGAGTCGGTCGGCGCCTACCGACGTGCCCTGGGCAGCTTCACGGTGAAGGTCGACGCCACGCCGTTGCTGGCCGAATCGC
The DNA here is from genome assembly GCF_030345095.1 of Solwaraspora sp. WMMA2056. NCBI lineage: Bacteria > Bacillati > Actinomycetota > Actinomycetes > Micromonosporales > Micromonosporaceae > Solwaraspora > Solwaraspora sp. WMMA2056. Next base: position 3,030,783 of record NZ_CP128360.1, read on the forward strand.
TCGACGAGCCGTCGGCGTTCGAGGTGCTGGTCGACGCGGCACCGGGCGGGGAACCCGTGGCGTACGCCAGCGATCGGGCCATGGAGCCCGGTCGGTGATTGGCCGGGCAACTACCCTGTCGGCATGACCGATCCCGGACCGGAGCGCCCCCTCCCGCCGTCCGCCGTACCCGCTGGGTCGCCGTGGGCGGCACCCTCACCGTGGGAGCCGCCGGACCGCCAGTCGCCGGTGTCCCCGGCCCCGGCCGCCAGCGCCGATCCGACCGTCAGCGTCGATCCGGCCCCGGTGCAGGCCCCGGTGGCGGCCGCCACCGACCCGCCGGCCCCGACCCCGCCGGCTGACCCGGGTGCCCCGTACCAGGTGCCCGCCGGTCCTGGAGCGGCCCCGCCGTTCGCGGCACCGCCGGTGGAGGGCCGCAGCGCCCGACTCTGGATCGGCCTCAGCGTTGCGGCGCTCGCCGTACTGATCTGCTGCGGTGGTGGCACGATCGCCCTGGTCGGACTGATCATTACCGGCGGGGAGGCGATCAACGAGCAGGCCCAGGTCGCGGTGGACGACTACTTCGACGCGGTCAGCCAACAGCAGTTCGGTGCCGCGTACGGGATGCTCTGTGCCGAGGCGCAACGCCGGGAGAGCCTCGACGAGTTCACCGACCGGCTCGCCGCCGAGCCCGAGATCGCCGCCTACGAGGTCGGCCAGGTCTCGGTCACCAGCCGGATCGTCGTACCGGTGGAGGTGACCTACCGCCAGGGCGGAGCGGACACCCTGCGGGTGTCGTTGAACCAGGACACCGGCACCGGTGAGCTAGAGGTCTGCGGCATCGAGGAGTAGCCTGCCGAACATCTGCCGTGACCGTCCACCCGCACGTCCCCGCTGGCAGCCAGCCGGCGTAGGAGCAGCGCATGTCAGCCGACCGTTTCGACGCCGTGGTGAGTCTCGCCCACCGGCGGGGCTTCGTCTTCCCGTCCGGCGAGATCTACGGTGGTGAACCGTTCGCCTGGGACTACGGGCCACTCGGCGTCGAGCTCAAGGAGCATCTGCGTCGGCAGTGGTGGCGGACCATGGTCCAGCACCGCGACGACGTCGTCGGGCTCGACTCGGCGGTGTTGCAGGCCCGTGCGGTGATCGCCGCGTCCGGAATGCTCGACGCCCACACCCGCACCAGTGCGCGGTGCCGGTCCTGTGACTCGGCGCAGCCGCTCGACGGCATGGTCGGGGCGTACACCCGGCAGGCGGGCCGACCGCCAGCGGCGTTGACCGAACTCACCTGTCCGAACTGTGCCAGCCGGGGCAGCTTCACCGACCCGGATCAGGTCAGCGGGCTGCTCGGTGCCTCGAACGCGCGTCGGACCGCCGCCGAGTACCCGTACTACCTGCGGCCGGAGGCCGCCACCGGGACTTTCGTCAACTTCGCCAACGTGATGATCGCCGCGCGCAAGAAGCCGCCGTTCGGCATCGCCCAGGCCGGCCGCTCCTTCCGCCACTTCGCCGGGCCGGGGGAGTTCCTGCTGGCCAGCCGCGAGCTGGAACGGATGGAGCTGGAGTACTTCGTCGAGCCGGGTGCCGACGACGAATGGCTCGAGTACTGGGTCCAGCAGCGCTGGGACTGGTACGTCGATCTGGGTCTCGCGCCGGACCGGTTGCGCCGCCGCGAACCCTCGACGAGTGCCCTGCCGCAGCATGCCAAGCGCCTCGTGGAGATCGAGTACCGGTTCGGCGGTGCCGGACCGGAGTTCGTCGCGCTGGAAGGCGTGACCAACCGCGCCGATCACGACCTCACCGTCCACGCCAAGCACTCCGGGGCGGATCTGTCCTACTTCGATCAGGACCGTGGTGAGCGGTGGGTGCCGTACGCGATCGAACCGGCGGCCAACCTGACGGTAGCCGTCTTCGCGTTCCTACTGGCGGCCTACGACGAGGACGAGGCACCGAACACGAAGGGTGGCGTCGACAAGCGGACCGTGTTGCGCTTCGATCCCCGGCTCGCCCCGGTGAAGGTGGCGGTGCTGCCGTTGTCACGCAACTCCGACCTGTCGCCGAAGGCCCGTGATCTGAGCGTCGCGCTGCGCCGCCGTTGGGTGGTGGAGTTCGACGACTCGCAGGCGATCGGCCGCCGGTACCGCCGGCAGGACGAGATCGGTACGCCGTACTGCGTCACCGTCGATTTCGGCACGCTCGCCGACGACGCGGTGACCGTCCGGGACCGGGACACCATGGCCCAGCAACGGGTCGCGTTGGACCAGGTCGAGCGCTACCTGCTGGAGCGGCTGCCCACCGGCTGACCGGTGGGCGGGTCGGTCCACCGGCGTGCCGACCGGCCGGGTGCCGGCGTGCTGCCCCGGCCCGCGTGGAATCCTGGACGGCGTGTCCGTCACCCTGCCGCAGGCCGCCGCCCCCGTCCGAGCGCCGTTGCCGCTCGGCCCGTACCAGGTGTGGCCGCCGGTGGTGCTGGCCCCGATGGCCGGCATCACCAACGTCGCGTTCCGGCGGCTGTGCCGCGAGCAGGGCGGCGGGCTGTACGTCTGCGAGATGATCACCACGCAGGCGCTGGTGGAGCGCAACCCCAAGACCCTGCGCATGATCGCGTTCGCGCCGTCGGAGCGTCCCCGCAGCATCCAGCTGTACGGGGTCGACCCGCAGGTGACGGCGGCCGCCGTACGGATCGTCGTGGAGCGTGACCTGGCCGATCACATCGACCTGAACTTCGGCTGCCCGGTGCCGAAGGTGACCCGCCGCGGCGGCGGGGCGGCGCTGCCCTGGCGGCACCGGCTGTTCAGCCGGATCGTCACCGGCGCGGTGCGGGCGGCGGCCCCGGCCGGGGTGCCGGTGACGGTCAAGATGCGCAAGGGCATCGACGACGACCACCTGACGTACGTCGAGGCGGGGCTGGCCGCTCAGGAGGCCGGGGTGGCGGCGGTGGCGCTGCACGGGCGGACCGCCGCACAGCGCTACTCGGGCACCGCCGACTGGGACGCGATCGGCCGGCTCAAGCAGGAGCTGCAGGTGCCGGTGCTGGGCAACGGCGACATTTGGGAGGCCGACGATGCCCTGCGGATGGTGGCGCACACCGGTGCCGACGGGGTCGTGGTCGGTCGCGGCTGCCTGGGCCGGCCCTGGCTGTTCGCCGACCTGTCGGCCGCGTTCGACGGCCGGAACGACCGGGTGCTGCCGACCCTCGGTACGGTGGCCGTCACCATGCGTCGGCATGCCGAGCTGCTGGTCGACTGGTTCGCCACCGGGCGGACCGACCGTGCGGTCGCCGAGCGCGACGGCTGCACCGATTTCCGCAAGCACGTCGCCTGGTATCTGAAGGGTTTCCCGGTCGGCGGTGAGCTGCGTCGCGCCCTGGCGATGGTGTCGGGCCTGGCGGAGTTGGACGACCTGCTCGGCGAACTCGACCCGGCGGAGCCGTTTCCGACCCATGCCCTCGGGCAACCGAGGGGGCGGACGAACTCCCCGGGAAAGGTCTTCCTGCCGGCGGGCTGGCTGGCCAGCCGCGACGACGACACCGTGCCGGCCGGCGCGGAGCTGGCTGACTCCGGCGGCTGAGCCGCCCGTCCCGCACAGCCGTTCCCGCGCAGCCCGTCCCGCGCCGAGTTCGAGGGGCTTGCCAGGTGTGGTCCGGAGCACACCTGTGGTGGCCCGGGACACCACGTCGTGCGCAGTGTTGCGCATGGAAACGTTCCCAGGCAGGGCCGCGCGCAGCACCGTTGGCGGGTGCTGTGCGGCTGGTCACCGACTACTGTCGGCCAACCGATCTGGTCGCTTAACCTTCGCCCACCAATGGCCATTGGTGAACCATCGTTCAGTGTCGAACGGCTCATGGAGGCCAGGATGGCGGCAGCAGAGGAAACGGGTGGCGCGCGCCCAGGCGCACCCGCACAGCCCAGGTACGTCTACGACTTCACCGAGGGCGACCGGCAACAGCGGGACCTCCTCGGCGGAAAGGGGGCGAACCTGGCCGAGATGACCCGGCTCGGCCTACCGGTCCCGCCCGGGTTCACCATCACCACCGAGGCGTGCCGGGCCTACCTCGATCGCGGTGCCGTCCCGGCGGACCTGCCGGGGCAGGTCTCGGCCGCGCTGCTCCGGCTGGAGCAGCGCCGTGGCAAGCGCCTCGGTGACCCGGCCGATCCGCTGCTGGTGTCGGTGCGTTCGGGCGCGAAGTTCTCCATGCCGGGGATGATGGAGACGGTGCTCAACGTCGGGCTCAACGACGCGTGCGTGGCCGGGCTCGCCGCCCAGGCCGGCGACGAGCGGTTCGCCTGGGACTCCTACCGGCGGCTGATCCAGATGTTCGGCCGTACGGTCTGCCACGTGCCGGCCGAGGAGTTCGACCAGGCGCTGTCGGCGGCGAAGCGGGCCGTCGGCACCGACGACGACCTCGGCCTGACCGCCGAGGACCTACGCGGGCTGGTCCGCGAGTACCAGAAGATCTTCTTCGCGCACACCGGCCGTGACTTCCCGCAGGACCCGCGCGAGCAGCTCGACCTGGCGGTCCAAGCGGTCTTCGACTCCTGGCACGCCGAGCGGGCGGTCGTCTACCGGCGGCAGGAGCGGATCCCCGCCGATCTGGGCACCGCCGTCAACGTGGTGGCGATGGTCTTCGGCAACCTCGGCCCGGACTCGGGCACCGGCGTGGCCTTCACCCGGGACCCGGCCACCGGCAGCCAGGGCGTCTACGGCGACTACCTGGCCAACGCCCAGGGCGAGGACGTGGTCGCCGGCATCCGCAACACCCTGCCGCTGCAGGAGCTGGCCCGGCTCGATCCCCGGTCGTACGACGAACTGCTCGCCATCATGGCCCAGCTGGAGAACCACTACCGGGACCTGTGCGACATCGAGTTCACCATCGAACGCGGCACCCTGTGGATGCTGCAGACCCGGGTCGGCAAACGGACCGCGGCGGCCGCGTTCGTCATCGCCAGCCAGCTCGTCGACGAAGGGATCATCGACCTGGACGAGGCGCTGCACCGGGTCAACGGCGCGCAGCTGGCGCAGCTGATGTTCCCCTGCTTCGACCTGTCCGGCGCGCCGGAGCCGATCGCCACCGGGGTCGGCGCCTCCCCGGGCGCCGCCGTCGGCACCGTCGTCTTCGACTCCGCCCGCGCGGTCGAGCTGGCCGGGCAGGGTGCGCAGGTGATCCTGGTGCGGCGGGAGACCAACCCGGACGACCTGCCCGGCATGATCGCCGCCCAGGGCATTCTGACCAGCCGGGGCGGCAAGACCAGCCACGCCGCCGTGGTGGCCCGGGGGATGGGCAAGACCTGTCTGTGTGGTGCCGACACCCTCGACGTGGACCAGGCCGCCCGACGGTTCACCGTCGGTGACCACACCGTGGTCGAAGGTGACCTGGTGTCGATCGACGGCACCAGCGGCTGCCTCTACCTCGGTGCGGTGCCGGTACGCCCCTCCGAAGTGGTGCAGTACTTCGAAGGGACCGTCGACCCGGCGACCACCGACGATCCGTTGGTGCTCGCCGTACACCGGATCCTGTCGCATGCCGACACCCGACGGCGGCTGGCGGTCCGCACGAACGCCGACACCGGTGCCGACGCGGCCCGCGCCCGGCGGTTCGGCGCCGAGGGGATCGGGCTGTGCCGCACCGAACACATGTTCCTCGGCGACCGGCGCGAACTCGTGGAACGGCTGATCCTGGCCCGGGACGAGGCGGCCCGGTCGGCGGCCCTGGCCGAGCTGCTGCCCCGGCAGCGGGCCGACTTCGCGGAGATCTTCCGCCAGATGGACGGTCTGCCGGTGACCGTCCGGCTGATCGATCCGCCGCTGCACGAGTTCCTGCCGTCGCTGGAGGACCTCGCGGTATCGGTGGCGGTGGCGCACGCGCGGGGTCAGGACGCCGGCCGCGACGAGGCGTTGCTGACGGCGGTCCGGCGGATGCACGAGCAGAACCCGATGCTCGGTCTGCGTGGCGTACGCCTCGGCCTGGTCATCCCGGGCCTGTTCGCGATGCAGGTCCGCGCGATCGCCGAGGCCGCGGCCCAATTGGCCGCCGCCGGGCACGATCCCCGTCCGGAGATCATGGTGCCGCTGGTCGGTGCGGTGCAGGAGCTGGAGACGGTACGGGCGGAGGCCGACCGGATCATCGCCGAGGTACTGGGGGAGCGGTCGGTCGAGATCCTGATCGGGACGATGATCGAGGTGCCCCGGGCGGCGTTGACCGCCGGGCAGCTCGCTGGCGCCGCACAGTTCTTCTCCTTCGGCACCAACGACCTGACCCAGATGGCATGGGGCTTCTCCCGCGACGACGTCGAGGGTGCCTTCTTCTGGCGCTACCTGGAGCTGGGCATCTTCGGTATCTCCCCGTTCGAGTCGATCGACCGCGACGGGGTGGGGCGGCTGGTACGGATCGCCGTCGAGGAGGGTCGGGCGGCCCGGCCCGGACTGAAGATCGGGGTGTGCGGCGAGCACGGCGGGGATCCCGACTCGGTGCACTTCTTCCACGCGGCCGGCCTGGACTACGTCTCCTGCTCACCGTTCCGGGTGCCGGTCGCCCGGCTGGAGGCCGGTCGGGCGACAGTGGAGTCGACCGGTTCGGACAGCCGCTGACCGACGACGGTGGCCGGGTGGTCGTCGCCGATCCGCAGGGAGCACCCGGCCGTCGCGTTGGCGCTCTGCGCCGGCCTGCGCCTCCGTCGTCGTCGGGCGAGCGAGGCGGGTCAGAACCGGCGGCGCGGCAACGCGGGGTTGTACGGCAGGGTCGCCATCGGGGTGCGTACCGCCAAGGGGGCCCGGTTGTCCAGGAAGTGGGGGGCCGGGTCCGGGACGTTGGTCACCGGGCGGGCGCGCAGCAGCTCGCCGACCTGGTCGGCGACCTGGCGGGCGTGCCGGTGCAGCAGGTCCCGTTCGACCTGGGCGGCGGCGAGCACCGCGAGCAGTGCCCGGGTGCCGACGGCGTACAGCCCGACCTGGCCGTGACTACCGTGGATGAGGGTTTCCTGCAGGTCGCCGTGCCCGGCGGTGTCGGCGAACCGGCGGCCGAGCCCGAGGGTCGCCGCGGCGAGCGCCGCGATGCTGTCGGCGTCGGCACCGTTGAGGTCACGGGTGATCAGCAGGCCGTCCGCGCCGGCCAGTACGGAGCCGGTGACCTGCGGCAACCGGCGGCGCAGTCCGCGTAGCTCGGCGAGAATGGCGGTGTCGGTATCCACCGGCGTCTCCTTCACTCGATCGTCCGGGTGGCTGGTCGCTGACCGGAGTGGGCCCGGACCGGCGGATGCGCGGCGGGTCGGGCGGACAGCGACCGCGGTCGGCACGGCAGTCGGCGTCGATCGCGTGCCTCGCGACGGCGGGCGCGGGGTCGCGCCACGTTCGTCAGCGGGATGCCGGTGCACCTCGGTCGGTCGAACATCGACACTCGTTCGTGATCCCATCGTCCGGTCGAGGTGGCGGTGACGTTGTGCTCCTGGCACGCTACCGCACGCGATGTAACTGCGCAGGCCCATAACCATCGGCAATCGGACAGCAACTGATACCTGATCGGCCATTGCGAACGATCTTCGGCTCGCTCCTGGTGTTTGTGCCGTCACCGCGTGCGGCCGCGTCACTCGCCGTACCGTAACGGCGTGAGCTGCGGCGCGACGCCCGAGATCAGGAGGTGGCCGAGGTGGTCAGTCAGTGGGAGAACCTGGTGGTCGATGCCGACGACCCGCCCCGGCTCGCCCGGTGGTGGGCGCAGGCACTCGGCTACCAGATCGTGCACGAGGCAGCGGACGAGGTGGAGATTCGACAGTCGCCCGACCAGTTGCCCGGTGTGGTGTTCGTCCCGGTGCCGGAGCGCAAGCAACTGAAGAACCGGTTGCACATCGACCTGCGCGCGGCCGATCAGGCGGCCGAAGTGGAGCGGCTGGTGGACATGGGGGCCCGACGGGTCGACATCGACCAGGGTGACGTCTCCTGGATCGTGCTGACCGATCCGGAGGGCAACGAGTTCTGCGTACTCAACGGACGCGGCTGAACCGGCCGGTCCGGTGTGCGCTTCGCCCGCAGGCTCCCGCCGGAACCTGCCCACTGGCCCGCTCCACCGCCGTGCGCAGCAGCAGCAGGAACGTCCGGCCGTCCGGGCTGTCGCCGAAGCCGAGCCAGCACGACTCGGCACGGCCATGGGCCTGCCAGCGGGCGGTGATCAGCACTCCGTACGGCGTCGGTGCGGCGAGCGTCACCGCGGTGAGGCGCGCCGACCGGGCGTACCCCCGGTGCGGGCCGTCGCCGGCGCTGAGCAGATGCCGACCGAGCAGGATGTCGAGGCGGTGCCGTACCGTGCCGGTCGACCCGCCGGGCTCGGTGATGGCGGTCAGGCAGCAGGCACTCGCGCCGGCCAGCTCGCCCATGAGCTGACCGGCGCAGTGCTCCTCGACGGCGTACCGCATCGGCGTCGGGACCTCGGTGATGTGCACGAGCCGGCTGGTACGGGCCGTCCACCCCTGGTCGACCACTCTGCGATTGTGAACCGATGGGGTAGGCGCCGAGGGGCCGACGTCAACATTGCGACACAAATACGTAATCATCCGGAAATATTTACCTGCCCGTTCCGGTCGGTACCGGGCCGATAGGCTCCGGAAGGTGACCCCCTCACCCGTCCGTCCGGCACCCGGCGGCCTCGACGACACCGACCGATGGGTGCCCGAGCCGGTGAAGGACACCGGGTACGGACGCAGCCCGTACGAACGGGACCGGGCCCGGGTGCTGCACAGCGCGGGATTTCGTCGGCTGGCCGCCCGGACCCAGGTGCACACCGCCGAGACCGGCGGTGCCGACGACGTCCCGCGGACCCGGCTCACCCACTCCCTGGAGGTCGCGCAGATCGCCCGCGAGATGGGTGCGCGGCTCGGTTGCGAGCCCGACGTGGTCGACGTCGCCGGCCTCGCCCACGACCTCGGCCACCCGCCGTTCGGGCACAACGGGGAATGGGCACTGCACGACCTGGCCGTCGACATCGGCGGATTCGAGGGCAACGCGCAGACGTTGCGGGTGCTGACCCGGCTGGAGGCCAAGGTGCTGGGGCCGGACGGCTCCTCGGCCGGGCTGAACCTCACCCGCGCCTCGCTCGACGCGACCTGCAAGTACCCCTGGCCGCGTCAGGCCGATCAGCGCAAGTTCGGACTGTACGCCGACGACGAGCCGGTCTTCGCCTGGCTGCGCGCCGGTGCCCCGGAGCCGACGCGGCGCTGCCTGGAGGCCCAGGTGATGGACTGGGCCGACGACGTCGCCTACTCGGTGCACGACCTGGAGGACGGCATCCACGGCGGCTACATCGACCTCGGCCTGCTCATCGCCGACCGCGACGAACAGCACGCTCTCGCCGCCGACGTGGCTGCGGTCTACTCCACCGAATCCGTCGACGACCTGGCCGGGATCCTCGCCGAGCTGCTGGCCCATCCGGCGCTGCGGCCGATCGCGGGCTACGACGGCAGCCATCCGGCGCAGGCGGCGTTGAAGGGGATGACCAGCATTCTCACCGGAGCGTTCGTCGCGGCGGCGGTGTCGGCGACCCGGCAGCAGGCCGGCGGCCTGCCGGTGCGGCGGTACGCGGCGGACCTGGTGGTGCCCCGGGTGGTGCGGGCCCGGTGCGCCCTGCTCAAAGGACTGGCGCTGCGGTACGTGATGCGCCGGCCCGGCGCCGAGGCGGGGTACCGCCGGCAGCGGGAGATCCTGGCCGAACTCGTCGAGGCGTTGACCGACCGGGCACCGGCCGGGCTGGACCCGGTGTTCGCGCCGCTGTGGGTCGCCGCGCCGGACGACCGGGCCCGGGCCCGGGTGATCATCGACCAGGTGGCGTCGTTGACCGACCCGGCGGCGGTCTCCTGGCACCGGCGGCTCACCGGCCGGCCGGCTCCGGACTGACCGGAGCGGGCGTGACGACCGGACTGACCGGATCGGGCGTGGCGACCGGGTCGACCGGAGCGGGCCGGGCGGCCAGCGCCGGGCGCCGGTCGATGACCTGACCCACCTCGCGGGCCGAGCGCGCCAACCGGCGGCGGAACACCGCCACGTGCGCGGCGAGGCAGCTGACGAGGACCAGCGCACCGAGCGTCGCGGCGGCCCACGCCGGGACCGCCCGGGCGACCAGCAGTCCGACGGTGGCCGCGAGCAGCGCGCTGTTGAGCAGCCCGACCGTGCCCGCGAGGCTGACCAGGTCACGTGGCCAGCCCCGGCGGTACGGTTGCGCGGCGAACGGACCCGAGTCGTCAAGGGTGGGCATCATGACGTACGGGGCCAGGTCGGGAGCCTGCCGGACGAGATAGGTGCGGATCGCGGTGGCGGCGACCGCGTACCGCCGGGCCCGGTCGTTGAACTCCAACTGCCGGGCGAAGACCGCCAGCCCGAGCAGCAGGACGAGGCCGCCGAGTGCGCCTGCGGCGGCGGCCCGCCCGGTGGTCACCGTCGCGCCGCCGGCGGAGACCAGACCTGCGGAGACCGCGGTGGCGGCCGAGGCGACGCCGAGGAAGAACGTGAAGCGGGCGTTGGATTCCGTGTGCACCGCCCGTCTGGCCTCCTGCAACTGCGTGTACTCGGCCAGGGCGATGGTCAGCGCGGTCTCCGGTGGACGGGTCTGCTCGTCGGCCATGCGGATCGCCTCCTCGGCCAAGGAGGGTAGCGCTGCGACGCACCCGGGCCGGTCGGCCCGTCGGCCCGGCCGGCTGCCGGTCCGTGGCCGGCCTGCTCAGCTGCCGGTCGGCGGCCGGACCGCGACGAGGTCGGCGGCCAACAGTGCCGACCACCAGTTCTCGACGTTGGACAGCGATCCGGAGATGATCCGTGGCTGTTCGCCCTCGGTCAGCAGGGTCAGCGCGGAGCCGTCCGGCCAGGCGAGCACCCACCCGGCGATGTGCGGCAGCTCCTCCTCGGGGGCCAGATCGGCGTCCCGGCTGCGGTAGAGGGCGCACAGGCGGGGCGCGTCGTCGAGGGCGATCACGTCCAGGTGGTCGAGCGCGTTCGTCTCGGGCAGCAGCTGGGGCATGGGGGTGCCTCCTCCTTCGGGCTGGGAACCGGCAATGTAGACAAGACACAGTGAACCGTGAAGAAAGAGAAACAAGCCAGCGAACGGCCCACTAGGTACGACACAGACAGTATTGCTGTGGTCACAGGGAAGGACAAGGTCTGTTCTGCGGCGAGGCGTGGAAAATGCGTATTGACAGAAGCCTGCCTGGTCAGGGTGGGGTTCGTCGGCGTACGGCGGGTCCGGGCATGGGCGTCGTGCCTCCTCGGGCACCCGCACGGCCCGTGATCGGCGGGGCAGGGCAGGATGTACCGGGAAGGGGGTGGCGCGGCGGCATGGCTGGTCGGATCCGGGACGAGGACATCACGCTCGTACGCGAGCGGACGTCGATCGCCGACATCATCTCGGAAAGCGTCACGCTCAAGTCGGCCGGCGGCGGCAACCTCAAAGGGCTCTGCCCCTTCCACGACGAGAAGACCCCGTCGTTCACCGTCGCACCGGCCCGTAACGTGTACTTCTGCCACGGGTGCGGCAAGGGCGGCGACGCGATCACCTTCCTGATGGAGGCCGAACACCTCAGCTTCGTCGAATCGGTGGAGCGCCTGGCGGCCCGCGCCGGCATCCAGCTGCGCTACATCGAGGCCGGGCCCGCGCCGGTCCGCCAGCAGTCCGGCCAGCGGCAGCGGCTGATCGCGGCGCACGCCGCCGCCGCCGAGTTCTACGCCGGTCAGTTGGCCGGCCCGGGGGCCCGAGCGGCCCGGGAGTTTCTCGCCCACCGCGGCTTCGACCGGGCCGCCGCGCAACGGTACGGCTGCGGCTTCGCCCCGGACGCCTGGGACGAGCTGACCCGTCACCTGCGCCAGCAGGGCTACACCGCCCAGGAGCTGATCACCGCCGGGCTGGCCCGCCAGGCCCGGTCCGGGTCACTGATCGACCGGTTCCGTCGCCGGCTGCTCTGGCCCATCCGCGACCTCGCCGGCGACGTCATCGGCTTCGGTGCCCGCAAGTTGTTCGACGACGACGACGGCCCCAAGTACCTGAACACCCCGGAAACCCCGATCTACAAGAAGTCCCACGTCCTCTACGGCATCGACCAGGCGAAACGGGAGATCGCCCGGCAGGGTCGGGCGGTCATCGTCGAGGGCTACACCGACGTGATGGCGTGTCACCTGGCCGGGGTGCCGACGGCGGTGGCGACCTGTGGCACCGCGTTCGGCGCCGATCACATCGGGGTGCTGCGTCGGCTGCTGATGGACACCGACGCCGTCGCCGGCGAGATCATCTTCACCTTCGACGGGGACGCGGCCGGGCAGAAGGCCGCGTTGCGTGCATTCGAGGAGGACCAGCGGTTCGTCGGGCGGACCTTCATCGCGGTCAGCCCCGACAACATGGATCCGTGTGACCTGCGGCTGGCAAAGGGCGACCTCGCCGTACGGGACCTGGTCGCCCGCCGGGAGCCGTTGGTCGACTTCGCGCTGCGCCAGGTGCTGCGCCGTTTCGACCTGGACACCGTCGACGGCCGGGTGGAGGCGATGCGCCGGGCGGCGCCGCTGGTGGCCAAGCTGAAGGACCGGGACAAACGTCCGGAGTACGTCCGCAAGCTCGCTGGCGATCTCGGCATGGAGATCGAGCCGGTGCAGCGGGCTGTGCTCGCCGCCGGCGCGGTACCGCCCCCCCGTACGGCCGGCAACCGGTCGGCGTCGGCAGCGTCGACGCCGTCCCGGCCGGCCACCGAACCCGACGACCCGCAGGTGCTGGTCGAGCGGGAGGCCCTGAAACTCGGCCTGCAGGTGCCGGTGTTGGCCGGGCCGATGTTCGACACCCTCGGCCCGGAGGTGTACCTGCATCCCGTCCACGCCGGGGTCCGCGCGGCGATGGCCACGGCCGGGGGCGCGGCCGTCGCGGTGACCGGCGCGGTCTGGATCGAACAGGTCCGTGACGCCTGCCCGGACCTGGCCGCCCGGGCACTGGTCGGCGAACTCGCCGTCGAGCCGCCGCACGTCGACCGGGAGCCGGACCCGCACTACGTCTCGGTGACCCTCGCCCGGCTGCAGTGGGGCGCGGTCACCGCCCGGATCCGGGAGCTGAAGTCGAAGGTGCAGCGGATCAACCCGGTGGCGAACAAGGACGAGTACCTGAGCCTCGCCGGGGAACTGTTCTCCCTGGAGCAGCAGGCGCGGGCGCTGCGCGAACGAGCGGTGGGGGGACTGTAGTGGGCTGGGGCATGTTCCGCCGGTCGGCGCGGCTGCCGGCCGCGCTGCGTCCGACGATGGCCCGCGACGAGCGGATCGTCGCCTGGGCGGCCACCGCCGACGACGGGGCGCTGGTGGTCACCAACCTGGGGATGTGGCTGCCGGGTCGGGACCATCGGCTCGGTTGGCATCAGGTGCACAAGGCGGCCTGGTCGGGGCGGACCCTGGCCGTCACCCCGGCCGAGGTCACCGGCGAGCGGGACGGGTACGAGATCGTCGCCGACCAGCCGACCGTCACCGTCGACCTGCCCGACCCCGGGGAGGTGCCGAACCAGGTGCGCGCCCGGGTGACCCGCTCGGTCGGCTACACCGCGCACCAGCGGCTCGACGGTGGCGGGCTGCGGGTGGTGGCCCGGCGGGTGCCTGGTGTCGACGGTTTGACCTGGACCGTCCGGTACGACCCCGGCGCCGACCCCGACGCCCTGTCCGCCGAGACCGCCGATCTGGTGGCCGCGGCCAGGGCGTCGGTCGAGCAGCAGCCGTGACCACCTGCCGCGGTGCGGCCGTCCGGTAGCGGATGCGCCCGGGCCGGTACGTCGGCTCAGCCGGCGGTGAAGACGTGGTCGCTGATCATCCTGGTGGCGCCGATCAGACCGGCCTGGTCGCCCAGCTCGGACAGGACGATCGGCATGTCGCCGGTGGCCAGCGGCAGTGAGCTGCGGTAGACGACGCTGCGGATCTCGGCCAGCAACGCGTGGCCCATCCCGGCGAGTCCGCCGCCGATCACCACCATCCCCGGGTTGAAGAAGCTCACCAGCCGGGCCAGCACCTGGCCGACGCGTCGTCCACCGTCGCGGACCATGCCGACCGCGACCGGGTCGCCGGCGGCGGCCGCCCGGGTGACGTCCAGCGCGGTGAGCGTGCCGATCCGGGCGAGTTGCTCGGCGAGCTGGTCGGAACGCCCGGCTCGGGCGGCGGCGACCGCGTCGCGGGTCAGCGCCGCACCACCGAAGTACGCCTCCAGGCAGCCGACGTTGCCGCAGAGGCACTGCGGCCCGTTCTCGTCGACAGCGGTGTGGCCGATGTCGCCGGCGCAACCGTTCGCTCCCCGGTAGACGTCTCCGTCGACCACTATCCCGGCGCCGATCCCGGCGCCGATCTTGACGAACAGGAAGTCCTCGAACGAACGGGCGATGCCGGCGTGTTTCTCACCGAGCGCCATGATGTTGACGTCGTTGTCGACCAGCACCGGGCAGCCGAGTTCGGTGCTGAACATCTCCCGTACCGGGAAGCGGTGCCAACCCGGCATGAACGGTGGCGAGACCGGCACGCCTTCGTGGACACTGACCGGACCGGGCACCCCGATGCCGGCGCCGGTGAACCGCGTGGTTCCCGAGTCGGCGGCCAGTTTGGTGACCAGTTCGAGAGCCTGCGCGATCACCGTCGTCGGCCCCTGGTGCAGCTCGGTGCGCTCGGTCATCCGGGTCACGACCTGCAGCTCTCCGTCGGTGAGCGCCACGTCCAGGGTGCTCGCGCCGATGTCGATGCTGAGGAAGCGGGTGGCGGCGGCGATCCGGACGATCGACGACGGACGACCGCCCCGGGACGCGGCCGGACCGGCGGTCTCCACCAGACCCCGGTCGATCATCCGGTCGAGCTCGGTGGCCACCTTCGACCTGGACAGGCCGACCGCGTCGCCAAGTTCGGCGCGCGAGCACGGGCCGTCGCGGAGCAGGCGCAGGATCTGCGCCTGGTGCGTGTTCTCCGGCCACACTCCCAGCACGTTGGTCATTGTCCTTTACCTGGGTCCGGCACGTGGCGTCGTCCGCGTGGAGGGCCGGTGGACACGCGGGCGAAGCGGACCGGCGTGGGCAGGGACCGGGCAAGGTGACGAACTCGCCCGCTGACCCGGGAGTAGCGAGTCAGGATGGCAAACTTAGTGCATTGAAGCGCAATCTTCAAGACGTTCGTACTATACTTTGTCCTCAATCTGACGAAAGGCGCCTTGCTCGCGAAACTCGCTGGCGTCCCTGTCGGGGCCGCGCGGTAGCGTCGTGGCCGTGACTGAACGGGGTAACGGGCCACTCATCCACGCACGCGGTCTGGTCAAGCGGTTCGGGACGTTCACCGCAGTCGCCGGCATTGACGTCGACGTCGCGCCCGGCGAGGCGTTCGGCTTTCTGGGGCCGAACGGCGCCGGCAAGAGCTCCACCATGCGGATGGTGGGCTGCGTCTCCCCGCCCAGCGGCGGCATTTTGCGAATCCTCGGGATGGATCCGCAGCAGGACGGCCTGGCGATCCGGGCCCGGCTCGGCGTCTGCCCGCAGCTGGACAACCTCGACCAGGAACTGACGGTACGGGAGAACCTGGTCAGTTACGCCCGCTACTTCCAGATCCCGCGACCGGTCGCCCGGCGCCGCGCCGACGAACTGCTCGACTTCGTGCAGTTGCGCGACCGGTCGGGTAGCAAGGTCGAGCCGCTGTCCGGCGGCATGAAACGCCGACTCACCATCGCCCGTGCCCTGGTCAACGAGCCGGACATCGTGCTGCTCGACGAGCCGACCACCGGGCTGGACCCACAGGCCCGGCACCTGGTGTGGGAGCGACTGTTCCAGCTCAAGCAACGGGGCGTCACGCTGGTGCTGACCACGCACTACATGGACGAGGCCGAGCAGCTCTGCGACCGACTGGTGGTGATGGACGGCGGTCGGATTGTCGCCGAGGGCTCGCCGCGGGACCTGATCACCCGCTACTCCAACCGTGAGGTGGTCGAACTCCGGTTCCCGACCGACGACCAGGACAGCTTCGCCGGCAAACTGGGCGGAATCGCCGAACGGACCGAGGTGCTGCCGGACCGGATCCTGACCTACACCGGCGACGGCGACGGGGCGCTCAACGAGGTGTACCGCCGTGGGCTGGCACCGAACAGCGCGTTGATCCGGCGCAGTAGTCTGGAGGACGTCTTCCTGCATCTCACCGGCCGGACCCTGATCGACTAGAATCGGCCGGGCATGATCGCGCAGACCGACCGGCTGTCACTACGCCGCTTCACCATCGACGACCTGCCACTGCTCGTCGAGCTGGACAGTGACCCCGAGGTGATGCGGTACCTTACCGGAGGCAGACCGACCCCGGCCGAAACCGTACGCCGCGAGGTCCTGCCCGCGATCCTGCGTGACTATCTGCGCTTTCCGGGCTTCGGCAAGTGGGCCGCCATCGAGCGCTCCAGCGGTGCCTTCATCGGCTGGTTCGCGCTGAAGCCGGCCGTCGCCGGTCCGGCTGTCACCGGTCCCGCCGACGGTGTGGTCAACGGCCGCAGTGGTCGGCTGGCGATCACCGAGGTGGAGCTCGGGTACCGACTGCGACGCGCCTCCTGGGGCCGGGGGTACGCCTCGGAGGGTGCCCGAGCACTGCTGCGGATGGCGTTCGATCACCCGACCGTCGACCGGGTATTCGCCGAGACGATGGCGGTCAACGTCGCCTCGCGGCGGGTGATGGAAGCGGCCGGATTGCGCCTGGCCCGCTGCTTCCACCTGCAGTGGGACGATCCGATCGAGGGCGTCGAGCACGGCGAGGTCGAATACGAGGTGCGCCGGATCGACTGGGCGGAGCGCGCCGCGGCGCCGGCGATCGAGCGTAACCGCCTACACTGACGGCGGGAGTCCCGGTCGGCGATCGGTCCGTGTGACGCCCTGGAAGCCCTGCCGATCCGTGACTTCGGCCTGGCGGCGCCGCGTCTGACCCGGTCCACCGCACGCTTCGAGCCGTACCCCGCCATTCTCGTGCCTTCCACCACGGGCGACACCGAGCGGTAGTGGTTGGCCGCTGGGCAGGCGCTGCAACGGGTGCTGTTGCTGACCACCGTCGAGAACCTGGCGACCATCCCGGGCGGCGGACCCGGGAGACGGAAATACCGGTGAGGATGTCCCGCCGTCGCCGTAGAGTACGCCGGGCCGGTAGGTCTCGGGCGGTCGTTCCGGGGCGTCGTTTCCACGATGTCGTACCCGGGCGGTACAACATCGGCCGGGGCGCGGGCCCGGAGCTTGTTCGGGCCGGCGTCGAGCGTCCTGGAAGCCAACCTGACCGCCTACCGGCGGACCTGGCGGTCGTCGGTCTTCTCGTCGTTCCTGCTGCCGCTGTTGACGGTGCTCAGCTTCGGTGTGGGGGTGGGAGTCTACGTCGACCAGGGGGTCGGCGGGTTCAGCTATCTCGACTGGATCGTCCCCGGTCTGATCGCTTCCACCGCGTTGCAGGTGGCCATCGGGGAGTCCTCCTGGCCGGTGCTGGGCGGGTTCACCTGGCAACGGACCTACTACTCGCAGATAGCCGCTCCGCTACGGATCGCCGACATCGTCGGTGGGTTGCTCGCCTTCGTCCTGCTGCGGGTGCTGGCGAGTGCCGTGGCCTTCGTCGCGGTGGCCGCCGCGTTCGGTGCGCTGCACTCGGGTTGGGCGGTGCTGACCCTGCCGGTGGCCATGCTGCTCGCGGCGGCCGTCGCCCTGCCGGTGGCCGCCTTCGCGGCCACCATCCGCAGCGACAGCTACATGGTCATCGTGTTCCGGTTCGCGGTCATTCCGATGACCCTGTTCGCCGGGGTGTTCTTCCCGGTGGAGTCGCTGCCGGTGACAGTGCGCTGGCTGGCGTACCTGTCGCCGCTCTGGCACGGGGTCGACCTGTGCCGGGCGGCCTCGCTCGGCATCACGCCCGCCTGGTCCGTCCCCGGGCATCTCGGCTACCTGAGCCTCTGGGCGGCGGCCAGGTGGTGGCTGGCAGTCACCCGGTTCCGCAAGCGTCTGATCCACTAGAGGAGGCAACAGTGGTGACCCTCGTCCTGCCGCAGATGCTCGGGGTCGGCGCGGCCGTGCGGCGGGCCGGGTCGGTGATGGAGCGCAACGCGGCCGCCCTGAAGTCCACGTACTGGGTGGTGATGATCTTCGGGGTGGTCGAGCCGTTGCTCTACCTGTTCTCGATCGGTGTCGGCGTGGGCCGGCTGATCGGGGACATCACCCGGCCGGGCAGCGGGGCCGTCATCGGGTACGCAGCGTTCGTCGCCCCAGCGATGCTCGCCGCCTCGGCGATGACCGGCACGTTGTCGGAGACGACGTTCAACTTCTTCGCCAAGATGAAGTTCGTCAAGCTCTACGACGGGATCCTGGCCACCCCGGTCCGCCCGACCGAGCTGGCCTTCGGTGAGCTCGGCTGGGCGATGGCGCGGGGCAGTATCTATTCGGCAACCTTCCTGCTGGTGATGGTCGTGATGGGGCTGACGACGGTCCCCCGGGCGCTGCTGGCGTTCCCGGCCGCGATCCTGGTCGGGTTCGCCTTCGGCGGGCTCGGCATGGCGCTGTCCACCTACATGCGCAGCTGGCAGGACTTCGACCTGATGGGCTCGGCCCAGTTCGCGGTCTTCCTGTTCTCCGGGACGTTCGTGCCGGCCGAGGCGTACCCGTCGGTACTGCGCTGGCTGGTCGAGCTGACCCCGCTGTACCGGTCGGTCCACCTGATCCGGGCGATCGCCGTGGACACTGTCGGGTGGATGCAGTTGGTCGATGTCGGCTATCTCGTCGCGGTGACGGTGCTCGGGCTGACCGTCGCCGGGCGTCGGGTAGGTCGGCTGCTCTGCAACTGACGTCCTGGAGGCACCCTTCTGCGACAATCATCGATCTAACTAGGTCCTGTCGTACAGACTTCTGGCTGGTAGAAGACAAAGCCATCGGTAGTTCACCTGAAAGTTTGGCTCGTCGGGGTCTTTCTTTCCTCTGGTCTCTGGAGTTAATGTCTGCTCCAGACGTAACACCAGCGACACAGCGTCGTCAACGCCGGTCGCGACCAGGGCCACCAGGCCCGAGCTGTCACCCGCCAGGGGCGTGGCGGTGACAGCTGCGGTTCGGGTCGGTGCCGCGACTGCGGCACCGACCCGAACCCACCCATCCGAACCCCCGCCCCGGGGTCGTGCGTTTCGGCGGCGTGCGGCTCCGTACACCCCGACCCTCCTCACTCGTCATCGGCGGCTCTGTGAGCCGCTGCAGAAAGGTGGACAGAATGGACGAGGTGCTACGCCGCAACGGGCAACTCTCGCCACCCAATCCGGCGCTCACCCGCCGCAACATCCTCGCCGCATCGGCCGGCGCCGCCGCCGTGCTCGGTGCAGCCGGGCTGCCGGTGCTGCAGACCAGCCGTCCGGCCCGGGCCGGCGGCGGCTGGTCCGTGGACCCGCTGATCCCCGAGCAGAACCGGGGCATCATCCTCTACTCGGTCCGGGACCGCATCCGGGCTGCCCCGGACGACAGCGGCGTGCCGTACGGCTTCGAGCGGGTCCTGGCCCGCCTGGCGGAACTCGGTTACAAGGAGATCGAGTTCGCTGGTTACACCCAGAGCGAGGAGATCCTCGGCCGGCAGATCACGCCGACCGAGATCCGCAAGATCCTGGACGACAACGGGTTGGTCGCCAACGGCTGCCACGTGTCGATCCGGGCGGACACCTTCCAGGAGCAGCTGGACATCGCCGAGGAACTCGGCATGAAGAACATCGGCACCGGCAGCGACCCGACCCGCAGCGACTACCAGTCGGACTGGGACGAGGCCGCTGACCTGTGGAACGAGCTCGGCCGGCAAGCCCGGGAACGCAAGATGCGGCTCTACACCCACAACCATGACGCTGCGTACAACTTCCTGCTCGACTCCGGCCCGCTGGACGAGCAGGGACGGCCGACCCGGTCGTCCGGTGTCCGCAAGCTCGAGTACTTCATGGCCAAGACCGACGCGAAGTACGTCTACTTCGAGATGGACATCTACTGGGGCTACGTCGCCCGGCACAAGCACCACACGTTCATCAACTCGGCTGGTCGGGAGCGGACCCGGGTGTTCGACCCGATCCTGACCGTGGCCCGTCGGCCCCGGCGGTTCCCGCTGTTCCACGCCAAGGACGGCGCCAGGAGCCCGGAGCAGAGCAACGGCTACGAGATGACGCCGATGGGCGACGGCGACATCAACTTCCAGCAGTTCTTCCAGACCATCGGGCACTACGACTTCCACCACGCCAACTGGGAGCAGGACACCGCTCCCGGTGGATCGGAGAACCCGGGTCAGTCGCTGGAGTTCGCCGAGCGCAGCTACCAGCACATGTCGGAGCTGACCGTCTACAGCCAGAGCGAGTGATCCACCGGTCGCCCGCCACCCGGCACGGCGGCCACTGATCCAACCGCGTGAACCGGCCGGGGTGCCGACCGCCGCCGCGGCGGCGGTCGGCACCCCGGTTCCGCGTGTCCGGGTTCCGCACTCGTTGAGCGAGGGTCGATCCGTCGATCCCTCGTGCCCTGAACCAGATACATCGGACCAGGTCAACCCCTGTTCGAGCATGCTTCACCAACTTCTGTCACGATCAGAAAAAGTTTTGCTTCAGCGGACCGAAACTCTGGACACAAGACTGAGAAGACTCTTAGTGTTTCGGTCACGACACGCCGAGGTCGCCTCGGTGTTAACTCACTGTCGGAGGTGGACCCCATGCGTACGGCGGATCCTCTGCACCTCCAGCTGCTGCGACTGCTGCGGGACAACGGACCGGTCTCCCGGGCCGAGCTCGCCGACCAGCTGGAGATTCCCCGCCCTCGCCTGCTGTCCGAGTTGGAGCGGCTGGTCGCCTCCGGCTTCGTGACCGAGGCAGGGATGGCCGCCTCACGGGGCGGGCGCCGTTCGACCCTGGTCGAGCTCAACCCGGACCTGCGGTTCGCCGCGATCGACCTGGGCGCCAGCTCGGTCGACGTGGAGATCACCAACGGCCGGCTGGAGCCGGTGGCCGCGTACACCGAACCGGCCGACATCCGGCAGGGGCCGAAAGTCATCCTGCACCGGATCAACGAGTTGCTCGCCAAGGCCCGGGTCGAAGGGGTGCACGAGCGCCTCGATGCCATCGGCATCGGGGTGCCCGGACCGGTCAGCTACCGCGACGGGGTGCCGGTGTCCCCGCCGATCATGCCGGGTTGGGACCGCTTCCCGGTCCGCGAGCTGCTCACCCGGGAGCACGGCTGCCCGGCGGTGGTCGACAACGACGTCAACATCATGGCGATCGGGGAGCGGCACGGTGGTGTCGCCCACTCGGTCGACGACTTCCTCTTCGTCAAGCTGGGCACCGGGGTCGGGTGCGGCATCTACCTCTCCGGCGAGGTCTACCGGGGCATCGACGGCTGCGCCGGGGACATCGGCCACATCCAGGTCGACCCGCAGGGGCCGATGTGCACCTGCGGCAACGTCGGCTGTCTGGAGGCGCTGTTCAGCGGTGCCGCGCTGGGCAAGGAGGCGGCGGTCGCCGCCCGCGCCGGCACCTCGCCGGCGCTGGCCGAACGGCTCACCCAGCGGTCCGAACTCACCGCCCGCGACGTAGCGGAGTGCGCCATGGAGGGCGACGTGACCTGCATCCGTCTGATCCGCGACGGAGGACGACGTCTCGGCGGCGTCCTCGCCGGCCTGGTCAGCTTCGCCAACCCGTCGATGATCGTGATCGGTGGCGGGCTGGCCCACCTCGGGCACATTCTGCTCGCCGAGATCCGTAGCGTCGTCTACCGGCGGTCGCTGCCGCTGGCCACCGGCAACCTGCCGGTGGTCCTGTCCGAACTGGGTGCGCGCGCCGGGGTCACCGGCGCCGCCGTACTCGCCAGCGACGTCGCCTTCGAGCAGGCGTCGTGAGCGCCGTCGAGCCCGTCGACGGGCAGCCGACCGACGTCGCACCGGACACCTCGGACGCCGCCACCGCCACCCCGACGGTCCAGGCGGGCGGCGACGTGGTCCTGCGGCTGACCGACGTCGTGAAGACCTTCCCCGGCGTACGGGCCCTCGACGGCGTCCAGCTGGAGGTCCGGGCCGGCGAGGTGCACTGCCTGCTCGGGCAGAACGGTGCCGGCAAGTCCACTCTGATCAAGGTGCTGGCCGGGGTGCACCGCCCCGATTCCGGCCGGGTCGAGTGGCAGGGGCAGCCGGTCCGCTTCGCCAACCCGCAGGCGGCGATGCGGGCCGGGATCGCCACCATCTACCAGGAACTCGACCTGGTCGACGACCTGTCGGTGGCGGAGAACGTCTTCCTCGGTCACGAGCCGCGGACCGCCGGGTTCGTCCGCCGTGGTCAGATGGTCCGACGTACCCGGGAGATCCTCGACCGGCTGGGGCACGGCGAGATCCCGCCCCGGCGCATGGTCCGGTCGCTGCCGGCTGCCGGCAAGCAGGTGGTCAGCATGGCGCGTGCGCTGTCGCACGAGGCGAAGCTGATCATCATGGACGAGCCGAGCGCGGTGCTGGCCCACGACGAGGTCGACAACCTGTTCCGGATCATCCGGGAACTCACCGCCCAGGGGATCGCCGTCATCTACATCTCGCACCGGTTGGAGGAGATTCGCGAGATCGGTGACCGGGTCACCGTCCTCAAGGACGGCCGCACCACGGCGCAGAACCTGCCGGCGCAGAACACCCCGACCCGTGAGCTGGTCAGCCGGATGACCGGCCGGTCCATCGAGTACGTCTTCCCGCAGCGCGAGCCCAACTCACACGGTGAGCAGCTGCTGGAGGTCGCCGGCCTGAGCCGCGCGGGGGAGTTCCAGGACGTGTCGCTGACCGTCCGGCGCGGCGAGATCGTCGGTATCGCGGGGCTGGTCGGTTCCGGCCGGTCCGAGCTGCTCGAAACGATCTTCGGAGCGCGTACCGCACAGTCCGGGACCGTCCGGATGGCCGGCCGGGCAGTCCGGCCCGGCAGCGTCGGCGCGGCCGTGCGGGCCGGCATGGGCATGGCTCCGGAGGAGCGCAAGAGCCAGGCGTTGCTGCTCGGCGAACCGATCTTCCGCAACATGACCCTTGCAACGTTCGCGCAGCTGTCCCGGGTCGGCTTCACCGACTCCGGGCGGGAGGTCGCCGAGGCCGAGCGGGTCGCCGCGTCGCTTGAACTGCGGCCGCCGGGGGTGTACCGGCCGGTGCGGCAACTCTCCGGCGGCAACCAGCAGAAGGTGGTGGTCGGCCGGTGGTTGCTCGGCGACACCCGGCTGCTGCTGCTCGACGAGCCGACCCGGGGGGTCGATGTCGGTGCCCGCGCCGAGCTGTACCAGGTGATCCACGACCTGGCCGCGCAGGGCGTCGGGGTCCTGCTGGTCTCCAGCGAGGTCCCCGAGGTGCTCGGTCTGGCCGATCGGGTCCTGGTGATGCGGGAAGGTCGCGTCATCCGGGAGGCACCGGCGGGCGAGATCGATGAGGAGACCGTGCTCGACCTCGTCATGGCGGGGTCGTTGATGGAAGGCGCCGCGGCGTGACCGGGCGACCCGACCAGTTGGCCAGCGGCCAGCCGGTGAGCGAAGGAGTAGGACTGTGACCGCGGACGAGGCCACGGCAACCGTACCCGGTAAGGAGAAGCCGGCAGCGTCGCCGGCGCACGGCACGGACGCACCACCCCGGCAGAGCTGGTGGCGCTCGGACGCCAGTGAGTACGCCCGACGCAACCTGTGGCTGGTCGGAGTCCTCGTCGTGCTGGTCGTCATCGGTGCCGCCACCCGACCCGACCTCTACAGCGACCCGACCTGGGTCCGCAACAACATCTTCACCATCCTGCAGCAGGCCTCCGCGATCGGCGTGGTCACCGTCGGGATGACCTTCGTGATCATCGCCGGCGGCATCGACCTGTCGGTCGGCGCGATCATGGCGTTGGCCGGCGTCTGGGCGACCACTGTGGCCACGCAGAGCTACGGTGCCGGCGGAATGATATTCACCGCGGTGGTCGTCGGGCTCTGCGTCGGCCTGGTCAACGGGATCCTGATCTCGTACGGCCGGCTGGTGGCCTTCATCGCCACCCTGGCCATGATGGTGGCCGCCCGTGGCCTGGCCGCACTCATCTCCGGCAAGCAGACGCAGGTCTCCACCTCGTCGACGATCAACGGCATGGCCACGGAGCGGATCTTCGGTATCCCGCTGCTGGTGATCATCCTTGGCGGGGTGGTCGCCGCCGGCTGGGTGCTGCTCAACCGCACCACCTTCGGCCGTCGGACGGTCGCCATCGGCGGCAACCCGGAGGCCGCCCGGCTCGCCGGGATCAACGTCCGGCTGCACACCCTTATGATCTACGGACTCTCCGGACTGTGCTGCGGCATCGGGGCGATCATGCTGACCGCCCAGGCGAACTCGGCCCAGGCCGCCATGGCCAACATGTACGAACTCGACGCGATCGCCGCAGCGATCATCGGTGGCACGCTGCTCACCGGCGGCCGCGGCACCATCATCGGCGCCCTCTTCGGGGTGCTGGTCTTCTCCACCATCACCAATCTGTTCGCCATCAACGGCCTCTCCACCGAATCCCAGAACATGATCAAGGGCGGGATCATCGTGGCGGCCGTGCTCATCCAGCAGTTCCGGTTCAACTCGCTCAGTCAGCTGTTGACCCGAAAACCGGCCTGACCCGGCCCGGGTAACGCCGCTTCCGATCCACCACCGAACACGGTGACCGTCGCTCGCGACGGCCGCCGGGATCCGCACACCCCGATAACCCCTCCACCTTCCGATCCAGGAGGTCGTCATGACCGCACTGTCCCGCCGGGCTCTGTTCGGCGCCCGCGGCGCCGCCGACTCGTCCCGTCGCCGGCTGCTCATCGGCGGTGCCGCCGTCGGTGCCGGCGTGCTGCTGTCCGCGTGCACCAGCAACGAGGCCGCGCCGACCAACACCCAGACCCAGGCCGCCAACCAGGGCAACCCCAACTCCGAACCCGGTGAGACGGTCACCATCGGCTTCTCCGCACCGGCGGCCGACCACGGCTGGCTCGCGGCGATCACCAACAACGCCCGGGCCCAGGCCGAGGCGTACTCCGACGTGGAGTTCCTCACGGTCGAAGCCGGCGCCGACGCCGCCGCTCAACGGGCCGCGCTGGACACGCTGATCTCGCAGAGCCCGGACGTCATCGTGATGCTGCCGCACGACGGAGCCGAGCTGACCGCGAGTGGCCTGCAGGCCATGGAGGCCGGCATCCCGGTGGTCAACCTGGACCGGGCGTTCACCCAGGCGCTCGCCTACCGCACCCAGATCAAGGGCGACAACTACGGCATGGGCGTGTCGGCGGGCAACTACATCGCCGCCCAGATGCAGGAGAAGGGCATCGCCAACCCGGTGATCGCCGAGATCGCCGGGATCGACGCGCTGGAGCTGACCCAGGAGCGGTCCGCCGGTTTCAAGGACGCCCTCGAGGTGCACGGCTTCACCGTCGCCAACCGGCGGGCGGCCGAGTTCACCGCCGACTCCGGCCAGCGCGAGGCGGCCAACCTGCTGCAGGCCCTGCCAGAAATCGACGCCATCTGGAACCACGACGACGACCAGGGCATCGGGGTACTGGCTGCGATCAGCCAGGCCAACCGGTCGGAGTTCATCATGGTCGGCGGTGCCGGTTCGCGGGCGGCGATGGAGGCGATCCAGGCCGACGACAGCGTGCTGAAGGCGACCGTCACCTACAGCCCGTCGATGGCCTCCTCGGCGATCTCGCTCGCCCGCCTGATCGCACAGGGCCGGGGCATGTCCGACCTGGTCGAGCTGCAGGTGCCCAAGGAGATCATCCTGGCCTCGGAGACCATCACCAAGGAGAACGCGAGCGAGTACCTGCCGCTCGGGTTCTGACCTGCAACGGGGAGGCTTACCTTGTCCGCTGAACACAACGAACTGCGGGTCGGCATGATCGGCTATGCGTTCATGGGCGCCGCGCACTCGCAGGCCTGGCGAACCGTGAACCGGGTCTACGACCTGCCGGCGTGGGTCCGGATGACCGCAGTGTGCGGCCGGGACGAGTCCAAGGTGGCCGAGGCCGCCGACCAACTCGGCTGGGAGTCGTACACCACCGACTGGCGGGCGCTGATCGCCCGGGACGACATCGACGTGGTCGACATCTGTACGCCGGGTGACAGCCACGCCGAGATCGCCATCGCGGCACTCGCCGCCGGCAAGCACGTGCTGTGCGAGAAGCCACTGGCCAACACGGTGGCCGAGGCGCAGCAAATGGCCGACGCGGCTCGGGCCGCCCGGGCCGGCGGCGTCCGGTCGATGTGCGGATTCAACTACCGGCGGGTGCCGGCGGTGACGTTGATGCGTCAACTCGTCGCCGACGGCCGGATCGGAACGATCCGGCACGTGCGGGCGGTGTACCTGCAGGACTGGATCCTCGATCCGGACTTTCCGTTGGTCTGGCGGTTGCAGAAGGACAAGGCGGGTTCCGGGGCGCTGGGTGACATCGGTGCGCACATCATCGACGCCACCCAGTTCGTCACGGGTCAACGGATCGCCCGGGTGAGCGGGCTGACCGAGACGTTCGTCAAGCGGCGGCCACTGCCAGCCGGTTCCAGCGGGCTTTCCGCTTCGGCCGGCGGCGGGTCCGCAGACGACGCCGAACCGGCCACCGGCGAGGTCACCGTCGACGACGCCGCGCTGTTCATGGCCCGGCTCGACGGCGGGGCGGTGGCCAGCTACGAGGCGACCCGCTTCGCCACCGGACGCAAGAACGGGTTGCGGATCGAGATCAACGGCTCGCTCGGGTCGGTCGCGTTCGACTTCGAGCGGATGAACGAACTGGAGTTCTTCGACGCCACCCGGCCCGCGGCCGAGCAGGGCTTCACCCGCATCATCGTGACCGAACCGGAGCACCCGTACCTGTCCGCTTGGTGGCCGCCCGGCCACGGCATCGGGTACGAGCACTCCTTCACCCACCAGGCCCGTGACTTCGTCGCGGCGCTGGCGGCCGGAGACGATCCGACACCGTCCTTCGACGACGCACTCCAGGTCCAGCAGGCGCTGGCCGCGGTGGAGGAGTCGGCCGGGCTCGGCGAATGGGTCACCGTGGATCCGGCGAATACCACGGCACCGGTTTGATCGGCTCGACCTTCGTCGAGAGGTCTGGAAACCGAGACTCCTCGTCCCGTGGGCGAGGGTCGCCCGGCGCGGTTGCGCCCCGCGCCGGGTGATCCGCGGGTACGAGGACGGCTCGTCCGGCGTGACCGGATCGGGATTCCCCGGTCACGCCGGACGGCCAGCAGGGCGTACCAGAAGACTCTGGCGGACGTGGCACCGCGCCAGGGGTGAGGCACCAACCGTCACTGTCCGTCCACAACGGAATCAGTGCCCACGGTGAGGCATGAGCCTCCCGAACCCCCGGAGGAACGACTGATGAGTAGATCCGCCCGGCGATGGCTTGCCGTCGCCGCGGGTGCGGCACTCGCCGCACCCATGATCACCACCGCGCCAGCGGTAGCCCACGACGGCCACGAGCACCACGACGACTACCAGGTGCTGGTCTACACCCACAGCGAGGAGGCGGCCCAGCCGTCGACCGCCAAGGGTGTCAACGCCATCCGTACCCTCGGCAAGAACAACGGCTTCACTATCGACGTGTCCCGCAACGGGACCAGCTTCACCAGTGAGAACCTCGCCAACTACGCGGCAGTGGTGTTCATCAACAACACCGGTGACGTGCTCGACGACGCGCAGCAGGAAGCGTTCGAGGACTACATCAAGGCCGGTGGCGGGTACCTCGGCGTGCACCTCGCGGTGGACGCCGAGCCGGACTGGGCCTTCTACCGTGGCCTGGTAGGCACCACCTCGACCGGCACCACCGCCAACGGTGCCGGTGTCATCGACGTCGCTGACCGCTACCACCCGTCCACGGCGAAGATGCCCCGCGAAGTGATCGTCGAGGACGAGTACCTCAACTACACCGGCAACGTCCGGGGTGTGCAGCACGTGCTGGCCAGCGTCGACCCGACGTCGCTGGACGGCAGCAGCATGGGTGCCGACCACCCGATCTCCTGGTGCCAGGACTACCAGGGCGGCCGGTCCTGGTACACCGGTCTCGGCGCGTCGGCGGACACCTTCACCATCGGGGCGGTCCGCAAGCACCTGCTCGGTGGCATCGAATGGGCTGCGGGCATCGCCGAGGGCGACTGTGGCGCGACCGTCGAGTCGAACTACGAGCGGGTCGTGCTCAACGACCAGCCCGGTGAGCCGATGACACTCGCGGTGCTGCCCGACGGGCGGGTGCTGCACAACACCCGCGCCGGGGAGATCCGCCTGTACGACCCGGCGACCGGGGCCAGCCCGGTCATCAACAACCTCGACGTCTACCAGCACGACGAGGACGGCCTGCAGTCGGTGACCCTGGACCCCAACTTCGCGGAGAACAAGTGGGTCTACCTCTACTACGCGCCACCGCTGGACACTCCGGTGGACGACCCGGCCACCCCGGGGGTCAACGAGGGCGACGCACCGGCCAACAGTGACGACCCGAGCGTCTGGGAGCCGTTCAAGGGCTACAACCTGCTCTCCCGGGTCAAGTTCGTCGAAGAGCCGACCCCGCACCTGGACATGTCGACCGAGCAGGAAATCATCAAGGTCGACGTCGACCGCGGGGCGTGCTGCCACGTGGCCGGCGAGGTCAAGTTCGACGGTCGGGGCCTGCTCTACCTCGTCACCGGCGACGACACCAACGCCAGTGGCTCGGACGGCTACACCCCGATCAACCGGTCGGCCACTCGGGGTCCGGCCTATGATGCCGCGCGCTCCTCGGCCAACACCAACGATCTGCGGGGCAAGGTGCTGCGGATCCGCGTCAAGGACGACGGTAGCTACAGCATCCCGGCCGGCAACCTGTTCCGGGAGTCGCAGGACGTCGATGACAAGACCCGTCCGGAGATCTTCCTGATGGGCCTGCGCAACCCCTTCCGGTTCGACGTCGACGACCGTGGCTTCGTTTACATCGGTGACTACTCGCCGGACTCGCGCAACCCGGACCCGCAGCGGGGCCCGGAGGGCACCGGCCGGTGGTTCGCGACCAAGACCGCAGGTAACTACGGCTGGCCGTACTGCTACTCGCCGACCCTGCCGTACGTCGACTACGACTTCGAGACGGAGACCTCAGGCGAGCCGTTCAACTGCGCCGCGCCGATCAACGACTCGCCGCGCAACACCGGTCTGAGTGTGCTGCCGCCGGTGGAGCAGCCGCAGTTCTGGTACACGTTCAACGCCACCACCACCTGCCGGGACAGCTACCTGGTCGACCCGGTCGGCAGCTGTGACTTCCAGTGGCCGGTGATCGGCACCGGCGGTGTCGGTCCGATGGGCGGCCCGATCTACAAGTACGACGAATCGCTGGAGTCGGAGTACAAGCTGCCGGCGTACTACCACGACACGGTGTTCTTCGGCGAGTTCAGCCGGGACCGGATGTTCAACATGCGGACCAACGGCAGCGGCAAGTTCTTCGGTGTCGAGGCGTTCCTACCCGGCTTCACCTTCGACAACCCGATGGACATGGAGATCGGCCCGGACGGCACGCTGTACGTGCTGGACTACGGTGACGGCTTCTTCCGGGCCAACCCGGATGCCTCGCTGTACCAGATCCGGTACGTCAAGGGCACCCGCGGTCCGGTCGCCGAGCTCGACGCGAGCCCGACGTCCGGGCAGGCCCCGTTGACCGTGCAGTTCTCCAGCGAGGGTTCGTTCAGCCCCGAGGTGGGCGAGACGATCAGCATCGCCTGGGACTTCGACGGGGACGGCACCACCGACTCCACCGAGGCCAACCCGTCGTACACCTACACCAGCAACGGCGTGTACTACGCCCAGCTGACGGTGAGCGACTCGACGGGTAAGCAGGCGACGCTCAGCCGCACCATCACGGTCGGCAACACCGCTCCGACGGTGGAGGTCACCCTCCCGGTGTCCGGTTCCTTCTTCAACTGGGGCGACACGGTGCCGTACGCGGTGACCGTCACCGACCCCGAGGACGGCAGCATCGACTGTGACCGGGTGGAGGTCACCTTCGTACTCGGCCACGACGAGCACGGCCACCCGCAGACCAGCACCACCGGCTGCACCGGTACCTTGCCGACCCCGGCCGACGGTGCCGACCACGCTGGTAGCTACCTGTTCGGCGGCATCAGCGCCCGCTACACCGACCTGGGCGGCGGCGGCCAGCCGGCGTTGACCACAGTCGGCCAGGCCACTATCCAGGTCTACCAGCAGCAGGCCGAGTA
Organism: Solwaraspora sp. WMMA2056; assembly: GCF_030345095.1. Lineage (NCBI taxonomy): Bacteria > Bacillati > Actinomycetota > Actinomycetes > Micromonosporales > Micromonosporaceae > Solwaraspora > Solwaraspora sp. WMMA2056. The sequence continues at coordinate 3,060,948 of NZ_CP128360.1, forward strand.
CGCCCAGATCAAGCAGGGCGTCGAAACCTCCAACACCACCGACACCGGCGGCGGCCTGCACGTGTCCAGCATCGACGGCGACGACTACATCGCCTTCGATCCGATCAACCTCGACGGGATCGAGTCGCTGACCCTGCGGCACAGCCGAGGCTCCTCGTCGACCGTGGGTAACCCCCAGGCGATCGTCGAGGTGCGGGTCGACGCGCCGGACGGACCGTTGGTGGCCAGCACCACGCTGAACGCCACCTCCGGATCGCGTGACTGGACCAGTCACGACGTCGCGATCGACCACCCGGCCGGGACACACCAGCTCTACCTGGTGTTCCGGACGGTGGACGGTGGTCCCGACAGCAACCTGGTCTACCTCAACTGGGTGCAGTTCAACCCGGCGAGCTGACCCCGGCCCGCGCCGCCGGGACCCGAACGGATCCCGGCGGCGCGGGTGACAACCCGGTAACTGCCGGGGGCGGGCGCACCAGCCGCCCCCGGCCAGGGACCACCAGCACGACCGCGGACCGACGTACCTGCCGGCCCGCACGCACGGCCAACGCGGGGGAGACAGGGCCGAACGCCGAACGTCCCTGTCTGCCACTGCCCCGTCCGTCCGGTCGACCGGGCCCGGCGACGGCGTCGTTGACGCCGACTTCGGTGCCGTCGACGGTGGTGCCACCCTGGCGCGCCCGGACGGACGGGGCCTCATCTGAATCGGCGGGGTCAGCTGACCCATCGCAGGACGAACCGCCGGCGGCGGGGGTTTGGAGGCAGGAATGCGAACCGGAGTCTGGCTGATCGGAGCCCGCGGCTCGGTCGCGGTCACCAGCATCGTCGGCGCGTTGGCACTGCGCGCCGGGCTGGCGGACGCCACCGGATGTGTCACGGAGCTGCCGCCGCTGCGCGGCCCGGCCCTGCCGGGCTTCGCCGACCTGGTCTTCGGCGGCCACGACATCGCCGCGACGCCACTGGTCAAGAAGGCCGACGCGCTGGCCAGCGCCGGAGTCGTACCGGTCCGGCTGGTCACCGCGCTGCACACCGAGCTGGCCGGGATCGAACCGCAGATCCGACCGCTGCCGGCCCTGGCCACCCAGGCCGAGACGGCGGCGGCCATCACCGCCGACCTGACCGGCTTCCGGGACCGGCACCAACTCGACCAGGTCGTCGTCGTCAACGTCTCCACCACCGAGCCGGCGCCGCCACCGCACCCGGCACATCAGCGCCTCGACGCGCTGGTCGAGGCGCTGGCCGGGCCGGAGCCGGTGCTGCCACCGAGCGCGCTCGCCGCGTACGCGGCACTGCAGGCCGGCTGCGGCTACGTCGACTTCACCCCGTCGACCGGCGCCCGGCTGCCCGCCCTCGCCGAACTGGCCCGGCAACGCTCGGCGCCGTACGCCGGGCACGACGGCAAGACCGGCGAGACACTGGTCAAGGCGGTGCTCGCGCCGATGTTCGCGCTACGCAACCTGCAGGTACGCAGCTGGTCCGGCAGCAACCTGCTCGGCGGCGGCGACGGCGCCAACCTGGCCGAGCCGGCGGCCAACGCCGCCAAATCGGCCAGCAAGCAGCGGGTGCTCGCCGAGATCCTCGGCTACCAGCCGCAGGGCCACACCCGCATCGAGTACGTCGACGACATCGGTGACTTCAAGACCGCCTGGGACCTGATCACCTTCTCCGGCTTCCTCGGCACCGCCATGCGGATGGAGTTCACCTGGCACGGCTGTGACTCGGCGCTGGCCGCCCCGTTGGTGCTGGACCTGGCCCGGCTGACCGCCGCGGCGCAGCACGCCGGACGCAGCGGACCCCTGCCCGAGCTGGGCTTCTTCTTCAAGGATCCGATCGGCGACGGCCCGCACGCCCTGGGCGATCAGTGGCGGGTGCTCGTCGAGTTCGTCGCCGACCTGCAGGACCGGGCGGCCGACGCCGGCGGGGCACGCTGATGTCGGTACGGTGGCGCGACCTCGCCGAGCTGGTCCGGGCGCCGGCGGCGTTGTCCGTACCGGGTGACGTGGTGGCCGGCGCGGCCGCCGCCGGTGGGCTCGGACCGCGTACCGCCGGCCTGGCCGGCGCGTCGGTCTGCCTCTACTGGGCCGGCATGGCCGCCAACGACTGGGCCGACCGGGAGCTCGACGCGGTCGAACGGCCGACCCGGCCGATCCCGTCCGGCCGGGTCGCGCCGGGCACCGCGCTCGCCGTCGCGGCCGGGCTCACCACCGCCAGCCTCGCGGTGACCGCCGCCGTCGGTGGCCGTCGGGCTCTCGCCGTCGGGGTGCCGTTGACCGCCGCCGTCTGGGCGTACGACCTGTGGGCCAAGAACACCGCCGCCGGGCCGGCGGTGATGGCGACCTGCCGGGGCCTGGACGTGCTGCTGGGGGCCGCCGGGTCCGGCCGGCTGCGGCCGGCGCTGCCCGCCGCGCTGGCGGTCGCCGCGCACACCTACACCGTCACCGAGCTGTCCCGCAGTGAAGTCAGTGGGGCCGACCCCCGGCTGCCGGCGGCGACGATCGCCGGCACCGCCGCGATCGCCGTGGCCGCCGTCGCACCGGCGGTCCGGCGACCCGCAGCGCCCGGGTCCGCAGCGGCAGGATCCACATCGGCCGGGGCCGGGCGCTGGTGGCGCGCGGCGGTCACCGCCGGCCTCGCCGGCTGGTACGCGGCCCGTTACGGTGCCGCGCAGGCGGCGGTGGCCCGCGATCCCGCACCGCACCAGGTGCAGGCCGCCGTCGGCGCCGGCATCGTCGGGCTGCCCGCCCTGCAGGGCGCGCTCACCGCCCGGTCGGCGGCGACGGCCACCGGCGCGGCGACCCTGGTCGGGCTCGCCGTGGCCGCCGCCGCACCGCTGGGCCGGCGGCTGGCCCGCCTGGTGTCGCCGACATGAGCGCCGACCCGAGCGCCGCCCTCAGCGTCGACCCGAGCGTCGACACGTTGGCCGGGCTGCGGTTCGGCTACGGTACCAACGGTTTCGCCAACCACCGGTTGACCGACGCGCTGGCCCTGCTCGCCGACCTCGGCTACCAGGGCGTCGCCCTCACCCTCGACCACGACCACCTCGACCCGTACGCCCCCGATCTGCCCGCCACGGTGACCCGGGTCGCCGACCGGCTGCGTGACCTGGGCCTCGCGGTGGTCGTCGAGACCGGCGCGCGGTACCTGCTCGACCCGTGGCACAAGCACGCCCCGACCCTGCTGCACGACGCGGCCGCGCACCGGATCGACTTCCTGCGCCGGGCCGTGGCGATCGGCGCCGACCTCGGCGCGGAAGCGGTCTCCTTCTGGTCCGGGGTACGCCCGGCCGAGGTCGACGACGCCACCGCCTGGCAACGGCTGGTCGCTGGCTGCGCCTCCGTGGTCGACGCCGCCGACACCGCCGGCGTCACCCTCGGCTTCGAACCCGAACCCGGCATGCTGGTGGCCGACATCGCCGACTGGCGGCGGCTGCGTACGGCACTCGGTGATCCGGCGCGGTTCGGCATCACCCTCGACATCGGGCACTGCCGTTGCCTGGAGCCGCTGCCGGTGCCGCAGTGCGTCACCGAGGTGGCCGCGCACCTGGTCAACGTTCAGATCGACGACATGCGCCGGGGCGTACACGAGCATCTCGAGTTCGGCACCGGCGAGATCGACTTTCCGCCGGTGCTGGCCGCCCTCGGCGCGGCCGGCTACCGGGGCCTGGTCGCCGTCGAACTGCCCCGGCACTCGCACGCCGCCCCGGCGGTCGCCGCCCACTCCATCGAGTTTCTCCGTGCCGCCCAGCGCCGGGCCCTCGCCGGCACCGGCACCCGCGCGGCAGCCGGCACCGCCGCAGAGGCCGGCACCATCGCCGGCACCCGTGACGAAGGAGGCAAGTCGTGAACCAGCCCACCGCGACCGCCGACCCCACCACCGTCGTGGCGCGACTCGTCGCCGCGCTGCACGACGTACCCGATCCGGACTGGCTCGCGCAGGCGCGGACCCGGATCGTGGCCGACCCGGCCGCCCTGCCGACGCTGTTCGCCGCGGTCGGCCGCCGCTGCGGCCGTGCCGACCTGGCCGGCGCGCCCGGCTGGAGCGCCGACGTCGCCGCCCGGGCGGTGCTGCTGGCCGATCTGGCCACCGTCACCGACGCGCAGACGCTGGCCGTCGCGGTGACCGACTGCTACCAGTACGGCGATGCCGCCGAACGCCGGGCGGTGCTCACCGCACTGCCGTTGCTGCCGATCGGTGACCGGGCGGTGCCGCTGCTGCACGACGCGATCCGTACCAACGACACCCGCCTGCTGGCCGCCGCGCTCGGCGACTACGCCCGCCACCTGGACCAGCCGGCGTGGCGGCAGGCGGTGCTGAAGTGCGTCTTCACCGGGGTGCCGCTGGCCGCCGTGCACGACCTCGACGCCCGCGCCGACGCCGAGCTGCTGATCATGCTGACCGGACTGCACGACGAACGGGTCGCCGCCGGCCGGGCCCTGCCCGACGACGCGCTCGCCCTGCTGCGGCGACTGGAATCCGCCGCAGCGGACACGACCACCCGACAGGAGGGGTGAATGCGCATCTTCGACCCGCACATCCACATGACCTCGCGGACCACCGACGACTACCAGGCAATGGCCGACGCCGGGGTCCGTGCCCTGGTCGAACCGGCGTTCTGGCTCGGCCAGCCGCGCACCAACGTCGGCTCCTTCGTCGACTACTTCGACTCCCTGCTGGGGTGGGAACCGTACCGGGCCAGCCAGTTCGGCATCCGGCACTTCGCCACGCTGGCGTTGAACCCGAAGGAGGCCAACGACCCCCGCTGCACGGGTGTGCTCGACGTGCTGCCCCGCTACCTGGTCAAGGACGGGGTGGTCGCGGTCGGTGAGATCGGCTACGACTCGATGACCCCGGCCGAGGACGAGGCGTTCGCCGCCCAGTTGGCGTTGGCCCGCGCGCACGAGCTGCCGGCCATGGTGCACACCCCGCACCGGGACAAGGCCCGGGGCACCGAACGGACCCTCGCGGTGGTCGCCGAGTCCGGCATCGCACCCGGCCGGGTCGTCGTCGACCACCTCAACGAGGTGACGGTCGGGCTGGTCAAGGAGTCGGGCTGCTGGATGGGTTTCTCGATCTACCCGGAGACCAAGATGTCCCCGCCGCGAATGGTCGAGATCCTCAAGCAGTACGGCCCGGAGCGGATCCTGGTCAACTCGGCCGCCGACTGGGGCCGCTCCGACCCGCTGCTGACCCGCAGGACCGGCGAGGCGATGCTGGCCGCCGGCTTCAGCGACGACGACGTCGACCGGGTGCTGTGGCGCAACCCGGTGGAGTTCTACGGCCAGTCCGGTCGGCTGGACCTGGGCGACGTCGTCGCCCCCGCGCCGACCTTCGAAGGCAGTTCGATCATGCGCGGTGGTGGCTGATGCGGCTCTCCGACCGGCACCGCCGTACGGTCCACCTCAGCTACTGCACCAACGTGCACCCGGCCGAGGACCTCGCCGGGGTGCTCGACCAGCTCGACACGTACGCGGTGCCGGTCCGCGCGCAGCTGGCCGCCGACCCGCTCTGCCTCGGACTGTGGCTGGCCGCGCCGGCCGCCGCCGCGCTGAACGCCGACCCGGCGGCCCGCCGCCGGCTGCGGGCCGCGCTCACCGACCGGGGCCTGGAAGTGGTCACCCTCAACGGATTCCCGTACGAGGCGTTCCAGGCGCCGGTGGTCAAACACGCCGTCTACCACCCGGACTGGGCCGACCCGCGTCGGCTCGACTACACGTTGGCGCTGGCCCGGATCCTCGCCGACCTGATGCCCGACGACGCCGAGCGCGGCTCCATCTCCACCCTGCCGTTGGCCTGGCGCGAGCCGTGGGACCGCGACCGGGCCGACGCCTGCGCCCGGATGCTGGACCGGTTGGCCGCCGGACTGGCCGACGTCGAACGGGAGACCGGCAGGGCCGTCCGGGTCGGCTTCGAACCCGAACCGGGCTGCGCCGTGGAGACCACCGCCCAGGCCGCGCAGCTGCTGGCCGGCGTCGACACCGACCGGCTCGGCGTCTGCGTCGACCTGGCTCACCTGGCCTGCGCATGGGAGGAGCCGGTCGCTGCGGTCGGCCGGCTGCGGGCCGCCGGGCTGCCGGTGGTCAAGGTCCAGGTGTCGGCCGCGCTGGAGGTCACCGACCCGGTCCGCGACCGGTCCGCGATCGCCGGGTACGTCGAACCACGGTTCCTGCACCAGACCCGGTCGGGTGTTGCCGGGGCGACCGACGATCTCGATGCCGCACTCGACGCCGCGCTGCCCGGCCCGTGGCGGGTGCACTACCACGTGCCGCTGCACGCCGCGCCGGTCGCGCCACTGGCCGCAACGATGCCGCAGCTGCGAGCCGGTCTCGCCGCGGTCGTCGACGGCACCGACTGCGACCACTTCGACGTGGAGACCTACACCTGGGGGGTGCTGCCGCAAGGGCAACGCCCCAGCGGGCCGGCGCAGCTCGCCGCCGGGATCGCCGCCGAGCTCGCGCAGGCCCGCGACGAACTGGTCGCGCTCGGCCTGGACGCCCGCACCCGTACCGCCGCCGGATCGGAGGCCACATGAACCCGCTGCTCGTGCTCGACGTGGTCGGGCTGACCCCCCGGCTGCTGCGCCACATGCCCCGGCTCGCGGCGCTGGCCGACACCGGTTTCCAGGCCGAACTCGGCACCGTCCTGCCGGCGGTCACCTGCTCGGTGCAGTCGACGTTCCTCACCGGTGAGACGCCGGCCGGGCACGGCATCGTCGGCAACGGCTGGTACTTCCGCGACCTCGGTGAGGTGTTCCTGTGGCGCCAGCACAACGCCCTGGTCGGCGGGGAGAAGCTGTGGCACGCCGCCCGCCGGGTCCGCCCCGAATACACGGTGGCGAACATCTGCTGGTGGTACGCCATGGGTGCGGACGTCAACTGGACGGTCACGCCCCGGCCGATCTACCACGCCGACGGGCGCAAGGACCCGGACTGCTACACCGACCCGCCGGAGCTGCACGACGAGTTGACCGGCCGGCTCGGCACGTTCCCGCTCTTCTCCTACTGGGGTGCGGGTGCCGGCCTGGTGTCGTCGGAGTGGATCGCGAAGGCGACCCGGCAGATCATGGCCGACCATTCGCCGGACCTGACCCTGGCGTACCTGCCGCATCTTGACTACGACCTGCAACGGTACGGCGGCGACGGTCCGCACGCGCAGCGGGCGGCGGCCGAACTCGACGCGGTGCTCGCCCCGCTGCTGGACGCGGCGGCGGCGCGCGGCACGACCGTGGTGGCGTTGTCCGAGTACGGCATCACCGACGTGTCGCAGCCGGTGCACGTCAACCGGTTGCTGCGTGCCGAAGGTCTGCTGCGGGTCTACACCCAGGCCGGAATGGAGTACCTCGACCCGTGGACGTCGCGGGCGTTCGCCGTCGCCGACCATCAGATCGCCCACGTGTACGTACGGGATCCGGCCGACGTGCCGGCGGTGGCCGCGCTCTGCGCCGGGCTGCCCGGGGTGGCGCAGGTCCTCGACGCCGACGGCAAGGCGGCGGCCGGGCTGGACCATCCGCGCTCCGGCGAACTGGTGCTGGTCGCCGAGCCGCAGGCCTGGTTCACCTACTACTACTGGCGTGACGACGCGGCGGCCCCGGACTTCGCCCGGTTGGTGGAGATCCACCGCAAACCCGGCTACGACCCGGCGGAGCTGCTGTTCGACCCGGCCAATCCGGGCGCGGCGAAGGCGCGGGCGGCGATCGCCCTGGCCCGCAAGAAGGTCGGCCTGCGGTACACGATGAACGTGGTCGGACTGGACGCCGGCGCGCGGGCGGTCCGTGGCTCGCACGGCCGGCTGCCGGCCGATCCCGCCGACGGTCCGGTGCTGCTCTGCTCGGACCCGGCGGTGGCCCGTGACCGCGTCGCCGCCACCGAGGTCAAGTCGTTGCTGCTGGAGTTGGCCGGCCTCGGCGACGCGGTGCGTGCCCCGGCGACGGAGGCGGCCCGGTGACCGTCGCCCCGGCCCGCCCCGGCAGCGTGTCGCCGCTGCGGGCCCGGTGCGACGCGGAGTTGACGGCGTTCCTGGACCGGCAGGACCCGCACTGGCCGGACGGGGCACCGCGCGGGGTGTACGACACATTGCGCCGGTTCGTTCTGGTCGGCGGTAAGCGGCTGCGGCCCACGTTCTGCTACTGGGGGTGGCGCGGTGCCGGCGGCGCCGACTGCCGGGAGATCGTCGCGGCCGCCGCCGCGCTGGAGATCTTCCACGCGTTCGCGCTGATCCACGACGACATCATGGACGGCAGCGACTGCCGTCGGGGTGAGCCATCGGTGCACCGGGTCTTCGCCGACCTGCACACCCGGTCGGCCTGGCGGGGCGATTCCGGCCGGTACGGGCACAGTGCCGCGCTGCTCTGCGGTGACCTCTGCGCCGCGTGGGCGGACCAGATGTTCCACGAGTGTGGCCTCGACGCGGAGCAGATCCGGCGCGGCTACGCGGTCTTCGCCGGGATGCGCACCGAGGTGATCGCCGGTCAGTACCTGGACCTGGTCTCCGGTGTCGGCGACGGTTCGGTGGCCAGTGCGCTGACGGTAATCCGGATGAAAGCCGCCAGATACACGGTTACCCGACCATTGCAGATCGGTGCTGCCCTAGCTGGGGCTGGACCTGAACTGCTGGCCGCGTACGCTGCCTTCGGTGATCCACTGGGCGATGCCTTTCAGCTCCGCGACGACGTACTCGGGGTGTTCGGCGATCCCACGGTCACCGGCAAGTCGGTGCTCGACGATCTGCGAGAGGGCAAGTCGACGGTGATGATGGCGCTGGCCCGCAACATGGCGGACCGTGGTCAGACCGTGCGGCTGCGAGAACTGTTCGGCAACCCGGAGCTGGACGCCGCCGGGGCCGACGAGCTGCGCACGATCATCGTCGACACCGGGGCGCTTGAGGCGATCGAGCAGATGATCCGGATTCGTACCCAGGAAGCGGTGACCATTCTCGTCGATGCGTCGTTGACCCCCGAGACGCGTACGGAATTGACCGCCCTGGCTGAGTCGGTGGCTGAGCGGCAGCGCTGACCAGCAGATCCCAAGGAGGCATCGTGGCCATCCCCCATCAGGTTACTGGGAATTCCCGCCCGGTCGACCAGGAAGGTGCCGAGACCGGCACGGGGTACCGGCCCCTGCGCATCGCCATGATCGGCCAGAAGGGGATGCCCGCGACCTACGGCGGGATCGAGCGGCACGTCGAGGAGCTCGCCAGCCGGCTGGCCGGCCGGGGCCACGACGTCACGGTCTACTGCCGGCCCAGCTACGGCTCCGTGCCGATGGACCGATACCGGGGCGTACGGCTGCGTCAGGTACGGACGGTTGCCAGCAAACACCTCGACGCCATCGTGCACTCCACCACCTCCACCCTCGCCGCCATGCGCGAACGGCCCGACATCGTGCACTACCACGGACTCGGCCCCGGCCTGGTCGCGCCACTGCCGCGCTACCTCGCCCGCAGCAAGGTCGTCCTCACCGTGCACGGCCTCGACCAGCAGCGGGCCAAGTGGAGCCGGCTCGCTCAGACCGTCCTCGGCACCGCCCACTGGCTCTCCGGCTACGTACCCGACGCCCGGGTCGCCGTCTCCCGGGGGCTGGCCAGCCACTACCAGACCCGGTTCGGCAGCCTGGCCAACTACATCCCCAACGGGGTCAGCACCCCCCGGCAGGTCCCGGCCCGGCACATCGGTTCCCGGTTCGGCCTCACCCCCGGGCGCTACCTGCTGATGGTCGGCCGGCTCGTTCCGGAAAAGTCGGCGGACCTGCTGGTCCGCGCGTTCCGTCAGGTCGACACCGACATCCGGTTGGCCATCGTCGGCGGGTCGTCGTTCAGCGACGACTTCGTCGCCCGGGTCCGCGCCGAAGCGGTCGACGACCCGCGGATCGTGTTCACCGGCTTCGCCTACGGCGACCTGCTCGCCGAGCTCTACTCGCACGCCGCCGGGTTCGTCCAGCCGTCCCGGCTGGAAGGGCTGCCGCTGACCCTGCTGGAAGCCGCCTCGTACGGTCTGCCGGTGATCGCCAGCGACATCACCCCGCACGTCGAGGTGCTCACCACCGACGGACCCGGCCACCGGATCTTCCGCGACGGCGACACCGACGACCTGGTCCGGGCACTGCGCCAACTGGTCACCGACCCGGCCGGCGAGCGGGTCGGAGCCCAGGCCCTACGCGACCGGGTCACCAGCGAGTACACCTGGGACGCCGCCGCCACCGAACTCGAGACGCTCTACCACGAACTGCTGCAACCGCGTCGGACACCGCTGATCCGGCCCCGCCGTAAGGTCCGGTCGGAACCAGACGGCTGATGCGCACTCCCGGCGTGTCGGCCCATACTCCCTCATCGGGGACCCGACTAGATTTCAGGCGACCCTGACGGGCCGTTTCCAGGCGACGGAACAGCGGATCGGCGTGCGGTGACCACAACACGACACGAGCCCCGGCCAGCGGGTCGGGTGCCGGACGACGCCATGGCGTCCGGCGGCTCCGCCGTACCCGGTCATGCCCGACCCGCGCGGACGGCCGGGCGGGTGCTCAGCCTGCTCGCCGCGGTGGCCGCCGCCGCCGTCGCGGTCGCCGCCGGCCTGGCGCTCGCCGCCGGGGACCGGCGCGGCGTGGTCCTGCCGCTGGCGCTGACCGCCGGCCTCGCCGTCGGGGTCCTGGCGATGACCCGGTTCTCCGGGTACGTGATCCTGATGCTCGCCGTGCGGCCCCTGCTGGACGTGGTCAAACTCAGCGGACCCACGGCCGGGCGGGCAGACACCGAGCAGGCGTCCCGGCTGACCGACCCGTCGACGATGGTGGCGGTGCTGTTCCTGCTCGCCGCCGGGCTCTGGCTCGCCGCGCAGTTGCGCCGCCGGGGCCGGCTGCGCGGCTCCCCGCTGGGCTGGGCGATGCTGCTCGTCGGGGCGACCGCCCTGGTCAGCGCGTTCGGTGCGGACCGGCCGACGCCGAGCCTGCTGGAAGCGCTGCGGATCATGACCGTCGTCGTCATGTTCGTCGTTCTCGAGCAGTTGATGCCCGACCGGGCGGCGATCCGGCGGATCCTGATCGCCTGCTACGCCTCGCTGGCCCTGGCTCTGCTCTACACCGTGCTGACCAGCGCCTTCGGGCAGGTGCCGTCCGAGGTCAAAGGTGAGTTCATCCGGGTCAGTGGCCCGTTCAGCCAGTCCACCACCTTCGGCCGGTACCTGATGTTCCTGGTGATCTTCGGGTTCGCGATCTACCGGTTCCTGGCCCGGCGGGCCCAGGTGGCGCTCGCCGTACTGCTCGGGCTCTCCCTGATCTTCCTGATGCTCACCAACACCCGGTCGGCGATCCTCGGCGCGGCACTCGGCCTGATCGTCGTCGCGCTGCTGCACCGCAGCGGCCGGATGCTGGCGACCTTGCTGATCGTCGCGGTCGCCGGGGTCAGCCTGCTGCCGTCGGTGGGTGACCGGTTCGCCCAACTCGCCCAGGACCGGCCGACCGGCGGCGGCCCGACCGGCAACACCCTGCAGTGGCGGGTGGGCTACTGGGCGGAGATCATCCCGCTCGCCAACCGCAACCCGGTCACCGGCATCGGGCCCAACATGACCCAGCACGAGACACCGCAGGCCAAGAAGCCACACAACGACCTGCTCCGGGCGTACGTGGAAACCGGGCTCGCCGGCCTGCTCGCCTACCTGGCGATGCTGCTGTTGCTGCTGCACACCGCCCGGACCGCGCTGCGCCGCGCCCCACCGGGCAGTCTGGAACGGGGCGTCGCCGTCGGATTCGCCGGCTGCGCCGTATCGTTCATCGCGGTCAGCCTCGGCTCGAACGTCATCTCCAACGTGGTGACACTCTGGTACTTCGTCGCCTTCGCCGCTGCCGCCAGCGCCATCGCCCACGGCCGGGCCGCCACTGCGTCGGTGGCCGCCCCGGCACCACCAGTCCGGTACGAGTAGTAGGAGCCCATAGCGTGGAGATCGTCGACTACCTGCGCATCGCGCGCCGGCGGCTGTGGCTGCTGGTCGGTGTGCCGGTCCTGGCCGCCGGAGCGGCCGCGACGCTGGTGCTGATCGCCCCGCAGCAGTACACCGCCACCGCCTACGTGGCCGCCCCGGCCCTGGTGGGCGGGGCCGCCGCGCAGCAGTACACCGGCAACCAGGCCGCCAACCAGTTCGCGGCCGCGTTCAGCGCCGCCGCCACCTCGCCCCGGGTGGTCGACGAGGTCGCCGCCGACACCGGGGTGGCCGCCAACCGGTTGCGCTCCGGGCTGGCGGTCAGCCAGGTCGGGGCGAGCAGCCAGATGGAGATCGCGTACACCTCGCCGGACCGCGCGTCGGTCGCCCCGGTGCTCGCCGCGACCACCGAACGCGCGCTGGCCTTCCTCTTCTCCTCGCAGGTCGCGATCGCCACCGAGCAGGTCACCGCCGCCAGCACCGACGTGGCCGAGGCGACCGCCGCGATCACCGCCTGGGAGAAGGAGAACAAGGTCACCCAGCCGGACAAGATCTACCAGGCGACCCTCAACGAGATGGCCAGCCTGCGGCAGCAGCGGCTGCAGATGCAGGCGGTCGGCAACGGCCGGGGCGCCGACGCCGCCACCGACGCCATCGAGGCCGGCCAGAAGCAGCTCGACACGATCGGCCCGAAACTGCCCGACTACCAGGCGCTGATCGCCCAACGCGACGCCGCCACCAGCGCGCTCTCCTCGGCCCGGCAGGGCCTGCAGGCGGCGCGGGCGCAGGTACAGGCCGCCGACCCGGCGGAGGTCGCCAGCGTCGGCGCGGTCCGTGCGGTCTCCCGGACCACCAGCCTGATCAACGCCACCGTGCCGGTCGCCGGCGCCGGACTGCTGCTCGCCGTGGTCCTGGTCGCGATGCTGGAACTGCTGGCCCGCAACCGGGCCGGTGACCCGCCGACGTCGGGCACCGACACCCCGGTGCCGCCGCCGGGGCCGCGCCCCACCGGCGGTGACGAGACCCGGGAGATCCCGGTGGCCCGGGTGGGCCGGGCCACGCCGGCCGGGCAGCTCTCGCGCGGCGGCGGCCGGGTGTACGGGTCAGGTGGCGCGCTCGAACCGCAGCCGGGGCGGTGACGTGCCCGCCGGGGTCACGCCGTCGACCGCTGGCGCCGAGTCCGGCGACCAGCACATCCGGGGAATGGCCCGCGGCGGCGGACTGAACCTGGTCGGAGCCGTCCTCAACCAGGGCGCGGTCTTCCTGGTCATGCTGCTGCTGGCCCGGTTCCTCGGGATCAGCGAGGTCGGCCAGTACGCCCAGTGCTACGCGGTGCTGGCCCTGCTCAGCCTGCTGTCGCTGTCCGGGTTCCGGGCCGGGCTGACCCGGTTCGTCGCCGTACACCTCGCCGACGACGACCCGGCGGCGATCCGTGGCACCATCCGGCTCGGCCTGGCCATCTCCGCCGGCTCGGCGACCGCGATCGCGGTCGCCCTGGCCCTGGCCGCACCGGCGTTGGCCGCCGCGCTCAACGACCCCGGACTGGTCACCGGGCTGCGCCTGGTCGCGTTGACCCTGCCGGCGCTGACCGTCTGCGAAGCGGCGCTCGCCGCCACCCGGGGCTGGCGTACCCAGCGCCCGTTCACCCTGATCGGGCAGATCTACGAACCGGGTACCCGGCTCCTACTGACCGCCCTGGCCCTGATCCTCGGGGCCGGCGTCACCGGCAGCTACTGGGCGTTGGTCATCGCCGGCTGGTCGGCCGCCCTGCTGGCCCTCGGCGCCCTGGCCCGGCTGATGCGCAAGGTCGCACCGGGCCCGGTCGTCTACCGGCCCCGGCAACTGTTCAGCTTCTCCACGGTCAGCTGGCTGTCGTCGCTGTCGTCGACCGGGCTGATCTGGGTCGACACCCTGATGCTGGGCTTCTTCGCCAACGACGAGATCGGCGTCTACAACGTCGCCACCCGGCTGGTCACCGTCGCGATCTTCGTCCTCGCGCCGATCAACGCCGCGTTCGGGCCGTACCTCGCGTACCTGCACCACCAGGGGCGGGCCGACGAGGTACGGCGGATCTACGGTGCCGCGACCGGCTGGGTGGTCCGGCTGTCGCTGCCGGCGTTCGTGGCGCTGCTGGTCTTCCCGGAGAGCCTGCTGACGGTCTTCGGCGGCGGGTTCGCCGCCGGGGCGGCGGTCACCCTGATCCTCGCCGTCGGGCAGCTGGTCAACGCGGCCACCGGACCGTGCGGCACGGTGCTGAACATGTCCGGCCGGGTGGCGATCAACATGTACGACAACATCGCCGCCCTGCTGCTGAACATTCTGCTCAACCTCTGGCTGATTCCGGCGTACGGGATCATCGGCGCGGCGATCTCCTGGGCGATCTCCCTCGCGGTGGTCAACATCGCCCGGGTGCTGCAGGTCCGGGCCCTGATCCACGCGGTGCCGGTCACCGTCGGCATGCTCAAGGGGTTCGCCGCCGGGCTGGCCGCGTTCGCCGCCGGCCTGGTCGTCCGGCTGCTGCTGCCCGGCTGGCCGGAGCAGCTGCTGGTCGGGCTGCCGGTGGTGGTGACCGTCTACGTGGGCGTGGTGCTGGCGCTCGGGCTGAGCCGGGAGGACGTCATGGTGCTGCGTACCCTGCGCCGGGGCGGCCGGCGCGGCGGGGCCGGCCGTCCCGGCGGCGCGGACGGCCAGGACCGGCCCGGTGCACCGGTGGCGAACCTGGAGGAGGCGGCACGATGACCGGCAACCGGGGGACCACCGACCGGCTGCGCCGTACGGTACGCGGGGCGCGGGCCTGGGCGCGCACGATGGTGCCCGGCCAGCTGGGTGCCCTGCCGGACTTCCTGATCATCGGTGGACAACGTTGCGGCACCACCTCGTTGCACCACTATCTCGCCGCCCATCCGCAGGTGCGCCCGGCCACCGGCAAGGAACTGCAGTACTTCAGCATCCACCACGGACGCGGGGAACGCTGGTATCAGGCGCACTTCCCGGCCCGCCCGGCCGGGGTCCGCAGCTTCGAGGCCAGCCCGTACTACCTGTTTCACCCGAGCGTGCCGGCCCGGGTCGCCACCGACCTGCCGCAGGCCCGCTGCATCGCCCTGCTACGCGACCCGGTCGAGCGGGCCTACTCGCACTACCTGCACACCCGCTCGTACGGCGCCGAACCACTGTCGTTCGCCGACGCGGTCGCCGCCGAGGAGCGGCGGCTGGCCGACGCGCTGCGCGACGGGCCGGGCAGTCCGGCCGCGCACACCGCGCTGCGCAACCACTCGTACCTGGCCCGGGGCCGTTACGCCGAGCAGTTGCAACGCTGGTACGCCGTACTGCCGGCGGACCGGCTGCTGGTGCTGCGCAGCGAGGACATGTACGCCGACCCGGCCGGCGCCTACGACCGGGTGCTGCGCTTCCTCGACCTGGATCCGTTCACCCCGGCGGGGTTCGCCCAGCACACCCGGCGGACCGACCGGGGGCCGGGGGAGTTGACCGACTCGCTACGCACCCAGCTCGGCGACTACTTCGCCCCGTACAACGCCGACCTCGCCGACCTGCTCGGCTGGCCGCACACCTGGTCGCCCCGGAGCTGACCGGCGCGTGGTCGCGGTTCACCGATGCCGGCCGGGCTTGCCGCTGGCTGAGACACTGGGTGTCTCCGGCCAGAGTGGAGGTTGTCAGTGCCGACGCGACCCCGTAGGCCGCCGGGTGCCGTTGCCTCTTTGCTGCTCGTGTTCTGCGGGGTGGTGGCGGTCTCCTGCGCCCTGTGTGTGACGGGCACCGTGCTGGAGCTCCGCAAGGATCCGCTGCAGCAGACGGGGGAGCGGGTGTTCACCGATCGGGCGCAGCGGCTCAGCCGGGAGGTGAGCCTGCTGCCGGCGGACGATCCACCGGCCGGACACGTCGACCGGATCGTCGCCGTCGTCGAGGGCCGCGAACGGCCGCAACTCGGGCTCACCGGCCGGGTCTATCTGGTCGACGTGTCCGGCGACCACGGTCGGGTGGAGGCGACCTTCGCCGAGTACGTGTCGTCCGGCGGCGGCTGGTTCTCCGAGGACGGCGAGGTGACCGTGTGCGTCAGGTGGGACGTCTACCGGAAGTCCACCGTCTACTCGGACATCACGACGAAGGCGGTGTCCTGCCCGTAGCAACCTCGTTCACCTGTGCGGCCGATCGAGTGACGTCGCCTCAGCGGCGGGAGCGGAGCGCGTAGACCGCGTACCTGCCGGTTCCACTGTCCACCTCGGCTATCTTGAGGTCGGTGACCGGTACGGCGAACCGCTGCCCGACCCCGCCGCTGCCGGCGTCGGCCCACACCTCGACCGTCCCGCTCGCGGGTAGCTCCCGTGGGCCGACCACCAACACCTGACCGCTCGCCATAACGCGTCTCCTGTTTGCTCCGCGCCGGTGATGCTCTGCTGGCCGCCATGAGGACAACTCGATGATGTCGCCGAAGTGTCGCCTCGCGCGACGGCGTTCGGGACGACGTTCCGGCGACATAGTGGGCGACATTTCGGCGTCACGGGCGCTAGGATCGTCCAATGACGATCACGCCGAACGCGACGCTGCGGGCCGTGCGAATTGGTCTGCTCATGAGCCAGGATGATTTCGCCCGGGCGTTGCGCCAGGCCGGCGATCGCGCCGGAGTGCCCAACGATGCCAACAAGCGCCTCGTGCAACGCTGGGAGGCTGGGGCCATCACGTCACCCCGACCGGCGTACGCGCGTGCCTTGGAGTCCGTCACCGGCCTGCCGATCGCCTCGCTCGGCTTCACCGTGGCCGTACCGCACGCCCGCGCTGCTGACGACGGCCAGAGCAGCCGTGACCTGGCTACTCCGGAGACCGTCACCCCATCGGTGCCGAGCGGCGGGCCGGCCCCGCGTACCGCGCCGACCGGCAACTACTCCGGGGTGTGGCTGTCCCGGTACGAGTACCACAGCTCAGGTCGTGGTGCCATGTTCACCGGTCGGCACTACGTGGTGCTGCTGCAGCACGGCGACCGGCTCACCGTACGCAGTCTGCCCGGATCCTCCGACGCGCCACTCACCATGGACCTCACCGTCGACGGCAACGTGGTCACCGGGACCTGGGTCGAGCAGACCGCGCCACAGGGCTACTACCGGGGTGCCCGCTACCACGGTGCGATTCAGCTCCTGGCCGAGCCGACCGGGCGTCGGCTGAGCGGCAAGTGGATCGGATTCGGCAAGGAGATGGACGTCAACACCGGCCCGTGGGAGCTGATCTTCCAGGACGCCAGTACGAACAAGGCGACTCTGGCGGCCTACGACCGCCGCCCCGCGCCGGAGCAGCCGACCGCTGCCTCATGATCAGTTGTCGTATCTACGGCCGACACGCCGTTGCGAGCCCGTAAATACGACAACTGATCATGACGGACCGATAGCACATCACCGAGGCCGGCGCCGCCCGCTCCACAGCCGAGCGTTTGTCCACAACCAACACGCATCCGGTCGTGCCACAGACTGCTGCCGGGGCATCGTCGACGGTCATGGACCCAGTGCTCGACGCACTCCTGCGCCGTACCGGGGGAGTGGTGACCCGCAACCAGGTGTCCCAGGTGCTGCCCCGCTGGGCACTGGAGAACGCGGTCGCCGCCGGCCGGCTCCGCCACGTGCTGCCGACCGTCTACGTCGCCACCGACCTGCTCGACCACAACCGTTCCGGAGCTCCGCAACTGAGCGATCTCGGACCGCAGTCGCGACGACGTGCGGTACTGGCCTACGCCGACGGTAGGGCCGCGTTCAGCCACACCACCGCACTCGAGCTCTGGGGGCTGCGCCGGCAACCCGCTGACGAGGCACTGCACCTGACGGTGCCGTACGGCGCGGGCATGCGCAGCCGGGCCGGGCTGACGGTGCACCACCGGCGGGGGTTCGTCGTCGGTCCGCCGCAGGTGGTGGTGCGGGGCGGAGAACCGGTGGTACGGCTGGAGCGGAGTCTTGTCGAGTCCTGGCCGCTGCTGCCGGCCGCCGACCGGCCGGCTCCGCTGATCCGAGCCGTCAACGACAGGTGGACGAACGCGGGCCGGCTCATAGCGGCCCTCGACGAGCTGCCCCGGCTCACCGACCGGGCCGCGTTGTGGACGCTACTGGCGAAGCTGGCCGCCGGCTGCCGCAGCCAGTTGGAGATCTGGGGACACGATCACGTCTTCGTCGGCGCCGGCATGCCCGCGTTCCGACGCCAGCAGATGGTCCGGGTCGACGGCGGCCGCACCGTCTACCTGGACGTGTACGCCGAACGGGAACGGGTCGACTTCGAGCTCGACGGGGCGGCGTCGCACGGCAGCCCAGCCCAGCGTGAGATCGATCTGCGGCGCGACGCGCTGCTCGCGGCCGCCGGCATCCAGGTGGTCCGGTTCGCGCACCGCCGCCTGATCCACGAACCGCAGCAGGTCCGCCGGGAGATCTTGGCCATCCTCGACCGCCGCCGCTGATGCGGCTCAGTGCCGGCCGACGCTCACCTCGGCGGCGAAGAACCGTTCCAGGAACTCTGCCTGTTCCGCCAGCGTGCCGGGCGGGACGCTGCGAAACCAGCCCACCTCGTCAGCCTGCTCGTCGGCGGTCAGCCGGTCGCCGCTCGGCGTCGCTTCGAACGCGATGCCAACAGGCCAGCCACGGTACCCCTCCCGCAACAGTGACGGGTACTCGATGTATCCGAGCATTCGGCCAACCGTCACGGCAACCCCGAGTTCGCGCCGGGCGACCCGCCGGACCGCGTCGTGGAGGTGTTCGCCGAAGTACACCGTCCCACCGGGTAGGTGCCATTTCCCCTGGGCCGGCGGAACAGCCCGCCTGGTCAGCACGACACCGCGAGAGTCGACGCACACCACCTCGGCGGTCAGTCGCGGCACTCTGCCGTAGATGTCGGCGAACTCGGCGGCCGAGAACGGATGCTTCTCCACCTGACCGACATTACTTTCACCCTGCGGGACCCGGTCCGCGAGGTCGGGGATCGTGCTGTGTCTGTGTCGGTGTCGGTGATGATCCGTCTCAGTCGACGTCGGCGAGGATCGATTCGGGGGTGCCGGTGGCCCGCAGCAGTATCGGGCGGTCCGAAATGGTGACCTCGGCACCGGCCGGGGTGAGCGTGGCTCCGGCCGCACCCGTGCGCAGGCTCGGCACCGGCGCGACCCGTAGCTCGTCGTTGAACTCGCTCGACCAGACGACCAGGGTGCTCTCCGCGCCCTGCTGGAACGCCACCCCGATCAGCCCGTCCCGCCGAACCGGGGTGACGGTGGCACCCCGCGCCGCGATCGCCAGACCTTCGAACATCCGGCCGGCCTCCCGTTCCGTACCGTCGGGTTCCAGCAGCCCGTAACGGACCTCGCTGCCGGCCCGGTTGTTCGGGTTGTAGCCCAGCGGCAGCCACATCACCTGCCGGATGCCGCCGGCCAGCAGCATCGTGGAGACCTTGACGACCTCCTCGGCCCGGCTGATGTCGTCGCCGTCGCCGTCGCGCCAGAACTGCCCGACCTCCCACGCCTCGATCGGTACGTCGGCCGGGTTCTCCGCCGCCAGGTAGTCCAGCAGCGCCGGTACGCCCTCGAAGTGTTCGTAGTAGTGCACCTGCCGCAGCTGTACGACGCCGTCGTCGATCAGCTGCTCGGTGGCGGCCAGGAAGGCGACGTTGCGGACGTTGGTCTCGTTGTCGAGCGCGGTACGCAGCGTCTCGATCGTCTCCACCTGCGGGATCTTGCGGCCACGGGTGCCGATGCGACGCTGGAAGTAGGCGTTGTAGGCGGCGATGGCCTCGTCGTCGCGGCCGGCGCGGACCAACCGGTCGACCACCCCGAAGCCGTACGCCACGCTGCTGATGCCGGAGTCGACCACCACGGCGTCCGGGTCGGCGGCGTGGACCGCCTCGGCGGCCGCAGTGACCAGGGTGACGTACTCCTCGGGGGTGCCGCGCCAGTACTGCTGGGCGTTGACCTCGTTCTCGATCGCGTACTGCCGCACGCCGTAGGGCGCGTAGCGGCGCACCACCTCGCCGACGAACCGCTGGTAGGCGGCCATGTCCAGCGGCATCGTCGACTCGGTCTTGTTCGCCTCGCCGCGCGGGAACTCCGGTGTGCCGCCGGTGGCCCAGCACATCTCGGTCCGGATCTTGATGTTGAGTGCGATGCCGAGGTCCTGGCTGCGCTGGGCGATCCGGTCCAGCGCCGTCCAGTCCGGCCGGCCGGCGACCGGCTCGATGCTGCACCAGCTGATCTCGTGGTACGTCGCGGAGCCGGACAGTTTGCGCAGGTACGGCAGGAACTCGTCGTAGCGGTTCCAGTCCCAGTGCGCACCGAACGGGTGGGTGTCGGCGGGGTACGGCGGCAGGTCCGGCAACGGTGCGCCGGTCGGCGGCGGCGGGGTGGGGCTGACGTCGGAGTCGCCGCTGGTGCAGCCGGCCAGCAGCAGCAGTACGCCGAGCGCCGCCGCGACGGCGCGCCGGCCTACGGCGTTGCGCCGGCCTACGGCGTTGCGCCGGCCTGCAGCGTCGCGTCGGGCCACGACGCTCACCGGTAGCCCAGTTCGCGCAGCATCCGGCCGGAGAAGACGGCGACGAGCAGTCGCAGGAACGGGTCCAGTTCGCGACGGTAGCTGCCGACCCGCGAGCCGTAGATCGCCGAGTCGGTGCCGGCGGCCGCCCGCCGACGGTCGGCCTCGGTGGTGTACTTGCCGGCCACGTCGTGTGGCTTGTCGACGTAGTCGAGCACGCCGTCCTCCCAGGGTTCGCCGAGGAACTCGAACAGCGCCCGCATCGACTTCTCCGGCTCGCGTACCGCGTCCTCGTAGCGCAGCTCGTAGTACCGGTCGGCGGGCAGGCTGGCCGCCATCGCACGGGCGGTACGGATGTAGCGCGGCCATTTGACCACGCACTTCACCGCCGACCAGTAGCCGAACCGTTTGCGGTGCGAGACCACCACGTCCCGGCCGTCGCGGATGACGTGCACGATCTGCGCGTCGGGGAAGACCTCGGTGACGAAGTCCAGCGAGATCGCGTACAGCGGGGTCTTGTCGGCCCACCGGGCCTTGCCGCGACCCTGTGCGTAGTCGGCGTGCACGCCGCCGAAGAAGTCGGCGATGCGGCGCAGCCAGTCCTCCCGGGGGAAGCCGAACCGGGCCAGCCGCTCCCAGTCGGATCCGACGATGCGCCGCAGGTCCGGCAGGAACCGGGTCTCCGGTCCGCAGGAGATCCGCGAGTGCGAGTCGAGCACCAGCCGCAGGAACGTGGTGCCGGAGCGCTGGCAGCCGACCAGGAAGATGGGGGCCGTCGGTGCCGCCACCGCGTCGGCGGTGGTGGTGGGCTGCGCGGCGGTCTCAGCCATGGTCGGTCCTTTCCACGGGCACCGGGGCACACCGGTCGGTGTCGACTTGGCGGGGCGGGGTGGCGGGGACCGGCGTGCCGCCGGTGAGGCGGACGGTGAGGTCGTCGCAGAGCGTACGGACCGCCGGGTCGATCGGCAGCGGCTGGCGGCGCGGCGCGCGGGGGGCGATGTGCGCGGACAACTCCGGCCGGTACGCCAACCCGAGGAAGTCGCAGAGCCGGCGGACCTGCCCGGCCGGGTCGGCGATCAGCGCGTCGTAGGAGCTGAGCAGGACGTCGTCGCGGCGGTCCAGGCCGAGCCGGAAGTACAGGCTGTTACGGACGTACCAGAACAGCGCGGCGGCGGTGTACCGGTCCATCGTGCGGTAGTCGAAGCCGTGGACGAGTTCGTAGGTGTCGGCGTCGAGGCGCTGGCCCTGCCAGCGCCGGCCGATGGTGCCGTCGGCGATGGTGGCCAGGGCCCGCAGGTTGGCGTCGCCGAACTTGGCGACCTCGGAGCGGGCCCGGTCGTCGACGTCACGCCACGCCCAGATCGCCCGGCCCGGTGCCACACCGGGCAGGGCGAGTAGTTCGTCCACCCGGTGGCTGTCGCACAGCGGCTTGATCAGGACGTACGCGTGCCGGCTGCGGCGCACGACGGCGGTGAGCACCGCGTCGTCGCGCAACTGGAAGCGGTGGAACACCCGCCGGTCGTTCTCGTTGTGCACCTCGAACTCGCCGGCGGCCTCCAGGCCCCGGACCAGCATGTTCGTGCCGGACCGTTGCAGGCCGACCAGGTAGACCGGCATGGCCTGCCCGGGCGGTACGCCGTGGCGTCGCCGCCAGCGCAGTTTGGTCCAGGCGGTGCCGGCCCGGTCGACCGGGTTGAGCCGGTCCTCCTCGACGAGCCGGCGCAGGCCCTCGGTGCGGATCCACCGGACGTGCCGGGCGATCCGCCGGGCGGTCCAGGCCAGGGTGGAGGGCTCGTCGTCGTTGCTCACCGGTCCTCCTCGGGCACGTCACCAGCCGTCGTGGCCAGGCTGGGGCGAGGTCGGGCCGGGGCCAGGCTACCCACCGATCGGGGCGAAACGCCAGAACGAAGGCTGGTCAGCCACACGAGATCATCCGATCAGCTAGTTGGCGATTCGGTACTGGACTAACCCGACGCCGATGCATAGCGTGAGGCAGCAGCTCAGGGCGGGAGTCCTGGGCCACCATAACCGGGTGGACGCACCCCGGTGTCGAGCGAGCGGGCCGGATGAGATGCGTGTCCTCCATGTGAACAAGTTTCTCTATCGGCGTGGTGGTGCGGAGGGCTACCTGCTGGACCTCGCGGATCTGCAGCGCGCCGCCGGGGACGAGGTCGCGTACTTCGGAATGACCCACCCGGACAACGACCGGCCGTTGCGCTACGCGGAGCATTTTCCGCCGTACGTCGAACTGGAACCGGCCCCGCGCGGCCTGGCACCCCGGCTGGTCGCCGTCGGTCGGATGGTCTGGTCACCGGCGAGTCGCCGGGGCCTGACCCGGGTGATCGAGGATTTCGGCCCGGACGTCATCCATCTGCACAACATCTACCACCAGCTCTCTCCGTCGGTGCTGGCCGCCGCCCGTGACGCCGGGGTGCCGTGCGTGTTGACCATGCACGACTACAAGCTCGCCTGCCCCAGCTACCAGCTGCTCGACCAGGGCAGGGTCTGCCAGGCGTGCGTGGAGGGCGGTCCGCTACACGCCGCGCGGCGCAGGTGCAAGGACGGATCGGCATCCGCCAGTACGCTACTCGCCGTAGAGACCTGGTTGCACCGACAGTTACGGGCGTACGGCCCGGTCGGGGTGTTCGTCAGCCCCAGCCGGTTCCTCGCCGACGTGATGCGGCGGGCCGGGGTCTACCCGGACCGGCTGCAGGTGATCAACCACTTCGTGGACACCGGCACCGTGGCGGTGAAGGATTCGCCGGGTGGGGGAGTGGTCCTCGCCGGCCGGATCGCCCCGGAGAAGGGAGTGGACGTGCTGGTCGAAGCGGTGACCCGGCTGCCCCGTCAGGTGCCGGTGCACGTGGCCGGCGACGGCCCGGCGCTTCCCGAGGTGACGGCGCTCGCCGACCGGGTGGCACCCGGCCGGGTGCGGTTCCACGGCCGGCTCGACAAGGCCCGGCTGCATGAGCTGATCAGGTCGGCGGCGGTGGCCGTGGTGCCGTCGCGCTGGCACGAGAACCAGCCCATGGCGGTGCTGGAGGCGTTCGCCTGCGGCGTACCGGTGGTCGGCACCGACCTCGGCGGGCTGCCGGAGCTGATCACCCCGGGCACCGACGGCGAGGTGGTCCCGGCCGACGACCCGGCGGCGCTCGGCGAGGCCGTCGGCAAACTGGTCGCCGACCCCGACCGGGCGTACACGATGGGGATGCAGGCCCGCGCGAAGATCGACCGGGACTTCACCCCGCAGCTGCACCTGTCCCGGCTGCGCGAGGCCTACCGGACCGCCGCGACGACCGCGCCCGCCGGAGGCCGGCGATGACCGACCCGGCTGGCGACCCGATCCCGGTACGGGTGCTCTACCTGGCCGGCAGTGGACGCAGCGGCAGCACGCTGATCACCACTGTCCTCGGCCAGCTGGACGGCTGTTTCGCCGCCGGCGAGCTGCGCTACCTGTGGCAGCGGGGCATCGTCGACAACCGCCCGTGCGGCTGCGGTGAGCCGTTCGACAGCTGCCCCACCTGGCGGGCGGTCCGCCGTACCCTCGGTACGCCTGACGCCGCCGGTACGCCTGACGCCCTCGATGCGCCCGACGCGGCCGGGATCGCCGCGCGGCTGCGGACCCGGCTGCGGATGCGGGACCTGCCGGCCCTGCTGCGCCGGGCCGCGACCGGCCGACGCGCCGTACCGCCGCACCCCGACGACGCCGTGATCGCCGCGATCTACCAGGCGATCGCCCGCCAGACCGGCACGCCCGGCAACGGCCCGGTGGTGATCGTCGATTCGTCGAAACTGCCGCCGTACGGGGCGCTGCTGCGTGACCTGCCCGGGATCGACCTGCGGGTGCTGCACCTGGTCCGGGATCCCCGTGGCACCACCTTCTCCTGGCGACGCCGACGCGGTCTCGACGGCGCCGGCGACCAGAAGCTGATGAGCCGGCCGCCGGTGTGGAAGGCGGCGCTGCTGTGGCGGGTCTGGAACGCCGCCACCGTCCGACTGTTCGGCGGCGACGGCCCGGACCGCTACCTGCGGATCCGCTACGAGGACGTGGTCGCCGATCCGGCCGGGCAACTGCGGCGGATCGCCTCCTTCGCTGGGCTCGACCCGGCCGGGCTGCCGCTGGACGCCGCCGGTCGGGTCACCCTGGCACCGACGCACTCGGTCGCCGGTAACCCGTCGCGGCACCGGACCGGCGCGGTGCCGATCACCGACGACGCCGAATGGCTCCGCGCGCTGCCGGGCCGGTCGTACGCGGTGGTGACCGCCGTGACCCTGCCGCTGCTGCGGCGCTTCGGCTACCCGGTACGCCGACCGGTACCGCCCGCTGCGGCGTCGTCGGATCCAGCGGTGCCGGCGTCCCCTGAGTCCGGGTCGGTGGTGCCGCCGCAGCCGGTCTCCGTCCCGGCCCCGACCAAGGAGGGTTGACCATGCTGTCCGTCGTCGTGGGCACCGGACGGTGCGGCTCGACCCTGGTGCAGGAGATCCTGGCCCGGCACCCCGCCGTCGGCTTCGTCTCCGGCCTGGACGACAAACTGCCCCGGCTCAATCTGGCCGGGCGGCGCAACGGCCGGCTCTACCGGCGCTCGGCACCCCGGCCGGCCGGGATGACCTCGTTGAGTCACAGCCGCCGGCTGCTGGAACGGGGTCGGCTGCGGGTCGCCCCGTCCGAGGCGTACCAGCTGATCGACCGGCAGGTGATGGCCGGCTACTCCCGGCCGTGCCGGGACCTGCGGGCCGACGATCTGACCCCGTACGTCGAGCAGCGGCTGCGGGCCTTCTTCGACCGGCGGGTACGGCAGCAGGGCTGCCAGGTGCTGCTGCAGCATGTGACCGGCTGGCCGCGCACCGGGTGGCTGCACGCCGCGTACCCGGATCTGCGGGTGGTCAACGTGGTCCGCGACGGCCGCGCGGTGGCCAACTCGTGGCTGCAGATGGGCTGGTGGGACGGCTGGCGTGGGCCGGACAACTGGTTCCTCGGCCCGCTGCCGTCCGACCTGCGTGCCGAATGGGAGGAGGCCGACCGGTCCTTCCCCGTCCTCGCCGCGTTGGGCTGGAAGATGCTGATGGCGGCCTTCGTCGAGGCCCGCGCCGCGCACCCGGTCGGGCAGTGGCTCGACGTGCGGTACGAGGATCTGCTGGTCGCCCCCCGCGAGGAGACCGCGCGGATGCTGGACTTTCTCGGCCTGGACTGGTCGCCCGGGTTCGACCGGGGCTTCCGCCGGTACGAGTTCCACGGCAACCGGGGGGCGGCGTACCAGCGGGAGTTGGGCCCGCAGCAGTTGGCGGCGATGGACCGGGTGCTGGAGAAGCCGCTCGCCGAGTGGGGGTACTGAGCCGGGCCTACCGTTGTCGGCTACACCGGCCTAGAGTGAGGCTGGCTGGCCCCCGCGTGGGCCGGTGGCCGGGCGGGAGGCGCAACCCGCCCGGGTCACGGTGTGTCCACCGCCGACCCCGTCGGCGTGCCCTGGCGTGTCCGTGACCGCCCCACCGGTCGGCTCTCGGCCCGGCCGTACCACCGGACAGTTCCACCGGGCCGTCACCTCGCACCGGTCCACCACCAGACGCCGCACCGGCGGCGTGGGTCGGAATCCCAGTAACGACAACGGGAGAAGGACCATGGCGCGACCCATCACCCTCTTCACCGGCCAGTGGGCCGACCTGCCGTTCGAGGAAGTGTGCCGGCTGACCTCGGAGTGGGGCTACGACGGCCTGGAGATCGCCTGCTGGGGCGACCACTTCGAGGTGGACCGGGCCCTCGCCGAGGACGACTACGTCGAGCGCAAGCTGCAGACCTTGGCCAAGTACAACCTCAAGGTGTACGCGATCTCCAACCACCTGGTCGGTCAGGCGGTCTGCGACCACCCGATCGACGAGCGTCACCAGGGCATCCTGCCGGCCCGGATCTGGGGGGACGGGGAGCCCGAAGGCGTCCGGCAGCGAGCCGCCGAGGAGATCAAGGACACCGCCCGGGCCGCCGCCAAGCTCGGCGTCTCCACCGTGATCGGCTTCACCGGATCGTCGATCTGGCACACCCTGGCCATGTTCCCGCCGGTGCCGCCGTCGATGATCGAACGCGGCTACCAGGACTTCGCCGACCGGTGGAATCCGATCCTCGACGTGTTCGACGAGGTCGGGGTCCGGTTCGCGCACGAGGTGCATCCGAGCGAGATCGCCTACGACTACTGGACGACCCGACGCACCCTCGACGCGATCGGCCACCGGCCCGCGTTCGGGCTCAACTGGGACCCGTCGCACTTCGTCTGGCAGGAGCTGGACCCGGTCAACTTCATCCTGGAGTTCGCCGACCGGATCTACCACGTCGACTGCAAGGACGCCAAGGTACGCACCGGCGACGGCCGACGCGGTCGGCTCGCCTCACATCTGCCGTGGGCGGACCTGCGTCGTGGTTGGGACTTCGTCTCGACCGGGCACGGCGACGTGCCGTGGGAGGACTGCTTCCGGGCGCTGAACGCGATCGGGTACGACGGTCCGATCTCGGTCGAGTGGGAGGACGCCGGCATGGACCGGCTGGTCGGTGCCCCGGAGGCGTTGCAGTTCGTCCGGCGGCTCGCGTTCGACGCCCCGTCGGCGGCCTTCGACGCGGCGTTCTCCAGCGGCGACTGACACCGCAGCGGAGGCCGTGCACCAGGATCGGCGACTGACGCTGACGGGTCCGGGCCGGTCACCCACTGGGTGACCGGCCCGGACCCGTCCGAGGTCGGGCCGGCTCAGCCGCCGGTGCCACCCGTACCGGTGGCCTTGCTGGTGCCGGCGGCCTTGTTCGCGCCGCCGGGACGGGGCGTCGTGCCGACACCGCCGGTCGTGCCGCTGCCGGTCGTGCCGCCGTTGGCCGCCGCGCCGCTGGTCACGCCGGCGCTGCTGAGGCTGTCGGTGTGGGCGGACGGGTCGGCGGTGTGGTCGTGGCCGTTGAGCTTCTCGCCCAGCCGGGTGTGGCTGAGCCGTTCCCGGCCCTCGGCGTACAGGCGGTTCGCCTGGGCCTGGGCTACTCCGGCGGCCTCCTGCACCGTCGGGTGGTCCATCACCTTGCGGGCGTTGAGCACCAGCTCGTCGTACTTCTCCCGGCCGGCGCGGGTGCCCAGGACGAAACCCACGGCCACCCCGCCGATGAACCAAAGCTTTCCGCGCATGGCGGCTCCCTCCGTACCTGACCCGGGCGTTCACCGGGGCCGGTGCCGGACTCGAGGTCCGTGCCGGCCGTCGATGAATCGACCCGGTCGTGCCTGCGTCGTCTGTCTGGTGCTGTCTACCCATCCTGCTACCCGTTCACGCGTCAGCGCAGACATCTCCGGTATTTGTCCGGTTCTGTCGGTCGTATCGGTGCCGCCGCCGGGGTGGGCTCCCGCTGGCGGGTTCGACCCGACCCGGTCACCCACCGGGCGACGATGTCCTGTACTCTTGTCCCGTCGCAGGCGGCCGGAGTGATCCGGGCCGTGGCGATCTGGCAGTCCCCCGTAGCTCAATTGGCAGAGCAGCCGGCTGTTAACCGGCAGGTTTTTGGTTCGAGTCCAAACGGGGGAGCTCCCATACATGGCCACCGATCGGGAGTTCATCGTCATCGGTGCCGGGCTGGCCGGTCTCGCCGCCGCCCGCCGACTGCACTCAGCCAATGCCGACTTTCTGCTCGTCGACCGGTCCGACCGGATCGGCGGTCGGGTCGCCACCGATGTCGTCGACGGGTTCCGGTTCGACCGCGGCTTCCAGGTGCTGAACACGGCGTACCCCCGGCTGATCGACCTGGTCGATCTGGACCGGCTCGACCTGGGGTACTTCACCCCGGCCGTGCTGGTGCGCCAGGGTGCGGGCACGGTCCGGCTGGCGCATCCGCTGCGGATGCCCGCCGCCGCCCCCGCGACGCTGTTCGCCGGCGTGGGGAGCCTGTCCGACCGGGTCCTGCTCGGTCTGCTGCTCGCCCGCTACGCCGCCACCGACCCGGCGCGGCTGCTCGCCCGCCCGGAGACCAGCGCCCTTGACGAACTCCGGCGGGCGGGCCTGTCGCCCCGCATCGTGGACGAGGTGCTGCTGCCGTTCCTGTCCGGGGTGCTCGCGGACCCGACCCTGGAGACCTCCAGCCACGTGGTGGCGATGATTCTCCGCTCGTTCGCCCGAGGCCGTATCGCGGTGCCTGCCGCCGGCATGGCGGCGTTGCCGCTGGCGGTCGCCGCGCCGTTACCCGCCGACCGGATTCTGCTCGGGGTCGACGTCACCGCCGTCGCACCGGGTGTGGTCCGCACCGTCGATGGAGAGTTGCGCTGCCGTAACGTCATCGTCGCCGCAGATCCGCCCGCCGCCACGCGTCTGCTGCCAACGGTGCGTCGGGTCGCGATGCGTCAACTGACCACCTACTACCATGCGACGGCGCAGCCTCCGTCGGACGAGCCCATCCTGCTGCTCGACGGAGACCGCCGTGGCGTGGTCGCCAACAGCGTGGTGATCAGCCAGGCGGCGAGCGGGTACGCCCCGCCCGGGCAGCATCTGGTCGCCACCTCGGTCGTCGGGCCGGACCCGGTGCCCGAGCCGGTGGTCCGCGCGGAGCTGGAATGGCTGTACCGGACCCCGACCCGCGACTGGCGCCATCTGCGTACGGTCGCGGTGCCGGACGCTCTGCCGGCGGCCCTGCCCCCGCACGGCCGACTACGGGAGCCAGCCCGGATCGACGAGGGTGTCTTCGTCGCTGGCGACCACCGGGACAGCCCGTCGATCCAAGGTGCTCTGGCCAGCGGTTGGCGGGTCGCCGGCGTGGCCCTGCACTGCCGGCCCCGGCACGCCTGAGCGTGCCGGGGAGCGACGAACGGCACTACGATGAACCTGTGGCCGCTGCCGACCGTGAACCAGTCATGGGGCCGTTGACATCTCTCCCTGCTGTAGCAGGGAGATTCGACCCTCACGGGTTGAGTTTTCTGCTTCGCCGACCACAGCCGACCCGAATCAACGGCAAGGGACGGAATACCGCCCATCGGTCTTACACAGTCTCCACAGACGCCACTTTCCGCCAGCCCGGCGGTAGGCCCGACCGGCTTGGTTGTCACCGGAAAGGCAACGCCACATTAGCACACCTGTCCGCATGTTCCGGTGTGCGGGTGGTGGACGACGATCCGCCTCGGCGGCGAATCGACTTCCCTGCCCTGCTCCGCAGGAGTCCGTTTCCTCCCCGGCCTGAAGGCCGGGGTATCCACGGAAGGTATCTGATGACTTACCAGGTGCCGGCGGCTGCCGGAGCGGGCATTCGCGGTGACCGGACGAGCGCGGCAGCCGCCCCGGTGGTCCCGGCTCCTCGCCGGGTGATCAGCGAAACAGCGGTCGTCTGCGGCGGCATCGAGTACTTTCTCGAACACGGCACGGTGGACATGGACGCGCTCGCCGCCGCGCTGGCCGTCAGCCGGGCCACCCTGTACCGGGTGGCCGGTGGCCGGGACCAGTTGATCGGCGAGGTGCTGTGGCAGCTCGGTAGTCGACGGCTGGCGGAGTCCCGCCGCGCGCGAGGGCTACCGGGCGTCGACGGGGTGGTCGAGGTGACCCGGCACTACGTCAGCGGTGTGCGGCACTCCTCGCCGCTGCGGCGTTTCGTGACCGCCGAGCCGGAGACAGCGGCGCGGGTCTTCTTCGCCGAACCTGGTGGCGTGCACCAGCGCTCATCCAGGCCCAGGTCGAGGTCTTCCGGGAGGTGCTCGGGCCCGAGCTCGACCGGGTCGTCGCCGATCCGCAGGCACTGGCGTACCTCTACATCGGCATCGTGGAGTCTGCGGTCTACGCCGAGCTGCTCACCGACCAACCGGCCGACCTCGGCCGGATGGAACAGGCACTGCGGGCACTGTTCACCCCGGTGACCTGAGCAGTCGCGACGGCAGCCGACGCCGACTCGGGTCGACGCCGGCCGGCTGGTGCCACCGCCGGCCGGCGCCGGCCGGCTCAGGCCGAGTGCGGGCAGCTGTCCCGGTATTCGGAGATCTGTCGGTCCGGCTGTGGCGGCGGGCACAGGAACTGCTCGTACCGCAGGTCGTCGTCCACGAAGCGCTTCAGCCACGAGATGCTGAACGACGCGATGGTGGTGTTGGAGATGTTCGGCGCGAAGTGGCTCGCGCCGTTCAATTCGAGGTACGCCTTGTCGAGGTCCGACGGGAAGCTGCCGAAGAACGGCTTCGAATGGGTACGTACTGACGCGATGCTGTCGTTCTCGGCCCCGATGATCAGTGTGGGTACCTCGAGTCCGGACCAGTTCCTGGTGAGATTCCACGGAGTCATCGGGATCGCCGCTTGCAGCGTCGGGCGGGCCTGGGCCGCCTCGAGCGCGCCACCACCGCCCATGGAGTGGCCGATCACAGCCAGCCTGTCCGGGTCCACCCGGTCGCGGACGGTGCTGCGCTGCACCAGGAAGTCCAGTGCCGCCAGGAGTTGCCGGCCCCGGCTCGCGGGCTGGTCGGACCGGGTGATCGTGTCGATGTTGAAGACGACGAAACCCTGCGAGGCGAGCCTCGGTCCGAGCCACGCCATGCTGGAACGGCTGGCCGTGAATCCGGGAGCGATCGCCACGGCACCGAAGGTGCCGCTGCTGGTGCTGGTGGGGAAGTAGATCGTGCCGCCGCCGAAGCCGTCGGCGCTGCGCGACGACACGGTGGCCTGGGAGGTGGCGAACGGACCCCGGACTGCGGCGATGCTGGCCGCGCTGGGGGCCGGACCCCGCTCGAAGGGATTGTCCGCAGCGCTGGCGTTGGGGATCGCGGTGAGTCCGGCCACCGCGAGTGCTCCGGCTGCGGCGGTGACCAGCAGGGCACGGATCCGGCGCCGAGCGCGGTCCGGCCGGGCTGTGTCACCGGCGGACCTCCGGGCTGTTCGTGATGGAATCGGGCGGGGCGTGGCCGACGACGGATACACCTGTCCTCCTCATTGGTGGGTCGTTCATGCCGTTGGCCACAGGTCGGCGAATTGCTCACAGGTCGGCGGATCGGCCGCAGGCCGGCGAATGGGCCGCAGCGGTCAGGGAACCTGTGCCGTTGTCTTTTCGGCGCTGCCGAAAGGTGGCCCCCGGGGTGGTGGAAATCCTGAGCGCCCTCAGGTGAATTCGACGTTATCCGTGCTTGTGGGACCTTGACCAGGGACAACGTCGATCGTGAGACGGCCGTCGCAGACTTGTCGAGGCCGGCTGAAAAAGTAAACCGAAATCGACTGCGAATCGTCAATCAGAGATTGCGGAATGTGACGGATTCAGTGATGGGGAAGTGCCGTCGAGTCGGCAGCCGTCGCGACGATCAGTTCGGCGGCGGTGAGCACCTCGCAGCCGTCGGGGTCGCACGCCGGGCAGCGCCCCTCGATCCGGTGCTGTTCGACGTCTGCGGCTGCGGCCAGCCAGCCGGCGTCCCGACGACGGGCGTCCGGTCGCACCCGGAGGCGGTTGCCGATCGGCACCGGCCGGTCGTTTCCGATCGGCGGCATGTCGTCTCCCTGGTCGCGCTGGGTCCGGCCGACGCCGGCGGCACCGTGGTGCGGCGTCGGTCGGGCCGACGCGCTGGCGGTCCAGACATTTGACCCTGTCGACGCCTGATCCGTCACGTGTATGGGTGACCCTGAGACAGCTGTCTCAAGAACGACGCCGGACGTGACGTGCGGACCGGCAGATGCCGTCTCCGGCGCGGGGAACTCGGCGGGTGGCGGGGCCGGGCGGATCTGTCAGCGCTCGGGCGGTGTCAGACGGATCACCTCGACCGTACCGTCCAGCCGAAGCGGTCCGGCGGCGTACGGAACCAGCAGGGTGTCTCCCTGCCGTACCGGCAGGTCGTCCCACTCACCGGCGACGCTGCCCTCGCCGGCCACCGCCCCACCGCGATCCGCGACATCTACGTCTTCGGTGGCGCGGTGCGCACCCTCACGCTCGCCACCATCGGGCCGGTGAGCTTCCGGGCCAACGGCGGCGCCGAACTGGACATCAGGTGCGACCTGGCGCTGATCGGTGTCGGGGCGGTGGACGCGGATGCCGGCTTCACGACGAGCAACCTCGCCGAGGCCGCGATGATGCAGGAGATGATCTCACGGGCGGGGCGGGTGGCGATTCTCGCCGACTCCTCCAAGTTCGGCCGCCGGCTGTTCGCCCAGGTTTGCGAGCTGGGCAGTGCGGACTACCTGATCACCGACAGCGCACCCCCCGCCGAGCTGCGTGACGCGCTCGCCGCGAACGACGTCAAGGTGATCACCCCGACGACCTCGCCTCGGCAACGGGCGGTGCGGAGCGCGGTCTAGCCGGTGTCCCGTGCGACCGCAGCCGCGTTCGCCGAGCCGACGCTCCGCAGCCTCGACGCCATCCACCTGGCCACCGCCCAAGTGCTGACCAACGAGTCCGGCACGGCACTCACCGCCTTCGTCACCTACGACCGGCGGCTGCTCGATGCGCCAAGGAAGCGGGACTGCCCGTAGCAAGCCCCGGCCAGGACCGACCTGCGAATCCACTGCGCTGGTGCGGAGCTCGGCGCCGTACGGTACGCGGGCCACGACATCGGCCGTGGCCTGCGTTCCATTTCGAGGGGGCAAGTGGTCGCCCACGCGTTGATGACGCGGCCCGGACTGGACGTGCCAGATCATGATCCGATGCTGGGCTAAATCATGTCCAGGCAGCGTGCTATTTTATGATTTCCAGCTGTGCTAGATCTGGATTGGAACTCTCGATGAGCGCCTACGTACCCCGCCTTCTCGACTCGGAGCTTCGCGAGGTCGTGGCCTCACACCCCGCCGCCCTCGTCGTCGGTCCGCGCGCTTGCGGCAAGACGACCACGACCCGACGTCACACGGCCTCGGTCCTGCGCCTGGATGTTCCCGCGCAGGCTGCCGTGGTGGCAGCCGACCCCGACGCCGCAATTCGCGGACTTGACGAGCCGATTCTGATCGATGAGTGGCAGTTGGTGCCGCAAGTTCTCGGCGCAGTCAAGCGGGCCGTGGACGACGATCCCAGGCCGGGACGATTCGTACTGACCGGCTCATCGCAAGCCGACCTCACGACGTCGGGCTGGCCTGCTACCGGCCGGATCGTCCGCCTGACGATGTATCCACTCGTTGGCCGGGAACGCCATGGCGATCCGGCCTCGACATCGCTGGTCGACCGGATCCTGGGCGACGGTGCCGACGCCCTCGGCAACCCGACCTCCCACTGGGACCTGCACGACTACGTGGACGAAGCGCTGACGAGCGGCTGGCCCGAGGCGTTGCGGGTGTCAGGCGATCGCGCGCGAGACCGATGGCTGACCGGCTACGTCGACCACCTCGTCACCCGGGAAGCACCCGCGCTCGGCGTAGCGCGCGATCCCGGTCGCATGCGGAGATACCTGCACGTCATCGCCGCCAATACCGGTGGCGTTCCGACTCACAAGCTGCTCTACGACGCGGCCGGCATCGACCGGAACACCGCCGTCAACTACGACAACCTGCTCGACAGTCTGATGATCACTCAACGAGTACCGGCCTGGGCCGGCAACTTCATGGACCGTGCAGTACGCCTGCCCAAGCGTTACCTCATCGACCCGGGACTGCTCGGCCCGCTCCTACGGGTCGATCACCGCCGCACTCTTCGCGACAATGACCTGCTGGGCCGGATCCTGGACACCCTGGTAGCCGCGCAGCTACGGGCCGAGTGCGCCATCAGCGTCGTCGGCGCCGACATGTACCACCTACGCGACGCCAACGGCCGCCACGAGATCGACCTGCTCATCGAGGCACGCGACGGCCAGGTCATCGCGATCGAGATCAAGGCGTCGGCGGCCCCCTCCCACGCAGACGCCCGCCACCTGGAGTGGCTACGCGACCGGCTCGGCGCAAGGCTCACCATGGGGCTTCTCGTTCACACCGGCCCTCGGGTCTTCGCGCTGAGCGAACGGATCCTCGCCGTCCCGATCGCCAGTCTCTGGTCGAGCTGAACCCAGCACACAGCCTTGAGCTGAGGACGCTCCGGACCGCCCTGACAAGGATGCAGGGCTACCCGTAGCGAGCCCGGCCAGGGCTGACCCACGAATCCCCGGCGCGGAGCCCGGTCGCCGTACGACAGGGCGGCCACGACAGCGGCCGTGGCCTGCATCTCTGCGACCCCTACCCCCGTTGGGTATCGCGTGAGGTGGGGCGGGCGGGGCTCGAACCCGCGACCGAGGGATTATGAGTCCCCTGCTCTGACCGGCTGAGCTACCGCCCCGGCGGGGTGAATCCTATCCGGTGCCCGCGCTGTCGGGCGTACCCGCATCGGTAGCGTCCGCGGGCGCGACTGGCGCGCCGCGGACGCGGCGAATGACGGAGTACGGGTGGTCCGTCGCCGACGGACCACCCGTACCTGCCGGAGCCGATCGTTCGTCCCCGGCGCGCCACCCCGGGTCAGCTCTTCAGGAAGGTGAGCAGATCCTGGTTGACCTGGTCCTGATGGGTGGCGGTGATGCCGTGCGGGGCACCCGGGTAGTACGCCTCCTGCGCACCCGGCACCATCTGTGCGGTCTTCATCGACGCGTTGCGGATCGGCACGATCTGGTCGTCGTCGCCCTGGATGACCAGTGTGGGAATGTCGAAGGCGGCCAGATCGTCACGGAAGTCCGTTTCCGAGAAGGCCGAGACGCACTGGTACACGTTCCACAGGCCGGCCTGCATGCTCCAGGCCCAGAACTGGTCCAGCACGCCCTTGGAGACCGTCGCCCCGGGCCGGTTGGCGCCGAAGAACTTCAACGCCAGGTCCTGGTAGAACTGCGAACGGTCGGCGGCCAGCGTGGCCCGCATCTCGTCGAACACCGCCAGCGGCAGCCCGTCGGGGTTGTCCGGCGTCTGCACCATGATCGGCGGTACGGCGGAGATCAGCACGGCCTTGGAGACCCGGTCGGTTCCGTAGCGGCCGATGTAGCGCGCGACCTCACCGCCGCCGGTGGAGTGGCCCACCAGGGTCGCGTCGGTGATGCTGAGTGCCTCGATGAGGGTGGCCAGGTCGTCGGCGTACGTGTTCATCTCGTTGCCGTCCGGCGACTGGCTGGACCGGCCGTGGCCGCGCCGGTCGTGGGCGACGACCCGGAACCCCTGTTGGGCGAGGAAAAGCAGCTGTCCGTCCCAGGCGTCGGCGTTCAGCGGCCACCCGTGGGAGAAGACGACTGCCGGGCCGGAGCCCCAGTCCTTGTAGTAGAGCTGGGTGCCGTCGGACATGGTGAGGTATCCCATGGCGTCACTCCTGACTCTCGGTGCGCTCGGCGTCCCATCGGCGTCCCGGCCGCGTTGCCGGTGGCGGTGGGCGGAGCATCCGTCGGACAGGAACTAGAGTCTCCGCTGCGGGAGCCAGATAACCGGCGTGGATGGGCGGATCCGGGGAACCGGCCGCCGGTGGGCGCGAAACATTTCCGGGGTCAGCGCCGGGACAGCAGTGAGGTGACCCGCATCCGTTCGCTGTGAATCCAGACGTCGGAGTACTCGATCGGCCGTCCGTCGTCAAGGTAGGTGATCTGCTCCAGGTAGAGCAGCGGAAACCCGTCGGGTACGCCGAGCGCAACGGCGACGTCACCGGCCGCGGCGGTCGCCGTGAAGGTACGCCGACCAGTGCTGATCTTCAACCGGTACTCGTTCTCCAGTAGCCCGAACAGCGACTGGTCGGCGAGATCGGCGTGTTCGATGCCGGGTGCCAGATCGAGTCGTACGTAGTTGACCAGCCAGGCGACCGGCCCGTCAGTGCTGGCCCGGAGCCGTTCCAGCCGCAGCACCGACTGCCCGGGGCGCAGGTCGAGCAGTGCGGCGACCGGCGACGGAGCGGCCATCACCTGGTGCGAGCGGACCTGGGTGGAGACGGTGACCCCCTGCCGGGCGAAGTCCTCGGACAGGGTGGTGAGTTTCTGCGCGATCGACGGTTCGATCGCGGTGGAGGTGACGTAGGTGCCGCGCCCCCGTACCTGCACCAGCAGCCCGTCGCGGATCAGCGTGGCGAGGGCACGGCGCAGGGTGCCACGGGAGATGCCGAGGTCGACGGCCAGCTCCGGTTCGCTGCGCAGCCGGTAGTGCGGCGGCCACTCGCCGGACACGATCCGGGCGCGGATCTGCTCCGACACCTGGGCGTGCAGCGGTGCCGGGGCGTCGCGGTCGAGCCGCTCCGCCGGTGCGGCGGTGCTGAACTGGTCGGACATGGCGCCTCATCGTCATGATGCCATCCTGTGCGGACACCGGTCAGGTGTCCGCACAGGACAGAGGATCGGCGGGTCAGTAACTGGTCGTCGCGGCGGTGGTCTGGTCAGTGACGATAGCCACCCCGGCGCTGGTGCCCAACAGCACCGCCCCGGCGTCGAGCAGCGCCACGGCCTGAGGGTAGGACTTGATCCCGCCGGACGCCTTGACCAGTACGCCCTGCGGGGCCCGGGCCACCAGGTAGGCGACGCTGTCGGGGTTGGCGACCTCGACAGCTCCGCTGCTGGCGTTCTTCAGGTAGGCCGCGCCCGCCTCGATGGAGAGTTCGACCGCGATGTCGCGTTCCTGCGGGGTGAGCAGCGGCAGTTCCAGCATCACCTTGACGGGTACCCCGGCCGCGCGGACCACCCCGGCGATGTCGTCGCGGAACGCGTCGTACCGGCCGCTCTTCAGCCAGCCGATCTGCACGCCGATGTCGATCTGCTGGGCACCGGCCCGGACCAGGCTCTCCGCCTCGGCGGCCTTGCCTGCGCTGGTGGTGACGCCGACGGTGGGGAAGTCCAACGCCGAGGCGACCTCGACGCCGGTGCCGCGCAGCACCTCGGCGGTTTCGGCGACCCACGAGCCGGCCACCATCGCCGCGCTGAAGCCGTACCGGACGGTCTCCTCGGCGTGGGCGACGATCTGGTCGTGGGTGGTGCCGACCTCGATCAGGGTGTGCTGGATGTAGGGCGCCAACGCTGCGGGGGTCGTCCCGATGTCGGCGCGGGGTGCAGGAATCACGATCTCTCCAAGGTTCATCTGGTGCGGCTGGCGGCGGTGCGGCAGGTGGCGGAGTGCGACTGGCCGGCGGTGCGGTACGCCTGCGCGGCGGACGGACCGGCTACATCCGGTCCCGGTAGTAGTCGGGGACGACGACACCGGGCTCGTCGAACCAGCGGGGTACGTCGACCCCGCAGACCAGGCCGACGTTGCCCCACGGGTTGAACGCGCCGGTCCGTACGATCACCTTCGCCTGCTGGGCGAGTTCGCCGAGGACGTCGGCGTGGGCCCGGGTGGTCGTCGGTACGCCGGGGAAGCGCCGGGCCAGCCAGTCCGCCAGCGGGGCGTTGTGGGTGGCGACGTCCTCGGCGTACACCACGCCTTCGACGATGAGCTCGTCGGCGATCAGGTCGAGCACCGTGGTCAGCCGGGGCAGGTCCTCGGCGATGGCCAGGTCGACGCGGTGCGCCGTACGGGGGACCGGGAACCCGGCGTCGACGACCAGCAGCAGGTCGGTGTGGCCGAGCGTGGCGAGCGCCCCGGACAGTTCGGCGTTGAGGATGCCTCGACGTTTCATGCCTTCTCCTTCATGATGTGGGTGCCCTCCGGCATGGTGTGGGCGCCGGTGGCCAGCGCCATGACCCTCTCCTCGGTGGCGTCGTCGGCGTCGAGGACCCCGACGAGCCGGCCGGCGGCCAGCACCGCGATCCGGTCGCTGACGGTGAGCAGTTCGGGCAGGTCCGACGAGGAGACGACGATGCCGACCCCATCGGCGGCAAGGTCGCGGAACAGCCGGTAGATCTCCGCTTTGGCGCCGACGTCGACGCCCCGGGTGGGTTCGTCGAGCAGCATCAGCCGCGGCTCGATGGCCAGCCAGCGGGCGAGCAGCGCCTTCTGCTGGTTGCCGCCGGACAGCTGCGTGATGCCCTGCGCGGAGTCGGCGGTCTTGACCCGCAGTTGGCGGACCCGGGTGTCGGCGTCGCGCCGCAGAGCACGCCGGGGCAGCAGACCGAACCGTTGCCGGCGACCGAGGGTCAGGATGTTGATGTTGTCGGCGACGCTCATCGTCGGCAGGACGCCCTGGTGGCGACGTTCGCCGGGCAGGTACGCCACCCGGGCGCGGATCGCGTCGCGGGGGGTACGCGCGGTGAACGACGTGCCGTCGAGCTGCAGGTCACCACCGCTGACCGGGTCGGCGCCGAAGATGCCCCGCAGCAGCTCGACCCGTCCACTGTCGGGTAGCCCGGCGATGCCGACGACCTCGCCGGGCGCGACGTCGAGGTCGACGTCGGTGAATCCCGTGCCGGTGACGCCGCGCATCCGCAGCCGGGGGGTGGTGCCGGCCGGGGCGGCGTGTCCGCCGCCGCGGTCGAGTTCGCCGGCGAGTTCCCGGCCGACCATCGCCGCCACCACCTGGTCGGGGGTCACGTCGGCGGTCGGCCAGTGCCCGACGTGCCGACCGTCGCGCAGCACGTGGATGTGCTGCGACAGGGCGAACACCTCGGGCATCCGGTGTGAGACGTACAGCATGGTGACGCCGTCGTCGCGCAGCTGGCGGATCACCCGGAACAGCCGATCGGACTCGGCCGGCGACAGGATCGACGTCGGCTCGTCGAGGATCACCAGGCGGGCGTCGCGGGCCAACGACCTGGCGATGACCACTAGTTGCCCGGTGGCCGCGTCGAGGTCGCCGACGCGACGGCGGGGATCCAGCCGTACGCCGAGCCGGTCGAGCAGCGCGGCGGCCCGGTCGTCCATGCGGCGCCGGTTCGGGAACACGCGGGAGCCGGGTTCCGCGCCGAGCAGGATGTTCTCGGCGACGGTCCGGTCGGTGGCCAGGGCCAGTTCCTGCGGCACCAGGGCCACCCGGTGCCGACTGAGCAGATTGGCCGGGTCGAACCGGGTGACCTGCTCGTCAGCGACCTGCACGGTCCCGCTGGTGGGGGAGTCCAGCCCGGCCAGGATCTTCATGAGCGTCGACTTGCCGGCACCGTTCTCGCCCATGACGGCGGTGAGGCTTCCGGCGGCGACGTCCATCGTCACGTCGTGCAGCGCACGGACTGGTCCGAAGTGCTTCGACAGACCGGTCACCGCGACGGCGGTGGCCGTCGGGGTGCTGATCGTGGCCGGGCTGGTCATATCGGCTCAGCCCTCCACGGGTACGTCGTCGACGTTGTCTGGGGTGACGACCAGGACGCCGGTGTCCACGTCGCTGATCGCGGTGCCGTCGCTGAGGAAGTCGGTGAGCAGCTTGACGGCCTGGTAGCCCTGCTCGGCCGGGGCCTGGCTGATGGTCAGGTCGACCACACCGGCCTTGAGGTACTCGACGGTCTGCGGCTGGACGTCGAAGCCGACCGAGTGGATCTTTCCGGCGTTACCGGACTGCTGGAGCCAGGTCGCACCGGCGGTGAAGCTGCAGCAGTCGAGGGAGACCAGCGCGATCGCGTCGTTCTGTGCCGCCATCGTCGATTCGATCGTGTTGTACGCCGCGCTCGGCTCGTTGCCGGTGTTCACCGGTCCGACGATGTCCAACCCGGATGCCTCCAGGGCCGACTGGAAGCCGGAGAAGCGGTCGTTGGACCAGCCGGCACCGGCGTCGACGGAGACGACGACGACCTTGCCGGTCTGGCCGTCGAGGACGCCGAGCAGCTCCTCGGCCAGCGCGGCGCCGGAGGCGACCAGGTCCTGTCCGACGAAGCCCATCTGCTGCGAGTCGGGGTTGTTCGTGTTGAACGAGATGATCGGGATGCCCGCGTCGTAGGCCTGAGCGATGACCGGCATCAGGGCGTCGTTGCTGGCCGAGGAGACGGCCAGGCCGTGGATCTGCCGCTGGTTGATCAGCGTCTGCAGCTCGGCGACCTGGTCGGCGGCACTGCCTCCGGCGGGTCCGATCATTTCGGCCTCGACGCCGAGTTCGGCGGCGGCCCGCTGCATGCCCTCGCGGATCGGTACGGCGAACGCCAGCGAGGGGTCGTGGTAGCTGAGCCGGATCTTCAGCTGGTCGCCGTTGTCGACCGCCTCCTGGATGTAGTCGGCGAGTTGGAAGCCGCCGTCGCCGGAGGCGGAGTCGGAGTCGGTGGCCGGGGTGACCGCACCGCAGGCGGTGGCGGCGAGCAGGCTCGCGCCGAGTACGGCGGCGAAGGCGGTGCGTCGCCGGAGGGAGAACCGCATGTCGAAGGCTCCTTGCTGGTGTGTCGGGGTGGATGGGTGGTGAGCTGGACCGGGGTCAGCGTCGACCGGATCGCTTGCGCAGCCAGGTGTCGGCCGCGACGGCGAGGATGATGACCGCGCCGGTGGCCACGGTCTGCCAGAACGACGAGATGCCGCGCAGGTTGAGGATGTTCTGCAGGACACCGATGAAGGCGACGCCGATGACGGTGCCGAGCATGGTGCCGGATCCGCCGAACAGCGCGGCACCGCCGATGATCACCGCAGAGATCGCCGTCAGCTCCATCCCGGTGCCGGTGACGCCCTGCACGTACGACAGGAACGACAGTCCGAGTACGCCGGCGAGGGCGGCCAGGGTGCCGGAGATGGTGAAAGCGGCGACCTTGACCCGGCCGGTGCGGATGCCGCAGAGCCGGGCGGCTTCGGCGCTGCCACCCACCGCGTAGGTGTTGAAGCCGTAGCGGGAGCGCGACAGCACGATGGCGAAGACGACGGCGACCGTCGCGAAGATGACCAGCTGCATCGGCAGCAGCCCGAACAGTCGTCCCTGGCCGAGCAGGTTGAACTCGGCTACGCCTGGTTCCCGGGCGGACAGGGAGATCGGTGCGCCGCCGCTGAGCAGCAGCGTGACACCACGGTAGACGCTCAGGGTGCCCAGGGTGACGATGAACGACGGGATGCCGAAACCGACGGTCATCAGGCCGTTGAGCAGGCCGGCGAGCGCGCCGGCGGCTACCCCGCCGAGGGCGGCCAGTGGCCAGGCGACGTCCGAGGTCATCAGCAGTCCGCAGACGATGGCGCCGAGCCCGTAGATCGAGCCGACCGACAGGTCGATCTCGGCGTTGATGATGACGAAGGTGACGCCGACGGCCATGATGCCGATCTGGGCGATCTGCTGGCCGACGGTGAGGAAGTTGTTGGTGCCGAGGAACCCGGGTGCCAGGAACGCACCGAGGGCGAACAGGACGATCAACGCGCCGAAGGTGCTCGCCTCGCGGGCGTGCAGGAATCGGCGCAGCGGTGACCGGTTGGCGGGTGGGGCGGCCGGTACGGCGACCGGGGGCGCCGGGGTGGTCGTCTGGGTCATCGGTCTCGTCTCCTGAGCAGGGCCGCGACGTCGTCGGGGTAGGCGAGTGCGGGGACGACCTCGGCGATGCCG
The DNA here is from genome assembly GCF_030345095.1 of Solwaraspora sp. WMMA2056. NCBI lineage: Bacteria > Bacillati > Actinomycetota > Actinomycetes > Micromonosporales > Micromonosporaceae > Solwaraspora > Solwaraspora sp. WMMA2056. The sequence continues at coordinate 3,102,562 of NZ_CP128360.1, forward strand.
ACGGCGTGGGCGCCGGCGGCGGCGGCGTACCGGGCCGCGTCGGTGAGGGTGTCGCCGCGGGCCAGGCCGACGGCGAGCGCGCCGGTGAAGGCGTCGCCGGCGCCGGTGGTGTCGACGACCCGGGGCACGGTTACCGGTTCGACGACGACGCGCCGCCCGTCGTGGTCGACGACGGCACCGGCGGCGCCGAGGGTGAGTACCAGCGCACCGGCGTACCGGGTGCGGATGAGGTCGACGAGGTCGTCGGGGTGCGCGTTGCCGTCCGGCTGGTGGCCGGTCAGCACCTGGGCCTCGCTGGCGTTCGGGGTGAGCACGTCGATCCACGCCCAGGCCTCGTCCGGCAGTTCGACGGCGGGTGCCGGGTTGAGCAGGGTTCGTACGCCGTTCGCGTGCGCCAGGCGCAGCGCGGCGGTCGCCACCGGCAGTGGGATCTCCAGTGACACGACGACGGTGTCGGCGTCGGTGATCCGGTCGGCGAACCGGTCCACGTCGGCCGTGGTGAGCTGGTCGAGGGCGCCGGGGGCGATGACGATCCGGTTCTCGCCGTGGGTGTCGACCAGGATGACGCCGACCATCGTCGCGGCGTCGGCGGTGCGCACCCCCGTGGCGTCCACACCTTCCTCGGCCCACATCTGTCGGGCGGCGGTGCCGAACTGGTCGGGTCCGACCGCGCTCAGCAGGCTGACCTGTGCCCCGAGCCGAGCGGCGGCGACCGCCTGGTTGGAGCCCTTGCCGCCATGCCCGGAACTGAAGTCACCGCCGGTGAGGGTCTCTCCGGCGACCGGCACCCGGGGCACCCGCATGGTGAGTCCGGCACCGTAGCTCCCGACTACTGCTATCTTCATCCTGGCCTCTTGTTCATGGACAACCATGTACAACTCAACTGACCATAGGGACTGCTCGGCGACAGTGTCAAGGGTCGGCGCGGCGACTCTTCGTAACATTGCAGTAATTCAAACGATATGAACTGAAATCAGATGCCAGTTCGTCGCGGACGAGCCCGCAGGTTCACAGCCGTCGCACAGCCGTCGCACACGGCCCGGCGAGCTGACCGACCGAACCTTCACGCATGACCTCGACACTGTCTGCTCCCGTACCGGCAGGACCGCCGAGCCAGGACGGACCGCCTGGTCCGCAACCCGGCACCGGGCCGGGAGGGCCGTACGCTGATCAGCCGACCGTCGATCAGCCGGCCACCCGGTGGCGACGCCTGGTCCACGGCCCGCCGGGCGAGCCGCGCTGGGCCCGACCCGCGCTGGGTGCCCTGCTGCTGGCCACCGCCGCCCTCTACCTGACCGGGCTGGACGCCTCCGGCTGGGCCAACGCCTACTACTCGGCGGCGGCCCAGGCCGGGTCGCAGAGCTGGGTGGCGTTCTTCTTCGGCTCCTCCGACGCCGCCAACTCGATCACCGTCGACAAGCCGCCGGCGTCGCTGTGGCTGATGGCATCGTCGGTACGCCTGTTCGGGCTCAGCTCGTGGTCGATCCTGCTGCCGCAGGCGCTGGCCGGCGTCGCCGCGGTCGGTCTGCTGTACGCCACCGTCCGGCGCTGGTACGGGCCGGCCGCCGGCCTGATCGCCGGCCTCGTGCTGGCCGTCACCCCGGTCGCCGTCCTGATGTTCCGGTTCAACAACCCGGACGCGCTGCTCGTGCTGCTGCTGGTCGCCGCCGCGTACGCCACCGTCCGGGCGGTGGAGACCGCCAGCGCCCGATGGATGCTGCTGGCCGGCACCGCGATCGGGTTCGCCTTCCTCACCAAGATGCTGCAGGCACTGCTGGTCGTACCGGCCTTCGCGCTGGTGTACCTGATCGCCGCGCCGGCCCCGGTCCGTCGCCGAATCCTGCACCTGCTGCTCGGCGGCCTCGCCATCGTCGGTGCCGCCGGCTGGTGGATCGCGATCGTCGAACTCGTCCCGGCGCGGTACCGCCCGTACATCGGCGGATCCCAGTCCGACAGCATCCTGGAACTGACCCTCGGCTACAACGGACTCGGCCGGATCACCGGGGAGCAGGTCGGCTCGGTCGGTGGTGGCGGCGGCTGGGGGCAGACCGGCCTCGCCCGGCTGTTCGACGCCGACAACGGCGGACAGATCGCCTGGCTGCTGCCGGCGGCGCTGATCCTGCTGGCCGCCGGGCTCGTGCTGCGCGCGCGGGCCCCACGCACCGATCGGGTACGGGCCGGATTCCTCCTCTGGGGAGGGTGGCTGCTCACCACCGGTCTGGTGTTCAGCCTGATGGCTGGCATCTACCACGCGTACTACACGGTGGCCCTCGCGCCGGCGGTCGGCGCGCTGGTCGGCATGGGTGCGGCGACCCTGTGGCGGCGCCGCCACCGGCTGTGGATCAGAATGCTGCTCGCCGCCACGGTGGCGGTCAGCACCGCCTGGTCATGGACGCTGCTGAGCCGCAGCGCCGACTGGCAGCCCTGGCTGCGCGTCGCGGTCGCGGTGCTCGGCGCCGGCGCGGTGGTGGCACTGCTGCTGGCAGGCCGGTCGGCGGGTCGGTTCGGGCTGGTCGCGGCCGGTGCGGCGCTGATCGCGGTGCTGGCCGGCCCGACCGGGTACGCGGTGCAGACCGCCGCCACCGCCCACACGGGAGCGATTCCCAGCGCGGGTCCGGCCGTCACCAGTGGGATGGCCGGGCCGGGCGGGATGGGCCGGCCGGGTGGGGCCGGCGGTCGTGACGGGGCCGGCGGGCCCGACGGCGCGGGCGGACCCGACGGGGCCGGTGCCCCCGACGGCACCGGCCGGGACGGCGGCGCCGACGGCGGCCCCGCTGGTGGCCAGCCGGACGGCACCATGGGCGGCCCGACCGGCGGTGCGATGGGCGGCCCGACCGGCGGTACGGCCGGACCGGGCGGGGGAATGGGCGGACTGCTGAACGCCGCCAGTGCCCCCGAGGAGCTCGTGGCCGCGCTGCGTACCGACGCCGACGCGTACACCTGGGTCGCCGCAGCGGTCGGTGCCAACAACGCCGCCGGCTACCAGTTGGCCACCGAGGAGCCGGTGATGGCGCTCGGCGGGTTCAATGGCAGCGACCCGTCACCGACCCTTGCCGAGTTCCAGCAGTACGTCGCCGACGGTGCGATCCACTACTTCATCGCCGGATCGCTGCCGCGTAGCGACTCGGGCAGCGACACCGCCGACCAGATCGCGACCTGGGTGACGCAGACCTTCACCGCGACCGAGATCGGTGGCGTGACCGTGTACGACCTCACCGCCGGCGCAGCGGCACCGGCGACCGACTGAACGACACCGGCGACGCCGCCCCGGCGGTCACGGCACAGCAGCCGCGACCGCCGGGGCGGCGTCGTGCCGTCCACCTGCTCAACCGTCCCGTCCCACCCTGGAGGGCGTTCACCTGAACGTCGTCAGTCGCACAGCCGGGACACAGGCCGGTCCGAACGCCCGCCCAGCCCGTCGCCGCACCGTCGAGGCATGTCCACCACGATGCTTCCCGCCGACGGCGCCGCGCTGACCGGTCCACGACCACGGTCCGACGAGGCAGGGTCCGTCACCGACCCGCCGCCCGTGCTCGACGTCACGATTCCGGTCCACAACGAGGAACGCGACCTCGAACCCTGCGTGCGTCGACTGCACCAGCACCTTGTCGAGACGTTCCCTTACCCCTTCCGGATCACCATCGCGGACAACGCCAGCACCGACCGTACCGCCCAGGTCGCCGCCGCCCTCGCCGACGACCTGCCCCGGGTCGTCGTGGCGCACCTGCCGCAGAAGGGCCGGGGCCGGGCCCTCGCCGCCGTCTGGTCCGCCTCGCCCGCTCCGGTGCTCGCCTACATGGACGTCGACCTGTCCACCGACCTCGCCGCACTGCTGCCGTTGGTCGCGCCGTTGATCTCCGGCCATTCGGACCTGGCCATCGGCAGCCGACTGTCCCGCAGCTCCCGGGTGGTCCGGGGAGCGAAGCGGGAGATCATCTCCCGGGGCTACAACCTGCTGCTGCGCGGAGCCCTCGCCGCCCGGTTCTCCGACGCGCAGTGCGGGTTCAAGGCGATCCGCAAGGACGTTGCCGACCGGTTGCTGCCGTTGGTCCGCGACACCGGCTGGTTCTTCGACACCGAACTGCTGGTCCTGGCCGAACGCGCCGGACTGCGCATCCACGAGGTCCCGGTGGACTGGGTCGACGACCCGGACAGCCGGGTCGACATCGTCTCGACCGCGATCGCGGACCTCAAGGGGATGGCGCGGGTGGGACGGGACCTGGCCACCGGGTCCCTGCCGCTGGCCGAGGTCCGCCGCGAACTGGGCCGGCCGGCCGGTGAGGGGCTCACCGGCCAGCTGATCCGGTTCGCCGGGGTCGGGGCGGCGAGCACCCTGGCGTACGTCGTGATCTTCGCTCTGTTGCGGGCCGGTCTGCCGGCGCAGTCGGCGAACCTGCTGGCTCTGCTGATCACTGCGGTCGGCAACACGGCCGCGAACCGCCGGTTCACCTTCGGCGTCAGCGGACGGGGCAGCGTCGGCCGGCACCACCTGCAGGGCCTGGCGGTGTTCGCCGTCGGGCTGGCGCTGACCAGCGGCTCACTGGCGTTGCTCGACGCCGCCGTGCCAGCCGCCGGTCGCGCCGTCGAGGTGGCGGTGCTGGTGGCGGCGAATCTCGCCGCCACCGTGGCGCGCTTCCTGCTGCTGCGCAGCTGGGTGTTCCGCCGCTGGCCGGCGGCGGCAGCTGACCGGCGGTGACGGCGTCAGCGCACCTCGAACTCCAGCAAGGAGTAGCCGTACTGGCCGTTGCGTGTCGTGCCGGACATCCGCACGTAGCGGGCGTCGGTCCCGGACAGTTCGAGATGGACGGTGCCGGTGCCGGTGCGGGTCGCGTACCCGGTCGACCAGTGTCGGCCGTCGGCCGAGGTCTCCACCCGGTAGGCGACGGCGTACGCGTGTTCCCAGTGCAGCGTGACGCTGCGGATCCGCCACAGCGCGCCGAGGTCCACCGCAATCCACTGCGGGTCGCGGAACGCGCTGCTCCACCGGCTGCCGAGGTCGCCGTCGACGGCGGCGGAGGCCCCGAAATGTGGAGCCTCCGCGCTGGACGGTGAGACGGGACGTCGCAGCGCCAGGTTGCGCCCGTCCGGGTTGGGGCGTCCGGCCCGAGGCGTGGGATCGGTCGGCGCGGACGGTGGTACGGACGGCGGCGGTACGGCGGCCGGCGTGGCCGACCGGTCCGGTGGTGTCGACACCGTCGGACCGGGTGACGGCGGCACCGGTGTCGCCTCCGCCGTTGGTGCCGTCGGTCCGGTGGAGCCGGGCGGGGTGACGGCCGCAGCAGAGACCTGCGGTGCGACCGCAGATAGCGGGTCCGGCGGTGGTGCGTCGGCGGGCGGGTCGTCGCGGGGAATCCACCACAGCAGGGCCGCCGTCACGGCGACCAGTGCCCCTGCGGAGCACAGCAGCAGCAGCCGTCGGCGTCCGCCGGGTCGGTCCGTCCCGGTGTCCGCCACCGCGCCCGGCTGCGCTGCCGCTGGCTGCTTCGGCGTCGGCTGCGCCGGCTTCGGCACGGGCTGGTGCGCCGCTGGCTGAGCTGGCGCCTGTCTCGCCCGGCGTGCGGTGGCGGCGGGGAACAACGTCCGCAAGGCGTGTGCCCGGTCACCGGTGTACGCGCTGGCGCGCCTGGCGACCGGACCGTCCGGCGGTTCTTCCTCTACGGACACGATGACTCCCCGCGACTGCCGACACCACCGCCGCCCGGTACGTGCGGACGGGCATATCGGACGAACAACCAGGCAAGTCAGCAAGCGACCCGGGTGATGGCGCAACCGTAGGTAGGAATCAGCGCAGTGGACGGCACGGCGGCCCCGGCTCAGTGCACCAGCGCGTCGGGTGCGATCCGGGCGGCGGAACCCTCCCGCTCGAAGGCGGTGAGGCTGGCGACAGTGGTCGCGGCGATGTTGTGCAGCGCCTCCTCGGTGAAGAACGCCTGATGGCCGGTGATCAGCACGTTCGGGAAGGTCACCAGCCGGGAGAACAGGTCGTCGCGCAGCATCTGGTCGGACAGGTCCTCGAAGAACAGATCGGCTTCCTCCTCGTACACGTCCAGCCCCAGGTAGCCGATCTTGCCGCTCTTGAGCCCCCGGATGACGGCGGCGGTGTCCACCAGCGCGCCCCGGCTGGTGTTGATCAGCATCACGCCGTCGCGCATCTGCGCGATCCGTTCCTCGTCGATCAGGTGATGTGTCTCGGGTGTGAGTGGACAGTGCAGGGTGATGATGTCCGACTCGGCGAGCAGGGTCGGCAACGGTACGTAGCTGGCCCCGGCGGCGACCGCCTCGTCCGCCGGGTACGGGTCGGCGGCGATCACCCGGCAGCCGAAACCCGCCATGATCCGGATGAACCGTACGCCGATCTTGCCGGTGCCGACCACGCCGACGGTCCGCCCGTGCAGGTCGAAGCCGAGCAGCCCGTTGAGGGCGAAGTTGTGCTCCCGTACCCGGTTGTACGCCCGGTGGATCTTGCGGTTGAGGGCCAGGACCAGCCCGGCGCAGTGCTCCGCGACCGCGTACGGCGAATAGCCCGGCACCCGGGTGACGGTGAGCCCGAGCCGCCGCGCGGTCGCCAGATCGACGTGGTTGAACCCGGCCGAGCGCAGCGCGATCAGCCGGACCCCGCCGTGCGCCAGCGTTTCCAGCACCGGCGCGCTGAGGTCGTCGTTGACGAAGGCACAGACCGCGTCGGCAGCGGCGGCCAACGGCGCGGTCTCCGGGGACAACCTCGGCTCCAGGAACACCAGGTCGTGCCCGGCCGCCGCGTTCGCCTCGGTCAGGAACCGCGTGTCGTACGGTTTCGTGCTGAACACCGCCACGCGCATGACGCCACCTCCGTGCTCGACCGTCGTGGTCACCGGTCCACCGACCGGACCGCCCCGAGGACGGATCGCATCCAGGGTACGGTGAGCGGGGTCGGGGAGAGGGGTGCGGGCCGATGACCGCAGCGGTCACCAACTGGGCGGGCAATGTCACCTTCGCCGCGCGCCAGATCCACCGTCCGGGCAGCGTCGAGGAACTGCGGCGGATCGTGGCCGGGGCGGACCGGCTGCGGGTGCTCGGCACCGGGCACTCGTTCAACCGGCTCGCCGACACCGACGGCGACCTGGTCAGCCTGGCCAACCTGCCGACCGAGGTGACCATCGACGCCGCGTCGTCGACAGTGACCGCCGGCGGCGGCATCCGCTACGGCGAACTCGCCGCGCATCTGCACGCCCACGGCTACGCGCTGCACAATCTGGCCTCGCTGCCACACATCTCCGTCGCCGGGGCCTGCGCCACCGCCACCCACGGCTCCGGCCAGCACAACGGCAACCTCGCCACGGCGGTGCGTGCGCTGGACCTGGTGACCGCCGACGGCGACCTGGTCCGGCTCGACCACACCCACCCGGACTTCGCCGGCGCGGTGGTCAGCCTCGGCGGACTCGGCGTCGTCACCAGCGTCACGCTCGCGATCCAGCCGACCTTCGATGTGGCGCAGTACGTCTACGAAGGGCTCACCCGGGACGCACTCGTCGCCCACTGGCCGCAGATCGCGGCCAGCGGCTGGAGCGTCAGCCTGTTCACCGACTGGAGCAGCACCGACGTCGACCAGGTGTGGGTGAAACGGCGTACCGACGCCGACGCTGCCCCGGTGGACGCCGACGGGTGGGGGCTGACGGCGGCCGACGGGCCGCGTCACCCGGTGCCCGGGATGCCGGCCGAGAACTGCACCAGCCAGCTGGGGGTGGCCGGCCCGTGGCACAACCGGCTGCCGCACTTCCGGCTGGACTTCACCCCGAGCAGCGGTGCCGAACTGCAGTCGGAGTGGCTGGTGCCGGCCGACGACGTGGTGGCCGCGTTCGACGCGGTGGCCGGGCTGCGGGAGCGGATCGCCCCGGTGCTGCAGACCTGCGAGATCCGTACGGTCGCCGCCGACGAACTGTGGCTGAGCATGAACTACCGGCGCGACGCCGTCGCGATCCACTTCACCTGGGTGGCCGACACCACGGCGGTGCTGCCGGTGGTCACCGCCATCGAGCAGGTACTCGCGCCGTACGCGCCCCGGCCGCACTGGGGCAAACTGTTCACCGTCGACGCCGACGTGCTCGCCGGCCGCTACGAGCGGTGGTCCGACTTCGCCGACCTGTTGGTCCGCTACGACCCGGCCGGGGTGTTCCACAACGACTTCCTGGACCGCTACTTCCCCCGCTGACCGGCCGGCCGTCGGCAGCACCCGCGCCGACCAGCGGGTTCACGCCGGCTGCCAGCCGGTTGCCCCGATGGCGGCGGTCGCACCGCCGCCGGCGGCGGTGACCGGATCGGCGGCCCGGGGCCGCCACCGGCGCAGCCGCCATGCGAGGGCGTCGGCGGCGACCGCCTCCGCCCGTAGGCTGCGGGCGGCGGTACGGGCCGACTCCACCGCCTGCCAGGCGCCGCGTTCCCGTTCGACGACGGCCCGGTACTGCCGGTAGCGCTCGTCGCGGATCGCTGCGCGCAGCGCCAGCTCCTGCTCCACCGGATGCCGGCGCGGATCCCAGCCGTTGCGGTTGGCCAGCGCGTCGGTCAGCTGCCGTACGGTCAGCTCACGGCGCCAGTACGCGGCCATCGCCGCCCGGTGCAGGTGACGTTCCCGGTCGGCGTACTCGGCCGGGGTCCGGTCGGTGGTCGGAGCCGGCAGGGTGGCGGCGGCGGCCAGCCGCCGTACCGCCCGGTCGGCGGCGTCGAAGTCCTGCCAGGCGGCGTCGAGAGCGGCGTGGTCCTGCTGCCACTGGTCGTGTCGGCGGCGTACCGTCCGCTCGGCCCGGGCGGCGGCGACGGCGACCTCGCCGGCGTAGCGGTAGGCGTCGCGGGCCTGCGCCACCCGCCGGCTCCGCCGCCCCGGGCGGGGACCGACCCCGCCGGCCGAACGGGTACGGAGAGTGAGCAGGACCAGCGCGCCGGCGGCGGCCAGTAGCAGCACGGTCCCGGCGACACCTGCCAGAGCCACGTCAAGAAGAAACTGGTGGAGTGCCATGTCGGTCAACGGTCACCTCATCGGTCACGGCGAACAGGAGGGGCGGCGTCACCGCCGGGCACAGGTCGGCACGGGCGCGGCGCCGGAGCGTGGGCGGCAGGACGGGGGCGTAACCGGTCAGCAGGTGTCAGTTGGCCTGCAGATGTCAGTTGGCCTGCGGTCGCGTGCCGTCGGCGTGGGGTGGCGGAGCACGCGGCGGTGCCGGCGCTGCGGCGTACGCGGAGGTCGCGCCGACGTCGGCCGGCCCGGTCGGCACCGACGGCAGGCCCTCCGGCGCCCCATCGGCGGCTGGACCGCCGTGGACCGGCGTCGCCTGCCGGGTGACGGGGATGCTCTGGCTGGTCGCCGACGCCTGGTGCGGCGTGGCGGCGATGCCGACGGTCGGCGCCGCCAGGGTGCTCACCTGCACCGTGGCGCCCGCCGGTGGCCACCCGTACGGCTGTTCACCGGCGCCGGCGGACAGCGCCAGGACCGCGAGAGCCAGGTAGGTCAGGGCCCGGCCGCACCATCGTGCCACCCACCACAGTGGTGCACGGTGCGCGGCGTCGCCTGACATGCCGACAAATGTAACGCGTCGCCGGGGACGCCGGCGTCGAGCGTGACGCAGCCGACGGGCGGTCCACCGGCGTCGACGGCGGGCCCACCGACCTGGGCTGGGAGGCGGCGGGCCTGGGCAGGGAGGCGGCGGGCCCGCCCGCCCGGCAGGGGAGGATGGGCCGGTGACAGACGACAGGACCGTACGCAGGGGTACCGCGCTGGTGACCGGAGCGTCCCGGGGGCTCGGGGCGGTCATGGCCAGGGCGTTGGCCGCCGACAGGTGGGCGGTGGCGGTCAACTACCGGTCGGACACGGCCGGCGCGGCCGCCGTCGTGGCGGACATCCGGGCCGCCGGCGGCACCGCCGATGCGTTCGGCGCCGACGTGACCGACGAAGCCGAGGTGGCGCAGTTGGTGGCGGCGGTCGCCGCGCGACTCGGCCCGGTCCGGGTGCTGGTGGCCAATGCCACCGGCCCGCAGCCGCAACGGCCGGTCGAGGAGCTGACCTGGCAGGACCACCTGGACCAGCTGACGTTCTTCGTCAAGAGCCCGACCCTGCTGGTGCAGGCGGTGCTGCCGGGGATGCGGGCGGCCGGCGGTGGACGGGTCGTCCAGATCGGCTCGGACATGTTCGACCGGGGCACTCCCGGCTGGTCGGCGTACGCCGCCGCCAAGGGCGCGCAGGTCGGCCTCACCCGTACCTGGGCCCGGGAGCTGGGCCCGTCGAACATCACGGTCAACCTGGTCGCGCCGGGGTGGATCCCGGTGGAGCGGCACGCCGGCACCACCGACGAGGCACTGCGCGGGTACGCCGCAGAGGTGCCGCTGCGGCGCATCGGTACGCCGGACGAGGTGGCGGCGGCGGTCTGCTATCTGGCCTCGCCCGGCGCCGCCTTCGTCACCGGGCAGCGGATCACCGTCAACGGCGGCCACACCGCCTGATCCGGTGTCGGGCCGTCCCGGCGGTGGCGCTCAGGTCCGGCTGTCGATCCGTGCCTTGACCCCGCCAGCCTCGGCGAGCATGTGCAGCAACGCCGAACCGTCGATCAGCTCCAACGGCTTGCCGGAGGCGAAGTCGTGCGCCGCCGGCGTATAGCCGGCAGTGGTCACCAGGATGCCGTTCGACGCGTTCTCCGCCTGGACGACTCCGAACAGGTCACGCACCGCCGAGACGTCGACGGTGCCACCGCCGCGTCGGGCCAGTACGACCACGGTGCCGCCGAACAACGGTCGCGGGTCGTGCGCCAGGCACTCCACCGTGCCGTCGGCGGTGGTGCGTACCTGCCGCATCTGCAACCCGAGCTTGACGAACAGGTCGGCGATCAGCTGCTCGAACTGCTCAGCCGGCATGGCCAGCAGGTTGGGCCGCTGGTCGAGGTCGGCGAGGACGTCGATCTCGTCGGCGAACCGCTTGTCGACCTGGTCGAAGTCGACCACGGCCGACACCGGTGCCAACTCGGCCGGGCGGGCGGAGAGCCGGGCGTCGAGTCGACGCAGACAGGCGGCCGGGTCGACCTTGGCGAGGTTGATCGCGACGAACTCGTCGCGGGTGGTCCGGAGACTGACCAGGCAGGGGCGGGCCCGCCGCCCGGTGGCCGGGTCCAGGGTGTCGACGATGCCGTTGAGACAGACCGTCTCGACCAGCCGGGTACGGTCGGCCTCGTACAGCTCGTGCACGGTGCGCAGGGTGATCTGAGTGACCACGTCGGCGTACCGCTGGGCGATCTCGTCCGCCGGGCGGCCCACCGCGGTCACCTCGTCCTCGGCCGGCTGGAAGCGGTACTCGCGCACCCGGGGGATGACCTCGACCGTCGGCAGTTGGTACTCCACCACCAGTTGCCGGGACTCGGGCAGGTACGCCAGCCGGTACCGCTGCGGGAAGTCGTCCGGGTAGACCGAGTTGCCCAGCACCAGTCCGAAGTACTCGACGACGGCCTTGGGATCGGCGGCGGCGAAGACGGCGGAGAAGCGGTCGATCGCGGCGTTGTGTGCGGCGGCCTTGGCGGCCAGCTTCTCGCACTGCTCACGGTAGCGCTCCTCGGCGGCGGCGAGCCGTCGTTGGCGCTGCGCCTCCGCCGCCTCGTGGTCGGCGGTGGCCTGCGCGAACGCCTGCTGTGCCTCGGCGAGGAACTGCTGGTGGCGGACCTCGCCGCCGAACATCTTGCCCAGCCCGGCCGGTGCCGGTGGCGCGAAGTCGGACCACTTCGGCGGGGTCAGCGCCACGGCGAGTGGGCCCGGGTCGAACGGCGGCGGTGCGGCGGTGCGCTTGAGCCGGTTCAGGTCGATGTGGTCGTCGACGGCGAGGGTGTCGGCGAGCAGGTCCTCCAACTCCGCCACCCGGGAGCGCAGATTCGCGTTGGCCGCCGCGACCTTGGCCGCACGGGCCTCGGTGTACAGGCGTTTGCGCTGGCGTTCGTCGTCGGCGGCGGCCCGCTCGGCGGCCTGCCGGGCGTTCTCCGCCTCCCACAGCATCTGCTGGTGCTGCCGGTAGGCGAAGGCCTGGGTGCGGTGCTGGGCGTGCACCTGCTGTGCGTGCGCCCGCTGCGCCTCCCGCATGCTGCTCATTGTCGACCCCGATCGTCGCGCCGGCCCGTCACTGGACGTGCGTCAATCTTGTCCGACCGTCACAGTAGCGTCCAGTCTCCACCGCCCGGGCGGTCCGTGCCGTACGACGGGTTTGCCTATCCTGGTGCGTACCCCGGAGAGCGGTCCGGGGCAGGGGAGGGCGGACCGGTGGCGGAGCAGGACCACGACGCGGCGGGCGACGACGACCCGTACCTGTGGCTGGAGGATGTGCACGGCGACGCGGCGCTGGACTGGGTCCGGGCCAGCAATGCCGCCACCACGGCCGCCTGGACCGACGATCCCGGGTTCGGCGTGCTGCGCGACCGGATCAAACAGGTGCTCGACTCGGCGGAGAAGATTCCCGACCCGACCTGGCGCGGTGAGTACCTCTACAACTTCTGGCAGGACGCCGACCATCCGCGCGGGGTGTGGCGGCGGGCCACCTTCGCGCAGTACCGGGCGGCGCAGCCGGACTGGGAGGTCCTGCTGGACCTCGACGAGCTCGCCCGCGTCGAAGGCGAGAGCTGGGTCTGGAAGGGCGCCCAGGTGCTGCGGCCGGCGTACGACCGGGCCCTGATCACTCTGTCCCGGGGCGGCTCCGACGCCGCGGTTGTTCGCGAATTCGACCTCACCACCCGGGCCTTCGTCCCGGACGGCTTCGTCGTGCCGCAGGCCAAGAGCAGCGTCTGCTGGATCGACGTCGACCACATCTACGTCGGCACCGACTTCGGCGAGGGCACCCTGACCACCTCCGGCTACCCCCGGACCGTCCGCCGGTGGCGACGCGGCACCGCGCTCGCCGACGCCCCGGTGGCCTTCGCCGGCGAGACCGACGACGTCACCGTCTCCGTCATCCACGACCCGACCCCCGGTTACGAACGTGACCTGGCGGTACGGCGTACCGAGTTCTTCCGCAGCCGGACCTACCTGCCACGCGGCGACGGCGAGTGGGAGCCGCTCGACGTACCCGACGACGCCGAGATCGACCTGCACCGGCAGTGGCTGCTGATCGAGTTGCGCAGCCCGTGGCAGGCCGGGGACGTCACCCACCCGGCCGGGGCGGTGCTGGTGACCCCGGTCGACGAGTTCCTCGCCGGCAAGCGCGAGCTGACCACAGTCTTCGCCCCCACCGAGCACACCGCGTTCAGCTACCACGCCTGGACCCGCAACCACCTGCTGCTGGTCACCCTCACCGACGTCCGCAGCGAGATCACCGTACTGACGCCGGGCGACGACGGCTGGCAGCGGCGGACGCTGCCCGACGCTGGCGGGTTCGACCACACCGACATCGCCGACACCGAACCGGATCTCGGCGACGAGTTTCTGCTCGACACCTCCGGGTTCACCCGCCCGCCGACCCTGCTGCACGGCAGCGTCGACGGCCCGGTGCGCCCGGTCAAGACCGGGCCGGCCTTCTTCGACGCCGACGCGATGACCGTCCGGCAGTTCTTCGCGGTATCCGACGACGGCACCGAAGTGCCGTACTTCCTGGTCACCGGTGCCGAATCCGCCGGTTCTGCCGGGTCCGGGTCCGCCGCCGGGCTCACCCTGATGACCGGGTACGGCGGCTTCGAGATCTCCTGGACACCGGCCTACAGCGGGGTCATCGGCACCGGCTGGCTGGCCCGGGGCGGCAGCTTCGTGGTCGCCAACATCCGCGGCGGCGGCGAGTACGGACCCCGCTGGCACACCGCCGCGCTGCGCGGCGAACGGCCCCGGGCGTACGAGGACTTCGCCGCCGTCGCCACCGACCTGGTCGCCCGGGGTCTGACCACCCCGGACCGGCTCGGCTGCTACGGCGGCAGCAACGGCGGGCTGCTGATGGGGGTGATGCTGACCCGCTACCCCGAGCTGTTCGGCGCGGTCGTCGGCCAGGTGCCGCTGCTGGACATGCGCCGTTACCACAAGCTGCTCGCCGGGGCGTCCTGGATGGCCGAGTACGGCGACCCGGACGACCCCGACGACTGGGCGTTCCTGCGGGAGTATTCGCCGTACCAGAACGTCCGTCCCGCCCAAGCGTACCCGCCGTCGCTGTTTCTCACCTCGACCCGCGACGACCGGGTGCACCCCGGTCACGCCCGCAAGATGGTCGCCCGGCTGCGGGAGTACGGCTACGACGTCACCTATCACGAGAACATCGAAGGTGGACACTCGGCAGCGGCGGACAACGGCCAGGCGGCGTTCAAATGGGCGCTGCTGTTGGAGTTCGTCCGGCGCACCCTGACCGGCCAGCGGTGACCGCCACACCGCTTGGCCGGCGGTGGGATGCCACCGCGTTTTCTACATGGCATACGTTCAGAGCGCATCAATTCGTATGCTATGTAGAAACCGCGTCGTCGTTGCGGTGGCGTCGTCGTCGCGAGAGCGCTGAGGCGACCTGCCGAGCGGTGCGGTCCGGGTGCCGCAGGACATCGTCGGCGGTGAACCGCAGGACCAGCCACCCGCAGTCACGTAGCGCATTGAACCGGGCAACGTCCTGCTGGTAGTGCGCCCGCTCCCGATGGTGATCACCTTCGTACTCGATCGCCAGTCGCCACCGCGGATACGCGAAGTCGACCCGGGCGACGAGCCGGCCGAGCGGGTCCAGCACTTCGTGCTGGGCGACCGGAGGTGGCAGGCCGGCGTCGTGCAGCAGCAGCCGCAACCTCGTCTCCATCGGCGACTCGGTGCGCGGCTCGGCCAGCGGCAGCAGCTCCCGCAACCGACGTACTCCTGGCCAGCCCGCCCGTTCCTCGACCAACCCGCACAACGCGGGCAGTTTGACCACCCGCCGGTGCAGCAGCGCATCGACGGCGACCAGCGCATCGGTACGGGACGGGTGAGCGCCGAGGTCGAACGCCGTGCGGAGGCCGGTGGTGACCGGCAGGCCGCCGAACCGGGTCACATCCCCTGCCGGGAGCCGGACGCGCCGTACCACCATCCGATCGGGCTGCCGGATCCGTGACCCGGGTGGTACGGCGACGGAGACCGGCGCGTCGCGGGGAAGCAGATCGACACCCCACAGGTACGCGGCGCTCAGCCCGGCGATCGCGCCACCTGCCGGCAGCCACAGCGCCGCCGCTTCGCACCAGGTCCGATGATCGGCGTTGTCGGCCGCCGCCGCATGAAGGTAGACGTCCTGGAACATGCGTCGCCAGGTCGGGCCGGCGAGCATTCGCTGGGTCAGCAGTCCGTCGGCGACAGCGGCGCTGCCCCGGAACGGTGCGAACCGCAACTGCTGCGGTACGTGGGCCCGGCGCGACATCCGCCCGATCCTGCCCGGCGTGACGCGGCGACGCTGTCCCGATCGTGACAGCTACCGGCGCTCCCGCACCCGGTCGGTGCGTCACCACGCCACGGCGTCAGGACGGCGTCAGGAGGTCGTCTCGGCGGCGGTGAGCGCGGCCCGGCCCAGCGCGGTGAGCTGCCCGTCGGTCGGGGTCACGGTGCCGGCGACGGCCACCTCGACCGCCCAGCCGTGCGGGCCGGCCAGGATGACGCCCTTGTAGACGGTACGGTGTGCCTCGACGCCGAGCCCGGTGAACTCTCCCTCGCCGTACTCGGCGAGCAGGTCGTTGTCGACGGCGTCGCGGAAGTTCGGCGTACTGCCGAACCGGATCGTCACGCTGCGGGTGCCGCTGTCGTTCTCCCAGACGCAGGAGACGTTCACCGCGCTACCGGAGGGCGGGTTGAACGCGCGTACCGCGACCGGCCCGCCGAGCACGTCGACCACCGGGGCCTCGTCGACCGCCCCGCACAGGGTCTGCTCGTCGGGCAGGTGCCCGGCGGCCGCTGGCGCGTCACCCGATCGGGGTTCCACCGACGCCTCCGTGACGGCCGACGCGGCCGGACCGGGTCCGGCCGGTGATGGGGCGGCGGCATCACCGGAGCCGCAACCGGAAACCAGCAGCACCAGCACGCCGGTGGCCGTGCCGGCCCGCCACACCATCGACATCCTCGACATTGGAGATCCTCCTGACTGAGCACTGCCCCGTCTCACCGGGCCACCGTCACCGCGTCGGTGATGCCGAGCGCGGCGACGGCGTCGATCGCCGGCCCGAGCTGCCGGTCGTCGCGGCGGGGCCCGTCGACGCCGGCCGGCGGGTCGCACAGTCGCACCCGGTCGGCCCGCTGGTCGGCGTCGAGCACCCCGGCCAGGTCGAACACGGCCGGACCGTCGCCGGTGCCGACCCACCGCCAGCGGTCGGAGCCGGTGGCCGCGACCCACACCTGGTAGCGGGCGTCGCCCGCGCCGATCTGCACCACGCCGAGGTCGGCACCGGGACCGTCGGTCAGTGGCGTCGCCGACAGGCGCAGCACCAGCGGGAACTCGCATTCGGTGTCGCCTTCGCCGAGTTGCACGTTGCGGACGTCGCGTGGGCCGAGCGCGTCGGTCGGGTCCTTGCCGACGAGGCCGGCGTCGACGGCGGCGGCCCGCTCGACCCCGTCCGCCCAGCCGCGCACCGGGTAGCGCCGGTCGGCGACCGCCAGGACCTGGTCGTCGTCGGAGTCCCCGGTGACCCGTTGAACCGCGGCCGCACCGGCGGCGAAGTCCGCCTCGCCGGTGCCGGCGACGTCGAGCACACAGCCGGCGAGCAGCGCCGGGTCGGTGACGCCCCGGTGCCGGCACAGCGCCGTCGCCGCCGCCCGCTGTCGGGCCGGTAGCCCGGCGAGCGTCGTCGGCCCGGCGGGGAAGGCCCGGTCGGTGAAGTCGTCGGTGCCGGTCCCGTCCGGGTACGGCAGCACCGACGTGGCGTCGGTGAGCCGCCAACTGTCGGCGTACCCGCCGTAGAGGTCGGCGGCGGACGGCGCGGCCGGGTCGAGGGTCTGCCCGGCGGCGGTCCGCAGGTCGTCGGCCCGGTCGCCGTCGGCGTCACCGAGCAGTCCGGTGACCGGCCGACCGGCCGGTACGACGGCGACGTCGAGCAGCGCCGCGCGGGCTGTCACGAAGACCCGTCCGCCGCCCGGGAGTCCGACCTGGACGAGACGGCCGGTGCGGACCACCTGCTGGTCGCCGACGGTTCGCCGGCCGTCGGGGTCGAGCGTTTCGCCCGGCCCGGTGGTCCCGTCGGCAACGGTGACCGTGACCGCGTCGACGCCGGTCCCGGGGTGGTCGATCCGGACGACCCCGCCGGGCAGCCGGACGGCGACCGCGCCGGTCGTGGACAGCCGGTCCGAGTCCCGGTACGGGCGGTAGCGCACCTGCACCTCGGCGGCGTCGTCGGCGAAACGGGCGAGCACGAATTCACCGACCGCCTGGAAGTCGTAGTCGAGACCGTCGAAGGTGCGCAGGTGCGGGTCGCCCCAGGACTGGCCGACCCCGTCCGACCCGTCGTAGCAGGTGCCGGTCTGCGCGTCTCGCAACGCGCAGCCGCCGCCGGCACCGGCGTCGGATTCGTCGGCTCCGGTCGGTTCGCCGCCGAGCAGCAGGATCTGGATCCGGGCCAACTCGAGCAGGTCGTCGGTGGAGCGCGACAGCAGCCGACCGGCGGCTGCGGCGTCGACCTCGGACCCGGTCTGGTCGCCGACCCAGGCGAGCACGTCCGGCAGCCAGGACGGCATCGAGTCGGAGAGCAGGTCGTTGAGCACCGCCCCGGCGACGACGGCCCCGCCGTACCGGTCGAGGTCCTCGGCGAACCGGGTGGCGTCGGCGATGTCGTCGGCGGTCGGCGGCCGGCCGGCGTCGGTCACCGCCGACGCCGCGTCCCGCGCGGTGACCACGATCTCGGCGGCGGCCCCCGGGTCCGGCTGGGCATGACCCGCCGTCCGGAGGCTCCCGACCGCCCGGGGGTGCCGGACCGGCGCGAACGCCGGTCGGGCGGTGGCCGGCACCGGGGCGCCGGAGCAGTCGAGCACCAGCCGCACCCGCCGGTCCCAGCCGGCCGGGCCGGCACCGGTGCAGTCGGCGCCGCCGGCGGCCACCGCGTCGTGGTAGGCCTCGCCGGTCGCGGTGTGGGCCACCAGCCGCCCCGGCGGGTCGACGACGATCACGTCCAGGACGTCGACGGTGTCGTCGCCGTCGAGGTCGAGCAGGCTGGCGTACCGACCGGGCGAGGCGACCAGCGCACCCACCCGACGTCCGGCGGGGTCGGTGAGTACCTTCGCGGTGCCGCCGCCGTCGAGGTCCAGCACGTGGATCGCGGGTTGCGGCAGTGGCATGCCGCCGGCCGAGGTCACCGGGTACGCGGTCGGCCGACTCGACGGATCCGGTAGCGCCAGCCGCAGGGTGCCCGACCACGGCACCCCGTCGCCCCACGGTCCGGTAAGGCCGTCCCAGGCGCGTACCCGGTAGCCGCCGGCTGTCCCCGCCGGTCGCGGCGACCCGGTGTCCGGCGCGACGGTCACCCCGGCGGGCAGGAAATCGGTGACCGGCCGGGCGCTGTAGCCGCCGTCGGCGGCCGGTTGCGGGTCCGGGTCGCGGTCGAACCAGCCGCAGCCGGCCAGCACCAGGGTGGCGACGAGCACCGGTACGCCGCCCGCCCGGGGACCACGTAGCGGTCGCCGACGGCGTCCGGTGACCGTTGCTGACATCTGCCCAGCGTGGTCGGACCCGCCGTGGCCGGGCAATACGACGTTTGACGTACCGTCGTACGGTCGGTTGGTGACCACCACCGCGACGTCGCCGGCGCCGGGCGCGGAGATCCTGCTGGACCTGGTCGACCGGATGATCGGCGCAGCCGACCTGGACAGCTACGCGCGGACCGCGTGCGCCGGGATCCGGGAGCTGATCCCGGCGCTGAGCGTGTCGTACAACGAGTTGAACCCGCTCGCCGGCCGGGCCTTCGCGTTGATCGACCCGGACCCCGGCCCGGGCTGGTTCCGCCGCTACCAGCCTCCGTTCGAGGCGTACATGATGGACAACCCGCTGGTCCGGCATGCGTTGACCACCGGTGACACCCGGGTGCTCGGGTGGGGCGACGATGGCCTCGGCACCGTCCACGGCACCACCCTGGACCGGGAGTTCTACCAGCCGAACGGCATCCGCAGCCAGCTGGCGGTGGTGCTGCCGGCCCCACCCGGGGTGCTCGTCGCCTTCGGCGTCAACCGGGGCGCGGAAGGCTTCGACCCGGCCGAGCGGCGGATCTTCGCGTTGCTGCGCCCGCACCTGGTGCACGCCTACCGGGCGGTGCAGCTGCGGGCCGACTCGGCGATGCTCGGCTCCACGCTTGGCGCGCAGGGCTGGGTGGTGGTGCTGGTCGACGACGACGGCCGGGTGACGACGAGTTCACCGGGCGCGGTGCCCAGCGCCGCCCGGTACGGACTCGACGTCGCCGACGGCACGCTGCTGCCGGACGGGCCGCTGGCGGCGGTCCGTGCGGTGCTCACCGGATACGATCCGGCGACGCCGGCCACCCGGTCCGCGCCGCTGCCGGTGACCGGGCCGGCCGGCACCCTGGAGGCGGTGGTGGTGCCGAGCGCGGTCGGCCCGCACGTGGTGCTGCTGCGGCCCCGCCCGGACGGCCCGCAACGCCTGGCAGCGGTCGGTCTGACTCCGCGGCAGTGCCAGGTGGCCGTCGAGTTGGCGGCCGGGGCCACCGGCGAGCAGATCGCCCGCCAGCTGGGCATCGCCCCGGCGACGGTACGCAAGCACCTGGAGGCGGTGTTCGCCCGGCTCGGGGTGCGTCACCGGGCGGCGGCGGTCGCCCGGCTGCGGTCCCTGCTGGACGGTACGCCGTCGCGGTGAGGCGTTGTGACGGTCGACGGCGGATGCCTCATCACGCCGTAATAGGGCAGGACCGGTATCCCCGTACATATTGAAGTTGTTGTTTTTGTCGATAGTGTTCGTGCCGGGTACCCGAAGTGCCTGTCGCTCAGGCGCACCACCTGTCGTATCGCCGCGCCGCCCACAAGGCGGGCGCGGAACCCCCCGACGATGAGGACACCGCACGATGAAGGTATTCCCGCTCCTGTCCCGGCTGTTGCTGGCGACCGGATTCGCCGCCGCGAGCCTGGCGATGCCCGCGACGGCCCAGGCCGCGCCCCCGTCGAGCACTGCCGACGACATCGGCATCCTGGTGGTCAACGGTCGTCCGGCGACCGAGAACTACCCGTTCCTGGTCTACACCTCGGGCTGCACCGGTTCGCTGATCAAGGCGAACTGGGTGGTCACCGCCCGGCACTGCCCGACGCCCAGTTCGGTACGGGTCGGTAGCGTCAACCGCAGCAGCGGCGGCACGGTGGTCTCAGTGATCCGGGCGGTCAACCACCCGCGCATCGACGTCAAGCTGATGCAGCTGGCCAGCTCGGTCAGCTACGCGCCGGCCCCGATCCCGACCACCTCCGGCGCAGTCGGCACCGCGACCCGGATCATCGGCTGGGGTCAGACCTGCGCGCCGCGCGGCTGCGGCTCGGCGCCGACGATCGCACACGAACTCGACACGTCGATCGTGGCGGACAGCCGTTGCCTCGGCATCGACGCGAGCTACGAGATCTGCACCAACAACACCAACGGCAACGCGGGCGCCTGCTACGGCGACTCGGGTGGCCCGCAGGTGCGGATGGTCTCCGGCCGCTGGCACCTGATCGGCGCGACCAGCCGGGCCGGCAACAACAGCTCGACCTGCGCCACCGCTCCGTCGATCTACGGCGACCTGCCGTCGATCCGGAGCTGGATCAACACCCAGGTGGGTGGCCTGCCTGCCTGACCGTCGACACCGACAGGTGCGCCGTGCCGGTCCGTCCGGCACGGCGCACCTGTGTGTGGGCGGCCGGGGTACCGGTGCCCGGCGCTGGCGTGCCGGGTCGGCTCAGCCGTTCGGATGTTGTGCCCGGTTGCACTCTGCGTCGACGATTGCCGCTACCGGTGACATCGACTTGTCGGCACTCTCCGCGCGGGCGAATCAGGGTCGCCAGCGTGGATTTTCTCACTGCTCGACTGTGCGGACCTGCATCGTATCCGTTGCGTCTCCGGTCAGTCGCGGGGGGTGAAATGCTGGTTCGGGACGGTCGAACGGGGTGAATGCCGACGATCGGTCCTGTGCGGCTCTGACCTGCGGAAACAAGTTTTCTGGTGCGACGTTGAACCTCCAGCATTGACCGAAAGTATGATGTCGGCCGGTTGAGGGATGCCCGCCAATTTTCCACTAACTGTGAGTCGACCCAGTCGTGGGGTTGGTGTTGCTTGACAGTGCCGGAAACCCGCTTTTAGCGTGTGATCGCGTAAACGTGGTGCGATCTCGTTCCGGCATAGGAAGTGGGCGTGTTGAAGGCACCCGTTTGACCAGCACGACAGAGTACGGCTGCCTCCACCGGACGACGCCTGTCAACCGCGCCGCCCTCGACGAGAAGGAGTAGGTAAACCCCATGTACAGGTCGGCACAACGGCGCAGTTCGACCCCGCGTGGCCGAGGCCAGCGCGGCGTCAGCTCCCGGAACAAACGGCTCATCGCTGTTCTCGGCACGGTCACGGTCTTCGCGGGGATCGTCGCGGTCACCCAGGTGTCCTCGGCAAACGATCAGCTGAGGACCTCGGGCGAATGCGTCGCCCCCAGCCCGGGTTCGACCGCCGAGGGCGGCGTCACCACGACAGTCACCCGGGAGAACGGGCGCGAGGTGCGTCACCACTGGGGTGACGGTCAGACCACGATCGAGGAGTGCGAGAGCGGCAACACGGTGGTCGCCACGCCCACCATCGAGTGTCCCTCGGTAGAGGACCAGTTGCCGGAGATCCCGGCTGCGGCCCGCAACGAGGTGACCCGCAACCTGCAGCTGCTGCAGACCCAGATCGACGACGCCAACGCCGATCTGGTCAACAGGGCGGGCCAGGGCGGACCGAACTTCATCAACAACGCGATCCTTGGCCCGCTGGCCAGCAAGCGGGTCGCCACGCTGGACCGCATCGCGATCGCGATCGGCCGGGTCGCCCCGCGTCCGCGCAACCTCGAGGAGCTGGCCACCTGTCAGCTGGTCAACCGTCCGGGTAACGGCGGCGACAACAACGGGGGCAACGACGGCGGCGGCGACAACGGCAACAACGACGGCGGCGACAACGGCAACAACGACGGCGACAACGGCAACAACGACGGCGGCGACAACGGCAACAACGACGGCGACAACGGCAACAACGACGGCGGCGACAACGGCAACAACGACGGCGGCAACAACGGCCTGGAGATTCTGGCCAACAGCTGTGAGAACAGCAACCTGGACGACCACGACGGCTTCCAGATCGGTAACCGCTGCGTCGACACCGAGATGGGTGAGGTCGGCTCGGCCGGTAACAACCCGTCGCTGCTGATCACCGAGTTCCCGCAGGAAGTCAACGTCAACGAGCCGTTCACCATCCGGGTCAGCACCCGCAACCTGATCCGGGACCGCTTCCTGCCGGCCGGTCAGGGCGGCTACTACATCGAGAGCTCGCTGCTCAACGAGCAGGGCCTGACCCGAGGCCACTTCCACACGGCCTGCCGTCTGCTGCAGTCCACCGACGTCGCGCCGGACCCGGCCCCGGTTCCGGAGTTCTTCGTGGCGACCGAGGACGGCGGCGGCGGCGCTCAGCCCGACCAGGTGACGATCCAGGTCTCGGGCATGCCGCAGGCCGGTACCGTGCAGTGCTCGGTCTGGGCCGGCGACGGCTCGCACCGGGTGCCGATGTCGGAGCGGGCCAACCAGACCCCGGCCTTCGACTCGGTCCGGATCGTGGTGAACTGATCACCCGCTACTGAGAGCATCGATCCCCCGCCCGTGACGGGCGTGGACTCCGCGGAGTCCACGCCCGTCACGGCGTTGTCGACCCTGTTCGGGGCCGGGGGCCGGCACGCGCCGCCTCGGGGGCTACGAACCGCGTCGTTGCGGCTGCGGGCGTACCGGCCCCCGGGGTCCGTCGGACCGCTGCACGGCCGGGCGGGGCGGGCTGGGCCCGGGTCAGGACACGACCGCCAGATGGAAGGAACGGTCGGCGAGCACGCCGGCACTGGTGAAGGTCTGGACGAACACCCCGTTCGGGATGCCGGCCCGGCCGACGACGGTGATCTCACCCGGAGCGGACGCGCCGGAACTGCCGGGCAGGCCGATCGTGCCGATGTAGGCCGAACCTGTCAGGTCGTGGCTGAAGACCACCTGGTACGTGCCAGCGGCCAGGCGAGTGGCGGAGACCACCCCGAACCCGCGGACCAGGCCGCCGCTGGCGTTGACGACGGCGAAGAAGGTCTGCGCCGTCGGTGGCATGCCGGCGCCGGTGGCGGGGACGAGCGCGATGCTGGCGCGCTCGCGGTCGGTCTTGGTGGTCGGTGGTTGTTCGGTGACGGCGGTGCCCTGTTCCGCGCTGATGGACTCGGACATGGTGCCTCCTCCGGGTACGGCGCGTCTTGGCGTGGTCGTGACGCGCCGGGGGTGATGGACCGTCGTCCCGTGGGGCCCCATCAGATAGCGACGTAACTCAAAGTGTATGCGAAAACTCGGAGAGTAATCGACGGCCGTGATGTCCAATCGAGGACAACGGGGAGAGGCCGGCCCGGTCTCGGGCGTCAGGGCTGCTGGTCGGGTGCGCCGAGACGTCGCTCGAGCAGGACCGCGAGGGGGATCGACTCACCGTCGCGCCCGCCGGCCCCGATCACCAGACGGGGGCGCATCGGCGCGATCCGGACTCCGGTGAGCCGTGCCCGCAGGCTCGCCGGGACCGCCAGCAGGTAGAGATTGCCGTCGGTGCCGACGGCCAGCGACCGGTCGGACTTGAGGTACCAGCCGGACAGTCCGGTCCGGTAGCGTCCCCAGCCGCGGTGTGGTCGGGCGGTCAGCGGCTGCGGTGTCAGGCCCCGGTCCCGGGCGGCGGCCACGAAGTCGGCGACCTGGGCGGCGGCCTGTCGTTGTTCGGCGGTGCCGCGCTGGTGCTGGTCGGCGGCGTGGGCGGCGATGGCCTGCTGCCGCTGCCGTGCCCAGTCCTGCTCGTCCTGTCCCACCTGGTCACCTTACGTGCCGCCGGGTCGACCTGTCGGCCGGTGCCGGTGTGGTCGGCGCAGACGGCGGTACGGGTGGCACCGACCTCGGTACCACCCGTGCGACCGTGCGACCGTGCGTGGCGCGTTCAGCGTCGCAGTGTGCCGGTTGGTTCGTCCACGTCGACGAACTCGATCCGGGTGTCGTCGCCGAGGCCGTCGCGGGGACGCATCACCGATCGGGTCATTGCCCCGGCGAGCCAGCCGAGGGCAACGCCGGCTGCGGCCGCGCCGGCGATCCACGCCCAGGGCGTCGGTGGACGTCGACGACCGGCGAGCGCGTCGACGGCGGCCATCGCCCGGTGCCGGGCCTCCTCGGTGGCCGGCCCCATCCGGTGGCCGGCACCGTTGGCCAGATGTGAGGTGCGCCGACCGGCCAGCCGGGCGGCGTCTCCGGCGGAGCCGACCGCCGAGACCAGTTGAGCCCATGCCTGGTCGGTCATCCGTTGCGGCTTGCGGCGGCGCTCCATCAGGTGGGTCGCGAACATGCTGCTACCTCCTTCAGCGCCGTGACGACCGGACGGTGCCGGACCGGCGCGGCGCGCTGCGATGTCTTCTCGTGCCCAGCGGCCAGCCTGGGCAAACGTGCCGGGCGTGCGGCGTTCGTCGGTCGGATCACCGACCGCCGGCCGCCCCGGTCGGTCGCAGCCGTTGGCTGTCGTACCGGGCGGCTAAGGTAGAGGCGACAGTCGGTCATGCGTCACCACCCGGCGATGTGTCGCTACCCGGGCTTCCTGACCTGGGATTCCTGTCGGGCTGGCGGGCGGCGGGGGCCAGGAGATGCCTGCAGGCGGTACGCGTTGCATAGCTCACTGTGTCGGGCGCTATGATGCGGAATGTCATGCTGTGTGTGGTTGTTATGCCCGTCGGATGCGGATCCGGCCGGCCGAAGGCTGGCGGCGACCCGCGCTGGGGAATACGCTCGGTCCCGGCCCGCGTACTGACGAGACGCCCTGGTGGGCGAGTGGAGGTGCTCGCGTGAGCCTGTCGGTTGTGACATCGACCCTGCCCGGTGGAATTGTGGAGATCGCGCCGCAAGGTGAGATCGACGTAGATACGGCACACGAGGTGCGCGAGGCGGTCCAGGCCGTGTTGACCAAGGGCCGGCCCAGCCGGATTCAGCTCAACATGCGTCTGGTGACCTTCATCGACTCGGTCGGCATCAGCGCCATGGTCGCCGGCTTCCAGGCCGCCGAGGTCAGCGGCATCAAGCTCGTGGTCACCGAGCCGAGCCGGTTCGTGCACCGGCAGCTGTGGGTGACCGGCCTGCTCGGGCTCTTCGGCGCTCCCGAGCCGTACGTCGGTGACGCGGCCGAGCGCGAGGTGCCACTGCGCTGACGTCCGAGGACACGCCGGCCGTCGGCACAAAAGGCGGCTGCAACCTGCTTCCGCGACCCGGCCTGCAGCCGGCCACGTTAGCGCCCGGTTAACACTCGACCGCAATGCTTGTCGGGTTATCGATCTTGCTGGAAAATAGTCGCTCGTGACATGGTTGCGGGTGGGTACCACTATTCTCCGGCGCTATGTCCTGCTTTATCCGATCGGACGCGGCGGTGTCTCGGTCGTCTACCGCGCGATCGACATCGAGAACGCCCGTCCCATCGCCGTCAAGCTGCTGGCCCCGGCTGTCCGGGGCGATCGTCGTGCCCACGCCGACATCCGCCGGGAGGCAATGATCGCCGACCGGTTGCGGCACCCGAGCGTGCCCCGGGTGTACGACGTCGGCGAGATGCCGCTCGGTGGTGGCGGCACCGCCTCGTACGTCGCGATGGAACTGCTCACCGGCTGGGTGCTGACCGCCCGCCTGCGCGACGGCCCGATGCCGTGGTCCGATGCCGTGCGGATCGCCGCCACCGCCGCCGACGTGCTGGCCGTGGCGCACCGTCGGGGCGTGGTACACCGCGATCTCACCCCCAGCAACGTGATGCTGACGGATGCCGGGGCGAAGATCATCGACTTCGGGCTGGCAACGGTCGCGGACCGGCCAGCGCGTGGTCCGGGCCACCGTACCGGGTGGACCTCCGGACCGCGTCGGCCCGACCTGCCCGTGCACCCGGTCGGCGGACCCGGCCGGCCGAGCGACGACGTGTACGCGCTGGGCGTGCTGCTCTACCAGATGGTCACCGGCAGCTCGCCCTACCCGGCGGCCCGCCCGGGCCGGTCGGCGGCCGACGTACGGTTCAGTGCATTGGCCCCGACCCCCGTACTGAACGTCACCGGGATGCCGCGCGCCGTCGCAGAACTGTGTCGGGCGTTGATGGCCAAACGGGCTGACACCAGACCGAGCAGCAGCGAAGCGGCCTTCGCGCTGTGGGAGCTGCTGGACCGCCCGGCCGTCGAGTCCGTGCTGGCCGGCAGGTCCTCCCACTGACACACTCCCGGCGGGTCGCTGCCCCGGGCGGTGGTCCGCCCGGGGCAGCGGCATCTCATGGGTCCGCTCAGCCGAGCTGGAACGGCACCCGTACGGTCGACTGACCGGCGGCCGCCGTGGCGGCATCCACCCGTACCGTCGTCGCGGCGTTGCCGATCGCGTTCCACAACTCCAGTCGGACGCAGCCGTTGCTCATCGCCCGGAAGTCACCCGAGGCCGACCGCAGGCCGGCGCTGTTGCGGTACGTCTCGGTGCCGGGCACCGGGTCGGTGGCGAAGTAGTGGTAGGTCTCCGTACGGCTGTAGGCGCCTGAGCCGGTGAAGTCGTACGACACCCGGGCCTGGATACCCGCGCCGACCGCGGTGCCCGCGTCCACCTGCAGGGCGAACGTGGTGCCGGCCGACCGGTACGCACCGGTCAACCCGCAGGCCCGGAAGGTGACCGGGTTGTGCGGCGTACCGTCGTGGTTCGCTCCGCCCGCCGACGGCACCGTCACCGTCGTCGCGGCCGTCCCGGCGGTGTTGCTCAGCACCCCGGCGGACCGCAGGTGGAACAGGTCCGAGGTGACCGGCGGGGTGGTCGGACCCGGCGTGGGCGAGGCCGGTGGGGTGGGGGACAGGCTCGGCGACGGGTTCGGGGTGGCCGGGGCACCGGTGGCGTTGCCGCCGCTCCAGGTGTGCGCCCCGCTGGTGGCGGTCCGCCCGGCCGGCACGGTCAGTCGGGTGCCGTCGGAGAAGGTGACCGTGACCGGTGCGGCGGTGATGTTGCTCGCGACGTAGGTGCGGGCACCGTTGCGGTTGAACACCGCGTACAGCGGGGTGTTCGCGGTGACGCCGGTGTCGACGCGGCCCAACGCGGCCAGGTTGCGCACCCAGTGGAACGTGTGCGCCCGGCTTTCGCCCTCCTCGACCGGGTAGTTGGGGTTGGCCCGCAGGCTGGTCAGGGCGGCGTCAGCGTTGCCGAGCGCCTGGAACGACCAGAGGATGTCCTGCCAGACCGTCGGCGGACCCCCGTTGTTGCTGACCAGCGCGTTCCAGTTGGTGGCGATGTAGTCCGGCCGGTAGCCGAGGTAGAGCGAGCCACCGGTGATCGGCAGCATGTTGATGCCCTGAATCATCTCCGGTTCGGCGCTGAACCAGGTGGCGTACGCACCACCGTCGCCCCAGACCATGCCGACCGACCGGTGCCCGAAGTTGGCCGGGAAGTTGGTGTCCGAGGAGTCGAACCAGTACTCCTGGATGGCCGCCGACTGGGTGGTGTAGATGTACAGCCCGGCGTCGCGGATCGCGGTGTTGCCGGTGGCCAGACCCCACTGGATCAGGGCGTTGGCGAAGTTCATCCCCTCCGACGAGGATTCCTGGTTGTTGCCGGCGAAGAACGCGCCGTGCCCGGCCGCCCAGTCGTGCCCGGCGTAGATGTCGAAGTCACGCAGGAACGGGAACATCGGGTCGTTGCGGTCCCAGCTGTTCGCGTCGCGAATCAGCAGGTTGACCATGCCGCCGTACTGGCTGGTCGACGCCCATGTCGGGTCGAACTTGGCCAGCGTCGCGGCGGCGGCGATGTAGTAGCCGTAGTGGAAGTGGTGGTCGTTGAGGTCGGTGTCGGAGCCGTACGAGGCGGGGTAGCCGACCAGGGTGCCCCACGCCTGGTCGTAGAAGAACACCCGCTCGGCCTTGCCGGGGCTGGCGGTGAACCAGTCGGTCAGCCGGGTCCGGATCGCGGCGAGCAGGTGGTCGCGTTGCGCGGTCCGGCCGAGCTGGTCGGCGATCTCGGCCAGGCGGGCGGCCCGGCCGAGCGCCTTGCCGGTCCAGTAGGTGTCGTTGTTGAACCCGGCGAACGGGTCTCCGGAGGCGGCCTGGTCGAGGTGGGCGGTGAGGGTCGCGAGGTCGGCGCCGGTGCTGGTGGCCACCGCCGGCACCTCCGGCAGTACGCCGTGGAAGCGCATCGCGGTCCGGAACGACGTCGCGCCGACCAGGTTGCGCATCGGGCCCCGGGCCGACACGTAGGTCTCCGCGATCGGGCTGCCGCCGTCGAGGTGCTTCCACTGGTGCGGGTAGAGCGAGACGACCGTGCCGGTGGCGGAGCCCTCACGGGCCGTGGTGGTGAAGCTGTAGGTGGCGTCGACCGTGCTGCTGGCCTGGTCGTAGCTCCAGCTGACCCGGGTGCCGGTGACGTGGGCGTGGGCGTACTGGCCGTAGCTGTCCATCAGCGCGGTGCGCCGGGCGGCGCTGGTGCCGGTCGAGGTGGGCAGCAGCGCCACCGAGAAGTAGCCACGGCCGGCCAGGGTGGAGCTGATCGTGGTCCCGGAGACGGTCCAGGTCGCGCCGCTGGGGGCGTAGGCGACGTAGTCGTGGCCGCGCATCAAGAATCCGACGCGGGTGCCGCTGTGGTGCCAGACCGTCGGTGTGCCGGGGAACGACAGTTGTGCGTTTCCGCCGGTGACCTGGGCGTACACGAACGGCAGGCCGTGGCCGACGGTGGTGCGCAGGGTGCGGGTGCCGTCGGACCAGTACGGACTGACGGTCCAGTCGGTCCAGCCGTCGACCTTGACGTCCGGGGCGTTGAGTCCGGCGACGCCGAGGGTGAACTCCCGGGTGTACGGGTAGTGGTACTCGCCGACGCCGGTCGACGTGCCGGAGATCGCCGCCTCGGTGGTGTACGAGACCCCGAGCCCACCGGAGGCCGGCTGGAACGACATCGGGTGGGCGTGCAGCGGATCGGAGTACGCGCAGTTGTAGCGCTTGAACAGCAGCGACGACCACCAGTCGTTGGTGGGTACCGCACCGGTAGGCGCGTTGCCGGTCACGTACTGCCGGGGGTTGGCGGAGATGTTGCCGCAGGCGGTCGGGGCGGCGGCACCGGCCGGGCGGGTGGTGGTGTAGCTGCCGGCGCCGACGGTGGCGGCGTCGGCGGTGCGCAGCACGCCGAAGTTCAGTCCGGCGGCTGCCAGCGCCGTCACGGTGGTGGCTGCCAGGATCCGGCGCGGCGTGCGGCTTCGGCGCCCGCCTCGGATCGACAGTGTCATGGTGCCTCCGGTCAGATCGGGCGTAGTCCAAGATCACAAACTGTTTCACGCCCATTAATGAGTTATTGCCAGGAGGTCACCAGAGACCTGGCCCTGCTGTCAATATCCGGACATGAACTTTCGTGAATCAGGTAGGCGTCGGCTGTTCCGGTTGACAGCCGCACGGGTTGCTCGTTACCTTCGTGAGAGCGCTCTCACAGCCTCCTTGGCTCCGACAACACGGGGTAGGGTCGGGGTGACGGTGAGCTGAAAGAGCGCTCTCACTGATTGTCCGGTGTCGTTGCCGGCCGGAACGCCGGTCGGCGTCGGCGCTTTTCGCAATCAGTCCATTCGTTATCAGTCCATTCGTTGTGCCCGCATACCGCCGATGCCATTTGCCGACCATTGGGTCGCGGATCGAGTCGGCGCATCGCGCGGGCTGAGTCGGCAGGTCGGCCGGGCCGAGCCGGCGCATCGCGCGGGCCGGGACACGACGACGGCGGCCACCGTTCGGTGACCGCCGTCGTTCGGGGGAGGAATCAGTACACGGACAGGTGAACGTGGTTGGTGTGGTCGCTCGACGGGTCGCCGCCGGCACCGCTGTACGCCTTCCAGCCACTGCTGGGCAGCCAGATCCGCTTGAACCAGATCACGTAGAGCACGCCGAGCCGGTCGGCGTTGGCGATGTAGTAGTTGGCCAGGTTGTCGCCGTAGGTCTTGTCCCCGCCGCTGGCGACCCCGCCGAAGCCGTTGGGCTGGGCGGCGAAGTCGCACGCCCGGCCCTTCGGGTGCTCACCCGAGCCGCCGTTGCGGAAGCAGGAGACATAGCGGGTGAAGCCGGCGGCCTTGGCCTGGTTGAGCGCGTGCAACGTACGCGGGGTGATGCAGCCGGAGGTGGTCGGGTCGTCGACGTTGCAGGACTCGCTCGGCCAGGAGCCGTTCGCGTTGCGAGGTGCCGGCGTCGCCGACGCGCTGGCCGACCCGGAGCCCGACGACCCGGAGCCCGACGATCCGGAGCCCGACGATCCGGAGCCCGACGATCCGGAGCCCGACGATCCGGATCCGGAGCTGTTCGCCGCTTCGCGTTCGGCCTGCTCACGGGCCTGCTCCTCAGCGGCGACGGCCACCGCGAGGGCCCGTTCGGCCTGCTTCTTGCGCTGATCCATGATGGTCAGCTGCTTGCGCTGCTCGCGGATCTCGTTCTCGATGGCCGCCTTCGACCGGGTCACCTGGTCGCGGGTGCGGTACAGCTCGCGCAGCTGCTTCTCCTCGTTGGCGGTCACCGCGCTCAACGCGGCGGCGCGGTCGAGGAAGCCTTCCGGCGAGGTGCTGTTCAGCAGCGCAGAGACCGGACCGAGCCGGCCGTTGCGGTACGCACGGTCGACGAGCTGACCGACGTTGGTGTTGCGGACCTCGAGTTCGGTCTCGACCTCGGCCAGCCGTGCGGTGAGCTGCTTCTGCCGCTTGCCGGAGTTGTCGAGCGCGGCCTTGGCGTCGATCCAGCCGCGCGAGGCCGCGTCGAGCTCCTTGCGCAGACTCGGGGTGCCGCCTTCGTCGTCGGAGCCGGCGGGAGCGTAGGCGGGTAGCGCGGCACCGGCCGGCACCGGGGCACCGACCGGCGCTCCGGTGACGGCGATCAGGATCGCGGCCAGCGGCACCAGGCGGGCAAAGCGGTTCTTCCGCCCCGGCGTCGCGCGCCGGGGTCGTTCGGGGAGCGGGTACGTCACCGTGCAGGTTCCTTCCGTCAGCCGCCGACCGGGTTAGCTGACGGGTTCGGGACGGAAGATCCCTACCGCTGACGCGGATGCACCCCAGGAACGTGGTTCCCCGGCTCGCCGTACAGGCGATTAGGCGACGGCCTTCGCGGGCGCCGGAGGGGCGCCGCCCGGACGAAGACCGAGGCCGAGGCTACCGGTCCGGTCGCCATCTGTCGCGAGATCGATGAACATATTATGTCTAGATAAATCGGAAATAAAGGTACATCGCCGTTGTTTGCGTCGCGGGAAGGTCACGAAACTTAAGCGTCCGCTAATCACCAGTCCGTCGGTCCGCAGGGGTCCGCAGGCGACAATGGCTCGACTTGCAGCGTTGCGTGATCGATTCCGAACTCTTCGTGCAGGGCCCGCCGGGCGTCGCGCAGCACCCCGCCGACCTCGGCGCCGGCCACGGTGGCCAGATGCGCCGAGACCACCTCCATCCCCTGGGTGAGGGTCCACACGTGCAGGTCGTGCACGTCGCACACGCCCGGCACGGCGGCCAGGCGGGCCCTGACCCGGGGCACGTCGACGTGCTCCGGCGCGGCCTGGACCAGCACCCGCACCGCGGAGCGGGCCAGCCGCCAGGTCCGGGGCAGGATCAGCGCCCCGACGGCGACGGCGACCACCGGGTCGGCGTACCACCAGCCGGTGGTGGCGATCACCAGGGCCGCCACGATCACCCCGACCGAGCCGAGCAGATCGCCGAGCACCTCCAGATAGGCGCCCCGGACGTTGAGGCTCTCCTTGGCGCCGGCGCGCAGCAGCCCGAACGCGACCAGGTTGGCGACCAGGCCCGCCACCGCCACCGCCAGCATCGGGCCGGCGGGCACCGGCTCCGGGTCGGCGAACCGGCGGACCGCCTCGACCATGACGTAGCCGGCGACCCCGGCGAGTAGCGCCGCGTTCGCCAGGGCGGCGAGCACCTCGAGCCGGTAGAGGCCGAAGGTGCGCTGCGGATCGTCGGACGCGCGACGGCCGGCGGCGATCGCGGCCAGCGCCATGCCGATGCCGAGAACGTCGGTGAACATGTGCCCGGCGTCGGAGAGCAGCGCCAGGGAGCCGGTGAGCAGCGCGGCCACCGCCTCGACGACCATGAAGACCGCCAGCAGGACGAACGCGATCCACAGCCGCCCGTAGTGTCGCTGCCCGGCGGTGCCCGCTCCGTGATCGTGTCCCGCGCCCATCCCGGTCACCTTCCGTCGCCCGGTGCCCCGACCGAAGACTAATGCTCACATAGCGATATGTGCAACAGATGACCGGGCGGCGCCCACCACCCCCGCCGGGAGCCGCCGGAGCAGGCCCGTCAGCCGCCGCCCGGCACCGGATCGACGGTCACCAACCGTTGGGTCGCCCGGGACAGCGCCACGTACAACGTCCGTACGCCCGCTGCCGACTCGGCACGGATCTCCGCTCCCGCGACCAGCACCACGCCGTCGTACTCCATGCCCTTGGCCTGCAGACTCGACACGACCTGCAGACGTGGGTCGGTCAGCTCGGTGGCCAGCCAGCCGGCGACCTCGTCGCGTCGGGCCACCGCGGCGATCACCCCCACCGTCCCCTCCACCTCGGCGAGCAGCGCGGTGGCCGCCCGGCGGACCGCCGCCGGCAGTGCGGCGACGTCGACCTGCTCGCGGCGCGGCGGCACCCCGGTCGAGCGCACCGCCGTCGGCAGCACGGCGTCCGGGGCGACGGTACGGATCACCTCCGCCGCCAGCTCGAAGATCTCCGCCGGGTTGCGGTAGTTGGTGGTCAACTGGAACTCCTGCCGGGGCCGACGACCCAACGCCCGGTCGCGGGCCTGAGCCAGCTCGCCGGGATCCCCGGTCCACGCCGTCTGCGCCGGATCCCCGACCACCGTCCACGACGCGAGCCGCCCCCGACGGCCGATCATACGCCACTGCATCGGCGAGATGTCCTGTGCCTCGTCGACCACCACGTGGGCGTACTCCCGGTAGTCCACCGGCCGTTCCCGCGCCGCCGCCCGCGCGGCCCGTTCCCGGTCGACGAAGGTCGTCACCTCTCGTACCCCACCGGCGAGCCGGAACGGATCCTGCTGGCGGCGCTTGGGCTGCGGCGGTCGACCGAGCAGCTCGGCCAACTCGTCGAGCAGCGCGACGTCGGCGATCGTCGGACCCTGCTCGGCCAGGTCCCGCAACGACTCCCCGAGCAACCTGATCTCCGCCGGTTCGAGGATCCCCTGCGCGTAGCGGCGCAGCCGTTCCGGCCGGGCCAGCCAGGCCAGCACGTGCCGGGGCAGCAGCCGTGGCCACCAGGCCTTGATGAAGTCCCGGAAATCGTCCCGATCGGACAGCTCGTCTTCGAACTCGGCCTGACCCGGCAGCCGGGACGCCGCCACGAGCCGGCGGGCCTGTGCCCACAGCGCGTCGAAGAGTCCGTCGATGCCGGCCCGGCGGACCTCGTTGCGGCGGGCACCCCGGGGCAGCGCCCGCGCCCGGATCCCGTTCAGTTCGGCCTCGCGCAATCGCAGCAGCTGCCCCCGGTAGAGCAGCCGCAGCTCGGTCGGCCCGTCCGGTACGGCGTCGCGGACCGCCCGCTCCAGCACCCGCCGCATCCGCAGCGACCCCTTCACCACGGCCACCGCCGCCGGATCGGTCCGGGTCGCCGACACGTGCGGCACCAGCGAACCCAACGACCGCAACGTGGCGCTCTCCTCCCCGAGCGCGGGCAGGACGGCGGCGATGTACTCGACGAACACCGCTGTCGGCCCGACCACCAGGATGCCGCCGCCGGCGAACCGGCTCCGGTCGGCATACAGCAGGTACGCCGCCCGGTGCAGCGCGACTGCGGTCTTGCCGGTGCCGGGCCCGCCGGAGACCACCGTCACCCCCGACGCGGGTGACCGGATCGCCTGGTCTTGCTCCTGCTGGATGGTGGCCACGATGTCGCGCATCCCGCGGCCCTTGGCCCGAGCCAGGGTGGCCAGCAGTGCCCCGTCACCGACCACCCGCATCCCCGCCGGTGCCGATCCGGGGTCGAGCAGGTCGTCCGACACCCCGGTGACCCGTTCCCCCCGGGACGAGATGGTGCGCCGACGCACCACCCCCTGTGGGCGGGCCGGGGTCGCCCGGTAGAACGCCGCCGCCGCCGGCGCCCGCCAGTCGATCAGCAGCGGCTCGGCCCGCTCACCGCGGATCCCGAGCCGGCCCACGTGCAGCACGGTCCCTTCGCGCAGGTCCAGCCGGCCGAAGACCAGTCCTTCGTGTTCGGCGTCGAGCAGGTGCCGCCGTCGGGCCGCGTGGAACACCATCGCGTCGCGCTCGACCAGGGCGCCGACGTTGCCGACGCCGGCCAGCCGGTAGCCGTCGCGCTCGGCGCGCACCGCGTCGGAGCGCATCTGCGCCAACCGGGCGTACACCCGGTCGACGTGCCGTTGCTCGACGGCGATCTCCTGGTCCAGCGTGGTGGCGTCGGTCAACGCAGTGGCTCCTGAACGGGGGCGGTCCGTCCGGTGTCCGGCGGACCGTCAGCGGTACGGTCACGACTGCGGGACGCGGCGGGCACGGGTGCTCCCCGTGACGTCCGGCCGACCCCGGCAGCCTTACGACGTTACCGTCCGCGCGCCACCTCGGTGCCGTGTAGGGCACCGGCCGGCTCGTCGGCCCGCGTCGACCCGCTCCCGACGCCGACCCGGTCGAGGACGCCCCGTACGGCCGCGGTGATCTCGTCCGGCCGTTCCATCATCAACATGTGTCCGCCGCCGGGGCACACTGTCAGATCGGTGTCGGTCAGCGCCTCGGCGATGGACTCGGCACAGACCGGAGGGGTCAACCGGTCGCGGTCGCCGACCAGCACCGCCGCCGGCAGGTCGCCGATCGCCGCCAGGGTGGACAGCCGCTGCTGGGCGCCGATCGACGTCCGGTAGCCGCCGATCGCC
Organism: Solwaraspora sp. WMMA2056; assembly: GCF_030345095.1. Classification (NCBI taxonomy): domain Bacteria; kingdom Bacillati; phylum Actinomycetota; class Actinomycetes; order Micromonosporales; family Micromonosporaceae; genus Solwaraspora; species Solwaraspora sp. WMMA2056. The sequence goes on from NZ_CP128360.1 coordinate 3,137,591, forward strand.
CGCAGCGTGGCCCGGCTCACCGCCGTCGTGGTCAGCGCCAGGTCCTGCGGATCGCAGGAGTCGCCGAACAGCAGCCACCGCAGCGTCGGACGCAGCGGACGCAGCAGGTCCTGGTGCGGTCGCCAGGTGCCGCACCGGGCGAGCACGCCCGCGCCGGCCAGCTCGCAGATCCGCACCAGCCGGGCGACCGGCGGAGCCAGTCCGTAGACCGTGTGGGTGTGTCCCTGCGCGGTGGTGGCCACGAACACCAGCCCGGCCACCCGGTCGGCGAACTCCTGCGGGTGCCGGTGCGCGTACTCCATGATCGCCATGCCGCCCATCGAGTGCCCGGCCAGGACCACCGGGCCGGTGCCACCGACCTGGCGGACCACCTCGGCCAGGTCGTCACCGAGGCGTTCCAGGGTCATCGTGGCCAGACAGGTGGACGTCGACCGACCGTGGCCACGGGCGTCGTAGGCCACCACCCGTACGCCGGGGTGCCCGGCCAGCGCGGCCGCCTGCCGGTGCCAGGTGTGCAGGTCGAGGGTCCAGCCGTGCAGCAGGACCACCGTCAGCGCGGCGTCCGCCGGACCGGAGACCTCGCCGTGCAGCACCGCCGCGTCCGGCAGCCGTACGGCGACCTCCCGCCGTCTGTCAACGTCGGTCACACCCACCTCCGCCGGTCGTCCGTGCCTGCGTACCGCATCGACCGACGTACCCCGGCGGGCCCGGTGCCGAACCGCCACCGTGAGAAGATTCGCAACATCCTTCCCGACCGGCCGGTAGCACGCCAGGCTGCAACCATGTCGCCACCGCCACCGCCACCGCCACCGCCACCGCCACCTCAGCCGCCGCAGTCGCGGACACCGCGCCCGAACGGCCCACCGCCGCCGGATCACCCCGGACCGGCCGAGGCACTGGCCGAACTGCTCGCCGGGAACCGGCGGTTCGTCACCGGGCAGCCCCGGCACGGCCACGACATCTCCGCCGCCGCGGCCAGCGCCGCGCTCGGCGAGCAGCATCCGATCGCCTTCGTGCTGGGCTGCATCGACTCGCGGGTGCCGTTGGAGGCGATCTTCGACCAGACCTTCGGCTCGATCTGTGTCGGCCGGTCCGGTGCCCAGGTGCTGGATCAGGCGATCATCGGCTCGATCGAGTTCGCGGTCGGTGCGCTCGGCGTGCCGCTGGTGGTCGTCCTCGGACACGAACGCTGTGGCGCGGTGGCCTCGACGATCGCTGCCGAACGCTCGGGCACCCGACCGTCCGGCAGCGTCGGCTACCTGGTCGAGCAGATCGCCCCGGCGGTGGCCCAGGTCGGCCTGGACGATCCGAACGTGCAACCGCTCGCGGTCCGGGCCCACGTGCAGCGGACCGTACGGGCGTTGCGGGAGGTGCCGGCGCTCGCGGCGGCCCTGGCCGCCGGGCGGATCGACGTGGCTGGCGGCGTCTACGACCTGGGCAACGGACAGGTGGAGATCCTCGACTGAGGGCGGCGCTCGTCGTCGGGACGGCAGCAGAGTCGGGACGGCAGCAGATACGCGACGGCCCCGCCGGGAAACATCCCGGCGGGGCCGTCGTCAGTTCGTCCGCCCGGGCGCGGTGGCCCGGGGCGGGCACGTCAGGCCTCGAAGACCCCGGCCTCGACGAGCCGCTTCTCGGTCAGCTCCCAGCCGTGCTCCGGGTGGGTGCTGGCCAGCGCGTTGAGCTCGGCGCGGATCTTCGCGGCGTGCCCGGCACCGGCCAGCGACCGGATCTCCTCGACGAAGGCCGCCGAGTCGGTACGCAGGTGGGCGGTCTTGCCCGTCGTCAGGTTACGTACGTAGGCGTGCTTGCCGCTGTTGAGCGGGATCAGGTACTTGAACTCGCCGAGGACGCTCAGGGCACCACCCTGACCGGCCTGGCCGGCGCGGACTGACGCGCGCGCGGTCTTGGAGGTGTTGCTCGCCACGGGGGGACTCCCTTGTAGGACTGACGGATACGGACAATTGAGCCGAACTGCCTGATCTTGGTGCAAACTGCTCGATCTGGAGCGGACTGCCTGGTGCGGATGCGAACAGAAGCCCGGCACGCCGACAGACGCCAGGTCCATCTTACCGGACGGTCGACCGGGGGCCGTTGCTGGCCTGGCCGGCCAGCAGGGACAACGACGCCCCGGTGCCGGCCATTCCCCGCCTGTCCGAGAGCCTGGCGGGTCGCCGGGATGACCGGCGCGACAAATGTCGGCGACGAGTTCGTCGATTCACTGGCGCACCACCCGTCACAGCAGTCATCATGGGTCACACCACTCGGTGGCCGAGGTCGTAGGGGAAGACGCACCTCGCTCTCCGGGAGGTCACCGTGCCAACGCGTGGCGTCGTATACGTCCACTCGACCCCGCTCGCCGTGTGCCCACACGTCGAATGGGCGATATCGCGCGTCCTCGTCGCGCCGGTCAACTTGCAGTGGACGGCGCAACCGCTCGACCCGAACGGGCGGCGCGCCGAATGCGGCTGGTCCGGCCGTGCCGGGACCGGGGCCGAGCTGGCTGCTGCCCTCCGCCAGTGGCCGATGATCCGGTTCGAGGTGACCGAGGAACCCAGCCCGGGTGCCGACGGAGAGCGGTTCATGTACGTGCCCGGACGAGGGCTGTTCCGGGCGACCACCGGCGCGGCCGGCGACATCCAGCTCGGCGAGGACCGGATCCGGGCGATCATGGCCGCCTCCCCGGCACCGGAAGCGGTCGCCCACGCGTTGGACAAGGCACTGGGAACCGCCTGGGACACCGAGCTTGAGCCGTACCGGCACGCCGGCGAGGGGGCGCCGGTGACGTTGCTCACCCGGGTGGGGTGAGGACGGAGGCTGCCGGGCCACCTGCGCACGCTGGCCAGGAAAGCCGGCTCACCCACAGGAGCAGTTCGCCGCTCGCGTCGGCCGCAGCTTGCCGGCATGGTCGTAGCCTGGTGTGATGGCCGGTGTGTTCCCCTCACCCCGAGTAACAATCGCTGCGCTGCTGCTTGCTGCCGTCGGCGTCACCACCGGCTGCGCCGAAGCGCGCACCGGGACCCCTAACGCCACCCCCAGCAGTGCGGACGAGCCGTCCGCCGCGCCGACGTCAACGGCCGAGTCGGCGACCCCCGCCGCCCGCCTGGTCGCCACACTCAGTGACGAGGATCTGGTCGGGCAGGTGCTGATGCCGTACGCCTACGGGGCCTCCGCCACGGAGGTCTCGGCTGGCTCGGCGGCCGGCAACCGGGAGCTCGCCGGGGTGGACACCCCCGCCGAGATGATCGAGCGGTACCGGCTCGGCGGTCTGATCCTGGTCGGTTTCTCCGCTGACGACCCCACCGGCAGCAACCAGCCCACCACCAACGTCGACGACACGGCGCAGGTCCGGCAGCTGACCACCGGGCTGCAGGAGGCGGCCGGGCGGCTGCCCGCCGCAGCACTGCCCGACGGCGGTGGCGAGCTGCCCCTGCTGATCGGTACCGACCAGGAGTTCGGCATCGTCACCCGGATCACCCAGGGCGTGACGCTGCTGCCCAGTGCCATGGCCGCCGGCGCGGCCGGGCAGCCGGAGCTGACCGAGGCGGCCTGGCGGGCCGCCGGCGCCGAACTCGCCGCTCTCGGGGTCAACGTCGACTTCGCCCCGGTGGCCGACGTACTCGGCGTCGACAGCACGGTGATCGGCTCCCGGTCGTACGGTGCCGATCCGGCCGCTGCCGCCGCGCAGGTCGCTGCCGCGGTACGCGGCCTGCAGGCCGCCGGCGTGGCAGCCACCCTCAAGCACTTCCCGGGGCACGGTCACACCGCCGTCGACTCACACGGCGACCTTCCCGTGCTCGACCAGGACCGGGACGCGCTCGGTGCGGCCGACCTCCCGCCGTTCGTCGCCGGCATCGACGCCGGTGCCGGCCTGGTGATGTCCGGCCATCTCGACGTCACCGCCGTGGACCCGGGGGTGGCCGCCACCTTCTCCCGCAAGGTGCTGACCGACCTGCTGCGGGGCGAGCTCGGATTCGACGGCGTCGCGGTGACCGACGGAATGAACATGGCCCCGGCCCAGGTGATGCCGCCTGGGGAGGCGGCGGTCGCCGCGATCAACGCCGGCAACGACCTGATCCTGATGCCACCGAACGTCTCCGCCGCCTACGACGGGCTGCTCGCCGCGCTACGCGACGGATCCCTGCCGCGGGAACGCCTGCAGCAGGCGGTCACCCGGGTCCTGACCCTCAAGCAGCGCCTCGCCGAGGCCGCCGTACCGCCGATGACCGTGCTCGGCGCGGCCGGGCACTACGCCGCGGCCCGGCAGCTGGCGGCGGCGGCGATCACCCAGGTACGCGGCTCCTGCTCCGGTGTCGACGGCCCGGTCACGGTCACCGCGTCGGGTGGCCGGGACCGGACCCGGGCGTTGCTGGTGGAGGCGCTGCGCGCCGGCGGGGTCGAGGTCGTCGACCGGGGCGGAACAGTGGTGCACCTGGTCGGCTACGGCGACGGCACCGCCGACCTGAGCTCCGCTGCGGCGGTCACCGTGGCGATGGACACCCCGTACCTGCTCGCCAGTTCCCGGTCACCCTCGCTGCTGGCGACGTACTCGTCGAGCCCGGCGTCGATGGAGGCACTGGCGGACGTGCTGCGGGGCGCGGCACCGGCTCCGGGTCGGTTGCCGGTGCCGGTCGACGGCCTACCCGCGACCAGCTGCACCAGCTGACGAACCGGTCCGGGCACCGACATCCGACGACGAGGCCCCGGCCCAGTTTCGACTGGACCGGGGCCATCTGGTAACCGTCAGGGCCGGGTGAAGACGAGCGCCACGTTGTGGCCACCGAAGCCGAACGAGTTGTTCAGCGCGGCGGGAACGTCCAACGGCCGGGCCTTGTGCGCGGCCACGTCGAGGTCGAGCTGCTCGTCGGGGTCGTCCAGGTTGATCGTCGGCGGCACCACGCTGTCGCGGATCGTCAGGATCGTGGCGATCGACTCCAACGCGCCGGCCGCCCCGAGCAGGTGACCCGACATCGACTTGGTGGCGGTCAGCACCGGATGGTCACCGACGGCCGACCGCAGCGCCACCAGCTCGGCCAGGTCGCCGGCCGGGGTCGAGGTCGCGTGCGCGTTGACGTGCGCGATGTCGGCACCGGAGACGCCGGCGTCGGTCAGCGCCAGCCGGATCGCCCGCGCCGCACCCAGCCCTTCGGGATGCGGCTGCACCATGTCGTACCCGTCGGAGGTGATCCCGGCCCCGGCCAGCCGGGCGTAGACGCGGGCGCCGCGCGCGGCAGCATGCTCGGCCCGTTCCAGCACCAGGATGCCGGCACCTTCGCCGAGGACGAACCCGTCGCGGGCACGGTCCCACGGCCGGGACGCCCGCTCCGGATCGTCGTTGCGGGTGGACATCGCCCGCATCGCGGCGAAGCCGGCGATCGGCAGGCCGTGCACGACCGCCTCGGTGCCGCCGGCAACCACGACGTCGGCGCGCCCGGCGCGGATCATGTCCAGCCCCAACGCGATGGCCTCGGCGCCGGTGGCGCAGGCACTGGCCACCGAGTGCACCCCGGCCTGGGCGCCGAGCTCGAGCCCGACCCAGGCCGCCGGGCCGTTGGGCATCAACATCGGTACGGTGTGCGGCGAGACGCGGCGCGGCCCGGAGGCTTCCAGGATGTCGTCCTGGGCCAGCAGGGTGAGCGCGCCGCCGATCCCGGAGCCGACGGTGACGCCGAGGCGTTCCCGGTCGACGTCGGCGTCGGCCAGCCCAGCGTCCGCCCACGCCTCACCGGCGGCGATCAGCGCGATCGCCTCGGAGCGGTCGAGTCGGCGCAGTTTGACCCGGTCCAGCCGTTCGGCGGGGTCGACCGCCAGTTCGGCGGCGATCCGGACCGGTAGCTGCGCGGCCCACTCGTGGGTGAGCGGGCCGACTCCGGACTTGCCGTTGAGCATGGCATCCCAGGTCGACGCGACGTCCCCGCCGAGCGGGGTCGTCGCGCCGAGTCCGGTGACGACGACGTCGACCATCGTCACGCCTGCGCTTCGATGTAGGCGACGGCGTCGCCCACGGTCTTGAGGTTCTGCACCTCGTTGTCCGGGATCTTCACGCCGAACTTCTCCTCGGCGGCCACCACGACCTCGACCATGGACAGGGAGTCGACGTCCAGGTCGTCGGTGAACGACTTTTCGCCGGCCACGTCGTCCGGGTTGACTCCGGCGACCTCTTCGAGGATCTCGGCGAGGCCTGCGGTGATCTCGTCACGGGTCATGGGTTTCTGCTTTCCTCTCGGATGGGTTGACACTGGCGTGCACCCGATCGGCGGGCGTACGCCGTACCGCACGGGTGCGGTTGGCGCTCAGGGACAGCGGACAACCTGCCCGGCGTAGGTGAGGCCGCCGCCGAAGCCGAACAGCAGCACCGGGGCGCCCGACGGGATCTCCCGCCGTTCGACCAGTTTGGACAGGGCCAGCGGTACGCTGGCCGCCGAGGTGTTGCCGGACTCGACGATGTCCTTCGCGACGATCGCGTTGGGCATGCCGAGCCGTTTGGCGATGCCGTCGATGATCCGGGCGTTGGCCTGGTGCGGGACGAAGGCGCCGATGTCGCCGGGGTCCACGCCGGCCCGCTCGCACGCCTGCAGCGCCAGCGGCGCCAGCGCCGTGGTCGCCCAGCGGAACACCGACTGGCCTTCCTGCTCGATGTAGGGTCGCCAGCCTTCGATCCGGACCGCGTCGCTCTTGTCCGGGGCCGAGCCCCAGACCACCGGGCCGATTCCGCTGGGCTCGCTGCCGCTGGTGGCGGTGACCACCGCGGCACCGGCACCGTCGCCGAAGATGATGCAGGTGGAACGGTCGGTCCAGTTGGTGAAATCGGAGAGCTTCTCGGCGCCGATGACGATCGCGTTGCGGGCCGCGCCGGCCCGTACCGCGTGGTCGACCGTGCCGAGCGCGTAGCTGAACCCGGAGCAGGCGGTGTTGATGTCGTAGGCGCCGGGGGCGTGGATGCCCAGCCGGGCGGCGACCCGGCAGGCCACGTTGGGGCTGCGGTCGATGGCCGTGCAGGTGGCCACCACCACCAGGTCGATGTCGTCGGGGGTGAGGCCGGCGTTGGCCAGCGCCTTGTCCGCCGCCGCGGCCGCCATGTCGGAGACGGTCTCCGAGTCGGCGATGCGTCGGGTGACGATCCCGACCCGGTCGCGGATCCAGGCGTCGTTGGTGTCGACCAGTTGAGCCAGCTCGTCGTTGGTCACCACCCGGGACGGCTGGTAGTGCCCGAGGGCTACGATCCGTGATCCGGTCATCATGGTGCCTTCCCGTCGCGGTGCGCGATCACAGTGGGGACCCGCTGATCCGGGCCAACGGCTGGCCGGGCGCGACCGGGTCGTCGTGGTGGGCGAGCCATTCGGTGAGGACCCCGGCGTCGTGCGCGGTGACCTCGACCGGACCCTGCCGGGTGGTGACGTGTCCGATGACCTGGCCGGCGGTGAGCTGGTCACCCTCGGCCAGTCCGGCGGCCGGCTCGAACGTGCCGGCACTGGCCGAGACCACGACGCGGAACTGCCGGGTGGGCTCGTGCCGGGGCGCGACGCCGTGCCGGGCGATCAGGTCGCGGGCGGCGGGCAGGTCGTCGGGGGTACGCAGGGTGACGATCTCTGGCACGCCGCGCTCTTTGAACTCCCGCTTGACCAGTCCGGCCAGGGTCCCCGCCGGCGGGAGTTCCAGGACCCCGGTCACGCCGAGCTCGGCCAGCGTGCGCATGCACAGGTCCCAGCGCACCGGCGCGGTCACCTGGCGGACGAGACGCTGCAGCAGCTCCCGTCCGTGGTCGACGGCGGTGCCGTCGAGATTGGACAACACGATGCGGTTGGGGTCGGCCGGGATGATGCCGGCGGCGACCGAGGCCAGCGCCTCCTCGGCGGTGGCCATGTACGGCGTGTGGAACGCGCCCGCTACCTGCAGCACCGCGACCCGGGCGCGGGCCGGCGGCTCGGCGGCGAACTTCGCCAACCGGTCGCTGGCGCCGGCCGCGACGATCTGGCCGGCGCCGTTGTGGTTGGCCGCGTGCAACCCGTGGCTGTCGATGGCGGCGAGCACCTCGTCACGGTCGCCACCGAGGACGGCGGCCATGCCGGTGGCCTCGATCGCGCAGGCTGCGGCCATCTCCCGGCCCCGAACGGCGGCCAGGGTGATCGCCGACTCGGCCGGCAGCGCACCGGCCAGCGACGCGGCGGCGAGTTCGCCGACGCTGTGTCCGGCGGCGACGGCGACGTCGTAGAGTCCGCCCGGGCGGGGGCCGGTGGGGGAGCCACCGGGCAGGTGCTCGGCGGCGAGCAGTGCGGCGGCGACGAGCAACGGCTGGGTCCGGGCGGTGTCCTTGATCTCGTCGGCGTCGGCGGTCGTGCCGAGGTGGACCAGATCGACCCCGGCGAGCGCGGACCACCACCGAAGGCGGGCCCGGGCACCGGGCAGGTCGAGCCAGGGGCTCAGGAAGCCAGGCTTCTGGGCCCCCTGGCCAGGTGAGAGTACGGCGAGCACGGCTATGACTCTCCCTGATGCGCACGGTTCAACTGGGTGCGGTGAGGTACCAATCCGCACTACCGCTGTTGGAGGAACCCTACAACGAGCGGCCCAGTAGTGATGATTGAGCCGGTTTTGTCGGCTAGGGCCGTTCAGCCGGCGCTCGGGTCCGCCGGCCTTCGGACGGTGCGTACCGGCGGTGGCGGGTCGAGCCGGCCGATCGCCAACGCCATCTGCAGCGCGTACGCGTCGCGCGCGGCGAACGGTGACAGCCCGGTGATCTCGCCGATGCGCCGCAACCGGTACCGCACGGTGTTCGGATGCACGAACAACGCCCGGGCGGCCGCCTCCAGCACCGCGCCGGCGGCGAAGTAGGCGTCCAGCGTGTCCAGCAACTCACCACCGGTGCGCACCAGTTCGGCGTACACGTCCCGGCGTAGCCGCCGCCGCGCCTCCGGGTCGCCGGCCAGGGCCCGTTCGGGCAGCAGATCGGTCGCCGCTACCGGGCGGGGCGCCCCCGGCCAGGCCGGTGCCGCCCGGTAGCCGGCCAGTGCCGCCCGGGCCGACTCGGTCGCCTCGTCCAGGCTCGCCACCATCGGCCCTACCACCACCGGACCGGTGCCGAAGGCGTCCAGCAGGTTGCGGGTCGCCGCCAAGGAGTCCGCCGCGCCGCCCAGGACCACCACGAGCCGGTCGTTGTGCACCCCGCCGATCGTCTCCACCCCGAGGCGCCGGGCCGCCCGGTAGACGATCTGCAGCACCGCGGCCACCTCACCACCGGGCGACCGGCCGACGACGACCGACACCGGGGTCGCGTCGGTCCAGCCCAGTGCGGCGGCCCGGCTCGCCAGGACGTCCGACGAGTCGCCCCGCAGCAACGCGTCCACCAGCAGCGCCTGCAACCGGGCGTCCCACGCGCCCCGGGACTCCGCCGCCCGCGCGTACACCCGGGCGGCGGCGAAGGCGATCTCCCGGGAGAACCGCAGGACGGCCTCCCGCAGCAACGACTCCTCGCCGGCGGCCGCCAGATGCGGCACCTGTGCCTCCACGACGTCGATGGTGACCTTGATCAGGGCCACCGTGTGCTGCAGGCTGATCGACCGGGCGAGCGCCCGGGGGGCCGTGGCGAACACCTCGTCGGAGACCTCCTGCGGGCTGCCGGAGGCCCCACCGCCGTCACGGAGCCAGTCGACCAGCGACCGCACGCCCGCCTGGGCGATCACCATCACCCAGGACCGCTGGTCGGCCGGCAGTTCCCGGAACCAGGGCAGCGCCTCGTCCATCCGGGCCACGCTGGCGGTGGCGAGCGCGCCGGCGGACCGTTCGATCCGACGCACCGTGGCGGTGAGCCGACCGTCCCCGTTGCCGGCCGTGTCGTCCGCTGGCGGCGTACCCGACCGGTCGTTGTTCCTGCTGCCCACGCTGCCAGCCTGTCACGCTCCGCCTGCGGCGGGACAGCAGCCGTGCCACCATGGGCGGATGATCGCCCGTCCCCCCATCGCGGTGCCGCTGTCCGCCGGGCTGGTCCTGGCGGTGCTGACCGTGCTGTTGATCGTGGAGCCGACGATCGTCGCCCAGGTCGACGGGCCGCTGAGTGAGCGGCTGCGCGGGTACGCGGCGGACCGTCCGGCCCTGGTGACGGTGCTGCGGTACGCCACCGATCTGGCCGCCACGGTGTCGTTCGTCGCGGCGGGTGTGGCCGCGACCGTGCTGTTCGCCCTGCGGCGGGAGCGCACCCGGGCCTGGTTCTGCGGGGTGGTCACCGTCGTCGTTCCGGCCGGCTGGTTCGCCGGGCAGTGGCTGCTGCACCGGCCGCGACCGGTGGACGGATTCATCACCGTGGCCGCCAACGGCTTTCCCAGCGGTCACACGACGAACGCCGCCGCCGTCGCGGTGGCCGTGGTACTGCTGGCCTGGCCCGGTGCCAGCCGCCGGGGCCGGCTGCTGGTCGTGACGCTGGTCGGCCTCGGTGCCGGCTTCATCGGGGCGACCAGGTTGCTGCTGCTGGCCCACTGGCCGGTCGACGTGATCGGCGGCTGCCTGCTCGCCGTGCTGCTCGTGTCGCTGGTCGCACGCTGGGTGCCCGGACCATCGGGTCCGCCGGCACCGCCGGTGACCCCACCTGGCAAGGTGTCGTCTCGGGACGGCTCGTGCGAGGTGAGGAGATCGTGATGGCGCACGTGGGGGCGGGGCAGAGCAACGGTGCCGGTCATGATCAGCAGGCGGAGCACGACCAGCCCGTGACCGGGCGGTCCTTCGCCGGCCCGGGCGAGGAACGCATCGACGCTTTCCGGCCGCACCCGACCTCGGGGTGCTGTGCGGGCCAGCGCGGATGGGCGGGTGCCCACCGGCACCTCGGGGTGCGACCGCGCCAACGGAGCGCTCGCCGGGAACGGCCCCCGCACCGCTGGTGCTGACCGGGCCGGGGGTCCGGCCCCGGTACGACCGCGCAGCCGGGCCCCGGTGTGCCCGCTCAGCGGGTCCGGCGCCGCACCAGTAGCGCGATCGCGGCCAGCCCGAGCGTGATGCTGACCACCACAGCTCCGTTGAGCAGCAGCACATGCCGTAGCTCGGCGAACATCTTGTCCAGGTCCTCGCCCGGGTTGAGCGCGTCCTGCGGGATCACCCGCTCGCCGCCGCCGATACCGCCGCTGATGCTGTCCGGGCGGGCCGGCAGGGGAGCGCCGGCCGCCCGCAGCGTCTCCGACATCGTCAGCCGGCCGAAGAACCAGGCGGCCGTGGTCTTGCTGCCGTCAGGCTGCTCCGCCGGCCGGAACGCCCGAGGACCCCCCTCAGCCAGCGGGTACAGCTCGTAGCTGCGGCTGGGATCGTCGTCGATCAGCACCACGATCTGATATTTCGGGCCGAGCGCGGCCGGCTCCGGCGAGCTGGTCTGCCCCGGCCCGGTGAGCCAGTTCACCTGCCCCAGCATCGCGGTGAACAGTTCGCTGTCGGCCTCGGCGGTCACAGTCAACGGCTCCGGCATGTCGTCACCTTCGACGGTGACGCTCGTTGGAGCTGGTGGTGCCGCCTGGGCCCGGCCGGCCGTCAGCGTGGCCGCGCCGAATGCCAGGAGCAGCGCAGTGGCCGCGACGAGTCGGCCGGTGGCCCGCTGTCTCATGGTCAACTCCCTCGCCCCCGCGGAGGTCATGTACGTCGTCGACGTGCTCACTACCCGACGGCGGCCCGGCATAATCCGACGGGGTGCGAGGCCGTGGACCCTCACTGTGAGAGACTCCGCGCGACCCTGGACGGTTGCACCCACCGGACAGTTTTTTTCGGGAACCATCGCGGGCCGGTGGCCGACCAACTAGGGAGGTCGACCGGACGGCGGCCCAGCACGTATCTGGCGACAGATGGTATCCGGCGAACGCAACATGTGGGGGACAGGGTGGTACGCGTACCAGCGGTTTTGCTCGCGGTGGTGGCTGGGCTGCTGAGTGTGCTGTTCGGAGGGTCGGCGGCGTACGCGCACAACGTGCTGACCGGGAGCAACCCGGCTGACGGAGCCGAGCTGGCGCAGGCCCCGGAGACGGTCGAGCTGACCTTCCTGGCGCGGCTGAACCAGGAGCAGACCGAACTGAGCGTGACCGGCCCGGACGGTGCTGCGGCGTCGACCGGTGCACCGGTCGTGGACGGCTCGGCGGTGAGCGTGGCGGTCCAGCCCGGTCCCGCCGGTGAGTACACAGTGAACTACAACGTGTTGTCGACCGACGGGCACTGGGTCAAGGGCACGCTCGCGTTCACCGTGACGGTCGGTGTCGAGCCGACGGCCGCCCCGACGCCGAGTGCACAGCCGAGCCCGACCGACGCCCCGTCGACGCCAGCCACGACCGAGGTGTCCGCCGCACCGGCGACGCCGCAGGCCACCAGCTCCACGGAGAGCACCCCCTGGTGGCCGTGGCTGGTCGGTGGGCTGGTGGTGCTGGTCGCCGGGGCGGCGGGGGCGTTCTTCGTCCGCCGCCGCAGCAGCTGACGCCGGGGTCAGCCGAGCCCGGACCCGGGGTCAGCCGAGCGTCGCGCGGGCGTCGCGAAGGCGACGCAGCGTCCGGTCCCGGCCGAGGACCTCCAACGACTCGAACAGCGGCAACCCGACGGACCGACCGGTCACGGCCACCCGTACCGGTGCCTGGGCCTTGCCGAGTTTGAGTCCGCGCGCGGCACCGACCTGCTCCAGCGCCGCCTTCAGCGGCTCAGCCGACCACTGCGGCAGGGCGTCGAAGGCGGCGATCGTCGCGTCCAGCAGGTCGGCGGCACCTTCCTTCATCGCCTTCGCCCACGCGGCGTCGTCGACGGCCGGCGCGTCGAGGAAGAGGAAGTCCACGTTGGCGACGATCTCGCTGAGCACCGCGATCCGGGTCTGGGCCAGCGGCGCGACCGCCGCGAACGTGGCGGGGTCGTAGTCCGCCGGGCGCCACGGGGGCACCGGGATGCCGGTGCCCGCTGGCGTCCCGGGCTCCGGCGGCGTCCCGGTCAGCCAGGGCTGGCAGGCCGCGACGAACTCGTCGACCGACAGTGCCCGGATGTACTCGCCGTTGAAGGCGCGCAGCTTCTTCTCGTCGAAGAAGGCCGGCGACGGATTGACCGCCTCCAGCCGGAACTCCTGCTCGATCACCGACCATGCGACGATCTCCCGGTCGTTGCTGGGTGCCCAGCCGAGCAGCATCAGGTAGTTGCGCATCGCGTCGGCCAGGTAGCCCTCGTCCCGGTACGCCTCCAACGCCACCTTGTCGCGGCGCTTGGACAGCTTCTGCCGCTTCTCGTTGACCACCACCGGCACGTGAGCCCAGATCGGCGGTTTCACGCCGAGCGCCTCCCAGAGCAGCTGCTGCTTGGGCGTGTTGGGCAGGTGCTCCTCGGCGCGGATCACGTGGGTGATCCCCTGGGTGATGTCGTCGACCACGTTGGCCAGCAGGAACACCGGTGACCCGTCGGCGCGGGCGATGACGAAATCCTCGATCAACTTGTTGTCGAAGGTCGGTTCGCCCCGGACCAGGTCGATCACCGTGGTGGCCCCCGTGTCGGGCGTACGGAAGCGCAGCGCCCGGCCGGCGCCGGCGGTGAGGCCACGGTCGCGGCAGAAGCCGTCGTACCCCCGGTGTTCGCTGCCGGTGCGGGCCTGCACGTCGGCCCGGGCGCAGTCGCAGTAGTACGCCCGACCGGACTGGTGCAGCCGCTCGGCGGCGGCCCGCTGCTCGTCGGCGTTGGCGGACTGGAAGTACGGGCCCTCGTAGGAGCCCCGCTGGATGCCAATCCAGTCCAGCGCGGTGAGGATGCCGTCGATCCACTCCGGGCGGTTGCGTGCCGCGTCGGTGTCCTCCACCCGGAGCACGAACACGCCGCCGTGCTGCTTGGCGTAGATCCAGTTCTGCAGCGCGGAGCGGGCCCCGCCGACGTGGAACATGCCGGTGGGGGAGGGGGCGAAGCGTACGCGTACCGTCACGTCCTCAAGCCTACGGCCGGCGGCTGGCCGACCGGTGGTCAGGGGCCCGCAACGTCGGCTTCGTGGTGTTGTCCGCATCTACCTGAACCACGAAGTCTGCACCTTTTGCGGTTAATGTGATTTACGCTGCGCCTGTCCCGACGAGCAGGCAGACAGGCAGGGCAGATGATCCTCATCGAACGCAGTGGGCGGGTGGAGGCACCGATCGACACCGTCTGGGAGGTGGTGGGGCAGGCCGCGCTGCTGCCCGACTGGCTCGCCGGGGTCCGCCAGGCCGAGGTGATCGGGACCGACACCCGCCGGATGCGGGTGCACACCGCCGACGGCGCGGCGGCCGAGGCCGAGGTCATCGAGTTCCAGCCGCCGAAGCTGATCGCCTGGCGGGAACGCGCCGCCGGCCCGGGGATCCGCGCCGAGGCCCGCACCGAGGTGCAGGTCGAGCTCACCCCGGAAGGCGACGGCACGGCCGTCCGGCTGACCGTCGTACGGTGGCCGGCCGGCCAGGTCAGCGCGACCCTGCTGCGGCTCGGCAAGCACCGGGTCGGCGCGGACCTGGAGACCTCCCTGGGACGGCTGTCGGACCTGGCCGCCGCCCGGCACTCCGCCGACGTCTGCTGACCGGCCCGGACGTCCATGGCCGCCCGACGGCCCGGACGTCCATGGCCGCCGACCGGCCTGCGCCGACCGACAGTAGGGCCCCGGCGGATCACCGCCGGGGCCCTACTGTCGGATGCGAGGAACCGGTCAGGAGTCGCCGCCGGTCTCCCCGACCGGAGCGGCGTTGACGTCGTCGATCGCGTACTTCTTGGCGGCCCCCGCCGGCACCTCGGCCGGTACCTCGCCGCGCAACGCCAACTGCCGCAGCGTCGCCACGGCCACCGACTCGGCGTCGACGTGGAAGTGCCGCCGCAACGCGTGCCGGGTGTCGGACAGACCGAACCCGTCGGTGCCCAGCGAGGTGTAGTCACCCGGAATCCAGCGGGCGATCAGGTCCGGCACCGCCCGCATCCAGTCGCTGACCGCGACCACCGACTGCGGCGCGTCGGCCAGCGCCGTGCGCACGTACGGCACCCGCGCCTCAGCGCCCAGGTTGAGCAGGTTGTGCTCCTCGCAGGCGACCGCGTCGCGGCGCAGCTCGGTCCAGGAGGTCACCGACCACACCTCGGCGGCCACCCCCCAGTCCTCGGCGAGCAACTGCTGCGCCTTGAGCGCCCACTGCATGCCGGTGCCGGAGGCGAGGATCGTCGCCCGGGGCGCCTCGCCGCCGTCGGCCCGACTCACCTGCGGTGCCGGCGAGTACCGGTAGAGCCCCTTGAGCAGGCCCTCGACGTCGAGGGAGTCCGGCTGGGCCGGCTGCAGGATCGGCTCGTTGTACACCGTCAGGTAGTAGAAGATGTTCTCCGGCGACTCGCCGTACATCCGGTGCAGGCCGTTCTCCACGATGTGCGCGATCTCGAACGCGAACGCCGGGTCGTAGGCCACCACCGCCGGGTTGGTCGCGGCGAGCAGCTGGGAATGACCGTCCTCGTGCTGCAGGCCCTCACCGTTGAGCGTGGTCCGCCCGGCGGTGGCACCCAGCACGAAGCCACGGGCCATCTGGTCGGCGGCCGCCCAGAACGCGTCGCCGGTGCGCTGGAAGCCGAACATCGAGTAGAAGATGTACAGCGGGATCATCGGCTCGTCGTGGGTGGCGTACGACGTGCCGGCGGCGGTGAACGACGCCACCGAACCGGCCTCGTTGATCCCCTCGTGCAGGATCTGCCCGGCGGTGGACTCCTTGTACGACAGGAACAGCTCCCGGTCGACCGCCGTGTACTTCTGCCCGTGCGGTGAGTAGATCTTCTGCGTCGGGAACAGCGAGTCCATGCCGAAGGTGCGCGCCTCGTCCGGGATGATCGGCACCCACCGCTTGCCGAACTCGCGGTCCTTCATGATGTCCTTGAGCAGCCGGACGAAGGCCATAGTGGTGGCGACCTTCTGCTTGCCGGAGCCGCGCTTGACGTCGCCGAAGCGTTCGCTCGCCGGGACCGCCAGCGGCCGGGCGACGGTCCGCCGGGTCGGGACGTACCCGCCGAGGGCCTTGCGGCGCTCCTGCAGGTAGGTCATCTCCGGGGAGTCGTCGGCCGGGCGCAGGTACGGCGGCAGGTACGGGTTGGCTTCCAGCTGCTCGTCCGGTACGTCCAGGTAGAGCCGGTCCCGGAAGGTCTTCAGGTCGTCCAGGGTCAGCTTCTTCATCTGGTGTGTGGCGTTGCGGCCCTCGAAGTGCTGGCCGAGCGTCCACCCCTTGATCGTCTTGGCCAGGATCACCGTCGGCTGGCCGGTGTGCTCGGTGGCCGCCTTGTACGCCGCGTACAGCTTGCGGTAGTCGTGCCCGCCGCGCTTGAGGTTCCAGATCTCGTCGTCGGACAGGCCCTCGACCATCTTGCGGGTGCGCGGGTCGCGGCCGAAGAAGTGCTCCCGCACGTACGCCCCGGACTCGGCCTTGTAGGTCTGGTAGTCGCCGTCCGGGGTGGTGTTCATCAGGTTGACCAGCGCGCCGTCGGTGTCGGCGGCGAGCAGTGGGTCCCACTCCCGGCCCCAGACGACCTTGATCACGTTCCAGCCGGCGCCCCGGAAGAAGGACTCCAGCTCCTGCATGACCTTGCCGTTGCCGCGTACCGGGCCGTCCAGCCGCTGCAGGTTGCAGTTGATCACGAAGGTGAGGTTGTCCAGCTCCTCGCGGGCGGCCAGGCCGATGGCGCCGAGCGACTCCGGCTCGTCCATCTCGCCGTCCCCGAGGAACGCCCAGACATGCTGGTCGGAGGTGTCCTTGATGCCCCGGTGCTGCAGGTAGCGGTTGAACCGGGCCTGGTAGATGGCGTTGATCGCGCCGAGACCCATCGAGACGGTGGGGAACTCCCAGAAGTCCGGCATCAGCCGCGGGTGCGGGTACGACGGCAGCCCGCCGCCGGCCCCGGCGTGCGACAGCTCCTGCCGGAAACCGTCGAGGCGCTGCTCCGACAGCCGGCCCTCGACGAAGGCGCGGGCGTACATGCCGGGAGAGGCGTGCCCCTGGAAGAAGATGTGGTCACCGCCGCCGGGGTGGTTCTTGCCGCGGAAGAAGTGGTTCATGCCCACCTCGTACAGCGACGCGGCGCTGGCGTACGTCGAGATGTGGCCGCCGACGCCGATCTCCGGCCGCTGCGCGCGGTGCACGAGCACGGCGGCGTTCCACCGGATGTACGCGCGGATCCGCCGCTCGATCATCTCGTCGCCGGGGAACCAGGGTTCCCGCTCCGGCGGGATCGTGTTGATGTAGTCGGTCGTGGTCAGTGGCGGCACCCCGACCTGGCGCTCCCGAGCCCGTTCGAGCAGGCGCAGCATGACGTACCGGGCGCGTTTGGCGCCGCGTTCGTCGATCACTCCGTCGAGTGACTCGACCCATTCGCTGGTTTCCTCAGGGTCGATGTCCGGAAGCTGGCTCGGCAGGCCGTCGCTGATCACCGGGCGCTTGCGTTCCGTGGCCACAGGCGTTCCCTCAGTTGTGTGTGGGATAGGTCTCTACCGACCATCCTGCCCCCTGGGGGGCGGTTGCGTCACGCGTGGTCGCCATAGAGGCGATCTGGGACACAGGTACCAGGCGGTAACTTCAGGTCGACCGTACCGCCACGCGCCGCCGCCGGCCAGTTGGCGGCCCGGTCAGCCGGCGAGGAACGACAACCGTACCGAGCGGTCGGCGTTGTCGCCGTTCGGGTCGACCAGACAGATCGACTGCCAGGTGCCGAGGGCGAGCTGGCCGCCGAGGACCGGCAGGCTCGCGTACGGCGCGACGAACGCCGGCAGCACGTGGTCGCGGCCGTGGCCGGGCGAGCCGTGCCGGTGCCGCCACCGGTCGTCGGTGGGCAGCAGGGCGTCCAGCGCGGTGAGCAGGTCGTCGTCGGAGCCGGCCCCGGTCTCGATGATCGCGACGCCGGCGGTAGCGTGCGGCACGAACACGTGCAGCAACCCGTCGCCACGACCGGCGACGAACCGCTGCGCCTGCGTGGTGATGTCCCGCACGACCGGCCGGGAGCCGGTGCGGATCGAGATGACCTCGGAGTCCATGCCGGCCAGTCTGCCAGGTCGGTCTGCGGTGGGCGGCCGAGCGTTGGGCGGCCCAGCGGTGGGTGGCTGCGGCGACCGCCGCAGCCACCCACCGCGCACAGCTCAGACCGCGATGTCGCGCCGGGTGAAGCGCCAGGTGCCGGCGGCGACGCCGACGGCGGCGAAGCCGACCAGCAGCAGTACGCCGCCGACCTGCACGCCGTTGACCAGCGGATCACCGGCGAGATACCACCGGAACGGGGAGAGATGCCGGGCCCAGGCCAGCCCGTCGACCTGGGGCAGTACGGCGTTGGCCAGGTAGCCGAGCACGGCGACCACGGCACCGACGCCGAGCGCCGCAGCCCGGCTGCCGGTCGCCGCGCCCACGCCGTACGCCAGGGCGGCGAACGCCGTCCCGAACAGCACCAGGTGCAGGCTCATCGCGGCCAACGCGCCGATCCCGACAGCGGTGAACCCGGCCGGGCCGCGAACGGCGACCAGCGCCAGCCACAGCAGGGCACCGGTCAGCGCCAGCCACACCACCACCGCCGCGAAGCGACGCAGCGCGGCGCTGGCCCGCCCGACGGGGTGGGCCAACAGCAGATCCAGCGAGCCGGCCTCCTCGTCGCCGGCGATCGTCCGGGCACCGGCGGTGATGCCGAGGACGGCGACGAGCAGCGGGATCAGCAGGCCGAACACGGCACTGCCGAGGTAGCCGGCCGGGCTGGTGACGTCGTTGAAGTTGAACGCCTCCAGCATCCCTTCCGGGTAGGCCGCCATCGCCTCGGCCATCTCCGGGGTCTGCATCGTCGGCCAGAACGACGCGTACATCGCGCCGACCGCGGTGATCGCCACCGCCCAGGTCAGCATCGACCGTCGGGTGTCCCGCAGGGCCTTGGTGAACGGGTCAGACAGCAGCACGGTCGGCCTCCTCCCGCCGGTAGTAGGTGAAGAACAGTTCCTCCAGGTCGGGCTCCTCGGCGAGCAGGCTGATCACGGTGTGCCGACTCGCCGCCTTGATCAGCGGATCGGCCCGTCCGTCCAACCGGCACCGCAGCCGGTGACCGCTGATCGTGAGATCGCTGACGCCCGGCACCGCCTCGAACTCGGTGGCGGGCACCGGGGCGTCGAAGACGATCTCGATCTGCCGGACCGCGCGGTCGCGCAGCTGCTCGACCCCGTCGACGGCGACCAGTTGTCCGTCGCGGATGATGCCGACCCGGTCGGCGGTCTGCTGGACCTCGCTCATCACGTGCGAGGACATGAAGACGGTCTGCCCGGCGGCTTTCGCCTCCCGGACCATCGTGACGAACTCCTGCTGCAGGAACGGATCCAGCCCGCTGGTCGGCTCGTCGAGGATGAGCAGTTCCGGGGAGTGCATGAACGCCTGGACGACGCCGACCTTCTGCCGGTTGCCCTTGGACAGGCCCTTGATCCGTCGGCTGAGGTCGAGGTCGAGCCGCTCGGCCAGCTCGGTTATCCGGGCCCGGGGTACGCCGCCGCGCAGGTTGCCCAGGTAGGTGAGCAGCTCGTGACCGGTCTGCCGGCCGTCGACGACGAAGTCGCCGGCGAGGTAGCCGATCCGCCGCCGCAGGGCCACGCCGTCGGTGCGCGGGTCGAGCCCGAGCACCCGTACGGTGCCGCTGGTCGGCCGGATCAGGTCCAGCAGCAGTCGGATGGTGGTGGACTTGCCGGCCCCGTTGGGGCCGAGGAAGCCGTACACCTCGGCGGTCTCGACCTGAAGGTCGAGGCCGGTCAGGCCGCGGTTGCGGCCGTAGGTCTTGACGAGTCGTTCGGTACGGATGGCCGGGTCAGCCATCGGACCTCGCCTCCTTGGTGTGGTTGCCTCGACGCTCCGCCTCGAAGCGTTTGACGATCAACGGCATCTCGCGCTCGATGAACGCGTAGAAGTCACGCAGGTAGACGAGCCGTTCGCTGGTGCGCGCCTGCGGACCGCCGGCCAGTTCCACTCCCTGTTCGAGCAGCTCCCGGAAGATTCAGAACTTGGCGATGTCCGGCTTGGCGAGGCCGGCCGGATCGACCTCGTACGCCACGCCACGTTGCCCGGGCACCGGCACCCGGGATATCAGGCCACCCTGCTCCAGCAGCCGGATGCTGGTGCTGACCGAGCCCTTGGACACTTCGAGGGCGGCGGCCAGGTCGCTGCTGGCCTGACTCGGGGGGTCGCAGATCAGCAGCCAGCCGAGGATCTTGCCGGCGGCCGGCGGCAGGCCCATCCCGCCGAGGACCACCCCGGCGTGTTCGGCGTAGCGCCGCTCGACGGGCAGGTCGGCAACCATGGCACTCCTCGCTGTCGATCGTGCCGCGCGGATGGATCGTGCCGCGCGGATCGATCTTGATTTCGTAGGGTTGCGAACGTTCAGAACATACTGAACTCAATGATATACCGCCGCCGCAACGGCCGCCGCCCTCCTCCTGCCGCACCCGGCGGCGCGGCTGCCCTGCCGTTCGCCGCGACGCCGCGTAGCATCGCGACCATGACCTCCCCGGCCACCAGCGGCGCTGCCGCCTGCCCCGACCCGGCCCCGCGGCCCGCCCGCCGCCCGGTGGCCGAACCTGGCGAGGGTCGGTAATGCTGTCCGACGTGACCACCCCGCAGGACCTCGACGAGCGGTTCCGCACCGCGGTCGCCCAGATGACCGGCCCCACCGACCGCCGCGCACCGCAGGAACCGGTCCGCGACGACACCGTCCTCACCGGCCAGACCGCGCTCGCCCTGTTCGACGCCCAACTCACCAGCCGCCACCTCGACCTGGCCAAGCGCTGGCTGCGCAGCTTCGGCGAGGGCTTCGACACCCTCGGCTCCTCCGGACACGAAGGAAACGCGGCGCTGGCCGCGGCCGTCCGGGTCACCGACCCCGCGTTGCTGCACTACCGCTCCGGCGGCTTCTACTGCGCCCGGGTCGCCCGGGCCGCACAGCCCGTCGGGCACGCCCCCGGGATGGCCGGACCCGACGCCGACGACGACGCCGACACCGGGGCCGCCGACGCGGAGACCGACCCCGTCTCCGACGCCGCCCGCGACGTGCTGCGCGGTGCGGTCGCCTCCGCCGCCGACCCGATCACCGGCGGCCGGGCCACGGTCTTCGGCAGCACTGGGATCGCCGTCGTCCCCACCTCGGGCACCGTCGCCGCGCACCTGCCCCGAGCAGTCGGCCTGGCGCTCGCCATCGAACGGATGCGCCGGCTCGTCCCGACGGTGCGCCAACGCCAACCCGGGCTCGCCCGCTCGGCAGCGGCCAGCCGTCCGTACCTCGAACCACGACTGCCCTGGCCGGACGACGCGATCGTGGTCTGCAGCTTCGGCGACGCCGCGGTCAACCACGCCGCCGCCACCGCCGCCTTCACCGCCGCCGGCCACGCCGACCACACCGGAGAGAAGACCCCGGTGCTGTTCGTCTGCGAGGACAACGGCCTCGGCCTCAGCGTACGGTCGCCGGACGGCTGGGTCGCCGCGACGCTGCGCTCCCGGCCCGGCCTGCACTACTTCGCCGCCGACGGCTGCGACCTCGCCCAGACCTACGACACCGCGACGCAGGCCGCCGCCTGGGTCCGCGAGCAGCGCCGGCCCGCGCTGCTGCACCTGTCCACCGTACGGCTGATGGGGCACGCCGGCACCGACGTCGAATCGGCGTACCGCAGCGCCGAGGAGATCGACCGCGACGTCGACCGCGACCCGCTGGTCGGCACCGCGCGGCTGCTCGTCGCGGCGGGCCTGGCCACCCCGGACGAGATCATCTCCCGGTACGACGAGGTCGGCTGGCAGGTCCGCAAGGTCGCCGAGGAAGTCATCGGCGAGCCGAAACTCGCCACCGCCGCCCAGGTCGTCGCCACCACCGCGCCGCGTCGGCCGATCCGGGTCGCCCGGGTGGTCACCGACACCGGCGCCCGCGCGGCCGGCGCCGCGGCCACCGCCCGCGCCAGCGTCCTGGGCACCCGGCTGCCCGAGGAACGCGGCCCGATGACCCTCGCCGAGACGATCAACGCGACCCTCGCCGACGGGCTGCTCGCCTACCCCGGGATGATCGTCCTCGGCGCCGACGTGGCGGCCAAGGGCGGCCGGTACGGCGTCACCGCCGGGCTACGGGAGCGCTTCGGTGGCAACCGGGTGTTCGACACCACCGGCGACGCCACCACCGTTCTCGGCCACGCGCTCGGCGCCGGCCTGGCCGGCCAACTGCCGGTGGTCGAACTGCCGGGCCTCACCTACCTGCACGGCGGCGAGGACCAGCTGCGCGGCGAAGCCGCCACCGCGCAGTTCCTCTCCCGGGGCGGCTACCGCAACCCGCTCGTGCTGCGGGTGCCCGGCCTGGCGTACCAGGACGCCCTGAGCGGGCACCGGCACAACGACAACTCCCTCGCGGTGCTGCGCGACATCCCCGGGATCGTGCTGGCGGTACCGGCCCGCGCCGCCGACGCCGCCGGACTGCTGCGGTCCTGCCTGGCCAGCGCCGCCGTCGACGGCAGCGTCTGCGTCTTCGTCGAACCCGTCGCCGGGTACGCGACCCGCGACCTGTACGCCGCCGACGACGGGCAGTGGCTGGCGCCCTACCCGCCGCCCGGGGAGTGGGGCACCGGACACGTTCCGGTCGGCCGGGCCCGCAGCTACCCGGTCGGCAGCGCCGAGGACCTGACCGTGATCACCTTCGGCAACGGCGTACGGATGTCGCTGCGGGTCGCCGCCCGACTGGCCGCCGAGGGGATCGGCTGCCGCGTCGTCGACCTGCGCTGGCTGGCCCCACTGCCGGTCGCCGACATCGTGCGGGAGGCCACCGCCACCGGCCGGGTACTCATCGTCGACGAGACCCGCCGCTCCGGCGGAGTCGGCGAAGGAGTCCTCGCCGCGCTCGTCGAAGCCGGGTACGTCGGTGCCGCCGCCCGCATCGCCGCGCTCGACTCGCTCATCCCGTTGGGCCCCGCCGCACATCAGGTGCTGGTCAGCGAAGATGCCATCACCCAGGGTGCCCGAGCGCTGCTGGCGCGGTAAATTCCGGTGAACTCGGTGCGCCACTTGCGCCGGCCGGCACAACTGTGTGAACTACCCGCTATCGGTGTCCGACGGATACCGGCAGCTCAAGACGAGGAGGCAAGCAACAGTGAGCGCGACCGCTGGTCAGGCCGCCGACGGCGTACGGAGCCTGGCGGACCGGTTCGGCATCGAGCCGGGCATGGTGGTCATGGAGATCGGCTACGACGACGACGTCGACCAGGATCTCCGCGACGCCCTGGCCGACCGCTGCGGCGAGTTGGTCGACGAGGACACCGACGAGGTCGTCGACGCGGTGCTGCTGTGGTACCGCGACGGGGACGGGGACCTGTTCGAGCTGCTCGTCGACTCCCTCGGCCCGCTGGCCGACAACGGCGTGGTGTGGCTGCTGACGCCCAAGGCCGGGCGCGACGGCCACGTCGAACCGAGCGACATCAACGAGTCCGCCCCCAGCGCCGGACTCCAGCAGACTTCCATGGTCAACGCCGGCAAGGACTGGAGTGCCGCCCGGCTGGTGCTGCGCCGTGGGGCCAAGGCGAAGAAGTGAGTGAAGGAGCGGACATGGCAGTCGAGGTCGGTACGCAGGCACCGGAGTTCACCCTCAAGGACCAGAACAACCAGGAGGTCCGGCTGGCGGACTTCCGGGGTCGGCAGGCCGTCCTGCTGATCTTCTACCCGCTCGCGTTCACCGGCACCTGCCAGGGCGAGCTGCAGGAGGTCCGGGACAACCTCGAGGCGTACGTCAACGACGACGTGCAGACGTTGACGGTCAGCGTCGACTCGGTCTACACCCACAAGATCTGGGCCGAGCAGGAAGGGTTCCAGTTCCCCCTGCTCGCCGACTTCTGGCCGCACGGCGCCGTCGCCCAGGCGTACGGGGTGTTCAACGACGCCGCCGGGATCGCCAACCGTGGCACCTTCCTCATCGACAAGGCCGGCGTGGTCCGGTTCGCCGAGATGAACGGCCCCGGCCAGGCCCGCGATCAGGCAGCCTGGCGCAAGGCCATCGCCGAGCTGTCCGACTGAGCATCCGGACCGGCGGATCCCGGCGGTACGCAGCGGGACCGGCCACCGTTCGGCGGGTCCCGCTGTCCCTGCCGTACGGGCCCCGCCGTCCCTGTGCGGCAGGTCCCGCCGTACCTGCCGGCCGCGTCCGGTACGCCGCGTTCCGCACCATGGGACGGGGCCGCCGGGCCGCCGACCGTGGCAAGGTAAGCTAGCCGCCGCCGGGGCGGTCAATCCGCCGTGCCCGGGCGCGTAGCTCAGTGGAAGAGCACTCGCCTTACAAGCGAGGGGTCGCAGGTTCGAAACCTGCCGCGCCCACACTCTGACCAGCACGCGAGCAGGGCACCGGATGCCCGGTGCCCTGCGTCGTCTCACTTCCTCGCCTGCGACGATGGTCGCCAGTGGACGCCCGTGCTCCTAGGCCGTCGATGGAGATCGGCCCGCTCAAACTACTGGCTTGAGCCAGTTTGTGGTGCATAGCGAACAGCCGCCCACTACTGGCTTGAGCCAGTTGGAGGTAGCGTGGAGCGTGTTGTTGACCCCCAGTGACAGGCAGGCCAGAAATGGACGAGCCGACCAGCACAGATAAGCGACCACCCAGCCGGCGGATAGCCGATGACCTGCGTCTGAGCATCCAAGCGGGGGAGTTGCCACCCGGCGGCAAGCTGCCATCGGAGCGGGACCTTGCCGCCCGCTACGGCACGGCACGCAACACCGCCAGGGAAGCGATCAGCATCCTGCAAGGGGAAGGCCTGGTCGTCGCGCAGCACGGGCGAGGCGTCTACGTCCGCCCCAACCGGCCCCTGATGCGCCTCGGGGCCAACCGCTACTCCCGCCAGCTGCGCAACGAAACGGGACTGTCGCCGTTCCGCATCGAGGTCACGAAACAGGGCCGCGTACCCCGGACCGAATGCCGGTCGGTCATCCGCGACCAGCCTCCACCGGACGTCGCCGAACGCCTCGGCCTCGACGGGAACACCGCGACCGTCGTCCGCCGGGAGAACTGGTACTTCGCCGATGACGAGCCGGTGCAGGTCGGCGTGACGTACATCCCCGTCGACGTCGCCGAGGGGTCGCCGCTGGCGACCGAGCGGACCCTCGGCGAGGGCAGCATCTACGCCAGGTTCGAAGAACTCGGCCACCGGATCACCCGCGTCCGCGAGGAGATCTCGGCGAGGATGCCGTACCACGACGAGTCGACCGGGTTGGGGATGCCGCCCGGCGTACCGGTCATCGAGGTGCTGCACACCAGCTTCGACGAGCAGCACACTCCGTTCGAAGTCACCCGGTTCGTGATGCGCGGCGACCTCAACGGCCTGGACTACGACATACCCGTAGAGGACTGACAGGATCGCCTGATGAGTCGAGGCAGTCTCGTCCGGCTGGTGATGCTCGCGTTGCTGTGGGGGTCAGGGTTCCTCTGGATCAAGCTGGCGCTACGCGGCTTCACCCCGGTGCAGATCGTCCTTGTCCGCCTGGCCCTCGGTGCACTGGTGCTGATGCCCGTCGCCCTGCACCGGGGGCTGCGGTTCCCGGCCGACCGGTCGACGTGGGGGCATCTGTTCGTCGCGGCGTTGGTCGCCAACGCGATCCCGTACACCCTGTTCGGCATCGGTGAGCAGACCGTTGGCTCCGGTGTCGCCGGGGTACTCAACGCCACCACGCCCCTGTGGACGGCGCTGATCGCTTTCGTCGTCGGAGCCGACCGCACGGCGACGTGGTCGCGGGGAGCGGGACTGACCCTCGGCTTCGTCGGCGCGGTGGTCATCTTCACGCCGTGGAAGTCGGCGAGCGAGGTCGCCAGCTGGGGAGGGCTGGCGATCCTGGCGGCATCCGCCAGCTACGGAGTCTCCTACGTCTACATGGGCAAGTTCCTCACCAACCGGGGAATCCCGCCGATCATGCTCTCTGCCACACAGTTCGTCGCCGGAACGATCCTGATGATCCTGGCTCTGCCCCTCGGCGGCCTGACCGTGCCAGACCTGCGCTTCGACGCGGTGGTCAGCCTGCTGATCCTGGGTGTCCTCGGCACCGGGGCCGCCTACGTGCTCAACTACCGGCTCATCACCGACGACGGACCTACCGTGGCATCCACGGTCACCTACCTGCTGCCGGTCGTCGCGGTGATCCTCGGATTCCTGGTCGTCGACGAGCAGGTGACAGCCTCCATGGTCCTCGGGATGCTCCTGGTCCTGGCGGGCGTCGCGCTGGTACAGCGCCGACCTCAACGGAGCAGAGTCGCTGATCCCCTGCCACTCGGGAGGAACCGAAATGGTCGTCGTTGACCCGGACTTCGTCCGACTGATGCGCAGACTCCGACAGGAACACGGGATGTCGTTCCGGGATCTGGCAAAGAAGGCGTACTTTTCACGCCCGTATCTGTGTGAGGTCGAGAACGGCAAGAAGCCGCCCAGCCTGCATCTCGCCAAAGCGCTGGACGCCTGCCTCAACGCCGAAGGCCAGCTCATGCGACTCGTAAAAGCCACTCCCGATGGCCAGGAGCGCGAATTCCCATCCCGATCCGCAGTGTCCGGCGACGGTCTGGACCGCGACGTCGAAGCGGGGAGAACGCGCTCGACGTGGTTCACGCAGATGAGCGGACCAGCGCTCGTCAGCGCATCCCAATGGTCGCAGGTCGCGACGATGCTCTACGACGTCTTCGTCCGCAGTCGGCCACCGCTCATGCGCCTCGGAGCAGATCGGTACGCCAACCCCTTCCTGCGGGAACAGAACCTGACACCGTTCGCTGCCGAGTCAACCATGCAGGGACGTACACCACGTGTCGAATGCCTCGCCGTATCCCGACAGCAGCCGCCGAGCGACGTAGCCGCCATGCTATCCCTGGGCTTGGGCGACCCCGTCACCCTCCGAGAGAACAGATACCTTGCCGACGGCAAACCCGTCCAACTCGGCTACAGCTACCTGCCGACGAGCGTAGTCGGAACCTCGGCCCTTGCGACCGAACTGGACTTGGGGCCAGGCGGGACCTTCGCTGCCCTCGAAAGACTCGGATACCGGACCGCGCGGATCAGAGAACAGCTCAGCACCCGATTCCCGACCCGCGACGAGGCAGAGGCGCTGAAACTCCCGCCCGGTGTGCCCGTCATCGTCCTGCTGCACGTCTCCTTCGACTCCGGTGGCTTCTCGTTCGAAGCGACTCGCTACATCATCCGTTCCGACGCCATGGCGGTTCGGTACGTGGCGCGGGTCTCTGACTGATGCGGCAACTGTCTACGACGCGTTGAAGATGCCCCCTTTAGCGGGTCAAAACTGACCTGACTTGAAGGGCTAGTTCGTCGAGAGCCTATTCCCTGCTGTAGTGCTCCGTCAGGCTGCGCGACAAATATAGAACTTGCGTTCGAACTTGCTTCCGTGTCCATTCGACTTCGTCGGCACCCTGTGCGGTGGCGTTGTGTCGCATGTTTCCTGCGGCTCCGGCACAGCGAGAGCACCATTCGCGGTTAATTACTTCATCCGCAGGCAGTGGTCGTCCAAAAACGTAAGCCGCCAGTGGGCCGATGAATGGAGTCCGACCGAGATCGCCCGTATCAATCCAATGCTTCACGGACTGGCAGCCGAATGGACTTCCCCAGTGCTTGAGTAGGCCACCTCCACCCGATGAATCGACCACGCTGCAAGTAGGCATTTGAAGGCAATAGAGCTCGGGCTCGCTGTGTATGTTCGGCGCAATAAAATGGCTTCCTGCATCGCTCTTGTGGCATCGCTCGCAGAAAAATGGTCGTCCATCGGCGTGGATGACGCTGTTGGCGAGCGCTATTGCTGCAGCTTGATCCTTCTCGCTAGGGGCGTCTGCGTCACCGTAAGTTTCCCCGGGCTCACTAAGCCACGGGTGCTGCATGTATCGGCCGTAACCTTCGCTGCGGAGCCAGGCATCGTGGCTTGGCGACCAGCGAACTCGTCTGCCCGAACCCTTTGCATGGT
This sequence comes from Solwaraspora sp. WMMA2056, assembly GCF_030345095.1. NCBI lineage: Bacteria > Bacillati > Actinomycetota > Actinomycetes > Micromonosporales > Micromonosporaceae > Solwaraspora > Solwaraspora sp. WMMA2056. The sequence continues at coordinate 3,165,505 of NZ_CP128360.1, forward strand.
CGAGCACCACGGCATAGAAACCTGAGAACATCTCCCGTGCATCGCCTGACCGGCCGGAGCGGCCGAGGTTGTCTGTCACATCACCGAGTATGCCGTCTCGCTCACTGTGGTACGGGACTGTCCGGAGAGGTCCTCAAGCCGATGGTGCGCATGATCGGGGCGGTGTCGGACCAGGGTGGACAGCCAGAGTGGCTTTTACAAGCGAGGGGTTGCAGGTTCGAAACCTGCCGTGCCCACCTATCCCGACCAGCGACGGGGCAGGTTCGAGGGCCCGCCCGTCCGGCCCCCGGTGGAGTCAGATCGACTCGCGGCCTCGACTCCCGCCTGAATGATTGCCGGATGAGCTTGAGTGACACCGACCCCCTGTTGGTGGCCGTCCACCTGGTGGTGACTGTGTGTGGCCTCCTTCTGGTCGTACTCGGTGTCCACACCGCGATGACGCGTCGATCGCCCCTGTCTAGGTTTCGCTTCGTTCGACCGACGGTGAGCCAACGGTCCCAGCCGGTCCGCAACGGTTGGTGCCAAGCGTTGATCGGCGCGGGTCTGTTCATCCATCAGGTCCCGTTCCTTGTCCCGATGCCGCATTGGCTCGGAACCGCCCTGTTTGCGGTGGCGCTGCTCGTCGTGTTCACCGCGTTGGGATGGTTCGCCCTGGTTCGGCGGCAGGGCTCAATAGCATCGCGGCAGTGGACGACAGACGCTTGCGCGACCGGAGTGGCTGGCCCAGGTGCGGGATCGGATCGACGGCCGGCTCGACGAGCTCGGGGTGCGGCGGATCGCCGCCCGCCAGCCCGACGCAGTGCCGACGTTGTTGGTGGCCGACCCGCCGCCGGTTGGATGCTGATGGCGGACGCGGGGGAGACGCTGCGGGTAGTGACGCAGTCCGAGCGGAGCCTGGACCGGTGGCGGGATGTCCTGCCGCGCCACGCCGGAGTGCAGCTCGACCTGGCCGACGACGTCAACGACCTGCTCGCGCTGGGGTCGCCCGACCGGCGGCTCGCCACCCTCCCGGACGCGTACGCACGGATTATCGACGAGGTCGGCGCGCTGCGGCGTCTGCGCGACGCGGTGCCGATGGTGGCCGAGCTGCGTGCCGAGCCTGCGGAGTACGGACTGCCGGAGTTGCCGCAGCACGACGACCTGCACGACGTGCAAATCTTCGTTTGCGACGGCCGCCACCTCATCATGGACTGGGGTGACGCCTGCGCGTCGCATCCGTTCTTCACCCTGTCGGTCACTGTCGAAGGTGTGCTGGCGTCGGGGTTGGACGACGTTCAGGACTCCGTAGACCCCGGCCCCGTTCCCGGACGCGTATCTGGCGCCGTTGTGTCGACCGGTTCACTGGCGACCTGGTTGCCGCTACTCGGGTGGCGCTGCGGCTGGGCTGGGTCTGTCGCGCGGTCAACGGACATGTGCCCGGCGACGACAAGCAGACCCTGACCCGGCTGTGGATGCTCCACGACGGCCGGCCATAGTCCGGCCTTGTGGTCGCCGATCACAGACGGTGACGGTTGTTCCAGGTCGCCGGTCTCGACGTCGATCTCGTTCCAGGACGGACCGCAGACCGTGGCCGGGACAGGACCTGCCGGCCCGGTTGTCGCCGCAGTCCAAGTGGCCGGTCGACGACAGTCGCGATGACCAGTCGGAGCACCGTGGAGTAGCGTGGCGCCCCTATGTCCTGATTGGCACCGGAGCTGGGGACGACGTGCGGCGAGCGGCGCCCGCGCTGGCGGGGCCGGCCGGGCGGGCCGTTGCGGTACGAAGGAGACACGTCGTGCAGGTGAGACTCTTTGACGATGTCTCGATCCTCCGACGTGGTCAACCACTCAGTGCGCCGCCTGGCAAGGCCCTTGAGCTGTTCGGCTACCTGCTCATTCATCGGAACCGGACGCACACCCGCGAATCCATCTCGGAACTGCTCTGGCCGGGGGCCGAGCCCGGCGTTGCCCGCAAGTACCTGCGCCAGGCACTGTGGCGGCTCAACACGAGCATGCAGGACCAGCCGAACGACCAGCGCCCGGCGAGCGAACTCGTCGTCATCGACCCCGGCTGGGTGCGGATCAACCCGGAGGCGTCCTGTTGGCTGGACGTGGACGCGTTCGAGGAGAGCTACGCGGCGGTCCGCGACGTGCCCGGCGGAGCGCTCTCCGACGACCAGGCCCATACGGTCGAGCACGCGCTGGAGCTCTACCGTGGAGACCTCCTCGCCACCTGGTACCACGACTGGTGCGGTGCCGAACGGGACCGGCTACGCGACACCTACCTGTCGATGCAGGAACAGCTCATGGGCTACTGCGAGGCCCGTGGTCTCTACGCCAAGGGCGTGGACCTCGGTCAGACCGTGCTGCGCCACGACGCGGCGCGTGAGCGGACCCACCGCCAGCTGATGCGGCTGCACTACGCCGCCGGTGACCGGATCGCCGCGCTTCGTCAGTACGATCTGTGTACGTCGGTGGTGGACGAGGAGTTCGGGGTGCGCCCGTCGGTGGACACCACGGTCCTCTACGAGCAGATCCGGGCGGACCGGGCGGCGGACATCCGACCGGGAAGCGGCCGATCGGTGCAGACTGTCGGCGTATCCACGATCGCGCCGGCCGCTTCCGGCGGCAATGATGTACCGGTCGGGGACAACCGGGACGAGGTGCGGGGATCCATGGACGGTGCGGGGTACGCCAACTCGACGGAGCACCTGCTGGCCGAACTCGCCCGGCTCGACCTGGTGCTGGGTAGGCAGGTCAGTCGGGTCCGGAAGGCCCGACCCCGGCCCGGCGGTGAGCTTTCCACCTTCTATGTCTCCGAGGCCGAGGCCGACGCGTTGCTGGACGGTGTACCCGACTGGGCGCCGCCGGGCGACGACGACCCGGGGACCGCGGCCGAGCTGGACAAGTTGTCCCACGAGATCGGCGAGCGGGTGGCGCAGAGCCTGCGGGACGGCGTGGGTCTGCGGCTGGTCGCGCTGGCCGGAATGTTCGACCTCGCCCCGTTCGATGTCGAAGTGATCGTGGCCTGCCTCGCGCCCGAGATCGACCGGAGCTACGAACGGCTGTACGGCTACCTGCACGACGATCTGACCCGCCGGCTGCCGACGGTCGATCTCGTTCTCACGATGTTGTGCGCGGACCGTCAGTCGCGGATGGCCGCGCGAGCCCGGTTCGCGCCGTCGGCACCGTTGCTCCGGCATCGGCTCGTCACGTCGACTGAGGACCCGACCGCACCGGTGCACTCACTGCTGGGTAACAACCTCCGGTTGGACCCACGGGTCGTCGGTTTCCTGCTGGAAGACGACGACGTCGCCCAGCAGCTTCAGCCGTACGCCCGGATCGTCGCACCGACCCGGACCCTCGACGACCTGCACTTCCCGGCGGAGTTCGGAGCGGCACTGGCCCGGTTGAGCGAGCACGCCGGCGACGACCTGGTGGTCTACTGCCATGGGGACTACGGCGTCGGCCGGCGCAGCGTCGCGGCGGCGTGTGCGCGCCACTGGTACGCGCCGTTGCTGGTGGTGTCCGCCAATCCGCTGGCCGACCGCCCGTTCGACGAGTTCGTCACCCTGGTCGGCCTGGCCGAGCGGGAGGCCCGGCTGCAGGGCGCGGTGATGTGCTGGGCGGACGTCGACCCGTTGCTCGTCGAGCAGGCCCGGCCACGACTGTCGCTGCTGCTGTCCACCCTGGCGGCGTACCCTGCTCCGGCGTTCCTTACCGGTGACACCTCGTGGGAGCCGGCCGACCTGCCGGCGGGCCTTACCTTCGCCCGGCTGGAGTTTCCCGCGCCCGGCTACGCCGAGCGGCTGCGCATCTGGGACGGCGCGCTTGCCGGGGCGGACCGAGACACCCTGGACCAGGACACCTTGGACCTGGCCGCCGTCGCCGGCAAGTTCCGGCTCACCGGCGGCCAGATCCGCGACGCCGCGGTGACCGCTCACAACCTGGCGTACACCCGTGCACCCGGCGCGCCCCGGATCACCCAGGCCGACCTGTACGCGGCATGCCGGCTGCAGTCCAACCGAAAGCTGGCCGACCTGGCCCAGCAGATCACGCCGCACTACGGCTGGCATGACATCGTGTTGCCCGCCGACCGGATGCAACAGCTACGGGAGATCGCCAACCAGGTCCGCTACCGGGCTCTGATCTACGAGTCCTGGGGGTTCGAGCGCAAGCTGGCCAACGGTCGAGGGCTGGCCGTGCTGTTCGCCGGCCCGTCGGGCACCGGCAAGACGATGGCCGCCGACGTGCTCGCGCACGAGCTCGGCCTGGACCTCTACAAGATCGACCTGTCGACGGTGGTGAGCAAGTACATCGGTGAGACCGAGAAGAACCTGTCCCAGATCTTCGCCGAGGCCGCCACCAGCAACGCGGTGCTCTTCTTCGACGAGGCCGATGCGATGTTCGGCAAACGCTCCCAGGTCCGCGACGCGCATGACCGGTACGCCAACCTAGAGGTCAGCTACCTGCTGCAGCGGATGGAGCAGCACGAGGGAGTGGTCATCCTGGCGACGAACCTGCGGAAGAACCTCGACGACGCGTTCACCCGCCGGCTGCACGCCACCGTCGACTTCCCGGTCCCCGAGGTAGCGGACCGTCGCCGCATCTGGGCGCAGGTCTGGCCCGAGCAGGCGCCGCTCGACGTCGACCTCGACCTGGATCTGCTGGCCCGGCAGGTCGATCTGCCGGGCGGAAACATCCGCAACATCGCTCTCGCTAGCGCCTTCCTCGCCGCCGCCGACGGTGGCAAGGTGACCATGGCGCATCTGATCCACGCGACCAGACGTGAGTATCAAAAGATGGGCAAGATCCTGTCGGCGGGGGAATTCGGCGCCGACCTATTGAACGGGAAGGTCGCCGCTGATCGGCGCTTCTGACGAGACTGTGGAGGGTTCGACGTGCATTCGGCACAGCACGACAGCGGCGTGGCGCACCGGTCCCCGGTGGTGGCCTCCGGGTCCGGGTCGGCTCCGCGTCGACCCGTCGCGTCTCGCGACGCGTTGCAGCGGCGGTACGGCAATCGTGGCGCGGGGGCGATCATCCAGGCGAAACTGAACGTCGGGCCGGTGGACGATCCGTACGAGCGGGAGGCGGACCGGATCTCCCAGCTGGCGTTCGGGTCGTCCGTGCAGCGTGCCCCGGAGGCGATCGGTCGGGTGCGCACGCCTACCGGTGGTGCGGCGGATCCTGGCCTCGCGCGGGCGGTGGACCGGGCGCGGGGCAGCGGTGGGCGGGCGGTGCCCGGCGGTGTGCGGGAGCGGATGGAGCGGGTGTCGGGGGCGGACTTCAGCGGGGTACGGGTACACGTCGGTGCCGAGTCCGATCGGCTGAACGACACGCTCGGGTCGAGGGCCTTCACCGTCGGCGCCGACGTGTTCGTACGCCGCAGTGAGTACCGGCCGGGCAGCGCGCGGGGTGACGCGCTGCTGGGGCACGAGCTGACGCACACCGTCCAGCAGGGCGCCGCCGGACCGTGTACCACCGGGCCGACGCCCACGGTGGGACCCGCTCTCGCGCAGCGTAAGTTCGGGTTCGAGCTGGAGCTCCATCATGTGCCGTTGTTCAGCCGGCGGGGCGGGGTGGAGAGCACGCCCAGGAAGAACGCCACGGCGGTTGCCAGCGGCAAACGTTTCGAGGCGCATGTCGACCACACCCCGGACCTGGACTCCACCGTCGTGCCGGATGCGCTTCGTGGCGCCGGCCAGCCGGCCCCGATCCTTGAGCTCGTGACCGGACCGATGGATGAGTTCAAGGATTCCGAGAGCACGGTGCGTGGCGTCATGAACCGGCTCGTGCAGGTGGCGACGCACATCGAAAACCAGGCGCTCACGCCGAACACGAACGTGGCGCTGGACGGTGTCCCCGGCCTGACCGCGAACCCTGCCGGCGTGAATTTCGTCGGATACCCGAACGGATCCACCGCCCCGGCGGGAACGCTGACGGGCGCGCACGCACATGTGCAGGCGACCTACGGACTGTCGGTCACCCAGATCAGCGACGAATTCGCCGACCGGGCAGCGCAGCCGACGGCGCCCGGGACGGGGCAGTACAGGTTGGCGACGTACAAGGTCGCCCTGGGTGCGGCCAACACCCGAGCTGGTGACGTTGTTCAGTGGATCCAGAACAACATCGATGACGACTACAGCGACGCGGCGCTTGCCGAGGCGCGCGGACTGTTCGCTCTCATCATCTACTATCTCACTGTCGGTAGAATGAACCGGTGGACCAGGCTGAACAAGAACCATGCCGGCATCTTTTTCTACAAGACGAGACTCTCCACGGTCAGAAACCAGATTGTCGATTCGTATCCCGAGCTCGAGGGGCTCTTTGGCAACGACGATCTCGTCGAGGAACTACTGCGGCTTACTGGGCGTGACTATGTGCAACCAGTCTTTCCGGGCATGAAGGAGCGGTTGGCCCCCGGTGTCGCCCTGGACGTCATGTGCGGCGAGTGGGTCGAGGGGGTCCTCGCCGGAACGGGCGACAAGGTCTTCGACACCTCCGCCAACGGTGGTGCGAACGCCGTTGAGCTGGTCACGCCTCGCGTCGGCCGGGGAGCCGCGCGGGGGACCGGTGTGGTCGTCGAGAACCGGCGGTTCGCCCAGACCGAGGGGCACGCCTACCTGCATACGTACCAGCCCAACGAGTGGGCCGACATGGCGGTCCGGGTCCGCAACAGCCTGCGCGACAGACAGGGGTACGCGCAGAGGGAGGTCTCCAAGGCGGGAGAGATCTTCAGGGGGCTGTTCATCTCGTGACTGTGGCGGTCGGGACAGCCCGATATTCGTGTGGCGCTATTCACATTGACATGTGAATAACCAGGTCAAAAGCCCTTTGTCCCGTCGCCCAGGATCCTCCGAGGCGGTGCGGTAGACGCCGACGCAGACGCTCGTGGGACGCCCGCCTGGTAGACCTGTCGACCGGCGCGAACGACGCAATTGAGGGCGGGACAGGGCAGTGTTTCACGATCTGGACGCATCGCTCGCCGCTCTCGTGCAGGGCGAGCTGGCGTTGCCCGGCATCACCATCAGCTTCGCCACGCCTGACGACCAGTTCCCGCCCTCCGGCGTCACCCTGCCCGCGATCGCGTTCTTCCTCTACGACGTGCGGGAGAACCACGAGCTGCGGACCAACCAGTGGGAGAACACCCGGCAGGAGTCCGGGATGATCACCCGCCGGCGGGTGCCGGCCCGGGTCGACTGCTCCTATCTGGTCACCGCTTGGCCCAACGACAGTGCACCCAACCCGGCTCAGGACGAGCACCGGCTGCTCGGCGACGTACTGCGGGTGCTGCTGCGCCACCGGGAGATCCCCGCCGACTACCTGCGGGGTGACCTGGCCGGTCAGCAGCCGCCGCTGCGCGCGATGGTCACCGCCGAGAGCCAGCTGCAGGGAATCGGCGAGTTCTGGCAGGCCATGGGCGGTCGACCCAAGGCGGTTCTGCACTACAGCGTCACGCTCAGCGTCGACGTGTTCGAATCCACGCCGGTCGGGCCCGAGGTGACCGAGACGGTTGTCCGGGTCGGCCAGGGCGTGGGCCACGAGTCCTGACGAGGGGGAGTACCCACAGATGCCGCAGTATCTAGCGCCGGGCGTGTACGTCGAGGAGGTCCCCTCGGCGATCAAGCCGATCGCCGGAGTAGGGACCAGCACCGCCGGGTTCGTCGGTGTCGTCGCAGACGACGTCACAATGCCGCTGCTGCCCGGTCGCGTCGGCGTGACGGCGGACGGCACCCCCGTGCCGGCCGACTTCCACGTGGTGGCGCCCGCCGGCGAGGCCCAGTTGGTCGACGGCTGGGAGACGTTCAAGAACCTCTTCGGCGACATCCAGCCGGGCAACCGCACCCTCGCCCACGCCGTCTACGGCTTCTTCAACAACGGTGGCGGCCGCTGCTGGATCACCCGGGTCGCCGCAGCCGCCCCCTCCGCCCCCGCCGCCGACGACGCTGCCGATGACGACGACGCCGACGCCGACGCTGCCGCCGACACCGCCCCCGCTGCCGCCGACACCGCATCGTCGGACGACGACCTGATCGACGCGTTGGCGACCTTCGCCGCGATCGACGAGATCGCCCTGGTCGCGATTCCCGGCGCGGTGAGCGACGCGGTGCAGACCGCGCTGCTCGACCACTGCGAGAACCAGTACCTGCAGGACCGGTTCGCGATCCTCGACGGTCGGCAGACCACCACGTTGACCAAGGAAGCGATCCAGGGCGAGGTCCGGGACAGCAGCTACGGGGCGATCTACTACCCGTGGATCGACGTGGGCACCACCGACGCCGACGGCAACAAGGTGTACCAGCCGCCGAGCGGGCACATCGCCGGGGTGTACGCCCGGGTGGACACCGAACGCGGTGTGCACAAGGCGCCGGCCAACGAGGTGATCCGGGGTGCGCTGGGCGTCGAGGCGCTGGTCAGCAAGCAGCAGCAGGCTGGGCTCAACCCGGACGACATCAACGTGATCCGCAAGTTCGGCGGCAACATCACGATCTGGGGTGCCCGTACCCTCGCCGGCAAGGATCAGGCCGAGTGGCGCTACATCTCCTCCCGGCGGCTGTTCAACTTCCTGCGTGAGTCGATCGACGAGGGCACCCAGTGGGTGGTCTTCGAGCCGAACGCGCCGGAGCTGTGGTCGAAGATCCGGCGTAACGTCGGTGCCTTCCTGACCACCGTGTGGGCCTCCGGCGCGCTGGTGGGCAACACCCCGGAGCAGGCGTTCTACGTACGCTGCGACGAGACCGTCAACCCGGCCGCGGTCCGCGACGCCGGCCAGCTGGTGGTCGAGATCGGGGTGGCGATGGTACGCCCGGCCGAGTTCGTGGTGTTCCGGATCAGCCAGTGGGCCGGCGGAATCCAGTAGTGGACAGCCGGACGTGACCGTGACCCACCAGGTGACACCCGGTGTGCACCGGCAGGACGTGTTCCCGCCGCCGCCACCGACCCAGCTCACCGGGGTGCCCGCTTTCCTCGGCCGGGCCGCCGCCGGCCCGTACACCCCGCAGCGGCTGACCCTGTGGCCGCAGTTCGAGGCGATCTTCGGCGGTGCGACCTCCGGCGACGCCCCGGACGGCTTCCTGGCCGACGCGGTCCGGGGGTTCTTCGACAACGGCGGGACGATGTGTCACGTGGTCCGGCTGCCCCGGGCGCTGTCGCCCGTCGAGGCGGTGCAGGAGGGCCTGGCGACGTTGGACGACCTGGACGATGTCGACCTGGTCTGTGCCCCCGACATCGTCGCCGCCGCGCCGTGGCCGGTCGACAAGGATCTCGCCCCGGTCGTGCAGGCGCAGCAGGCGATGCTGCGGCACTGCCGGCAGCGCGGTGACCGGTTCGCGCTGCTCGACGGCGTCCCGGCGGTGGACCCGGCGGCAGTCGCCGAGCAGTCCGCAGCGCTGACCGGGGCCGACGGTGCCTTCGGTGCGCTGTACTACCCCTGGCTGGGCGCGTCCGGCACCGACGGGCGGCTGCGTCACCTGCCGCCGTCCGGGCACGTGGCCGGCGTGTACTCCACCGCCGACCAGCGGGTCGGCGTCCACAAGGCACCGGCGAACACCGTGGTCGAGGGCGTCGTCGACCTGCAGGTGCAGCTCACCGCTGCCGAGGTCGGCACGCTGTACGGGCAGCGGGTCAACTGCCTGCGGGCGTTGCCCGGCCGGGGCGTACGGGTCTGGGGCGCGCGTACCCTCGGCGCCGACCCGGCCTGGCAGGACGTGACCGCCCGCCGCCTGGTCAGCACCATCGGCCGGTGGATCGAACAGTTCATGACCGGCCTGGTCCACGAGCCCAACGACGTCCGGCTGTGGGTGCGGATCATGCGGGAACTCACCGCGTACCTCGACGGGCTGTTCCAGCGCGGTGCCCTGCAGGGCCGCACGCCCGCCGAGGCGTTCTACGTCAAGTGCGACCACGAGACGAATCCACCTGCGGCCATCGAGGCCGGGGTGGTAGTGACACACATCGGAGTGGCACCGACCGCGCCGGCCGAGTTCATCACCGTTCGCGTCATCCACGGCGCGAGCGGGGTGACGGTCGGCGTGGCGTGACCGGTGCGGACATCAGTCGGTGCGGACAAACAGTGAGGTGCGGTTGTGGACAGACTCGACCCATACTTCGGGTACAACTTCGCGGTGGAGCTCGACGGCATCACCCGGGCCGGTTTCCGGGAGGCTTCCGGGCTGGAGACCAGCCAGAACGCGGCCGAGTACCGGGAGGGTACGGACCGGAACCTGGCGCCGCGCAAGATTCCCGGGCTGAACAGCTACGGTGACATCACGCTCAGCCGTGGCCTCACCAGCGACAGCAAGCTGTGGGAGTGGCGGCAGAAGGTGATGAAGGGCACCGTGGAACGGCACAACGTGTCGATCACCCTGCTCGACCAGCAGGGAAACCCGAAGGTGACCTGGAACCTGTTCGACTGCTGGCCCAAGTCGTGGAGCGGGCCCAGCCTCAGCGCGACCAGCGACGAGATCGCCGTGGAGCAGCTCATCCTCGCCTGTGAACGCATCGAGGTCGACCAGTGGAGCTGACCGGCGTCGCCGAGGCCCGCCGTACCGAGTTCCCGTTCACCCTGCCGCACGGCCTGGTCGCGCCGGACGGCACGGTGCACCGCGAGGGAACCATGCGGATGGCCACCGCGCTCGACGAGATCGAGCCGATCAAGGATCCCCGGGTACGGTCGAACCCGGGCTACCTGGTGATCATCCTGCTGGCCCGGGTGATCACCCGGCTGGGCGGGCTGGAGTACATCAACACCAACGTGGTCGAGAACCTCTACTCCGCCGATCTCGCCTACCTGCAGGACTTCTACCAGCGGATCAACCTCAACGGGCACGCCCGGCTGCAGGTCGACTGCCCACACTGCAGCGGATCGTTCGAAGTGGAGCCACCCAGCCTGGGGGGATGACGCGCTACTCCCCGGACCGGCTGCACGAGGAAGTAGCGTACCTGGCCTATCACTTTCACTGGCCTTATCACGAGATCATGCAGCTGGACCACCGGGAACGGCAGCGTTGGGTCGCGGAGGTCGCGCGGATCAACGAGCGACTCAATGAACAGGGAGGGGCACGGAGATGATGTCGACCGGGATTCCGCTCGGGCTCAGCTGGGCACCTGCCGCCGTCGGCAACTGGACCGGCCTGCGGCTGCCGGACCCGTTCCAGACCTTCAACTTCGCGGTGGAGATCGAAGGCCTGCTGCTCGCCGGATTCAACGAGGTCAGCGGTCTGGAAAGCCAGATCGAGATGGAGTCGGTCCGGGAGGGCGGAGTGAACGGCTTCGTCCACCAACTGCCCGGCGCGGCCACCCCCGCGCACCTGGTGCTGCGGCAGGGGCTGAGCCCACTCAGCGGTCTGTGGGGCTGGTACGACAACACCACCCGGGGCGTCATCCAACGCCGCAGCGGCACGATCGTGCTGCTCGACCGGCGGCAGATCCCGGTGATGTGGTGGAACTTCCGCAACGCGTTGCCGGTGCGCTGGACCGGCCCGACGTTCAGCGCCAGCGGCGACGATGTCGGCTTCGAGTCGCTGGAGCTGGTGCACGAGGGCCTGACCAAGCCGCTGCTGGGCCAGGCCGCCGCGCTGGCGCACGGCGTGGCCGGCATGGTCGGCTGACCGGGAGCCTGGGATGAACGACGACGACACGACCTTCGACCCGGCGCTGGTCCACCGGCTGGCCCGGCCGGCCCGCCGACCCGGCCTGATCGACCTGGGCCAGGCCCGGTCCACCCTCACCCGCCACCACACCATGCCGGCGGGTCTGCCACTGGCCGAGGTCGCTTCGCGCTACGTCGACCTGGCCACCCAGCAGCACGCCGGGCCGACGACACCCATCGTGTACGCGCAACCGGTACCGCCACCGTCCGCCGGAAGCCCTGCCCCGGTCGGTGCTCTGCCGACCAGCCCGCCCGCCGCCCCGGCGAACGCCGGGCCACCTGCCCCGGCGCACCCCGGGCCGGTCGCGGCGGCCCGCCGCCCGGCTGCCGACCCGGCCGGCGGATCGCCGGCCGTCTCGTCCAGCCCGGTGGTGTCGGCGCGTCCAGCCCGCCCGGCCGCCGCGCTGAGCCCGGTGTGGACCGCCACCGGTCCCGGGATCGCCGGCCCGGCCGTGCCGCCGGTGACGCCCCGGCCGGGCGCCGACCGACCGCTGACCATTCAACGCAAGGTGGCCGCACCCACCGATCAGGGTTCCGCGCCACTGCCGGCCCGCCCGGCCGAAGCGCCGGCGTCCGCTGGCCCGTCGCCCAGCAGGCCGTCGCCCACCAGGCCGGCGGTGCCGACGGGCGCTCCAGGTGCCGCCGCCGGGTCGTGGACTCCCACTGCCGCGGGTCCGACGGTGGCCGGCTCCGCCGAATGGACCGGGCTGACCGGCGACCCGGGCCGGATGGCCAGCGGACCCCACCTGACCTTCCGCCTCCCACCCACGGCAGATCCCGCCCACCGGCCCGCTGCCGGTGGGCCGTCCACCGTCGGGCAGCGCTCGCCCGCTGCGACGCCGTCCCAGGTGGTCACGGCGCGGCCCCCGGCGGCCCGACCGGCACCGCAGCTTCCGCTGGCCGCGCCGTCGGCGGCCGGCCCGCAGATCCGGTCGGCACCCGGCGCTCTCGGCGTACCGACGGCGACCGGCGTACCGCAGCGTGGCGGCCGTGGATTCGGCTCGCGCGACGGCGCCGGGCCCCGGCCCGGCAGCTTCGGGGCCGCAGCGTCCGGGGCCGATCGTGGTGTGCCGCAGCCGCCTGTTCAACCGGCCGCGCAGGTCGACGTCGGGCAGGTCACCGAGCAGGTGCACGGCCGGATCATGCGCCGGCTGGCGGTCGAGGCCGAGCGTCGGGCGGTGCGGCGGTGAGTCTCAACAAGGCAGGCCTGGCCAGCGCCGCGCTCGGGTTCGGCCCCGGCGGCGGCGGGTTGCAGAAACTGACCATCGCTCACGACGGCACGGACTTCGATCGCAACGGCCCGATCGAGGCGCTGTTCAACCCGCACGAGATCACCCGGTCGCGGTCGGTCAACTGGCACGCGCACGAAAGCGCGGGCAAGGGCAGCGCCTGGACGTGGAGCGGGTTGCAGCAGGAGTTCGCGGCCATGCAGCCCGCGACGTTGTCGCTCGAGCTGTTCTTCGACACCTACGAGTCGAGGGCGGAGGCGTCCATGTGGGCCCGGGCCACCTCGCTGGTGACGCCACCCAATCCGTTCCAGACCGGCGACGCGACCGACGTCACCGTGCTGACCAACCGGGTGGCCCGGCTGGCCGAGTTCGACAAGGAACTGCACCGGCCACCGCTGTGCACCCTGTCCTGGGGGGCCTTCGCCGACATCTTCACCGGCGTGCTCACCCAGATCAGCGAACGGTTCACCATGTTCCTGCCCGACGGCACGCCGGTGCGGGCGACCGTTTCGTGCAGCTTCGTGGAGTCGCTCACCGACGCGCAGCTCAAGGAGCGCGAGCTGCACTCCTCCGACGTGCACAAGACGTGGGTGGTGCGGCGCAACGACACGTTGCACAGCATCGCCGCCGCCGAGTACCGGGATCCACGCCTGTGGCGGCACATCGCCTCGGCCAACGGCATCGTCAACCCACGTGACCTGCGTCCCGGCACGGTGCTGACCATCCCGCGGCTGAGCTGAGCGGAGAGTCAGACGATGGAAACCGCTGATTCGGGGCCGGACTTCGAGATCCGGTGTGGTGGCCGGCGACTGCCGCCGGACGCACACAAGGACGTCGAGTCGGTGACCGTGCTGGAGGACCTGAACGCGCTGAGCATGTTCACCGTGACGTTGAAGAACTGGGATGCGGAGCGGCTCAGGGTCACCTGGTCGGACTCCATGCTGTTCGCGGTCGGCACCGAGATGCGGATCTCCCTCGGGTACGTGAAGAACCTGCACCTGGCGATCACGGGGGAGATCACCAGTCTGGAACCGTCATTCGTGGAAGGTCGTCCGCCGATGCTGACGATCCGTGGTTACGACCTGCGACACCGGCTGGCCCGCCGGCAGCGGACCAGGACCTTCACCCGTACCAGGGACAGCACCATCGCCCGGCAGTTGGCCAAGGAAGCCGGTCTGCGTGCCGACGTACCCGACACCGGCACCGACCTCGACTACGTACTGCAGAACAACCAGACCGATCTGGAGTTCCTGCAGCGGCGGGCGGGGCTGATCGGGTACGAGATCCACGTACGGGACAAGGTGTTGTCCTTCCGGCCGCCGCAGCTCGGCCGGGTGCCGGCGGCGAAGCTGCGCGTCGGTGACGACATCTCCCAGTTCACCCCCCGGCTACGGACCATGGGCCAGGCTGCCGAACACTCCGTACGGGGCTGGGACGTGGCCACGAAGAAGGCCGTCGTCGCCACGTTCGGCTCCGGATCCGAGTCCACGGCGATGGGCGCCGTCACCGGGCCCCGCGAGGTCGGCCGGGTCTTCGGCCGGACCAGATCGACCAGGGTGGACCTGCCGGTGCCGAACCAGGACCGCGCCGACCAGATCGCCCGGGGACAGTTCGACGACCTGGCGTTGAGCTACATCACCGGCGAGGCCGAGTGCGGCGGGCAACCTCGCCTGCACGCCGGCGAGGTGGTGCGGATCGAGGGAGCGGGTGAGACCTTCAGTGGCGAGTACTACGTCGTCTCCGTCGACCACTCGGTGACCGCGGCACACGGCTACCGGTCCCGCCTCGAAGTACGGAGGAACGCGGCGTGACGGACGTCTACCACCAGTTGGCGGGTGGCGAGCAGGCCTACCCGGACGGGCGGTACCACGGGGTGGTGATCGGCATCGTCACCAACAACAGCGACCCGGACGGTCTGGCCCGGGTCAAGGTGGCGCTGCCCTGGCTGGCCGACGATGTCGAGACCGACTGGGCGCGGGTGGCCTCGCCGATGGCCGGCCCCGGCCGGGGCTGCTACTTCCTGCCCGAGGTCGGCGACGAGGTCCTGGTCGCCTTCGAACACGGCAATCCGGAGGTCCCCTACGTCGTCGGTGCGCTGTGGAACGGCAAGGACGCCCCACCGGTCACCAACGCCGACGGCCGCAACGACGTACGGGTGATGGTCTCCCGCAGCAAGCACGTGATCCGGCTGGTCGACACCAAGCAGGACGAGCGGATCGAGATCGTCGACGGCAGCGGCAGGAACAGCATCGTGATCAGTACGAAGGACAACCAGATCACCGTCACCGCAGACGCGGACGTGGTGATCTCCGCCGGCGGGCGGCTGCGGCTGGCCGGTGCCGGCGTCGAGATCACCTCCACTGCCGACGTCAAGGTCGAGGCGAAGTCCGCGCTCGCGGTGAAGTCCAGTGGGCAGTTGGACATCAAGGGCAGTCAAGTCAACATCAACTGAATGGGGGGTGAGTTCTCATGGGGCAGTTCGCGGCGAAGCAGGGTGACCGGGTCAACGCGACCGACATCCACATCGTCATGGTGCCCGGGGCACCCGCGCCGACACCGACACCGTTGCCGCATCCCTTCACCGGGATCATCAACGGCGGGCTGAGCGCCGATGTCAAGATCATGGGTAAGCCGGCGGCGGTGGCCGGCTCCACCGCCGAGAACACCCCGGCACACGTACCCACCGCGCCAGGTACGTCGTTCCAGAAGCAGCCGTCGAACACGGCCACCCTCGAAGGCGGCAGTGCGACCGTGAAGATCAACGGTAAGCCGGCGATCAGGTCCGGCGACCTCGCCTCGACCTGCAACGATCCGCAGGACCTGCCGAGCGGCACGGTCCTGGCCACGGGCACGGTGACGATCGGGTGACCGGCACGGTGAAACACGGATTCCTCGGCACCGGTTGGGCGTTCCCGGTCGGCCACCAGCCGGCGCAGGGCATCCGGCTCAGCGACGACGGCGAGGCACTGATCCGCCAGTCGATCGGACTCATCCTCGGCACCGCACCCGGCGAACGGGTGATGCGGCCGGAATTCGGCTGCGGCATCCACGACATCGTCTTCGACGTCAACGACATCGGCACCGCCGGTCGAGTCAGCCGGTCGGTGCGCGAGGCACTGGCCCGCTGGGAACCCCGGATCGACGTGCTGGACGTCTACGCCGCACCCGACCCCGCCGACCGGCGCCGACTGCTCATCGAGATCAACTACCAGGTGCGCTCGACCAACAGCCGGTTCAACCTCGTCTACCCCTTCTACCTCGCATGACCGGACAGCCCCCACCCATCGATCCCCGCGACCGGAAGGTGCTGGCCGCCGAGACCGCCGCGTTGGCGACCCGGTACAGCGACTGGCGGCCACCCGCCGATGGGCGACCCGACGCCGGTCAGGCGCTGATCGGCATCTTCGCCCGCTACGCCGAACTGGTGGTGCAGCGGCTGAACCAGGTGCCCGAACGCGACTACCTCGCGTTCCTCAACCTGATCGGGACCCGACCGGTGCCGCCGCGACCGGCCCGCGTACCGTTCACCTTCGCCCTGGCCCAGGGCAGCCGCACCGAAGCGGTGGTCCCGGCCGGCACTCAGGTCGCGGCCACCCCGCGCGACGGCGAGGACGACGAGGTCGTCTTCGAGACCGCGACCGACCTGGTGGTCACCCCGGCCCAGCTGCGGGCCGTGCTCGTGGACGACGCGCCGCAGGACAGTTACGCCGACCGCAGCGCTGCGGGTACCGGCCAGCGTGACGAGTCGTTCGCCGCCTTCACCGGCGATCAGCCGGTGCCGCACCGGTTCTACGTCGCCTGCGACCCGGTCCTCGCCACCGAGGGGACCAAGACCGTCACCGTACGGTTGACCACCACGGACGTCGCGGTGCTCGGCGGTTGGCCGCTTTCCTGGGCGTACTGGGACGGTGCCCGGTGGCAGCCGGTCGACGCCGACACGGTGCTGGCGGACACCGCGTTGGTGGTGACCCTCGCCGGCCTGCCGCCCCTGCCCGCGTACGACGTGAACGGCACCACCGCCGGATGGTTACGCGCGCAGCTCGACATGCCGCTGCCGCACCCGGTTACCGGGCTGGCCCTCGACGCTGTCGCGGCCGGTCAGCGGGCCCCGCAGGTCGACGTCGCGGGGGTCTTCCCGTTCGGTGAGAGCAGCCAGGTCCGGCGGTGCTACCTCAGCGTCCCGACGGCGACGGCGTTTCCCGGTGCCGTCGTCCGACTGACCGTCACCCTCGCCCGACCGGCGACGGCCGTCCCGGACACCAGGGTGCAGGTGGTGTGGTCGTACAAGGTCGGCGACGAGTGGCAGCCGCTGGGCCGGTCCAGCACGGCGCAGGTGGCGTCCGGTTTCGACACTCCCGCCCGGCTGCGCGACGGTACGCAGGCGCTGACCCGCGACGGCGACATCAGCTTCCGGATGCCGGCCGAGTGGCCGGCCGAGCTGTTCCAGGGACGGTCCGGCCACTGGTTGCGGGCCGAGATCGTCGACGACGGGGCGACGTACGCCACCCTGCCCCAGCTGGCGGCGGTGACCGTCGGCTATGACTGGGAGCTGCCCGTCATCACCGCCATCGACGTCTGGATGCAGACGGCACCGGACCCGGTGGCGCTGCCGCACGCCGTCAGCAACACCAGCCCGATCGACGTGACCAAGGACTTCCGTCCCTTCGGCGAGCAGCCCCGGTTCAACGACACCTGCTACCTGGCCTGTCCGGCGAACCTGGTCTGGCCGGGCGCGGAGCTCGTCGTCGAGGTGACGCTGACCAACGGGCCGGCCGACCCGGCGGACCCGGACGACCCGGCCGGTCCCGCAGTGCCGCCGGTACGCACCGAGGGTCGCCCACGGCTCGTCTGGGAGGCCTGGGACGGCGTGGCCTGGCGTACGGTGACCGTCGACGACCCGGAGTACGCGTTCACCGACAGCGCCACCGTGACGCTCACCCCGCCGGTCGGTTTCGCGCCCACCGAGGTCAACGGGGTGGAGGAGTACTGGGTCCGGGTCCGGCTGATCGGCGGCGACTACGGGGTCGCGGCCCACTACACACGCAACGACGACGGCGGCTACGAACTGGTCGACGCGACCTTCGCGCCGCCGGTCGTCACCACGTTGTCCTGGCGGTCCCGCGCCGGTCTCGCGGCCGCGGTCCCGGCGCAGGCCTGCGTCACCGAGAACGACTTCCGCCTCGTCACCCATCACCGTGCCGGCGACGAGCCGTGGGAGGTCACCCCGTTCGTCCCCAATCCGCACCGGGACCCCGCCCTCTACCTCGGCTTCGACCAGCCGTTCGGCAACCGCCCGGTCACGCTCTACCTGCAGGTCGAGCCACCGGCGCCGGAGGAGGTGGCCGCCGACCGGCTCGCCGGGGCCGACCTGACCGACCGGGCCGACCTGGTGTGGGAGTACAGCGGCGTCGACGGCTGGCGGCCGTTGGCCGCGATCGACGAGACCGGGACGCTGGGCGACCGTGGCGTGGTCCGCTTCGTCGGTCCGCCGGACCTGGCCGCCCGGGAACGTTTCGGGCAGCACCGGTGCTGGCTGCGCCTACGGCACCGGCGCGGCAGCTTCGCGATCCCGCCCCGGCTGCGCCGGGTCGCACCGAACACGACCTGGGCGACGCAGACGACGACCATCACCGAGGAGATCCTCGGATCGGGCGTCGCCGAGGCCGGTCAACGACTGACCACCGCGCAGACGCCGGTGCTGGCCGGCCAGCGGCTCGTCGTGCGCGAGCCGCAGCGGCCGTCGCCGACGGAGGAGGCCGCGCTCGTCGAGGCCGACGGCCCGGGTGCGGTCACGGTCACCGACGATGCCGAGCAGATCTGGGTACGCTGGCACGAGGTGACGGACTTTCACCGTTCCGGGCCGGGTGACCGCCACTACACCATCGACGCCGCGACCGGTGAGATCGGATTCGGCGACGGCCAGGCGGGGCGGGTGGTGCCGCTCGGGCAGAACAACGTCCGGATCACCTACCGCACCGGCGGCGGTGAGCAGGGCAACCGACCGGCGGGCACCATCACCACCTTGAAATCCGCGGTGCCCTACCTGGACTCGGTGACCAACCACGAGCCGGCTTCCGGTGGTGCGGGCTGGGAGCCGTTGGAGCGGGTACGGGTCCGGGGACCGAAGGCGCTGCGCCACCGCGACCGGGCGGTCACGGTCGACGACTTCGTGGACCTCGCGTTCGAGTCCTCGACGGAGGTGGCTCGGGCCCAGGCGGTGCCGCCGAGCGGGTTCGACCCGTTCAACCTGTGGCTCGATCCGGACGGGCAGCCGGGCGGTGAGCATCAGCAGGCTGACGTCGGCGGGGTCGGGGTCATCGTGGTTCCGGTCTCCGCCGCCGCCCGTCCGGCGCCCAGCCTGGGACTGCTGCGCCAGGTGGATCAGCACCTGCGGGCGCGGTGCGCGCCGACCGTCGGCCTCTGGGTCGCCGGACCGGAGTGGATCGAGGTGACCGTCGCCGCCACGGTGGTGGCTACCACTGCCGAGGCCGCCGGGCTGATCCAGGCGCGGGTCGTGCAGACCCTGGACCGCTTCCTGCATCCGCTGACCGGCGGACCGGACGGCACCGGCTGGGCGTTCGGCCGCAAGCCACACCGCTCGGACCTGTACGCGGCGGTCACCGCGATCGACGGAGTCGACCATGTCCGCGAGCTCGACGTGGCGCAGGTGGCCGAGTCCGACGTGCTCGGCGAGCGTCTGGCGGCCGTCCTCGACCGTTCGCTCGCGCAGGGTGCGGCCGAGCCGGTGGCTGCGGACCTGGCCCGGTGGCTGGCGCGGGCGCTGGTCTACTCCGGGCGGCACCAGATCACCGTGACCCTTCCAGCGTGAGGACCGCCGTGCCGATTGAGTTGCCGAACCTCGACGACCGCGACTACGAAGACCTCGTCGGCGAGGCGCGGTCGCTGATCCCGGTCCTGCTGCCGGAGTGGACCGACCACAACCCCAGCGACCCCGGCATCATCCTGGTCGAGATGCTGGCCTGGCTGACCGAAATGCAGCTGTACCAGGTCAACCAGATCCCACCGAGCCACACCCGCAACTTCCTGCAGCTGCTCAACGGCCCCGAGTGGACCCCGCCGGCCGCCGGTGGGCTCGACGCCGCCGTCCGGCAGAGCCTGGCCGACCTGCACGAACGCTACCGGGCCGCGACCGCAGACGACTACGAGTACCTGGTCCGCCGGACCTGGCCAACTCAGTCGCAGGCCGCCGGGCTGGCCCCGGTCCGACGGGTCCGGTGCGTCGCCGGTCGTGACCTTGCCGGCCCCGATCCGGCCGCGCCCGCCCCGGCGCACGTCAGCGTCGTCGTCGTCCCCGAACCGGGTGCGGCGACCGACACCCATCCGGTGCCCACCGAGGCGCTGACCACCGAGCTGCACGATTTTCTCGAGCCGCGTCGGCTGCTGACCGTACGCCACCACGTCGTCGGCCCGCAGTACGTCGACATCGGCGTCTCCGCCGACCTGGCGCTGCGCGAGGACGCCCCGCCGGCCGACGCCCTCGCCGACGCACAGGCCCGGCTGCACCGGTTCTACGACCCGCTCACCGGTGGCGCCGCCGGCACCGGCTGGCCCTTCGGGCAGGGCATCCACCCGTCCGAGGTGTACGCCGTACTCGAACAGTCACCGCTGCTCGACTACCTCGAGAACGTGCGGCTCACCCTGGTCGACGCAGGTGGTGCGGCCGGGGGCGGGGGCGGTACGGCGGTCAGTATCGAGTTGGACGTGCACCAGCTGCCCCGGCTGGCCCGGCTGGACCTGGTCGGCTACGACACGTACGGCCGCACCCACCTGCCGAGTGGGGCGGTCGCGCCATGAGCCGGTACCTCGACCACCTGCCGGCGATGTTCCGGGAGGACCCGTTCGCCGGCCGCTTCCTGCTCGCCTTCGAGGCGATCCTGACCGGCCGCGACGACGTCGAGGGTCTGGAGCAGACCATCGAACGGTCCGCCGACTACATCGACCCGGTGCACACCGGTGAGGACTTCCTGCCGTGGCTGGCCGGGTGGGTGGCGCTGAGTCTGCGGGCGGACTGGGACACGGCCACCAAGCGTGGCTTCATCCGGGAGGTCGTGCCGCTGTACCGGCAGCGGGGGACCCTGGCCGGGCTGCGCCGGATGCTGGAGATCTACCTGCGGCCGCTGGCGGACCAGGTGACCCGGGAGGACGTGGTGATCCTCGACGACTACGACACTCCCGCCCACTACTTCCAGGTCCAGTTGACTCTCGGCGCCGCCGACCGCGACGAGCTGCGCCGGGTGCAGGAGACCGCCCGGGCGATCATCGACCGGGAGAAGCCGGCCCACACGTTCTACGCGCTCAAGGTCGTGGTGCCCACGATGCGGTTGGTCTCCGAGGAATTGAAGGAAAGCGAAGGCGGCAAGCCGGAGCGGCTCGTCCTCGGCCGCAACACGTTGCTCGGCACGCGCGACTCGACCTGAAACCGGAGGAGGTCCGATGGCGGACTACACCCAACCTGACGTCGTATCGAAGCGTGTCCGCTTCTTCGACGGGCAGTTCCTGGAGGACCAGGACTTCATCGACGAGCAGAAGTTCCACCTGGACCGCGAGCGTCGGCAGAGCCGACTGTTGCGGCTCACCGGCGTCAGCGACGGCCTGACCCTGACCGCGGCGGACGAGCCGTCGACGGTCACCGTCTCCGCCGGGATGGCGGTTGACGCCCTGGGCCGGCACCTTGTCCTGGCCGTCGGCACCGATATTGCGCTGGGTTCGGGATTCGCCAACCAGCAGAACGTCGAGGTGCGTCTGGCCTACCAGGAGTCCCCGACGGACGTGGGACAGACCGGGGACGGCGGGGTGGGCGCCCGGCGCTGGGAGGAGCGGCCGAAGGTCGTGGCGGTTGCCCCGAACGGAGCGACGGCGGTCGCCCCCGCCGAGGCCCCGCCCGAACTGGAGGGTCCGACGGTGCTGCTCGGCCGGCTCACGGTGGCCGCCAACGGCGACGTCACGGTGGACCCGACCGCCGCCCACCGGTCCAGCCTGTCGATGTCCGGCGGGATCGGGATCGGCACCGCCTCCGTCGGTGGCGGCTTGGACGTGGGCGACTTCGACCCGCAGGACCGGCATCTGACGTTCCGGTTCGCCGCCGACGATCAGCGTCGCGGCGGAATCCGGTTCTGGGCCGGTGCGGCCAACCAGGGCTTCTCCGTGGAGTACGACGGACGGTCGGCCGCCGGACGCGGCCTGCACGTGCGGACCCACGACTCGGACCCGGACGGCACGACCCGGCTCTTCGTCGGCGCGAACGGCCACGTCGGCATCGGCACCACCGACCTGTCCGGTGCCGACGGCTGGGGGCGGGTGGTCGACGTGGTCGGCACGGCGACCACCAAGCTGTCGGTACGCACGGCGAAGGTGGACGGCCGGGTGATGGCGCACGACACCGGGATGTTCGGTGCGCCGGCGGGGATGATCGTGGGCACCGGCACGACGAGCCCGCTGACGCTGGTCACCAATCAGGCCGCCCGGCTCACCATCAACCCGGCCGGCCAGGTCGGGGTCGGCATGGACGCCGTCGAGGGTTACCAGTTGGCTGTCCGGGCCGAGCACCGGCATCTGTTGTTGCGTCGGGACGCCCGCGACGTCGAGCCGGGCCGCAAACTCGTCTTCCTGGAACTGCTGCAGGCCGACGCGTCCCCGCCGACTGTGCCGGCCACGCCGCTCGCCATCCGGTTCCACCACGGTGGCCGGTACGCGTACCAGCTCGAAGTGGACCCGGCCGGGTTCCATTTCAGAGCGGGCGATGGCGAGTATCGCGGTATACACGTCGGACAGGTGAACGCGAAGACGGTGCGAATCGGTGACGTCACCATCGGTGAGCGTGAGCTGAAGATCCTGAAGAAGCTGGCCGACAACGAGCTGGTCTGCAAGCTGCGGAACACCTACTACGACAGCTACATCTGGGACAGTGGCCAGAAGCGTGGCGACAGCCAGTACCGGTACGCCCTGACCTGGATCCCGGGGCAGCCGGTGGCCTCGCACACGAAGACCTTCTGGCAGTTCGAAATCGACGATCAGTGACAGAGAACCCTCGACGGGACGGATCAAGATATGCGGGAGCAATTGGCGCAGCGGGTCGCCGAGTTGGAGGCCGAGTTGCGCGCCGGCCAGCAGATGCTCGCCGAGGTGGAGGCCCGGCGGGCCGACATTCAGCAGACCCTGCTGCGGATCACCGGCGCCATCCAGGTGCTCAACGAGTTGCTGGCGGCCGGGCCGGCCGCCGCGCCAGCGGCCGGCGATGGCACCGGCCCGACGGCCGACGACGCTGGTCCGGCACCGACACCGGTGCTGGACGATCGTGTGCCTGCGCCACTGTGATCGATGGCGTGCGGTGGTGACACCGCCCGGTACGTCGCCCCGGTGATCGGCGGCGGGTGACGCCGCCCTGCACGTCGAACCAGGACGCGCGGGGTATCAGCGGACGAGCGCGGAGACCCGGTGCGCGCGGGTGGCGTCGGCTGACCGGAACGTGGTGCGGTACGCGCTGGGCGGGACTCCCACGGTGGCACTCATCTGCTGCCGCAGCGCTGCCGCCGTACCGAAGCCGGAGTGGCGGGCCACCTGGTCGATGACCATCTCCGTCGTCTCCAGCAGGTGCCGGGCCCGCTCGACGCGCTGTTGCGTGATCCACTTGCCGGGGCTCAGGCCGGTCTCCTCGCGGAACCGGCGGGTGAAGGTGCGTACGCTCATCCGGGCGTGCGCGGCCAGCACCCGCAGGTCCAGCGGCTCGTGCAGGTGTTCGAGCGCCCAGGCGCGGGCCGGGGCGGTGGAGGTGTCGGTGACCTGGGGGACCGGGCGCACGATGTACTGCGACTGGCCGCCCGGGCGCCACGGCGGCACGACGCACCGGCGGGCGGCCAAGTTGGCGATCTCGCTGCCGTGGTCGTCCCGCACGATCTGCAGGCACAGATCGATGCCGGCGCCGACACCGGCCGAGGTGAGGATGCCGTCGTCGTCGACGAACAGCACGTCCGGGTCGAGGTCGACGCGGGGGAACAGGCGGCGGAAGTCGTCGGCGTGCGCCCAGTGAGTGGTGGCCCGGCGGCCGTCGAGCAGGCCGGCACCGGCCAGGACGAAGGCTCCCGTACAGGTGGACATGATCCGGGCGCCGCGGTCCGCGGCCGCGTGCAGCGCGTCGCGGACCTGGTTGTCCACTGTGCCGTCGATCAGGACCTGGACCTGGTCCTGAACCCCGGCGACGAGTACGGTGTCCGCCTCGGACAGCAGCTCCAGCCCATGATCGGCGGTGACGGTGAACCCGGCGGCGCTGCGCACCGGAGCCCCGCCTGGGGTGCAGATCCGCACCTGGTAGAGGCGTCGGTCCCGGTCGTCGCGGGCGGAGTGGAAGATCTGCGGCGGGGTGCCGATGTCGAACGCGACCACGCCGTCCAACGCGAGCACCGCGATCAGGTGAGGGCGATCCATGGCCTGATTCTTTCACATGTTGGCTCTAGAGCCACTTCCTCGTGTCGGCGGTGATCGACGACGCTTGCCGCATGATTCGCACCAAGCATCTGTGGCCGTGGATGATCGCGGGTATCGGCTTCGTCGCCCTGGTCGGCGCGGCGGGTTTCCGGGCCACGCCCGGGGCACTTGTGGAGCCGCTGCAGCAGGAGTTCGGCTGGTCGACCGGCACCATCGGCTTCGCCATGTCGGTCAACCTCGCCCTGTACGGTGTCACCGCGCCGTTCGCCGCCGCCCTGATGGAGCGGTTCGGTGTCCGCAAGGTCACCGCTGGCGCGATGGCCCTGATCGCGCTGGGCAGCGGCCTGACCGTGTTCATGACAGCGTCCTGGCAGCTGGTCCTGCTCTGGGGTGTGCTGGTGGGCCTCGGCGCCGGCTCGATCTCGCTGGGCTTCGTGGCCACCATCGGCACCCGCTGGTTCGTCAAGCGGATCGGCCTGGTCACCGGCATCCTGTCGGCCGGCGGCGCGACCGGCTCCCTGATCTTCCTGCCGCTGGTGGCGGCGATGGCGGAGTCGTCCGCGGGGTGGCGCTCCGCCGCGATCGTGGTCTCCATGGTGGCGTTCGCGACGGTACCGCTGATCCTGCTGTTCTTCCGCGAGCATCCGGCGGACATCGGGATTCCGCCGCACGGGGCGGACGAGGTGGTGAAGCCGCCGCCGCCCTCCGGCAACGCGGCCCGGCTCGCGGTGACCACACTGAGGAACGCCGCCCGGACCCGGCCGTTCTGGCTGCTCGCCGCCGGTTTCGCCATCTGCGGCGCCACCACCAACGGCCTGGTCGCCACCCACTTCATCCCGGCCGCTCACGACCACGGCATGCCCAGCGTCACCGCCGCCGGGCTGCTCGCGTTGATCGGTGTCTTCGACCTGGTCGGCACGATCCTGTCCGGGTGGCTCACCGACCGCGTCGACGCCCGGCTGCTGCTGGCGGTCTACTACCTGCTGCGGGGGATCTCGCTGCTGGCGCTGCCGCACGTGTTCGCCGACGAGGTGACCGGGTTCATGATCGTGTTCGTCGTCTTCTACGGTCTGGACTTCATCGCGACCGTGCCGCCGACCGTCGCCCTGTGCCGGGAGCACTTCGGGATGTCCGCGCCGATCGTGTTCGGCTGGGTCTTCGCCTCCCACCAGATCGGTGCCGCGATCGCGGCGACGGTGGCCGGCATCACCCGGGACGGCTTCGGCGGCTACGCGCCGGTCTGGTACGTCGCCGGCTTCCTGAGCATCGGCGCGGCGGTCCTGTCGATGAAGATCATGCGGCCGACGCTCGAAACGCCGACGCTTGAAACGCCACCGGTCGCAACTGCGACGGGCGGGACGGCGACGCCGCCGGTGCCGGCTGCGGCAGACGCCGTCGCCGACGACGAGCGGGAGCCGCAGCCGAACCGTGGTTGATCGGCGGGGTGGCACCTCAGCCGGTCGTGGCCGGCGGGTTGTCCAGTGTCAGGGCGGTGCAGCGGATTCCGCCACCGCCCTTGGCCAGTTCCGTCGTGTCGAGCTCGACGACCTGCAGGCCACGCTCGCGCAGCGCGCTGGCGAGACCCGGGTTGCCCCGGGTCATCGTCACTGTGGTGCCGTCGCTGACCAGGTTGAGCGCGAACCGGGCGGCCTCGTCGACGTCGACGTCGATCAGGTCGACGCCGAGGTCGCGCAACCGTCCCTGGCTGGCCGGGTCGAGCGCCGCCGGGCACCAGGCGAGGGTGTTCGTGGGTCCGCCGACGACCGCGACCGCGAGGTCCAGGTCGTACCAGCGGGGACTCACCGTACGTACCGGCACCACCTGGTAGCCGAGTTCGGCGGCGAGCACCGGGTGCATCCGCCGGTCGGTGCGGTAGCCGTAGCCGGCCAGCAGCAGGTCACCGAAGGCCAGCGCGTCACCCTGACCGCTGAACGGGTACGGCGCGGCGACGACGTCGTAGCCCTGCTCGGTCAGCCACTGGCGGAAGTACGGCAGCTCCGCCTGCCGCTGTGCGGGCGGGTCGCCCAGCACCGCCCGGCCGCCGCGTACCACGGCGGCGTTGGCGGTGAACACCATGTCCGGGCACTGCGGGGCGGACGGCAGGTACTCCACCTTGCGCCCGGCCGCCAGATGCGCCGCGGCGATCGCGGCGTGCTCGGCGACCGCGGCCGCGGGGTCCGGCTGCACCCCGGTGCACATGTACGGGTTGATTTCGTAGTCGACGCGGAAATGGGTCGCGTCGGACATCAGCAGTTCACGGTTCACGGTTCGCCTTTCCACCGTTGTGGTGACTGACTCGACGTGTCGATCGGGCCGGACGGGACGCCGGCCGCGCCGGCGTCCCGTCCGCAGTCTCAGTCCGTTGTGGTCTCTGGTGGTGCCACGCTGACGCTGAACAGGTCGAGCTCGCGGAACGGGTTCGGTTGGACGTTGCGCATCCTGGTGGACCACGCCGACAGGGTGCTCTGGTACCAGATCGGAATCGTCGGCATGTCCTGCAGGATCAGCCGTTCCGCCTGCTGATAGAGATCCCACGCCTGCGCACTGGTCGGCGCACGGTCCGCTGCGGACAGCAGGGCGTCCACCGCAGGGTTGCTGTACTTGCCGACGTTGTCCGACGCACCGGTGCGGAACATCGGGCTGAGGAAGTTCTCGATCGACGGGTAGTCGGCGATCCAGCCGGATCGGAACAGCGCGGTGATTTCCTGGGCGTTGAGTCGCCGGCGGAACTCTCCGAGGGTGGGGATCGGCACGAATCGGCACGGTACGCCGAGCGTCGCGGTGACCGAGGCGCAGACCTCCTCCATCCACGGCTGGTTGGGGGAGTCGACGTTGGAGGTCAGCTCGATCTCGCCGGTGAAGTCACAGGCGTCGAAGAGTTCCTTGGCCCGGACGGGGGAGTAGCTGCACAGTTCGCCGCCCTGGTTCTCGGCCCGCCCGGAGACGGCCGGTGGCACCAGGCCGTCGGCCGGGACCTGATGGCCCTGGAAGATCCGGTCGATCAGCGTTGCCCGGTCGATCGCCATGGAGATCGCCTGACGCAATCGGGGATCGGCGTAGCGGGAATCGTACAGCGGGAAGGATATCGTCTGGATCCCGAGATATGTCCGGTCGTGGGTGCGGTTCGGCAGGTCCCGCAGGTACCGGTTGTCGGTCAAGGCCCAGAACGGGGTGACGTCGAGGTAGTCGAGCTTGTCCGCCATCACGTCGTGGTAGGCGTCCTCCAGGCTGGCGTAGATCCGGAACTCGACGCCGCCGATGTGTGGCTTCTCGGCTCCGGCGTACCCCTCGTAGCGGCGCAGGAGAATGTATTTCTCCGGTTCCCGGGAAACAAACTGGAAGGCACCGTTCCCGATGGGGTGGGCCTCGTATTTCTCGCGGTTGGCGAAGAATGCTGCGGGCAATGGGAAGAATGCGCTGCACCCCAGGGTGACCGGGAATTCGGAGAATGGTGCGGACAAGGTTACCACGAACGTGTGTTCGTCGATCACCTTCAGTCCGGACAATTCCCTGACGGTCGCGTCGGCAGCGTTCACCTCGTCGAATCCCTCGATGTGGGAGAGGAAGCTCGCCGCCTGCATCCCGTGGGGGCCGTACGCGGTGTAGTTCCAGGCGTCGACGAAACTACGTGCCGTCACCGGCGAGCCGTCGTGGAACGTCCAGCCGGGGCGAAGCGTGACGACGAACCGGGTGGAGTCCGTGGTCTCGATCGATTCGGCGACCTCGTTGCGGGGGCTTGCGTCGATCGGATCGTACGAGACCAGGCCGCGGAACAGGGCGGCGATCACCTTGACCCCGCCGGACTCGGTCGTGTGGCCGGGGATCAGGGCGTTCTCCGGCTCGGTGCCGTGGTAGCTGATGATCACGCCGTCGCCAGCGTCCGCGACGGTGTCGTCGGTGGCGGTGGGCCGGCCCGTTGTGCCGGTCATTGCCGTTGTTTGGGCGGTATGGGATGATCGCACACTTCCTCCGTTGAACCCGTCTGGCCGATGACACTGGATTTGGGCACAGTCGCCAGGGCGTTTGTGCTGATCGAAGTCCAACAGACGCTAGGATTGGCTGCCATCGTCAGATAACAAAACAATCAACCAAATCAATTTCTACTTACCGCACGGGGGTCCTGAGGACTGCCCAGATGATCAGTTCGCAGGTAGCATTCGGCTGGACGGCAAGACCCATCGGGGAGGAACAAATGGGACGACCCGAACGTCCGCTGGATGCCTCCGGCGGACCGATCCCGGCATTCGCGCACGATCTCCGACTGCTGCGCCGCCGGGCGGGCAATCCAAGTTACCGCGAGCTCGCCCGCAGGGCGCTGTTCTCGCCGTCGGTGCTGTCCAGCGCGGCGGACGGGCGACGGCTGCCGACGCTGGCGGTGACCCTGGCGTTCGTCTCTGCCTGCGGTGGCGACCTCGGGGCGTGGGAGCGGCGGTGGCGTGACATCGCCGAGCAGTCCGGCGTACCGGCGGCGGCGTGGACCGACCGCCCGTACGGCGGCGACGCCCCCGGCCCCCCGGTTCCCACCCGCCCGGCGCAGCTGCCGATGGCCCCCGGTGCCTTCGTCGGCCGGGCCGACGTCATCGCCGACCTCAGCCGACTGATCGCCCCGCCCACCGACGCGCGCGCCCCCATCCTGATCACCGGCCTGGCCGGGGTGGGGAAGTCCGCCGTGGTGCTGCGCCTGGCGGAGCAGGCCGGGCGGCACTTCCCCGACGGACAGTTGTACGTCGACCTCGCCACCCACGGCCCGGACGGCGACGCGGTCCCGACGATCGTGCGGGACTTCCTGTTGGCCCTCGGGGTGCCCGTCGACCAGATCCTGGACAGCCCGGTGCAGCGGATCGGCCTCTACCGGTCCCTGCTGGCGCAGCGCAGGCTGCTCGTCGTGCTGGACAACGTCCAGCACGAGGCCCAGGTCCGTCCGCTGCTGGCGCAGAGCGCGTTCAGCCAGGTCGTCCTGACCAGCCGGCCCCGGCTGCTGGGCCTGTGCGGTACCCATCGGATTCGGCTGGACGTCTTCACCCGCGCGGAGTCGCTGGACCTGCTCGGTCGGCTCGTCGGCGAGGCGCGGGTGCGGGCCGAGTACGCCGCCGCCGACGCGATCGCCGAGTCCTGTGGGGACCTGCCGCTCGCAGTCGACGTCGTCGGGCGCCGCATCGCCGCGCGCCCGGGCCGGACCCTCGGCTACACGGCGGGGCAGCTCACCGACCGGCGGCGGCTGCTCGACGTCCTCGCGGTCGGCGACGTCACCGTACGGGACCGCATCGGGTCGGCGTACCAGGGACTGGCCCGCACGGCCCGTGACCTGCTCTGCCGGCTGGCCGGCGACGGCGTCCGGTCGATGACCGTGACCGGAGTGGCCCGGGCGATGAACGTCTCGACCGACAGCGCCGACGAGTTGCTCGAGTCACTGGTCGACGCCGGGCTGGTCCGGCACTGCGCCGTGCCGGGAAGCTACGACGTGCCGGTGCCGGTCGGCGCGTTCGCCGAGGAGGTGCGGCGCGACATCGCCGCTGCCCCGGTCGACCTGGCCAGCCGTCGGGCCCGCCGGGCCGCCGCCGGCCTGCACCGGGTCAACCCCTGGGCGGCCCCGGTCCCCACCTCGGACATCATCTGACTGCGACCGCCGCGTCCCGTCACCCCGGGGACGGTGTCGGGCCCGCCTGACGGCAAGCGGCCGGGTCCGACCGGTGTCGCACCGGTCGGACCCGGCCCGGCCTGCCCAGGTGCGGCCGAGCCGGTCAGCCCTTGCCGAAGGCGTGCGGCGTGCAGCGCGGCAGCAGGGTGCGCAACTGCACCGCCGCCTCGGCGTCGACCTCGCCGAGCCCGCGCGCGACGAGGTCGAGCGGGTCGAGGAC
The DNA here is from genome assembly GCF_030345095.1 of Solwaraspora sp. WMMA2056. Taxonomy (NCBI): domain Bacteria; kingdom Bacillati; phylum Actinomycetota; class Actinomycetes; order Micromonosporales; family Micromonosporaceae; genus Solwaraspora; species Solwaraspora sp. WMMA2056. The sequence goes on from NZ_CP128360.1 coordinate 3,195,665, forward strand.
GCCGTACGCCAGACCGGAGAGCCCGGCGGCGGTCAGCGTCGCCCGTGGCGTCGGGCCGGTGGCGTCGGTCGCGGTCACCGTGATCGTGCCGTCGGTGCCGTCGAGCAGGTACCGGCCGGCGAGCAGGTCGTCGTCGACGACGTCGACCTCCACCCGGGCGGCGGCGCAGCGCAGGCCGCGTAGCGCGTCCATCGACAGCAGTCGTCCCATCATCGGCGGCGACGCGGGGAACGTCGCCTCGGCCGAGGTCAGCACCTCGAGGCCGGTCACCCAGGTCTCGGGGAACTCGTCCGGCGCGACGGTGATCACGATCCGGCTGACCTGGTACGCGTGCTGGGCGAGGAACTGCAGCAGCAACGCCCGGCCGATCGGACTGGTGTAGAGCAGCTCGTCGGCGTGCAGCGTGCCGCCGTAGCCGTCGACGCGGTAGGTGACCAGGCCGACCACCTCCCCGTCGACGGTGGCGCAGGCCAGCCAGCGATCGTCGGCGTTCGACGCCCGCGCGGCCCGGAAGTCAGGCGTGAACATGTAGCCGTGCCGGTGCTCCAACAGTTGCCGCTGGAAGGCCCGCCAGGTGTCGAAGCCCTCGCGGATGCTCTGCCAGGAGACCTCGCCGGGCAGGGTGACGTCGAGCAGCGGGGCCAGTCCCTGCGGAGTGAACGAGGCGGTCCGGTTCAGTGGCAGTCCGATGTAGCCGAACCTGCTGTAGTAGGCGGGGTGGAACGGGTAGAGCACCGCCAGCAGGTTTCCCTTGTCGAGCATGTCGCGGTGCATCTGCTGCATCAGCTGGCGACCGTGGCCCTGCCGACGGGCACCGGGACGGGTGGCCAACCAGGCGAGCGCCGCCATCCCCATCGCCCTACCCCGAAGGTTCTGCCGCATCGGGATCGCCCCCACGGTGGCCAGGGTCCGACCGTCCTCCTCGACGATCAGCGTGTGGTTGTCCTCGTGGTAGGGCAGCACCCCGCGAAGCTCGTCGGCGGCGGTCGCCGACGGGGTCGCGTCGAAGGCGTACGGGTAGAGGGTGAACGCGGTGTGCAACCGCTCGTCGCCGGAGACCTGGCGGATCTTGCTCATGTCGCTGACCTTTCGTGTGTCACGGGACGGACGGACATTGGTCACTGCGTCGGATCGTCGAGGGTGTGGTAGCGGCCGTGCAGGAACACCAGCGCCGGGCCGTGCGCCCGGTCGTCCACCGCGACCACCTCGCCGACGACGAGGGTGTGGTCGCCGAGGTCGAAGCTGTCCCACAGCACACACTCGATCCAACTGGCCGAGTCGAGCACCAGCGCGCCGGTGCGTGCCCCGGCGGTCGCCGGCAGCGTGCCGACGGTGCCGGCCCGGCGCGCCCGGTCCACCGCCAGTCGCCGGGCGAGGTCGCGGGCCGCGTCGGGCAGGATCGACACCGCCCACTTCTTGGTGGCCAGCAGATCGGCCAGGAACGCCGAATCCAGTCGCAGGCACAGCGACACCAGCGGCGGATCGAGCGAGACCGAGGTCAGCGAGTTGACCGTGACCGCGTCGTGGTGCCTGCCGTCCGCCCGGTCGCTGTACGTCGTCGCCACGGCGACGCCGGTGGCGAAGTGTCGCATCACCGCCCGCAGGTCCGCTTCCATGCCGATCAGAGCGCCTGCGGGAAGGAGAAGACGCGGTCCGGGTCGTAGCGGCGTTTGACCTGCGCCAACCGCTGCGCGTTGACCCCGTGGTACGCGGTGCGCCACTGCTCCAGGTCCGGGTCGGTGAAGTTGACGTAGGCGGCGTCGGAGGCGTACCCGCCCATCTCCTGATGCAGCGCGGCGAGCCAGTCGAGGTTGTCCCGGACCACCGTCGCCGGCTCGTCGGGCTGCCACGAGGTGTCCATCGACACCAGGAACAGGGTGTCCCGGTGCGCGAAGGCGGTCGCGTCGGCGGGGACGTCGGCGATCGCCCCGCCCCAGGTGAACAGGGCGACGCCGGCGCCGTCGGGGTTGGCGCTGCCCGGCCACTTGTCGACCGCCGCGACGATGGCCCGCAGCCCCGCCTCGGCCAACGGTTCGCCGACGCAGCGGGTCCGTACGGCGAAGGCCCCGCCGGCGGTGGTGTGGTGCAGGTACTCCGCCGCGTCCCAGTAGCTGCGGTCGGCGATGTCGATCCGGGTCGCCGGCGCGGCGGCCAGCGCGGGGGCGAGCAGCTCCCGTAGTTCGTCGGCGGAGCCCAGGTGCTGCCCGATCACCGACACCACGGCGTCGCCGCCCACCGCGCGGCTCACCCCGATCCGAGCGGCGAACTCGCGCGGCGCGCGGCGCATCACCTCCTGCATGGTGGCGAGTACGTCGACGGCGTGCGGCCAGTCCCACAGCACCAGGCAGGTGGCGGTGGCCGGCACCGGCCGGGCCTGGAACGTGAACGACACGTTGACCCCGAAGTTGCCGCCACCGCCGCCACGGCACGCCCAGAACAGGTCCGGATGCTGGTCGGCGTCGCAGGTCACGACGCTGCCGTCGGCGAGGACGACGTCGGTACGGACCAGCGAGTCACAGGTCAGCCCCATCGCCCGGGACACCACCGAGACGCCGCCGCCGAGGACCAGGCCGCCGATGCCGACGTCGTCGGAGTTGCCCAGCGGGAGGATCAGGTCGTGTTTCCGCAGCGCCGCGTAGAGCGTGCGCATCTGGGTGCCGCCACCGACGGTGACCAGCCCGGTCGACGCGTCGACGTGCACGCTGTCGAGCTCCCGCAGGTCGAGGACCAACCCTCGGTTGGCCGAGTAGCCGGCGTAGCTGTGGCCACCGCCCCGGGCGACGACCGGGATCCCGGCGTCGCGGGACCAGCCGATCGCCCGGCTGACGTCGGCGCCGGTGGCGGCCGACAGCACCGCCGCCGGCACCACGTCGCGGAACCGTTCGTTGAACGGCATGGTGCGCTGGTCGAATCCGTCGTCGCCGGGCAGCCGCAGCCGCCCGCCGACGACCGTCCGCAGCCCGTCCCAGTCAGTCATCGGACCCCTCCCGTCCACCCGGCGCGACCTCTTCCAGGTAGGACACTCCACTGGTGGCGTGCTCGCCGTAGCGCTGCCACTGCTCGCGCAGCACCAGCCGACCGTCCGGTTGCAACTGTGGCACGTTCACGGTGTGCCCGGCGATGACCTCTCCGGTGGCCAGCACCATGGTGTACGCCAACCGCAGGGTGCCGTCGGGCGCGCACGTGCCCGTGACGGTGCCCCGGCGGACCGCGCCGCCACCGAAGTCGGCCCAGACCAGGTCGCCGTCCTGGCGGTAGCGGGCGACGGTGCCGTCGCCGCCGCCCGCCTTGCGGAACAGCCGCCCCTCGTAGCTGATCATTCGTCCACGTCCAGCAACCCGGCGGGCATCTCCAGCACCGCGCCCGGTGGTTTCGCGGCGACCTGCTCGGCGGTCACCACGACCAGCGCGGCGGCGGCGTCGAGCCGCTGCTCACAGGTCACCGGGTCGTCGGCCTGGCACACCACGAACGAGTGGCGGGCGATGTAGCCGCCCGGCGGCAGCCGCAGCGTGGTGCCGGGCTCGACCATCGGCGACGCCGTCACCAGCCCGGGTGCCTCCTGCGGTACCTCGACCGAGTGGACCAGGCAGTCGGTCGCCGGGTAGCCGAACCGGATGCCGACCGCGCCCCGCTGCGACCGGGTGATCTCCGGACGTTGGCCGAGCGCGACGTCCACCATCACCTCGCCGGGGTCGATCCCGGTGGCGATCTTGCCGAGGTACGGGATCAGGTCGCCACCGACCCTGCCGTTGATCTCGATGATCAGCGGCCCCTGGTCGGTCAACCGCACCTCGGAATGGGTGATGCCGTCCTCGATACCGAGCACCCGGTGCGCCCGGGCCAGGGTCTCCATCAGCACCGGGTCGTGCAGCAGCGGATCGGCCGCGTCCACCACGTGCCCGATCTCCTCGAAGTACGGGTGCGGGCCGGTGCGTTTACGGGCGAGGAACATCGGCAGGTACTCGCCCTTGTGGACCGCGCCGTCGACGCTGATCTCCGGGCCGACGGCGTACTGCTCGACGATGGCGCCGCCGCGGAACGGCTCGTCACCGACGAGGCTGGCCCCCGAGGCGACCTCGAACGCCTCGGTCAGTCGCGCCTCGTCCTCGGCGAGCACGACACCCATGCTGGCGCCGAGGGCCCGGGGCTTGACCACGACGGGATAGCCGATCCGTTCGGCGGCGGCCCGCGCCTGCGCCAGGTCGGCCGTCATCGCGAAACCGGGCTGCAGCAGGCCGGCCTCGGTCAGCCGGGTCCGGGCGCTGTACTTGTCCCGGCAGCCCTGCACGCCGGGGACGCTCAGCCCCGGTACGCCGAACTCGGCGGCCAGTTCCGCCGCCGGCATCACCAGCGGCTCGTCCCAGCACAGCACGCCGGCGACGGTGTAGCGGGTCGCCATCTCCCGGGCGGTGCGGGCCAGCAGCGCGTGGTCGAAGACGTTGACCACCTCGATGTCGGCGAAGTACTCGTGCTGCCAGGTCGGCTGCAGGTTGTTGATCAGCACCAGCTGGTGACCCGCCGCCCGGGCGCGGGCCGCCGCCGAGCGGACCAGGTACTCCCGGTAGAGCTTGAGCCCGCTACCGATCACCAGCAGCACGTTCGGGGAGCTGCTCATCGTGTGTTCCTTCCGATCAGGGGAGTGCGGTTCAGAAAATGTCGGGTGAGGGGTGCCGGTCCGTGGGCCGCAGCGCGGCCACGATCCGGTCGGCGACCAACGGCGCCGTACGGAATCCGTCGCCGCCGCTGGCGGACCGGGCGTACACCGCCGGGCCGAGCCGGACCAGGTGGGCGCCGCCGGTGGTGGCGTCCACCGCGTAGTGGCACCGCTTGACCGCGGCGACCGTGTACCGGTCCGTGCCGGTCAGGATTCCCGCCGCCAGGATCCGGTCGACCCAGTGCCGCTCGTCGGCCGGCTCGTCGTCGTCCGGGTCGGCCACGACCCGGCACGCCGCGTCGGTGCTGACCTTCAGCAGTGTGCCGGCACCGGAGGGCAGCAGCCAGGCCCGACCGTCCGCGCCGACCCGACCGGCGCTGGGCGCGGTGTCCCACCAGCGGACCAGGTCGGCGGGCGGACGCAGGTAGACCATCGTCTGCCGGTGCAGCACGGTCGGTACGTCCACCAGCGACCTCGTCCACGGCCCGCCCGCGACCAGGACCAGGTCACCCTGCTCGCAGCCGCCGTCGGCCAGCACCACCCGCGCGCGGTCGGTGTCCACCGAGGCCACCGGGGACCAGGCGCGCAGCCGGGCGGCCGGGTGCCGGGCCAGCCAGCGCGCCGCCGCCCACAGCACCCGGTCGGCCAGCAGGACACCGGCGTCGAGTTCGAGCACCGCCCGCGCCCCGGTCGGGAACCGGATCTGCCCGACCTCGTCGGGTTCGACCAGCTTGACCGACAGGCCGGCGTCGGCGGCGGTTGCGGCGACCCGCTCGACCTGCCCACCGGGCCAGCCGGTCAGCACCCCGACCCGCCGGTAGAAGCCGACGCCGGGGCGGGAACCGCAGAGCAGGGTCTCCAGCTCCAGCCACCGCTGGTGGGCCAGCGCCGCCCGTCGGGTGCCCGGCAGGTCGTCGGGGTCGAGCGCCCGGATCGCCCGGTGCTGGTCGAACGAGCTCGACCCGGGATGCGGGATCGCCCCCCGGTCCAGCACCGTCACCTGGTGTCCGGCGAGCACACAGGCGACCGCGGTGACCAGGCCGGTCACCCCGGCCCCGACGACGACCACCCGCCGGGCCGACCGGGTGCCGGTGCCCATCTCAGCCCACCGGTCCGGTCAACCGGGGCAACGCCCTCGGCAGCACGCTCGTCGGGCCGGTGCCCGCCGCCGGGATGCCCGGCTCAGGCAGGGCCGCCGCCAGGTCGATCAGGATCGGCGCGGCGCAGCGCAGCACCACGTCCACCTCGTGGCAGAAGTCGCCCTCCTCGCCCGGCCGTACGTCCCGCCCGGCCAGCCGCTGCAGCTGCTCGGTGAGGGTCTCCGCCGCCCGGGTGAGACTGAAGTACTCCAACTCGTAGCAGGCCGCGAAGCGCTCGACGACGCGGGCCGCCACGGACCGGGAGAACGCCGACACCGGCAGCGGCGCGCCCTGGGGCACCCGGTGCGCCCGGTCGACCACCTGGTTCCACGGGTCGACCAGCCGGGTGGTCGTCACCCGGGTCAACGCGGCCCGGCTGAAGTCGGTCCGCTGCGTCTCCGGGCTGGTCGCGGCCAGGTGATAGCGCACCAGGTCGCGGGGTACCTCGGCGACCAGGTCCCGGCCCCACACCAGATGGCCCCGGCTGGTGGAGAACTTCGCGTTGTCGAGCTCGTAGAACTCGTTGGTCACGAACTCCTCGGGCAGCAGGTAGCGGCCGTCGGCGGCGAGCAGCATCGCCACCGCCGCCACGGCGAACGGGTAGGTGTTGTCGAAGCCGAGGAAGTAGACCACCTTCGTGTTGGCCCCGGCCCGCCAGAGTTCGTCGTCACCGGCCAGGGGGATGCCCCGGCCGCGCGCCGCCAGCGTGCCGCAGTAGATGCTCCACGCCGCCGGCTCGGCGTTCGGGTTGATCACCTGACCGGCGACCTCCGGGAACGGGGCCGGGATGCCCCACGAGATCGGATAGGTGACCGGGTAGTCCGGCAGCGGCCGCGACAGCAACTCGTCGATCGTCTGCGCCATGTGCGGACGCATCGCGGCGCCGTACCGGTCGAAGTGCTCGCGGATCCGCTCCCGGTAGCGCTCCAGCGGCAGCACCAGCACGCGGGCGTTGCGCAGCTCGACCGGGTCGTCCGGGTCGGCGGTCGAGCGGGGATCGATGAGGTCGCCGGCGGCGAGCAGATGACCGCAACTTTCGCACAGCCCGGCGCAGCCGTCGGCCAGGCACCGGGGGCAGCCGCCCCGGACGAACCCGTCGACCAGGTACTGCCCGGTCGCCGGTGAGTAGGGCAGCCGTACCGTGCGCAGCTCGAACCGCCCGGCGGCGTGCAGCTGCTCCATGAAACGCAGCACCTGCTTGACGAACTGGTCCTCGTCGCCGGTGAACCCGTCGACGTCGATCCCGGCCGCCGCCAGCGTGGTCTCGATCTGTGCCGCCGACCGCGCGACGAGGGCCTTCGGCGTCACGCCCAGCCGCCTGGCCGTGGTCACCACGTACGTGGAGGTGTCCTGGAACCCGGTGGCCAGCAGCGCCTCGCGGCCGGTGGCCCGCAGGTACCGGGCGTGGACGTCGGCGGCGAGGAACGGCCCCGCGAGGTGGCCCAGGTGCAGGTCACCGTTGGCCGTCGGCGCCGGCGAGATGATCAACGTACGGCGGCTCACCGCGGCTGCTCCCAGTGCCGGGCGAGGAACGTCGCAGACATCGCGGCGTCCCACCAGATGCCGTAGTACTCGAAGTCGTCCGGGCTGTCGTTGACGACCTTGTGGGTGCAGCCCGGCGGCAGGTGCACGATGTCGCCGGCGACAAACGGGTGGCGTACCCCGTCGACGTCCAACTCGGCGCGCCCGGCCATCGCGATGAAGATCTCGTACTCGTGGTGGGAGTGCGGGGTGGACTCGTCGCCGGAGCGCAGGATGCACCACGCGCCCTCGAACGGGGCGTTGAGCGCCGGCCAGGGCAGCAGCCGTTGGGAGTCCAGGCCGTACGCCTTGGTCAGGTTGTCGCGGTGCAGCGGACGGACCTCGACCATGGCACTCACCCCTGCACCGCGGCCGGCGCCACGGCCCGTCGGTCCAGCATGTCCTCGGTGATCTCCTGCGAGCGGTGCGCCAGCACGCTGATCAGCGAGTCGGCGATGCCGTGGGTACGTTCGTTGACGCCCTGCAGGTAGATCGCACCCCACGCGGTCTCCGCCAGGTCCACCCGGTAGCGGCGGCTCACCGTGATGTCGCTCAACCCGATCCGGTCGGCCATCGCCCGCACCATGGCCGGCATCCGGGGGTCGTAGCCGGTGCCGAGGAAGACCATGTCGCAGCGCAACGGCTCGATCTTGCCGTTCTTGCGGTTGCGCAGGTCCAGCAGGACCTCGCCGTTGTCCATCCGGGCGCCGACGACCTCGGTCAGGTGCCGTACGGCCGACCGCTGCTGGCCCAGCATCTTCTGCTGGTACAGCATCGAGTAGATCTCGTCGAGGAACGGCGGGGCCAGGCCGGCGTAGTTGGTCACGTGCATCTCGGTGAGCACCTGGGTCCGCGCCTCCGGCGGCATGTCGTAGAACTCGTCGACGAACGACGGATAGAACAGCTCGTTGACGAACTTGCTCGTCTGATAGTTCTGCAGACCGATCGACCGCATGATCATCGTCGGGGTGCAGTCGGGGATGTCCTGGTGCAGCGCCATGAACATCTCGGCGGCGCTCTGCGCGGCCCCGATGACGACCGGACGCAGCGGCCGCCCGGTGGCGGGCAGCTGGGCGATCCGGGAGCTGTACTGCGTACTGTGCACCACCCGGTCGGCCGGCAGGTCCCGGAAGACGTCCGGCACGTGCGCGTCCCGGCCGACCCCGACGACCAGGTCCCGGCAGGTGATCGTGTCGCCGCCGGCCAGGGTGACCGTCCAGCCGACGATCGCGCCGGCGGCGTCGGTGCGCGGATCGATCCGCTCGGTCCGGGCGTTGAACCGGATCCGCACCTGCTCCAGGTTGTCAGCCACCCACTGCTGGTACGCCGACAACTGCCAGCGGTACGGGTTGAACGTCGACAGGTTCACGAAGTCGTCGAGCTCACCCTGCTCGTGCAGGTAGTTCAGGAACGAGAACCGGCTCTTCGGGTTGCGTAGCGTCACCAGGTCCTTGAGGAACGACACCTGGCTGCGCGCCCACGGCAGCAGCAGGTTGCGCTGCCACTTGACGTCGGGATACTGCTCCAGGATCAGCGCGTTGCTCGCCAGGTGCGGCGCACCTGACTCCTCGATCGCGACCGCGAGCGCCAGGTTCGCCGGGCCTGCTCCGATCATCAGGACGTCGACATCTTGTCCAGACACGTGTTCCACCTCGCTGTTGGGGGTCGGGTCGCCCTCCGGGCGGGCGTACGGGGGTATACGGGTCGCCCTCCGGGCGGGCGTACGGGGGTATACGGGTCGCCCTCCGGGCGGGCGTACGGGTCGCCCGCAGGGATCTGCTCCGGGGCAGGTCAGGCGCGTCGGCCGGCACCGCCGGGCCGGATGACGCCGAGGGAGAGCGCGAACGACGGGGTGCCGCCGAGCAGGTACGCGCCGGCCGACTGCAGAATCCGTTCCTGGGCCACGACGTGCTGACACATCGTGGTGGTGTCCCGCAGCCACCGGTCCATCGGGGAGCGTCGGTAGATCGACGCGGTCTGCAGCAGGTCGTACAGGCGGGTCACGATCGACCGGGCGGTCCGGAACGCGTGCCAGCGCGACAGCGGCAGCGCGGCCCGCTCCCGCGGGCTCAGGTCGTCCAGGGCGCCACCGGCGGCGAGCACCTCGTGCTGGCGGCGCAGCGCCGCGTACACGGCGTGCCGGGTCGCGGCGTAGTCGGCCTCGCATTCGGCCAGCACGACCTGCGTACGGTAGTCGTCGGCGATCGACCGCGACGTCGGGCCGACCCGGCCGGCGACGGTGTCGCCGACGTGGTCCAGCGCGGCCCGCGCCACACCGAGCGGGACACCCGGCATGTTGCGCATGTGGACCTCCGGCTGGGCGAGCGGCCCCGCGCCGTTGCGGACGGTGTCGAAGGTGACGGTCCGCCCGTCCGGGACGTACACGTCGTCGATCGTGTAGTCGCAGCTGCCGCTGCCGGCCAGGCCGGTGCTGTGCCAGGTGTCGACGACCTCGACGTCGGCGCGGGGCACGAAGAACAGCTTCGAGTCGTGCGGGTCGCCGTCCGGGCCCGGCTCCGGCTGCCCGTCGCGGTAGATGAACGCCCCGGAGATGACCCAGTCGGCGTGGGTGATGCCGCTGCCGAACGGCCAGCGGCCACTGAGTCGGTATCCGCCGGGAACCCGTTCGGCCCGCCCGGTCGGAAAGAGAAGTCCGGCGGTCACCATGTCGAGACTGGTGAACATTTCCTTGGCGACCGACTCGTCCAGGAACTGGGCGTACAGTCCGGAGTCCGAGCCGATCATCGCGCACCAGCCGGCACCGGTGTCGCCGTACGACAACGCCTCGATGACCTCGGTCTGTTCCATCGAGTTCAACTCCGGGCCGCCCCAGTTGCGCCCGAAGGTCATCCGGAAAACTCCGGTGCCGCGCAGCATTTCGACCACGTCGGCGGGTAGTCGCCGGTCCCGTTCGATCTCGCCGGCGCGTTCCCGTAGCAGTGGTGCTACGGCTCTGGCCCGGGCCAGGATCTCGGCCGCCGACGACGCCGAACCGTTGCCGTCGACATCGTTCCCGACCGGGTCACGTGGCACATGCTCTGCTGTCATTCGATCGCATCCCCTCGGCAGTGCTGATGCCACCGATTGAAGTCAGCGGATCAGTTGGCCGAAAGGTTTGACCGGCACGGACAATCAACGTCGGTGATGACGCACCCCGGTGGTCGGGTCGTTGGTGACCCGCGCCGACCACCGGGGTGGTGGGTGAGGCGTCAGCGGGTGAAGTAGCCGTTCAGCGTGCCGTAGTCGAGGCCGCCGTCGAGCTCGTCGTAGGTGCCCTTGGTCAGGGCCTCGATGGCGGCGCGCTGTGCGACGGCGTACGCGGCCTGACTGACGGCGGTGCCGAGGCTGACCCGGCGCACGCCGGCCGCCTCGAACTCGGCCACCGTCGGGGCTCCCGGCCCGGCCATCACGTTCACCGGCAGCGGGACCGACGCCGTCAGCGTGGCGAGGGTGGCCAGGTCGGTCAGCCCGGGGACGAACAGGCAGTCCGCGCCGGCCTGGGCGTACGCCTCGGCCCGCTCGATCACGTCGGCGAGCCGACCGTCCGGCTCGCCGATGCCGAACAGGAACACGTCGGTACGGATGTTGATCACCAGTCCTGGCAGGCCGGCACGGGTCGCGCCGTCGCGCGCCGCGCGCACCCGGTCGGCCTGTTCCGCCAGGTCGAACAGGGGGCCGCCCGGGGCCCGCGAGTCCTCGATGTTGACCCCGACGGCCCCGGCGGCGACGGCCGCCTCGACGGTGTCGGCGACGTCGCCCGGCGTCGGCCCGTAGCCGCCCTCGATGTCGGCGGTGACCGGGACGTCGACCGCGTCGGCGATCCACCGGATCTGGTCGACCATCTCCTGCCGGCTCATCCCGTGCCCGTCGGTGCGCCCGACCGACCAGGCGACGCCGCCGCTGGTCGTGGCGATCGCCCTGGCTCCGGCGGCCGCGATCGCGGCCGCGCTGCCGGCGTCCCACGCGTTGGGCAGCACGAGGATTCCGCCGCTGTGCATCGACCGCAACGACTCGGCCCGGCCCTGCTGCGTGCTGTCTACCACGGTGTCGCTCCTCGGTGTTCGGGCACGGGGCGGTTCGCCCCGTGCGTCAATAACTGTGCTGATTACGGTGCTTCCGGCCGGTACGCAGCGGCGATTCGGGCGAGATGTCAGGTGCCGGACCGGCGTGGCTGGCCTGCGTGGTTGATCGCGCCCTCCCCATTGATCGCGCCTCGGTCGGCCCGGTCGGCGATTCCCGGCCCGGCCGTGCCGACGGGAATTTCAGTCCACGTACGATAGAACACTCGTGGCGGTACGGCACACCGGCACGCCCATCAGCCAACCGCTGCGATCGTCTCCAGATGCAAGCGATCGGACTGTCCGTCCAACTGGGACGACAGGGATGCCGGATCGATGTCCGACTTCCGCCAGCTTTGATTGTTCGGGCAGATCAACCCTGCCGTTCAACGCCCTCATCGGCTGAAATGGCTAACCGGTGACGGTGTCCTGACGGCGTCCCGCTGTACCGGGCGGATGCCCGATTCCCGAAGGCACTCGAATGTTCTACAAAGATTCAATCGGGTCGACGTGGGAGGGGATTCCCTCATGGCGAGACCGGAGAAGCCCGTGGACGTCGCAGGAGGAGAGGTAGCTGCCTTTGCCAGTGAACTGCGCAAACTCCGCGCCCAGGCTGGAAAGCCGACATACCGCGACATGGCGCGCTCGGCGCTGTACTCACCGTCGGTGCTGTCCAGCGCGGCCAGCGGCACCCGATTACCGACGTTGCAGGTCACCCTGGGATTCGTCGCGGCCTGCGGCGGCGACCGCGAACAGTGGCGGCGACGGTGGATGCAGGTCGCCCGGACGGCCACCGCCGACCCGCCGACCCGTACCCGTGCCTGCGGCCGGCCGACCGGGGCGGACCTGCCGCGACCGGCCCACCTGCCGTGGCGGTGCGGTGAGTTCGTCGGCCGGGCAGCCGAACTGGCCCGTGTCCGGACACCGTCCTCGACCCCGGTGCTGGTCACCGGCCCGGTCGGGATCGGCAAGACCCGGTTCGCCCTGGAGTACGCCCACCAGGTCGCCGACGACCTGGTCGACGGACAGTTGTACGCCGACCTTGGCGCGCTGCGCGGCACCCCGTCGGAGATCGGGCAGTTGCTCGAGGACTTCCTGCACGCCCTGGGCCTACCAGCCGACCAGGTGCCGCACACCGTCGACCAGCGCGCCGGGCTCTACCGGTCGCTGCTGGCCGAGCGCCGACTACTGGTCCTGCTCGACAACGTGCGCGACGAGCGACAGGTCCGTCCACTGTTGACCGCGTCGCGGCGCAGCCGCACGATCCTGGTCAGCCGCAGCCGACTGCTGGGACTCGACGGTGTCGCCCGGATCCGGCTCGACGTGCTGCCCCGGGCCGATGCGCTGGCGATGATCGCCGCCTCCGTACCGGACCGTGTCGCCACCGCGCCGAGAGAGTGCGAACGGCTCGCCGCGCTCTGCGGCGACCTGCCGCTGGCGTTGGACATCACGCTGCGCAAACTGACCGCCCGACCGGACCTGTCGCTGTGCGAGGTGACGGCCCGACTGGCCCGCCCCGCGACGGCGCTGGACTGGTTGCGCGTCGGCGACCTGTCGCTGCGTGCCGCGCTGCGCTCGGCGTACCAGGGACTCAGCGCCGACGCGCGGACGCTGCTCGGCCGGATCGCCCGGTTGTCCTTCCGATGTGACCCGGAAGCGGTCATGCGCGACGGGCAGGACCTCGCCGAGGAGCTGATCGACGCCGGTCTGCTGCGCGACGGCGACCGGCCCGGCAGCTACCGGGTGGGGCGGCTGGTGCGTACCTTCGTGCTCGACGCCGAGACCCCGGGCGACGAGCCGGCGCCGGTGCCGGCGTACACCGATCTGCCCGGCGGCTGGCCCGCCCGGGACGTCACGGCGGCCGGACTGTCGGCGGCCCCCGCCGGGCTGCGGTACTGAGCCGACAGGCCCGGAGGTCGCCCAGGTCCGCTGGCCGCCCAGGTCCGGCGCCGGTGACCGGTGGTCACCTAAGCTGGCCTGGTGCCCAGACTCGTCGACCACGGGCAGCGGCGGGCCGAGCTGCTCGCCGCGACCTGGCAGGTCGTGCGGCAGCGGGGCGTGGAGGGCGCCACCACCCGGGCGATCGCCCAGGAAGCGGGCTGTTCGCTCAGCGTACTGGCGCATTTTCTCGGCGGTAAGGACGACATCCTGGTCGCGGCGCAGCAGGCGATCTACGACCGGATCGTCGCCCGCGCGTTCCGCATCGGCGGCCGACTGTACGGGTTGGCCGCGCTGCGGGCCGCGCTCGACGCCGTCCTGCCGCTCGACGCCGAGCGGGCCGCCGACGCCCACGTGAACGTGGCGTTCGCCGGGGCCGCGCTGTCGCACCCCCGGCTGGCCGCCGCCCGCCGCGAGTCGCACCAGCGGATCCGCCCACTGCTTCAGGTCTGCCTGCGGGAGGCCCGCGACCGGGGTGAGCTGCGGGCCGGCGTCGCCGACGACGAGGTGCTCGACGACTTCATCATCCTGGTCGAGGGCAGCACCCTGCTGAGTCTCGTCGACGGCCTCCCCGAGGAGGGCCGCGCCGACCGGCTCGACCGGCTCGCCACCGCCTTCGTCGATCAGCTGCGGGCACCCGCCGGCTGAGCCGCGATCACGTCCCGCAGCCAGTACCACGAGTCCTTCCGGGTCCGTTCCAGGGTGGCGCGGTCGACGTGGACCAGGCCGAAGCGTTCGTCGTAGCCGGCGGCCCACTCGAAGTTGTCCATCGCCGACCAGACGTAGTAGCCGCGCACGTCCACGCCGGCGGCGACCGCCTCGCCCACGGCACGCAGGTGCGCGTCGAGGAAGGCGATCCGGCGGCTGTCGGCGATCCGCCCGGTCGCGTCCGGCCCGGGGTCGTGGAACGACGCGCCGTTCTCGGTGACCACCACCGGCGGCATGCCCGGGTAGCGCTCGTGCAGCGTCCGCAGGATGTCGGTCAGCCCGCTCGGCGCGATCGCCCAGCCGAAGTCGGTCCGCGCCACGTCCGGCACCGGCACCGGCGAGAAGGGCAGCCCGTCAGGGATGTCGACCTCCAGCACCCCCCGGTAGTCCTTGCCGGCCCTGGGGGACTCGATCATCGTCGGCTCGTAGTAGTTGACCCCGTAGAAGTCCAGCGGGGTGCCGATGACCGCCAGATCGCGGTCCAGGACGGCGTCCGGCGTACCGATGCCGTCGCGGATCAGCGGGTTGGGGTACTCGCCGCGCAGGATCGGGTCCGAGTAGCACCAGTTGGTCAGGTCGGCGAAGAGCGCGGCGGCGGTCCGGTCGGCGACGTCGTCGCTGGCCGGCAGCACCGGGAAGTGCTGGTTGGCGACCCCGACGGCCGCCGCGCCGTGCTCGCGCAGCACCTGTACGGCGAGTCCGTGCGCCAACAGCTGATGGTGCGCCGCCGGCAACGCGGCCAACCCGAGCCCACGCCCCGGGGCGTGCTCGGTGAGCGCGTAGCCGTAGAGGGCGTGCACGCTCATCTCGTTCATGGTGATCCAGTCGCGGACCCGGTCGCCGAGCCGTTCCACCAGTACGGTGGCGTAGTCGGCCAGGGCGTACGCGGTGTCGCGCGAGAGCCAGCCGCCGGCGTCCTCCAGCACCTGCGGCAGGTCCCAGTGGTACAGCGTCGGCACCGGCCGCACCCCGGCGGCGAGCAGCCGGTCGACCAGCCGGTCGTAGAAGTCCAGCCCGGCCGGGTTGACGGTGGTGGCGTCAGGCAGCACCCGGGGCCAGGCGAACGAGAACCGGTAGTCGTGCACCCCGCAGTCGGCGACGTGCGTGACGTCCTCGGCGTACCGGTGATAGTGGTCGACGGCGACGGTCGCGTTCTCGCCGTGGCGGACCGTGCCGGGCCGGGCGGTGAAGGTGTCCCAGATGCTCGGCCCCCGACCGTCGACATCGGTGGCGCCTTCGATCTGGAACGCCGAGGTGGACATGCCGAAGCGGAAGCCGGCGGGCAGCAGCGGGACGGTGGCGGACACGGGTGCTCCTTCCAGAGGGCGGTACGCCGGGTGCGGGCGGTTCATCCGACGCGGCGCAGTCGGGGCAGGCAGGCGAGGGCCAGCAGCGCGACCCCGGCGGTGCCCAGGTGCAGCACCGGGTAGCCGCCGGCGGAGGTGACGATCGGCGCGGCCAGTACGGGTGCCGCCAGCTGCGGCAGTGAGGCGGCGACGTTCGCCACGCCGAGCATCATCGCCCGGGTCCCGGCGTCGGGCAGGACCTGCGTCATCACCGCCATGTCGACGGCGACGTACAGCCCCCAGCCGGCACCGATGAACACGGTGGCGACCAGCACGGCCGGCAGGTACGGCAGCAGCCCGAGCAGGGCGGTGCCGGCGGCGAGGGCACCGGCGCCGGCGGCGATGAAGCCACGGCGGCGCCGCCAGCGGTCGGAGAGCACCCCGCCAACGGCGGCGCATCCGCCGGCGATGCTGACGTTGACCAGGGTGAGCACCAGCACCAGCGTGCCCGGGTCGTCGACGCCGACCTGGTCGGCCAGGTAGTAGTAGAGGTAGAGCAGGACCAGCGCGTTGACCAGGTTCAACAGGAACCGGATCAGCCAGGCCCAGCCGAAGTCGGCACCCGGGCGCAGCAGCACCTGTAGCGCCGCCGTCGACGGGGCACCATGGCCGCCCGCAGCGACGGTCGTGACGGGGTTCTGGCCCGCAGCGCCGAGGTGCTCAGCCGACGACTCCGCCGTTGGTCCGGCCGACGGGATGTTCGCGATGGTGCGCGCAGTGGACGCGTCCTCGGCCGAGGTGACCCGCCGTGGCGTGGGGTGACTGGTCGGTGACTCGCGGTGCGCCAGCACCAGGCTCACCATCAGGGCGGGGGCGGCTACCGCGAGCGCGGCATAGCCGAGCGCGGTCTCGCCGATCACCACGGCGACCGCCGTCCCGACGACCACCCCGACGATCTGGGCCACTCCGAACAGCGCCCCGACGGTCCCGCGTTGCTCCTCCGGCACGCGGTCGCCGATCATCGCGGCGAGGGCGGCGAGCGGCCCGTTCAGACCGATCTGGACGAGTGTCCAGCCGGTGATCATCACAGGTACGGTGTCGGCGACGGCGAGCACGGCGAGCCCGGTCGCGCCGACGGCGGCGCCGGCCACCAGGATCGGACGACGTCGCCCCCAGCGGGTCCGCAGTCGGTCGGAGACGATCCCCCAGACCGGGTTGGCCAACATGGAGGCGGCCGCACCGTAGCTGGTGACCACCGCCAGGAGAGTCTCCTTGCTCATGGTGGTGTGGGTGGCGAGTTCCGCCGCCTGCTCGGGTAGCAGGATCTGGATCGGGCCGAACCAGCCGGCTGCCACCCCGACCATCGCCAGCACGTACGCCGTGATCCAGAGGGTGCGGACCCGGGGCAGGGTCAACTCCGTCGGAGAGTGTGAGGTCGGCGCTGTCACGGGCCTCCTTTGGTCGATCGTCTGATCCACCAAAGGCGAGCTTAGGAAGTTACCCTCCGGTTCAGCTAGGCCCCGCCCGTGACGATCTTGCAGTTATCGAGGGACATAGCGGACGAATCACATCGATAACTGCAAGATCGTCGCGATCTTGGGGGAGGAGGAGGGGGGAGCCGGCGGGGCAGTAGTCAGGGGATGAGATGGATCCGGACGCGGCGGGCGGTGACCGCGGCATCCTGCAGGACGGCGAGTCGCGGCTCGGGGCACTCCAACAGGTGCGGGTGACGCAACGGCAGCAACGGTGCCAACCGCTGGTCGGCGAGCACGGCGTCGATCATCAGCCGGTCACCGCCGCAGACCAGGGCGCGCACCGGCTCCTTGGCGCCGGCCACCGGCACCACCTCCGACCCGGTGCCACCGGCGCGCGCCGCCGACCCCGGGGCGTACGGCAACAGCACCCGGGCCACGACGTCGGCGGCCCGGCCGGCGGCCGCTGTCGCCTGATTGTCACGTCGGCGGGCGTACCGCTGCTGCGACTGCCCGCCGGCGGCGGTGCGTCCCTGCACGTAGTGGCGCTCCACCTTGGAGGACACGACTGCGGTCCCGTCGACGACGCCCACCGCCACCGCTCCCTTGCGGGCCAGTAGCAGACCGATACGCGGCGGCCGGACCAGCGCGGTGAGCAGGCCGTCGACGTCGGTCACCCCCTCGATGCCCGGCGGCGGCAGCAGGGTCGCGGTGTCGCCGTTGCTGGTCCCGGTCAGGGTCAGGCCGTCCTCGCTGGCACCGTCGTGGCGGCCGTAGAAGCCGTCGAGCCAGCCCCGGATCCGTTCCGGCGAGATCTCCACCCATCGGCCACCGCCGGCCGCCGGCCGCGACTGCGCCGTCGGCCGGGACTGCGCCGCCCGTGCGGGTGCCCGTCGCCGCGGCACGCTCAGCCGCCGGTCACTGCGGGGGAGTCGGCGAGCTCGCTGCCGCGCTGGCTCAACGCCGCCAACCGCGCGGTGAGCTCGTCGACATCGGCCCGGTCGGCGCGGTCGGCCGCGGCGATGTCGGCCAGCACCCTCGTGTAGTCCATGGTGAGTCGACGGTACCGCCGGACGAAGGAGCGGCGCTCGGCGGCCAGGTCACCGCCGGCTGACGTGCCCCGGGTACGGGTACGGGCCAGCGTCCGCTCGACCCGGGTGTAGCCCCGGTCCAGGTCGATGATCTGCTGGGCGAGGGCGGCGGCGGTGGCCGACAACCGGCTGCGGCTGTCCGCCAACTCCCGGCGCCGGGCCAGCCGCCGATCGGCCAGCCGCCCCGCCCGCCAGGCGACCAACCAGATGCTCGCCGCCCCGACGCCGACCGCGAGCAGCGCGGCGGCAGCGATCAGGTAGCGCGGCAGCGACGGGCTGATCGTGCGGGCCCCGTCCGGGACGGTGCCGGCCCGCACCAGCAGGTCGTAGTTGACCACCATCACCTTGAGCGCCTCGACCGGGTCGTCGGCGAACTGGTCGGTGCCCCGGGCGATGGTCGTCTCGGCGACGGCCGCCCGGCCGAAGTTGGCGTCGTCGCGGTCAGGCAGCCAGGCACAGCCGTACGTGTCGTAGCCGTCGTCGTCGACCTCCCGGCTCATCGCCACCGCCACGGTCCCGTCGGCGGCCCGCTCGGTCGCCCGGCAGCCGTCGCGCAGGTCTGCTCCGGGCGCCAGCAGGACGACGACCAGCCGCCGGTTGCCGATGACCCGCTCGGCCGCTGCCTCGTCGAGCTCCACCCCGGGGGCGGCGTAGACCGAGGAGCCCCGGACCTCGCGGGCGATCGGGCCGTCCAGGACGCCACCGGACCACAGCGCCCAGCCGGCCAGCACCAGACAGGCCAGCGTGGCCAGGCCGAACGGCGTACCGGTGAACCGCAGCAGCCGCCTCATCCGAGCCGGCTCCGCAGGTAGACGTCCGGGCGGTAGCCGTCGAGTCCGACCAGCCGGGCGGTGGCGTCCAACTCGTCCTCCGCGTCGTCGAGCAGGGTGTGCACGTGCCGGTCGGGCAGGTCGTCGCCCAACGCCTGGCGGGCCGCCTGCAGTTTGCCGATGCCCCGGGTCAGCGGCGCGTCCGCGGCACCGCCGGCCAGCGCGGACAGCTCGACCGCCAGCGCGGTCAGTCCGGCGGCGCGGGCCGCCGGGGCACCGTACGCGAGGCTGTTGCGGCGGTCACCGGCCGGAGGTCCGGCGGGCAGCACCGCGCGTACCGACAGCGCGAGGAAGAACACCACGCAGGCAGCGAACAGCCACGGCAGGGCGGGCAGCGCCACCCGCAGCGGGTCGAACGGCTGGTACGGCAGCGGGCGGTCGAACAGCCCGGCGTAGCGGACGTCGGTGATCCGGTTCAGATAGGCGCCGAGCACCGTGGCCTGCGGGTAGTCGTAGCGGCTCAGCCGGTCGGCGAACTGGCCGTAGAAGCTGGCCGCCGCGACTTCGGCGAACTCGTCGGCGGACGGGCCGTGGTACTCGATCCAGTTGCCGATCTGCACCACGACCGGGTCGCCGGGGAAGGCCGCCGCCAGCGCCGGGCCGTAGTTCGGCACCGGTTCGCCGTACGGCTGCGCCGGCAGGGCGACCACCCGCAGGGTGCCGTCGGGGAAGGCGGTCGCCGCGGCCTGTCGCGGCACGTCGGCCAGGGTCGCGCCGTCGGCGGCGTGCCACCCGGCGGTACGCAGGTCGCCGACGACCGGCGCGAGTTCCGCCGGGGTCGGGTCCCGCCAGGTGAACCCTTCCTCGTTGGTGGGCTTCGGCTCGTCGGCGAGCGCGGTGATCAGGACCGTCAGCAGGCCGGTGACGTCGCCGGTGGCGAACTGGCCGCGCCAGCTGTCCAGGTCGGTGGAGTACGCCTGGTAGAAGCCGCCGCTGACCTGGGTGCCGATGATCCGTACGGTGGCGTTGTCGACCTCGCGGACCCGGTCGCGCTCCGCCTCGTCCAGGCCGGGCGGGGCGACCAGGATCCGCACGTCGGTGTCGCCGATGGCGGCGGCCACCCGGTCGGTGTCCCAGTCGGCGACCGCGCCCGGCAGCCGGACCACCGGATCGGCCGCGACCAGCGCGGTCATCTCCTCGACCGACGGCACCGTGGCGTCGCTGAGTTCTCCGGCGGAGCCTTCGGTGATCGCCGCGCGGGCCGGCGACTGCCCATAGCTGACGTCGACGCTCTGCCGCTGGGCCAGCAGGAAGGTCGCCAGGACGACGACGGCCCCGCCGAGCGCGCTCCACCGCAGTACCTCGGTCGGCCAGCGGCGCGGTCGTCTCACGGCTGTTGCTCCGGTCGGGTGCCCGCCTGCCACAGCTGGTCGGCGCGGCGGGCGTAGTCGGTTGCCACGTGGGCCGCCGTCGGGCCGCCCCGGTCGGTGGCGAGCGCCTGAGCCCGGGTGAGCAGCTGCTCGGCCTCGGCGACCGGTCGGGGAGCGGCGTCGCGGCTGACCTGGGCGGCGTCGATCGCGGCCCGCGCCGTCGACCAGGCGATCCGCCGGTCCTGCTGGCGCGCCCGGTGCCGGGGCAGCATCGCCGCGGCGAATCCGGCGACCAGCAGTACGGCGCCGCCGCCGCACCACACCAACCAGGACCACCACCCCACGGCCGCGCCACCCCCATGATCGAAAACGTGCTGACCTGCCTGATTGTGCATGATCGCCGCCACCGGGCCGGGCCGCTACCGGGCCGGGCCCGCTGCCGCGCGCGGTGGCCCGGCCGGCCGTGAGCAGGGTCACCGGGGTGCCTGCCCGCCGCCGCCGAGCGGGGGAGATCACACGGCACTAGCCTCCCGGCATGATCGACATCGACTCCGGCCTGGCCGACATCCTGGCCGCCTACCGCACCTGCGAGTTCGCCACCCTGGCCCGCGACGGTACGCCGATCGCC
The DNA here is from genome assembly GCF_030345095.1 of Solwaraspora sp. WMMA2056. NCBI lineage: Bacteria > Bacillati > Actinomycetota > Actinomycetes > Micromonosporales > Micromonosporaceae > Solwaraspora > Solwaraspora sp. WMMA2056. The sequence goes on from NZ_CP128360.1 coordinate 3,216,300, forward strand.
TGGCCGACCGCCGCGTCGCGCCGTCCCGACGGCACCCTGCTGGTGACCACGTCGCTGGCGTTCGCGCAGAAGGCGCTCAACGTCCGCCGCGACGGCCGGGTGGCGCTGCTCTTCTCCGATCGGACGGCGAGCGGACTGCCGCACGACGCACCGGCGATCCTGGTGCAGGGGGCGGCGGTCTGCCCGGAGGAGATCGTCACCAGCCCGGCCGGGCTGGAGGACTACTGGGCGATGCTGTTCGACCGCCAGCCGCACAGCCGCCGCTACCTGACGCCACCGGCCCGCTGGCTGATGGGCTGGTACTTCACCCGGCTGCTGATCAGCATCACCCCGCAGCGGGTGACCACCGTCGCCGCCGACCCGCCCCGCGCCGCCTCCGTCACGGCCGGAACGCCACTGGGGGCCGGGGTGATCGACCGGTTCCCGACGGCGGTGCTGGGCTTCCGGGACGCCACCGGCGGCCCGGTGCTGACCCGGGTCCGGCCGGTCGCCGCCGACGACGCCTGGGCGCTGTCCGGACCGGACGACGGCCGGGCACTGTCCGGACCGGACGACGTGCAGCCGGTGGCCGGACCGGCGAGTCTGCTGGTCCACCGCCACGACGACCGGCTCGACGGGCTGCGCAACGTCCTGCTGCGCGGCGAGCTGACCCGTGGCGCCGACGGTTGGCTGCTGCGTCCGCACCGACTGGTCGACCCCGGCGCGACCGGTACCCTGCGCGAAGCAGTCGGTACACTGCGTGCCGCCCGTCGCCGTACCGCCGGTTACCTCGACCGGCGCGGCCGCACCGCGCCCCCGGTGCACTGGCGGGAGTTCCAGCAGGTCGCCGCGACCGTCCGCGCCGGATAATTCCCCGCTCGTCCCGGTCGGTCCCGGTAACCTGGCCGGGTGCCGCCGACGATCCCCCACGCCGATCCGGGGACGGCGGACACCCGGGGGCCGGTGCGGTACCTGTGGTGGCTGGTGCGCCGCCAACCGTGGCGGGTGCTGCGCGGTGCCGCGCTCAGTACGGTGTGGATGGTCGGCCTGGCCGGCCGGCCCTACCTGGTGGCCCGGGCGATCGACGACGGACTGCGCCCCGGCCGGTGGGCCGTACTGGCCTGGTGGGTCGGCGCCGTCCTGGTCGCCGGGGTGCTGATCTCCGTCGTCGGGGTGCTGCGGCACCGCACCATGACCTACATCCGCGAGGACGCCACCGCCCGCTCCGCCGGAGTGTTGTCGCGACAGTTGGCGCGCATCGGCGCGGTCCTGCCGAGCCGGCTCGCCACCGGTGAGGTGGCCACCGTCGGCGGCACCGACATCACCCACACCTCGCATGTGCTCACCCTGACCGGGCCGGGCGTCGGCGCGGTGCTCGCGTACCTGGTGGTCGCGGTCCTGCTCTGGTCGGTCTCGCCGGCGCTGGCGGCGGTCATCCTGATCGGCGTACCGGTGGTCGCGGCGCTGCTCGGCCCGCTGCTGCGCCGGTTGGACCGGGCCGAGCAGACCTACCGGCGGGAACAGGGCCAGCTCACCGCCCGCGCCGGTGACATCGTCGCCGGGCTGCGGGTGCTGGCCGGCGTCGGCGGCCGGACCCTGTTCGCCGACCGCTACGTCACCGGGTCGCAGCGGCTGCGCGGGCACGGCTACCGGGTCGCGGCGGTCAACAGCTGGATCGAAGCGCTCACCGTCACCGTCCCCGGGCTGTTCCTCGCCGCCGTGGTCTGGCTCTCCGCCCGGATGGCGGTCGCCGACGAGATCACCGTCGGTGAGCTGGTCGCCGTCTACGGGTACGTGGCCGCGCTGACCGTCCCGGTCTGGTTCCTGCAGGAGGGCAGCTACCAGTTCATCCGGGGCCGGGTCGCGGCCCGCCGGATCGTGGCCCTGCTGCGGCTCACCCCCGATCCGGTGACCGACCTGCCGACACGGCACACCGTCGCCGCCCCGTCGCGGCCGGCCGGCCTGCACGATCCCGACAGCGGGTTGACCGTGCCGGCCGGGCGGATGATCGGGGTGGCGGCCGACGACCCGGGCGACGGGCAGGCGCTGGCCGACCGGCTGGGCCGGTTCCGCCGGTCCGGCGTGACCTGGGGCGCGGTGCCGCTGGGCGCGGTCGCGCGCGACGAGGTACGGGCCCGGATCCTGGTCGCCGACCACGACGCGTACCTGTTCGCCGGCACGTTGCGGCAGATCCTGCACGGTGCGCGGGCGGACGACCCGGACGCTCAGGCTGCGCGGGCGGACGACCCGGCCGCAGCCGATGAGCAACGGGTGCGGGCGGCGGTCGGGGTCGCCTCCGCCGACGACGTGGTGACGTCGCTGCCGGACGGCCTGGCGACTCCGATCGACAGTCGCGCCCGTACCCTCTCCGGCGGCCAACGCCAGCGGGTCCGGCTCGCCCGGGCGCTGCTGGTGGAGCCGGAGGTGCTGATCCTGATCGAGCCGACCTCGGCGGTCGACGCGCACACCGAGGCGCGGATCGCCGACCGGCTGCGCACCGCGCGGGCAGGCCGGACCACGGTGCTGGTCACAACGTCCCCGCTGCTGCTCGCGGCCACCGACACGGTGGCGTACCTGCGGGGCGGCCGGGTCGTCGGGGTCGGCAGCCACGCGCGGCTGCTGGCCGGCGACCCGGGCTACCGGGCGCTGGTCGCCCGGGGCGGCGAACTGACCGACGCGGCCGGGCGGCAAGACCCGGCCGGCGGGTCGACGGCGACGCTGGGGCGGTCGTGACCGCCTCCGGTCGGCTGCCGGTGGCCGACCCACGCACCGTCCGGCGGGCGACCGGTGAACTGCTCGGCCAGCAACGCTGGGTGGTCGCCGGCATCCTGGTGCTGCACGTCGGCGCGGCCCTGGCCGGCCTGGCCGGGCCGTGGCTGCTCGGCCGGATCGTCGACGTGGTCACCACCGGCGCGTCGGTGGCGGCGGTGGACCGGCTGGCGGCGGCCCTGATCGGCTTCGTCCTGCTGCAGGGGCTGCTCACCCGCTTCGCCCGGTACGTCGGACTGCGCTTCGGTGAACGGGCGGTCGCCCGGCTGCGCGAGGACTTCGTGCACCGCGTCCTCGGGCTACCGGTGTCGGTGGTCGAACGGGCCGGCACCGGCGACCTCGCCACCCGCAGCTCCAGCGACGTCGCCACGGTCGGCACCATGGTCCGCGACGTGGTGCCGGTGGTGGTGATCGCCACCGCGCAACTGGTCCTGCTGTTCGGTGCGGTGTTCTGGCTGCATCCGCTGCTGGGGCTGGCCGGCCTGATCGGCCTGCCGTCGATCGTGGCGGTGACCCGGTGGTACCTGCGCCGGGCCCGGCCGGCCTACCTGACCGAGGGCGCCGCGATGGCCGCGTTGACCGACACGTTGACCACCACCGCCGACGGCGCCCGCACGGTGGAGGCGTTGCGGCTGGGCGACGAACGGATCCGCGCCGCCCGGACCCGCATCGCCGACCTGTGGGCCGCCCGACGGGCCACCCTCGCCCTGCGTTCGGTGTACTTTCCGGTGGCCGAGGCCAGCGTCGCGCTGCCGATCGGTGCCGCGCTGCTGGTCGGCGGGCTGCTGCTGCACCGGGACGCCGTCACCCTCGGCGCGGTGGTCGCCGCCGCGCTCTACCTGCAGCAGGCCGTCGACCCGCTGGACACCATCCTGCAGTGGATCGAACAGGCCCAGCGCGGGCTGGCGTCGTACGCCCGGGTCCTCGGCGTCGGGCAGGTGCCGCCGGAACCGCGCGGCCGGGGCGCCACCCCGACCGGCCGCGAGGTGCGGGTGACCAACCTGACCTTCGGCTACGGCGCCGGCGTCGACGTGCTGCGCGGCATCGACCTGACGGTCGCCGCCGGGCAGCGGCTGGCGATCGTCGGACCGTCCGGGGCCGGCAAGTCGACCCTGGCCCGGCTGATCGCCGGCATCGAGACGCCCCGTGTCGGCGCGGTGCGCCTCGGCGGCTGCCCGGTGACCGACCTCGACCCGGCGCAGCGGCGTCGCCGGATCGCTCTGGTCACCCAGGAGCACCACGTGTTCATCGGCACGCTGCGCGACAACCTGCGGTTCGCCGCCCCCGAGGCGTCCGACGCGGCGTTACGGTCCGCGTTGGACACCGTCGGTGCCGACTGGTACGCCGAGCTGCCCGACGGCCTGGACACGGCACTCGGTGACGGCGCGCTCGACCTGTCGGCCGCGCACGCCCAGCAGGTGGCGCTCGCCCGGCTGGTGCTGGCCGACCCGGACATCCTGATCCTGGACGAGGCGACCGCCGCCCTCGATCCGACCACCGCCCGCCGGACCGAGCAGGCGTTGGCGGCGGTGCTGGCCGGTCGGACCGTCATCGCCATCGCGCACCGGCTGAACTCGGCGCACGACGCCGACCGGGTGGCCGTGCTGGACCAGGGCCGGATCACCGAACAGGGCAGCCACGACGAGCTGATCGCCGCCGACGGCGCGTACGCCGCGCTGTGGCGCTCCTGGCACGGCTGACCGGCCGCGGCGGGCGTCGGCCGTACCATCGGCGCAGGTGCCGACGGTGAAGGAGTGGCTGTGCTGGTGGTGCAGGGCCTGCTCGGCCCCGGTGGTCGGCTCGCCGTCTGGGCCGAGGACTCGACGTTGCCGGCGGCGCCGCCCCGGCGGCCGGGGCGACCGCCGCGCCGCCGCCCGCACCCGTTCGCCGCCGGACACGAGGCCCTGACCGCCGTGCTGAGCCCGCTGCTCGGCCCGCTGGCGGTCAAGGCGGTCACCGGCAGTACGGCGGTCCGGCTGCCGACCGTCGCCGGTGCTCCGGTCGAGTCACCGGAGCTGGTGCGCACCCAGTCCGACGCGCCGAGCACCAGGGCGGCCCGCGTCGGCGGCCACGCCGACTGGCTGGTGTCCACCCTGGAGTTCGACGCAGACGAGGCGTTGCCGGTGCTCTGCACCCTGCACGACGTCGATCCGGCCGCCGACGCCGCGCCGAGCGGCGGCCGACCGGAGGATGGTCTGCCGGCCGGGCTGGTGATCGGTGCCGGAGTGCGCCACCTGGCGCTGCTCGCCGGGTTCGCCGCCGAACTGGTCGCCCGGGGCCGGGTGCTGCCCGCCGTGCGGACCGGGCCGGCACCCGGCTCGGCCACCGCCTGCTGGCTGCCGCTGCTGACCGGTGCCGACCGGCGGTGGGCCCGGTCGCTGGCGTTGGCCACCCCGGCGGCGGCGCTGGCCGCCGCGCCGCCCGACACCGGGCACCAACGTGTCGCCGAGGCGCTGGACGCGTTGACTGACGCCGCCGCGCGCGCCGCGCTGCACGGCGTACGGCTGGCCGAAGGTCGGGCCCGGTCCGGGCCGCTGGCCGCCCGCGACGCCTGGCTGACCGCGTTGACCGGACCCCGGCGGGACTTCACCGCTGGAGCGCGGGCCCTCGACGCGCTGGTCACCGAGTTGGAGCAGTGGCAGCGCGACGCGGCCGGCGGCCCGGTACGGGCGCTGTTCCGGCTGCGCGAACCCGACCCCGTCACCGAGGAACCGGTCACCGCAGGTGACGGTGCCGCCGGCCCGGCTGTCGCCGGTGACGGCACCGGTGGCTGGCGGCTGGAGTTCGCGTTGCAGGCCACCGCCGAACCGAGCCTGGTCGTCGACGCCCCGGCGGTCTGGGGCAGCGGCGGCGTACCGGCCCTGGCCCGGCACACCGCCGCGCCGCAGGAGACCCTGCTGGCCGAGCTGGGCCGGGCCAGCCGGCTCTGGCCGGCGATCGACGACGCGCTGCGTACCGCCACCCCGGACGGCGTCGACCTGGACGTCACCGGGGCGCACCGGTTCCTGCGCGACGGCGCGCCCACCCTGCACGCCGCCGGGTTCGGCGTGCTGCTGCCCTCCTGGTGGCAGCGGCCGGCGGCCCGGCTCGGTGCCCGGCTGCGGGCCGGCACCCCGACCGCGCCGGGCACCGTCGCCGTCGACCGCCGGTTCGGCCTGCCCGACCTGGTCGACTACCGGTGGGAGGTGGCCCTCGGCGACCAGCCGCTGACCGAGCGGGAACTGCGCGATCTCGCCCGGGCCAAGACACCGCTGGTGCGGGTACGCGGCGAATGGGTGGAGGTCGACCCGAAGCGGATCGCCGCCGGGTTGGCGCTGCTGCGCACCGGTGGTGCGCTGACCGTCACGGACCTGCTGCGGGTCGCCCTCGACGCGGACGACGACGCGGTGGGACTGCCGGTGCTGGGCATCGACGCCACCGGCGCGCTCGGTGACCTGCTCAGCGGTGAGATGGAGCGTCGGCTCACCCCGGTGGCGGAACCGGCCGGTTTCCGGGGGCAGCTGCGGCCGTACCAGCAGCGGGGGCTGGCCTGGCTGCGGTTCCTGCAGTCCCTCGGGCTCGGCGGGGTGCTCGCCGACGACATGGGGCTCGGCAAGACCGTACAGCTGCTCGCCCTGCTCGCCGCCGACGCACCCGACGCCGGCCCGACGCTGCTGGTCTGTCCGATGTCGCTGGTCGGCAACTGGCAGCGGGAGGCGGCCCGGTTCGTGCCGGAACTGCCGGTGCACGTGCACCACGGCACCGACCGGCCCCGCGGCCCGGAGTTCGTCGCTGCGGTGACCGGCGCCCGGCTGGTGGTCACCACCTACGCGGTGGCCGCCCGGGACGCCGTTGACCTGGCCGGGGTCGGCTGGCACCGGATCATGGTCGACGAGGCACAGGCGATCAAGAACGCGGCGACCCGGCAGGCCGTCGCGGTCCGGTCGCTGCCCGCCCGGCACCGGGTCGCGATCACCGGTACGCCGGTGGAGAACCGCCTCGCCGACCTGTGGTCCATCATGGAGTTCGCCAACCCGGGGCTGCTCGGCGGCGCGGCCAGTTTCCGCCGCCGCTACGCCGAGCCGGTGGAACGCCACGGCGACGCCGACGCCGCCGGGCGGCTGCGCCGGATCACCGGCCCGTTCGTGCTGCGCCGGCTCAAGACCGACACGTCGATCATCACCGACCTGCCGGAGAAGCTGGAGATGGAGGTGCTGTGCCACCTCACCGCCGAACAGGCCTCGCTGTACCAGGCGGTGGTCGACGACATGATGGGCCGCATCGAGTCCAGCGACGGCGTCGAGCGGCGCGGGCTGGTGCTGGCCGCGATGACGAAACTCAAGCAGATCTGCAACCATCCGGCGCAGTTCCTGCGCGACGGCTCGCACCTGGCCGGGCGCTCCGGCAAACTCGACCGGCTCACCGGCATCCTCGACGAGGTGCTGGCGGCGGGGGAGAAGGCGCTGCTGTTCACCCAGTACGCCGAGTTCGGCGCGATGCTGCGCGGGCACCTGTCGGCGTACACCGGTCGGGAGGTGCTGTTCCTGCACGGCGGGCTGGCCAAGGCCGAGCGCGACGACCTCGTCGCCCGGTTCCAGGACGGCCACGCCGACGGCGCGGGCCGGGCCGGGCCGCCGCTGTTCGTCCTGTCGTTGAAAGCCGGCGGCACCGGGCTGACCCTGACCGCCGCCAACCATGTGGTGCATGTGGACCGCTGGTGGAACCCGGCCGTGGAGGACCAGGCCACCGACCGGGCGTTCCGGATCGGGCAGCGGCGGTCGGTGCAGGTCCGCAAGTTCGTCTGCGCCGGCACGGTGGAGGAGAAGATCGCGGCGATGGTGGCGGACAAGCGCGGCCTGGCCGCACGGATCGTCGGCAGCGGTGAGCAGTGGCTGACCGAGCTGTCGACCGCGCAGTTGCGGGAGCTGTTCGCGTTGGAGGCCGGGGCGGTGGTCGAATGAGCCGGTTCGACGACTACGGCCGGCCCCGGCGGGTCGACGGCGGGCTACGCGCCCGCAGCACCCGGGGCGCGATCGGGCAGTCGTGGTGGTCGCGTCGCTTCGTCGACGTGCTGGAATCGTTCGCGTTGGGTACCCGGCTGACCCGGGGCCGCTCCTACGCCCGGGCCGGGCAGGTGCTCGCCCTGACGGTCGCACCCGGCGCGGTGACCGCCCAGGTGCAGGGTTCCCGGCCCCGGCCGTACCAGGTGCGGATCGGGCTGACGCCGTTCGGCGCACCGGTGTGGCGGCGCATCGAGCAGACCCTGGCCGGTCAGGCGCTGTACAGCGCCCGGCTGCTCGCCGGGGACCTGCCGCCGGAGTTGGAGGAGGTGTTCGCCGCCGCCGGCGCACCGCTGTTCCCCGCCGGGATCGACGAGTTGACGATGCGGTGCAGCTGCCCGGACGCGGCGGTGCCGTGCAAGCACCTGGCCGCGACCTGCTACCTGCTGGCGGAGGAGTTCGACACCGATCCGTTCCAGATCCTGCACTGGCGGGGGCGGGACCGGGCAACGTTGCTGGCGCAGCTGCGGCGGGCCCGTGCCGGCGGTGACGTCACGGCACCGGCACCCGAGGGCGACCCGGCGGTGGCTGACCCCGCGGTGGCCGGTCCCGCCGCGGCCGGCTCGCCGGTCGGTGCCGCGGCGGCACTGGCCGACCTGACGCCGCCGGTGGCGGACGTCGACTTCTGGCGTGCACCGGTGCCGCTGCCGGCCCGGGAGCCGGTCCTGCCGGCCGGCGCCGACCTGCTGCTGCGTCAGCTCGGCGCGCCGGCACCGACGATCGGTGGACCCGGTCTGGTGGAGCTGCTCGGCCGGGCGTACCGGCGGTTCGCCGGCCCGTCCGCCGACGCCGGCCTGTCCGCCGACGCCGGGCCCGCGCCGGACGGCGCGGTCACCAGCGGCGGGCGCGCAGCGCGAGCACCCCGGCGGCGCTGAGCGCGACGGTGCAGATGACGGCAGCGATCCAGCCACCGAAGAGTGCGAGCATCGGGATCATCGCCCACAGCAGCACGCTGGTGACGATGACGGCCCGGTTGCGTACGGTCGCGGGCTGATCGCCCAGGCGGGCGACGAATTCCGGATCGGTCGTCCGCAGATGGCGGGCGATCTGGTCGAACCGGCGCTGGTCCTCCCTGCTGAGCATGGCGTGCCTTCCCTTCCCGAACTGACCCGACGGTGCGTCGATGCGCCGAGGCGTGCCGCGTCGGCTGTCCCGGCGGTGTGTGGTCGCCGGGCGGACGACCATCGGCGCATTACCCATTCGGCTGCGGCCCACTCCGCCCACGTCTGGCGGTACATGCGTGAACCGGCATACGCCGCGCCGCCGTAGGGCGCAGACCCTGCGGCGGCGAGGTGTCGGGAAGGTACGGCTACCCCGGGCGAGGTGAGCGCCGGCAGCGGGGAGGTTCACCCACCGCACCGGCGCTCACCCGGACGAGCACCGTGTCCGGTCGGTCCTGGTTCGGGGGCGCTGTGCCCGATCGTGGCTGCGACCCGATCGCGGCTACAGGGCGCGGCGCAGGGTGGAGACCTGCCGGGGGACGGCGACCGGCACGTGGGCGGCGACCGGCGGCGGTGCGGTGACCGCTCCGGCCGGCGCGGTGCGGGGCCGGGGCAACCGGGGCACCGGGACGGCCGGTGCGGCCAGTTCCCGGGCGTCGACGACGAGCTGCTGTACGGCGTAGGAGTGCGGCAGGTACCAGCCGACCTCCTGCGGGCCGACCGCCCAGCGGACCGGCCCTTCGGGCAGCAGCGTCGGCGGTGCCGGGATCCACGACCCGGACCCGTGCTGGATCACGTCCAACGAGTCGTCGAGCTCGGGTCGCAGCGTGTCGCCGGGGCGTACCAGGAACATCCATCGTCCGGTCGGGGTGACCGCGACCGGACCGCGCAGCTGGCCCTGACCGGGCATCGCGGCACCGCCGCGCAGCCGGAGGGTGCACAGCACCCGCAGGCCGAGGCGGGCCGGCACGTCGAGGACGTCGAAGGCGTGCCCGGTGGCGAGCAGGACCGGGTGGGGGCGGGTACGCCACCAGGCGCTCACCCGGTCGGGCCGGTCGCTGGCGTCGCGTTCCCAGGTCTCCTGCGCCGGGTGGCAACCGAGGATCGGACAGCTGAGCCGGTCGCACCGGAATCGGCCCTTGCACAGAACCGCTCCGGGCGTCACCGGCCAGCCGTGCGCGGCGTACCGCAGCGCGGCACGGCGCAGCCGAAGGCGGCCGAAGGAGGGCGGTTGGACCGTCCACCGCATGATCGAGATTCCCCCAAGCTTTGTGGTCGTGCTGAACGGATGAGGGCAGCCGGGATCGGCGTGGGTCGATTGGTGATCCCGTTCGACGACACGCCGAAAATTTTGGCTGCCAGGCCTTTGCAACTTGCATCGAAAACTACGAGCATCTGTGATGGACCTAACGCACTGGCTGTGCGATGAGCACGGTCCGCTGTCCGGCGTTCGGGGGGATGCCGATCCGACCAGCACAAACGCCGGCACCGGGGGGCGCCGGGTGACCCGAGGGGGGAGCAGAGTGAGCGTGGAGGAGTTACCCATCGGCCGCCGCGTCGCCTACTGGCGGGGCCGCAGGAAGATGTCCCAACAGGTCTTCGCCGACCGGCTCGGCAAGTCCAAGAGCTGGGTCGACAAGGTCGAACGCGGGGTCCGGCGACTCGACAAGTTCTCCGTGGTCCACGAGATCGCCGACGTGCTGCAGATCGACGTGCAGCTGCTGCTCGGCAAGGACCCGGAACGGCGCCCGGAGAGCGTCAGCTGTATCGACCAGGTGGAGGTCGAGGAGATCCGGGCGGCGCTGGAGCGGTACGACTCCATCAGCACCTTCTTCCGCCCCGCGGTGACACCGCCGCAACTGGCCGAGATGCGCAAGGCCACCAACCACGCCTGGCTCACCTTCCAGCACGCCAAGTACGGCGTACTGGCGCGGGCGTTGCCCCGACTGCTGCGCGACGCCCAGGCGGCCGACGCGCACTACACCAGCGGCGACGAAGCACGGCAGGTGGCGAGTCTGCTGGGCCAGCTCTACCAGATCGCCTCGTCGACCCTGCGCAAGCTCGGCGAGCACGACCTCGCCTGGCTGGCCGCCGACCGCTCGATCGCGGTGTCCCATCGGGCCGGCGACCAGCTGCTGACCGGGGTGGCGACCTGCCGGGTCGGCAACGCCCTGCTCGCCCTGGGCCGCTCACGCGCGGCTTTGGAGGTGAACGTTAACATCGCCAACCGGTTGGCCCCAGGCGACGACCGGTCCAGCACCCCCGAGCAGCTGTCGGTGTACGGGCTGCTCCTGCTGCAGGGGGCCATGGCCGCCGCCCGCATCGGTGACAGCGCCACCGTTCGCGATCTGATCAACGGTGCCGAGGACGCCGCCCGGGCGCTCGGCGAGGACAACAACCACTACTGGACCTGCTTCGGCCCGACCAACGTGCAGCTGCACCGGGCCGCAGCGGCGGTCGAACTCGGCGAGGGTCAGGCAGCGGTGGAGACCCACCGGTCGGTCATCGAGGCACCCGGGTTCAACGCGTTGCTGCCGGAGCGGCGGGCCCACCACATGCTGGACATCGCCCGTGGCTACGCACAGTTCGGCGAACTGGACAAGGCCACCGAGATGCTGCTGGAGGGCGATCGGCTGGCACCGGCCGAGATCCGCTGCCGCCCGGTGGCCCACGCCGTCATGTCCGACGTGCTGCGTCGCACCCGGGGCACCCCGGCCGGCCCGGTCGCCGAGCTCGCCGAGCACATGGGAGTCGGCGTGTGACCAGGTGGACGACAGGAACCGACCGATGATGGTAGAGGTGGTGGCGTGACCCCGGCCGGTGCCCGCACCCTTTATGTGGTCGCCTGCGGCAGCCCAGCCTCCCGACACGTCGGGAGGCTGGTCACCCTCGCCCAGCAACGTGCCTGGCGGGTGTGCGTGGTGGTCACCCCGGACGGACGCAAGTTCGTCGACGTACCGGGCCTGGCCGCGTTGACCGGTCACCCGGTGCGGGCCGACTACAAGAACCCCGGCGACCCCGACGTGCTCCCGGCCGCCGACGCGGTCATCGTCGCCCCGGCCACGTCCAACACCATCAACAAGTGGGCCGCCGGCATCACCGACACCCTCGCCCTCGGCCTGGTCGTCGAAGCCCAGGGCAAGGGCCTGCCGATCGTCGCGCTGCCGTTCACCAACACCGCGCTCGCCGGACATCCCGCCTTCCGGGCCAGCGTCGCCCGACTACGCGACTGGGGGGTACGGGTCCTGCTCGGCGAGGATGTCCTGCCGCTGCAGCCACCGGGCGCCGGGGAGCAGATCATCGACCGGATCCCGTGGCAGCTGACCCTCGACGCGCTCGACGACGAACTGGCCACCGGCTGAACGTCGCGGGCACCGACCGGTAGGTGGGTAAGCTGGGCCGCCGTGGACACAACTGCATCACCACCGGTACGGGCCACCGACGCGCCGCCGGTCCGGGTCGCCGAGGTGATCGCCGCACTTGAGCGGCGGTACCCGCCGACCTGGGCGGAGCAATGGGACCGCGTCGGACTGATCCTCGGCGAACCCGACGCGCCGGTACGCCGTGTGTGGTGCGTCGTCGACGTCGTACCGGAATCGGTCGCCGAAGCGGTCGCCGCCGGCGCCGACATGATCATCGCCCACCATCCGCTGCTGCTGCGCGGCGTCTCGACCGTCGCCCCGACCACGTACCAGGGACGGATCGTCCACCAGCTGATCCGGGCCGGTGTCGCGCTGTACGCCGCCCACACCAACGCCGACGTGGCCAACCCCGGCGTCTCCGACGCCCTCGCCACCCGACTCGGCCTGACCGACCTGCGTCCCCTCGTCCCGGCCGCACCCGGCAGCCCGGCCGCCACCGTCGCCGGGCAGGGCTCCGGCCGCATCGGCACCCTCGCCGTACCGCTGAGCCTCGCCGAACTGACCCGGCACGCCGCCGCGGTGCTGCCGCCCACGGCCTGGGGGGTCCGCGCAGCCGGCGACCCGAAACGGACCATCACCACCGTGGCGGTCTGCGGCGGGGCCGGTGGCTCGTTGCTCGACGCGGCGAACGCCGCCGGAGTCGACGCCTACCTCACCGCCGACCTGCGCCACCACCCGGTCAGCGAGCAGGCCTCGGGCGCCGGACCGGCGCTGCTCGACGCCGCCCACTGGGCCACCGAACGACCCTGGCTCGACGACCTCGCCGCCCACCTGCGTACCGACCTGGCGGTCGAGGCGACCGCATCCGACCTCGACACCGACCCGTGGACGCTGCACGTGCCGTCGGCCGGGCGCCCCGTCGTCGCGGCACACGCCGCCGCCACCCACCCATAAGGAGCACCGCCCGTGAAGGCAGACCCGCAAGCCCAGCGCCGCCTGCTCGACCTGCAGGCGATCGACACCGCGCTCGCCCAGCTCGCCCACCGCCGGCGGACCCTGCCCGAGCACGCCGAACTGGACGCCCTGGCCCGGGAACTGTCGGCCCTGGAGGACGAACGGGTCCGCGCCCAGGTCGCCGTCGACGACCTGGACCGTGACATCGCCCGCCTGGAACGCGACATCGAACAGGTCCGCAACCGCAAGGACAAGGACCAGGCCCGGCTCACCCTCGGCTCCGGCCCGGCCCGGGAACTGGAGGCACTGCAGCACGAGATGGCGTCGCTGACCCGCCGGCAGACCGAGCTGGAAGACGCCGAACTGGAGCTGATGGAGCAGCGGGAGACCGCCCAGGCGACCCTCGACGAGGTCACCGGCCGCCTCGACACCGCGCGGCAGCGGCGCGCCGACGTCGAACAGGCCCGGGAACGGGCCCTCGCCGAGATCGCCAGCGAGGAACAGTTCAAGACCTCGTCGCGGGCCCCGCTCGCCAACGACCTCCCCGCCGACCTGGTCACCCTCTACGACAAGATCCGCGAGAACTCCGGTGGGCTGGCCGCCGCCCTGCTGCGTGGCGGCCGCTGCGGCGGCTGCCGGATCGAGTTCTCCGCCACCGAACGGAGCCGGATCAAGTCCGCCGACCCCGCCGAGGTGGTCCGCTGCGAGGACTGCCGCCGGATCATGGTGCGGACCGCCGAGTCGGGCCTGTGAGCAGCGCGATGAAGGTCATCGTCGAGGCCGACGGCGGCGCCCGGGGCAATCCGGGACCCGCCGGGTACGGGGCCGTGGTGCTCGACGCCGGCAGCGGCGCGGTGCTCGCCGAACGGGGCGAGGCGATCGGTGTCGCCACCAACAACGTCGCCGAGTACCAGGGCCTGATCGCCGGGCTGCGCGCCGCCGCCGAACTCGGCGCGACCGCGGTCGACGTACGGATGGACTCGAAGCTGGTCGTCGAGCAGATGTGCGGCCGCTGGCAGATCAAGAACCCGGGGCTGCGTCCGCTCGCCGCGCAGGCCGCCACCCTGGTCCGCGAGTTCGACCTGGTCAGCTTCGGCTGGATTCCCCGGGAGAAGAACAAGCGGGCCGACGCGCTCGCCAACCAGGCGATGGACCGGGCCGCCGGGAAACCGACTCCGGCGACCGATGCTGGGCCGGTCCCGCCGGCGACCGGTGCTGGTCCGGTCTCGGCGGCCGCCGACGCTGCTGGTCGGGTGTCGCCGGAGCCCGACGCCGCTCCGAAGTCGCCGGAGCTCGTCGGTGAGTCCATGTTCGACACCAGCGGCTCCGGCCCCACCCCGACCGCTTCCTGGGAGCCGCCGGCCACCGCCACCGCCACCCGGCTGATCCTGGTCCGCCACGGCGAGACCGGGCTGAACAAGCAGAGCCGCTACTCCGGGCGAGGCGACGTACCGCTGTCGGAGCAGGGCGTCGCGCAGGCCGCCGCCGCTGCCGCCCGGATCGCGGTGATCCGCTCCGCTGCCGACGTGATCGTCAGCTCGCCGCTGTCGCGCTGCGTCGCCACCGCCACGGCGATCGCCGCGCAGGTCGGCGACCCGCCGGTACGCCCCGACGACGACCTGATCGAATGCGACTTCGGCGAATGGGAGGGCCGCACCTTCGCCGAGGTCCGGGAACGCTGGCCGGCCGAGCTGACCGCGTGGCTGGGCTCCACCGCGCTGGCCCCGCCGGGCGGGGAGTCGTTCGTGCAGGTGACGGCGCGGGTACGTAAGGCGGTGCGGGGACTGCTCACCGCGTACCGGGGAAAGACCGTGGTGGTCGTTTCGCACGTCTCCCCGCTCAAGATCATGCTGCGGGACGCGCTGGGGGCCGGGGACGCGCTGCTGCACCGCCTCTACCTCGACCCAACCGGCATCTCGGTGATCGACACCTGGCCCGACGGCGGGGTAGCCGTGCGCACCGTCAACGACACCGCCCACCTCGCCGGCATCGCCACCCCCTGACCCCCTCTCTTTCCCGACGATCTTGCAGTTATCGCGAAGATTTTTCCGTTATGTCCTTCGATAACTGCAAGATCGTCGGGATCTTGGGCGGGTGCGGGTCACCATGATCCGCGGCGGCTAGGCTCCGACGGGTGGACATCGCCGAGCTGGCCCTGCTCGTCGGAGCAGGACTGGCGGCGGGCACCGTCAACGCGGCGGCCGGCGGCGGCTCGCTGATCACCTTCCCGGCGCTGATCGCGGTCGGGCTGCCCCCGGTCGCGGCGAACGTCACCAACGCGATCGCGGTCTGCCCCGGCTACGTCGCCAGCACCCTCGGCAGCCGCGACGACCTGCCGCGTCAGCGCAAGATCTGGCGCCTCGTGCCGACCGCCGTCGCCGGAGCGATCCTCGGCTGCGTCCTGCTGCTGGTCACCCCGCCCCGGGCCTTCGAGCTGATCGTGCCGTTCCTGGTGATCAGCGCGGCGGCGGTGCTCGGCTTCCAGAACCAGCTGCGGAGACTCGTCGGCGAACCCCACCACCTGCCGGCCGGGCTTGAGCAGTGGTCACTGCAGGCGATGACCTTCTTCTGCGCCGCGTACGGCGGATACTTCGGTGCGGCACTCGGGGTGATGCTGGTCGCCGGACTGGCCCTGGTGCTCGACGAAACCCTCAACGGTGTGGTCGCACTGAAGAACCTGCTCTCGGCGGCGGTCGGGGTCACCACCGTCGCCGTGTTCGCCATCTTCGGCCAGGTCGACTGGCTGGCAGCTGCCGTCGTCGCCCCCGCCACCATCGTCGGCGGATACGTCGGCGCGCGGGTGGTGCGCAAGCTTCCGCCGACCGTACTGCGCTTCGGCATCGTCATCTTCGGCGTCGGCATCGGTGTCCTGCTCCTGGCCCGCGCCCTACGCTGAGCCGCTGGCCCGTGCTCCGACGACGCCGGCCACCCACGATCATGGTCGGATGGCGCGAACGCTGGTGTATCTGGTCCGGCACGGCGAGCAGAGCAGCGACGGGACCGGGCCGGACCCTGGTCTGTCCGAGCTCGGTCGGCGGCAGGCGCGTCGACTCGGTGCCCGGTTGCGTGCGGTGCCGTTCGACGCTGTCCACCACGGACCGGCGGCGCGGGCAGCGCAGACCGCCGAGGAGCTCTCCGACTTCCTGCCGAAGGTCCCGGTGCACGAGTGCCGGTTCGCCGCCGACGTGACGCCGGTGCCGACACCCGGGCGTGCCGACCAGACGGTGCCACAGCGGTACGCCGATTTCCTCGACGCGGTCCCGGAACTGGAGCGCGACCCGGGCGCGGTGCGGGTCCAGGCAGCGGTGAACCGCTGGGGGCGGGTCGGTGACGTCGACCGGTACGAGTTGGTGGTGACGCACAACTTCGTGATCGGCTGGTTCGTCCGGCATGCGCTGGACGCGCCGTACTGGCGGTGGCTCGGGCTCAACCAGTTCAACTGCGGGTTGACCATCGTGCAGTGGCGTGCCGATGCTGCGCCGACTCTGGTGAGCTTCAACGACATCGGCCACCTGCCGCTGGACGAGCGCGGCCAGCCACCGGTGGAGCTGCTCAGCTGAGCAGCACCTGATTGTGGGCGAGCGTCGTGTGGTGGGTGAGTGTCGCGCCGTGGATCTAGAAGGATCTGGCCGGTATATCGACCACAATCCTTCTAGATCGCCGCTGGCCCAGGCCTCGGCCAGCCTGTCGTTCGGCGGTGATCGTGGGCTGCGTACGATTGGTCCTTGGACGGACGAGTCGACCGGGCGGCCGCGTCAGCGGGGGATACGTCCCCTGTTGCCGAGGAACGTCCGGACTCCACAGGGCAGGGTGGTTGTTAACGGCAACCCGGGGCGACCCGCGGGACAGTGCCACAGAAAACAGACCGCCGGGCGGTGAAACGCCAGGTAAGGGTGAAACGGTGGGGTAAGAGCCCACCAGCATCCCGGGTGACCGGGATGGCTCGGTAAACCCCACCCGGAGCAAGGCCAAAAGGGCCGGTGTCGCGAGACGCCGACCTGCGCAGGCGTTCGAGGGCTGCCCGCCCGAGCCTGCGGGTAGGCCGCTGGAGCCTGCCGGCGACGGTAGGCCGAGATGGATGGCCGCCCCCGCTGCGCGACCGGGCAACCGGCGCGTACGGGACAGAATCCGGCGTACAGGTCGACTCGTCCGTCCCACCCAAGTTCGGCATAGATCGCACCACATGCGCTTCGCCGGCTGCGTCAACAGGGCGGGGCATCGGCGTTCGTGCCAGAGCCCTATCGTCGGTGGGGTGTCCGACATCCTGCAGATCGGCTCCCTCGCCGTCCCCGTTGGTGCCCTCGTCGTCTACGCGGTCGGGTTCGTCGTCCTCTACTGGGTCATTCGCCTTGCTGTCCGGCACGCCATCCGAGACGCCGACCGGCGTCGGTCAGGCGACCGGCAGTAGCTCCGAGAGGCGGGTCGGTCGGCCGGGGCTGTTACCGAGTGGCTGGAACTGCTTGACGATCGACGTCGCCGCAGTTAATCTCCTTCATAGCTGAGCATCTATGTACTGTGTGTGATCTGTGCTCCGTCGAGGGCATCCGTCGGCCGGTGACCGGGCCGCCGTACCGACGGTTCACGGCTGTGTGCTCAGCGCGAACGGAACGGCGTGCGGCCGACCGCTTCCGGCTGGCTTTCGGTGGCACAGGGCCGGGATCGCCAGCGCATCCGAACGGCATGGGCATTGCCGACGGATCTGTGTACCTCGGGAACAGTGTTCATCTGAGTCAGATTCCGCTGACTTCTGGCCGCTCCATCGCAGTAGAAACAGGAGGCACTTCGTGAAGAACGTTGGGACCAGCGTTTTCACAAGACGCCGTCCACCAGGTACGACGACCGTGCTTGGTGTGGCTGTCACCTTCGCCGCTGTCGGGGCACTCGCCGTGTCCGGCATGTCGGCTGCCGCTGTTCAGGCCCCGGCAGACGAACCAGCGGCATCAGTGTTGGCAAGTTGCGATGACCGGCTGTTCGGCTGGGCGTCAGTGTCGGCGAACGGTGTCGCCACGACGACCGGCGGCGGCAACGCCACCCCGCAGACGGTGACATCGCTTAGCGACCTTCGGCAGTACGCCAACGACTCGACTCCACGCGTGCTACGGATATCCGGTACGATCAGCACTGGGTCGTCGGCCGTGGAGGTCGGCAGCAACAAGACCCTGATCGGCGCAGACTCGAACGCGACGATCCGTGGTGGCATCAACATCAACGGCGGTAGCAACATCATCATCCGCAACTTGAACGTGCAGGGCGGCGGCCAGGGCAGCAGCCCGGCCGACACGATCGCCGCGCGTAACGCCCACCACCTATGGTTCGACCACCTGAACCTGTGGGACGCCAGCGACGGGTTGCTGGACCTCACCCGAGGCGTCGACTACATGACGGTGTCCTGGGTCAAGTTCTGGTACACCAACAGTTCCCACTCGCACAGGCTGGCCAGCCTGGTGGGTGGAGGCTCGACCCACGGCGACACCGACAGCGGAAAGCTGAACGCCACCTACCACCACAACTGGTTCGCTGATCTGGTTGACCAGCGTGGACCACGAATGCTGTTCGGCAAAGGCCACGTCTACAACAGCTACTACAATTCCCCCGGGAACGCGTACGCCATCGGCACCGGATCGTACGCCTCCGTACTCGTGGAGAACAACTACTTCAAGGACATACGGGACCCGCACCGGTTCCAGGACTCGAACCCCACGTACATCACCGCGCGGGGAAACGTCTACGACAACACCAGCGGTCGGCGTGACACAGGCGCCCAGGGTAGTGGCGTCACTCCGTTCACGAACCCGCCGTACAGCTATTCGCTCGACGCGGCAAACGACGTCCCCGGCATTGTCACCGCCTGCGCGGGCCCGAGACTGTCCGGGACGCCGCTGCCGCCCACCACAGCGCCGCCCACCACGGCACCACCGACGACGGCACCACCGACGACGGCACCACCGACGACGGCGCCGCCGACGACGGCGCCGCCCACCACGCCACCAACGACGACCGCGCCACCAACCACAGGTGCCTGCAGCGCCTCTTACCAGACCGTCAGCTCGTGGCCCGGTGGCTTCCAGGGCGAGGTGGTCGTACGAGCAGGAAGCACAGCGATCAACGGCTGGACCGTCCGCTGGACCCTCGGCAGCGGGCAGACCATCAGTCAGCTATGGAACGGTAGCCTCAGCACCAGCGGTTCCAGCGTCACGGTACGCAATGTGGACTACAACGGCACGCTGCCGGCCGGTGGCACCGCGACCTTCGGGTTCCTCGGCTCCGGCTCACCGTCCTCGCCGTCTCTGACCTGTTCCAGCCCGTGAGATGCCGCTGGGCCAGGTGCCTTCGGCCCATGCCTCTGCCCGAGGCCCTGGCCCAGCAGCGCTCTGCCGGTCACGGACCGTTCGTCCGCGTCGCGTCAGGAGCCGTACGGGGCAGCAGCGGATCGAGTGCCGCGTTCGCGGAAGTACGCCGGACCCGCCGTCTCGAGGACGGCAACCGGGTCTGCTGAGGTCGAGCCGATCCGGACGGATGCCAGCTTCGATCAGTGCTGATCGGTGCGGCATGAGGTGGCGGGTGAAGAACCGTACCGTGCTGTCCAGCTCGTGTTCCGGGAGCCGGTCGGCGTGCCGGCCCGGGTTGGCGTGCAGCGTCTTCTCGGTCGAGCCGAACGCGTCGAACAGGGCCAGGCTCTGCTCCCGGGGCACCCGTTCGTCGTCCCACTGGATCAGGAACTCGACCGGCACGGTGACGCGAGCCGCAGCTTCCAGCGTGGATGAGGCGGCGGCACCGCCGAGACCGAGGACCGCCGCCCGCACTCGCGGTTCGGTGGCGACGAACGGTACGCCGAGCCCGCAGCCCAGCGAGACTCCCCAGTAGCCGACCGGCCCGGCGTCGAGGTGGTCGAGGACGGCCTGCCACTCGGAAACGGTCTGCTCGGCGACCAGGGCGTGGAAGTCGGCGAGCAGCGCGGCCAGGTCGCTGCCGGAGCTGGCAGCGGCCTGGATCTCGGTGGCGATGCGCTGGTAGCGCTCGTCGGTCGGACGGTCGCCGTGGTTCGGAGCGTCCACGCAGACGGCCGCGAATCCGCTGGACACGAAACGGTGGGCGCGGTGCAGGACACCGGGAGCGGTCTTGTGCTGGCCGCCGCCGTGGCCGATGACGATCAGCGGCGGGCGGTCGGCGCCGCTGCCGGCTGAGGTCCAGAGCACAGCGAGTACGCCGTCGACGGCGAAGTGTTCTTCCTGGATGTTGTGCATGCGCGTACGCGCCTTTCGGGAGTCCCTGCGGGCGCTCCCTAGACCATGCGGGAGAGGGAGTCCCGACCTGTCACAGCGTTGATCGGACTCACCTCCTCGGGCAGCAGTCATGCACGGCGCAGCGATCGTACCGCAATCCACCCCGTCACCGGCGCTCCGCTTTCGGCCGAAGGCGTACCTGCACGTCAGCTCACGGCCTTCTTGACGAGGGCGGCGATGGTCTCTGCGGCCTGCTCGCTGAGCTGGGCGACGGCGAAGGACGTCGGCCACAGGCCGCTGTCGTCGGCGAGGTTGGCCGCAGCGGTGAAGCCGAAGGTGGAGTACGGCTCCTTGTCCGCGTGTCCGCTGCGGAAGAAGCACACGACCTTGCCCTTCCTCGCGTACGCCGGCTGGCCGTACCAGAGCTTCGGGGACAGGTCGGGGGCGTTGGTGGTGACGATGGCGTGGACCCGTTCGGCCAGTGCGCGGTCCGACGGTTCCATCTGAGCGATCTTCGACAGCATGTCGAGCTCCTCGGCGGCTGCCTTGCCACCACGACTGCGGGTCGTCTCCTTCTTGAGTTCTGCGGCGCGTTCCTTCATGGCGGCGCGCTCGCCCTCGGAGAAACCGTCAGTGCCTGCCCTGCTCATCGTGTCGCTCCTTGTCGTTGTCGGGTGTGACCGAGGGTCACGCTAGCCGCGCTGCGGCGGCTGGTGCTTCTCGCTTCCTGATCGGTACAGGCGGCCCGACGCCACGGGGCCCTGCCGGGCGGAAGCCGCCGTCAGCTGGACATTGAGGCGGTTAACCTCCGGTGGTGAGCTCCCCGCCGGACGATTACACAGCGACGTTGCCGCGCAAGCGGATGGGTGCGGCCGTGCTGCTGCGCGACCGTGACGGTCGGATCCTGCTCGTCGAGCCGACGTACAAGGACTACTGGGAACTACCAGGTGGCGTGGTGGAGGCCGACGAGTCGCCGTACGACGCGGCGGTCCGTGAGCTGGCCGAAGAACTCGGCCTGGCGGTCGCTCCCGGCCGGCTGCTGGTGGTCGACTGGGTGCCGCCTCGCGCCGGCCGCACCGAGGGAGTGATGTTCGTGTACGACGGCGGTGTCCTGGACGCATCGCAGACCGACGCGATCCGGCTGCCGCCGCAGGAGTTGCGCAGCTGGGCGTGGTCGACCCTGCCGCAGGCGCAGCAGCGGCTCTCGCCGCTGCTGGCCCGGCGGGCCGCCGCCGCTGTGGAAGCGGCGACGGACAGCGGGACTGTCTACGGCGACGGACAGCGGGACTGTCTACCTTGAGGGCGGGAATCAGGTCGGGGGACCGTAGGGCGCGCGGAGCAACGTCGCGCAGCCCGATCGGTAGAGGCTGTCATGGACTACTCCTCACGGCGCAATCCGACACTCCGCAGGAGGTCCGCTACAGTCCTCGGCCACAGAGCCTCATCCGCGACCTGCTCGCCCCCGACACGCGGAACGCTCTGCCGGGCATCAGGGAAATCGCCACTCACGTCGGTGTGGTTCCCTGATAGGGCGGCGTCAGAGAGGCGATGGCCGCCACCGAGGGCCGAGCATTCCGACCCTCACGAACGATTTGTTGCTGAGGACATCGCTGTCATGCTGTCATGAAGGTGTCAGGAAACTTGCTCAAGTTGTGCCATTCACTTGTATTAATTAGACCCTTACCATCTGGGGTAAGGAATATCCTTCGTCAAGATTGAGGTGTGATGCGTAGGTTAAGTGTAGTTTCTGCTTTTACAATCATGTCGTTGCTCACCTTTCTGATTGCGCCAGCGCATGGCCAAGAGTTGAATCCTAGGGATCAATTTAGTCAGGAGATTAAGAATGATCAGTGCGCTGTCTCTGAGGATTTCAGAGAGGGGGCTTGGTTTGCCCTTCTCTGGTTAGCTCTAGAGCGTTGAGGATGAAAGCGGAAGCTGGCAATGGTCTATCTGTTGCCAATGGGGTTTGTGCTGCGATTGGGTGCTGGTATATTGGTACCGCCACATATGCGTACTTTGTTGGAAGTGGATCATATGGGTATGGTGGAACGAAGCTCGGTGACACGGACTTCTATATCGAAGACCATTTGATAGGGGGCGGAAATACGCGATCAAGGCCGTTCAGATTCGAATCGACCCGCGCGGTTTACCGCGTTCTCGCAGAAGGTGAACGACTGTACTTCAGTTCGGCCCAGCCTCAGGGTGCTCCAGTAAGTGGAGGTACGTATAATCAGTGGGGATGGTCTGGACCGTATGCTGCGAATCAACTTGTCCAGTGCTTTGGTTCAGCTGGGTATACCGCGTATGAAGCTACTGTTGCCCATGGCGGTATTGTTCATCAGTACAACTGGTCCGATACACAGTACCCCGGCCGATACTACCTGTGGGTCAAAAGCCCTAAGTTCCATCGCCAGAGCAATGGTAACTATCGGTTCGACAGCACTCCGCAGATGGGGTTGAATTGGTATGCATCTGGCTGGAGTAGTTGATACGCTTGTCGTTGCGTGACTGGATAGGTTCCTGATCCCGGTGATGCTGTCTGCTGTGGATGCTGGTAGGTTGACCAGCCATGCCCGCCGATCCGCCGCCGTCGTATGACGAGCTGCTGGCGTTGAACGCCGGGCTGGCCGCACGGCTGGAGCAGGCCCTGACGCGGATCGCTGAGCTTGAGGCCCGGTTGAAGCAGTCGTCGAGCAACTCGTCGAAACCGCCGTCGAGCGACGGGCTGGCCAAACCGGCGCCGAAGTCGCTGCGGGGCCGTTCGGGTCGCCGGCCGGGCCGCCCGGCCGGGGGCGAGGGCACCACCCTGTCCCAGGTGGCCGAACCGGACGTGGTCGTCCGGCACGTGCCGGACACCTGTGGCGGCTGCGGTGACGGCCTGACCGACCCCGCCGAGGTGACGGTCACCCGCCGGCAGGTGTTCGACATCCCCCAGCCCCGGGTCGTGGTGACCGAGCACCAGATCGTCACCGTCGCCTGCCCGTGCGGGCACCACACCACCGCCGCGACACCCGCCGGGGCCACCGCGCCCGCCGCCTACGGACCACGGATCGCCGCGATCGGCGTCTACCTGCTCCACGGACAGTTCCTGTCCATCGGCCGCACCGCCGACGCGATCCGTGACCTGTTCGGCCTGCCCGTCGCGCCAGCCACCATCACCGCCTGGGTCACCCGCACCGCCCTCGGCGTCATCGACACGGTGCTCCCCGTCATCCGTGACCGCGTCCGCCACGCCCCGGTCGCGCACTTCGACGAGACCGGCATACGCGTCGACGGCCGCCTCGCCTGGCTGCACTCCGCCTCCACACCCACCGACGTGCTCCTCACCGTGCACCGCCGGCGCGGCACCGCCGCAATGGACGACGCCGGCGTGCTACCCGGATACACCGGCGTCGCCGTGCACGACGCGTGGGCCCCGTACGACACCTACACCGACGCGGTCCACGCCCTGTGCAACGCCCACGTCCTACGCGAACTGGTCTACGTGGTCGACACCGCCACCGGGCAGGTCGCCGACCTCGCCGGCCAGGCCATCGACGCCCTGCGGCGACTGAACCGCCTGACGGTCACGGCCCGCGCCGACGGCGGTGAACCCGACCCGGCCGACCTCGCCGAACAGACCCACCTGCTGCGCTCGGCCGTCG
Organism: Solwaraspora sp. WMMA2056; assembly: GCF_030345095.1. Taxonomy (NCBI): domain Bacteria; kingdom Bacillati; phylum Actinomycetota; class Actinomycetes; order Micromonosporales; family Micromonosporaceae; genus Solwaraspora; species Solwaraspora sp. WMMA2056. The sequence continues at coordinate 3,240,211 of NZ_CP128360.1, forward strand.
TGCTCGGCGCCGCAGCCACCGCCGCCCGAACCGACAAGCTGCACCGCAAGTACCACGCCCTGTTCGTGCGGCTACGGGACCGACGCGCCGACTACCTGCGGTTCCTCACCGACCCGGCCGTGCCGTTCGACAACAACCCGGCCGAGCGGACCATCCGCATGCCGAAACTCCGGATCAAGGTCTCCGGCAGTATGCGCACCATGACCGGAGCCGAACACTTCGCCGCGATCCGCAGCTACACCGCCACCGCCACCCGACACGGCATCAACATGCTCGACGCACTCACCCGAGCCGCCGCCGGCAGCCCTTGGATCCCCACAACCGCCTGACCCACCTCGCGCGCTTGCGGTATTCCAAGGTCCCACGCACCTATCCAGTCACGTCGTTGCTTCGGTCGTCATTGATCTGAATAATCGCGGCGTCCGTAATATCTACTCCGAGTGAAGGTGTCCAAGTGGCTTGACTTCTCGGTATATGTGTGAGATACCTGGTGCGTGGAGAAGAAGGTGCGAAGAGCGTTCGCTGACTATCTGCCGGAAGACCTGCGGGGGGTTGAGATTGATTCGGCGCTACCAGTTGGGCGACCACGTATTGGTCATGGAATCGTCTACGTCTATCCGCCGCAGCCGGGTAGCGAAGAAGTGGCCTGGCACGCAATGTGGTCGGATCAGTTTCTCGATCCTGACGGGACCGGCAACATCGTAGGGCAGTTGGCAATCGAAGGCGACAGGTTAGTGGTTATTGAATGGGCTCAATCACAACCGGCTGCCCAGAAGTTGGTCTTTTCGGTTGAAGATGGAGAATGGGTAGATTTGTAGAAACAGATTTTGCTGGGTCGCCACATATCGAGCCAGAATGTGGGGATTAGCGAGGTGGTCGAGCATGGCCTCCCAGCCGGATTTCGCTCGGTCTCCGGTGCCGGCCGGAGTATCGATGGGGCGGTACGGGTCCGAGATGTCCGGCGGCGAGCCGGGGCACACTGCGGCGTACAGGGCAGTGGCCATGGCTGGCGTTGGCGTGACCGCGCCGGATACCTGGCGCGGTCACGCATCCGCAACTCGGGCTGGTCTCACTCGCCCCGCAGCGACGTGGTGAAGGACGCCCAAGCGGTGGGGGAGAATGCGAGCACGGGGCCGGAACGGTCCTTGCTGTCCCGTACCGCGATGGCGGCTGCCAAGTTGTCGGCGACCTCAACGCAGTTCCCGTTGCCGCCGGAGCGGCTGCTCGTGCGCCACTCGGCCTTCTCCAGTTGCCAGTTCTTCATCGTCATCTTCCCTTCTCGTCCATGCGGTCGATGGACTTCTTGATCATCCTGACCGACCCTGCTGGGTCGACCGCTGCTGCGCGGAGGTACTCGAACAGCGAGCTGTAGCTGGCGATCTCAGACGGACTCTCCAGGAACATCGCGTTGACCCGGTTCTCGATGTAGACGAGCTCCGGATCATACGGGTCGGGGAAGTCCATCAGGGCGAACGCGCCGTGCATGCCAGCGTGGGCACCAACCTCGTACGGCAGCACCTGGAGGGTGATGTGGGGTTGCTTGGTCATGTCGGCGAGGTGGCGTAGCTGGCCGCGCATCACGTCGACCCCGCCGACCTGGCGATGGATCACGCCTTCGTCGATGATCGCCCAGAGCTTCAGCGGCGTGTCCTTGGTGATCGACTCCTGGCGTTTCATCGGAGCCTCGACGCGATGCGCCACGTCGGACTCGCTGCACTCGGGCAGCACTCCTGCGGTGACGGCTCGGGCGTACTCCTCGGTCTGCAGCAGGCCTGGCACGAACAGCGGCTCGTAGTTGCGGACGCTGCGGGCCTCGGCCTCGAAGCTGATGTAGGCGCTGTACTCGTCCGACAGGACTTCCTCGTACGCCTGGAGCCAGCCCAGCTGGTTCGAGTCCTTGAGCAGGTCCAGCAGCTCTGTGCGCTGTTGCCCGTCGCTGATGCCGTAGAGGTCGAGCAGGGCGAGGACGGTCCGCTTCTGCGGTCGCACCTTGCCGGTTTCGATCCGCCACAGGGTTGCGCTGTTCATGTGGGTCTTCTCGGCGGCGTCTTCGCGGGTGAGCCCTGCGTCGCTGCGCATCCCGCGCAGCTGGTATGCCAGGCGGCGCAGGCGAACAGTCGGCAGGTGCTTGCGCGCGGCCACGTCCATGCTCCCCTCACTCCCTCTCAGTGTGCGGGTCCCGTGTCGGCGGGACAACATCAGGGCATCCTCAAGACTCTTGAAAGCAAGTCTTGCATACGCGATTCATGCTGAGGCAGTATGACACTCGGTGGTCGCATCATGGAGTGTCGATCTACCGACCTGCAGCCAGTGCTCTGGAGATCCGAGCAGGGCTGGAGGGACGCACATCCCCACCCACCTGGGCGCCGGCCGGCGTCGCGGCAAGGAGGCCGGCCGGTGCCCCGACCTGAAGAGGGGGAAGGTCCTCGTGGAAATCGGTGCGCTGATCGGCGCGGTCCTGCTGGGATTCCTGGCTGGACTGTTCGCCTTCAAGGTGAAAGTCAGATGGTGTCCCTGGTGCGGCCGGACGACCTGGCCCGGACCGCCGCCACCGGAGGGAGAAGCACTGTGACCAGGTCATTCGGCCGGCACCGGCCGCCGGTGGTCAGCGTCAACGGCGAGACGTACGAGGGGGACGCCGCGCCGGTCCCGCTGACCGCCGAGCAGGTGGCCCGGGTGCGCTTCCGTACCCGCTGGCGGGGCCTCGACCCACGGCACGTCGCGGCGTACGTCGCCCAGGTCGCCGCCGAGCTACGCCGCCGCGACCAGAGCATCGCCCAACTCGTCGACGAGTTGTCGCTGCTCAAGCAGGCGCTGCGGGACTGGCAGAGCGATCAGGCTCGGCTGCCGTACGTCGGTGAACTCGACATCGACCCCGGCACCTGAGCCGGGTGACGTGCTGCTGATCGGGGCCGCCGCCAGCGTCCAGTTCGCCGGTGACCGGGGCTTCCGGTTCCGGGTCATCGCCGTCGACACACGCTGGACCTACGCCGGCTGGGTCTGGTTGGGCGGCTACGTGCTGGACCGCGACGGTGCGGCCGTCGAGCGGAGGGAGATCTTCGTGCAACGCGACGGGCTACGGAAGATCCGTCGGAGACAGCGGTGAGCACCAGCGACGCCGGTGGCAGCGGCGGGTGGGTCGGGCCGGTCGGCCCACCCGCCGGCTGGACCGGTGACTACACCCCGGGCGAGCGCGAGTTCCACGAGATCATGTGCCAGCTCGCGGACCGGGCCTGGCGGCAGGGGTACGGCGTCGAAGCTGTGGTCGCCCTCGCCGACCTGGTCGACTGGTTCCCGCCGACCGACCATCCGCCACCACGCGCCGCGATCTGACCGGATCGCACCGACCCCGGAACGTCATTTGCCGCGCCCGGTGCTGGTAGCGGCAGCACACTAGGATCGGACCATGGTGGACGCTCCGGCAGCGGGAACCGTCGGGTCCGCCCTCGGCGTCGACTTCGGAACGTCGCACACCGTCGCCGCGCTGGCCTGGCCGGACGGGAGCGTCCAGCCGCTGTTCTTCGACGGCTTCCGACAGCTCCCCTCGGCGGTGTTCCTGACGCCCGGTGCCGATCTGATCGTCGGCCGTGACGCGCTGCACGCCGCCCGTACCCGGCCCGATCGGCTGGAGCCGCACCCGAAGCGGCGCATCGACCAGGTGACCGTGGCGCTCGGTGACACCGAGGTCGAGGTCGCCGGCCTCATCGCCGCAGTCCTCGGCGCGGTCACCGCCGAAGCCTGTCGGGTCGTCGGCGGCGGCCTGCCGGCCCGTACCGTCCTCACCCATCCGGCGAACTGGGACGAGCGGCGGCGGGAAACCCTGCTGCGCGCGGCGAGCCGCGCCGGTCTGCCCGCCGTGACGCTGATGGCGGAGCCGGTGGCCGCCGCCGGCTACTTCCTGACCGACGGTCCGACGATCCGGGCCGACGGCACCACCGTGCTGGTCTACGACCTGGGCGCCGGCACCTTCGACGCCTCAGCGGTACGCCGGGTCGACGGTCAACTGTCCGTCGTCGCCACCCGTGGTCTCGACCGTACCGGCGGCCTGGACATCGACGCCGCCGTGGTGGCGTACCTCGGATCGGTCTACGGACCCCGCGACCCGACGGCCTGGCGACGACTGACGGACCCGGACACCGACGCGGATCGCCGCGCCAGCCGGCAACTCTGGGACGACGTACGGTCGGCGAAGGAGTCACTGTCGCGGCAGCCGTCGACCGTGATACCGATCCCGTCGCTGGGCACCGACGCGCCGTTGGGTCGGATCCAGCTGGAGGAGCTGGCCGGACCGACCGTCGCCCGGACCGTGGCGGCGACCCGAGCGGTGCTCGCCGACGCCGCCCTGGCACCGACCGACCTGCCGGGGATATTCCTGGTCGGCGGTGGTAGCCGGCTGCCGCTCGCGGCCACCGCGCTGCTGCGGGCACTGGGTGTGGCACCGATGGTGTTGGAGCAACCGGAGACCGTCGTCGCCGAAGGCGCCGCCCGATCGGTGACGGGGCCCGCCGTACCGCCGGTCCCGGAGGATTCGCCCGACCGCACCGCATCGGCAGGCACCGCATCGGCAGGTCCGGCACGACGTCCGTACGGCTGGGACCGGCGTCGGCTGCTGTCGGTCGCGGCCGCTTCGTTCGTCGTCGGCGCTACGCCGGTCTTGCTCACCGCCGATCGCCCGGTGTCCGGCGGGGCGCTGCCGACGACCACGACCGGCCCGACCCGAGGTCCGGCACCACGGTCGAGTCCCGGCGCGAGCGCAGATCCGGGTCCCGGGCCGAGCGTCGCCTCGTCCAACGCGCGGTCGTCGCCCCCGCTGCCCGGACCCGAACCCGGCGGCCTGCTGTGGCGTCGGCAGCTGCCCGGGATCCGGCACCGGCCGACCGTCGCGGCCGGACTGGTCGTCGTGCTCTGCGACGACGGCGTCTGCTATGCCGTGCGCGTTGCGGACGGCTCGACAGTCTGGACCCGTAGGGTCGCGCCAGGCATGTTCCGCAACGACGTCGGCGCACCGACGGTCGTCGGGGACCGGGTCTACGTCGCCAGCCACGACAACCGTCTGCACCTGCTCGACGCAGCCACCGGAGCGGTGGTCGGCACGGCCACCAGCCGTAACATTCTGACGTCGTCACCGGCGGTCGACGACCGGTTGGTCTACCTGGCCCAGGAGGGCCTGGAGACGTACGACCCGGCCGACCTCACCCCGCGTTGGCGTTTCGACGTGCCGGCCGCCGCCCGCGAGCCTCTGCTCACCGGCGACCTCGCGGTCTTCACCACCAACAACGGCCGGGTGTACGCCGTCGACCGGTCGACCGGCCGGCAGCGCTGGCGCCATTCCCCGCCCGGTGCCGACCGGCTGTCCCGGCAGCTCGCCGCGACCGAGGGCGCGATCATCGTCACCGGATCCAACGGGCGGTGCTACGCGATCGACGCCCGCGACGGCGGCCTGCGGTGGCGGCGGGACGGGACCGGATCCGAGCTGGTCGGCCCGGCGGCCGCCGACGGCGTCGTGTTCACCGCTTCCTTCGACGGGTACGTCCATGCGCTCGGCGCGGCCGACGGTCGGCCGCGTTGGCGCACCCGGGTCGACGGCTACGTCCTCGGTCGGCTGACCGTCGCCGGGCCACTGGTGTATGCGTCCACCACCACCGTGGTCACCGCTCTGCGGGTGGCGACCGGTGCGATCGCCTGGGCACACCCGCTGGGCCAGACCAGCGGCGTGCGGGTCGCCGACTCGGTTGCGTACGTCGGCGGCGCGACCGGCTGGCTCAGTGCGCTGGCCGCGCCGGCCACCGCCTGAACGTTGATGTGCGTCGTTACCATCGGCCGGTGGTGGACGTACGGCTGGCAATCGATCTTGGCACCTCCCATACGACGGCGGTGCTCGCCCCACCGGGCGGCCAGGTCCGTCCGGTGCTGTTCGACGGCTCGGAGATCCTGCCGTCGGCGGTCTGTGTCGGGCCGGACGGCGAGCTGCTCGTCGGGCGGGACGCGCTGCACGCGGCGCGCAGCAACCCGGCCGGCTTCGAGCCGTACCCGAAACGACGGGTCGACGACGACGTGGTGCTGCTGCACGGCGTGGGCGGCCCGGTCGAGGTGTCGGTCGTCGAGGTGTTCGCGGCGGTGTTGGGCCGGGTCGCTGTCGAGGCGCGGCGGGTCGCCGGTGAACTGCCTGCTCCGGTCGCGCTGAGCTGCCCCGCCGACTGGGGAACGACGCGCCGGGCGGTGTTGCTCGCCGCCGCCGGGCGGGCCGGGTTGGGTTGGGCGTACCTCGTGGCGGAGCCGGTCGCGGCGGCTGGCTACTTCGTCGAGACGGCCGGGGCCAGGCTGCCGGTCGGGTCGTCCGCCGTGATCTACGACTTCGGGGCCGGCACGTTCGACGCGACGGTGGTTCGGCGTACGTCCGACGGGTTCGCGGTGCTGGCCACGAGTGGGCTGGCCGAGCTGGGCGGGTTGGATCTGGACGCGGCGATCGTGGACCATCTGCGGCGGACCTGCGGCGACCGGGTCGACCCGGCGGCGTGGCGGCGGCTGCGCCAGCCGGCGTCCACCGACGACCGTCGTACCGCCCGGACCTTCTGGGACGACGTCCGCAGCGGCAAGGAGATGCTCACCCGTACCGGCGAGACGCGGGTCCACGTGCCGTATCTGGACGTCGACGTGCCGGTGCGCCGCGCCGAGTTCGAGCGGGTGGCCCGGCCGATCATCGACCGTACGGTGGACTGCGTGGTCGGTGCGTTGCGGACCGCCGGGGTGGGCGCCGGTCAGCTGGGCGGGCTGTTCCTGGTGGGTGGATCGAGCCGGGTCCCGCTGGTCGCCACGATGCTGAAGGAGCGCTTCGGTGTCGCCCCGGTCGCAGCCGATCAGCCGGAGCTCGTCGTAGCACGGGGCGCGATCCGGAGCCGGCATCGCGACCAGGACGCGGTGTCGAAGCCATCGGTGCCCGTGTCGGTCCTCGCGTCGACCGGGCAGACGGACACGACTGCCAGCTGGCCACAGGATACGGCGACGCGGCTCGCTGCGATCGACGCCGACGCCGACGCCGACGCCGACGCCGATGCGCCGACGCGCCGGTGGCGGCCGTCGGTGGCCGCGTTCGCGGTCACCTTTGCGCTGATCCTGGCGGCGTCCATCGGTACCGCCTGGGTGGTGCTGTCCGGCAGGGAACCTCCGGAGGAGGGGCCAGCGGCTGCCCCCACCCCGGCGTTGCTGTCGGTCGTCGACACCGGGGGCTCGGCGGTGCGGGCGATCGCGTTCGCCCCGGACGGGCGCAGCATCGCCGCCGCCGGTGGCAACGATCACAAGGCCCGGATCTGGGACGCGGTCAGCGGCGAGATGACCGGCGTGCTGCCGGTCGGGTCGGTGGTCAGCGCCGTGTCGTTCAGCCCGGACGGCACCCTGCTCGCCACCGACAGCGCGATATGGACGGTGGCGACGAGGAAGCAGGCACACAGCCTCGACGGCAACCACTACGACGTGTCCTTCAACCGCGACGGCAGGCTGCTGGCGGTCGCGGGCGGCTACGCGGTCAACGAAGGAGTGCGGTTGTTCGACCCGGCCTCCGGTGAGCTGGTCCGGTCGCTCAGCGAGGAGTACGCCAGCGGGGTCGCGTTCAGCCCGGAGGGGACCACGCTTGCCGCCGCCGCCGGTTACAAGGGCACCCTGGTGCTGCTGGACGTGGCGACCGGGGACGTGGTGCAGGCGTACACCGGGGGTGGTGGGGTGCCCGCATTCAGCCCGGACGGGCGATTTGTCGCCTCAAGCGGCGCGGAGTCGGTCGGGCTCTGGGAGGTGGCCACAGCTCGGCCGGTGCGATCGTTCGACACCGGCGGTGGTGAGGGCCATCCGACATTCAGCCCGGACGGCCGGCTGCTCGCCGCAGCCGGAGCGGATCTCACCGTACGGCTCTGGGAGGTCGACACGGGGGAGCTGGTCAGTGAGTTCGCCGGGCACACCAACGACGTGACGGGGTTGGCGTTCAGCCCGGACGGCCGGCACCTGGCGTCCGGCGGTGCCGACCACACGATCCGGCTCTGGCCGGTGCCGACGGCGGGTTGAGCGGCTGTGGCGGTGGTGGTCGGGCGATCACCACCGCCACAGCGGTCGACGGGTCAGGGGCTGGTGCCCCTTCGGGCCGGCCATCAGTCATCGCCCGACCGGAGTGCACTAGGGACATGCGTCGGCATGGGTTCCGACGTTGCCGATTGGCACGCGACGTGGACTGTCAGGACAGCCAGTTGCTGACGGCCAGGCTGCCGAGCAGCCGCAGCGCCTCGGCGCTGCGGCTGCTCGGCTCCGCGCGGTACACGATCAGCTGCTGACCAGCGGCGCCCCGCACGTCGAAGGCGTGGTACGTCAACGTCAGCTCGCCGACCGTGCCGTGCCGGAACGTCTTCGCCTCGTGGGTCTTGCCCCGTACGTCGTTGCGCTGCCACAGCCGGCGGAACTCCGGGCTGGCCGTGCTCACCTCCTCGACCAGCTCGTGTACCCGCCGGTCGTGTGGGTCGTGGCCGAGCGCGAGCCGCAGGTTCGCCACGCACGCGTGCGCGGCGCGCTGCCAGTCGGCGAAGAAGGTGGCCCCGGCCGGGTCGAGGAAGGTCATCCGAACGATGTTGTCCGGCTCGGTGAAGTCGGCGTAGAACGCGTCCGCCAGCGGGTTGCCGGCCAGCAGGTCGAGGCGGCGGTCGATCACGATCGCCGGGGTGTCCGGCCAGGCGTCGAGCAGCTCCCGCAGCCCCGGATCGACCCGGGGGCGGGTCGGCGTCGGGGTCGACCCGGGTGCGACGTCGGCCAGCCGGAACAGATGGTCCCGGGCGTCGCCGTCCAGGTCGAGGGCGCTGGCCACGGCATCCAGCACCGACGCCGACGGGTGGCGTTCCCGCCCCTGCTCCAGCCGGGTGTAGTAGTCGACGCTCACCCCGGCCAGCACGGCGACCTCTTCGCGGCGCAGACCGGCGACCCGTCGGGTGCCGCTGGTGGTCAGCCCGACATCGCCCGGGGTGAGCCGGGCCCGGCGGGCGACGAGGAACGCCCCGAGTGCGGTGGTGGGCATGCCGACCACGGTATCCAGCCCCGGCTACGGCCAAACAGGGTGCGTCACACCCTGGTAACGGCCGGCCTGGTTGACCGTCGTCGCCGGGCCGATGGTGGAGAGGACCAAGCCGAACGACCACCGGAGGTTCTCGTGACCACCCGCACACTCGACGAGACAGTCCTCGCGCAGATCGCCGCCGACACCACAGGTGGGGACACCACCGCAGGTCGTCGTCGGCCGCTGATGTTCGTCGACGCCACCATCCACACCCTGGATCCGGTGATCGGCGACTTCGCCGCCGCCGACCTGCTGCTCGGCCGCGACGTGATCGTCGCGGTCGGCCCCGGCCTGCACACCGCGGCTGAGGACGACGGGGCGATCGTCGTCGACTGCACCGGTCTGACCATCGTGCCGGCGGTCGTCGACGGCGTCGCTGTCGCCGGCCTGCGTACCGGCCCCGCCGACCGGGTCGGCACCCTGACCCCCGGCAACCCCGCCACCTTCGCCGTGATCGCCGGTGCAGGCGTCGGCGACTCCGCTGTGGAGATGGTCATCTGGCGGCCGGAGCAGGCTGCCGCGATCGTCGTCGACGGCGAGATCGCCCTGTTCAACGGTCGCCGACTGACGCCGGGCACGGTCGACGAGACCACCCCGCCCGGCTCCGACGACGGCGGCCCCCGGGTGGTCGACAGCCCGTACCTCGGCATGTGGGTCGACGAGACCGGCTTCATCCACCAGGAGCTCACCGCCGACGGCCGCTACGACGAGACGCGCGGCGGCCGGCCGCACGCGTACCAGGGGTCGTTCTGGATCCACGGCGACCGGATCGTCTACCGCGACGACCTGGGTTTCTGGGCGTACGGCCGGTTCGTCGACGACGTGCTGCACCACGCCGGCTACGTGTTCCACCGCCGGTGAACCCGACAGAGAGCCAGTGCATCTCGACCACGAGCCAGTGAACCTCGACGAAGAGTAGGAGAAGAAGATGAAGACGCTGTTCAGCGGTGGCGCGGTCGTCACCGTGGATCCGACGATCGGTGACCTGAACTCCGGTGACGTGCTGGTCCGCGACGACCGGATCGTCGCCGTCGGCCCGGACCTGCGGTCGCACCCCGAAGCGGCCGGCGCGACCGTCGTCGACACCACCGGCGGCATCGTCTGCCCCGGCTTCGTCGACACCCACCGGCACGCCTGGCAGGCGCAGCTGCGCCGCAGCATCCCGGACGTCAACGACCTCGGCGAGTACGTGATGTCGACGCTGGCCGGCGTCGCACCCGCGTACACCCCGCACGACATGTACGTCGGCACCCGGCTCGCCGCACTCACCGCCCTCGACGCCGGCATCACCACGATGCTCGACTTCTCGCACAACTCCCGATCGGTGGCGCACTCCGATGCGGCGGTGCAGGCGTTGGTCGACACCGGGATCCGGGGCGTGCACGCCTCGATGGGTCCGCACTTCGGCGACTGGGACAAGCAGTGGCCCGCCGATCTCGTTCGGCTGCGGGAGAAGTTCCACGGCGCCAACGACGGCCTGGTGACCGTACGGCTGGCGGCGTTGGCCACCGACGAGATCGCCGGCCCGGCGTTGGCCTACGGGCCGGAGCTGGCGGCGCTCGCCCGCGATCTCGGCATCGGCGTCAGCGTCGACGCCGTGTTCGGCGGGTCGTCGTCGGCGGCGATCGATCGCTGGGCCGCCGCCGGTCTGCTCGGCCCGGCCGTGACGCTGATCCACGCCACCGGACTCACCGGCCAGGCGTGGAAGACGATCGGCGACACAGGGACCACCGTGTCGCTGGCACCGACGTCGGAGGCGCAGATCGGGCTGGAGACGGCGGTGCCGGCGATCGACGAGGCGCTGGCCGTCGGCGTGCGACCCGGCCTCAGCATCGACGTCGAAGTGGCGCTGGCCAGCGACATGTTCACCCAGATGCGGGCGCTGCACGCGATCCAACGGATGCGCGCGGTGCACGCCGGCTACGGCACGGACAGCACGATGGGGCACCGGATCACCACCCGCGACGTGCTGGACTTCGCCACCGCGCAGGGTGCCCGGACCAACGGCCTCGGCGACGTCACCGGCTCGCTCACCCCGGGCAGGCAGGCGGACCTGCTGGTGGTGCGGGCCGACGACGTCAACACGATGCCGCTCAACGACGCGGTCGGCACCCTGGTTCTCGGCGCCGACGCCCGCAACATCGACACCGTCGTGGTGGCCGGCCGGGTCCGTAAGGCGGCCGGGCGACTGGTCGACGTCGACCTCGACGAACTGCGCCGTACGGTGACCGCCTCCCGCGACGCGATCCGCGACCGTCAGCGGGTAGCGCAGACCTGAGCCCGGGTCACCAGGCCACGACGCCCTGAGTGGACGGTTGGATCGAGCCGATCTGCACGTCGGCGACCGGCAGCTCGCCGACGGACTCGTTGCCGTCGATGCCGATGACCCGGGCCACCACCGTGGCGCTGTCGCCTGGGGCACCGACGCGGACCGTGGTCACCACCGCGCAGTCGGTCAACGCCGGGTCGCAGGTGGCCCACTTGACTCCGGCGAACGCCGACTCGCCCGGATCGAGGTCGGTTGCCAGCGGCGGCCCCGGCTGCTCCACCTGCTCCTGGTCGACCTCCACCGGGCTGCGGTCGGCCCGCTCGAACGCCAGCGTCACCCACCCGTCGACCTGGCACGGCGCCGACGAGGAGTTGGTCAGCGCCAGCAGGGCCAGCCCAGCGTCCTGGATCGTCACGTCAACGGACAGGTCCGCGCTGGCGCAGGCCGCCGTACCGCCGTCGCCGGGGGTGTCGGAGCCGGCGTCGGTCGGGTCGGCGCTGGCAGCGGTCGACGGAGTGGCGGCGCCAGGCTCATCCTCGGCCGCTGGGTCACCGCAGGCGGCGAGCGTTAAGGCCGCAGGGATCAGGCAGGTCGCGACAACGGTACGGGTCACACGCATGGAAGTCTCTTTCCTGTCAGATGTCCGGGAAGCACCACGATGCCAGATGCATCAGGTCCTTCGCCGCACCGCTGCTGATCCGATCTGGAGCGGACCGGTCATCGGCGGGAGCGGCGACGTCGCGGGCGATCCGGCGTACGCCGGTGGTGGCGTCCAACCGCGACGCCCACATCTGCCAGCGGTCCGGCCCACGGCCGCGTAACCGCCGGTCGACCGTGGCGTCCACATCGGCGGCGGTCGGCTGCGTGGTGAACACCCCGTCGAGGTATTCGACCAGGCCGTAGCGGCGGCCGCCCCGGTCGTCGACCCGATGGCAGTACGCCACGACCCAGGCGTCCTCCCGCCAGCGTACGGCGTACAGGTCACCGGCGCGGGGCTCGCCGCGCAGCGCGGCCGGCAGTGGAGCCGCCCGGGTGCCGGTCCGTGCCCGCCGGGTTGGCACGGCCGACGCCGGCGTCGCAGGCGGTTCGGCCGGCCGGGGCAGGTGCCCGAACAACCGTTGGACCAGCGGCTCGGTCACCCCGTCGGCGGCCCGCCAGAACGCCAGCGGCACGTCCACCTCGACCCGTACGCTGGGCCGCTGGTCGCGCTGCCGGGCGGTGGTGAACGCGGTCAGCATCCCCGGATGCTGCGGGGTCTGCAGTACCCCGACGAAGGCGAGATCTTCCAACAGCGACCGGTACGTCCACTTGTCGGCTCCGGGCAGCAGCGCGGCGGCCCGCAGCGCCTGCGCCGCCGCGCCGGCCCGGGTGGTCGCCGGCAGCGACCGGATCACGTTGAGGATCTCGTGCAGCACCCAGACGTCGTACGGCTGCGGCGCCGGCAGCGGCGGGATGGCCGATTCCAGCGCCAGCAGGTAACCGCAGACGTCGCCGGGCAGCGGCGAACCCGAGGTGGCCCGCTGCCACCAGGCATACGTGGTGTCGACTGTCGTCTGCGCGGTGAGGAAGCAGATGTCGCAGCGGTGCTCCCCGGTCGGGCCCGGGTGCGCCGGCATCGTGGTGCCGAGTGCCCACGCCGGCAGGATCGCCCGCCAACGCGGCGACGCGCTGCCCAGCCCGGCGACGAACGAGTCAGCCGCAGCCCGTCCCGGCACGGCGGCAGCCAGCCGGCGCAAGCCGGTGACCGCGTCGTCGTGGCCGAACCGGCGGAACGTGTTGGGCGTCAGACCGTGTGCGCCGAGGGCGGCCAGCGCGTGCGCCGGGATCGTCGACGGTACGCGGTGGGCGTGGTGCCCGGCGTCGTCGACGTGGCTGTTGGCTGAGGCGTACACCCTGCTCAGCAGTCCCATGATCGCGTCGTCGTCCACGCGCCCCGAGGCTACCGCCGCCGCGCCACCGACTGGGCAGGTCCGCAGCCTGCCCGCCAGACGGGTATTGCGAATGATGAGTATTCCTCTGAGGAATGATTATTCCTCAGAGGTATGAGACTCAAGAACATACCTGCGGGCAGGACGGAGGGCACCGGCTCGCCGTCCCAGCCCGCCGCCCCAGCCAGGTCTGCCGACGGTGGCGGGACGGTCATCGCCGCCGGGGTCGGCGGCGGCCGCCGGGGTGCAGGGCGCGCAGCGCGTTGAGGATCACCGCGACGTCGATGCCTTCCTGGGTGAACGCGCCGGCCACCGGCGGCAGCAGGCCGAACGCGGCGACCACCATCGCCACCACGGCCAGGCCCATGCCGACGGCGGCGCTCTGCACGGCGATCCGCCGGGACCGGCGGGCGATGTCGACCGCGTCGGCCAGCCGGCCCAACTCGTCGACGGCGAGTACGGCGTCGGCGACTCCGGCCGCCGCGCTCGCCCCGGACCCGCCGACCGCCACTCCGACGTCGGCGGCGGCCAGCGCCGGTGCGTCGTTGACGCCGTCGCCGACCATCACGGTGACCGCGTGGGCGGACTCCTCGCGTACCCGGGTGGTCTTCTCCTGCGGCGAACAGCGTGCCACGACGTCGTCGACCCCGACCTGCGCGGCGACCTGCCGGGCGACCTCCGGCCGGTCGCCGGTGAGCATGACCAGCCGGGTGAAGCCGGCCTGCCGCAGCCGGGTGACCGTGGCGGCGGCGTCGGGCCGCACCGGGTCGCGCAGCAGGACCACCCCGGCGGGTACGTCGTCGACGGTGATCCACACCGTGGAGAGCCCGTCGGCTTCGGTCCGGTCCCGGACCGCGCCCGCCCAGTCCGGCAGCGGGTCGTCGGGCTGGCCGACCCGTACCGTCCGGCCGTCGACCCGACCCTGCACGCCCCGGCCGGGATCCTCGGTCACCTCGGTCGGGGCGACGAGCCGCAGGCCGCGTCCGCGTGCCGCCCGGACCACCGCGCCGGCCAGGACGTGCGGGGAGAGCTGCTCGACCGAGGCCGCCAGGCGCAGCAGTTCGGCCGGTTCACCGCCGTCGGGGCCGGTGACGACGTCGGCGGTCTCCGGCCGGCCGGTGGTCAACGTGCCGGTCTTGTCGACCAGCAGGGTACGGGCGTGGCCGAGCTGCTCCAGCGCGCCGCCGTCGCGGACCAGGACACCTCGGCGGGCGGCGCGCGACAGCCCGGCGACGACCGCGACCGGGGTGGCCAGCAGCAGCGGGCAGGGAGTGGCGACGACCAGCACCGCGACGGCGCGGACGAACTCGCCGGAGACGATCCAGCCGGCGCCGGCCAGCGCCAGGGTGAACGGGACGAAGGCAGCGGCGTACCGGTCGGCGAGGCGGACCGTGGCGGCCTTGCCGGCGCCGGCTTCGGCGGCCATCCGCACGATCCCGGCGTACGTGCTGGCCTGCGCCGTTTCGACGGCCCGCAGGCCGAACGCGGAGCCGGCGTTGACCACGCCGCTGGCGATCCGGTCCCCGGCGGCCCGGTGCACCGCCTGCGACTCGCCGGTCACCACCGATTCGTCGCAGGTGGCCGGATCCTCGGCGACGCCGTCGACCGGCACCACCTCGCCGGGGCCGACGACGAGCTGGTCGCCGGTGGCGACGTCGTCGACGTCGACGACGTCCACGGTGCCGTCGGCGGCCCGTCGGCGCGCGGTACGGGGTGCGTGCGCCACGAGCGCCTGCAGGTCCCGCTGGGCCCGCCGCCGCGCGTACGTCTCGAGGGTGTGTCCGGTGGCGAGCATCAGTGCCACCACCGCGCCGGCCAGTGGCTCGCCGGCCAGCAGCGCACCGATCAGCGCCAGTACGGCGATCACGTCGACGCCGACGCGTCGACGCCGTACCGACTGGACGGTCCAGCGCAGCGCGACCACCAGCGCGGCGAGCGTCGCCGCCGCCCAGGTGGCGTCGGCGACGGTACGGTGGCCGGTCAGCTGTACCAGCCCGCCGGCGAGCACCACGATGGTCAGTGCACCCAGCGGGATCCAGTCCCGCCAGCGGGCCCACCAGGAACCGCGCCCCGTCGGCCGGGACTCACACATCGCCACCTCGCACCGGGTCGGTCGTCGCCGTCATGGTGTCAACGACGCCCGGTGGTGTCGGGCAGCTGGGCGGGTGACCGGGGCCCCGTCCGGTCACCCGCCGCCTGAACGTATCCAGCCGACGCCACCGGTGGATGGTGGTGGCGCGGTCGTCGCCGCGACGTCGGATCGCGACGGTGGCACGGTTCGGCGGGTCGGCCGGTTACCGGGTGGAGCGCCTGGACCAGTACATCGCGGTGTCCTTCCCTGATCGTCGCGTACGGCCGGGACGGCCCGCGCGGACGCGACGGTGCGTGGGCGAGGACGTCCCTCTTGTACGGTGTCTGATCTGTTCTCCGTACAGGGTGCCCGGTTCCCGGCCGCTGTGGCCGTGATCTCGTTCATCTCCGTACATCGGCGTACATCGACTAACATCCGTTGTGGAGCGGGGGCCGTCAGGTCGCCGCCGTGACGTCGGGCCGGTGGAGGATCGTGCGAGTCGCGATGGTGCACGGTGTGGACACCCGACCACCGGACCGCCTGCTGCGTGACGCCGCCACTGCCCGTACCGTCGACGATCTTGCCGGCCTGCTGCGTGCCCTGCGGCGTCGGCACGCCCGCCGCGAAGGCCACCGGGTGTTGTCGTACCGGCTGCTGGCCGCCCGTGCCGGCTGGTCGCACACGGCCGTCGCCGAGTACCTCACCGGCAAGACGCTGCCGCCGACGGACCGCTTCGACGTCCTGGTCGGCCTGCTCGGCGCGAGCCCGATCGAGCGGGGTGCGTTGGCCAGCGCCCGGGACCGGGTCGACGAGCAGCGCCGGGGCGTCGAGGTGCCGCTGCCGGTCACGGTTGCGGCCGGTGCCGGCGCGGCCCCGCCGGCCGCCCCCGGCCCCGGCCCCGGCGGCGGTGACCCGGTGCCCCGGTCCGTGCCCCGGCAGTTGCCGCCGGCACTGGCCCGGTTCAGCGGTCGGCAGGCGGAGTTGACCCGGTTGACCGAGTTCGCCGACGCCACCGACGACGACCGGGGCGCCGGTGCGGTACGGGTGGTGGCGGTCAGCGGCACGGCGGGGGTGGGCAAGACCACCCTGGCCGTGCACTGGGCGCACCAGGTCGCGGACCGGTTCCCGGACGGCCAGCTCTACCTGAACCTGCGGGGGTTCGACCCGGACGGTGCGGTGACCGAGCCGGCGGCCGCGCTGCGGCTGCTGCTCGACGGGCTCGGGGTGCCACCGGCCCGGGTGCCGGCGCAGCTCGACGCCCAGACGGCGCTGCTGCGGACGACGCTGGCCGGGCGGCGGATGCTGATCGTGCTCGACAACGCGCGCGACAGCGGGCACGTGCGGATGCTGCTGCCCAGCGCGCCCCGGTGCCTGGTCGTGGTGACCAGCCGCAACCAGCTGACCGGGTTGGTGGCCGCGCACGGCGCGTTCCCGGTGACGCTGGACCTGCTCGACGGGTCGCAGGCGGCCGAACTGCTGCGGCACCGGGTCGGGGTGGCGCGCTGCGCCGCCGAACCGGACGCGGTCGACGAGATCGTGGCGCGGTGTGTCGGGCTGCCGCTGGCGTTGGCGGTCGTCGGCGCAAGGGCGGCGACCGCGCCGCAGATGCCGTTGGCGGCGCTCGCGGCCGAGCTGCGGACCGCTGGCGAACGTCTCGACGCGCTCGCCGCCGACGACCCGGAGCTCGGCGTACGGTCGGTCTTCTCCTGGTCGTACCAGGCGTTGAGCCCAGCGGCGGCGCAGCTGTTCCGACTGCTGGGCAACCATCCCGGTCCGACGATCTGCCTGCCAGCGGCGGCGAGCCTGGCCGGTAGGCCGGCGGTCGAGGTCCGGCGGGTGCTCGGTGAACTGGTCCGTTCGCACCTGCTCGACGAACTGGCCGACGGCCGGTACGGGCTGCACGACCTGTTGCGGGTGTACGCGGCCGAACAGGCCCGTCGGTCGGAGACCGCGGCGGACCGGGCGGCGGCGGTACGCCGACTGGTCGACCATTACACGCACAGCGCGTACCAGGCCGACCGGGCGCTGCAGTCGAACCCGGTGCCGTCGCCGCCGTCGTCGCCGGCGGTGTCCGGGGTCGGTGCCGAGCGGTTCGCCGACGCTGGCGCGGCGCTGGCCTGGTTCGCCGTCGAACAGCCGGTGCTGGTGGCGGTGTTCGACGTCGCGTTGGCGGCCGGACTGGACGCGGCGGCGGTGACGCTGTCCCAGGTGACCTACACCTTCCTGGACCGGCGGGGGCACTGGCGGGATCTGCTGGTCATGCAGCAGGCGGCGCTGGAGGTGGCGCGGCGGCTGGGGGACACGGCGGCGCAGGCGGCGGCGCACCGCAACATTGCCCGGGCGTACACCCGGACGAACTGTCACGCCGAGGCCGAGACCCATCTGCTGGCTGCGTTGACGGTGGAGCAGGGGCGCGGTGACCTGGCGCGGCAGGGACTCACCGAGATGGCCCTGGCCCTGCTGCGGGAGCGGCAGGAGCGCCACCGGGAGGCGTTGGCGCACGGGCGGACCGCGTGCGAGTTGTACGAGGCGGCCGGTGACCTGCGGGGGGCGGGCAAGGCGCTGAACGTGGTCGGCTGGCAGCACGCCCGGCTGGGCGAGTACGCCGAGACGCTCAGTTGGTGCGGTCGGGCGTTGGAGGTGCTGCAGGGGTTCGCCGACCGGCCGGGGCTGGCCAGCACCTGGCACAGCCTGGGGTACGCGTACCAGCATCTCGGGCATCCGGACGAGGCGGCCGCCTGCTACCAGGAGGCGCTGGCGTTGTTCCGGGGGCTGGGGGACCGGCACCTGGAGGCGCTGGTGCTGAGCAGCCTCGGGGAGATCGGCGCGCAGACCGGCGACGTGTCGGCCGCGCGGCGGTGGTGGTCGGCGGCGGTGGAGATCCTCGACGGCCTGCAGCATCCGGACGCGGAGCCGATCCGGGCGAGGTTGACGCGACTGCGGGGTTGACGGGGGGTTGACGGCGGTCGGCCCCGGTGCCACCATCAGGCCTCGATGTTTGCGCAAACATTACCGACGTGACCCGAGGTCGAACGCAATGGCAACCCCACCGACACCTCCCCGGACGGCCGCCGCCGCCGGTGGCGTCCGCCGCCGGCCCCGCCGGCGACGTCCCCTGGCCGGCTGGCAGTTCGTCGGTCCGTTCATGCTGGTCTTCGCGCTCGTGTTCATCGCGCCGATCGGCTACTCGATCTACCTGAGCCTGTACCGCCGGCAACTGATCGGCGGCAACTCCTTCGTCGGCCTGGACAACTACCAGCGGGCGCTGACCGACCCGCAGTTCTGGTCCGCGTTCGGCCGGGTCGGCCTCTTCCTCGTCGTCCAGGTGCCGATCATGCTGGCCATCGCGCTGCTCGTCGCGCTCGCCATCGACAGCGGCCGGCTGCACGGCAAGAGCTTCTTCCGGGTCTCGATCTTCCTGCCGTACGCCGTACCGGCCGTCGTCGCCACCCTGATGTGGGGCTTCATGTACGGCGACCGGTTCGGCCTGGTCGGCAACATCAACGACGCGTTCGGCACCGCGTTGCCCGACCCGCTGCGCCCCGACCTCGTCCTGATCGCCATCGGCAACATCGTCACCTGGGAGTTCGTCGGCTACAACATGGTGATCTTCTACTCGGCGCTGCGGGTCGTGCCGGCCACTCTCTATGAGGCCGCCGAGGTCGACGGCGCCAGTCAGCTGCGGGTCATCCGGTCGATCAAACTTCCGGCGATCCGGGGCGCCCTGGTCATCGCCACCATCTTCTCCATCATCGGCAGCTTCCAGCTGTTCAACGAACCGAGCATCCTGCAGCACCTGGCACCCAACGCGATCACCACCTACTTCACCCCCAACCTGTACGCCTACTCGCTGAGCTTCTCCGGCCAGCAGTACAACTACTCGGCCACCGTCGCGATCGTGATGGGCCTGATCACCATGGCCATCGCGTACGTCGTCCAGCTGCGCGGCATGCGGGAGGGACGCTGATGTCCGCCATCACCAGGGTGCGCCGGCCCGTCCGCAGTGTCACCCTGACCCTGCTCACCGGCATCGTGCTGGTGTACAGCCTGATCCCGCTGGCCTGGCTGCTGATCAACGCCACCAAGTCGCAGCAGGGCCTGTTCTCCTCGTTCGGGCTGTGGTTCGCCGACGACTTCGCCCTGTGGGACAACGTCGTCGACACGCTCACCTACGACGGCGGGATCTTTCTGCGCTGGCTGGGCAACACCATGCTGTACGTGGCCGCCGGCGCCGGCGGCGCGACCCTGCTCGCCACCCTCGGCGGGTACGGGCTGGCCAAGTTCGACTTCGTCGGCCGTAAGGCGGTCTTCGCGATCGTCATCGGCGCGGTCGCCGTACCCGGCACCGCGCTGGCCGTGCCGACGTTCCTGATGTTCAGTCAGCTCGGCCTGACCAACACCCCGTGGGCGGTGATCATCCCGTCGCTGATCACCCCGTTCGGTCTCTACCTGATGTGGACGTACGCGGCCGAGGCCATCCCGGACGAGCTGCTGGAGGCGGCCAGGATGGACGGGGCCGGCGAGTTCCGCACCCTGTTCCAGATCTGCCTGCCGATGCTGGCCCCCGGCATTGTCACCGTCGCGCTGTTCAGCATGGTCGCCACCTGGAACAACTACTTCCTGCCGCTGATCATGCTCAAGGACCCGGACTGGTACCCGCTGACGCTGGGCCTCAACGCCTGGAACGAACAGGCCGCCACCGCCGGTGGGCAGCCGGTGTTCCACCTCGTCATCACCGGGTCGCTACTGACCATCCTGCCGCTGTTGGCGGCGTTCCTGCTCCTGCAGCGCTACTGGCAGTCGGGTCTGGCCGCCGGCAGCGTCAAGGAGTGACCACCCTCCCATCACCTGTGAAAGGGACACTCATGAAAGGCACCACACTGCGGGCGGTCGCGGCCGCCGCAGCAGCAACCCTGGCCCTGGCCGGCTGCGGCTCCGGTGACGCCGACGAGGGCGACGGCGGCGACCAGGTCTCGGCCAGCGACGTCACCGCGGCCCTCGAAGCCGGCGGTGAGATCACCGTCTGGGCCTGGGAACCGACGCTGACCGAGGTCGTCACCGGTTTCGAGGCCAAGTACCCCAAGGTAAAGGTGAACCTGGTCAACGCCGGCACCGGCAACGACCAGTACACCGCGCTGCAGAACGCGATCGCCGCCGGTGACGGGTTGCCCGACGTCGCGCAGATCGAGTACTACGCGCTGCCGCAGTTCGCCCTCGCCGAGTCGGTCACCGACCTCACCGCGTACGGCGCCGACGGCCTTGCCGACACCTTCACCCCCGGGCCGTGGTCGTCGGTGAACACCGGCGGCGGCATCTTCGGCCTGCCGATGGACTCCGGCCCGATGGCGTTGTTCTACAACAAGGAGGTGTTCGACCGTCACGGCGTCGCCGTCCCCGCCACCTGGGACGAGTACGTCGACGCCGCCCGCAAGCTGCACCAGGCCGACCCGCAGGTCTACATCACCAACGACGTCGGTGACGCCGGCTTCACCACCAGCCTGATCTGGCAGTCCGGCGGCCAGCCGTTCCAGGTCGACGGCACGTCGGTGGGCATCGACTTCACCGACCCCGGCTCGGCCCGGTTCGCCGCCATCTGGCAGCAGCTGATCAGCGAGGACCTGCTCGCCCCGGTCAGCCCGTGGAGCGACCAGTGGTACCAGGGCCTGGCCAACGGCACCATCGCCAGCCTCGCCACCGGGGCCTGGATGCCGGCGAACCTGATCTCCGGCGTCGCCGACGGCTCCGGCAAATGGCAGGTCGCCCCGCTACCGCAGTGGGAGGCCGGTGGCACCGCCAGCGCGGAGAACGGCGGAAGCTCGCTGGCCATCCCGTCGGCGGCGACCAACAAGGCTCTCGCCTACGGCTTCATGGACTACGCCAACGCCGGTGACGGGGTGCAGATCCGGGTCGACGGCGGTGCCTTCCCGGCCACCACCGCGCAGCTGACCTCGCCGGAGTTCCTCGGCACCGAGTTCCCGTACTTCGGCGGGCAGAAGGCCAACGAGATCTTCGCCGAGTCGGCCGCCAACGTCGTCGAGGGCTGGTCCTACCTGCCGTTCCAGGTCTACGCCAACAGCGTGTTCAACGACACCGTCGGGCAGGCGTACGTGTCGGACACCCCGCTCGCCGAGGCGCTGACCGCCTGGCGTGACACCTGCGCCACGTACGGCACCGACCAGGGTTTCACCATCAGTTGATCCGTGCGGCCCGGCACCGCCGCGACGGCGGTGCCGGGCCTGCGGCGTTCCCACCCCGACCAACGAGGAGAAGTACGTGGCATTCGGCGTCGACTACCGCTGGCTGCGTTGGCCCGGCACCGGCGGCCCCCGGATCGGCTACGGCGCCGACTACAACCCGGAGCAGTGGCCCCGGCACGTGTGGGACGACGACGTCGCGGCGATGCGGGCCGCCGGCGTCAACATCGTCTCGCTGGCCATCTTCTCCTGGGCGCGGCTGCAGCCCGGCCCCGGCGAGTTCGACTTCGCCTGGCTCGACGACATCATGGACCTGCTGCACCGCAACGGCATCGCCGTCGACCTGGCCACCGCGACCGCGTCACCGCCGCCCTGGCTGACCGCCGCCCACCCGGAGATCCTGCCGGTCGACCGGCACGGCGCCACCGTCTGGCCGGGTGCCCGGCAACACTGGCGACCCACCTCACCGGTCTTCCGGACGTACGCGTTGGCGCTGGTCCGGGCCATCGCGCGGCGTTACCGCGACCATCCGGCGCTGACCGCCTGGCACGTCTCCAACGAACTCGGCTGCCACAACGTCTACGACTTCTCCGACGACGCCGCCGAGGCGTTCCGGGCGTGGCTGCGGGCCCGCTACGGCGACATCGACGCGCTCAACCACGCCTGGGGCACCGCCTTCTGGTCGCAGCGGTACACCGACTTCGCCCAGATCCTGCCGCCCCGGCAGGCCGCGTCGTACCCGAACCCGACCCAGCAGCTGGACTTCAAACGGTTCTCCTCCGACGCGCTGCGCGAGCACCTGCGCGCCGAACGCGACATCCTGCGGGCGGTCACCCCCGACGTGCCGGTCACCACCAACTTCATGGTGATGGGGGAGTCGTCCGGGATGAACTATGCCGACTGGGCGGGTGAGGTCGACTTCGTCGCCAACGACCACTACGTGCACCCCGGACCGCAGGCGCTCGACGAACTCTCCTTCTCCGCCAACCTGACCGGCAACCTGGCCGGCGGCCGTCCCTGGTTCCTGATGGAACACTCCACCAGCGCCGTCAACTGGCAGCCGGTCAACCTGGCCAAACGCGACGGTGAGCTGGCCCGCGACTCACTGACCCACGTCGCGCACGGCGCCGACGCGGTCTGCTTCTTCCAGTGGCGTCAGTCGGCGGCCGGTGCCGAGAAGTACCACTCGGCGATGCTGCCGCACGCCGGGCGCGACAGCGATCTGTTCCGGGCCGTGACCGCGCTCGGCCGTACGCTGTCCGACCTGTCCGGTGTCGCCGGCACGCCACGCACCCCGGCGCGGGCGGCGATCCTGTTCGACTGGGAGTCCTGGTGGGCCTGTGAGCAGGACTCCCACCCGACGTCGCGGCTGCGCTACAAACAGGAGGCGCTCGACTGGTACTCGGCGTTCCTCGCGCTCGGGATCCGGGTCGACGTGCTGCCGGCCGCCGCCGACTTCAGCGGCTACGACCTGGTGGTCGCCCCGATCCTGCACCTGATGCCGGCGGCGCTCGCCGAGCGGCTGCGCGGTTACGTCGACGCCGGGGGTCACCTGGTGACCACCTACTTCTCCGGCATCGTCGACGAGCACGACCACATCTGGCTCGGCGGCCACCCGGGGGCGCTGCGGGACCTGCTCGGTGTGCGGATCGAGGAGTTCGGTCCGCTGCCCGACGGTGAGCAGGTGCTGCTGGACACCGGCGCCTCCGCGACGCTGTGGACCGACCGGATCACGGTGACCGATCCGCAGGTCGAGGTGCTGGCGGCGTACCGCACCGGCGAGTACGCCGGCCGCCCGGCGATCACCCGCCGGCCGGTCGGGGCCGGCTCCGCCGGCTACGTCTCGACCCGGCTCGGTGCCGCCGGGCTGGTCGACGTCCTGGCCCGGTTCGCCGACGCCGCCGGGGTCGGCAGCGAACTGCCGGAGCACCTGCGGGGCCGGGTCGAGCTGGCCGTCCGGGGGGAGTACCGGTTCCTGATCAACCGCACCGACGAGCCGGTGGCGTTGACCGACCTGCCCGGCGAACCGGTGATCGGGCCGGCGGAGACGTTGCCGCCCCGGGCGGTCGCGGTACGGGCGGTGTCAGTGGCGCACTGACCGGGCGTGGGACCCGGTCAGCGCGCCGCCGGCACGGGTCGGGTGCGCCGCCGGCACGGGTCAGCGCGCCGCTGGTGGGGCGGCGGTGCTGGCCCGGACCACCAGATGGGTCGGCACCAACGTGGTGCCGGTCTGCGTGGTGCCGGTGCGGACCTGCAGCAGCGCCGCCTCGACGCAGTGCCGGCCGACCTCGGCGAAGTCCTGGTGGACGGTGGTCAGCGGCGGGATGAACGAGCCGGCTTCGGCGATGTCGTCGAAGCCGACCACACTGACGTCGCGCGGCACCACCCGGCCGCGCTCGTGCATCGCCCGCAGCACGCCGAGCGCCATCTGGTCGTTGGCGACGAAGACCGCCGTACAGTCCGGCTCGTCGGCCAGTTCCAGGCCGATGCGGTAACCGGTCCCGGCCGACCAGTCGCCCCGGCGCAGCGGCGGTACGTCCCGGCCGGCGTCGACCAGCGTGGCCCGCCAGGCGGCGGCACGGCGCTCGGCGGCGTACGACTCCGACGGGCCGGCGACGTGCCATACCGTACGGTGCCCGAGGTCGAGCAGGTGTCGGACGGCCTGCCGGGTGCCGTCGGCCTGGTTGGTGTCCACGACCCGGTAGCGCTGCCCGGCGTCGGAGTCGACGACCACGACGTGCACACCGGGCGGCAGCACGATGGTGCTGGCGTCGAGCAGGTGCACTTCCATGATCACGATGACGGCGTCGACCGCGAGCTCGCCCAACCGGGTGAAGGCGCCGAGGACCCGGTCCTGGGTGGGGGCGGCGACCGGGATCAGGGTGATCACGTACCCCTCGGCGGCGGCGTGGGTGGCGATCGCCTCGACGGTACGGCTGTTGCCGGTGGTGGAGAGCGTGAACGTGATGACGCCGATGGTGCGGAACTCGCCGTACTTGAGGGCGCGGGCGGCGCTGTTGGGCCGGTAACCGAGCTGGCGCATGGCGGCGATCACCTGCTCGCGGGTGCTGGCCACGACGCCCGGATGCCCGGTGGAGACCCGGGACACGGTCTGCGCGGAGACACCGGCCAGCCGGGCGACGTCCGCCATGGAGACCCGACGGCGTTGCACCCGGGGCCGGTCGTCACCGGCGGACCCGGCCGGTGGTTCGGTGTCGCCCCGTGACGGGTCGGGGCGGGAAGGGCTCATCGGATTCCTTCCGTTCCTTTCTCATTGGTCGTCGCCGGCGCCTGACGAACGATCGCCGTCGGCCGGTCGTGACGCCGGTGCCGGTAGTGGCGCTGACACTATCAGTGGAGACGATGTTTGCGTAAACATCCCTTCCTGTTCCAATACGTGCTGCCGGCACTGTGGCCGCGGGCCGGCAGCCGCGATGATTGCAGGATGCTGGCCACCCCCCACGCCCTGCTGCTCGACTTCGGTGGCGTCCTCGTCGACGCCCCGGCCCGATCCCCGCAGCCGACCGGACTCGCCGACCGACTACGGGAGCTGACCGGCGGCCGGATGACCGTCGAGGCCATCACCAGGTCGCTGACCGACGGGCGGCGCGCGTACGCCGCGTGGCGTGACCGGGTGGGCGAGCAGGACCGCCCACGGGAGTACGGCCACCGGCAGGTGTGGGAGGAGTTCCTCACCGTCGGCTGGCCGGCCGAAGCACGCGACGCCGTCCTGGATCAGGCGACCCCCTTGAGTTACCAGTGGACCCGGCGGCCGGACTGGGCGGTCCGCCCAGGGATCCGCGAGGCACTGGCCACCGCCGCAGAGGCTGGCCTGCCGCTGGCGATCGTCAGCAACACGCTGTGCGGTGCCGCGCACCGCGACTTCCTCGCCGAGGTCGGTCTCGGCGACCGGTTCGCCGTGCAGATCTACAGCGACGAAGCCGGGGTACGCAAGCCCAACCCGGAGGTCGCCTGGCTGGCGGCGCGGGCGATCGGCGTACCGGTCGAGCGCTGCTGGTTCGTCGGCGACAGCCCGGCCCGGGACGTTCCATGTGCCCGGCGCGCGGGGGCCGGTGCCGCCGTGCTGATGGTGTCGGAGCGCACCGCGCGGGAACGCGGGCTGCCCGACGGCGTACCGGACGTGACCGTCGAGGACGGACACGGCCTGCGCCGGCTGCTCGACCAGTCGAGGTGACCCGGCGAAGGGCCCGCCCGGTCCGGCGACGCGTGTCACCGGCGGTCGCCCCGGTGTGTCGTCGCGAATTGCAGTGCCCCCTGCTCGAGGTCGGCTGCAGCTGGCGGATGATCGGCGGAATCGCAACGAATCCCTTGTGTGGCAAGCATTATCCGTAGCATTGACCAGTGGTCATCGCGATTGAGCTGGGCTAATGCAATCGCTCTACCATGGAGGCATAGCACTTTTTTGGGCGAAACGGTGGCGCTTGGTTGATTTTCCGTGCACAGTGTTCTCATGAGCGACAGCGGACCTGATGGCGGGTACTTCTGGTGCCTGCGTCATCAGCGCGTGGAGTCCGGGGCGGATCTGTGTGCCGCCAAGTACCGGCTCGGTCCCTACGCCTCGAAGGCCGACGCTGAGCAGGCGCTGCAGCGGGTGTCGGAGCGCAACGAGGAGTGGGACGCCGAGAACGCCCGCTGGACTGGGGAGCAGGGCTAGGCCGGTCCGTCCCGATCGGGTCGGATCTGGAGACTCCGTTGTCTCCTAAGGAGACAAATCCACAGGAAGTCCGCAAGGAGGAGAAAGACATGGTTGTTGGCACCAAGGCCACGACCCGCCCCGCCACCCGGCGGGCGTCGAGCACCGGCACCTCGTCGAGAACGACGTCCGCGCGGTCGACCGGCACGGCCAAACGCACCACTGCGGCGCAGACCACGGCGACCGCGAAGAAAGCGACCGCGAAGAAGACAGCACCGAAGAAGACCACGGCGACCGTGAAGAAGACGGCGCCGAAGAAGACCACGGCGACCGCGAAGAAGACGGCGCCGAAGAAGACCACGGCGACCGCGAAGAAAGCGACCGCGAAGAAAGCGACCGTGAAGAAGACAGCGCCGACGAAGACCACGGCGACCGCGAAGAAGACGGCACCGAACAAGACCACGGCGACGAAGAGCGCGACCGCCCGCAAGACCGCTCCGGCGAAGAAGGCGACCGCCAGCGGCCCGACGACCAAGCGGGCCACCGCGAAGTCCACGACCGGCCGCAAGTCCACCGCGAAATCCGCCACGGCCAAGCGGTCGACGACCACGAAGGGCACGTCGACTCCGGCCAAGGGCACCACCGGCCGGGCCGGTAAGAAGGTCGCCGGGGCGGTGGCACGCACCGCCGGCCGGCTGCAGCAGGTCACCTCGCCGAAGAACGCCACCCCGGCGCAGCGGGGCACCGGCAAGAAGGCGGCGGCCAGCCGGACGACCGCGAAGAAGACCACCAGGAAGGCCGGTACGCAGACCGCCCGCAAGGCCGGTCGCTGACCGTCCCCGACCGCGTCACCATCGGTACGGGGCGCTGCCGTCGGGGCACCGCGGTAGCGCCGTACCACCGGTGGTGACGGCCTGCTAGGAATGGTCCGTGCCGCTCCCACGTCTGACCGCGCCCCGGATCGACTTCGGCGCGCTGCGCCGCGAGCTGGAACTGCCCACCGCGTTCCCGCCTGCGGCGCAGCGCGAGGCGGACGCGGCGGCGGCCCGCGTACCGTTGCCGGACACCGACCTGACCGACGTCCCGTTCGTCACCCTCGACCCGCCCGGGTCGCGTGACCTGGACCAGGCGATGTGCCTGGACCGCCGGCCCGGTGGCGGCTTCCGGATCCGGTACGCCATCGCCGACGTCACCCCGTTCGTCGCCGATGGCGGCCCGCTGCACGCCGAGACCTGGCGTCGTGGCCAGACCATCTACCTGCCCGACGGCACCATCCCACTGCACCCGGCCAGCCTGAGCGAAGGCGCCGCCAGCCTGCTGCCCGACGCCGTGCGGCCTGCCGTGGTGTGGACCCTCGACCTGGCCGCCGACGGTGATCTCGTGGCCGCCCGGCTGGAGCGGGCCCGGGTGCGCAGCCGGGCCCAGCTGGACTATCCGTCGGCGCATGCCGCGCTGGCCGCCGGTCGACTCGCCGACCTCGCCGCACCGATCGCGCTGTTGCCCGAGATCGGCGAACTGCTGACCGCGCGGGCGGTGGCCCGGGGCGCGGTGACC
This sequence comes from Solwaraspora sp. WMMA2056, assembly GCF_030345095.1. NCBI lineage: Bacteria > Bacillati > Actinomycetota > Actinomycetes > Micromonosporales > Micromonosporaceae > Solwaraspora > Solwaraspora sp. WMMA2056. Next base: position 3,267,966 of record NZ_CP128360.1, read on the forward strand.
CTGCCGTTGCCCGATCAGGACGTCGAGTCCGACGGGGACGGCTGGCGCCTGGTCCTGCGACCACCCCTGCCGATCGAGGAACACAACGCGCAGATCTCGCTGCTGACCGGCATGGCCGCCGCCGGCATCATGCTGGAGGCCGGGACCGGACTGCTGCGTACCATGCCGGCACCGCAACCGGCGGCGGTGGCCCGGTTGCGAGCCGCCGCCCGCGCCCTCGGCGTCTGGTGGCCACCGGGCGCGGCCGTCGGTGACGTGACCGCCGGGGTCGACCCGGCCCAGCCACGCGGTGCCGCTTTCCTCGACCACGCCGCCGAGTTGCTGCGGGGCGCCCGGTACACGGCCTTCGCCGGTGAGCCGCCGGCCGAGACCGGCCACGGTGGCGTCGGGGCACCGTACGCGCACGTCACCGCGCCGCTGCGCCGGCTGGCTGACCGGTACGCCACCGAGGTGTGTCTGGCGGTGACCGCGGGACGGGAGGTTCCGACGGCGATCGTCGAGGCGTTGCCCCGGCTACCGGAGGTGATGGCCGGCACTGACCGGACCGCCGGGGCCGCCGCCCGCGCGGCGGTCGACCTGACCGAGGCGGTCCTGCTGCAGCACCGCCTCGGTGCCGAGTTCGACGTCGCGGTGCTGGACGCGGACCCGGGCAGCGCCACCCGCGCGCCGCGCGGCACCGTCGCCCTCGACGAACCGGCCGTCATCGCCCGGTGCGTCGGCGCACCGCCGGTGGGCGAGCGGGTCCGGGTCCGGCTGGTGACGGCCGACCCGGCGAGCCGGCAGGTGCTGTTCCGCTACCCGGCCGACGCACCCGCCGAGGGACCCGCCGGCGCACCCACCGAGGGACCCGCCGGCGCGCCGGCCGGCACCGCCTAGGCTACGCGCCGTCGCGATGCTGGTCAGCGTGGGTGGAACGCGTCACGGGAGCACCCACGACGTGCCCCGATGGGCAAGGATGGCCTGATGGGATACGACGCCAGCACACTGCCCGACGTCATGGGGCTGACGGTCGGCATCATCGGCGGCACCGGCGACCAGGGGCGCGGGTTGGCGTACCGGTTCGCCCGGGCCGGCCAGCGGGTGCGGATCGGCTCACGTGACGCGGCCCGCGCCGCCGCCGCCGCCACCGAGATCGCCGCCCTGCCCGGGGTGCCCGCCGACACCATCAGCGGGGGCGGCAACGACGAGGTCTGCGCCGACTCCGACGTGGTGATCATCGCGGTGCCCTGGGAAGGGCACGAGGCCACCCTCGTCGCGTTGCGCGAGCAGCTCGTCGGCAGGATCGTGGTCGACTGCGTGAACCCGCTCGGCTTCGACAAGCAGGGGCCGTACGCGCTGCCCGTCGAGCAGGGCAGCGCCGCGCAGCAGGCCGCCGCGTTGCTGCCGGACTCGCGGGTCTGCGCGGCGTTCCACCACGTCAGCGCACCGTTGCTGGCGGATCCGGCGATCGACCGGATCGACCTGGACGTGCTGATCTGCGCCGAGGACCGCGACGCCGTCGCGGTGGTGGCGGCGTTGGCCGCCCGGATTCCGGGGATGCGGGGCATCTACGCCGGCCGGCTGCGCAACGCCCACCAGATCGAGGCGTTCACCGCGAACCTGATCGCGATCAACCGACGGTACAAGACCCATTCCGGGGTACGGGTCACCGAGGTCTGAGACCGTGGCGGCGGGGCCGGCTCCCCGGCCCCGCCGCGACGGTCGGCGGTGGTCGGCGCGCCGTGCCCAAGCGGTCGGCGCACCGTGCCGCAACGGTCAGAAGGTGTGCTCGGCGGCGGGGAACCGGCCGCCTCGGACGTCGTCGGCGTACCTGCGGGTCGCGTCGGCCAGCACTCCGGCCAGGTCGGCGTAGGTCTTGACGAACCGCTGGGTCGGCCCGGAACGCATCCCCGCCATGTCCTGCCAGACCAGCACCTGCGCGTCGGTCTCCGGGCCGGCGCCGATGCCCACCGTCGGCACCGGCAGGTCGTGGGTGACCCGTTTGGCGACCTCGCCGGGGACCATCTCCAGCACCACGGCGAACGCGCCGGCCTCGGCCACCGCGTGCGCGTCGGCGACCACCTCGTCGGCGGCGTCGCCGCGCCCCTGTACCCGGTAGCCGCCGATGGTGTGTTCCCGCTGCGGGGTGAAGCCGATGTGCGCCATCACCGGGATACCGGCCCCGGTGAGCGCCGCGATCTGGTCGGCGACCCGCCGGCCGCCCTCGAGTTTGACCGCGCCGCAGCCGCCCTCCTTCATGAAGCGCACTGCGGTCCGTAGCGCCTGGGTCGGCCCTTCCTCGTAGGAGCCGAAGGGCAGGTCGCCGACGACCAGCGCGCCCCGGGTTGCCCGGACCACGGCCCGGACCAGCGGCAGCAGTTCGTCGACGGTGACCGGCACGGTCGTCTCGTGGCCGAAGACGTTGTTCGCCGCGGAGTCGCCGACCAGCAACACCGGAATGCCGGCCTGGTCGAAGATCGCGGCGGTGTACTGGTCGTACGAGGTGAGCATGGCCCACCGATCGCCGCGTTCCTTCGCGGCGATCAGGTCACGGGTGCGGACCCGGCGGCTGACCGGGCCGCCGTAGAGCGCGACCACCTCGGTGGGCTCGGCAGCCGGCAGCCCGGCACCTGGCGTCGATCGGGACATCGTCGTCTCCTCTCACCCTCGTGGCCGCGGTCGCGGTCCCCGGGGTACGCACCGATCGTGCCACCGCCCGCACCGACGCGGAGAGGCTTCAGTGCAGGAATTCACACCTCATCCGGGTGTCAGCCGTCACCGGGCTCACGCCACCGGTTGGTGATCGGCAGCCGGCGGTCCCGGCCGAACGCCTTGATGGAGATCTTGGCCCCGGGCGCGGACTGCCGGCGCTTGTACTCGGCCAGATCCACCAGCCGCAGCACCCGGTCCACCAGCTGCGGGTCGTGCCCGGCGGCGATCAGGTCGTCCCGGCCGGCGTCGCCGTCGATGTATCCGCTGAGCACCGCGTCGAGCACCGCGTAGTCGGGCAGCGAGTCGGTGTCGAGCTGCCCGGGGCGCAGCTCGGCGCTGGGCGGTTTGGCGATCGAGTTCTCCGGGACGGGTGGTTCCTCGCCGCGCCGGAGAGCGTCGTCGTTGCGCCACCGGGCCAGCCTCCACACCAGGGTCTTCCACACGTCCTTGATCGGGTTGAACCCGCCGACCGAGTCGCCGTACAAAGTGGAGTAGCCGACCGCGAGCTCGCTCTTGTTGCCGGTGGTCAGCACCAGGTGACCCTCCTGGTTGGACAGCGCCATCAGGATCACCCCGCGCACCCGGGCCTGCAGGTTCTCCACCGCCAGGCCGGACAGCGAGATGTTGGCCAGGAACGGGTCCACCATCGGCTGGATCGGCTCCACCCGGTAGTCCAGCCCGGTCCGCTTGGCCAGTTCGGCGGCGTCGGCGCGGGAATGCTCGGAGGAGAACTGGCTGGGCAGCGACACCCCGACGACCCGGTCCGCGCCGAGCGCGTCCACCGCGATCGTCGCCACCACCGCCGAGTCGATGCCGCCGGACAGCCCCAGTACCACCGAGGAGAAGCCGTTCTTGCGGACGTAGTCGCGCAGGCCCAGCACCAGCGCCGACCAGATCTCCGCCTCGGTCGGCAGCGGCGCGGCGATCCCACCACGGGCCGGGTTGCCGCCCGGGTCCGGCAGCGGGCCACCGATCGTCACCCGGTCGATGTCCATCCCGTCCTCGGCGGCGGCCTCCCCGGCGTCGGTCGTCGCGGTGGCGGCGTCGACGTCGCGCGCCGGGGCGTCGGCGGCCGGCAGGTCGAGGTCGTGCAGCAGCAGGTGCTCGACGAACTGGGGCGCACGGGCCAGCAGGGTGCCGTCCGCCGCGACGATCATCGAGTCGCCGTCGAAGACCAGTTCGTCCTGCCCGCCGACGAGATTGACGTACGCGACCGTTGCGCCGGCCTCGGCGGCGCGGCGACGTACCAGCGGCAGGCGGGCGTCGTCCTTGTCCAGCTCGTACGGTGATCCGTTGACCGTGACGACCAGGCCGACGCCGGCCCGCCGGGCGGCGGTGAACGGACCGCCGGCCTGCCACAGGTCCTCGCAGATGGTCAACGCCACGTCGACGCCGCCGACGCGGACGACGGTCAGCGCGGTGCCCGGCACGAAGTAGCGGTCCTCGTCGAAGACGCCGTAGTTGGGCAGGTGGTGCTTGAGGTAGGTGGCGACGACCGTACCGTGGTGCAGCACCGCGAGGGCGTTGCGCGGCCCGCGACCCGGGTCGGCCTCGGCGCTGATCGCCGCCGGTCCGTCGGCGTCGAGGTAGCCGACCAGCACCGGCACCTCGCCGAGGCCGTCGGCGGCCAGGTCGGCGGCGAGCCGCCCGATGGCGGTACGGGAGGCGGCGACGAACGACTCCCGGAACACGAGGTCCTCGACCGGGTAGCCGGTGAGCATCATCTCCGGGAAGACGACCAGTTGGCCGCCGGCCTCCACCGCCGTACGGGCGGTGTCGCGGACCAGCCGGGCGTTGCCCGACAGGTCGCCTACCGTCGGGTTGACCTGGGCGAGAGCGATGCGCAGCGTCGGCATGACGCTATCTTCCCCCACCGGTGCGGCAGTCAATCGCACCGGCGGCGGGCAGCGTCACCGGGGTCACGCCACCGCCGCAGGGGTCACCGGTGTACCGCAACGGTCACCCGGCGGTGTGCCGCAGCAGCGGGGCCGCCGGATCCACCTTGGCGGTGGCCCGGGTCAGCAGCGCGGCGGCGTCACCCGGTGCGACCGCGCCGACCGGGCCGAGGTGGCGCACGGTGGCGAGCAGGCCGTCGTCGTGGGCCAGCGCGAGGTAGCCGGTCTGCGGTCCGGGGCCGTCATCCGTACGGTCGGTGACGCTGATCAGCAGCGACCAGGCCGTGCCGACCGGCACCCGTTCCCGGCGGTGCACCCGGACCGTCACCGGGGTGCCGTCGTCGAGGTGGGCGGCGAAGCTGACGCAGCGGCTGGCGACGGTGTCCCAGTCGGCGGCGGCGGCGCCCGCCGCCACCGGATCCAGCAGGGTCAGCGACTGGCGCAGCGTCGCGCCGTCGGGGCCCTGGTACCGGGCCACCAGCTGATCAGTGGCGGGGCGGTCGCCGTCGGCCGCCGGCGACCAGGGGCGTTCGAAGAGCCGGCGGCAGCCGGTGTCGCCATCGTCGTCAGCGGTGGGGGTCGTGCCGCCCCCGCCATCGGTCGTGGTCGGGCCGGTCGCGGTGACGGGGCGGTAGCCGGCCGGCAGGTCGGCGGCGGCGAGCAGGACGGCACCGGGATCGGGCTGGGTGGCGACGACGCGCGACGGCGTGGTGACCGGATCGTCGCCGGGCGGTGCGGCAGGGGGTACGCCGACCATGGTGCCGACGGCCAGTCCGGCGGCGAGCCCGCCGCCGAGGGCGGAGCGGCTCATCGCGTAACGGGTCAGTGCCGACCAGTTGGTGACCGTACGGTGGTATCCCGGTACGCGGTGCGGCCGTTGCATTAATATCCCCTTTCGTGCCGATTGGGACTAACGCGCCGGAACGGTGTGGGTTGTGGGTCGGCCCCGGCACGTGCGTGACCGGAGTGGTCCCGTAACGTCGGCGTAACGAGGTCGGGAAAGACTGGGCTGCTCAGGTGGGAGCCGACAGCACCTGGTCCTGCGTTGGAGGGCACCAGCGCGGAGAATGGAACCGGTCCGGGCAGACCAGTGTCACGAGGGGTAGACGTGGACCGTCAGCAGGAGTTCGTGCTCCGTACTCTGGAAGAGCGCGACATCCGTTTCGTTCGGTTGTGGTTCACCGACGTGCTCGGCACGCTCAAGAGCGTCTCGGTCGCGCCGGCTGAGCTCGAGGCAGCATTCGAAGAAGGCATCGGCTTCGATGGCTCCGCCATCGAAGGTTTCGCCCGGGTCTTCGAGTCCGACATGGTCGCCATGCCGGATCCCACCACTTTTCAGGTGTTCCCCTTCGAGGGCGGCGTCAGTGGCGAGAGCGCCCGGATGTTCTGCGACATCCTGCTGCCCGACGGTACGCCGTCCTGGGCCGACCCCCGGCACGTGCTGCGCCGGGCCCTGTCGCGGGCGGCGGACAAGGGTTTCACCTTCTACACCCACCCCGAGATCGAGTTCTTCCTGCTGGAGAGCAGCCCGACCGACGGCTCCACCCCGGTACCGGTCGACTCCGGCGGCTACTTCGACCACACCACGCACGCGGTGGCCCGCGACTTCCGCCGCCAGGCGGTGCTGGCCCTCGAGCGGATCGGCATCTCGGTCGAGTACAGCCACCACGAGGTCGCCCCCGGCCAGCAGGAGATCGACCTGCGCTACGCCGACGCGCTGACCACCGCCGACAACATCATGACCTTCCGGCACGTGGTGAAGGAGGTCGCCCTGTCGCACGGCGTCGCGGCGACCTTCATGCCCAAGCCCTTCACCGACCAGCCCGGCAGCGGCATGCACACCCACCTGTCGCTGTTCGAGGGTGAGCGCAACGCCTTCCACGACGCCAGTGACCCGATGAAGATCTCCAAGGTCGCCAAGGCGTTCATCGCCGGCCTGCTGGTGCACGCCCCCGAGTACACCGCCGTCACCAACCAGTGGGTCAACTCCTACAAGCGGCTGTTCCCGCAGGCGCTGCCGGACCGGATCACCGAGTCCCCGGCGTACGTGTGCTGGGGGCACCTCAACCGCTCCGCCCTGGTGCGGGTGCCGGCGTACGGCAAACCGAACTCGGCCCGGGTCGAGGTCCGGTCGCTGGACTCGGCGACCAACCCGTACCTGGCCTTCGCGGTCATGCTCGGTGCCGGCCTGAAGGGCATCGAGGAGGGCTACGAGCTGCCGCCCGGCTCCGAGGACGACGTGTCGGCGCTGTCGGCGGCCGAGCGCAAGGCGATGGGGTACGAGTCGCTGCCGGAGAACCTCTCCGAGGCGATCGAGGTGATGTCCCGCTCGGAGCTGGTCGCCGAGGTGCTCGGCGAGCACGTCTTCGACTTCTTCCTGCGCAACAAGCGCTCCGAGTGGGAGCAGTACCGCCGCGAGGTCACCCCGTACGAGCGTCGACGCTACCTCGGGGCGCTCTGACCGTACGGCCGCCGGGCTGACGCCGGCCCCGCGCCAGGGCTGGCGCGGGGCCGCTATCGTCCCTCCCGACACTGCCGCCGCCCCGGCGGCGGAAGGGGAGGGACGTCGCGTGTGGGAGGACCTGCTCAGCGGAGCCTGGCAGAGCATCGTGTTCGGGGTGGTCGGCATCGCGCTGATGGCCGCCGGTTTCGTGGTGGTCGACTGGCTGACTCCTGGGAAACTGCGGGAGCTGATCTGGGTGCAGCGCAACGCCAACGCCGGACTGCTGCTGGCCGCCAACCAGCTCGGCGTGGCCGGGATCGTCTTCACCGCGATCCTCACCAGCTACCCGTCGTTCGTGAAGGGACTCGCCTCGACCATCCTGTTCGGGCTGATCGGTCTGGGCGTCATGGCGCTGGCCTTCGTCGTGCTGGACTGGCTGACCCCGGGCCGGCTCGGCGTGGTGATCTGCTCCGACGAACCGCACCCGGCCGCCCGGGTCAGCGCCGCCTCCCACCTCGGTGCAGCGCTGATCGTCTGCGCCTGCATCACCTGAGCTGAGCCGGCTGCCAGCGACGTCAGCTGAGCCGGCGGTGCGGTGCCGACGGCTCAGGCCGGCCGTACCGCCGGCTCGACCGTCAGCGTGCCGGCCACGGTGTCCAGCGTGGCCGGCACACCGAGGCCGACGGTGCGTGGTGTCTGTCCGTGCCCGAGTGGCAACCCGCCGAGCACCGGTACGCCGAGATCGCCCAGCCGTTCGCCCAGCACCTGCGCGACGTCGACCCCCTGCCGGTCGGCGCAGCCGGTGAACTGCCCGAGCGCGACCCCGGCCAGGCCGGCCAGCACGCCACTGCGGCGCAGCTGGGTCAGCATCCGGTCCACCCGGTACGGCGGCTCACCGATCTCCTCGACCAGCAGGATCGCGCCGGACAGGTCGGGCAGGTCCGCCGTGCCGACCGAGGTGGCCAGCAACGACAGGTTGCCGCCGAGCAACGTGCCGCTCGCCCGACCCGGTACGGCGACCGGTGCGCTCGCCTCCAGAGGCGAGCGGGCGACGACCGTCGGCGCGGCGCCCATCACCGCCGTTCGCAGCGACTCGGCGGACTCCGCCGGGCACCGCTGGTCGTCCCAGGCCACCACCGGGCCGTGCACGCCCGCCAGACGGGCCGTCCGCCACAGCGCCAGGTGCAGCGCGGTCACGTCGGAGTAGCCGCAGACGACCTTCGGATCCCGGCGTACCGCCGCCGGGTCGAGCCGGTCGGCGATCCGCTGGCTGCCGTAGCCGCCCCGGGTGCAGAAGACACCGCGCACCGCCGGATCGGCGAGCGCCTCGACGAGGTCGGCGGCCCGCTGCTCGTCGGTGCCGGCCAGGTAACCGTGGCGGCCCAGCGCGTGCCGGGCCAGCCGGGGCCGCAGCCCCCAACCGGCCAGGACCGCCATTCCCCGCTCGACCTGCTCCGCAGCCACCGGGCCGGCCGGCGCCACCACCCGGACCTCGTCATCGGGGCGCAGCGCCGGCGGGCGCAGCACCCCGCCCGTCGACAGCAGACCGGTCACCCGGTCAGGGTACGCGCCGGCGTCGGCGGGCGCGTACGAGTGGCGACCGGGGCGGCGCCGGGTACCACCTGCCGCCGTACCCGCCGCCGATTGGATAGCCTCGACCCGTGGGTAGCGCGCTGGTGATCGAGAACGACCCGACCGACGACCTGCGACGGCTGGGGGAGTGGCTCACCGAGGCCGGTCTGCCCGTCGAGGTGCACCGCCCGTACGCCGACGACCCGGTCCCCGCCGACCCGGCCGGGTACGCCGCCGTCGTGGTCCTGGGTGGTCGGCCCAGTGCGGTCGACCCCGGTCCGGACGCCGGCTGGCTGCCAGCGGTGGAGGGGCTGCTGCGCAAGGCCGTCCGCCAGCGGATCCCGACGTTGGCGATCGGGCTCGGTGCCCACCTGCTGGCCACCGCGCACGCCGGCACCGTCGAACGTAGCGCGGCCGGGCCGGAGATCGGGCCGGCCCTGGTCGGCAAGCGGGACGCCGCCGGCACCGACCCGCTGTTCCGGTACGTGCCACTCGCCCCCGACGTGCTGCAGTGGCACATCGACGAGATCACCGAGCTACCGCACGGCGCGGTGCTGCTGGCCGCCTCCACCCACTACCCGCACCAGGCGTTCCGCCTCGGCGACCGGGCCTGGGGGCTGCAGTTCCACATCGAATGCGACCGCGACATGATCAGCGCCTGGGCCGCCGGCTCCACCGTCCTGGCCGAGCTGCGGCTGCCCGCCGACGTCGTGGTGGACGCCTGCGTCGAGGTGCTCGGCGACATCGAGGACGTCTGGCAGCCGTTCGCCGCCCGGTTCGCCGCGCTCGCCCTCGGCCAGCTGCCGGGCGCCGACGTCCCCCGGACCCTGCCGCTGCTCGGCGGCCAGGGGCACCGATGAGCAGACCGACCAGCGCCGCCGGCAGACTCGCCCGGTACGGCTTCGACGTCACCGGCACCGGCACCGTGCGGGCCGACGACCTGCTCGGTCCGGACGGGCTGCGACTGTGGGACGCGACCGCCCAGCAGCCGGTGGACCCGCCGGCGGGTGAACTGCTCGCCGCGCTGTCGCGGGCCGCCGATCCGGACCTGGCGTTGCGGCAGCTGCACCGGCTCGTCGAGGCGGAGCAGCGGCACCGCGCCGACGACGCCGCTTCGCCCGTACTGGCCGCCCTGCACGCCGACGCCGGGCTGCGTCGGCGGCTGATCGCCGTGCTGGGGGCGTCGTCGAGCCTCGGTGACCATCTGGTCGCCAACCCGCAGCAGTGGCTGGAGCTGGCCACCGGCGGCAACGGCGTCGCCCCGTGCGCCGACGGCAGTCTCGACCTGGGGTCGGCATGGTTCGGCGAACCCACCGGCCCTCCGGCGATCGCCGGGCTGCGCCGGGCGTACCGGCTGGCCCTGCTGCGGATCGCCGCCGCCGACCTGACCGGCGGGCGTGGTCTGGAACAGACGATGGCCGCCCTCTCGGCGTTGGCCGACGCGACGCTCGGCGCCGCCTACGACATCGCCGTGGCCGAGCTGCCGGCCGGAACGCCGGTGCCGCGCCTGGCGGTGGTGGCGATGGGCAAGTGCGGCGGCGACGAGCTGAACTACGTCTCCGACGTGGACGTGATCTTCGTCGCCGCCGACGACGCCGACCTGACCGTGGCGACCACGCTGGCCACCCGGCTGATCCACATCTGCGGGCTGGTGGCCTGGCCGGTCGACGCCGCGCTGCGGCCCGAGGGCAACCGTGGGCCGCTGGTGCGGACCCTCACCAGTCACCTGGCGTACTACCAGCGGTGGGCCCGTACCTGGGAGTTCCAGGCGTTGCTCAAGGCGCGACCGGCGGCCGGGGACCGCGACCTCGCGCAGGAGTGGATCGGGCTGCTCGCGCCGCTGGTGTGGCACGCCGCCGAACGGCCCGAGGCGGTCGAGGACGTCCGGGCCATGCGGCGCAGGATCATCGACAACGTCCCACCCCGGGAGCTGGAACGGGAGATCAAACGCGGCCCCGGCGGCCTGCGCGACATCGAGTTCGCCGTCCAGCTGCTGCAGCTGGTGCACGGCCGGGTCGACGAGACGCTGCGTACCCCGGGCACCGTGCCGGCGCTGCGCGCCCTGGTCGCCGGCGGCTACGTCGGGCGGGCCGACGGGGAGGCGCTGCTGCGCGGCTACCGGTTCCTGCGCGGCGTCGAACACCGGCTGCAACTGCAAGGGCTACGGCGTACCCACACGGTGCCGGCGGACCCGGCCGCCCTACGGTGGCTGGCGCACGCCCTCGGCTACACCCCGACACCGGGGGCGTCCGCCGTCGAGGCGTTCCGGGCCGACTGGGTCAGCCACGCCACCGAGGTACGCCGGCTGCACGCCAAACTCCTGTACCGGCCGCTGCTGGAATCCGTCGCCCGGGTGCCGGCCGAGTCGCTGCGGATGACCCCGCAGGCGGCCCGCCGTCGCCTGGAGGTCCTCGGCTTCGCCGACCCGGCCGGGGCGCTGCGGCACCTGGAGGCGCTCACCGGCGGGGTCTCCCGGACCGCCGCGATCCAACGCACCCTGCTGCCGGTGCTGCTGCAGGAGTTCGCCGACGCCCCGGAACCCGACCGTGGCCTGCTCAGCTACCGCCAGGTCTCCGACAAACTCGGCAGCACCCCCTGGTACCTGCGGCTGCTGCGCGACGAAGGCCCGGTCGCCGGCCGGCTCGCCCGTACCCTCGGCCTGTCGCGGTACGTCGCCGACCTGCTCGCCCGCGAGCCGGAGGCGCTGCGGATGCTCGCCGTCGACGCCGAGTTGGCCCCGCAGAGCGCGGCGAAGCTCGCGGCGGGGTTCGCCGCCGTGGCCGCCCGACACCTCGGTACCGGCGGTGGGCAACCGGTTGACGGTGTGCCGGCCGTCCGCGCGGTGCGCGCCCTGCGCCGGCGGGAACTGCTCCGGCTGGCCTGTGCCGACGTACTGCGCAGCGCCGGGTCGTTGGCTCCGGACCGCGACGACGTGGGCCCGCTCGACATCGCCGCGATCGGTGCCGGGCTGTCGGCGGTCACCGACGGTACGCTCGCCGCCGCGCTGCAGGTGGCGACCGCGACCGTACCTCCGCCGGCCGGCCTGCGGTTCGCCGTCATCGGGATGGGCCGCCTCGGCGGGTACGAGATGAGCTACTCCTCCGACGCCGACGTGCTGTTCGTCTACGACCCGCCGGCCGGCCTGGCCGACGACAAGGCCAGCGCTGCGGCCCGCGCGGTCGCTGAGGAGCTGCGCCGGCTGCTCGGCATGCCCGCCCCCGACCCGCCGCTCGGCGTCGACGCCGATCTGCGTCCGGAGGGCCGCAACGGCCCGTTGGTGCGCAGCCTCGCCGCGTACGCGCAGTACTACGCCCGCTGGTCGAAGGTGTGGGAGGCACAGGCACTGCTGCGGGCCCGGTTCGTCTGCGGCGACACGTCGCTGGGCGCGGAGTTCCTCGCCGTCGCCGACCCGGTGCGCTATCCCGCTGGCGGGCTGAGCCGGGAGCAGATCGTGGAGATCCGCCGGATCAAGGCCCGGGTGGAGACCGAGCGGCTGCCCCGGGGTGCGGATCCCGCCACCCACACCAAACTGGGGCGCGGCGGGTTGGCCGACGTGGAGTGGGCGGTGCAGCTGACCCAGTTGCGCCACGCGCACGCGGTGCCGGCGCTGCGTGACACCCGTACCCTGGTCGCCCTGGCCGCCGCCCGCGAGGCCGGGCTGGTCGGCGCGGCCGACGCCGCCGCGCTACGGGCCGGCTGGACCCTCGCCGCCCGGGTCCGCGACGCCCTGATGCTGGTCCGGGGTCGGGCCAGCGACCAGCTGCCCCGGCACGGACCGGAGCTGGCCGGGGTGGTGCGGCTGCTCGGTGCCGCCGATGCCGGCCAGTTCCTCGACGGCTATCTGCGGACCGCCCGCCGCTGCCGGGCGGCGGCCGAACGGGTCCTTGGTGCCTGAGCGCGCCCCGGTCACCGGCGCGCGCTATCACCTCATCCGCTGGACGGGGCTGCTCGGCGCGCTCGGCTTGGCGTTGGCCGCTGTGCTCGGCGGGGCGTCGCCCGACCCGCCGGCCGCCGGCTGGGCGGTGTTCACCAGCGGTCGCGGAGTGCTCAGCGTGCTCGCCTGGGCCGCCGGCACCGCCGCGCTGGTCTGGGCGTGGTGGTCGGCCCGGCACGGGGTGCCGTCGGCGCGCTGGGCGCTGGTCACCGTCGGGCTGTGGGCGGTGCCGTTGCTGCTCGCTCCGCCGCTGGCCAGCCGGGACATCTACTCGTACGCCTGCCAGGGGTGGACGTACCACACCGGTGGGGATCCGTACGCCGGCGTCGCCGGGCAGGGCTGCCCCTGGCTCGACGCGGTCGCCCCGCTGTGGCGCGACACCCCGGCACCGTACGGTCCGGTATTCATCTGGCTGGCCGGACTCGCCGCCGCCGCAGGCGTGGGCCTGACCGGCACGGTGCTGATCCTGCGGGCGGCGGCCGTGGCCGGTCTGGCGCTGGTGGCGCTCACCCTGCCCGCGCTGGCTCGGCGCTGTGGTCTGCCGGGCGGGCGGGCGTTGTGGCTGACGCTGGGCTGCCCGGTGGTGCTGGTGCACCTGGTCTCCGGGGCGCACAACGACGCGTTGATGGTCGGTCTGCTGGTGGCCGGGCTGTGGCTGCTCGTCGCCCGGCCGGTACCACCGGACGCCGACGGTGACCCGCCCGCCGGCGGGGCGCTGGGGCGCGGTGCGGCGGCGCTGATGCCGGTGGCCGCCGGGGTGCTGCTGGGCCTCGCGGTGGCGGTGAAGGTGACCGCGCTGGTCGTGGTGCCGTTCGCGGTGGTGCTGGCGGTCAGCGGCGTGCGCCGCCCCGCCGCACTGGTGCGGGCCGGTGCGGCGGTGCTGTCCGGGGTCGTGGCGGCGGTCGTGGCGACGTCGCTGCTGGTCGGGTCGGGGTGGGGCTGGGTGGTCGGGCTGACCCGCAGCGGTGACTCTCGACAGTGGACATCTCCGCCGACCGCCGTCGGTCTGCTGATCGACTATCTTGCCCGTCCGGTCGGCGGCGCGCCGCAGGCGGTGGGCGTCGTACGGATGTCGGCGCTGGTGCTGCTCGCCGCGTTCCTGGTGGCCCTGTGGTGGTGGGTGTGGCGGGGCAGCGGACCGGTGGCCCGGTGGCGTGGTCCGGTCAGCCGTGTCCACGGACGGTATCTGCCGGTGGGTGACCGGGGGCAGGCGGTGTACGGGGCCGGAGTCGCGCTGGCCGCGACGGTGGTGGCCGCCCCGGTGTTCTACCCGTGGTATCTGGTGTGGCCGCTGGCGCTGCTCGCCGCCGCCGCGTACCGCACCCGGTGGTTCCTCCTGCCGGCGGCGGTGAGCTGTTTTCTGGTACTCCCCGACGGCTCCGGAGTCGCGGCGATGACCAAGGCCCCCGGTACGGTCGCGATGTGCGGGCTACTCGCCGTCCTTGTCGTCCGCACCGCCACCCGTTCCCCGACGATCTTGCGGTTATCGCGAAGATTTGTCGGGATTGTCCGTCGATAAGTGCAAGATCGTCGGGGAGGGGTCGCGGGGGAGGGGTGGCGGGGAAACGGCGGCGGGGCCGGGTGCGAGCGTCACGCTCGCACCCGGCCCCGCCGGCCGTTGCTGGGTGGATCAGCAGTCGTAGTACATGGCGAACTCGTGCGGGGTCGGCCGCAGGCGGACCGGGTCGACCTCGTTGGCGCGCTTCCAGTCGATCCAGGTGGAGATCAGGTCCGGCGTGAAGACGCCACCCTCCAGCAGGAAGTCGTGGTCGGCCTCCAGGGAGTCGAGCACGGCCGGCAGCGAGCCCGGCACCTGCTTGACGTCGCCCCACTCCTCCGGCGGCAGGTCGTACAGGTCCTTGTCGATCGGCGCCGGCGGCTCGATCTTGCTCTTGATGCCGTCTAGGCCGGCCATCAGCATGGCCGAGAACGCCAGGTAGACGTTGGCGGACGGGTCCGGCACGCGGAACTCGACCCGCTTGGCCTTGGCGTTGCTGCCGGTGACCGGGATCCGGGTGCAGGCGGAGCGGTTGCGCTGCGAGTACACCAGGTTGACCGGCGCCTCGAAGCCCGGCACCAGCCGACGGTACGAGTTGATCGTCGGGTTGGTGAAGGCCAGCAGCGACGGCGCGTGGTGCAGCAGACCGCCGATGTACCAGCGGGCGGTGTCCGACAGGCCGGCGTAGCCGGTCTCGTCGTAGAACAGCGGCTCACCGTTGAGCCAGAGGCTCTGGTGGGTGTGCATGCCCGAGCCGTTGTCGCCGAACAGCGGCTTCGGCATGAAGGTCGCGGTCTTGCCGGCGGCCCAGGCGGTGTTCTTCACGATGTACTTGAACAGCTGCAGCTGGTCACCGGCGTGCAGCAGGGTGGAGAACTTGTAGTTGATCTCGGCCTGACCGGCGGTGCCGACCTCGTGGTGCGAGCGCTCCACGGTGAAGCCGGTGTCGATCAGCTTGCGGACGATCTGGTCGCGCAGATCGGCGTAGTGGTCGACCGGCGGCACCGGGAAGTACCCACCCTTGTACGGGGTCTTGTAGCCGCGGTTGCCGCCCTCTTCCTCGCGGCCGGTGTTCCAGGCGCCCTCGATCGAGTCGATGTGGTAGTACGCCTGGTTCGCCGAGGTCTCGTGGCGGATCGAGTCGAAGATGTAGAACTCCGCCTCGGGGCCGAAGTAGGCGGTGTCGGCGATGCCGCTGGCCGCGAGGTACGACTCGGCCTTCTTCGCCACGTTGCGCGGGTCGCGGGAGTACGGCTCGCGGGTGAACGGGTCGTGGATGAAGAAGTTCAACGCCAGCGTCTTCTCGATCCGGAACGGGTCGATGAAGGCGGTGGCGACATCCGGCAGCAGCAGCATGTCCGACTCGTGGATCGCCTGGAAACCACGGATCGAAGACCCGTCGAAGGCGAGGCCGGTGGTGAAAAAGTCCTCGTCGACGGACTCGACCGGCAGATTGAAGTGCTGCATCACGCCGGGCAGGTCACAGAAGCGTACGTCGACGAATTTCACGCCCTCGTCTTTGAGGTACCGCAGTAGTTCCTCGGGATTGGCGAACACACGTCCTCCTGGCACGTCGCACTGATGGCTATGCTGGTCGCGACGCTATGGCCGTGGGGTTGCCCCACCATGTCTCTAATGTTTCCGCCGTGTTACGTCACGTGCGGAGCGTGATCCCGGCCAATCGTCCCCCGCAGGATACGGCAGATGGCCCCGACTACTCTGGCCGTTCGTGGGTATCGCGAGGGGGGGACAGCGTGGCGGCAAGCGCAAACACGCCCGCCGGTGGGTCGGCCCGGGGTCCGGCTGCCGGCGACGGGCAGGTGCCCAGTCTGCTCCGGCGTACCGGGGCGCTGGTGATTGACTGGCTACTCTGTGTGCTCATCTCGGGACTCTTCGCCGACCCGGCCCGGTCCGGTTGGCCGCCCGTCGTGGTGCTGATCGCCGAGTACGGCATCTTCCTCGGCCTGTTCGCCCAGACGCCCGGAATGTGGCTGGCCCGGATCCGGTGCGTGTCCGACGCCGACGGCGGTCGGATCGGCGTACCCCGGGCTCTGCTACGCGGACTGCTACTCGCCCTGGTGGTCCCGCCGTTGATCATGGACGAGCGGCGGCGCGGCCTGCACGACCGCGCCGCCGGCTCCGTCGTCGTCACCGTCGCGGGCTGAGCCGGACCGGGCGCCCTGGTCCGCCGGCTGGCGGACCAGCACCCGGTCCTCGAAGCAGTACCACCAGTCCTCACCCGGCTCCAACGAGCGCATCAGCGGATGCCCGGTCTCGGCGAAGTGCGCCGTGCCGTGCTTGTTCACCGAATCGTCGCAGCAGCGGACCGCCCCACAGGTCAGGCACATCCGTAGCTGTACCCAGTCGTCGCCGGTCTCCGCGCAGTACGCACACTCGCGGGTGTCGGTCTCGGTCACCGCCACCCGGTCGAGGTGGCGGCAGGCGGTGCTCATCGTCTCCTCCCGCACGTACCGCCAGCGCGAGCGCAGCAGCCGGTCGGGGAACACCCGGGCCAGGTAGCGCGACTGCGCCGCCAGCAGCGGACTGAGCACCGCGAGTACCAGCACGTAGAGGGCGATGAACGGCCCGAGCCGGGCGTCCAGCCCGGCCGCCAGCGCCAGCGTGGCCAGGATCAGGGAGAACTCACCCCGGCCCAGTACGGTGAGCCCGACGTTGGCCGCGCCCCGGTGGTTGAACCCGAACAGTGCCGCCGTCACCAGCCCGGCCGTCACGTTCACGACCACCGTGATCAGTACGGCGACCGCCACCGGAACGGCCACCGCACCCAGCTCGCCGACGTCGATGCTCAGCCCGAACGCGACGAAGAAGACCGCGGCGAACAGGTCCCGTAGCGGCAGCGTCAGCCGCTCGACCCGCTCCCGTACGGTGGTCCGCGAAATGACCAGGCCGATCATCAGCGCGCCGATCGCGTCTGAGACCCCGACCTCGGCGGAGATCCCGGCGACCAGCAGCACCAGCCCGACGACCAGGATCACCAGGATCTCGTCCTCGTGGCTACCGATCAGCCGGCCGATCAGCCGGGCCCCGAAACGGGCCACCGCGAACAACAGCAGCAGGTAGCCGAAGCTGACCGCGATGTCGACGACCAGCCCGGCGGCGGACCCCGACGGCGACAGCACCGGGGTGAGCAACGCCAGGTAGAAGGCGAGGAACAGGTCCTCGATGACGATGATGCCGAGGATCACCGGGGTCTCGGCGTTGGTCAGCCGGCGCAGCTCGATCAGCAGCTTGGTGGCGATCGCCGACGACGAGATGCCCAGCGCCCCGCCGATCACCAGGGCTTCGGCGGTGCCCCACCCCAGGGCGAAACCGAGCCCCAGGCCGGCACCGACGTTCATCCCGATGTAGCTGCCGGCGGCGATGAACAGCCGCCGGCCGCTGGCCAGGACCTGCTCGACGGGGAACTCGACACCCAGGCTGAACAGCAGCAGCACCAACCCGAGTGCGGCGAGCAGAGTCAGGTCCTCGGGATGCTCGATCAGCACCGGACCGGGCGTCGCGGGGCCGAGCAGGATCCCGGCGAGCATGAAGAAGGGGACGGTGGGCAGTCCGAGCCGGCGGCCACCCCGGGCGAGCAGCCCGGCGATGAGCACCAGGGCGCCCAGACCGATCAGGTCAGCGTGCATGAAGGTCCGGACTCACGCCTCGAAGAAGGTGCCGGCGAGCAACGCGCCGACCTTGCGGGCCTGCTCCTCGGTCAACTCCAGCACGGCCGTCGGCTCGTCCGAGCGGGAGGTGAAGACGTACAGGTCACGGGTGCCGTCGCGGCGGACGACCACCGACACCCGCTGACTGCTGGAACCGAGATCGACGTCGTAGCGCCGGCCGATACCCGGCAGCTCCTGCATGTGCACGCCCTGGCCCATCGGGATCCTCCCCTGATCAGGTGGTCAGCGCCCCCGGCTCTGCCGGAACGCCCCCTTGGGCGGGCGCATGTTCTTCGGAATGGCGCCCTTGGGCAGCTGCGGCCGGGCCGACAAGGCGGACAGCCGCTTGTCGAGCGCGTTGACGTCCCGGCCGGTGAGGTTGCGGGGCAGCCGGGCCAGCGTCATCCGCATCTTCCGGATGGACAACTCACCCTCGTCGGTGCCGATCACGTAGTCGTACAACGGGGCGCTGCCGATCACCTTCGCCAGCCGGCGCTTCTCCTGGCCGAGCAGGCCACGGACCCGCTGCGGGTTGCCCTCGGCGAGCAGGATCACCCCGGGACGGCCGATCACCAGGTGGACCATGTCCATCTGGGTGGTGGAGCTGACCGCCGGCGTCACCCGCCAGTCGCCCCGCATGTTCTCCAACAGCGAGGCAGCCGCACCCGGCTGCCCTTCGGCGACGTTCATCATCGCCGTGTTCGACCGCAGGTTGAGCACGATCAGCAGGGCGAGCAGGGCGAGCAGGATGCCGATCGGCAGCCACATCCAACCCCAGGCCAGCACCACCGGCACGGTGATCGCCAGCGGCAGCACGACGGCGGCCACCGCCAGCGGCATGAACCACTTGTCGCGCTTGGCGGTGAACGAGAACACCATGCCGATCTGCTTCAGCCGCTGGCCGAACGACACCTTCTCCTGGGGTTTCGCCATGCGAGGCAGTCTAGTTGCCGGACGCGAGTCGGTTCAGCCGGCGGTCGGCTGTGCCTCGCGTTGGCGCAACGCCTGTTGGTACAGCCGCCCCGCCCGGTACGACGAGCGCACCAGCGGGCCGCTCATCACCCCGGCGAAGCCGATCTGCTCGGCCTCGTCCCGCAGCTCGACGAACTCCTCCGGCTTGACCCACCGCACCACCGGGTGGTGGCGCGGGGTGGGGCGCAGGTACTGGGTGATGGTGATCAGCTCGCAGCCGGCGTCGTGCAGGTCCCGCAACGCCTGGGAGACCTCGTCGCGCTCCTCGCCGAGGCCGAGGATCAGGTTCGACTTGGTGACCAGGCCGGCGGCGCGGGCCCGGGTGAGCACGTCGAGGGACCGGTCGTAGCGGAAGCCGGGACGGATCCGTTTGAAGATCCGGGGCACCGTCTCGACGTTGTGGGCGAGCACCTGCGGCCGGGCGGCGAAAACCTCGTCGAGCTGCCGGTCGTCGCCGTTGAAGTCGGGGATCAGCAACTCGACGCCGCAGCCGGGCTGCAGGGCATGGATCTGTCGGACGGTCTCGGCGTACAGCCAGGCCCCGCCGTCGGGCAGGTCGTCGCGGGCGACCCCGGTCACCGTCGCGTACCGCAGCCCCATCGCCGCGACCGACTCGCCGACCCGGCGCGGCTCGTCGGCGTCGAACTCGGCGGGTTTACCGGTGTCGATCTGGCAGAAGTCGCAGCGGCGGGTGCACTGGTCGCCACCGATCAGGAAGGTGGCCTCGCGGTCCTCCCAACATTCGTAGATGTTGGGGCAGCCGGCCTCCTGACAGACGGTGTGCAGCCCTTCCCGCTGCACCAGCCCGCGCAGCTGGGTGAACTCCGGCCCCATCGTCGCCTTGACCTTGATCCACGGTGGTTTCCGCTCGATCGGGGTCTCGGCGTTGCGGGCCTCCAGGCGCAGAAGACGTCGTCCCTCCGGAGCAATGGTCACCCTTGTCAGCCTACGCCGGCCGGGGTCGACCGGCGTGCGTGGGCGACCCCGCTCACGCCACCGTGGCGGTGAGCTCGCTCACCCGAGGGTCGGCAGGTGCCGCTCGACGACCGGCAGGACGTCGGCGACGGTGACCGGTCGACCCAGCTCGGCGGCGAGCGAGGTGACACCGACGTCGCGCAGGCCGCACGGCACGATCCGGTCGTACGCCGTGAGGTCCGGGTCGCAGTTGATGGCGAACCCGTGCTGGGTGACCCCCCGGGCGACCCGGATGCCGATCGCGGCGACCTTGCGGGCCGGACCGCGCTCGTCGGCGGGCACCCACACTCCACTGTGGTTCGGGCCGTCGAGTCGGGTGGCGGCGAGCCCGAACTCGGCACAGACGTCGATCAGCAGCTGCTCGACCCGGCGGACGTAGGCGACCACGTCGATCGGCTCGGGCAGCCGGACGATCGGGTAGCCGACCAGTTGGCCGGGGCCGTGCCAGGTGATTTTGCCGCCCCGGTCGACGTCGACCACCGGGGTGCCGTCGACCGGGCGGTCCCACGGTTCGGTGCGCTTGCCGGCGGTGTACACGCTGGGGTGCTCCAGCAGCAGCACGGTGTCCGGCTCCTCGCCGGCCACCACTGCGGCGTGCAGCCGGCGCTGCTCCTGCCAGGCGGTGCCGTAGTCGACGACTCCGGCGCGGACACTTCGCAGACGGGACACGGTGCTGGTCACGTCGTCCAGCGTAGTGCGTTACCCGCCGGTCGCGCCGATCCGTGGCCCGGCTCACCAGACCGCCTTCGGCTCACCAGCCGCCGTCGGGTGCCGGCCAGAGCCAGACGTCGGCGACCCGCTGCGGCGGGCCGAGCAGTTCGGTGGTCGCGGTCAGCAGGGCGTCGGCGTCGACCGGGAACTTCGCCCCGTGCACCCGGTCGGCGAGCACCACCACCTCGGTGTTCCAGTAGCGCAGGTCGGCGCGGGCGGCGGCCCGGTCGGCGTCGGTGACCGGCGGCACCACGCCGGTGCGGGCGACCTCGTGCAGCAGCGCGTCGGTGGCGCGGGGGACCGGTCCGATCCGGCCCCGGCCGTCGGGTCCGCCGGGACCGAGGAAGAAGCCCGACGGGATGGCGAACTCACCCTGCCGATCGGCGAAGGCGTACGCCTGCCAGCGCTGCCCGTCGGGCAGCACGTCGAGGGTGAACGGGACCGGGGCGAGCACCCCACCGGGGCTGACGTGGTCGCGCCACTGGCCGCTGGTGATGAACTGCGGGATCGGCTCGCGTTCGACGGTGAGCAGGCTGACCGGCACCACCGGCAGCAGCGCCACGACGTACCCGGCGGTCCACAGCCGCCACCGGCGCGGGGTGCCCGCGCCCGCCGCCCGCCGCTGCCGGAGCAGGCTCAGCGCCAGGGCCAGCAGGATGCCGACGATCGGGGTGACGACCATCGCCAACCGGGCGGGCAGCGCGGCGTTGAACACCGGTGCGCCGGCCAACGGGGCGTACGGCAACGGGATGTCGGTGATCGTGCCGTCGATCTTCAGGCGGGGGCCGAGGGAGAGCACGGCGAAGACGGCGGCGGTGCCGGCCAGGGCCCGCAGGGTGGCCCGGCGGCCGGGGTCGGCGGCCCGCCAGAGCAGCGCCAGGCAGGCGAGGGTCAACACCAGCAGCGGTACGCCGAAGAAGCTGTTCTCCTCGGTCTCGTTCGGGGCCAAGGAGGTGCCCAGCCCGGCCACCCCGGCCAGCGACCGCTCCGGGAACGCCCCGTAGGCGAGGAGGTCCTCGCTGTGGATCCGGGCGTCGAAGCCGGTGCCGTGGAAGACCTGCGGCCCGAGGAAGTGCAGATACAGCGGGTACGCCAGCAGGCTGGTCGCCACCACGGCGGTGACCGCCAGGCCGCGCAGCAGCCGGGGGAGCGCGTCGCGGACCTCGGCGCGGCGGCTGCGGTCCAGCGCCCACAGGCCGAGGAAGACCCCGCAGGCCAGGGCGGTGAAGAACAGGCCCTCGGCGGCGATGGAGAAGGCGGCGGCGACGCAGGCACCGAGGATCAGACCGTTGCGGGCCCAGCCGCCAGCGGCCAACGGTCGCGCCCCCGGGCGACCGCGCAGCGCGATCACCCGCCAGACGATGATCGGCACCAGCCAGCCCGCGGTCCAGTTGAGGTGGGCGTTGGCGTGCGACACCATCGCCGGGGCGAAGCCGCAGAACAGCCCGCCGACGGCGGCGGCCAGCCGGGACGGCACGAACGGCGGACCGGTGTCGCCGGTGCCGGTGGCCTCGGCGCCGGTGGCCCCGGTGCCGTCGGGCCCGGTGCGCAGCCGCGACAGCAGCCAGTACCAGGCGACGGCGGTGCCGGCCAGGTTCAGGGTGAGGATCACCAGGAAGGTGGCCGGCGGCCCGATCAGGAACGTCAACGGGGCGAACAGCACCGCGTACACGGTGATCGAGGTGTTGACCGCGAGGTTGACCCCGTCCGGGGCGTTGAGCAGGTACGTGAACAGCGGGTTCTCGCCGTGGGTGAGCGCGTACGCGCCGTAGCCGAGTAGCCATTCGAACAGCGCCTGGTCGCTGGAGTTGACGGTGATCGCCCGGTCGTTCGGGTCGGCCCACAGGCCGCTGGTGACCCAGCCGGCCAGCGCCAGCGCGACCAGCACCACGGCCAGGTCGGCGCGTCGACCGGTCAGCCGGGGCAGCACCGGCCGGGCACGGCGGCCGGTCGCCGGCGGGTCGGACGCGGCGGTGTCGGGCAGCGGGGACGGGGCGGTCGGCACCGGCGGAGATTACCAATTTCGCCCGACACGCCCGTGCCGTACCTGGACTTGACGAAGTTATTGGAAATGACTTCCAATGTAAGCGTACCTGTTGAGATGTTTGGGAGACCTGCGGTGAAGATCTGTTTTGTCGGTAAGGGTGGCAGTGGCAAGACCACCCTCGCGGCGCTGTTCGCCCGCCACCTGGCGGCTACGGCGGTCGGGGTCGACGGCGGGCCGTCGCCGTTGCTGGCCATCGACGCCGACATCAACCAGCATCTCGCCGCCGCCCTCGGGGCCAGCGACGACGAGGCGGTGCTGCTGCCGGCGCTCGGCGACCACATGGCCGACATCAAGGAATACCTACGCGGGGACAATCCCCGGATCAGCTCGGCGGCCGCCATGGTCAAGACCACCCCGCCCGGACGCGGCTCCCGGCTGCTCACCGTGGTCGGGGCCAACCCGATCTACGACGCGCTGGTGCGCGAGGTCGCCGGCATCCGGCTGGCGGTCACCGGGCCGTTCGCCACCGACGACCTCGGGGTGGCCTGCTACCACTCCAAGGTCGGCGCGGTCGAACTGCTGCTCAACCACCTGGTCGACGGACCCGGCGAGTACGTGGTCGTGGACATGACCGCCGGTGCCGACTCCTTCGCCTCCGGGCTGTTCACCCGCTTCGACGCGACCTTCCTGGTCTGCGAACCGACCGTGCGCAGCGTCGGCGTCTACCGGCAGTACGTCGGCTACGCCCGCGACTACGGCGTGCGGGTGCACGTGGTCGGCAACAAGATCGACGACGAGTCGGACGTGGACTTCCTGCGCGAGCACGTCGGCGACGACCTGCTGACCTGGATCGGTCGGTCGGCGTTCGTCAAGGCGGCCGAACGCGGTCGGCACCAGCCGATCACCGCGATGGAGCCAACCAACCGTGACGCACTGGACACGATGCGTACGACCGTCGATGCTTGTGTGAAGGACTGGGCCAGCTACACCCGGCAGGCGGTGGAGTTCCACCTGCGCAACGCCACCGCCTGGGCCAACGACCGGGTCGGCGAGGACCTCGCCGGCCAGGTCGACCCGGAGTTCGTTCTCGGGCCAGACCTCCTGGTCCGCTGACCGCCTGCGTGAGGAGAAAGCATGTCCCTCGACGTACCCGCCGCTCTGCTGGAGCGGGCCGAAGCCGGCCAGATCGACGACGCCGAGTTCGTCGACTGCGTACGCCAGTCCCTGCCGTACGCCTGGTCGGTGGTGTCCGAGGTGGCCGCCCAGGCCCAGGGCACCACGGCCGAGTTTGCCGACCACGCGGTGCCGCCGCCCAGCGAGGCCGAACGTGGTCAGCTGCTGCGGGCCCTGGCCAGCGACGCGATCCGGGGCGGCCTGGAGCGGCACTTCGGCGTCAAACTGGCCTTCCAGAACTGCCACCGGGTCGCCGCCTTCAAGCTCTCCGCCGTCGGCGGCGAGACCTACCAGCGGTTCATCTCCCCGGTCGCGCAGATCCGCAACCAGTCACCCGAGCTGCGTGACTGCTGATCCGACCACCTCGCCGGTGGCCGGCGACCCGCGACCGCCCGCGGTGGACCTCTTCCTGCTGGCGGCCCACGGACTGCCGGCCACCGTCGGCTACGCCCGCGCCGCCGAGGCAGCCGGTCTCGGCGGCGTGTGGCTCGCCGAACACCACTTCCTGACCTACGGGCAGTGCCCGTCGGCGACCACCCTGGCCGGCTACCTGCTCGGCGCCACCAACCGGATCACGGTCGGCACCGCCGCCGCCGTACTGTCCAACCGGCACCCGGTCGCGCTGGCCGAGGAGGCGGCCCTGCTGGACACGGTCTCCGGCGGCCGGTTCCGGCTCGGTGTCGCCCGTGGCGGGCCCTGGGTCGACCTGGAGGTCTTCGGCACCGGGCTGGACCGCTACCAGCGGGGCTTCGAAACCTCCCTGGACCTGCTACGACGCTGGCTGTCCGGGGCGAGGACGGTCACCGCCGACGACGAGTTCTTCCGCTTCCGTACGGTGCCGGTGGTGCCCCGGCCGGCCCGGCCGGTCCCGATCTGGGTGGCCGCGACGTCACCGGCGACGGTCACCCTCGCCGCCGCCCGGGGGCTGCCCCTGCTGCTCGGCGTCCACGACGACGACACGGCCAAGGCCGCGCTGCTGGCCCGGTACGCCGACGTGGCCGCCGACCACGGCCACGACCCGGCGACGGTGCCGCACGCCTCGGTCCACCTGGTCGGGCTCGCCGACAACCGGGCGGCCGCGCTGCGTCAGCTGCGTCGGGAGCTGCCGCCGTGGCTGGCCACCACCCGGGAGTACGTGCGGATCGACGGCTCGCCGCCGACGCACCGCGACCTCGACGCCTACGTCGACCACCTGCTGCGGATCCACCCGATCGGCGACGCCGTCGACTGCGCGGCGACGCTGACCGCCAGCGCGGCGGCGACCGGCGTGCACCGGCAGTTGCTGATGGTCGAGGGCGTCGGGCCGGCCGCCACCGGCGAGCTGATCACCGCCATCGGCGACGACCTGCTGCCCGTACTGGCCGGCGGCCGATCAGTCGTCGTGCAGGGCGGCCTGTAGCGCCCCCGCCAGCTGCGGGTACCGGTAGGTGAAGCCCGCCCCGGTCAGCACCCCGGGCAGCACCCGGGTGCTGCGCAGCGCCTCGACCGCGAACTCGCCCAGCGCGATCTGCAGCGCGAACGCCGGGATCGGCATGATCGCCGGTCGGTGCACCGCCGCGCCGAGCGCGGTGCCGAACGCGGCGTTGGTCACCGGGTTCGGCCCGACCACGTTGACCGGTCCGGAGACGTCGTCACGCTCCAGCAGGAAGACGACCGCCGACAGCCAGTCCTGGATCGCGATCCACGGCACCCACTGCCGGCCACTACCCAGCTTCCCGCCGAGCCCGAGCCGGAACGGCAGCAACTGCGGCTTGAGTAGACCGCCGTCGCGGTGCAGCGGCAACCCGGTCCGCAGCCGCACCACCCGTACCCCGGCGTCCTCCGCCGGTCGGGTCGCCGCCTCCCAGACCCGGGCCACGTCGGACAGGAAACCCTCACCGGCCGGGGCGTCCTCCTCGACAGGCTGGTCGCCGGTGTCGCCGTACCAGCCGACAGCGGAGGAGTTCAGCAGCACCGCGGGCCGGTCGGTCGCCGGCAGCGCGGCGATGGCGGTGGCGAGCGTACCGGTGCTGTCCACCCGGCTGGACCGGATCAACGCCTTGTAGCTGTCGGTCCACCGCTTGTCGCCCACCCCGGCCCCGGCCAGGTTGACCACCGCTCGGACGCCGTCGAACGCCGCCGGGTCGAGCTGCCCCGACGACGGCGACCAGGTGACCTCCGCGGGGCCGCGCGCCGGCCGGCGTACCAGCTGGACGGTGTCGTGCCCGTCGGCACGCAGCCGGGCCGCGAGCCGGGTGCCGAGGAAGCCGGACGCGCCGGCCAAAAGGATGCGCATACCGACATCTTCGCCTACCGGGCCGGCGGCGGATGCGGGTAGGCGCGATCAGTCGCCGACCACCCCGCTTCCGACGTGGCCCGCAGCGGTACGGCGAGGCCCGCAGCGGTACGGCGGAGGGCGCCGGCCACACTGGCCGGCGCCCTCGCGCATGACGGTGGATCAGACGGTGCTCAGGACAGACCCAGCTCACCTTCGAACGCGCCGGACTCCAGCCGGTCCTTGACCGCCGTGAGGAAACGGGCGGCGTCCGCGCCGTCGACCAGCCGGTGGTCGTAGGACAGCGCCAGGAAGACCATCGACCGTGGTGCGATCACCTCACCGAGCTCCGGGTCGGTGACGACGGCGGCCCGCTTGACGACCGCCCCGGTGCCCAGGATCGCCGCCTGCGGCGACGGGACGATCGGGGTGTCGAACAGCGCGCCCCGGCTGCCGGTGTTGGTCAGGGTGAACGTCGCCCCGGACAGCTCGTCCGGGCCGATCTTGTTGGTCCGGGTCCGCTCGGCCACGTCGGCGATCCGCCGGGCCAGGCCACCGAGGTTGAGGTCCCCGGCGTCGCGGATCACCGGGACCAGCAGGCCACGGTCGGTGTCCACGGCGATACCCAGGTGCTCACCCTCCGGGTAGGTGATGGTGCCGGCCTGCATGTCGATCGAGGCGTTGACCACCGGGTAGGTGCGCAGGGCCTCCACCGCGGCGAGCGCGAAGAACGGCAGGAAGGACAGCTTCACGCCGTGCTTGGCCTGGAAGTCGGCCTTCACCTTGGCCCGCAGCCGGGCGATCTTGGTGACGTCGACCTCGACGACCGTGGTCAACTGGGCCGAGGTCTGCAGCGACTCGTACATCCGCTTGGCGATGACGGTCCGCGTGCGGGTCATCTTCTCGGTACGGCCACGCAGCGGGCTCGGTTCCGGCTTGGCCGCCGGCGCTGCGGCCGGCGCCGTCGGCTGTGCTGCGGCCGCCCGGGCCGCCTCGGCGGCGGCCAGCACGTCCTGTTTGCGGATCCGCCCACCGACGCCGGTGCCCCGTACGTCGGCCAGGTTCACGCCCTGCTCGGCGGCGAGCTTGCGCACCAGCGGGGTGACGTAACCGCCGCCGTCACCGTTGGCGCTGGCGTTCGCCGACTCGGCGGCGGGTGCCGGCGGGGTCTGCGGTGCCGGCGGGGCGGCGGTCTCGTTCGCCGGTGCCGGGCTGGCGTAGGAGGCACCTGCCTGGGCCGCCGGCTCGGGCGCGGCCTGGGCCGCTGGCGCGGCTGCCGGTGCCGGCTCGGGCGCGGACTGCGGCTGCGGTGCGGCGGGCGGCTGCTCGGCCGGCGCGGCGGCACCGGACGGGCTGCCGATCCGGGCGAGCTCGGCACCGACGTCGGCGGTGTCGTCCTCGGCCACCTTGATCTCCAGCAGGGTGCCGGCGACCGGGGAGGGGATCTCGGTGTCGACCTTGTCGGTGGAGACCTCCAGCAGCGGCTCGTCGACCTCCACCGGGTCGCCGACCTGCTTGAGCCAGCGGGTCACCGTACCTTCGGTGACGCTCTCACCCAGTGCCGGCATCTTGACCGGGGTGGCGTCGCCACCGCTGGCCGGTGCGGCGGGCGCCGACGCGGCCTGCGGCTCCGGCTGCGACGGCGCGGCCGGCGGTGCCGGCTCGGGCTCGGGCTCGGGCTCAGCCGCGGCCTGTGCGGCCGGCGCGGGCGCGCTCTGCCCGTCGCTCTCACCCTCCCCGGCGATGACCGCCAGTTCGCTGCCGACCTCGGCGGTCTCGTCCTCACTCACCACGATCCGGCTGAGCACACCGGCGGCGGGGGAGGGGATCTCGGTGTCGACCTTGTCGGTGGAGACCTCCAGCAGCGGCTCGTCGACCTCGACCCGGTCGCCTTCCTGCTTCAACCAGCGGGTGACGGTGCCCTCGGTGACGCTCTCGCCGAGCCGGGGCATGGTGACCGATACCGGCATATCTACAAGACTCCTCTAGTCAGGCGTGGGCGTGCAGCGGCTTGCCGGCCAGGGCCAGGTGGGCCTCGCCGAGAGCCTCGCCCTGGGTCGGGTGGGCGTGCACCAGTGGTGCGACGTCGGCCGGGTCGGCCTCCCAGTTGTAGATCAGCTGCGCCTCGCCGATCAGCTCGCCGACCCGGGCGCCCACCAGGTGCAGGCCGACGACAGGGCCGTCGACGACCCGGACCAGCTTGACGAAACCGGTGGTCTTGAGGATCTGGCTCTTGCCGTTGCCGCCGAGGTTGTAGTTGTACGTCTTGATCTTGTCAGCCCCGTACTGCTCCTTGGCCTTCGCCTCGGTCAGGCCGACCGACGCGAGCTCCGGGTCCGAGTAGGTGACCCGGGGAATGCCATTCTCGTCGATGACCGCCGGGTTGCGTCCGGCGATCTCCTCGGCGACGAAGATGCCCTGCTGGAACCCGCGGTGGGCGAGCTGCAGCCCTGGCACGATGTCACCGACGGCGTAGACGTTCGGCAGGTTGGTCCGCAGCCGCTCGTCGGTCGGCACGAAGCCACGGTCCATCTTCAGACCCTGCTGCTCGTACCCGAGGTCGGCCGTCACCGGGCCGCGACCGACCGCGACCAGCAGCAGCTCCGCCTCCAGGGTCTCGCCACCGGCGATGGTCACCCGGACCCCGGACTCGGTGCGTTCGACCTTCTCGAACGGCTTGCCGGTCTTGAAGGCGATGCCACGCTTGCGGAACGCCCGCTCCAGCGCCTTCGACGACTCCTCGTCCTCGGCCGCGACCAGCCGGGGGAGCGCCTCGACGATGGTCACGTCCACGCCGAAGGAGCGCCAGACGCTGGCGAACTCGACCCCGATCACCCCGCCGCCGAGCACGATCGCCGATGTCGGCACCCGGTCCAGCTCCAGGGCGTGCTCACTGGTGAGGATCCGCTCGCCGTCGACCTCGACGCCGGGCAGGGTACGGGAGTAGGAGCCGGTGGCCAGGATCACGTTGCGACCGGTGTACCGGGCCCCGTCGACCTCGACGGTGTCCGGCCCGACCAACCGGCCGGTGCCCGCCACGTAGGTGATCTTCGAAGACTTGATCATGCCCTGGAGGCCCTTGTACAGCCGCCCGACCACGCCGTCCTTGTAGCTGTTCACGCCGGCCATGTCGATGCCGACCAGGTCGGCCTTGACCCCGAACTGCTCCGACTCCCGCGCGGTGTCGGCCACCTCGGCGGCGTGCAGCAGCGCCTTCGTGGGAATGCAGCCACGGTGCAGGCAGGTGCCGCCGACCTTGTCCTTCTCGATCAGCGCTACGGACAGGTCGAGCTGTACGGCCCGCAGGGCCGCCGCGTAGCCGCCACTACCGCCGCCGAGGATGACCAGGTCGAAGGTCCCGCCGTTCGGCTCACTCACAGTTCACTCCCAGGTCGCGTCGCTGCACAGGAGGGCCGTCCCATTCGTCGTCCCATGGAACGGGCAGACTTTCCCCGGCCATCTTGTCACTTGTAGTGTCTGAACGCTCAACGAGGTGCCCAAGGACACGTGGCCGCAACGTAGGCTTGCCGTGTCGGTCGATGTGCACGATCGGTCGCCGACGGTGTCGCGGCACCTGACCCCGGGGCCGCACGACAGTTGGGGAGGCGATCACCGGTGGCGTGGTTCCGTCGGCGCAAGCAGTCGAGTCAGGCGCCGGGAGGACGGCCGGCGAACCGTGCCGACCTCGGCCATCTCGAGGAGTTCATCCGCAGCCGCCGGGGTGTGGAGGCGTTCATCGAGCCGCGTACCACGGTGACCGAGACGACCGTGATGCTCATCGCCCACGACGGCGAGTGGACCCGCCGCCGGGTCGACGGCCCCGAGGCCGCCCGCCGGTTCGCCCACAAGATGGCGATCCCGATCTACGACGTGGCGCTGGTCGGCTACCCGCAGCGGATGCGCGACTTCAACGAGCGGCGTAAACGCGCCGGGCGCGCCGACCGGGGTTGAGCGCGGCAGGCGGGGTTGAGCGCGGCAAGGCGCGGACCGACCCGCCGGTCCGCGCCCCGCCCGCCCTCAGCCGTTCGCCGCGATGTCCTCCACCACCTGCACCAGCGTCCGCACCGGTACACCGGTGCCACCCTTGCTCCAGTAACCGGTCGGCTCCCCGGAGTGGTACGCCGGCCCGGCCACGTCCAGGTGCGCCCAGGCCACCCCGTCGGTGACGAACTCCCGCAGGAACACCCCGCCCTGCAGCATGTGGCCGGCCCGGTCCATCGACGAGTTCACCTGGCAGATGTCGGCGACGTCCGACTCCATGCCCTTGCGGACGTCGTCGGGCAGCGGCATCGGCCACATCGGCTCACCGGTGACCTCACCGCCGGCCCGCACCCGCTCGCACAGCTCGGTGCTGCCCATCACCCCGGCGATCCGCTTGCCGAGCGCCACCACCTGACCGCCGGTCAGCGTCGACGTCTCCAGCAGGTAGTCGCAACCGTCGGCGCAGGCCCGGGCCATCGCGTCGGCGAGCACCATGCGGCCCTCGGCATCGGTGTTGAGCACCTCCACCCGCTTGCCGTCGAACATGGTGACCACGTCGCCGGGCCGGTACGCCGTACCCGAAGGCATGTTCTCCGCCATCGGCAGATAGGCGGTGACCGCGACCGAGGGCCGCAGCGCCGCGATCGCCAGCATCGCCGCACCGACCGCCGCCGCGCCGGCCATGTCCGACTTCATCTCCCACATGCCCTGGGCGGGTTTGATCGACACTCCACCGGTGTCGAAGGTGATGCCCTTGCCGACCAGCGCCACCCGGGGCGCGTCCGGCCCGGCACCGCCCGGCGGCGTGTAGGAGAGCACCACCAGCCGGGGCGCGGCGGCGGAACCACCACCGACGGCCAGGATGCCGCCGTACCCGCCGTCGGCCAGTGCCTGCTCGTCGAGGACCTCCACGGCGAGCCCGGCGGCGTCGGCCGCCGCCCGGACCGAATCGGCGAACTGCGGAGGCCGTAGCTCGTTGGGTGCGGCGTTGACCCAGTCCCGGCACGCGACCACGGCAGCCGTCACGGCCCTAGCCCGGGCCACCTCGGCCTGTGCCGCCGCGTCGCCGGCGTCCGTCACGTGCACCACCACCGACGCCACCGGGGCCCGCCTGCCCGGCTGCGGCCCCGTCTTGTAGCCGGCGAACCGGTAGCTGCCCAGCAGGGCACCCTCGGCGACCGCACGCAACGCCACCGGCCCGTCGGCGTCGTCGGGCACCGGCAGGGCCAGGGCCACCCGCGAGGTGCCGGCGAGCGCCCGGACCGCTGCCGCGGCCGCCCGCCGCAGCGTCTCGGCGGCCGGCGCCGCCCCGGCCGGCTCCGGACCGAGCCCGACCGCGACCAGTAGCGGCGGACCGACGGTGCCGAGCGTGGCGAGTTTGATCACTTCACCGGCCGCGCCGGTCGCCCCGAGCAGCGCGAGGGTCTGCGTCAGCCGGCCCTCGAAGGCGACGGCGATGCTCTCCGCCCCGGTCGCCAGCAGCAGGGCGGGGCCCGCCGCAGGATCGCCCTGGTCGGCGTCGGACCGGTCCTGACTGTGTACGCCGATGACGAGCGCGTCGACGGCCAGCTCGGCGGGATCGGTGTCGACCAGGTCCAGGGTGGTGGTGGATGATGTCACTCGGCGTCTCCGGCGGCAGGGCCGGCCGCTTTGTGAGCGGCCGGCGGGTCGGTCTCCGGCGCCACATGATCGCCGGACGGGGTGATGTCCCGCCGATGCTAACCACCGCCGGGGCCGCCGGTAAGTTGCGACCTATGACCGAGCTGACCTTGACTGGCGGCGGCACCCCGCGCCGGTCACCCCTGCATGACCGGCACGTCGCCCTCGGCGCGAAGTTCGCGGAGTTCGGCGGCTGGCAGATGCCACTGGAGTACGCCGGTGGTGGCGTGCTGCGGGAGCACGAGTCGGTCCGCGGCGCGGTCGGTCTGTTCGACGTGTCGCACCTCGGCAAGGCCCGGATCACCGGCCCGGACGCGGTCACCTTCGTCAACGCGTGCCTGAGCAACGACCTCGACCGGATCACGGCCGGGGCGGCCCAGTACACCCTCTGCTGCGACGAGGACACCGGCGGTGTCGTCGACGACATCATCGCCTACCGGTACGCCGACGACCACGTTTTCCTGATCCCCAACGCGGCGAACACCGCCACCGTGGTCGACCGGCTGCGGGCCGCCGCCCCCGGCGGGATCGCCGTCACCGACGAACACACCGACCACGCCGTTCTCGCGGTGCAGGGTCCAGCCAGTGCCGACCTGCTGGCCGGGCTGGGGTTGCCGACCGGGCACGCGTACATGAGTTTCGTCACCGGCCGGCTCGCCGGCGCCGAGGTGGTGGTCTGCCGGACCGGGTACACCGGTGAGCACGGCTACGAACTGGTGGTGCCGGTGGCGCAGGCCGGGCAGGTGTGGGACGCGGTACTGGCGGCCGACGCCCCGGTGCCGGTGCGTGCCTGCGGCCTGGCCGCCCGCGACACGCTGCGCACCGAGATGGGGTACGCCCTGCACGGCCAGGACCTGACCGTGGGGATCACCCCGGTCCAGGCGCGGCTGGGCTGGGCGGTCGGTTGGCGCAAGCCACAGTTCTGGGGCCGGGCGGCGCTGCTGGCGGAGAAGCAGGCCGGGCCGGCCCGGCTGCTGTGGGGCCTGCGCGCGACGCAGCGGGCGATCCCCCGGCCGGGAATGCCGGTGCTGCGCGACGACGTACCGATCGGTGAGGTGACCAGCGGCACGTTCTCCCCGACCGGCAAGGTCGGTATCGGGTTGGCGCTGCTGGACACGGCGGCGGTGAGCGCCGCCGGGGTCGAGGTCCAGGTCGACGTTCGTGGGCGGCGGGCACCGATGGAGGTGGTCACGCCGCCGTTCGTCACCTCGTCGGTACGCTGACCCGTCGCCCGTCAGGGTTGGGCCGGTCAGCGTCGGGCCGGTCAGCGTCGGCCGACGCCGCCGGTGCCGTCGCCGGAGTCCAGCACCGCCTCGGTCCAACCACCCTCGACCATCCGGGCGCCGTCGAGCAGCGCCCAGTCGACCACGTCGGCGGCGTCGACCTCGACCGGGCTGCCCACCCGTACCGACGGGTCGCTGACGGCGTCGACGGTGCTGGCGGCGACGATCCGACCAGGGCTGGGCCAGCCGGTGACGCCCGCCCAGACGTACTCGTGACCGTCGGCGGCGGCCAGCCCGTACTTGATCAGCAGCCGGCCCCCGGCGGGCAGGGCGTCGGCCAGGAACCGGGCGCGGATCTCGCCGAGCGAACGGCGGGCCGACGCGACCGCCCTGGCCATCGCGTCGCTGGGACGTGCGTAGTGGATCTCGGGCTGGCCGGCACCGAACAGCTCGCCGCAGATCCGGGCGAAGTAGGCTGCCGGGTCCTGCTCGTCGGCGTGCTGCGGCGGCCCGAGCGTGAGAAACGAGTCGGCGTCGGGATCGGTCGACGGATCCAGGGCGATCCGCAGCAGCGCCGAGCCCGCCGAATCGTGCCGGTCCTGGTTGCCGTACGCGACCGCGATGTCGTGTCCGGTCACCGGCAGGTGCACCGGCAACTGGACGAACGCCGGCGGCTCCGGCTCGCTGAGTGCCTCGGTCCAGATCCGCAGTAGCCGCCGGCCGACCCCGGTCATGATCGCGCCCCAGGCGC
The DNA here is from genome assembly GCF_030345095.1 of Solwaraspora sp. WMMA2056. Classification (NCBI taxonomy): domain Bacteria; kingdom Bacillati; phylum Actinomycetota; class Actinomycetes; order Micromonosporales; family Micromonosporaceae; genus Solwaraspora; species Solwaraspora sp. WMMA2056. The sequence goes on from NZ_CP128360.1 coordinate 3,301,353, forward strand.
GGACGTACCGGGACGGCACCTGCTGCGCCTGCAACTCCAACAGACCGAACCGGCGCAACCCCTTGGTGGTGAACCAGAGTCCGCCCTCGTCCGGGGAGTAGGGGACCAGGACCCAGTCGACCAACCGGATCCGGCCGTCGGCGTCAGGCAGTGACCGCACCGCGTCCGCCGGGGTCAGAAACTGCAGGCCGAACAGGTCGATCAGGTCGACCTGGAGCGCGTCGGCCAGCGCTGCGGCGACCGCCCGCGCGCCCCACTCGTGCGCCGGCGGCCAGCCGGGCCGGAAACTGGCCTGCACCACGAGACACCGCTGTGCGTCGCGCAGCCGGGCCAGCTGCCCGCCGGTGGCACCGAACGCGGCCAGCAGCTCCGACGGCAGGTCGGGCAGCTCGTCGACGGCCCGGGACTGCACGCTCAGCAGCGGTCCGCCGAGCAGTTGCCGGGCGAGCTCGCCCACCGGTGGGGTCAGCCGGTCCCCGAGCCGGTCGAGGGCCGCCGGGGCCGGTGGTGCCGTCGCGCCCGGGGGCACCGGGACCAGGTAGGTGGCGGTGAGTGACTCCGGCACCGGGACCGGCAGCAACAGGTCGTCCGAGCTGGCCATCAACGCTCCCCGGGGTCGTACGTCGCTGGTGTGGTGCGGAACTGGACAGGTGAACGCTACTCCGCCGGGCCGCCGGCCACGGCCGGACTACCCACCGGTCACCATGCCCAGGTAGCCGACCGTGGTGGTGATCTCCACTCCGGCACCGAGCCCGTCACCGGTGATTCCGCCGAACCGGCGTACCAGGTGCCGCGTCAGCACCAGCCACACCAGCAGTGCCGCGAGTACCGCCAGCGGCCCCTGCCAGGGCCGGCCGGGTACGGCGAACGTGGCGACGGCCAGCACCAGCAGCGTCCCGGCCCCGACGGTCGACCGTCCCTGGGTGCCGGCGACCAGCGCGCCGAGCCCGTCCGGCCGCGCCGCCGGCACCCCGTGCCGGCAGGCCCAGGTCACCGCGAGCCGGCCAGCCGCGACGGCGGTGGCGACGGTGGCCAGCACCGCCGGCCAGCCGCGGTCCACCGCGACGGCCGCGAGCACACCGGTCTGCGTCAGCAGCGTCACGACCAGCGCGACCACCCCGAAGGGGCCGATGTCCGGCCGGCGCATGATCTCCAACGCGCCGGCGGGTGGGCGGTGCGAGCCGAGCGCGTCGACCGTGTCGGCGAGTCCGTCCAGGTGCAGGCCCCGGGTCGACGCGGCGGCGAGCCCGGTCACCACCGTGGCCGCGACCAGTGCCGGAAGCCCGGCGGCCGACAGCGCGACCAGGGCCAGCCCGAGACCTGCGCCCAGCCCGAGGCCGAGCACCGGCGCGACGGCCATCGCGACCGTGGCCGTCGGCCGGTCCACCGGTCCGGGCCGCATCGGCAACACGGTGAAGGTGGTCACAGCCAGCCGGACCCCGGCGGCCACCCGGTGCGGCACCCCGGCCGACCGGCCGTCGGTCACCGGGTCGGTACGCCGTCCGTCGGCCCCGGACCGGCCGGTTCCGGCTCCACGAACGGGGTGACCTCGAACGTGTCGTCGCCGCTGTCGCCATCCTCGTCGAGGTCGGCGTCGTCGTCACCGACCCCTGGATGCCCGCTGAGGTCACCGGCGAGGGTGAGCGCGTTGCGCAGTAGCGGCAGCGCGGCCAACGCTCCGGTGCCTTCGCCGAGATCGAGACGCAGGTCGACGACCGGGGTCAGCCCGAGAACGTCGGCGGCGTGCCGGATGGTCGGATGCCGGCCGTGGTCGGGCAGCAGACACCAGTGCCGCGCCTGACCGGCCAGGTCCCGGCTGACCAGCGCGGCGGCCACCCCGACCGGCCCGTCCAACAGGACCGGGATCCGGTGCGCGGTCGCGCCGAGCAGCAGCCCGGTGGCCAGGGCGATGTCGCCGCCGCCGTACTCGGCCAGCACGTCGTGGGCGCCCCGGGTGCCCCGGCGGGTACGGTGCAGCGCGTCGCGGACCGCCGCGCACCGTGACATCCACGCGGCGTCGTCGATCCGGGCGCCGGGTCCGACGACCCGGCCCAGGACCGCCGCCGGTTCCGCCCCCGTCGTGGCGGCGAGCACGGCGGCGGCGGCACCGGCCGCGCCGGCACCGCAGGCGGCGAGCAGGATCGCCGACACTCCGGCGTCGGCGGCCTGCCGGGCCACGGTCCAGCCGGCGGTCAGCGCCGCCTCGACCTCGTCGGCGGTCAGCGCCGGGCCGGCCTCGATCGGACCGGCGACCGGCGCGTCCACCACCGTGACGTCGGCGCCGGCGGCGGCGGCCAGCCGGGCGAGTGCGCCGTCGCCGCTGCGGGCCTGGTCGGCGCGGCGGGCCGACTCCTGCGGGCTGTCACCGGCGGCGACCCCGCCGTCGTGGTCGCCGTGCACCAGCACCACGCGTACGGATTGCCACGGTCGGGGCGTCGGGGTGTCCTGGGTGGCGGCGGCGAAGCCGATCACCCGTGCCAGCCCGCCGAACCCGGCACCGGGCTGGTCCAGGGTGTCCAGGCGTTCGACAGCGGCGGTGCGGACCCGTTCGGCCGGCATCGGCAGCGTCATGCCCGGCGTGATCGGTGGCGGCGCGAGGGTGGCACGGGTGGCGGCGGGCTCGGCAGCGGCCGTGGCGGGCTCGGCTGGCCCGGGAGCGGCCGTGGCGGGCTCGGCTGGCCCGGCGACGACGGTGGCGGGCTCGGCGGGTGTGTCAGCGGGCCTCTCGACCGTCGCGGCGGGGACGGTCCCGGCAGGGACGACCCGCGCGGCCGACCGGATCCGCACCGGCTGGCCGGCGACGACCAGGACCACCGTGTCGCAGACCCCGGCCACCGCCTGGTTGGTCACCCCGAGCGCATCGGCGAAAGCCCGTCCCACCGGCGTCGCCGGCACCAACGCCAACCCGACCTCGGGGCTGACCAGCACCAGTCGCGCGGCGCTTGTCCGGACCGCAGCGGCCAGCTCGTCGATGGTGGCCCGATCGTCGGCCGGCTGATGTGCCGGGTCGAGCAACCCGGTGACCCAGCCGCCAAGGTCGTCGACGAGCAGTGTCTCGTCCGCCCGTGCCGCACCGATCACCTCGATCAGGCGGGCCGGGTGCCCGGCGACCTCGTCGGTGCTCCACCGCGACGGCCGGCGGTCCCGGTGCGCCTCGACCCGGGCGAGCCACTCGGGGTCGGCCGGGTCCACCGCACCGGTGGCCACGTACCGCACCGCCGGTGTGTCGGCGACCAGGGACTCGGCGTACCCGGACTTGCCGGACCGGATTCCACCGAGCACCAGCACGGACTTCCACCCGTCAACGGACATGCCCGTACCTTACGGCGCGCGCCCCTCACCGCGACCAGCCGGGCGGGTGGCGGCCGGGCGGTCACGGCGTGGGGCCACATCACCGGTACGGCCGCATGTCAGCGGTCGCGGCTAGGCTTACGGGCGTCCATCGCCGAGGGGAGCAGCGAGATGCCATGGAGTTGGCGGTACGAGGACGCGGACGGCCAGCCCGCGCAGGGACCTGCCGAGACGTTCGGCACCCAGGCCGACGCCGAGTCCTGGATCGGCCAGACCTGGCGGGAACTGGCGGCGGCGGGAGTCGCCTCCGTCGAGCTGCTGGAGGACGACCGGTCGGAGTACCGGATGAGCCTGCTGCCGGCCGCCCAGTGACCTGACCCCGGGACTTCCTGCCCCGGTGGTCGACGTGGAGCGGGGCCGGGCCGGCCTGCTGGCCCGCCCGGCCCCGCTCCACGTCACTGCCGGACCGTCACGGCCGACTGGCCGGGCTCACCGTCTTGCCCGGGTCCCGCTCGACGATCGGGTCCAGCACCTCGTCGATGGCCTTGAGCAGGCCGCTGTCCAGCTGGACGCCGCTGGCCTTGACGTTGTCCCGCACCTGCTCGGGGCGGGTCGCACCGATGATCGCCGACGAGACGTTCGGGTTCTGCAGCACCCAGGCGACGGCCAGCTGCGCCATCGTCAGGCCGGCCTGCTCGGCCAGCGGCTTGAGCCGCGCCACGGTGCTCAGCGTCTGGTCGGTCATGAACCGGGAGATGAACGTGGCACCGCCGGACTGGTCGGTGGCCCGGGAACCGGCCGGTGGCGGCTGCCCCGGCTGGTACTTGCCGGTCAGCACCCCCTGACCGAGCGGCGAGAAGACGATCTGCCCGAGGCCGAGCTCCTCGCTGGCCGGCACCACCTCCGCCTCGATCACCCGCCACAGCATCGAGTACTGCGGCTGGTTCGACACCAGCGGGATCTTCAGCTCGCGGGCCAGCGCGTGGCCCTGCCGGATCTGCGAGGCGTTCCACTCCGACACCCCGATGTAGTGCGCCTTGCCGGAGTGCACGACGTCGGCGAACGCCTCCATCGTCTCCTCCAACGGGGTGGCGTGGTCGAAGCGGTGCGCCTGGTAAAGGTCCACGTAGTCGGTCTGCAGCCGGCGCAGCGAGCCGTTGATCGACTCCATGATGTGCTTGCGGGACAGCCCCCGGTCGTTGGGGCCGGGGCCGGTCGGCCAGAAGACCTTGGTGAGGATCTCCAGGCCTTCGCGCCGCTCACCGCGCAGGGCCCGGCCGAGCACCTCCTCGGCCTTGGTGCCGGCGTACGTGTCCGCGGTGTCGAAGGTGGTGATGCCCACGTCCAGCGCGGCCCGTACGCAGGCGTGGGCGGCCTCTTCCTCCACCTGCGATCCGTGGGTGATCCAGTTTCCGTAGGAGATCTCGCTGACGAGCATGCCGGAGCGGCCTAGGTGTCGGAATTCCATGGCCCAACCCTAGTCGTCGGTTCGCGTTCCGGCTGCACGCTCTGCCTCGCGTACAGCGGTAAATCGATCTCGCGGTGCCGGCGGCGGACCGGTTGTCCGGTTACCGGGCGACGCACGTCACAGCACCGGTTTGGTGTCCGCCAACAGCCGGTCGATCTCGTCCATCACGGCCGTCCGGCTCGGATGCACCGGGTCGATGAGCGGCTCACCGCGTCGGTCCAACGCCCCCCACCGGCCGCTGGGTACCGCGACGAGGAACGCCACCGGATGGATCGCCATCGCCGGATGTACCGGCGGCACGATCACCCGTCCGGACCGGTCGACCACCCCCTTGCGCCCGCCGGCGTCGATGATCGCCAGGCCCTCGTCGGTGAATCCGTCGATGTACCGGCCGTCGGTCAAGGCGGTCGGGAATCCGCCGTACCGGGTGGGCAGCAGCAGCCGGCCGGTCTTGTCGACCGCGCCCCAGCCGCCCCGGCGGACCACCGCCACACCTCGACGGAACGGCCGCACGTCGTCGAACCCGGCCCCGATCACCACGGTGTTGTCCCGGTCGATCGCGATCCAGCTGCCGGTGCCGTCGGCGGTCACCCAGGCGAGCCCGTCGGAGTACGAGCCGACACTGATGTACCCGGCGGCCTGGGCGATCCGGACCGCTCCGGACTCGTCGATCAACTCCCAGAACCGGGACTCGGGGCGGCGTACCCAGGCGACACCCTCGTGGAACGGCTGCACGTCGGCGAAGGCGGGGGCGATCACCAGCTGACCGTCGGCGTCGGCGTACCCCCAGCACTGGGCCTGGTCGCTGAAGGTCGGCCGGGGCGCCCGGTGCAGCTGGAGGATCTCGTCACGCTGGCGTGGATACGGCCCCCAGCCATTCTCGGCGACCTTGGCGAAGACCGCGTCCAACGCCAGTTCGGTGCGGGCGATGAGGTCCGGGTCCTCGACCTTGCGCAGCTCCAACGCCCGTTCGAAATGGTTGCACGCCTCCATGTAGCGGCCCTGGTCGTAGCAGGACCGGCCGGCGTGTTCGTGCATGGTGGCCCGCAACCGGTCGGGCAGTTCGGCCGAGTTGGCCTCCTCGAACAACCGGTCCGCCTCGGCGAAGTCGCCACGCCACTGCAGTACGTGCGCCAGCCGGGCCTGGGCGATCGCGATCCGCCGCAGTTCACCGGTGGCTTCCGCGTGGGCCAGCGCCAGCTTCGCGTCGGCCAGCGCCTTGCCGAGGTCGCCGAGGATGCGGGAGACCACCGCCCGCAGGCTCAGCAGCCGGGCCCGGGTGGCGTTGTCGGTCGCCGGGGCGATCTTCTCCGTCAGCCGGTCCCGGATCGCCCGCAGATCGTCGGGATTCTCCACCAGCTCCCGCAGGGTCTCGTGGTGGAATCGCCACCGGTACGCCGACAGCACCTGCTCCGGGTCGGCCGGGGCGGGTTCGGCCGGTGCCGGCGGGTCGGTGGGCGGTCGGGTCTGGTCGGTGGCATCGGCGGCGGCCGGTTCGTCCGGGCGCACCAGCGGTGCCAGCATGGTCGGCGCACCGAGGGCGGTGGCGGCCCCGGCCGCCGTACCGGTGACCGGCAGGACCGTGTCCGGGCTCGCCGCCGGCGGCTCTCCCGGCGGTTGTTCGACCTCGACCTGTCGGTGTCCATCGACCGGCCGGTGTCCGTCGGCTCCGGCCGTGCCGGCGGCGTCGAGGTCGGCGTCGACCGGGTGTCGCGCCGGCTCGTGCCCGACCTGTTCGCGGTCGTCGGCGTCCGCGCCGCCATCCGCCGGTGCCCCCGACACCGGCACGGGCGGTGCCGGTTGCTCGGCCACGGGCGGTGCCGGTTGCTCGGCCACGGGCGGTGCCGCCGACACCGGCGCGGGGGGTGCCGGGGACACGGGTACGGGTGCCTCGGCAGCGGGCGGGGCCGACGTCGGCGTGGCTGTCGGCGCGGTACGGCGTACCACCGCTGACGGTGGCACCTCGCGTTCCGGCTGGTCACGCACGATGTACGGCGGGGGAGCATGGCGGGGCTCGGGCTTGGCCCGTACGACGTAGGTGGCGTCCGCAGCCTGCTCCCGGCGTACCGGTCGGACCTGCGGATGCTCGCCGGTGGCCGTGCTGACCCGGAACTCCGGCGGCGGACCGGCCGGTGCGGAGACCGGGATGGGCAGCTGCTCCCCGGTCTGGTCCGGCGCCGTGGGCAGGGGGCGGGGCGGCGTCGTTCGGTGCGGCGGTGGCGGCGGTGTGGGGCGGCGTTCAGGACCGTCGACCCGCCCGGTCGGCGGGGCGGCCGCCCGTGCCGCCGGCGGCAGCTGATCGCGCGGCGGCACCGACGGTCGCTGCGGTGCGGTCTGGCGGGCGGGCGGTGGCGGGGTCGCCGGCATCGCCCGGTAGACCTCGGCCGACTGTGGGCGGGCCGGTTCAGGGCGCGCGGGCGGGCCGGCCGCCTCAGGGGGCCGGGTCGGCCACCAGGGTTGCTCGGCGCGGGGGTCCGGCTGGCTGCGGGTACGGTCGTCGCGCCGTGGGCTCTCCGCTGGACGTTCCCGTGGCCTTTCCCACTGCTGCGGCTGGCCGTCGGGGTGCGGCGGGCGCGCGGGCGGCTCGCGACCTGGCTGCGGCTCGGGGCGTCGGCCCGGCTCGGTGATCCGGCGGGCGGTGTACGGCTCCGCTGGCCCCCGTCGCTGCCCCTGGTCCGGCGGTGGTGCGCCACGGTCCGGCGGTGGTGCGCCACGGTCCGGCGGTGGTGCGCCACGGTACCGGTCCGGGGCCGGTCCGCGCTGATGGAAGACATCGTCGGGGTGCGGTCGCCGATGGAAGACGTCGTCGGAGTGCGGTCGCTGACGGAAAGCGTCGTCGGGGTGACGGCGGGTGGCTGGTTCCCGGCGTCGGTACTCCTCGGGCTGCTCCTCGGCACCCGGCCGACCACGGCCGGGGCCCGGCTGGTACACGGTCGCCCGGCCGACGCCGGCCGTCGGTGGTGGCGGCGGCGGGTCCTGGTCACGGCGCGGGCGGCGGCGCGACGACGGGTCGCCGGGGTAGCGCTGACCGGGCAGCGGAGCCCATTCGTTGGTGGGGTCGGTGACCCAGGTCGGCTCCTCGGGACGACGGTCCCGGGCCCGACGCATCGCCTCCCACCGGTCGTCGTCGTCCCAGGCGGCGACGGTCCGGTCCGCGCCGGCGCGATCAGCGTCGTCCGGGTTACCGTCGTCGTCCCAACGCCAGGACTGCCAGCGGCGGTCGAAGTAGCCTTCGGTCACGCCCGCACCCCGTCGAGAGCTGCGGTGGTCCGTACCGGTCGCCGGGCAGGCGGGAGCCCTGTGAACGGTTCACGTGGCTCGCTCACGGCGATGTCACCTCGTCGCAATACTCGCTCGGCAACCGTGGCAACCCGATTGAGTCCCCCGGCCCGGTGGCAGCATGGTTGCGGATGGAGGGTAGCCGCGCAGGCTCGGTCGACGCTACCGAACCGCCCGGACTGAATCGAAACAGTGTTCTCCGCTGTGGGATTTCCGGTCGTCGTCGGTCTACCGGTACTCCATGATCAGCACGGCGGAGGTTCCGGCCGTCATCGCCTGGTAGAGGTGTGGCTGGTCGGCGGTGAAGCTCACGTAGTCACCGACGTCGAGGTCGACCAGCTGGTCGACGGGGCCGGTACGCAGCCGTCCGGTCGCTACGACCAGATGCTCCACGCTGCCGGGCAGATGTGCGGTGGCGACCCTCGCGGTGCCGGGCTCGACACGGACCAGGTGCAGGTCACGTCGTACCGTGCCGGCCGCCGCCGAGAGCAGGGTGCTGACGAAGTCGGAGTGTTCGGAGCGTAGTCCTGGCCCGTCGCCGGCCCGGACGACCCGCACCGCCGGGCTGGGCGGCTCGATGAGCCGGCTGAACGGGATCCCGAGGGCGACCGCGAGCGACCAGACGGTCTCCACGCTGGGATTGCCACTGCCCGATTCGAGTTGCGACAGCGTCGACTTGGCGATGCCGGCCCGCCGGGCCAGTTCGGTCAGGGACAGACCGGCCCGGTCCCGTTCCCGGCGTACGGCGTGCGGGATCGCCGTCAGTGGGAGGTCTCGGAGGACATGTACGCTCCATCGGTCGATAGCGTTCGGTTTGACGAACGGGTTGCGGTCTGTTCATCATCCCGAACATGAAGCCGGATCACTGAACGGTGGCGGGCCCGACCCGGCTCCGCGACATCGCCGCCGTGGCGGCTGCGGTGGGAGCCGTCGGAGCCTCGTTCGGCGCGATCGCCACCGCCGCCGGCCTGCCCGGCTGGCTGGCCGTGGCGATGTCGGTCCTGGTCTTCGCCGGCGGGGCGCAGTTCATGGCGGTCGGCCTGCTCGCCGCCGGCGCCCCAGTGGCGGCGGTCGCCGCCGGCCTGCTGCTCAACGCCAGGCACCTGCCGTTCGGTCTCGCGCTCGCCCCGGTCATCGGGGAGCGCTGGTGGCAGCGGCTGGTCGGCAGCCACCTGCTCACCGACGAGGCGGTCGCGTTCACGCTCGCCGAGCCCGACCCGGCCCGGCGACACCGCAGCTTCTGGCTGACCGCGCCAGCGATCTTTCTCTGTTGGAACGTCGGCACCGTACTCGGCGTCTGGCTCGGCACCACCGTCGCCGACCCGGCCGACCTGGGCCTGGATGCGGCATTCCCGGCCGGCCTGCTCGCCCTGCTGCTGCCGGCGCTGCGGGAACCGACCGTACGGCGGTGTGCGCTGGTCGGTGCCGGTGTCGCCGTACTCACCACCCCGGTGCTGCCCGCCGGCCTGCCGGTCCTGCTCGCCCTCGTCGGTCTGGTGACGCTCGCCCTACCCGGTCGCCGTCGCCGCCCGGCCCCACCGCAGGAGGTCCGATGACGGTGCTCGCCGTCGTGCTGGCGCTGGCCGTCGACACGTACGCCTTCCGGGTGACCGGCGTCCTGCTGGCCGACCGGCTGACGCTGCCCGCCCCGCTGCGCCGGCTGCTGCCGATCGCGGCGGCGACCCTGCTGGCGGCGCTCGCCGCGACCGCCGCGCTGACCGAGTCCGCCGGATTCGCCGGTTACGCCCGCCCCGTCGGTGTGCTGGTCGGGGTGGTCCTGGCATGCCGACGCGCGCCGTTCATCCTGGTGGTGGTGGCTGCCGCCGCGACCACGGCGGTGCTGCGGCTGCTCGGCGTGCCGTGAGCCGGGCCGTGCCCGGCGGACCGGGTCGTCGTCAGATCTTGTCGCCGAGCTGCACCCGGGGCACCGGGGTGCGCATCCGGCGGAACGTCATCGCCCGCATGATGGCGTAGAAGTACAGGCCACCCATCCGCTCCGTCGACTTCGGGAACCGTTGCCGGACCAGCTTGCGGATCCGGCGGGAGATCAGCACCGAGTCGACGACGACGGCCAGCGCCAGGGTCACCCAGAGCAGGTTCGAGCCCAACTGCACCACCGGCGGCATGGTCGGTCCCGAACCGATCAGCACCAGCAGCGCGCCACCGAAGAACCAGGTGCCGACGGTACGGCGGGAATCGACCACGTCGCGGGCGAGTCCCCGTTCGGGGGCGCGGTCGCGGGGGCCACCCTCCCGCCGGAACTCCTCGGAGATCGCCGCCCGCCGGGCCCGCCGTTGCTCACGGGCCTCCTGCTTGGTCAGCGGCTTCGCGTCCCCGGCCGGCCGTCGGCCGGCGGCCGGACGCTTCGGGGTGACCACCCCGAGCTCCTTCTTGCTCGGCGTGTAGCCCCGGGGGCGGTCCGAGCCGGACTCCTCAGGCGTGGGGAGGTCGTCCTCCGGTCGGTCGGCTTCCACGACATCGGCGGCGGCTTTGCGGCGAAACAGCGACGGCACGCGTGAAGGGTAGCCAACCAGGGGCGTCAGCCGCACCTCGCACCCGTACGGCCGGCACCCTGCTCCGACGATCTTGCGCTTATCGAGAAGATTTGTCGTGAATGTCTCTCGATAAGCGCAAGATCGTTGGGGATTCAGGGGCGTTCGACGTGGGCGCCGAGATCGGCCAACTTCGCCTCGAAGTCCTCGTACCCGCGGTTGATCAGGTCGACGCCGTACACCCGCGAGGTGCCCTCGGCGGCGAGTGCGGCGATCAGATGGCTGAACCCGGCCCGCAGATCCGGGATGACCAGGTCCGCGGCGTGCAGCTTGCTCGGGCCGGCGATGACCGCCGAGTGCTTGAAGTTGCGCCGACCGAACCGGCACGGGGTACCGCCCAGGCACTCCCGGTAGACCTGGATCGTCGCGCCCATCGTGTTGAGCGCCTCGGTGTAGCCCAGCCGCTGCTCGTACACCGTCTCGTGGACGATCGACAGCCCCCGCGCCTGGGTCAGCGCGACGACCAGCGGCTGCTGCCAGTCGGTCATGAATCCGGGGTGCACGTCGGTCTCGAGGGCGACCGCCCGCAGCTCGTTGCCGGGGTGCCAGAAGCGGATGCCACCCTCCTGGCCGGTGCTGCCGACCCGGGGCGGCCGGGCGTCGGTGACCTCGTAGGCGCCGCCGACCGAGCGGAAGACGTTCAGGAAGGTCATCATGTCGGCCTGCTGGGCACCGAGCACGTTGACGTCGCCGCCGGTGGCCAGCGCCGCCGCCGCCCAGCTCGCCGCCTCGATCCGGTCCGGGATCGGCCGGTGCGAGTAGCCGCCGAGCCGGGGCACCCCGTGGATCTCGATGACCCGGTCGGTGTGCACCTTGATGATCGCGCCCATCTTCTGCATGACGCAGATCAGGTCGATGATCTCCGGCTCGACGGCGGCGTTGCGCAGCTCGGTGACGCCGTCGGCGAGCACCGCGGTCAACAGCACCTGCTCGGTGGCGCCGACACTCGGGTACGGCAGCTCGAACTTGGTGCCGTGCAGCCCGTTCGGGGCGGTCAGGTGCAGCCCCTGCGGGGTCTTCTCGACGACCGCGCCGAACTCGCGCAGCGCCTGCATGTGGAAGTCGATCGGGCGCGGGCCGATGTGGCAGCCGCCGAGGTCCGGGATGAAGGCGTGGCCGAGCCGGTGCAGCAGCGGACCACAGAACAGGATCGGGATCCGGCTGGATCCGGCGTGCACGTTGATCTGGTCGAACGAGGCGCTCTCCACGTTTGCCGGGTCCAGCAGCAGTTCGCCGTCCTCGGCGCCGTCGCTGACCTTGACTCCGTGCAGTTCGAGCAGACCGCGCACGACCTCGACGTCGCGGATCCGCGGTACGTCGTACAGCCGGCTCGGCTCGTCACCGAGCAGGGCGGCCACCATCGCCTTGGAGACGAGATTCTTGGCACCTCGGACCCGGATCTGTCCGTGCAGCGGAGTGCCGCCATGCACGATCAGGACGTCGTCGGTCAACGAAACCTCCAGCGCGTCGATGCTGCCGTCGTATGGGGTGGAGCGGTTGCCCGGCGATGCGGGGAGAAATGTGTCCCGGCCGGCGGTGGGCGAAACCACGGGCATCGAAGATCCGCGTTGCCCGTTCGTCGCCTGGGGCAGCATAGCGCTCTGTGATGAGAGTGGGATCCCGCAAGCGCTGCGATTGGCACGAATTCGGGAACGACGGTACGTAAATGTAGGTTCTACATTACGTACGGTGACTGAATTGTGGTGTCGCGCATCCGATCAGGGCAGCGCCAACATCTGATCCAGGGCGACCCGGGCGAAGTGTGCCGTCCGCTCCTCGACCGTGATCTGGTTCGGCACCCGACCGGCGACGAGCTCTTCCAGTGCCCACACCAGGTGCGGCAGGTCGATCCGGTTCATCGTCGAGCAGTAGCAGACCGCGCGGTCCAGGAACATGACCTGCTTGTCCGGGTGGGCCAGCGCCAGCCGCCGGACCAGGTTCAGCTCGGTGCCGACCGCCCACGCCGAACCGGCCGGCGCCGCCTCGATGGTCCGGATGATGTACTCCGTCGAGCCGACCTGATCGGCCGCGGTGACCACCTCGTAGCGGCACTCCGGGTGGACCAGCACATTGACCCCGGGCACCCGCATCCGTACCTCGTCGACGCTGCTGCGGGTGAACCGGCCGTGCACCGAGCAGTGCCCCCGCCACAGCACCATCTTCGCCTCGCGCAACTGCTGCGCGGTCAGCCCACCACCGGGCTTGTGCGGGTCGTAGAGCACACAGTCGTCGGCGTCCAGCCCCATCTCCAGCACTGCCGTGTTGCGGCCCAGATGCTGGTCCGGCAGGAACAGCACCCGCTGGCCCCGCTCGAACGCCCAGTCCAGCGCCCGCTTGGCGTTCGACGAGGTGCAGACCACCCCGCCGTTTCGGCCGACGAAACCCTTGATGTCCGCCGACGAGTTCATGTACGTCACCGGCACCGTCGAGTCGGCCGCACCCGCGTCGGCCAGCGCCTCCCAGGCGGTCTCCACCTGACCCAGCACCGCCATGTCCGCCATCGAACAGCCGGCGGCCAGGTCCGGCAGGACCACCCGCTGGGCGTCGTTGGTCAAGATGTCGGCGCTTTCGGCCATGAAGTGCACACCGCAGAACACGATGAACTCCGCCGACGGCCGGGCGGCGGCCTCCCGGGCCAGCTTGAACGAGTCGCCGGTCACGTCGGCGAACTGGATCACCTCGTCACGCTGGTAGTGGTGCCCGAGGACGAAGACCCGGTCACCCAGCGCCGCCTTGGCGGCGGTGGCTCGGGCGACCAGGCCCGGGTCGCTCGGTGCCGGCAGGTCACCGGGACACTCCACGCCGCGCTCGGTCGCCGGATCGGCACCCCGGCCGAGCAGCAACAGGGCGGTCGCGGTGCTGGACGGCTCAACCCACGTCGAAGTCACGAGATCCATGCTCGCACAGGTCCGCCCGCCTGCGACCAGTCAGCGTGTGGCCTGCCACACTGCCAGACCATGCGGGTCCTGATCTGTCCGGACAAGTTCGCCGGCACCCTCACCGCTCCCGAGGTGGCGGCCGCCGTCGCCGCCGGCTGGCGGGACCGGGCACCTACCGACGAACTCGTGGAGCTGCCGCTGTCCGACGGGGGACCGGGCTTCGTCGACGCCCTGGCCGGGCCGACCGGCGGGCGGCGGATCGCCGTACCCACCGTCGACCCGCTGGGCCGGCCGGTCGCCGGGGAGATCCTGCTGGTCGACGACCCGGCCGGGCGTACCGCGTACGTGGAGAGCGCCCAGGCGTGCGGCCTGCACCTGCTGACCCCGACCGAGCGTGACCCGAAACACACCACCTCGTACGGCCTGGGCGTGCTGCTGCTCGCTGCGGTCGAGCACGGGGCCCGTCGGGTCGTCGTCGGGCTCGGCGGGTCGGCCACCAACGACGCTGGGGCCGGCATGCTCACCGCGATCGGCGTCACCCCGCTGGACGCTGCCGGCTACGCCCTGCCGTACGGCGGTGCGGCGCTCGCCGCCGCCGAGTCCCTGGACGGCGTACCCCGGCTGCGGGGCGTCGAACTGGTCGCGGCGACCGACGTCGACAATCCGCTGACCGGGCTGCACGGGGCCAGCAACGTGTACGGGCCGCAGAAGGGCGCCGACCGGGCCGACGTACTGCTGCTCGACGCCGCGCTGGAACGCTTCGCCGGCGTCCTGGTCGCCGGCCTGCCCGGCTGCCCCCCGCAGCTGGCGGCGCTGCCCGGAGCCGGCGCCGCCGGTGGCCTCGGGGCCGCCCTGCTCGCCCTCGGCGGCCGCTGCGAATCCGGCATCGCGCTGGTCACCGGGCTGATCGGGCTGGACGCCGCGCTGGACGCGGCGGATCTGGTGGTCACCGGCGAAGGGTCGTTCGACCACCAGTCGCTGCGCGGCAAGGTGGTCGCGGGGGTGGCCGGTGCCGCCCGGGACCGGGGACTGCCCTGCGTGGTGCTGGCCGGCCAGGTTGCCACCGGCCGACGGGAGGCCGCCGCGGCCGGGGTCACCGAGACGTACGCCCTGGTCGACCACTTCGGGGGGGAGACGGGTGGCGGGCTGGAGCAGGCGCTGGCCCGCCCGGCCGAGGGGCTGCGCCGGATCGCCGCTCGGCTGGCCGGTCAGTGGAGCCGCTGACCGGCCGTCCGGTCATGAGGAGCGTGACACTGGTGGCTCGTCACGGACAGATTGTCGGTGCCGGATTGGGAATCGCCGCCGGGGCGGTTAGCGTTACCTGATACGGACGAATACGCACCGTCGCAGGGGAGACCAACTCGTGAGCACATCAGCCCAGTCCGAAACGGCCGAGACCGCCGCCTCGACCACCATCGTCCTCACCGACATGGCGGCCGAGAAGGTCAAGGCCCTGCTCGACCAGGAGGGCCGCGACGACCTGCGGCTGCGGGTCGCCGTCCAGCCGGGTGGCTGCTCGGGCCTGCGGTACCAGCTGTTCTTCGACGAGCGCTCGTTGGACGGGGACGTCGTCAGTGACTTCGGCGGCGTCGAGGTCGTGGTGGACCGGATGAGCGCCCCGTACCTTGCCGGCGCGAAGATCGACTTCGCCGACCGGATCGACGCCCAGGGCTTCACGATCGACAACCCGAACGCGCAGAACTCCTGCGCCTGCGGCGACTCCTTCCACTGATCCCGTCGGTCGCGTCACCGTCCGGGCCGGTCCGCCGGCACCGGACGGTCACGTGTGGGGAGATCGTGCTCAATTGAGACTGGTACGGGTTCTGATCGCCCCCGTGCCGGTAAGCTGGCCGACGCACGTTTTTCATACCCCCGACACACGAGGGCCCTCATGAAGATCGCCGTCACCGGCTCGATCGCCACCGACCACCTGATGCACTTCCCGGGCCGGTTCGCCGGTCAGCTGATCGCCGACCAGCTGGACAAGGTCTCCCTGTCGTTCCTCGTCGACGACCTCGTCGTCCGCCGGGGCGGGGTGGCGGCGAACATCTCCTTCGGGATGGCCCAGCTCGGCCTGCGGCCGGTCCTGCTCGGTGCGGTCGGTGCCGACTTCGCCGACTACCGCTCCTGGCTGGAACGCCACGGCGTCGACTGCGACTCGGTACACGTCAGCGAGTTGGCGCACACGGCCCGGTTCGTCTGCACCACCGACGACGACCTGTGCCAGATCGCCTCCTTCTACGCCGGCGCGATGAGCGAGGCCCGCAACATCGAGCTGGCTCCGGTCGCCGCCCGGGTCGGTGGGCTCGACCTGGTGCTGGTCAGCGCCAACGACCCGGCGGCGATGCTGCGCCACTCGGCCGAGTGCCGCGACCGGGGCTACCGGTTCGCCGCCGACCCGTCGCAGCAGCTGGCCCGGATGAGCGGCGAGGATGTCCGGCAGCTCATCGACGGAGCAGAATATCTGCTGACCAACGAGTACGAGCGGTCGCTGCTGGAGAGCAAGGTCGGCCTCAGCGGCGACCAGCTGCTCGACCTGGTGACGGTACGGGTCACCACGCTCGGCGCCGACGGGGTGGAGATCACCGGCCGGGGCATCGAGCGGATCCACGTACCGGTGGCCCGCGACGTCGTCGCCGACGACCCGACCGGTGTCGGTGACGGGTTCCGGGCCGGTTTCTTCGCCGCGCTCGGCTGGGGTCTCGGCCTGGAGCGGGCCGCGCAGGTCGGCTGCCTGGTCGCCGCGCTGGTGCTGGAGACCACCGGCCCGCAGGAGTACGACGTCAAGCCGGACATCTTCCTCAAGCGTCTCGCCGACTCCTACGGCGACGCCGCCGCCGAGGACGTCCGCCCCTTCCTGCCCGCCTGACGTACGTAGCAGCTCGGCCGTCGGCCCGTCGCGGGTCAGCGCCAAGATCAATGTGAGCGCCATGGGTCTCATCCACGCTGGTTGACACCCATAGCGCTCACATTGATCTTCAACCTGATCGGCCAGCTATCCCAGCCGGTTCAGCGCGGCGGTGAGGAAGGCGTCACGGCGGGCGTTGAGGGTCGCCGCCGACAGGTCGTCGCGGCCCTGGGCGTGGATCGTGGCGAGAGACAGCGCCAGATCGCTGGGCAGGTTCTGCGCTGCGACCGCGTCCCAGTAGGCGAGTGACTGCGGGCGTACGCCGGTGACGTCGGCCCAGCCGGCGAGAACCTGGTCTGCTGCGTTCCCGCCGAACATCAGCGCCGCGTCCAGCCGCAGCGCGGACAGGTCGATGCCGTTGTCGCCGACTCCGGCCATGTCCCAGTCGATCAGCCCGGCGACGGCGTCGCCGGTCCACATCAGGTTGCCCTGCCACAGGTCGCCGTGTACCAGTACCAGATCGCCGACCGGCACCGGGTGCCGCCGGATCCGCTCGTCGGCGTAGCGCAGCAGCGGGGTCGTACGGTCGGTGCCGGCGGCCCGCTCCCGGGCGAAGTCCCGCGCCGCGATCGGTCGGGTGCGTACCGGCAACTGCGGCGAAGGCTCGACGGCGATGGTGCGTAGGGCCCCTGCCACCGCGCCCATGGCCCGTAGCCGGGCGGCGGTCGGCTCGATCGGTATCGCACTACGACCAGGCACAACGGTCTGCAGGAGCGCGGCGCTCCCAGATCCTGTGTCGCCGGTGTCGTATCCGATGATCCTCGGTGCCGCTACGCCCTGTTCCTCAGCGAGCCGGAGTGCGGCGATCTCGGTGAACAGCCGGGCGGGACGCGCCGGGTCGACCGTCTTGAGCACCGCTTCGGTGGTCCGGCCGCGCTGCGTGATCCGCAGCAGCCACGGATTGTCGCCTGCCCGCAGGCCGCGCACCACCCGGACGGTAGCGTCGCCGCCGATCATTCCAGCGACCCAGTCGAGCACAGCGTGATCGGGGACCGTCGCCATCACCGTCCTTTCAGGTCCCCGCAACCGCCCTTGGGGCCTGCTTACGCGGGCACTTCGGGCGTCGCGCAGGTCGGGGCGGTCGCTGTCGGGTCAGCCAACATGATCAGCAGCCAATCGAGTGACGAACGCGGTCCACTGGTCAGCGGAGAAGAGCAGCGTCGGCCCGGTGCGGTCCTTGCTGTCGCGGACCGCGACAGCGTCCGGCAGTACGGCGCACTCGACGCAGTCGCCGTTGTTGGCGCTGCGGCTGCTGGTGAACCAGCGCGCGGTGGCCAGGTCGGGGGTGGGCATGACAGCCTCCGGTGCTATGCCGCGTCGGCCAGCTCCCGGATCAGCGCGCGGGAATCGGCGGGCGAGAGGGCGACCTGACGCAGGTTGTCCGCCACCATCGTATAAGTGCGCACTCCGTCCGGGTCCTGGATGTACATGGCCCCGTCGAGCAGCTCGGTGTAGGCGATCGGCCGGACCCGGTCGAAGTCCAGCACCACGAACTTGCCGAGCGGCGTAGCAGGATGCGGGCCGTCCTCGGGCCGAAGGATCTGGACGGTGACATGGGGCAGACTGGCGAGGTCGGCCAGGTGCCGTAGTTGCGCGCGCCGGGTGGCGTCGCCGTTGACCCGTAGCCGCAACGCCGCCTCGCCGATCACCGCGTGCAGCGTCAGCGGCTCGTCGTCGGTGAGCCGGCGGGCTCTGGCCTGCCGGAACGACACGAACCGCTCAGCGTGGTCGGGCCGGACGAACCCGGTGCCGAGGGTGAGCGCCTGGGCGTACTCCTCGGTCTGGAGCAGGCCGGGGATCACCATCGACTCGAAGACGAACGCGCCGTCCGCCAGCCCTTCCAGCCCGACGTAGGTCCGGAACCAGTCGGGCACGACGTTCGCCCAGGGAGCCCACCAGGTCTTGGCATCCGACCGGCCGGCCAGCGAGGTGAGCCGCTCGATCGTCGGCTGATCGGCGCCGCAGGTCCGCAGCACCTTGGCGATGTCGTCCGGGAACTGCTGGTAGCGGCCGGTCTCCATGTGCCCGAGCTTGGGTTTGCCGATCCCCGTCTCGGCGGACAGTTCGCTCAGCGACATCGGCACGTCGCGCCGGTAGCGACTCAGCTCGGCGCCGATCAGCCAGCGCAGCGCCGAGGGGTCCATCCGTGTGCTCATCACTCCCGCCTTCCGCTAGCGATGCAGTCATCATTGCCTATTGCCAATCTCGAGGCAACTACTTACGCTAGACGTCTAGCCGCCGATGGAGGGGAGCGTGTAGTGGACGGGAACGAAGGGCCATGGTTGTCTGGGTTTGATGACGAGCAGCGCGGGCTGCTGGAAGACCTACACGGGGAGCCGCCGGCGCGCTTCGCTATCTGCGAGGAGACCGAGGGCAGCGAGGACAGTCGGGTGCTCGGATGGGGTCTGGCGTTTGACGACGAAGCCGTGGTCGTGCCCACCAACGGCGGTCTCCCCAATCCGTTCAGCGGCATCAAAGGAGCGATGCGGCTGTACGGCAAGCTCCGCGACGTCCGACTGGTGTGGGTCGACTCGCCCGATGGTCGCGAGCTGACCTGACTGCTCGAGGGTCAGGTCGGTCGCAGCACCGCGACCAGGAAATCGGAGTCGTCGCGGTACGGACGCAGGTCCCAGGTGGCCAGCAGCAGATCCTCGGCCAGGCCGGCGGCCGGTACGTCGGCGCGGAATTCGGTGACGGGGTAACCCCGGTCGGTGCCGAACCCGACCACGATCCGGCCGCCGTCGCGCAGGTGACGCCGGAGCCGGCGCAGCACTTCGCGGCGGGTGTCCGGTGCCAGGAACGTCATGACGTTGCCCGCGCTGACGATCGCGTCGAAGCCGTCGGCGATGCCCTGCGCCGGCAGGTCCAGCTCGGCCAGGTCGCCGACCAGCCACCGTGGGCCCGGATGGTCGTGGCGGGCGGCGTCGATCAGCACCGGGTCCAGGTCGACGCCGACGACGTCGTGACCGGCGGCGGCCAGCGCCGCGCCGACCCGGCCGGGTCCGCAGCCGGCGTCGAGCACCCGCGCGGTACGCGGCAGCATCGCGTCGACCAGCCGTGCCTCACCGTCGAGGTCGACACCGTCGCGCGCCAGCGACCGGAACCGGTCGACGTACCACTGTGAGTGCCCTGGGTTGGACTCCAGCAGTTTGCTCCACCCGTTTTCCGCACTCACGCCCGCCATCCTCGCACGCATGACGCCGGCCCGGAGCAGCTGCCGCCGGTCCAGGCCAAGCGCGCCGATCCAAGGTCCAGCGCGCCGACCCGGGCCAGGTACGGATCCCAGCGGTATACCTGTAAGGAATAATTATTCCTTACAGGTATACCGACATGTCGCAGTAGGTGTCCCGGGCGTCGGCCAGTGAGTCCGGCGGAGGCCAATGGGTGCGGCGGAGGCCAGTGGGTCCGGCGTTGGCCAGTGGGTCCGGCGTTGGTCAGTGGGTGCGGCGGATGTCGAAGGCGGGGGAGCCGCCGACGGTCGAGGCGGCCACGAACTCCTGGCCGCGGATCCGGCACCAGGCCGGGATGTCCAGGGCAGCCGCCGGATCGTCGGCCAGCACCCGCACCACCGACCCGACCGGCAGCTGCGGCAGCCGCCGGGCCAGCGCGATCACCGGCAGCGGGCAGCGTTGACCGAGGCAGTCGATGGTCTCCACCGCCGCGTCACCTGAGGGCCGCAGCACCGCGTCGTCGTCGGTCACAGGCCGACCACTCCGGCCTCGGCCCGCAGGTCGGCCACCACCTGCGGCAGGTCGGCCAGGAACCGGTCCACGTCGGCCTCGGTGGTGTCGGAGTGCAGCGAGACCCGGACGTTGCCGTGCGACAGCACCCCCATCGCCTCCAGCACGTGCGACGGGCGCAGCGTCGACGCGGTACACGACGAACCGGAGGAGACGGCGTGCCCGCGCCGGTCCAGCGCGTGCAGCAGTGCCTCGCCGTCGACGTACAGGCAGGAGAAGGTGACCAGGTGCGGCAGCCGGTCGGTCGGGTCGCCGACCACCTCCACGTCCGGCACGGTCGCGGCGACCGTCGCGCGGATCCGGTCCACCAGCGCCGACAGTCGGGCGGCCTGCGCGTGGGCCTCGGCCGCCGCCGCGCGCAGGGCCGCCGCCGACGCCACCACCGCCGGCAGGTTCAGCACCCCGGGGGTACGGCCGGACTCGCGCTCGTCGGCCGGGTAGGGCGACTCCCAGCGGGTGCCCTTGCGGACCGCCAGCACCCCGACGCCCGGCAACCCGCCCCACTTGTGGGCGCTGGCCGACAGCACCGACCAGCCGTCGGGCACCGGCACCCGGCCCACCGACTGGGCTGCGTCGACGTACAACGGCACCCCGTGTGCGGCGCAGGCCCGCGCCGCCTCGGCGACCGGCTGAACGGTGCCGACCTCGTGGCTGGCGCTGATCAGGGCGGCGAACGCCACACCCGGCCGGGCCACCGCCGCCGACCACTCGGTCAGGTCGAGCCGGCCGAGCCGGTCCACCGGTACGGACACCGCCTCGCCGTCGGCGTCGGTGTGGCGCCGCGCGGCGTGCAGCACCGCCGAGTGTTCGATCGCCGAGTGCACCAGGGTCCGGCCGACCCGGCGCCGCCCGGCGAGACCGCCGAGTACGGCGGCGTGCGCGGCGACCGTACCGCTGGATGTGAACGAGATCTCGTCGGCGCGGACCCGCAGCGTCTCGGCGGTGGCCGCGCGGGCCGCGTCCAGCAGTTGACCTGCCCGGCGGGCCTGGGAGTAGAGCCGGGCCGGGTCGGCCCAGCCGTCGGCCAACGCCGCCGTCAGGGCCTCGCGGGCAACCGGGTGCAGCGGCGCGGCGGTCGCTGCGTCGAGATAGCTCACAGCCCTCGACGGTACGCCTTACCTCGACCACCGTCGGCAGTCGTGGCAGGTGACAATCAAGACCCCTCGCCGATCTCGGCGTGACTGGTCGAGTAATCTGCGACCGTCGGTGACGCCTTTGGTCGCTGATGTCGCCACACGTGCCCGGTGCTCGCGCGCCGGCGCGCAGGTGGCATCGGTGACGCCGTCAGGGAGGCAGGACCAGGTGGTCGCGAGGGATTCAGCAGCGCAGCGCACGGGCGTACGGCCCGACGCTGGTGATCGTGCGCGGGCCGGGCAGGGGCGCGGTCGGCGCAGCCGGCCGCAGCGGGTGGCCGGGCTGGGCCTCGGCGGTGCCGCACTGCTCACCCTGCTCACCGGCTGTGACGTCGGCGCGGCCTTCGACGGCTTCGGCTGGCCACAGGGCGGTATCACCCCGCAGGCCAACCAGATGTACGACCTGTGGATCGGGTCGGTCATCGCCGCGCTCGCCGTCGGTGTGTTCGTCTGGGGCCTGATCTTCTGGTGCATCATCCGCTACCGCAAGCGGGGCGACCAGCTGCCGGTGCAGACCCGGTTCAACATGCCGATGGAGTTCCTCTACACCATCGCCCCGATCCTGGTCGTGTCGGTGCTGTTCTACTACACGGCCGTGGTGCAGACCGACGTCGACCGGCTCAGCGAGGACCCGGACGTCACCGTCGAGGTCGTCGCCTTCAAGTGGAACTGGCAGTTCAACTATCGCGACGGGGTCGGCGAGGACGCCAATACGGTCGCGTCGACGGTCGGTTCGTCGGACATCATCCCGGTGCTGGTGGTCCCCTCCGAGCGGACCGTCCGGTTCGAGGAGACCAGCACCGACGTGATCCACTCGTTCTGGGTGCCGGAGCTGCTGTTCAAGCGGGACGTCTTCCCGGGCAGCATCCGCAACCAGTTCGAGGTGACCATCCAGCAGAACGGTGCCTACGTCGGCCGCTGCGCCGAGCTCTGCGGCACGTACCACTCGATGATGAACTTCGAACTGCGGGTGGTCAGCCCGGAGCAGTACGACCGGTTCCTCGACGAGAAGCAGGGTGGTGCCTCCACCCAGGATGCGCTGCGGGCGATCGGGGAGGAGCCGTACGCGGTCACCACCTTCCCGTTCGAGACCAAGCGGGACGCGCAGAACTTCGGCAACGCGAGCGCCCCCCAGGGCGCGGGGAACTGAGGAGCCGCAATGAAGACCGAGTGGCGGATCTTCGCCGTCGTCGCGGCGTTCCTGCTCGTCGTGTCCGGGGTCTACCCGGCCTGGACGTACGGGCAGTTGGGGCACGTCGAGTGGATCGGCACCGTGGCGCTGATCCTGTCGTTCCTGCTCTGCACGATGTGCGGCGGGTTCTTCTGGTTCGTGTCGCGCCGCATCGACCTGCGGCCCGAGGACCGGCCGGACGCCGAGGTCGCCGACGGTGCCGGTGAGGTCGGCTTCTTCAGCCCCGGCAGCTACTGGCCGTTCGGGGTGGCGCTGGCCGCCACGATCGCCGGGCTCGGCCTGGTCTTCTGGCAGTGGTGGCTGATCATCTTCGGTCTGGTGTCGGTGACGGCGGCAGCGGCCGGCCTGCTCTTCGAGTACTACACGGGCACCCGGCGTACCGCCGAGCACTGACACCGACACTGGTTCACCGGTCCCGGCGGCGACGCAGGGCGGCACCCCAGCGGGCGACGGTGACCAGCGCCGTACCGATGGCGAGGGAGAGCGCACCGATCAGCCCGAGGGCGGCGGCCGGCGCTCCGGTGACCGGAAGGTCCTGGCTGGCGGACATGTTTTCACCTCCTTCGAGGGGCGCGGTTCATGCGGTCGCGGGGGTGCCGATCCGCTCCGGTGAGGACCAGACACAGCGGTCGACGGTGGGTTGCCGTACCGCCTTGACCGCCGCGTGGACGAAGATCACCCGGTAGATCAGGTCGGCGACCATGATCAGCGGCAGCATGAGCAGCAGTTGCGGGTGGCGCAGCCGCCAGGCGACCAACGCCACCCAGATGCCCTGCCCGGCGGCGAGCAGCAGCAGGCCGGTGCCCAGGCCCGGTCCGGCGCTGGCCAGGACCCACAGCGTGACCGGGGCACCGAGCACGTACAGCGCCCAGTGCAGGATCAGCAGCACGTACGCGTAGTCGAAGGTGCTGACCCGCCGGCCCACCCGGTGACCGAGGATGCCCTGGAAGGTGCCCCAGAGCCACCGCAGGTTCTGCTTGTACCAGTCCCGTAGCGTGGTCGGGTCCTGCAGCAGCGCGGTGGCGCGGGGGGCGTAGACGACCCGGCCGAGCCCGCGACGGTGGGTCTCCAACACCCAGTACGTGTCGTCGACGATGTACGGCGGCTGCTGCGGCAGGACCCGGTCGAGCAGTTCCACCCGGTACAGGGAGTTGGAGCCGGAGATGCAGTTCATCACGTTGAAGTGGCTCTGGATCCGGCGCAGGAAGAGTTGATAGTTCCAGTAGCTGTAGGCCCGCTTGGCCAGCCACGGGTTCCACCGGTGCTCGCGTGGCCACCAGGTGACGTTGTGGCCGACCGCGATCGCGACCTGGTCGGTCATCGTCGCCAACGTCTCGGTGACGAAGTTCTCGGCGATGATCACGTCGTCGTCGAGGATCGCGACCGCCCGGAACCGCGTACCGAGCCGGAAGTGGCGGTAACCGGCGTGCAGCGCGGCCGGTTTGCCGACGTTCGTGGCCAGGTCGAGCACCTCGGCGCCGGCGTCGGCGGCCTGCCGGGCGGTGTCGTCGGTCGAGGCGTCGGAGACGACGAAGACCGGTGCCCCGGTACGGCGGGCGGCGGTGACCGCGGCGGCGATGGTACCGGCCCCGTTGCGGCAGGCGATCAGGACGGCGACCTGGTCGTGGCGTACCGGGCCGTAGCGGGGGTGGTCGGCGTCGGCGGTCCGGGCCCGGCGGCGGACCCGTTCGGGGCGGAGCAGGCCGTAGCCGAAGGCGACCAGCAGGGAAACGAGGAAGAGTGCGCCGAGGACGATCAGTGCGGTAAGGAAGATCCGCAGCATCGCTGACCTCAAGGGGGGAGGGAGCGGTGGACGCCGCGTCCTTGCGGTCAGCGACTACGCTACGTCACTGGATTGGTGGATAAAAGGGGCGTTACTGGGAATATCCACGTAACTTGCTGTGAAAATGTCGCTGGAGGCTCATCGGTCCCAGTGGTCCCGTGCGTGGTCAGTCCCCGCTGGCGTCGCGGGCGGCCCGGGCGACCTGCACCCAGCGGTCCAGCAACGCCGCTGCCGCCCCGTCGTCGATCGCCTTCGCGGCACGGTCCAGTTGGGCGCGCATCGTGGGCAGCAGCGTGTCGGCCGACGCCGCGCCGGTCTGTACGGCGTGCGCGGCGAGCGCGGCCGCCGCGTTGACCAGGACCGCGTCCCGGACCGGGCCGGTGTCGCCGGCGAGTAGCCGATGGGCCACCTCGGCGTTGAAGCGGACATCCCCGCCACGCAGGTCACCGGGGGCGCTGCGGGCCACCCCGAGGTCGTCGGCGGCATCCACGACCATCGCCTGCACCCGGCCGTCGGCGGCGAACCAGACCCGGGTCGGGGCGGCGGTGCTCAGCTCGTCGAGCCCGTCGTCGCCGCGCATCACCAGCGCGGTGTCGCCCCGGGCGGCGAACACCTCGGCCATCACCGGCGCCATCCGGGAGTCGAAGCAACCGATCGCACCGGACCTCGGCCGGGCCGGGTTGCTCAGCGGACCGAGGAAGTTGAACACGGTGGGCACACCGATCTCCCGCCGGGTCACGCCGGTGTGGCGCATCCCCGGGTGGAACCGGGCGGCGAAGCAGAACGCGATGCCGGCCTCGGCGACACACCGGGCGACCCCCTCGGGGCCCAGATCCAGTGGGATGCCGAAGTGCTCCAGCAGGTCGGCGGCGCCACAGGAGGAGGAGGCGGCCCGGTTACCGTGCTTGACCACCCGGGCGCCGGCGGCCGCCACCACGAGCGCGGCCATCGTGGAGATGTTCACCGTGTGTGCCCGGTCGCCGCCGGTGCCGACCACGTCAACCGCGTCGGCGCGCAGCGCGTCCGGCAGGCCGACCGGTACGGCGTTGGCGAGCATCGCCTCCACCAGCCCGACCAGTTCCGCCGGGGTCTCGCCCTTGGCGCGCAACGCGACGGCGAACCCGGCGATCTGGGCGGGGGTGGCGGAGCCCGCCATGATCTCGCCCATCGCCCAGTTGGTGTCGGCGGTGGGGAGTTGCTCGCCCGTGATCAGGGTGTGGAGCAGGTTCGGCCAGGACCGGTCACCCATGGGGGCCTCCCAGGTGCGATGGGGGTGGGTGGTGCGGCTCAGGCGGCCGGCAGCTTGCCGGCCCGCCGGCGGAGCAGGCCAGCGACGGTCTGCCCGGTGGTCACCGGGTCGAGCGGGTGCATCAGGGTGCCGTCGACCTCGGCGAAGGCGGCCAGCCAGCGGTCGGCGGCCCGGGCGATCACCACGCAGGTCGGCGGGGAGTCGGCGCGGTCGTCCTTGATCTGTCGGGCGATGCCGAGCCCGCCACCGGGGGTGGCCTCGCCGTCGAGCAGCAGCAGGTCGATCTCGTACTCGTCGACCAGCCGGATGCATTCGGCGTAGTTGGCGGCGTCGACGAACTCGACGGTCAGGTCGCTGGCGGGTCGGGTGCCGACGGCCAGGCGCATCCGGTCCCGCACCTGCGGGTCGTCGCTGTAGAGCAGGACGGTGTGCACGCGTTCGGTCATCTTCTCGCTCGACTCCCACCTCGTAGCTGCGCGCCGATCGTACCGCCCGGCACCGTCGCGGTCGGTACCGGTGGCCGGCCCGGCGGCCACCGTCGTCACTCGCTGGCGACCGTCTCCGGGGCCTGCGGCACTGCCCGGCCTTCGAGGTCACGGCTGAGTCGGGCCTCCTGGCGGTCGAGGTCGCGGTCAACGCGCCGGGCCTCCCGCTCGGACTGGCGCATCCACTGCACGACGAGCACGGCGAGCATGGTGACGCTGACGAACTCGCCACCGGCCCACAGGACGCCGCCGGCCACCTTCTGGTCCGCCCAGGGGTCGGCCCAGGTCAGGCCGAGGGACGGGTACCAGTCGCCGCCGAACAGGGTGGTGCTCTGCATGACGGTCAGTCCGAGCACGGTGTGGAACGGTACGGAGAGCACCATCAGCAGCGCCCGGGCCGGGTACGGCCAGCGGCCGGGTAGCGGGTCGAGCCCGACCAGCGGCCAGAAGAACAGGCAGCCGGTCATGATGAAGTGGGCGTGGACGAACTCGTGGGCGAGGGTGCTCTCCAGGGTCAACCGGTACAGATCAGTGAAATACAGCACAAACGGGTTGATGACGAACAGGCCGAACGCGACCAGCGGGAACGTGACCACCCGTACGTACCGGCTGTGCAGGACGGCGAGCAGCCGCCGTCGGGGTGCGCCGGTGAGCGTCCGTAGCGCCAGGGTGACCGGTGCGCCGAGGGCCAGGAAGATCGGCGCGATCATCGACAGCACCATGTGCTGGACCATGTGCACGGACAGCAGGGTGGTGTCGTACGCGCCCAGCCCACTGACCGTGACCGCCGCGATACCGCCCAGACCCGGGCCGATGAACAGCACGGTCCGCGACACCGGCCAGCGGTCCCCGCGCAGCCGCAGCCGGTGGACGCCGTAGAGGTACAGCCCGGCGGCGACCACGAGCCCGAGCGCCAGCCAGTTGTTCAACTGGACCTCGGTGAACAACGCGGAGACGGTGAACGGCTCCACGGCGACGATCAGCTCGGCCTCTGCCACGCCGTCGAGGCTATGTCAACGCAGCCGGTCGGCTTCATCCGGCCCGCTACCGGGTCGGGTTTGCCACCCCGCCGATCGTGGGCGCTGACCGGCAGCAATAATGACCGCGTGACTGCGGCCCCAGCGATTGACAAGAGCCGGATCCACTCGCTGACCCGACCGAACATGGTCAGCGTCGGGACGATCGTGTGGCTCTCCAGCGAACTCATGTTCTTCGCGGCGTTGTTCGCGATGTACTTCTCCATCCGCGCGGCGGACTACAGCATGTGGGAGAAGCACACCGTCTCGTTGAACATCCCGTACGCGACGGTGTTCACCGCGATCCTGGTGGCGTCCTCGGTCACCTGCCAGATCGGGGTGTTCGCGGCGGAGCGGGGTGACGTGCACGCGCTGCGCCGCTGGTTCACCATCACCTTCGTGATGGGCCTGATCTTCCTGCTGGGGCAGATCAACGAGTACCGCGAGCTGGTCCACCACGGCATCAAGATCAACGGCGACGGGTACGGCTCGGTGTTCTACCTCACCACCGGCTTCCACGGGCTGCACGTGGCCGGCGGGCTGGTCGCCTTCCTGATCTACATGATCCGCTCCACGATGGGCCGCTTCACCCCGGCGCAGGCCACCTCCGCGATCGTCGTGTCCTACTACT
Organism: Solwaraspora sp. WMMA2056; assembly: GCF_030345095.1. NCBI lineage: Bacteria > Bacillati > Actinomycetota > Actinomycetes > Micromonosporales > Micromonosporaceae > Solwaraspora > Solwaraspora sp. WMMA2056. Next base: position 3,328,959 of record NZ_CP128360.1, read on the forward strand.
GGCACTTCGTCGACGTGGTCTGGATCGGCCTCTACCTCATGATCTACTGGCTGCAATGATCGACTTGCGGTCACGCTCCGTGCTGACGCCGTGTCGCAACCTTCAGACAGGTCGCAAAACCGTTAAGGACTACAGGCCATGACATCTGACACCCCCGCCGACCGGCGAGCCGACCGCTCCCGCGGTCTCCTCGCGCGGCTGCGCAGCGGGCGGGCCACGCCACGCGGCCGGGGCCGCCGCCGGGTGGGCACCGCGGTCCGGTTGCTCGTCGCGCTGTTCCTGGCCGGCGGTGTGTACACCGTGTTCGCGCCGGGCCTGCAGGCGCAGGACACCCCGCAGTTGTCCCGGGCCGCCGAGGACGGCAAGGCGCTGTTCGACCAGAGCTGCATCTCCTGCCACGGCCGCAACGCCCAGGGCGTCGAGGGGCGCGGACCCAGCCTGATCGGGGTCGGCTCGGCGTCGGTGGAGTTCCAGGTGGGCTCGGGCCGGATGCCGATGGCCCGCCAGGAGGCCCAGGCCGAGCGCAAGCCGGTGGTCTACACCGAGGAGGAGATCCGCCAGCTCGGCCAGTACATCCAGGAGCTGGGCGGCGGGCCGCAGTTGCCCGACGGCGAGATGCTGCGCAACGGCGGTGACATCGCCGTCGGCGGCCAGCTCTACCGGATCAACTGCTCCTCGTGTCACGCCTTCAGCGGCGGCGGCGGCGCCCTGTCGTCGGGCAAGTACGCCCCCAGCCTCGCCCCGTCGACCGACCGGCAGATCTACGCCGCGATGCTGACCGGCCCGCAGAACATGCCGGTCTTCGGCGACAACCAGCTGACCCCGGAGCAGAAGCGCGACATCATCGCCTTCGTCCAGGACGGGCTCAAGGCCGACCAGGACCCGGGTGGCCTGGCCACCCTCGGCCGGTACGGCCCGGTGACCGAGGGCATCGCCGTCTTCCTGGTCGGCATCACCGCGTTGGTCTTCGCGAGCCTGTGGATTGCGGGGAAGTCATGAGCATCGAGACCAGCACCGCGCACCGTGCGCAGCCCGAGCCGGTGAGCCTGGACGACCCTCGGCTGACCTCGTTCGACGTGCTCCGTGAGGGTGCCCGTCGCGACGACATCGAGATCGTGCACTACGAGCCGCCGTTCCCGGTGCCCGGCACCAGGGCGGAACGTCGGATCAGCCGCTTCGTCGCCGCGTTGTTCCTGTTCGCCGGGCTCGCCTCGACCGGCTTCCTGGTGGTCTACATCTGGTGGCCCTGGGAGTACGAGCTCGGCACCGGGATGAGCAAGTACTACACCCCGCTGCTCGGCATCAGCCTCGGGTTGACCCTGCTCGCCATCGGTGTCGGCATCCTCACCTGGGGCAAGAAGCTGCTGCCGCACGAGGTCGCGATCCAGGACCGCCACGACGGCCCGTCCAGCGCCGAGGATCGCAAGATCACCGGCAGCACGCTGACCTACATGGCCGACGAGCTCGGCGTGAAGCGTCGGCCGCTGCTCGGGGTGTCGTTGCTGGCCGGCCTGGCACCGGTCGCCGCAGTCGCAGCCGCGCCGCTGGTCGGCGGTCTGATCCGCAACCCGCACGAGAACAACCAGATGGCCACCACCGGGTGGGCGCCGGTCGAGACCGCCGGCGGCGGGACCGAACTGGTCCGGCTGACCCGGGAGGACGGCTCGCCGATCCGGCCCGAGGACGTCAGCGCCGGCGGCCAGATGACCGTCTTCCCCGGCATCCCCGGCGGGCACACCAACCGGTACGCCGACTCGCCGACCCTGCTGATCCACCTGCGGGCCGACGACGCGCAGACCGCCCGGGACAACAACGAGGCCGAGGGCAAGTCCGACTACATGTGGGGCAACTACCTCGCGTACTCGAAGATCTGCACCCACGCCGGTTGCCCGGCGAGCCTGTACGAGCAGCAGACCAACCGGCTGCTCTGCCCGTGCCACCAGTCGCAGTTCCTGATCACCGACAACGCCAAGCCGATCTTCGGACCGGCCAGTCGTCGGCTGCCGCAGCTGCCCATCACGGTCGACGACGAGGGCTTCTTCGTCGCCACCTCCGACTACACCGAGATCGTCGGGCCCGACTTCTGGGAGCGGCCATGAAACGCCGTAAGTTCGATGCCCGGGCGCTGCCCGGCAAGGCCGCCGGGCAGATCGACGACCGGTTCCAGGCGGCCACTCCGCTACGCAAGCTGCTGAACAAGGTCTTCCCGGACCACTGGTCGTTCCTGCTCGGTGAGATCGCGCTCTTCTCGTTCGTGGTCGTCCTGTTGACCGGCGTCTACCTGACCTTCTTCTTCGACCCGTCGATGGAGGAGGTCATCTACGACGGCAGCTACGCGCCGCTGCGTGGGGCGCACATGTCGGCCGCGTACGCCTCGACGCTGGACATCTCGTTCGACGTCCGGGGCGGTCTGATCATGCGGCAGATGCACCACTGGGGTGCGCTGCTGTTCATGGCCTCGATCGTGGTCCACATGCTGCGGGTCTTCTTCACCGGCGCGTTCCGCAAGCCGCGTGAGGCCAACTGGATCGTCGGCTCGCTGCTGTTCTGGGTCGGCTTCCTCGCCGGGTTCACCGGCTACTCGCTGCCCGACGACGGGCTGTCCGGCACCGGCCTGCGGATCGCCTCGGCGATCATGCTCTCCATCCCGGTGATCGGCTCCTGGGTGACCTCGTCGATCTTCGGTGGCGAGTTCCCCGGGACGATCATCATCAGCCGGTTCTACATCGCCCACGTGCTGCTCATCCCGGGCCTGCTGGTGGCGTTGATCAGCGTCCATCTCGGCCTGGTCTTCAAGCAGAAGCACACCCAGTGGCCCGGGCCGGGGCGGACCAACACCAACGTGGTGGGCGAGCGGATGTTCCCCCGCTACGCCATCAAGCAGGGCGGCTTCTTCATGATCGTCTTCGGGGTGGTCGCCCTGATGGCGGGTGTGTTCCAGATCAACCCGGTCTGGCTGTTCGGACCCTACGAGGCCGCCGTCGTGTCGGCGGCGAGCCAGCCCGACTGGTACGTCATGTTCCTCGACGGCAGCACCCGACTGATGCCGGCCTGGGAACTGACCATCCCGATCGGTGACGGGTACGTCATCCCGCCGCTGTTCTGGCCGACCGTGGTGCTCCCCGGCATCCTGGTCATGCTCTCCCTGGCGTACCCGTTCCTCGAAGCGCGCTACACCAAGGACAAGGCCAGCCACAACCTGCTGCAGCGGCCCCGGGACGTTCCGGCCCGGACCGCTGTCGGCGCCATGGCCGTCACCTTCTTCATCGTGCTGACCATCTCCGGCGGCAACGACGTCTTCGCCGACAAGTTCTACGTCAGCCTCAACGCGATGACCTGGGCCGGCCGGATCGGGTTGATCCTGCTGCCACCGCTGGCCTACTACGTCACCTACCGGATCTGCCTCGGTCTGCAGCAGCACGACCGGGAGGTCCTGGCGCACGGCGTGGAGACCGGCATCATCCGGCGGCTGCCGGACGGCCGGTTCGTCGAGGTGCACCAGCCGCTCGGCCCGACCGACGAGCACGGCCACGGCAAGCTGGACTACGTCGGCTGGGTGGTGCCGAAGAAGATGAACCGGCTCGGGGCACTCGGCCCGGCGGTCAAGGGCTTCTTCTTCCCGATCGAGAAGCCGGTGCAGGCGGCACCTCCGCCGCACGTGCCGCTCGACCCGGCCGAGGAGCCGGCTGGCGTCACCGCCGCCGCTCAGGACGACCGGGAAGAGATCAGCAGCGGCAGCCGCTGATCGATCGGGCCGACAGTACGACCCGCTACGCCCGCCGGATCAGTTTCCGGCGGGCGTAGCCCGTCACCGGGGCAGCCCGTCGGTGAACGCGGCGATCCGCCGGGCCAGCGGCACCGGGCTACGTACCCAGGTGAAGTGGTCCATCCGGCGACCCGTCTCGGCTGCCGTGACGTGTTCCCGCCGGACCGGGGCCGCGTCGAGGAACCCACAGAGGTGGTCGAGGGTCTGCGGCGGAGTGTGCCAGTCGTCCTCGATGCTCACCGCGAGCACCGGGGTCCGCATCTGCCGCAGTGCCGGTGCCGGGTCGACTCCGTCGATGTGCGGCAGCCGGCCGACGCGGGCGGTGTAGGCCCAGTCCCGGATCACTCCGCGGGCCTGCCGGCCGCCGAAGCCCCAGCCGGGCCAGACCCCCAGCAGTTCGGTGGCGAGCGCCACGGTCTGGGTCATCGGCAGCACCCCGTACCCGGTCCGGCCGGGGTAGACCCGCCAGTACGGCAGCCCGACCGCGACCAGCGCGACGCCGTCGACGGTGACGCCGTCGGTGAGCGCGGTGTGCAGCAGCGCGGCCTGACCGCCGAGGGAGTGGCCGAGCAGCACGCGGGTCCGGCCGTCGAGCCGGGACTTCAGCGACTCGAGGACCGCGCCGACGTCGGCGACGAGATCGGCGTACCGGTACCGGGAGGCGCGGCTGGCCGGCGGGGTGCTCGACCCGGTGCCGCGCAGGTCGACGACGACCACCGCGAGTCCGGCTTCCCGCAGCGCGCCCGCCAGTGGCCGGTAGTAGCGGGCCGGCACTCCCATGGCCGGGCAGATCACCACGGCCGGTGCGTCGGGCCGCCCGTCCGGCTCGGGGTAGAGGTGCAGGCCGAGGCGGTCGCTGCCGCGATCGAGATGGTCCTGCTGGTACGCGAGCGCCGGGCCGGATTCCGTCACCCGACCAGCGTACGAGAATATGTTACCGACGGGTAGGTCTGGGGGTGGTCAGGCGGTGGCCGCTGGCCGGCCCGGGGGGCGGGTCAGTCCGCGTCGGCCAGCCCGATCGCGAACGCCGACTCCAGGTCGTGCTGGGAGTAGGCCCGGAACGCCAGATGCGACTCGGTGTTCAGCACCCCGGGCACCTTGGAGATCCGACCGGCGATCACCTCGGCGACCTGGTCGAACTCGCGCACCCGCACGATGGCGATCAGGTCGACGTGCCCGGCCACCGAGTAGACCTCGCTCACCCCGGGCAGGTCAGCGAGCGTCTCGGCGACCTCGGGGATGGCATCCGTTGCGCAGTCGATCAGCACGATCGCGGTGATCACCGGGTCCTCCGTCCCTCAGCGGGCGACACCCGCCCTGCCGCTGATGCTAGTCGCCCACCCACCGGCCGGTCCCGAGCGGCGTCCCGCGCCCGGGCCGCACCGGGGGTCCGTACCGTTGTGCCGGCCGGGGCTGGGTCAGCCGGCGGGGACGGTCAGGTCGGCACCGAGCCGGATGACGTCGGTCAACTGTTCGTCGGCGGCCACCTGCGCGTCCGGCCACACGACCGACCGTACCGCCGAGCCGTGGACCATGGCGCCCGCGCCGATCACCGCCCGGTCCACCACGCCGGTGACCGTCGCCGTCGGATCGACCAAGCTGGCGCCCCCGGCCGCGTGCAGGTTGGCCGCCAGGTAGTCGCGCGGCGTCCCGGTGTCCAGGTACGTCCCCTCGAAGGTGACCACCTCCAGTTCGCCGGCCGCCTCCGCCGGCCGCCACACGGTGCGGACCAGGTTGCCGAACTCGGCGGACAACCGGCTGACGTACCGCCAGGGCAGCAGGGAGAAGCCGGCGAACCGGTGACCGGCGAACCCGCCTGTCTCGGTGGGATCGGTCAGCCGTTGACCGAGCAGCCGTACCGTGTCGCCGGCCCAGCCGTCGAGCAGCGCCGCGATGTCCGCTCCGGGCGGCGCGTCCGGCCGGGCGAGGTACCCGTCGGCGTTGCCGACCAGGACGCCGCGGCCGTCGATCCAGCTCCGGAGCCGGCCGACGCCGCCGGAGGTGCCCAGCGGCGAACCGGGTTCGACGGACAGGTGGGCGCGGTCGCCGACGTGCGCCACGACCTGTTCGCCGAGGTAGCAGGCGTTCACCGCGACCCGGGCCGGGCCGACGAAACCGAGCGCCCCGACCCGCCGCAGTGCCCGGTCCAACAGCGGTACGTTACCGACCGGGCACAACGCCTTCGGTCGGACCGTGGTCAGCGGTCGCAGTCGCTGGCCCTCGCCAGCGGCCAGGATGAGCGCGCAGACCTGGTCCGGGTCGACCGCCGGCGACCCGGTCACCGTGGCTCCGGGTCCACGGCCGGCTCGGCGAGCGGCCCCATGCCGTAGTAGGCCAACAGCCGGGCGGTCGCCGGGCTGAGCCGGGGCAGCGCGTCGAGCCGGTACCAGGCGGCCTCGTAGACCTCGGCGCCGTCGACGACGAGCTCGGTTTGCGACGCCGGCACGGCGACCTCGAAGACGACGTCCACCCATCCCTTGGCGTGCACCACCGCGTTCGGTGACGCCGGGCGCAGCTGCTGCGCCGGCAGTTCGATACCGGTCTCCTCGGCGAGCTCCCGGGCCGCGCCGACGATCGGCTCCTCCCGGCGACGCAGCAGACCGGCGGGCAGCGACCAGCTGCGCCCCGGTGGCTGGCGCAGCAGCAGCAGACGGCCCGCCCCGTGACCGGTCGCCTCGGAGTCGGTAACCAGGGTCACCGCGCCGACTATGTACTTGGGTACGGCCATCCGTACCAGGCGCCGACGGACCGGGTGCGGCAGGCGGTAGAACACGCCGTACAGCAGTGCGCGCGCGGGCGATCGACGGGTGATCATACGGACCAGGCTAGAGGTAGCCGGTAGCCGCCGCCGGGTCAGGTCAGCTCGGTTTGTCGACCATCTCGATCAGCTGGTCGACCACCGCCTCCGGCGCGATGCTCCGGTCCACGACGGCGACCAGCAGGGTCTCCATGTCCGGATAGTTCAGCCGCTCGGCGAGCTGGCGCAGCGGCTTGTCGTTGGACAGGGCCCGGTCGTGTTTGCGCAGGATCAGGCTTACCGTGGCGCGACCGAGCCGGACCTTGTCGGCGATGCTGATGCCCGGCTCGGAGTGCTCGGCGAACCACCGGTTGATCTGCATCTGGGCCTGCGGCGACTTGACGAAGCCCAGCCATTCCCGGCGTGGGCCGGGCGGGTCCGGCCGGGGCCCGGCCGTCGGGTCGTCGGTCTCGGTGAAGATCTCGACGACGTCACCGTCGGTCAGTTCCGAGGCGAGCGGTGCCAGTCGACCGTTGATCCGTACGGCGAGACAGTGCGCGCCCTTCGCCGGGTCCAACTCGTACGCCAGGTCCACCGGGGTCGACCCGGCCGGCAGCACGATCGGGCGGCCCTCGGCGAACACCTGGATCTGCGCGTCGACCAGATCGCAGCGTAACGAGTGGACGAACTGGTCGGCGTCGGTGGTCTTTTGTGACCAGTCCAGCGCCCGGCGCAGCCAGGCCAGTTCGTCGGCGCGGGTCGCGGCGCTGCTGCGGCCCGGGGTAGGGAAGTGGTATGGGGCGGCGATGCCGAACTCGGCGGAGCGGTGCATCGTCTCGGTCCGGATCAGCACCTCCACCGGGCGGTCGCCGGGGCCGATGACGGTGGTGTGCAGCGACCGGTAGAGGTTGTTCTTGGGGGAGGCGATGAAGTCCTTGAACCTGCCCGGCACCGGCCGCCACCGGCAGTGGACCGCGCCGAGGGCGGCGTAGCAGTCGGTGTCCGGGCCGGTCACCACGACCTCGATGCGGGGCAGGTCAAACGGTGCCTGGTGGCCGCCGGAGACGGTGTCCTTCCAGATCGAGTAGCGGTGCCGTGGGCGCGGGTCGACCTTCGCGGTCACCTTCTCCTGGCGCAGCGCCACCCGGGCCTGCCGGCAGACCTCGTCGAGGTACTCGGCCCAGCCCGGCCGGTTGGCCAGGTGTTCCTCGATGCGCTGGTACGCCTCCGGCTCGAGGTGGAACAGGACGATGTCGTCGAGTTCGCGTTTGAGCTTCTGGATACCGAGCCGGTCACACAGCGGCACCAGCACGTCCAGGGTGGCCTTGGCGATCCGGGCCCGGGAGGCAGGGGAGCGCACCCCCAGGGTCCGCATGTTGTGCAGCCGGTCGGCGAGCTTGATGACCAGGACCCGGACGTCCTTGGCCGCCGCGATGATCATCTTGCGGATGGTCTCGGCTTCGGCGGCCTTGCCGTAGAACGCCTTGTCGAACTTGGTGACCCCGTCGACCAGGTGGGCGACCTCGTCGCCGAAGTCCGCGGCGAGAGTGGGCAGGTCGTACGTGGTGTCCTCGACCGTGTCGTGCAGCAGGGCGGCGACCAGCGTGGTGGTGTCCATGCCCAGGCCGGCGCAGATCTCGGCGACCGCCAGTGGGTGCGTGATGTAGGGCTCGCCGCTCTTGCGGTACTGCCCGGCGTGCATGCTGTCGGCGATCTGGTAGCCGCGGCGCAGCACGGCCGCCTCGGCCGAGGGGTGGATCGACCGGTGGATGCGGATCAGCTCGGCGACCGGGTCAGGGGCGCCGGGTGACCAGGACAGCCAGGCGCGCAGTCGGGCCGACAGCGGTGTCGCGGTGGGCAGGAAACGTCCGATGGCGGCGCCGGGACCGGCGTCGACGTCCACGCGGAGACACCTCCTCACCCACCGCCCCCGGCCGGTCGCCCGGCCCGGGGCCGCACGCCACGAATCGGGCGTTGGCTGACAGGACTGCACTTCTCTAACAGCCTAAGCGAGCGGGCGTCGTACTATCGGCTACTTGCGGGTGGGCGATCGGTCGAGTCTTTGACCCGTCCGTCAACCGCCGGCTGCCGTGCCGTCAACCGCTGCCTGTCGTCCGCGCGGCCTCCTCGGCCTTGACCAGCAACTGGTGGAACCGGCCGGCACCGCGTACCGGCGAGGCCCACCCGCCGGTGACGCTGACCAGCCGGGTCTGCGGTGGTTCCAACCAGGACAGAATCCGTTCGGACTCCTCGGCGCTGGCCCGGGGGGTCGGCCCGTGCCCGGGTGGGACGGTCTCCGCGGTCGCCCGCAGCAGGTCGATGGTGTGCCGTGGGTGCTGCCGGGGTGGCGAGACTCCGGCAGCGGCGAGCCGGCCGTGCCGCACGATCGCCAGCTCCCAGCCACCGTCGGCGGCCCGTCGGGCCGCGACCAGCTCCGCGATCACGCTCAGCGCGGTCAACCGCTGCATCCGCAGGGTGGCCCGCAGCAGCGCGGTGAGTCGGCTACGGACCACCGCCGCCTCCTCGTACCGCTGCGCCGCCGAAAGGCCGTCGATCCGGGCGAGCAGGGTGTCCACCAGCGCCTGCGGGTCGGCGGTGATCGCCGCCCGCAGCGGATCGACGGCGGCCTCGGCGTACCCGTCCGGGTCGATCCGGTGCTCGCAGGGGGCCGGACAGCGGCCCAGCTCGGCCAGGGCGCAGGCCGGGAAACGGGTCCGGGTGGACAGCCGGTGGGTGCACTGGCGCAGCGGCAGCGCGTCGTGGATGCCGGCCGCCGCCAGCTCCGCCGCCCGCCGGGACGCGAACGGCCCGAGCGCGGTGTCCTGCGGCGACGTCGACCGTACGGTGGACAGCCGGGGGTAGGGCTCGTCGGTCAGCTTGAGCCAGACCGCCCGCTCCGGATACTTCGACCGACGGTTGTACGGCGGTGCGTGCGCCGCGATCAGCCGTAGCTCGCGGACCTCCGCCTCCAGCCGGTGCGCGCACTCGATGGCCTCCACCCGGGTCGCCGCCGCCAGCATCTCCGACATCCGGGCGCGCCGCTCGGCGGCGGTGAAGTAGCTGCGGACCCGGGTGGCGATGTCGCCGGAGGTGCCGACGTAGAGCGGCCGGTCGTCGGCGGCCCGGAAGATGTAGACACCGGGGCTGCGGGGCAGGCCGTCGGCGAGGTGCCGCTTGCGGCGCTGCACCTCGCTGACGGCCCGGCTGAACTCGACCGCGTCGCCGATCGTCGTCACCTGGTGGCCGCCGAGTCGGGCGATGAGTCCGTGCAGCACGTCGACGGTGGCCCGGGCGTCGGCGAGGGCCCGGTGGGTGGGCTGGTGGGTGGCGCGGAAGTACCCGGCCAGGGTGCCGAGCTTGCGGTTGGGCACCTCGTCGCGGCTGAGCACCCGCCGGGCCAGCGCGGCGGTGTCCAGCACGGTCGGCGCCGGCCAGCGGTACCCGTGCCGGGCGCAGGCGGCCTTGAGGAACCCGATGTCGTACGGCGCGTTGTGCGCCACCAGCACGGCGTCGGCGAGGAACTCCAACAGGCTCGGCAGCACCTGCTCGATCGGCGGCGCGGGGACGAGCATCGCCTGGGTGATGCCGGTCAGCACGGTGATGAACGGGGGGATCGGCTGGCCGGGGTTGACCAGGGTGGCGAAGACCCCGAGCTCCTCGCCACCACGGACCTTGACCGCGCCGACCTCGGTGATCCCGCCGCCGTCCGGTGCGCCGCCGGTGGTCTCCAGGTCGAGCACCACGAACGTGGTGTCCCGCAGCGGTACCGCGTGCCGGTCACCCAGCAGGGCGTCCAGGGTGCCCTGGGTGTAACCGGGACGGGAAACGGGTTCGGGGGTCACCACGGCGCACACCGTAGGACGCGGGTACGACACACCGGCCCCATCCGTACCGTTGGTAACGATCCGATCGACCCAGAGAGATCATTCTTCCTGTCGGGCACGCGACGGGCCACCGGTGGGAGACTGGGGTGCATGGCCGCACCGGATCCGACCGACGCTCGTCCCGAGGGGGCGGCGCCGACGACCGGCGCCCAGAACTCGCCCACCACCGCAGCCTCGGACGGCGCCGTACCGCCTCCTGAGCCGGTCCTGCCGGAAGGGGTACGGAACCGGATCGTGGCCTTCGCCGCCGCCGCGTTGCCGGAGATCCCGGCCGACGAGCTGCCAGCTCCGCTGCGCAAGGTCGCCAAGTTCGCGCCGCACCGGCGGGCCCGCTTCGGCGCGGGCCTGATCGCCGCCCAGCTCACCAACGATCCGTCGTTTCGCCAACGGGCCGCCGCCCGGGCCCTGGCCGACGCCGGTGAGCTCGGTGAGGCCATCGCCGCCGGGGTCACCCCGGGGGCGGCCGACCCGGTCGAGGTCGCGGCGCTGGCCTACCTGATGCGGCCCGCCGGCTGGCGGGACCTGGTCTCGGCGGCCGGAGCGGCGGTACGGGCGGAGGCCGACAGCGCCGCCGTGGCCGCGGCGATCCGCGAGGCCGAGGCGCGGGCCAACCGGGCCGAACACGACCGGACCGTCGCCCGGGTCGAGGCGGACAAGCTCCGCGACGAACTGGCCCGGGTACGCGAGGAGCTCGGCCAGCTACGCGAGGAGTCCCGGCTGCTGGCCCGCGCGTTACGGGAGAGTCAGACACAGCAGCGGCGGGCCACCGAACTGCTCGCCACCGAACGAGGCCGGGCGGCGCGCGCCGCCGCCGACCACGACGCCGAGCTGCGCCGGCTGCGGGCCAAGCTCGCCGACGCGGAGCTGTCGGCGGGCTCCGCCCGCCAGCTCGCCAAGGAGAACCGGGCGGTCGACGACGCCCGGCTGTGGCTGCTGCTGGAGACCATCGGCCAGGCCGCGCAGGGGCTGCGCCGGGAGCTGGCTCTCGATCCGGCCGACAAGCTGCCGGCGGACTACGTGGCGGACACCTTCACCGACCGGCCGGCGGCCGCCACGACCACCCGCGCCCGGGACACCGACGACCCGGCCCGCCTCGACGACCTGCTCGCGCTGCCCCGGGCGCACCTGATCGTCGACGGTTACAACGTGACCAAACGCGGGTTCGGTGAGATGCCGCTGGAGCAGCAGCGTAAGCGCCTGATCACCGGCCTGGGGGGGATCGCCGCCCAGACCGGTGACGAGGTGACCGTGGTCTTCGACGGCGCGGAGCGGATGCACGGACTGCCGCCGGCACCACGCGGGGTGCGGGTGCTGTTCTCCCGCAAGGGCGAGACCGCCGACGAGCTGATCCGTCGGCTGGTCCGGGCCGAACCGTCGGGGCGGGCGATCGTGGTGGTCTCCTCCGACCGGGAGGTGGCCGACGGGGTCCGCCGGCACGGTGCGTACCCGATGGGGGCCGACTCCCTGCTGCGCCGGCTGGCCCGCTCCTGACCGGAGCTGGTGGCCGACGCGTCGGTCAGCCCATCGTCTGCTGTCCGTCGATCGCCTCGCGGATGATGTCGGCGTGCCCGACGTGCTGCGCGGTCTCGGCGATCAGGTGCAGCACCACCCGCCGGACCGACCAGCTCGCCCCGGGCTCGAACCAGGGCGCCTGCGGCAGCGGATGCGCGGTGTCCAGGTCGGGCAGTTCGGCGATCAGCCCGTCGGTGTGCGCGGCGACGGCGGCGTACCGGTCGAGCAGACCGGCGAGGGTCTCGTCGGGCCGCATCCGGTGCTGGTCGAGCCAGTCGACCTGGTGACGTTCCATTTCGACCGCACCGCCGACGGCGAAGCCCATCCAGCTCCGCTCGGTGGCGGCGAGATGTTTGACGATGCCGCCGATGGTCAGCTCGCTGACCGTGCTGCGGGTCGCGGCGGCCGCGTCGTCGAGACCGTTGGTGGTGAACCGCACGAACGCCCGGTGCGCGCGGATCGTGGCGAGCAGATCGGCCCGTTCACCGGTGGGCGTGCTGGACATGGGAGCTCCTGTCCGACTGGATGGACGACGGCCGATCCGGCCGTACCGGCACAGGCTACGAGGGGGACCGACAACGTCGGCCGGGAAATGTCGTACCCGCTGCCTATCGTCGATGTCACTGGCGGTGGTCGGGTCACTGCGGTGGTCGGGTCGGCAGGTCGGCCTGACAGTTGGCGATCCGTGGCACGGGGGCCGGCCACCGCTGCCGACCGTCCACGTCCGTCGACACGAGAGGTCAACGATGATCATCGACTGCGGCAGCTGCACGGTGGCCCGTGGCGCAGCCTGTGACGGCTGCCTGGTCAGCGCACTGCTCGACACACCGGACGAGCTGGGTGCCCTCGACGCCGGCGAGCGCTACGCGATCGAGGCGCTGGCCCGCGCCGGTTTCGACGTCGAGGTGCTGGCCGTGGCGCCGAGGTCGGCCCGCGGCCGTCAGCAGCGGCCACGGCGGCGAAGACGGGCCGCCTGAGTGCGTCGCCACCGGCACCGCGACCCGCACGGCCTAGGATGACCGGCAAGCGGCTGCCGGGAGGTTGTGGACATGTCCCCTCGTTCCTGGGCGCTGCTCGCCTTCGTCCTGCTGCTGGTGGCCATCGCGGTGACCGCGGCGGTGCTGGTGCCCTGGCAGCAGCCGTCGGTGCCCCGGTCCGAGCAGTTGGCCGCGCTGCGGGACCTGCCCGCCGACCAGGTCGAGCGGGGCCGGGCGTTCCGTGCGGCCCTGCGTCACCCGCGCTACGCGGCACTGGTGACCGGCCTCGTCGTCGCGCTGCTGCTGGGGCTCACCCCGATCGGCGCCCGACTGGTCGAGCTCGCCGGCCGGCCCTTCGGCGGCCACTGGGTGGCCCAGGCACTGCTGGGCGGGCTGGCGGTGGTGCTGCTCGCCGACCTGCTGACCCTGCCGTTCGCCGCCTGGCGGCACCGGATCCTCACCGAGTACGGCCTCGCCACGCAGGGCTGGTCCGGCTGGGCCGTCGACCTGGTCAAGTCGTACGTCGTCGGCGCGGTGATCGCGGCCGTCGCGCTACTGGGCTTCTACACGATCACCCGGCTCGCGCCGCGCTGGTGGTGGGCGTTCGCCGCCGCCGGTGCCGCCGGGCTGGTGGTGCTCATGTCGTTCATCCTGCCGGTGCTGGTCGAACCGGTGTTCAACAAGTTCACCCCGATGCCGCCCGGCCCGTTGCGGGTCGAGCTGCTGGCTTTGGCCGAGCGCGACGGCGTACCGGTCCGGGACGTGCTGGTGGCCGACGCGTCCCGGCGGACCCGGGCGGTCAACGCCTACGTCTCCGGGTTCGGGCCGACCCGGCGGATCGTCGTCTACGACACCCTGCTGCGGGAGGCACCGCCGGTGGAGGTCGCGGCCGTGGTGGCGCACGAACTCGGCCACGCCAAGGACCGCGACGTGCTCACCGGCACCACACTCGGTGCCCTCGGCGCGGCCACGGCGGTGGTCGGGATCTATCTGCTGGGCGGCGTCGGCCCGCTGGTGCGGGCCGCCGGCGCGGCCAGCATCGCCGAGCCGCGTGCGGTCGCGTTGCTGCTGGCCCTGGTCACGGTCGCCGGACTGGTGGCCACACCCGCGCAGGCGCTGGTGTCGCGCCGCATCGAGCAGCGGGCCGACGCCCACGCATTGACGCTGCACGGCGATCCGGCGGCGTACGAGGCGGTGCACCGTCGGCTGTCGGCGGTCAACCTGGCGGATCCGGATCCGCCGCGTTGGGAGTACCTCTACTCGGCCACTCACCCGTCCACGGTGCAGCGGATGGCGGCAGCGCGGGCGGCCGCCGCCGACGGGGCGGGCGGATGAACCGGGTCCTGCTGGTCACCAACGATTTCCCGCCCCGACCGGGCGGCATCCAGTCGTTCGTGCACAACCTGGCGTTGCGTCAGCCGGCGTCCAGTGTGGTCGTCTACGCGTCCAGTCACGCCGGGGCTGCCGAATTCGACGCCGAGCAGCCGTTCGAGGTGGTCCGCAATCCGACCGGCATGCTGCTGCCCACTCCGGCGGTGGCTCGGGAGACCGCCGCGCTGGCCCGGGCCCGGGGCTGTGACACCGTCTGGTTCGGCGCGGCGGCGCCGCTCGGGCTGCTCGGCGAGGGTCTGCGCCGACGCGGCGGGATCCACCGGGTGGTGGCTCTGACCCACGGTCACGAGGTGGGCTGGGCCGCGTTGCCCGGGGCCAGGTCCATGCTGCGCCGGATCGCCCGGGCCGCCGATGTGGTGACCTATCTGGGGGAGTACACCAGGGTCCGGCTCGACCGTGCGGTGGGCGGGCTGACCGAGCTGCGTCGGCTCGCGCCCGGCGTGGACACCGACGCCTACCATCCGGGGGTCGACGGTACGCCGGTGCGCCGCCGCCACCGGCTGTCGGACCGGCCGGTGGTCGTCTGCGTGTCCCGGCTCGTACCCCGCAAAGGGCAGGACGCCCTGATCCGGGCCTGGCCGTCGGTGCGCAGCCGGGTGCCGGGTGCGGCACTGCTGGTGGTCGGTGGTGGCCCGGACCGGGCCCGGCTGACGCGACTCGCCGCGCGGGCCGGGGTCGGCGACAACGTGGTCTTCACCGGCGCGGTGCCCTGGGCGGACCTGCCCGCCCACTACGCCGCCGGGGACGTCTACGCGATGCCGTGCCGCACCCGTCGGGGCGGCCTCGACGTGGAAGGGCTCGGCATCGTCTACCTGGAAGGGTCGGCCACCGGGCTGCCGGTGGTGGCCGGCGATTCCGGCGGTGCGCCGGACGCGGTCCGCGACGGCGAGACCGGGTACGTGGTGGACGGCCGCGATCCCGCCCAGCTCGCCGACCGGCTCACCGAGCTGCTGCGCGACCGGGACCTCGCCCGTCGGATGGGTGCCGCCGGCCGGGCCTGGGTGGAGCGTGAATGGCGCTGGGACACCCAGGCCGATCGGTTGGCCTCGCTCCTGGCCGGCTGACCGCGCCGCCCAGCCCCGGCCTCAGCCGAGCAGGTCGGTGATCCCGGTCGGCGGGCCGGGCCGGCCGAAGTGCCAGCCCTGCCCGGCGTCGCAGCCGATCGCCCGCAGACGTTCCGCCTGCCCGGCGGTCTCCACGCCCTCGGCGGTGACGGTCAGCTGCAGAGTGTGTGCCAGACGAACCAGGGTGAGCAGGATGCTCTCGTCGGTCTGGTTGCTGCTGGAGGGTACCCGTAGCCCTTCGACGAACTTGCCGGCCAGTTTCAGCTCCTGCACCGGCAGCGACCGCAGGTACGACAGGTTGGAGTACCCGGTGCCGAAGTCGTCGATGGCGATGCGGACTCCCAGGGAGGCCAGCTCCCGCAGGGTCCGTACCGGACCGTCGGCGGTGCTCATCAACGTGCTTTCGGTGATCTCCAACTGCAGTCGATCGGCGGGCAGCCGGGTGTCGGCCAGTACCGAGGTGACGTACTGCACCAGGTGCGGGTCGTTGACCTGCCGGACCGCCAGGTTGACGCTGACGAACGGGGCACCGGGGCTGTGATCCAGCCATCGGCGGGCCTCCCGGCAGGCCTGTGCCAGGACCCACGCGCCGAGTCGGATGATCAGCCCGGAGTCCTCGGCCAGCGCGATGAACTGGTCCGGCCCGAGCACTCCGAGCTCCGGGTGCCGCCAGCGGACCAGCGCTTCCACGCCGAGCAGCGCGCCGCCGGTCAGCGAGACCAGCGGCTGGTAGTCGAGGAAGAACTCGCCCCGGTCCAGGGCCGCCGGCATGGCCGCGGACAGGGCGTACCTGGCGAGTTGTTGCTCGTTTCGGACCGGGTCGAACAGCGCCCACCGACCCTTGCCGGCCGACTTGGCCCAGTGCAGCGTCACGTCTGCGGCGCGCATCACCTCGCTCGGGGTGGTGCCGGCCACTGGTCGCTCGACGATGCCGATGCTCGCGGTCACCCGCAACTCGTGCCCCTCGACGACGACCGGCTGGTTGATCGCGGCCAACGCCGCGTCGGCGACCTTGAGGGCGTCGTCGGTGCAGGTGGTGTCGGCCACCAGGATGACGAACTCGTCGCCGCCGATCCGCGCGACCAGATGGTCGCCGACGCCGCGGCGCAGCCGGTCGGCGACCGACGTCAGCAGCAGGTCGCCGATGTGGTGCCCGAGGGTGTCGTTGACGACCTTGAAGCCGTCCAGGTCGACGAAGCACACCCCGAGCCGGCGCGTCGCCGCGCCCGGCGCGGCGAAGACGGCGTCCAGCCGCTGGGTGAACAGGCTGCGGTTGGGCAGGTCGGTGAGCGGGTCGTGGGTGGCGCGGTGCCGGTAGCGGGCCTCGCTGTCGCGCAGTGCCGTCTCGGCCTGTGCCCGGGCGACCAGGGCAGCTCGGCGGATCGTCTCCTGCTCGTCGAGGGTGCGGTCGCGTAGCGCCCGGGCGTACCCGGTGGTGACGGCCCCGAGCAGCCGTGCCATCCGGTCGCGGCCGTCGGGGTGGTCGACGTCGAGGTCCCGCAGCAGCCGCAGGTCGAGCACCTCGACGGTACGACCGAGCCCTTCCGCCGAGGCGATGTGGGCGGCGACCAGTTCGACCCCGACCTGGTGACCGGGCCGGACGCTGAACGGCTCGGCGCGCAGTGCGGCCATGAGACGGCGGGTCAGACCGGCGAGGAACTCCTCCAGCTGCGCCTGCGTCATCGGCAGGTAACTGGTCCCCGTCACCGCCTTGGCCCAGGCACGGGCCACGGCGGTGACACCCGGCGGATCCGGCTGTTCAGCCACTGAGCCGGCCCACCCCGCCCATGAAGACGGCGCGCTCGGCGTCCTCGGCGGCGTCCGGCGTCTCCGGCCGCCACTGCGGCACCCACACGACACCGGGTTCGACCAGGTCGAATCCGGCGAACAGGCCGGTCAACGCTGCCCGGGAGCGGACGTTGAGCGGGTTGTCGGTGCGTCGGTAGATCTGGTCGGCCTCGCGTCGCTCGGCGTCGCTGCGGCCGTCGTCACTGGCCTGGGACAGGACCAGGTAGCTGCCGGGGGCGAGCGCGTCGCGCACTGTGTGCAGGATGCCGGCGGGGTCGTCGGAGTCCGGCACGAAGTGCAGTACGGCGACGACCATCACCGCGATCGGCTGGTCGAAGTCGAGCAGCTTGCGCACCTGTGGATCGTGCAGGATCCGTTCCGGGTTGCGCAGGTCCTCCTGCAGGATGGTGGTCTGATCGTTGCCGGCGAGGATTTCTCGACTGTGGGCGACCGCGATCGGGTCGACGTCGACGTAGGCCACCCGCGACTCGGGCGCCAGTCGCTGCGCGATCTCGTGGACGTTGCCGACGGTCGGGATCCCCGATCCGATGTCGAGGAACTGGCGGATGCCGGCGTCGACGAGGAACTGCACGGCCCGCCGGAGGAAGGCGCGGTTGGCCTGGGCCATCAGCGGCGCGTCCGGAACGGCGGCGATCATCGCCTGGGCGGCGGCCCGGTCGACGGCGAAATTGTGCGAACCACCGAGGTAGTAGTCGTACATCCGGGCGACGCTCGGTCGCTCGACGTCGATGTCCTCCGATACCCAGTGCGGGCGATCCATTTCTGCCCCTTTGTCCCTTGATCGGCGTTTGATGCCTGGCTGGCAGCGGTAGTAATTCTGCCCGCTGGATGCCGCGGTATCCAGACCGCCCGAACTGGGACGATCGTTGCTCGACCAAGTGCCCCTGGTGACGTGGGCCGGCCCACCCGTCGCCGGCACCACGTGACCGGGGTCAGAACTTCGGCGCGTCCGGGGCCTCCAACAGGCCCAGCCGCAGCGCGGTCATCAGCGCCTGGGCACGGTTGGCCGCCCCGAGCTTTTCGTACAGCTTGGAGATGTGCGTCTTCGCCGTCGACTCGCTGACGAACAGCTGCTTGGCGATGCCGGCGACGCTCATTCCGTCGGCGAGCAGCCGGAGCACCTGGCCCTCGCGGGGCGACAGTTGCGGACCCGACGGGGCGAGCCGGCGTTTCATCGCCTCGGCCAGGTCGGCGGCGGTGAACGCGCTGGGGGAGGAGGCCGCGTGCCGTGCCGCCGCGACGACCTCGTCCGCGGGCGCGGTCTTCGGCACGAACGCACTGGCACCTGCCTCCAGTGCCCCGAACAGCTGGTCGTCACCGGCGTACATGGTGAGCACCACGATGCCCATCGTGGAACTCGACTTGCGCAGCGCCCGTGTCGCTTCGAGTCCGCTGCCGTCCGGCAGTCGCAAATCCATGATCACGACATCGGGCTGGAGCGCGCCGGCCTGGCGCACGCCCTCCGCTGCCGTCGCGGCCTCACCGACGACCTCGAACTGCCGGTCCCGCTCGAATGCGTGCCGCAGGCCCTTGCGGATGAGGTCGTGATCATCGACAAGCAGGACCTTGGTCCGGGTGGTCGGTGTGGGGCTGGTGGTCATGCTCTGGCTACTCCCCTTCTGATGCTGTCACGCTATCGCGCACGCTATCGCGCCGGGGCGAGGTTCCGAGCACCACCGCCACGGTCGTTCCGCTCGGGTGTCGTGGCCTGATCTCCAACCGGCCCCGGATACGTTCCGCTCTCTCCGCCATGATCGCAAGACCGTAGCGGCCATCCGGACGCTGGTCAGCGATCCCCTGACCGTCATCCGACACTTCTATTTGCGCATAGGGGGGGTCTATGTCACAGGTGACCCAGAGATTCGCCGCGCCAGCGTGCTTGCGCGCATTGGTAATCGCCTCCTGGGCGATCCGCAGCAGTTCCGCCTCGGTCGCCGCCGGCAGCCGGGCGCCGGACTCGTCGAGCGACAGATGCACCCGTAGCCGGCCGGACGAGCCGACGGTGCGGGCGTACTCGGCGATCGCGGCGGCCAACCCGCCGTGCCGGTCGACCTCGCTGCGCAGCTCGAACAGGCTCAGCCGTAGTTCGGTGATCACCCGGGTGACCTCGCCGCGCAGCGTCCGCAGGTCATCGGCCGTCTCGTCGGCCCCGTCCGGCAGCGTGGCCAGCGCGTTGTCGATGCCGTAGCCGACCATGACCAGCTCCTGGGCGACCCCGTCGTGGATCTCCCGGGCCAGCCGCTGCCGCTCCTCGTTGGTGGCCAGCGAGCGGACCTCGTCGAACAGCAGGGCCGCCTCCAGCCGCAGCGCCGCCGGCCGGGTCAGTGCGGTGATCCGGGCCACCACCGGGGGCGGGTAGGCGTTGGCGCTGTCCGTCTCCAGGATCACCAGGCCGACCGTCCGCACCCCGGCCACCAGCGGGACCACCAGCGCCGAGACGTCCCCACCCGGGTGCGACCGGGCCTGCGAGCGGGCCGCCGTCTGCGGCAACTGGCTGGCCCAGGCGTCGGCGATGGCGGAGTCGGCGTCCAGCGTCGTCTCCCAGTCCACCCGCTCCAGCCCGGCCTGGGCCAGGACCACCAGCCGGCCGCCGCCACTGCCGGACAACACGGCGGTACGCCCGGTCGGCGCCACCGTGCGCAGCTCCTCGATCAGGTGCTCGGAGATGCTGCCCGGGTCGAGGGTGGCACCGGGCAGTTGGCGGGCGACGCTGCGCAGCTGGGTGAGCAGCCGGGTGGCCTCGGCGTACGGTGCCGGCTTGGTGTCACCGCGCGCCTGCATCACCTGTTGCAGGGTGCCGGCGGCCAGGATGCCGAGGCTGGCCAAGATCAACCACTGTGTGCTGACCGCCACGTAGCCCAGCTGGGTGATCTGCCGCTCACCGTCGATCACGGTGAACAGCCCGCAGACGGCCAGCGTGCCGGCGGCCACGGCGAGCAGCCCGGCGGCCTGGCGGGTCCGCCGCTGCAGCACTGCCACGGTCAACGGCACCGACAGGTACGGCAGCATCGCCGACGCGCCCAGCCCGGCACCGATCGCGCCACGGGCGTTCGCCGCCGCAGCCACCTCGCTGGTGGCCAGCCCGACGACGATCACCTCGGCGACCCGGCCGACCGGGGCGACGATCGGGTGCCGGGGTGCCACGACGGCCGGGACGCCGGCGACCGCCAACAACGCGACCCACCACAATTCGGCGGGATCCCGGGTGGTGATCAGAGTCAGTACCGCGACGAGCGCGAGCATGACCAGGCGGGCCACCACCGCGAGTGGATGCGGGCGGGGCACGTCGGACGTCGGTGCGGACACGTGACGGATGGTAGTCAGCTCCCGTAGATCTCGGTGATCGCGGCGTCGTGGTTGGTCAGCACGACGGCCCGTTTCACCTTCAGCGACGGGGTCAGCTCGCCGGTGGACTCGGTGAAGTCCTGGCTCAGGATGCGGAACTGTCGGATGGACTCGGCGGCGGAGACGGCCCGGTTGGCGTCGTCAACGGCCTGCTGGATCTCGGCCCGCAGCGCGGGGTCGTCGCACAGCTGCGCCACGGTACGCCCGGCCGGGTGGCCGTTGCGTTCCAGCCAACCCGGCCAGGCCTCCTCGTCGATGGTGATCAGCGCGGCGATGAACGGCCTGCGGTCACCGATCGCCACGCACTGACTGACCAGGGGGTGGGCCCGCACCCGGTCCTCCAGGACGGCGGGTGCGACGTTCTTGCCGCCGGCGGTGACGATCAGCTCCTTCTTGCGGCCGGTGATGCGCAGGAACCCGTCGCCGTCGAGTCCGCCGAGGTCGCCGCTGCGGAACCAGCCGTCCTCGGTGAGCACCTCGGCGGTCTGCTCCGGGTTGTTCCAGTAGCCCTGGAACACCAGGTCGCCGGAGATCAGCACCTCGCCGTCGTCGGCGATGCGCACACTCACCCCGGGCAGCGGCCGGCCCACCGTGCCGATCCGGATCGCGTGCTGCAGGTTCACCGAGACCGCCGGGGAGGTCTCGGTGAGGCCGTACCCCTCGTAGACGGTGACCCCGACGCCGCGGAAGAAGTGCGCCAGCCGGGTGCCCAGCGGCGCGCCACCGGAGATCGCGGTGCGGCACCGCCCGCCGAGGGCGGCCCGCAGCTTGCGGTAGACCAACCGGTCGAACAGGGCGTGCTGGGCCCGCAGCGCGAGCCCCGGCCCACCCGGGGCGTCCAGGGCCTCGCTGTAGGCGACCGCCACCCGGTCGGCCCGGTCGAAGATGGCTCCCTTGCCGTCGCCGTGGGCACGCTGCTTGGCGGCGTTGTAGACCTTCTCGAACACCCGTGGTACGGACAGTACGAAGGTGGGTCGGACCTGGGCCAGATCGGCGACCAGGTTCTTCGGGTCGGCGGCGTGGGTCATCGTGGCCCGGGCGTGCACCGCGCCGATCTGGATCAACCGGGCGAAGGAGTGGGCCAGCGGCAGGAACAGCAGGGTCGAGGCGCCCTCGTGGAACAGGTTCGGCAGACCGGGGATCGCGTTGGCGATGTCGGCGTACATGTTGCGGTGGGTCAGGACGCAACCCTTCGGCCGCCCGGTGGTCCCGCTGGTGTAGATGATCGTCGCGACGTCGCCGGCGTGCCGGGCCCGTCGACGCTGGTCGACCTGGGCGGCGTCGACCGTCGCGCCGCGCGCGACGATCTCGTCCACGCCGCCGGTGTCCAGTTGCCAGACCTCGCGCAGGGCGGGCAGCTGGTCGCGGACCGAGGCGAGGGTGATCGCGTGCGCGTTGGTCTCCAGTACGCAGGCCACCGCGCCGGAGTCGGCCAGGATCCAGGCGACCTGCTCGGCGCTGGACGTCTCGTAGATCGGTACGGTGACCGCCCCGATCGACCAGATCGCGTAGTCGGTCAGGGTCCACTCGTACCGGGTCTTGCTCATC
Organism: Solwaraspora sp. WMMA2056; assembly: GCF_030345095.1. Taxonomy (NCBI): domain Bacteria; kingdom Bacillati; phylum Actinomycetota; class Actinomycetes; order Micromonosporales; family Micromonosporaceae; genus Solwaraspora; species Solwaraspora sp. WMMA2056. The sequence goes on from NZ_CP128360.1 coordinate 3,350,993, forward strand.
AGCCCGACCCGGTCACCCGGCTGCACGCCGGCCCCGATCAGGCCGCAGGCCAGGGCGACCACCTCGTCGCGGAACTGTCGGCAGGTCACGTCGACGTACCCGGTCGGCCCGGGTCGGGTGAACTGCACCGCGTCCGGGGCCTGCTCGGCGTTGTCCCAGACCGGGTCGGTCAGGGTGGCGGCTTCACCGACGGTGACGACCGGTGGTACGGAGAACTCGCGCACCTGCACTCCCTTGCGCTGGGGGACTCGGGTGGGGCCGGACCTGCGGGCGCGGCGTCCGGCTACCCGCAACCTACCGGGCCGGCGGCCGACCTGCGCCGGCTGCCTGTCGCGTACCTCGCCGGCTGTCGTTGCCGGCCGCCGGCTTGATCTTGGCCCGGCACCGGGTAGCCTGCCCCACATGGCGGAGTCCTCCACCAAGTCGATCGTGATCACCGCGCCCGCGTCCCGGGTCACGGCGGTGATCTGCGACTTCGCGCGGTACCCGGAATGGACCGAGGCGCTGGAGCGGGTCGAGGTGCGCCAGGAGTACGAGGACGGCTACGCCCACGAGGTCTTCTTCGTGCTCGACGCCGGGGTGCTCGCCGACGAGTACACGTTGATCTACGAGTACGCCGAGGACATCTCCCGGATCGAATGGCGGTTGGCGCAGCCGTCGCGGATGCAGCGCCGCCAGGACGGCTCGTACGAGATCGAGGACAATGGTGACGGCACTACGACGGTGACCTACACCCTGGAGGTCGACCTCTCCGTCGGCATGCTGGGCATGTTCCGCCGCAAGGCCGAAAAGATGATCATGGACGCGGCGTTGACGCAGCTCAAGCGCCGGGTGGAGCAGCTCGGCGCGGCGGAAGCCGGGTAGGGGGCGGCAGATGGCGGGACCGGATCCCGGCTCGGCGCGCGCCGAGGCGGAACGCCTGGTGGCGACAGCCCTGGCGATGGCGCAACTGGCGGCACGTGGGCAGCGCCACGGCGCCGCCGGGCTCGGCATGCTCCGGGACCTGTTCGGCGGGGCCACCGGCCCGCTGGCCACCGGTGAGCCGGCCTGCTGCGTCTGCCCGATCTGCCGGGCGGTCAGCGCGTTGCGCGACCCGAGTCCGGAGCTGGCCGAGCGGCTCGCCACCGGCGCCGGTGACTTCGCCGCCGGGGTGGCCAGCCTGCTGCGCGCCTTCGCCCCCGCCCCGGAGCAGACCGCACCCGACCCGGAGCAGACCGCACCCGACCCGGGCAGGGCTGCTCCCGACGCGCCCAAGGCCGGGACCGACGCCGGTCCGCAGCCGGGTCCGACCGCGCCGGCCGGCGTCGATCCGCAGGTCAGGAACACCCGTGGCGGCGCGCACGATCCCCCGTCCGGGCGGACGACCTCGGACGACGAGGTGTGGCGCCGGGCCACCCGCACCGGGAATGATTCGGACTCAGCGGGTGATCGGGACGTCTGGTCAGCCGCAACGAACGCCCCCGTCGACGTCGCCGGGGCGGACACACCACCGGTCGAGCGCCGCGGCGGCGGTGCCGACGTGGCGGCCCGGGACCCGCGCGCCGACGCGGCCGACGGGGACGGGTCGGGCCCCGCCGCGCCGGAGCACGGACTGCCGGGATAGGCCCACACCGACCACGGCCACCCGGGCCGGCCCCACCGGGCCGGCCGGGGCGCCGCGTCGACGGACCCGACCGGGTGCGACAACCGGCGCGCGAGGAACACAGCAGAGGGGAGCGGCAGCGGTGACGCTGACCATCGGAGTCGACATCGGCGGGACCAAGGTCGCCGGCGGCGTCGTCGATCCGGACGGTGAGGTCGTGGCGCAGACCCGGCACGACACACCGGCCGAGGACGTGGCCAAGACGCGGGACGTGATCGTCGAGGTGGTGCTGGAGCTGGCCGCGACGCACCCGGTCACCGCCGTCGGGATCGGTGCCGCCGGCTGGATCGACGCGCTGCGCTCCACGGTCCTGTTCGCCCCGAACATCGCCTGGCGCAACGAACCGCTGCGCGAGTACGTCAGCGCGGCGGTCGACCTGCCGGTCACCGTCGAGAACGACGCCAACGTCGCCGCCTGGGCCGAGTTCCGGTACGGCGCCGCCCGGCACGCCACCGACTCGATGGTCATGTTCACCGTCGGCACCGGCATCGGCGGCGGCATCGTCTACGGCGGCGAGCTGATCCGGGGCGCCCACGGCATCGCCGCCGAGCTGGGCCACATGCTCGCCGTACCCGACGGCCACCTGTGCGGCTGCGGGCGGCACGGCTGCATCGAGCAGTACGCCAGCGGCAACGCCCTGGTCCGGTTCGCCCGGGCCGGGGCCCGCCAGGAACCGGACCGGGCCGGCGCGCTGCTCGCCCTGGCCGGCGGCGACGCCGAAGCGGTGACCGGACCGATGGTGACGGCGGCGGCCCGCTCCGGCGACCCGGTCTCCTGCGAGGCGTTCGCCCAGATCGGCCGGTGGCTCGGCATCGGACTGGCCGACCTGGCGCAGATCCTCGACCCGGAGGTCATGGTCATCGGCGGTGGCGTGGTGGACGCCGGCGACCTGCTGCTCGGCCCGGCCCAGCGGGCGTACACCGAAGCCCTGGCCCAGCGGGTCCGGATCCCGGTCGCCGAGGTGCGGGCGGCCGAACTGGGCAACACGGCCGGTGTGGTGGGGGCCGCCGACCTGGCCCGCCGGTTGTGAGCGACGAGCTGCGGCTGCGGGTGTTGACGTACAACATCCACGGCCAACGTGACGACCGGGCCGCGCTGACCGACGTGGTCCGGTCGGTCGCACCCGACGTGGCGATCCTGCAGGAGGCACCACGGCGCCTGCGCTGGCGCGCCCGGAGCGCGGCGCTTGCCGACTCGTTCGCGATGGTGGTCGGTGCCGGTGGCCTGCCGGGGATGGGCAACCTGCTGCTGACCAGCCTGCGGGTCCGGGTGCTGGACAGCTGGACGGTGCGGTTCCCGCTGACCCCCGGCCGGCATCTGCGCGCGGCGGTGTTCGCCCGCTGCGCCGTCGGCCCGGTGCGGTTCGTGGTCGTCGGCTCCCACCTGTCCACCGATCCCGCCGAACGCCCCGGGCAGGCCCGCCTGCTGCGGCAGGCCTGCGCCGACGTCGACGACCCGATCATCCTGGGTCTGGACGTCAACGACACCCCACCGGCGGCCGGGGCGGACTCGCCGGTATGGCGCGAGGTCGCGGCCGGGTTGACCGACGCGGCGGCGATCGCCGGCGCCGGCGACGTCTGCACCTTCCCGTGCGCCGGACCCCGGCGGCGGATCGACGCGATCTTCGTCGACCCCCGGATCCGGGTCGCCGCCGCGACGGTGGTCGACACCCCGGCGGCCCGCCGGGCCAGCGACCATTTCCCGGTTGTCGCCGATCTGGTACTCACCGGACCGGGGACGGGGCTGGACAAGCGGGGCGGCTAACCGGCAGGATTTCGCAGCCGTACGAAGGAGACTGCCGGTGCCTGATTCCGCTGACCGCGCCCACCCCGTCGCCGGTGCCGCCGACTGGCGCGACGACCGTTCGATCTCCGAGCAGAGCGAGAACGTCTGTGTGATCGGCGCCGGCGCCAGCGGGCTGTGCGCGGTGAAGAATCTGCGGGAACTGGGGTTCGGGGTCGACTGCTACGAGCGGGAAACCGGCGTCGGCGGTGCGTGGAACTGGCGCCACGACCGCAGCCCGGTGTACGCCAGCACCCATTTGATCTCGTCAAAGCCGTTCAGCCAGTACCCCGACTTCCCGATGCCGGACGACTGGCCGGACTATCCGCACCACAGCCAGCTGCTGCACTACCTGCAGCGCTACACCGACCATTTCGACCTGCGCCGACACATCTGGTTCGGCACCGAGGTGGTCCGCATCACCCCGGCCGAGGGCGACCGGTGGGACGTGACCACCCGCAGCACCGGTGGCAGCGGCGCCAGCCGCACCCAGCGGTACGCGGCGGTGGTCGTCGCCAACGGGCACAACTGGGCCCCGCACGAACCCACCTACGATGGACTGTCCGACTTCACTGGTCAGGTGATCCACGCCGCGGCCTACCACGACGCCGCGCAACTGCGCGGCCGCCGGGTGCTGGTGGTCGGCGGCGGCAACACCGGTTGCGACATCGCGGTGGAGGCCGGCCAGCAGGGAGCGCGGTGCTGGCACTCCACCCGGCGCGGCTACTGGTACCTGCCCAAGTACGTCTCCGGCCGACCACTCGACCAACTGCACGCCCGGCTGTCGGCGCTGCCGCTACCGCGCTGGCTGCGGCAGTGGATCCGCCAACGGGTGCTGCGGCTGTCCGTGGGGGACCTGACCCGCTTCGGGCTGCCCGCACCGGACCACCAGGTCCTCGCCACCCATCCGATCGTCAACAGTCAGCTGGTGCACCACATCGGGCACGGCAGCGTCGCGCCGGTGCCGGACGTGGCCAGATTCCGCCGCCACACCGTCGAACTCGCCGACGGCAGTGAGATCGACCCCGACCTGGTCGTGCTCGCCACCGGCTACCGGCCGCGGTTCGACTTCCTCGACCCGGGGCTGCTCGGCGCCGGTCCGGACGGGCGGCCCCGGCTGCACCTGCACCTGTTCGCGCCCGAGCGGCCGACCCTGTCGGTGGTCGGCCTGCCGCAGCCGGACATCGGGATCTTCCCGCTGGTCCACTGGCAGACCGTACTGTTCGCCCGCTGGCTGCGGGCCCGGACGGCGGATCCGGCGGGTGCCGCCGCGCTGACCCAGCGGCTGTCGGCCGCCGGCGGCCGCGACTGGCACGACGTGGCGGTGCGCGACGACTCACCCCGGCACTGGTTCGAGGTCGGCCACCGCAGCTACCTGGGTGCCCTGCAATCGTCCCTGGACAGTCTGGAGGTGTCGGTCCGGTGAGCCCGCGTCCGCAGACCACCCGCATCCTGCGTACCCGGGAATGGGCCGACCCGGTCCCGGGTGTCCGCCGTGAGGTGCTGCACGGCGAAGTGCTGCGCGACGAGGGCCGGCCACCGCTGCTGTTCGTTCCCGGGTTCGGCCACGGCGCGTGGGTGTTCGCCGAACACTGGCTGGACCGGGTCGCCGAGCGGGGCTTCCCGGCCGCCGCGGTGAGCCTGCGGGGACACGGCGGCAGCGCCCCCGCACCCCGGGCGGACCTGCGGGCGTACGTTCACGACGTGGTGCAGGCGGCCGCCGGACTGCCCCGCCAGGCGGTGCTGGTCGGGCACGGCGCCGGGGCACTGGTGGTGGCCCACGCGCTGGCCCGTTACCCGGCGCGGGCGGCGGTGCTGGCCGCGCCGGTGCTCAGCGGTTGGCCGCTGCTCGGTACGGCGTTGCGGCGGCACCCGTTCGGCACCGTACCGGCGCTGTTCGGTGGCGGGCTGCGGCTGCGGGCCCGCCAGTTGTTCAGCCGGGAGTTGGCAGACGAGGTCGCCCGGTCGTACGTGGACCGACTGGGCTCCGCCTCGGCGCGCGCCCAGTGGCAGCTGCTGGTGCGGCAACGCTTCGAGCCCCCGGTCGGCGATCCGCCGGTGCTGGTGCTCGGCAGCCCGGACGACCAGGTGGTGCCGGTGGCCGCGCTGAACCGGGTGGCCCGGCGCTTCGGTGGGGCGCCGTTGCTCTTTCCCGGCATGGGACACGACCTGATGCTCGACGCCCGCTGGACCGAGCCGGTGGACGCGATCCTCGACTGGCTGGACGCCGGCACCGGCTGAGCCCACGCGGCTCAGCCGGTGACGTGCGGGCCCGCCCGGTGCCGTGCGATCTCAGGCGGTGAGCCGGGCGGCCAGCGAGCCGGTCCGGTCCAGCGAGGTCAGGTAGCCGTGGACCCAGGCCCGGATGTCGTGGTGACGCAGGTGCTCGCGCATCGACCGCATCCGGTCGGCGATGTCGGTCGGCGCGGCCTCCAACGCGTGCATCAGGGTCAACTTGAGACCGTCGAGGTCGTGCGGATTGACCAGGTACGCCTGCTGGAACTCGGCGGCGGCCCCGGCGAACTCGCTGAGCAGCAGGGCACCGTCGTCGTCGACCCGGGCGGCGACGTACTCCTTGGCCACCAGGTTCATCCCGTCGCGCAGCGGGGTGACCGCCATGATGTCGGCGACCCGGTACAGGGCCGCCAGGTCGGCCCGGCTGAACGACTGGTTGAGGTAGTGGATCGCCGGCTCGCCGACCCGGCCGAACTCGCCGTTGATCCGGCCTACCTCGCGTTCGACCCGGTCGCGCAGGATCCGGTACTGCTCGACGCGCTCCCGGCTGGGTACCGCGACCTGCACCATCACCGTGTCGCGGACCTTGATGTGCCCGTCGGCGATCAGTTCGCTGTACGCCTTGAGCCGCTGCTCGATGCCCTTGGTGTAGTCCATCCGGTCTACACTGAGGATCACGTGCTGCGGGTCACCGAGGTCGGCCCGCAGCTGCCGGGCACGTTCGACCACGTCGGGTCGGGCGGCGAGAGACTCCATCTCGGACATGTTGATCGAGACCGGGAAGGCGCCGATGCGCACCACCCGGTCGTCGATCGCGATCCGGCGGTCGGTGGCCGGCACCTTGAGTACCTTCGTCGCCAGTTGGGCGAAGTTGTGCGCGGCCTGGGCGCGCTGGAAGCCGACCAGGTCGGCGCCGAGCATGCCGAGCATCAACTCCGCTCGGCGCGGCAGCTGCATGAACAGCTCCGGTGGCGGGAACGGTACGTGCAGGAAGAAGCCGATCAGCAGGTCCGGGCGCAACGCCCGCAGCATCCCCGGCACCAGCTGAAGGTGGTAGTCCTGCACCCAGACGATCGCGCCCGGTTCGGCGGCGGCGGCCGCCGCGTCGGCGAACCGCTGGTTGACCCGTTGGTACGCCTCCCACCAGCGGCGGTGGTACGCCGGTTGCTCGACCGAGTCGTGGTAGAGCGGCCACAGGGTGGCGTTGGCGAAGCCCTCGTAGTGGTCCCGAATGTCCTCTGCGGACAGCGCGAGGGTGTGCATCCGGACGCCGTCGATGTCCGGCAGACTCGGCGCGGGCCCGGTGCCACCGGCCCACCCGACCCAGGTGGCCGGGGTGTGCTGCAGGATCGGGTGCAGTGCGCTGACCAGTCCGCCGGGGCTTCGACGCCATTCGCACGCGCCGTCGCGTGCGACGCTGTCGTCCACCGGCAGCCGGTTGGCCACCACGACGAGGGAACTTTGACGCATGAGGGGACCTCGTTTCGCTGCGGCAGGGCCGCGCATGGCGAGTGATCGCGAACGTGTGAGGGGTCGGCTACCGGAATTATTCCTACTGAGACCAAGTTACGCGACTGTTACAGAGTGACCACAGTCGTCAATGAATCAGAATTTCCGCCATCCAGTGGTCAGGTTCAGACGACCGCACCGTCGTCGATGTCGTCATCCTCGTCGTGATCCGGGCGCAGCCGCCAGATCAACGTGACAAAGCCACCGACGACGCCAGCGAAACCGAGCAGGATGGCCAACCCACGGTCAACCGGAAGCACAGTCGGGAAGACGAACAGGATGAACCCCGCGACGATCGCGAGCACCCCGAGCACCGCTGCGGACGACAGCCGGGGCAGCGGCGGTGGCGGCGGCGGGGTGTAGCCCTCCTCCGGCTCGTCGGGCAGTCGGCTGCCGAACGTGTCCAACCCGTCCAGCAGGGACGGCTCGTCGCCCCGGCGGCCGATCGAGATGTTGGTGAAGCCGACCGCCCACGGCAGCGGATCGTCGGCACCCGCGCCCCGCGTCGGCCCGGTGTCCGCCGGTCCGGGACGCTCGGCCCCGGTGCGGCCCGCAGGGTCGGTGACGTCACCGGCGGTACGGTCGTCGCCGGCGCTACGGCCCGGGTCGGGGAGCTGCCCGGGGTACCGCTGCGGGGGTGTCGTGCCGGTGGCGTCGGTGCCGGAGCGGTCAGCCGGGGTCGCGTCGGCGGTGCCGTCGCCCACCGGCCCGGCTGCTGGCCCGCGTTGCCCGGTGGGAAGATTCTCGGCCGCCGGCCAGGGCGCGGGGCCCACGTCCGTCGGGGCGCTCCGATGGTAGTTGGCGATGATCCCGGCCCAGGCGGCCTCGACATCGGCATCCGGCGTCGCCCGCCGGTCGGGCGAACCGGTCGGGCCGGACCCGTCAGCGCCGAACGGCCCCGCTGCGCCGCCGGCTGCGCCGCCCGCTGCGGCCGTACCGCCCGACCCGTCAGCACCGGTGGACCCGGCGCCACCCGCCGGCCCGGTCGTCGCCCGGCCGCCCGGCGCGGCCGGGCCGTCCTCGGCGAGCTGCACCAGGTAGCCCCGGGCCGTGTCCAGGTGCACCCGGTCGACGAAGAGCCGGTCGATCGGCCGTGCTGGCACGGTCGTGGTCCGGGTCACCGGATTGACGTCCGACGACGGCTGCAGGTACGCGGCGATCCCACCGGCGGCGAGCACGTCGAGCAGGTGCTCGCCGACCCGTGGATCGACGTCGCCGGCCACCGCGTACTCGGATGCGTCGAGGCCGTTGTCCCGCCGCCCCCGGCGCGCGCCACCCGCAGACACCGAACCCTCTCCTCACCGGTCGCCGTCGCGCCCTGTCCCACCGGCGGCCCCGGCCGGGGCGTGCCGTGCCCTTGAATCGTGACACGCCGGGAGCCGGTTGCGGGAGTGCGTCGGGCGCGCCGTTCGCGCCCGGGGGCCCGCCGAAGGTCAGGAAGCGAGCGTCGGCGACCAGCCGTAGTCGTCGGCGCCCTGCTCACCCAGGCCCAGCAACCCGGGCGCCTTGTTGCGCAGCGCGAATCCCTGCACCTCGGGCAACGCCGGGATCGCCGCCTCCCGGTCCCCGGCCCGCCGGGCGGCACCGACGGCCAGCGCCAGCGCGATCATCCGGTCCGTGACGGCGTCGATCTCGCCGAACCCGGCCGCCGCCGCCGCGTACAACTCGTTGGCCCGGCGGTGGTCGCCGTCGGCGGCCGCCACCGCGGCGCTGACCGTGGCCAGCGCGGCCTGCGCCCACGGCGTACGGTGGCGCACCCGGTCGAGCATCGACCGCACCCGTACGGCGGCCGCCCGCCCGGCGGTCGCGGCGGCGAACGCGGCCGCGGCGATCCACTCGCCGCTGGCCAGGGCCGGCACCCTCGACCAGGAGTCGTCCAGCTCCGCCAGCAGGGCGGCCGCCTCGGCGTCGCGCCCCTGCAACGCCCGGCACAGCGCACCCAGGCCGAGACTGTTCCAGTACGGCCGGCGGAACCCGCTGTCGCGGGCCGCCCGGACCGCGTCGGCCACGTCGTCGACGTCACCGGCCTCGGCGCCGGGCACCGGCTCGCCGCGCAGCACCCGAAGGCAGCAGCGCAGCCCTCGGACCTGGATGTCCCACCGCCCGCTCGGGGTTTCGACGAAGGCGTCGGCGGCGGCCAGGAAGGCGGTGAAGTCGCCGGCGAAGTAGGCCCGCATCGCCTCGCCCGAGTACCCGGTGCTCTGCCCGGACCCGGTGGCGGCACCGGCCATCAGCTCCTGCGCGCCGGACCAGTCGCCCTCCTCGCACAACGCGTACGACAGGTTCTGCAGCGCCCGGGGCAGGGCCAGCAACTGCTGCTCGCGGCACATCGCGGTGGCCGCCCGCAGCTGGTCGAGGCCGTCGCGTTCGCCCGACTGGTAGCGGGCCATCGCGACCGTTATCCGCGCGTCGACCAGCGTCTCGGTCAGGCCGAGCCGCTCGGCGATCTCGGCGGCGGCCCCCGCCGCCGCGATCGCCGGATCCCGCTCGAGGTTGAGCATGTGCAACCGACCGAGCTCGGCGTACGCGTCGGCCTTCTGGTCGCTGTCGGGCAGCGCGTCGAACAGCTCCACCGCCCGGTCCAGGCACCGCAGCGCACCGGCGCGGTCGGTCCGTAGCCAGGCGGCCCGCCCCAACAGCGTCCACGCCCGCGCCGCGCAGCCCTGGTCCGCGACGGCGGACAGCGCGTCGGCCAGGGCCCGCAGCTGGTCGGCGCCACCGGCGGCGAGGAAGGCCGGGCCGTCGCGGAAGAAGGCGATCTCGGCGCCGAGCAGTTCCAGCTGCAGCCGGGGCCCCGCCTCGTCGGTGTCGGCGAGCCGGACCGCGTTCAGCGCCCGTTCGACGTGCCCGGCGGCGACGTCGAGAGCGTGCAGCGCGTAGGCCCGCCGGGCGGCCCGGTGCAGCGCGTCACGGGCCGGGCCGGCGTAGACACCGGTGTCCAGACCCAGCGTGTCGGCGATCTCGTGGGCGGCCCACCGGTGGTGCGCCAGGACCTCCGCCAGGTCGGTGTCGCGGTCGCCGGCGAGGGTGTCGAGCCAGTCGGCGGTACGGGCGTGCCGGGCCACCCGCTCGCTGCGCGGCAGCCGCTGGTAGCAGACGTCGCGGACGAGGACGTGCCGGAACCGGAACTCCGGCTGCTGCGCCATCGCCGAACTGGTCTGCTCGTGGACGAAGTCGCGGTGTTCCAGCCGACGCAGCGCCCGGTCGACCAGCTCCACCGACTGTCCCAGCGCGGCGGCCACGGCCCCCGGCCAGAACTGCACGCCGACCACTGCCGCGGCCAGCAGCACCGCCCGGTCGGCGGCGTCCAGCAGGTCGACCCGGTTGGCGATCACCCCGTGCACGCTGTCCGGGATCGCCAGGCCCGCGTCGTGGTCGAGCACCCAGCCGCGACCACTGCGCCGCAGCGACCCCTGTTCCATCAGCATCCGGACGTACTCGTGGGCGTACAGCGGGTTGCCGTCGGCCACCTCGACCAGCGGGCCGAGCAGGTCGGCGGAGAACGGTACGCCGCCGAACATGTGGGCGTACAGGGTGGCGACGCTGCTGTCGCGCAGCGGCGGCAGCGTGACGGTCAGCGCGCCGACGGTGCTCCCGGCCCAGGCCGGGTCCCGGCTGATCAGCTCGGGCCGGGCGGTGCACAGCAGCAGCAACGGCACCTGCCGGGCGGTGGCGCCGAGCAGTTCGACGAAGCGCAGCATCGCCTCGTCGGCCCAGTGCAGGTCCTCGAAGACCAGGACGGTGGGTTGGCGGGCGGCCAGCGCCAGCAGGAACCGTCGCCAGGCCGACTCGGTCTCCTCGGCCGGCAGGTTGCGGTGCGGGAGCCCGACGAGTGGGCGCAGCGCGTCGACCAGTCGGTCGGCCTCCGGCCCGACCAGGTCACCGACCGCCGTAGCGAGCCGCTGCGCGGCGACGGAGGCCAGGTCGGTGTCGAGGATGCCGGCCTCGGCCTTGACGATGTCGGCGAGCGCGGCGAACGTGACGTTCTCCCCGAACGGCGGGCAACGGCCGATCCGCCAGGTCACCGGTTGGTCGACCATCCGTTCGGTGTGCCGCAGCAGTTCCCGTACCAACCGGCTCTTGCCGATCCCCGCCTGACCGAGCACGGTCAGCACCTGGGGCCGCTGCTCCCGGATCGACCGGTAGAGGGCGTTGACGAGTAGACCGAGCTCGTGCTCCCGATCGATCAACGGGGTGGCGTCGGTCTGCCGGTCGACCGGTGGCGGACGCAGCGGAGCGAGCGCGAGCCACACCTCGGTCGGCGACGACCGGCCCCGCAGGGTCACCGTCGGCTGTGCGTCGTACCGGATCGCGTCCCTGGTCAGGGCGTGGGTCACGCCACAGACGAGCAGGCCGCCGGGCGGTGCTGCCGACTGCAGGCGGGAGGCGGTGACGACCACGTCACCGGCGACGAAGGCCTGGCCGCCGTCACGGGCGGCGGCGATGTCGACCAGCGCCTCACCGGTGGCCACGCCGATCCGGAACCGCAGCCCTTCGCCGGCGCCGTCGGTGAAGTCGTCGAGCGCGCGCCGCAGGTCGAGCCCGGTCCGGACACAGCGGACCGCGTCGTTCTCGGTGGCCACCGGGGCACCGAACAGGGCCATCACCGCGTCGCCGATGTACTTTTCGACCACGCCGCCGTACTGACCGACGACGCGGCGCACGACGGCGAAGTAGGCCGTCTGGGTCCGCCGGACCTGTTCCGGGTCGGCGCGTTCGGCGTACGGGGTGAAGTTGATCAGGTCGATGAACAGGACGCTGACCCGTCGACGGTCCTCGTGGCTCGGCTCGGTGACCGTTCGTCGGGCACCCTGTGGCTGTCCGCATGAGGTGCAGAAGTTCGCATCGGCCGGCAGCGGCCGGTCGCAGTGGGCGCAGATGGCGGTCAGCGGCGCACCGCAGCCGCCGCAGAAGCGGTCGGTGTCGGCTGCGGTTCGGCCGCACTTCTCGCAGGGAGCAGCGATGTCGGCCTCCTCGCGGATCGTCGAGTCGGGAGCCTACTGTCGCATCTGGCCGACCACCCTGGCCAGCGGCTCACGATTCGGGCGTGGCGGCGGGTGGTCCGGCACTGCGGGATGGTCCGCATCCGCAGCTCACCGCCGTGTTTCACGCCGAGTATCGCGGGTCCGGTCAACTGTCCATAACCGGGCTGTTGGCTAATGGACAGTCCATCGGTGGGTGGAACCGGGCTACATTCATTCCGCCAGTTCAGACCGAGCAGGGGAGTCCTGAGATGGTGTACGCGAGGTTGGAGAAGGACTGGACCGACCCGTCCGGCGTCGACCACTCCGCAGGGGAGATGGTCGATCTCGACGCCGGCACGTTGGCCAAGTTGGAGGAGGAAGGGGTCGTTTCCGAGTGGATCGGCCCGACCAGCGAGAAGGTCGGCACCAACTGGATCGGCCCGACCAGCACCCAACCCTGATCACGCAGGGGCAGGGCGGTACGCGTCAGCCGACGGGTACCGCCCTGCGGCCGGTCGGCGGTCGGCCGTACCGCGGCCGCGTGCCGGTCAGCGGTCGGCCATGCCGGCCCGACGACGCAACGCGGCGACGTCGGTGACCACGATCCGACGCCCCTCGGTACGCAGCCAGCCGCGGCTGCTGAACGAGCCGATGGCCTGGTTGACGCTCTGCCGGGAGCCGCCGGCCATCTCCGCGAGCTGACTCTGGTTCAACTCGATCGTGATCATCGGTGCGTGGCTCTCCCCGGCCAGCCGGACCAGGGTCTTGGCCACCCGGCCGGGCAGGTCGAGGAAGACGTGGTCGGCGTTCTGCTCGGTGAGCCGGCGGATCAGCGCGCCGAGCGAGCGCATCACCGCGTCGAGGATCCGTGGGTTGGAGTGGACCAGGTCCATGAACGCGCCGCGGGACAGGGCCAGCGCGGCACAGTCCTCGATGGCCTCGGCCGACGCCGAGCGGGTGGAGGCGTCCAGCAGTGACACCTCGCCGAGAACGTCGGGCGGGCGGATCACCGACAGCACCGCACGTTCGCCGGTGGGCGCGGTCCGGAAGACCGCGATCGCGCCTCGTTTGAGCACGATCAGCGAATCGCCGGGATCGTTCTCCACGAAGAGCAACTGCCCCTTACGGTAGGTGCGGGGCACGGCGGCGGCGATCACCCGCTGTCGGACCTCCGGTTCGAGGCCGGCGAACATGTCCACGCCGGTGAGCGCGTCACCCGGCTCCGGCAGGCGCATCTCCACGGTCCAACCCCTCCCCACCAAGGGCACCATCCCACCGAGGGCACCATCGCACCCGGCCGGGGATGCAGCACCGACGCGGGCGAACATGAAATAGATACCGTTCGGAGAACGGTGTCAACATCAGATCATGGCTGGCCTGTCGCGTGGTGTACACCCCCACAATCATTTCTGTGACAGTCCTGTGCCCGACAAACCGGCAGGCTGGTGGCCAGATCCACCGACGGGTGGGGGCCGACACGGGGGCCCGGTGGATCCGGCCGTGGGGAAGCGGTGCCGGCCGGGGTCCGTCCGTGGGGCGGTGTGGCCCCGGCCGGTACCCCGACGGGCCGCCGTCGACGCCGATCGGCGAGGATGACGGCGATGACGTACCGCTACTTCTACGACTGCGAGTTCATCGAGGACGGCCGGATCATCGACCTCGTCTCGATCGGCGTGGTCGACGAGCACGGCCGCGAGTTCTACGCGGTCTCCACCGAGTTCGACGCCGCCCGGGCGATCCCCTGGGTGCGCCGTAACGTGCTCGACAAGCTTCCGTCGCCGGCCGACCCGGCCTGGCGCTCCCGCGAACGGATCCGGGACGAGCTGTACGAGTTCCTGGTGGCACCGTTGCGCGCCGGTACGGCCGACGAGCTGGAGCTGTGGGCCTGGTACGCCGCGTACGACCACGTGGCCCTGGCGCAGCTGTGGGGCGCGATGCCGGCGCTGCCCCGCCCGGTGCCGCGGTTCACCAAGGATCTGCGGCAACGGTGGGACGACGCGGGCCGCCCGGCACTGCCGACGGCGGTCGCCGAGCGTCACGACGCGCTGGTCGACGCGCGGCACAACCTGGCCCGGTGGCAGGTGATCAGCCAGGCGTACCGCCGGTGACCGGGTCCGTCTCGACGGTGATCCTCGGGGTCTGGTCGCCTCGCCGCCGGGTGGGCCGATAAAGTGCGCACTGACGGCCCGCCCCGGGCCGGCAATGACGCCGACGGTCTGACCGGACTTCGTTCCTGGGGCTCGAGTGGGTCACAGATTCCTGGAGGATGAGCGGATCATGCGTATCGGCGTGCTCACCGGTGGTGGCGACTGCCCCGGCCTGAACGCCGTGATCAGGGCGGTGGTGCGCAAGGGCGTCGCCAGCTACGGTCACGAGTTCATCGGTTTCCGCGACGGCTGGCGCGGGCCGCTGGAGGGGCTGAGCAAGCCTCTCGGCATCGACGACGTACGGGGCATCCTGCCCCGTGGCGGCACCATCCTGGGGTCGTCCCGGACCAACCCGTTCAAGATCGACGGTGGGGTCGAGCGGATCAAGGAGAACCTGGCCGCCCAGGGTGTCGACGCCCTGGTCGCGATCGGCGGTGAGGACACCCTCGGTGTCGCCACCAAGCTGCACGAGCTCGGTGTCCAGGTGGTCGGCGTGCCGAAGACCATCGACAACGACCTCGGCGCCACCGACTACACCTTCGGCTTCGACACCGCGGTCAACATCGCGATGGAGGCCATCGACCGGCTGCACACCACCGCCGAGAGCCACCACCGCACCCTGGTGGTCGAGGTCATGGGCCGGCACGCCGGCTGGATCGCGCTGCACGCCGGCCTGGCCGGTGGCGCGAACGTGATCCTGCTGCCGGAGCGTGAGTTCGACGTCGAGCAGGTCGCGACCTACGTCGAGAAGCGCTTCCAGAAGCAGTACGCCCCGATCGTCGTGGTCGCCGAGGGCGCCCAGCCGATGGAGGGCCAGATGGTTCTGCAGAACCAGGAGCTCGACTCCTTCGGCCACGTCCGGCTCGGCGGCATCGGCCAGTGGCTCGCCGAGCAGCTGGAGGCCAAGACCGGCAAGGAGGCCCGGACCGTCGTGCTGGGCCACATTCAGCGCGGTGGCACCCCGACCGCGTTCGACCGGGTCCTCGCCACCCGGCTCGGCCTGCACGCCATCGACGCCGCCAACGACGGCGACTGGGGCAAGATGGTCGGGATCCGGGGCACCGACATCGTCCGGGTGCCGCTGGCCGAGGCGACCCGGGAGCTCAAGACCGTCCCGCTGGAGCGGTACACCGAGGCCGAGGTCTTTTTCGGCAGCTGACCGTCGTGGCGACGGGTGGGGGCGCGCGGCACACGTCCGCGCGTGCCCGTCCGTCGCCGGGCGTGTCGCATCAGCAGAGCGGAGTACGGATGCCTCCCGGCGCGCACAAGGTCGCGGTGATCGGTGCCGGCAAGATCGGTGAGCTGGTCCTGTCCGGACTGCTGCGCGCCGGTTGGCCGGCCGCACAGTTGCTGGCCACCACCCGGCGTCGGGAGCGGGCCGAGGACCTCGCCCTGCGGTACGGCGTTCCGGTGGTCGACAACCTCGTCGCGGTCACCGAGGCCGAGGTGCTGGCGGTGGCGGTCAAGCCGCAGGACGCCGCCGCTCTGCTGGACCAGATCGGCCCGAAGGTGCCGGCCGACAAGCTGGTCATCTCGTTGTGCGCCGGGCTGCCGACCGAGTTCTTCGCCCGGCGGCTGCCCGAGGGCACTCCGGTGATCCGGGTGATGACCAACACGCCGGCCCTGGTCGACCAGGCGATGACGGCGATCTCGCCGGGCCGGTACGCCACCGCCGCGCACCTGGCCCTGGCCGAGGAGATGTTCACGCCACTCGGCGCCACGCTGCGGGTGCCGGAGTCCCAGCAGGATGCGGTCACCGCGCTGTCCGGGTCCGGGCCGGCGTACTTCTACCTGCTCGTGGAAGCGATGATCGACGCCGGGATCCTGCTCGGGCTGCCCCGCCAGGTGGCCCACGAGTTGATCGTGCAGACGGCGATCGGCTCGGCCGTGATGCTGCGCGACTCCGGCGAGCACCCGGTCAAGCTGCGTGAGGCCGTCACCTCGCCGGCCGGCACCACGATCTCGGCCATCCGGGAGCTGGAGAACCACGGCGTACGGGCGGCCCTGCTCGCGGCGCTGGAGGCGGCCCGCGACCGGGCCCGTGAGCTGGCCGCGCAGCACACCTGAGGCATTCATTCACGTTCCAGGACTTCCGCCGAACGTGGCGATGTGGCTACCGTATGCAACAACGGTGGTTGTGGCGCCTGATCAGCGGAACCGGTTCGCGGCCGGGACCACCGTACCGACGTCGCATCGACACTTCCCCCTGCGGCGACGTCGTGGTGCCGGCCCTGGATGCCCCCCGGTGGCCGGCCGACCGGGGCGCGTTCCGCCGACGCGCCCTGTGCCGCCGCCGGCGCTCGGGCGTCCGGCGGCGGCCCGGGGGCAGCGGTGGTGGTGTCCGCCGGTCCGCTCGGTGGACCATACTGTCGGACGTGTTCACTCTCGCCCAGGCGCGGCACCTGATGGCAACCCTGCGACCCCGCATCGACGAGCTCGTGTCGCTGCGGGCGGACCTGGCCGAGTTGCGGGCCGACCTGGCCGCCGGAGTGCCGAGCCCGCACGGCGGGTTGGCCGAGGTCAAAGGGCTGGAAGCCCGGATCTACGGGATCATCGACGAGGTCAACGAGCAGGACATCCAGGTCAAGGGTGTCGCCCCGGTGCTGCTGGACTTCCCGGGCGAGCTCGACGGGCGCCCCGTGCTCTGGTGCTGGTTGGAAGGTGACGGCGAGATCCGCTGGTATCACCGGCTGGAGTGCGGCTTCTCTGGGCGTCGGCGCGTCTGAGCTGCGGCGCGGTCGCCCACCGCATCGAGATATCGACATCTTGACGAACGGTTGGACAGGTGAGTAGCGTCTCAGACACTTTATGGAAAGTTTCCTAACTAATAGGGAGACGCCTCATGAGAACATCCCTGCGCCGTGCCGTGTGGGCCGGCGCGCTGGCAGTGGTGACCGCTGCGGCGGCCGTGCCGGTCACCGCGGCGTTCGGCGCCGGCAGCATCTCCGCCAGCTTCGTCGCCACCTCCGACTGGGGCACCGGCCACGAGGTCAAGGTGACCGTCGCCAACGGCTCCGACGCCCCGGTGAGCACCTGGCGGATCGAGTTCGACCTGCCCGCCGGCACCACCATCAGCAGCTTCTGGGACGCCGACGTGACCCGCAGCGGCACCCGGTACACCGCGGTCAAGAAGAGCTGGGCCGGCAGCCTCGCCCCCGGTGCCTCGATCAGCTGGGGCTACATCGGCACCGGCGCCTTCCGGGCCCCGCAGAACTGCACGATCAACGGCGTCGCCTGCGGCGGCGGTCCGGCCCCGACGACCGCGCCGCCGACGAGCGTACCCCCGACCACCGCGCCCCCGACGACGCCACCACCGACCACCGCGCCGCCACCACCGCCGCCGCCCGGTCAGAAGGTCGTCGGCTACTTCACCCAGTGGGGCGTGTACGCCCGCAACTACCACGTGCGCAACATCCACACCAGCGGGTCCGCGGCGAAGATGACCCACATCCTGTACGCCTTCGGCAACACCACCGGCGGACGCTGCACGATCGGGGACAGCTTCGCCGACTACGAGAAGGCGTACACGGCGGCGGAGAGCGTCGACGGGGTGGCCGACACCTGGGACCAGCCGCTGCGCGGCAACTTCAACCAGCTGCGCAAGCTCAAGCAGATGTACCCGCACCTCAAGGTGATCTGGTCGTTCGGCGGCTGGACCTGGTCCGGCGGCTTCACCCAGGCGGCGCAGAACCCGGCCGCGTTCGCCGAATCCTGTCACAACCTGGTCGAGGACCCCCGCTGGGCGGACGTGTTCGACGGCATCGACATCGACTGGGAGTACCCCAACGCCTGCGGACTCACCTGTGACGCCAGCGGCCCGAACGCGTTCAAGAACGTGGTCTCGGCGCTGCGCACCCGGTTCGGGCCGTCGGCCCTGGTCACCGCCGCCATCACCGCGGACGGCAGCAGCGGTGGCAAGATCGACGCCACCGACTACGCGGGCGCGGCCGGCAACCTCGACTGGATCATGCCGATGACCTACGACTACTTCGGCGCCTTCAACGCGCAGGGGCCGACGGCACCACACTCGCCGCTGACCTCCTACCCGGGCATCCCGCAGCAGGGTTTCTGGTCCGACGCGGCGATCCAGAAACTCAAGAGCAAGGGAATCCCCGCCAGCAAGCTGCTGCTCGGCATCGGCTTCTACGGCCGGGGCTGGACCGGGGTCAGCCAGACCGCCCCGGGCGGCAGCGCCACCGGGCCGGCACCGGGCACCTACGAGCAGGGCATCGAGGACTACAAGGTGCTCAAGAACACCTGCCCGGCGACCGGCACGGTCGGTGGCACCGCGTACGCCAAGTGCGGCAGCAACTGGTGGAGCTACGACACCCCGGCCACCATCGGCGGCAAGATGAACTACGCCAGGGGCCAGGGTCTCGGCGGTGCCTTCTTCTGGGAGCTCTCCGGCGACACCGGCAACGGTGAACTGGTCACCGCGATCCGCAGCGGACTCGGCTGACCCGCAGACAGGGTCGGCGCCCGGTCTGTCGCAGGACCGTACGGTCCTGCGACAGACCGGGCGGCCTACTTGCGGTTGACGTGGTCCTGGTACGCCTTGACCACGTCGGCGCTCGGGCCGTCCATCCGGATCACCCCGGACTCCAGCCAGATGCTGCGCTCGCAGGTGTCCAGGATCGACTTGTTGGAGTGGCTGACCAGGAAGACCGTGCCGGCCTCGGCCCGCAGCTCGCGGACCCGTTCCTCACTGCGCTTCTGGAAGGCGGCGTCACCGGTGGCCAACGCCTCGTCGATCATGAGTACGTCGTGGCTCTTCGCGGCGGCGATGGAGAAGCGCAGCCGGGCGGCCATGCCCGACGAGTAGGTCCGCATCGGCAGCGACGCGAAGTCGTCCCGCTCGTTGATGCCGGAGAAGTCCACGATGCTGTCGTACCTGGCCCGTACCTCGGCCGGGCTCATCCCCATCGCCAGGCAGCCGAGCACCACGTTGCGTTCGCCGGTCAGGTCGTTCATCAGCGCGGCGTTCACCCCGAGCAGCGACGGCTGGCCCTGCGTGTAGACCTTGCCCCGGCGGGGCGGCAGCAGCCCCGCCACCGCCCGCAGCAGGGTCGACTTGCCGGAGCCGTTGCTGCCGATCAGCCCGATCGCCTCACCCCGGTACGCCACGAAGCTCACGCCCCGGATGGCGTGCACCTCGCGTACCGACGGGGCGGGCTGGCGGGTGACGATGCGCCGCAGCGCGGCGACCGGGCTGGTACGTCCGCCGCCACCCGCGGTGACGCGGTAGACGACGTGCAGGTTGTCGACGATCACCGTGGGCACCCGGGTGTCGGTGCCGGGTGCCGGTGCGACCAGCGGTTCAGCCACGGCCGTACTCCTCCTCCGCACGCCAGAAGTAGACGAAGCCGGCGACGATCATCACCAGCGCCCAGGCGGCTGCCGCCGGCCACAGGTAGCCGGGCGCGGTGCCCATCGAGTCCATCAGCGCGTACCGGACGATGTCGATGTAGACCGCCATCGGGTTGAACTGCAGCACCACCGCCACCCAGCCCGGCAGGTCGGCGGTGAAGCGGTCGATGTTGTAGAAGACGCCGGAGGCGTACAGCCAGGTCCGCATCACGAACGGCAGCAGTTGGGACAGGTCGCTGGTGCGCGACGCCCAGCGGGCCACCATCAGGGCGAGCCCGGTGCTGAACAGGATCTGCAGGATCAGGGCCGGGATCAGCAGCAGCCAGCTGAGGTCGATCCACTCGCCGGTGACCAGCATGATCACCACGAGGACGAGCATCGACGGGGCGAGCTGCTGCACCTGGACCAGGACCGAGGTGATCGGCAGGCTGGCCCGGGGGAAGTGCATCGCCCGGATCAGGTTCAGGTTGTCGGCGATCGACCGGGCCGCCGTGCTCACCGTCTGCTGGGTGAAGCTGAAGATGAAGATGCCGGTGCACAGGTAGGCGATGAAGTTGTCGATCCCGTGGTTGGTGCCGAGCAGCACCCCGAAGACCAGGAAGTAGACGCCGGCGTTGGCCAGCGGCGTGATCACCTGCCAGATCTGCCCCAGCCGGGCGTTGGTGTACGTGGCGATCAGCCGGGCGTTGGCGAACGTCCAGATGAAGTGCCGCCGGGACCACACCTGCCTGAGGTAGGTGCCCAGGCCGGGCCGGGCTCCGCTGACAGCCAGCCCGTGCCGCTCGGCCAGTTCGGCGAGCGTCGGCCCGCTCTCCGGTTCCAGCGTCACGGTCGTGCCGCTGGTTGGCTGCTGCATCCCGTCCGTCCTTCCCTCAGCCAGCGCTGCCACTCGCGCACCTCCGACCCCTTCCGTAGCTGCCCGTCCGATTTTTCACCTCGGGTGCCCGGTGGCACGGAACGATACCGTCGCGTCCTGACGGAAACGGTAGGGGAGCCAACGACGATACGCAACCGTATCGTCGTTCGGCTACACTCCGACGGATGCAGGGCGACGGCAAACGCGCACCCGCCGGAGCGGCGGTGCTCCGCGAGGACGTGACACAGGCGATCCGGGCTGCGGTCTTCCAGGAGCTGGCCGCCGTCGGATACGGCCGGATGTCGATCGAGGCGGTGGCCCGCCGGGCCGGCGTCGGCAAGACGGCCGTGTACCGGCGATGGGGTTCCAAACTCGAGATGGTGATCGAGATCATCTCCGAGGTGGCCGTCGGGGTGACCGGGGTGCCCGACACCGGCTCCCTGCGCGGCGACCTCGAAGTGGTGCTCGCCATCGCGGCCCGTGCCCTGCGCCATCCGCTGGCCGGGCAGATCGTGCCCGACCTGCTCGCCGAGGCGGCCCGCAACCCGGCGATCGCGCAGACCCTGCAGACCGCGCTACGCGACAGCCAGCGGGGCATCGGCAGCCTGGTGACCAGTCGCGCGGTGGCCCGGGGGGAGATCCCGGCGGAGACCGACCCCGATCTGCTCGTCGACCTGATGGTCGGTCCGCTCTACTGGCGCCTGGCGGTCGCCCGGACCCCGCTGCCCGCCCGGTACGTCAGCCAGGTCGCCGACGCGGTGGCCGCCGCGCTCACCGTCACCGGGTCGGGGCGGCCCGCCGCCGTAGACTCGTCCCGGCCCGGGTAGTCACAGAGGAGGACGCGGATGCGGTTCCAGGCGGTACGGGTGGCGCTGCCGGCGTTCGTCGTACTCGTCCTGCCGATCTCCGGTTGCACCACCGAGGCTCCCGCGCCGCAGGCCCCCACACCGTCGGCCGCGCAGACGCCGACCGGGCAGGGCGAGTCCGAAGCGGTGGTGCACGCCTACCTGGACGCGATGCGCAGCAAGGACGTCGCTCAGGGCCGGGCCCAGTTCTGCCCCGCCACCCAGCCGATCTTCGAGGCCAGCGCGACCGGGCCCAACGGTGACTTCGCCGAGGAGTTCACCGTGCCGCAGGCGGAGATCGCCGGCACCCGGCAGACCACGGTCGGGTACGAGGTCACCACCCGCGTGACGGTCGTCACCGGCGGCACGACCGTGCCGGTCGAGCTGGTGTTCACCGTCACCCCGGCCGACGACGGCACCTGGTGCATCCACGACGAGACCAGCCGCGCGGCCGACCCCGACGTCCCGCAGACCGGCACCGACGACCCGCCGGTCGACCCCGACGACCCGCCGGTCGACTCTGACGACCCGGCCGACGACGTCGGCACCGTTTTCGACGACGCCGTCGGAGCGCCCCCGGCCGGCGACCTCACCGCCCCGGCCGGCGACCCCGGCGCCCCGACCGCAGACTAGTCTTTGGCGCATGGGCCAACAGTGGCATCAGCTGAGCTACCCGTCGGTCGGGCACCCCAGCCTGCAGACCAGCCGACCCGCCATCGACTCGGTCGAGGACGTGGCGCTCGGCCTGGACCGGTGGCGGGAGCTGCCCCGGGCGCAGACCCCGCCGTGGCCGGACCCGGCCGCGGTCGACGAGGTCTGCCAGGTGCTGGGCAACGTGCCGTCGGTCGTCGCCCCGTACGAGGTCGACCAGTTGCGGCAGCGTCTGGCCCTGGTCTGTGACGGCAAGGCCTTCCTGCTGCAGGGCGGCGACTGCGCCGAGACGTTCAGCGACAACACCGAGAGTCACCTGCTGGCCAACGCCCGGACCATCCTGCAGATGGCGGTGGTGCTCACGTACGGCGCGTCGCTGCCGGTGGTCAAGGTGGCCCGGGTGGCCGGCCAGTACACCAAGCCGCGTTCGGCGCCGACGGACGCGCTCGGGCTGCCGGCGTACCGCGGCGACATGATCAACTCGCTGGAGACGACGCCGCAGGCCCGGGTCGCCGACCCGCAGCGGATGATCCGGGCGTACGCCAACTCGGCCGCCGCGATGAACATGCTCCGCGCGTACCTCGCCGGCGGGCTGGCCGACCTGCACGCCGTGCACGACTGGAACAAGGGGTTCGTCAAGCGGTCCCCGGCGGGGGAGCGCTACGAGGCGATCGCCCGGGAGATCGACCGGGCGTTGGCGTTCATCCGGGCCTGTGGGATGACCGACGACGAGGCGCTGCGCACCGTCACGCTCTACTGTTCGCACGAGGCGCTGGCCCTGGAGTACGACCGCGCCCTGACCCGCATCTCCGACGACCGCGCCTACGGCCTGTCCGGGCACTTCCTCTGGGTCGGCGAGCGGACCCGGCAGATCGACGGCGCGCACATCGACTTCATTTCCCGCATCGCCAACCCGATCGGCGTCAAACTCGGCCCGGGGACCAGCCCGGAGCAGGCACTCGAGCTCTGCGAGAAGCTCAACCCCGACAACGTTCCCGGCCGGCTCACGCTGATCAGCCGGATGGGCAACCACAAGGTCCGTGACGCTCTGCCACCCATCGTGGAGAAGGTCACCGCCGCCGGTGCCCGGGTGGTGTGGCAGTGCGACCCGATGCACGGCAACACCCACGAGTCGTCCAACGGTTACAAGACCCGCCACTTCGACCGCATCGTCGACGAGGTGCTCGGCTACTTCGAGGTGCACCGGGGCCTGCAGACCCACCCCGGCGGCCTGCACGTCGAGTTGACCGGCGAGGACGTCACCGAATGCCTCGGCGGTGCCCAGGCGATCGAGGACATCCATCTGCCCGACCGGTACGAGACCGCGTGCGACCCGCGGCTGAACACCCAGCAGTCCCTCGAGTTGGCCTTCCTGGTCGCGGAGATGCTGCGTGGCTGACCCGGCCCGACCCGGTCCGTCGGCGGGAACCGTGGTGGACCTGCGGTCGGACACGGTCACCCGGCCGACACCGGGGATGCGCGCGGCGATGGCCGCCGCCGAGGTCGGCGACGACGTGTACGGCGAGGACCCGACGGTCAACGCGCTGGAGGCACAGGTCGCGTCGATGCTCGGGCACGAGGCCGGGCTGTTCGCCCCGACCGGTTCGATGGCCAACCAGCTCGCCCTGCAGACCCTGGTGCCGCCCGGCGGGGAACTGCTCTGCGACGCCGACGCCCACGTGGTCACCTACGAGGTCGGTGCGGCGGCGGCGTACGGCGGGATCTCCTCGCGGACCTGGCCCGCCGCCGGCGGTGCGCCGGACCCGGACCTGGTCGCGGCGATGCTGCGGCCGGCCGGGTACGGGGCGGTGCCGACCCGGGCGGTCGCCGTCGAGCAGACCCACAACCGCTCCGGCGGGCAGATCATCGGTACGCCGGTGCTGCGTCGCCTCCGCGAGCTGACCGCCACGGCCGGGGTGGCGCTGCACTGCGACGGGGCGCGGATCTGGCACGCCCACGTCGCCGACGGCGTGCCGTTGGCCAGCTACGGTGCGCTGTTCGACACCGTGTCGGTGTGCCTGTCCAAGGGACTCGGCGCACCGGTGGGCTCGGTGCTGGTCGGCAGCGCCGAGCGGGTCGCCGCCGCCCGGCAGCTGCGCAAGCGGATGGGCGGCGGGATGCGGCAGGCGGGGGTGCTCGCCGCCGCCGGGCGGTACGCGCTGGCGCACCACGTGCAGCGGCTGGCCGACGACCACGCGCGGGCCGCCCGGCTGGCACAGGCGTTGGCGCCGTACGGCGTCGTCGACCCGGAGCAGGTCCGCAGCAACATCGTCGCGCTGGACCTGAGTGCGACGGCGCTGGGTGGGCCGGCGCTGGCCGAGGCGGCCGGTGCCGAGGGAGTGCTGGTCTCGGTGGTCGGGCCGGACACCGCCCGGCTGGTCACCCACCTGGACGTCGACGACGACGCGGTGGACCGGGCGGTCGCCGTCCTCACCGGCATTCTGCGGCGCTAGCGCTGGTCCTACCGCGTCAGCGTTCCAGTAGGCGCTCCAGGCCGTCGACGATCCGGTCCAGGCCGAAGCGGAAGGACCGCTGCGGGTCGCCGATGGAGCTGTACTCCTGGCCGGCGGCGGTGCCGACCCGTGACGAGATCGGGTACGCGCCCGGCGGCATCACCCGCTCCAGAACCGGTGCGTTGATCTCCCACCACTGGGCGTCGGTCATCGCCGACCGGTCGACGGCCTGACGCGCCTCGATGGACGCCTTGGCGGCGCTGGCGGTGAACCCGCTGATCAACGTGACGATCTGGTCCATCTCCAGGTCGGTGAAGCCGGCGCCCTCGACGGCGGTGAGCTGCCACTCGTAGCGGTCCGACCCGTTCGGCCCGATCCACGGCCGGCTGTTGTCGACCTGCAGCAGCCACGGGTGCCGGTGTGCCTCGTCCCACTGGTGCCGGGCGACGGTGTGCAGCCGTTGCCGCAGGTCACCGGTGAGTGCCGGCAGTTCCCGTTCGCCCAGCACCTCGTCGACCATCAGGCCGATCAGCTCGGAGCGGCCCGGCACGTAGGTGTAGAGCGACATCAGCTTCAGCCCGAGCCGGTCGGCGACCTTGCGCAGTGCGAAGGCGGCCAGGCCGGCCTCGTCGGCGACCGCGATCGCCGCCGTCACCACGTCGTCCACGCTGACCCGCTGCTTCGGCCCCCGCGAGCCCTGCGGGGTGCCGAGAGTACGGCGCCAGAGCAGCGTCAGCGTGCGGTCGACGTCCTGATCAGCCATGTGCGCAGGATACGCCGTGTGGTGTACGGTGTTGCAGCGGTATATTCCGTAACCAGTACGGAGTTAGGAGCGAGTGGCGATGGAACACGCCCTGACAGCCCACGGCCTGCGCAAGCGGTACGGCGACCGGGCCGCGCTCGACGGCATCGACCTGCAGGTCCCGGCCGGCACCATCCACGGCCTGCTCGGCCCCAACGGTGCCGGCAAGAGCACTGCGGTCAGGGCGCTGGCCACCCTGATCGACGTGGACGCCGGTGACGTACGGGTGGCCGGACTCGACGTCCGGACCCAGGCCCGGCAGGTGCGGAAACGGATCGGAGTGGTGGGTCAGCACGCCGCCGTCGACGAGATCCTCGGCGGCCGGCAGAACCTGGTCATGTTCGGCCGGCTGTACGGCCTGACCGCCGCCGACGCCCGGCGGCGGGCCGACGCGCTGCTCGACCAGTTCGACCTCACCGACGCCGCCGACCGGGCGGTCGCCACCTACTCCGGCGGGATGCGCCGCCGGTTGGACATCGCGGCCGGGATGATCGTGCGGCCCGCCGTACTGTTTCTCGACGAACCGACCACCGGGCTGGACCCCCGGGCCCGCGCCGAGGTCTGGCGCGGCGTCCGCGAAGTCGCGCAGCAGGGCACCACCGTGCTGCTGACCACCCAGTACCTCGACGAGGCGGACCAGCTCGCCACCGACATCACCGTGCTGCACCACGGTCGGGTCGCCGCCAGCGGTACCCCGGACACGTTGAAGCGCCGCATCGGCGGCGACCGGGTCAGCCTCACCCTGGCCGCCGGCGAACCGCTGGAGCCACTCGCCGATCGACTGTCCCGCGCGGTCGGCGCGCCCGCGACCGTCGACGCCGACGCCCGCCGGGTGACCGTCGAGGTCGACGCCGCCGTCACCGCGCTGGCCGCCGTCGTGCGCACCCTCGACGACCTCGGAATCACCCCGGAGGACCTGCAACTGCGCCGCCCGACCCTCGACGAGGTGTTCCTCGCGCTGACCGACAAGGAGGCCGGCCGGTGACCACCCTGCGCGCCGGATGGATCATCACTCAACGGGACCTGGCCCACTGGGTACGCCAACCGTGGACCCCGATCTTCAACCTGCTCTTCACGATCATGCTGCTGCTGATCTTCGGATTCCTGTTCGGTGGCGCCATCACCGTCCCCGGCGGCGGCGACTACCTGGCCTTCCTGCTCCCCGGGATGCTAGCCCTGACCATGATGTTCGGCGTCGAGGCGACCAGCATCGCGATGGCCCAGGACGCCCGCAAGGGGATCACCGACCGGTTCCGCTCGATGCCGATCGGTGGCGCGGCGGTCTCGCTCGGCCGGGTCGGTGCCGACATGGCCGCCTCGGCGGTCGAACTGCTCGTGCTGATCACCGGCGGGCTGGCCGTCGGTTGGCGCATCGACGCCGGCCCGGCGTCGGTCGCCCTGGCCGTCGGGCTGCTGCTGTGGCTGCGGTTCGCCGTGCTGTGGCTGGGCATCTACCTCGGCCTGCTGCTACGCGGCGAGGGCGCGACAATGGCCGTGCAGGTGCTGGTCTGGCCGGTCGGTTTCCTCTCCACCGCGATCGTGTCCGCCGAGACGATGCCCGGCTGGCTCGGCGCGATCGCCGCCTGGAATCCGCTGTCGGCCACCGCCACCGCCGCCCGGCAACTCTTCGGTAGCCCGACCGGGGTCACCGCCGGTCCGCTGGTTGACGGCGCGGTGTGGCTCGCCATCGGCTGGCCACTGCTGATCACCGCGATCTTCGCTCCGCTCGCCGGGCGGGCCTACCGCGGGCTCCGTACCTGATCCGCCGGGCGTTCGGTACCTGAGCTCCAGGTCAGTGCGTCGATGACGGGTGGCGGACGGTCGCCAGAGCGGCCGGGTCGTCCGCCAGCCGTCGCAGCGTGGCGATGTCGGCGGCGTGCCCGAGGTGCTTGTCGCTCGGGGTCTCCGCCACCACCGGCACCCCGGCCGTGGCCGGATGCCGCATCAGTTCGGCGAACGCCGCCTCACCGATCATGCCCTTGCCGATCGTCTCGTGCCGGTCCCGGGTGGATCCGCAACCGTCACGGGAGTCGTTGGCGTGCACCAGCCGCAGCCGGTCCGCGCCGACCGCAGCGACGAGCGCGTCCACCGTCGCCGTCATGCCACCCGGTGCGGCCACGTCGTGCCCGGCCGCCCAGGCGTGGCAGGTGTCGAAGCAGACCCCCATCCGGGGATGCCAGTCCACCGCGGCCAGGTACGGCTGCAGATGCTCGACCCGCGACGCCAACGAACGGCCGCCGCCGGCGCTCGGCTCCACCAGCAGCATCGGCCCACCGGCGGCCTCGGCGGCGTCCAGCAACGGCAGCAGCGCCGCACGTACCTGACGCATCGCGGTGTCGGCGTACCCGTCGTCGACGGCGCTGCCGGCGTGGAAGACGACCGCTTCGGCGCCGATCGCGCGACCCCGGCGCAGCGCGTGCGCCAGGGTCGCGGTGGAGCGTTCGACGGTGGCGGCGGTCGGCGAGCCGAGATTCACCAGCAACGAGGCGTGGATGTACGCGCGCAGCCCGCGCTCGGCGCAGCCGTCCCGGAACGCCGCGTCCTGCGCCGGGTCACCGTCGGGCATCGCCCAGCCGCGCGAGTTGCCGACGTAGACCTGCACCACCTCGGATCCGGCGGCGTCGGCGTAGGGCAGCGCGGCGCGCGCCAGCCCGCCCGAGGTCGGCGTGTGCGACCCGACCCGCCGGTGACCGTCGGCGCCGTGCCCCGGCCGCACTACAGACACCCGATCACGACCTCGGTGCCCGGCGGCACCTGGGAGTTCTCACCCGGGCTCTGATAGCGGACCGTACCGTTGGGGTTGAAGTCGACCCGGACCGTGAAGCCCAGACCCTGCAGTTCGGCCTGCGCCTCCGGACACGGACGGTCGATCATCCGTGGCACCGTGACAGCGGGCGGACCCTCACTCACCCGCAGCTTGATCTCCGCGCCTTCCTCCACCCCGGCACCGTCCGCCGGCTCCTGCCCGATCACCTGGTCCTTCGGCTTGTCCGATTCCTCCGAGGCGACCAACGGCTCCAGCTTGAGATCCTCCAGGACCCGCCGCGCCTCGTTGACGTCGAGCCCGACCACGTTCGGCACGGTGATCGGCGCCCGACCCTTGCTGACCGTCACCGTCACCACGTCGCCGGCGGTGACCTCGGCGCCGACCGGCGGATCGACGGCGATCACCCTGCCGGCGGGCAGGTTGTCGTCGTACCGGTCGGGGCCCTGCTCCAGCACGAGCAGTGCCTTCTCCAGGTCGACCCGGGCCAGGTCGAGGGTCTTGCCGACCACGTCGGGCACCTGGTAGCGCTCCGGGCCGAGGGAGAGGGTGAGCACGATCTCGCCGCCACGTACGACCCGGCCGTTGCCCGGCGGATCCTGGGCGAGCACCAGATCGCGGGCCACCGTGTCGTCGTGGCGCGGGTCGGTGAACCGGACGGTCAGGCCCCGCTCGTTGGCCAGTGCCTGGGCCTGCGCCCGGTCGAGGCTGACCAGCTCGGGCGCGGCCGTGTACCGGCCGGCCCCGAACCACCAACCGCCGATGCCCACCAGCAGGACCAGCACCACCACGCCGGCGATCACCGCCAGCCGGTTCTGTGGGTCCCGCAGCCACCCGCCGCGCCCGGCGCCGGCACCGGCGTCACCGCTGCGGTACGTGCCGGCACCGGCGTCACCGCTGCGGTAGGTGCCGGGGGTGTAGCTGTCGCCGGTGACCGCCGCCATCGGCGGTCCACCGGCCGCCGTCGACCGGACCACGGTGCTGGCCGAGGACCGGCGGCGTTGCCCTGGCCGGTCGCGCTTCTCCTTGGGCTCGGGCAGCCGGGCCCATGCCGGCCGGTCGGCCGGCTGCACGGGGCTGATCGCCATCGTGGGCTGGGCCACGTGGCGCAGCACCGCGGTGTTGGCGCTGGCGTTGCCGAGATCGTCGCGGACCGCCTGCACCTGGGTCAGCAACGCCCCGGCGTCGGTCGGTCGCTGCCCCGGGTCCCGGCGGGTGGCCCGCACGACCAGGTCGTCGACCATCGCGGGAATCCCGGGCACCGTCTGCGACGGCGGCGGTACGTCCTGGTCGACGTGCTGCCAGGCCACCACGGCCGGCTGGTCGCCGTCGTACGGGACCCGGCCGGTGAGCATCTCGAACAGCACGATCCCGGCCGAGTAGACATCGGTACGCGGATCCGCCCGACCCTCGGTGACCAGCTCCGGTGCCACGTACGCCACCGTCGCCATCAGCTGCCCGGCGCCCGCCTCGGAACTGGCCTCCACCGCCTGGGCCAGGCCGAAGTCGGCGACCTTGACCACGCTGTCGATCAGGTTGCCCGCGCCACCGGTCGGTGCCTCGGCGACCAGTACGTTCTCCGGTTTGACGTCGCGGTGCACCAGGCCGGCCCGGTGCGCGGCACCGATGGCCGCCAGCATCTGGTCGAGGATGGCCAGCGCCTCACCCGGGTTGAGCCGGCGACGTTCCGCCAGCACGTCACGCAGTGTCCGGCCCCGGACGTACTCCATCACCAGGTACGGCAGCCCCTCGTGCACGCCCTGGTCGTAGACGGCGACGACATTGGGGTGGGTGAGCCGGGCGATGGTCTTCGCCTCGTCGGTGAACCGGTCGAGGAAACCCGTGTCGCGGCTGCGGACCTCATCGAGCTGCGTCGAATGGATGATCTTCAGTGCGACGGTACGTTCGAGCCGTTCGTCCGTGGCGGTGTACACGGTCGCCATGCCGCCCCGGGCCACGAGGGCACGGATGCGGTAGCGCCCGCCTATCAACGAGCCCATCAGCGAATCGGCGACCTGTGTGTCCATCGGCAGGCAGTCTATGCGGCCGGGGGGTGGCGGCAGAACACTGATCGACCCGGGCGGACCGAACCGGGCCAAACCGTTACCTGCGGGGTACGTGGTGGCGTGCGTGTGCTGCGTGGCAGGGTAGTCATGTGACAGATCCCGCCACCGCCGCGTCCGCGACACCGACCCCCGGCGGTCCCACCGACTGGCTCACCTTGCCCGAGGTCGCCGAGCGGCTGGAGGTGACGATCAGCAAGGTCCATCAGATGATCCGGGACCGGGAGCTGCTGGCGGTACGCCGCGAAGGTGTCCGCCGGGTGCCGGCCGAACTGGTCGCCAACCGCACCGTCCGCAAGCACCTGCCCGGGGTGCTGACCGTGCTGCACGACGCCGGATTCTCCGACGAGGAGACCCTCGATTGGCTGTACCGCCCCGACGACACGCTGCCCGGCATCCCGGCGGCGGCGCTCGGCGGTGACCGGGCCCGCGAAGTGAAACGCCGGGCCCAGGCCGAAGGTTTCTGACGTCGATGGCCCGGCTCAGCTACCTGGCGGTGCTCGCCGGCTGCCTGCTCGCCGCGCTCTGGCTGGAACCGATCCTGCGGGTCAACGTACTGCGGCGGTGGCGCCGGCTGCTGCTGACCCTGCTGCCGGTGATCGTGGTCTTCGTCGCGTGGGACATCGCGGCGATCGCCGCCGGTCACTGGGACTTCGACCCGGCGCAGACCACCGGGATCCTGCTGCCCGGCCGGCTGCCCCTGGACGAGCTGCTGTTCTTCGTGGTCGTGCCGATCTGCACCGTGCTCGGATTCGAGGCGGTCCGGGCGGTGCGTACCCCGCCGGGCCGGCCCCGCCGGCCGGACGACCGGTGGTCGGCCGGCGACGAGGTCAGTGACGAGGCCCGCGAGCAGCGGCCGGTCACCCGATGAGCTACACCCTGGCGGCTGTGACCGGCGTACTGGCCGCCGTGCTGGTCGACCTGCTGGTGCTGCGGACCCGGCTGGTGCTGCGGGCGGTCTTCTGGGCGACCTACCCGATCATCGTCGGCTTCCAGCTGCTGTCCAACGGCATCCTGACCGGCCGCGAGATCGTCACCTACGACCCCGGGGCGATCATCGGCCTGCGGATCGCGTACGCGCCGGTGGAGGACCTGCTCTTCGGCTTCGCCATGGTGCTGTTCACCCTGTCGACGTGGGTGTGGCTCGGGCGTCGCGGGGTGGGGCGCACCCCGGCCGCCGGCACCGGCGACTGGCTGCTGACCTGGTTGCGCCAGCGCCGCCCGCCGACACAGCCGCCCGCCGGCTGACCGTCCACCGGCTGACCGCTCAGCGGTCGGTCGCGTGCCGTCAGCCGGTGCGGCTGGTCGCGGCGACCGCCAGGTCGACCAGTACCTGCCGCGCCTGTGGCTCGACGGCTGCCGGCTCCAGCGCCGCCAACGCCCGCGCGGTCAGCTCGGTGATGCGCGCCTCGGTGACCGCCAACGCGCCGCTGGCGACGATCAGCTCCCGCAACTGGTCGATGCCGTCGGGGGCCAGCGCCGGGTCGCCGAGCCGGGCGTCGAGCAGCTCCCGGCCCGCCGGCCCACTTGCCTGGTACGCCGAGGCCACCAGGAAGGTCCGCTTGCCCTCCCGCAGATCGTCACCGGCCGGTTTGCCGGTCCGGTCCGGGTCACCGAAGACCCCGAGCACGTCGTCGCGCAGCTGGAACGCCTCACCCAGCGGCAGGCCGTACGCCGAGTAGACCGCCGCCAGCGACGGTGGCGCGTCGGCCAGCGCCGCGCCGAGCAGCAGTGGTCGTTCGACCGTGTACTTCGCCGACTTGAGCTGGGCGATCTGGGTGGCCCGGCGCACCGAGGTGTCCCCGGTGAACTGGGTCACCACGTCCAGGTACTGCCCGACGGTGACCTCGGTACGCATCTCGTCGAAGACCGGCCGGGCCCGCCGCAGCATCGCGGCGGTCAACCCGCAGCCGTGCAGCAGCTCGTCCGACCACACCAGGCACAGGTCACCGAGCAGCACCGCCGCCGACGCGCCGAAGCCGTCCGCCGGGCCGCGCCAGCCGTGCCGGCGGTGCGCCGCGGCGAACCGTCGGTGCACCGACGGCTCGCCCCGACGGGTGTCCGAGCCGTCCATCAGATCGTCGTGGATCAGCGCGCTGGCCTGCACGAACTCCAACGCCGCCAGGGCGGTGACCACCTGTGCCGAGTCGGCGCCGCCCGCGCCCCGGTAGCCCCAGTAGCCGAACGCCGGCCGCAGCCGCTTGCCGCCACCGAGCACGAAGTCCTCGATCGCGTCGGCCACCGGGATCAGGGCCTCGTCGACGTCGCGCAACCAGCGCCGCCGCTCGCGCAGGAAGTCGGCCAGCGCGCGGTCGACCCGCTGACGCAGGTCGGCCCGGTCGGTCGGCGCGACCGCGATGCTCTCTGTCACGCCCTGACGCTATCGGCTGGCCGGTACGCATCTCACCCGCCACCCGGTACAGTCACATCCGTGGCTCTCGGTCTACCGTCCGTACTCCCCGGCTCCCAGCCGTCGATCGGCGACCTGATCCGCGCCGGTGCGCCGACCTTCTCGTTCGAGTTCTTCCCGCCGAAGACCCCGGCCGGCGAGCGGCTGCTCTGGCAGGCGATCCGCGAGCTGGAGCCGCTGCAGCCGTCGTTCGTGTCGATCACCTACGGCGCCGGCGGCACCACCCGCGACACCACGGTCGACCTCACCGAACGGATCGCCACCGAGACCACGCTGCTGCCGATGGCGCACCTCACGGCCGTCAACCACTCGGTCGCCGAGTTGCGCAACGTCATCGGCCGGCTGGCCGGTGTCGGCGTACGCAACGTGCTCGCGGTGCGCGGTGACCCGCCCGGTGACCCGACCGGCGAATGGATCCCGCACCCCGAGGGGGTGCACTACGCCGAGGACCTGGTCCGGCTGGTCCGCGAGTCGGGCGACTTCAGCGTCGGCGTCGCCGCGTTCCCGTACAAGCATCCCCGGTCGCCGGACATCGCCACCGACACCGCGTACTTCATCCGCAAGTGCCGCGCCGGTGCCGATTTCGCGATCACCCAGATGGTCTTCGACGCCGACGACTACCTGCGGCTGCGTGACCGGGTCGCGGCGGCCGGCTGCGACACGCCGATCCTGCCCGGGGTCATGCCGGTGACCAGGCTGGCCACCATCGAGCGTTCCGAGCAGCTGTCCGGTGCGCCGTTCCCGCCCGCGCTGGCCGCCCAGTTCGCCGAGGTCGCCGACGACGACGAAGCGGTCCGCCAGCTCGGCATCGAGCAGGCCAACCTGCTCTGCGGGCGGCTGATCGACGAGGGCGTGCCGGGCATCCACTTCATCACCATGAACAGGTCGACGGCCACCCGCGAGGTGTGGCTCAGCGTCGCCGCCGGCACCCGGGTGTGACCGCCGCCCCGCCACCGGTAGCGCCCGGCCACGGTTGAGCTGTCGTGGACACCCGGCTCAACTGGCAGGACTACGCCGTCACCTGGGCACGGCTGCACGGCGGGTTCGATCCGCGTACCGCCACCCCGGTGGTGCGCTACTGGCTGCGCGCCGCGCACACCGTCGCCGACCTGCTCGGCCGGGCCGGCGTCGGGCCGAACGCGGTCACCGTCGCCGGGCTGGTGCTCTGCGCCGCCACGCCGGTGGCCGCCGCCCGTGGCGGGTACGGGCTGCTGGCCGCCGCCGCACTGGTGCTGCTGGCCGCGGTCGCCGACACGGTCGACGGGGCCCTGGCGGTGGTCACCGGGCGCGCCACCCGGCTCGGCTACGTCTACGACTCGCTGGCCGACCGGGCCGGTGAGGCGTTCTGGCTGCTCGCCTTCTGGCTGGCCGGCGCGCCCGGCCCGCTGGTCGTCGCCGCCGGTGCGCTGTCCTGGCTGCACGAGTACCTGCGGGCCCGGGCGGCGGCGGCCGGGATGCGCG
Organism: Solwaraspora sp. WMMA2056; assembly: GCF_030345095.1. NCBI lineage: Bacteria > Bacillati > Actinomycetota > Actinomycetes > Micromonosporales > Micromonosporaceae > Solwaraspora > Solwaraspora sp. WMMA2056. The sequence goes on from NZ_CP128360.1 coordinate 3,384,944, forward strand.
AGATCGGTGCGGTGACCATGGGGGAGCGGCCGACCCGGGTCAGTGCCGCCCTGGTCGGTCTGCTGCTGGCCGGGGCGGCCGCGCTGATCGCCCCGGATCTCGCCGCCGGGGTGCTCACCGTCGTCACGGCGGTGTGGGTGCTGCTGGCCCTGTTCGGGCTCAGCCAACTGCTCACCGCTGTCCGCCGTACCCTGAGCTGACGCCCGCATCGCCCGATGTCCGGGTCGACGCCACCCGGCACCGGTGTCAGCGCCCGGCCGGGCCGATCTGCTCGGCGACGATCTGCGCCGACAGGGTCACCATCGGCAGCCCGCCGCCGGGGTGCACCGACCCGCCGACCAGGAACAGTCCGGCCGCCGGCCCCCGGTTGGCCGGCCGCAGCAGACCACCGGCCGTGCCGTAGATCGACCCGCCCGGCGTACCGGTCATGCTGGCCAGGTCCGCCGGAGTGCGGACCTCGCGGAACAGCACCCGGTCCCGTACGTCGACGCCGCGCTCGGCCAGCACCCGCAGCACGTGGTCGGCGTACGCGTCGGCCAGACCCTCCCGGCGCCAGTCCACCCCGGCCAACGACAGGTCCTGGCGGGCCGCGTTGACCAGCACGAACCACGCCTCGTGGCCGTCCGGGCGGGCCGCCGGGTCGTCGGCCACCGTGACGAACACCGTCGGGTCGGCCGCCGGCCGGGCCGGGCGACCGCGCCCCGGGTCACCGAAGACCGCGTCGAACTCGGCGTCGTAGTCGCCCGGGAAGAAGACCGTGTGGTGTGCCAGCTGCTCGGTCCGGCCGCGTACCCCGAGCAGCAGCACGAACCCGCCGAGGCTGCGGTCGGTGAGCCGGGCCAGCCGTCCGGCGTGCGGCAGCAGTTCCCGGTAGACCCGCAGCGCGTCCACGTTGGCCACGACCATGTCGGCCGGCACCGGCCGGGACTCCCCGGCCACCCGTACCCCGTGCACCCGGCCGCCGGCGGCGTCGATCGCGGTGACCGTCGTCGCGGTCCGCACCACCACCCCCAGGTCCAGGCAGCGCGACAGCAGCGCGTCGGCGAGCGCACCGAGCCCGCCGCGCACGTACCAGCCGCCGAAGGTCAACTCGGCGTACGGCACGGCGAGCAGCGCCGCCGGGGCGCGGCGCGGATCCGCGCCGGTGTAGGTGGCGTACCGCTCCAGCAGGGTCCGCAGTCGCGGGTCGCGCACGTCGCGGCGCAGCACCCCGCGCAGGGTCCGGCCGGGTGCGATCGCCGCCAGGTCACCGAGGCGGTACGCCAGCCGCGCCATCGCCAGCGGCGAGCCGACCTCCCGGCGCAGCACGTCCCGCCAGGAGGCGTCCCAGATCCGCTGCGCCCGCCGCCACACCCGCTGCCAGTCGGCGGCCGCACCCTCGCCGAGGGCGGCGACGATCCGGTCGGTGAACCGGGCCGGGTCGGCGCACGAGTCGAGCCAGGTCGCGTCGGCGTCGCCGACACCGGGGAACCGGTGCCGCACGATCGGGTCGAGCGCGACCAGGTCCAGCACCTTCTCCAGCGGCTCACCGGTGGCGTCGAACAGGTCGGCGAAGACCTGCGGCAGGGTCAGCAGGCTCGGCCCGGTGTCGAAGGTGAACTCGCCGTCGGGGGTCTGCCGCGTCCAGCGGGCCAGTTTCCCGCCGACGGTGTCGGCCTGTTCGACGACGGTCACGTCGTGTCCGCCGTGCGCCAGCCGGATCGCGGCGGCGAGCCCGCCGACCCCGGCACCGATCACCACCACCCGGCTCAACGGTGTCCTCCTCGCAGCTGGTCAGGCACCGATCCGGCCGGCACCGGCCGGCCCACGGCGCTCAGGGCATGAGCACAGGGCGACCGCGCCAGGTGAGGCGCCGCCGCTTGCGCAGATAGTAGGACCGGATCACGAGCCAACCGAGCAGCGCGACCGAGACCGGATGTGCCAATCCGTCCGGGACGGGCCGGCCACCGGTGGCCCGCGCCGCCACCACCCGGCCGACGACCCCGAGCGCGTAGCCGGCCACCCCGGCCGTGGCCAGCCCGGCGGCCGCTGGCCCGGCACCGGCGACCAGCCCGACCAGGCCCGCCACGGCCAGCACCGGCGGTACGGCGTACAGGATCAGCAGCGTCGCCACGACGGCGGCCGCACCGACCGGCGACGGCAGCGACGCCCACAGCGACTTGGTGTAGCCGGCGGACAGTTCCCGCCACGACCCGTACATCCGGCAGGTCGCCAGCGCGGACCCGTCGGCCAGGGCGATCCGGTCGCCGGCCCGCTTGACCGCCCGGGCCAGCGCGATGTCCTCCAGCACCTGGTCACGCACTGCCGCGTGCCCGCCGGCCCGGTCGTACGCGGCCCGGTCGACCAGCAGGAACTGGCCACCGGCGGCGGCCAGCGAGGTACGCGGCGAGCGTTCCATCGCCCGCAGCGGCAGGAACGTCAGCCAGGTCCACTGCAGCAGCGGCTGCACCAGCCGTTCACCGGCCGAACCGGCGACGATCCGGGGGTACGGGCTGAGCAACTGGGCCGGCACGGCCCGCAGGGTGGCGACGGCGGCGGCCACCGCGTCCGGGGCGAGGACCACGTCGGCGTCGACGAAGACCAGTACGCCGGTCGGCGTGCCGGCGTCCGGCGTGCGGGCGTCCGGCGCGGCGGCGTCGGCCAGCTGCTGGCAGGCGTGCGGTTTGCCCAGCCAACCGGGCGGCAGGCCGGTGCCGGTCAGCAGCCGGACCCGGGGGTCGGCACCGGCGATCCCGGCGACCACCTCGGCGGTGCCGTCGGTCGAGCCGTCGTCGAGTACGACGATCCGCCAGTCGGTGAGCCACCGTTGGGCCAGCAGCGCCCGCAGGCACGGCGTGACCCGGTCGGCCTCGTCGCGCAGCGGCAGCAGGATCGACACCGGTTCGGTCACCGGGGCCGTCACCGCGACCGGGCGACGCAGCCAGCGCAGCGCGTTGACCAGGGTCAGCGCGGTCAGCGCCAGCAGCACCGCGACGATGGCGGTGGCGCCGCCGGCGGCCGCCGTCCACCCACTCATCGTCGGCGGGCGCGGATCAGCGCCACCGCGAACGGGACCGCGACCAGTCCCATCCCCAGCCCGCCCCAGCCGGCCGACGCCGGCAGCCCGAGGAACACCGCGTGGGCGAGCACGCTCGACGCGTACGTCCACAGGTACAGCGCGTACATCGGCTGGTCCGCCGCCGGCTCGGCCCTGCCTGCGGCACCGGTGAGCTGCAACAACGCCATCATCACCGCCGCCACGGCGAGCCAGCCCAGGTAGTTGCCGACCGGAATGTCCGCCACCCCGGGCAGCGCCGGCTCGGTGTCCAGCCAGGTCCAGTGGCCTTCGGCGACCATCTGCGGGTCGAGGAAGAGATCCCAGGCGGCCAGCGCGACCGCGCCGACGGCGACCCGGGCCGCCGCGCTGCGGACCGCCGCGCCGGCGACCAGCCGCGTCGCGACCAGCCAGGCCGGCCAGGCCATCCAGGTCCAGGCCAGCGGGATGATCACCGGTACGCCGAGCAGCTTCGGCCCGAGCGTGCCGGCGTAGTCGTAGCCGCCGAACGGGAACCCGGTCGCCACCCCGCAGGCCTCGACCGCCAGCCCGCCGCCGGTGGTGACCAGCACCAGCGCGGCGGCGCTGCGCGGCCCCCGGCTGAGCACGGCGTGGCCCACCGACAGGACGAAGCCGATCACCACGGTGGCGACGGTCAGCCCCGCCCGTACGCCGCCGCCGGTCAGCGGGTAGCCGATCTGGGCGGCCACCAGCAGCGCCAGGACCGCCCAGGGCAGCGTTCGCCGCAGGTTCATGAGCGTCGCGGGGTCGGGGCCGCGTCCGGGTGCGCGGCCGGCTGCGGCTGCGGCAACGGCAACGTACGGCCCAGCACGGCGAAGGCCCGCTCGTCGCCGGGAAAGTGGAAGTGGCGCAGCACGTCGACGAAGCCGAACCGGCGGTACAACCGCCAGGCCCGGGACCGCTGCTCGTCCGCCTCAGGGGTGGACAGCAGGGTCGTCGCACCGGCGGCCATGTGCAGCAGGGTACGCAGCTGGTGTGCGCCGAGCCCGTGGCCCTGCGCCTGCGGATGCACGTGCAGTTCGACGACCTCGAAGCAGTCGGCGAGCCAGGTCTGCCGCTGCGACCGGGGCAGCGCGCCGCGCACCTGGTCGTGCCACCACTGACCGGTGGCGGAGTGGTAACCGTAGCCGAACCCGGCCAGCGCGCCCTCGTCGGTGAGGGTGGCGACCGCCCGGAACCCGGGGCGTCGCACGTGGGTGGCGATGTAGCCGCGCCGGACCTCCAGCAACTCGGCCCGGTAGTTCATCGCCTCGCCGTAGACGGCGACCACGTCGTCGAGCCGGCGGAGCAGGTCGTCCGGCAGCCACGGCACCAGCCTCATCGGTGTCCGTCCCTCATCCGCCGCCAGCACCGCATGTCCTGTCCACGTCCTCTCCGAGCCAGCCCAGCACAGCCCGGTCACCGGCGACGCCGAGCACCTCGAACCGGGCGAACAGTTCCTCGGCGTACCACTGTTTCACCGGGGTCTGGGTGATGGCCGCCCGGTGCTGCGGGTGACGGTACGCGAACCGGGTGAGGTCCGCCGTACCGCGCCACACGCTGACCGTGCCCTGCCAGCCGAGTGGTGCCTCGCCGATGCCGAACCGGCAGTGCAACCCGTCGGCCTGCGCCAGGGCGGCGGCGACCGGCGGCACCGCCCGCCAGAAGGTGAGCGCCCGCGCCGGTCGGAGCCGGGCACGGGTCAACGCCAGCACCGGCCGCCCGGCGTCGGGCTGGCCGCCGCTCGGCGTACCGAACGGGGCGACACCCGACCAGCGTCCCCGGCTGTGCAGCGGCCGCAGGTCGACGCGGACGGCCGCGTCGGCGATCCGTCGCCAGGACCGGGCGACCGGACCGGTGTCGAATCCGGCCGCGGCGGCCGGGTCGGCCCACGCCACGAGCGCCGCCCACCGGGTCGGGTCGGCGTCGGTGGGGCCGAACCCGGTGCCGGTCCCGGTGCCGAGCAGCTTCGCGAACCGTACGCCGTCGACGCGCCGTAGCCGGCGGGCGTCGACGGCCATCCGGGCCAGGACACGCGGCAGCCGTCGGCGGGGCACCCGCCAGACGTGCAGGGTGACCAGTCCGGGCACCGGGCCCGGCGGGTCGACCGGGTCGTTCACGCCACCTCGGCGGCGGTGCCGGCGGTGATCCGCAGCAGTTCGGCGTACGTCGTCGGGAACACCGCCCGGGGTACGCCGCCGGCGGCCCAGATCTGCGGATACTGCTCCAACGCGACGTCGACCAGGGTACGGACCGGTTTCGGGTGTCCGAGCGGGGCGACGCCGCCGATCGGCTGGCCGGTGTGCTCCCGGACGAACTCCGGGGTGGCCCGGCGCAGCTTGCCGATACCGAGGTCGGCGGCGACCTTCGCGGTGTCCACCCGGTGCGCGCCGGAGGTGAGCACCAGCAACGGCTCCCCGTCCGCGTCGAAGATCAACGAGTTGGCGATCTGGCCGACCTCGATGCCGAGCGCCGCCGCCGCTGCGGCGGCGGTGTGCACCGCGTCCGGCAACAGTTGGACCTGGCAGCCAGCGCCGGAGCCGTCCCGGGCGTCGGTGGCGTTCAGCGCGTCCTGCACCGCCTGCACGTTCGGATGTGTCTGCATGCCCTCTATCTTGCTCGCTGACCGTCTGCCGGCTGAGGCCGGGAGCAGGTCACCGGTATCGGATTGCGGGCGGCCCCGCCCGGCTGGGACACTGGCGGCGGTGTCCCGAGCCGGAGAGGAGGTGTCGTCGATGTATCCGACTTCGAGCGCGCCTCCCGTGCCGGCCTGATCGACAACCCGAACTGGCCCGGCGACCCCGTGTCGATCCTGGTCTCGCCCGACCGGCTGTTGGCGCTGGGGGCGGCGGTTACAGTGCCGGCATGGGGGAGTTGAGCACCGAACGGCTGCTGTTGCGGCACTGGCGGGAATCCGATCTGGAGCCCTGGGTGGCGATGAACGCCGACCCGCAGGTCCGCGAGTTCTTCCCCGGCCTGGCGACCCGTGAGCAGAGCGCCGCCACCATGCTGCGCTGCCAGGCTGGTCTGGAGCAGCGCGGCTGGGGTTGGTGGGCGGTCGAGGTGGTCGACACCGGCGAGTTCATCGGTATGACCGGGCTGGATCCGGTGGACGCCAACATGCCGTTCGACGGGGTGGAGATCGGCTGGCGGCTGCGCCGTGGCGCCTGGGGCCACGGGTACGCGAGCGAAGCGGCCCGCGCCTGCCTGGCGTACGGCTTCGATGAGCTGGCGCTGCCGGAGATCGTGGCCCTGACCGCTGTCGGCAATCTACGGTCGCAGGCGGTGATGCGGCGGATCGGGATGACCCGCGACCCGGCGGGCGACTTCGACCACCCGAACGTGCCCGACGGCCCGGTGCGCCGCCACACCTTGTTCCGCATCCAGGCACCGTCGCACCGACCCTGAGCACGGGTCGCCGACAACCTTCCCGGTCAGGTGCGCTCGCGACCTCGGTCGCCGGGCCGGCCCGCGCATGTACTGCGTCACGACGATATTCCTCTGAGGAATAATTATTCCTCAGAGGAATATCGTTCACGCGCGTAGTTGCTCCTCGGGTGGTGACGCTCCGTGACGCGCCGTGCCAGTGACATGCCGTGCCAGTGACGCGTCGGTCAGGCGGGGACGCAGACGGTGATCGCGGCGGGAACCACCCGTACCTTCATCTTCCTGGCCTGGGCGCGGGCGCCGCCGTCGAGCTCGTAGGTCATCGGCTCGGCGAGCCGGACGGAGATCCGCTTCGCCCGGGTGACCCGTACGAACGGTGAGCGTTCGGACCGCCCGACCGCCATCCGGCCCAGCGTGCGCGCCCACTCCACCGCGCCCTGCGCCGTTGCCACCCCGACCTCCAGCCAGCCGTCGTCGGGCTGGGCGTCGTCGAAGGCGTGGATCCCGCCGGTGATCCTGCCGACGTTGCCGACCAGGACACAGCTGGCCGCTTCGTCGAACCAGGTCGTCCCGTCGACCTTGATCCGCACCGTGGGGGCGACGCCGCGGACGTGGCGCAGGCCGGTCCAGACGTACGCCAGTTTGCCGGCCCGGTCCTTGAGGTCGCGGTCGGCGTCGCGGATCAGCCGGCCGTCGAAGCCGGCCCCGGCCATCACCGCGAAGTGCTCGCCGTTGAGTTTGCCCAGGTCGAGCTGGCGTCGCCGGCCCTCGAAACCGATCCGGACCGCCTCGCCCAGGTCATCCGGGATGCCGAGGTTGCCGGCGAGCAGGTTCGCCGTACCGGCCGGAACGATCGCCACCGTGGCCCCGGAGCCGGCGAGGGCGTCCACGGTGCGCTGTACCATCCCGTCGCCGCCCCACACGAAGATCAGGTCGGCACCGCGTTCGACGGCCCGTCGGGCCTTCTTCGGTGCCTTGCGGCTCTTCGGCACCTCGTACCAGTCGATGTCCGCTGCGCCGTGTCCGGCGATCGCCGCCCGCAACTCGTCCAGGCCGCCACCGAGGGTCTTCTTGCGGTGGGCGACGACGGCGACGCGTTTCGGTGCACTCATGCCGGCGCTCTTACCCGCCGGACGGCCCCGTTACGCCGACCCGGGCGACCGGCGGCGGTGGTGGGGCGTCGGGCACCGGCGGGGTGGCCGGCGGACCACCGGGCCGGGCCGTCTCAGCCAGCACGACGCCGACGATCACCAGCGCGCCGCCGGCCAACTGGACCGGGGTCAACGCCTCGCCGGCGCCGAGGGCCAGCCAGGCGACCGCGGCGGCCAGCACCGGCTCGAGCATGGCGACGATGCCGACGCTGGTGGCCGGCAGGTGCCGCAGCGCGGCGGTGATCAGCAGATACGGCACGATCGAGCCGAGGACCACCACGTAGCAGCAGAGCAGTGCGACCGGTACGCCGCCGTCGGTGCGGGTGAGCAGCGGCTGCCAGCCGTCCAGCCCGGCGGTGGCCCCGCGCACGATCAGCCCGGCGACCGCCGACGCGCCGAACGCCAGGGTGGTCAGCGACAGCGCGTCGCGGTCGCGTACGCCACGGGCACCGATCAGGAAGTACGCGGCGAGCATCACCGCCGCGCCCAGCCCGGCGGCCACCCCGAGCGCGTCCAGGGTGAGCCCGCCCCACACCTGCGCGACGCAGGCGAGCCCGACCAGGCTCAGGCCCAGCCCGGCCCAGATCCGCGACCGTACCTGCTGGCGCTGCACCGCCCACGCCCACAGCGCCACCATCAGCGGCGCGGTGTACTCGAACAGCAGGGCGATACCGACCGGCAGCCGGGCGATCGCCACGAAATAGAGCATCGGCACCAGGAAGAACCCGGTCAGGCCGTACGCGACGAGCAGTGGCACCTCGCGGCGGCGTACCCGTAGCCGGCGTACCCCGGGCCGCAGCACCACGCTGAGCACCAGCAGCCCGGCGAACGCGCCGACCGCCCGCAGCACGGTCAGCTGCGGGGCGTCCAGCCCGGCGCGCAGCACCAGCTTCGAGACGGTGCCGTTGACCGCGAACAGGGCGCTGGCCCCGATGACGAGGGCCAGGCCGAGCAGCGGCCGGCGCAGGTACGCAGTTGTCACGCCGGTGAGGCTACCGCCGCGCATGTCAGCGCCCTGACGGGTATGGCTCCTTACCGAGCGAGGAAAATCGTTGGGCGGCCGACGGGTCTCTACGGCACGATCCGCATATGGCCTTCATCGAAGCTGATGGGTTGACCAAACGGTTCCGCCGGCCGGTGAAGGACCCGGGTCTGCGCGGCGCGCTGAAACACCTGTTCACCCGACGGTTCTCCGACCACGCCGCCGTCGACGGCATCAACCTGCGGGTCGAGGCGGGCGAGGCGGTGGCGTACGTCGGCCCGAACGGCGCCGGCAAGTCGACCACAGTGAAGCTGCTCGCCGGCATCCTGGTGCCGACCGCCGGTGAGGTCCGGGTCGGCGGGGTCGTGCCGCACCGGCAGCGGGTCGCCAACGCCCGGCAGATCGGCGTGCTGTTCGGCCAACGTACCCAGTTGTGGTGGGACCTGCCGGTGCGCGAGTCCCTGGCCCTGCTGCGCGACCTGTACGACCTCGACGCCGCCACCTACCGCGAGCAGCTGGCGCGCTTCGACGACGTCCTCGGCCTCGGCGAGCTGCTGCCGGTGGTGGCCCGCAAGCTCTCCCTCGGCCAGCGGATGCGCGCCGACCTGGCTGCCGCGCTGCTGCACCGGCCCCGGGTGGTCTACCTCGACGAGCCGACCATCGGGCTGGACATCGCCGTCAAGGACCGGGTCCGGGCGTTCCTGCGGGAGCTGCGCGCCGACGGCACCACGCTGATCCTGACCACCCACGACCTCGGCGACATCGAGGACGTCTGCCAGCGGATCGTGATCATCGACCAGGGGCGGATCATCTACGACGGGCCGCTGGCCGGGGTGAAGGACCAGTTCGCCCGGCACCGGTCGATGCATCTGCACCTGGCCGACCCGTTGCCGTACGGGGCGGTCGCCGCGACGCTGCCCGGCGTCGAGGTGACGGCGGGCCAGACGCCGGGGGAGTTCACCGTCCGGTTCGACCGGTTCGCGGTCACCGCCGGCCAGGTGATCGCGGCCGTGTCGGCGGTGTCCGAGGTACGCGACCTGCGCATCGACGAGCCGGCGATCGAGGACGTGGTCCGCAAGGTGTACGCCGGTGAGCTGCGCCTGGAGCCGGCCCCGTGACCACCGTCGCGGCCGGTACGCCGACCCGGCCGGCGGCGGTCCGTCCGTACCGGGCGTTGGCCCGGGTGGCGGCGCGCAGCACCCTGGCGTACCCGTTGAGTTTCGTCCTCGGCATGGCCGGGGTGCTGCTGCAACTGCTCGCCATGCTGTCGATCTGGGCGGTGCTGCTCGGCTCCGGGAGCAGCATCGGCGGGTTCACCTGGCCGCAGATGAAGGCGTACCTGCTGGTCGCCTACGTCACCGGGGCGTTGATGTCGTTCGGCGACTGGGACATGGCCGCCCGGATCCGCGACGGGATGGTCGCGGTCGATCTGACCCGGCCGGTCGACTACCAGCGGGCCCGGTTCGCCGAGACCGTCGGCGTGGCCGTCGTCGAGGTCGCCTTCTCGCTGCTGGTGTGCGCGGTGGTGCTGGCGATCACCGGGCCGGTCCCGGTGCCGCCGCCGGGGCAGGCGGCGCTGTTCGCGGTCAGCGTCGCGCTGGTGCTGCCGTTGCGGTTCACCACCGTCTACCTGACGGCGTTGCTCTGCTTCTGGACGCAGAACATCTTCGGGGTGTCGTTGGCCCGGCAGGCGATCACCAACCTGTTCTCCGGTTCCCTGGTGCCGTTGACGCTGCTGCCCGGCTGGCTGCAGGCGATCGCGGCGGTGCTGCCGTTCGCCGGGATGACCTTCACCCCGGCGACGATCTATCTCGGGCAGGCGACCGGGGCCGACGCGTGGCGGCTGATCGGCATCCAGGCGGTGTGGACGGTGGCGCTGTGGTGGGGTGCCCGGCTGGCCTGGCGGGCGGCGGTGCGCCAACTGACCGTACACGGGGGTTGATGATGCGAACGCGGACCGCCGCTGGCCCGCGCCGGAGCGGCCTGCGCCGGGGGGTGCGGCTCTACCGGCGCAGCCTCGGCGCCCACCTTCGGGCCACTCTGGAGTACGAGGCCGACTTCTGGATCCTGGTCGCCGGTTCGGCGTTGACCCAGCTGGTCGGCCTGGCGTTCCTCGGCGCGGTCTTCTCCCGGGTGCCGCAGGTCAACGGGTGGACCTTCGCCGAGGTGGTGCTGATCTACTCGGTGGTGGTGCTCTCCGACGCGGTCGGGCCGCTGCTGTTCGAGGGCATGTGGCGGTTGCCGTGGCTGGTCAACAAGGGGGAGCTGGACTACAAGCTGGTCCGGCCGTACCCGGTGGTGCTGCAGGTGCTCAGCGACGACGTCGGCATCAACGGCCTGGGCAACCTGGTCACCGGTGGGGCGATGTTCGGTTGGGCGTTGTGGCGCGTCGACGTCGCCTGGTCACCGGCGCTGGTGGCCGGCGGGCTGGGACTGTTCGTCAGCGGGATGGCGGTCAAGCTGTCGATCAACCTGGCCACCAACTCGTCGGCGTTCTGGTTGCAGAGTCCGCATTCGATCTTCGCGTACGCGGTGCACCAGATCGGCGACCTGGCCCGCTACCCGGTGTCGGTCTACACGTTCGGGGTACGGCTGGTGCTGGTCGTCGGGTTGCCGTTCGCGTTCGTCAGCTTCTTTCCGACCAGCGTGATCCTCGGTGGCGGGGGTGGTGGCGGCACCGGCGACCGGGTCGGGGTGGGCCCGGCCTGGCTGGGCTGGCTGACCCCGTTGGTCGCCGCCTACTGCGTGGCGGTGGCGGCGCTGGTCTTCCGGGCCGGGCTGCGCCGCTACGAGTCGGCCGGAAACTGATCTATATTTCCTGCCATGGTGTCTCCGGCCCGTTGGCGACGCGCCGTCGCCGGGCTCGCCGCGTCCCTGCTCGCCGCCATCGTCGCGGTCGTCGCCCTGCCCGCTCCGGCGTTCGCCGCCGACGCCAGCTACCGCACGCTGCGTACCGCCAGCAACCCGGACTGGCTGCGTCGGGTGCCCGACGGCACCAACCTGGCGGCGCTGTCGCTGCCCGGCACCCACCAGAGCCTGTCGATTCACGGCGGTGCCTGGACCCAGACCCAGGAGAACCACGGCAACAGCGCGGCCACCCTCACCGCCCAGCTCGACGCCGGCATCCGGGTGGTCGACATCCGGGTACGGATCAACACCGGCAACACTTTCACCGTCCATCATGGCGCCGTCTACCAGCAGGCCAACTTCGACGACGTGCTGCGGGTGCTCGGCGGGTTCCTCGCCCAGCGGCCGAGCGAGACCGTGATCATGCGGCTCAAGCACGAGTGCACCGGCGAGTTGGGCTCCTGCGCGGACGCGGGCGGCCAGCTCGCCTTCGCGGACATCTTCGACCGTTACCGGGATGCCCGTCCGGGGCTGTTCTGGGCGCCGTCGGTGAACCGGTCGACCGCCGCCGCCACCCCGACGCTGGGCGCGGTCCGCGGCAGGGTCGTCCTGGCCGTGGCGCACGGTCCGCGCGGCGGTCGGTACGGCCAGTACGGGCTCGCCCAGTTCGCCGACTGGGGGCACGGCTCGTCGACGTACGTGCAGGACGAGTACGACGTGCCGAACGTCGGGGCGATCGCCACCAAACGCGACCAGGTCCGCCGGCACCTCGACGCCACCAGCGCCGGTGACCCCACCAAGCTGTACGTCAACTTCGCCAGCGGCTCCAGTGTCTTCGCCACTCCGGCGGCGGTGGCCGGCGGCGCGCTCGGTGTGCAGGGCGTCGACCCGTTCCTGCTGATCTACCTCAACGAGGGCCCCGAGGTGCATCCGCCGGTACGCCGTACCGGGCTGCTGATGCTGGACTTCCCCGGTGGCGGGCTGATCGACCGGATCATCGCGGTCAACGGCAGTGGGGATCTCACCGCTTGAGGCGTACGGGTTTGTCCGGGCCGCTGCGGCGCACGAGCCAGGCTTCGGTGATGTGGGTGAACATCGCCGCGGCCGCGCCGTCCGGGTCGTGGGCGGCGATGCGTTCGTAGATCCGCCGGTGGCCGCGGTTGGAGGCCACGCAGAGCGACCGTTCGGTCCGGCCCATGTACCGGGCGGTGTTGACGACCTGGCTCTCCAACGCCCGGATCACGCCGCGGGCGATGCGGTTGCCGGACGCCTGCATGATCGTGTCGTGGAAGGCCCGGTCGTGGTCGTGGTAGGTGACGTGGTCGTCGACGAGTTCGTCCATCCGCTCGACCAGGGCGCGTAGCCGATCGACGGTGTCCTGGTCGGCCAGGCGGGCGGCGACGTTGGCCATGTCCGACTCCAGTACGCGTCGGGTGACGACGAGATCGTCGAGGATCGACAGGCTGTCGTCCTCGGCGATGGTCGCGGCGAGGACGTGTTCGTCGAGCATGTCCCACATCGACGTCGGGGTGACGATGGTGCCGCTGCCCTGGCGGATCTGCACCAGGCCCTTCTCCTGAAGGATCTTCACCGCTTCCCGTACGACGGTGCGGCTCACCGAGAAGGTTTCGCAGAGGACCGGTTCTGCGGGCAGTGTCGTGCCCGACGGGTGCACCCCACGAACGATGCGTTCCACCAGTTCGGCGGTGACCGCCGTGGCGAGATTGGCTGGTCGTCGCGTCCAGGCCGGGGGTGTCGACGCGTTCGGCGCGGTCTGCTGCGTTGCCGTCATGTTTTCCTCCGGGTGGTCGCCGTCCCACGACCTCCGTGGCCAGTGTACGTCCACCTCTTGACGTCACACGTCATACGAGTCACGTTCATGTGAATTGTCTCGCCCGAAGACCGGTTCGTCCCGGCCCCCTCTTCGAAAGTGAGTAGCGATGAAGTACCGAACTGTCGTGTCGGTCGCCCTCGTCGCGGGTCTGGCCCTGGCCGGCTGTGGGAGCGCCACGGGATCACGCTCCCCGTCCAGCGGGTCGGACGACACACTGGTGGTCTGGGACTGGAAATCCGGCGACCCGGCGTCCGCCGCCTACATCGACAAGGCGAAAGCCGACTTCGCCCGCACCCACCCGGACGTCACCGTCGAATTCGTGGCGCAGCCATTCGACCAGTACTACACCCTGCTCGGCGCGGCCATCCAGGCCGGCAAAGGGCCCGATGTCATCTTCTTCAACGGAGGCGGTCAGATCCGCGACCGCGTCGACGCGCTCCTGCCGCTCGACGAGTTCGTGACCGACGACCGGCAGCGCCTGGCGGGTTGGGAGGCGTTCACCAAGGACGACCGGACCTACGCCGCGCCGGTGACGTTGCAGGGCATCCGATCTACTACAACAAGGCGCTCTACGAGGCGGCCGGGCTCGACCCGACAGCGCCGGCCACGACCTGGGACCAGTTCGTCGACGACTGCGCGACGATCACCGGGGCGACCGGCGCGAAATGCATCGCCCTCGGCAACAAGGAAGGGTTCGGCATCCAGTTCTTCCTGTCCGGTCTCGCGTCGGGGATCCTCACCCCCGACGAGTACGACGCCTGGATCGACGAGAACGCGACTGGGAGTCGCCCAACGTCAAACGGATCTTCCAGCTGTGGAAAGAGGCCGGCGACAAAGGGCTGAACAACGACGGCGCCAACTCGACCGCGATGTTCAACGACTCGTTCGCGCTGTTCCAGTCCGGTCAGGCCGCACGTGATCGGACTGATGTCCGACGTGGGGCACTGGAAGGACTTCAGCGAGTTCCTGGCACCCGACACCCTCGGCGTCATGGCGGCCCCGGTCGCCACCACCGGCGCCGTCGCGAGCCTGCCCTACGACGGCGGCATCGGCTACGCGGTCGCCAGGTGGACGGCCGACCCGCAGGTCGCGGCGGACCTGGTGCGCTCCCTGACCTCGACCGACGCGCTGACCGCCTTCTACCAGGAGGCCGGCGCGATCGCCTCGGACACCACGATCGACGTCTCCGGCAGCGGACCGGCCGTCGCCACGATCGTGCCGCAGCTCGACTCCGGGAAGGCCGCCCTGCACGTCGCGCTCTCCTCGAAGACCCTGGACCTGATGGGAAGACTCTCCCAGCAACTGCTCAGCGGCTCGGTCACCGTGGACGAGGCCGTACGGCAGTTGGCTGACTCCGACCGCGCGGGCTGAGCCGTGGCGATCACCGAGTCCCCGCCGGCGCTGCGGCGGCGACCCGACGACCGGCGCGTCGACCGGTGGCGGCCATCCAGGTGGCGCTCCGGCGGCCGACGCCCCGTACGTCCTGGTGGCCCCGGCGGTGCTCGTCATCGTCGTGCTGCGGCTGTGGCCGCTGCTGCTGGGGTCAACTCTTCCTTCACCGGCGACGGCGACCGCGACGGTACGGCGGTCGGCCTCGACAACTACCTCGAGTTGTTCGGTGACCCGCTGTTGCAGCGGGCACTGGGCAACGTGGGGCTGCTGGTGCTGCTCCTGCCGGTGGCCGTGGCGATCCCGGGCCTGATCGCGACCTTCATCTACCTGCGGGTTCCCGGACACCGCTGGTACCGCAGCGTCTACTTCTTCCCGGCCGTGCTCTCGCCGGTCATCGTCGGTGCGATCTTCAACCTGCTGCTCGCCTTCGACGGCCCGGTCAACGCCGCCCTGGCGACGGTGGGCCTGGGTCCGGTCGACTGGCTCGGCGACCCGGCGGTGGCCATGTTCGCGGTCGTCGGCGTGCACGTCTGGGCGACGTTCGGGATGGCGCTGGTGGTGTTCCTCGCCGGATTCGCCACTCTGGACGGTGCGCTACTGGACGCCGCCCGGGTGGACGGGGCGTCGCTGCCGAAGACCATCCGGCACGTGATCGTCCCCAGCCTGATCCGGACGATCCAGTTCGTCTTCGTCACCACCATGATCGGGATGCTGACGTCCATGTCCGGGCTGCTGTACGTGATGACCAGCGGCGGCCCGGAGGGTTCGACGTACCTGCCGGAGTACTACATCTGGATTCAGCAGGGACAGATGAACCGTCCCGCCCTCGCGTCGGCCGCGTCGACGGTCCTGTTCGCCGTCATGCTCGTCGTGGGGCTGGCGCAGATCAGCCTGCTGCGGCGCGCGGGAAGGCAGGACTGATGGGCCGCCGGTGGGTCGTCGGGTGGGTGGTCGCCGTCCCGATGGCGCTGCTCGCGCTGGCGACGGTCTACCCGCTGTTCTTCACCGCGAACGTCGCGTCGAAGACCCGGCGCGAGTACGTCCTCGACCGGTTCTCCCTCGCGGACGCGGTGCGTTGGGAGAACCTCGGCACCGCGTGGAACTCCGTCGGGATGGGCCGCTACTTCGCCAACTCCCTGCTCGTCGTGACCTGTTCGGTGGTCCTGCTCCTGCTGATCGGGTCGATGGCGGGGTTCGCGCTGAGCCAGATCCGGTTCCGGGGATCGTCGGTGATCTTCCTGGGCTGCCTGGCGGCACTGTTCGTTCCCTTCCAGGTGATCATGGTGCCGATCGCCCGGACCATGGCCGACCTCGGCCTCGTCGACACCTACCCCGGGCTGGTGGCCGCCTACGTGGCCCAGTTCCTGCCGTTCACGGTGTTTCTCCTGACGAGCTACTACCGGACCATCCCGGCGGAGATCGTCGACGCGGCCCGGATCGACGGGAGCAGCGTGTACGGCGTGTACCGCCGGATCATGCTGCCGCTGGGCCGGCCGGCGTTGCTGTCGGTCGGCATCCTCGACGCCCTGTTCTGCTGGAACGACGTGCTCATCGCGCTGCTGCTGATGCCGTCGGCCGAGAACCGGACACTCATGGTGGGAGTGACCGCACTGCGCGGCCAGTACTCCGACGACATCCCCACCTTCGCCTCCGGAGTCCTGATCGCCGCGGCTCCCGTACTGGTGATCTATCTCTTTCTTCAGCGGCAGATCGCCGACGGCGTGGCCGCTGGCGCGACGAAGGGTTGACATGCGGATCACCGGCTATCGCACCCTGACGACGGTGCAGGAGTGGGGCCGACCGGTCGGCGACGCCAACGGCGTCTTCACCGACGGCGTCACCTCGGTGCCGATCGTCGTCGTGGAGACCGACGAGGGCATCTCCGGGGTCGGCATCGGGTCGCACGTCGAGATCGAACGGATCTTCCCGGCCATCGACGGCGAGGATCCGCGCGCCGTGACGGCACTCTACGACCGCATGCTGCGGCAGGCGTTCAAGGCCGGCCACACCGGGCCGGTGTTCGGCACCATCGGCGCGCTCGACACCGCGCTGTGGGACATCAAGGCGCAGGCGGCCGGCGAACCGCTCTGGCGACTGCTCGGTGGCCGCGACCGGCGGGTGCCGGCGTACGCCTCCGGCCTCGACATCGGGCTGACCGACGAGCGACTCGTCGCCGAGTACGAGGTCTACGCCTCGTACGGTCTGCGGGCCGCCAAGCTCAAGGGCGGCCTCGACATCGAGCGGGATCTGCGGCGGCTGTGTCTGGTCCGCGACGTGCTGACCGAGGCGGCGCACGGGCTGCGGCCCGGTCTGATGCTCGACGTGAACGAGGCGTGGACGCGCAAGCAGGCGGTCCGGCACGTCGGCGAGATCGAACGCACCCTCGATCTCATCTGGATCGAGGAGCCGGTGCGCCGCTGGGACGCCGAAGGGCTCGCGGTCGTCAGCCGGGGGATCCGGGCATCGGTCGCCACCGGCGAGAACCTTACCGGCCTCGAGCAGTTCCGGCCGTTGATCGCGGCCGGAGCGGTCGACGTGGTCCAGACGTCGGCGGCCTGGGGGGTCACCCACTTCCTCCGGGTCAGCGTCCTGGCCCACGCCAACGACCTGCCGGTGAGCCCGATCGGCAACAGCCCGGTCGGACTGTTGCACGCCGCGACCGCGGTGCCGAACCACCTGGTCAGCGAGTTGCAGGACCTGCACCTGCCGGTCGGGACCACCATCGACCTGTCCGTCGAGGGCGGCTGCTTCGTCCTCGGTGACAGCCCTGGCCTGGGCATCCGCCTCGACGAGGCGGCGATCGGCGCGGCGGCCGGCCGACCGCGCCCGCTGACCGCCGACGGTCCGCTGGTACGGCCGGAGCGCGCCGGCCGGCACCTGCTGGGCGAGCCCCACGGCGGGCCATTGCTGGGGGAGCCCGACGGCGGGCCAGCCGCCATCCGCAACGAGGTGTCCCCGACCACGGCGAGCTGAGTCGACGTACGGCGCCGGCGTGGCCGGTGCCCACCGAGACCGAGAGGCAGGTGCGATGAAAGCAGTGGTCTACCGTACCGCTGGAAACCTGGCGGTCGAGGACCGCGCCGGCCGGCCGCCGGGCGACGGCGAGCTGACCATCGCGGTGGCCTACACCGGCATCTGCGGCACGGACCTGCACATCTACCACGGCGGCATGGACGCCCGGGTCGGCGTACCCGCCGTGCTCGGGCACGAGATGTCCGGGCGGGTGGCCGCCGTCGGGGCAGGTGTGGCCGGCTGGACCGTCGGTCAGGCCGTCACGGTTATGCCGACCCGGTCGTGTGGTCGGTGCGTCGCCTGTCGGCGCGGCCGGTCGCACGTCTGCCACGCCATGGACTTCCTCGGCATCGACTCGCCGGGTGCCATGCAGTCGTCCTGGACGGTGCCGGCGGAGCTGGTCCTGCCACTGCCGGAGGGAGTCCCGCTCGACCACGCGGCGCTGGTCGAACCGCTCGCCGTCGCCGTGCACGACGTCCGGCGGGCGAGCGTGGCCGCCACGGACCACGTCGTCGTGGTCGGCGGCGGGCCGGTCGGTGTCCTCATCGCCGCCGTGGCGAAGCAGCGGGGCGCACCGGTCCTGCTGGTCGAGCCGGATCCGTTCCGGCGGGGCGTCGCCGGACGGATCGGGATCGAGACGATAGACCCGCAGACGGTCGACCCGGTGGCGGCGGTGACCGAGTGGACCGTCGGTGCGGGCGCGGACGTCGCGTTCGAGGTGTCCGGGTCGGCGCCGGGCGTCGCCACCGCCGTCGACGTCCTGACCACCCACGGACGGCTGGTGCTGGTGGCGATCCACACCCAGCCACGGGCCGTCGATCTGCACCGGTTCTTCTGGCGCGAACTGGAACTGCGCGGTGCCCGCCCTTACCAGCGCGACGACATGCTCGAAGCGATCCGGCTGGTGGCGTCGGGAGCGGTGCCGGTGGGTGCGCTCATCTCGCGGACCGTGCCCGTCGACGCCGTCACCGACGCCTTCGACGCGCTGGACCGGCGTGCCGGCGTGCTGAAGGTGCTGATCGACTGGCAGGCGCCGGCCCGATGAGCACACCCTTCGACCTGACCGGCCGGACCGCCGTCGTGACCGGTGCCCGACGGGGCATCGGCCTGGCCATGGCCGAGCAGCCCAACCAACAGTGGACCGTCGACGCCAGCGGCACCATCCGGGGCGTGCAGTCCGGGCTGTGCCTGGACGCCAACGGCGCCGCGACGGCCAACGGCACGAAGCTGATCCTCTGGGCCTGCCACACCGGCACCAACCAGCAGTGGACCCTGCGCGACTGATCGTCGCAGGTGCACCTCAGGACGGGCGGCCGCTCGGCGGCACCGGCGCTCCGGACGGCTGCCCGTCGCCGTCGAGCTGCCCGCCGGTCGGCGTCGTGTTCGTGTCGATGCCGACCGGCAGGGTCGCGGTGTAGCCGCTCGCGGTGTCACCGGTGACCGTGGCGAGCTGCAGCTCGGCCCGGTCGTCGCCGAAGACGTTGTCGGTGTCGAGGCTGAGCTGGGCCAGGTTGTCGATCGAGTCCTCGTAGCCAGGTTCGGCGTACACCGCGTCGCAGACGTCCTGTGGCAACGCGATCTGGGAGGTCGCGATCACCGCGCCGACGTCGGTGATGTCCGCCTCGCTCGGGTAGACCTCGAAGTGGATGTGTGGCCAGCGGCCGGTGTAGCAGCCGGGGAAGATGGTGGTGAAGCTGACCTTGCCGGCCTCGTCGGCGACCTGGACCCCGCGTAGGTAGTTCTGGTCGGTGATGCCTTCGGAGTACATCGAGTAGCGGCCCTCGCGGTCGCAGTGCCAGACGTAGACGGCGACACCGGCGAACGGCGTACCGCCGTCCGCGAGGTCGGTGATGGTCAGTTCCAACGTCAGCGGTACGCCTTCGGCGGTCGCGCTCGCCCCGTCGAAGCTGGAGCGGATGTCGCTGCGGACGACGCCGCTCTGTTCCAGGACGTCCGGGCCGTTGGAGCCGTCACCCGGGTACGGTCCGGCGGTCTCGTCCGGGATCTCGGTGGTGGCCGCTGCCGCCGACGGGGACGTGGTCGGCTCGGTGACCGTGTTGCGGGTGCAGGCGGCGAGCCCGACGGTGGCGGCGCCGAGGCCGAGCGCCCGCAGCACCTGCCGGCGGTCCAGCAGGGTGCGCAGGTCGAAACCGAGGCCCTGGTCGACGAGGTCCTCGTCCGGCCGTGGCAGTGGGCGGCCCTGGTAGGTGGTGTCCGTGCCGGGAAGCTGGTCGTGTCGCATACGTCCCTCCGTTCGTGACACACGGTAGTTTTCGCACCGTGGTCCCGGAGGGCCGTTCGGCAAATCCGTCCTCAGATGCGGGGTGGCGGATTCGGGAAGGTCGATTGATTGGCGGGATCCGGAAGCGTAGTATCGAAGTACATGAATAAACTTCGCTCCTTCTGGACCCGGGTCGGTGCGTTGACGGTCGCGCTGCTCGTCGGCACCGCCACGGTCGGATTCGCCCCCACCGCCGCCCACGCGGCGATCGCCCACTTCGCGAAAGAGGGCGAATGGTCGACCGGCTACGTCGGGAAGTTGACCGTCCACAACAACGCCCCGGTCCCGATCACCAGTTGGCGGGTCGACCTCGAACTGCCGGCCGGCACCAGCATCAGCAGCCACTGGAACGCCCAACTCACCCGGGTCGGGACCCGCTACGTCTTCAGGATCTCGGCTGGAACGGCACCCTCGCCGCCGGCGCCACGACCAGCTTCGGCTGGATCGCATCCGGCGTCGGCAGCCCCGTGCACTGCCTGATCGACAACCAGCCGTGCGCCCCCGGCGACGACGACACCGGCCCTGACGTGCACCCACCGACGATCCCCGCGAACCCTCGGCACACCTTCGAGAACCAGCAGCTGAACCTGCGCTGGGACGCCTCGACCGACAACCGGGGAGTCGTCGGGTACGACATCTTCTCCCACAGCGGCCAGCTCGCCACCACGACCGGCACCAGCTAGACGATGCCGCCCCCACCGCCGGGAGTCTTCGTCTTCGGAGTCCGCGCCGTCGACGCGGCCGGCAACTCGTCACCCCTCGCCATCATCACCATCGGCGACGTACCGGACGACGAACCACCGACCGCGCCGTCACGGCTGCGGCTCACCGGCCCACGCGACGGCCACTACCAGATCACCTGGGACCCGTCCGACGACAACGTCCTCGTCGCCGGCTACGAGATCCAGCAGTCGGGGACCGTCTCGGCGGTCACCCTGGTCGGCGACACCTTCGCGTACGGCGAGTCACGCGGCTACGGCACCTACCTGTTCCGGGTCCGGGCGTTCGACAGCGCCGGCAACTTCTCCACGCCCGCCACGGTCGGTATCGCCGTCGACCCGGTGCCGTCCATCCCACCGCCACCGCCGACTCCGTAACCCGCGCCGGCGGACACCCATCAGGCCGGAGCACCACTCGGCGGGGCCCCGCCGGGACCACCCGGGGCACCGCTGGGCGGCGTACCGCCCGGCCCGCCCTCGCCGCCACCCGCCGGACCACCGTCACCCGCCGGCCCGCCACCGCCTGACGGGGCGGAGCCGCTGCTCGGCGTGGTGGTCGTGTCGACCGCCACGGTGAGCGCGGCGGCGTAGCCGCCGGAGACGTCCCCGGTGACGGTGGCCAGCTGCAGGACGCCACCGTCGTCACCGAAGACGTTGTCCGACTCCAGAGTGATCTGGGCCAGGTTGCCGACCGAGGCGTCGTAGCCGGACTCGGCGTACACGGTGTCGCAGACGTCCTGCGGCAACGCGACCTGCGAGGTGGCGATGGCGTTGGCCGCGTCGGTGATGCTGGCCTCGTCGGGGTAGACCTCGAAGTGGATGTGCGGCCAACGGCCGGAGTAGCAGCCGGGGAAGATCGTGGTGAAGCTGACCTTGCCGGCGTCGTCGGTGATCTGTACGCCGCGCAGGTAGTTCTGGTCGGTGATGCCGTCGGAGTACATCGAGTAGCGGCCCTCGCGGTCGCAGTGCCAGACGTAGACGGCGGTGCCGGCGAAGGGCGTACCGCCGCCCGCCAGGTCGGTGATGGTCAACTCCAGGGTCAGCGGCACCCCTTCGGCCGTACCGTCGGCGTCGCCGAAGCTGGACCGGATGTCGCTGCGCACGACACCGCTCTGCTCCAGGACGTCGGGGCCGTTGGATCCGTCACCGGGGTACGGCCCGGCGGTCTCGTCCGGGATCTCACCGGCCGACGTCGCGGCGGCGGCCGCAGTCGAACCGCTGCTGCCGCTGCTGGCGGCGGTGCTGCCGCAGGCGGCGAGCCCGAGGGTCGCCGCGCCCAGGCCGAAGGCCCGCAGGATCTGCCGGCGGCCCATCAGGGTGCCGAGGTCGAAGCCGAGGCCCTGGTCGACGAGTTCCTCGTCCGGCCTGGGCAACGGCCGGCCTTCGTACCGTGCGGTGCCGTCCCGGCGGGGGTCGCGCTGCATCCGTTTTCTCCGTTCGTGACGACGACATGTCATCGGTGTCGTGCCTTGGCTGTGACCAACCCTGGCCGCCCGCCCCAGCAGCCCGCTGTGCCGTCCCTGTGGATCCGCTGTGCCCAGCTGCCGCCCGGTCGCGGTGCGACAGGATGGGGACCATGACGACGACAGCGGTGCGGGACCGGATCGAAGCGACGCTGCGCGCCTGGGACGGCTACGAACGGCGACGCGGCACCACCCCGGTGATCGACTACGACTGCTGTCCAGCACAGCCCGACCGGGCCGGGCCACCGCAGCCCGACCCTGCCGCGCCGCCGCCGGCCACCAGCCGGGTCGCCGTACTGGCCGAACTGACCGCCATCGCCGACGAGCCGGCCTGCCGGGCCGACACCCGGCTGCGGACCCGCGTCGCCGCCGACCGCGCCTACCTGGCCGCGATGCTGGGGGAGCGGCAGCCGCTGGCCGACTACGTACGGCGCACCCAGGGCTGCTCCGCCGCCGGCTGGACCGAGGACCACCTCGCGCAGGTCGGCGACCGGGCCCGCGCCTGCCTGGCCGACCTCGACGTCGACTGGGACGACCGGACCCTCACCCACCTCACCCGGGTCGAGGGTCGGCTGCGCGGCCAGGACGCCGCCGACGCCATCGAGCAGGCCGCGACCGACCTGGAACCACTGGTACGGGCGGCGACCGGCACCGACGCGCCCTACCAGTTGACGATCGAACAGGTCGAGGTCGACGCCTACTGGTCGTACTGGCTCGACGGCGCCGGCACGGCCGCCCGGCTGCGGCTCAACCGGCACCGCGCCGAGTTCACCGAGACCCAGGCGCGGGTGTTCGCGCTGCACGAAGTGCTCGGCCACGCCCTGCAGTCGGCCAGCTGGTACGCGCGGTGGACCGCCGTCGACGACGGCGCGGTACGCCTGCTGTCGGTGCACACCGACACCCAGGTGCTGCTGGAAGGGCTGGCACAGGCGTTACCGCTGTTCGTCATCGGCGACGACGCCCCGGCGGTGGCGCGGGTCCGGCTGGCGCACTACACCCAGCTGGTCCGGGCCGGTCTGCACCGGGCGGTCAACGACGGCGTGCCGGTGGCCGACTGTGTGCGGTGGGCGCAACAGCGGGTGCCGTTCTGGACCGACGAGGAGATCGGCAACGCGTTGGCCGACCGCAGCGTCGACCCGCAACTGCGGTCGTACCTGTGGGCGTACCCGGCGGGCATCGACTGGTTCGTCGCACTGGCCGACACCGGTGGTCCGGCCGCCCGTACGGCCGTGCTGCGGGCCGCGTACCGAGGGCCGCTGGCCCCCGCCGACCTGGCTGCACTGTGGCCGGCCGGGCCGACCATCGGTGGTGTCGGAGCACAGCGCTGACGGACAGGGTCCTTCGCCAGGGGAACCCGGTCCCAGGACTCGACACATCGTGCATTGAGGGCATTTGTGTGACCGGTCCCGGACAGACAGTAGGGGTCGGGTGGGATTCGGCATAGCGTTGGCCTGCGTCCATTCAGAGCCCGGAGGTCACCATGCAGCCTGCCCTCATGCCCGCAGTCGACAATCTGCCTTACAACAACGAGCCGATCATCATTGTCGGATGTGGGACCACCCATGTCGTCAACGTCGGTGGAAACCAGCTTCCCGGGCACCGGATTCCGCTCGGGAATCCGAACACTCACGCCGACATCTTCATTCCTGCACACCTGAGTTACACGATCGACGTCAATCACGCCCAGGGGCCGCACCGGGTCGGCGACTTCTGGGTCGCCGACCACACCGAGGACCTGCCGGGCGGCAGATTCTCCGTCATATTCTTCGAGAACCTGCCCGGCCCGCTGTTCGCCAACCGCGGCTGGTGCCTGACCGCAGTGCGAGCCGCGCACCGGCTGCTGCAGGCGGGTGGGCGGGTGGTCATCCGTGCGGGTCTGGGGACCATCAACCCGGGTGGGCACCTCGACCAGGCCCTCCAGGACGTATTCGGCCCCCACCAGGTGACACACAACGCAGACGGGTACGGCGTCATCCAGGACATCCGCGCGGTGAAATGACCTGCGGTACGGGTGCCTGCGCGACGAGGTGCGTAGGCACCCGCTGCCAACTTTGGTACACACCGGTGGTGAGGGAGCCGAGAGCGTCACCGACCGGGTGGATGTCGCCCTGCGCCACATCCTTCGCCAGGTTGATCAACGCCCCGGCACCGACCATGCAGGCCACCGCACCCACACCAGCAGTGACGGCCGTACACGCCAGCCCGGCCACCACCGCACCCGCGATCGCGGCGACCTCCAGGATCGTGTCCTTGTGCTCCACCACCCACTTCTTCGTGGCGTTCGCCGCGTCCTTCACCACGCTGACGGTCTTCTTCACCTTCGTCTTGACCGCGGCGGCCTTCGTGACGGTCTTCGCCTTCTGGTAGGCGGCGCTGCTGTAACTCGACACGCTCGACACCGCCCGGCGGGTCGCGCTCGACACCTTCGACGTCGCCTTCGACACCGCCTTCGCCGCCGCCTTGAACGGGTTCCCCCAGTGCCCCGTCGGGTCGATCGTCGTCAACGGCGTCCCGTCGCCGTACTGGTAGCGGTTCGCCGCGATCGAGTCCGGCACCGGACCGTTGCTGGCCGTGTCACGGGTGTCGAACTGCCCGGTGTCGGTGTTGTACCAGCGGGCATGCATGTTCACCCGCGACGTCACCGCGTCGGTCCACTCCGACTGGAACCCCAGACTCCCGATCACCCCGGTACTCGCCACCACCTTCCCGAGCGGGTCGTACGTCGCCGCACCCGCCCAGGGTCGTGTCTCATCCGGCAGCAGTGCGGCGGAGCGGCGGTTGCCGACGGGTAGGGTGCGACCGTGCCGAAGCGTGTGGGCGGTCGAGACCGCCAGCCGACACCGGGTCGCCTGAGTGGACGGCGGGCCCGGATCGTACTACTCGCTGTCATTGCCGCGCTGGTCGTCGTCGTTCTGGCGGTGCTGGTGGCGGCGCTGTGGCCGGACGATCCGGCTGAGCCTCGGGCCCGCGAGTACCGGGACGTCACCGTATGCCTGCTCACCGGCTCGGCCGGGGTGACCGACCCGGCCGCCGCGCCGGTGTGGGCCGCAATGCAGGAGTCGTCGCTGCGGACGCTGGCCAGGGTGCAGTTCCTCGAAGTCGACGGCCCGCAGACCGCCGACAACGCGGCCGGCTATCTCGCCAGCCTCGCCAGCAGCGGGTGTGAACTGATTCTCGCGGTGGGCGAGGGGCCGGTGGCGGCGACGGTCCGCGACGCCGCCCGCTACCCGCAGGCCAGCTTCGTGTTGGTCGATGATGGATCGTCGGCGGTCGACGCCGGCAACGTGACCGTGGTGACCGAGACCGACGATGCGGTGCTGCAGCAGCGGATCCGGGAACTGGTGGACGCGGCAGTCGGTGACCCGGCCGAGGACTGAGCTGAGGACTCGGTCGGGGACCGGGCTGAGGACTCGGTCGGCGACCGGGCTATCGGCTGAGCCGGGGATTAAATCGCCGACGGCGATGTGTGGTCAACCCTCCGTACGGATGCTTGTGCGCTCCGCATGTGCCATCGGAGACTGTCCGACGTCGGCATGATCGATGTCGGACAGTTCTCGGTACACGGGGGAGGGCGGCCATGCGCCGTGCCATCGGTCGTGCGTCCCGTCGGATCGCCATCGTCACGCTGCTGCTGTTCGGGCTGACCGTCGCCGTGCCGGCCGGTGCCGTGCCGGCCGACAACTGGCCGGTCTCCTGGCTCTGGTCATGGACGGCGACCCGTCCGCTGTGGTCGGCTGCGGCGGCCGCGCTCGGTGCGCCGGCGATGGCCGGACCGGCACCGTTCACCGGTGACCATCACGTCCCGGCTGACGCGACCGACGCCGACGGCGGTGCCGGTCGGGCCGCCGACCAGGTGGCCGGCACGCTGCCGCCGTACCAGCCGCACGACCCGGCGGTCCCGACCACCCCGACCGGTGTCGCCGAGCCCGGCTTCGACGCGGCGACCAGCCGCCGGGACGCCAGCGAAGCCACCGCCCGGACCGACGTGTACGACAACGCCGACGGGTCGACCACGGTGCGCACCTACAGCCGGCCGGTCAACTACCGGGCCGGGGACGGCAGTTGGCGCCCGATCGACACGGGCCTGGTCAGGCGTGCCGACGGTCGGCTGCACATGCGGGCGAACAGCCTGCAGGTCAGCGTCGCCGACGCCACCGGGGACACCGACCTGGGTGTGCTGGCGCTGCCCGGCGGGCAACGCGTCGCCTACGAGCTGTCCGGCGCGGCCGACGTCGACGCCGAGGTCGACGGCAACACCGCCACCTACCGGGGCATCCTGCCGCACACCGACCTCGAGTTGATCACGTTCGACGCCGGGCTCAAGGAGACCCTGATCCTGCATTCACCGCAGGCCCAGTCGACCTGGACGTTCCCGCTGAACCTGACCGGCCTGACCCCTCGGCTCACCGCCGAAGGTTGGGTGGAGCTGGTCGACTCCGGAGGTACGCCACGCGCCTGGTTCCCGCGTGGCTTCATGGAGGACAGCAACGTCCACCCGCAGTCCGGCGCACCCGCGCAGTCACCCGACGTCGACTTCGCCATCGTCGAGCTGCCCGACGGCGGCCAGGCACTGCAGGTCACCGCCGACCGGGCCTGGCTCGACGACCCGGCCCGGGTCTACCCGGTCCGGGTGGACCCGACCGCCACCACCGGCACCACCGGCGACGTGTACGTCGACAGCGACACCCTCACCACCAACCACAACGGCGACAACCTGCCGGTCGGCACCTACGACGGTGGCGGGGTCAAGGCCCGCTCGTTCATCCACTTCGACGAGTTCGACGACGACGGCTTCCTCGGCAAGCGGATCACCGCCGCCAACCTGAAGCTCTACCTGACCTGGACCTACAGCTGCACGGAGCATCGGGCCTTCAACGTGCACCGGGTCAACCAGGCGTGGACGGTCGCGAACCTGTCCACGGCCAGCCACCCCGGGCCGGACATCTCCGCCCCGATCGGCTCGCTGACCGTCACCAACAACTACCCGTCCTGCCAGAACAGCGACGGTGTCCGCAGTATCGGCAAATGGGTGACGGTGCCGCTCAACGTCGCCACCTTCAACGACTGGTCCACCGGCGGCGTCAACGAAGGTCTGGCGCTGACCGCCTCGGAGACCGACTCGGACGGCTGGAAGCGGTTCACCTCCGCCAACTACGGCGGCGGCGCCTACAAGCCGTACGTCGAACTGACCTACACCAACAACGTCGCGCCGCAGGTCAACGTCCGCTACCCGGCGAACAACGCGGTCACCCCGACGCTCACCCCGGAACTGCTGGTGCGGGCCAAGGACCCGGACAACTGGCCGAACAAGGGGTTCACCTACAACTACGTCGTCTACGACGCCACCGGGACCACGACCGTGGCCAACTCCGGCTGGGTGGCCAGCCCGTCGTGGCGGGTGCCGACCGGCACCCTGGCCTGGAACAAGACCTACCTGTACACGGTCCGGGTCTACGACAAGGCCGGCTACAGCGCCGTCTACCCGGCGTACGCGTTCACGACCGGCGTACCGCAACCCACCCTGGCCAGCAACCTCAGCCAGAACGCCGGCAAGGGCTACGACCCGGGCATCGGCAACTACACCACCTCGGCGACCGACGCGACCGTCGCCACCGTCGGCCCGTCGCTGACCATCACCCGCAACTACAACAGCCTGGACACCCGGCGTACGTCGGCCTTCGGCACCGGCTGGTCGAGTCTGCTCGACGTACGCGCCACCGCCGTGCCCGACGCCGCCGGCAGCGTCCAGTCGGTGCTGGTCACCTACCCGACCGGGCAGGACATCGCGTTCGGCCGCAACGCCAACGGCACCTTCACCGCCCCGTCCGGCCGGTTCGCCACCTTCACCGAGACCCGCAGCGGCTCGACCCTGATCGGCTACACCCTGACCGACAAGGACGCCTCGGTCTACACGTTCGGGCAGTCCGCCGGCGGCGGAGTGTTCCGGCTGACCGCGGTGACCGACGCCAACGGTCGCACCCTGACCATCGAGTACACCAACGGACTGGCCAGCCGGGTCGTCAGCGCCGCCGGCCGGTCGCTGTGGCTGACCTGGTCCACCCCGGCCGGCTCGGCCCACCCGCACGTCGCGACCGTCGCCACCGACCCGGCACAGCCGGGCATCCCGGCCAGCGCCGAGACCTGGCAGTACGGCTACGGGCCTGACGACACCCTGGTGCAGGTCTGTCCGCCGACCGGCCCGAGCGCCTGTCACGGCTATCAGCACACCAGCATCTCCGCGTACGCCAACACCGTGCTGGACACCGGACCGTACTCGTACTGGCCGCTGTCGGAGCCGTCCGGGGCGAGCGTGGCCCGCAGCGCCGTCCTCGCCAACGCCGGCATCGACAACGCCCGGTACGCCGCCGTCAACCTCGGCCAGCCGGCGACCCGCCCCGGTTCGACGGCCACCGTCGCCGCGTTCGACGGCACCTCGTCGTACCTGCAGTTGCCGGGTGACCTGGTCGCGGACGGCCAGTACCAGACGGTCAGCATGTGGTTCCGGACCACCGCCGTCAACGGGGTGCTGTTCGGTTACAGCGCGGCGCCGGTCACCGCCGGCACCACGCCCACCACCTACGTGCCGGCCCTGTACGTCGGCAGTGACGGCAAGCTGCGGGGACAGTTCTGGCAGGGCAACGCCGCCGCCGCGATCACCACCGCCGCGCCGGTCAACGACGGCAACTGGCACCACGTGGCGCTGGCCGGGGCCGGCAGCACCCAGACCCTGTACCTCGACGGCGTCGCCCAGGGCAGCCTCGGCGGCATCATCATGCAGTTGCCCGACAACGCCGACAACATCCACGTCGGTGCCGGCTTCATCGGCGGCAACTGGCCGGGCCACCAGAACAGCGGGGTCAGCCCGGCGGCGGCCAGCTACTTCTCCGGCTCGATCTCCGATGTGGCGTTCCACAACCAGGCGTTGCCGGCGGCGACCGTCGCCGCGCTGCACACCGCCGGCACCCGCACCCATCCGGTGCTGTCGCAGGTGACCCGGCCGTCCGGCGGTGTCACCGCACAGGTCACCTACCAGGGCAGCACCGGCCGGGTCGCCACCGTCACCGACGAGAACGGCGGTGTCTGGACGATGGGCACCCCGACGGTGGCCGGCAGCGCCGACGTGTACGCCGCGTCGGTGCTCGGTGCCAAACCGGCCGACTACTGGCGGTTCGGCGAGGTGTCGGCCACCGAGGCGGTCAACCAGGTCGACGGGGGCGTCGCCACCTTCAACCAGGTGACCCTCGGGGCGGCGGGTCCGTTCGCCGGTGCCACCGCCGCCTCCTTCAACGGCAGCGACTCGTACGTCGAGTTGCCGCCGGAACGCATCGTCGGCACCGGTCCGGCGTCGGTGTCGATGTGGTTCAAGATGCCCACGGCCAGCACCGCCGGCAGCATCCTCTACAGCTTCCAGACCAACTCGATCACCAGCGGTGTCGCCGGCGGCGAACGGATCCCGGCGCTCTACGTCGGGGCCGACGGCAAACTGCGCGGCAAATGGTGCTGGTGTCTGGGCACCAACCCGCCGATCACCACCGCCGGCAGTGTCCGGGACGGCAGTTGGCACCACGTCGCGTTGACCCTGTCCGGCAGCACCCAGCGGATGTACCTCGACGGAGACCTCGTCGGCACACTGAACCTGGCCGGTCAGGCCACGACCGCAGCGCACGCCTACCTCGGCGCCGGGCTTACCCCGGGCACCTGGCCGTCGCTGTCGGGATCGGTCAGCTACTTCCCGGGGCAGATCGCCGAAGCGGCCTTCTTCACCAGCGAGCTCAGCCAGGCGCAGGTCACCGCCCACTACGCCGCGTCGCAGCAGACCGCGCCGGTCGCCATCACGATGATCTCCGGGGTGGCCACCGCGATCCCGATGCCGGTGTCGCAGATCGCGGTCACCGGACCCACCGGCGAAACGGTGTCCTACAGCTACGACCTGGTCAACGGCGGCCGGCCGGTGGCGCAGACCGACGCGCTCGGCAACGTCACCAAGTTCGGCTACGACGTCGGCGGCTACAGCAGTCTCGTCTACGACCCCCGTGGCGTGTGGTCGCAGACGTTCCAGGACGTCCGCGGCAACACCAAGCAGAGCGTCAGCTGTCAGGACCAGTCGGCGAACAAATGCTCGTCGGTGTACTACACCTACTATCCGGACGCGACGACCACGACGCTGACCCCGGACGCCCGCAACGACCTGCTGCTCACCGTCCGCGACGGCCGGTCGACGTCGGAGACCGACAACACGTACCGCACGTCGTACGCCTACGACACCCGGGGCAACCAGACGACCATCACCGACCCGCTGGGCCGGGTCACCACCACCGGCTACACCGACGGCACCAGCACCCCCGCGTACGGCGGTGGGATCGCCCCGGCGGGCCTGCCGACCCGGGTCACCACCCCGGGCGGCGCGGTGCAGACCGTCGAGTACTACGCCAACGGCGACCTCGCCCAGGTCACCGACCCGGGCGGCAAGGTCACCCGGTTCACGTACGACGGGTTGGGTCGCACCCTGACCGAGACGGAGCTCAGCGACACCTTCCCGGCCGGGCTGACCACGACCTACACCTACGACGCCGCCGGCCGGGTGGCGACCGAGACCGCCCCGGCGGTCACCAACCGGGTCACCGGCGCGGTGCACACCGCCCGCACCACCTACGGCTACGACGCCGACGGCAACGTCCTCACCGAGACCACCGCCGACCTGACCGGCGGCGACTCGCCCCGCACCGAGCAGCACACCTACAACCAGTACGGCCAGCAGGTCACCTCCACCACCCCCGGCGGCACGGTCACCACCCTCGGCTACGACGCGTACGGCCGGGTCGTCACCGAGACCGACCACGACGGCGGCGTCACCACCAATGAGTACGACGCCGAAGGCAACCTGCTGACCACGACGGTGGTCGGCTTCACCGGCGACCCGGACGACCCGCAGCCCGCCACCGACGTGCTGATCTCGGCGAAGTCGTACGACCCGGCCGGGCGGCTCGCGGCCGAGACCGACCCGATGGGCTGGACCACCGAGTACACGTACACCGACAACGGGCTGATCGCCGAGGTCGTCCGCACCGACGGCACCTCGTCGTTCGTGGTCGAGTCGAATGAGTACGACGCGGCCGGCAACCTGGTCCGTGAGGTCAGCGACGACGGCGCCACGGTCGTCACGCACACGTTCGACGCCGCCGGGCGGCAGACGTCGACCACCGTCGACCCGGACGGGCTCAAGCGCACCACCCACTACGGCTACGACGCCGACGACAACGTGGTCACCGAGCGGCAGACCGACGCCGGTGGTGCCACGGTCGGCTTCTCCGAAACCCTGTACGACCCGGCCGGCGAGGTCATCGCCGACACCGAGTACCCGTCGACGGCGCTGACCCCGGTGGCCCGCTGGCGGCTCGACGAGACCACCGGCGGCCGGGCCGCCGACTCGGCCGGCAACAACCCCGGCACGGTCGCCGACGGCACCTGGACGACCGGCCACGGCGGTGCCGCCGGCTTCAACGGCACCAGCTCGGTCATCGAGACCGACAGCCCGGCGATCGACACCGGCCGCAGCTTCACCGTCACCGGCTGGCTGTACCTGGCCGACAACGGTGCACTCCGCAAGGCGATCTCCGCGCCCGGCGACCAGCAGGACGCCTTCGACCTGACCTACGACCAGCCGACCAACCGGTGGCGGTTCCGCACCATCGGCGTCGACGTGACCAACCCGACCAGCACCACCGTACGGTCGACCAGCACGCCGGCGGTGAACACCTGGACCCACCTGGCCGGGGTGTACGACGCCGCCGCCGGCACCATGACCCTCTACGTCAACGGCACCGCGCAGGGCAGCTCCGCCGTGGCCCGGCCGTTCACCGCCCGTGGCCCGCTGGTCATCGGCGCCGGCAAGTGGAACGGGCTGCGCGACAACTACTGGCCCGGCGAGATCAGCGACGTGCAGGCGTACCAGAAGGCGTTGACGCCCGCCGAGGTCGCCGCCGTGCACGGCGGCACCGCGCCCGCCGCTGACGCCCACGTGGTGCGGGAAAGCTACCGGGTCGACGACAACGGCGAGGTCGTCGCGGTCACCGACGCGAACAGCCACACCACGTACGTCACCTACGACGAGGACGGCAACGCGGTCAAGACGACCGCGCCGGCGGCGTACGCCCAGTCGGTCGACAGCCCGTCACCGGTGCTGGCCAATGCGGTCTCCTGGGTCGGCTACAACACGTTCGGGGAGGTCACCGACACCCTCGACCCGTCCGGCAACTGGTCGGTGACCAGCTACGACGCCGACGGTCGGGCGGTCGGCGAGCAGCTGCCGGCGTACACCCCGCCGGGGTCGACCACCCCGATCACCCCGGAGATCACCCACAGCTACGACGCGTCGGGGCAGTTGGCCTCGGTGACCGACCCGTTCGGCGAGACCACCGAGTACACCTACGACCAGCTGGGCCGGCTGACCAAGGTGGTCACCCCGAACGACGGCACCACCCGCTACACGTACAACCTCGCCGGTGACCTGCTGTCCACCACCGACCCGACCGGCGCGGTCGCCACCTCCACCTACGACTACCTGGGCCGGCAGGTGACCAGCACCGACGTGGTCCGGCAGACCGGCACCAACCACACCACCACGTACAGCTACGGGCCGGGGGGCCGGCTCGCCCAGGTGACCGGCCCGACCGGGGTGACCACCGCCGCGACGTACAACGCCGTCGGGCAGCCGCTGGCCGTCACCGACGGGGCCGGCAACATCACCCGGTACGCCTACGACGGGGCCGGCCGGGCGGTGCGCACCACCCTGCCCGACGACACGTACACGACGACCAGCTACGACCTGACCGGCCGGGTCCTCGCCACCGCCGTCCACAACGCGGCCGGCACCCAGCTGTCGGTGGAGACCACCGGCTACGACCGGGCCGGCAACGTCGTCGCAGCCACCGACGCGCGCGGCACGACCGCCACCTTCGAGTACGATGCCACCGGCGCGTTGACCCGGCACACCCAGCCGATCTCCGGCTCCGACGAGATCGTCACCACCTTCGGCTACGACCTGTCCGGCAACCGGACCCGGTTCACCGACGGACGCGGCAACGTGTTCTGGACCGGCTACAACCCGTGGCATCTGCCGGAGAAGCAGATCGAGCCGTCCACCACGGCGCACCCGTCGGCGGCCGACCGCACGTTCAGCGTCGCCTACGACGCCGCCGGCCGACCGGTGACCCAGTACCTGCCCGGCGGGGTCACCATCAGCAGCGAGTACGACGAGATGGGCCAGCTGCTGCGCCAGGAAGGCGCTGGCGCGGAAGCGACCACCGTGGACCGAGTCTTCGACTACGACCTCGGTGGCCGGATGACCGAGTTCTCCGGTGGCGGCGGCACCAACACGATCAGCTACGACGACCGGGACCTGCCGCTGTCGATCAGCGGCCCGGTCGGCAACTCGTCGTTCACCTACAACGCCGCCGGGCAGCTGGCCAGCCGGCAGGACGCGGCCGGCACCACCAGCTACGGCTACGACACCGCCGGGCGGCTGGCCAGCCTGACCAACCCGACCGCCGGCGTGGCGATGGGGTACACGTACAACGCGTTGTCGCAGGTCTCGCAGATCACCTACGGCGGGACCGGCAACCGTCGCCAGTTCAGCTTCGACGCCCAGCACCGGCTCACCGGCGACACGCTGAAAACCTCCGGCGGTACGCAGATCGCGGCGATCGGCTACGGCTGGGACGCCAACGACAACCTGGTCTCGAAGACGACCACCGGATTCGGTGGTGCCGCCGTCACCAACACCTACAGCTACGACCTGGCGGACCGGTTGACGTCGTGGAACAACGGCTCGGCGACGGTGGTGTACGCGTACGACAAGTCCGGTAACCGGGTGCAGAACGGCAGCAAGCTGTTCAGCTACGACCAGCGGAACCGGTTGCTGACCGCCGACGGTACGGCGTACACGTACACGGCTCGTGGCACCCTGGCCACCGCCGGCACGGTGACCACGACGACCGACGCGTTCGGTCAGGTGCACAGCCAGCAGCCCGCTGGTGGTGGTCCGGCGCGTACCTATGACTACGACGCGTTGGGTCGGGCGGTGCGGCCGGGGTTCGCGTACACGGGTGCCGGTAACCATCTGGCGGCTGATGACGGGGCGTCGTATGTGCGGGGGCCGTCGGGTGAGGTGGTGGCCGGGACGGCGGGTGGGACGCAGCGGTTGATGTGGACGGATCTGCACACCGACGTGGTGGGTCAGTTCACCGCGACGGGGGCGTCGTTGTCGGGCGCGGCGACGTACGACCCGCTCGGCAAGGTGGTGGCGAGTACCGGGGTGATCGGGAGTCTGGGGTTCCAGTCGGAGTGGACCGACGCGGTGACGTCGCGGGTGAACATGCATGCCCGCTGGTACAACACCGACACCGGGCAGTTCGACACCCGTGACACGGCCAGCAACGGTCCGGTGCCGGACTCGATCGCGGCGAACCGCTACCAGTACGGCGACGGGACGCCGTTGACGACGATCGACCCGACGGGGCACTGGGGGAACCCGTTCAAGGCGGCGGCGAAGGCGGTGTCGAAGGCGACGTCGAAGGTGTCGAGCGCGACCCGCCGGGCGGTGTCGAGCGTGTCGAGTTACAGCAGCGCCGCCTACCAGAAGGCGAAGACCGTCACGAAGGCCGCCGCGAAGAAGGTGACCACGGTGGCGAAGAAGACCGTCAACCAGGTCAAGGCGAAGGCCGCCGCGGTCAAGACGAAGGTGAAGAAGACCTACGCCAAGGCCAAACAGGCGGTGAAGAAGAAGGTCAACCAGGCCAAGAAGTACGTGGCCCAGAAGGCCGCCAAGGCGAAACAGAAGGTGAAACAGACCGTCGCCAAGGTCAAACAGGCGGCGAAGAAGGTCGCCGCGAAGGCGACGCGGGTGGTGAAGAAGACCGTCAGTGTGGTGAAGGACGCGGCGAACGCCACCAAGAAGTGGGTGGTGGAGCACAAGGACACGATCCTGGAGGTCGCCGCGATCGCCGGTGCGGTCGTCGCCGGCCTGGCGTGTACGGCGGTGACCGCTGGTGTGGGTGCGGTGGCCTGCATGGTCGGCGCCGGTGCGTTGATCAACCTGGCGAAGGATGTGGCGCAGGGCGACATCCACTCCGTCGGTGACGCCCTCGGCTCCCTCACCACCGGAGCGGTCATGGGATTGGCCGGTGGTGCGGGCGGGATGATCGCGGCGAAGATCGGCACGGCGGTCGCCGCGAAGGCAGGCTCCGGCATCACCGCCCGCCTCGCCGGCGACGCGGTCGAGAACGGCGTCTCCGACATCATCTCCCAGGCCGCCACCACCGGACGGGTGGATGTGAAAGCTGCCGCGCTCGGCATGGTCCCCGGACTCAACCTGATCGGCCGCAAGGGCGGCGGAGCAGGCCCGGCACGCGCTCCACCGGGACGCGGCGGAAGCACCGCCGGCCCATCCGCCTCAAGTGGTCGTGGCGGATCAGGACCGGGATGCCGTACGCACAGCTTCGCCCCCGACACCCGGGTGCTGATGGCCGACGGCACCACCCGCGCCATCGCCGACATCAACATCGGCGACCAGGTCGTGGCCACCGACCCGGTGTCCGGAACATCGCTACCGAAACCCGTCACCCAACTGCACCGCAACACCGACCGCGAACTCACCGACGTCCAGGTCCGCACCAGCGACGGCACCTCCACGGTGGTGGAGACGACACCGAACCACCCCTTCTGGGACGAAGACCGGCAGGCATGGGTCGACGCCGGCGACCTCACACCCGGCACCCAGCTGCGGGTGGCCGGTCACGGCGAGGTCACAGTGGTGGCGGTCGAGACACGCCGGGACGAGCGGGAGATGCGCGACCTGACAGTCGCCCACACCCACACGTACCATGTCATCGCAGGAGACCACCCCGTCCTCGTCCACAACAACAACGCGTCGTGTGATGTACCGACGCTCAAGGGCTATGCACAGCAGATTCGCGAAGCGGGTGACCATCCTGCAGCAGTCAACCAACGTGTGATCGCTGTGGGGCAGGACGAGGCAGGTAATCTGGTCGCTGGATCTAGCAATGGATTTGACGCTGGACAGGCTGCTGCGGCGGATGCGTTGGGTATTCGCCGTGTACCGAGTCGTCGAGGCAGGCATGCGGAGGAGAACTTGATCGCCGATAACGATGGATCAATGTGGCCCCTAAAGCGGGTGGGAACGGATGCACGGACACCATGTGGTCCGGCTGAACACAACTGTGCTCGGCAACTGACGGATCGCGGGATCGAACACGGATGACAATCTTTAACGAAGGCGGCCTGCGCGCCGAGATCAAGTGCTTGGCCGATGAGGTCTCGACCTTGCCGTCACGTGGAAAGGCTACCGTCTTTGCGGTTTGCGGGAGGGGGCTGGCACCCCTATTGGATCTCGTTGAAACACGTACATATGGCCAGTGGGTTTTCCCTGAGGCGCAAGCTGCGATCGCCAAGGTAGAGGAATACGTTCTGGGTTTATCGGCAGGTCAAGATCATGCGGCATTGAGGGGGCGGTTGATGGAATCAGTACCGCATGGACATGACCTTGACTCTCCGTGGAGCACGTATGCGCAAGCCGCACTAACCTGTATTGACGCTGGACTTGCTGCCTCTTCGGTTGTTGATTCATGCAAGGGTATATGGATCCAGTATTCGCTTGATCCTCTGGTGAGCTCGTTGCAGTACCGAGATGAGGATATTCTGATTTCCCGAGGGGAAGTTGTCTGGGAACGGGAAATTCTAGCGGACAATTCAATAAAAAGCGTTTTTAGATTTTTGCGTAAAGTTGTTCTTAGCGTTCAGCGTGAAGTGCCTCTTCCTGAAGTTCGATATAGCGAGTTGACGGAAGAGGCGGTCGTGCTGATCCCTGCGATCCACTGATCCAAACTTGGTCGTTCTGTGTTAAGTGGTCCCAGGTTTTGTGGGTGAGCAATGGTAACGGTTCTTGGCTGGTGTGGGTGGGGTGCGGGTCAGGCGACGCAGAAACCGGAGCGCCGAGGTGCGGCGTCGATGGGGTAGTGCTGGATCGCGTAGGGGCAGGTTATTGGCACCCTGCCAGTCATGCAGTCGCCTTCTTTCGGTGCCGGGCATCAGATCGAGAGGTGCGCCATGAGCGCGATGTTAAGCGCTTACATTGTTGACTCGCCTGCGGGGCTCTCTGGGCGCGCGGTCCGTTTTCTTCGGGCGTTGTCGCGACGGGTTGACTTTGAAAGAGGGTTGACCGGAGAGATTCTTCGGCGAGAAATTGTGAAGATCTATGGCGACTCGAATGACGCGATAGTGGATCTGTTGGATCGCTTGCAGGCGCGCTATGGCGGCCTCTCCTATGCAAGTGGCTTTTTCCAGTCTGATGTCATTTTTGCCCCATCTTGTGACCCTGGAGACGTGTATGAGGAGCTGGAGATATCGTACGCGGTAGAAACGGGAAGCCCGGTTGGTGCTTCCGTCAAGATCGATGGAGCGGTCGAGGTTGGTTTGGATTATTCTGGGGTGAGGGAGTTCGGTGGCCTTGACCGTCTGATTGAATGTGATGCGATGTTCTCGGTTGCTGATGCGCTAGGTCTCGAGGGTCAACTCTATTTGAATAGCGGAACTGCGCTGATGGTTATAGAGATGCTCCGCGCCGAAGAAGTGCTGGGACTGGAGTTTGTGTCGGAGGCTTCCGGGCTTCATTCCTACTGGCTCGCTGGTGATTCGGCGATGGTCTACGCAACAGATGTATGGAATCTATTGAACGGCGGAGTTCCTTCGTTCGTGAAATTTTGGGCGACGGGCGAAGATGTTCGTGAAAGAATTGCGAGTCTAATTGCTCAAGTTCGATAAATTTTGCCATTCAATGTATTGCTTCGTATCAAAGTGCTGGTGCGATGGCGTCCGGTCTCATGGTGAATCTCATCCAGTGTCGAGTTTGAGTCGGCGGCCGGGTTCGTAAGGCTGGGCAGGGCGTTGGAAGCAGGCTCCGCTGACGCGGGTGGAGATGGTGCGGACGTGTCGGAATCCCTGTCGACGGTAGTAGTTGTGTAGTCGTGGGTTTGTGGTCCATGCGTCGAGGCGTAGCCAGGTGAGGCTGGCGTCGTATGCTCTGCCGGCGGCCCAGTCGAGGAGTTCGGTGCCGATGCCATCGCCGGCACGATCAAGTGGGAGCATCATTTTCGCGGCGTAGAGGGCGTCAGCCGGGTCGTCCTCGGGGTACCAGAGGGCTTCGGGGTCGCGGTCCGGTTTCCAGAGCCTGTCGACGTCAACGTAGGCGGTGAGGGTGATGGTCGCGGCCGGGGTTTACCATCGAAGACCATCCAGGTTTGCCCGGCGGACACGGTCGCGGCGACGGCGGACCGGGGTAGTGGGATCGACCACTGGTCTTCTGCCCGGGCTGCGAGCTACGCCTCCCGTTCGCGTCGCCAGCTCATGATGACGTCGACATCGCTGAGCTGTGCACGGCGGATGATCATTGGCGACGCTGACGCGTACGGGCTGGCCGGTGGTGCAGCTGGCTCGCCGGCACGGTGTCTGCCACTGCGGGTAGTCCGTCCGCAGTTCGCGGTCAGAGTTGGCGGAACTCGCCCTTTTCTGCGCCGTCCAGGAAGCAGTCCCACTCCTCGGGGGTGAAGACGAGGACGGGGCCGTCCGGGTTTTTGGAGTCGCGGAGCGCGTACGCCTGACCCAGGTTGGCGACCTCGACGCAGCCACCGTTCGCGGATGACTTCCTGCTCTTGCGCCAGACGGCAGTGCTGAGGTCGAGGTCGGGGGTCACGTGCTGCTCCTCGTCGGTCAACCCGTGGCGCGGGTCAGGGCGGTGATCAGCTTGGCGCTCTCGGGCGGGCTGAGCGCGGCGGCCGTGATGTGGTTGTACGCCAGGTTACACCGGCGCAGGTCCGCGTCACGTTCAAGATAGAGGCCGCCGGCCTGGCCTTCCACGTAGACGACCGGTGAGTGGATGTCCTCCTCGAAGTCGAAGATCGTGAACGCGCCGAGCTCACCGGGATAGCTGCCGTGGCTGTACGGGACGACCTGGAGAGTTAGCCACGGAGCATCCTTGACGGTGTCGAGGATGTGGGTGAGCTGGGCGCGCATCACGTCGGTGCCGCCGACCCGGCGGTGCAGGACCGCCTCGTCGAGGATGATCCAGGTCTGCGGCGGGTCCGCGAAGAGCCGTTCCTGGCGGGCGCGGCGGATCTGCACCTGCCGTTCAACTTCCTCAGCGGGCGCGTTCGGCAGATGCGTCGAGACGATGGCGCGGGTGTAGTCCTCGGTCTGCAGGAGCCCGTGAACCATCAGCGGCTCGAAGACGCGGATGCTGGTCGCCGAGGACTCCAGGCTGAGGAAGGTTGCGAACTGCTGGGGCACCATGCCGAACTTGGACCACCAGCCGCGCTCCTTGCCGCGCTTCTGCAGCTCGATCATGTCGTTGCGGGCGGTCTCGTCGGTGACGCCGTACATGTCGAGCATGACCAGCAGTTCGGCGCGGTTGGTGCCGACGTAGCCGGCCTCGACCTTCTTGATCTTCGACTCGGAGCAGCCGAGTTTGTCGGCGACGGTCGCCTCGGTGAGGTTTGCGGCGCGGCGCAGGCGGGTGAGCTCCTCGCCGAGCTGCCAGCGCGGGATGGTTGGACCGACGACCTTGGGCACGTCTGCCTCCACAGTGGGGGTGAGGTGGATTCCGCCATCTTGGACCATCCATGCCTGTCAGCGCAACCAGACTAGCGTGGTCCAGCTTGATCATTACGGCCGACAGGCCGAGATGGTCTCAAGATTTTTCCATGGAAGAATTGACTGACCAGATTCGGCGTGCCACTGTCGATCCAAGCGAGTTACTAGATCGCGACGATCTGTGATCTTCAGTCCTCTGTGCCGGTGGTGCCCGTTCCGTCGCCGGTCAACTTTCGTGCACCCTGTAGGAGTCCCGCGATGCCTCCGTTGCGCCTTGAGCTGCCTGAAGACGACCCAACAGACCGGAAATCCGAGCACGGCGACACGTCCGACCAATGGCCGCTGCGTGGGGTCCTGATGTGCGCGGCGTGTGGGCGGCGGCTGGAGCCGTTGTGGACCGCTGACGGTGGTCGGGCGTACCGGGGGCCGTGTGGTTGTCGGCTGCGACCGGTCGACGCCAACCGGATCGAGCGGCTCGTCGGCCTGTCCATCGCCCGCCGCCGCCCCGACCTGGCCGTCGCCGCGACGCCGCGTACCCAGGCTGAGGTGATCGGCGACGCCGTCGATCAGGTGTACGTCGGTGCTGACGCCGACGAGGTGCTGATCGTCTGGCGCACCTGAGCCGCCCCACCCGCCCCACGCGATCCCGGCCGACGCGACCCCACCCACGGACCAGCCCCACCCTGTCACTGCGCCGACGAGGAGCCACCATGCCCACGTACCCGCTGGCTGACGACCTGTTCCGGATGGCCCACCACCGGCTCCACGGCCGAACACTGCTGCACCCCCGGGCACTGCGCCACGGCCTGGCCGCCGCCCTGCTCGCCGAACTGTTCTACCCACAGTGGATCACCGTCCGGCACGGCCGGGTCGCCGTCGGGGCGAGGATCGTCCCACCGGACGATCTGGTGCACGGCCTGCTCGCCCAGATCAGCGCCGCACCGACCCCGCAACCGGTGCGGACCTGGGTGGAAGTGCTCAGCGACACCGCCGTACGGCAGGTCACCACCCGGCTGGCCCGCGCCGGCCACGTACGCCGGGAAGTGACCCGCCGGCGCCTCGTCGGCCGCGACGAACGGTGGGTGCCGACGGACATGAACACCGCCGCCTGGCCGACCGCCCGGCTGGCCACCGCACTACGCGCCCGGCGGCGTCTCGACGTCACCGACCAGGGCCTCGCCGCTCTCGCCTGGGCCTGCGGCCTCGACCGGCACCTCCTCGACGGCGCACCGCCGCACGCCTACGACGACCTGCGCCGCCTGGTCGACCACGGCTGGCCGCCGATCGCCGACCTGGCCCGGCAGACCCGCGCGGCGCTCGGCCGCACCGTCGCCGCCCACCGGGGCTGACCGACGCCGGCCCGGACGCCGCCCACCGAGCTGGGGTCGGGCCGATGGCGGCAACCACCGGCCCGACCCCGTCCCACCACCGACGACAGAAGACGACGGAAGACGACAGAAGGGCAGACGACGATGGAGATCTGCGCGTTGACCAGCGCCACGGTGCTCGGCTACCTGGCCGGGCTGTTCTCGTTCCGGGTCAAGAGCCGCTGGTGCCCGAAATGCGGCGAACTGACCACCACGCCGCCGCCGAGCATCTGAGCCCCGCGGTCGGCACCGGTCATGCTGGTCGGGTGGCACAACGACAGGACAGGGGAGAAGCGGTGGGCGAGCCGGCGACCGCGTTCCACCGGTCGTTCTGGCGCACCCTCGGCTGGATCGTCGCCGGGCTGGCGCTGATCGCGGCCTGCCTGATGATGGCGGTCAGCGGCCTCGACGGACTGCCGCATCCGCTCGCCGTGGCGTACCTGCTGCTCGGTGCCCTCGGCCTGGCCCTGTTCTCGGCCGGTGTGCTGCGCCTGGTCTGGCAGCTTTTCCAACGTCGGCCCATCGTGCTGATCGGCCCCTGGGGTGTGCTGGACCGTCGGCTGTCGCCCCGGACCATCCCGTGGCTGTCGGTCGCGTCGGTCCGGGTCACCGGCGTGGGCCGGCAACGGTTCCTGACCCTCGACCTGTTCCCCGGTGCGGAACGTGCGGCCCTGTCGAGCCGCTCGGCGCGAATCCTGCTGCGCGTCAACCGGCGGACCGGCTACCCCGGGGTGCACATCGGCACGGTCGGCCTGCGGTGCCGGGTCGAGGACCTGGCCGAGGCGGTGCTGCGACACCGCAATGACGTGGCACCGGGCGGGCCGCCGCGCTAACCTGCCCGGCGTGCCCGAGCTGATCGCACCCAC
Source organism: Solwaraspora sp. WMMA2056 (assembly GCF_030345095.1). NCBI lineage: Bacteria > Bacillati > Actinomycetota > Actinomycetes > Micromonosporales > Micromonosporaceae > Solwaraspora > Solwaraspora sp. WMMA2056. The sequence goes on from NZ_CP128360.1 coordinate 3,426,940, forward strand.
CGCTGAGCTGTACGCGTCGTGGCTCGCCGCCCGCGAGGAGTGGGGCCCCGGCACCCATCAGGACGGCAGTGGGCTGCGGCCGGCCGACGACGTCGACGCGGCCGCCGGGTTCGCCACCTGGGTCGACCGGCTGCGCCGTCAGGGCGACGAGTCGCTGCCCGCCGAAGAAGGACGGGTGCACGCCACCCATTGGTGGATCGTCGAGCAGGACAGCTACCTCGGGGCGATCTCGCTGCGGCACCGGCTCAACGACTTCCTGCTGCGCGCGGGTGGGCACATCGGCTATGGCGTACGGCCGTCGGCCCGGGGCCGAGGGGTCGCGACCTGGGCGCTCGGCGCGGTGCTGCCGCTGGCCGCCGCCCGCGGCCTGGACCGGGTCCTGATCACCTGCGCTGACGGCAACGCCGCGTCGGCCCGGGTCATCGAACGCCACGGCGGCGTGCTGGAGGACGTACGGGACACCGAGCTCGGCCGTACCCGCCGCTACTGGATCACCCTGTCCGACCAGCCGGCAGCGTCGGGGCCGGTCCGGTGACGACGCCGGGGACACCGCGTACCGAGCAGGAAGCGATCGAGATCCAGCGGGAGCTGGCCCGCCGGGTCCGGGTCGACCAGCCGATGCCCGTACCGCCGAGGTTCGTCGCCGGTGTCGACGTGTCGGCCGGGCATCTCATCGACCTCGACCAGGCGGCGGCGATCACCCTGTGTCTGACGCCCAGTTTCCGACTGCCGGAGACCACCCGGCGGGCCGACCGGGCCAGCCGGGAAGCCCTGCGGGGGCAGCGCGGCGACCTTTTCCGTAGCCGCTGAAACCAGGTGTCACCGTCGCACGTCAAGGGGTACGTCGGTCGGAACAGGAACATCGACCAAACCCCGACGGCGGGCGGGGACATTCCTCGCGGGCCGGGGCCATCGACGACCGGATGAGGGTGGACGACGTACGCGACAGCCGATGGATCGCGTTCCTGGGATCACCGCGCTGGTGGTGGCGGTGACAGCGTAGGGCCCGGAACGCGGCCCAGCATCGCGTCCGGGGTGCCGGTGCGTGTCCGGAAGTCGATGCCCGCGTACTCCTGGTAGGCAGCCATGCTGCGGACCGGACCCGAACCGAACCCTCCGACCATCGGGTAGCGCAGCAGGGTCGCCACCCGCCGGCGGCCGGCCCGGTCCCACGCGTACCAGTGGTCGTCGCCCGGCCCGCCGTGATCCATCCAGTGCCGTACCCGGTCGGGGCGGACGTAGTAGTGCCACGCCAGCACCTCGACCGGGTGGAACAGGTCATATCCCCAGGTGAAGGCCCGGGTGGCGAGGTTGATCTCCTCGCCCTGGCAGTAGATGTGCCGGTCGTACGGGACGTCGCGGACGAGTGTACCCGCAGCGAAGAGGAACCCGGCCGCCACGAACCGTGCCCGGATCGGGGTCGTCGCCTCCCGCCAGCCGGGAATGCGGAAGTGACCGAAGCGTGGTAGACCGTCGTCGGTCCACCCGGTCAGGAAGATGAGTGTCGGTTCGCCGGCTCCGACGAACTCCAGGTTCGGGTCGTACGCTGGTGGATAGCAGGACAGGATCGGCTTGGCCGCCCCGGTTCGCTCGGCCATCGCGACCAGCCGGGTGTCCCAACCGGGTGCGAAGCGGGTGTGGCTGTCCACTTGCAGATACCAGTCGGAGTCGACGTAGCTGCGCTGGATCTCGGCCCGCGCCCAGCACACGCCCCGGCTGTGTCGGGCGTCGAACTCGAGCACGGTCACCCGGGGATCGGCGCGCAACGGCGACACGTCCTCGTCGCCGAGGTGCTGCCAGTTCACGACGACGCGTAGCTCGTCCGGGCGGTCGGCCTTCGCGAGGCAGTCCAGCACCGTCGGCACAAGCTCCGGGTCGCGGTACGCGGCGACCGATACGAAGATGCTCACCGGGCGACTCCAACCAGGTTTGTCGCGACAGGTCTCGGGGGTGGACCTGCCCCGCCCACCCATGGGTGGGCGGGGCAGGCGGGGAATCAGCGGACCGCTGACGCGGCCGTCCGCGACTCGGGCAGGTAACGAGCCGTCGTCGGGTCGTAGTACCGCAGACCGTCGTACTGCAGACCGGTCTCGACGTCCAGGTACCGGCCGCCGAGCCGTACCGGCGTGCCAGGGCGGTCGCCCGACCGGCTGCCGTCGGTGCCGACCAGCTCCGGCGGGGCGTCCGCGCCGCCGGTGACCACCGCGTGCACCGTGCCGTCGGTCAGCTGTGCGACCGGGTACGCCAGCGTCGGGTGGTACTCCCACGCCGTCGTGGTCACCTGGCCGGTGCCGTCCCGGTGGTGCTGCTCGACCAGTAGGTCACCGGACCACACGAACCCCGTCTCCTCCAGCACGGTGCCGTCTCCGTCCAGGCGCTGCTTGGCGATCCGCCGGCCGAACGCGTCGTACCGGTACCGCCAGTGGTTCCCGTCGGGAGTGGTGACCGTGGTCAGCCGGTCCAGGTGGTCCCAGGTGAGCCGCCAGTCGCCGTCGGCTCCCGACCGGATGCTGGGCCGACCGGCGTCGTCCAGCGTGTACCGGACCTCGGCCGGAGCGTCGCCGTCGCCGTCGCGGGTCTCGTCGGCTGCGGCCTCGTCGTCCGCCGGCGGTTCGACCGACAGACCCGCGTCCCAGGACCGGCTCACCTCACGCCCGCCGTCGTAGACGAACCTGAGCCGTTGCCCACCGGCCGCCAGCAGCAGGGGCCGGCCGGACTCGTCGTACGACCACTGCGTCACCGCCCCGGACGGTCGGGTCCGCACGGTCACCACACCGGCCTGCTCGTCGTAGACGCTGGACACCGTGTGCCCGTTGACCGTCTCGGCGATGACCCGGCCGAGCGCGTCACGCTCCAGTCGGATCTTCGAGTCGGCGTCGTCGGCTGCGACGATCCGGCCGGCCGGATCGTAGGTCAGCCGGGTCACTGACTCTCCGGTTCGCTGCTCGATCACCCGGCCGAGCAGATCGTACGTGTAGTGGGTGACCTCACCGATTGCGTTGGTGTGTTCGACCAGCTGACCGGCCGCGTCCCACGCGTACCGCTGGGTGCGACCGTCGAAGTCGGTTTCCTCGACAAGCCGGCCGTTCGGGTCGTACGAGTACCGCCAGGTCCGGCCCTGCGGGTCGGTGATGGTGGTCAGCCGCAGTTCGGTGTCGTACGCGTACTCGGTGCGGTTGTCGTCGTCGTCGACACGTGCCGTCACCAGGTCGAACGCGCCGTACTCGTAGTAGGTGCGTCGGCCGTCCCGGGCGACCGCTTCGACCAGGTTGCCTTCGGCGTCGTAGCCGAACTCCTCGACGCTACCGTCCGGGTGTGCCCGCCAGGCCAGTTCACCCTCCAAGGTCCAGCCGAGTCGCGTGATGCCCTGACCGGTGCGGACTCCGATGGTTCGGCCCAGTTCGTCGTAGCGGTAGTGGGTTTCGCCCTCGCCGGTGGTGATCGACGTGACCTGACGTACCGCGTTGCGTACGACGACCGACGGACCGACCTGGACGGCCGTGCCCTGGCCGTCGTCGGTCGGCCGGTCGAACCGCACCACTTCGCCGCTGGCGTCGACCTCCGCGAGCACCCGGCCATCGATGTCGAACTCCCGGGTGATCGTGGACCCGTCGAAGTCCGTCCTGGCTATTTCCCGGCCGTGTTCGTCGTAGCTGGTCGTGGAGCGGCTGCCATCGGGGCGGACGACAGCGGTCTGCCGTCCCTCGGTGTCGTACTCGTAGCGGGTCGTCCGGCCCAGCGGGTCGGTCCGGGTCAGCAGCCGGTACGCGTGGTCCCACTCGCTACGGGTCGTCGCGCCCAGCCCGTCGATTTCCGCGACCACCTGCAGGCGGTCGTTGAGCTCGTAGGTGTGCATCGCGCCGAGCGAGTCGGTGACGACGGTCCGGCCGTCGGAGTACTCGAACCGGTAGCGCAGGTAGCCGTTCTTGCCGTCGGTGTCGACGCAGCGGCCAGCGTCGTCGTAGGTGTAGGTGTACCACTCACCGTTGCGGTCCTCCCAGCGCACCACCCGGCCGTCGGCGTACTCGAAGCGCTCGGGGTCGCCCGAGGAGTTGATCACCTCGGTCAGTTGACGGTCCTGGTCGTATCCGTACCTGGTCGCCTCCACCAGCAGCCCGTCATGGTCCGGCAGTCGCAGCGCCGTCACCAGCCCCTCGGACGACGAGATCTCGATCGTGGCGCCGGCCGACGAATGAAGCTCGGTGACCGTGCCGTCGTCGTCACGGGCGATCGACCACCGGAGACCGCCGTCGGTGATGTCGCTGACCAGCGATTCTCCGTGGACCGCCGGGGCGAACAGCGACACCCGGTCGGACACCGGGTCGGTGAGCAACCAGCCCCCGCCCACGAGCCGACGCAGCGGCCATGCCCGCCCGATCGTCGGCAGCGCCGTCTCACCCTCACCGACCAGCGGATAGCTCAGGATGGATCCGTCGGACGCCAGGTAGCGCACCTGCTCACCGTCGATGATGACCCGCTGGTCGAGGGGCGAGGCCCAGCTCGGGCCGAACGACCGTCCCCAGCGGTAGTCGGAGCGGTACGTGCGCACCAGCGGCAGACCCGGCACCTCGGCATCGGTCGCGGTGAGAATCATGCGGCCGGTGGTGACGTCGATCGGGTCGCCCTCGCAGTCGGTCTCCTCGGTGCTCTTCGCTGTGTAGTACGGCGAATTGTCACCGAACGACGGTCCCGCGTAGGCGCCACCGTAATACGAGTCGCTGCTCGACGAAGTAGTCCAGGTTGCGTTTGGATGTGTAGCTGCTGGCAATCTATGGTCATATGTTACGTCACCCTCTTTGTACCTCGTTCCGAAGTTTGCTAGTTGCGAGTTGCTATCTTGTGGTTGATCTTGTTGGGTGTAGCCCTGTTGGGTGTAGTCCTGTTGGGTGTACCCCTCTTCTTGAATGGCGGCGTACGATGAGGTGGATTTTCCTCGGCTCGAATGATATCCAGGGCTACCGGATCCCGAGCGCGAGCTTCGAGAGGAAGAGTTGGAGTCCTTGCTCGACCTCCTACGTGACCACGAGTGGCGCTTCGGTGATGTTGCCATCGAATCCTGGCGCTGAGGGTGAGCAGGTTGCGAGAAGGTGTAATCCTCGGAAAATGCTTCCCAGTTTTCGATAATAGAACGATTAGGAAAATAGCCAAGAGGTTTACTCAAGTCCGAAGCATCGGCCCATGTCCCGGTATTCTGTCGCGTTGGGGGGACGTAGATGCTTCCATCTGAGTCGAGGCGTGCCCGCGACATCCCCGCGGTGATGTCGCCGACAGACGTGTCGTTGATGGACGACTCCTCGTCTTGATGCGCGACCTGAAGTTCCATCAGCTTTCTCTTCAGGTCGCGTGTCTCTGGGGATTTTCCGAACGTCGTATGGAAGTGAGTTAAGTGTGCAATCAAGGATTCAGCATTTTGATCCGCTCCGAGGATCGACTCCCTTCGCTGGTTGGCGTCAGTGCCCTCAAACAATTGGGACAGCATGTATATGTAATCGCTGCCTCGTCGTTCATTTGGGGTTACGTTGGGGATTGTGAATTGCAATCCTTTCCGGTTGTTCTCTGCCTCTCGATATGTAAATTGCTGATACAGGTCGTTCTGTTGCGCATCGAAGGATTGAGTGGTCTTTCCCTTGTAAAGCTTGGGGACAGCTTCGTATTCGCTTCTGTTGCTTATGAGATACTCGTGGCTTTTTGCTATCGTGCCTTTGCTTACGAATTCCCAGGCAACGATGCGCAAACCATCGATCCGACCCTGCTTGACAAGTTCGAATAGCGCCTCAAACTCCACGTCGTGCAATACGCTCGGGACCATGACGGCTCGAAAGACATGAGCGTCGATTACCCCTCCGGAGACATCGACGAGTTTGTGTGAAAATGCTTCCCACATGCGCCCCAATATCGGTGGGTAGTCGGTGTATCCGGAAGTGCCGAACATGAGATTGTCAAAGATGATCCCACCGGGGGTGGATTCGAGGATTCGCTGACCCGCACTCTTGGTGATGCGCTCGGCCACCGCGGGTCCAAGCTTGCCCCATAGTGCAAGATTTGATTTAAGTCGCCCAACTTCCTTCTTGAGTTTCTTCTCGAAATCTCGATCGCCTTGGTGCTTCACCCACCAATCCGAATTGACGGAAAAAGCATAACTGTTCGCCAACTCTTCGGCGAAGCGTTTGGCTCTGTCGTAGGCCGAGCCAAAGCGCTTTTCCGATGCTGCCGAGATCTGCTGCGAAGAATAGCCGTCATCCTGCAGGGACAGTTCGTAATTGACCTGTTCCTCGAAGGCTGCGAGACGCCTTTGTAGGCGCCTGTTTTTTTGGAGTCTATTGTACGCAGCCAGGCGGGCCCGGACTTCGTCCCAGTCTTTCTGGGCTTTCCCGACTCTGGAGTTGGGATTGATGTCTGGTGGCGGTTCGCGTCGCAAGTCCAAATATGTCGAGCTGCTTGGTGAATTCGAGTAGCTCGTGGGCGAATCAACCACTTGATCGGTGGGGTCCTCGGCTGGGAGTAGGCTGGAGCCAGGTATTCCCATCAGTTCGTTATTCGATGGAGGGCGCCCATGTCTCGGATGATGGCTGGGTTCGCTGTGCGAATGGCGCTTTCTCCGGTGCGACCCGCCGTCCCGGCTGGAGCTGTCCGATTCACGTGAGCTCCGTCGACTGCTGCCGCTGCTGCTGCCGCTGCTCTTGTTCTTGCCCACGCCGCAGCCGGTCAGGCCGAGCGGGTCGGCGATGGTGAGGGGGTCGTCGACGTACGCGGTCGGGTTGGGTCCGCCGGCCAGGCCGAGAGGATCCGGGCTCAGATAGCGGGCCGTCGCCGGATCGTAGTAGCGGAACCGGTTGTAGTGCAGTCCGGTCTCGACATCGTGGTACTGGCCGGGGAACCGTAGCGGGGTGCCCGCCGGGTCACCGCCACGGCCCCACAGGTCACCGCGCGACCACCAGCGCAGCTGACCGCCGGACTCGACCAGATGGGTCGGTGTCCCGATCAGGTCGGTGACGACGGTGTCCACCCCCTGGTCGCCGCCGGTCTGGGTCACCGGTGCCGAGCCGTCGGGCCAGTAGTCCCACGAGATGGTGTCGGCACCGTCGGTCTGCTCGACCATCAGGTCGCCCGCCCAGGCGAAGTACACCTCCTCGGCGACCGAACCGTCACCGGCGAGGCGCTGCTTCGCGACCCGCCGACCGAAACCGTCGTACCGGTAGTGCCACTGGTCCCCGCCCGGCGTGACGACCCGCACGAGCCGGTCCTCCGCGTCCCATACGAACCGCGAGGTGCCCCCGGCGTCGGTCCGGGCAATCAACCGGCCGCTGTCGTCGTAGTCGAACCGCGCGTCGTCCGACCGCAGGAGCATGCTGCCGTCGAACTCCCAGCGCCCGTCGCCCACGCCGGCGAGGCCACCGGCCACGTCGTAGTGATAGCGCTCCCGCGCCCCGCCGGCGGCGGTGACCGTGCGGATCCGTCCGACCTCGTCGGCCTCGAACGAAAGGTCGTCGCCGAGGGTGTCGGTGATGCCGACCACCCGGTCGTTGCCGTCGTAGTCGAACCCGCGTACGGCGACGTCGGCGATGTGCTGCGCCGACAGCCGGCCTGCGGCGTCGTACGTCTGACGGAGCGCGACCACCTCGTCGACGGTCCGGCTGATCTCCCGGCCCGCGGCGTCGTGGCCGAAGCGCACCACGTGCCCGCCGGTGACAAGCATGACCGGCAGGCCATCCGCGTCCAGGGTCCACCGGCTGGCCCGACCCGACGGCGTGGTCCGGGCCACCACCTCGTCGCCTTCGTAACTGGTGCGGACGGTACGGCCGTTGATGCTCTCCGCCACCACCCGACCCTGGTCGTCCCGCTCGAACCGCACCACCGCGTCCGGGCTGGTCACCTCGGCGAGATAACCGTCCGCGTCGTACTCCAACCGGGTGACCAGGTCGCCGACGCGGCGCTCGACCACCCGGCCGAGCAGGTCGTAGCGGTAGTGGGCGGTCTCGCCCGCCGCGTTCGTCCGGCTGGTCAGCTGCCCGGCGGCGTCGTAGGCGTAGCGCTGGGTGCGACCGTCGTAGTCGGTCTCGGTGACGAGACGACCGGCCGCGTCGTAGGTGTACCGCCATACCCGGCCACCCGGATTCGTCACCGCGACCAGCCGCAACTCCGTGTCGTAGCTGAACTCGGTACGGTTGCCCGCCTCGTCGATCCGCGCCGTCGGTAGATCGAACGAGCCGTACTCTATCCGCACGGAACGCCCCAGAGCGTCGATAGTCTCCACCAGATTCCCTTCGCCGTCGTAATGCCATTCCTGAGTGGAACCATGTGCGGTCGCGCGCCAGGCCAGGTCACCCTCGGCCGTCCAGCCGAACTCGGTGACGGTGCCATCGGGCCGGCGCGCCAACCTGATTCGGCCGAGGCCGTCGCGGACCAGTTCGGTTCCGGGTACGAGATCGGTCGGCGGCTCGTCGTCACCGGCCGGGTGGTGGCTGCCGTCCGGGCGGATCGTCGCGGCCAGCCGCCCCTTGTCGTCGTACGTGAAGCGGGTCGTCCGCCCGAGCGGGTCGGTCCGTTCCCGCAGCCGGTACGCCGCGTCCCACCGCGACCGGGTGACGCCGCCGAGCGGATCGACTTCGGCGACGACCTGGAGCCGGTCGTTCAACGCGTACTGGTGCACGCCGCCGAGTGAGTCGGTCACGACGGTGCGACCGTCGAGGTACTCGAACGCGTACCGCAGATGCCCGCCGGCACCATCGGTGGACACGCAGCGGCCGGCGCGGTCGTAGACGTACGTGTACCACTCCCCGTTGCGGTCGTCCCACCGGACGATCCGGCCGTCCTCGTCGTAGCTGAGCCGCACCGCGTCACCGGACGAGTTCCGTACCTCGACCAGCCGGCGTCGCTCGTCGTACCCGAACGACGGCAGCTCTACCTCGTCGTCGCCGTCGGCGGGCACGAACAGCGCCCCGGTCACCAGCTCCCCGGAGGTACGCAGCTCCACCTGGTCCCCGGTGGATGACGCCAGGAGCACCGGTGCGCCGGTGTCGTCGCGGACGACGTGCCACCGTCGACCAGCCGCCGCGACATCGGACAGCATCGCCGCACCGTCGCCCCCGGCGGGGGCGAACAGCAGCAGGGCTCCGTCGGTGACGAGTGCCCAGCCACCGCCGACCAGCCGACGCAGTCGATCTGGGCGGCCGAGGACCGGCAGCACCTCGTCGCTCTCGGCCGGCAACGGATAGGTGAGGATCGAGCCGTCGGCGGCCAGGAACCAGGCGTGCCGGTCGTCGGTCACCACCCGTTGGTCCAGCGTCGAGGCCCAGCTGGGCCCGAAGGAGCGGCCCCAGCGGTAGTCCGAGCGGTGGGTACGGGTGAGGCGCAGGCCGGGCAGGATCATGTCGGTCTCGGTCAAGATCATGCGACCGGTCGTCACGTCGATCGGGTCACCGACGCACAGCGTCTCGGCGGTCGATTTCACGACCACCGCAGGCGGTACGTCGCGCAACGACCGTCCTCGGCCATGCTCGTACGCGGCGACCGACTCCGGCGCGTGGTCGGCCTCAGCCGGCACCGCAGCTTCGGTGCCCGCGACGGCAGGTGGCGTAGACCGAGCCTCGATCGCGGGACCGTCGACCGCGACCACCGGTGGCGATGCCTCGACCCGGTCGGTGACAGGCCCGGCAGGCGGACGTTGGGGCTGCGTGGACGGCGACTGCGGCTCCGTGTGCGCTGCGGGCGCGGCCTGCTCAGCGGACCCGTGCTCGGGTGGGTCCGCGTGGGACCGCGACTGCGGTCGGTGCCCGGCCGCACGATCGGTCCGTCCTGGAACGGCAGCCGGTGGGTCCACCGGGGGAACCGACGAGTGCGCCGAGGCAACCGAGCTGTCTACCGGCGCAGCCGGCGTCTCTGCCAGGGCTGCTGGGGTGGCTGACGTGTCTACCGGGGAGACAGGCTCGCGGCCGTACGCACCGTTGATCTCGTCCCAGGTCAGCGGCGACACAACCTGGTCCTGGGTGGCTGGGCCCACCGCTGTGTCCAGCGGCGCGAGCGGCACCGGTGACGGTCGGCCCGACGTACCCAGCGCGAGTCCGGTCGTCGATGGGCTTTCTGTCCGGGCGCCGGCCGGCCCGCTCTGCGTGGCCGCCGAGGAGGATGTGGCCCCCCCGGGTGACCCGCTGGTCGTGGTGGCGGTGGAAGGTGCGACCGGGGCAGTGACGCCGGGCGGTGGGGCGGTACCCGATGACGTGGCGGCAGCCGGTGCCACGACGTCGCTGTCCAGTCCAGGTACGCTGCCGTCCAGTCCAGGAATGACGCCGGCGGATCCGACGGTAGGCGCAACGACCGCCGCGGCCGGAGGCGAATCGGTATGCGTAACGTCTTGACTGCCCCGGTGCGCGGAGCTCGGGCTCTCCTGAGCAGCGTCGTGCTGCGTACCGGCCCGGTCGACGTCGTGCTGCGGCCCGGCTGGGAATGAGCCGACGCTCTGCGCAGCCGGGCTCACCGGCTGCGTACCGGTCGGCTGTGGGCCTGCTTCCACGACGATGCCGGCGGCGGACGGCACCGGGCCCGACGGAGCAACCGGACTCAACGGTGGCGGAGAGTCCTCCACGCCAGGTGTGGGCTGACCCACAGGAGTGGTGTCGAAACCCGGTAGCCCGCCCCGCCCGTCGTTGGCCGGGGCGGGGACAACAGGTTGGCTGTCCGGCTGCCCGACGCTCCCCGGTCGGTCGCCTGACGGCTGGACGACATCGGGCGACGGGTCTACGCCGCCGACGGTTCCGCCGTTCGGCACTACGGGCACCTGGCCCGATGCCAAGGAGTCGCCTCCCTCCGGCGCGGCGGCACCGCCGGGAACGAGCGGAGGCGCGGTGCCACTCGGAACAGCCCGCGAAGCGGGGCTGTCGGCCGGCGGATGCTGATCTCCCTGGGGCGATCCCACTCCGGCTCCGACCGGCGTCGGGGCAAGGCCATCGTCGGTCGGCTGCCCCTGTCCCGTCGCGGCATCGTAGGGCGGCGGCGCCTGCCCGGCGGGCGAACCGTCGTACGGTGCGGGCGCGCCCCCGGGCAGTGAGCCGTCGTACGGCGGCGGCGCACTCTCGGGCGGCGGCAGTCCTGCTTGATTCGGCGGTGCGCCCTCGGGCGACGGCCTACCCTGGCCGGGCGTCGCACTGTAGGGAGGTAGCTGGGCACCTCCGGCTGGTAGATCGACCCCGTCCGACCCGCCGACGGCCGCCGGATCGGTGGAGCCGCCTGCTGATTTCTCCGAGCCGGCCTGGAGCCCCCCGCCCTTCCCGGACGGGTCCTGACCGTACTCGGAACCGCCGCCACCGCCGACGGCTTCGCCCTTCGCGCCGCTGCCGCGCTCAACCAGATTCTTGCGGTCTCCAGAATCGGAGATGCTGTCGGCATCGGGAGTCTTCTTGTCGTCGCCACCGATCGCCTTGCCGAACTTGTACGCGTTGTGGCTGGCATACGTGCCGATGGCTGACGAGACCGCGGTGGCCAACGGGTTGAACCCGCTTGCCGCGCCGAGCATCGCCATGAAGGCGAACTCGCCCAGCGTCTCGCCTCCCGCCCCCAGACCGGCCTTCCCATGCGAGGTTTTCGCGAGTTTGGGGAAGTACCGTCCGCCGACAAGCTGGAAGCCGCTGGCGAAGGCACCGATCGTGACGCCACCGGCGGCGGAAAGGCCGAGGTCCGTCCAGTCGAAGCCGCCGCTCTTGTTGTCCTTCGCGAGGACGATGCCCTGCGCCGCGACGTTCTCGGCGCTCTCCTGGACCCCCTCCTCGACGGATTCCAGCGCGAGCCGGGCGATGAGTTGGTGTAGCCGGTTCTCCAGCTTGTCGAGCAGCTTCTCGGTGATCTCCTGGCCGATCTTGAGGTACGACGGGACCAGCGAGGCGCCGAAGCCCGAGGCCATCGCCAGGGCGATGTCGAGGACGATCACGAACGCCGCGACGACGATCTGGACCTGCCCGTAGTCGATCTGCTGATTGGCCTGGTCGGCGATGTTGCTCGCCACGAGCGCCCGCCGCGTTCCCTGCGGCACCGGATCGGTGATAGTGCGGTGGAACTGGGTGAACGCGTCGGCCGCCGGGCCGTCGAGCTTGCCGTGCAGTCCCGCGCCGAGGGCCTGGATCGCCGCGACGGTGCTCAGCAGGTCCCGCCCGAAGGCGTCGAGTTCGACGCTCAACGCCTTCAGCTCTGGCGGATCGCCCTTGGGGAACCTCTCGCCGACCGTGTACAGAATCGCGTCGTACGCCCACTGCCAGTTCGGATCGTTGGGAATGTTGAAGCTGACCATGAGCGCGGGTCAGATCGGAACGGCGGTGCCGTCGGGTAGGAAGCTGACCAACATCGGTTGGTATCCAGGGGACGCCGGGTCGAAGTCGGCGTCATCCCGGGTCCTGACCAGGAACAACTGGCCGTCTCCCGGGTCGACGGGTCGGTTGTCCGGTCCGGCGACGACGTGGTGGTCCACCAGCGGTTGGACCGAGTCGTAGCAGTTGAGGTCTAGCCGGGCGACGCCGTCTCCGAACGTGTTCAGCTTCTGCAGCTCGTAACCCTCGGGAACCGGGGCTCCGTCGATGAGGACCCCGTCGGTGCGGTAGGTGACATGCGAGGACAGCAGCGGCATCGCGGCGGCGGAGTCGCCCGGCGCTTCGGCTCTGATCGAGAGACTGTGTGTTGGGGTGAGTTGTGTGGCTGGGTTGTCGGTGTGGTCAGGGGTTTCTTCCATGACGGTGAAGTTCTGTGTCGGGGAGAGCTGTACCGGTGGCTCGTCGGCATGGTCGGGGGCTTCCTCCATGACTATGAAATTCTGTGTTGGGGTGAGTTGTGTGGCTGGGTTGTCGGTGCGGTCAGGGGTTTCTTCCATGACGGTGAAGTTTTGCGTCGGGGAGAGCTGTACCGGTGGCTTGTCGGTACCGGACGGATCAGGGTGCACCGCCGACCGAGTCGGCAGTACGGCGAACTCGTCACCGATGGCACGGCCAGCCTCGTTGGCCTCGTCCTCGGCCTGCTGGTAACCCTCACCGCTGATCCGTAGGCCCGTCGCGGCGTACTCCAGGGTTCCTCGTACACCCAGGATGATGCCTTCGACCACATCCATCGTCTGGTCGAACTGCTTCCTGAATTCGTTGCCGATCTCGTCGTCGCCCCACGCGCCGCCGTACCGGGTCCGTAGGCCATCGAGACGCCGTAGCTCGCCGTCGAACATGGCGAGATGCCCGTCGTAGGAACGGCTCACCCAGATGACGCCCTCCGGGTCCACCCACAGTGCACCGTTGAGGTCGCTCACGGCTGCTCCGGGTCGAGGCCGAGAAGTTGCCGGACGCCGCTGGTCATCCGTGGTCCCTCAGGCGGCAGGTACATGTCGACACCAGCCTCGCCTCGAACCATCTTGGCGGCGTTCATCCCGTCGGGTAGTAGCGGAGCGAGCAGGTCCGCAGCTTGTTCCATGACCAGTTCCTTGGCCTCGGCGAAGGTCTGGAGGATGGTTGCCTGCAGCTCAGCGGGCGGCATCCGCCGGTACGCGCCGGTCGGGAAGGCGATGTCGGTGAGCACCCCGTTCTGCCCCACCGTCACCGTCACCTCACGTCTCGGCGAGGTGGCCGTGGCCTTGATCTTGCTCATCCGTTCCTGGAGGTCCAGCACGTTGCTGCGCTGACGCTGGTACTCCGCGAACAACTTCTCGATGTGATCGTCGAAGCTCATGGGCCGGCTCCCTTTCCCTGCGGCCCTCAGTACAGGCCGACGGAGCCAGGTCTGGAAGCGTGATCGTGGTTCACGGGCACGAACGTGCATGGCTTTTACCCCGTCGCACGCCTCCATGCTCCACCGTCCATTCCCGACATGCGACAGCGCAAGGTGACACGACGGTGACGCCGCCGTTCGAGCTAGGGGGAAGTAGGCAGAGTTCCCCGTCATTTCGGACATCCGCTGACCGCTGGGCTTGCCCGTCGTACGGGGCGGCCGGGAACACTCGGGTCGGCGATCGCCGAGCAGGGAGTTCGACGTCGTCACACCTTCGACGTACGACGAGAGGAGTGTCGTTGTGACCATGCCCGTGGTCCAGACCACCGATCCCGGGATGCAGGCGGCGGCCACCGAGTTCGCCGCCAAGACCCAGGAGTTCACCGGCCACCTGCGCAGTGTCAACACTCAGATGGCGACGCTGCAGGCGAGCTGGCGAGGCGACGCCTCGAACAGCTTCAACCAGGCGATGGACAACTGGGAGAGGTCGTTCCAGACCGTGATCAACGAGCTGATGCACATGATGGACGTCATGGGCGTCACGACCGCCGGATACCGAGCCGCGGAGGACGACGCCTCGCAGGCCGCCCGGGACTTCGGGGCGGCACTGCCCGGCATCTGACCCGCTGACCGGTCAACCACCACGCTTCTCAGGAAGGACCCGACGGTGTCCAACTACCGTTTCGACTTCAACCAGGCCGACGCAACACTGTATGACATGAATCAAATCAACGGCCGTATCGCCAGTGCGCTCGCTGAAATGGAGCGCAACGTCGAACGCAGTCTCGAGGAATGGACCGGTGACGCGCGGACGAGTTACTACGCGGCCAAGGTCCAGTGGAACCAGGCCGCGCAGGACATGAGCACCTACCTGGAGCAGGCGCGCCGGACGTTGATGATGATTTCTGAGAACTACGGCACGACTGAGCAACGGCACACCAAGATCTGGAACGACGTCCGCGGCGGCTGAGTTCCTGCCGGCTGCCGGGACGGTACGTCCCCCGGCAGCCGGCTCGCCGCCGGACCGACCGACCCGTGACCAAACCAAGAAAGGAAATTGACGAAAATGGACACGATGTGGGATGGGGACGGTGAGCCACTCGTCGATTGGGAAAAACCCTACAGTTCGTCCCTGAATTGGGATAAGCCCAATCGGCCAGCCGCAGATCAAATGGGGATCTTCGATAAGTTCAACAGTGGGGAGGTCGACGGATTCCCGAACAAGCACCCACCCGGATGGATCGAAGCGGTCATTGACAAGGTCAACGACGACATTGCGGCGGAGAATGACGGAAAGAGCTATCCCTACCTGAGCGACACCATCGACTGGTCTACCTACAGTGCGGACGAGAAGGCTGCCTACGAATGGTACAAGAGCGAGGTCATCGATCGGGACAAGTGGGACGACCTCGTCGACGAATACCACGCTACCGCCGCAAACGAGGACAATGTCTCCTGGGCTGACTTCGAGGAGCCTGATTCGTACGACATAGACGGAGACATCGATGCCCCGGAGGTCAAGGCCTATACCGGGGGTGACAACAAGAATGGTCAGCTCAAGGTCAGCACCGAGGCCATCCGGCACTTCGTGCATCAGATCGACAAGATCGCCTGGGAAGGCGGCGGGATGCTGCTTGACGCCAGTAACAGATTCGACGAGCTCGACATCCGGCCCGGCAAGTTCGCCAAAGCGGAGCTGATGCGGCAGAAGCTCGCCGGTAACGGCGGCGATAACCTCGGCCTGATAGGTGACACCAAAGGTCTGCTGGTGCAGGTGCACCGGACGCTTTTTTCGCTCCGCGAGAGCCTGTTGCAGATGGCCAACTCATACGAGCGTACCGAAGAGGGTAACGAACGCACGGGCAAGGACCTCGAGGAGCGGACCGAAGAGTTCAACAAGATGACCGAGGCGCAGTTCGGTCAACACATGGGTGACACGTGGGGGTACCTCGGGGACACCGGCGACTTCGGCCAGGTCTCCACTGATGGTGCCAAAACCGGGGACTCGGGCGGCGACGAGTAGGCGCGCTCCCTGATTTCCGGGGCACGCGGTGGCGGACGGCACGATGGCGGACAGGTGTGGATAGTCGATGGCAGACGATGAAGACGACAAGGAGTGGGCGCACCACTCCGACCCCAAGGCGACGTTTCCTCCGCTGACGACGGCGACTGAGCCGATCAACGACCTGGAGCTGTGGGCTCAGTCCGACCCTCCCGGCTGGCGGCGGATCAAGGCAGCGGTGAACGGGGGTTCCGCACTCGAAACCGACGCGGGAGCCGATTACGCCAGCACCCTGGTGAGTGCACAGAGTCTGGCCGACGCGGCCGGCGCTTTCCAGCAGGCGGTCAACACCCTGGAGTGGCTGGAAACCTTCATCAGCGTGCAGTCGCACGCGATCGCCGGTGAAGAGAAGGCGTGGCAGGGAACCGCAGCCGATGCCTTCCTTGCGAAGATGGACTACTACGCCAAGTTCCTCGGCAACCAGGCAGAGCGCCTGCGTGGCGGTGCTGGCATGAGCGGCTCGGCGACCCTGCCGAACCAGCTTATGAAAGACTCACACTACCTCCATTGGGCGCAGGAGCAGCTCGACTATCTGGACAAAGCGTGGGCGAAGATCGCCGCGGCCTCCAAAGACGACGTCGCCCACACGGACGGCGGGAACGTTGCGATCAGTTCGACCCGGTTCGCCCGTCCGATGACCAACCAGATGCTGGAGGTCGCGCTGACGCTGGCAGACCAGTACGTACTGACCGTGCCGAAGGTCGTGTCACCGAGCGGAGACGGCAGCCTCAGCCCGGACAGCATTCCCGAGCCCACCGGCCCGCCGACCCTGCCACCAACGGAACCACCCGTCGAGCCTCCGACCGAGCCGCCGACCGAACCACCGGCTGAACCGCCGACCCAGCCTCCCACCGAACCTCCGACCCAGCCTCCCACCGAGCCACCCTCCGAGCCTCCGACTCTGCCCCAGACGGAGCCACCTACTCCACCCTCGACAGAGCCGCCGCCCGTTTCACCGTCGGTCGAGCCGCCACCGGAGGTGGCAGAACCTCCTGCAGTCGAGAGCCCACCGGTCACCGGACCCGAGGCACTACCCGACAGTCCGGTCGGCGGATCTGTGGGCAGTGGCGGCCCGGACGTAGCAGCCCCTGTCGTCACCGAGCCGCCGAGCGACGGGCTACCCGGGTTCGATGCCCCGGCGGTTCCCCCACCCGGCACCTCGCCGGATGCCGATCCTGGCCAGGTCGGCGGCGGCGGTTCCGGCGTGGTGCCGCCCGTCGTCCCACCGATCGTCACTCCGGTGCCGAACACCCCCGCGCCGGGTGGCGGCAGCCAACCGCCGAACGGCGGCGCACCGCAGGCTCCCGCCCCCGGCGGTGGGGTGGATTTGCCGGAGGTTCCCGCTCCGGGTGGTGGGGTGGATTTGCCGGAGGTTCCCGCTCCGGGGTCCGAGCCACCGGTCGTCGAGCCCCCTGCGGGTAGCCCGTCCAATCCTGGTTCACCAGTGCCCGGACCGATGCCGGGCGCACCTGGCGCGCCCGGTCCCGGCCTCGGCGGCGGGGAAGCGGCACCGGACCGCCCGGATTCCTCAGGTCTGGTCGACGGTGACCGGTCGGACTGGACCCCGGGCGAACCTGGGTCGGCGGCTCCGGACGCGCCCGGCGGAGTCAGCCCGGGCGGTGGCGGCCTCGACCAGGTCCCGGAAATCAGCCCGGTGCCCCGGAACGAACAACCGCCAGCGGGGTCGGCTCCACCAGGATCGGCTCCACCAGGAGCTGTGCCACCGATGATGCCCGGAGCGCCGGGTGCTCCGGGGGCGGGTGCCGGGGGTGGCTCCGGCGTGCCGGACCGTCCGGACTCCGCCGGGCTGGTCGACGGCGACCTGCAGGACTGGCAACCGCCCACCGGTACGGTCGACGTACCCGACGCGCCTGCCGGGGCCAGTGCCGGGGGTGCCGGACTGGGCGGCGAAGGAACACCCGCGAATCCGACTGGCTTTTCGACCCCGCCCCCGATCGCGACGCCGTCACAGTCGTCCAGACAGCCCGACGCGGGTTTCGCTCCCGGCACCCACTCCGGACCGGTCGGTGGGGTGCCGCCCATGCCGGGAGCACCCGGGTCACCCGGAGCGCAGTCGGGCGGCAACGGCCAGCCGGACCGTCCGGACGCCGCAGGACTGGTCGAGGGAGATATCGACGACTGGGCCGCTGTCGGGCCGGACCTGCCCGCCGGCCCGCAGGCACCCGGCGGAGCGACGGCCGGCGGTGCCGGGTTGGGCACCGTACCGGTCGAAGCGCCTCGCGACGAGTCAAGCGCCCCGACCGACCCGGCGGCGTCGGCCGGGACGTCCGTATCCGACGTGCCGGGACCCGCCGCCGGGCAGCGCCCCGCAGCGGTGCCGGCCCGGCAGACGGGTGCGGACCGACCAGCCGCGCCAGTCGCCTTCGGCGTACCTCCGGTGGTCAACACGGCTGAGGACCGTGAGCCGGTCGACCGCCCGGACGCCGCGGATCTGCTGCAGGAGGACGAGGTCGTCTGGGCCGGCGCCGACCTGGACCAGCGGAAGAGAACGGACGACCGGGTACCGATCGTGCGGCCGGCGGAGGAGGCAGCCGACCCGTCGCACTGGGACGACCCGGACGGCATCTGGTGGCTACGCGGTCCGGAACCCGAGCGTGAGATGGAGGCAAGAGATGCGTGACGACGTCGAGCCGAGGCCGCTGGAAGCCTGGCGACGGGGGCGACCGGCGGCGCCGGAGCCTGAGGCCAGACCGTTGCGTTGCGGGGGACCGGACTACACCAACGCCGAACGGCTGGAGCTGATGCGCCAGCGGCAGCGGGAAATGGACGAGGCGGCGCGGCGAGAGCGGGAGCAGTCCGAGTCCCGCCAGTCCACCCGGCGCCGGGGAATCAGCGAGAGCGACGGGGACGACGAGTACCCGTCCGAGCGCCGCGCCGACCGGTACGCGGTCGGGCTGCTTCGCCAGGACGACGCGGCATGGGGTGGTACCGGTTGCGGAACTGGGGGGCTCGGATGAGCGTCCCGAGGCAACGGCACTCGGGCCTGACATCGTCCGGCGACCGTCGCCGGCACTATGGAGTGCTGGCATGAGCACCATCACTGTCAAGAGGCCACCGCGCGCGGCCGGACCGGCGGACCCGGAAGGGGAGGTGGAACTGCAGGAGCCTCCGCTGATGGCGGAGGAGGCGCCGCTCGACTTCCGCTCGTTCGCCATGATCGTGCCGATGGGTCTGGGCATGGGCGCGATGATGGCCATGTTCGGCCTCTACAGCCGGGCGCCAGTCATGTATGTGATGGGCGGAGCGATGGCCGTCGGCATGCTGTTGATGGGCGTCATGCAGATCGGTCGGGCCGCCGCGGAGCGCAAGCGCCAGATGCGTGGCGAGCGCCGGGACTTCCTGCGCTACATCGCCCAGCTCCGTCGGCAGGCCCGGAAGGCGGCTGAGGATCAGCGCCAGGCGGTCGTGTGGAACCATCCGCAGCCGCAGTGGTTGTGGTCGGTGGCGATGAGCAGCCGACTGTGGGAACGACGCCCCAGCCACGACGACTTCGGCCGGGTCCGGATCGGGCTCGGCCGGCAGAACGCGATGCTGCGGTTCCTGCCTCCGCAGACCAAACCGATCGAGGACCTGGAACCGCTCTCGTCGATCTCCTTGCGACGGTTCTCCGAGGCGTACCGCACGGTGTCCGGTATTCCGACCTCGGTCGGCCTGCGAAGCTTCACCAGCGTCGAGTTCGAGGGCGAGGCGGACAAGGCGATCGGTCTGGTCCGGTCGATGGTGGCGGCCCTGGTCACCCTGCACGCCCCGGACGAGCTGCGGGTGGCGGTCCTTACGCCGGAGGTGCACCAGGGGGAGTGGGACTGGATCAAGTGGCTGCCGCACAACGCCCATCCGACTGCCATCGACGCTGCCGGGCCAGTGCGTCTGTTCGCCGCCGACCACGACGAGCTGATCGACCTGCTCGGGTCGGAGATCACCGACCGGGGCGACCACGACCGGGAGTCCCGTCCATCGTCCACCGAGCCGTTCGTGGTGGTCGTTGCTCACCTGACCGACCTACCGGACAGCTCGCGGCTGCTCGGCGCGGGCATCCGCAACCTGGTGCTGCTCGACCTGACCGGTCAGATGCCCGGCGGGCCCAAGGTGCTACGGCTGACCCTGGAGTCGGACCGGGTCACCTTCCCCGCTGGGGAGAGCGTCGGATCCGCGCTGGCGGACGGGATGGCCGCCACGGAGTGCGAGGCGTTGGCGAGAATCATCGCGCCGAAACGGACCAGCGGCACCCTCGACGTGGTTGAGGAGCCGTTGGAAAGCGACTTCGAACTGACCACCCTGCTCGGCATCCGGGACGCCAGGACCTTCGACGTAGCGGCCCTGTGGCGTAGCCACGCGCCGCAGCGCAACCGCCTGACCGTACCGATCGGGGTGACCGAGGGTGGTGAGGTGATCGAGCTGGACCTCAAGGAGTCCGCACAGGGCGGGATGGGACCGCACGGCCTGCTGATCGGTGCGACCGGCTCCGGCAAGAGCGAGCTGCTGCGTACCCTCGTCTGCGCTTTGGCCGCCACCCACTCGTCCGAGATCCTCAACTTGGTCCTGGTCGACTTCAAGGGCGGCGCGACCTTCCTCGGCATGGAGAAACTGCCGCACACGTCGGCGGTCATCACCAACCTCGCCGACGAACTGCCGCTCGTCGACCGGATGCAGGACGCGCTCAACGGTGAGATGACCCGGCGTCAGGAACTGCTGCGCTCCAGCGGCTACGCCTCCCTGTTCGACTACGAGAAGGCTCGCGCCGCTGGTGCGCACCTCGTGCCGTTCCCCGTCCTGCTGATCGTCGTCGACGAGTTCAGTGAGCTGCTGTCCAGCAAGGGCGAGTTCATGGATCTCTTCGTCTCGATCGGTCGGCTCGGTCGGTCACTCGGCGTGCACCTGCTGCTGGCCTCGCAGCGCCTCGACGAGGGCCGGATCAACCGGGTCGAGGGGCATCTGTCGTACCGGCTGGCGCTGCGTACCTTCTCGTCGATGGAGTCGCGGTCGGTGATCGGCGTCGGCAAGGCGTACGAGCTGCCGCCCGAGCCCGGCAACGGCTACCTCAAGATCGATACCACCAATCTGGTGCGGTTCAAATCCGCCTACGTGTCCGGGCCGTACCACGGAGCCGGACGGGACAGAGCCGACGAGGCGGAAGACGAACGGCCGATGATCGCCGAAGTCGTCCCGTTCGTCACCGGTCAGGTCGACGTCCGGCACGATCCGGGTCGGGCCCGGGTGACCGAGCCAGGGCACGACACCGCGTCGGAAGCCGTTCAGACAGCCGAGAAGGTCGAGGCCGCGACCGGCCCGAGTCTCGCCGACGTCCTGCTCGACCGGCTCGCCGGCGCCGGCCCGCCGGCCCGGCAGGTCTGGTTGCCGCCGCTGTCCGTCGCACCCAGCCTGGACACGCTCCTACCCAGCGTCGTGCCGGATCCGCAGCGCGGGATGACGGTCGACGACCCGGGTGCCCATGGACGGCTGCGGGTTCCGGTCGGCATCGTCGACCGGCCCGCCGACCAGGTACGCGACCTGCTCATCATCGATCTCAGCGGCGCAGACGGGCACATCGGCATCGCCGGTGCGCCGCAGAGCGGCAAATCCGCCCTGCTGCGCAGTGTGATCCTCGCCCTGGCTTTCACCAACACCCCACGCGAGGTGCAGTTCTACGGCCTCGACTTCGGCGGCGGTGGCCTCGCCTCCATCGCCGGGCTGCCGCACATCGGCTCCATCGCGTCGCGGATGGAGCGAGACCGGGTGGTCCGTACCATCGAGGAGGTCTCGCAGGTCATGGAGCGCCGGGAGTACGAGTTCGCCAAGCGCGGGCTCGACTCGGTGACCACCTACCTGGCGGCTCGCGCCCGTGGTGAGATCGACGACCCGTACGGGCACGTGTTCCTGGTCGTCGACGGCTGGTACACGATGAAGCAGGACTTCGCCGACCTGGAACCGAAGTTCCAGGAACTGGCCTCGCGTGGGCTCTCCTACGGCATCCACGTCATCGTCTCCGCCACCCGGTGGTCCGAGATGCGTACCTGGCTGCGGGACCTGCTCGGCACCCGGTTGGAGCTTCGGCTCGCTGACTCCATGGAGTCGGAGGTGGGTTCGCGTAAGGCGGCGACCGTGCCGAACCTGCCGGGGCGCGGCCTGACCAACAACGGACTGCACTTCCTCGCCGCGCTTCCCCGCATGGACGGCGTATCGAGAGCCGACGACCTCGCCGAGGCGACCAAGTCGGCGGTGGAGGAAGTCGCCACCTTCTGGACCGGCCCGCCCGTGCCGGGCGTACGGATGCTCCCCACCCAGCTTCCGGCGGACAAGTTGCCGGCACCCGAGCCGAGCTTCAGGATCTGCCTCGGACTGGACGAGCAGCGACTCGCCCCGGTCTGGCACGACTTCCTGGTCACCCCGCACCTGTTGGTGTTCGGAGACAACGAGACCGGCAAGTCGAACATGCTCCGGCTGGTGCTACGGGCCATCCAGCAGCACTACCCGCCGTCCGGTGCGAAGGTCGTCCTCGGCGACTCGCGCCGGGATCTCGACACCGCGATCACCCCCGAGTACCAGGTCGGGTTCGGTTTCACCGGAGACAAGCTCTACGAGCTGGCCGGACAGACCGCGGTGTCGATGGACCGACGCGTACCCGGCCCGGACGTCTCCTCCGAACGGATGCGCCGCCGCGACTGGTGGGAAGGTCCGGAGCTGTTCCTGATTGTCGACGACTACGACCTGATGACCCGGTCGTCGGGGCCGGGATCGGTCCTCGACCCGGTACTGCCGCTGCTGGCCCAGGGGGTCTATATCGGACTTCATCTGGTGATCGCCCGCAGTACCTCCGGCGCGATCCGAGCCATGATGGACCCGGTCCTACGTCGCATGTGGGAGCTGGGTACGCCGGCGACCCTGCTGTCCTATCCGAAGGAAGAGGGCAAGTTCCTTGGTGAGGCGGCTCCCCGTCGCCTGCCGCCCGGGCGTGCCCAGTTGGTCACCCGTCGCGGCGTGAAGCTGATTCAGACGGGCCATGTCATATGAAAGGGATGCACGGGTGACTGCGACACTCAACGTCGACCTCTGCCGGATCACCGTGATCGGCCCGGCTCGCCGAGTCGATCTGGCGATTCCGGTCACCACCACGGTGGCCGCCCTGTTGCCCCTGCTGGTCGAGCGGACCACCGACACCGGCTACCTCGCAAAGGCGGGCACCGCAGGAGGGGCATGGGTCCTGCAGCGCCTCGGACAGGCACCCTTCGAACTGACCGGTACACCGGAGAGCCTGGACTGGTTGGAAGGAGAGGAACTGCACCTACGGCCGGCCGAGAGTCCCCTGCCCGAGCTCGATTTCGACGACCTCGCCGACGGGGTGGCCATCGCCGTCAACCGCCGCGACGACCGATGGCAGCCCGAGTACCGCCGGAGCCTGTTCCTGGCGTTGGCGGCCGTCGGGATGGCCGCCACCGCCGTGGTGCTGACCAGACACCACCAACAGCTGCCGCAGGTGGTCGCGGCGGGCGTGCTCGGCGCGATGCTCACCACCGCCGCGCTGATCTGTGGCCGACGCCTGGCCGACGGCGCGTTCTCGCTGCTCTTCGGTGCCGCCGCCGCAGGCTTCACCGCCCTGGCCGCGTCGAGAGCGGTCGACGACACGCCGGGCCATCTCGCGCTGTCCGCCGAGGGCGGTCTCGCCGCAGCTGTGGCCCTGTCGACAGTCGCCGCGTTGCTGCTCGTCGCCCAGCGGACCGTCGCCCCGTCCCTGCCGGTCCGTCCCGTCCTCACCGCCGGGCTGGTGGGTCTGGTCACCGTACTGGTCATGCTGCTGGGCGCGGTCAGCGGCATGAGCGTGCCACGTACTGCGGCCACGGCGGTCACGATGATCTTCGCCCTGATCGTGCTGGCACCCAGGATCGTCGTGAAGCTCGCCCGGTTGCGCGGTCCGCAACTGCCGAAGAGCAGCGAAGACATGTCCTACGACATCGAGCCCGCCCCGCCCGGTCTGGTCCGGGGGCGCACCGACGACGCGGACACGTACCTGGCCGTGGCGTTGATCGCTTCGGCGGTCGTCCTGCCTGTGCTGTTCCACCTAACGATGCGCCAGAACGGGTGGGCTGGCTGGACCTTCGTGCTGGTGGTCGCGAGTGCAATCCTGTTGCGCTCGCGTACCTTCCTCGGCGTCTGGCAACGGATCGCACTCGTCGTCGCGGGTAGCGTCGGCTACCTCATGGTCGTCGTGAAGCTCTCCGAGATGATGCCGCCAGCAGGGCTCTGGATCCTGCTCGGCTCGCTTGTCGTGCTGGTGGTGCCGCTGGTGATGGCGGCGTTGCGTCCCTGGCCCCGGCGGATGCTGCCGTTCTGGGAGTACTCGGCGACCTTCTTCGACGTCACCACCGGCGTCGCCGTGCTTCCAATCCTGGCGCAGATCCTCGGAATCTACGCCTGGGCCCGCGGACTGTTCGGGTAACCGCCGTGCAGACCCAACGCGACCACGTCCACGCCCACACCTTCATGATGGGCCGGCTCAGCTCGGCCCTCGTCGAAGGTGACCCGACCAGCGCCCGGATCCCGGGTCAACGGGCCCTGACCGGACTGATGATCGGGGTCATCCTGGTCCTGCTGATCGGCGGCGGACTCGCCGTGTACGGCTGGATCGTGCCCGGCGGTAGCAAGGCGTACCTGCAGGCAGGCGTGATCCTGGTGGAAAAGGAGACCGGGACGCGGTACGTCTACCGGGCCGGGGTGCTGTACCCGACGTCGAACCTGACCTCCGCCCTGCTGCTGCAAGGTCCATCGGCCACCGTGAAGCTGATCTCCGGGAAGTCGCTGAAGGACCTGCCGCGCGGCCCGGAGATCGGTATCCCCGACGCGCCGCAGACCGTACCCGACGCGGCCGCCCTGGCTGCGGGCCCGTGGCTCGCCTGCCTGCCCGGCTCGGTGGTGGACCAGCCTGGCTCGCGACTCGGCGTGAACCTCGATCCGCACGCCCCGGCCACACCGCTGGCCGAGCGGACCTTCGCGGTGGTACGAGACGCGAGGGGCGGGTTGTACCTGCTCGCCGACTTCTACAAGTTTCCGGTGCAGGACGACTCGGTGCTGGTCGCGCTCGGTGCCACGAACGCCCGGGTGCCGATGGCACCGACGGAGTGGCTCGACTGGCTGCCGACCGGAGTCACCCTGGGGCCGGCGAAGATCCCCGACGCTGGGCGCTCCGGCCCGCGGATCGGCGACCGGTCCTACCAGGTAGGCACGCTCTTCCGGCAGCGTCCGGCCGTTGGCGAGGAACAGCTCTTCGTGCTCCGTACCGACGGGCTGGCCCCGATCGACCGGATGGAGTTCGTCCTCGCCACGGTCAGCGGCGGCGACACCGCGGTGGAGCTCGACGCGGCCACCGTCGCCTCGGCCCCCCGCTCCGCTGACCGGACGCTGACCGGGCGGCTGCCCGACCTGACCGGTCATCACTGGCATGACCCGGGCGACCAGGTGCTCTGCGTACGGCAACGACCGTTCGGTGCGGACGCGGTGACCAGCGAAGTCGTCCTCACCGGACGGCACTGGGCCGCGGTCGGTGCCGACGGCGAGACCACCGTGCTGGTCGAGCCGGGGTCCGGCATGACGGTGACCCCGAGCCCCCGTACCGACGGGGGTACGGAGGTCACACTGATCTCGGACAACGGCGTGGCCCACCGGCTCGTCGGCTCGGACACGCTCGCCGCGCTCCGACTCGGTACGGCGAGCGCCGTCCCGTTCCCGAGCGAGCTGCTGGCGGCCCTGCCCCAGGGGCCCGCGCTCAGCCGTACCGGCGTCCTCAGTCTGGCAAGGGGGTAGCTGTCCATGGCATCCATCAGAGACCTGTTGCGCGGCGGACGACCCGACCCCGGTGACGTGGCGCGGCACACCGTCGGCAACGCGCTCGTCCTGCACCACCGCGACGAGATCAGCGGCGAGGCACAGGATCTCGCACTTTCGGTCGTGGCGGACGCCGACAACGACGTGGTGATTCTCGACCTCGGCAGCGGAATGTCGATCAACTCCTGGGAGTCGATGGCGGGGGTGCTGCCGCGTCGCCGTCGCGGGATCCGACTGGTCACCTGCGGGCAACGGCACGATACGGCGGCGATGGCCGGGCAGTGGCTGTCCGAGCGGCTCAACCGTACGGTCATCGCACCGGACGGCGACCTCGTCCGTGGCGCGGCGGGGGCGCTGTTCGTCCATTCCAAACCTGGTAGCGGCTGGGTACGCTTCCGCCCCGGTAAGCCACCGGCCTGGGAATCCAAACGCTATCCGACCCCGTCGTGGGACGCTGCCGCGACCGAACGCCGGCCGTCCAGTTCGACGGGGGAGATCGAGCCGCTGCCCGGCGGGGTGTGGATCCACGATGTGCGCGTCCCGCAGGTCACCGACGAGCACCGCCGTCGCCTCGTCGTCGACGTGCCGTGCCAGCCGGAGACGATGACCGTGCTTCTGGGCTGCCCGGGTACCGCGCCGTTGGCACTCGACGACGTCGTCAGGTTCTGGCGTGAGCTGGACGTGGAGAGTCAACTCCGTACCCGTTTCGTCCGGTACGGCGACGTGCGGATGCCGGCCGGTGAAACGTTCGGCCAGACCCTCGCCGATCTGCTGGGCACCAACGTCGTCTGCTACACGGGAGTCCCGATCGGTGCTCCCGGCAAGGTCGAGATCCGGACCGTACGCGCCGACGGCGTGCTCGGCTGGCCACCGTTCGCTCTGGAGCTCGGCTACGTACCGCGGGCGCATCCGAACTCACGCGCCCGCCGTCCTGTCGTGCTGAGCCACCGCGGACCGCTACCCGACGCCGAGGAGATCAGTCCCCGGGTCTACTGGTACGCGCCGGACGCCGTCGTCGAGGTGGTCGAGGCCGGGCTGTGGATCCGCCCGGTGGACGAGCCGGGCAACGCGGAACGGATCCGAGGATCGGCGCTCGACCCGGAGAGCGCGACGATGGTGTTCGACGACACCGAGGCGGGTCAGGCGGCCCGGATGCGTGAGCTGGCCGAGGATCTGACCGCTCGGGTCGACGGGAACCTGGGCCAGATCACCGACCTGGTGGCGGCGTCCGTGCTGGTGCCGGAGCTCCGGCCGGCCGGCCGCGCCCACGCGGTCCTCACCTCGGCGCCGGACCGGCCAGGCGATCGGCACCCGAGCGGCGCGGAACCTACCGTGATCACGCCCCGGCCGCACCCGATCTCGGTGACCACCGTGGTCGCGATCGCACAGCCGCCGGCACCTGCGATCGCGCGGACGGAGCCAGCGGCCGAAGCCGCTTTGGGCGCCGCGCCGTCGGTGGCGGAGGCCGCCCTGGGTTCCGCGCCGTCGGTGGCGCAAGCCTCCCTGGGATCCGCGCCGACTTTACGGCTCCCCCGGCCGATGCCGGAGTCGCTCGTTGCCTCGTCCGCCCTGCCGGCCGAGGGGCGTGTCGGGCCGGGCGCCCCGTCAGCGATCGGGCCGGTCGCCGACGAGTCCGGCGCGCCGCGACCTGACGTGCCGGGCCAGCCGCCGGGAACCCCGTCGATTGACCTTCCCCCGCCGCCCCCACCAGCTCCGATCCAGATACCGACCGAGTCGTCGATCGAGGTACCCGATCCGGGTGCCGAGCCTGCCGGGATCGACGGGTCCGCCGGGTCCGCACCGGCGCCGGATGCCGCCGGGATGGACTCGCCCGTCGCCACGGCGGTGGGGCCCGTCGACGCGAAGGAATCCGCCCCGGTGTCGGCGTCCCCCGGTGTCCGGCTGCAGCCCGTGGCGGGGGCGGACTCCGCAGCTCTGCTGCCCCGGCGCGGCATCACCGAGGAACGGGCCTGGCTGCGTCGTTCGCTGAGCCGGGACTTCGACGTCATGGCCAGCTCGGTTTCGCGGATCATGTCCGAGCACCCCGGTATGAAGTCAGCTGGTGCCGGCACCCCGGACGACGTTCTCGTCGACTCCGTCGCGGCCCGGCTGTTTCTCACTGCCCGGGGGGTGGGCGTCGACGCCGGCCTGCGTACCGGCGTGAACGGTCCGCATGTGCCGTTCGCCCGCTGCGCTGTCTCCGGGTTGTCCCGGTTGCCGTCGTTCCGTGGCAGCACCGTCGCCCGGTTGAGCCCGCTCGCCGAGGAATGGGCGATGTACCGCGAGCGGAACCTTGTCAGTGACTGGAGCTTCGTCACCATGCTGACCGCGCCCTGCGCCGCGCAGGTCGGCGACACTGATCTGCTGATCTGGTCGATGACCGCCCGCCGTACCGCGTTGTTGGAGCCGGAGGGCGACGACCACGTCGACGACCGGGTCGTCTTCCTGCCCGGCACCCACTTCAAGATTCTTGAACTGAGGGAGCCGGACGGGGGGCGTCGCGGCAGCATTCTGCTGCGCGAGCTCGGTACCAACGAGGTCGACGAGGACGGCCGCGTCGACCCGAACCGGTTGTCGCTTGACGAACTTGCCGTCACGTCGATGCGCCGCAGCATCGAGCGGTGGACCGGCACCGACGGCCGCAGGCGTGTCGGCCACGCGGCAACCGGCCGCTTCGGCACCCTTCCCGGTCTCCTGCGGCCATCGTCTGAAGAGGGGAGGTGACCTGGCGATGAGTCGACAGGTCCTGACGGTCGGGGGCGGCCGGCCCGGCGCGCTCCCGACGATCGGCGCGGCGATCGCCCGCGCCGAGCCCGGTGCCACCATCACGGTGCACGCCGGGCGGTACGTCGAGAAGCTGGTCGTCGGCAACCGGATCACGATCGTCGCCGAACAGGGCGGCCGGGTCGAGGTCGCGGTGGAGGAGGGTAGCGTTCTCGCGGTTCACGGCGAAGGGGCCCACCTACGCGGCATCTCACTGTCGAGCGGCGACCCCAAGCTGGCTGCGGTCGACGTCTACTCCGGCGAGGCGGCGTTGGACGACTGCCGTGTCGACGGAGCTGCCTGGGTGACCCTGCTGGCCCGGCTGGAAGGTTCGCTGGCGCTTCGCCACTGCGAGATCACCTCCGCCGCAGGGGCCGGGATCGTGGTCACCGCTGCGCGCCCCAGCACGGTCGAGGACACCGTGGTCCGAGACGTCGCCACCTCCGGCATCGTGGTCAGCGACCAGGGTTCGGTGACCCTGCGCCGTTGCCGCGCGGAGCGCACGGGGGCGAACAGCATCTGTGTCAACGGCGACGGACGGATCATCGTCGAGCAGTTCGACATCGTCGGAGCCGGTAAACCCGCGCTGGTGGTGGAGCAGCGGGGCCAGGCTCGGATCAGCAGACTCCGCGTCGAGCGGAGCAGCAACGTCGATGTCTTCATCCGTGGCGAGGTCGACGTGCTCGTCACCCACTCCCATTTCACCGGCGCGGCCCTGCAGTCCGTTCACATAGCCGGTGGCGCCGCACCGAGGTTCGAGCACTGTTCGTTCGGCCCGGCGGGACGAAGCGCCGCGCATGTCACCGGCGAGGCCAGACCCGTGTTCAAGGACTGCATCTTCGCCGAGTCCCCGGTCGGCGTGACCGTCGAGTCGAACAGCGCGCCGAGCTTCGAGACCATGACGGTCCGGGGCAGCAGTGAGCACGCAGTGGTCGTCGCGGACGGAGCGTCGATGACCGTGCACCGGCTACACGCCACCGTTGCCGCTGGCGTCGGACTGCTGGTACGTGACGGAGCCGAGGTCAACGGCGTGGACCTCACGATCGACGCCAGCGGCGCCAACGCCCTCGAGCTTCGCGAGTCGGCTCGGGCGACGATCCGCGAGGCACGCTTCACCAGTACGGCGTCCAGCGCTGTGGCGGTCGGTTCCTCGTGCGTTCTCTCCCTGCAGTCGGCCGAGCTGCGCGGCGCGGGACTGCAGGTGACCGGCAGCGGCGATCTGCGGCTGCGCGACACCGAGCTGGTGGACGCCAGCGGCGATGGTCTGTCGGTGGGTGCGGCCGGCACGGTGACCGCGAGCCAGGTCCGGGTGCGCGGTGCCCGTCGGGCGGGGATCCGGCTCGAACGCGGTTCCGAAGGCAGCTTCACTGATTGCGAGGTACTGGACAGCGGCGCGGCCGGGATCGAGGTGGAGACCGCCGACCCGGTGTCGATCACCCGGTGTGTGGTTCGCGGCAGCGGCGACGAGGATCTCCGCCGGGTCGCCGATGCGCAGGTGGCCGTGATGTCGCTGACCACGGACGGGGCGGCCAGGGCCATGGCTGACGTCTCGCTGGCGACGCCCCCGGCCGGGAACGCCGCCGAACGGTCGGCCGACCCGGCCGACCCGGCCGGGGAGGAACGGGCGACGGCGGGGGAGCTGAGCGGACCGCTCCGCGAGCTCAACGGGTTGATCGGCCTGCGCGGGGTGAAGCAGGAGGTCAACGCGCTGATCAATTTGATCCGGATGGCGCAGGTCCGGCAACAGATGGGCCTGCCGATGCCGCCGATGAGTCGGCACTTGGTCTTCGCCGGCCCACCCGGCACCGGCAAGACCACGGTCGCCCGACTATACGGCTCGGTCCTGGCGGAGCTGGGCATCCTCGCCAAGGGGCACATGATCGAGGCGGCCAGGGCGGATCTGGTCGGCCAGTACATCGGCTCGACGGCGATCAAGACCACCGAGCTGGTGACGAAGGCGATCGGCGGTGTGCTCTTCATCGACGAGGCGTACACCTTGTCGGCCGGCTCTGGCGGCTCCGGCCCGGACTTCGGCCAGGAGGCCATCGACGCTCTGATGAAGATCATGGAGGACCACCGTGACGATCTGGTGGTGATCGTCGCGGGGTACTCGGAACTCATGGAGAGCTTCCTCGCCTCGAACCCTGGGCTTGCTTCCCGGTTCACCCGGACGATCGAGTTCCCGAACTACTCGGTCGAGGAACTGGTCACCATCACCTCGAACCTGTGCCGCAAGCACTACTACGAACTGACCGACGACGCGATCGACGCCCTGACAACGTACTTCGAGCGGGTGCCGAGGAACGCCACGTTCGGCAACGGCCGAGTCGCCCGCAAACTCTTCGAGGCGATGATCAACAATCAGGCGTCCCGGCTCGCCACGACGCCGCCGACGAAGGACACCGAACTCAACCGGCTGGTCGCCGACGACCTCGCCGCCGAGCTGCAACTGCTGGAGGAGCTGCCGGTCGAGCAGCGCAAGCCGGCCGACGCGAGCAGCGACCCGGCCGGTGCCATCGACGGATCTCATACCTGGCGGCGGATCTGCGGCCTGGTCGGCGCCTCCGAGGTCCGCGACGCGGTCGGCGCGACCCTGCTGCGTCTCTGCGAACTGCGCAACCGTCGCCGGTCGCCGGGGCGGCACGGCAACGTCCTGCTCGCCGGCCCGCCCGGCAGCGGCCGCAGCGAGATCGCCCGCCACTACGCCGCCGGGCTGTCCGAGTTGGGTCTGGTGCCGGTCGGACACCTGGTACGGGTGTCCACCGCCGACCAGCTGGCACCGCAATGGCCCGGACAGGCGATGAGTCTGGCTGAGGCCGCGCTGCACGACGCCGCCGGGGGCACGCTGGTGGTCGACTATTTCGACGACGGCCAGGAGACCGTCGAGTCGCTGGTCGCGCAGCTGCGGTCCAGCCTCGGCGACCCTGTGGTGGTCCTGCTCGGTGAACCGTCGGCGCTGGCCCGCCTCGGCGCGGCGCTGCCCGGCCTCGCCGACGTGTTCGGTGAACGGTGGACGATCCCCGAGTACGACGTCGCCGAACTCGCCGAGATCGTCGTACGGCACCTCGTGCGACACGGACACCACGTCCCCGAGGACGTACGGGCCGCGCTGACCGGGCTCGTCGAACGACTTCCGGACCGTACGGTCCACGCCGCCCACCAGCTCTCGCGAGCACTGACCCGGGCCACCGGGTCCCGTACCCTCGCGCTGGCCGACCTGCACGGACTGGCCGCCCGTCACCACCCGGACGCCCTGAGCGCCCGCCGTTCCGGCGGCCTCGCGGCGGTCGGCTGAGAGGAGTCGTCATGTCGGAACCGCAGCAGCAGCGGCCCACCCTCGAGGAAATGGTCGCGGCGGGCCGGGCATTCGAGCAGCGAATGCGCGCCGCGCAGGCCGAGCTCGGGCAGGCCCTCGTGACCGGTCGTTCCGTCGACGGCACGGTCGTGGTGCTGGCCAGCGGCCTCGGCCAGGTCAAAGCGGTCCGGGTCAGCCCGGCGGTCTTCGACAGGCGTGACCTGACCGGTCTGCAGGATGCGATCGTCCAGTCGATCAGGGCCGCCGGAGCGAACGCCGCCGCGCTCGCGGGGGAAATGATGGGCGCGATCGAGATCAACGTGCACTGACCGGGTGGGGCCTTGCCGGCCCGCCGGTCCCGATCATCGCAGCCGGCTGGTCGCCGCGCGCTGCGAGGAAGAGACAGCCGAGTGGACGTCGTTGGCTCTCTGCGCGGGCAGCCGTCGGTCACGGTATTCCGGCACACCGTCGGAAATGCTCTGGTTCTGCATGCCAGGGAACGGATCAGTTCGTCGGCTCGCGCGGTGGCGATGGCAATCGCCGACGACCCCGACAACGAGATCGTCGTCCTCGACCTGCACGACGATCTTCCGGTGGGAATCTGGAAGGCGGTGGCCGCGACGCTGCGGTGGCGTCGACGCGGTATCCGACTCGTGGTCTGCGGCACGAACCAGGACACCGCCGCTCTCGCCGCCCAGTGGCTTTGCGACCGGCTGCGCCGTACGGTCGTCACCCCGCACGGGCGTGTGTTCCGGGGGTCGGACGGTACCCTTTTCGCCCATTCGGGGCAGGCCAGCGGTTGGGTGCGCTACCGACCCGGACGTCCACCGATGAGGGAGTCGAAGCGGCATCCCGCCCCGCCCTGGGACGACGGTGCCGCCGAGTTCTCGACGACCAGCGCGGTCGGCGCGGCCGAGCCCATCCCCGCCGGGGTGTGGCTTCGGGACACCCGGGACCCGCTCGTGGTCAGCGAGCGCTGGCGATGGCTGGTCGCCTCGGTGCCCTGTCAGCGGCAGACGATGACCGTGGTCCTGGGCTGTCCCGGCACCCCGCCCCTGGCCCTCGACGACATTGCCCGCTTCTGGCGCGGGCTCGCGCCCACTCACCGACCGTACGCGCGGTTCGTCCAGTACGGCCCGGTCCAGGTCCCCGTCGGCGAGCCGATCGGCCAACGGCTGGCCGACCTGCTGGAGACACCGGTCGCGTGCTTCACCGGCATACCTGTGGGCCGACCGGAACGGCGTCAGATGCACACGGTGACCCGGGACGGCCGGCTCGGCTGGCGACTGCTCGTCCACGAACTCGGCTACCGTCCACGGAGCCGACCGGCCGGGCCGGCCGCGCCGGCGCGCATCCTGTACCACGAGGCGCCAGCGCTGCTCGGCACCCCCGTCGGTCCCCGCACGTTCCGGTACGCGGACGACGCGGTCGTGGAGGTCGTCCAGTCCGGGCTCTGGATCCGCGCCACCGACGAGCCACGGCACGCCGGCCGGATCCGTGCCCGCCCAGCCGACCCGGCGAGTCACGCCCTGATCGTCGACGACGCCGACCCGTCCCGGGTCGCCCGTCTACGCGAACTCGCCGAGGACCTGGCCGCCCGGCTGGATCCGGCCACCCGCGCCCGCAGCGCGCTCCAACTCGCCTCGGCCGTAGCGGTGAGCGGGCGCGGCCCCGCCGCCGTGGTCGATGAGGACGGGCTCACCTACCGCTTCACCACGGCGGATCTCGCCTTGAACGAGACCGAAACCGCTGCACTACCGGTCGAGACGACCGCCCCGACGACCCTCGGCGCCACCCTGCTCGGTTCCGGGTCGGCTCGTCCGGCCGGTGGACGGCTGAGTCCGACCGCGCCGGCCAGCGGCCGGACCGCGCCGGAGCCGGCAAACTCGGCGACGCCGCAACCGGCGGGCTCGGCGGTGCCGATGGTCGCCCGCAACAGCCCACGACCCGCCGTCCGCAGGACCGCTGGCAGCGGGCCGGGCGGCACCGTCGACACGCCGCTCTGGACCCAGACCAGCTCCGGCGACGCTCCCACCCGGACCGTCGTCGCGGCGCCCGTGCTCCGCCTCCCACCCCCGGTTCCCGTCGAATCCGCCGCCGACGGCAGGTCTCCGGCGACCACGGAACCGGCAGCGACGGCGGCGCGCCCGGACGGTGACATCGCCGGTGCGCCGCCTCGGAGGGGTGACGCCGGCGCGGTGCCGCCCGGGCCGGCCGGTACCGACGCTGTCGCGTCGAGCGGGACGGCCACCGACGCCCGGCCCGCGGTGCTGTTCCAGACAACTCCGGCACCGCAGGCGCGGGGCCTGCCCACCGCGCGTGGCCTCGACGTCGAACGGACCTGGCTCCGCGAACGCTTCGGCCCGCAGTTCGACGCCGCCGCCAGCACGGTCGCCCGGATCCTGTCCGAACACCCCCGGCTGAACCCGGACGACGACTCGCTGACCGACGCGGTCGCCGTACGTCTGTATCTGTCCGGGTACGGGATCGACGTGGACGACGCCCTGCGGAAGGGAGACAGCGGCGGGGCGGTCTCGTTCGCACGCTGCGTCGCCGCTGGAGTCGGCCGGTTGCCGTCGCACCGGGGCGCGACCTGCGCCACGGCCACGCTCACCGGGGACGCCTTCGCCGAGATACGGGCCAGGAGTGTGCTGACGAACTGGGCGTTCACGCACGCGTTGGTCGAGCCGCCGGTGTCACTGCCCGGCGCGGTGGACGTGCTGCTCTGGTCGATGACGGCCCGCCGTACCCAACTGTTGGAGCCGGCGGACGACCAGCGGGTCGAGGCCCGGGTGCTCTTCCTGCCCGGCACCCGCTTCAAGGTGCTGGAGGCGACGGAGCCGATCGATGCCGAACCCGGCCGCGTACTGCTGCGGGAACTGTCTGCCGACGAGCCGACCCGCGAGCGCGGACCGTTCGACGATCTCGCGCTGAACTCCCTGTACCGCAGCGTCGAGCAGTGGGCGACCGCCGGTCGCCGGACACCGGTCGGAGCCGCCGGCGCCCGGTTCGCCATCCTGCCAGGAACGATCTGATCCCGGCCGATATGATCCGTTCAGGACGGTGCCCGGTCAGGTCGGCCGGGCAGCTGCGGGCGCGCGGCGCAGGTGCGCCGTGAGTGCACCTACGGCCGCCGCCCGACGTGGTGCAGGATGCGTTTCGCCAAGATTGGCTTAATACCTGATATACCGGAGGTAGACGACACTGTCCGGTCGCCGCACGGTCGCGACCAGGTTGAAAGAGGCGTTGTGGACACTGCGTACCGGGTGAGCCCGCTGAGCTCGACCGATCCCGAGCGGTTGGACGGCTACCTGCTCGTCGGTCGACTCGGCGTGGGTGGAATGGGTGTCGTGTACCTTGCCGAGCGTGACGACGGCACCTACGTGGCGGTCAAGTTGATCCACGCCGCCCTCGCGTCCGATCTGGAATTCATCGGCCGGTTCCGCAGCGAAGTCGACCGTGCCCGGCAGGTGCCTCCGTTCTGCACCGCCGAGTTCGTCGACGCCAACCTCGACCACGACCCGCCGTACCTGGTCGTCGAATACGTCGACGGGCCGAGCCTGGAGGAAGTGGTCCTCGAACGCGGGCCGATGCAGGGCGGAGCCCTGCACTCGCTGGCGGTGGGGGTCGCGACCGCGCTGGCTGGCATCCACGGCGCTGGCGTCGTCCACCGCGACCTCAAACCGGACAACGTCCTGCTGCCGCCAGGCAGCCCCAAGGTGATCGACTTCGGCATCGCCCGGCCGACCGACGCGACCAGCGCGCACACTCGACCGGACGTCATGGTCGGCACGGTGGCGTACATGGCACCCGAACGATTCTCTGGGGAACCGGGCACCCCGGTGACCGCGGCGGCGGACATCTTCGCGTGGGGTTGCGTGATCGCCTACGCCGGCACGGGACGTACACCGTTCCACGGCGACTCCCCATCCGCGACAGCGGGGCGCATCCTGACCCAGCCGCCGAACCTCGACGGGATACCCGCCTCGTTGCGGGAGCCGTTGTCACGCGCGCTGTCGAAGGATCCGGTCGACCGGCCGACAGCCCAGGAACTCATCGCCATGCTTCTGGACCGGTCGCCCGAACCGGAGCCGCCGGCCGCCGGTGAGCGCGACACCGCGCCGGAAACCTCCCCGGTGCCGGCGCGTCGGCCGACCGGCCGCCGGCGAGTGACGGTCGGTGCGTTGGTCGCCGCAGCGGCGGTCGCGATGGCGGTGGCGGTGGCGAACTACGCGGCGGAAGGTACCGACGCCCGCCGGCAGACAGCCACCACACCACAGACCAGCCACCCGGTGCCCCCCACCCCGACCGCCCCGGCCTCCGCAGCCAGCGGGGCCAGCGCGGCGGCGACGACAGGTGCCCCGTACCCCTCAGCCGTCTCCAGCCAACAGCCCGCGCCGCCCGGCCGGACGCCCGACACCCGGCCCCAGGGCGGCCAGGCCACGGCCTCGGAGAAACCACCGCCGGCCGGCGCCGCCGTACCGGCCGCCGCGAACCCGACCGGCCGTAACCTGGCTCTCGGTCGACCGGTCACCGCCTCCAGCGCCGAGGGCGCCGTGCAGGCGGCGGCCAACGCCGTCGACGGTGATCTCGCCACCAGGTGGGGCAGCGCCTTCAGCGACGTCCAGTGGTTGACGGTGGACCTGGGCGGCCAGTGGCAGATCCACGAGATCGTCCTCCGTTGGGAGAGGTCGTACGCCGTCAGCTACCGCGTCGAGGTGTCCCTCGACGGAGACAGCTGGACGACGGTGTACAGCACAGCCAGCGGCCAGGGCGGTGACGCCGTGATCGCTGCCGAAGGGACGCCCGGTCGTTTCGTCCGGATGTACGCGACCCGACGCTCCGGTCACTACGGCTACTCGTTGTACGAAGTGGAGGTACGCTGAACGGCCACGTCACATCATGTCGAGCTGGCCGTCCGGGGCCCGTCCCGGACTCGGCTCGACGCCGTACCCGGCGAGCCGGCGCTCGACCCGACCAAGATCCCAGCGGGCACCCAGCGCTGTGTACAGCCGCACAGCCGCACCGCCGGTCGTCGCCGCTTCGTGCGGGCGCCGGTTCGCCGCCAGCAGCACGGCGGCGTCCTCCAGGCTCGCGGCCTGCTCCGTCACCAAGCCCAACTCGCCGTAGCGGGTCGCGGCGGCCAGGGCGGGCTCCGGATCGTTCGTGATCATCGCCCGGCAGCGCTCGGCGGCCCGGTGCGCCCGGGCCGGTCGCACCTCGCGGAGCGCCTCGTCGGCGCAGATCGCCGCCGCCCCCTCCGCGATGTCCCGCCGGTCCAACTCCAGCGCGAGCCGGGTCAGCTCCGGCAGCCACTGGTGCCGCATCGCCAGCGGCGCGTGGTCCGGCGACAGCAGCGGACTCAGCGTCCGTAGCGCCTCGTCCGGCCGGCCCCGCGTCTCGGCGAGACACCCCTGGGCGACGAGCAGGAAACCATCGGTTGTTCGGTCAGCGTCGCCGGTGGTCAGGGCATCGGCCGCGTCGAGGTGGCCGGCGGCGAGCACCGCGTCGCCACGATGGGCAGCGATGAGCGCGGCCAGGCCGTGCAACAACGTGGCCGCCGATCGCGGGTCTCGCATGCCCAACAAGGTGTAGCGAGGAACGTCGTCGGTGACCGCGCTGATCTCGGCCAGCGCGTCGTCCCAGCGACCGGTCCAGAAACGCAGCACCGCCGAGGCCGTGTGCAGGTCGGTGGGCAACCGGTGCCGGTAGGCGAAGAGACGACCCTCCCGCAGCGTCCGCTCGGCCTCCGGTAGCCGGTCCAGGTTGTGCAGGGTGAAGGCGCGATTGTCGAGCAGGTCGAGATACAGCCCGCCGAAGGACGGATTGTCGCGCATGATGTCCAACGCCCGGTCGGCGAACTCCAGCGCCCGTTCGTGGTCACGGCGCACGGAGTTCGTCAGCCACCCGGTCTGCAGCGCCGCAGCCGCGTCGTACGGCCGCCCGGCGGCGAGTGCTTCGGCGTGCGCCGCCCCGGCTCGCCGATCGGCCTGGTGCAGGTCGTCCAGGCTGCCCCTGCGGAGCTCGACCAGCAGCGCCCAGTGCCGGGTACGCCAGAACTCGGGCACCGTACGGTCGGACAGCGTCTTCCGGACGATGCCGATCGCCGACGACACACCACCCCGCCGGTGGACCATCGTGGCGAGGAGGTGACGCATCTCGGCGCGCTCCGCCGGATCGGTCGCCAGACCGGCCGCCTCCCGGGCCTCGTCGACCGGGCAGTGATCCTCGGCGAACTCCAGCCGCACCAGGGCGATCAGCAACGGCGTGCGGTGTATCGGGTCGGTGGCACCGGTGTCCAGTGCCCGTCGGATCAGCTCACCGGCGAGTCGGGGAGCGCGGCGGGCCAGTTCGGCGCAGTGGTCGACCAGCCAGGACACCGTCCACTCGTCGGCCACCGACGGCACCGCCGCGAGCTGTGCGGCCACCCGCGTCGCCGGACCCGCGCCCCGGTCCAGAACCTCGGCGATGTGTCGGTGCAGCATCGCCCGCGCCGGTGCCGGGATGCTGTCGTACAACACCCGACGCAGAGCGGAGTATCGGAAGGCCAGAGTCGTGTCGTCGCTGACGACGACGTTCGCGGCGATCGCCTCTTCCAGGCTGGGGACAAGGTCGACCGCGGACTCCCCGCTCACCTCGGCCAGGTCGTCCACCGAGAAACGGGTACCGAGCATGGCGGCCGTCCGCAGGACGTCCTGAGCACGCGGTGACAGGAGATCCACCGAACTCCGTACCACGGCGAGCAGGGGCCGCGGCAAATCGACGGGAGCGGAGTCGGGGATGTCGGCCACCCCGTCGGCCACCTGGACCACACCCCGCCGGAGCAACGCGCTGGTCATCTCGCGGGCGTAGAAGGGATTACCGGCCGAGGTAGAGATCGCCTCGGCCAGGTTCGGCCCGAGCGGAGCACCCACCAGACGTACCGCGAGCTGCTCGACCACCCCGGGTGGTAGGGCATCCAGCCGGAGCACCTGCCCCCGCCGGGAGCCCACCGCGCGGCGCAGCTGGGCCAGGGCCGTACCGCCGGGCTCCAGCCGTGCCACGGCCACCAACAGCAACGGTAACCGTCGGGTGGCGGCGACCAACCGGTTCCAGAACGGCTCGCCGACCGAGTCGGCCGACTGGAGGTCGTCAACGACCAGCACGACGGGCGCGACGGCGCAGGCGGCGCGTACCTGCGCCAACACCCGATCGGACGTGACGGGGGCATCGTCGACGGCATTGTCGTCGTCGGCCACATCGAGGTGTGGTCCGTCGGGCCGGGCGGCCCGGAGGTGTCCGGTGGTCAGCGGCCGTAACGCCCGGGCCACCGCCTGCAACGGCGCGTCCCGGTCCAGCTCCCGGGTGCCGCCCCAGGCGACCTGACAGCCCCGATCGTCCAGATCGGCCGTCGCGGCTCTGACCAGCGCGGTCTTGCCCACGCCCGGTTCACCTTCGACCCAGAGCACGTCGCCCTGACCGTCGGCGAGCGCGTCGAACAGGGCCCGCAGCTGGTCGAGCTCGTCGGCTCGGCCGACGAGCGACCCCGCCTGAGTGCGGCCGATGGTCGACCCCGCCTGCGGTCCGACCCCGGACGCTTCCACGAATCCCCACTGAGCGAGGCGAGGCGTCGACCAGGTCGGTGAGCGCAACGCGACGGGCGACGTCGATCGAGAGGTTGCGGTCGTGTGGGATCGCCGCGTCGACACCGGGTCGTTCCGACGGATCGCAGCCGCCGGAGCGCGCCGCACCTGACCGTACAGTCCGTTCAGGGCACTGCCCGGCTCGACTCCCAGCTCGGTACGGAGGATGTGCCGGGCTACCCGATAGGCCTCGATCGCCTCGGCCCGCCGGCCGCCGCGATGCAGAGCGAGCACCAGCAACTCGTGCAGGGGTTCATGCAGCGGGTGGTCGCGTACCAGCCCGGTCAACTCGGCCACCACCCGGTCGTCGCGCAGCTCGATCAGCATCCGGGCACGCCGACCGATGGCGTCGAGCCGCTGCCGCACGAGCCGGACCCGATCGAGGTCCAGCCGGTGACCGGTGAGCCCCTCGTACGGCTCGCCGTGCCACAGCGCCAACGCCTCGTCGAGGGCGGCCACGGCGGCGGCGAGATCCCCTGCCGCACGCCGCCGCGCCGACTCGGCGCACGCCGCCGCGAACCGTTCGCTGTCCAGATCCGCCCGGCGCAGAGCGAGCGCGTACCCCGCCGATCCGAGCGTCAGGGCGTCGCGCCCAAGACTGCGACGAAGACCGGACACATACGTGTAGACGTTGCCGGTCGCGGTCGTCGGCGGCGCCTCGTCCCAGACCGTTGCGACCAGCTCGTCCCGCCTGACCGCGCGTCCAGCGACGACGAGCGCCGCGAAGACCTGCCGCTGCCGGGTCGGTCCGAGGTGCAGTTCGTGTCCGCCGCGCCAGGCCCGGACCGGGCCGAGGACCGACACCCGCAGCCGGTCGTCCGGTGTTGTCTGCACGGACCCTCCATCGTGAGAGGTCAGAGGTTACCTCCGGTCGACCCGCCGGCATCTGTCAGCTAGGGGAGTTCCCACCGTCGAGCGCCGTCGAGCGGGGCAGGTGCGGCTCGGTCGCCTGTCCCGGCAGGTGCGGACGCACCCGGGCGAGCAACACCCGTAGCCGGTGCATCCACTCCGGCGTGATTCGGCGTTCTCGCAACGCGGTGTGGGCGATCTCCGCAGCGGACTCGAACTCGCCCCGCCGTTCGTGGGTGTGCGCCGCAACCCAGTGCATCTCGCCACGCAGGTCCGGGTCGGATGTCCGGGCGGCGACCCAGCCGGCCTCCGCCGTGGCAACCTGCTGCTGACGTAGCAGCATCCGGGCCAGCCAGGCGGTGAGACGAAGCCGCTGAGCCGGGTCGAGAGCGTGCTGGGCATGGGCCTGGCGCAACACGGCGATCGCAGTCGCCGGGGCACGGTCCACGAGCGCCTCGACGTTCTCGACCAGCCAGGCGCCCGCCCGGCCGACCAGCGGCACCTCGCCGACGAGCAACTGCGCCACGACCTGCTCGACCGGCGCGCGGGCCGCGACGAGCCGCTCCGCGTAGGAGCGGTGCAGGGTGATCCGCAGGGCCACCGGGGTGGCCTCGTGCAGGGTCCGGGCCACGATTCGGTGCCGGAAGACGAGCCGGTCGCCCTCGACTGCGAGGACCTCGTCGGCCAGCGCCGGCGCGAGCGTCCGGTCGAGATCGTCGGGGGTACGGCCGGTGACCGCACCGAGCTCGGCCGGGGTGGCGCCCGCTGGTTGGGTGCCGGGTGCCCGCAACTCGTACGCGCTCAGGAAGGCGATCGCCCGCAACGACCGCCGGGTCTCCTCGGTGAACGGGGCGAGATGTGCCTCGATCATGGCTGACAACGCGTCGAACGACGACGTGGCGGCGGTACCCGCAGCGAGTTGTCGCAGGTAGCCGGGGTGGCCACCGGCCTCGGCGAGGATCCATGTCAGATGCTCGGCCTCGGGCGGTTGCGGTGCCGAGGCACGGACGACGGCGGTTGCCGCCGTGACGTCCAACGGTGTCAGCCGTACGACCTCGTCGACGGACGGCACGGTCCGGTCCGACGCACCGGGCCGGACCGTCGCCACCAACAGCAGCGGCAGCTCGGCGACGCGTCCGCTGAGCTCGGCCCAGACCCGCAGCGTCGCAGGATCGGACCAGTGCAGGTCGTCGATGACGAGCCCGAGTGGCGTCGCCCGCGCGGCCTGGCATACCAGGTCCACCACCTCGGCGACGGCCTGGCCGGGAACCTGGTGCGCGCTGGCGGGGAAACGGTCGATCAGGCGGCGGGTGGAGTCCTCGCCCAGCACGGATTCAAGGCATTCAGCTAAGGTACCTAGTGGACTGGATCGGGTGACCTCGTCGCCGACCGCCCATCCGACACGGTAGTGCCCCGGTGCGGCAGCGGACATGGCCGTCGCGAGCAGTGCCGATTTGCCCAGACCAGGCGCGCCGCTGACCAGGACGCTGCGTCCGCGTCCCAGGGCCGCCTCCGCCGTGGCCCGGCGCAGGCGACACAGCTCGGCATCCCGGCCGACGAGGGCTGCCCCGCCGGACCTGGTTGTCGTCGCTGTTCCGTCAGCTGTCCCGGCGACGGGTCGTGCGCCGGCGGGCGCTCCGGCGTCCTGGCCCTGCCCCGGGCCGTGGCTGCTCGTCTGCCGTACGTCGGCCAGCATCACCCGAAGGTGCGCCCGGTCGGGGTACGCCTCGACGAGGCGTCGCAGGACCGCCGCAGCCTCCTCGTGCCGGCCTTGCCCGACCAGCAGGGCGGCGTACCGTTCGGTGGTGGCGAACCGCAGTTCGGCCAGCCGCACCCGCTGGGCCTCGGCGAACGGCCCGGGTACCCCGGTCAGGGCCTCGCCGTGCCACAGGCCGAGCGCGGACTCCACGGTAGCCAACTCGGCGACGGTGTTCCCGTCGGCCCGATGCCGCCGGGCGGCCTCCCGCAGCGTCTCGAAGCGGATGGCGTCGACCGCCTCCGGGGGCAGATGTAACTGGTAGGTTCCTCCGCCCGAGCTGAGGATCTGCCCACCGGCCCACCGGCCCCGGTCCGGCTCCAACATGTGCCGCAACGCCGAGACATAGGTGTAGATGTTGCCGATCGCGCTGGCCGGTGCGTCCTCACCCCACAGCGCGGCGACGAGCTGCTCCCGGGAAACGCGGTGCCCGGTCCGCAGGGCGAGTACGCACAGCACGGCCGTCCGCCGCGCCGACCCCAGGGGCAGGTCGGCTCCGTCGCGCTCGACCCGTACGGGGCCTAACAGGTGAAGACGCACGTTCGTGTTTTCGATCGACACCGTTGCCCTCATCCACCGCTCCGAGAAACGGTCCCCGCCTCCGACGTACCCGCTCCCGGCGCCGGTGACCCGGATCGGAGCAGGTCGGCCACGCCGCACCCGGCCCTCCTGCGGGAACCACCCGGGTCAAGTCTGCCTCGCGCTGCCGTCGACGTTCGGGCGGGGCTGCCCGGTGGCGGACCCGGTGGGCGCTGTCCGTCGGCGGACCGGTGCCACGGACGGCAGTCCGGGCAGATCGCACCGGAGTCCGGGGCAGCCGCCCGATCGGAGCCTTCCCTTGCCGCCGTCGCGTTGATGGACTCGACCGGTGCCGGCCCGTCCTCCTGCCACGCCGAACCCGTTCGTGGGTGAGCTGCTGCTCATGCTCGCCGGTGAGGGGCGGCTCGTGCTGGACGCGGCGCGGGCCGACGAGGCGATAGCCGGACTGGAACGCACCCTCTCCGAGGTCCGGGCGCGGCTCCGTCTCATCCGGATCTGGCAGTGCGCCCCTGCCGGACAGGTCGACGATCTCCCCGATGACGTTGGCCGAGACGTTGTCGAGGCCGTATTCGCCGATCAACTCGCGCCCGGTCGGCTGGAGCTCGCCGTAGTTGAGATCCCCAAGTACATCGAGGCACTTCGCCGGGCACGGGGGGAACCGCCGCCACCGGCAGGCGACACTACACCTTCCTAGCCGGACCTTCCTGGCCGGGCCGACCTCGGCGAGCGGATCTTCACATCGACGGTTTCCGCTGGAGATCGGTGTGGAGATTCTCTGAAGACCCGCTGCGCAGACTCCGTGCTGACCGACGACGACGGGAGGCATCGGTGGAGTGTGTCAAGCTGATCCTGCAGGCATCCGAACCGCTCAGTCACGCAGGACTCGCCAGTTTCCTGCGCTGCTGCCCGGAGGTCGAGCTGCTACCGGCCGAGGAGCGGGCCGGGGCGCAGGTTGTCGTGTTCGCCTGTGAGCAGCTCACAGTGGACGTGGTGGCGATGCTGCGCCGTACGGCAGTGGTGACGCGTCTGCCGGTGGTTCTCGTGCTCCGTGAGATCACCGAGAGTGAGTTGCTGATAGCGGTGGAGTGTCGGGTGGTCTCCATCCTGCCCAGAGCGGCGGTCACCCGGGAGCGTCTGGTACACAGTGTGCTGACGGCGGCCAACGGCGGCGGAGTCATGCCGTCGAATCTCGTCGGGGAACTGCTCAAGCACATTGAGCGACTGCAACGCGAGGTCCTCGCCCCGAATGGGCTCAACGCCGCCGGCCTGACGCCACGCGAGGTCGACGTGTTGCGGTTGATGGCGGACGGGCTCGACACCAACGAGATCGCCGGAAAGCTCTGTTACTCCGAGCGCACGGTCAAGAACGTGATCTACGGCGTCACGCATCGGCTCAAACTGCGGAACCGCTCACATGCCGTCGCCTACGCGCTGCGAGCCGGGCTGATCTGAGTCTGTGCGCCTGCGGCGGCACCTCGCGTGTGATGGGGAACGTCGTGGACAGGGCACCGCCGGCCGAGGTCACCGGCGGTGCCACGCTCCGGACCGCTGCGGCCATCGGGCGGGGGGAACATTTCCGCGACTGCTGAAACCAGGTGCCCCCGCCGCACGTCTTGGATACGTCGGTCGACACGGAATGGTTGACCGGGACCGGCGTTGGCGTGCCGGCACGAGCCCCGCCGCCGGTCGGCGATGACCGAATGAGGGTGACGACATCTTGACGAGTCAACGGATCGCGGGTCTGGGCATCGCTGTGATGGCCGGTGCCCTGACCGCCTGTACGACGACCGAACCGACCAGTGACGGGGCGACCGGCCCGGGGCCGATGTCGGCCGCCC
Organism: Solwaraspora sp. WMMA2056; assembly: GCF_030345095.1. Classification (NCBI taxonomy): domain Bacteria; kingdom Bacillati; phylum Actinomycetota; class Actinomycetes; order Micromonosporales; family Micromonosporaceae; genus Solwaraspora; species Solwaraspora sp. WMMA2056. The sequence goes on from NZ_CP128360.1 coordinate 3,471,227, forward strand.
CCGCCCCGGCCTCCGGCGTCGCGGCCACCAGCGCGGCACCGACCCCGCAGCCGACGGCGACCGGCCTGCCCGAGGTGCTGTCCGGCACCCGGCAGGTGACCATTGTGCGGGTGGGCAGCTTCGAAAGCGGGCTGTCGATGACCGACGACGGCAGGTTGGCCGAGGTCGACGGCGACGAGGGTCGGCAAGTGTTCGTGCCGATCCCGATGCAGGGACGGCTGTTCCTCATCGAGTCGTACCGGGGCGTGGGTGATGGCCCCGGCATCGGTGAGCCGGTCTGCTGGCGGGTGCGCAACCCGGGCGACGGCCAGCCGTTGTCGGTCGAGGGCGCGGAGTGCGACGCCGGGGACCCCCGGCAGCGGTTCGAGATCGTCGCCGCCGATACTGACACCGACGACACCTTCATGATCAGCAACAGCTCGGCGTACCTGCGTACCTCGGCGCGGTCCGGGCTGATCCTGGAGGAGCAGGGCGACGGTTCGCCGGCGCCGGACGGTTTCCGGTTCAACGACAACGGGCCGGCACCGACGAGGTGACCGGTGGAGGCTTGACGGATGCGTGACGCCGACGAGTTCGACGCCTTCTACGCGGCGTCGTCCAAGCGGGTGCTCGGCCACCTGTACGTGGTGCTCGGCAACCGGTCCGACGCGGAGGACGCGGTCGCCGAGGCGTACGCCCGCGCGTGGGACCGGTGGGCGTCCGTGCGCGACTGTGACAGCCCTGAAGCCTGGGTACGCACGGTCGCGTACCGCATCGCGGTGAGCTCGTGGCGCAAGGCGGTGAACCGGTGGAAGGCCCACCGTCGGGACACCGCTGGCGCCCAGCCGGTCGACGGCGTGTCGGTCGACCACGTCGCGCTGGTGGCGGCGTTGCGGCAGATCACCGTCGACCAGCGCCGGGTCGTCGTGCTGCACTACCTGGCCGGGCTCAGCGTCGCCGAAGTCGCTGCGGAGACCGGCACCAACGTCAACACCGTCAAGACCTGGCTGGCCCGGGGCCGCAAGGCCCTCGCCGCGCAGTTGGCCGACGGCGATCAGCAGACCACCGGCGACGGGAGGAGCTATGCGGTCTGAGCCCAATCCCGAGCGGGTGCTGCGGGACATGGCCGAGCACGCCGGGCGGGCCGGTCGGCTCGCCCCCGCCGCCGACATCCGCCGCCGGGGCGACACGCTGCGCCGTCGCCGGCAGGCCGCCACCGCTGTGTTCGGTGTGGTACTGATCGGTGCGTTCGGTGCCGGTGTCGCCGCCGTCCAGGCCAACCGGGCCGCGCCGCCGCTGCCGGTCGGCCCGGCCGGCCCCACCCCGACCGCGACCCCGGGGGCACCGACCGGTTCACCGTCCGCCTCGCCGACCGGCCCGGCGTCCGACGACGGTTCCGACCCGACAGTCGGTAAGCCGCCCGGGGACGACCCGTTGCTGTCCGGGCAGCGGCAGGTGGCGATCGTGCGTACGGACGGCTTCGAGTCGGCGGTGTCGCTGCTCGACGAGGGCCGGCTCGGTGAGGTCGACGGGGTCGAGGGCCGGCGGTTGTTCGTGATCGAGCCGCTCGACGAGGACAGCTACCGGATCCGGACAGCGGACCCGGACCCGGACCAGGACGGATCGGACACTTGTTGGCAGGTGGGGTCGGCCGGGTCCGCACCACTCACCGTGGGCGCGGCGGTCTGCGCGGCCGACGAACCACGCCAACGGTTCGAGATCACCGTCGTGCAGGCGCCGGGCGAGGATGCGTACGCGATCAGCAGCAGCGCCGCCTACCTGCAGTACTCCAGCACCCGGGGGCTGATCCTCGAAGAGCTGGGTAATGCGACGTTGACGACGTTCTTCCGATTTGTCGACAACGGTGCGGCGCCGGGCTGACCGGGCTCGCCCCGGCTGGCGCGGCTGACCGACCGTGCCGGCCGGAGCGGGGCAGGCCGCCGGAATGCCGGGCACCCCCCGGCGGTTGTATCCGGTACGCCCGCAAGACTGCCCCGCCCAATCGGCGGATGCGACACCGGTCGGCGGGGCGATTTTCCGACCGAGCATCTGTTCTGTCCCGTTCGCGGGGTCCGATGCCCGTCTGGTGGCGGCGTCCGGATCCCCCGTACCCCTCGGAACGGAGTCTTCTGATGAACACGATCTTCCGTAAGTCTGCGCTGTCCGTTGCTGGTCTGCTCGTCGCCGGTGGTGTGGTGGCCGGCCCCGCCGTCGCGGCCCAGGCCGCCCCGTCGGGCGCGTCGGGAAACGTCGCCGCGGCGTCGACCGCCGACCGTGGCGGCGAGCACGGCGACCGTACCGGCGGCGACCGGGTGCTGAACACCCGCTACGAGCGGCAGCCGAACTTCTACTACTGCGGGCCGGCCGCGACCCGGATCGCGCTGACCGCCCAGGGCCACGAGCTGTCGCAGGACGAGGTCGCCGAGAAGCTGGGCACCACCGAGGCCGGCACCGACTCGGCCGAGGACACCACCCGGGTGCTCAACGAGCTCACCGGCGACGACAAGTACCGGACCACCGCGATCGAGGCGTCCAAGGCGAGCCAGGCGCAGATCGACCAGTTGCGCGACGACGTGCGGGCGACCGTGGACGACGGCCGAGCCGTGGTGGCCAACATCATCGGTACGGTGAGCGACATCGACGGCCGGACCCACTCGTACCCGGGCGGGCACTACGTGACCGTGGTCGGCTACGGCGAGGGCGGCGACGCTGTCAAGATCGCCGACCCGGCCTTCCTGGGCGCCGAACACTACTGGGTGAGCACCGAGACCCTGGCGCACTGGATCGCCACGCGCGGCTACTCGCACTGACGTCCTGACCTCGCCCTGACCATGTTGGCCGGGTCTGCCGCGTACGCGGCAGACCCGGCCAACGGTCGTCACCGGCTGGCCTTGATCCGCTGCGGTTCATCGACCCGACACGCCGTCGCCAGTCCAATGAACCGCAGCGGATCACTGCTGCGGTGGCGGGCTGAGTCTGCGCCGGACGTGGCCCATGCCCATCGCGGTCCGGTCACCGAAGCCGGCGTAGCTGGCGAACGCCGCCAGGGCGTCCACCGCCCGCCGCGCGTCGCCGGGCACCCCCGACGCCTCCGCCAACTGGAAGGTCACCGAGCCGACCGTGCCCCGGCGGAACCGGTGCTGCGGGTTACGCTGCCCCGGCTCCACCAGGTGCGTGACCATCCGCAGTTGGGCGTCGACCACCTCCAGATGGTCGACGACCGCCGGCTCCGCCGACGTCGGCAACGCCACCTCCCCGGCGAACGCGTCCCAGCGCCGGGTCAGGTTGGTGAACACCCGCTCCGCGTCCGGCCAGGGGCGCTGGCGGCGGGCACCGTCCCCGCGTCCGGTGGCGAACCCGACCGGGGTCAGCAGGTCGTACGCCCAGGTGGTGCCGGCCGGGTCGGCGCCGGTGGCCAGCTCGGCGTACGACACCGCGTGCACGGCGACGTCGACGGTGCGGTACCGGGTCTGTGCGATCTGATGCCCGGCGGCGTGGTGCAGCGCGGCGAGCACCGGGGCGGCGTACGCGTCGATCAGCAGGCCGGCCACGATCCGGCCCGGCTGCCCCGGTGCCGACGGTGGCCGGCCCTGCTCGTCGAGGACCGGGCTGAGGGTGAACGGCTTGTACCGGGGGCTGTCGTGCATGATCGCGGACAGCTCCGGGTCGACGGCGCGGACCGCTTTGAGGAACGCGGCGTAGACGGCCGGGCCGGTGTGCGGCGGCGGGACCGCCGTGGCGGCGGTCGGCACCAGGGAGACGACGATCTGGGTGGGCATCGGGCCGGCGTACCCTCTCGGTCTGGTGTGGTCGGTGGATGCCCCCCCACTCAAGCAGACCGGCGCCAACGGGCCGGGGGATCCGCTGCCCCACCCGGTCGGGGTCGGGCAGCGGATCGGGTCCGGATTCGGTCCGAGTTCGGGTTCGCTCAGGACGCGGTGCAGCTCAGATCGGTCGGCGTGGTGCCGGGACCGGAGCCGACGAAGCCGACCGTGGTGGCGGCGTCCGGCGCGAGGGCCCCGTTGTACGGCTCGTTGCGTACCGTGTTCACCCCGCCGGACGTGGTCAACCGGCCGTTCCACAGCGACCCGATCGACGTACCGCTCGGGTTGGTCCAGGTGAGCGTCCAGCCGGAGATCGCCGAGGTGCCGGTGTTGCGCACCTCGATGCCGCCCTGGAAGCCGCCCTGCCAGCTGCTGGTCACCGTGTAGGTGGCGGTGCAGCCGCCGTCGCCGGGGCCGCCGTCGTCGGCCGCGGTGGTGACCGTTCGCGCCGGTGAGGCCGGTGAGACGTTGCCGGCCGCGTCGCGGGCCCGGACCGTGAACGTGTAGCTGGTCTCGGGGGTCAGGCCGGCGGCGGTGTACGTGGTGCCGGAGACCGTGGCGACCGGGGTGGCCGGGCCGCCGGCGGTGGACCGCAGCACCTGGTACGAGGTGACGCCGACGTTGTCGGTCGACGCCGCCCAGGTCAACGTCACTGAGTCGGCGGTGACGTCGCTCGCGGTCGGCTGGCCGGGGGCGGTCGGCGCGGTCACGTCGTCGTCCCCGCCGCCGTCGCTGTAGCGCTGCGCGAGGCTGATCCCGGTGGTGGAGCCGGCCCCGCCGAGCGGCACCTGGTGGTCGAGGCTGACGAACTTGCCGTCGTGCTGCCACAGTGCCGGCTTGAGCACCTGGTTGTACTTGACCTCGTCCCAGCTGGTCCAGTCGTCGAGCAGCAGGCCGCCGGTGTCACCGGAGTTGGGGTTCAGCGACCAGAACGTGTGGTGGATGCCGTAGTCGATCATCAGGTCGCGCAGGGCGTGCAGCCACTTGTCCTGCCGGGCGTCCTGGCCGTACCGGCCGCCCCACTCGCCGATCAGCAGCGGCGCGGTGTCGTCCTCGTGGATGTAGAGCCAGTTGGGCCGCCACACGTCCTCGGTCAGCGACGCCTTGTCGAACTCGCCCTGGAACCACGGCTGCTCGTAGACCAGCGGGCCGTAGTCGTGCGGGGAGTAGACCAGCTGGTCCTGGTTGGTGCCCAGGTCGACCGGGTGCTCGGCGACGCCCCGCAGGTTGCCGCCCCACCAGTTGTAGAAGTAGTTCGGGCTGAGGTCCGGGTTGGTGTTGGGGGAGTCCCAGTCGGCGTGCGGGCGCGGGTAGACCTCGATACCTTCGCAGAGGATCAGCAGGTCGGGGTTGATCGCCAGGATCCGCCGGCCGGCGGTCTCGCAGGCGTGCTTGAAGTTGTCCTGGTCGGTCGAGGAGTCCCACTTGGCCCGCTGCGGGTCGTTCGGCGTGCCGTGCGGCTCGTTCTTGACGTCCATCGCGACGATCGTGTCGTTGTCGCGGTAGCGCGCGGTCACCCACTCCCAGCCCTGGTAGAAGTCCTCGACGGTGATCGAGCCCTTCCACCAGACCGGGTAGAGGTGGCCGGAGTTGTCGGCTTCGGCGCTGTGCACGTCCAGCATGACCTTCAGGCCGTACTTTTCGCACAGGTCGAGCCAGTAGTCGAAGATCTGCAGGTTGTTCAGCCCGTCGAGCTCCGGGTTGACGTACGCGTTGATGTTGGGCCGGGCCAGCGGCTGGCCGGCCTTCCACTCCAGCAGCAGCTGGGTCGAGATCGGCACCCGGACGATGTTGACGCCACGCTGCGCCATCGCGCGGGTGACCGCCTCGATGTTGGCCGACCACAGGCCGTGGAAGACCCGTTCGGTGGCGTTGTAGCCGAACCAGTTGGCCCCGGTGAGCCACACCTGGTTGCCGGCCTCGTCGACGATCGTGTTCCCGTCGGTGTGCAGCCAGTCGTTCTCCGGCGCGGCCTGGGCGGCCGCGGCCGCGGCTGATGTGGTGGCTGTGGCTGATGTGGTGGCTGACGTGTCGGTGCGGGCAGCCGGTGGGGCGGCGGCTGCCGTGGCGGGGGTGGTCGGGACGGCGGCGACCGCTCCGAGCAGCAGGCCGGCCGCCATTGTGGCGGCCCACCGTGTCCGTATCGACGGCATGTAGAGGTTCTCCTGTCGTGGGTTGGGCGATCGTGGGAGCGCTTCCATCGACAGAGATTACGACGTACCAAGGTCGTAATGGAAGGACGTGGTCCCGGCGGGCGTACCGCTGGGCCCGTCCGGGCTGTTGCAGATCCATTGACTTCCATTTTGTGGCTCCCGTAGAGTTGCAACGACGGCCTTCGATAGCGACGCGGTGACTTGGAGCCGGTATCGTGTGTCGCCCCGGGCGAAGGCGAGCAGGGCCGCCCTGGCGAGCCCGCCCGTACGGCGACCTGGTCGGCGCGTACTTCTCCAGCCACCCCGCCAACCAGAACGCCACCGTACGGATCGAGGACAGCTCCCACCCGTCGACCGCCGGGCTGCCGACCGCGTGGAACCGGTACGACGAGTGGTACAACTACCGGACCAACCCCCGGGCACAGAACCGGATCCTGGCCACCGTCGACGAGAGCACCTACACCGGCGGCACCATGGGCAGCGACCACCCGATCGCGTGGTGTCGAAACTACGACGGCGGCCGATCCTGGTACACCGGCATGGGCCACACCAACGAGAGCTTCAGCGACGCCAACTTCCGCAGCCACGTGCTGGGCGGCATCCGCTACGCCGCGCAGGGCACCGGCAACTGCTCGACCAGCCAGACCCCGGCCGGCTACAGCCAGATCACCCTGGCCAAGGGGGTGGCCGAGGTCGGTGAACCGATGGGCATGACCGTGCTGCCCAACCGGGGCGTGCTGCACACCTCCCGCGAAGGCACCATCCGCTACACCGACGCCGCCGGCAACACCAAGGTGGCGCTGACCATCCCGGTCTACACCCACGACGAAGAAGGACTGCAGAGCATCGAGGTGGACCCGAACTTCGCCACCAACCGCTGGGTGTACGTGTACTACTCGCCGCCCCTGAACACCCCCGGCGGCGACGCACCGGCGACCGGGTCGGCGGCACAGTTCGCCCCGTTCAACGGCTACAACCGGCTGGCCCGCTTCACCGTCAACGCCGACCACACCCTTGACCGGGCGTCCGAGGTGACGATCCTGGAGGTCCCGACCAGCCGGGGCATGTGCTGCCACGTCGGCGGGGACATCGACTTCGACGCCGCCGGCAACCTCTACCTGTCGACCGGCGACGACACGAACCCGTTCGACTCCAGCGGCTACACCCCGATCGACGAGCGACCCAACCGCAACCCGGCGTACGACGCGCAGCGTACCGCCGGCAACAGCAACGACCTGCGGGGCAAGATCCTACGGATCCGGCCGGGCGCCAACGGCGGCTACACCATCCCGGCCGGCAACATGTTCCCCGCCGGCACGGCCAGGACCAAGCCCGAGATCTACGCGATGGGCTTCCGTAACCCGTTCAAGATGTCCGTCGACAAGGCGACCGGCATCGTCTACCTCGGCGAGTACGGCCCGGACGCCGGCACCGCCAACCCCAACCGAGGGCCGGCCAACCATGTCGCGTTCGAAGGCATCGCCCAGCCCGGTTTCTACGGCTGGCCGTACTGCTCGAACTACAACACCCCGTACATCGACTTCACGTTCCCGTCCGGCCCCTCCGGTGCACCGTTCAACTGCTCCGGCGGCCCGGTGAACAACTCCCCGAACAACTCCGGTATCACCCAACTGCCCCCGTCCCAGCGGGCCTGGCTGCCGTACGGTGGCGAGCAGAACCCGCCGGAGCTGTGCTGCGGCAGCCTGTCTCCGATGGACGCCGTGGTCTACAACTACGACGCCTCGCTCGCCTCCGAAGTGAAGTTCCCGGCGTCGATGAACGGCAAGGTGTTCATCGGCGAGTTCGGCCGACGGTGGATCAAGACGGTCACGGTCACCGGCTCCGGCGGGGTCGGCGCGATCGAACCGTTCCCGGCCTACACCGGCACCCAGGTGATGGACATGGAGTTCGGGCCGGAAGGTGCACTCTACGTGCTCGACTACGGCACCGGCTGGGGCAGCGGCGACGCCAGCTCGGCGGTGTACCGCATCGAGTACAACTCCGGCGGCGGTCGGGCCCCGACCGTGCTCGCCACCGCCAACCCGACCACCGGCAACGCCCCGTTGACCGTACAGTTCAGCTCGGCCGGGACCAGCGACCCGGACGGCGACGCCATCACGTACGCGTGGGACTTCACCACGGACGGCAGCACCGACTCGACGCAGCCGAACCCGTCGCACACGTACACCAGCAACGGCGAGTTCACGGCGACGCTCACGGTGCGTGACAGCACCGGCCGCAGCGCCACCGCGAGCGTGGTGATCGGAGTGGGCCGGCCGACGGTCACCCTCGACCTACCGACCAACGGCCGGCTGTTCGACTTCGGTGACGCCATCCCGTTCCAGGTCACGGTCACCGACCCGAACGCGGCGACCATCGACTGCAGCCGGGTGAAGGTCAACTACCTGCTCGGGCACGACAGCCACGGCCACGGCATCACCAGCGCCACCGGCTGCTCCGGCACCCTGCAGACCACCGTCGACGGCGAACACGACCCGAACGCGAACATCTTCGGTGTCATGGTCGCCGAGTACACCCCGGTGGGCGCGACCATCCCGGTGACCTCGACGCAGACCGTCATGCAGCCCCGGACCCGCCAGGCCGAGCACTACGGCGGCCAGCAGGGCACCACCCTGGTGGAGAAGGCCTCCGCCAACGGTGGCAGCGCGGTCGGCTACATCGAGAACGGCGACTGGATCTCGTTCACCCCGTACAACCTGGCCGGGGCCACGTCGTTCACCGCCCGGGTCGCCTCCGCCGGATCCGGGGGCACCATCTCGCTGCGCACCGGCTCGGCGTCGGGGCCCGTCATCGGTACGGCGACCGTCGCCCCCACCGGAAGCTGGGAGACCTGGACCACCGTCACCGGCACGGTCAGCCCACCAAGCGGTACGCACAACCTGTTCCTCGTCTTCACCGGAGGCTCCAGCTACCTGTTCGACGTCGACGAGTTCACCTTCCGCAGCAGCGGTACGACACCGCCGCCCACCACCGCCCCGCCGACCACCGCACCGCCGACCACCGCACCGCCCACGACCGCACCACCGACCACCGCGCCGCCGACCACGGCTCCGCCTACCACTGCGCCACCGACCACGCCGCCGCCCACCGGGCCGTCGTGTGCGGCGACGTACTCGGTGACGGGCCAATGGCAGGGTGGCTTCCAAGGTGAGGTACGGGTCACCGCCGGATCCACGTCGATCAGCGGCTGGACGGTCACCTGGACGTTCACCGGGGGACAGACCGTCACCCAGTCCTGGAGCGCCACCGTCACGTCGAGCGGCGCCAACGTGACCGCCCGCAACGTGTCCTACAACGGGTCGCTCGGCGCCAGCGCCAGTACGACGTTCGGCTTCATCGGCTCCGGCAACGGCGCGAACAGCGTGTCGTCGCTGAGCTGCACCGCCAGCTGATCAACGAGGGCTGCGCGGCACCCACCGGCTGGTGGGTGCCGCGCAGCCCTCGTCTGTCGGCCGCAGCGGCACTTCCTCGGCTCAGGTGCCACAAGGTGCCAATCTGGCAGCATTCTGGTGCCAAGATGGCTTGTTGATGGTGCCATCCTGTGCCATGATGGCACCATGGACCTGACGTCGTACGTGAGCAACCTCGGGCGGGAGTTCGCCACCCTCGCCGAAACCGGCGGAGACGAGGCGCGGGCACTGGTCGAGCGCCTGACCGGGTCGCTCGAGTCGGCGATCCGGATGACCCTGCTGGACGCGTTGTCGGCCGCCGCCGACGAGATCACCCGCGACCTGGCACCCGGCTCGGTCGAGCTGCGGCTACGCGGCCGCGACCCGCACTTCGTCGTCACCACGCCACCCGCCGAACCGTCCGATCCGACCGGGACCACCGCCGGGGATGGCGCGGCGACGGCCGACGGCCCACCCGACAACGACCTGCTGATCACCGAGGACGGCCCGGTGACGCGGATCAACGTACGCCTGCCCGAACAGCTCAAGGCCGCAGTCGAGGAGGCCGCCGCCAAGGAGGGGCGCTCGGTCAACGCCTGGCTGGTCCGGGCGGCAGCCGCCGGTCTGCAGCGGTCCGACCGGGACCGGCGCGGCGACGAACGCGGCACCGGGAAACGCAGCACGCAGACCTTCACCGGTTGGGTGCGCTAGCCGCACCGCCCCTCCCACCCACCGTCCACCTTCCACACCTCACGTCCCCGACCTGCGGGGACGGCCCACCAACCCATGATGCGGGGACAACCATGCCTACTTTCGACACGCCCGAACCGATCTCCGTCACTCTCGAACTCGGCAGCGGCAACGTACAGATCGCCGCGACCCAGCGCACCGACACCGTCGTCGAGGTCCGCCCGAGCGACGACACCGACGACTCCGACGTGGCCGCCGCCGCCCGGGTACGCGTCGACTACGCCAACGGCACCCTGCGGATCACCGGCCCGAAATCACCCGCCTTCGACTTCTCCCGCCGGACCAGGTCCGTCGAGGTGTCCATCCAACTGCCCAGCGGTTCCCAGGTCTCCGCCGAGACGCAACTGGGCGACGTCCGCTGCACCGGACGGCTCGGGCAGTGCCGGGTCAGGACCGCCGCCGGAAACGCCTGGCTGGAACTGACCGGCCCGCTGCGCGTGGACACCTCGGCCGGCCACGTCACCGTCGACGGCGTCACCGGCGACGCCCGGATCACCACCGGCTCCGGCAAGATCCAGCTCGGCGAGATCGACGGCACCGCCGTGGTCAAGAACTCCAACGGCGAGACCACCATCGACGCGGTCACCGGCGACGTACGGGTGCGGGCGGCCAACGGTGACATCCGCGTCGAACGGGCCGGCGCCGGCGTCGACGCGAAGACATCCAACGGCAGCATCCGCCTCGGCGAGGTGGTGCGCGGCTCGGTCGTGCTCGGCACCGCCATGGGCAACCTGGACGTCGGCATCGCCGAGGGCACCGCCGCCTGGCTGGAAGTGAAGACCGACTTCGGGCAGGTCCACAACCTGCTGGAGACCGCCACCCGGCCCGACGACGCCGACGAGACCGTCGAGGTACGCGCCCGCGTCTCCTACGGCGACATCACCATCCGCCGCTCCTGACCCACTCCTTGCTCCAAGAGAGGGACACCATGACCTCCACGCAGCCCCGGCCGGCGATCGCCGCCACCGGGCTCCGCAAGGCGTACGGCGATCACGTCGTGCTCGACGGCATCGACCTGCACGTACCGGCGGGAACGGTCTTCTCGCTGCTCGGCGCGAACGGTGCCGGGAAGACCACCACGGTCAAGATCCTGTCCACGTTGATCCGACCGGACGCCGGGGACGCCCGGGTCGCCGGGCACGACCTCACCCGCGACCCCGACGCGGTACGCGCCGCGATCGGCGTCACCGGCCAGTTCTCGGCGGTGGACAACCTGCTCACCGGCGCGGAGAACCTGCGACTGATGGCCGACCTGCACCACCTCGGCCGGGCCGACCGCCGCCGGCGCGTCGCCGGACTGCTCGACCAGTTCGACCTGACCGAGGCGGCCGGCAAACCGGCGTCGACCTACTCCGGCGGCATGCGGCGGCGGCTCGACCTGGCGATGACCCTGGTCGGCGACCCCCGGGTGATCTTCCTCGACGAGCCGACCACCGGGCTCGACCCGCGCAGCCGGCGCACCATGTGGCAGATCGTCCGGGACCTGGTCGCCGACGGCGTCACCATCTTCCTGACCACCCAGTACCTCGCCGAAGCCGACGAACTGGCCGACCGGATCGCGCTGCTCGACCACGGGCGGGTGGTCGCCGAGGGCACCGCCGAGGACCTCAAACGCCGCATCCCCGGCGGGCACGTCCGGCTGCGCTTCGCCGACCAGCGACGCCTCGAGGCGGCCACCCGCGTCCTCGGCCAGACACCCGGAGCGCTCGGCCAGGCATCCCACTCACTCGGTCAGGTCACCCGTGACCCCGACCCGCTCGCTCTGCGGGTGCCCAGCGACGGCAGCCTGCAGGCGCTGAAGACCCTGATCGGCCGGCTCGACGACCACGCCGTCGAAGTCGACGAACTGTCCGTACACACCCCCGACCTCGACGACGTCTTCCTCGCCCTGACCGGCGAACCCACCGACAACGACAAGGTGACCACCCGATGAGTGCCCACGCCCTGACCGGCCCGGCCACCGCCGCCGCCGGCCTGCGTACCCACCCGCTGCGCGACTCGGTGACGATGCTGCGCCGCAACCTCAGACGCATGCTGCGTTACCCGTCGATGACGGTGACCCTCGTCGGGATGCCCGTCGTCTTCCTGCTGCTGTTCGTCTACGTTTTCGGTGGCACCCTCGGCGCCGGGCTCGGTCAACTCGGTGCCATGATGCCCGGCGGGGCGCTCCCCGGCGGCGGGGCCGGCGGGCGCGCCGCGTACGTCAACTACGTGGCACCGGCGATCATCCTGATGACCGTGACGACCACCGTCCAGGGGACGGCGATCTCGATCGCGATGGACATGACCGAAGGCATCATCGGCCGATTCCGTACGATGCACATCGCCCGCGTCTCGGTGCTGACCGGACACGTCCTGGGCAGCATGATCCAGGCGGCGGTCAGCGTGGCGGTCGTCGTCGGCGTCGCGCTGCTGGTCGGCTTCCGGCCCACCGCCGGGCCGGTCGGGTGGCTGGGTGCCGCCGGTTTCCTGCTGGTGGTGACCTTCGCGCTCGTCTGGCTGTCCGTCGCGCTCGGCCAGGTGAGCCGCAGCGTCGAGACCGCCAGCAACCTGCCGATGCCGCTGATCCTGCTGCCGTTGCTCGGCAGCGGGTTCGTCCCCACCGACTCGATGCCCGCCGGGCTGCGCTGGTTCGCCGAGTACCAGCCGTTCACCCCGATCATCGAAACCCTGCGCGGCCTGCTGATGGCCGAGCCGGTCGGCAGCAACGGGTGGATCGCGCTCGCCTGGTGCACGGCCATCGCGCTCGGCGGATACCTCTGGTCGAAACGGCTGTTCAACCGCGAGCCCTGAACCCTGACTGTGGCTGATGCCTGCTGCGGCACAACTATGCCGCAGCAGGATCAGACCCTTCTGCGGTACGGCGTCCCCGGCTCGGTGTGCCGGCGGTCGCCGGCGTTCGCGTCGGTGACGCAGCGGCGACGAGGACCGCCGTGACGGTGAGCAGCCCGGCCAGCCACGCCATCGGGCGCAGGCCGACCATCGTGAAGCCGAGCCACGGCGGCGCCCACGGGTCGCCGCCGGTGATCGCTGCATGGCTGGCGGCCAGCCCACCCACGGCCAGAGCGGGCAGGCTCAATACGGCGGCAGCTCCGAGCAAGGAGACGGCGACGACTCGGACCCAGGCGCGTCCGCTGGTGTGCGCATCGAGCTGCCGGAGGGCAAGCAACGTGGTGATCAGGGCGACGAGGAATCCGGCGACCGCCAGCGGCCAGACCCACCACGGCCGCGCGCGGCCAACGTCGATCACGAAGCTCGTGGCGTCCCGCGCAGACAGACGCACGGCGACACCGTCCCGGGTCGCCGTGAAAGCGTCGTAGTCGCCGTTGGCGCGGAATCGCTCGGCATCCCAACCGGCAGCCGTGAGCCGGTCGACCGCCTCGCTGACCAGACGGCCGTCGGTGGTCGAAGCCGGACCGAACGGCAACGGCACCCTGACGGTCCCGGCGACGTAGCCGTCACCTCCGACGAGCAGGGTCCAGGCACCGTCGACAGCCGGCGGAAACCCGTGCCGGTCACCGTTTCGGGTCGGCTCACCCGCCTCGACGTCGGGAAACGCGACAGCGGCCACCTGTCGGGCTGCCGCCGTATCGGTGGTCGGCCCTGCCGCCTGCCAGCCCAGCCACGAACCGAACACGGCACCGACAAGACCGGCCGACATCGCAAGAATCAAATAAGTGATCTTCACCTTGTGTCCAGCGAGTAGAGCTGCAGGTCAACTGAATCTGGTGACCAGGTTTCAGTCCGGCGCGGTTTTCGTGTGCTTGGGGACAAATGCGCTTAGCGCTAAGGCTTCCTCTAGAGCGACGAGGAGATGTTTCAATCCGGCGCGGTTTTCGTGTGCTCGGGGACCGTGTCCGAAATGTCGGGCGGTCTGACCTGCGGAAACAGGGGTGCCTGAGGGCAACCTCCTGTCGATCATGATCTTGAGAAGTGGCTAGATGACCTCTGGAGACCGTGTTTTCGCAGCTCAGGTCTACTTTGGGATCTTTCCGCCAACCTACCCGGGATCCCGGGCGTGTCGGGGGTTGTCGCAACGGGCATTCCGGACCAATCACCTCCCTGGGTGGCTCTGGTGGGCCTGCCGGGCTCCAGTCTATTCGCTCGTCCACAGTGACGGAATAGGGGAGTGGGTGGGGCGGCGGTGGGGTTCCGTCGCCCCACCCACTCCCCGGATACCGGACTATCCGGGCGGTTCCGATAGGAGAGCATCCAGCCACTCGACACCGGCACCGGCGACGAGGACCGCGAGGATTTCCAGTCGCCGACGGGCTGTGCCGGACGGCAGTCGCAGTCGTCGCGCGCAGGACCTCTCCAGGTCGACGGCGGATCGTTCGAGCGCGACATCGCACATCTCGGCGAGCAGCTTCGGCAGCCCGCTGCGGCGTACGGCCGGGTTGGCCAGCAGCCGCAGCAGCACCTGGCGGCGGCGACGCCGTTGGGGAGTGTCGCCGGGGTCGGCGTACCGCTCGGCCGGGTCGCCCGGGGCGGTGCCGCGGATCGGCCGGGCACCCGGCAGGTCGTCGCACGGGTCGAGTCGGTCGGCGCGGCGGTGCAGTGCGGCGGCGACGTTCGCCTCGTAGAAACTCGGGTTGATCCGTCGGAGCTGGTCGACGGCCGCCGTCAGACGCAGGCGTACCTGCTGGTCGGTGAGTCCGTGCTTGGCCGCCGCGTGCGGGATCCGCCACGGGTCGGCGACCTGGTCGCGTAACCCGATCACGAAGCTGATCAGCAGGTCGAGGCCGACCGGGTCAGCAGCGAGCGGCGCTGCCCAGCGGGCAGTGGTCAGGTCGCGTTCGGGGCGGGCGTGCATGCCGCGCGCGGTCGCCGACCGGCGGCGCAGCTCGGCGATGGCCTGGCGTTGGTCCTGGTGCACGAACTGCCAGTAGATGGCGCGCAGCCAGGGGGCGATGTCGGCGTTGGCCCGGTCCGGGTGGTGGGCGTAGCGGAGCAGGTCCGCGCCGGCGGCGTCGGGGTCGACCGTCGACGCCTGTGGCCCGTAGAGGAAGGACACCACCTGGTTGATCTCCTCGATCCGGCTGGGGCCGCCGACGCCGGTGCGGGCGCTGCCGCTGGCGGTGCCGTGGTCGGTGGCGTTGCGCCGCAGTCGGTCGAACTGGCGGCGGATGTGCTCGTCGCGTACGTCGGCGCAGTTGGCGCACAGGTGCAGCCACCAGTTGGCGGCGCGCGGGCTGTCGACGCAGTGGCTGGTGCCGTGCACGGTGCGGGCAATGACCATCCCCAGGTGGTGGGTCATGGCGCGGACGACGGCGAGGAAGAAGAAGGCGTACGTGTCTTGCGGGTCTTCCGGTGAGCGCAGTGCGGTGTCCATCGAGGTGCCTCCCGTTGCGACGCAGGAGAACAGCGGGGTGGATGAGCAGGCGGGCTGGGTGCCCGCCGGACGACACCGGTGTCGTGATGTGGTGGGGAGCGACCGTCCAGGGCGCCGGCCCGAGAGCCGGTGACCGTCCACACACGTCCAGCTGGTGGACTGCGCTGCCACTTCGTCCATCTGTTCCAGGTAGGAGCAACCCCGGCAACCGGAGGACGACATGGGCAAGACGATCAGGATCAACGGGGTCGACGTACCGGTGATCGACGACATGCTGTCCGGCCGCGACATCAAGCGGGCGGCCGGCCTGCCGCAGGAACGGGTCCTGGTCCGCCAGGACGACGACCGCAACGTCATCGTCCCCGACGACCAGCGGATCCGCGTCGCCGATCAGCAGCAGTTCACCCACCACGCCCGGCACTCCAAGGCGATGACGACGCTCGACCCGAGGCGGCTGCGCATCCGCCACGAAGCAGCCCAGCTCGCGTACGCGTACCCCGGGCTGACCGTCGCCGACGACGAATCCTGGCTGCACATCCCGAGTTCCGGCTCCCGCCACACTGGGAGCCGGACCGCACCACCGTGCTGATCGTGCCGCCGGCCACCTACCCGGAGACCGCACCGGACGGCTTCTTCCTCGGCGACCACCTGCGCCGCCGCGACGGCCGCGCGCTCGTGCAACCCGCCCACTATTTCTCGGCCTACAAGAACCGATACGCCGAGCTGGGCTACCGCTGGTACTGCCTGGAAGACCCGGAACGCAACTGGGATCCGCGCTTCGACTCGCTGGTCAGCTACGTCGAAGCGATCCGCACCTACCTCGGCACGGTCGACTGATGACCTGCGTGCTGCGGATCAGCCACGACACCTGGGACACCGTACGGCGGCATCTGCGCGACAGTGACGACGAACGCGGCGCCTACCTGCTGGCCCGCGCCGGCCGGTGGACCGACCCGTGGGGCACCGGGGCCGTCACCGACCTGCTGGTCACCCGGGCCATCCCGATCCCGGACGACGCGCTGTCGGTGCAGAACGGCGTACGGATCGAAGTCGCCGCCTGGCTGACCCGGGAGGTGCTGATCGCCTGCTTCGAGACCGGCCTGTCCCTTGTCGACGTGCACAGCCATCCTTTCGCCGACGACACCGTCAGGTTCTCTGGCCTGGACGTGGAGAACATGCGCCAGACGCACACCGAGTTCCTTGACCGGATGCCGGCCGCGCCGCCGGTCGGGGTGGCGTCGCTGGTGCTCGGGCAGGCGTCGGTGGCCGGCGCGTACACCGACCCGGACGACGGGACGCTGCAGATGCTCGACCGGTTGGTGCTGCTCGGCGACGACGACCTGACCGAGGTGAAACTGTGCCGATTCTGACCACGCCGATCCTGACCGCACCGGCCGGTGGGCCGGACCCGCAGGCCGGTGCCACTGGGCCGACCCCGGCGGACCGCTACGACCGGCAGGTGCGGGCGTTCGGTCCGCAGACGCAGCGCAGGCTCGCCGAGCTGACCGTCGCCGTGGTCGGTCTCGGCGGCGTCGGCAGCCAGGTCGTCCAGTCACTGGCCCACCTGGGGGTGGGCGGCCTGCTGCTGGTCGACCCGGACACGGTCACCGCCACCAACCTGAACCGTCTGGTCGGCGCCAAGCCGGCCGACGTGGCGCGGGCGGCGACCAAGGTCACCGTCGCGGCACGCACGGTCCGGACCATCAACCCGCAGGTACGGGTACGCGGCATCGCCGGCAGCATCCTCGACCCGGTCGTCTGGCAGCAGGTGCGCCCGGCCGAGGTGATCGTCGGCGCGGTCGACGGGCACGCGCCACGCTGGGCGTTGAACCGGCTGGCCGTGCAGTACGCCCGCTGCTATCTCGACGTCGGGGTCGAGCTGGGGCCGGCACCCCGCCCAGAGCCGCCCGACGACCACAACCAAGAAACCAATTCCCGGGTACGGCTGGAAGCCGGCGGGCATCTGGCGGTGGTCCGCCCCGGTGGCCCGTGCCTGCTCTGCCTGTCCGGCTACGACCCGCGTCTGGTGGATGCCGAGCTTGACCCGGGGTTGGCTGCTGCGCGCCGGGCAGCCGGATACCGGGTCGACGATCCGGCCGAGCCGACGCCCAGCGTGGTTTTCCTCAACCAGATCATCGCCGGGTACGCCGTCGGCGAGCTGCTGAACTATGTCTCGCCGTGGCGGTCACCGGTGCGGTATCTGCTGGTGGACGCGGCGGCGAACGAAACGACGGTGCTGGACGCCGACCGCGACCCGGAGTGCCTGGCCTGCGGGCCGGACTCGCCACGCGGGCTCAGCGACGCCGCCGGCCCACCGTCCGTGGCCCGGACGACCGCGCCACCAGCGGCCCACGACGCTGCCGGAGCACCGCAGAGCCCGAACACCCAGCCATCCCGATATCCGTCACCCGGCGAGCCAGGCCCTCGCAACGAGTCCCGCCACCACGACACCTGATCCCAGCCCGACCTGGCGCCGGCTCTCGATAGACCCGATGCGATTTCGCGTGATCCCGTCACGGGATTTGATCCCCTGACGGGATCACGCGCTGCGGTGCATCGGGGATCAATGCTGCACCGTTGTGGTACGCCACTTGCGGACACCACGGCGGGCATTTTGCTTGCCCAAATCCGGCGCGGTGTTCGTGTGTCCGGGGACTCTGGATGACGCAGTCGGGAAACCAGCCGCAGGTTTCAATCCGGTGCGGTTTTCGTGTGTCCGGGGACCTTGATGGTAACATCTGGGGTGGGGCAGTTCTTGTAAGTTTCAATCCGGCGCGGTTTTCGTGTGTCCGGGGACCCTACGGCGCCCCTGACACCCGATTCTTCCGGTGGTTTCAATCCGGCGCGGTTTTCGTGTGTCCGGGGACCCTACGGCGCCCCTGACACCCGATTCTTCCGGTGGTTTCAATCCGGCGCGGTTTTCGTGTGTCCGGGGACCGAGAAATCAAGCCCACAAACCGATCCATTCAAGAGTTTCAATCCGGCGCGGTTTTCGTGTGTCCGGGGACCCGTGTCCGAAATGTCGGGCGGTCTGAGCTGGGCAAACATGGTGCTCCGGGGGCAACCTCTTGTTGATCATGATCTTGAGGGAGCCTCAAATGATCTCCATGGGGAAGGTTTTCGCAGCTCAGGTTCACTTTGGGATCTTTCCGCCAACCTACCCGGGATCCCGGGCGTGTCGGGGGTTGTCGCAAGGGGCATTTCCGGACATAAGCTCCTGTTGATCTCGGCGGTGACGTCGATGCCACCGATTCTATCGGAGTTCGTCCGTCCGATCTCGGCATGAATACCTCTCCTTCCCGGCTGTTGAGTCGGATGTCTGACCAGCCGACGTTGTGGGCCGCGTGGTCGCGGGTCGCCGCCGGCACCGCACTCGCCGGAGCGGACGGCGTGACCGTCGCCGAGTTCGCCCACCACCTCGGCCCACGACTGGAGTCGCTGTCCACGCTGCTGCGCAGTGGCGAATACACCCCGCAACCCCTTCGACTGATGTCCGTCAACCGTGGTGGCGAGCGCCGCGACCGGGGCATTCCGACCGTCGCCGACCGGGTCGCCCAGCGCGCTTTCCTGCACGTCGCCGGCGACCGGTGGGAGACCCGCCGCGCCGAGGTCAGTTTCGCGTACCAGCGGGGTCGTTCCTGGGTGGATGCGTTGACGATGGCTCTCGCGTACCGGGACAAGGGGTTGCGCTATGTGGTCCGCGCGGACATCGCCGATTTCTTCGCCAGCGTCGACCACAAGCTCCTCCACGAGATGGTCAGCGGCAGTCTCGCTGACCCGGCGGTCAGCCGGATCGTACGCGGCTGGTTCACCGCGCCGATGCTGACCGCCGCCGGTCTGCGTACCCGGGGTCGGGGTGTTCCCGAAGGCGCGCCGATCAGTCCAACCCTGGCCAATCTCTACCTGCGTGAATTCGACGCCCGGGTCGACGGCCGGCACGGCCGGCTGGTGCGTTACGCCGACGACCTGGCGCTGTTCTGCCTCGACCTCGACGCGGCGGTCAACGGTGCCCGGCAGATCGGCGCCGAGCTGGCCGCGCTCAACCTGCGGCTGCACCCGGGCAAGACGCAGATCACCACGTTCGACGCCGGGTTCAGCATGCTCGGCTGGGTGTTCGACGGCGAACACGGCCGGCCCGAGCAGCCCAACGCGGACTGGACCCACCCGCTGCTCAACACTCCGCAGCGGGGCAAGCTGCCGGCCAGCAACGGGAGCCGGCGATGATCGGCAAGGCGTTCCACGTGATCGGCCCGGACTGCGTCCTCGGCCGGCGCGACGGTCGGCTCGTCGTGCACCGTGACGGTGTGCTGCGTGCCTCCGCGCCGCTGACCATGGTCGGCGAGGTCGTCACCACCGGCCGGGTGACCGTCACCCCGCACGCGATGCACAGCATGCTCGCCCACGACATCCCGTTGATCCTGCTCAGCCGCAACGGCCGACCGCTGGGTCGGCTCGAACCGCCCACCGCCGGGCACATCGCCGCCCGGGTGCGCCAACTCGACCGGCACCGCGACCCGGCCGCCCGGCTCGACCTGGCCCGCGCCGTCATCCCCGCCAAGATCGCCAACCAGGCGACGCTGCTGCGCCGCCGCGCGAAACGCAGCGACGACCCGGCGACGGTGTGGGCGGCGGTCACCCGGCTCGCCGAGTTCGAGCAGGCCGCCAGCGCCGCGACCGATCTGGCACAATTGATCGGCATCGAAGGCGCGGCGGCCGGCGCGTACTTCCGCGCCATCCGGGTGATGACCCCGGCCGAGTACGGCTTCGCCGCCCGCGACCGCAGCCGCCGCGACGTGATCAACGCACTGATCAACTACTGTTCGGCGCTGCTGCGGGAAACCGTGCACGGGGCGGTCCTCGCCGCCGGGCTCGACCCGTACCTGTCGTTCCTGCACACTCCGAGCCGGGGCCGGCCCACGCTCGCCTTCGACCTGATGGAGGAGTGGCGGCCGGCGCTGCTGGAGAGCACCGTACTGGCGATGCTCGGCCTGCGTACCGTGACCGACGCCGACTTCGACGGCACCCACCTGACACCCGGCGCGACGTCCGCGCTGATCTCGCGGTATCAGGCCCGGCTGGCCATGCCGGCCCGCGAATGGCCGGCCCCCGCCGACCAGCCGACCTACCACCAACTGGTACGCCGCCAGGCGTTGCGGCTGCGCGGCTGGCTGCTCGACGAGCAGGCGCGGTACCGGCCGTTCCGCTGGAGGTGACCGTCATGCAGCCCAGCTGGTGGACCGTCACCTTCGACCTGCCCGACGACCGCGACCGCCGGCAGCTGACGACGCTGCTGCGCCGCCACGGCGTACGGGTGCTGTACAGCGTCTTCACCATCCACATCGGTGACGCACACCTGGACCGGCTGCTCGCCGCCAGCGCCGAACGGTTCACCGGCGGCGGGCACCTGCTGGCCCTGCCGTCCTGCCCGGACTGCGAAACCGCCGGGTACGGCGTACCGCTGGAGGTCCTCCCCGAGCAGGGCTGGGCCGGCTGGTGAACCGGCCGGTGCTCGTCGTCTACGACATCGTGAACGACCGCCGCCGCGCCGAGGTACGCGCCCGGCTCGGCCCGATCGCCGACCGCTTCCAGTACAGCGGGTGGCTGGTGCCACCGGAGGTCAATCTGACCGCGGCCCGGGTCGTCGCCGACCTGGCCGCGGTCGCCGGCCCGGCGGACCGGATCCACGGCCACGCCCCGTGCCCCGGCTGCGCCCGCCGGGCCAGGTGGCTGCCGGTCCGCCAGCCACACCGCCTCACTCGCCAACCCGGCTGGACCGCCCACTGAACGTGGCCGCCGATTTACAGGGGTCGCCAACGTGGCTGGCAAGGCACCGGGCGGTACGGTGCCCGTGTGGAGCGGATCTCGCTGCAAGACCTCCGCGATGACGCGGGCAGGGCGCTGGAATCGGTCGGGCGCACCGGTGAGCCGGCCGTCATCACTCGGTACGAGCGGCCGGTGGCCGTACTGGTCGGGATCGACGAGTGGGAAGAGCTCGAAGCGTTCCGGGACAGCAAGGACGCTGCGGTGATCGCCCGCTCCCGTGCCGAGGGACAGTTCGTTCCGCTGTCGGCGGCGTTGGAATCGCTCGGGGTCGATCCTCGGGAAGTCGAAGCGTTGCTGGCCGACCGCACCGACGGCGACGACCTGATCATCCACGCGGTCGGCCACCGC
Source organism: Solwaraspora sp. WMMA2056 (assembly GCF_030345095.1). Lineage (NCBI taxonomy): Bacteria > Bacillati > Actinomycetota > Actinomycetes > Micromonosporales > Micromonosporaceae > Solwaraspora > Solwaraspora sp. WMMA2056. The sequence goes on from NZ_CP128360.1 coordinate 3,492,846, forward strand.
AAGGATGTCTACTCCTGAATCAGCCTGACAGCGGGGACGCCGCCATCGGCCGCGACGGGGTCGGGACCGATGGCCGCTCGGGCGGGACCTGCTCCTGGCAGGTGCGGCCGAGTAACTTCCGGCTGTCTCGACCGCCGATCGCCGTACGGGCGCGGGCTGCTTCAGGCGTTGAACGCGTCGGTCTTGACCGCGTGGATGAAGGCGGTCCAGCCGGTGGTGGTGAAGGTGAGGACTGGGCCGGTGTGGTCTTTGCTGTCGCGGACTGCGGTGGTGGAGGACAGGCTGGCGACCTCGACGCAGGCGCCGCCGTTGTTGTCGCTGCGGCTGGACTTGCGCCAGGTGGGGTGGGGCGTGTTCATGATCAGCCTCCGGTGTCGTCAGCGATCCGTTGGATGAGGGTGCGGGACTCGACCGGGCCGAGTGCGGCGGCGGTGAGTCGTTCCCAGAGCCGAGTGTATGCCCGGACCGCGTCGGGGCCGTCGAGGTAATCGGCGTCGGCGAGGGTCTCCACGTTGAGGTTCCCGGGGTGTCGGCTGCCCGTGATTGCCGGTAGGTTCGCTCGTTGCCGAGTGGTGGAACATCGCTGGTAGGTGGAACGGATGGGGTGTGGGGTTGAGTAGTCCGTTGGTGCGTCGGCGTCGGTTGGCGAAGGAGCTGCGGCGGCTTCGGGAGGAGGCCGGGCTGACCGCCGACGAGTTGGCGCGGGCGGCAAGGATGTCGCGGCCGAAGCTGTCCCGGTTCGAGACGGCGGATCGGGTGCCGTCGGTGTCGGATGTGAGCGCGATCCTGGGCGCGTTGTCGGTCGATGGTGAGCGGTGGCACGAGCTGGTGCGGATGGCGAACGACGCCGCCGAGCGTGGTTGGTGGGAGTCGTACGGGTCGGGGATGGGCCGGCGTCAGGCGGTCTACGCGAACCTGGAGCACGGTGCGGTGAGCATCCGTGAGTACCAGTCGTTCGTGGTGCCGGGGTTGTTGCAGGTGCCGGCGTACACGCGGGCGCGGTCGGAGTTGGCGTTCAAGCAGGCCCGGTTGCCGTCGGCCGACCTGGATCGGACGGTGGAGGCGAAGATGATGCGGCAGCGGATGTTGGCGCGGCCGGACGGTCCTCGGTACGAGGTGGTGGTTGAGGAGGTCGCGGTGCGGCGGCCGGCGGCGCCGCCGGAGGTGATGCGGGAGCAGTTGCTGCACCTGGCGATGTTGGCCGAGGGGTCCGGGCGGGTGTCGGTGCGGGTGTTGCCGCAGGGCGCTGAGCTGCGGGACTACTGGCTGCCGAGGTCGCCGTTCACGGTGTATCGGTTCGGTGGTGGTGATCCGGACGCGGTCGCGGTGGACACCGAAACGGTCGACTTGGTCTATACCGAGCCGGATGAGGTGGCGCCCTATGCGGATCTGTTCGGTCGGGTGTGGGAGTCGGCGTTGCCTGCTGAGGAGAGCGCCAGGCTGCTCCGGGGTGTGGCGGGGGCGGGTCGGTGAGGAGAATCGAGAGCATGAGCAGCTTTCCAGCCACAGGTTGGCGCAAGTCCACGCGGTCCGGCGGCGACGACAACTGCGTGGAGGTGAACGTCACGGATGCTCGGGTGGGCGTCCGGGACAGCAAGGCGGGTCCGGCGGGTCCGGTCCTTGATTTCAGCCGTACGTCGTTTGCCTCATTGATCCACAGTCTGCGTGCCGGGCGGGGGTGAACTGCGCTAACGCAGCTGACTGAGGCCACACCGAGCGGTGTCCGGGTTATCCCGGGCACCGCTTTCGTCTGTCCGGGTGGGGGAGACGGTGGTGGATGCCTCTTGCGTCGGGTGTCCGCCGGATGCATCCTGTAACGGTGTCGACGCTGGAACATTCCACAGATGCGACACAGTTTCGCGGTCTGCTGCCGTCTCGTCCGCGAGACGTGGTCGGTAGGTGGCGGTTGCGGTGACGGCGGAGAGCGGCGCGACAGCCGGGCAGGCCGAGTCGTGGCGGGTCAGGGCGGTCCGGTTCGGCCGGCGGTGGCGCGGGTTGGACCCGCAGGAGGTGTACGCGTACCTGCACCAGGTCGCCGATGAGCTGGATCGGCTGGCCGGATCCGTCGGTGGGCAGCGCCGGTCAAGGGCGCTACCCACCGAATCGGGGGCGGTGGTGAGCGTCGAATGCTGCCCCGTCTGGGTGCGCTTCGGCTCGCCCACGTCCCAGGTCCAGTTTGGAGGAGGCTCGGATGACTCTGCATCGTCCCGTACGTCCGACCTGGATGTGCGCTGGTTGCGGCTTGCCGTGGCCGTGTCAGACGTGGCGGCGGGAGCTGCTGGCCGAGTACGCGGGCACGGTGGTGTCGCTGTCGGTGTACATGGCGGCGTGCCTGCTGGACGCGATGGCGGACCTGCCCGACTACCGGTGCGGCTATTTGTACTCGCGGTTCATCGGGTGGTGGCGCTGATGTCGGTCATCCGGCCCGGGGACGAGGACATGCACTTCGAGGACGGCTCGCACCGCTGGTACCCGTTCGACCCGGACGACCAGGACCAGCAGGCGTGGGAGGAGCGGGTGCGCGAACACCAGCGGCAGCACCGTGAGGAGAACCCGCCCCGGCGGCGGTGGCGGCGACGGTCGATCTGATCGCCGGGCTGAGCGCCAATGCCCTTGTTGAGCTGGGGTCGGGCCGCTGGCGGCAACCACCGGTCCGACCCTACCCCCGCACTGCTACGAGAGAAGGCAGACGATCATGGACATCTGCGCGTTGACCAGCGCCGCGTTACTCGGTTTCCTGGCCGGGCTGTTCTCGTTCCGGGTCAAGAGCCGCTGGTGCCCCAAATGCGGCGAACTCACCACCACTCCACCGCCGCCGTACTGACGTCCTCGCACCGACTCCCTGCTGATGGCCAGTGCAGCGGGGGTCGTGGCTGCCTGGCTGGTGGCCGAGTGGGAGTCGACCTGACCGATCCACATAGGAAGTACGAAGAGGATTACTACACGCTTATCCAGGAGGGAAACGTGACCGGGAACCAAGGCCCCGCCAGCAGACACCATCTGCACCCGTACGTCAGGGTCAACTCGGGTCCGACGCCGGATCGGCCGCCGTTGCCGCGACGGACGCCGGGGCAGACGGACATCGAGCGTGATCCGCGCTTCCGGTTGATGGCCGATCGTGGGGTGGCGGCACCTGACGGTGACCCGCAGGGGACGCCCTTGGACGGTGTGGCGGCGGCCATGCGGAACCGGCCGGACGTCGATGTGTTGGACCGTGCGCGGGAGGCGGTCGCCGTGCACATGCCGAGTCGGTTGGCCGAGTGCCGGGTGTGTGACGTGGCGGCGTTCTGTCCGCCGTTCACCAGCGCGTTGGCGCTGCTGGATCGCTGGGATCAGGTCAAGGCGCGTCGGGTGCGGGCGGTGTTGCAGTACGCCGGGTTGTGGCCGGACGGGTACGTGCACGACGGGCGGGACGACTGATGATCGACCGCGATCTGATCCGGGTGGGCGACACGCTGCATCTCGGCAAGGCCGACTGGGTGTTCGGCGACCGGTCGATGACGGTCCGGGTCTCCGACATCCGGTACGGCCTGGACGACGCCGACTCCCCGGTGGTCGGGATCCTGGCGACGATCACGTTGGCGGGGAGGGACGGACGGATGGCCGCGATCGGCGTCTACAAGTCAGCGCTGACCCGCCCCGGTGTGGTGCAGCGCCGGCGGCCGCCCAACGGCGTCGACTTCCCGGCCACCGAGCAGCCGTAGACACCGGGGCGCGTAACCGCCGTAGCCCTGGTGGGCGATTGGGCACCGGGTACCCGACGGGCGGTGACGCCCCCCCACGTCCGCCTCCGGGCACACGGACGACCGCTCGGCCCAGTGCCCTACCGCCGTCTACACGGTCACCCCACCGCCACCGCGCTGACACTCAGCTCTGAAGTCGATTCGGGTCCTCTCATCCCTGACGTTTTTGGCTGATTTCATTCAGGCGCGGTTTTCGTGTGTCCGGGGACACGAGGATCTCCGCAGCTTCGGCGGGGATGTGGACGACGTTTCAATCCGGCGCGGTTTTCGTGTGTCCGGGGACCAGGTTCGCCTCCGACGCGGGCTGGCGACAGGCCCATGGTTCAATCCGGCGCGGTTTTCGTGTGTCCGGGGACACTGGAAGGACGACGGCAAGCGTCCGCTCATCGAGGTTTCAATCCGGCGCGGTTTTCGTGTGTCCGGGGACACTATGAACACTCAGAACTAGTGAGGGTTCTGAGGGTTTCAATCCGGCGCGGTTTTCGTGTGTCCGGGGACACTGACCAAGTTCGTGAAAGCCGTGTCCCTACCAAGTTTCAATCCGGCGCGGTTTTCGTGTGTCCGGGGACAGCTATGCGCAGCCGTCGGGGGCTCCCTTGGCGGCTGTTTCAATCCGGCGCGGTTTTCGTGTGTCCGGGGACTTTCCATCACTAGTGGAGCTCCACCACCACCCAAAGTTTCAATCCGGCGCGGTTTTCGTGTGTCCGGGGACCAACAGGATATACGGCTACTACGCGGAGCTCTTGGAAGGTTTCAATCCGGCGCGGTTTTCGTGTGTCCGGGGACTTTTTTTGCTGGTCAGCCCCCCCTCGCCAGTTGTGGTTTCAATCCGGCGCGGTTTTCGTGTGTCCGGGGACTGAGAGAGGGAAGGAGGTGAAAAATGGCCGAGAGTTTCAATCCGGCGCGGTTTTCGTGTGTCCGGGGACTTTTTTCGTGAACCCCCATGATCGGGCATGTTCTTCGTTTCAATCCGGCGCGGTTTTCGTGTGTCCGGGGACCGTGTCCGAAATGTCGGGCGGTCTGAGCTGGGCAAACAGGTGGCTCGGAGGGCAACCTCATGATCATCATGATCTTGGTGGTGGCTCGGATGATCTCTGTAAGGTGGGTTTCCGCAGCTCGGCCGCACTTTGGGATCTTTCCGCCAACCTCCCCGGATCCCGGGCGTGTCGGAGGTTGCCGCAATCGACATTTCGTCGCAACTCCGGCACCTAATCTTGCGTACATCGATGGCTTGTCCGTCCTCGATGGAGGCTGTTGTGCCCGGCGTGGCTGTCTCACCTCCCGTCCGGTAATCGCCGACAGGCCGATGTGGAAATTGTCGCTCACCGGGTTGGCTCCGGCAAGAGGAAACGACTCGTCCTCGGGCAGCGGATCGTAAACATTCACGTCTTGCTGGCGGGTTTGCTGTTGGGTAGCGTGACTCGCCGGGCCGAGCTGGGGGTGGTTGCCGTCTCGGACCGATCGTGATCTTGTGCCCGGGTGGTTGATCCGGAGGCGCTGTCGCGGGACGAGCTGATCGCGGTGGTCCGTGATCAGGCCGCTCAGTTGGCGGATCAGACGGCCGAGGTGGAACGGCTACGTGCGGAGTTGGAGCAGATCAAGCGGTTGATCTCGCGGAACAGCCGAAACTCCTCGATGCCGCCCTTGACCGATGATCTGCCTGGCCGGTCGGGTAGGAGCAAGCCCGCCGGCGGTGGGCGCTCGGGCGGGAAGAAGCCGGGGCGAGGTAGACAGCCCGGTGCGCCGGGATCGTATCTGCCCTGGTTGGACGAGGCCGACGTCCGGGTGGTTGACCAGCGTCCGTGCGGGCCGTGCGAGTGCGGGACGGACCTGGCGGGGGCTGTCGACGAGGGGGTGGTGTCGGCCAGTCAGGTCACCGACGTGCCGCTGGTCACCGCGTCGACGGTGGAGTACCGGCAGTACCGGGTCCGGTGCGGCTGCGGCCGGAAGCACGTCGCCGCCCCGCCGAAGCAGGCGGGGGTGGGTAACACCCGGGTGTACGGGGCGAACCTGCGCGCTCTCGCCGTGTACCTGCTGATCGTGCAGCACGTGCCGGTCGAGCGGTGCGTGCGGCTGATCGCCGATCTGGCCGGCACCCGCGTGTCGGCCGGGTTCGTCCACAAGGTCCTCGCCGCCGTCGCGGCGGCGGTGACCGACATCGTCACGATGATCAAGGCGTTGATCACCCTGGCCGAGGTGGTCCATTTCGACGAGACCACGATCCGGGCGGGTGCCGCGGGCCGCAACGGGTACGTATGGTCCGCGTCGACCGGCCGGTACACCCTGTACGCGCTGGCTGAGCGTCGCAGCGGCGAACAGTTCCGCACCATCGGGATCGGGCCGGCGTTCACCGGGGTCGCCGTGCACGACCGGTACACCGTCTACGACCAGGCCGGCAACTTCGCCGACGGGGTGCGGCACCAACTGTGCCGCGCACATCTGCTCCGCGATCTCGAAGACGCGGCCGAGACCTACCCCGACCACGTCTGGCCGGTCCAGTGCCAGCGGGCGCTACGCGGCCTGATCCACGCCGCGAACCTCGCCCGCGCCGCCGGACAGGCCGAGATCGACCCCGCCGTGCGTGACCCGCTGGTCCGCGAGTTCCGCGACGGCGTGATCGTCGGCCGTAAGGACGTCCCCCGCGTCGGCGGCCCCCGCGACAGGCAGCCGCCCGGCCGCAACCTACTCGAGGATCTCCACCACCGCCACGACGACGTCCTGCGGTTCTGCTACGACACCACCATTCCGCCGACGAACAACCTCGCCGAGCGTGACCTACGGCCGAACAAGACCCAGCAGAAGATCTCCGGCCGGCTCACCAGCGAGAAAGCCACCCGCGACCGGCTGACCATCCGCAGCTACCTATCCACTGCGGTCAAACACGGCGTCAACGCCATGACCGCACTCCGCGACGCCGTCACAGGGAACCCCTGGATGCCGCAGACCGCCCACATCCTCCAGGGCTGACCCCGCGCCCTCACAAGAGGTGAATGTTTACCATCGGGCGTGATCCGCGTTTCCGGTTGCTGGCCGCCCGTGGGGTGGCGGCGGCACCTGACAAAGACCCGCAGCGGACGCCCTTGGACGGTGTGGCGGCGGCGATGCGGAACCGGCCGGACGCGGATGTGCTGGCCCAGGCGCGGGAGACCGTTGCCGGGCACATGCCGAGTCGGTTGGCCGAGTGCCGAGCGTGTGACGTGCCGGCGCGCGCCGTCGACAGGTTACGACCTACATGGAAGGACGTAGATCAGTACATCGCCCGAGCCGGCCGGGTCCGCGCTGCCGACTCGGAGGGCGGAAAGGCTACTCGTCGGCGTCCGGGCGCGGCGGCCGGTTGTGCTTCGCCCACTCGGTGATCTCGGCAGCGAGGTACACCTTCATGCCGCGTAGCTCCTGGTAGGGCTTCGGAAAGCCGGGTCGGCGAGCGATCTGTTGGAACCGCTGTCGAGACACGCCGAGGTACTCGGCGATCTCGTACGGACCCATCAACTCGCCCGGTCCTCCGGTCATGAGCCGAACGGTAGGCATCTTCGGGTCTACCCAATCGGGCCTACCCTATTGACTACTCCTGCAAGTGTGGCTCATGATTCGCGTGTGCCAGCAGGGATCGGGAGACGCGGGATCGGGGTTGCGCAGTGTTCGAGGGCGTGAGGCATCAGGTCGAACCGCACCAGGTCAGGGCGGTCCGGTTCGGGTCGCGGTGGCGTGGGCTGGACCCCGACGAGGTGTACGTCTATCTGGGGCTTCTCGCCGACGAGCTGGATCGGCTGGTCCGACAGAGCGATGCCGCTCGGACCGAGTCCGAACGGCTCCGGGAAGGACTGCGGCAGTGGCGGCAACGGCACATCGGCTGCCGGTTTGACGACCCGCCGCCGGCATCGGGTGATCCGGAGCCCGGTCGGCAAGCCCGGAACGGGGGTCGGTGGTGAACGGCGGAGTTCGCTGGACGATCCGCGTACCCACCCCTGGCCAGACAAGGCGGCCCCGAGCGGCGCGGACACGCCAACCCGGGGCCTTGATCGGACACGGGAGGTCCGACCCGATGAACAGTTTCCCCGCCCCACCAGACGAACCCGCACCCGCCCGGCTGATGGCGCTCTACCCGCCCGGTAAGAGCCCTGTCATCGACCGCGTGGAGAACGCGCTCCGGGCGTTCGAGGCCATCGACCGACCCAGCGCCGAACGTCTGCTGTCCATGTGGGCACACACGCCGGAGCTGTCTCGCCGGGAGCGGGCCGCCGTGCTCGCCCGGTTCGATCCCACCGGTTCGAGTGGAGGGCGTACGTCGTGACGATCCTGGTGATCGGCCCGCGTGAGCTGCCGAAGACGGACACGGTGGAGGTGTGGTGTGACGCGGGTTCCGGCGGGACGGGGCAGCGCGTCATGGTCTCCGTGAAGCTGCTGACCCTCTCCGAGCGCGACCGTGGGGAGGGCCGGGCGGCGCTGTACGAGTACGAGTCGTACTACTGCCGGGAGTGACCGAACCCGGGTAATTCTGGCCGGGCGTTCCGCCGTCCGTGTGGGTGAGGTGGCCGGAACTGGTTCGGGCGGTTACGTCGTACGGCGCCCCGGCTTCATGGCCGGTCACTGGTGCCCAACGCCTACGCCGACGGGCGTCGTACGGCCGGGCGCGCTCCGGGCCTTCCATTCCGCTTGGGCGACCGGGCGGACCTCGGGGGTCGGGCCGGTGGCGGCAACCACCGACCCGATCCCACCATCCTCATCCGTAGAGAAGGCAGAGGATCATGGGCATCTGCGCGTTGACGAGCGCCGCGTTGCTCGGCTTCCTGGCTGGCCTGTTCTCTTTCCGGGTCAAGATCCGCTGGTGCCCCAAGTGTGGCGAGCTGACCACCACTCCACCACCGCCACGCTGATACCCAGCCTCAAATTCGACTTGGGGCTTCTCGGCCGTGACGTTTGAAACGGCTTTCAATTCGGCGCGGTTTTCGTGTGTCCGGGGACAACACCTCTGGGTGTTCTGGGGTGACACGGTCGCGGGGGCGTTTCAATCCGGTGCGGTTTTCGTGTGTCCGGGGACCGGAGCCTGGCAAGCGCCTGCACACCATCGCCTTGTTTCAATCCGGCGCGGTTTTCGTGTGTCCGGGGCCCGCTATCGGCGGCACTGTTGTCGGTAGAGGTACGGTTTCAATCCGGCGCGGTTTCCGTGTGTCCGGGGACTATATTGAAGGGAGAAATCCCCGCACTTACGAGTGCAAGTGTTTCAATCCGGCGCGGTTTTCGTGTGTCCGGGGACGGCCGAGAATACGACGGTGTGCGGGAAGCCCGTCGAGGTGACGTTTCAATCCGGCGCGGTTTTCGTGTGTCCGGGGACGGCCGAGAATACGACGGTGTGCGGGAAGCCCGTCGAGGTGACGTTTCAATCCGGCGCGGTTTTCGTGTGTCCGGGGACCGTCGGAAGCCTGAAGGTCCACGAGTTCGCAACCGAGTTTCAATCCGGCGCGGTTTTCGTGTGTCCGGGGACAACGACGGATCCGGCTCCGACACCCTCAGGCGCCCCAGGTTTCAATCCGGCGCGGTTTTCGTGTGTCCGGGGACAGTTGCGATCTTGTCGTTTCAATTAGCTCGTCCTGAAAGTTTCAATCCGGCGCGGTTTTCGTGTGTCCGGGGACCCGGACCCCTAAGGAGGGGCCATGCGTTACTACAGTTTCAATCCGGCGCGGTTTTCGTGTGTCCGGGGACGCTTTGCTGCGCCGTCGTACCGGCGATCTGGCTTGTTTCAATCCGGCGCGGTTTTCGTGTGTCCGGGGACCGTGTCCGAAATGTCGGGCGGTCTGAGCTGGGCAAACGTGCTGCTCCGAGGGCAACCTCATGATCGTCATGATCTCGGTGTCGGCTCAGATGATCTCTGTGAGGTGGGTTTTCGCAGCTCGGGCGTACTTTGGGATCTTTCCGCCAACCTCCCCCGGATCCCGGGCGTGTCGGAGGTTGTCGCAATCGACATTTCGCCGCAACTCCGGCACTTAATCTTGCGTACATCGATGGCTTGTCCGTCCTCGATGGATGCTGCAGTGCCCGGCGTGGCTGTCTCACCTCCCGTCCGGTAGTCGTCGACAGGCCGATGTGGAAATTGTCGCTCACCGGGTCGGCTCCGGCAAGGGAAACGGTTGGTACGAGTGGGTCTCCCGGTCGAACGAAAAGACCGTCCACCGCCCCGGATCCGGTGCCGCCAGGCGGGCACCCAACGCCAGCGAGATCGCCACCGAGCCGCTGAGGAACACCGCATACCGGCCGGTGCGGGCGGCACTCGGCAACGCGGCGGCCAGCCACTCCCGGCGGGCCTGCTCCACCACACCCGTATAAGTGGGCGCGTCCTCGGTCAGCAACGAACCCGCGCTGCGCAGCACCAGCAGGTGACCGATGCCGTGCTGTCGGCAGGTCTCCCGTACCGGATCGGCGAACTGGTGCCCGAAGCCTTGCAGATCCAGCGCGAGCGCCGCCCGCGACGGATCCCCGCCCGCCACGACCTCCAGGCTCGCCGACAGCGGAGCCGCCGTCGACTCGGTGGCCCGCAACGCCGTCGCCGCGAAATACGGGGGAGAGCCGTCGGCCTGGCGGACGGCGTGGACCCGCACCTCACGCGAATGGGTGTGACCCAGCCGGGCCCCGAACCAGAACGCCAGATGCAGCGGCATCGTCGGGATCAGATTGACCCGGGTCGCCTCCGGCGTCAGCCGCTGCGCCAGCATCAACGCGTTGAACGTCTCATCCGCCAGCTCCTCGACCCGAGACTTGTCCACCGCCGGATCGCCCGACAAGGTGACCGCCGTCGCCACCGTCACCGCACACGTCGACCGGCTGAACTCCTCGGCCTGCTGCTCGTACTGCCGGGCCCTGGCCAGCCCGCGCCCGACGTCGCGCGCGGTCACCACGATCCCCACCTGCACTTGCCGGTGCGCCCGCTCCCGCAGCCCGAACCCGGCCACCAGCAGCGCCACCCCGGCCACGCAGCCCACCACGAACCACCACCGGCCGGCCGCCTCACCGACCATCACCGACTTGGCCGCCTCGACACCGAACCCGCCGGCCAGCGCGCCGCCGACCGCCACCGCCGCCGTCCCGTCCGACAACGCCGCCCGCAGCCCGCCCGCCCAGCCGCCCCGGTCACCGCCCGACCCGCCACCGGCCCGGCCCGCCCGGCCGCCACCACCGGTGGCCGAGCCGAACACCGTCAACCGTGGCCCGTCCCAGCGATCGTCCGTCACGGTGCCATCTTCGGCGCAGAGTCTGCCACTGTGGAATCAGCTGCCGGGACACGCCGACGATCAGATTTCCGACACGGCGGGACGGGTCGCTGACTCGCTGGTAACGTCGGCCGGCTCGACGTCATCATCGGAAAGTGATCGGGATAGGACGGACCGTGTTCCCTCGCACTGTCTACCTGCTACACGCCGTCGGCCACGCTGACCTGGGCGTACCCCCGCCGGACAAGACCGGCGCCGCCGAGCTGCTCGCCCGGCTCGGCCACCTGTCACCCGAGGACGACCGCGTCGCGGAGATTCTGCTGCTGCGTCTCCCGGCGCAGACCACCGGCGACACCGCGCCGCTCGCCGCCGCGCTCGCCGCACTGGGGACCGACCCCAACGCGGTCGACCCGGGCACGGACATCGTCGCCGTACACCTGGTGCTGGTCAGCACCGCGCAGGTCCGCCCGATCGCCGCCGCGATCTCCGACGCCGTCGACCACCGGCCCGACCTGTACGGCGGTCACGTCGCCGCCGTCACGATCGCCGAAGCCGACAGCCTTGACGAAGTCGACGTCGCCGACGCCGTCGGCCGCGTTCTCGACACCCGCGCCGACACCGCCACCGACCGGGCGTACGTCGTCTGGGGCAGCGGCGCCACCCAGTCCGCCCTCGGCGCGCTCGACGCCGTGATCGTCTCCGGGATGCCCTGGTCGTTGATCCGCATCGGGCCGACCGCCGCGCCCCGGCACGCCGTCTACGACCCGACCGCCAATCTTCCCGTCGACCCGGTCGTGCCGCTGCTGCGCCGCTGGCGCTACCACGACCTGCTGCGCGACCTCGCCGATGCCGGCCAGCTCAGCCTCACCGCCGACCAGCGGCGGATCATCGACGTCGAAGCCGACCAGTACGGTCGGGCCCACACCGCGCCGACCGCCGACCGGGTCCGCGCAGCGATGGCCGCCGCGTTGATGCGCGGCGACGGCAGCAGCGGATTCGCCGTCCGGGTCTACGTCGTCTACCGCTACCAGGAGCTACGCGAGCACGACGGGAGCACTCTCGACCTGCTCGACTGGGCACGGCGGCGCAACGGGCGGCGGATCGCGACCCTCGGGCAGATGTTGCGGACCATTCGCGAGGAACAGCAGGACCCCGATGTGCTCGCCGCGAAAGCCGCCGCCAGCGGCCAGTGGCTCACCTCCCCGGTCGTGGCGCAGCTCAACGAGATGGGCAAAGCCAGCGCCCACGAACTCGCGCCGCCGCAGCCGGCGATGCTCGCCGCGCTGCGTGAGCATCTCGCCGCGTACGACGCCACCCGCCCCGACGCCCCGCCGGCCCCGCCCGGACTCGGACCGGTGACCCTGGCACCCGGCGACACCGTCTGCTACCTCACCGTCCTCGGTGACCCGCCCCGCGACGGCAGCCCGTTCATCGTCGAACAGGTCGCGGCGGCCGCCGTCGACCGCGACCGGCGCAACGACCTCGACCCGGCGGTCCGCACCTACCTGGGAGTGCCGGCCGGCCACCCGGTGCCGGTGCGCGCCATCGTGCTCGGCACCGCGTCACGCACCTACCCGTACGCAGAGGCGGTCGCCGGCCGGCTGCAGGCCGCCGGGCACCCCGCCGTCGCCGCCCCGGTCGCCGACGTGGGCACCGCCGCCGACGACCCGGCAGCCTTCACCGAACAGGCCGCCGCCGAGCTGCTGGCGCGGCACCTCGGCGAGGACATCGGGGCGATCGTGCTGATCCCCACCGGCCCGAAGGAACACGTGCTGACGGTGCTCGCCGCCGCGCAACGGGCCGCCGCCGCCCGGGGCATCCCGCTGTTCCTGCGGCAACTCGTCACCAGCGACCGGGACGTGCTCACCGCCGGCACCCACCGGCTGCCGCTGCGCTTCGGCACCGACCAGGCCATCCTCACCGCCGCCGGCCACGCGCTGGACATCGCCGAACTCGACACCGCCGCCCGGCTGCTCGGCACCCTCGCCGGGGGAGCGCCGCTGAGCGCCCGCGCGTTGGGTCTGTCCGACGCGCTGCGCTGCGCCAGGGCGCGGCTGCGCAGCTGGCCGGCGCAGATCCAGGCGACAGCCACCGCCACCGAGGACTGCACCATCCGGATGATCGCCGAACGGATCGACGTGTGGGCTGCGCTGCCCGGCGTCGACACCGACACCGCCACCGGGATGCGGGCCGTCGTCGGCGCCTGCGCCAGCTTCGAACACTCCCTGGACAACGATCAGCTCAAGGCCGGGGTCCGGCAGAAACTGCTGCGGCCGATGTTCGAGGTCCGCAACCGGCTGACGATCACCCACGGCGGTGGTCCGTTCGACAACCGCGCCCTGGCCGAGCTGGTGCGGCAGCGGACCGGCGGAACGCAGCACACCGTCAGCGGTCTGCTCACCGAGATGGCCGGCGCGGTCCGGGACGTCCTCGGTGACCGGCCCGGCGACGGCCCCCAGCTGGTCGACCTGCTCGACGGGCTGCGTGCCGACGTACGGCGGCTGCGCGACGCCGAACAGGCCCGCCGGTCGCGCGACGCCGCCCAGTCAGGACGGGCCGGGGCCGGGCTCCGGTAGCGGGACCTCCACCGGAGCCCGGCGGCCTGTTTACCGGCGGTGGTTGCCCGGCCCGGGACGGTGGCCGTAGCCGCCGGTACGTCGATTGGCCGGCTGGTCCGTCGTCGGGTCGTACGGCAGCGGCAACGAGTCCGGATCCGCCGATGTGCCGAGGGACAGCCGCCGACCCCGGCGGCTGTCCCGCTGGTTGCCGATCTTGTCGTTGGCGACCCACCAGTCGTAGGTGGTGGCGCGCGGCCCGGTCTGCGCCGCCTGGTCCGGGCCGTCGGCGGCGTACCGGGGGTAGTGCACCGGGACACCGACGAAACCGTACGCCGTGTTGAGGAACCCGTCGCGGACCTCGGGCATCCGCTGTCTCAACATCCCGTCGTACGCGGCGGCCAGCCGTCCGGGCACTTCGGCGCCGTCGGCCGTCGGAGACAGCGACAGTGTGCGGTACCGGTCCAGCAGCCGGTCGCCGGTGAACAGCCGGGTGTCCGCCCAGTCGACCTCGACCCGTACCGCGCCGAAGCCCAACGGCTTGCCCAGCCCCAGCTTCAGACAGGCCCCGTCGGGCAGCGACAGCAGCCACAGCAGCGCGGCCAGCTCCATCCGGCTGAAGTTGTCGACCTGCAGTGTCAGCCGGAACGTGGCACCGGGTTTCACCCAGTGCGACACCACCGTGCTCACGTCGGGTTTCGCGCCGTCCGGCGCGGCGTACTCCCGGTAGCGGGGCCGCCCGCCGACCTGCGGTTGCTGCGGGGGGTCGGCCGTCTCCGCCGGCGGCGTCCAGTACGCCGGCGCGCCCGGCACGTCGTCGAGCACCTCGGCGTGGGTCAGGTAGGTCTTGCGGCCCCGCAGCCGCCGCACGTCCGCCGCGTCCGGGAACCCCTGCGCCGGATGCCGACGCGGGTTGCGCAGCGGCGCACCGGCGCGGTCGCCCAGATAGAACAGGAACTGGGACGGCTTCGGCGAGTTGAGCGTGACCAGGGTCAACGGGCGCGGGAGCCGGTGGACCGAGTCGGCGCCGGGGGCGTCGTCGCCGTCGGGCGGCAGCACCCGCAGATGACCCCGGTGGGCCACCCCGTCGTCGTCGCGGCCCTGCCGGACCCAGCCGAACACCCGGTCGGCGGGGGAGAGCAGCGTACGGTCGGTCGCCGGCCGGTGCGACACCGGCAGACTGGTCAGCGGTGCCCCGGGGAACGGCTTGCGGCCGATCATCGCCGGATACAGCCCGCTCGGACTACCGTGCTCGTCGTACTCGACGTAGAGGGTGTCCCAGACCTGCAGGGTCCGCCACCGTTTCGCGTCCCACACGTAGCCGCCGTAGTTGCCTTTCAGATCGCGCTCCGTGTCGTGGGCGCGTTGGTAGGAGTCGATCACCGCCGACCAGCCGGTGACCAGCGACTCGTCGACCTTGATCAGGCTGTAGTCCAGCTCGACGGGGCTGTCGTCGTCGAGCAGGTCGGTGACGAACAACCGCTCGTCGTGCTTGCCCTTTCCTCGGACTCCGCCGGCAGGGAAGGTGCTGCCGGTCCAGTGCACGACACCGCGAACCCGGACCAGCGGATGATCGGCGATGTGCTGTGCGTCCCGGCTGCGGTTCTGCTCCGCCCGGTCGCGGTCCCACTCCGCCCGGTCGCGGGGGACCTCCCGGCCCGTTTCGACGTACCCGGCCACCCGCCAGAACAGGAAATTCCGACGGCGGTGCCGGGCCAGATAGATCCAGGCGTCGACCTCCCGGCCCCGCTCTTCGCTGCACCGCGGCGGGTGCGGACCTTCGTTGTGGTTCGACCGCCCACGGCAGCCGCCGGGGCGGTGACAGGCCAGCCGCCGGGGCAGCCACGCCGCCGGATGGACCGGCTCGTCGGAATGGCCGTCCGGCCGCAACGCGCGGATCACCTGCAGATGGACCGTACCGTCGCCGACCTCGTCGACCACGGCCGGGCGCAACTGCAGCGCCGACTTGTCGGCGGTGGCCCGGATCGCCAACTGCTGATCGTGGCCGGTGAACACACCGAACCGGGAGTTGGTGATCGCCTCGTACGCCGACCGCAGCGCACCCTTGACCGCCGATCCGGCCAGCTGAGGGCGGCCGGCGTGGTCGACCCGTACCGGCAGCGGCGC
Source organism: Solwaraspora sp. WMMA2056 (assembly GCF_030345095.1). Classification (NCBI taxonomy): domain Bacteria; kingdom Bacillati; phylum Actinomycetota; class Actinomycetes; order Micromonosporales; family Micromonosporaceae; genus Solwaraspora; species Solwaraspora sp. WMMA2056. The sequence continues at coordinate 3,508,473 of NZ_CP128360.1, forward strand.
GTCGGGGCCGTCGCCGTCGGCCGCGCGCCGCCCGTGGTCCGGGATCAACATCGGCGTACGGGTGGTGACCCGCACCGCGATCGTGCCGCTCCACCGGGTGGCGTCGTACCGGTCGTGGCCGGCGGGTGGTCCGTCGCGCAGCGGCTCGGGCAGGCCGTCGCGGTCGGGGATCGGGACGAAGCCGTACGGGTTGAGAAAGCTGCGCTCGGCGGGCCGCAACTCCTTCGGACCGTCGGCGTCGACGGGTGGGCGCTGGTCACTCATCGGGCTTTTCCTCCTGGTCCGCGTTGGGGTGTGGGCTGGCGGTCAGCCCGACGAGTCGTTCGTCGACCACGGCGACGTTGCCGTGCCGGTCCTGCTCGACGTACTCGACGACCCGCAGCCACACGAGATGGCCGTCGGCGGGAGCCGGGCCGTCGACCGGGACGTGCAGCACCCCGATCCGGGCGTCGTGCAACGCCACCCAGCCCGGCCCGGGAGCCGGGCCGACGACGGTGCCCCACAGCAGCCGCCGGTGTTCCGCCAGCCCGTCGCCGCCGACACCGGTCGCGGAACCGGACCCGGCGGAGACGTGCCGCCAGCGCAGCTCCTCGGCGGCGGTGAACGCCCGCAGCTCGAACACCCCAGTCAGGTCCAGGGCCGCCCCGTCCGGGCCGGTCGGCACCCCGTCGACGCCGAACCGGAACCAGCGGACGTCGGCCGGCCGGTAGCAGAACCCGACACCCGCCGTACCGCCGCTGGCGAAGTCTCGCAGGGCCGGGCCGACCGGGCCGTGCCCCCGGTCGACGACGACCCGTCCAGTGGTGCTCATGCGTGCCCTCCTGCCGTCGCCAGCCGCGCCGCCGTCCGCCGCGCCGTGGCCTGCCATGCCGCCGTCAACGGCGCGGTCACCTCGTCATCGGTCAGCATGTCGGCCAACGACCGGCCGTCCAGCGTGGTGCACCAGCCGGACCGTGGGCCGGCCCGCAACGTCACCGCGGCCGGGTCGACCCGGACCCCGCCCGAGCCCCGGGTGGTGCCGTGGCCGAAGCCGATCCAGCCGTCGCAGAGGTCCCGCAGCACCAGCAGCAGCAACGCCAGCGCCGCCCGCCGGTCGTCGTCGGCGCTGGCGGTGGCGTGGGCGCTGGTCGTCGTCGGATCCTGGTCGAGCCGGTCCACCGCCAGGTCGAGCGTGATCGGCTGCCACGCGCCCGCGTCGGTGGCATGCGGCTGGACCGTCGCGAACAGCAACGACTCGGCCGCCCCGCCGGTCCAGCGGTCCACCGCCACGTGATGGGCGATGGTGAACCGGATCCCGTCGACGGAGTCGTTGAGTTCGTCGACCGCGCGTTGCAGCGTGCCCAACGCGGCCCGTACCTGATCGGCCGTGCGTTGCGGCCCGTCGTCGCCGGGCGGATCGGAGCCGTCGTCGCCGGGCGGCTCGGCTCCATCGTGGTCGACGGTGTCGGCGAGGCGTCGCTGCAGCAGGCGTACCGCCTCCCACTGCGCCGTCGGCAGGGCGGCGGTGCTGACACAGGTCGCCACCCGCAGGGCACCCCGGCGGCCGGCCGGCAGCGTCGGATCGTCGCCGTCGCGGGCGGCGGCGGTGCCGAACAGCGCCGCCACCGGCCCCAGCCCGTCGGCCCGCATCTGGTCGAGGAACTTCTCCGGGGTGCAGGCACCGGTCACCGTACGGGCGATCCGTTCGGCGTGGCTGCGCAGCACCCCCTTGATCGAGCTGCCCGGCAGCTCCAGCCGGGTGTGCTCACCGTCATGTCCGGTCAGCGGAAACGCGCTGACCACGTCGCCGTCCGAGCTGACCTGCACCGCCAGCGGTCCGTGCGGACGCCACGGTACGACGAACCGCAGCACCCCGGGCGGCACCTCGTCCGGGTCGGCGGCCGGCAGGTCGACCGGCTCGCCGCCGGTACGCAGCGCGGCGAGCATCCCGGCCCGGCTGACCAGATCCGATTCCCGCAGTACGGCGTCGGTCAACCGGACCAGACCGAGCCCACGGGTGACGGCCGCGCCGACGCTGATCCCCGGACCGCGTAGCCGGGCCGCGACCGCGCCGACGAGGTCCTCCGCCGTGGCGGCGTCGGCGCCGGCCGGCGCGTCGACCACCATCCGGAACGCGAACCGGGTGCCGGCGGCCAGCACCTCGCGGCTGAACAGATGCCCCCGGGCGGCCACCCCGTGCACCCGGTCGATCGACACGTGGTCGCGCACCTCGACGTACGGCGTGCCGACGGCGCAGGCGTCGTCGACCCGTACCCAGGAGGCTTCTCCGCCGGTGCCGTCGCGCTCCGGCGGCAACCCCCACAACCGGTGGTCGGGTACGCCGTCGGCGCGCAGCGCGGACTGGATCACCCCGGCCAGCGCGGTGCCCGGCAGCAGCGGTCGGCCCGCGCCGTCGCGGGCCTGGACCAGCTGCGCCGGCCCGGCGTCCAGGCCGCCGATGTGCAGCGGCGCCTGCGCCACCAGGGAGCCGGTCAGCTCCCAGCGCCTGATCACCCGGCGACTCATGCCGGCACCTCCTCAGGGTGGTGGTTGGCGGCGGGACTGTCCTGCCCCCGGGTGCTGCGGCGCCGCTCGACAGCGGCCCGGACCACCTCGGCGAGCAGCCAGCCGGCGGCCGGTCGGTGCAGTTCGTCGGCGACACCGGTCGGCGGGCGGACCCCCAGATGCGACCAGAGCACCTCGTCGCCGGAGGCCAACCGGTCCAGCAGGTCGAGCCGCTCGACGCCCCAGGACTCCCGGCGCGCCCGGTTGCGGCGGGTCGCCGCGATCCAGCCCCGCACCTGGGCCGGGTCGTCGCCTGCGGTGAGCCGGTCGGCGAGGGTACGCAGCGCGCCGAGCTGCGCCATCGACACGTCCGGCGGCACCAGCAGGTCGCGCAGCGCGTCGTCGGCCACCCGTACCGCTGCGGTCCGGTGCAGCTCCCGCCGCCAGCCCCGGCGGACCAGCTCGGTGACCAGCGCCGGCGTGGCGCCAGGGCGCCCGGCGGGCGTCTGCGGGCCGGCGGACCGGGACACCGCTGCCGGCTCCGCTGCCGGCTCCGCCGCCATCGCGACGGTCGTCCGGTCGAGCAGTACGGGTTGCAGCGCCAACCGGCCGTAGCCCTCGGCCGTGCGATCCCCGACCCCGGTCGCCTCGACGCGGTGCAACGCCTCCTCGTCGGGGACACCGATCATGTCGAACCGGACGACGCTGCCGGCGGCCAGCCCGGTCAGCGACGGGCGCGGCATCGACCAGCGGCGCTGCCACGACTCGACCCGGCGGGTGGTGAGGAAACCCGCCGGCAGGCGGTCGGGGCTGTCGTCGGGCAACGTCAGGTCCACCCGCAGTGCTTCGGCGAGCGTGGCCGCCAGTGCCTGCGGGTCGGTCACCGGCTCACCGGCCGGCCCCCGCAGCAACAGGTCCGACAGCAGCCAGACGACCAGCTGCCGACTGTCGGTCACGGTGCCCCGCGCGGCCAGGGCGGGCGTGCCCGGGGCGAGTACGTCGACCCTGACCCGCCCGTAGTCGTCCTTGCGGGACCGCCCGATCGCGTGTTCCCCGTCCAGCCAGTCGGTGTCCAGGTCGGCGTCGGCCGGCAGCCACAACTCGCAGCGCAGCGCCGTGCCGGCGGCGATCGCCTCGTAGACGAACAGTCCGCCGGAGTCCTCGGTCGGCCGTTGCGGCCCGTCGTCGACGACGGCGTGCGCCTGCGTCACCAGGTCCACCTCGGCGATGCGGATGCCGCCGGCACCGTCGGCGACGCAGAAGCCGACCATCGGCCGCAACCGCTGGCTGTCGTCGGCGCGTGGGGTGAGCAGGTTGACCAGCTGCTGATCCTGGTCGGCGTCCTTGGGCCGGTGCAGGGCGCGCGGCAGCGGCAGCGACCGCTCGCCGGCGATCTCGACGGTGGCGTTGGTGACCACCGCCCGCCCGCCGGTGATCAGCTCGGTCGCCTGCTCACCGAGTGCCTTTGCCACCATCGGCAGCAGCGACGTGCCCGGCACGAACCGTTCGGTCAGCACCATGTTGCCGAGCACGCCCCGGGCCACCAGCAGCGGAGTCAGCGTGGTGATCCGCAGATCGTGCCGGTGCACCGGCGGGTCGGACATCCGGGCGCCCAGGGTCGCGCCGGCCGGGTCGGCGACAGCCGACGGCACCACCTCGGCCGGGGACCGGGCCTGGTCGACCCGCTCCAGCAGCGCCCCCAGCCGACGACCGACCTGCTCACCGGCTACGTCCGTACCGGCTGATTCGGTGCCGGCTGCGTCGTCACGTGCTGCGTCGTCACCTGCCGCTTCGTCGCCGGCGATGGTCACCCGGCAGCGGCCGGCACCCCGGCGACGCTTGCCGCCGATCGCGTCGACCAGCCGGGCCGCGGCCCGCAACAGCAGCTCCGCCTCCCACGGCACCGGCGCGCCGACGGCGAGCCCAGGAAAGGTCAGCTGCCAGTCGGCGGTCACCGTCAACCCGACCGCCGCCCGCTCCTCGACGCGCAACGTGTCGTCGGCGGCGGTGTGCCGGTCGACGTCGATCTGCACCCCGGGGCGCAGCAGCACGGCCGCCTCCCGGGCCAGCACCCGGCTGCGTTCGTCGAGCGCGGCGATCGCCGCCCGGACCGGGCCGGGCAGGTGCAGCGGCCGGCCCTGCAGGGCCGCCGGGACCGGGCTGGTGCGTGGCTGCGGCCGGAACTGCCCGCCGGGGTCGAGGCGTTGTCGCGACGACGCGCCCGGCTGGCTGCCGAACACCGCCTCCACCCAGGCGTACCAGATGCCGTCGGCCGCGCCGTCGGCCAGGCCGACGGCGACGGTCTCGGCCGCGTCGCGCAGCACCGCCGTGAGTGCCTTGCCGCGCAGCATCGGCAACCCGTCGGCGTCGCGCTGCACCTCGCGGTCCACCGCGCCGTGCCGGGCCGTGCCGGTGCCGCACGCCCAGTCACTGAGGAACACCACCGTGACCGTGAACGGCCGGCCGTTGCGCAGACCGGCGCCGGTGTCGTTGATCGGGTCCGGGCCGCTCATCAGGCCGCCACCTCCTGCCGGGTCTGCGGCGCGCCGTTGCCGGGGCGGCCGGACTCCCGGCCGGCGTGCGGTGCGGTGCCGGCCGCCATGTCGATCAGGTCGACCGCGCCGGGGATCCGGCTGAACGAGACCGGGCGATCCGCCGACGGCTCCGCGACCAGCAGATTTTCGTCCAGAAAGGACCGGGCTGCGGCCGGGTCGGCCGCCCAGACGCCGACCTGGTCGCTGGCCCGGACCGCTTCGGTACGGCCGGCGAGCAGCGCCTGGCGCAACCGGTGCAGGGCGCCACGGGCCAGTACGGGCGGGTCGTCCTCGCCGCCCAGCGCCTCGAGCACCTTCCGCAGCCGGGTGACGTCGTGCGCGTCAGCCCAGCCGCCGGGCTGCGGCGCACCGATCACCACCGGCCCGGGCCACAGCCGCGACTCAGCCACGCCGCCGTCGCCATCCGGCACGGTCAGCGGTGCCCGGATCCGGGCCAGACTCTGCCCGACCGAGTCGTGCAGCACATGGAAGTCCAGCGCGCCGCAGCGCTCGTCGACCCGCTTGATCTGCTTGGCGGAGCCGCACAACTGTTCAGCCAGACCGTACGCCTCGCTGAACGGGTAGTGCGGTTTGACGTACGCGATCCCGGCGCACGCGGTCAGCCCCGGGTGGCCGACGTCGGCCAGTACCCGGGAGATGGCCTCGTGCCCGGCGGCCGTCTCGGCGAACTTCGCCACGAAGGTCGCGGTCACCTCGAACGCCGGCCGGGCGTCCATCACCACGGTCACGTCGTCGCCGCCGACGACCAGCGGCAGCAGCCAGCCGGTCCGGTCGGTGACCTGCGCGACGGCGTACCGCAGGGCGGCGACCGTCACCTCGTCGAGCGCCCGGCTGAAGGCACCCAGGTTGGCCAGGAACTCCTCGCCGGCGTAGGAGTCGGCGATGCTGCGGAACACGCCGCCGATGCCGTTGCCGTCGGCGTGCATCACCGCCACCCAACCCGCGTGACTCACCCCGTCGGCCAGCTTGGTGGCGTCGACGACCGCCTCGTTGCCGAGCTTTCCGGCCATCCGGTCCCGGCCGGCGTCGCGTCGCCGCCAGGCCGCGTCCACACTGGCCGCCCTCGGGTGCGGGGTGCCGCCCTCCTCGCCCATCGCGGTCGACGGCTGCCCCGAGTAGTGACAGGGCCGGGTGAACGGCAGCGTCGGGTGCCGCAGCAGCGGCGACGGTCGGCGGCTGCGCCACGCCGCCTGCCGCTGGTACGCCCGGGTCAGCGCCGGGCTCAGGTCGGCGTCGTCGGTGACCGGATCCGGGTCGACGGTGCCCCAGATTTCCAGGCCAGGTGCGTCATCGAGAGCCCGACGGGTGACCGCCTGCACGACCGCCCTGCCGGTGTGCGCGTCGGCGGCCAGCAGCAGCGCCTTGCCGGAGGCGGCCACAACTATCTCGACGACCGGTTCCGGACATCCTTCGTTGATCTTGTCGACGGCATCTTTCACCCACCCGGTGCCAGCCTGGAAGATCAATTCGCTGGCACCGACGTTCACCGCTTGTTTGTTGCTGGCGAACACGTACGCCTGATTGGCGCCGGTCTCTATCACCACCCAGTGCCGGCGCTTACCGCTCGCTGGAGACTGGCTGCTCATCGGTTCCCCTCTGTCGTCGCGGCGTCTGCATCAGACACCGGCGGACAGGTGAACCCGGTATACCGGTCCACCGCTGCGTCGAAGGGCAGCCGGCAAACATATCCGATGCGGCCGCCCGAGCGCAGTGGACCCTCAGCCGAATTTCGGACAGTCGTCCGGCGACGGCGATATCCAACCGGGGCCGGGATGCCAGTAGTGATCTACTTCGGCTGATCGACTCGACACGCCGAGCCGCCGTTCGAGAGCGCGAAGTGGATCACGACGCCGTCGATTCGGCGACGGCTGGTGACGGCACCGGCACCGGGATCGGTGCCCGGGCCGGATACGTTCCCCACGGTTCGACCAGGTACGGGGTGAGAAAGGCCAGCAGCAGACCGAGCGCGACCCCACCGGGCAGATAGCCGATCGGGTCGTAGCTCTGCTGGTACTCCAGCCAGGGAATCAGTTGGCCGACCCCGAGCGCGAAGACCACGCCGCAGATCAGGGCCACGTATCCGGCGGTCAACAGCACCACGCCGAGCCCAATGCCAGCGCCGACGCGGCGTGCTCTTGTGACACGGCCCGCCTTCGGCGTGCGACCTACTCGTGGGGCGCGGATCGCCGCGATGGTCAGCGCGGCGGCCGGCACTGCCAGCGCCGGCGCGACGGCCAGCAGGACGTAGCTGACCGGCGACGCCGTCGTGGCGCCGCTGAACAGCGCCGTACTGAACACGGCCGCGCCGGCGCCGACGGTGAGCGACCAGGCCGCCGCGGTGGTCTCGGGCAGCGTCCTGATCGGGGTCCGCGCCGAGGACGCGGTCACCGCGGCACTGGCGACGATCGCCAGTACGGTCGACAGGCCGACGGTCACGGTCAGCGCCACCACCGGGACCGGTGGCCCGTCGCTGAGAAAGACGCCGTAGAGGTAGTTTCCCGGGACCAGGAACGCGGCCAGCACGGCGAGCCGCGCGATCAGCAACATGTCGCGTTCCGGGGTGCGTCGACGGGTGGGGGCGAGGTGATCGGTCGCCCACCACGCCGCGATCGTGAGCAGCAGCGCCCCGGCGGCCAGCCAGGGCAGCGCGACCGGGGTGTGCCAACCGGACCGGACCACCCCGACGGTGGCGGCGAGCAGCACGACCGGGCTGGCCAGCGCGGGCAGCAGCGAGGCGCGCCGGTACGCGGCGGCGGCCGCCAGACACACCGCGACGCAGCAGATGGCGTACATCTGCAGATCCTGCATCCAGACCCGGCCGGTCGAGGTGTCCCACTCGGCCCAGCCGGCCGGCGCCGCGTCGGTGTGCGGCCATGGCGTCTGCAGCCCGATGTTCGGGGTCAGGTAGGCGAGGGCCACCGCCCAGCCGATCGCCGCGCCCGCCGCGCCGCCCCAGGCGAGGATCTCCCGCCAGGACCGGCGCAGCGGGCCGGACTCCGGCTGACCGCGAACGACCTCCGGCCAGCTCGGGTCGGGCCGGCTCGCCGGGATCCGGACGACCACCCAGTGCGCCACGGCGAAACAGAACGCGTTCGTGGCGAGGGTGGCGACCGTGACGACCGGTGTGGGCAGCGTCGCCCACCAGCCGTACGGGGTGAACAGGTAGGCGACGATCAGTCCGCCACCGATGACCGGCACCGTCGCCACCAGCAGGCGTGGGGCCGGGGTCGGACGTGGTCGCGGCGGCGTCGGCGGTCGTGGCCGGACCGCCCGCACCGTGTACGCCAGGGACAGCGCGACGGTGCCGAGCAGGATTCCCGGCGGGATCGGCAACGGTGTCTGCGCTCCGGCCGGCCCGGCGACGAGCACGGTCGCGGTCAGTGTGATGGCGGCGGTGCCCGGTACGGCGGCGGCGAGCGCCCACCGGGTGGCGCGGCGGGCGAGGGTCGCCACCACGACGGTCAACGGGATCAGCGTCCCGGCGACGACTGCTGTGCCCACGTCGGTGCCCGCCGGACCGGTGCCGGCGGCAGTAACTGTCGGTCCGGTGAGGGTGATCGCCAGGTGGCGTACGGCCGATCCGGCGACGATCAGCCCGGCCAGCACCGGGATCGTCGCGGCGACGCACCACGGCCCGCTGACTGGTGCTCCCCGCCGTCGGCGCATCCGGTCGGCGAGCAGTACGCCGCAGCCGATCCCGGCGGCGACGTGCCCGGCGCGGTGGAGCAGGGTCAGGACCGACGGCAGGTCGTCGCCGGTGCTGGTGGCCATCCACAGTGGTCCGTTGGCGAGGATGGTCAGGATGGCCGCCGCCAGCGGGGCGAGGAACAGTGCGACGACGTGCAGCGCGGTCCGCTCGACTCGGTCGACCGGGACCGCGCTGACGGAGTCGATCCCGGATCGCCTGGCGCAGACGAGGCTGGCCGCGAACCGGACCTGCCGCCAGGCGCGCACCGGCACGGGAACTCCCGGTTCGTGACCGAGCATGTACGACTCGGCGAGCCATTCGCGGATCAGTTCGTCGCGGTCGGCGGCCGGCCAGCGGCGGGCCGCGACGACGAACGCCCGGTGGACCAGCCGGCTCAGCATGCTGGTCACGCGGGTTCGGGGGAGACGGTGCCGGGTCGGCCGGTGGCCGGGTCGGCGTGCCCGGGTGCGTGCGGGCGCAGCGTGGCGTAGAGCGCGGCCAGCTCGGTGCGGGCGGCGGCCAGGCCGTCCGGGGTGAGCTGGTAGTAGCGCCGGGCCGGGCGGCCTTCGGCCACCGGGTCGATCTGCTCCCACTGCGCGTACACCCAGCCGGCGGCCAGGAGCCGGTTGAGGATCGGGTAGAGGGTGCCGCTGGGCTGCCCGGTGGCCCGCATCAGCTCCAGGCCGTAGCGGCCGGTGCCGGGGTCGTCGAGCAGTGCCGCCAACACCCGGGCCACCCCGGTGGTGATCTGGACCGGTCGCGTCATACCGGCAGCATACTCGGACATCTACATAGGGGTCCAGGTCCCGCCGCAGATCGATGTCGCTGACGGATATCCGGTTGCCGGCGGCTGGGACGATCATCCGGTGCCGCACCCCACCGCCGAACTGCTCGCCGCACTCGACCCGCTGACCCACCGGGCCCGGATGTCCGCCCTGGCCGGACACGCCCGCCGACTGGCCGCCGCCGGGAACCTGCCCGCCGTACTCGCCGAGCTGGCGCGCGGCGACGCCCACCAGCGGTTCCTCGGGCTCACCATGGCGGTGATCGTCGACGACCGGGCGACGGTGCGGGCCGGGTTCGTCGACCCGGACCGCCGGCTGCGGGCGGTCGCGGTCACCGCGTACCTGCGCTCCAGCTGGGCCGACCCCGCCGAGGTGGCGGCGCTGCTGCACGATGCCCCGGCCGACCTGCGGCGCACCGCGTACCGGACGCTGCGGGCGGCCCGCCGCGCCGACCTCGCCGACGCGCTGATCGACCCGGTCCGCGCCCGGTACGGCGACGGCGAAGCCGCGGTCCTGCTGCCCGCCTGCGGCGCGGACACCGTCGCCCGGCTGCTGCCAGAGCTGTCGTACGCCATCGCCAACGGCACCGCGCTGGCCCGCCGGCACCCCACCGTGCTGCTCGACTTCGCGCAGACGCAACTCGCCGCCCGGTCCGGTGCCGCCCGCGACGACTGGTGGCACGACTGGGACGACGCCGTGCTGCACACCGCGCAGCGGCATCCGACGCGGGTGTTCGACCTGCTGGAGCGGTACGCCCCGACGACCAGCCTGCCCGGCGCGACGACCGCGTACGGCGTACTGGCCGGCGCGGATCCGGCCCGGACCCTGCGGCTGCTCACCGCCCCGGCGCGGGCCGGCTGGCTGCGCGGCCGGCCGTTGCCGTCCGGCCTGCTGTACCGGCTGCGCGACGCCGACCTGACCGACCTGGTGCCGCTCGGGGTACGGCTGCGCGGCACCGACCGTGCCTTCGCCCGGCTGCTCGCCGCGCTGGCCCCGGCCCGTCGGGGCGAGCTGTACGACGCGGTGACGGCCGATGTGGACACCGCCGACGTGCTGCTGTCGGAGCAACTGTTGACCGTGCTGCCCCGCCACTGGCAGCACCGGGAGGTCCGCCGGATACTCGACCTGGACCGGGTCCGGGCCAGCGAGGACTGGACGCTGACGTACACCGCGTTCCTGCCCTGGGCCGTGGCGGAGTCGGCGCTGGTCACGGCGGCCCGGCGCGCGGACGCCACCGCCCGGGGCACCGGCTACGCGCTGCTGCTGGACGCCGCCGGGCGCAGTGGCGACCCGGCGGCCGTCGTCGCCGCCGTCGAACAGCTGCGCCGGCTGCGCAACGACCAGGACCCGGTACGGGCCCGCGCGTTCACCGCGCTGTCGCAGGTCGTCGGCCTGCTCACGCCGGCGATAGTGCCGGCGCTGACCGACGTCGTCACCCAGGCGGTGGCCGCCCGGGACACCTCGTCGGCCAGTCTGACCGCGATCGGCGGGCTGGCCGGGCAGGTGCTGCGCCGGCACGTAGCCGACCCGGCGCTGGTCGGCTGGGCGCTGCAGACCTTCGACACGCTGTACGACGGCCGGCAACTGCCGTTCCTCGGCCGGCTCGACCAGGTGCTGCGCCGGGGCCAGGAGCACGACCTGTTCACCCGGATCGCACCGTGGATCGAGGGCGCGGCGGCCCGGGACCGGTACGAGCCGCTGTTCGCCGTCGCCTGGTCGCTCGGTCGGCGCGCCTGGCGGCTGCCGCACCTGCAGCGGCTGCTGCGCCGGGCGATCCACCCCGGCGTGGTGTCGTCGGTGTTCCGCCGGGCGGTGACGCTGTGGCTGGCCGACCCGGCGACCCGGGCCGACCGGGTCGGCGAGGTGCTCGCCGTCGATGCGTCCACGGTGGAGGTTCACGAGGTGTGGCAGGCGATCTGCACCCGCCGCACCGACCTGCTCGACGAGGTGTTCACCACGCCGCCCGGTAAGCGGACCGGCAAGTTCCTCTCCGCCGGTGCCCGCTGGGTGCCCGGCCCGGCGCACCGGGTCGCCCGGTGGCTGCCCCGCCACCAGCAGGCGTACGCCGACCTGCTGGCGTCGATCGCCGCCGACCGGAGCATGGCCAAACACCATCGGGTACGGGCGATCAGCTCCGCCGCCCCGGTGCCCGGTGCCGGCCGGGCGGTCGTCACCCGGTATCTCGACGCGGCGGACGTCACCCTCGCCGAGGCGGCGCTGGCCGCGCTGGCCTGGACCGACCGGCCGGACGAGGCGCTGCCGGTGCTGCTGCGGCACGTCGACGACGACCGGGCCCGGGTCGCCGTCTACGCGGCCGGCCGTACCGCCCGGCTCGTGGCACCGTCGACGCTGGTCGCCACCCTGACCGACGTGGCCCTCGGCACCGGCAAGGTGACCAGCCGCAAGCAGGCGCTGCGGCTGCTCGCCCGGTACGGCCCGCCGGAGGCGTTCGACGTGGTCAGCGCGGCGTACCGGCGGGTGGACCAGCACCCCGACGTGCGGGCCGCCGCGGTCGCCGCCGCCCGGCAGCGGCCCGACGTGCCGGCCAGCTGGGCGATCCTGGCCGGGGCGGCTGGTGTCGGCCGGCCCGATTCGGCGGCGCCGTCGCGGGGCGAGGTGTCGGCACTGCTGGACGCGGCACCGTCGACGATCGCCGAGTCGGACCGTCCTCGGTACGCCGCCCTGGTCGTGGCCGCCACCGGCAACCCTGATCCGGAAGCGGCCCGGCTGGCCTGGGTGGCGTTGCCGGTCTGGGCCCGCTGGGCACCCGACCTGACCGGGTTGACCGTCACCGCCCTGACCGACCTGGACGACCCGTACCGGTGGGCGTCGGCGATGCAGGTGGTGATCCGGCTGCTCGACGGAGCGACAGCGGCAGCCGACGGATCACCGCAGGCGGGCGACCGGTCGCCGTTGGTGGTCGCGGTGGCCGCGCTGGCCCGGCTGGACCGCGTCGACGACCGACCGGGTGACCCGGCGGGGGACCGGCCGGCCCGGCGCCGCCTCGACCGGATCGTCGACGCGGCGGCGCGCTGGTGCCGCGACGCCGACCCGCAGACCGACCGGACGGCGGTGCGGGCCGCCGCGCGTACCCTCGCCGGTTTTGCCGATTTGACCCCGCAGACGGCCCGGCTGCTCGCCCACCTGGTGCCGCTGGCCGCACCGACCGCGACCCCGGTCGTCGCCGAGTTGGCCGCGCTCGCCGATCTGGTCGCCGACCGTCCGGTGCTCGCCGGCCGGCTCGCCGAGACGTTGACCGACCAGGTCCGCCGCGCCGAGGGCAGCTGGGAGCCGGCGGTGCTGACCGCCGTCGTCGGGGCGCTCGCCGACCGGGGTGACCTGGCCGGCGGGTTGTTCGCGGTGGCGCTGGTCCGGGCCGGTGACCGGTACGGCTGGTCGACGCCGTGGCGGTCGCCGCTGCACCGGCTGCGCCGCCATCCGGAGCCGGACGTCCGGTCGGCGGCCCTCGACATCGCGATGGTGGGCCGGTTGAGCTGACCGGGCGGCCGCTTGCCGCGCCCGACCGGGCGTTGACCTTGCGCGGTCACCTCACCATGATCAGCGAATCGGCAGGTCGGTGCCGGTGTGGTCGGAGAGGCGGTAGGTGCGCGTGCAGCGAACGGGACGATCGTGGCCGTACGGAGGTCTCGGGTCGGGCCGGTGGGTCCGGGCGGTGGCCGGGATCGTCGCGTCCGTCGTCACGGTGACCGCCGTCGCCGGCTGCGGCGACGACGAACGGTTGGCCGCCTTCGAGGAGGCGGTCATGCCGATCGTCGTCGAGATCGCCAAGGAGTCGGTGGCGGCGTTGCCGGCGCCGTACCGGATCGTCGCCGAGGTCGGCATCTACGCCACCGAGGAGGCGGCCCGCGAGCAGGCTGCCGACCAGGACGCCACCTATCTGATGATCAACCAGACGATCGACGGTACGCAGCGGGTGAGTGTCTTCCGGATCGACACCACCCGCAAGTTGCGGATCGACATGGACGGGCGGTTCGTCACCGAGATCGAACAGAACCGGATCACCATCACCGCCGACCCGACCGTCGACTCCACGCTCGTGATCACCGACGCGCTGGACAGCGAACCGGTGTACGCCGGTGACCGGCTCGTCTTCACCGGTGACGATCTGCACTACGACCTCGATACCGGGCGGTTCGGCGACCCGGAGCAGGATCCGGAGTTCGCTGCGGCGGTGGATCTGGTGGAGCCCCGGTTCGCCGGCACCTGGAGTTCGCTGACCGGCGGCCAGGCCGCGTTGCGTAACGGCGCACAGGCCGCAGACTGGAACGAAGGTACGCCCACCCTCGGCGGCTGCTCGTCGCTGCCCGATTCGGCCTGGAACGACGAGGAGGTCGTCCAGGGCATGTTCAGCGGCAACCGGTGGCGGCGGCTGTTTCCGGTCTACTGCATCCGGACCAGCGACGGCCGGTACGGCACCCTCACCCAGCGCACGTCGGTCGACGGTGAGCAGGGCCCGCTGCAGCTGGAGTACGTGCTGTGGAAGAAGCCGGGCGACTGACCGGGGTCCGGCGGGCGTCCGAGGCACCCGGGCTCGGGGGAACATCGGCCGGCCGGGCGGCGTTGGATCCCGGCGTTGGACCGAGTAGCGCACAACGATCGTCGTGCCCGGGCCGGCTTGCCCGTGCCGCCCACCCGCCCCGGCGGACCGGCACTTGCGGTCGAGCGGTATACCTGTGAGGAATAATCATTCCCGTGAGGTATATCGTCTGACGTGGTATTCCGTTCGCGCTTCGTGACGGACGGTGACCATGTGGCGATGGTGGCCATGTGCCGGTGACCATGTGGTTGGTCGACGCTCCGGCCCGTCGGGTCCGGCGGGCGGGGAATGATCGGCCGGTCGACGCGGTTGTACATGGTCGCGCCGCGCAGAAGGCCGGTAGCCCGGTCGACGGCGTCGTTCTCTCGACTTTCTGGTACGTGTTCTGTTCTGTCCCGTTCGTGACCGTTCATCGCCCGCGTGGGATCGGTGTCCGGTTCATCCCCCTCGGAACGGAGATTCTGCCATGAACACGATCTTCCGTAAGTCTCTGCTGTCCGTTGCCGGTCTGCTGACCGCTGGTGGTGTCGTGGCCGCTCCCGCCGTTGCGGCGCAGGCTGCTGGCCCGGGTGCCGCCGACGGTGGTGCGCGTGAGGTGCGGGTGCAGTACGAGGCGCAGCCGAACTTCTACTACTGCGGCCCGGCGGCGACGCGGATCGCGTTGACCGCGCAGGGCAAGGCCCCGTCACAGGACGAGGTGGCGGGCAAGCTGGGTACGACCGAGGCCGGCACCGACTCGGCCGAGGAGACGACCCGGGTGCTCAACGAGATGACCGGTGACGACGAGTACGAGACGACCGCGATCGGCGCGGACGCCGCCAAGCCGGAGCACGTGGAGAAGCTGCGGGCCGACGTGCGTGAGGCCGTGGACGACGACCGGGCCGTGGTCGCGAACATCATGGGTACGGCGACCGACGTCGACGGGGTGGCGCACTCGTACGAGGGTGGGCACTACCTGACGGTGACCGGTTACCGCGACGGTGGTGACACGGTGAAGATCGCCGACCCGTACTTCGAGGGCCAGGAGTACTGGATGGACCTCGACGCGCTGGCTGACTGGGTCGCCGCGCGTGGCTACTCCTCCTGATTGGTGACAGGTGCGCTGGCCGGGTCCCCCGCGGGGGACCCGGCCAGCGGCGTGTCCGACGTTGCGTTTTTGTCGGCGGCAGGGTGTACTGTGAGAAGTGGTTAGAACGGGTGTTCGATAAACGGGTGTTCGGCAAAGGTGCTGCCGCTGGTCGGGTCCGCCGGTCCGCGACAGTCCCGCCCTCGGGCTCCCCGTCCTGACCAGCCGGGAGGAGCGATTCGCGGCGCGAGTCCCGGCAGTGCGGCGCCGCGAGCCGCACACCCCGGCACTGGACTTTCGCGGGTCCAGCGCCACAAGGCAGGACCGTTGCCCGCCGCCCCCGACCCCCGGGCGGCGGGCAACGGACCCCGCCAGCATCGCCGGTGCGGATGCGGTGTGGGGAAGCATCCGTATCCGCACCGGCGACGCCCCGTCCGACGTCTTCCTCCGTGGGCGGGCACCCGACAGGTGACACGCGTGGAGGAGTGACCCATGCCGACCAGCCCGAGCCCGCAGGCACCCATGGTGCCGGCGCACCTGCTGCCCAACCGCACCCCGGCTCAGCTGCTCGCTCTCGCCCGGCACGGGCTGACCGAGGCGGCCGCCACCCGCCCCGACGGGCTGCGCTACGCGGCGGCCCACCTGGCGGCGCTGCGGGCCGCAGCGGCGATGCTCGCCGCCCGCGCCCGGCCGGCGCCGACCCGCCGCCACCGGGTCACCAGTGTCTGGACCCTGCTGCTGATGGTCGCCCCCGAGCTGACCGAGTGGGCCACCTTCTTCGCCGCCGGCGCGAGCAAACGGGCCGCCGCCGAAGCCGGCATCCCCCGGGTGGTCACCGCCCGGGAAGCCGACGACCTGCTGCGCGCCGCCACGGAGTTCGTCTGTCTGGTCGAAGACACCCTCGGAGTGGCCAGCCAACCCGCCCTCGACGGGCTGGCCGCCTGACCTAACTGACGCGACACCCCGCCGCCGGCATCCGTGGTGCCGGCGGCGGACGACGCGCGCGTACCACGTACGGACGAGAACACGGGGGAGAGGCAGAGATGGCGGGGCGGATGGTGGCCGGGACGGCGGCGTTGGCGGCGGTCGCCGCCGGGCTGGTCCGTCCGGCGAGCGCCCTGGCCGGGGCGACCGTCGCGGCGTACCCCGCCGACACCGCGACAGCCCCCGGCACCGCGCTGGCACCCGGTAGCGCGGCAGCACCGGGCACCGGGCCGGCGTCAGACACCGGGCCGGCACCCGGCATCGACCGGGCGTTGCCGGTGCCGGCCCCGTTGACCGGCCTGCTCCCCGGGCGCGGCCTGCGCCGGGGCTCCACCGTCAACGTCCTGCCGCACCGGTCGGCCCGGCTCGGTGCCACCTCCCTGCTGCTGGCCCTGCTCGCCGAGGTGTCCCGGGCCGGCCTGTGGTGCGCCGTCGTCGGGGTGCCGGCGCTGGGCGCGGGCGCCGCCGCCGAGCTGGGCATCGCCCTGGACCGGCTGGCGCTGGTCCCGCACCCCGGCCCGGACTGGCCGACGGTGGTCGCCGCGCTGATCGACGGTGTGGACGTGGTGGTCGTCGCCGCCCCCGCCGCCGTGACGCCGCAGGTCACCGGCCGGCTCGCCGCCCGCGCCCGACAGCGGGGCTGCGTGCTGGTGCCCTGCGGCCGGTGGGACGCCGCCGACGTGACCCTGCAGGTGGTACGCGGCCGGTGGGAAGGGCTCGGCTCGGGTCGGGGGCGGCTGCGCCGCCGGGAGATGGTGATCGCCGCCCGGGGCCGGGGCGCGATGAGCCGACCCCGGCAGGTGCAGGTCTGGCTGCCCGGCACCGCCACCGCATCGCCGGTCCCGGCCGGTCCGCCGCGCCGGTCGGGGCGGCCGGAGCTGACCGTGGTACGGCGGGGATGAGCCGCCCCCGGGCCGACCGTGGTGCGGGTGGGACGAGCCGCACCGACGGGGCCGCCACCCGGGCCATGGTGCTCTGGTGCCCGGACTGGCCGGTGACCGCCGCCGAGATCGTCGACGGGGTGCCGGCCACCGCACCGGTGGCGGTGCTGCACGCCAACCGGGTGATCGCCTGTTCGACCGCCGCCCGGGCCGACGGCGTACACCCGGGACTGCGCCGTCGGGAGGCGCAGAGCCGCTGCCCCGGCCTCACCGTGGTCGACCACGACCCGTCCCGCGACGCGCGGGCGTTCGAACCGGTCGTCACCGCCGTCGAGCAGATCGTGGCCGGTGTCGAGGTGCTCCGCGCCGGAGCATGCATGGTCGCCGCCCGTGGCCCGGCCCGCTACTTCGGCGGCGAGGACCGGGCGGCCGAGCAGATCGTCGAACACGTCGCGCAGAGCTGCGAGGTCGAATGCCAGGTGGGGGTCGCCGACGGCAGCTTCGCCGCCGGGCTGGCCGCCCGGGTCGGCCGGATCGTCGACCCCGGCGCCAGCGCGACGTTCCTGGCCGGCCTGCCGCTACGGGTACTCGGCCGACCCGACCTGGCCGACCTGCTGCGCCGGCTCGGCCTGCGTACCCTCGGCGACTTCGCCGCCCTGCCGGCCCGGGACGTACTCGCCCGGTTCGGTCCGGACGCGGCCCTGGCCCACCGGCTGGCCACCGGCCGTGACGAACAGCCGTTCACCCCCCGCCGACCGCCACCGGACCTGGCCGTCACCGCCGACTACGACGACCCGCTCGACCGGGTCGACGTGGCGGCGTTCGCCGCCCGTGCCCTGGCCGAACAGCTGCACGAGCGGCTCGCCGGGCACGGCCTGGCCTGCACCCGGCTCGGCATCGACGCGGTCACCGCGCACGGCCAGGAACTGCACCGGGTCTGGCGGCACGACGGTGTGCTCACCGCCGCCGCGATCGCCGACCGGCTGCGCTGGCAGCTCGACGGCTGGCTGACCGGTGCCACCGCCCGCCGGCCGGGTGCCGGCGACGCCGCGCTACCGCCGGCGCCGACCGCCGGGATCATCCGGCTGCGGCTGATCCCCGACGGGGTGCTCGCCCAGACCGCGCTGCAGCCCGGTCTGTGGGGTGGGACCGGCGAGGAACGGGCCCGCGCGCACCGGGCGCTCAGCCGGGTGCAGGGCCTGCTCGGCCCGGAGTCGGTGCTGACCGCCGTGCCCGGCGGCGGCCGGTCCCCGGTCGACCAGGTCCGCTTCGTCCCGTGGGGCGACGAACGGGTGCCGGCCCGCCCCGGCGAACCGCCCTGGCCGGGTCGGCTGCCGCCACCGGCCCCGGCGATCGTGCTGCCCGCCCCGCTGCCCGCCGAGGTGTACGACGCGACCGGTGCCCCGGTCACCGTCGACGCCCGGCTGACGCTCAGCGCCGTACCGGCCCGGTTGGCCGTCGACTCCGCCGCCCCGGTCGACGTCACCGGCTGGGCCGGCCCGTGGCCGATCGACGAACGCTGGTGGGCGCCGGCCGAGGCCCGCCGGCGGGCCCGGTTCCAGGTCGCCCTGGCCGACGGCAGCGCCCTGCTGATCGCCCGCGCCGACGGGCGATGGGTGGTGGAGGCCATCTATGACTGACGACCCGATGGTGGTCGACCCGCTCGCGGTCGACGGCGACGGCGGCGACGCGCCCGGCTGGACCCGTAAACGGGCACCGTACGTGCCGCCACCGGTGCCACTCGTGCCGCCGGACGCCGTCGGGGCCGGGCCGGTCACGCCGTACGCCGAACTGCACTGCCACAGCAACTTCAGCTTTCTCGACGGGGCCAGCCACCCGGAGGAGCTGGTCGAAGAGGCGGTCCGGCTGGGGCTGACCGCGCTGGCCGTCACCGACCACGACGGCTTCTACGGGGTGGTCCGCTTCGCCGAGGCGGCCGCCGCCCACGGGCTGGCGACGGTGTTCGGAGCCGAGCTGTCCCTCACCGCCGGGGATCAGCAGAGCGACCGGCGGGCGGTGCCGCGTACCGGGGAGCCGGACCCGGCCGGGCGGCACCTGCTGGCGCTGGCCCGTGGCCCGGCCGGGTACGCCCGGCTGGCCCGCGTCATCTCCCGGGCGCAGCTGCGCGGCGGGGAGAAGGGCCGACCCGACTACGGCACCCTGGAGCAGGTCGCCGCCGAGCTGCGGGACCACGTACTGGTGCTCACCGGGTGCCGCAAAGGGCCGGTGCCGGCGGCACTGCGTACCGGTGGGGTGGCCGCCGCCGGCGCGGAGCTGGACCGGCTGGTGGCGCTTTTCGGCGCGGACGGCGTCGCGGTCGAGTTGACCGACCACGGCGATCCGTCCGACGGCGACCGCAACGACGCCCTCGCTGCGCTCGCCCACGGCCGGGGCCTGCCGACGGTGGCCAGCGGCAACGTGCACTACGCCGCGCCGGCGCGGCACCGGATGGCCGCCGTGCTGGCCGCGATCCGGGCCCGACGCGGCCTGGACGACATCGACGGCTGGCTGCCCGCCGCCGGCACCGCCCACCTGCGCTCCGGGGCGGAGATGGCGGCCCGGTTCGCCGGCTACCCGGGTGCGGTGGCGCGGGCCGCCGGCTACGGCGCCGAGCTCGCCTTCGACCTGCAGCTGGTCGCCCCCCGGCTGCCGGACCATCCGGTGCCGGCCGGGCACACCGAGATGAGCTGGCTGCGGGAGCTGACCTGGCGGGGCGCGCTGGAACGGTACGGCCCCCGCGAGGCCCACCCGGAGGCGTACCGGCAGCTCGACCACGAACTCGACATGATCGACAAGCTGGACTTCCCCGGCTACTTCCTGGTCGTGCACGACATCGTGGCGTTCTGCCGTGAGCAGGACATCTACTGCCAGGGGCGGGGGTCGGCGGCCAACTCGGCGGTCTGCTACGCGCTGCGGATCACCAACGTCGACGCGGTCCGCCACCGGCTGCTGTTCGAGCGGTTCCTCGCCCCGGAACGCGACGGCCCGCCGGACATCGACGTCGACATCGAGTCCGGTCGCCGCGAGGAGGTCATCCAGTACGTGTACCGCCGCTACGGCCGGGAACACACCGCCCAGGTGGCCAACGTGATCTCGTACCGGCCCCGGTCGGCGGTGCGTGACGTGGCCCGCGCGTTCGGGTTCTCACCCGGCCAGCAGGACGCCTGGAGCAAGCAGATCGACCACTACGGTGCGGTCGCGGCCGCCGGGCCGGACATTCCGGCGCAGGTGGTGGCGTACGCCGACGAGCTGCAGACCTTCCCCCGGCACCTGGGCGTGCACTCCGGCGGGATGGTGATCTGCGACCGGCCGGTGATCGAGGTCTGCCCGGTGGAGTGGGCCCGGATGCCGGGGCGCACCGTGCTGCAGTGGGACAAGGACGACTGCGCCAGCGTCGGCCTGGTCAAGTTCGACCTGCTCGGGCTCGGCATGCTCACCGCGCTGCACGACGCGCACGACCTGATCGGCTCCGAACTGGACCTGAGCGCCATGTCGCTGGACGACCCCGAGGTGTACGCGATGCTGTGCCGGGCCGACTCGGTCGGGGTGTTCCAGGTGGAGAGCCGCGCCCAGATGGCCACCCTGCCCCGGCTGAAACCGACCTGCTTCTACGACCTGGTCGTCGAGGTGGCGTTGATCCGGCCCGGCCCGATCCAGGGCGGCTCGGTGCACCCGTACATCCGTCGGCGCAACGGCCAGGAGCCGGTGACCTACCCGCATCCGCTGATGCGCAACGCGCTGGAGAAGACCCTCGGGGTGCCGCTGTTCCAGGAGCAGCTGATGCAGTTGGCGATCGACCTGGCCGGCTTCGACGCCGCCGGCGCCGACCAGCTGCGCCGGGCGATGGGGTCGAAACGGTCGGCGTCTCGGATGGCCGCGATCCGCGACCGGCTGTACGCCGGGATGGCCGGCCGGGGCATCACCGGTGAGCTGGCCGACGACCTGTACGTGAAGCTGAGCGCGTTCGCCAGCTTCGGGTTCCCGGAGAGTCACGCGATGAGCTTCGCCTACCTGGTGTACGCCAGCGCCTGGCTCAAGCGCTACCACCCGGCCCCGTTCCTGGCCGCGCTGCTCAACGCCCAGCCGATGGGGTTCTACTCGCCGCAGACCCTGGTTGACGACGCCCGCCGGCACGGGGTGCGGGTGCACCGGCCGGACGTCAACGCCAGCGGCGCGGCGGCCACCCTGGTCGTCGACGCCCGCACCCGGTGGGGTGGCGCGCCGGGGGAGCCGCCGCACCAGTGGGGGGTCGGCGGCCCGCAGGTGCGCCTCGGCCTGTCGGCGGTACGCGGCATCGGTGACGACCTGGCGCAGCGGATCGAGGACGAGCGGGCCGCGCGTGGGCCGTACCAGGACATGTCGGACCTGGCCCGCCGGGTCGGGCTGACCGCCGCCCAGCTGGAGGTGCTGGCCACCGCCGACGCGTTCGCCTGTTTCGGGTTGACCCGCCGGCAGGCGCTGTGGGGGGCCGGGGCCGCCGCGCAGGAACGTGCCGACCGGCTGCCCGGCGTCGCCGTCGGCGTCGCCGCGCCGACCCTGCCCGGTCTGGACGAGGTCGACGCGTTGATGGCCGACGTGTGGGCCACCGGGCTGTCGCCGGACACCCACCCGGTGCGGTTCGTCCGGGACCGGCTGGCCGCCGCCGGGGCGGTGCCGATCGCCGAGCTGGGCCGGGTCGACGCCGGCACCCGGGTCCGGGTCGGCGGCATCGTCACCCACCGGCAGCGCCCGGCGACCGCCGGTGGGGTGACGTTCGTCAATCTGGAGGACGAGACCGGGATGCTCAACGTGACCTGCTCACCCGGGCTGTGGCTGCGCTACCGGACGGTGGCCCGCAGCAGTGCCGCGCTGCTGGTGCGGGGCCGGCTGGAGAAGGCCGAAGGGGTGCTCAACCTGGTCGCCGACCGGCTGGACGCGGTCACCACCCCGGTCAGTCCGGCGTCCCGGGACTTCCGCTGACCGTCGGGTCGGCCGCCGGCGCTGATGGCTCGGCGGCGGGCTCCGAGGGGTCGGGCGTCGGGGTCAGCGGGGTCAACGGAAGGTCGCTCGGCGCCATCCGCACCGGTGCCGACGGCGTCGGGGTGGAGACAGGCAGTCTGAACGGTGCCAGCTCGGGGCAGAACGGGTAGACGTACTGCGGTTCGTACCTGGGCGCGGGGGGCGGGACGGGTTGCCCGTCCTGTGAGTAGAAGTCCAGGTCGCCGACGGATTCTACGCACCGGTACGGATCGCCGAGGGAGATCGGTTGGCCGTTCTCGTCGAACAGTCGGGCGCCTTCGACGAGCCGCCCCTGACCGTCGTAGACGTACACGTCCAGCATCTGCGGGTACGGATCGTGCTGGTAGTAGACCGGCCCGGGGGTGCTGCTGCGGGACCGGCCGTCGACCTCCGCCACGGTGACCGCACCGAAGATCAGCATGATGGCGGTCGCGGCGGTGAGCGTCCGGCGGGGCCACCGGGTCAACCCGGCCTGGCGGCGGCCGAGCCAGACCGAGCCGATCACGAAGCCGACGAGGGCCAGGAAACCGATGACGAGGCTGCCGCCCGGCCGGGGGAAGAGCCCGGGCGGGTTGCCGGAGGTGAGGTAGGCGAAGAGCATCGCGGCGAGGTAGCCGCGTAGCACCCACCAGGCGGGGCGCAAGAGTCGCAGGAATTCGCTGGCGGTGCCGTAGCCGAGCAGCGGCCCGACGCGGTGGTCGGCCCGGCCCAGCCGGCTGCGGGCGCTCTGCCAGGCGGCGGTTACCCGGTGGCCGAACCCCGGCGTCGTCGCAGGGGTGTCCAACGCGGCGCTGGCGCGCAGCTCCGCCGCGTACTCCGTCGGGTCGCCGAGTCGGTCGACGAGCGTGCCGTCGCCTTCGGCCAGCACCTCGGCCAGATGCTCGGGTAGATCTTCGAGCAGCTCGTCGCGGACCGTCGTCGGCAGGTCCGCCAGGGCGGCCCGGACCTGCTCGACGTAGCGCGTGATCTCCATCTGCGTCGTGGCGTTCACGCCGCCACCCCCCGATCGTCGAGCAGGTCGTCCATGGTCGCGGCGAAGTCGCGCCAGTTCTTACCCGAGCGGGTCAGCTGGTCGCGGCCGGCGGAGTTGAGTGAGTAGTACTTGCGGTGCGGCCCTTCCTCGGACGGGACCACGTAGGTGGTGAGCAGGCCGGCCTGGAACAGCCTGCGCAGCGTGCCGTAGACCGAGGCATCACCGACCTCCGTCAATCCGGCGGTGCGCAGCCGGCGCAGGATGTCGTAGCCGTAGCCGTCGTCGTGCCGCAGCACGGCGAGGACGGCGAGGTCGAGCACCCCTTTGAGAAGCTGGGTGGTATCCACGGTGTGCAGACTACTGCGCAATCCGATATACCGTCAATCGCGCAGTACCGGCGGGCGGAATGAGCCGGCGACCGGAGTGGGTCGGCGGCGGACGGTCGACCGGCGGGCCGCGCCGGGCGCGCCGGCGGTGCCGGCCGATAGGCTCGCGCGGGTGGAGCGCACACACATCCCGAGCGGCCCGACAGTCAGCCCCCGGACCGCCGTCGTCTGGTCCGTGCTGCGGCAGGAGCTGGACCGCCACCGTGACCGCACCCTCACCGTCGTCGACGTCGGCGGCGGCACCGGCGGGTTCGCCGTACCGCTGGCCGAAGCCGGCCATCAGGTCACCGTCGTCGACGCCAGCCCGGACGCCCTGGCCGCCCTGACCCGCCGCGCCGCCGAGGCGGGCGTCGCCGAGCGGATCCGGGCCGTGCAGGGCGACGGTGACGCGCTCGGCGACCTGATCGCGCCGGCCAGCGCCGACCTGGTGCTGTGCCACGCCGTGCTTGAGGTGGTCGACGATCCGGCCCGGGTGGTCGAGTCCCTGGCCGCCGCGCTGCGCCCCGGCGGCGCGGCCAGCGTCCTGGTCGCCGGCCGGGCCGCCGCCGTGCTGGCCCGGGCGGTCAACGGTCACCTGGACCTCGCCGCCGCGCTGCTGACCGACCCGCAGGGCACCGCCGGCCCGCGCGACACCCTGCGCCGCCGCTACGACGCGGCCAGCGCCGTCGCGCTGCTCGTCGCCGCCGGGCTCCAGGTCGAACAGACCCATGGGGTACGCGTACTGGCCGATCTGCTGCCGGCTGCCGTCGCCGAGGGCGACCCGCAGGCGGTGCTCGACCTGGAACTCGCCGCCGCCGCCCACCCGCCCTACCAGGACCTCGCCACCCAGCTGCACCTGTTCGCCCGGCGCCCCACGGCATGAGCGACGCCGAGCCGCCGGCCACCCCGGCGCACCTGCTGCGCCCGGCCCGACCCGAGTACGGCGTGGCCAGCCTCGCCGAGGTGGCGCCCAGTGTGCTCGCCGTCCTCGGGGTGCCCGGTGCGGTGGACCAGCTGCGACTGACCGACCCGCTGGCCGGCGTACGGCGGGTGGTCGTGCTGCTGATCGACGGCCTCGGCTGGCACCAGCTGCCGACCGCCGGTCGACACGCCCCGGCCCTGGCGCAGTTGGCCGCCGGCCGGTACGCCCGCCGCCTGACCACCGGTTTCCCGTCGACCACTCCGACCAGCCTGGTCAGCCTCGGCACCGGCACCCCACCCGGCCCGCACGGGGTCCTCGGCTTCCGCAGTCTGGTGCCCGGCACCGACCGGGTGCTGACCCACACCCACTGGACCGACGACCCGGACCCGACCTCGTGGCAGCCGCTGACCACCTGCTGGCAGCGGGCGGCGGCCGCCGGCATCGACGTCACCGTGGTGAGCCGGGGTGAGTTCGCCGGCAGCGGGCTGACCGTCGCGGCCAACCGGGGCGGCACCTTCCGAGGTGCCGACGGGGTCGACGATCTGGCGGCCGGCCTGCTCGCTGCGGTCGCCGCCGCCGACGGGCCGGCACTGGTCTACGGATACCACCCGGATCTCGACCGGGCCGGCCACGTCTTCGGGGTCGACTCGCCGCAGTGGCAGGTGGCCGCTGCCGGGCTGGACCGGCTGATCGGCCGGGTGGTCGCCGGGCTGCCGTCGGACGCGGCGCTGCTGGTGACCGCCGACCATGGCCAGCTCAACGTGCCGGCCGGGCCGGCGTACCGGGTCGATCTGGACGCCGACCCCCGACTGCAGGCGGGGGTACGGGTGGTGGCCGGTGAGCCCCGGGTGCGCTACCTGCACACCCGACCGGGTGCCACGGCCGACGTGGTGGCCGCCTGGCGGGGGGTGCTGGGGCCGGCCGCCGAGGTGGCCGAACGTGACGCGCTGATCGAAGCGGGCTGGTTCGGCCCGGTGCCGTCGGCACACCGGGCCCGCATCGGGGACGTCGTGGTGACCTGCCAGGACCGGTTCGTGGTGCTGTCCACCGCGACCGAACCCGGTACGGCGGCGCTCGTCGGATTCCACGGCGGGACGACCGAGGTGGAGCTGGCGATCCCACTGCTGGTCACCACCGGGTGACGGCAACGCGGTGGATCGCCCCGATCGCGGGAAGATCGGCTGGTTTGCTCGTGCTGGCCGAAGGGCGGACGGGACGTAGTGGGAACGGGCGGCTACGCTGTTACCAGGTGATGACGTCCACCGGACGGAAAATCAACCTAGGCGGTCCGTCGTCCGGCTTTCCGACCCGCGAACCCCCTCGTAGACTTGCGGGTAAGCAGCCGGTTGGCTGCCACGGTCTGTCGGTCCGACCGGGCCGACCAACGGTGACCGGGGAGGAGTGCCGTGCCGCTCTCGGAGCACGAGCAGCGGCTGTTCGAGCAGATCGAGCGGTCGCTTGCCGAGGACCCCAAATTCGCCTCGGCCGTGCGCGCCAGCGACCCGCGTTTCCACACGCGGCGTCGCCTGCTCGTCGCTGCCGGTGTGATCATCATTGGCCTTGCCCTGGTCGTTTACGGCACAGTGAGCAAAGTGCCGCTGCTGGGCGTGGCCGGTTTCGTGGTCATGCTCGGCGCTGCGGCGTTCGCCATGCAGTCCCAGCGCAAGTCCAGCGCACCCGATCTGCGGGTGGTCGGCGGGACGACGAGCCGCAGGACCCGCAGCGGACGACGGTCATCGCTGATCGACCGGCTGGAGGAGCGTTGGCGCCAGCGGCCGGAGGGCCACCGCTGACCTGACCGGCGGAGCTCTGCCGCCCGGGCCGGATCCGTCCCGGGCGGTGATGTCGTTCCCGCGACCAGGGTCAGCGCCGCCGTGCTGCCCAGCGTCGGCGTGCCCGGTGCCGTGCCGCCCAGCGTCGGCGTGCCCGGTGCCGGGCCGCCCCGGGCACTGGTCACGATCGGGCATGCCGCAGCAGCGCCCCGGATCGGAGCGCGCACTGTCCCGCCGGTCCGTAGACCGCGTCCGACGGATCGCCGCTGTGGCACGAGGGCGATTATGCCGGGCCGGCCGGCCGCAGGTTGCCGGATTCCCGAAAGTGGTCCGGCCCGGTCCGCCGGAGAACTAGCGACCCAGCCGGCTCGCCAACAGCCGGCGTGGGCTGAACCGGGCGACGGCGTCGCGCCACTGCCCGACCACCCCGACCACCCGCCCGTACGTGTCCGTGATCTGGGCGCGCCAGTGCAGCAGCACCGACGGCGGCAGCAGCCGGGCCAGCAGCCGGGTCCGACGGTTGGCACCCGCCGCCAACGCCGCTCGGGTCCGGTCGAGCGCCTCGACCAACGCCCCGCCCTGCATCGGCTGCCGGGCGTACCGTGCCCGCTCCTCGGCCCGGCCGAGCAGCCGTACCGCGTCGGTCGCCCCGCCGTCGCGGACCGCCCCGATCGCCGCGAGCCGTTCGGCGGTCGCCCGTGGGGTCTCCGACCGGTCCACCGGTACCCGCAGATCGACCATGGTGTCGATCAGTTCGTTCCAGGCGGCGTGCGCATGTTCCCGGGCCGCCCCCGCGTCCGCGCCGGTCACCGTCATGACCGGGCCGGCCGCGCCGCCGGGAGCCGACGCCGGGTCGGCGACGGCGCCGGGAGCAGCGCCCAGGGTGCTGCTGAGCCGTCGGCGACGTACGGTGGCCCGCCGCGCCGCCGGCACCGCCGCCAGCGCCAGCAGGACCGCCACCGCCGCCAACGTCCACAGCGGCCACGTCGGGCCGGTCGGCGTGGTCGACGTCCCGGCCAGGCCCTCGTCACCCGGGTCGACGTTGCCCGGATCGGTCTGCGGCAGCGGCGCCGCCGACGGACCGTCGGTCGGCCCGGCGGTCGGCCCGGCGGACGGACCGGCGTCGTCGGGGGCGTCCACGTCCGGCGCCCACTCGGAGCGCACCGACCCCGGCACGCTCGCCGCCGGCGTCGGATCGAACGGCACCCAGCCGAGCCCGTCGAAGTAGACCTCGGTCCAGGCGTGCAGGTTCAGGTTGGTCAACGTGTAGGTGTTCTCCACCTGCCGGGAGCCGTTGGTGAAGCCGAACGCCACCCGGGCCGGGATGTCCGCCGCCCGGACCAGCCAGGCCATCGCCGCCGCGTACTGCTGACAGAAACCGACCTTGTTGTCGAGGAAGTTGACGATGTCCTGGCTGGCCGTGCCGCCCTCGGTGGCCAGACTGTAGGTGAAGCCGTTGTCGCGGGAGAAATGGTCGTAGATGGCCCGGACCCGGTCGTAGTCGGTCCGCGCGCCTGCGGTCAGCTCCGCCACCAGGGCGGTGACCTGCGGGACCTGCGGCACCTCGGTGAGCCGTACCCGCAGGTCGTCGTCGGCCGGCAGCGGCTGCGACCGGCGCAGCGCGCCCGGCGTGTACGAGGAACGGACGTAGTCGAAGCCGTAGGTCATGCCCCGCGCCCGGGACCGGCCGGAGAAGACGACCTGTGCGATCCGGTCGTACGCCCAACTGTCGTCCACGTCGCGCATCCGCACCGGCACCGGGTACGTCGGCAGCAACGCCATGTTGAAGCCCTGCGCGACCTCGACCGTCGCTTCGAACTCTTCCCGGGTCACCCCGGTGGTGAGCAGCCGGGGATCTTCGCGAGGGTCGCGCAGCGACAACGCCGACCCCGGCCGTCCGCCCGGCGACCGGTTGGCGAAGCCCTCCTGGCTGATCTCGTCGGCGATCCCGATCCGGAGGTACCCCGGATCCGGATCGTTCGTCGTCACCCGCAGCATCTCGGTGACCTCGCTCTGGTTGAGCTGGCCGCTCAACGCCGCGAACAGGTTCACCTGACCCGGTCCGGTGCCCAGGCCGGTGCCGCCCACCCCGGCACCGCTGAGATTGGTCAGCAGTCCCGAGGTCATCCCGGGGATCGCCACCGGGACCGCCACCGCGACGACCACACCGACCAGCGCCAGCCGACGGCCGGCGGCGGCCAGCGGTGACGGCTCCCACACGTCGACGTCGCGGCCGTCGCCGGTGAACCGTCGGCCGAACCGGCGTACCCGGTCGACGTTGTCGGCCATCAGCAGCCACAAATAGCCGACCGCGCCCACCACGAACGGCACCGCCGGGACACTGTCCACGTAGATCGCCACCGGCACCGAGTAGATGGCCAGCATCGGCAGACCGGCCAGCGCGGGCCGGCGCAACGTCACCGTCAGCACGTCGACGACGACGGCGACCGCGCCGATACCCAGGGCGGTGATGAACAGCAGGGCGTCGCCGTCGGGCACCGGTACGCCGTAGGCGTGCACGTCCTGCGCGGACTGGGCGAACAGTCCGCCGAAGTGGGCGAACGTCGCAGGGGAGGGCAGCACCACGAGGAACTCGTCGCCGCTGGGGAACAGCCAGGTCAGCCCGAGCAGCAGGGCACCCACCATGGCCACCGGGTGCAGCCAGGCCGGCCCGCCCAGCGTCCGGGCCAGCAGGCCGGCCCCGGACACCAGTGCGACGGTGATCGCACACTGCACCAACCAGGTCCAACTGGCGAAAATGGTCCCCATCGGGGCGGCGGCCATCAGGGTGGCCGCCGCGGCGACCAGACCCAGGTGTCTGCGGCCGGTCACTTGACACCTCCGGCTACCGTCTCGGCCAACGCCGCCCGCCAGGCGAAGCCCTGCGGCCCACGGGCCAGTTGCGGCCACAACGACGGCAACTGGTCGCCGTGGTTCACTCCGATCACCCGCCAGCCGCTCTGCAACAGCGACAGCGCCGCCGCCCCCTGCGTCCGGGCCACCTCGGCCCGCTCGGCCTCGCCCAGGTTCAGCCAGCTGTGGCTGTCGACCAGCAGCGCGATACAGGTCGACCGGTTGCCCCGCAGCCCGGCCAGCAACTCGGCCTCCGGCAGGGTCAACGCGCCGAGTACGGCCACCACCAGTGAACTGTCCGACCGGCGACGGATCTGCTCGACCAGGGTCGCGACGTCGCTGCGTTGACTGGCGGTGACGTCGGCCAGACAGTCCAGCAGCAGGCCGTCGCCGTCGGCCTCGGTGGCGTCGGTGTCGACGCCGAGGCCGGTGACCAGCCGCAGCCGGTAACCGCTGCCGCGCAGGTGTACGGCGACGCTCGCGGTCGCCGCCACCGCCCATTCGAAGCTGGCCGTCGGCCCGTCACCCTGGTGGGCGTACGCCCGGGTGTCGAGCACCACGGTGGCCCGGCTCTCCCAGGGCTGCTCCTCCCGGCGCACCATCAGCTCACCGGTGCGGGCGGTCGACTTCCAGTGCACCCGGCGCAGGTCGTCGCCGCGCCGGTACTCCCGGGTCGCCGAATCGTCCTCGCCGTGTACCGCCACCGACCGGGCCCGGCTGTCGCCCGAACCGGCGTACTCGCTGGCCAGCCGGACCGTCGGCAGCGCGGTGACCTGCGGGATCACGGTGAGTCGGTCGACGCTGGGGAACGCCCGCGTCAACTCGCACAACCCGAACGGGTCGGTCAGTCGGACCACCAGTGGTCCGACCTCGTAGCGGCCCCGGACGTCGGCGCGCACCGTGTACGCCACCGAACTCGCCTGCTGGGCACCGAGCCGTTCCAGCACCACCCGGGGGCGGGTCCCCAGGGCGTACGGCAGCCGGTCCTCCAGCAGCAGGGTGCCGGTCGGCAACCGGGACAGGTTGTGCAGGCGCAGGACCACCCGGGCGTTGGCACCCACCGGCACCCGGTGCGGCTCCAACGAGCGGGTGCAGGCCAGCTTGTACCGGCTGCGGCCCACGTAGGCCGCGGCCAGCAGCGGGAGCAGGGCCAACAGGATGGCGACCCGCAGCAGGTCCTTCTCGCCGAGGATCAGCGCCGACACGACCGCCGCGGTGCCGGCCGCCAGGAACGACCGGCCGCGGGTGGTCAGGCCGCGCAGCGCCTCACGCATCGATCAGCGCCCCCGGGAATCGAACGGCACCGGTGCCACGCCCTCGGCACCGAAGGGCCGACCGTCGTACGCCGCTGCCGCCGGCCGCTGCCGCTCGTGCGGTAGTGGCAGCCGGTGGACCAGCTCCGCGATGATCGCGTCGGTGGTACGCCGGGCCAGTTGCGCCTCGGCGGTCGGGATGAGCCGGTGGGCGAGCACCGGTACGGCCAGTGCCTGCAGGTCGTCGGGGAGCACGTAGTCGCGGCCCTCCAGCGCGGCGACCGCGCGGGCGGTGCGCAGCAGCTGCAGGGTCGACCGGGGCGACGCGCCCAGCCGCAGCTCCGGGGACTCCCGGGTCGCGGTGACCAGGTCCACCGCGTACTGCTTGACCGGGTCGGCGACGTGCACCTCCCGGACGGTCGCGATCAGCTGCCGTACGCCGTTGGCGTCCGAGACCGGCCGCAGCTGGTGGATGGGGTCCACCGCGCCGTGCCCGTCGAGCATCGCCAACTCGGCGCTCGGATCCGGGTAGCCCATCGCGATCCGGGCGGTGAACCTGTCCCGCTGCGCCTCCGGCAGGGGATAGGTGCCCTCCATCTCGATCGGGTTCTGGGTGGCGATCACCATGAACGGGGTGCGCAGCTCGTAGGTCGTGCCGTCGACGGTGACCTGCCGCTCCTCCATGCACTCCAGCAACGCGGCCTGCGTCTTCGGCGACGCCCGGTTGATCTCGTCACCGACCACCAGGTTGGCGAAGACCGCTCCGGGCTTGAACTCGAAGTCGTGGTTGTCCTGGTTGTAGACGCTGACCCCGGTCACGTCACTGGGCAGCAGGTCGGGGGTGAACTGGATCCGGCGTACCGAACAGTCGATGGACCGCGCGAGCGTCTTGGCCAGCTTGGTCTTGCCGACGCCGGGAACGTCCTCGATCAGGAGGTGGCCTTCGGCGAGCAGGACGGCGAGCGCCAACCGGACCGTTGCGGTCTTCCCCTCGATGACCTGCTCGATGTTGGCCACGATCGCGTCGGTCACGGTGCGGAACTCGTCATGGGGCAACGGAGCACCCAGATCGTCCCAGGTGTCTTGGGTCACGACCCTCCTCCTCGTCGTGCGGCGTCGGCGTACCGGTCGGTCCGGTCGCCTCGCCGCCGGGTCACGTGGGGCACCGTCGCCACCCGCCGCAGGTACCCCACACGCCTCTCAGGCTATCCGTTCTCCTACCTGACGCCATCCACAGGATGACCCGGCCGCCCGCCGCCACGCCATCCACAGGATGACCCGGTCCGGCCCGGGCAGCCGGAACCCGCCTCCCGACTGGAGTACGTGACGGTGACCGCGCGGGTTCAACCGGTCCGACGACCCGCAGGACCAGGCCCTCGTCGGACATGAACCGGATCGGTCCGGGTAACCGTCCGTGATCATTGCCGACCTGAGGGTGCTAGTGGTGCGGTCGTTGCCGGCAGCGGGCTGAAGGGGACGTGACGGACAGCAGGGTTCACCGTGGCACGGACTGGGCAGTACCTCACGACATCCCACGCGGTCCAGGTCATCCGGTCCGCCGGACGCGGGTGCCGCCCCTGGCGGGCGGTACGGAGAGGAGTCGGATGTCCACGGCCGGGTACGTGGCGGTCGTCGTCGCGGTGTGGGTGCTCTCCGGAGTCACCGCGGTCGCGGTGTTCATGACCCGGCGGGGTCGCCGCGCCTGGTACTGGTACCTGCTCGGCGCCGTGCTCGGACTGCTGTTCGTCCCGATCGCGATGGAACGCGGCGCCACCGGCACCGCCCGGCTGGAGACCCGGGCCACGCCGGGGCGACCGGGCCGGCCCGGTCACCCCGGCACCGGCCCGCGGGTGCTGGTCGGGGTGGACGGCTCCGCCGACGCCGACCGGGCGCTGCGCACCGCCCGAGAGGTGCTCGGCGACCGGGTCGGCGAGCTGATCCTGGCCACGGTCGTGGACCTGGCACCCCAGGTCGACCCGGACGAGCGGACCGACGAGGAGGACGAGGACCTTGCCCACGCCCGCGAAGTGCTGCGGGACCGGGCCGGCGCGGCGTCCGCCGGGGGCCGGGCCGGGGCGAGCCGTACGGAGATCCTCACCGGCACCCCGGCGTGGGCGCTGTTGGACACCGCTCGCAGCAACGACGTCGACCTGATCGTCATCGGGCGGCGCGGCAGCGGGCTGTCCACCCGGCTGCTCGGTGGCGTCGCCGACCAGGTGCTGCGCCACGCCGACCGGCCGGTCCTGCTCGCCGCCACCGAGGACGCCTGAGATGGCGGGCGCCACGGCTACGGGCACCACGACCTGCTACGGGCACCGTCGCGCTGGCCGCGGTAGGGGAGTTCGGCGTTGACCATGGTCGCGGTGCTGGTCCTGCTGACCGGACTCGCCGCCACCGCACCACTGCTCACCCGCCTGCTCGGCCGCGACGCCGGATACCCGCTCGCCCTCGGCTACCTGGTCAGCTGCGGACTGCTCGCCTCGCGGATGCCGGTGATGCTCGACAACGGCGCGATCGCGGTCACCGCGCCGTGGCTGCCGTCACTGGAGGTGGCGTTCGCGCTACGTCTGGACGGCCTGTCGATGGTCTTCGGGCTGCTCGTGCTCGGCGTCGGCGCGCTGATCATGATGTACTGCCCGCGCTATCTCACCCCGGACAGCCGGTACACCAGCCTCTACACGCTGCTGACCCTGTTCACCGTCGCGATGCTCGGCCTGGTCTTCGCGTCCGACGTGGTGCTGCTGTTCCTGTTCTGGGAACTGACCACGCTCTGCTCGTTCTTCCTGATCGGCCTGGCCAGTCCGGCGGCGGCCCGGCCGGCGACCCGGGCCCTGCTGGTCACCGCCGGCGGCGGACTGGCGTTGCTGGCCGCCGTCGTGGTCCTGGCCGGCACCCTCGGGACCAGTGACCTCACCACGATTCTGGCTCACCCGGACCGGTTGCTCGCCTCCCCGGCGGCCTGGGCGGTCGGGGCGTTGCTGATCGTGGCGGCGTTCACCAAGTCGGCGCAGTTCCCGTTCCACTTCTGGCTGCCCAGCGCGATGGTGGCGATCACCCCGGTCAGCGCGTACCTGCACGCGGCCACGATGGTCAAGGCCGGCATCTACCTGCTGATCCGCTTCTCGCCGATCTACGCCGACCAGCCGGCCTGGACCATCACCCTGGTCCTCGGCGGGCTCGGGACCGCCGTGCTCGGTGCCTTCCTGGCGTTGCGCCAACACGACCTCAAGGCGATGCTGGCCTACTCGACGGTGAGCCAGCTGGGCCTGCTGGTCGGGGTGATCGGGGTCGGCACCACGGCCGCCCTGGCCGCCGCCGTGCTGCACACGGTGGCCCACGCGCTGTTCAAGGCCACCCTGTTCATGCTCGTCGGCATCATCGACCGGGAGGCCGGCAGCCGCGACATCCGTCAGCTGTCCGGGCTGCGGCGGGTGATGCCGGTGACCGCGACGCTGACCGGGCTCGCGGCGATGTCGATGGCCGGGCTGGCCCCGCTGCTCGGCTTCGTCAGCAAGGAAGCGATCTTCGAAGCGTTGATCACGACCGGGGTGGAGCCCTGGCTGAGCCCGACCGCCGAGGTGCTGGCCGTGTCCGCGTCGGTGCTGACCTTCGCCTACGGCGCGCGGATCGTCTACGAGACCTTCGCCGGGCCCACCCGGCAACCCGACCTGTACGAGCCGGCGCTGACCTTCCTCGCCCCGGCCGGGGTGGCGGCGTTGCTCAGCCTGGTGCTCGGCCCGGCCGCCGCCCTGCTCGGCCCGCTGATCGACCGGGCCGCGCGCAACGCCGACCCGGGCGGGGAACCACCGTACGTGGCGTTCTGGCACGGGTTCACCCCGGCGCTGGGACTGTCGGTGCTGACCGTCGGGCTCGGCTTCGCGTTGTTCGCCGCCCGCGCCCGGGTCGACCGGATCGTGCACGCGGTGCCGTTGCCACCCGCCGGCGCGACCATGTTCGACCGCGGCTACGCGGCGCTGCTGCGGCTGGGCCATCTGGTCGGCCGGCCGGCCCGCTACGACTCGCCCGGTGCCCACCTGTTCCGACCGGTGCTGGTGCTGGTGCTGCTGGGCGCGGTCGGCAGTTGGGCGCTCGCGTCGTCGCCGCCGTCACCGTTGTGGCCGCCCACGGGCCCCGCCGTCGGCGACTGGCCACTGCTGGTGCTCGTGGCGGTGGCGACCGCCGGGATCGTGACGGTCCGTTCGGCACTGGCCGCGATCGCGCTGCTCGGCCTGGTCGGCCTGCTGGTCGCCACCTGGTTCCTGCTCGCCGGCGCGCCGGACGTCGCGCTGACGTTGATGCTGGTCGAAGTGCTGACCGCGGTGGTCGGGATGCTCGTGCTGCGGCGGTTGCCGGCCCGGCTGCCCGGGGCCGGGCGGCAACCGGTGAGCTTCTTCGCTGGCGCGCTCGCGGCCGCCGCCGGCATCGTCGCCGTCGTGGCCACGCTGGCCCTGACCGGCCGTCGGGAGTTGTCGACAGCCGGGGACTACTTCCTGCGTACCGCCGAGCCGCAGACCGGCGGCGAGAACGTGGTCAACGTGATCCTGGTCGACTTCCGGGCGTTCGACACCCTCGGCGAGGCCAGCGTCCTGGTCGCCGTGGCGCTCGGCCTGATCGGACTGTTCCGGGCCGGCCAGGTCGGCCGCGCCGGAGACGGCCCCGACGGTACCGGCGCGTCCAGCGCGGCTGGCGGCACCGGCGCGACCGACGGGTCCGGCGGCACCGGCGGTGGCGGCCCCGACCTGGTACTGCGGTTCGCGCACCGGCTGCTCACCCCGGTGATGCTCGTCGTCTCCGCGTACCTGTTCCTGCGTGGCCACGACGAACCCGGCGGTGGCTTCATCGCCGCGCTGGTCGCGGGGGCCGCGATCGGTCTCGGGCAGTTGGCCTACGGGGGCAGCCGGGCGACCGTGCGGCGCTGGCTACGGCCGGCTCCGCTGCTGGCCGTCGGGCTGCTGACCTGCCTGGCCGTGGGGCTGTCCGCGCTGCTGCTCGGCGAGCCGTTCCTCACTCCGCAGCACACCCCGTCGGTGTCGGCGCTCGGGTTGTCCGTCACCCCGGTGACGCTGTTCGACGTCGGCATCTACCTGATGGTGGTCGGACTGGTCACCGCGGCGGTGGACCGGCTGGGCGCGACCGACGTGCGGCCGGTCGTCGAGCCGCGACGATCCGCCACGGCTGCGGCGGCACCCACCGGGGCCACCCAGGAGGTGCCGACACGATGACCGTGGCGCTGATGGTCGGCATCCTGACCGCCGCCGGGGTGTACCTGATCCTGCACCGGGGCCTGATCCGGGTGATCATCGGATTCGTCCTGCTCGGGCACGCCGTCAACGCCCTGCTGCTGGCCGCCGGCGGGCTGTGGCGCAGGGAACCACCGCTGGGCGAGGTGGACCTTGCCACCACCGCCGACCCGTTGCCCCAGGCGTTCGCGTTGACCGCCATCGTCATCACCTTCGGGATCACCGTGTACCTGCTCGCCCTCACCCTGGCCAGCCCACCTGAGCGCGACCGGCCCGATCTCGAACTCGGTGAGCCGTCGCCGACTCCGGCAGCGCAGCGGCCGGCCCCGCCGGCCGGGCCGGCGGCCGGCGCGCCGGGCGAGCCGGTGCTGACCGAACCACGAGCGGTCACCGACGAACTTGCCCGGGATGACGCAACCGCCGGCACCGACCGGAAGCGGGAGGGCCGATGAACGGCACGGCGCTGGTGCTTCCGATCGTGCTGCCGCTGGTGGTCGCCGGGCTGCTGACCGCGCTGCCCGGGCGTGCGGTGCTGCACCGGGCCGGCTGGCTGGCGACCTCAGCGGTCGTGGTGGTCGTCGGCGTCCTCCTGCTCGCCGATGTTCGCGACGGCGACGTCGTCGCCGAACGGATCGGCGGCTGGCCGGCCGGCATCGCGATCAGCCTCGCGGCGGACACGCTCAGCGCCCTGCTGATCGTCACGGTGGCGGCGGTGCAACTGGCCTGCGGCGTGTTCGCCGCCGGATCCGGTGACGACCGGCGACCCTACTTCGTACCGCTGGTGCTGATCAGCAGCGCCGGCGCGTACGGGGCCTTCCTCACCGCCGACCTGTTCAACCTCTTCGTCATGGTCGAGGTCATGCTGGTGCCCTCGTACGTGCTGCTGACCACCGGCGGCGGGCGGGAGCGGATCACCGCCGGGCGGGTCTACGTCACGGTCAATCTGCTGGCCTCGACGATCTTCCTGGCCGGGGTGGGGCTGGTCTACGCCGTTGCCGGCACCGTCGACCTCGGTGAACTGGCCGGTGCGGGCGCCAGCGGGTCGGGCGGACTGGCCATCGCCGGGGCGGTCGTGCTGCTGGCCCTGGCGGTCAAGGCCGCCGTGGTGCCGCTGCACGGTTGGCTGCCGCGCAGCTACCCGTACGCGCCCCCGGTGGTGACCGCGCTGTTCTCCGGGATCCTGACCAAGGTGGGCGTCTACGCGATCCTGCGGATCGTCGCGGTGGTCTACGACGGCGCCGTGCCGTACCAGTGGCTCATCGGGCTCGCCGCCTCGGTCACGATGGTGATCGGGGTGCTGGGCGCGCTCGGTGAGCACACCATGCGTACGGTGCTGGCCTTCCACATGGTCAGTCAGATCGGCTACCTGCTGATCGGGCTGGCGGTGTTCAGCCCGGCGGCGCTGACCGCCGCGATCTTCTTCCTGGTCCAGTACATCCTGGTCAAGGCGGCCCTGTTCCTGTGCGCGGGAGCGGTGACGGTGGGCTACGGCACCGACCGGTTGGACCGGCTCGGCGGTCTCGCGGCGGTGCACCGGCTGCTCGCACTCGCGTTCGTCGGCGCGGCCCTGTCGCTGGCCGGGATGCCGCCGTTCTCCGGATTCCTGGCCAAGTTCCTCCTGCTGCGGGCGGCGGCGGCCGACGGCGACTACCTGATCTTCACCGTCGCGGTGGTGGTCAGCCTGGGCACGCTCATCTCGATGATCAAAATCTGGGACCTGGTCTTCTGGGGCGAGCCGCCGTCGGGTCCGGCCGGCCCGGCCGGCGTCACCCGGGCACCCAACTCCGCAGGCTCGGCGGCGCGGCCCGAGCCGGACGCCCCGGCCGGTGTCCGTGCCCCGGTCAGCGCCGGTGAGCAGGTCGACGTCCGCGCCCCGGTCGATGCCGGTGAGCAGGCCGGGGTCCGTGCCCCGGTCGATGCCGGTGAGCAGGTCGGGGTCCGTGAGCAGGTCGGGGTTCGGCCGCCGGCGCGGATCGGGGCGGCCATGACCCTGCCGGCGCTGGCGCTGACGGTGGCCACCCTGCTGCTCGGTCCGGCCGCCGCGCCCCTGCTCGACCTGGCCGCCGTGGCCGCCGCCGGCCTGATCGACCCGCAGGCGTACGTCGAGGCGGTGACCGGGCGATGAGCGGGCGCGGCGGCACCGGCACCGGCTGGCGGGCGAGCCTGCCGGGGCGGTTCGCGCTGCGGGCCGTCCGGGTGTCACGGTTCATCGGCTACTTCGCCGTACGACTGGTGGTCGCCAACCTCGTCGTCGCCCGGGAGATCGTCACCCCGGGCAGCGGTCTGTCGCCGGGGATCGTGGAGATCCGGCTGCGGACCCGGACCCCGACCGAGGTCGTGCTGATGGCGTTGGCGGTGGGGCTCACCCCGGGGACGCTGACCGTGGCGATCCGCCAGGACCCGCCGACGTTGTTCGTCCACGGCATGCACGCGGAGGACCCGCAGACCTTCCGCGCCGAACTCGCCCGGCTGCAGGACCGCATGCTGCCCGCGGTCCGGCCGGTCCGCGACACCGGCGACCGGTCCGGTGAGCGCTCCGGCGACCACCCCGGCGACGTCGGCGACCAGGTACGACCGGAGGTGAACCCGTCGTGACCGGACTCGATCTCGTCCTCGGCGTACTCGCGGCGGCCATGCTGGCCGCGATCGTCCGGCTCGTCGTCGGGCCGACCGACGCCGACCGGGCCGCCGCGCTCGACTTCGGCTTCTTCGTCTTCATCGCCGCCGTCGCGGTCCTGGCCGCCCGGCTGCGGATCCCTGCCCTGCTGGACCTCGTGCTGACCGCGACCCTGGTCGGTTTCCTGGCGACCGTCGCGCTCGCCCGCCTGGTGGAACGGAGGAGCCGGTGAACGTCTCGACGATCCTCGCCACGGTGCTACTGGGCGCCGGCACCCTGCTGATCGGGATCACCGCGGTCGGGCTGCTGCGGCTACCGGACATCTACAACCGGATGAACGCCGTCGCCAAGGCGGCCAGCCTGGGCCTGACCCTGATCCTGCTCGGCGTGCTGACCCTGCTGCCGAGCCCGCGTACCGCTGTCGTGGTGACCGTGGCCATCCTTCTGCAGCTGCTCACCGCCCCGGTCGGCGGGTACGCGCTGGCCCGGGCCGCGTACCGGTCCGGTACGCCGATGTCGGCGCAGAGCCGGTTCGACGACCTCGCCGAGCCGGCGGCGCGGACCGGAACGGATCTGGACGACACCGCGACCCAGCCCGGTCGGGGCCGCGACTGAGCGAGCCCGCGACGGGTACGGCGGACCTCGGCAGGCCCGTCGATGTGAGTTGCGGGTACCGGTAGACTGCCGGTATGGCCGGTGCCTTCCTGCTCCTTCTCCGGCCGTGCTGACCCACCCGGAGGCCTGACCCACGACGGCCCCCGCCCGGTGGCGACAGCACGGCGACCCCTCCTGCGCGAGGGGTTTTTTCATGCCCGGGTACCCCCGGACCCGGGCCGACGCCCGGCCCCCGAACCGACAGATGACAGCCCACGACCGATACCTGAGGTGGCGACCGACGATGAGCGAGGCAGCCGAGACCGGAGCGGACATCCCCCCGTACCGGTACACCGCCGCGATGGCGGGCGAGATCGAACGGCGGTGGCAGCAGCGCTGGGAACAGGACGGTACGTTCCACGCGCCCAACCCGACCGGCCCGCTGGCCGACCCGGAGCATCCGCGTGCCGGCGCCGACAAGCTCTTCCTGCTGGACATGTTTCCGTACCCCTCCGGGGCCGGGCTGCACGTCGGTCACCCGCTGGGCTTCATCGGCACCGACTGCTACGGCCGCTACCAGCGGATGGCCGGGCGCAACGTGCTGCACGCGATGGGCTTCGACGCGTTCGGCCTGCCCGCCGAGCAGTACGCGGTGCAGACCGGTCAGCACCCCAGGACCACCACCGAGGCCAACATCGAGCGGTACCGGGCCCAGCTGCGCATGCTGGGGCTGGCCCACGACGACCGGCGGTCGGTGGCCACCACCGACGTCGAGTTCTACCGCTGGACTCAGTGGATCTTCCTGCAGGTCTTCAACTCCTGGTACGACGCCGACGCCGGCCGGGCCCGCCCGGTCAGCGAGCTGATCGCCGCGTACGAGTCCGGGCAGCGGGCCACCCCCGACGGGCGGGCCTGGTCGGAGCTGACCGACCGGGAGCAGCGCGAGGCGGTCGACGCACACCGGCTGGCGTACATCTCCGAGGCACCGGTCAACTGGTGTCCGGGCCTGGGCACCGTACTGGCCAACGAGGAGATCACCGCCGACGGCCGCTCCGAGCGTGGCAACTTCCCGGTCTTCAAGCGCAACCTGCGTCAGTGGATGATGCGGATCACCGCGTACGCCGACCGGCTGCTGGACGACCTGGAGCTGCTGGACTGGCCGGAGCCGATCAAGCTGATGCAGCGCAACTGGATCGGCCGGTCCACCGGTGCGCATATCACCTTCCCGACCGACGCCGCGCCGATCGAGGTCTTCACCACCCGCCCGGACACCGTCTTCGGTGCCACCTACATGGTGCTGGCTCCCGAGCACACCCTGGTCGATGCGCTGGTGCCGGTGGCCTGGCCGGAGGGCACCCGGCCGGCGTGGACCGGCGGGCACGCCACCCCGGCCGAGGCGGTCGAGGCGTACCGCAAGCAGGCCGCCGGCCGCACCGACGCCGAGCGGCAGGCCGAGAGCCGGGACAAGTCCGGGGTCTTCGTCGGTGCGTACGCCACGAACCCGGTCAACGGCGCACGACTGCCGATCTTCATCGCCGACTACGTGCTGGCCGGCTACGGCACCGGGGCGATCATGGCGGTGCCCGCCCAGGACGAGCGGGACTGGGACTTCGCCGAGGTGTTCGACCTGCCGATCGTGCGGACGGTGACGCCGCCGGAGGGCTTCACCGGCAAGGCGTACACCGGTGACGGGCCGGCGATGAACAGTGACTTCCTCGACGGCCTGGCGGTGACCGAGGCCAAGGAACGGATCATCGCCTGGCTGGAGGCGGGCGGCCACGGCCGGGGCGCGGTCACCTACCGGCTGCGGGACTGGCTGTTCAGCCGGCAACGCTACTGGGGCGAGCCGTTCCCGATCGTCTACGACGAAACCGGTCTGCCGATCCCGCTGCCGGAGAGCATGCTGCCGCTGGAGCTGCCCGAGGTCGACGACTTCTCGCCGCGTACCTTCGACCCCGACGACGCCGGGTCCGACCCGGAGACGCCGCTGTCGCGGGCCACCGAGTGGGTCGAGGTGGAGCTGGACCTGACCGGGGTGCCGGGGGCCCCCGCCGGCCGGCAGCGCTACCGCCGGGAGACCAACACGATGCCGCAGTGGGCCGGCTCCTGCTGGTACGAGATGCGCTACGCCGACCCGACCAACAGCGAAGCGTTCGTCGACCCGGCCAACGAGCGGTACTGGATGGGGCCGGCGTCGGCGACCGACTGCGGCGGCGTCGACCTGTACGTCGGCGGTGTCGAGCACGCCGTGCTGCACCTGCTGTACGCCCGGTTCTGGCACAAGGTGCTGTTCGACCTGGGGCACGTCTCCAGCGTCGAACCGTTCCGCCGGCTGTTCAACCAGGGCTACATCCAGGCGTACGCGTACACCGACGCGCGGGGCGCCTACGTCGACGCGGCCGAGGTGACCGAACGCGACGGCGGCTGGTTCCACGGCGACGTCGCGGTCGACCGCGAGTACGGCAAGATGGGCAAGAGCCTGCGCAACGTGGTCACCCCGGACGAGATGTGCGAGGCCTACGGCGCCGACACGTTCCGGGTGTACGAGATGTCGATGGGCCCGCTGGAGGTCTCCCGTCCCTGGGAGACCCGGGCGGTCGTCGGTTCGTACCGGTTCCTGCAGCGGGTGTGGCGGGCCCTGGTCGACGAGCACACCGGCGCGTCCCGGGTGACCGACGCGCCCGCCGCCGACGAGGTCCGCCGGCTGACGCACCGGATCGTCGACGGTGTCCGCGCCGACATGGACGGGCTGCGGTTCAACACGGCGATCGCGAAGCTGATCGAGCTGACCAACGCGCTGACCCGGCTGCCCGCGACGCCCCGGGAGGCGGCCGAGCCGCTGGTCCTGATGCTGGCGCCGTTCGCCCCGCACGTGGCGGAGGAGCTGTGGCAGCGGCTGGGCCACACCGGCTCGCTGGCGTACGCCGATTTCCCGGTGGCCGACCCGGCGCTGCTGCGGGCCGCGTCGGTGACCTACCCGGTGCAGGTGGCGGGGAAGGTCCGGGGGCGCGTGGAGGTGCCGGCCGAGGCCGCCGAGGAAGAGGTACGGACCGCCGCGCTGGCCGCCGTCGCCGAACACCTGGGCGGCCGTACGCCGCGCAAGGTGATCGTGGTCCCGGGCCGGATGGTCAGCGTGGTCCCCTGAGGCCAGGGCTCCTGGTGCCGGCGTGCCGGCCCGCAGCGTCAGCTGCGGGCCGGCCCGGGTTCAGCCGGCCGGGTGCTCGCCGGTGCGGTCGTCGTAGCGCTGGCGGGCGGCGGCGATCACCGGTCGGTGCGCGAGTGACCAGTCGGCCAGCGCCTTGACCAGGTGGGTCAGGCTGGCGCCGACGTCGGTCAGCCGGTAGTCGACCTGGGCGGGGACGGTCGGATAGACGGTACGGGCCACCAGCCCGTCCCGCTCCAGCCGGCGGACGGTGAGCGTGAGCATGCGCTGCGAGATGCCGTCGATCGACCGTTGCAGCTGGCGGAAGCGCCGGGGCCCGGCCGCCAACTCGACCACGACCAGGACCGACCACCGGTCGCCGAGCCGGTCCAGCACGTCGCGGATGCCGCAGTCGGGATGCTCGGCGCGCCCACACGGCTCCAGCTGTGCGGCCGGGGTGGTTACCACGGTGTGCGTGGGTGACATGAGAGTGCCTTCTTGTCGGTGCCGACAGGGGACGGGACGATCGCCGCAGGAAGCTACGGCGAGCAGGAGGACGTCCTCAATGATCCTTGTCACGGGTGCCACCGGACACCTCGGCGCGGCCATCGTCGACCGGCTGGGCCGCAGCGGGGCACCGGTCACCGGTGCCAGCCGGTCACCGCGCCCGGGTCTGCGGCACCTGGACTTCGACCGGCCGGCCGACCTCGATCTGCGCGGCGTCCGGACGCTGGTGCTGGTCTCCGCCGGCTACGCCGAGGACGACCAGGTGATCGCCCGCCACCGGGCGGTCGTCGACGCCGCCGTCCGCGACGGGGTCGACCAGGTGGTGTACACCAGCCTGACCACGGCGGGCGACCATCTCGGCTTCGCGCTGGCCCACCGGGTCACCGAACAGCTGCTGGCCGCCAGCGGCCTGGGCTGGACGGTACTGCGCAACGGGCTGTACGCCGAACTGTTCGGAGCGCTGCTCACCTGGGGCCCGCAGGGGCTGGAGTCGGCCTTCGGCACCGGGTCCCTGGCCGCTGTCGCCCGGGCCGACCTGGCCGAGGCCGCCGCGCTGGTCGCCGTCGCCGCGTCGGAGCATGCCGGCCGCCGCTATGACCTGGTCGGCCGGCCGGTGACCGCCGATGAGGTCG
Organism: Solwaraspora sp. WMMA2056; assembly: GCF_030345095.1. Lineage (NCBI taxonomy): Bacteria > Bacillati > Actinomycetota > Actinomycetes > Micromonosporales > Micromonosporaceae > Solwaraspora > Solwaraspora sp. WMMA2056. The sequence continues at coordinate 3,551,342 of NZ_CP128360.1, forward strand.
CGGCCCGGCTCGGCGTCGGACACCGCACCATCGGTCTGGGGGCGTACCGCGCCCGGCTGGCGGACACAGCGGGTCTGCTGCCGTTCCAACCGCCGATGCTGGTGTCGATCGCGAGCGCGGTGCGACACGGGATGCTCGGTGCCGGCGGCGACGATCTCGTCCGGCTGCTCGGTCGCGACCCGGCCGATCCACTCGACGTCGCGGCGGCCGTGGCGGCGTCGTCCCGGCCCGGTCCAGCTACGCCGGCGCGGTGACGTCGTGGTCGGGGACGCGGGCGGCGGCGGCACTGGCGCGGACCGCGCGGCGCCACCGCACCAGCAGGACGACGGTGGCCGCCGCGCCCAGCCCGGCGGGCGCGGCGGCCAGCCAGTTGACCTCACCGGGAGCGACCACGGCCGCGCCGAGCACCGCGTAGCCGACGGCGGTCGGCGTCGAGGCGAGCACACTGCCGATCAGGAACGGGGTCAGCCGTACCCCGGTGGTGCCGTAGCCGAGGCTGACCATCCCGAAGCCGCTGACCGGCAGCAGCCGGACCGTCACCACGCCCAGCACGCTCTGAGTGGTGAACCACCGGTCCAGCTGGGCCAGCCGCAGCCGGACCCGACCGGTCCGGCCGGCCAGGCCGCCCGCCGGCGCCGCCGAGGTGCGGCTGGCGACGTACTCGCGGCCGAGCCAGCGGCCGACACCGAAGCCGATCAGCGCCGCCAGCGTCGCCGCGGCCAGGCTGTAGCCGGCCCCGGCCACCGGGCCGAACAGCGCACCCCAGGTCAGCGTGATGAAGGTCCGGGGCACCAGGACGGTCAGCAGCAGCGCGCCGCCGACCACGGCCAGCACCGGTGCGGCCATGCCGAGCCGGTCCGGCAGGCCGGACAGGGCCGCCAGGTCGGGCCGGGGGATCAGCAGGACCAGCAGTCCGCAGCCGGCGATCAGCGCGAGCAGGGCCGCGAACCGGGCCACCGCCGGTTCGCGCAGCGCCTGCCGCAGTCGCCTCATACCCGGATCGCGGCCATCCGTTCGGCCCGCAGCCGGTCGGCCCACATGTCGTTGAGCGGCGGCAGACTGGCGGCACCGATCGCCCAGCGCAGCAGCAGGTCGGCCAGCGCCGGGTTGCGGGCCAGCGCCGGGCCGTGCGCGTACGTGCCCAGAATGTTGCCGCGCCAGGCACCTTCGCTGGCACCGTCGTTGCCCACCCCGGCGGTGACCCGGGCCAGCGGCGACACGCCGGCGCCCAGGTGGGTGCGGCCACCGTGGTTCTCGAAGCCGCTCAGCGGCGGCAGACCGAGCCGGGGGTCGATGTCGCCGGCGAGTTCGCCGACCGCCCGGCTGGGGCCCCGGTCGGAGTGCAGGTCGAGCAGTTCCAGCCCGGTGCACCGGGTGCCCTTGGCGAAGAACGAGGTCCCCAGCAGTTGGTAGCCGGCGCAGACCGCGAAGATCACCGAACCCTGGCTGACCGCCCGGTGCAGCCCGCCGTCGGCGCGCAGCCGCTGCGCGGCGAGCGCCTGCGGGCCGTCCTCGCCGCCGCCCAGCAGGTAGATGTCGGCGGCCTGCGGCACCGCCTGGTCGGAGCGGATCTCGGTCAGCTCGACCGGGATCCCGCGCTGCTGTGCCCGCTTGGCCAGGATCAGCAGGTTGCCCCGGTCGCCGTAGGTGGACAGCAGGTCCGGGTAGATCCAGACCAGTCGCAGCACGCTGGGCCCGCCGATCGACGGGCCGATGGCCGGGAAGGACTCAGTTGACACGGTCCAGCTCCGCTCGGATGTCCTGGAATGCGGTGTAGTTGGCGATGACCTCCAGCCGCCCCGGCGGGACCGAGGCGATCGCCGCGTTCAGCGTCGCCACGTGCAGGAACGGTACGTCGTTGATCTCCAGCCGGACGGCCAGGTCGAACGCCCGGTCGCCGGTGATGAGCACCTGCCGGCCGCGCAGCGGCGAGAAGTCGACGTCGAACAACCAGGAGGTGTCGAGCCCGTCGGGATCCCGGGCGTTGATCGACAACAGGGTCGGTGCCTGCTCGGCCATGTCGAACGCCTCCAGCCAGCTGGCCGGGTTCTTGGCCAGCAGCAGCCGGATGTTACGTCCGTTGCGGACCACCTGGGCGTACCGGCCGGCGACCGAGGTCACCGCGGCCAGCCGGGTCACCGCGTCCACCGGCCGTACGCCGAACTCCGCCGCCACCGCCAGCGCGGTGGCCGCGTTGCCGATGTTGACCTGCCCGGGCAGTTGCAGCACCACCTTGTGCCAGGCGCCGGTCGGGTCGATGACGCCGTCCTCGTCGACCACCCACTCGGGATCCGGGCGCCGCAGCGGACAGCCGTTGCACCACCACTGGTTCTCGGCGCGTTGGATTGCCGAACCGCACTCCGGGCAGACCCAGGAGTCGTCGTGCCAGCGTTGGCCGGCACTGAACCAGGAGACGGCACCGGCGGTGGCGGCGGCCCACACCACCATCGGGTCGTCGGCGTTGGCGATGACCTTGACGTGCTGGTGCTCGGCCAGCGCCACCCGCCACAGTTGGGCCATCATCGCCACCTCCTTGGCCCGGTCGAGCTGGTCGCGGGAGAGGTTGAGCAGGGCGACCACCCGGGGGTTGGTGGCCTCCAGCACCTGGGCCAGGTAGTGCTCGTCGACTTCGAGCACGGCGTACGGCGTCACGCCGGCCTTGGCCAGCGCGGAGGTGTGGCCGGTGGGCATGTTGGCACCGAACGAGTTGGTGGCGACCCGGCCGAGGACGCCGACCGCCGCGGCCGCCAGCCGGGTGGTGGTCGTCTTGCCGTTGGTGCCGGAGACCAGCGCGATCGCCCGACCGGCGGCCAGGTGGGCCAGTAGCTCCGGGTCGATCTTGAGTCCGAGCCAGCCGCCGATCACCGAACCGTCGCCGCGTCCAGCGGCCCGCGACAACGCCGCAGCGGTGCGCGACACCGAACTTGCCACCTTCGCCCGCAGAGGCATCTTCGCGTCCGTCACGCGAGCGAGGTTACCGGACCCCACCCGGCGGCGATCGACGCACGCAGGCGGTTGGCCCGTGCGGGGTGCGGTGCGGCCCCTGCGGTGGTGCGTGCCCGGTGTCCGGACCCGCCCGTGCGGCACTCCACTTTCCTCCACCGCCGCCGCCCGCCGGGTGCGCGGGTGGGCGGAACGGGTGCGCGGGTGGGCGGAATTGGCCGTCCGGGGGGTGAATCCGTTCGGCAACGCCGTACCGGGCGGGAATTCGACGGTCCCTGTCGGAAAGTGGACCGGCGTCGCGTCGCCGTGCCCTCCACCTGGCACCACCCCGATTGACGTGCGGTTTTGTCGAGCAATTGGGCGTGTTCCGGCCGCGATTCTGGTTGCAGGTGGAGGGAAGTGGAGTAGAGTGGGGCGCAATGGCGGGGCCGGGAGGGCCCGCCGGCCCCGGGGGATGCGGCACCGCGAATGCCGTACAAGGGCAAGGGGGGTTGGGCCGTGTTTCTCGGCACCCATACTCCGCGCCTGGACGACAAGGGCCGGTTGATCCTTCCAGCCAAGTTCCGGGACGAGCTGGCGGGAGGTGTCGTGATCACCAAGGGACAGGAACGCTGCCTGTACGTGTTCCCGATGCCGGAGTTCCAGCGGATCGCCGACCAGTTGCGCACCCAGCCGATGACGCACAAGGCGGCCCGGGCGTACAGCCGGGTCTTCTTCGCCAGCGCGCACGACGAGGTGCCGGACAAGCAGGGCCGGGTGACCATCCCGGCGCATCTGCGCGAGTACGCCGGCCTCGCCCGTGACCTGGTGGTGATCGGTGCCAGCAGCCGCGTCGAGATCTGGGATCGGCAGGCCTGGGAGCACTACCTCTCCGAGAGCGAGGACGACTTCGCGGACATCGAGGAGGGGGTGCTGCCCGGCGGGCTGTAGGGCAACGGATGGTCGACACGCTGGCGGCGGCCGGCGGCGGTGGCTGACGCGAGAGCCACCAGTCGGCACCGGTCGCCCGACGTACTGCGAGATCTCCAGCCGCTCCCGCACCTGGCGCCACTTCCCCGGCGCCAGGCGCGTGTTTCCAGCAACGGTTCGCCGGTGGGCGGGAGTAGAGCGGATGGGGATCTGGCGGTACGACGGGCGGCGACACGGGCAACCGGGCGCGGACAAGACGGCAGGCAGGGTCACTGGGGGTCGACATGGGGGAGCTTCGCGGTACGCACGTACCGGTGCTGCTCGAGCGGTGTCTCGAGCTGCTCGCTCCCGCGCTCGGTCGCGGTGACCGGGCAGCCGTACACGTCGACGCCACCCTCGGGCTCGGCGGGCACGCCGAGGCGGTCCTGGCGGCCTTTCCTTCGGTGACCCTGGTCGGGCTCGACCGGGACCGGGAGGCGCTGGCGCACGCCCGGGACCGGCTCGGTGCGTACGCCGACCGGGTCCACCTGGTCCACGCGGTCTACGACGAGCTGCCCACGGTGCTCGACGAGCTCGAACTGTCCCGGGTGGACAGCGTGTTGTTCGATCTCGGGGTGTCGTCGCTGCAGCTCGACGCCGCCGACCGCGGTTTTTCCTACGCCCGGGACGTGGCGCTGGACATGCGGATGGACCAGAGCCGTGGCCGGACCGCCGAGGAGATCGTCAACGACTATCCCCCCGGCGACCTGGTGCGGGTGCTGCGCGAGTACGGCGAGGAGCGGTTCGCCAGCCGGATCGTTTCGGCGATCGTGCGGGAACGGACCCGGCGGCGGATCACCTCGTCGGCGCGGCTGGCGGAGCTGGTGGAGACCGCCATTCCGGCCGCTACCCGAAGAACTGGGGGAAACCCCGCGAAGAGAACGTTTCAGGCACTGCGGATCGAGGTAAACGAGGAGCTGGCAGTGCTCCGCAGAGCACTGCCAGCCGCGCTGGACGCGCTGCACGTCGGTGGCCGCCTGGTGGTCATGTCCTACCAGTCTCTGGAGGACCGGATCACCAAGCAGTCACTGGCGGGCAGGGTACGCAGCAGCGCACCGCTGGAGCTGCCGGTCGAACTGCCCGGCACCGGCCCGACGTTCCGGTTGCTGACCCGGGGCGCCGAGCTGGCCAGCGAGGCGGAGATCGCGGCCAACCCACGCGCGGCGTCGGTGCGGCTACGAGCGGCGGAGCGCATCGGACAGACGGCGGTGGCCGACGTGGGCACCGCCACCCGGGACAAGGGCGGGGCCGCCCGCGAACGGCCCCGCCCGGCACCCACGCACCACCGGCCCGGCGCGGCGGCGCCCGGGCGGACCACACCGGACGGAGCAACCGGCCGGCGGCGACGTCGCGATGGGGGTCGCGACGCGAAAGAACAGGGGGAGGGGAGATGAACGTAGACAAGCGCGACCGCTCGGGGCAGGTCGGTCAGCGCAGCGCCCGGGCAGGCGCACCGCGGTCGGGGGGCCGGACCGCGGCGCGGCGTACCACCTCGACGGGTGGCTACGCGACCCAGGGCAGCGCTGCGCTGCAGGAGCAGCCCATGACCGCGGACCAGGTCCGGGTCAGGGACACCACGGCACCGGCCGGGCCGCCGCAGCTGCGGGTGGCGCCGCCGGCACCGGTCGCGGTGCCCCGGGCACCGTTCATCGCGATGATCCTGGTGGTCGTCGTCGGTGGGGTGCTCGGCGTGCTGCTGGTGAACACGAAGATCAACGAGAACGCGATCCGGATCGGCACGCTGCAGCAGCAGCAGTCCAGCCTGGACGTGCAGGAGCAGCAGCTGAAGAAGGAGATCGCGCAGTACGAGGCACCGAACAACCTGGCGGCCCAGGCCCGCAAGCTCGGCCTGGTCGAGTCCGGTCCGCCGGCGTTCATCCGACTGCCGGACGGGCGGGTGATCGGCGTACCGCAGCCGGCCACCGGTGAGCCGGCGATCACCAGCCCACAGGGGGCAGGGGAGTAGGCCAGCGTGGCTGACCGTGCCGATCCGCCGCGCCGGGAACCGCAGGGTTCCCGGCGCGGCGGATCCGCTACACCGGGCACCGGCACCGGTGGTGGCACCCGGCGCGGCACCGGCCGGACCGGTGGCACCGGCCGGGAGGCCACCCCACGGGACGGCACCGCGCTCGGCGGCATCGCCGACGCCCGTGCCTACACCCCCCGTGGCCGGACCGTGCGGGAGTCGGCCGAACAGCGACGTACCGGGCGGGCCGCCGATCGCAGCCGCGACCCGTTCCGGCCGGCGCTGCAGGTGCTCGACGGCGGCCGGACCACCACCGGCGGCCCGAACCGGTCGGGCGCCACCGGCGGCACCCCGCGTGGCGGCGAGCCGGCCGGTCGCCGGGCGGAGCCGGCCGCCGGTCGGCGCACCGGGTCGGGCGACACCACCCGGCGGACCGGCGCGGGTGCTGCCCGCCGGGCCGGTGGCGCCGCGCCCCGGCCCGGCACCCAGCGGCGCGCCACCGCGACCGCCTCCCGGGCCGGCGCGGCCCGCCGGGACGGCCCCGCTCGTCGTCGCCGGAGCCTGCCCCGGCTCGCCGACCCGCGTCGGCGGCTGCGGCTGGGCACCTTCCTGACCCTCACCATGTTCGCGGTGATCGGGATCCGGCTGGTCGTGCTCCAGGTCGTCGACGCGCCGGCCTACGCCGACGGCGGTGTACGGGACCGCATCGGCGCCCCGGTGGTGGTGCCGGCGCCACGCGGCAGCATCTACGACCGCACCGGTGCGGTCCTCGTGCACAGCGTCGCCGCCCGGCTCGTCTACTCCGATCCGGGTCTGGTCGAGGATCCACCGGCGGCCGCCGAGGCGCTCTCCCCGTTGCTCGGGATCCCCAGGTCGACGCTGCTGGAGCGGCTGGTGCCGCAGACCCGTCCGGACGGGCAGGAGTCGCGCTTCGAGTTCCTCGCGCGGGGCGTCGACGTCGAGGTGGCCGAGGCCGTGCTGGCACTGGAGCTGGACGGCATCGGTGTCGACTACGACGAGCGTCGCGAGGTGCCGGGCAACGACCTGGCCGCCAACCTGATCGGCTTCGTCGGCACGGACATGAACGGACTGGAAGGCCTCGAGGCACGCTACGACGAGGTGCTGCGCGGCGTGAACGGCCAGCGCGTCGCCGAACAGGGCAACCGGGAACTGCGGCTGGCCGAGATCCCGGGCGGCTACCGGCAGGAGACCGAACCGCAGCCGGGCAGTTCCCTGGTACTCACCATCGACCGCGACCTGCAGTTCGAGGTGCAGCGCCTGCTCAGCTCCGCGATGTCGGCGTACGTCGACGGGGTGGGTGCCGCCGTGGTGCTCGACGCGCACACCGGTGAGGTGCTGGCCCAGGCCAGCCACCCCACGTACAACGCGGCCGACGCCTGGTCCAGCGACCCGGCCGACCGGCAGGACATCGCGACCACCTTCACCGTCGAGCCGGGTTCGGTGCACAAGGCGCTGGTCTTCGGCGCGGCCCTGGAGGAGGGCCTGATCGAGCCGGAGACCACCTTCGACCTCGGCCCGACGATCCGCAAGGGCGACACCACCTTCCGGGACACCCGACCGATCGAGGCCGGCGTGCAGACCAGCCTGGCCGGGATGTTGGCCTACTCGTCGAACGTCGGGACGATCAAGATCGCCGATCTGCTCGGTCCGGAGCGGCTGTACGCCTACCAGGAGGCGTTCGGGCTGGGCAGCCCGACCGGCGTCGGGTTGCCCGGCGAGGCGGGTGGCCGGGTGCTGCCGATCGACGAGTGGAGCGCGTCGTCGTACGGGTCGGTGCCGCTCGGGCACTCGGTGGACGCCACGCCGCTGCAGATGGCGGCGGCCTACGCCACCATCGCCAACGACGGCGTCTACGTCCAGCCACGGATCATCCGGGAGATCGTCGACGACGACGGCGAGCGCACGCCGGCCGCGCCGCCGACCACCCGACGGGTGCTCAGCGCGGACAATGCCGCCGCGCTCCGCACGATCATGGAGGGCGTCACCACCATCCCCGGTGCCACCGGCACCGCCGCGGCGGTCTCCGGCTACCGGGTGGCCGGCAAGACCGGCACCGGCCGGCTGATCGCCGAAGGCCGGGTGCAGCCGGGCGAGGTGGCCTCGTTCATCGGCATGGCCCCGGCCGACGACCCCCGGTACGTCATCGCCGTGGTGGCGCACGTACCCGGCGGTGGCGGCGGGGAGATCCCGGCACCGGCGTTTCGCGACATGATGCGCTTCACCCTGCTGCACTACCGGGTGCCGCCCAGCGGCACGGCGCCACCGGAGTTCGTGGTGCACCCGTGACGACCTGCACCGGAACTCATCCGTACGGGCGAAACGACGCGCGATGCGGTGCGACCGGTAAGCCGCTGCGCGGTCTGCGCCCGTGGACCGGGTAGGGTCTAGCGCCGTGCCCGGCAATCCACGACCCCGCACCAATCGTCCGGTTCCGCTCGCGGAACTCGCCGCCTCGGTGGCAGTGCCGCCACCGGTCGGCGACAACCCGCTGATCAGCGGAATCACCCACGCCAGCGGCGAGGTCCGCCCCGGCGACCTGTACGCGGCGCTGCCGGGAGCCCGGCGGCACGGCGCCGAGTTCGTCGCCGACGCCGTCGCGCGCGGGGCCCTCGCCGTGCTCACCGATCCGGCCGGTGCCGCGGCGGCGGCTGCCGCCACGGTGCCAGCCCTGGTGGTGGCCGACCCCCGGGCCGTCCTGGGGCCGGCCGCCGCGACGGTCTACGGCGCGCCCAGCCAGCGGCTGGCGATGATCGGGTTGACCGGGACCGCCGGCAAGACCAGCACCGCGTACCTGGTGGAGGCGGGGCTGCGGGCCGCTGGCCAGCGCACCGGCCTGATCGGCACCGTGGAGACCCGGCTCGGCGACCTGGTGGTCGCCAGTGCCCGGACCACGCCGGAGGCGACCGACCTGCACGCGATGCTGGCGGTGGCCGCAGAACGGGACGTGGCCAGCATGGTGATGGAGGTGTCCAGCCACGCGCTGGCGCTGGACCGGGTCGGCGGGGTGCGGTTCGCCGTCGGCGGCTACACCAACTTCGGCTCGGACCATCTGGACTTCCACGCCGACGCCGCCGACTACTTCGCGGCGAAGGCCCGGCTGTTCGACGGCCGCTGCGCGGTCGAGGTGCTCAACCACGACGACCCGGCGTTGACGCCGCTGCGCCGCCCGCACACGGTCACCTACTCGGCCGCCGGGGACGCCGCCGCGACCTGGCGGGCCGCCGCGATCAGCGACGACGGCTACCGGCAGCACTTCATCGCCCTCGGTCCGCACGGGGTGTCGATCGAGGCCGGGGTGGGCCTGCCCGGGCGGCACAACGTGGCGAACGCCCTGCTGGCCATCGCCACCCTGGTCGCGCTGGGCGTCGACCCGGTGACCGCCGCCGCCGGGGTCGCCGCCTGCCCCGGCGTTCCGGGCCGTCTGGAGCAGGTCGACGCGCCCGGCCCGGTGCTCGGCGTGGTGGACTACGCCCACAAACCCGACGCGATCGTGGCAGTGCTGGCCGCGCTGCGCGGGCTGAGCCAGTCCCGGCGTGGCCGGTTGATCTGTGTCATCGGCGCCGGCGGTGACCGGGACCGGGGCAAGCGTCCGACGATGGGGCAGGCCGCCGCACGCGGTGCCGACCTGGTGATCGTCACCGATGACAATCCCCGTACCGAGGACCCGGCGGTGATCCGGGCGCAGCTGCGCCGAGGGGCGGACGAGGCCGTCGGTGCCGAGGTGGTGGAGGTCGCCGGCCGGCGTGCCGCGATCGACGAGGCGGTCCGACTGGCCGCGCCGGCCGACGTGATAGCCCTGCTGGGCAAGGGGCACGAGCAGGGCCAGGAGATCGACGGCCAGATCCTGCCGTTCGACGACCGGGTGGAGCTCTCGGCGGCGCTGACCGCCCGCTTCGGCGCGCTGGTGGGTCAGCCGTGATCCCGATGACGCTGGCCGAGGTGGCCGCAGCGGTCGGCGGGCGGTTGCACGCGGCCGACCCGGCGGTCCGCGTCACCGGTGGGGTGGAGTTCGACTCCCGCAAGATCGGTCCCGGTGGGCTGTTCGTCGCCTTCGCCGGGGAACGGGTCGACGGGCACGACTTCGCGGCGACCGCGATCGCCGCCGGTGCGGTCGCCGTGCTCGGCACCCGCCCGGTCGACGTGGCCGTCGACGGCCCGACCGACGACGCGGCGTCGACCGACGTCGCGGCGTCGGGCGGTGGCTCCGTGGTGACCCGGCCGGTGCCGATGGTGCTGGTCGACGATCCGCTCGTCGCCATGGCGGCGCTGGCCCGGGCCGTGCTGGACCGGCTGCCGCAGCTGACCGTGATCGGCATCACCGGGTCCTCCGGCAAGACCACCACCAAGGACCTGATCGCCCAGCTCGCCACGGCACTGGGGCCGACGGTGGCACCCGCCGGGTCGTTCAACAACGAACTCGGGCACCCGTACACGGTGTTGCGGGCCGACGCGCAGACCCGCTTCCTGGTGCTGGAGATGGGTGCCCGGGGAGTCGGGCACATCCGCCACCTCTGCGAGATCGCCCGACCCCGGATCGGGGTCGTGATCAACGTCGGGGTCGCGCACATCGGCGAGTTCGGCTCCGTCGACGCGATCGCCACGGCAAAGGGTGAGCTGGTCGAGGCGCTGCCGGCGGACGGCGTGGCGGTGCTCAACGCCGACGATCCCCGGGTGGCGGGCATGGCCGCCCGGACCGGTGCCCGGGTGGTGCTGGCCGGCGAGGATGCGGCGGCGACGGTCCGTGCCGAGCAGGTCACCGTCGACGACCGGGGTCGGGCCACGTACCAGCTGGTCACCCCGGGCGGTACGGCATCGGTGCGGCTCGCCGTCAGCGGCCGTCACCAGGTCGGCAACAGCCTGTTGGCGGCGGCCGTCGCGATCGAGCTCGGGATGACCGGGCCGGCCGAGCTCGCCGCCGCGATCGGCGGGCTGCGGCTGGTGTCGACCCGCCGGATGGACGTGTTCGACCGACCGGACGGCGTGACCGTGATCGACGATTCCTACAATGCCAATCCGGCTTCCACCGCGGCGGCGTTGCGCGCGTTGGCGGACCTCGGCCAGGGGCGGCGGACCTTCGCGGTCCTCGGCTACCTCGCCGAGTTGGGCGAGTACGAGCAGTCCGGTCATGCCGAGGTCGGGCGGCTCGCCGCCGAGCTCGGCGTGCACCGGCTGGTGGTGGTGGGTGAGCAGGCCGCGCCGATCCGACAGGGAGCGGCGTCGGTGCAGACGTGGGAAGGGGAGTCGGTGCTGGTCACCGATCAACAGGCAGCGATCGACCTGCTCGGGCAGGAACTGGCCGGCGGCGACGTGGTTCTGGTGAAAGGCTCGCGCTACCGCACCTGGGAGGTCGCCGACGCGCTGCGCGACGGTGCCGGGGAGGCGACGGCGTGAGGGCTGTCATCGTCGCGGCGGCCGTGGCGTTCCTGGTGTCACTGTTCGGTACGCCGGTGGCGATCAAGGTGTTCACCCGGCTCAAGGCCGGCCAACCGATCCGGGCCGAGGGCCCGGCCATGCACCAGGGCAAGAAGGGCACGCCGACGATGGGCGGTGTGGTCTTCATCGTCGCCACGGTGATCGCCTACGTTGCCGGGCACCTGGCCCTGACCACCCTGCCGGAGCAGCAGATCGCCCAGATCGGGCCGACCATCACCGCGTTGGTCCTGCTCGGCCTGCTGGTCTTCTCCGGCGCGGTCGGTTTCATCGACGACTTCCTCAAGGTCCGCAAGCGCAACAGCGCCGGGTTGAACAAGCGTGGCAAGCTGCTCGGCCAGATCCTGGTCGGCGCGGTCTTCGGCATCATCGCGCTCTACTTCCCGAGCACGATGGTGGACTCCACCGGCGACGCGACCAACACCGAGACGGTCGGCAGCACCACCATCTCGTTCATCAGGGACATCGACGCCCTCGACGTCGGCAAGGCCGTGTCGGTGGTCATCTTCATCTTCGTGGTGATGGCGACGACCAACGGGGTGAACCTGACCGACGGGCTCGACGGGCTGGCCACCGGAGCGTCGGTGATGGTCCTCGGCGCGTACGCGCTGATCGCGTTCTGGCAGTACCGACACTGGTGTGCCGACCCCAACTACACGGCCGAGTACTGCTACCAGGTGCGCGACCCGCTGGAGATCGCGCTGATCGCCGGGGCCGCCGCCGGTGCCTGTGTCGGCTTCCTGTGGTGGAACACCTCACCGGCGCGCATCTTCATGGGCGACACCGGAGCGCTCGGCCTGGGCGGGCTGATCGCCGGGATGGCGATGGCCACCCGGACCATGCTGCTGCTGCTGATCATCGGCGGGTTGTTCGTGATCATCACGATGTCGGTGGTGATCCAGATCATTTCGTTCCGGACCACCGGCAAGCGGGTGTTCCGGATGTCGCCGCTGCAGCACCACTTCGAGCTCGCGGGGTGGAGCGAGGTCAACATCGTCGTCCGGTTCTGGATCATCGCCGGGATCGGGGTGGCGATCGGGCTGGGCCTGTTCTACAGCGAGTTCCTCGCCGTGATGGGCTGACTCGCCGTGACGGGCCGACCGGACCGCCCGGCGGGTGCCGGCCGCCGCTGACCGACGGTCACCGGTGACGATCTGATCGTCACGACACGCCGGGGTCGGCCGTGATGCCGTGCCGGCACCGGCGGCACCGCCGATGATGGACCGATGCGCGGGACGAAGGGGCGGTCCGGATGAGCGGCGATCCGGACCAGCCTGCTGCCGGGACCACGGCGACCGCGACACCCCGGACCGGGGCGACCGGTCCGGGCCAGGGCTCGTCGACCCGGACCGGGGCGGGCCAGCGGCCGTCGGCCCCGTCCGGGCAGCCCGTGTCGTCGCCGACCGGCGGCGGAGGGTGGGACCTCGGCGGTGGGTTGGCCGCCCTGCGGGGGATGCTGGCCCGACCGCTCGCCTCGTACTATCTGCTGATTTTCAGCAGCGGTCTGCTGCTGATGATCGGCCTGACCATGGTCTTCTCCGCGACCAGCATCAAGGCCTACATCGACGACGGCAGCGCGTTCAGCGTCCTGAGCCGCCAGGCGACCTTCGCGGTGATCGGTCTGGTCGCCTTCTGGCTGTGTCAGCGACTGCCCGGACGTACGTTCCGGGCACTGGGCATCGTCATCCTCGGCGCCTCCGTCGCGTTGCTGCTGGTGCTCAACGGGATGCTGCTGCTCGCCTCGCTCGCCGGCTGGCCGCAGGCCCAGATCGGCCCGGTCCGTGCCCACCTGCTCTGGCTCTACTTCGGCTCGTTCCAGCTGCAGCCCTCCGAGCTGGCCAAGCTCGGGCTGGTGCTGTGGGGTGCCGACGTGATCGCCCGTAAGGGTGCCGACCTGGGCCAGTGGCGGCAACTGGCGATCCCGTTGTTTCCCGCCGTCGGCCTGCTGTTCCTCCTGGTCGGCTACAACGACCTGGGCACTATGCTCTGCATCCTGGCGCTGGTCGTCGGGCTGCTCTGGGCCGCCGGCGTCCCGCTGCGGATCTTCGCCACGCTGGGCGCGGTCGGCCTGGCCGGCATCGGCCTGCTGATCGCCGCCGCCTGGCAGGGTGCCGGCTCCGGTGCCCAGGACGCGGACAACTACCGGCTTGCCCGGCTCACGTCGTTCTTCACCCCGCCGGACCAGTGCGTCGACGACTGCTACCAGGCGCTACAGGCCCGGTACGCCATCGCCAACGGCGGCTGGTTCGGTGAAGGGCTCGGGTCCAGCCGGTTGAAGTGGGGCTACCTGCCGCAGGCCGAGGACGACTTCATCTTCGCCATCGTCGCCGAGGAGCTCGGTGTGGTCGGCTGCGTCGTGGTGCTGGCCCTGTTCGCGGTCCTGGCGTACACCGCGCTGCGTATCGCCAGGCGGGTCGACGACGCGTTCCGCCGGCTCGCTGCGGCCGCTGCGGCCAGCTGGCTGATCAGCCAGGCGGTGATCAACATCGGGGGAGTGGTCGGGTTGCTGCCGATCACCGGCATCCCGCTGCCGTTCATCTCGGCGGGTGGCAGCGCACTGGTGGTGACCCTGGCCGCGATCGGCATGCTGGCGTCGTTCGCCCGGGCCGAGCCGGACGCCGCGCGGGCGCTCAACGCCCGCCCACCGGCGCGCTGGGTCCGCCTGCTCTGGGCCCCGTTGCCGCCGTTGCCGCGTCGCCGGCACCCGGCGAAGCCCCGGATGACCGGCGTCGCGCCCGGCCAGTCACGCCAGCCCGGCCAGTCACGCCAGCCCGGGGTCGCGCCGCGCCCGCCGGGGCAGGCCGATCGCCAGGCGCGTTCCGGCAGCTCCGGCGGGTCGGCGACGCCCCGTGCGCCGAAGCGCCGGGACGGGCGTTAACGTACCCCCGCGAAAGGCGTGCCCGGGCCCGGCGGTCCGCACGTACCGTCGGTGGTGTCGCGCTCGCCGTCGGCGACACGCCGGCCGCCGTGTCCACCGGAGCGAGCGAGAGGAGATACTGATGGGTCCGCTGCGATCGGTGGTACTGGCGGGTGGAGGTACCGGCGGGCACATCTACCCGTTGCTCGCCTTCGCCGACTGCCTGCGCCGACACGATCCGAGCGTCCGGATCACCTGTCTCGGCACCCCCAAGGGGCTGGAGAACGAACTGATTCCGCCGCACGGCTACGATCTGCGGCTGATCCCCGCACATCAGCTGCCCCGGTCGGTCAACATGAACCTCGTGCGTACTCCGGACCGGATGTTCAAGGCCGCCCGCGCCGCCGGCAAGGTGATCGACGAGGTGCAGGCCGACGTCGTCGTCGGGTTCGGCGGCTACGTCTCGGTGCCCGCGTACCTGGCGGCCTGGCGGCGTGAGCTGCCGATCGTGGTGCACGAGGTGAACGTGCCACCGGGGGTGGCCAATCGGATGGGGATGCGGTTCACCAAGCACGTCGCGGTCGGGTTCCCGCACCAGCCGGTGCAGGCCGAGTCGCTGCGTCAGGCGCGGGTCGTCGGTGTGCCGCTGCGCCGGGGCATCGCCGGACTCGACCGGGCCGCCGCCCGGGCCGCCGCCCGCGCCCACTTCGGGCTGCGCCCCGACCTGCCGACCATTTTCGTCTCCGGCGGCTCGCAGGGGGCCCGGTCGATCAACCTGGCCGTCTCCGGCGCCGCCAAGGAGCTGGCCCGCGCGGGTGTGCAGGTGCTGCACGCGATCGGCGCGCGCAACGAGCCGATCTCCGTACCCAGCGATCTTCCGGCGCCGTACGTGACGTTGCCGTACCTGTCGGAGATGGAGCTGGGGTATGCCGCCGCCGACCTGATGGTGTGCCGGGGCGGGGCGATGACCTGCGCGGAGGTGGCCGCGATCGGGCTGCCGGCCGTCTACGTGCCGTACCCGCACAGCAACCAGGAACAGAAGCGCAACGCCCTGCCGGTGGTCGAGGCGGGCGGTGGGCTGCTGGTCGACGACGCCGAGCTGACCCCGGCCTGGATCGAGCAGGTCGTGGTGCCGCTGGCCCGGGATCCGCAGCGGCTGGCCGCGATGGGTGCGGCGGCGGCCGCGTACGGTCGTCGCGACGGCGACGAGGCACTGCTCGACTTCGTCTACGAGGCGGTGTCCCGATGACCCGCGATGGGAAGGTGACCACGTGAACACCACCGAGTTCGCCCCGGCCGGTACTCTCGCCGCCGAGGACCTGGGCACCGTACATCTCATCGGTGTCGGCGGGGTCGGCATGAGCGGCCTGGCCCGCCTGCTGCTCACCCGTGGCATCCCGGTGACCGGCAGCGAACTGCGGGACTGGCCGTCGCTGGCCGGGCTGCGCGCGCTCGGCGGCACCATCCACATGACCCACGACGCGGCGAACCTCGACGGCGTGGACACCGTCGTCTATTCGACCGCGATCCCGGCCGACCACGTCGAACTGGCCACCGCCCGGGCGCGCGGGCTGCGGGTGCTGCACCGTTCCGAGGCGCTGGCCGCCGCGATGACCGGCCGGCGGACCATCGCGGTGGCCGGCACCCACGGCAAGACCACCACGACCTCGATGGTCACCCTGATCCTGCAGCAGGCCGGCGAGGATCCGTCCTTCGTGATCGGCGGGGAGATCTCCGAGGTCGGATCCAACGCCCATCACGGTACGGGGGACTACTTCGTCGCCGAGGCCGACGAGAGCGACCGGTCCTTCCTGCTCTACCGGCCGTACGTGTCGATCGTCACGAACATCGACGCCGACCACCTGAACACCTACGGCGACCTGGCCGGCCTGGCCGCCGGGTTCGCCGAGTTCGCCCGGCTGACCGACCCGGACGGCTTCGTGGTGACCTGCGCCGACGACCCGGGCACCCGAGCGCTGACCGAGGCGCTGCGCGACGAGGGCCGCACCGTCCACACCTACGGGGAGTCCGCCGACGCGGACCTGCGGTTGTCGCAGATCGGGTCCGCCGCAGCCGGGGTGCGCTACCAGGCCACCCTGGACGGTGCTCCGCTCGGTGAGATCGTCCTGCCGGTGCCGGGGCGCCATCTGGGGCTCAACAGCGCGGCGGCGGTGCTCACCGCCCTGCGCCTGGGTGTGCCCATCGGCGCGGCGGTCGCCGCGCTCGGCGCGTTCCCCGGGGTCCGGCGCCGGTTCGAGCGCAAGGGCAGCACCGCCGGGGTGACGGTCTACGACGAGTACGCCTACCACCCGACCTCGATGACGGCGGCGTTGCGCACCATGCAGGAGGTCGCCGGTGACGGTCGGCTCGTCGTGGTGTTCCAGCCCTACCGGGTCTACCGCACCCGGGACCTGCAGGCCGAACTCGCCGAGGCGTTGTCGATCGCCGACGAGGTGATCGTGATGGAGGTGTTCGGCCCCGGTGAGCTCCGTGAACCTGGCGAGGGCGGGGTGTCGTTGACCGCGGCGGTGCCGCTGCCCGACGACCGCAAGGTCTTCGTGCCCTCCTGGGAGGACGTCCCGGGTGAGGTGGTCCGCCGGGCCCGTCCGGGTGACGTCGTCGTCACCATGGGTGCTCCGCCGATCTCCCTGCTCGGTGACGAACTGCTGGCCGCGCTGGCTGCGGCGGCCGACGCCGGATGACGCCCGCCGGCCGACCGGGCCGACCCGGCCTCGGTCGGGCGGCGGCCGGCCGACCGGGAGTACCCCGATCCGGTGCCGCCCGCCCGGGCGGGCGGTCGACCGGGTCTCCGAGCGGTGGTGTCTCCGGGGTGCGGACCGGCTCCGGTGGCGGCTCCGACGGCGAGTCACGCACCGGATCCCGGCCGGGCCGCCGGTGGCGGCTGGTCCGGGCGAGTCGGGAGGCGGTACCGCCGTCGGTCCGCCGGTTCATGCGTCGGGCCCGGCGCCGTCGGTTGCGGGCGGCGCTGCCCTGGGCGGTCGCGGGTGTGGTGCTGGTGCTTGCCCTGACCGGGTGGTGGGTGGTCGCGGCGACCTCGGTGTTCGGCGTGGACCGGGTGCAGGTCGCCGGGGCCGTGGTGACCACCGAGGACGCCGTACGGGCCGCCGCCGACGTGCCGGTCGGCACGCCGCTGGTCCGGGTGGACCTGACGGCGGTGGCCGACCGGGTCGCCGCCCTGGCGGCGGTGGAGCGTGCGGTGGCCAGCCGTGACTGGCCCGGCACGTTGGTGATCACCGTGGTGGAGCGGGTGCCGGCGGCCGTGGTGCCGCAGGGCGACGGGTACCTGGTCGTCGACGCCGCCGGGGTGGCGTTTCGGACCGTGGCCACCCGCCCGGACGGGCTGGCGGTGATCCGGTTGACGGCTGCGGAGTTCGACCAGGGGCTGGCGCGTGACGCGGTGAGCGTGCTCGGCGCGCTGACCGCCCCCCTGCGGGAGCTGCTCGTCGAGATCGAGGTGAGCGGTCCGGCCGGGATCCAGTTGCGCCTTGCCGACGACCGGGTGGTGATCTGGGGTGACGCCACCGACAATGAGGTCAAGGCGCAGGTGGCGGACGCGCTGTTGGAACGCGCGGACACCGTCATGGATGTCAGCGCACCGGATGTGGTGACGATCCGCTGACCCGGCGTGCCGTTCGCGTGATTTCAGGACGGCTCCGTGCAGAAGGTACATTACGGGGTGCCGGGTCGGACTCGGTGCGGTGCACCGGGCGACACGCCGTCGTGGTCCTTGGATCACGCCGTACGTGCGCTTACGTTGCCACGAGAGGCGCAGTGGTTGACATAGCCCTGAGCCTCTAGTAGAGGGTTAGGGTTCCGCCCGCGCTCTCGTGTACGACGGGTCTGTCCTCCGTGGTCCAACCGGGTCAGGCCGGCGCCCGCCAATCTCGAAGGGAAGGCACCCCGATGACACCTCCGCACAACTACCTGGCGGTCATCAAGGTCGTCGGCATCGGCGGAGGCGGCGTCAACGCCGTCAACCGGATGATCGAGGTTGGCCTCAAGGGCGTCGAGTTCATCGCGATCAACACCGACGCCCAGGCGTTGCTGATGAGCGACGCCGACGTCAAGCTCGACGTCGGCCGCGAGCTGACCCGGGGCCTCGGCGCGGGGGCCAACCCGGACGTCGGCAAGAACGCCGCCGAGGACCACCGTGACGAGATCGAGGAAGTGCTCAAGGGCGCCGACATGGTCTTCGTCACCTGCGGTGAGGGTGGCGGTACGGGTACCGGCGGCGCTCCGGTGGTCGCCAACATCGCCCGTAAGCTCGGCGCGCTGACGATCGGTGTGGTCACCCGGCCGTTCTCCTTCGAGGGCAAGCGCCGCCAGGTGCAGGCCGAGGCCGGCATCGAGGAGCTGCGCAACCAGTGCGACACGCTGATCGTCATCCCGAACGACCGGCTGCTGGCCCTCGGTGACCGGGGGATCAGCATGATGGACGCCTTCCGCCAGGCCGACCAGGTGTTGCTCTCCGGTGTCCAGGGGATCACCGACCTGATCACCACACCGGGTCTGATCAACCTGGACTTCGCCGACGTGAAGAGCGTGATGAGCGGGGCCGGCAGCGCACTGATGGGCATCGGTAGCGCCCGGGGCGAGAACCGGGCCGTCGAGGCCGCCGAGGCCGCCATCTCCAGCCCGCTGCTGGAACAGAGCATGGACGGTGCCCGGGGGGTGCTGCTGTCCATCGCCGGTGGCTCCGATCTCGGGCTGTTCGAGATCAACGACGCGGCCCAGCTGGTCACCGACGCCGCGCACGCCGACGCCAACATCATCTTCGGCGCGGTCATCGACGACGCCCTCGGCGACGAGGTGCGGGTGACCGTCATCGCCGCCGGGTTCGACGGCGGGGCACCGGCGTACAAGCCGGCCGAAGGTCCGCGCAAGGTGCCCGCGAGCCCGGTGTCGCCGGCCGCCCCGGCGGTGGCGCCGGCCCCCCAGCCGCCGACCCCGCAGACCCGCCGGGTGCTCTTCGACGACGTGGACGTGCCGGACTTCCTGAAGAACGGCTCGTGACCAGCCGCGACCGGCGTACCGACGGGGACCGGCGGGCCGAGCTGGCCGACGCGCTCGTTGCGGTCCGGGCCCGGGTCACCGCCGCCGCCGTGGCGGCCGGCCGCGACCCCGCCGAGGTGACGTTGATCGCGGTGACCAAGACCTGTCCCGCCAGCGACGTGCGGCTGCTCGCCGAACTCGGTGTCACCGACGTCGGGGAGAACCGCGACCAGGAGGCGGCGCCGAAGGCGGCGGCGCTCGCCGCCGATCCGTCGGTGCCGACACCGCGCTGGCACTTCATCGGTCAGCTGCAGCGCAACAAGTGCCGGTCGGTCGTCCGGTACGCCGACGTGGTGCAGTCGGTGGACCGGGTGGCGCTGGCCCGGGCGCTCGACGTCGCCGCTGCTGCCGAGTCCGCCGCCGGCCGGACGACGCCCCGGCTGCTCGACGTACTCGTGCAGGTCAGTCTGGACGGCGTCGCGGGACGTGGTGGGGTGCTGATCGATTCCACCGACTCCGACCACGGCTTCTGGCCGGTGGTCGATGCCGTCACGGCGCAGTCGCATCTGCGACTCGCCGGCCTGATGGCGGTGGCACCGCTGGGTCGGCCGCCCGAGCCGGCATTCGCCCGACTGGCCGAGCTGTCCGCCCAGCTCACGGCGGCGGTGCCGCAGGCACGGGTGATCTCGGCCGGGATGAGCGGGGACCTCGAAGCGGCGATCGCCGCCGGTGCGACACACGTCCGTGTCGGAAGTGCGTTGCTCGGAAACCGCCCAACGCTACGGTAGCCTGACGGCGGGTACCAAACTACATCAGTGTTGTTCGGGGCGGACCCCTCGTAGTCGGGGGTCGACGTCGGTGACCGGGTAAGAGGGACACCGACGGGGGGACGACTCGGACCGGTGGGCACGCAGCGGTGTTCACGCGCGACAGCGGCACGGCGGGGGCGCGTGCCGTACGGCGGACGGAGGGGCGCGGCATGGGTGCACTGCGCAAGGCGGGGGTCTGGCTAGGCCTGGTCGAGGAGGACGACGACCGGGGCTACGACGACGGCGGGTACGACAAGGCCAGTTACCGTGAGTCGCGATACCGCGACAGCAGGTACGCCGACGAGTTCGCTGACGACGAAGAGCCGGACGATCCGCCGCCGCGCGCCCGCCCGACGGTGGAGCGGCTGCGGCCGTCGGACCGGCTGCATGCCCGCGCCGCCGAGCGGGAGCACCGGTTGGCCGACCGGGACGCCCGGGGCGGCGAGCCGGAGCGGTCCGAACGGTCCGAACGGTCCAGTGTGCGTTCGATCACCCGGGGCGGTGCCGACCAGGCGTCGACCCCTACGTACCAGACCCGGGACAACCTGGCTCTCGCGCCACAGCCGGTGGTGCGCGAGCGGGTGGTCGTCGCCGAGGAGGAGCAGCGCTACCAGATCACCACGCTGCACCCCACGACCTACCGGGAGGCCCGCACGATCGGCGAGCACTTCCGCGACGGCACCCCGGTGATCATCAACCTCACCGAGATGGACGAGGCGGATGCCCGCCGACTGGTTGATTTCGCTGCCGGACTGGCCTTCGGTCTGCGCGGTACGATCGAGCGCGTCACCAACCGGGTGTTTCTGCTCTCACCGGCCAACGTCCAGGTCACCGCCGAGGACAAGGCCAAGATAGCCGAGGGTGGATTTTTCAGCTTGAGCTAACCCCAGACGAGGACCTGGCCTGCCGTGTTGTCGATCTTGTTCCAAGTCCTGTATCTGCTGCTGTACGTGTTTCTGCTGACCCTGTTGGCGAGGTTTGTCCTGAGTGCGGTGCTTCAGTACGGTCGGCGGTGGCAACCCGGGCGGGGGGCCGCCGCCGGAATGGAATCGGTGTGGAGCGTCACTGATCCCCCTCTCAAAGCGTTGAGGCGGGTGATCCCACCACTGCGAATTGGTACCGTGAGCTTCGACCTGGCCTCCCTTGTGCTCCTGGTTATCCTGTTCGTGCTGATCACGTTCGTGGTGGAGCCGCTGATCAGGGCAACCAACTGACCGGCGCGCTACGCGGCCGCAACTGACCCGAGGAGTTTCGATGCCGCTAACCCCGGCCGACGTCCACAACGTCGCCTTCAAAAAACCTCCGATCGGCAAGCGGGGGTACGACGAGGAGGAGGTCGACGCCTTCCTGGACGAGGTCGAGCGTGAGCTCGCCCGTCTGATCGAGGAGAACAACGAGCTGCGCGCCCAGGTGGAGCGGGGCGGGCGGGGCGGCCCGGCCGGTCCCGGCGGCGACCCGCGGCTCGCGGCGGAGCTGAACGACCTCAAGGCGCAGCTCGACCGCGTGCAGCGGGACAAGGCCGCCGCCGAGCAGGCCGCCCGCGCGATGCAGGCCGAGCTGGAGCAGGTCCGGTCGACCGGCGGCCCCGGCGGTGTCGGCGGCGACGGCGAGCAGCAGGCGCTGCGGGTGCTGATGATGGCCCAGCGGACCGCGGACGACCACGTCTCCGACGCGCGCCGGGAAGCCGACAAGCTACTCACCGACGCCCGGACCAAGGCCGAGGAGGTCACCCGCGAGGCGCGGGCCAAGGCCGACGCGTTGGAGCGCGACGCGCGGCAGCGCCACCAGGAGGCGATGGGCGGGCTCGACGCCAAGCGGACCGCGCTGCAGAAGCACATCGAGGAGCTCAAGCAGTTCGAGCGCGAGTACCGGACCCGGCTCAAGGCGTACCTGGAGAGCCAGCTGCGCGATCTCGACGGTCGCGGCCAGGGCCTGGAGGCCGAGATGGGTCGGGTCGAGGGCGGTCGCTCCGCCGCTGGCTCCGGTGGTCTGGCCACCGCCGGGTTGGCCAGCTCCTACGGCGGTAGCCGGTCGAGCGCTCTTGAGGCCGGCCGCTGAGGCCGAGTCGGCTGCGGGGGATACGCCAGGGACAGTGCGGCGGGGGTGAGCCGTGATCGTTGCAAGCTTGCTGCTCATCCTCGTCGCCGTCACGCTGCTCGTGCTCGGCCTGGCGGGCGGTTCCAGCATGTTGCTGGTCGGTTCGATCGTGGCGAGCCTGCTCGCTGCGGTCGCCCTCGTCGTCGGTGCCCGCCAGGCGGCTGCGGCCCGCGCGGCCGACGCCGACGCGGCCGACGCCGAATTGAGCACGCCCGGTGCCGGCGGTTGGCCGGTCGGATACGACGAGCCGTACGTCGCCGATCCGCCGCCGGCGCGTTCCGGTTTCCCGCCGGCGGCCACCCCTGCGGGGGCGGCGCGAACGGTGCCGGACCCGGCGGTGACCTTCCCGCCGGCGTCGGCGACGGTGCTGGACGACACGGTGCCGGGCACTGCAGTGCCGGATGCCACGGCGACGGTGCCGGCCAGCCGGCAGCCGACCGGCGGTTCGCAGACGGGCGCGTCCCCGGGCACCGGGGCGGTGGGCGACGATCCGGTCGAGGTCGAGGTCGACCCGCCCGACGAACCTGCCGCCGAGCAGACGGCCGAGGCCGAGCGGGCCGTCCTGGCCCGGATCGAGGCCGAGGTGATCGTGGTCGACGGCCGGCCCCGGTACCACCTGTCCGACTGCGTGCACCTGGTGACCCGCCCAGGGGAGCCGCTGCCCGTACGGGAGGCGTTGGAGCTCGGCTTCACGCCGTGCAGTCTGTGCGGGCCGGACCGGGCGCTGCTGACCGAGGCCGGCCGGGTCTGACCGGTGCGGCCGCGTCGGGTCCATGCCGTCCCCGCCTGATCGTGGCGGTCGTCGTGCCGATCGCGCGTCGACCAGCCTGTCGGTCGCCGTACGGGTCAAGCCAGGGTCGTCGCGGTCCCGCGTCGGCGGGTCCCATCCGGGCCCGCGCGGTCCCGCGTTGGTGATAGCCGTGTCGGCACCGGCGGTGGACGGTCGCGCCACCGAGGCCGCCCGCCGCGCGCTCGCGGCCGCGCTCGACGTACCGGCCCGCCGGGTCACGGTACAGACCGGTGCGACGAGCCGTGACAAGGTCTTCGCCGTCGCGGTGGCCGACGAGGCCGACCGGCTCACTGCCCGCGTCGCGCAACTACGGGACAGCTGACGGTCGGACCACTAGGGTGTGGAGCATCGATCACGATGTGCCCGCTTTGCTGATATCTGGTCGAGAAAAAACCTTTTGTACGGCAGGTAAAGCCATACAAAACGGGGCAAAGAAGGCGGCATTGTTGTCGGAAGCCTTCACGTTCCGTATCCTTGCGAATCTCCGGAGTGTGCAACGGACCTGTTGCGCACCCGACGGTGCTCCGCGGCCGGGCGTCGGCAGCGGCTCCGACGGTCCGCCGGAGCACTGCCGATTGCCGCCGGTGACGCGGCCGAGGGAGCGACGATGGCCAAGCCAGTCGACACGAAGACCGCCGCCCGCAGGCCGGCGGCCCGGCCGGCGCGCAGCGCGGCGGAGACCACCAAGATCCGTAGCGCCCTGCAGGCCCGACGGGACGAGTTGCGCACCGAGTATGATCAGACGTTGAGCGAGATCACCGAGCTGCAGCGGGAGCGGCTGACCGACTCGGCCGGCGACGACCAGGCCGACACCGGCACCAAGACGTTCGAGCGGGAGCAGGAGATTTCTCTCGCCAGGAACATCCTGGACCGCATCAACCAGGTGGAGCGGGCGCTGGAGCGGTTGGACGAGGGACACTACGGCTGGTGTGAGCGGTGCGGCACGGACATCCCGGTCGAACGGCTCGCGGCCTTCCCCTCGGCGACCCTCTGCGTGACCTGCAAGCAACTTGAGGAGCGGCGCTAGTCGGGCGGGTCGGTCGATCGACCCGAGGCCGCTCGGCGGACGCCGCCGACGTGACCGAGGGGGAGAGACAGCTGACCGCGGATCCGCAGCAGCGACCCGCTGTCGCTGAGACCCACGGCACCCGGCGTGCGGTGGGACTTCTCACAGCGGTGGCGGTCGTCGCCCTGCTCGTCGACCTCGGCAGCAAACAGTGGGCACTCAGCGCGCTCACCGGCCGCCAGCCGGTCGAGGTCGTCAGCGGTGTCCTCTACCTGACGCTCATCCGCAACCCCGGCGCGGCGTTCAGCCTCGGTGCCGACTACACCTGGATCTTCTCCCTGGTCACCGTCGTCGTGGTCGGCTGGATCGGCTGGTTGGCACGGGGGCTGCGGTCGACACCGTGGGCGGTGGCGCTCGGGCTGATCCTCGGTGGCGCACTCGGCAACTTCCTCGATCGGATGTTCCGCGCACCCGGTCCGTTCCTCGGCCACGTGGTCGACATGTTCAGCGTCTTCGACCCGCGTGGCCAGGTGTTTCCGATCTTCAACGTCGCCGACAGCGCCCTGGTGGTCGGGGTGGTCCTCGCCGTACTGCTGGAACTGACCGGTCGCCAACGCGACGGCCGACGACTGACGCGAGGGGCCTGACGATGACCATCTCCGCCCGACCCGGCGAGCGCCGGAGCCTGCCGGTGCCCGAGGGCCTCGACGGGTTCCGGCTGGACCAGGCCGTCTCCCGACTGTTCGGGCTCTCCCGGACGGCGGCGGCCGCCCTGGTGGAGTCGGGCGACGCGGCGCTGGACGGGGTGACCCGGCAGAAGGCCGACCGGGTGAGCGCCGGCGCCTGGTTGGAAGTGGTGCTACCGGCACCCGCCCTCGCGCCGACGGTCGTCGCGCAACCGGTGGACGGCCTGGCCGTGGTCCACGCCGACGAGGACATCGTCGTGGTGGACAAGCCGGTCGGGGTCGCGGCGCACCCGAGCCCGGGCTGGACCGGCCCGACAGTGCTCGCCGGGCTCGCGGCGGCCGGGCACACCATCGCCACCAGCGGTGCCGCTGAACGCCAGGGCATCGTGCACCGGCTCGACGTCGGCACCAGCGGGCTGATGGTGGTGGCCAAGAGCGAGCACGCCTACTCGGTGCTCAAACGCGCCTTCAAGGAACGCGAGGTGGACAAGCGCTACCACGCCGTCGTGCAGGGCCACCTCGATCCGCTGCGGGGCACGATCGATGCGCCGATCGACCGGCACCCCCACCACGACTACCGCTGGGCCGTCGTGTCCGGCGGCAAGCCCAGCGTCACCCACTACGAGACGATCGAGGCGTTTCCCGCGGCCAGCCTGGTCGGGATCCGGTTGGAGACCGGTCGTACCCACCAGATCCGGGTGCACTTCTCGGCCCTGCGGCATCCGTGCGTGGGTGACCTGACGTACGGTGCCGATCCGACACTCGCCGCCCGACTCGGACTGACCCGCCAGTGGCTGCATGCCCGTGCGCTCAGTTTCCTACACCCCCGTACGGCGGAGGAAGTTCGCTTTCACAGCGACTATCCTGACGACTTGAAGCGTGCTCTCGCCGTACTCGGCGAGTGAGTCTGCCCGCGCACGCGTCTGTCCACTGTCCATCCCACCATCGGGAGGGAGTCGTCCGTGCGTGCCGGCGACCTGTTGCGGGGGATCGACCGGAGGCTGCTGCCGGTGCTGGCGGAGGCCGTGGCCGGGCTGGCACACCGACCGGTACGGCCGCACCTGCTGGCCGGGGTGGCCGCGGCGTCGGTCAGCGTCGTGGCCGCCACGGCGCTGTGGGCGGTCGACCACGATCCGGGAGCGGCGGCGCTGCCGACCGTCGACGGCGTCGTCCAGGTCGGAGTGGCCGAGGGCGAGTCCATCACGGACTACCTGCAGGCGGCCCGCAGCGAACTCGCGACCATGGCCGCCGGTCCGGCACCGACGGCGACGCAGGGCGAAGGGTACGCGTTGGTCACCTTCAGTGAGTATCTCCCGCCGGGCCGGCTGGCATCGGTCCTGTCCGGAGTGTCGGTCGTGGAGGTGTATCTGCGGGTGCCGCTGGGGTCGGAACAGACCCAGGTCGTCCGGATGCCGGCGTACCGGCTGCCGGAGGACGTGCTGACCGGCATGGACCAGGTCGCGCAGCGCAAGACCCGGGAGGCCGCCGACTACCGGCGCCGGGTGGCCGAACTGGGTCGGGCAGCCGAGTTGGATCTGTGGAAGCTCTACGACACGGGTGCCCGGGTCGCCACCGCCGAGGCCGAGGCCTACCGACGGTACTGCGCGTGCGGGTACGCGGCGGTGGTCCGTGGCGGCCCGGACGTCCTGCGGGACCTGACCGGGCATGCGGAGGTACGGGCGGTCGATCCCGCGCCCGAGGTCCGGCGGCTGGAACGTACCGTGTTCCTGCCGCCGCTGCCCGAGCACGACGAGGTGGTGCCGGCCGAGACACCTGCCGGTGCGCGACCGGCCGGTGGGTGACCGTACGCTACCCCGGGGTGCCGCAGGGGCATCGCGGCCTGGTGATCGTGACGGACGGTCACCAGCGCCCAGTGGAGTTGTCGTGCCGAGGCACCAATAGCCTCCGGCGGTGTGGCCTTGACGGGATTTGGTTCGTAGCCTGTCAGGCGGGGACCGATAGCGCTGGGGAGGGTGAGCCGTGGAGGGCACCGAGAACGGCTGGGGCCGTCCTGCGGAACCACCGCCGCGCTGGCGGGCGCTGCTCGACCGCGCCCGCCTCGGTGGCCGGACCGGCGAGCACCCCGAGGTGGACGACCGCAACGGCACCGGCACCCGGCCACAGGACAACGGGCAGGCCGCAGCGCCGGCACCGCACGGCTCCGGTCCTGGCCGACGCCCCGACGGCGGGTCCGGCGGACCGGACCGACCGGCCGAGCCGGTCCGCCCGTCGGCTCCGAGCCTGTTCGAACCGGTCCCGCCGCCGGCCGGCGGCCGCCCCTACGACCCGGGTCCACCGCCGGTGGGCGGCTACCCGTACGACACCGGACCGCCGATGCCGGGGGCCGGCCGCTACGCAGCACTCGCGCCCGGCGGGGCGCAGGCCGGTTACGCGCCGGCCTATCCGGTGGTACCCGGCACCGTGCCGGACCGGGACGCCGTCCCGGTGCGGCCAGTTCGGCCCGCCCCGCCCGAACCCGGCCCGTCACCGGGCCAGGTCGGCCCTCGGCCCGGCCAGGTCGTCGGCCCACCACCGGGACGCCCAGGGCCGCCACCGGGTCCACCGTCGGGCCATCCGGGGCGGTCGCAGCCAGGGTTCACGCCCACCCCGCCCCCGCCGGTACGCGGTCGACCCGAGCCTGGGCCGCCCGGCGGTGCCGATGGCGGCTATCCGGCCCGGATCGAGTGGCGGGAGAGCCAGCCGGACGCCGAGGTCGACCGGGCGGCCAGCGTCCTGCGGCGTAACCTCGGGATGCCCCGGGTGCTGGCGTTCGCCAACCCCAAGGGCGGGGTGCACAAGACCACGGCGACGGTGCTGGCGGCGGCGACCATCGGCAGTGTGCGCGGGCGCGGCGTGCTCGCCTGGGACGACAACGAGTTGCGCGGCACGCTGGGGCTGCGTGCGGGCAGCGCCCGGCACGCCCGGACCATCCGGCACCTGATCACCGACCTGGTGGAGATCGAGTCCGCGCACGGCTACGAGTTGACCGACCGGCTCGACGACTACCTGCGGCACGCCTCCGACGGCTCGTACGACGTACTGGCCGGCGAGGAGAGCCCGCGGTTCGCGCAGCGGCTCGACCCGCAGACCGTGCGGCGGGTGCTGGAGCTGCTGCGCCGTACCCACGACGTGATCTGTGTGGACACCGGCAACAACGTGGAGAGCGCCAACTGGCAGACGGTGCTGCAGGCCGCCGACCAGCTGGTGGTCACCTGCGTGCCCCGCGAGGACGCGGCGTTCACCGCTGACTGGATGCTCGATCTGCTCCACGACGTCGGGATGGGTGACCTGGTGGAGAACGCGGTCACCCTGCTCTCCTGTCCCACCCCGGGGCCGGCGCCGCTGCTGGAGGATCTGCGGCGGCATTTCGCCACCCGGACCCGGGCGGTCGCGGTGGTGCCCTACGACCCGGCCCTGGAGACCGGGTCGTCGATCGAGTACCCGCAGTTGCAGCCGGAGACGCGGCAGGCCTGGCTGCAGGCCGCCTCGGTCATGCTGGAGCCCTTCGTACGCTGACCCGGCTCAGTCACTCGCCGGCCGTTCGCTCGCCGTGCCGCCGGTCGACGGTACGCAACCGTGCGCCACGCCCCAGCGGGAGCAGCGGCCGTCCGGATAGTTCTGCGTGTGGGCTGTCCAGGAGAAGAAGCCGGCATGGTCGGAGCGTTCGTCCGGCATGTAGCGGTCCACGGTGGCGGATCCGGCGGAGGCGAGCACGAACAGCAACGGCACCAGGAGCAACCCGACCGGTGCCGTCGACCGGCCGGCGTCGGGCCCGCCGGTGGTGGCGGTGCCGGTGGTGGCGCTACGTCGACGCCACTGCCGGACGGCGAGCAGCACTCCGAAGCCGGTGAGGATCAGCAGGCAGTAGAGCACCACGGCGGTGGTCCGTGGGTACAGCCGTACCGTCTGGGTCTGCCACTGCTCGCTGGCCAGCCACATCCGCATGAACCAGGCGCTGGCCGCGCAGGCACCGACAGCGACGACGACACTGCGTCGCCAGCCCAGCGCCAGTGCCAGCGCCAGGCCGGCGGCGAGCAGCAGGGTGAACAGGCCGACGCCGCCGAGTTCGCCGACCGGAGGCCAGACGGGTCCGACGTCGGCCGGGCGGTCGTTGCGCC
Organism: Solwaraspora sp. WMMA2056; assembly: GCF_030345095.1. NCBI lineage: Bacteria > Bacillati > Actinomycetota > Actinomycetes > Micromonosporales > Micromonosporaceae > Solwaraspora > Solwaraspora sp. WMMA2056. Next base: position 3,580,026 of record NZ_CP128360.1, read on the forward strand.
ACATCGCGATGTACGCGGGCTCGGTGTCGGTGTCGAAGTAGAAGTAGTTGTCGGAGGTTCCGCCGGTGGGGGCGAGCAGCCCTCGCAGATGCACCCAGGAGACGGCGACGAAGGCGACGACGGCGGTGCCGCCGAGGACGAGCACCGGGCGCCAGCCGTGCCGCCAGGGGGCCAGCAGGAGCACCGCCAGCAGCATGCCGCCGGCGCACCAGACGTACCAGCCGGAGTAGAGCAGAAAGAGCAGGCCGAAGCCGGCTCCGGCGAGCAGGCCGGTCAGCGCCGCCCGTCGCAGGCTCATGGTGTCGGCGCGGCGGACCGCCGACAGGAACGCGACCAGCACCGGGACGAGCATCACCAGGGTGATCTGTGGGTACGGCTTGACCGGCTCGATCAGTGGCAGCATGGCCAGCATGCCGATCGTCACCGCCGGGACCGGGCGTAGGACGAGTCGCCACGCCAGGTACGCGGCCGGGCCGAACAGTGCCGTGCCGGCGAGTTGCAGGTCCTGCAGGGCCAGCACGTGCGGCTGGCCGGTCATCCGGGCCCAGGCGCCGATCAACCAGAAGACCACGGGTGGGTAGTGGTCGGAGATGCCGCGTCCCGACCACAGGTCAGCGGTCCACGCGAGGATCCAGCTGTAGTCACCGCCGCCGGCCCACAGCGACATCTCGGTGCCGTTCAGCGCGACGGCGACGCCGCCGGCGACGAGGCCGGTGCCGAGCCCGGCCACGGCGGCGCAGCCGATCCGTACGGCGTACCCGTGGTGGGCGTGGGCCAGCAGCCGGTGCGCCACCACCATCGCCACGACCAGTAGTGCGGCCAGTACGGCGAACCGCAACTGCAGGGCGGCCAGGCCGGCTACCTGGCCCTTGCGATCCAGCGGGTCGACTTCTATGGTCCTGCTCCAGACCAGGAACCCGCCTGCGACGCCGAGGCTGACCAGCACCTCAGCACCGGTCGCCGCGACGCGGGAAAGCAGCGGTCTCCTCTGAGGGTAATCGCTCACACACAGACCGTAATGCCTGAGGTGTCGGTTCGGTGTCCGGTGTCCCCCGCGTTGCCCGGCCTGTCGCCATCTGAGGTCGCGGATCGCCGTCGTGACCGGCGGGTGCGGTGTGCCGTCGCCCCGGGTCGGGGGTGGTCGGGTAAGGTCGCGTGGTTGTCGCCGGGACGGGAGAAGGGGGCCGGTCGGTGTCCGATTCCTTCGTGCATCTGCATGTGCACACAGAGTATTCAATGCTCGACGGTGCGGCCCGGTTGAAAGAGTTGTTCGCCGAGGCGAATCGGCTGGAAATGCCGGCGTTGGCGATGACCGACCACGGGAACCTTTTCGGTGCGTACGATTTCTTCAAGCAGGCGACCGGCGCCGGAGTAAAGCCGATCATCGGCCTGGAGGCATACCTGACGCCGGGGACGGACCGGCGTGACCGGACCCGGGTGCGGTGGGCCGACGGCGGAGAGAACGACGTTTCCGGCGGTGGTGCGTACACGCACATGACGATGCTGGCGGCGGACGCCGACGGCCTGCGAAACCTGTTCCGCCTGGGCTCGCGGTCCAGCTTGGAGGGTTACTTCTACAAGCCTCGCGCGGACCGTGAGCTGCTGCACGAGTACGCCAAGGGGATCATCGCAACGACCGGGTGCCCCTCCGGCGAGGTGCAGACCTGGTTGCGGATCGGTGACTTCGAAAAGGCGTGCGCGTCGGCTGCGGAATTCCGTGACATTTTTGGTGCGGACAATTTCTATCTGGAGCTGATGGACCACGGTCTCGATATCGAGACCCGGATCCGGGAAGACCTCATCCGGCTCGGTAAGCGACTCAACCTCAAGCCGATCGCCACCAATGACCTGCACTACACGCATGAGCGGGACGCGGATGCGCACGAGGTGTTGCTGTGTGTCCAGTCCGGGTCGACCATGGCGGATCCGAAACGGTTCAAGTTCGACGCGCGTGACTTCTACCTCAAGTCGGCCGCGGAAATGCGGAAACTGTGGGACGCCGAGGTGCCCGGGGCGTGTGACAACACCCTGGAAGTCGCCGAAAAGATCGGCGACTATTCGGCGTTGTTCGCCTCGCGGGACCTGATGCCGCAGTTCCCCGTACCGGCGGGGGAGAACGAGGAGTCCTTCCTGCGGGCCGAGGTGCTGCGCGGACTGGAGCGCCGGTTCCCGGGCGGGGTGCCCGAGGGGCACCGCAAACAGGCCGAGTACGAGCTCGACGTGATCATCAAGATGGGGTTCCCGGGGTACTTCCTGGTCACCGCCGACCTGGTGGACTACGCCAAACGGGAGGGGATCCGGGTCGGCCCCGGTCGTGGGTCGGCGGCCGGGGCGCTGATCGCGTACGCCCTGGGCATCACCGAGCTGGACCCGATCCCGCACGGCCTGCTGTTCGAACGCTTCCTCAACCCGGACCGGGTGTCGATGCCGGACATCGACATGGACTTCGACGAGCGTCGCCGCGGCGACATGATCCGGTACGCGACCGAGCGGTACGGCGAGGAACGCGTCGCGCAGATCATCACCTACGGCACGATCAAGGCGAAGGCGGCGATCAAGGACGCGGCGCGGGTGCTCGGCTACCCGTTCGCGATGGGTGACCGCATCACCAAGGCCATGCCGCCGCCGGTGATGGGCAAGGACATCCCGTTGTCGGGGATCTTCGACCCGAAACACCCGCGCTACCCGGAGGCGGTCGAGTTCCGGTCGTTGTACGAGTCCGACGGCGAGGTCCGCAAGATCGTCGACACGGCCAAGGGGCTGGAAGGCCTCAAACGGCAGTGGGGCGTGCACGCCGCCGGGGTGATCCTGTCCCGCGACCCACTGGTGGACGTGCTGCCGATCCAGAAGCGGGAGCAGGACGGGGCGATCATCACCCAGTGGGACATGGGCGCGTGCGAGTCCATCGGCCTGCTGAAAATGGACTTCCTCGGCCTGCGCAACCTGACGGTGATGGACGACTGCCTGGCCGGGATCAAGGACAACCGGGGCCTGGACCTGGTGCTCGAGGAGCTGCCGCTGGACGACAAGCGCGCCTACGAGCTGCTGGCCCGGGGCGACACGCTTGGGGTGTTCCAGCTCGACGGCGGGCCGATGCGCGCGCTGCTGCGCTCGATGGTGCCGGACAACTTCGAGGACATCTCCGCCGTACTGGCGCTGTACCGGCCCGGTCCGATGGGTGCCAACGCGCACAACGAGTACGCCGACCGCAAGAACAACCGCAAGCCGGTGGTGCCGATCCACCCCGAGCTCGCCGAACCCCTCGCCGACATCCTGGGTGACACCTACGGCCTGATCGTGTACCAGGAACAGGTCATGGCGATCGCCCAGCAGCTGGCCGGCTACACCCTGGGCGCGGCCGACCTGCTGCGGCGGGCGATGGGCAAGAAGAAGAAGGAGATCCTGGACAAGGAGTACGTGCCGTTCTCCCAGGGCATGCGGGACAACGGCTACTCCGACGAGGCGATCAAGACGCTGTGGGACATCCTGGTCCCGTTCTCCGACTACGCGTTCAACAAGGCGCACACCGCCGGCTACGGGCTGGTCTCCTACTGGACCGCGTACCTGAAGGCCAACTACCCGGCCGAGTACATGGCCGCCCTGCTGACCAGCGTCGGTGACGACAAGGACAAGGCCGCCGTCTACCTGGCGGAGTGCCGTCGGATGAAGATCAAGGTGCTGCCGCCGGACGTCAACGCCTCCGGTGCCCGGTTCACCGCGGTCGGCTCCGACATCCGCTTCGGTCTGGCTGCCGTCCGCAACGTCGGCACGAACGTCGTCGACGCGATCGCCCGCGCCCGTAAGGAAAAGGGTGCCTACACCGACTTCTACGACTTCCTGCGCAAGGTCGACGCGGTGGCCTGCAACAAACGTACCGTCGAATCGCTGATCAAGGCCGGCGCGTTCGACTCCCTCGACCACCCCCGCAAAGCCCTGTTGACCGTGCACGCCGACGCGATCGACTCGTTCATGGACCTCAAGCGCAACGAGGCGGTGGGCCAGTACGACCTGTTCGGTGACGCCTTCGGGGCGGCGGATTCCGCCGCTGGCGGCGCGATGGTGGTCACCCCGCCGATCCCGGAGGGCGAGTGGGACAAGACCGACCTGCTCACCTTCGAACGCGAGATGCTCGGCCTCTACGTCTCCGACCACCCGCTGTTCGGTGTCGAACACGTCCTGGCCGCCGCAGCGGACATGTCCATCGCGGCCCTGGCCGAGGACGGCGCCGTCGCCGACGGCAGCGTGGTGAACCTGGCCGGCATCCTGTCCGGGGTGCAACGCCGGATCACCAAGCAGGGCCGGGCCTGGGCGTCGGCGACCCTGGAGGACCTCGGCGGCGCGGTCGAGGTGCTGTTCTTCCCCAACACCTACGAGGTCGTCGGCCAGTACATCGCCGAGGACGCCATCGTCGTGGTGAAGGGCCGGGTCGACCGGCGCGACGACCAGCCCCGGCTGATGGCGATGGACCTGTCCGTGCCGGAGATCACCGCCGCGGACGAGATCAAGCCCATCGTGATCGCGTTGTCACCGGCCCGCTGCACCCCGCCCCTGGTGGACAGCCTGCGCGACGTGCTCACCAGCCATCCCGGCTCGGCCGAGGTGCACGTCAAACTCGTCAACGGCAGCCGCGCCACCCTGCTGCGCCTCGGACCGCACCGGGTCGCCCCCACCACGGCGTTGATGGCCGACCTCAAGGCACTGCTCGGGCCCGCCGCCGTAGCCGGCTGAGACCTGAGAGGATCACCGGGTGAGTTCCCCGTCCGAACCCGGCCAGTCCGGTGAACCCGGCCAGTCCGTCGACCTACCGACGCCGACGCCGACGGATCCCGGGGCCACGGTCGCGGCCACCTCCGGCCGAGCGGCACCGTGGCGGCGTCCGGCGGTCCTCGTCGTCGCGGCGATGGTGCTCGGCGGCGTACTGCTGGGGCTCGCCTGGTCGACGCTGACGCCCTGGGTGCCGGTGGTCAAGACCGAGCAGGGCGCGGCGGTACGGGGCGGCGACCCGGAGTACTTCGTTGCCGCCGACGGCTGGTTCGCGTTGCTCGGACTCGGGTTCGGCATCCTCGCCGGGATCTGTGCCTGGGCGCTGCCGCCACGTCGGCGCGGCCCGGCCGGGCTGCTGGCGGTGACCATCGGTGGGCTCGGCGCGGCGGCGGTCGCCTGGGCCCTCGGTCGGCAGATCGGCCTGGCCGGCTACCGGCAGGCGTTGGAGGCCGCCGAGGTCGGGGCGACGTTGAGCCGCCCCCCGGATCTGCACGCCGGCGACATCGACCTGTGGTTCGGGGTGCTGCCCGCACTCAACGGTGCCTTCTTCGCGCCGGCGTTCGGTGCCGCACTGGTCTACACGATGCTGGCCGGCTGGTCCCGCTACCCGGACCTGCGCCCCGACGCACCGACGGCAGACCCGCCGACAGTCGAGGGCGGATCCGGTGCGCAGGCACCGCCGGTCAGTTCGGGCTCGCCGGCACCGCGAGCTCCGGCAGCGGAACCGGCACCGCCCGCACCCGGCGCAGCAGCGACACCTCCCGATTGAGCATCCGCAGCTCAGCCCCCAGCCGACGGGCGGTGTCCGGCTCCGCCAGCAACGCCTGCCGCTCCCCGATGGTCAACGCGGCAGTGGCCGCGACCAGGTGGGACAGGACCGTCGGCTGCTCCGGCAACTGCTCGGTGATCTCCGCGGAGTCGGTGCGCACCAGCTCCAGGTACTGCCGGAACAGCGCCAGGACCTGCGGCGCCAGCCGGTCGGCCAGGATCTCCTGACCGGCCGGTTCCGGCAGCCACCGCACCGACGCGGTCAGGTACGGCGTACCCTCGTCGGCCAGTTCGGTGACCCGGAACCGCCGCCGGCCCACCGTGACGATGTCGTACCGGCCGTTCGGCAGCTCGGTGACCTGCCGCAACTCGGCGGTGCAGCCGACGTCGTGCAGGCTGACCGCCGTCGGGGTGGGCGCCCCCGGCGGCCCGGCTGTCGGTAGGACCTCCCAGCCGCGCCGGATCGCCACCACCCCGAACTCCCGGGTGACCCCCTCGGGCAGGCTGGTCAGATGGCGGACCAGCGCCCGGTAGCGCTCCTCGAAGACGTGCAGAGGCAGCACCAGCCCGGGGAAGAGCACCGTCCCGAGCGGAAAGATCGGTAGCCGCTGACCCACTGGTCGAGCGTAGCGTGGTGACACTCACCGTCCCGTCGGCTGGACGGCCAGCGTCCGATGGTTGGGAGGCGGCCTAGACTCGCAGGCGTGCTGAACCGGATCGACCTGCGCGGCGGGTCACGTGACCCGCGTGACCTGCTGCCCCGTGCCCAGCTCGACGTCTCCGTGGCGGTCGAGCGCATCCGCCCGCTGGTCGAGGCGGTCCGGGACCATGGTTACCCGGCGATCCGGGACGCGGCCCAGCGGTTCGACGGGGTCAGCCCGGCCCGGCTGCGGGTGCCGTCCGAGGCGCTGGCCGCCGCCGAACGCGACCTCGACGACGACGTGCGGGCCGCGCTGCTGGAGTGCATCGACCGGACCCGGCGGGTGCACGCCGACCAACGGCGTACCGAGGTCACCACCCAGGTGGTGCCCGGCGGCACCGTCACCGAGCGGTGGGTGCCGGTCGGCCGGGTCGGGCTGTACGTGCCCGGCGGCCTGGCGGTGTACCCGTCGACGGTCGTGATGAACGTGGTCCCCGCCCAGGTCGCCGGGGTGACCTCGCTGGTGGTGACGAGCCCGCCGCAGCGCGACAACGACGGGTTGCCCGACGCCCGGGTGCTCGCCGCCTGCGCCCTGCTCGGCGTCGACGAGGTGTACGCCGTCGGCGGCGCCCAGGCCGTCGCGATGCTCGGCTACGGTGCCGCCGTCGACCCGGACGGCACCGACCGGTGCGCCCCGGTCGACGTGATCACCGGGCCCGGCAACATCTGGGTCACCGCCGCGAAGCGGCTGCTGCGCGGGGTGGTCGGCATCGACGCCGAGGCCGGCCCGACGGAGATCGCGATCCTCGCCGACGACACCGCCGACCCGGTGCACGTCGCCGCCGACCTGATCAGCCAGGCCGAGCACGACCCGTTGGCCGCCAGCGTGCTGGTCACCCCGTCGGTGGAGCTGGCCGACGCGGTCGACCGGGAGTTGGCCCGGCAGGTGCCGGCGACCCGGCACACTGACCGGATCGCCACCGCGCTGGGCGGTACCCAGTCCGGGACGGTGCTCGTCGACGACCTCGACGCCGGACTGGCCGTGGTCGACGCGTACGCCGCCGAGCACCTGGAGATCCAGACCCGTGACGCCCGGCAGTGGGCGCTGCGGGTCCGCAACGCGGGGGCGATCTTCGTCGGGGCGTACTCGCCGGTCTCGCTCGGTGACTACTGCGCCGGCTCCAACCACGTGCTGCCGACCGGCGGCTGCGCCCGGCACTCCTCCGGGCTGAGCGTGCAGTCGTTCCTGCGGGGCGTGCACATCGTCGAGTACGACGCCGACGCGCTGCGGGACGTGGCCGGTCACGTGGTGACCCTGGCGCGGGCCGAGGACCTGCCGGCGCACGGCCAGGCGGTCCAGGCCCGGTTCACCGATCCGACGACGGCAGGGCAGGCCACGGCGGGCGCGGGGGCGTCGGGTACGGCCACCGTGGCCACGGCCGGCACCGCCGGCCCGGAGGGGTCGGCATGAGCGCCCCGGTCAGCCTCGACGATCTGCCGATCCGCGACGAGCTGCGCGGCCGCAGCCCGTACGGTGCCCCGCAGCTGGACGTACCGGTGCGGCTGAACACCAACGAGAACTCCTACCCGCTGCCGGACGTGGTGGTCGAGGCGATCAGCACGGCGGTCACCGCCCAGCTGCGGGAGCTGAACCGTTACCCGGACCGCGACGCGGTGGCGCTGCGCGGCGAGCTGGCCGACTACCTCGGCCACGGGGTGAGCGCCGCCGGGGTGTGGGCCGCCAACGGGTCCAACGAGATCCAGCAGCAGCTGCTGCAGGTGTTCGCCGGTGCCGGGCGGGTGGCGCTCGGGTTCACCCCGGCGTACTCGATGCACCCGTTGCTGGCGCTGGGCACCGGCACCCGGTGGGTCGACGGCCGGCGCGGCCCGGACTTCGGGCTGACTGCGGCCGACGCCGCCGCGCAGGTCGCCGCCCACCAGCCGGACCTGGTCTTCCTCTGCTCGCCGAACAACCCGACCGGCACCGCGCTGGACCCGGCGGTGGTGGACGCGGTGCTCGCGGCCGCGCCGGGCATGGTGGTGGTGGACGAGGCGTACGCCGAGTTCGCCCGACCCGGCACCCGCAGCGCCCTGGAGTTGCTGCCGGCGCACCCCCGGCTGGTGGTGACCCGGACGATGAGCAAGGCGTTCGGGTTCGCCGGTGGCCGGCTCGGCTACCTGGCGGCGCACCCGGCGGTGGTGGACGCCGTACAGCTGGTCCGGCTGCCGTACCACCTGTCGGCGCTGACCCAGGCGGCGGCGCGGGCGGCGCTGGCGCACCGGGACCTGCTGCTCGGCACCGTCGCGGCGATCAAGCAGGAGCGGGACCGGATCGTCACGCGGCTGCGTCAGCTCGGGTCGACCGTGGCCGACAGCGACGCCAACTTCGTGCTGTTCTCCGTCGGTGGTGACCAGCGTGACGCCTGGCAGGCGCTGCTGGAGCGGGGCGTGCTGGTGCGCGACGTCGGGCTGACCGGCTGGTTGCGGGTGACGGCGGGCACGCCGGCCGAGACCGACGCCTTCCTCACCGCGATGACCGATCTGGCCGCGACCACAGACCTGACAGCGGCGGGGGACCTGGCCGCGACCACAGACCTGACGGCGGCGGGGGACCTGGCCGCCACGACCGGGAACGGAGTGACCCGATGAGCCGCACCGCGCGGGTGGAACGCACCACGGCCGAGACGAAGGTACTGGTCGAGCTGGACCTGGACGGCACCGGTGCGGCCGACATCAGCACCGGGGTCGGCTTCTACGACCACATGCTGCACCAGATCGCCCGGCACGGCGGCTTCGACCTGACCGTGCAGACCGTCGGCGACCTGGAGATCGACGCGCACCATACGATGGAGGACACCGCCATCGCGCTGGGCACGGCGCTGCGTCAGGCGCTGGGCGACAAGGCCGGCATCCGCCGGTACGGCTCGGCCACCATCCCGATGGACGAGGTCCTGGTCCGCGCGGCGGTCGACCTGTCCGGCCGGCCGTACGTGGTGCACGACGAGCCGGTGCTGGCGCCGTACATCGGGCCGGTCTACCCGACCAGCATGACCCGGCACATCTGGGAGTCGCTGGGCCACTCCGCGCTGATCACCTTGCATGTGTCGGTGCTGCGGGCGGCCCGCGACGGCGGGCACCCGGACGCCCACCACGTCGTCGAGACGCAGTTCAAGGCGGTGTCCCGGGCGCTGCGCGAGGCCGTGTCGATCGACCCGCGTACCGCCGGGACGGTGCCCAGCACCAAGGGCGCGTTGTAACGTGGGCAGCTTCCTGCCGGTGGCGCTGTTCGCGCTCGCCGGGGTGCTCGTCGGTGGTGCCTGGTCGCTGCACCGCCAGGGCGCCGGCCGGGGTACCGTCGCCCTGGCGGCTGTCCTCGCCGTGCTGGCTGCCGCCGGCGGGGTGTTCTGGCTGCTTCCCGGAGGTGACTGATGTCCCCGCGTCCGCCGCGTGTCGTGGTGCTCGACTACGGCTCCGGTAACCTGCGCTCCGCCGAGCGGGCGTTGGCCGCCGCCGGAGCCGAGGTGACGGTGACGGCCGACCTGGCCGCCGCCGAGGCCGCCGACGGCCTGGTGGTGCCGGGAGTGGGCGCGTACGCCGCCTGCATGGCCGGCATCGACGACCTGGGGGCCGCCCCGGTGATCGCCCGGCGGGTCGCCGCCGGTCGGCCGGTGCTCGGCATCTGTGTGGGCATGCAGATCCTCTTCGAGTACGGGGAGGAGCACGGCGTGGTCACCAAGGGCCTCGGTCTGCTGCCGGGCGGGGTACGCCGGCTGCCTGCCCAGCGGGTGCCGCACATGGGTTGGAACACCGTGGCGGTGCCGGCCGGCAGCGTGCTGTTCGCCGGGTTGCCCGACGACGCCCGGTTCTACTTCGTGCACTCGTACGCGGCACTGGTCACCGACCCGCTCGACGCGGTGGGTGCCCTGTCCACCACGGCCGACCACGAGGGGCGGTTCGTGGCGGCGGTCGAGCGGGGCCCGCTGTCGGCGACCCAGTTCCACCCGGAGAAGTCCGCCGCGACCGGAGCCACCCTGCTGGGCAACTGGCTGGCCACGCTCACGTCGGTGCCGGCCGGCCCGTCCGGTGAGTACGGCCCACCCGGGGTGTCCGGTGAGTAAGGAACGGGCCCGCCGCCGCGAGCAGCGGCTGGCCGAGGCACAGCGGGAGCGGGCGGCGCAGGTCCGCCGTACCTCGCGTCGGCAGCGTCGCCGGGCGGCGCTGCAGCGGCTCACCCCGCGCCGGCCGGGTGGCCGTACCGGACGGTTGTTCATCCGGCGCAGCCGCGCCGAGCGGGCCGGGATCGCGGTGCTCACCGTGGCGGTGCTGGCCGTGATCTGGCTGGCCGTGCCGGACCTGGCGTTGCGTCTGCTGTTGATCGCCGTACTGCTGCTCGTCGCGCCGGCCGCCGTGGTGATCGCCCTCGGCCGGCGTACCTGATTCCATCATCATTCGAGGAGATCTCCGTGACGCTTGCCCTGCTTCCCGCCGTCGATGTCGCCGACGGCCAGGCGGTCCGCCTGGTCCAGGGCGCCGCCGGTAGTGAGACCTCCTACGGCGACCCGTTGGAGGCGGCGCTGGCCTGGCAGCGTGACGGGGCGCAGTGGATCCACCTGGTGGACCTGGACGCCGCGTTCGGTCGGGGCAGCAACGCCCACCTGCTGGCCGAGGTGGTCCGGCAGATCGACGTGGCGGTGGAGCTGTCCGGCGGGATCCGTGACGACGAGTCGCTGGCCGCCGCCCTGGGCACCGGCGCGGCGCGGGTCAACATCGGCACCGCCGCGCTGGAGGATCCGCTCTGGTGCGACCGGGTCGTCGCCGAGTACGGCGACCGGGTGGCGATCGGGCTGGACGTACGGGGCCGTACCCTCGCCGCCCGGGGCTGGACCCGCGACGGTGGCGACCTGTTCGAGGTCCTGGAGCGGTTGGACAAGGCGGGTGCCGCCCGGTACGTGGTCACCGACATCACCAAGGACGGCACCATGCGCGGACCGAACCTGGACCTGTTGCGGGAGGTGTGTGCCCGCACCGACGCGCCGGTGATCGCCTCCGGTGGCGTGTCGACCCTGGACGACCTGCGGGCGTTGGCGACGTTGGAACCGGTCGGGGTGGAAGGGGTGATCGCCGGCAAGGCGCTCTACGCCGGTGCGTTCACCGTCGCCGAGGCGCTCGCCACCCTGCGGGAAGCCGACGCCACGGGCGGCCGGTCGTGACCGTCGCCGTCCGGGTGATCCCCTGCCTCGACGTCGACGCCGGCCGGGTGGTCAAAGGGGTCAACTTCGTCGATCTGCGCGACGCCGGCGACCCGGTCGAGCTGGCGGCGGCCTACGACGCCGCCGGGGCCGACGAGTTGACCTTCCTCGACGTGACCGCCTCCTCCGACGACCGGGGGACCATGCTCGACGTGGTCCGCCGGACCGCCGAGTCGGTCTTCATCCCGCTCACTGTCGGCGGCGGCGTGCGGTCCGTGGCCAACGTGGACACGCTGCTGCGCGCGGGTGCGGACAAGGTGGGCGTCAACACGGCGGCGATCGCCCGACCGGAGCTGATCGCGGAGATCGCCGACCGGTTCGGTCGGCAGGTGCTGGTGTTGTCACTGGACGTGCGGCGCGCCGGCGCGACCACGGTGGCCAGCGGTGACACGCCCAGTGGCTTCGAGGTCACCACCCACGGCGGGCGGCGGGGCACCGCCATCGACGCGGTGGCCTGGGCGCGGCGGGGTGCCGAACTGGGCGCCGGGGAGATCCTGCTGAACTCGATGGACGCCGACGGCACCAAGAGCGGCTTCGACGTCGAGCTGATCGCCGCGGTCCGGGCGGCGGTCGACATCCCGGTGATCGCCAGCGGCGGGGCCGGCACGACCGGGCATTTCCCGCCGGCGGTCGCGGCCGGCGCCGACGCGGTCCTCGCCGCCAGCGTCTTCCACTTCGGTGAGCTGACCATCGGGGCCGTCAAGCAGGAGCTGCGGGCCGCCGGCCACCCGGTGCGCTGACCTCTGACGCCGCAGGCCGTCGCGCGGTCGGCCTCAGCCTGGTCCGGGATGGACGGTGGCCGGGTTCTCCACCGACCGTCGGGGCGCGGGCGGCAGGAACCGCCCGGTGTACTCGACCATCGCGGCGGCGTGGTCCTGGTCGTCGAGGCGCCAGTCACCGTCGGTCGTGGGGTACCGGCGGTTCAGTACGCCGTGCACACTGTCCACCGTCGTGGTCAGCCCGCTGCGGGGCCGGTCGCGCCACAGGCGTTCGCCGGCGGCGGTGACCTGGAACCAGCCGTCGCGTACCGACACGAGATCCGCGCCGACCAGTCGCCGTACGCCGGTCTCGATCTCCTCGCGGGTGGGGATCGCCTGGTTGAGGTGCTCTGCGGTGGCCAGTATGTCGACCAGACGGACGCCCTCCGGCCGGCGGCTGTCCGGCGATCGCCGGTGCCGGCCGACCTTGCCCGCGATGACCAGCGAGACGAAGATCCACGCGTCGGACCACGCCCACCCCTCGTCCGTCATCCGACCATGATGCCGTGTCGGCCGCGCGGACGGTACTCCTGTGCTTGGCTGTGGACATGTTGTTGCCGCGTCCTACCCGGCTGGTCCGTTCGGCCGGAGACTTCACGCTCACCGCGTCGACCGGCGTACAGGCCCCCGACGGCATCGCTGACCTGCTGCGGGAGCTGATCACCCCGGCCACCGGTCTGCCGCTGCCGGACGGTCCGGCGGCCGGTGCCGGCGGGATGATCAGTATGCGGACGGTGGACGCCGCGCAGCTCGGCGCGGAAGGCTACCGGCTCACCGTCGACCCCTCCGGGGTACGGGCGGAGGCCGCCACCGAGGTCGGGCTCCGTTGGGCGGTGCAGACGCTGCGCCAGTTGCTGCCCGAGCAGGTGTACGCCGCCGCACCGGTACGCGGGGTGCCGTGGCGACTGCCGGCGGTCGAGATCGTCGACGTGCCGACGTACGCCTGGCGAGGCTCCCTGCTGGACGTTGCCCGCTGGTGCCATCCGTTGCCGTTCCTCTACCGCTACGTCGATCTGCTGGCGGCGCACAAGCTCAACACCCTGCACCTGCACCTGACCGACGACCAGGGCTGGCGGTTCGAGGTGCGTCGCTACCCCCGGCTGACCGAGGTCGGCGGGTACCGGGCCGCCTCACCGGCCGGCCACGCCCGCGACGGCCGCGGCGACGGGGTGCCGCACGGCGGCTGGTACCGGCAGGCCGACCTACGTGACCTGGTGGCGTACGCGCACCGGCGCGGTGTCCGGATCATGCCGGAGATCGACCTGCCAGGGCACGCCCAGGCGGCGATCGCCGCCTATCCCGAGTTCGGCAACGACCACACCCGCCAGCTGGCGGTCCGTACCACCTGGGGCATCTCCACCCACGTGCTCAACCTCGAACCGGCCACCCTGGCCGCCGTCTGCGACATCTTCGACGAGGTGGTCGACGTGTTTCCGTTCGAGTACGTGCACGTCGGCGGCGACGAGGTGCCCAGCGCGGAGTGGGCGGCCAGCCCGGCGGCGACCGCCCGGGCCGCCGCGCTGGGGCTGCCCCGGGTCGCCGACCTGCAGGGCTGGTGGACCGGGCAGCTCGCCGCGCACCTGGCCGGACACCGGCGGCGGATCGCGGTCTGGGACGAACTGCTCGACCGGGGTGCCCCGGCCGGGGCGACGGTCTTCGCCTGGCGGGGCACCGACCGCATCGACGCCGCCCGGGCGGCCGGGCTGCCGGTGGTCGCCGCGCCGTACACCCACACCTACTTCGACTGGGCCGAGTCCGACGGTCCGGCCGAGCCGCTGGCGATCGCGGGCACGGTGCCGCTGGAGACGGTGTACGGGTTCCAGCCGGGCGAGGTGCTCGGGGTGCAGGGGCAGTTGTGGAGCGAGTACCTGCCGACGCCGCAGCGGGTGCTGTGGCGGGCGTTTCCGCGGCTGGCGGCGCTGGCCGAGGTGGGCTGGTCCGGGCCGGTGGCGGTGGACGTCGACGGGGTGGTGCCGGCCGGTACGTGGGTGGAGTTCCGCGACCGGCTCACCGTCCACCTGCGCCGGCTCGATCAGCTCGGGGTGGGCTACCGGCCGCTGGACTGAGCGGCTCCGCCGCCGTCGGCGGGTCGTCGGCGGACGGCACCGACGGGGTCGGTGGGCCGTCGGCATCGCGCGGTGCCACCGTGCACAGCGGGAGGAACAGCTGCACCAGTGGTCCGATCGCGACGGCGTAGAGCACGGTGCCGAGCCCGACGGTGCCGCCCAGCAGCCAGCCGGCGCCGAGGACGGCGACCTCGATCACCGTACGGACCAGTCGGACCGAGTGCCCGGGGTGCCGGGCCACCCAGCCGGTCATCAGCCCGTCGCGGGGGCCGGGGCCGAGCCGCGAGCCGACGTACAGGCCGGTGGCCAGGCCGTTGAGCACGATGCCGCTGACCAGCAGTGGCACCCTCGCGGCGATCGCGGCCGGGCCGGGCAGCAGGGCCAGGCTGACGTCCACCGCGATCCCGATGACCAGTACGTTGCTGACGGTGCCGAGGCCGGGGCGTTGCCGCAGCGGGATCCACAGCAGCAGCACGACCGCCCCGGTGATCACGGTGACGGTGCCGAAGCTGAGCCCGGTCTGTCCGGCGAGGCCCTGGTGCAGGACGTCCCACGGGTTCAGTCCGAGTCGGGACTCGATCATCATCGCCATGCTGACGCCGTACAGGACCAGACCGAGGTAGAGCTGGCCGAGTCGGCGGGGGAGCCGACGGCCCGCGCCACGCCCATTGCCAATTTTCATCACGCATGCCACTCTGGTGGCCAATCCGGCGGATACCTAGGGCCAATCAGGAGTGGGTGGCTATGGCAGTGATCGTTCGGGGTAGCCAATTGGCGCGGCTGCTCGGGCACTGGCATGCGCTGCCGGGCCGGCGCCGCAATCCGGACTACGCCGCCCTGGCCGGCGCGGTCCGCGGTCTGCTCGCCGACGGGCGGCTCTCGCTCGGGGTGCGGCTGCCGGCCGAGCGGGAGCTCGCCGAAGCGCTGCGGGTCAGCCGGACCACGGTCACCGCCGCGTACCGCAGTCTGCGCGAGAGCGGGCACCTGACCAGCCGCCGGGGGGCCGGTAGCTGGACCACGCTGCCCAGCGGCCATCAGGTCGCCAGCACCGGGTTGTGGACCGCCGAGACCGACCTGGACATGATCGACCTGGGATACGCGGCGTTGGCCGCGCCGCCCGAGCTGGTCCCGGCGGCCCGGGCCGCCGCCGAGGATCTGCCCCGCTACCTGCAGCACGCCGGCTACTTTCCGACCGGGCTCGCCGAGCTGCGGGCGGCGATCGCCCAGGGCTACACCCGGCGCGGCCTGCCCACCAGCGCCGAGCAGATCATGGTGACCGGTGGCACCCAGCACGCGCTCGACCTGGTGCTGCGCCTGCTGCTGCCGGCCGGTGCGCCGGCGCTGGTGGAGTCGCCGACGTACCCGAATGCGCTCGCCGCGTTGGCCGCCCGCCGGGCCCGGATCGCCACCCACGGGCTGGCCACCGGCCCGGACGGCGGCTGGGACGCCGACCTGCTGCTCGGCGCGATCCGGCAGGAACGCCCCCGGCTGGCCTACCTGATCCCGGAGTTCCAGAACCCGACCGGTCACCTGATGACGACCGAGCTGCGGGAGCGGGTGGTCGCGGCGGCCCACGCCAGCGGCACCGATCTGGTGGTGGACGAGTCGTTCGTAGACCTTCCGTTGGACGGCACCGTGGTCCCGCCGCCGACCGCGGTCTTCGACCGGCACTCCCGGGTGATCTCCATCGGTGGGATGAGCAAGCCGTACTGGGGCGGCCTGCGGATCGGGTGGGTGCGGGCCTCGGCGCCGCTGGTGCAGCGGCTCGCGGCCCTGCGGGTCGGGGTCGACATGGCCGGGCCGGTGCTCGACCAGTTGGTCGGGGTGCATCTGCTGGCCGCCGCCGACCAGATCGTGCCGGCCCGGCTGGCGCAACTGACCGCGCAGCGGGACGCGCTGCTGGCCGAGCTGGGCACGGCGCTGCCGGAGTGGCGGGTCACCGTGCCGCACGGCGGGGTGACCCTCTGGGCGGAGCTGGACGGTCCGATCTCCAGCGCCCTGGCGCGGGCCGCCGAGGAGGCCGGGGTCCGGCTGGCGCCGGGCCCCCGGTTCGGCATCGACGGCACCCTCGAGCGCTTCCTGCGGCTACCGTTCACCTTGCCGGTGCCGGTGCTGACCGACGCGGTCCGCCGGATCGCCGCGGTGCGCTACGACCTTGACCGCACCAGCCGCCGCCAGTGGCGGGAACCCGCCATGATCGCCTGACGGCGGCTGGTGCCCGACCCCACGGTCAGATCTCGGCGAGTTGACCGGCGTACATCCGGTCGATCTCCGCGGCGAAGTTGCTCTCCACGATCCGGCGTTTGATCTTGAGTGACGGCGTCATCTCGCCGTCCTCGATGGTCAGGTCCCGATTGAGGATAGTGAACTTCTTGATGGTTTCCCAGCGGTTCAGCTTGCTGTTGAGTTCGGCCACGTACCCCTCGACGAGCGCGTGCGCCTGCGGCGAGGCGACGATCTCGGCGTACGGCCGGCCGGCCAGCGGGCCACCGGCGGCCCAGCCGGCGATGGCGTCCGGGTCCAGGGTGACCAGCATGGTGCAGTAGTTGCGGGCCTGGCCGATCACCACCGCCTGCGAGGTGTACGGGCAGGTGGCCTTGAACAGCCCCTCGATGTGCGACGGCGCGACGTACTTGCCGCCGGAGGTCTTGACCAGGTCCTTCTTGCGGTCGGTGATGGTGAGGAAGCCGTCGTCGTCGAGCACGCCGATGTCGCCGGTGCGGAAGTAGCCGCCCTCGGTGAACGCCTCGGTCGTCTCCTGCGGCAGGTTGTGGTAGCCGCGCATCACCGGCGCGCCGCGTAGCAGGACCTCGCCGTCGTCGTCGATGCGGCACTCCAGGTCACCGAGTGGCTGGCCGACCGTACCGATCTTGATCTGGACCGGTCGGTTGACGAAGTTCGCGGCGCTCGCCTCGGTCAACCCGTATCCTTCGCAGATCGGCAGGTTCGCGGCGGCGAAGAACTCGGCGATGTCCGGGCTCAGCGGCGCGGAGCCGGAGACCAGCACCCGGATGTGCCCGCCGAGGCGGGCCTGGAGCTTGCTGAACACCAGTTTCTCGGCGATCGCGTACTTGAGCTTCAGCCCGCCCGGCACCGGTGTGCCGGCCTGCTGCAGGGCGACCCGCTGCCGGCCGACGCCGACCGCCCAGTTGAAGATCCTGGCCTTGGCGCCGCCGGCGTCGTGGGCGGTGGTGACCGCCTTGTTGTAGACCTTCTCGAAGATCCGGGGGGCGGCGCACATCAGCGTGGGGCGGACCACCGCCAGCATCTCGACCAGCTTGTCCACCCGGCCGTCCACGTAGGTGGGAAGTCCGACGTGGATGATGCTGCAGAGCAGGGTCTTGCCGAACGAGTGCGACAGCGGCAGCCAGAGGTACTGCAGGTCGTCGGGGTTCATGATGCCCAGGTCGGCCTGGGCCACCGCCTCCCAGCACCAGCCCCGGTGCAGCAGTTCGACGCCCTTGGGGCGGCCGGTGGTGCCGGAGGTGTAGATCAGGGTGGCCAGGTGCTCCGGCTCGATCGTGGTGGCGATCCGCTCGATCAGCCCGGGTTCGTCGGCCAGCGCCCGGGCGCCGCGTTCCTCCAGCTGCGCCAGGGTCAGCTGGGGGACGGCCGCGGCCGGGTCGGGCTCGCCGTCCATCAGCACCACATGGGTCAGCGCGGGCAGCTCGGCACCGGTGATCTTGCCGGCCTGGGTGGGGTTCTCGGCGATGAGGACCTTGGATCCCGAGTCGCCGATGATGAAGGTGGCGTCGGCCGGTTCGGTGGTCGGGTAGACCGTGGTGGTCGCCCCGGCGGCGCACATGATCCCCAGGTCGGCGAGCACCCACTCGAGCCGGGTGCCGGCCAGGATGGCCACCCGGTCCTCGTTGCCGACACCGAGGCCGTACAGGCCTGCGGCGATCGCCTTGGTCCGCGCGGCGACCTGACTCCAGGTCAACCAGGTCAGACCCGAGTCGCCCGCAGCGGGCGAGGCAAATGCGTTCTTGTCGGGGGTCGCGGCGACCCGCTGCAGGAACATGTCGGGAATCGACCGATATGGTACGTGGAGAGCCATCGGGTGCGTCGCCTCCGCATATGTGATAGTGAGCGCCGTCACGTTAATTCCGTGTTACCGAACAGTAGTGCCACGGCGGCCCTTCGGCTAGTCCCGCTGGGCCGCACGCTGCGGTTCCCGCCCCGCCATCCACCGGTCGTGCCCGGGCATCGGCCGACCGGACGTCGACGGTATGGCCATAACGGTATAGAAGGCTGACCACTATCCCCGCATACGATCCCATCGATCGATATCCCGATCGTCCACCCGTGACCGACGGCCACAAGCCGACGCGGGTGTCCGGATTGAGGAAGGGACAGGGATGACCGTTCTCCGTACACACAGCCGACGGCTGCTGCTGACCGGCTGTGCCGCCGCGGTCGCCACCGCGCTGATCGGCAACCCGGCCGCCGCCGCGCCCGCTGGCGACATCCAGCTCGCCGGTGGCGCCACCGCGGTCGCGGACAGCTACATCGTGGTGCTCAAGGACTCCGCCGTCGCGGCGAAGGCGACCTCGGCACGCACCGCCGCCGTCGCCGACCGGGCCGGCAGCCTCGCCGGCCAGTACGGCGGATCCGTCGAGCGGGTGTTCGGTGCCGCCGTCAACGGCTTCGAGGCCACCCTCACCGCGTCGCAGGCCCGCCGACTGGCCGCCCACTCCTCGGTGGCGTACGTCGAGCAGAACCACGTCGTGTCGATCGCCGCCACCCAGACCAACCCGCCGTCCTGGGGTCTGGACCGCATCGACCAGCGCAACCGCCCGTTGAACAGCGCCTACACGTACCCCAGCACGGCCACCAACGTCACCGCGTACATCATCGACACCGGCATCCGGACCACCCACAACGACTTCGGTGGGCGGGCCAGCCGCGGCTACGACGCCTTCGGCGGCACCTCCGAGGACTGCAACGGCCACGGCACCCACGTCGCGGGCACCGTGGGCGGCAGCGCGTACGGCGTTGCCAAGGGCGTGCGCCTGGTCGCCGTCCGGGTGCTCAACTGCTCCGGCAGCGGCACCACCGCCGGCGTCATCGCCGGGGTCAACTGGGTCACCTCCAACGCCCGCAAGCCGGCCGTGGCCAACATGAGCCTCGGCGGCGGCGCCAGCAGCACGCTGGACAGCGCGGTGGCCAACTCGATCTCCTCCGGCGTCAGCTACGCGGTGGCGGCCGGCAACTCCAACCGCAACGCCTGCAGCTACTCGCCGGCCCGGGTCGCCAACGCGATCACCGTCGGCGCCACCACCAGCACCGACGCGCGCGCGTCCTACTCCAACTACGGCAGCTGCCTGGACATCTTCGCGCCGGGTTCGTCGATCACCGCGCCCTGGTACAACAGCAACAGCGCGACCAACACCATCAGCGGCACCTCGATGGCCGCGCCGCACGCGGCCGGCGCCGCCGCCCTGGTGCTCGCCGCCAACCCGTCCTACAGCCCGGCCCAGGTCACCAGCTCGCTGGTGAGCAACGCCACCACCGGTGTGGTGACCAGCGCGGGCAGCGGCTCTCCGAACCGCCTGCTCTTCGTGGTCAACTGACCTTCGTGACCAGTTCGACCGACCCGACGAACTGAGCAGAGCGCGCGGCCCCCGGGAACCCCCAGCGCCCGGGGGCCGCACCCTGTCCGGGCGCGCCGACCGGTCAGTCGTCGCGTCGGTCGTCCCGGTCACGCCGGTCGTCGTCGTCCCGGTCATCGTCATCGTCATCGTCGTCGCGGTCGACGTCGAGGATCTCGCCGGTCTCCCGGTCGATGTCCAGGTCCCACTCGACGCGCTCGGCCCTGACCTCGACCTCCCAGACCGGCCGGCCGTGCTCCCGGTCCCGCTCGATCTCGGTGACCCGGCCCTCCCCGACGTGCGCCAGCGCGATCCGCTTCGCCTGCTCGACCCCGACCACCTCGGTGGCGCCGGCGGCACCGGATGCGGTCGGGGCGGTCGGGGTGTCGGTGGCGGCCGGTTGCGGTGCCGTGGCCGGACCGGTGCCGCTGGTGGCGCTGACCGCGCGGGCCGAACCGGTCACGTTCTGGGCGGCCGCGCCGACCGCCGTACCGGCCACCGCCAGTGCGGCCACCGCACCCACTCCGGCCATTACGATCACTGACCTGCGAGCCATCTCGTACCTCCTGTTGTCGTCGTTGACAGCAAGGTTCGTCCACCGCCGGATAGCGTCGCGCTGTGCGAGCACTAAGGACGGGTTAAGACCATCGGCCCGCGCCGGTCAGGACCGTGGCCGGCCCAGTCGCAGCGTCACCACCGCGCCCGGCGACCCGTCCGCCACCGCCAGCCGGCCGCCGCTGGCCCGGGCCACCCGGGCGGCGATGTCCAGGCCCAGTCCGGTCGATCCGGCCTGCGACACCCCGCGCCGGGCCAGCCCCTCGGGCAGACCCGGGCCGGCGTCGGCGACGGTGAGCACCGCGCCGTCATCGGACACGGCCAGGGTGACCGCGAACCCCGTGCCGTCCGGGGTGTGCGCGAAGACGTTGCCGAGCAGGGCGTCCACCGCAGCGGCCAGCTCCTCCGCGTCGGCGGCGACCGGCAGCGGGCCGCTGGCCAGGTCGAGTCGGACGGTACGCCCGGTGTCCTCGGCCAGCACCGACCAGAACTCGACCCGGTCGCGGACCACCACGGCGGCGTCGGCGACCGCAGGCCGTCCGCCCGGCCCGGCCGGAGCGGCGCTGCGTCGGCGGGCCTGCTGGATCAGCCCGGTGACGGCCCGTTCGAGTGAGTCCACCGCGGCGGTGACCCGGGCCGCCTCCGCCGGGTCGGGCAGCGACTCGGCCTCCAACCGCAGCGCGGTCAGCGGCGTACGGAGCCGGTGCGACAGGTCGGCGACGCGTTCGCGTTCGTCGCGCAGCAGCTCCTGGATCCGCCCGGCCAGGTGGTTCAACGCCCCGGCCACCTCCCGTAGCTCGGGAGGGCCACCGGGCTGCGCCCGGGCCGACAGTTCGGCACCGGCCAACCGGTGCGACACGGCGGACAGCTCGGTGATCGGCGCGACCAACCGGCGGGCCAGCCGGTCGGCGACGAGGACCCCGACCAGGATCAGGCCCAGGCCGAGCCCGGCCAGCACGGCCCAGGCCCGGCCGACCCCCCGGTCCAGCTCGGCGGCGGAGACGAAGGTACGGATCACCGCCGTACCGTCGGGGCGGCCCTGCACCGCGACCAGGATCTCGCGGCCCTGGGCGTCGGCTGCGGTGAGGCTGCGGCCGGTGCCGGCCAGCCGGACCGCCGGCGTCGCCGGCACCTGGTCACCGAGGACCGTGCCGTCGGGCAGGTAGACGGTGACCGGCCGGTCGGCGGTGGCGGCCAGCTGCTCGACGGTCAGCCGCAGGGTGGCGACGTCGGCGGTGCCGACGAGCGAGACGATCGACTGCACGTCGGCGCTGGCGGCGATGATCGCCCGGTCCTGCGCCACGGTGCGCAGCAGCAGCGCCAGCGGCACCAGGAAGGCCACCAGCACCAGGGTCGTGGTGGCGGCGACCAGCAGGGTGAGCCGGCGTCTCACCCGACGCCGTCCGGGGCGTCCAGGCGTACCCCGACGCCGCGCACGGTGTGCAGGTAGCGGGGCGCGCCGGCGGTCTCACCGAGTTTGCGGCGCAGCCAGGACAGGTGGACGTCGACGGTCTTGTCGGCGCCGCCGTAGGGCACCTGCCAGACCTCGGTCATCAGCTCCCGCTTGGAGACCACCTGTCCGGCGCGGGCCGCCAGGTAGTGCAGCAGGTCGAATTCGCGCGGGGTCAGTTCCAGCGTCGCGCCGGCCAGGCTGGCCTGTCGGGACCGTACGTCGATGCGCAGCTCACCGACGTGCACCGCAGGTTCCTCCGACTCGCCGGCGCCCCGGCGCAGCACGGCCCGCACCCGGGCGTCGAGCTGGGCGGCGGTGAACGGCTTGACGACGTAGTCGTCGGCACCGGCGTCGAGCCCCCGGACGATCTCGGCCTCGTCGTCGCGGGCGGTGGCGATGATCACCGGGACCCGGCTGACGGCCCGCAGCATCCGCAGCATCTCCAACCCGTCCAGGTCGGGCAGGCCGAGGTCGAGCACGACCAGGTCGGGCCGGTCGTCGAGGGCGTGCGTCAGGCCGGCCATCGCGGTGTGCGCGGCCGCGACGGCGTGGCCGCGGTCGCGTAGGGCCCGGATCAGCGGGGTACGGATCGCCAGGTCGTCCTCGATCACCAGCAGCCGGGCCACGACAGGCACGCTACCTGGCGCCGGCGCTGGTGGCGGCACCCGTTAACGGTTCTTTAGGGTCCCCCGGCGCTGCCGTTAACCCACCGGCGGGCATAGTCAGCGAGGTGACCCGTCGTGTGCTGCTCGCCGTCGCCGGCTGGTGCCTCGCCGTCGGTGCGGCCACCATGATCGGACTGGCCGCGTTGCGGGTGGTCGGTGAGGGGCTGACCGGTGGCCCGGCCGGTGAGGTGCTCGATCAGCAGGAGATCGCCCGCCAGCTCGCGGCCGCCTCGCCGACGCCCTCGGCATCGGCCACCGTGCCGCCGACTCCGGCACCGACCGGCCCGCCGGCCGGTCCGGCGACCAGCCCTGACCCGCCGTCGCCGTCGCCGAGCGACACCGCCGAGGCGCAGGTCGCGGCGACCCCCGGCGGCACCGTGGTCGTCGCCTGCGACGGCGCGTTGGCCCGCCTGGTCTCCTGGGCGCCGGCACAGGGTTACACCGCGAGCGATGTGGACCGTGGTCCCGACGACGACGCCGAGGTGAGCTTCGTCGGCGCGGCCGGCGAGTACGAGGTGACCGTGGTCTGTGCCGCCGGTCGTCCGCAGGTCACCTGGGAACTGGACGACTGACGCCCGGCTCCCGGCGCGTCGCCGGCGCGTCCGGCCCGCGCCGCCGCGTCCGGCCCGCTCACCGGTAGCGGTGCGAGTTGACCGACCAGTCGTAGGTGCCCCGGATCCAGTGCCGCCGGGCGGCGACGAGGCGCTCCACCGCCGGCGGCGCGTCGATCAGCACCTCCGCCTCCAGCCGCAGATAGAGCGCCAGGCTGTCGGTGAACCGGGTGCTGGCCTCGGCCAGCCCCGCCGCCGCGCCCCGGCCGGTCTCGTGCGCGATGACGACAGCCAGGTTGTGTGGATCCTGGTGGTGCTCCTTGGCGTAGGAGAACAGGTCGTTGCACCAGCAGACCAGATCGGCCGCGACAGTGTTCAATTCCGCGAGCCGTGGGTCAACCCGGTGACGGGAATGCGGCAGTCCGTTTTCCGCGAGGTCGGTGAGCGCGAAACTGGGCAGTACGGCGCCGGTGTGCCGGCGCATCTGGATGTACTCGGCCACCGCCGGCACCCGACCCTGCTGGCGGTTGCTGGCTTCCCAGAGCAGTGCGAAGAGGTAGTGGTGCAGCGAAGCGGTGAAGCGCAACAGGGCCCCGGGCCGGCGCAGCCGGCGGACCCGGTGACACAGGTCGGCCAGCGCCGCCGCCAGCGGTTCCTGGTCCGTCGCCGACCCGGCGGCCGGTACGCCGTACCGCTCCAGCACCTGCATCAGTGGACTGATCAGGGGCGAGATCCGGCACGGGTCGGCACCGCCGCCGTCTTCGTCGCAGACGTCGTCCAGTGCGAACAGCCAGGTGATCAGGTCACTGAGCAGTTGGGCGTGAGTCAGCTCGGCACCGGGTGCGGCGCGGGCCGCCAGCTCGGCCGCGTTGGCCTGACCCAGCCGGGCCGCGATGGAGGCGTTGGCGGTCAGCGCGAACCGCTGGGCCCACTGGATCGACTGCGCGGCGAGGGTCGGCAGATGCGGGTTCGTCCGGGGACGGAACGGCGGCGCCACCACCGATGTCGGCGCGAACGCGGGCATGTGACCTCCGGCCGGGCGCCAAGGGGAGGGGTGGCGCACCAGCGTGATCATCATCGCGGTCCGCGCCCGTGGCGGCGAGTGCCGTCCTCAGAAGCCGAACCCGGCGTTACGCAATCGTTCTTCGAGCACCGCGGGGCAGTCGACCTGGACCCGGGCGACCCGTTGCCGACCGGTCAGGAACAGCACGAGCTCGCCGGGTGGGGCGCTGATCAGCACCGGCTCGCCACCGCCGCCGGTGCTCACCTCGCCGTAGCCGTCGGCGACGACCCGGACCGCCCCGGTGAACCGGCGCAGGTGCAGCCGGCTCAGCGCGGCGACCCGCTTCCACAGCGCTGCCTGCTCGCCGGGCGGGACGTCCCGGGGGGTCCAGTCGGGTACGGCGCGGCGGACGTCCTCGTGGTGGATGAAGAATTCCATGAGGTTGGCGAGTTCGTCGGTGAGCGGGTTGCTCAGTGGACTCCACACCGGCGGCTGCCGGACCAGCGCGACCAGCTCCGGGAAGGGCCGGCGGGCGTACTCGGTGCGGACCCGTTCGCTGTAGCTGCGCAGCACCGGCAGCCAGATCCCGGGCCCGGCGTCGGGCCGGCGCTCCCGCACCACCAGGTGTGCCGCGAGGTCGCGGGTGGTCCAGCCCTCGTTGATCGTCGGTGCGTCCGGACCGACGGTGAGGAACAGGTCGGCAAGGGCTTGACGTTCCATCTGTGCGAACCGGGCCATGAACCGATCCTAGGTGCAGCCGTGACCCGGTGGCGGGGGAGCCGGGTGATCCGCCCCGTCCGGCCGTCGCCGTTGCTGTGGCGGTCGCCACACTCGTCGCCGTCGGCTGGCATCGTCGGGTGGTAAGGACAAGATTTGATGTTCGGAACTTACCTGCGGGGGAAGTGTGGCCAATAGGACAAGCCGTGACGTGCTGCTGCGTGGGCTGTGGGTGCTCGGCCAGGGCATCCGCGAGCAGCCGGGGCTGTTCACCGTCGGGGTCGGCGGCAGTGTCGTGTTCGGGCTGCTCACCATCGCCAGTGCGTACGTCGTCGGGGCGATCGTCGGTGAGGTGGTCGTGCCCTCGATCGAGTCCGGGCGGGCCGAGACCGGTCTGCTCGCCGCCGGAGCGGCCGCCCTGCTGGCGGTGAGCGTCGTCAAGGTGGGCGGGATCTTCGGCCGCCGGCTCGGTGCCGGGTTCATGCAGTACCGCCTGCAGGCGTCGTACCGGCGTCGGGTCACCCGCCGGTACCTCGAACTGCCGATGGCGTGGCATCAGCGGCACCCGACCGGCACCCTGCTGTCGAACGCGAACTCCGATGTCGAGGCGACCTGGTTCCCGGTGGCACCGCTGCCGTTCGCCGTCGGCACGGTGGTGATGCTGGTGGCCGCGATCGGCGCCCTGTTCGTCACCGACTGGGTCCTGGCCCTGGTCGGCCTGGCGGTGTTCCCCGCGCTGTTCGCCCTCAACGTCGTCTACTCGCGTCGGATGGCCCCCCGGCAGGTCCGCGCCCAGCAGTTGCGGGCCGAGGTCAGCGCGATCGCGCACGAGAGCTTCGACGGCGCGCTGGTGGTCAAGACGATGGGCCGGGAGGGCCAGGAGACGGTCCGCTTCGCCGCCCGGGCCGCCGAGCTGCGCGACGCGCTGATCGCCGTCGGCCGGCTGCGGGGCATGTTCGACCCGTTGCTGGAGACCCTGCCCAGTCTCGGCACCCTGGCGGTGCTCCTGGTCGGCGCATACCGGCTGCAGCAGGGCGCGATCAGCGTCGCCGACCTGGTCAGCGTCGCGTTCCTGTTCACCGTGCTGGCGTTCCCGGTCCGAGCCATCGGCTGGGTGCTCGCCGAACTGCCGCGCAGCGTCGCCGGCTGGGACCGGGTGCACCGGGTGTTGACCGCGACCGGGCAGATGCCGTACGGCGCCGAAGCGGTGCCGGCGGCCGTTACCGACGCGGCGAGCCTGGTCCTGGACCGGATCCGGTTCAGCTACGCCACCGGTGGACCGGACTCCCCGGACGCACGGTCGGACACACCGGACACCGCGACGCGCGCCGCCGACGACGCGGCGTCCGGGCCCGCACCGCAGGTGCTGCACGACGTGTCGTTCACGGTGCCGGCCGGGCGCACCGTCGCCCTGGTCGGGCCGACCGGCTCCGGCAAGTCGACCATCGCGGCGCTCGCGGCCCGGCTGGTCGACCCGACCGCCGGTACGGTGACCGTCGACGGCGTCGACCTGCGGGAGTTGACCGCCGAATCGCTGGCCCGCACGATCTCCCTGGTCGCCCAGGTGCCGTTCGTCTTCGACGACACGGTCCGGGCCAACGTCGCACTGGACCGCGACGGCGTGACCGACGAGTCGGTGTGGGCGGCGCTGCGGCTGGCCGAGGCGGACGGGTTCATCGCGGCGCTGCCCGACGGGCTCGACACGATGGTCGGGGAACGGGGCACCACCCTGTCCGGCGGGCAGCGCCAGCGCCTCACCCTGGCCCGGGCCCTGGCCGGCCGCCCCCGGCTGCTGGTGCTCGACGACGCGACCAGCGCCGTCGACCCCCGGGTGGAGGCGGCGATCCTGGCCGCGCTGCGGACCTCGGAGATCGCCACGTCGATCCTGGTGGTCGCCTACCGCCGCGCCACGATCGCCCTCGCCGACGAGGTCGTCTTCCTCGACCAGGGCCGGGTCGTCGACACCGGTACGCACCAGCAGCTGCTCGCCCGCTGCCCCGGCTACGCCGACCTGGTCACCGCGTACGAGCAGGCCGAGGCGCAACGGGAACGGGACCGGGCCGGCGGCGTCGACCCGACCGGGCCGGCCGACGACGCGTCGCGCCCGGTGGAGGTGAACCGATGAGCGCTCCCACGGTGGACCAGGGCGGCCGACGACGCCCGCAGCCGGCGGTGCCGCCCGGCGGCGGTGCCGTACCGGCATCCGGCGGTGCCGGGGAGCCCCCGGCCGAGTCGACCTGGCGGACCCTGCGGCGCGGGCTGGCCCTGTCGCCGGAGTTGCGCACCGGGCTGGCCGGGACGCTCGCCCTGGCCCTGGCGTCGATGGTCGGCCGGGCCGCCATCCCGGTCGCCGTACAGCAGGCCATCGACAACGGTCTGCGTGCCCCGGGCGGTCCGGACATCGGCGTGGTCGGGCTGATCGTGGCGTTGACCGCCACCGTGCTGGCCGGGACGACCGTCGCCGGGTACTTCATGATGCGCCGGCTGTTCACCGTCAGCGAGACCGCGCTCGCCGCGGTGCGGACCAGGGCGTTCCGGCACGTGCACGACCTGTCGATGCTGCACCAGCAGTCGGAGCGGCGCGGCTCGCTGGTCAGCCGGGTCACCAGCGACGTCGACCAGATCACCCAGTTCCTGCAGTGGGGCGGGGTGATCCTGCTGATCAGCGGTGGGCAGGTGGTGGTCACCGCGACCGTGATGGCCGTGTACTCGTGGCAGCTCACCCTGGTGGTCCTGGCGGCCTTCATCCCGGCGTTGCTGATCATCCGGGCGTTCCAACGGCGACTCGCCGCCGCGTACGGCGTGGTCCGTCAACGGACCGGCGCCCTGCTGGCGGCGGTCGCCGAGAGCGTCGTCGGCGCGGCCGTGATCCGCGCGTACGGGGTGTCCGGCCGTACCGCGCGTCGACTCGACGAGGCGATCGAGGGGCAGCGGCGGGCCCAGCAGCGGGCGTTGCGGACCAGCGTGATCGGCTTCTCCGTCGGGGAGATCGCCGCCGGGCTGGCCCTGGCCGGGGTGGTGGTGGTCGGAGTACGGATGGGCGTCGACGGTGGCCTGACCGTCGGTCAGCTCACCGCGTTCCTGTTCCTGGTGACGCTGTTCATCCAGCCGGTCCAGATCGCCACCGAGGTGCTCAACGAGGCGCAGAACGCCATCGCCGGCTGGCGCCGGGTGCTCGACGTACTCGACATCGCGCCCGACGTGGCCGACCCCGGTCACGAGGGGGTGGATCTGCCCCGGGGCGCGCTGGACGTGCGGTTCGACGATGTCAGCTTCGCCTATCCGGGCGGCCCGACGGTGCTGGCCGACGTACGCCTGGAGATCGCGGCGAAGACACGGGTGGCGGTGGTCGGGGAGACGGGCAGTGGCAAGACGACCTTCGCGAAGCTGCTCACCCGGTTGATGGATCCGGCCACCGGCCGGGTGCTGCTGTCCGGGGTGCCGTTGGACCAGGTCCGGTTCGAGTCGTTGCGGTCCCGGGTGGTGATGGTGCCGCAGGACGGTTTCCTGTTCGACGCGACGGTGGCGCAGAACGTCCGGTTCGCCCGGCCGGAGCTGACCGACGAGCGGCTCGCCGCCGCCTTCGGGGAGCTGGGCCTGTCGGACTGGGTGGCCGGGTTGCCCGCCGGGCTGGACACGCCGGTCGGCGAGCGGGGCGAGGCGTTGAGCGTGGGGGAGCGTCAGCTGGTGGCGCTGGTCCGGGCCTACGTCGCCGACCCCGATCTGCTGGTGCTCGACGAGGCGACCAGCGCGGTCGACCCGGCGACCGAGGTCCGGCTGCAGCGCACGTTGGACGCGGTGACCCGGGGGCGGACCACGTTGACGATCGCCCACCGGCTGTCCACCGCGCAGGCCGCCGACGAGGTGATCGTCGTCGACCGGGGGCGGGTGGTGCAGCGGGGCCCGCACGAGCGGTTGCTCGCCGACGCCGATTCTGTCTACGCGCGGCTGTTCGCGTCCTGGTTGGAGCAGACCCGCTGACCACCCGTCCCGGTTGGTGCCCGTCAGGTGCCGAGGTTCAGCGGGAGTAGAACTCGACCACGAGCTGCTCGTCGCAGACGACCGGCACCTCACTGCGGGCCGGTTCGCGCAGCAGCGTGGCGGTCAGCTCGCTCAGGCTGACCGACAGGTACGGCGCGGTCGGACCGTCGCCGGTGTGGGCGCCGGCGGCGGCCAGCTGGAACGGCGGCTTGGTGCGGCTGCGTTCGCGGACCTCGACCACCTGGCCGGGGCGCAGCCGGTACGACGGCCGGTCCACCTTGACCCCGTCGACGCTGAAGTGGCCGTGCGCGACCAGCTGGCGGGCCTGGTAGACGGTGCGGGCCAGGCCGGCCCGGTGCACGACCGCGTCGAGGCGGCGTTCCAGCAGGCTGACCAGCGCCTCGCCGGTCTTGCCGGCACCCCGTACGGCGTCGTCGAAGGCGCGGCGCAGCTGGGTCTCGCTGACGTTGTACTGGTGGCGCAGCCGCTGCTTCTCCAGGAGCCGGACCTGGTAGTCGGAGGGCTTGCGTCGCGCCCGGCCGTGGACGCCGGGCGGGTATGGGCGGCGCTCGAAGTACTTGGTGCACTTGCGGGTCAGCGGGATGCCGAGGGCGCGGGAGATGCGCGCCTTGGGTCGTGGGTGGTTCACGTGGACGACTCCGGATCAGTAGGTTAGCCTGCCCTCACTAAGGTGAGCCTAACTGATCTCGGAGGTCCGTGTCATGCAGCCCAGCCCCGCAGAGATCGCCCGCACCCTGGCCGCGGGCCGGCTGCCCGGCACGGCGCACGTCGCCTGCCGGCCCGGCCCGATCGCCGTGCGGCACGCGACCGACCCGATGGGCCGGATCCTGCTGCTCAGCACCGGGTCCGACCCGATCGCCGGTGCCCTGCGACCGGTCGACGGAGCCGACGACGTCGCGGTCGTACTGGAGGCGACCGACGTACCGCCGGTGGCCGGTTCGCCCACCCACGGCCAGGTCTGGGTATCCGGCTGGGTCAGCCCGCTCGACGGCGCGGCCGCCCGGATGGCCGCACTGGACTTCGCCGACGTACACGCCTGCCCCGACCTGCTCGACGTCGGACACGGTGCCACCATGTTCCGGATGGAGGTGGCCGAGGTCCGGCTGCAGCGGGGCGGTGTCACCACCGAGGTGGACCCCGACGAGTACGCCGCCGCCGAACCCGACCCGCTCGGCGGCATCGAGTCGGACCTGCTCGTCGACCTCGCCGACCACCACCGGGCGGAGATGACCGCGTTCATCCGTCGGCAGCTGCGCGACGCCGGGCACCGGTCGCTGGCCGCAGAGCCACAGGTCGTCCGGATGGACCGGTACGGCTTCGTGGTCGCGCTCGGGCCGCAGGGCCCCCGCGCCCGGCTGGCCTTTCCCGCCCCGGTCCGCGACCGCGCCGAACTCGCCCGGCTGCTGCACCCGGTGCTCTGCCGCCGCTGCTGCGCCCCACCCACCGCCGCCTGACGCCCGGTGCACCCACCGCCGCGTGCACCCGGCGGTCAGCGGTCGGGCGGCGCCGCCGTGGTGACGGTGCCGGTGAGGTAGCGCTGGATCGTCGGCCCGACCGCTGCCGCCACCTCGTCGGCCGCCATGGTGGACAGCGGCGCCAGCCGGAGCACGTAGCGGGTCACGAGCAGGCCCGCCATCTGCGACACCACCAACGCGGTGCGCAGCGGCAGCTCCGCCGGGTCGAGGTCGAGCTGGCCCAGCACCCGGCGGACGATCTGGGTGGTGACGAACTCGCGCATCAGCCGGGCGGTCCAGTCGTTGCTCAACGCCGAGCGCAGCAGTGCCAGGGCGGCGACCCCGGCCGGCGAGTCCCAGACCCCCAGGACCAGCCGGACCAGCCGCTGCCCGACCTCCTCCCGGCCGCCGGCGAACGCCTGTGGCAGCAGTTCGGCCGGGTCCACCGGCGCGTTCATCGCGGCCAGGAACAGGTTGTCCTTGGTGCCGAAGTAGTGGTGCACCAGTGCCGGATCGACACCGGCGGCGGCCGCGATCGCCCGTACCGACGCCTGGTCGAAGCCTCGCTCACCGAAGGTCTGCCGGGCGGCGGTCAGGATCGCCTCGCGGGTGTCGGGGTTGCCCGGTCGCCGCCCGGTACGTCGTGCCATCGGTCCTGCCACTCCTGTCGCAGTCGCCGCGCCGCTGTGCCGTCAGCAGCCGCCGGTTCGTCCCTCGGCCGGTGCCGCCCTCAGCCGCTGCGCCGACGCAGGGTGGCGGCGGCGAGCACCAGCGCGGCAACCACCGCCCCGGCGACCACGCCCAGGTCACGCCAGAGCGTCGCGGTCGGCTCCGGGTGCGCCCCGACCTCCGTCAACGCCGACACGGCGTAGGACAACGGCAGGACGTTGCTGATCGCCTCCAGCCAGCCTGCCATCTGGTCGCGGGCGACGAACAACCCGCAGAGCAGCAGTTGCGGGATCACTACCACCGGCATGAACTGTACGGCCTGGAACTCGGTGCGGGCGAAAGCGCTGCACAGCAGGCCGAGCGCCACCCCGAGCAGCGCGTTGAGCACCGCGATGGTGATCACCAGGGCGGCGGATCCGGCGGTGGTCAGGCCGAACAGCCAGTACGCGGCAGCACTGGCCACGGTGGCCTGCACCGCCGCCGCGAGCCCGAACGCGATGCCGTAGCCGAACAGCAGGTCGAGCTTGCCCAGCGGGGTGGTGAGCAGTCGTTCCAGCGTGCCGCTGGTGCGTTCGCGCAGCATCGCGATGCTGGTCACCAGGAACATGATCACGAACGGGAAGACGCCGAGCATCACCAGTGCGACCCGGTTGAACAGCGCCGGCCCGCCGGTGGCCGGGTCCTGGTCGCCGTACATGTAGTAGAGCAGGGTCAGCAACAGCGCCGGCACGACGACCAGCAGGGCGACGGTACGCCGGTCGTGGCGCAGTTGACGCAGGACGCGGCCGACCGTGGCGGCCAGGATCGTCGGGTTCACCGGTCTGCTCCTCGGGTCGCGTCGGTCGACTGGTGCTGGCGGATGAGCCGCAGGAACGCCTCGTCCAGGTCGTCGGTGCCGGCGGCGGCGCGGACCGCCGCCGGGGTGTCGTCGGCGATCAGTTGGCCGTCACGGATCAGCAGCAGCCGGTCGCACCGGCCGGCCTCGTCCATCACGTGGCTGGAGACCAGCAGGGTGGTGCCGGCGGCGGCGAGGGCGTGGAACCGCGCCCACAGTTCGGCCCGCAGGACGGGGTCCTGACCGACCGTCGGCTCGTCGAGCACGACCAGGTCGGGGCGGCCGACCAGGGCGCAGGCCAGCGAGGCGCGGCTGCGCTGACCGCCGGAGAGGTCGGCCACCAGTTGTCCGGCGGCGGACGCCAGGCCGACGTCGGCGACGGCCCGGTCGGCGTCGGCCGCCGACAGGCCGTACAGCGCGGCGAAGTACCGGGCGTTCTCCCGGACGGTGAGGTCGGCGTAGACGCTGGGCGCCTGGGTGAGATACCCGACCGTACGCCGCAGCGCGGCTGCCCCGGCCGGTCGGCCGAAGACACGGACCTGCCCGGACCGGACGGTCTGTACGCCGACGACCGCCCGCATCAGGGTGCTCTTGCCGCTGCCGCTCGGGCCGAGCAGGCCGGTGACGCTGCCGCGCCCGACGGTGCACGAGATCCCGTGCAGCACGCGGCGGCGGCCCCGGTCGACCACGAGGTCGGTGACCTCGATGACGGGCTCCATGGTTGCCTCCAGTAATTCATCATGCGTTGAACTCAACGGTAGATGAATTACTGACCGTGACGCCAGTGGCTATTTCCGGCGGGGCCCGTGGCGCAGCTCACCGCCACCGCCCGGCATGGCCGTTGAGCTGCTGGTCGTTGGACTCGCTCAGGTCCATCACCAGCAGCTGGCGCGGATAGCGGCAAACGCCGTGTCCCGCCACATACCGCAGTTAGCTACGGAGGCGTGATGAAACCCCCTACCGACCGTGACCATGCCCGCCATCAGCATCGAGCCGGCGTACGGACCCGGCTGCGCCGGACCCTGCTCGGCCGGGTCGCACTGACCGCGACGATGGCTCTCGGCGGCGTGGCCGGCGCCGCCACCGCCGCACACGCGGCGGACACCGGCTGGGCGCACCCGATGCCCGGCGCTGAGACCACCTCCTGCTTCGGGCCGCGCTGGGGCACCCAGCACGCCGGCCTGGACCTCGCCGCCGACGAGGGCACCCCGGTGTACGCCGCCGGGGCCGGAACGGTCGTCGACAGCGGCTGGCTCTACTCCGGGTACGGGATCTCCGTGCTGATCGACCACGGCGACGGGCACCTGACGCACTACGCCCACCTGAGCGCGGCGTCAGTCTCCGCCGGTGACGTGGTGGCTGCCGGGCAACGCGTCGGCGACGAGGGTTCCACCGGTGACTCGACCGGTCCGCACCTGCACTTCGAGGTGCACGCCGGGCTGTGGAACCAGATCGACCCCGGCCCGTGGATGGCCGCCCGGGGCGTGGATCTCGGCTGCTGACCCGGCCGGTTGCCGACACCGTCGGCTGCCGGGCGGACCGCCGCCCGGCAGCCGACGGTCACCCATCGCCCAGCAGCTGCGTCAGCCGGTCCAGACCGTCCCGAATCAGCTGCCCGTACCCGTCGTCACCGAGCGCACCGATCCCGGCCCGGGCCTGCCGCAGGTGCTCCCGGGCCCGGTCGGGATCACCGAGCTTGCGGTAGCACTCGCCGATGTTGAGGTGCAACGACGGATACAGGGCGGCCACCGACAGCGGCACCCCTGCCCGGGCGACCCGGTCGTCGGTGAGCCGGTCGGCAGCGGTCAGGGCCCGTTGGTCCCAGCGCAGTTCCTGACCGACGTCGTCCTGCACGTCGGCCATCGCGTGCGCGAGGACGCAGACGTGCAACGGATCGCCCCGCTCGCCGCCGATCTCGGCCCAGATCCGCGTGAACAGGTCGCGGGCGGCGGCCGGCTGGCCCTGCTGATGGTGCAACTGGACGCCCTCGTTGATTAGGGCGAGCATCTCGTCGGAGGTCACCGGGCCGGCACCAGAAAGTCCAGCCGTGGATCGGTCATGCCCGGTGCGATCTCCAGGATCTCGGCGTCCACGACCCGGTTGATGACGAACGGGTCCGCCGCCACCCGCTGCTGCAACTGCGGCAGCGTCACGTTGTGCGCCAGCACCGCGCCTCCGAGTCCAGGCTGGATCCCGCCGACCAGGAGGAACACCTGATCATCCAGGCCCTGCGTGATCCACTGCTGGTGCTCGGACAGGTACTCGCCGGCGGCGGCCTTGTTCCCGGCGAACCGGAGCAACACGATGAACATCGGCTCTCTCTCGTGACGGCAGGGTAAGGGGACCTGCCGGTGCGGTCAGGTGGTTCGGCTGCCGCAGGTGGCCAGCCAGGCTTCCATCCGGGCGACCTCGCGATGGACGAAGTCCTCGTCGCCGAAGGCATTCGTCAGGGTGGCGACGCCCTGGCTGAAGGCCAGCACATGGAGCGCCATCGCGTCCGAGCCCTCCCCGTGGCCGAGCGCCGCGAACTGCGCGGTCAGCCAGTCACGGAACACCGTGAACAGGGCGGTCGCCTCCGGCCGTGACGGGTGTCGCAGTTTTGTCAGCTCCGCGGTCAGGGTGCCGACCGGGCAGCCGAAGTCGCGGATGTCCGCCCGGTTGGTCTGCACGATGCGGATGAAGCGCCGGATCCGCTCCATGGGCTCGGCCGCCTCGTCCTCCCACTGCCGCAGCATCGCGCGGGTGGCGTCGATCCGGGACGCGATCACCGCCGCCAGGATCTCGTTCTTGGTCTTGAAGTGGTAGTAGAAGTTGCCTCGGGACAGTCCCACCACCTCGGCGATCGTCGTGAACGAGGTGTGTTCGAAACCCTGTTCGTAGAAGAGCCGGTCGGCCGCTGCGACGATCTGGGCGCGGGTCGCGCTCGCTGCCATCGACCGCATCCTCCCTCAGCTGGCCGGATCGCTAGGACGGATGTCCTACGAGGCACTTTAGGACAACCGTCCCAGCGGGTGTCAAGTGGTCACCGCCGGAAGGCTGCGTCCGGTGCACGGTGCTGCTGGCGTCCGCCTGCCACCCTGGGCGTCATGAACACATCGGCCGGCGACTCCCTGACCGTCGGCGCGGCCGCCGCGCGGGTCGGGCTCAGCCCGCACACCCTGCGGTGGTACGAGCAGGAAGGGCTGGTCGCCCCGGTCGGGCGGGACGCGGCGGGTCGCCGCCGCTACACCGAAACCGACATCGGCTGGCTGATCCTGCTGACCCGGTTGCGGCGCACCGGGATGTCGGTGCGTGACATGCGCCGGTACACCGAACTCGCCCGGCAGGGTGACGACACGCTGCCGCAACGTATCTACCTGTTCGAGCGGCACCGGGCACTTGTCCTCGCCCGGATCGGGCAGTTGCACGAGGATCTGGCCGTCCTCGATCACAAGATCGACGCTTACCGGAAACTCGTGGACGAGCGGTGAGGTGGGCGTGGCGGGTACCCGCCACGCCCACCTCACCACGTCAGATGGCCAACAGGCGGTCGAGGAACTCTCGGTACTGGCGCAATGCCACCCGCATCGACTCGGTGTCCGGCGTCGCGCTGTGCCGGTGGGGGTCGAGCTCGTTCTGCTCGGCGAGGAGACGTTCGGCCAGCGTCCGGACGGTGTGTCCGACCAGCGCCTGGGCCTGAGCCAGGGCGACGTCCGGTTCGTCGACGAACCGGGCCTTGATCTCGTGCCACTCGTCGCGCAGGTCGTCGGCGGCGGCCTCGGTCCAGATCGTGATCGGCGGCAACGACACGTCGCCCGGCCGCCGCGCCGACGTCACTTCCGGCTGCGTGTCATCCACTGCGGTCATCAAGTCAGCCGGCTCCTCGTCGTCATCGTCTTCGTCGTCGTCCTCGTCCTCGTCGTCCTCGGGCTCGTCGTCGTCCTCGAGCTCGAGCTCGACGTCTTCGTCGTCGAGTTCGTCGTCGTCGAAGGAGAGATCACCGGCGTCGCCGTGCGCCGTCACGGCCTCGGGGTCGTCGTCATCGACCGGGTCGTCGGCGTCGTGCGGGTCGTCGTCGGCAGAGCCCGCCGGCTCCGCCTGCGCCGTCGGCTCGGGCTGCGCAACCGTCGCGTCGTCGCCCGTCTGCTCAGCGGCGGAGTCGTCGTCGGCGGAGCCGTCAGGTTCGGCGGGTGAACCGGGATCCGCAGGCAGGGTCGTGTCGGCGACGTTCGCCGCTGGTGTCACGTCGGTCGGCTGCTGATCGGTGGACTCCGGCGCGTCGTCCGTCGGCCCCTGCGGCCCCTGGGCGGTGGTCGACGGCGAATCGTCGGACTCCGGGTCGTCGGCCGGGGCGCCACCGAGCAACTGCGTGGCGATCGGGGGCAGCGGGCTCGGGTTCTGCCGGTCCGCCGACGGCGGCGCGATCACCGGCATCTCGGTCGTCGCTTCGTTGATCACATGTCCGGCGGACATCGGTCGTGGTGCCGGGATCGGTCTGCCGTGCACGGGAACAGGGGCGGGGGCGGCGTCCCCCGACTCCACCGCCCCCGAAGGCTGAGGGGTGGCCATGGGCTGCATCGAGATTCCTCCGTCCGCGTCGGCGGGTGCCCGGTCGGCGGTGCAACCGGGTCGTCACCCGCACGGGCGTGTGGCTGGGGTGGTGCGCCGACTCGCCGCACCGGACGGGGCCGACGGACCCGGCCGGACGTACGTCGACCGCCCGGGCAGACCCCGGGTGCAGTGCTGTCGACAGGTGCCGGAACCGGTGCGGGGCATGGGATCGGCCCGTAGACCTCGACCGTGGCGGCGCTTCGTCAAGGTACTCCTCCGGCCGCGGCGGCACAGCCCCCGAACCGTCGGATCCGGTCATCCGGTGTCGGGCTTACGACACCTGGGACGGGACGCGGCACCACACCGGTCCGGCCGTACGGAACAATCGGGCACTGTGCCCGTACCCGATGAACCGCCAGCCGGACCCGCCACCACCGCGCAACGGCCCGACGACGGCGACCCGTCGCGGCCGTCCGCCCTGGATCCCGCCATCGCCGCCCGACTGCGCCGCACCGCCGACGGCCTGATCGCCGCCGTGGTGCAGCGGCACGGCACCGGTGAGGTGCTGATGATGGCCTGGATGGACGACGAGGCACTGCACCGCACACTGACCACCGGCCGGGCCACCTACTGGTCGCGCAGCCGCCAGGAATACTGGGTCAAAGGTGCCACCTCCGGGCACCACCAGTACGTGCGGTCGGTGCGGATCGACTGCGACGGCGACGCCGTCCTGGTCGCGGTGGAGCAGGTCGGTGCCGCCTGCCACACCGGTGCCCCGAACTGCTTCTTCGACGAACTGCCGGTGACCGGCACGATCACCCCCGCCGAGGAGGGCCGATGACGACCGGAACGGTCAGCCCGGACGCGCAGACCTTCACGACCCTGGCCCGGCAGCGTCGGGTGGTGCCGGTCACCCGCCGGCTGTTGGCCGACGGCGAGACCCCGGTCGGGGTGTACCGCAAACTCGCCGGCGGGCCCGGGACCTTCCTGCTGGAGTCCGCCGAGCAGGGCGCCGGCTCGGCCGGCACCGCCTGGTCGCGGTACTCGTTCGTCGGGGTGCGCAGCGCGGCGACGTTGACCGAGTCCGGCGGCACCGTCCGCTGGCTCGGCGATCCGCCGGACGGGCTGCCCGACGGCGGCGACCCGGTGGACGTCCTGCGGTCGACGGTCGCGGCGCTGACCGGCCCGCCGCCGGTGCCCGACGTCGCCGCCGGGCTGCCGCCGCTGACCGGCGGCCTGGTCGGCTACCTGAGCTACGACTTCGTCCGCCGGCTGGAGCGGCTGCCCGAGCTGACCGCCGACGAGCTGGGGCTGCCCGAGTTCGGACTGATGCTCGCCACCGACCTGGTGGTGCTCGACCACTACGACGGTACGGCGATCCTGGTCGCCAACGCGGTACTGCCGGAGGCGGCCGACGCCGCCACGGTCGCCGCCGCCTACCACCACGCGATCGGCCGGTTGGACGCGATGACCACCGCGCTGTCGCGGCCCAATCCGCCGATGGTGTCCGTGCTCGACACTCCGACCGGTGTCGGGGCGGTGCACAGCCGCACCTCGTCGGGGGAGTACCCGAAGGCGGTCGAGCAGGCCAAGGAGGCGATCCGGGCCGGCGAGTGCTTCCAGATCGTGCTGGCGCAGCGGTTCGAGCGGGACACCTCGGCCGACCCGGTGGACGTCTACCGGGTGCTGCGGGCCACCAACCCGAGCCCGTACATGTACCTGCTGCGGTTCGACGACTTCGACGTGGTCGGGTCGTCGCCGGAGGCGCATCTGAAGGTCACCGTCACCGAAGAGGGCACCCGGCGGGCGTTGCTGCACCCGATCGCCGGCACCCGGCGACGGGGGGCGACCCCGGAGGAGGATGCGGCGCTCGCCGCCGAACTGCTGGCCGACCCGAAGGAACGCGCCGAACACGTCATGCTGGTCGACCTGGGTCGTAACGACCTGGGCCGGGTCTGCCGTCCCGGCACCGTGGAGGTGCCGGAGTTCGCCACGGTCGAGCGGTACAGCCACGTCATGCACATCGTGTCGACGGTGGTGGGCGAGCTGCGTACGGACCGCACCGCGTTCGACGCGTTGGCGGCGAGCTTCCCGGCGGGCACCTTGTCCGGTGCGCCGAAGGTACGGGCGATGGAGATCATCGAGGAGTTGGAACCCACCCGTCGGGGCCTGTACGGCGGCACCGTCGGCTACTTCGGCTTCGGCGGCGACCTCGACATGGCGATCGCGATCCGGACCGCCGTGATCCGGGGCGGTCGTGCCTACGTGCAGGCGGGCGCGGGGATCGTCGCCGATTCCGACCCGGTGGCCGAGGAACGGGAGACCCAGAGCAAGGCGGCGGCGGTGCTGGTCGCGATCGCCGCCGCCGAGACCCTGCGTCCGGCCCGGTGACCGACGACGGGCCGGACGGCGTCGGACCTGCCGCTGGCGGATCGGGCCCGACGGCCGACGACGGGGCCGGCTCGCGGTCGCCCGGCGTCCGTCGGGAGCTGGCCGGTGCCGTCGGTGCCTGCCTGGTCGGTGCCGGCCTGACCTGGTACGCCGCCCGGCAGGCGTGGGCGGTCGAGGTGACCGTACGGCCGGAGCCGCTGCCCGCCGTGGAAGTGGTGCGCACCGGGGCCGACGTACTGCCGTGGTTGCCGGCGTTGGCCCTGGTCGGGCTGGCCGGTGCGGGGGCGGTGCTGGCCAGCCGGGGAGTGGTCAGGCGGCTGATCGGGGCGTTGCTCGCCGCCGTCGGCGTGGCGGTGCTGGCGGGCGCGGCGGCGGTGCTGGTCGGGGTGACCCCGGTGGCCCGGTCGGCGGCGGAGACGGCCTCGACCGCGCCGCACTGGCCGGTCCTGGCGATGGCGGGGGCGTTGCTGTCGGCCGCCGGCGGGCTGACGACGGTGCTGCGGTCGGGCGGCTGGCCGGCGATGGGGGCCCGGTACGAGCGGACGGCACCCGGGGCGACGGCGACCCGCCCGGCGGTCGACCGGCCGGAGGCGTCGGTGCCGAGGTCGACGCTCGACACCTGGGCCGCGCTCGACCGGGGTGAGGACCCGACCGTCGACGACGCCCCGCAGCGGCCGACCAGCGACGACGGGCCGCGTTGACCGACCGCCGACGACGCCGGGCAGCGGCCGGTCACGCCGCCGGGCTGGTCTCCCTGCGGTCGGTGGTGGCCGGCGTCTCGGCCGGCCGGCCGCTGGCCAGCGTCGCGACCAGCCGGCGGATCTCGTCACGCTGGTGGGCGCGGGCCCGGTCGGCGCAGATGGCCTCCCAGGCGTTGCCCTGCGCGGTACGCACCCTGTGGTCGCCCACCACGGCGCGCTCCACCGAGTGCGCGACCTCGGCGGCCAGGGCGACGACGGCGCGGGGGATGGCGATCAGGTCGACGGTCGTGTCTCGTGACGTGGTGCTCATGGTGCCCCCCAGGGTGGTTGCACGGCCGGCGGCTACCGCCGACCAGTCTGCCCGAACTCCATGCTGACCGGGGCCTGTTTCGCGACGGTGACCCGCAGGTCAACTGTCGGCGGTGACGCCTGTGTCAACTATCGCCCCGGTGTACCGGTGACGTCCGTACCGCCGATGTTGATCTGTGCCACAGCGGGCCGTGACCGGCCGGCAGGCTAAGATCAATGTCGATGGAGTCGCGGAGATTCCGCAGGCATGGGCCGGTCGGGTCGGCGCGTGAGCACGGTGGGTGATGTCGTTGACACAAAAGGTTGGACATTATGCCCCAGTCCAATTCGTGAGGCGCGCCATACCCCCGGCTCTGGTTACCCTGCGCCGCCGCCTAGCATCGGGCGCATGACACCCGGAGAGGGGAGTCCGTTGGTGACTGCTGACCAGGAAGACAGCGCCGGACCGGCGGCGCCGGCACTCAGCGTTCTCGATGAGATCCTTGCTGGCGTCCGGGCCGACCTGAAGCGTCGCGAGGAACTGGTGCCGCTGAGTCGGATCCGTGAGCTCGCCGCCGCCGCACCGCCGCCGATCGACGCGTGCGCGGCGCTGCGCAAGCCCGGGGTCGGGGTGATCGCCGAGGTCAAGCGGTCGTCGCCGTCGAAGGGTGCGCTGGCCGACATCCCGGATCCGGCGGACCTGGCGACCGAGTACGCCGCTGGCGGTGCCCGCTGCATCAGCGTGCTCACCGAGGGCCGGTGGTTCGGCGGCTCACTG
Source organism: Solwaraspora sp. WMMA2056 (assembly GCF_030345095.1). NCBI lineage: Bacteria > Bacillati > Actinomycetota > Actinomycetes > Micromonosporales > Micromonosporaceae > Solwaraspora > Solwaraspora sp. WMMA2056. Next base: position 3,620,454 of record NZ_CP128360.1, read on the forward strand.
GACGACCTGACCGCCGTGCGGGCCGCGGTCGACGTGCCGGTGCTGCGCAAGGACTTCATCGTCTCCAGCTACCAGGTGCACGAGGCCCGCGCGCACGGTGCCGACCTGGTCCTGCTGATGGTCGTCGCGTTGGAGCAGAACGTCCTGGTCGGGCTGCTGGAGCGGATCGAGTCGCTGGGCATGACCGCGCTGGTCGAGGTGCACACCGAGGAGGAGGCCGACCGGGCCCTGGAGGCCGGTGCCCAGGTGATCGGGGTCAACGCCCGGGACCTGCGCACCCTGGAGGTCGACCGGTCGGTCTTCGAACGGATCGCACCCGGGCTGCCCAACAGCGTCGTCAAGATCGCCGAGTCGGGGGTGCGGGGGCCGCACGACCTGATCCGGTACGCGTCGGCCGGTGCCGACGCCGTCCTGGTCGGCGAGGGCCTGGTCACCCAGAAGAGCCCCCGGGACGCGGTCGCGGAACTGGTCAACGCGGGCAACCACCCGGCGACCCCACGGCCGGTCCGGTGAGCGCCCCGGCCGGCACCGCCGCCGGTGCCCACCCCGGTGAGCTGCCCGACGGCACGGGTCACTTCGGCCGCTACGGCGGCCGGTTCGTCCCGGAGGCGCTGATCGCCGCCCTCGACGAGCTCGACGTCGCCTACCGGCAGGCGATGGCCGACGACGGGTTCCGGGCCGACTTCGCCCGGCTGCTGCGTGACTACGCCGGCACCCCGTCCCTGCTGTACCGGGCCGAACGGCTCTCCGCCCAGGTCGGCGCGACGGTGCTGCTCAAGCGCGAGGACCTCAACCACACCGGCGCACACAAGGTGCGTAACGTGCTCGGTCAGGCGCTGCTGACCCGGCGGATGGGCAAGCCCCGGATCATCGCCGAGACCGGCGCCGGGCAGCACGGGGTGGCCAGCGCCACCGCCGCCGCCCTGCTGGACCTCGAGTGCGTGGTCTACATGGGCGAGGTCGACACCGAACGGCAGGCGCTCAACGTCGCCCGGATGCGGATGCTCGGGGCCACCGTGGTGCCGGTCACCAACGGCTCGCGCACCCTCAAGGACGCGCTCAACGAGGCGCTGCGCGACTGGGTGGCCAGCGTCGACCACACCCACTACCTGATCGGCACCGCCGCCGGGCCGCACCCGTTCCCGGCGATGGTGCGTGACTTCGTGCGCGGCATCGGCGACGAGGCCCGCGCGCAGTGCCTGGAGACCCTCGGGGCACTGCCGGACGCGGTGGCGGCCTGCGTCGGCGGCGGCTCCAACGCGATCGGGATCTTCCACGCCTTCGTCGGCGACGACCAGGTCCGGCTGTACGGGTTCGAGGCCGGTGGCGACGGGGTGGCCACCGGTCGGCACGCGGCCAGCATCACCGGCGGATCCTCCGGGGTGCTGCACGGCGCCCGTACCTACCTGCTGCAGGACGCCGACGGGCAGACCCTGGACTCGCATTCGATCTCGGCCGGGCTGGACTACCCGGCGGTCGGCCCGGAGCACGCCTGGCTGCACGACACCGGCCGGGCGCACTACCGGCCGGTCACCGACGCCGAGGCGATGGAGGCGTTCCAGCTGCTCTGCCGTACCGAGGGGATCATCCCGGCGATCGAGAGCGCGCACGCCCTCGCCGGCATGATCAAGATCGTTCCCGAGTTGACGGCCGAGCTGGGCCGGACGCCGACGATCGTGGTCAACCTCTCCGGCCGGGGGGACAAGGACGTACACACCGCCGGGGCGTACTTCGGCATCCTCGACGGGCAGGACTGATGAGCATCACGGTCGCGTTCGACAAGGCCCGCGCCGAGGGCCGGGCGGTCCTGGTCGGCTGCATGCCGGCCGGCTTCCCGACGGTCGACGACAGCATCACGGCGATGCGGGCGATGGTCGACGCCGGAGTCGACGTCATCGAGGTCGAGCTGCCGTACTCCGATCCGGTGATGGACGGCCCGGTGATCCAGCGGGCCAGCGACATCGCCCTGGCCGGCGGGGTACGCATCACCGACGCGCTGCGGATCATCGAGGCGGTCGCCGCCACCGGTGCCCCGGTGGTCACGATGACCTACTGGAACCCGATCGAGCGGTACGGGGTCGACACGTTCGCCCGGGACCTCGCCGCTGCCGGCGGGACCGGCCTGATCACCCCGGACCTGATCCCCGACGAGGCCCACGAGTGGCTGGCGGCGTCGGACGCGTACGGCCTGGACCGGACCTTCCTGGTCTCGCCGTCGTCGACCGACGACCGGTTGGCGATGACGGTGCGCCACTGCCGTGGTTTCGTCTACGCCACCGCCCTGATGGGCGTCACCGGCGCCCGCGAGCAGTCCTCGGACGCGGCACCGACGCTGGTCCGCCGGCTGCGCGCGGTCACCGACCTGCCGGTCGGGGTCGGCCTCGGGGTCGGCAACGGTGCCCAGGCGGCCCAGGTCGGCTCCTTCGCCGACGGGGTGATCGTCGGCAGTGCGTTGATCCGCTGCCTGCTCGACGCCCCCGACCTGGCGGCCGGGCTGGCCGCGTTGCGTCAGCTCAGCGGCGAGCTCGCCGACGGGGTCCGGGCCGTCACCCGCTGACCCGGGCCGTCACCCGCTGACCCCCGGGTCGGCGGTGCCCGGGGTGAGACACGCGGGTTTTCCCACCCCGACCGGGGTGCCGGGTGGACAGGTCGCGACGGTAGCGTGTGCATCCGTGACTCTCGCCGCAATCCCCAGCCCGGCCACGGCGGTCTGGCAGCTTGGTCCGATACCCATCCGGGCGTACGCGCTCTGCATCGTCGCCGGCATCGTCGTGGCCTGCGCGGTCACCGAGTACCGGCTCCGCCAGCGCGGGGCCCGACCCTGGGCGGTGCTGGACATCGCCATCTGGGCGGTGCCGGCCGGCATCATCGGCGCCCGGCTCTACCACGTCGTCAGCTCGCCGCAGGAGTACTTTGGCGCCGACGGCAACCCGATCGAGGCCCTCTACATCTGGCAGGGCGGGCTCGGCATCTGGGGCGCGGTCGCCGGCGGCGCGGTGGGTGCGTGGCTCGCCGCCCGCCAGCTCGGTATCCCGCTGACCGTGGTGGCCGACGCGCTGGCGCCGGGGCTGCCGCTGGCCCAGGCGGTCGGGCGGGTCGGCAACTGGTTCAACAACGAGCTGTACGGCGGCCCGACCACGTTGCCGTGGGGGCTGCAGGTGCACCAGATGGACCGGGCCAACCCAGGCCAGGCGCTGCGGGATCCGGAGGGCAACCCGGTGCTGGAGCCGGGGCTGTACCACCCGACGTTCCTGTACGAGGCGATCTGGAACGTCGGCGTCGCCGGCCTGGTGATCCTGGCCGAGCGCCGCTGGAAGCTCGGTGCCGGGCGGGCGTTCGCGGTGTACGTGATGGGTTACACCGCCGGCCGGTTCTGGATCGAGATGATGCGCACCGACACCGCCAACGAGATTTTCGGGGTCCGGCTGAACGTGTGGACCTCGGTGCTGGTCTTCCTCGGCGCGCTGGCGTACCTGGTCCGGGTCCGTGGCCCGCAGCAGTTCCTGATCCCGCTGGACGCCGCCGGTGACCCGTTGCCGCCGCTACCCGCCGCCGGCGCGGCAGGTACGGCGGGTACGGCCGGCGGGTCGGCCGGGGCGGACACGCCCGGATCGGGCCGCTCCGGTGACTCCGCTGGCGCGGTGTCGCAGGTCGACGTCTCCGCCAAGCCGACGACCACCGAGGTCGTCGGCGGCTACCAGGTGGTCGACGAGGCGCAGTACGCCGAGTACCTGCGCACCGGCACCGCGCCGACCGGGGACGCGTCGGCACCGGCAGCGGAGCCGGCATCTGCGGATGAGCCGGCAGCGGAGCCGGCACCGGCGGATGCGTCTTCGGATGAACCGGCACCGGCCGGGGAGACCGTGGCCGTCACGGAGAAGAAGCCGGACACGTCCGGGCGCTGACCGGGCCACCGCTTCAGGTGGCCTGACGATCGATCCGGGAAGGCGGGGCGGATGCGTACTGCCGTCGTGGTGGGGGCCGGTGTCGGTGGGCTGGCGGTCGCGGGCGCGCTGGCCCGGACGGGGTGGCGGGTCACGCTCCTGGAGCGGCAGGACCGGATCCGGTCGGCCGGCACCGCCCTGGTGCTCTGGCCGAACGGGATCCGCGCGTTGCAGGCGCTCGGCCTCGGCGGTGGGCTCGACGCGATCGCCACCGGGTTGTCGTACCACGGTGTCCGCCGGCCCGACGGGCAGTGGCTGGTGCAGCCGCGTCCGCAGGCCGGTGAGCGGATCCCGGTGGTGGTGCATCAGGAGGATCTGCACGACGCGTTGATCGCCGGACTCGGCGAGCAGGTGGAGATCCGTACCGGGGTGGCGGTGCGCGGCCTGCGTCCGGCCTCGACGGACCGGCCGGCGGTGACCACCGGCCGGGGCGTGGTCGAGGCCGACCTGGTGGTCGCGGCGGACGGCGCGCAGAGCACGCTGCGCCCGGCGCTGGCCCCGGCCAGTACGGTGATCAGCTCGGGGTGTGCCGCCTGGCGGGCGGTCGTCCCCTGGTACCGGGCTCCGCAGTTGCCGCCGGAGCGCATCTCGGGGGAGATCCTCGGTGCCGGGTACCGGTTCGTGTCGGCGTCGCTGGGCGAGCGGGGTTCGGCCGGCGGCTCCAGCCGGGGCGGCATCTACTGGGTGGCGACGGCGGCCGGCGCGTCCCGGCCGGAGCCGCCAGCGACCCAGTTGACGTTGCTGCGCCGCTGGTTCGCCGGTTGGCCGAGTCCGGTCGGGGAGCTGCTCGCCGCGACCGAACCGGCGGACCTGGTCCAGGCCGAGGTCCGTGAGTTGCGGCCACTGCCGCCCTCGTACGGGTTCCCGGCCGGTCCGGGCGGGGTGGTCCTGCTCGGCGACGCGGCGCACGCCATGTCGCACCACCTGGGCCAGGGCGCCTGCCTGGCGTTCGAGGACGCGGCGACGCTGTGCGCGGTGGTCCGCGACGCGGTGCCGGGCCCGCAGCTGACCGACGCGGTGGCCGCGTACAGCCGGCTGCGGCGGCCCCGGGCGGTGGCGATGGTGCGGCAGAGCCGGCGGATGGCGGCGGTGCTGCAGGCCCGGGGGCGATTGGCGTTGCGGGCCCGCGACGCCACGCTCGGCACGATCAGCCCTCGGCTGCTGGGCAACGTCGCGGCCACCGCCGACCGGTGGAGTCCACCACCGTCCTGACCGGTCCCCTCGGTCCCGACCGGTTGCTGTCGTTTCAGAGGTGGATGTCGGGTTGGCTGTTTCAGACGGTGGCTGTCGGGTTGGCGATGCAGGCGGTGCCGACGCGGCGGAACCCGAGCCGGTGGTAGAGCATCGCGACGTCGTCGCTGCCGGCGGCCAGGAAGACCAGTTCGACGCCGTCGGCGAGGGCCCGGCGGGCCAGGGCCACGGTGACGGCGGAGGCGAGGCCCTGCCGGCGTGCCGCCGGTAGGGTGCCGACCCCGACGATCTCGGCGACGTCGTCGACCCGGCTGACCGAGCCGACCGCGACCGGGTCGACCCGCCCCGGCAGGGTGGCCAGCGCGATCCGGAGGCGGCCGGAGCGAATCGCGTCGCCCTCGTGGCGGACCACCGCCGCCGGCAACAGGGCGGTGGCCGGTGTAGCCGGGCCGGCAGCCGGGCCGGCCTGCGCGGCCTGACCGGTTTGGGAAGTCGATGCGGGTGTGGCGCCGGACGCGGCGTCCGCTCCGGCGGTAGCGGGCGCGACGGCCGTCGCGCCGGTTGTCGACCACTGCGTACCCGATGCCCGATCACCACTGTCGACAGTGGGAAATGTCACTGTAACAATCTCGGGTGCATCCGTGCCGGTGGTCGGCAGCGGTCCGTCGGCGGCCGAGACGGGGTTGAAGGCGGCCTGGGTGACCGCGAACCAGGTGGCCAGATCGGTCTCGAAACTGGGCGAATCCGGGTCGAGCAGCCGTACGGCGGGCGGGTCTGCGGGGGTGTCGGCGGGCAGGGCCGCCGGGTCGAGCACCATCAGCGGGGCCTGGTGGACCCCCAGGCCGGCGGCGCGGGCCACGGCGAGCAGGTCGGGCCGGATCTCGTGGATCCATTCGAAGGACTCGGGAAGCCCCAGTTCGCGCTGTCGAGCGCGTACGGTGGTGATGTCGGCGGCGGCCGGCGGGGTGGCGACGCCCAGGCGCGGGCGGGCGTAGAACGGCCATCCGGCTTCCTCCAGCCGGACGAAAAGTACATAATTGCCCAGCTCTTCGGGGCGGGCGGCGGCACGCGGTACGGCATCGCAGAACCGGTCCAGCCGATCGAGGAGTCGGTCTTCCTGGTTGGCCACCTTGTGAGACTACACGTCCCATACTGTGGACGTGTGATCAATTCGCACTGGTGATGTCCGGTGGCCCCTCACGTAGACTCAATAAACTCTCCAGGGCCGACGTCGTCCCGAATCTGTTCATGCGCGAGTGACGACAGGAGGCCCGGTGGTTCTTCCGTACCCGCAGGGACCGCACCCTTGCCCGCCGCAGGCGTCCCGGCCGCAGGCCGCACCGCCGCCGGCGCAGGGTCTCTACGACCCGGCCCGCGAACACGACGCGTGCGGTGTCGCCTTCGTGGCCGACCTCAACGGTCGCCGCTCCCACGACGTCGTGGCCAAGGGCCTGGCCGCGTTGTGCCGGCTGGACCACCGGGGGGCCCGGGGCGCGGAGCAGAACACCGGCGACGGCGCCGGCATCATGATCCAGGTCCCCGACGAGTTCCTGCGGGCCGTCGTCGACTTCGCGCTGCCGCCGTCCGGCCAGTACGCCACCGGCCTGGTCTTCCTGCCGACCGACCCGGCCGACGAAGCCCGGGTCCGCCGCATCGTCGAGAAGTACGCCCTGGTCGAAGGCGCCGACGTGCTCGGCTGGCGGGACGTGCCGGTGCAGCCCGACGGGCTCGGCGAGACCGCCGACGCCGCCCGCCCCCGGATCAGCCAGCTCTTCCTCGCCGCGCACCGGCTCACCGACGCGCCCGCCGGCCCGGCCGGCACCCCGTTGACCGGGCTGGACCTGGACCGGGTGGCGTTCTGCGTCCGCAAGCAGGCCGAGCGGGAGAGCGCCGAGCGGGGCGTGCCGGCGTACTTCCCGTCACTGTCCGGCCGTACCATGGTCTACAAGGGCATGCTCACCCCCGACCAGCTGCCGGAGTTCTTCCCGGACCTGCGCGACGAGCGGGTGGCCAGCGCGATCGCCCTGGTGCACTCCCGGTTCTCCACCAACACCTTCCCGTCGTGGCCGCTGGCCCACCCGTACCGCTTCATCGCGCACAACGGCGAGATCAACACGATCCGGGGCAACAAGAACTGGATGAACGCCCGCGAGGCGCTGCTGGCCACGCCGAACATCCCGGGCAACATCCGCCGGCTCTTCCCGGTCTGCACCCCGCAGGCCTCCGACTCGGCCAACTTCGACGAGGTCCTCGAGCTGCTGCACCTGGCCGGGCGCAGCCTGCCGCACGCCGTACTGATGATGATCCCGGAGGCCTGGGAGAACGACCCCGGGATGGACCCGGCCAAGCGCGACTTCTACCGCTTCCACGCCAGCCTGATGGAACCGTGGGACGGCCCGGCGTCGGTCGCCTTCACCGACGGCGAGATCGTCGGCGCGGTGCTGGACCGCAACGGCCTGCGTCCCGGCCGCTGGTGGCGTACCAGCGACGGCCTGGTCGTGCTCGGCAGCGAGGCCGGGGTGCTCGACCTCGATCCGGCGACCGTGGTCGCCAAGGGCCGGCTGCGCCCCGGGCGGATGTTCCTGGTCGACACCGCCGCCGGGCGCATCGTGGAGGACGAGCAGGTCAAGGCCGAGCTGGCCGCCGCCGAGCCGTACGCGGACTGGCTGCACGCCGGGCTGATCGACCTGCACGACCTGCCCGAGCGCGACCACACCGTGTACACCCACGACTCGGTGCAGCGCCGCCAGCAGACCTTCGGCTACACCGAGGAGGAGCTCAAGATCCTGATCGCGCCGATGGCCCGCAAGGGCATCGAACCGATCGGGTCGATGGGCACCGACACCCCGATCGCGCCGCTGTCCACCCGGCCCCGGCTGCTGTTCGACTACTTCCACCAGCTGTTCGCCCAGGTCACCAACCCGCCGCTGGACGCGATCCGGGAGGAGATGGTGACCAGCCTGCAGTCGACCATCGGCCCGGAGGGCAACCTGCTCGACCCCGGGCCGGCGTCCTGCCGCCAGATCGTGCTGCCGTACCCGGTGATCGACAACGACGAGCTGGCCAAGCTCCTGTCGATCGACGAGGACGGCGACCTGCCCGGGTTCAAGGCGGTCCGGGTCTCCGGGCTCTACCCGCTGCGCGACGGCGCCGAGGGCATCAAGGCCCGACTGACCCAGATCTGCCGGCACGTCTCCGAGGCGATCGAGGACGGCGTACGGATCTTCGTGCTCTCCGACCGGGACTCCACGATCGATCTGGCCCCGATCCCGTCGCTGCTGCTCACCGCCGCCGTGCACCAGCACCTGGTCCGCGAGCAGACCCGCACCCAGGTGGCGCTGGTCGTCGAGAGCGGCGACTGCCGCGAGGTGCACCACGCCGCCGTGCTGATCGGCTACGGCGCGGCCGCGGTCAACCCGTACCTGGCCTTCGAGTCGGTCGAGGACCTGATCGCCACCGGCGCGCTGCCCGGCATCGAGTCCACCGTCGCGATCCGCAACTACGTCAAGGCGCTCGGCAAGGGCGTCCTGAAGATCATGTCGAAGATGGGTATCTCGACGGTCTCCTCGTACTGCGGGGCGCAGGTCTTCGAAGCCGTCGGCCTGGACCCGCTGGTCGTCGAGCGCTACTTCGCCGGCACCCCCGGCACGGTCGGCGGCGTCGGCCTGGCCGGCATCCACGCCGAGATCGCGGCCCGGCACGCCCGCGCCTACCCGGCCAACAGCGCCGAACGCTCGCACCGACGCCTCGACGTCGGCGGCGAGTACCAGTGGCGGCGCGAAGGCGAGATGCACCTGTTCAACCCGGAGACGGTGTTCCTACTGCAGCACGCCACCCGCTCCGGGCAGTACGACGTGTTCCGCCGCTACACCGCCACCGTCGACGAACTGGCCGAACGCGCCGGCTCGCTGCGCGGGCTGTTCACCCTGCGGACCGGGGTACGCGAGCCGGTCCCGCTCGACGAGGTCGAGCCGGCCAGCGAGATCGTCAAGCGTTTCTCCACCGGAGCGATGAGCTACGGGTCGATCTCCGCCGAGGCGCACGAGACCCTCGCCGTCGCGATGAACCGCCTCGGCGGGCGGTCCAACACCGGCGAGGGCGGCGAGGACGTCGAGCGGCTCTACGACCCGACCCGGCGTTCGGCGGTCAAGCAGATCGCCTCCGGCCGCTTCGGCGTCACCAGCGAATACCTGGTCAACGCCGACGACCTGCAGATCAAGATGGCCCAGGGCGCCAAGCCGGGCGAGGGCGGGCAGCTGCCCGGCAACAAGGTGTGGCCGTGGATCGCCAAGACCCGCCACGCCACCCCCGGCGTCGGACTGATCTCGCCGCCACCGCACCACGACATCTACTCGATCGAGGACCTCGCCCAGCTGGTCCACGACCTCAAGTGCGTCAACCCGGCCGCCCGGGTGCACGTCAAACTGGTCAGCGAGATCGGCGTCGGCACCGTCGCCGCCGGCGTCGCCAAGCTCAAGGCCGACGTCATCCTGATCTCCGGCCACGACGGTGGCACCGGCGCGTCACCGCTGAACTCGCTCAAGCACGCCGGCACCCCGTGGGAGCTGGGCCTGGCCGAGGCGCAGCAGACGTTGCTGCTGAACAAGCTGCGCGACCGGGTCACCGTCCAGGTCGACGGGCAGCTCAAGACCGGCCGGGACGTGCTGATCGCGGCCCTGCTCGGCGCCGAGGAGTACGGCTTCGCCACCGCCCCGCTGATCGTCGAGGGCTGCGTGATGATGCGGGTCTGCCACCTCGACACCTGCCCGGTCGGTATCGCCACCCAGAACCCGGTGCTGCGGGAACGCTTCACCGGCAAGCCGGAGTTCGTGGAGAACTTCTTCCTGTTCCTCGCCGAGGAGGTCCGCGGCTACCTCGCCGAGCTGGGCTTCCGGTCGATCGACGAGGCGATCGGCCGGGCCGACCTGCTCGACACCGCCCCGGCGGTGGACCACTGGAAGGCCAAGGGGCTGGACCTGTCGGCGGTGCTGCACGTGCCGACCCTGCCGGCCGGTGCGTCGCTGCGCGGCATCCGCGCCCAGGACCACGGACTGGACAAGGCACTCGACAACGAGCTGATCGCGCTGGCCGGCCCGGCGCTGACCGACCGGACCCCGGTCCAGGCGGCGGTGGCGGTACGCAACGAGCACCGCAGCGTCGGCGCGATGCTCGGCGGTGAGGTGACCCGCCGGGTCGGCGGGGCCGGGCTGCCCGACGACACCATCGAGTTCACCCTCACCGGCACCGCCGGGCAGTCGTTCGGGGCGTTCCTGCCGCGTGGGGTGACGCTGCGGCTGCACGGCGACGCCAACGACTACGTCGGCAAGGGACTCTCCGGCGGCCGGCTGGTCGTCCGCCCGGACGCGGCGGCACCGTTCGCCGCCCCCGGCGGCGCCGGTGCCGAGGAGCAGATCATCGCCGGCAACACCATCCTGTACGGGGCCACCGCCGGTGAGCTGTTCCTGCGCGGGCGGGTCGGCGAACGGTTCGCGGTGCGCAACTCGGGCGCCGTCGCGGTCGTCGAGGGCGTCGGCGACCACGGCTGCGAATACATGACCGGCGGTACGGTCGTGGTGCTCGGCCCCACCGGGCGCAACTTCGCCGCCGGCATGTCCGGCGGTACGGCGTACCTGTGGCGGCTCGACGAGCGGCTGGTCAACCGGGAGCTGGTGGACCTGGAGCCGGTGTCGGCGCAGGCCGAGCCGATGCTGCGGGAGCTGGTCGAGCGGCATCTCGCCGAGACCGACTCGGCGGTGGCCGAGGCACTGCTCAAGCGCTGGCCGGAGGCGGTGGAGGAGTTCGCCGTCGTGGTGCCGCGTGACTACAAGCGGGTGTTGGAAGCGATGAGGGCCGCCGAAGCTGCCGGCCGTGACGTGGATGAGGCCGTCATGGAGGTGGCTCGTGCCTGACCCGACCGGATTCCTGCGGTTCGACCGGCGGCTGCCGCAGCGCCGCCCCGTACCGGTGCGGATCTCCGACTGGCGGGAGGTCTACCCGCCGGCCACCGACGAGCTGATCCGCGAGCAGGCGACCCGCTGCATGGACTGCGGGATCCCGTTCTGCCACGACGGCTGCCCGCTGGGCAACCGGATCCCGGACTGGAACGACCTGGTCCGCACCGGCGGCTGGGCGGCGGCGATCGAGTCGCTGCACGCCACCAACAACTTCCCGGAGTTCACCGGCCGGCTCTGCCCAGCACCGTGTGAGGCGGCCTGCGTACTGGGCATCGGCGGCGGGGCACCGGTGACCATCAAGCAGGTCGAGGTGGAGATCATCAACCGGGCGGTCGACGCCGGACTGATCACTCCGCAGGAGGTGCCGGCGCCGTCGGGCAGGCGGGTCGCCGTGGTCGGCTCCGGTCCGGCCGGGCTCGCCGCCGCGCAGCAGTTGGCGCGGGCCGGGCACGCGGTGACCGTCTTCGAACGCGACGACGCGATCGGTGGGCTGCTGCGCTACGGCATCCCCGACTTCAAGCTGGAGAAGCAGCACATCGACCTGCGCATGGCCCAGTTGGCGGCCGAGGGGGTGCAGTTCCGTACCGGGGTGAACATCGGGGTCGACGTCACCGCCGCACAGCTGCGGGCCGACCACGACGCGGTGCTGCTGGCCTGTGGCGCGCTCGCCGGCCGGGACACCCCGGCGACGCCGGGCCGGGCGCTGCGCGGGGTGCACCTGGCGATGGAGCATCTGGTCGAGTCGAACCGGGTGGTGGCCGCCGGGGCGGGGCAGCCGGCGGTCGACGCTGCCGGCAAGCATGTGGTGATCATCGGCGGCGGGGACACCGCCGCCGACTGTCTCGGGGTGGCGCACCGCCAGGGCGCGGCCGGTGTGTACCAGCTGGACCTGTACCCGGAGCCGCCGAGCGCCCGTGACGAGGCCCGGGACCCGTGGCCGACCTGGCCGTGGGTGCTGCGCGAGTACCCGGCGCACGAGGAGGGCGGCGAGCGGGTGTTCGCCGTCGCCGTGCAGGAGTTCGTCGACGACGGCACCGGCGCGGTGAAGGCGGTGCGGATCGCCGAGGTGACGGTGACGAAGGTCGACGGCGAGCGGATCCTGACGGTGGTCCCGGGATCGGAGCGGGAGCTGCCGGCGGACCTGGTGCTGCTGGCGATCGGCTTCGAGGGCACCGAACCCCAGCCGCTGTTGGAGCAGCTGCGGCTGGTCCGCAACCGGCGCGGTGCGGTCGACTCCGACGGGCAGTGGCAGACCGCAACGAAGGGCGTGTTCGTCGCCGGGGACATGCACCGGGGCGCGTCGCTGATCGTGTGGGCGATCGCCGAGGGGCGGGCGGCGGCGGCCGCGATCCACTCCTACCTCGGCGGGGTGGGGGACCTCCCCGCCCCGGTGACCCCCACCATGCAGCCCCTCGCGACCACTCCCCGCTGACCGCCTGACTCCGCGACGCCAACTCCGCGACGCCTGACTCCGCGACGATCTTGCACTTATCGAGAAGATTTCTCCGATTTGTCTATCGATAAGTGCAAGATCGTCGCGATCATGGGGGTGGAATCGCGATCATGGTGAGGTGAGGGCTCTTCCGGGAATGCAGATGTTTCGATAGCATTACCGGCTAGTAACAACAGTTGCTCCCCATGGCCACGCGCGCGGCCCCAAGGATCCCCCCGTCCTTCGTGAGGTCCGTCCATGACCCTTCGCCCCCTGGCCCGCGCCGCGCTCGCGCTGGCCGTCACCCTCGGTGCCGTCGGCGCCGGCACCCTCGCGGCCGGTGTACCCGCCCATGCCGCCCCCGCCGTGCACTACGCCGCCCTCGGCGACTCGTTCTCCTCCGGCGTCGGCGCCGCCCCCTACGAGACGACCTGCCTACGCAGCAACCGGTCGTACGCCCCACTGTGGGCGGCGGCCAACTCGCCGGCAAGTTTCCGCTTCGTCGCCTGCGGCGGCGCTGTCACCGCCGACGTGCTCGACAACCAACTGTCCGTACTGGATGCCAACACCACGATGGTCACCATCACCATCGGCGGCAACGACGCCGGGTTCGCCGATGTCGTGCTCAACTGCCGGCTCGGCAGCGAATCGTCCTGCGCCAGCGCCGTCAACCGGGCCCGCCAGTTCGCCACCAGCCAGCTGCCCGGCCGGCTCGACGCCACCTACGCCGCGATCAGACAGCGGGCCCCGAACGCCGAGCTGATCGTGCTCGGCTACCCGCGACTGTTCGAGGAGGTCCGCAACTGCGGGCTGTTCGCCGTCAGCCTGACCAAGCGCACCATCATCAACGACGCCGCCGACCTGCTCGCCGAGGTCACCGCCGACCGGGCCGCCGCCGCCGGTGCGACCTTCGTGGACACCCGGAGCCAGTTCGCCGGGCACGGGGTCTGCGGTGCCACCCCGTGGATCAACGATTTCTCCGCGCTGATCGCCGCGTACCACCCGAACGCCGCCGGCTACCGCGACGGCTATCTGGCCGCGCTCAACTCGGTCACCGGCTGACGGTACTGCTCGTACCTGGCGGTCCGGTCCCCGACCGCACCACGGGGACCGGCCCGCCGCAACTGGCGACCGGCGTCAGTCGCGCGATCAGGTCAGCCGGCACCGGCACCGGCACCGGCACCGTCCCGGTCGTCGTTGTCGCCGCCGTCGGAGGTCGGCCGGTTGCTGAGGAAGTAGGCACCGAGCGCGCCGGCCAGGGTGCCGAAGACGACGACCGAGTACGCGGCCAGAATGAGCTCCAGAACCTGGGCGAACGGGTCCCGCGCGGCCATCCGCTGACCGGTGATCGTGGTGAGCGTGACGTCGTGCAGCGCCTGCGCGTAGCTCGGGTAGGAGCCGGCGACGACGAGCAGTTGGCCGGCGGCGAGGATGAGGCTCACCGTCACCGCGACGAGCCAGGCGAGCCGGTCGGTGAGCAACCGGCCGGCGGAGCGCGAGCCCCGTACGGCGGCGGTGATCGCAGCGCCGGCGCGGGCCGTCCGCAGCGCCAGCGCCACCCGGGCGAACCGCAGCACGGGTACGGCGAGGAAGAGCAGCTGCCACCAGTTGCGTCGCCAGAACCGGCCGGGGTGGTGCCGGCCCAACCAGGCACGGAGCGCGAACTCGGCGACGAAGACCACCCACAGCACCCAGCTGGCGACGCCCAGCACGACGGCCGTCGGTGGGTGGGTGGTGACGAACTGCCCGATCACCAGGAGCAGGAACAGTACGCCGAGGACGCCGAGCGGCTTGTCGAGCCGGTCGGCGAACCGGCGCAACTTCTCGTCGCGGTCCGAATCCCCGCGGGCACCGTGTCCGGTCTCCTGGTCGTCGGTGCCGTCGTCGTCAGGTCGCATCGATCGCACTTTCGACGGTTGTCGGGACACTCCTATCACGGATACTAGGAGCACTTCGGGATCAGCGCGGCGCTACCGTCCACTCGGGGAATCGACCACGCTGGACCGGCATCCCGTCGACTCTGCGGCTATCAGCGCAGGTCAATGCATGTTGTGTATCGATCTTGTCGTCGATAAGATCGTTGCCGGGATCTGTGGTGCGGGCCGATGCCTGGCTGGGTGTCTGCTCAGTGAGGAGTGCCGTCTTGCGTATCCGTAATCTCCTGGCAGTGGTCGCGTCGGCACTCGTCGGTGCTGCCCTGACTCCATCGACAGCCGCCGCCGCACCGCAGCAGATCATCGGCGGCGACACGGTCTCGTCGGCACCCTGGGCGGCCGCTGTCTACAGCGACGGCTCGTTCAGATGCTCCGGCTCGATCATCGCTTCCCGCTGGGTGCTCACTGCCGAGCACTGCATCGGCGGCTCGATGTCGGTTCGGGTCGGCAGTGTCCATCACGCCACCGGCGGCCAGGTGAGCGCGGTCAGCGCGACCTACTCGCAAGACGGATACCTGTACGACATCGGGCTGCTGTATCTCAGCACACCGATCAGCACCACGTACGTCACGCTCGCCACCAGCGATCCGCCAGTCGGCTCGACGAACACCATCTACGGCTGGGGCCGCTCGTGCCTGAATTGCGACCTGTCGGCACAGCTGAAGACGGCCTCGGTGCAGGTCGTCTCGGTGCGGGGCCGGGACGCGTACGAAGGACCGGCAATCCGTAGCTCCCCGGCGACCGGAATCGCCTGGCAGGGCGACTCGGGTGGTCCGCAGTTCTACGCCGGACAACAGGTCGGTGTCTGTTCGAACTCCAACGGATCGACCTCGCAGAACTATGCCTCGATCGCCGCCAGCCGAGCTTGGATCGCAGCGGTCGCCGGCGTCTGACCCACACTGTGCCGATCGCCACCGTGGTAGTGGTCCGGTCCCCGCAGCACGAGGACCGGACCACTACGGGGTCCGCCGTCGACGACGAGACCCTGCGGGGTCAGGAGCCGGGTATCGTCCCTGGTGCTTCCGACGGATCGGGCGGAAGCATGGTCCTGGCCTTGTCCGCCAGGTCACTCAGGAATTCGTCCGCCGGTACCACCCGGTCTTCCTTCCCGACCGGCGACGGTTCCAGCGGAATGATCAGATCCCGTCGGGGCAGATGCAGCCACAGCGCCATAACGTACAGGGCGGGGACCCGTAGCAGGCGTAGCTCGTAGCGGCCGGTCTTGAGCGTGGCCAGTTTGAGTACGCCCTTCAGCGCCTTGTTGGTCGACGCGACGAACGGTCCCTCGGTGAACTGTGACATCTGTTCGGTGCCGTCCGGCGTGGAAGCGGTCTCGGCGCTGGCGATGGGTTGTCCGGCTTCCTCGATCAGGTAACGCCAGCCCACCGGTTGCGCGCTGTCCAACCCGTTACCGGCGATGATGTCGTCGAGCCCCAGCACGTAGACCTGGTGCGGCGTCGACAATTCGAGCTGATCTTTCCGGGCGTTGCGTAGAGCCTTGGTCGAGAACTTGGAGGCGTCCGCGAAAGTGCGCATCCTCGACCGGATTCGGTCGCGTACGCCGCTCGGCGGATCCGGCATTTCGAGTGGCATGTCGATCTCCTAGCGCTGGGTCTTGTAACTGACGTTCCAGGTCCCGCTTCCCTGATACGCGTTGCGGAAGGTGTTGTACGACACGTCGGAGTCGCCGTACCACGGGTCTGCGACACTGACGTATTCTTCCCCGTCGAGGAAGAAACGTCCACGGATCGCCAGGATGTGCCCGCCGCCGCCCCGCCAGGAGGTGTTCAATCCGATCGGGGTCGAGCCAGCCATCTCGGCTCCGATCTCGGCAGGGGTCAGGGCGCGGTTCTCGCGTCGACGAAGGACGCCGACGCGCTGCAGCGCCGTGTCCGGCCACCGGCCCTGGTTGCCGGGTGACTCAGAACCCGCAGGTACGCAGCAGTCGTTCCGGTTGAGCTCCGCGTTGGCGAGGGTGCACTGGGTCCAGTGGGTGCTCGGGTCGTAGTAGGCCGCGAGGCTCACGGTGGCCGCCGACCAGCACCACATGCCCTGCTCCTGGCGCTGCATGGCGAATTCGAGTCGTTGATCGATCATCGAGATGACGAACTTCTCGTGGATCCCGCCGTTGGCGTTGAACTGGCAGTTGACGAGACCGCCGCCGTTGTCGGTGGCTGTGGTAACGCCGGTGCCGTTCATCCTGAGGAACACGTTCGACGTGAGGGTCGACTCGAAGGAGAACGCGTCGCCTGCGTGGGGGTGGAGCCGGAACTTCTCGGCGGGACCGCCGTTGGCGTTGAATCTGGCGTTGACGAGGCCGCCGCCGTTCGGGGTCTGCGCGGTGACCCCTCGGCTGTCCATGCGGAGCCATACGTTCGGGAAGACAGCCGATTCGACCGAGAACGTACCGTCGGCCTGTGGACGAATCTTGAACCTTTCGTACGGCCCGGGGGTGCCGACGCTGAACTGGCAGTTCACCAGTCCGCCGCCATTCTCGGTCTCGGATGTGACTCCTCGACCGTCGAGTCGGAGATAGACGTTCGAGAACGCTGTCGATCGTATCGTGATCGGAGTCTCTCCGATCACGGCAAGATCGGCCGCTGACAGGGGCATGGTCGTCTCCTATCCGTGTTGCAGGGCCGATGATCGTCATCGACGCAACTGATGGCAGGGCTTAATTACTGTAAATCATCAAGCGATTACAGCAAGTGTCTGGAGGGTGACTCATCCCGGGGGGTTGACAAATTGATCTTGAACAATTTCGCCAATGTTACATGTCTCTGCTTGATCGATTTACGGAGGTGAATCATGTGGCGCTGAACCCCACCTGAGTCGCGCAGGAGCGCATGCGGTGCGGGCCGGGTCAACAGGAGGAAGCGGACTCGGATAGTGTTCTGGTCACTACCCGACTGCAGGTGGGGGTGTGGGTGTACGGACTGCATGGGGTTCTGGGCTGTGACGCTGTCACCAGGTCCGGGCCGCCCCGGACTCCGGGTCCGGCCCGATGAGCTTCGGTGCCGCGTACCGTCGGGCAGTCGCCGCCCATCGACAGGCCGTGACCCACCTGACCACCGCCCGCCGGGCGATCGACGACAGCTCCGCCCCGGCCGCCCCGGACCTCGGCGACGTCACCGACCGGCTGCGCCGCGTCGGCGAAGCCCTCACCACCGGGGCCACCAGCGCCACCCGGGACCTGGCCGTCGGCCCGGCCCCGGTCCGGGTCGGCCTGGCCCGCCCCGTCGGGCTGGCCGGCACCGGCGACCCGGTCGAGTTCCCGGCGCTGGTGCCCCTCGGGGCCGGCGCGCACCTGGCCATCGACGCCGACGCCCGGCAACCGAAGGTCGCCGCGCTGCTGCGCAGCCTGGTGGTCCGGCTGCTCGCGGCCGCTCCACCCGGCACGGTACGGGTGACCGCGCTGGACACCACGTCGATGGGTGCCACGTTCCTGCCGCTGCGGCCCCTGGTCGAAGCCGGTGTGCTGGCACCGCCGGCCGCCACCGACGCCGAAGCCAAGGAACGCCTCGACGACGCCGACCAGCACGTCCGGGCCGCCCAGGCCCGCAGCGGCGACCGGGCCGGCTCCGCAGGCCAGGCAGCGGGGGAGTTGCTGGTGGTGGTCGCCGGGGCGTTGCCCGACGGCCGGGCGGAGCTGATGCGCCTCGCCGCGCTCACCCACGCCGGGGCGTCCGCCCGGGTCTGCGTGATCGTCGCCGGCTACCCGCCGGCCGGCACCGGGGTGGCGCCGCCGACACTCGGTGCCACCACCCCGGTCCGGCTGGACGGCAACCGGGCCTTCGTCGGCGACCCACCGGGGCAGCCGTTCAGCGCCGACGGCACCGGCCTGGCCGCGCCCGTCGCTCTCGACGGCGACCCGCCGGCCCGGGTGGTCGAAGCCCTCGCCGGCCGGCTCGGCGAGATCCACCGACGCGGCTCCACCCTGGACTTCGCCGACCTGCTGCCACCCCGGATCTGGACCGAGTCGGCCACCGCCGGCCTGCACACCATCGTCGGCCGGGCCGGCCGGGAACCGGCGATTCTCGCCTTCGACGACGTCACCCCGCACTGGCTCGTCGGTGGCCGCACCGGCTCCGGCAAGACCGTCTTCCTGCTCGACCTGCTCTACAGCCTCGCCGCCCGCTACGCACCCGACGAGCTGTCCCTCTACCTGCTCGACTTCAAGGAGGGCGTCAGCTTCACCGAGTTCGTGCCGACCGGCCGGGACCCGTCGTGGATCCCGCACGCCCGCGCCGTCGGCATCGAGTCCGACCGGGAGTACGGCGTCGCCGTGCTGCGGGAGCTGCGCCGCGAGCTGAACCGGCGGGCGGCGGCGATGAAACGCCACGGCGTGACGAAACTGGCCGACCTGCCCCGCGACGGCACCCCGACCCCGCGTACCGTCGCCGTGATCGACGAGTTCCACGTGCTGTTCGAGGGCAACGACTCGGTCGCCCGGGAAGCCGCCGCCCTGCTGGAGGAGCTGGCCCGCAAGGGCCGGTCGTACGGCGTACACCTGGTCCTGGCCAGCCAGAGCATGTCCGGCATCGAAGCCCTCTACGGCAAGACCGACTCGATCTTCGGCCAGTTCCCGCTGCGGGTGGCGCTGCCCGGCGGAAACGGGGTCCTCGACCCGCTCAACCAGGCCGCCGGTGGGCTGCCGGTCGGGCAGGCGATCGTCAACGTCTCGGCCGGCATCGCCGGTGCCAACACGGTCATCCGGTTCCCGGACGCGCACAGTGGAGCCCGGCGGATCGCCACCCTGCGCCACGAGCTGTGGCAGGCCCGCGCCGCCGGCTCCCGCCCACCGGCGATCTTCAAGGGGTACGAGGCGGCGCACCTCGACGGTGACCCCACGTACCGCTCACTGGCCCCCGGCGGACGGCGCCCCCTCGCCCTGGTCGGCCGGCAGGTCGACGTGGACCTCAGCTCGGCGGTGTTCCCGCTGGACGCCACTCCGGGTCGGCACATCGCCGTGGTCGGCACCACCGGCCACGCCGCCGACGTGCTGCACGCCGCCACCGTCAGCCTGGCCCGGCAGGAGCCGCCCGGCCACGCCCGGTTCCTGCTGGCCCCGCTGGTCGCCTCCGCCGACGAGGTCGCCGAGGAGACCGCCGACGCGCTGCACACCTTCGGACATTCGATCACCCGGCTGACCGCCGCCGAGCT
The DNA here is from genome assembly GCF_030345095.1 of Solwaraspora sp. WMMA2056. Classification (NCBI taxonomy): domain Bacteria; kingdom Bacillati; phylum Actinomycetota; class Actinomycetes; order Micromonosporales; family Micromonosporaceae; genus Solwaraspora; species Solwaraspora sp. WMMA2056. Next base: position 3,640,072 of record NZ_CP128360.1, read on the forward strand.
GCGTGAGGAGCTGCGCCGACTGGCCACCCCGGACGGCACCGCCGCGCCCGCCGACGACGGTCGGACGTACCTGGTGGTGTTCGGGATGGACGCCGCAGCCGGGGTGCTCGGCGCGAAGGACGAGATGTACAAGTCCGGGCTGGACGACCTGCAGGTGGTGCTGCGCCAGGGGCCCGGTCACGGCGTCCATCTGCTGGGTTGGTGGCGTGGGCTACGGCGGCTCGCCGACGACCTGGGCGGCTCACACAACCGCGACGACCTGGCCTGCCTGGTGGCGATGAACGTCCCCGGCGGTGAGCTCGGCTCCTACCTGGGCACCCACGACCTGGCGTACCGGCCGCGGCCGAACCGGGCGCTGCTGATCGACCGGCACGACCAGCGGACCCGGCTGATCGTGCCGTTCGCGTTGCCCGGCCGCGAGCTGGACGAGGAAGGCTGAGCGCGGTGAGCAGCGACTTCGACGAGTACGCCGCCCTGGCCCGGCACCTGCACGAGCTGCACCGCACCGGTCAGGCCGGCTCGGCGCAGCATCAGACCCGTCGACAGCGGCTCACCGGCTACGCCGACCAGCTCGGTCAGCGGCTGTACGCCCAGTGGCAGCGGCTGGCGGCGATCGCCCAGGCCGCCGGCGAGCCGGCACCGCCCGCGCCGCCGCCGATCACGGCGAACCCGGCTGCCGGCAACGCGGCGGGCCAGCAACGATCCGGCGGGTACGGTGCCTCGCCGGCCGGTGTCCCGTGGCCGCCACCGCCACCGCCACCGCCGGGCCGGGCGATGCCGGGTCAGGCGATGCCGGGGCCGGCCGGGCTGCCACCGCCGCGCCGGCCCGAGCTGGCCACCAGCGAACAGCCGGTGCCGATGTCCGCCGGGGCTTTCGGGCCGTCCGCGCAGGCCGGGCAGGTGCAGCCGTACGGCGTCGGAGCGGGCGCGGCCGGCCCGGTCTCGGCCGTGCCGGTCTCCGGTGACCCGGCGGCCGTCGGCGGTTTCCCGCCGGACGCGGAGCAGGAGCTGGAGGCGGCCCGCCGCCAGCTCGACGAGGCCGATGCTGCAGCGACCGAGGCGGAGCAGGCGGCGGCCCGCCCGCCGCTGCTGCCCGGCTTTTCACCGCTGGCCCGGGCGGTCACCGTCTACCTGGGGTTCGCCGCCGTCGTCGCCGCGCTGCAGTTCGCCATCTTCCTGAACCCGTTCGCGGCCCGCGTCGACGTCAGCACCAAGTTCATCTGGTCCTGCACCGGGTTCCCGGCGATGGGGTTCTTCTCCGCGTACTTCGTGATCAGCAAGTGGGGGCGGTCCCGGCTGGAGACCGACGGCGGCCCCCGGTTCCCGAAGCTGGGGTTTTTGATCAGCTTCGCCGGCGCTGCCGCCTCGATCCTCCTGCTGCTGGTCTTCCTCCAACTCGACGAGTTCTGAGTACGGCACTGCCGTTGTCCGGCCACAGTGTCTTCCCACTCGGGGCAAAGGTGTGCGTATAGTCTATTATCAGCAAGCATCGATACGAGTCTGTTTTGAGGCTATGGAAGACTGCCGTGCCCAAGGCGGCCGTGCCCAACGACCGGCAGGGTGTTCGTCCCGACGTCGAACAGGGGAGACAACGTGGCCGATCCGAAGGTCCTGGAAGCGCAGCAGTGGGTCAACGCGACGTACGGCGGGGTGCCCGGCTACGTACGCTGTCCCGAAGACGGCCGGACCGGCTGGTCGACGATGTATTCGCTGGTCATGGGTCTACAGCACGAGCTCGGGATCAGCCCGGTGGTGGCCAGCTTCGGTCCTACCACGACGTCCAGGTTCCAGGCGCTCGGTCCGATCGGCGCGGGCTGGGACCGCAACCGCAACATCGTCGCCATCCTGCAGCACGGCCTGTTCTGCAAAGGTTACTGGGGGGTCGAACCGGCAAGCTACGGCTGGTACACCGGCGTCACCGTCGCCGCGGTCAAGAGTCTGCGGTCCAACATGGGGATTCCCGACGGCGACGGTACGGTCGACGCGACCATCGCCAAGTGCATCCTCAACATGGACGCCTACGTCGTGGTGGCGGGCGGCACCGACAAGATCCGGGACATCCAGCGCTGGTTGAACGGACGCTACTGGCAGCGGCCCGCCTACCTCATCGGCCCCTGTGACGGCATCTACTCCCGCGACGTGCAACGGGCTCTGCTGATCGCCATCCAGTACGAGCTCGGCTTGGACGCGAACGGCAACTTCGGGCCCGGCACCCAGGCCGGCCTACGCGCGAACCAGGTCCGGCAGGGCGACTCCGGCATCTTCGTCGAGCTGTTCTCCGCTGCCTGTGTGTTCAACGAGCCGATTGGCGACTACCGGACGAACCGGCGCACGACCTACGACGCGGCCCTCGCCGACTTCGTCCGGGCCTTCCAACGCTTTTCTCAGCTGACCGAGAACGGTGCCGGTGACTACCAGACCTGGTGCCAGCTGCTGGTGTCGATGGGGGATCCGGACCGGCCAGCGACCGGCTCCGACACCCGTTACGAGATCACCGCGTCCCGCGCCAGCTGGTTGTGGAACAACGGCTACCGAATCGTCGGTCGATACCTGTACGACCCGCCCGGGTCGACCCTGGACAAGGAGATCAAGCCCGGCGAACTGCAGACGATGTTCGCCGCCGGGCTGCGGGTCTTTCCCATCTACCAGGACGATGGGCGGCGGTTGTCCGACTTCAGCTACGGCATCGGCTACCAGCACGCCCTCAACGCCCACAGTCTGGCCGTCGGCTACGGTTTCAACAAGGGTACCGTCATCTACTTCGCCGTGGACTACGACGCCACACAGGCTGAGATCGACTCGGCGATCGTCCCGTACTTCCACGGAGTGGTCGCCGGCCTGGCCAGCCGTGGTAAGCGCTACATTCACGGCGTGTACGGATCCCGGAACGTCTGCTGGAACGTCACCAACCGCACTTTCGCCCGGTACTCGTTCGTCTCCGGCATGTCGTGGGGATTCTCCGGCAACCTCGGGTTCACGCTGCCACCGAACTGGTCGTTCAACCAGATCAAGGAGTTCGTCGTCGTCAACGGCAGCGACTCCTTCGACCTGGACCGCAACGTGTGGCGACACGGATCCGACCCTGGAACCAGCTCGGTCAACGACTCCGCCGGGCCTGCCGACACGTTCATCGACTACATCGAGCAGCTGTACGCTCTCGCCGTCTCCTATGGCGGCGACAGGTCACCCTCCCAGTTGGTGATGGAGTACGTCCGCCACGCCGAGTACGGCAGCCGGGACCCGCTCAACCAGTTGGGCTGGTGGTACCTCATCGGTGGCTACGACGAGGGATTCGTCAGCTACGCCAACGCGCGGGGAATGTCCGTCATGAAGTGGTTCACCGACCCGTTCACCGGCTACGATCTGGGCGCCGAGCACATGATGGCGACCGCGAACGGGCACCTGGTGACGCCGCAGGAGAGTAACCAGAAGGCCGCAAACGGCGGCGACGTCGCCGGGTGGGGCGGGGACCTCATGACGTTCTACGCGGACTGGCGCAACTCCGAGGAGCAGTACGCGTCGGGCCGGGCATTCTGCGAGGCCCGACTGGCCATCCCTGGCGTCGAGTCGTCCTTCGGGTTCAACGATCTGATCGAGGACGCAGATGGTTACCTCATCGCTCGCGCGGTCAGGTCCGGCCGGACCATCGTCCAGGCCGTCCGGGACCACTACAACGGCGGTGGTGGTCTGCGCCGGTTCAACAACTTCTTCGCGCAGCGCTGGACCACGGTGGAGAACTGCCGGTTCGCCGCACACAACGCGTTGACCGCGACCGACACCACGCTCGGCATCGCGCGTACGCAGCTCATCGCGACGGCGGGTGCCATGCTGCCGACCGTACTGATCAATCTGCCCGGCGGTGGCGACAAGCTCGACGGCTTCGTGCAGGGCTTCGCCGACACGATGTTGACCAGGATCGGCACGGAGTCGCGGATGGAGTCCAACTACCGGGCAAATCACCAGAAGTACCTGACGCGGGCGTCGCAGCAGCTGGAAGAGCGCCGATGACGTTCGAATCAGCTGCGGCACTGCTTCCGTGCCTTCCGCTCCTCGCGATCCCCGCGTTCAGTGTCTGGCGGCTGATCCGAGGGCTGCGCGCGGGCACCTGGAAGCGGCCGGCCTGGTTCGGCCACGCTGCCTGGGCATCCTTCTTCCTGACGGTGCTCGTGTGGCTTCGTGGTTTCGTCTCGGGCGGGCTCAACGGCGAAGACACCTGCAGGTTCGTCCACCACCAGCCGTTCGACGCCGCCTACTGGGAAGCGCATCGGGACGACCGGTTCCGCGTCTTTCCGCTCAGCAACAAATGCAACGCAGACTACGATCTGGTCCCGGTCTGGGTGAATCCGACGATCGTGGTGCTCTCCGTGCTCTTTGTGATCAGTATGGTCGGCCTTTGTTGGGTGATCGCACCCCGGCTGAAGCGGATATCGGAAAAGGAACGGAGGCACTGATGGGTAACTCCTTGTCGCGCCGTCAGCTACTCGGCGCTGCGGCGGTGACCGGAGCAGCCGTGGCCGCCGCCGGTACCGCCGGTGCCGCCCAGGCCGCGCCGACGACACCCGGGACCTGGGAGCGCGACCGCTCGGTGAACGGCTGGCCCGTGCTCAGGTCAGCCGGCTGGCACGACATCGAGGGCAGCGGCCATGCGGTCGCGCTCGCCGACGGACCCGCGGCGGTGATCCTGACGTACGTCGCCCGTCGCTTCCACTATGAGATCGACCAGCTCCGGGCCGGCGACGTCCACGGGCACAGCACGCGGACCAGCCTGAGGGCGGCCTACGAGTCGAACTACCTGTCCGGATCGGCGTTGGCGATCCGACCGCTGGCGTACCCGGTGGGAGTCCGGGGCGGTCTGTACCCCCGGGAAATCGTCGTGGTCCGGGACATCCTCGCCGAGTTGGCTGGCGTGGTGGCCTGGGGTGGTGACTTCGATCTACCCAAGGAGTCGCACTTCGAGATCGCCTACCGTCCGCAGGACCAACGGGTGACCTGGGCCGCCAGGAGGATCAACGGTTGGGCGGCGAGTCCGGGCGGTCAGGGTCCCGGGGCGATCGATGCCTTCGACCCGGCCCGGCGAGCCAGGGCCAGGTCCTTCGCCGGTTCATAGGACCGGGACCATGCCCGAGCCCGAGTCTGCCTTCCGATGGAGCCAGGGTGAGTGTCTGCCGGCCTCGGGCTACCCGGTGGCCCCGCCCGTCAGCTGAGCGGATCGCCGTGGTCCGACCGGCCGAGGGTGCTGGTCGGTAACGCCGTTGAAAACTATGGCCGGGACCATGGGTGGATGGCCGACGAGCCGGTGCGACTGGAGATCCGGACGCTGGGCGGGTGCCTGTTCGACTCGCCGCTGGCCCGACTGCTGCTCGGGCGCAACACCAGCTGGCATTATGTCGACGAGTCCGACCGGGTGCTGCTCGACGACACCGTCGGGATGCTCACCGGCCGGGGTCTGCCCATCGACGAGCTGCCCAGTCTCGAACCGGGCGGACCGCGACAGAAAATCTTCTTCGAGCCGGCCCGCACCCGGGTCGGGATCGTCACCTGCGGTGGGCTCTGCCCCGGCCTGAACAACGTCATCCGGGCTCTGGTGCTGGAGCTGACCACCGGCTACGGGGTGCGCCAGATCGTCGGTTTCCGCAACGGCTATCAAGGGCTGGTCGCCCGGTACGGCCACGACCCCGTCCCGCTGACCCCGGCGGTCGTCGACCGGATCGACGAGTACGGCGGCACGATCCTCGGTACGTCGCGGGGCAACCAGGATCCGGAGGAGATCGCCGACACCCTCGACGAGCTCGGCATCGACATCCTGTTCGTGATCGGTGGCGACGGTTCGATGCGCGGCGCGTCACGGATCACCGAGGTGCTCGCCCGGCGGGGCCGGCCGGTCGCCGTCGTCGGGGTGCCGAAGACGATCGACAACGACATCCCGTACATCGATCAGAGCTTTGGTTTTCAGACGGCCGTCGCACGCGCCACCGAGGTGATCCGGGCCGCCCATGTGGAGGCCACCGCGTTCCCCGGCGGGATCGGGCTCGTACAGCTGATGGGCCGGCACTCGGGTTTCATCGCCTGCTACGCGGCCCTGGCCACCCACGACGCCGATTTCGTCCTGGTGCCTGAGGTGCCGTTCGCCCTGGACGGCCCGGGTGGTTTCCTGACGCACCTGCGTCGGCGGGTCGCCGACCGGGGGCACGCGACGGTCGTCGCCGCCGAGGGCGCCGGCCAGGAGCATCTGGCCGGCGAACCTGTCGGCCACGACGCCTCCGGCAATCTGCGGCTGCACGATTTCGGCCGGTACCTGCGGCAGCGGATCGTCGAGGACTTCGCCGGGGCCGGGCGCGAGGCGAGTGTGAAGTACATCGACCCGAGTTACACGATCCGTGGCGTGCCGGCGAACCCGTACGACAGTGTCTACTGTATTCGGTTGGCGCATGCGGCGGTGCACGCGGCGATGGCCGGTCGGACCGACCTGGTGGTGGGTCGGTGGCGGGGCAGGTTCGTGCACGTGCCGATGCCGTTGACGGTGAGCACCCGCAACCAGGTCGACCCGCACGGCGACCTGTGGCTGTCGGTCCTGGAGGCCACCGGTCAGCCGCCGCTGATTGCCTGATCGAGCGGCGGGAAGCCCGTGCCGGCGCACGCCGGGCCCCGGTGATTCGTCACTGATCTGTCATCGCTGTGATCACACTATGTGCGCATTGTCGTCGATTCTGGTTACGTACATGCGGGCAACGACGCACGTCAGGTGCGCCAGGGCGTTGAGTGGTTGGGGAAACATGCCTACCGGTCAGGTGCAGCATGACCAGTTCGGAGACCTGCTCAGAACCCTCCGCTTGGAGCGGAAGCTGACCCAGGAGGAACTTGCCGAGGCGGCGGGTTCCAGCGTCCGCAGCATCCGGGAAATGGAGCGCGGCCGGGTGCGCAGCCCGCAACGACGGACGGTGGTGTTGCTCGCCGATGCCCTGCGGCTGGCCGGGGCGGACCGCGACCGCTTCGTCGCCCTGGCCCGGGCCGAGCGGCAGCCGCGCGAGGGCGGCACGGTGCCGCACGAGGGCCAGGCGGTGGTCGTACCCGGGGAACTGCCCTCCGCGGTCCCGGACCTGACCGGCCGGACGGAGATCCTGCAACGGCTCGCGGCGCTGGCCACCGAGGTTGCCGCCGGGCGTTCGGACACCGCCTCGGTGGTGGTGTTGCACGGGCCGCCGGGGATCGGTAAGACCAGTCTCGCCGTGGTGGCCGGACATCGGCTCAGCGGTGCCTTCGCCGGCGGCCAGCTCTTCGTCGACCTGCAGAGCGCCTCGCCGGACGGACCCCTCGACCCGGCCGAGGCGCTGGCCGGGCTGCTGCGGTCGCTCGGGGTGCCGGACAGCAGGGTGCCGGTGTCGCCGGCCGAGCGGGGCGGCCTGTTCCGCACCCTGACCCGGGACCGGCCGCTGCTGGTGATCCTGGACAACGCCGCAGACGAGGCACAGGTACGTGCACTGTTGCCGGCCGGGCGGGGATGCCTCGTGCTGGTGACCTGTCGGCGTCCGCTGGCCGGCCTGGCCGGCGCGGTCCGCCAGCCGCTCGACCTGCTTGACCCGGCGGCCGGTCGAGCGCTGCTCGCGGCGATCGTCGGCGCCGACCGGATCGCCGCCGAGCCGGCCGCCGCCGACCAACTCGTCACCCTCTGCGGACAGCTGCCGCTGGCCGTGCGGATCGCCGGCAACCGGCTCGCCAGCCGACCACAATGGTCAGTAGCGTGGCTGGTGGACCTGCTCCGCGACGAACGTCGAAGGCTGACCGTCCTGACCGCCGGGGACCTGGGCGTGCGGTCGGCGTTCGAGGTCTCGTACCGGCAACTGGACCCGGTGATCGCGCGAGTGTTTCGGCGGGCCTCACTGATCCCCGGCACCGATTTCGCACCCGCGCTGGTCGCCGTCGTGGCCGGCATCGACGAGGAGACCGCGTCGACGGCCCTGGAGGAGCTGGTCGAGGCGGGTCTCCTCCTGACCCTCGGCGACCGGTACCAGTTCCACGACCTGGTCCGGCTCTACGCCAAGGAACGCCTCGACGCCGAGGAACCGCAGACCCGCCGGACGGCGGCGCACGAACGGATGATCGGCTGGCTGCTGCTGCGTACCCGGCAGGCCGGGGTGATGTTCGAACCGGACGCCGGTCGGGCCGACTCCCCGTTCGACGCGGGGCGGCCCGATTCCCCGTTCGATGCCGGTCGGGCCGATTCCCCGTTCGACGACGATCGGGCGGCGGCGTACTGGCTGAACCGGGAGTCCGGCAACTGGCTGGCGGCGCTGCGCTACGCCGCCCGGTGTGGCCGACACGCCGACGTGGTCGCGGTCGCCAGGGCGTTGCACTGGTACTCCGACGCCAACAGTCACCGGCACCCCTGGGAAGAGATCTTCGCGCTGGCGGTCGCCGCGGCCCGAGCCGTCGGCAGCCCTCGCGACGAGGCCGTACTGCTGAACTTCCTGGGTTGGGCCCAGTACTTCTGCCAGGACCGCAACCTCGACGGGCTGGCCACCCTGGACCGGGCGCTGGACCTGGCCCGGCGGATCGGGGACCGCCGGGAGCAGGCGTGGGCACTGACCTACACCGCCGCGGTCCTGGTCCGCACCGGCCGCGCCGAGTCGGCAGTCGACCACAGCCGCCGGGCGGTCGGGCTGTTTCGCGAGATCGGGTACGCCCTCGGCGAGCAGAGCGCGGCGAGTGCGCAGGCGGGGTCGCTGGCCGCGCTCGGCCGGTTCGCCGAAGCGGCCGAGTTGCACCGCGAGGTGCTGGCGTTCCACGGCCGGGGCACCGGGCTCAGCCGGACCGGCGCGGCGGTGGCCCGGGCCGGCGCGATGATGAGTCTCGGGGCGGATCTGGCCGGGATGGGCCGGCTGCGGGAGGCCGCCGACGAGTACGCCCGCGCCCGGCGGGTGTTCAACCGGTGCGGCGCGACGTTCAGCGAGGCCAGCGCCGTCCACCGGTACGGGCTCGTGCTCGCGGCGTTGGGTGAGGCAGACGCGGCGGCCGAGGCGCTGCGCGCAGCGCTGGCCCTCTACGCGGCACTGTCCTGCCCGTGGTGGGAGGCACAGACGCTGGACGCGCTCGCGGCGCTGGCCGGCGCGGCCTCGGACCGGGCCGCCGCCCGCCTGCTGCGCCAGCGGGCGCTCGACCGCTGTGGCGAACTGGACGCCCCGCAGGTGCGGGCCCTGCGCGCCACGCTGCGACTCGAACTGGCCGAGCCCTGATCTGCGGACGCGCACCGGGCCCCGCCGGTGATGCGGCAGGGCCCGGCGCCAGTGGGCAGGGTCAGTTGCAGGTAGTGCCGTTGAGAGTGAAGGGTGTCGGGGTGGCGGGGGAGCCGTCAGCGGTGTAGCCGAAGTTGACGGCACCGCCGGTCGGGATGGCGGCGTTGTGGCTCTCGTTGGTGACGGTCACCGCCGATCCGGTCTGCTGGAAGACGCCGTTCCAGTGACCCTGCAGGAGCTGCCCGCCGGGGAATGTCCAGCCCACCGACCAGCCGTTGACGGCCGGGCCGTCGTTGTAGACGGTGACGCTGGCGGTGTAGCCGGTGCCCCACGAGTCGGTGACGACGAAGGAGACCCGGCAGCTGCTGGCGATCGCCGTCGCCGGCACCAGGTTGCCGTAGTCGTCGCGGGCGGTGGCGAAGTCCTGGAACCCGAAGCCCGGTCCGGCCGACCGGGTGGTGGTGCCGGCGGCGAGCACGGTGCCGTCGGGGTTGACGAAGTAGACCGGGCCGCCGCTGTCGCCGCCCCGGGCGGAGTCGTGGCCGTCGAGCTGGGTGGCTTCGACGAGGTCCTCGATGTCGGTGTAGTGGTAGTCGACCCGCAGGTTGCAGATGGGTCCGCCGAGCACTCCCGCCGAGGTGTACCCGGACTGGCACAGCAGCTGACCGGGGAAGACCTCGGTCCAGCCGACCACTTCGGCGCGGACCTCGTCGTGCTGACCGCCGACGTAGATGTGGTCGCCGGGTGCCGACGTCGAGATGATCATCGTGTCGTGGTCGTCGTTGCTGTCGACCGCGTAGCCGATCAGCGTGCCGGTGCCGGTGGTGGTGTCCCAGCCGGTGTGCCAGACCGAGCCGATCGACCCGCAGTGCTCGGCGGTCAGGATGTAGCCGGCGGTGGTGTCCGCGTCACGTACGCCGAAGCCGGCGGTGCACCAGGGCCCGGCGGGCCCGATGCCGGCCCCGCCGTCGAACGGTGCGTCGTCGTCGGTCCGCGACCGTTCGACCATCTGGTCGCGTTCGACGAAGGTGGTACGGACACCGGTCTCCGGCAGGGTCGGCAGCTCGGTGCTCGAGCTGTAGTCGACGCCGATCTCGATGCCGGTGCCATCGGTACGCAGCCGGACCGAGTGGCTGGCGTCGGTCGGGTCGGCCTCCACTACCGGGGCGATCCGGGCGGCTGCCGTACGCAGTTCGGCGCGGGAGTAGGTGGCGTCGGCCACCTCGACCGGCGCGGTGCGGCGGGCGGCGGCGACGGCCGCGGCGATGTCGGCGGGCGGCTCTCCCTTCCACCACAGGGTGACCTGGTCGTCGACCAGGCCGATGCCGGCGTAGCCACGGCCCGGCGCACGGTCGACCGCGGTGCGGATCACGTTGGCCGCGTCGACCAGCGGAGCCTGGGCGACCATCCGGTCCAGGGTCGGTGCCGGGATGAGGTCGAGGATGGACTCGGTGGTCCCGGCCGGCTCCGGCTGGTGGGCCTCGGCGCTGGCGGAGGTGGGACCGGTGAGCGCGGTCGTGCCGACCATCGCTGCGACGACCACCGCAAGGGTGGTCACTGTTCGAACTGATGCCATGACGATCAGTCAAGCGACGTCTGATGTGGGGAGACAGGCAGGACGCCCGGCAGGAGTCATCCTGCCGGGCGTCCTGCCGGTAGTTACGTACCGGCACATGGCCGGGCCGAGGTCGGCTCACCACCACTGGCGTACGGTCACGGTCGCGGCTCCGCCGTTGTCACTGAGGTTGTTGTCGTTGATCGTGACCTGGAACCTGCCGCCTACCTGCCCGGCTGTTTCGTAGAGCAGGCACGGCGAGGTCGACGGGGTGCCGGTGTCCCGGGTGCCGACGATCGGGAACCAGCTGCCGGCCTCGTACCATCCGCGTCCGCTGACGAAGGTCGCGCCGGCCGTCACCGAGCCGATGAGCGAGTAGGGAGGCTCACCGGGCGCCGGGTAGCCGGGTACGGCGTGCTGCCAGGAGTACCCGTGCACCGGCTTGACGTTGCCCCAGAAGTCGGTCCTGATCTCCCCGGTCGCGTCGACGCGCAGGGCGTCGCCGTCCTCCAGGCCATGCTCCGCCAACCAGGGGTTCACCAGGTTGCCGGCGGCGGACCAGGGGTCGGACGTGTGGTTCGGCGTGGTCATGGGCGGCTGGCATCTCCGCAGGGTCGACGACTCCGGGGGCAGCAGGTAGCCGGTTTCGCGGCGGTACAGGCCCCAACCGGCTGCGGGCGAGCTGTAACCCGTGACGCGGTTCCAGGTCGCCAGGGCGGCGTTGTCCTCGGTCGCGGGGTTCCAGTAGCTGTAGAAGGCCATCCCGCCGCCGACTGGTAGCGCGATCGGCACGTACCCCTCGATCCGGAACAGCGTGTACTCGTGGCCGGATGTCTTGCGGTCGCCGACGTTGCCGGCCCAGTTGGGGTCGGTGGTGAGGAAGTTGTCCGCGCGGTCGGGGCTCCACCAGTGGTAGAGCGGGGTGGTGCCGGCCGGCCGGGGGTTGTCGGGGTTGAAGACGTGCCCTTGGATGCCGACGCTGTGGTAGAGCGGGTCGGGCGCGCAGCCGGCGAGGCGGAAGTACTTGCAGGTCCACGCCGACTGGCTGGTGGTGAAGTAGTCGCCCCGGGCGGGGCTGAAGAAGGTGACGAGCGGGACCAGGGTGGGGCCGCCGGCGGTGGCCGGCGGTGCCGCGAGGGTCACCGCACCCGCCGTCGCGATCACTCCGGTGACGATCCCGGCGGCCAGCAGGCTCCGGATTCGGGCTAACGCAGTGGTGAACATCGATCATCCTCGTGGGGCTGAAGGTGGCGAAACCAGGCACAGTCCAGCACCGGATCCCGGAGGTTGGCGTGAGTAGCGCGCCGCTCAAATCCGTGCGGCGGCTACTCACCCGGCGGTCGGCCGGGGATGTCCGCTGCCGGCCCACCCCCTTTCTTGTACGCTTGTACATGTACGTGTGTACAAGAACAGGAGACGATCATGGCGTACGTGTTCCTCGCTGCCGCGATCACCGCTGAGGTGATCGGGACGAGTCTGCTCAAGTCGACCCACGGGTTCACCCGGCTGTGGCCGACGCTCACCCTGGTCGCGGCGTACGTCGCCGCGTTCGCCTGCCTCGCCCAGGCGGTGAAGACGATCCCGGTCGGTGTTGCGTACGCGCTGTGGGCCGGGCTCGGCACGGCGGCCATCGCCGCGATCGGCGCGACGTTCCTGGGTGAGCCGTTGACCCTGGCGAAGGTGACCGGGATCGGGCTGGTCATCGCCGGTGTGGTGGTGCTCAACCTGGGCGGTGCCCATTGACCGCCGACCCGGGTGGCGCGGCCAGCCGCCGTCCGGCGCGGCCCCGGGATCCGGAGGGTCGCCGCCGGGCGCTGGCCGCCGCAACCCTGGAGGTGGTCGCCGAGGTCGGCATCGGGCGGACCACGCACCGGGCGGTCGCCGCCCGCGCCGGTGTCCCGCTCGGGGCGACCACCTACTACTTTCCGACCCTGGCCGATCTGATCGTGGCCGGGCTGCGGCAGGCGCAGACGGACGTCGAGGCCGAGTTGAGCCGCTGGGCCGATCAGCTCGGCGACGGCACCGAGCTGCCGGCCCGGCTCACCGGGCTGATCGGGGAGTACCTGGCCGACCGGGGCCGGGCACTGACCGAGCTGGAGCTGTACCTGGCCGCAGCCCGCAGCCCCGAGCTGCGGCCACTGGCCCGCGCCTGGCGGGACCGTCTCTGCGAGATCCTGACACCGCTGACCGGCGACCGCGCGGCGTACGCGGTCGCCGTCTTCGTCGACGGTGTCCTGCTACAACACTTCGCCATCGGTGAGCCGCTGGACACCGCCGCCGTCGAGTCGTCGATCGCCGCCCTGGTCAGGATGGATCAGCCGGCTGCTGCTCGTGGTCGTCGGGCTGCTGCTGGTCGGCCGGCTGCCCGTCGGGGGTGACGGCGGCCGGCCCGTCCGGAGTGACAGCGGCCGGCTGGTCGTCCGGCTCGGCGGCGATCATCGTGGTGGTGTCGTCGATCAGGTCGGCCAGCCCGGCAGGGCTGAGCCCTTCGTCGGTGACCAGGGCGACGACCAGCAGCGTCTGCGCGGTGATGGTCTCGGCGGTGGCGGGCAGGGTGTCGTGCTGGCCGAGGGCGGCGTACATCAGGGTTTCCGCCACGGTCGGGTCGATGGCGGTGCCGGCCGGGTCGAAGCGCTCCCGGACGCTGGCGACGAAGCGGATCACCGGGGCCGGTTCGTCGGGCCGGAAGCGTCGGTCCACGGTGAGGACGAACAGTCCGCTGAGCAGGTCGAGGTATTCCTGCCACTGGTCGTCGTCGAAGCGGGCGAGTTGGCGTTCGTGTGCGCCGGTCTGCCCGGCGACCAGGTAGGTCAGGGCGGCGGTGGGTGCGCTGGTCACCGGCTCCTCCAGGTGCGAAAGGCGTCTTCCCAGATGTGGTGGCGGACGAGCTGCCAGAAGGTGCGGAACCTGACGTGGTGGCGGCCGGTGGCGACCAGCGACGCGGCGGTACGGGCGGCGACTCCGCGTACCTCGGTCGGTGGCTGCCGCCCGGCGGAGTCGGCGCCGTCGTCGGGTGGATCGCCGTCGGCGGTGGCGGTGGCGGGTGGGGTGCCGGTGAGCGGGCGTCGGGCGGCCAGCCGGCGCAGCCGCTGGTGCGGCGGGTCGTCGCCGTTGGCGAGGGCGTTGAAGTAGCGGTCGAGGGCGCCGGTGCCGACGCCGAGGCTGCCGCCGAGCTGGTCGAGGCGGGCCAGGGCGGTGCGCAGCCGGGCGGCGGCGGCCTGGGCGTACGGGTCGTCGCTGCGGGCGAGGCGGTCGGCGGCGGCCACCACCCGGGGTCGGGCGTCGCCGGTGGTGCCGGCGGCGTGGGTGGCGTGCTCGCGGGCGGTCCGCAGGCCGCGCATGATGGTGGCGACGCCGACCGGGCGGCTGCCGGGCAGCTGCGGCCGGGCGACGGTGACGGCGTCGAAGACTTCGCCGTACGCCTCCCACGCCTGGTGCAGGGCTTCCTCGTAGCGGTCGACGGCGAGCCGGGCGTCCGGGGCGAGCGTGTGGGCGTCGCCAAGCTGCTCGGTGACGTGGGTGACGGCGGTCTCCAGGGCCAGGCAGACCGCCCGGAGCGCGCCGATCGTGTCGGCGGCGACCTGCAGGGCTGCGGCGTCGGCGGCGTACTCCCGGGTGCTCATGCCGACCTGCTCAGCCAGGAGAAGCGGGGCCGGTCGGGGGTGTCGGCGACCCGGCCGGGGTCGAGCAGGGTCGCGCCGGGCCGGCGGAACGGCAGTCGGTGGTAGCGGTGCATCGTCGTTTCGGCTTCGGTCAGGTCCGCGCACGGTCCGGGCCGTCCACAGCCGAGACAACAGCCGGTGTACGCCGAGGTGGTGTGACTGTCGATGGTGCGTTGCGCCTCGACGACGCGGCTGCGGGCGTACCGGGTGTAGTAGGTCGCGGAGCGCTGGTCGCCGGCCGGGCGCAGCCGGGTGGGTGGTGGTGGGACGGTCGGGGTGGGGCGGGGGTCGGGTGTCACCGGACGTTGCCTCCCGTACGCGTGGAGATGGCACCCGCCGCTGATGCGACTGTTGTCGCAGGTGGCGGGCAGGTTGACGCACCCGGCCGACCGACAGGCGGCGCCGGCCGACCGGGCTTCTTGCGGCGCAACTGGCTCCGGGTTTGCAGACCTGGGAGCGGGTTGCTCGGTCATCGTATATAACAAGTGATGTACGAGCAAGTTCGCAGGTCATCACTTGCCATACCCACTGATTCATGGTCGAATGTGAGGTGCAGATCTGGGAGTAGACAATGCCCGCCAAACCGAAGTGGGCGCAGATTGCCGACGGCATCCGCGCCAAGATCGCCACCGGAGAGCTTGCTCCAGGCGACAAGCTGCCATCGACCAGCGAGCTTGGCCGTGAGCACGGCGTCTCGGCCATCGTCGTCCGACAAGCGATCAACACGCTGAAGGTCGAGCGCGTCGTCGAAGGCGTGCCAGGTGTCGGCGTCTTCGTCGCCGACCCGAACGAGACGCAGGTCTGACCCCTGCCGATCGATAAGGTGGGCTTCGGACTCTTGCGGCGGGCGGGGTATTGACGGTGGCCTGATGGGTCGGCCGCTACCGGCCCAGTTGGCGACAGCGCTGATCAGGGGAGGGCCGGCGATGCCGCCGAGCGCCAAGTGGGTAGGCCTCCTCGTCCACATCCGCAAGCAGATCGAGACCGGCGAGTTGTCGCCGGGCGCGAAGCTGCCGTCGACGTCGCAGCTCTGCGCCGAACACAACGTGTCGGCGATCGTCGTCCGCAACGCCATGATCGCGCTCAAGGCCGAAGGCCTGGTCGTCGGTGTACCCGGTGTCGGTGTCTTCGTCGTCGATGCCAACGAGGCCACCGGTGGGTCGTAGCTGGAAGCCTGCGTTTGTACCTGCGAACGGCTCGACTGGCCGTGGTCTTGGCTACGCTGGGTTCGTTGCCCAACTACTCGGGTGCTTGGAGTGGTGACCTCGGATCATGCCTTACGCTGTGCCCCTTTGGAAATCGATCCGTGATGACCTCCGTGCGCAGGTCAAAGCAGGGCTGTTGAAGCCGGGCGACCGGATTCCGACCACTCGGAAGCTGATGGAGCAACACTGAGGCTTATTCAGCAGGGCCTCGATAGCCCACAGTGGACCCCCTGATAAATGAGACGGCCCGCCCTCCCATAGGATGGAGTTACCACACAACAACCAAAGAAAAGCGGACCGCCGAACATGTATCATACCACCGGCTTCACGACCGATCAGATCCGCGACCTCTGCGTGCTGGTCCGCGCCGAATGCCGGAACCTGGGCATGGAACCGTGGCCACCGATCCTCGGCCTCTACCGCGCCCTCGTGGTCACGTTGACCTACATGCGGCGCAACCGCGTCCAAGCGGAGATCGCCGAGGCGCACGGCGTCTCCCAGTCGACGATCTCACGGGCGGTCACCGCCATCACCCCGGTCCTCGACCGCGTGCTGGCGGGGTTCGTGCCGACCGCCGACGAGCTCGACCCGACCGTCCAGTACATCGTCGACGGCACCCTGTTCCCCTGCTGGTCATGGCGCACGGACCGCTGTCTGTACTCCGGCAAGCACAAGACCACGGGCATGAGCGTCCAGGTCGCCTGCACCCTCGACGGCGCGCTCGTCTGGGTCTCCGATCCCGTCACCGGCAACCACCACGACTCGTACGCGATCAACGACACCGGTGTTCTCGTCAGCCTGAATCCTGCAGGCTGGATCGGCGACAAGGGATACGTCGGCAACGGCATGATCACCCCGTACAAGAAGCCCAAGGGCGGCGAGCTCACAGAGTGGCAGAAGGAATACAACAGGCAGGTCAACAAGATCCGCTGGGTCGTCGAACAGGTCATCGCGAATCTGAAGACCTGGAGAATCCTGCACACCGACTACCGCAGACCGCTCGCGACCTTCACAGAAACGATCTCCTGTGCCATCGGGCTGCACTTCTACAGGATCGCCTGTGAATAGACCTCACTCGACGTAACTAATCAGGTCGGCCGGTTCGGGCTGGTTTGATCTTGGTGGGGTTGTTGGGCAGGATGTCCGGGTGCCTGACGTGCCATCCATCGTGGAGCTGCTGGAGCGGCTCGTGGCGTTGGAGGAGGCCGTCGCGCAGCGGGATGCGCGGATCGCGGTTTTGGAGGCGGAGAACGCCGAGTTGCGGCGTCGGTTGGGTCAGACGCCGAGGAACTCGAATCTCCCGCCGTCGGCGCAGGGGTTGGACAAGCCCGCGCCGAGGTCGTTGCGGGGCCGGTCGGGACGCCGCGTGGGTGGTCAGGACGGTCACCGGGGGCAGACGTTGCGGCAGGTCGACGTGCCGGACGAGACGGTTGTCCATGAGCCGGTGGTGTGTGGCGGGTGTGGTGACGGCCTGGCTGGTGCGGCGGTTGTCGGGGTGACCCGGCGTCAGGTGTTCGAGATTCCGCTGGTCGCTGCCCGGGTGGTCGAGCATCGTCTCGTGGCGCGGCGGTGTAGGTGTGCGGCGGTGACCTGTGCGGACGCGCCCGTCGGGGTGGACGCGCCGGTGCAGTACGGTCCCCGGCTGGCGGCGGTCGTGGTGTATCTGCTGGTCGCGCAGTTCGGGGCGCAGAAACGTGTCGCGCGGGCGGTGGGTGATCTGTTCGGGGTGCCGGTCTCGCAGGGCAGTGTCGCGGCGTTGACCGCCCGGGCCGCGCGTCGTCTGGAGGGTGACTTCCTGGCCGTGGTGCGCCGGGCGTTGGCCCGGGCGCGGTTGGCGCACTTCGACGAGACCGGGTTCCGGGTCGCCGGTCGTCTGCACTGGGTCCATTCGGTGTCGACCGACAGGTTGAGCCTGCTGTACGTGCACCGCCGTCGTGGCCGGGAGGCGATGGACGGCGGTGGGGTGCTGCCGTCGTTCGCCGGGGTCGCCGTGCATGACGCGTGGGCGCCGTATGACTGCTACCCGGGCGTGACGCATGCGTTGTGCTGCGCGCATCTGCTGCGTGAGTTGGTGGCCGCTGGTGAGCTCGATCCGGACGCGACCTGGGCGGGGCAGGCGATCCGGGCGTTGCTGGACCTCAAGACCGCAGCCGAGGCCGCTCGCGCCGCCGGCCGGGACCGGGTGCCGGTGGACGTCCTCGCCGTCGGGGTCGCCTCGTTCCGCCACGCCGCGCTGGTCGGGGTCAAGCAGCACGCCGGTGCGCGGGCCCCGGTCGGGCGCAAACTCCACGCCCTGGCCCGGCGGATGCACGAGCGTATCGATGACTACCTGCGGTTCGCGTACGACCTGCGATGTCCGTTCGACAACAACGCGGCCGAGCGTGAGGTCCGCATGGTCAAGGTCCGACAGAAGATATCCGGCGCCATGCGCACCTTCACCGGCGCGGAACACTTCTGCCATCTGCGGTCCTACCTCGCCACCGCGGGCAAACACGGCGTCAATCTACTTGACGCACTCACGCAACTGACCTCCGGCCGACCATGGATCCCCGCCACCAACTGACCTGATTAGTTACCACTCGACGACCTCGGCAACCGTACGCCGTGCCGTCGACTCGATGATCGAGTCCGGCGAACTCGTCGGCAGGCAGGGCCTCGGCGTGTTCGTCGCCGATCGATCGGACAACGCCTGATCTTTGGCCTGCTATAAGCCTGTCGCTCCTGCTCCTGCCGAGGAAGGAGCGCGCACCCTGGGTCGGCCAAGTCCTCGACGCGGCCCGACACCAGGTTGTGCGTCCGGTACCTGAGCCGAGTTGGCGACAGTGCTGATTAGGGGGTATCGACGGTGCCGCCGAGCGCCAGGTGGGTCGAGCTTGTCGCCCACACCCGCAGGCTGATTGCGCCCGGCGACCTGCCGCCGAGCGCCGAGCTGCCGTCGACGTCGCAGCTCTGCCCTGAGCACAACGTATCGGCGAACGTCGTCCGCAACGCCATGATCGCGCTCAGGCCGGGGGCCTGGTCGTCGGCGTGCCCGGCGTTGTGTCTTCGTCACCGACCGGAACGAACGCTTCCTGCGTGGAGGTCTGCCACGAGTGAGCCGCCCGCTCCGAAAGCCGGTAGGCGATAGTCTTCAGTGCGTGACGGCTCGATTTCGCCAGGCGATGCGGTTGATGCGTCGTCGCGATCCGCAGGCTCGGGAAGAGGGCTTCCACCTTCTCCTGCAGCACGCTGCTGAGCATGTCGACGAGTTGATCGCTGAGTTTGTGGCCGAGCGGGATGATCATGGTTTGCGATGTTGGCTCTTGGAGCTTATAGGGCAGGCGCGATCGGCGAAGGCGTTGCCGATCCTGGTGGATCAGATGTATGGGGATGATCCTTCGCTGCGCTCCTGGGCGGTTCGCGGACTAGAGTCCTTGGATACCAAGGAAGCACGCCAGGAGCTCTGGAAAGCGCGCGCTAACGGACGTTTCAACTGAGATGTGTAGCAGGTTGGTCAGCGCATCCGCATCTGCTGTCCGTGCATAGCTCGGACGATACTCAAACGGGGTTGAGTATCGATGCGGCGGCAACCATCATCGACGGCCGCGCCACGCGGGCCACCTCCAATTGATTCCGGGTGGTGTCGAGTTTTCGAGCAGCGGTTTGAGCTCGCGGTACCGATGAAACCGGACGCCAAGATCGGGTTCTGAATCGGGGTCAGAGCGAAGGTCGGATTCACCGACAATCGGCACGACGAAGTAAATGCCATTGTCGGCTAGTGCCTCAATGAGCGATCTGAGGTAGAAATATCCCGGCATTAGACACGCGACGTGTCCCTCTTGTGTTGCAATGCCAATCAATTCGTCATAGTCGTAGACTGGATCGTAGGGTGCTGGGTAGAGGGCGCCGACGTGCCAGGGAATTCCTGCTTCGTCATGGCCGGGAGGCGTCCTTGCGAGAAGTCGATTGATACGTTGTCGATTGTGACATGCACCCATCACTGGCGCATTGGGAGCGGCGAGGAGGGATGGCAGTGTGAAGAGTGAGTCAGTGGATCGGCCAGATCGGATAACCGTCGCCGCGACCGACCACGAGATGGGTGGAGCGGCTACTCGTTGGAAGCGGGCGTGGGGCGGATCGACTGCTCGATACAGCGCTGGCTCGGTCATGGGGTATTGATCGCCTTCTAGGAAGACCGCAGTGTGCGGCGGATCGCCCCCCTCTACATACTCGGCAATGATTTCGATTGGCACTTGCGCCTCGGAGTCGGCCAAAAGGCCCATCGCCCTAACGATTTCCCATGGATTTTGATTGGCCAACTGCGAACCGTGTGGAGCGATGGTTGCTGGCGACGCTTGGGCGTACTCGTATACCCGAATGTGTTCTGCTGGTATTCCCGCTTCGATCCATTCTTTGCAGCGGGCGGGGGTTGGCATGGCGGTGCCGACTGTGCGGTTCATTCTCCTGAATTCGGCTGGCGATATGCCCAGCCCTTCCCATTCTGGGATCTCGTCCATTCTCACTAGGTTGGCTGCAACCAGTGCTGACCACTCTGGGGGATCATTTGAAGCCACATCGCGAGTTTACACACGCCTGAGATCGGCTGCCTCCACCTGGGGCTCCTCTCTGCTGATATTGCCATGAGTTGCCATAGATTTGCCGCGCTCGGAGCACTGCTCGGTCCAGCAAGTTACAGGTTGGACAGATATCCCTTCAGACTCTCCTTGGCCTGGTGAGTGAGGACGGCGGCGTCTTCGATGTTGGCGCGGGACAGCTCGGCCCACGTGTAGATCTCCTGCGTGCGGTCCTGCCGTCCGCCGGCAAGCAGTTGCGCTAGGCCGAGCTGGCTGGCCCGCATCGCGTTCGCAACGTTTGCCAGCTTGGCCTGCTGGGTCTCGATCTCGTCGAGGATCTGTCGGAGCCTCCCGATGTACCCGCCGGCCGACCCGGGCTCCGACCCGGCGCGAGGCTGGGTCAGCCGACGCGGCCGGTGTGGTGGTGCGCGTCGCGGCTCCTGTCTCGCCGGATCGACGGCTCGAAGGACCTGCTTCGGCTTACCCGTACCCAGGATCGGCGTTGGTGGCTTGCCGCCCGATGTCTCTTGCTTGCCCTCGTCGGCCTTCCGGCTCATCATGCGGTCGACGGCCGTACCAGCGGCGGACTTGCCCAGGATCCCGAGCATCGCGCCCGCGATCGCGCCACCGGTCGCTGCTGTCGACGGCGGCACGGGGAGACCGGCCTTCGTCGAGGCCAACCCCAGCAGCATGCCAACGGCTGCACCGCCAAGCTCGGCCAGCTTGCCAAGTGACTCCTTCGACAACTCCCGGCGGAACTGCTGGCCGAAGGTCTCGGCCTGCTGCTGGCCCTTGCGCTGCTTCCGGCCGTACCTCATGTCTGGACGACCGGGTCAAAGAAGGCGCATCCGGTGACGACCATCATCGGGAGGTTGATCGCCACGTCGCGGGCTACCCCCGCCGCCGTCAGGTCCATCAGCTTCTCGCCGGCGGCTTCCTCCTCCGACTGGTCGGCGTAGAAGGCGCACGCATCCCACAAGTTGGCGTGCAGGAAGGCGTACGACCATTGGGTGTAGACCTGGATGGGCACCGCGACCGCCGCCTTGTCGCCGACGCCGATGCGGTGCAGGTCGGGTTCCTCGGGCGTGGTGCCGAGGCCCTGGGCGAGGGGGAGCAGCTTGTGGCGGCTGAAGACCGGTTGCAGGTCGCCGTCGGGGTCGAACTCGACGAGCAGGCCACGGGCGATGAGGTCGTCGACGTAGCGTGCGGCGTGCGGCTCTGGCTTCGGGGCGGTTTCCAGCATGCGTACCAGGGAATCGCGGTTGACGGTGAGCTTCGCGTGCTGGTCCGGGTAGAGGAAGGCGGCGGCCCAGACGGCGGCCTCGGTTTCGGTCAGCTCCACGAGGTCGTCACCGAGATGCACCTCGTAGCACTCCGGCGTCGGGTCCGGCGGGCGGACGTACCGGTAGCGGGGACCCATGCTCAGCCCCGCGGGCACGATCACAGTCGACATCAGGTGATCCTCCCAGCCGGTCAGAAGCTCGCGGTGTAGCCACGGCTGGACTCGATCGCGCTCTGTGTCAGCGCCGCCGCCTCGGCCAGCTTCTGCTTCGCCTGCTCGACCTTGGCGATCGTCTCGGACACCTGCGAGTGGCTGGACCCGCTGGTGATGCCGCGCAGCGCCGCCGTACTGCGGTCGAGGGCTTCCGCGCTGGCCCGGATCGCGCCGACTTGCTGGCCGACCTCGTCACCGAACCGGGCGACCCCCGCCTTGACCTCTTCAACCGAACTCACGCCGACATCCTCCCCATCGGACCGTCTTGGCTACCCTGACCGTACAGCGAGTGAACAACGGGAGCCATGACCTCCGGTAGGCACCCGGTGCACGGACCATGGGACAGACTGCCGGGTGGGCTGCAGTGTCAGCGCTTGAAGACTGTGTCGGTGTGCCATTCGAGCAGGCCGTGGTCGGGGCGGCGGGCCTTCTGCTCGGGTACGGCGATCTGGGTGCCGGCGCGGGCGTAGAACTGTTCGCCGTTGCCGAAGTCGTCGCGCAGGCGTCGGCTGACGAGCAGTCGGTATTTCGGGTCGACGCCCAGGTAGCCCTGGTCGAAGAGGATGTGTACGTCGGCCCGCAGCAGCATGCCGTTGTCGATGCGGTGCTCGCCGCCGGCGGCCACCGGGCGGATGTGCGCGGCCTGCAGCGCCGGCCGCAGCTTGCTGTCGGTGATCGCGCAGCGCCGGGAGTATGTGTCGAGCACGACCGCCTTGAACGACTGCTGCCCGAGGCGCTGTGGCCGGAGCCGGGGGTCGCCGAACACCGGCCCCGGCCGGTGCCAGGCACCCTCCGGGTCGACGTGGACCTCCCCGCCGAGCAGCAGTTTCGTCAGGTGCTCGAAGTACTCGAAGTGCGTGCCCGACGACAGGTCGTACGTCTTGCCCTGGGTGAGGTTCGGCGAGAACTCCGGCGGCGGCTCCGGCTGCCGGCCCTCGGGGAAGAAGACCGTGTCGCGGATGAAGATGCAGCCGATGACCGGGTCCTCGCCAGGGCCGATCGGATCCTTGCGGTACTTGCCGATGTCGCGGGCCATGTCGGCGAGGGAGCCCGCGCCGTTGGCCTCGCCGAACAGTCCCCAGGCTTCCGAGAGCCGCAGCTTCGCGAACCCGCTGAAGAAGCCGCCGCCGACGATCCGGTTGTGCGGGTAGCGGCTCTTGAAGAAGAACGGCTCGCCGGGATTGAGGACCTTGAAACTGCCGCCGCCCGGCCGCCAGAAGTTGACCTCGTTGATCTGCGGCCGGGCGGCGAGGAAGCTGCGCCACTCGCCGTCGGTGACCCCCACGAACGCCTTCACCCGGCCATCTTGCTCGGCGGGCGGCGCGGCACGATATGGGCCGACCGGCTGACAGTCGAGAGTGCACCGATCGGGGTGCGGCTGGCGCTGCTCGCCGGACGGGTCGCCTCGACGTTCACCAGGGAGCTTGTCGTCGGGTCATCGGCTGACCTGCGCGCAAGCGTTACGGAGCCGGCCTAGTACGGCAGCCGCCATTTGCTAGTTGACCAGGGCGTATTCGCGGTTGAGGCGGGTGCGTTGGTGGAACCAGCGGGCGCGGGCCTGGTGTCGTCGTCGCCAGGTCAGCCAGTTGAGGGCGTGGTCGGGTGGTTGTGGGTGGTGGAGGACGTCGGCGAGAAGCCGTCCGATCTCGGGCACGGTCAGTGGGATCAGTCCGGGCTCGGCCGGTGGCGGCTGGTCGGGTGTGGCCGGTGGGGGTGCCTGGCTGTCGGTGCGGTGGCGTAACCGCGCGGCGGTGACCGCGCAGACGGCGAGAGCGGCCATGACCAGTACGGTGTGCCGGGCGATCGCGTCGTGGAGGCGGGCCTGGCACTGGTCCAGGCCGAAGTGGTCCTTGCCGAACTCGAAGCATTCCTCGACCGGCCACCGCAGCCCGGCGGCGCGGACCAGCCGCGACACGACCACCGGTTGCCCCTCGGGCACGAAGCAGTAGTGGAACGCCAGTTCGCCGGTGGCCAGGTGACGGCGCACGAGGAGGTGGTGGCGGGGTGAGGCGGTGGCGATCCACGCCCACGCGTACCAGCGGTGTCCCTTCGACCCGGCACCGGCCGAGCGGACCTGCCAGCCACGACCGCGCCTGCCGGCGAGTTCCGTAACGGCTTGCGCGCAGGTCAGCCTGTCACCGGACGGCGTCTGGATCACGCACGTCGAGGCGACCCGCAGCACGTACGCCTGCTGCGGCGGCTGGCAGTTCGGCTGTGAGCAGGGGGCTCGGTTCGTCTGCGGAGGCGTCGTACGGAAGAGTACGCTCACGGCGGGTCGTCGACACCCCTGGCCCGGCGGTTCCACCGATCAGCTGAGCGCGTCTCACAGAGGGATTCCTATGAGTACGTCGACACCGTTGTTGTTCCTGCACGGATACTGGCACGGCTCCTGGTGCTGGAGTGAAGTCACCGCCCGCGTCGCGGCGACCGGGCGGGCCAGTGTCGCGGTGGACATGGCCGGACACGGCCTGCGGGCCCGGCGGCCCCGTTCGGTCTACGCGCGCCCGTTCGACCCGCAGGCGATCGCCACCGAGGTCTCCCCGGTGGCCGCCGTCGACCTCGACCAGGCCGGGGACCTGCTCGTCGCGCAGCTCAAGCAGGTCGGCCGGGGCGGCCCGGTGACGGTGGTGGCGCACAGCATGGGCGGCACGGTGCTGACCCGGGTGGCCGAGCAGGCACCCGAGCTGGTCGCCCACGCCGTGTACCTGACGGCGTTCATGCCGGCGTCGGGCCTACCGGCGATCGCCTACATCGACATGCCGGAGAACGCCGGCGAACTCATCGGGCCGTCGCTGTGCGCGGACCCCGTCGCGGTCGGTGCGCTCAGGCTGGACGTCGGGTCCGTCGAGCCCGGCTACCGTCAGCAGCTTCGAAGCGTGTTCTTCGGCGACATCGATCCAGACTCTGCCGACGCGGCCATCGCACTGCTGACCCCCGACGCGCCGGCCGGTATCGCGCTCGGCGCCACCGCCCTGACCCGGTCCGGCTGGGGCTCCGTCCCCCGCACCTACGTCACCTGCGCCCAGGACATGGCGATCAGGCCCGCGCTCCAGCAGAAGTTCATCGTCGACGCGGACGCCGCGTTCCCCGACAACCCGACGTCCGTCGAGGCGCTCGACGCGTCCCACACGCCCTTCCTGTCCATGCCCCAGCAGGTCGCCGACATCGTCACCGCAGTGGGCTGATCGGAATCGGTCCGTTGGGTCAGCCGGTCACCCGGGACGCGAGGTGACCGGCGCGGACGGTTGACGGCGGTGGTTAGCGTCGGGGCCATGATCAGTGGGCTTCTCCGACGAATCGCGACCGTCCTCGGTGCTGCAGCGGTCGGCGCGGTCGCCACCGTCGCGGTGGCAGCGCCGGCTTCGGCGGCCGCAACCCCGGCCGTCACCGGCTACGTGTGGGTCAGCAGCCCCACCGTCGCCAGCTACACGGTGCCGACGTGGACCTCCGGCGGCCACACCTACTACTCGTACGCCAAGAATCCCGGCGGCGGGCCGATCACCGTCACCAGGTCCGGTGCCGGCGCCTACCAGGTGCGTTTCGGTGGGCTCGGCTCGCTGGTGACCGGCGGCGGGGGAGTGGTCCACGCCCAGGCGTACGGCGCGGCGGCCCGATTCTGCACCGTGGGCTCCTGGTATCCGTCCGGCGCCGATCTGCTGGTCAACGTCTACTGCTTCGGGGCCAGCGGCACCCGGCAGGACGCGTACTTCGTGGCGAACTTCGTCGAGGCCAGCGGCTCCACGCTCGCCGTCGACGGCGTGTCGTACCTCTGGTCCAACAATCCGACCTCGCCGATGTACACCCCGAGCGGCTGGTACCGCTACGACGCCGGCGGCGGCACCCCGTGGGTGGCGCGGGACGCGCCCGGCTCGTACGCGGTGGAGCTGCCCGCCTCGGCCGCCCAGACGCAGACCACGTTCTACCAGATCACCGCCTACACGTCGGCGGCCGTGAAGTGCAAGGTGGACTCGTACCTCGCCGACGGGATCGCCCGGGTGCGGTGCCGGGACGCCTCCGGAGCCTTTGTCGACTCCCGGTTCACCATCACCTGGACCGTGCACAACCTGCTGCAGCAGATCGCCCCGACGGCGCTGGCGACGGTCGACGACACGTACCCGTCGGGTGGGCCGGCACCGGCGATCACCTGGACCAACGACAGCTCGGTGAGCGGCGACTACGCCGTCACCCGCACCGGCACCGGACGGTACGAGATGGTCTTCCCGCAGATCATCGACTACTCCGGGCACGCCGTGGCGTACGCGCTCGGCTATCAGGACGCGCACTGCCACGTGCAGTACTGGCACCCGGTCGGCACCACCGACATGAACGTCGGCGTGACCTGCCTGAACAGCGCTGGCAGCCCGGTCAACACCCCGTTCACGGTCGGCTTCACCTGGTAGTGCGGACCTGGCAGGAGAGTTTGCCGTTCCGGTGGGATCTGGTCACACCGGACCAACTCGGAACGTTGCTCGACGGTGCCGCGCCGCCGGACCTGTGGTTCCTCGATGAGCTCGTCACCTGCACCGGGAAGGTGCTGGCCCGCAGCGGAAACGGTGACCTGTACTTCGTCGGCAGATCGTTGGACTCGATGTTCGACCTGCTCGGCGGAGTCCTCGCCGGACTCGTCGGCGTCCAGCGACTGCATCGGCTGCCGCTGTCGTTCCAGCGCCCGGCAGTGAGGTCCGGGAGCCGGTGGCGGCGGCGTCCGTTGACCCGCGCCGAGGTGGCCCAGGGGCGACGGTTCCTCGCCGCGGTCGGGCTGACGCCACACACGCTGGCCCGACGGGACCGGCCGGCGGTCCTGGTAGACGTCGTGCATCGGGGTGCGACGTTCACCGAACTGTTCACCCTGCTGCGCGACTGGATCGACGCCGAACGCGAGCCATGGCCGGTCATCCGCCGCAAGCTGCGCTTCGTCGGCGTCACCCGCCGGACCAGGACCAGCCCGAAGACGTACCGCTGGCAGCAGCACGCCGACTGGACCCGGACGCTGCCCGCCGCAGCCGTGACCAACGTGTCGCTGGATCCGTGGGTGTGGTCGTACTTCGGTGACCATCAGGTGAAGCTGACCCGCTCGCTGTACCCCGACCGGTGGCTGGCCGAAGACACCGGACCCGGCCGTGACGAGCGTACCCGGCAGGCCCTTGCCGAGGCCGCCGCGCTGGTGGCGTACGGCCGTAGTCGGGCGGGCCGCCACGCCGTCGCCCGCGCCGTGGGACGCGACCACGCACTCGCGCAGCCCTGGCTGCGCACCCTCGTCACGAACCTTACCAGGAGCTGACCGACTGCTACAGATCCTCGGCTAGGTTCCTGGGCATGGGTCACGATCGTCGGGTGGGCACGGTGCGGCAGCTGTCGCGCTATCCGGTCAAGTCGATGCTGGGAGAGAACCTGGACCGGGCGTACGTCAACGAGGCCGGCATCGCCGGTGACCGCGCGTTCGCCGTGCTCGACTGTGTCACCGGCAAGGTGGCCAGCGCCAAGAACCCGCGGCTGTGGCGGGACATGCTGACCGTACGGTCCACGCTGCTGCCTCCCGACGCCGCCGGCACCCCGGCGGTCCGGCTGATCATGGCGGACGGTACGACCGGGACCGTGACGGTGACCGGCCGCCCCGATCCGGCGCTGTCCACGCTGCTGGGCCGGGACGTGCGGCTGCTCGACCGGGCCGCGCCGGGCACGACCATCGAACGGATGGACCCGGACCAGGTACGCACCGACGACGACCTGTCGCACGCGCAGACCGCCAGCTCCGTGCTGGCCGCCGGCTCCCCACCCGGCACGTTCTTCGACTTCGCGCCTCTGCATCTGATTACGACCGCGACGCTGGCCGGCCTCGCGGCCCACTCGGGTCGGCCGGTCGACAGCCGGCGTTTCCGGCCCAACATCGTCGTCGAGCTGCCGGCTGCGCCTGGCGGGCGTCGGCGTTCTGCCGTGCGCCGGGGTGTACGCCCGCCCACTGGAGGCCGGCGTCATCCACTCCGGTGACCCGGTCGAGTTCTGCTGACCGTACCCGGTGATTCAGCGGGCGCGGCGATAGTGCAGGGCCACCGCGCCGTTGCGCAGCGGCTGCGCCGAGAGCAGTTCGAGCTGGCGGGTGCCGGGCAGCCCACCCTGGTACAGCGTCGGGCTGTGGCCGGCGATCCTGGGATGGACCAGCAGCTGGTACTCGTCGATCAGGTCCAGCCGGTCCAGTTCGGTCGCGAGCGTGCCGCTGCCGACGAGGACCCCGGCCGGAGTCGCGTCCTTGAGCTTCTGCACGCCCGCACGCAGATCGCCGGCGATGTGGTGGCTGTTGGTCCACGGGAAGTCGGTACGGGTGGACGACACCACGTACTTGGGTTTGGTCTCCAGCTTGACCGCCCACTCGCGCATGGCCGGCGGCGCGGCCTGGTCGCCGCGGGCGACGGCCGGCCAGTAGCCCTCCATCATCTCGTAGGTGACGCGACCCCACAGCATGGCTC
The DNA here is from genome assembly GCF_030345095.1 of Solwaraspora sp. WMMA2056. Taxonomy (NCBI): domain Bacteria; kingdom Bacillati; phylum Actinomycetota; class Actinomycetes; order Micromonosporales; family Micromonosporaceae; genus Solwaraspora; species Solwaraspora sp. WMMA2056. Next base: position 3,668,236 of record NZ_CP128360.1, read on the forward strand.
CGCACTCGTCCATGAGACGGGTGAAGAGGGTGCGCGTCTCGTCGTCAGCGATCCCTTCCTGGTGGTCGACGCAACCGTCCAGGGTGACGTTGAAGCTGAAGGTGAGCAGGCCCATGGCCGGCGAGTCTAACGACCGGTCGACGGCCGGGCCTACGATCGGGGCCATGGCCCTGACGGGGGACGACGTCGACCGGTTCGAGGCGGCCCGGCCGCGCCTGGGGGCGATCGCCTACCGCCTGCTCGGCTCCGCCAGCGAGGCCGAGGACGCCGTACAGGAGACGTTCCTGCGCTGGCAGGCCGCCGACGTCGACCGGATCGACGTCCCCGAGGCCTGGCTGACGAAGGTCCTCACCAACCTGTGCCTCAACCAGTTGACCTCCGCGCGGGCCCGCCGCGAAACGTACGTCGGTCAGTGGCTGCCGGAGCCGCTGCTCGCCGGCGACCCGATGCTCGGCCCGGCCGACACCGTCGAACAGCGCGAATCCGTGTCGTACGCCGTCCTGGCCCTGATGGAGCGGTTGTCGCCGCACGAGCGGGCCGTGTACGTCCTGCGGGAGGCGTTCGACTACCCGCACCGCGACATCGCCGGCATCCTCGGCGTCTCCGAAGCCGCCAGCCAGCAGATCCTGCACCGGGCCCGGCGGCACCTCGCCGACGGCCGGGCCCGCACCGAGGTCGACCGGGCCGCGGCCCGGCGGGTCGTCGAAGAGTTCCTGGCCGCCGCCACCAGCGGCCGGGTCGAGCCGTTGGTTCAGTTGCTGACCGGCGACGCCGTCTCGATCGGCGACGGCGGCGGGCACGTCCCGGCCCGGGTCGCCCCGGTGGTCGGTGCCGTCGCGGTCGCGAAGTTCCTGCGTGGCCTGTTCACCCCGGGCCCGGCCAAACGCGCCCTGCTCGGCGGCACGCCCGAGCTGTACGCGTGGACCGCCAACGGTGACCCGGCTGTCGTGGTCGTCGTCGACGGCCGGGTCATCGGCGTCATCTGTCTGCAGGTCACCGCCGACGGTGTGGCCGCGATCCACAGCCAGGTCAACCCGGACAAGCTGCACCGGGCCACCGCGTCCTGGGCGGCCGTCGACCACGGGGAACCGCTGTTCACCGCCTTCTGACACAGCGTGTGAGGTGCTTCACGCCGCTGCCGCGTCAGCAATCGCGGGGCTGCCCGGTTCAGGTGCTGTCACACCCCGTGCAGACAGACAGGAGCAGGACATGCGACACCGCATCATCGTCCTCGGCGCCGGCTACTCCGGAGCCGTTGCCGCCGGCCGCCTCGCCCGGCGGCTGCACCGCGACGACGTCGCCGTCACCGTCGTCAACGCCGAGCCCGACTTCGTCGAGCGGGTACGGATGCACCAGCTGGCGACCGGCCAGGACCTCAAGCCCCGACCGCTGCGGGAAATGTTCGCCGGCACCGGCGTCGAGCTGCGGATCGCGAAGGTCACCGGTGTCGACGTCGACGCCGGAACCGTCACGGTCACCGCCAGCGACGGCGACACAGCCGGCGGCAACGGCACCGGCGGCACCGATGTGCTCGGCTACGACACCCTCGTCTACGCCCTCGGCAGCGGCTGGAACCCGGGAGCCGTCCCCGGCGTCGCCGAACACGCCGCCGAGATCGCCAGCCGGCCCGGCGCGCTGCGGCTGCGGCAGCGCTTGGCCGGCCTCGCCGCCGGGCAACCCGTCATCGTGGTCGGCGGCGGCCTGACCGGCCTGGAAGCCGCGACCGAGATCGCCGAGGCCCGCCCCGACCTCGACGTCGCCCTCGCCGTGCGCGACGGCCTCGGCGGCACCCTCTCGCCGAAGGGCCGCGCGCATCTGCGCAAGGTCCTCGCCGGGCTCGACATCACCGTGCACGAGCACACCGCCGTCGTCAGCGTCGAGGCCGACCGGGTCACCACCGCCGACGGCGGTGCCGTCCCGGCTGCGGTCACCGTCTGGACCGCCGGGTTCGCCGTCCACCCGATCGCCCGTACCACCGGACTGACGCTCGCCGACAGCGGCCAGATCGTCGTCGACGACATGATGCGGTCGGTGTCGCACCCGGACGTCTCCGCCGTCGGCGACGCCGCCTTCGTGATCGGCCCGGGTGGTAAGCCGCTGCGGATGTCGTGCGCCTCCGGCGTGCCGACCGCGTGGCAGGCCGCCGACGCCATCGCCGCCCGACTGACCGGCGGGAAGCTGCCGACCGTCCCGATCCGCTACTACAACCAGTGCGTCTCGCTGGGCCGCCGCGACGGCCTGATCCAGTACGTCACCGCCGACGACCGGGCCAGGCCGGCGGTGCTGACCGGCCGGCCCGCCGCAGCCTACAAGGAACTGGTCTGCCGGGGCGCCGCCTGGGGCGTGGCCAACCCGCTGCTCGGGCTGCCGACCCGCCACCGTCATGTCGACCCGGTCAGGGCTGGAGCAGGACTTTGATGGCGCGGCGTTCGTCCATCGCCCGGTAGCCGTCGGCGGCCCGCCGCAGCGGCAGCGTCAGGTCGAAGACCCTGCCCGGGTCGATCTCCCGGCGCAGGATCCGGTCGATCAGATCGGGCAGGAAGCGGCGCACCGGGGCGAGGCCGCCGTGCAGGTGTACGCCGGACTGGAACAGCTCCATCCCGGTCAGCCGCACGTCGTGGGCGACGCCGACGTAGCCGACGTGCCCACCGGCCCGGGCGGCGCGGATCGCCTGGATCAGCGACTCCCGGGTGCCGACGGCTTCGACGACCGAGTGCGCGCCGAGGCCGTCGGTCAGATCCTTGATCCGGGCGACACCGTCGTCGCCGCGTTCGGCGACGATGTCGGTCGCGCCGTACTCCAGGGCGAGTTTCTGCCGGTCCGGGTGCCGGCTCATCGCGATGATCCGGTCCGCGCCGAGCTGCCGGGCGGCCAGGACGCCGAGCAGGCCGACGGCGCCGTCACCGACGACGGCGACCGTCCGGCCCGGCCCGGCCTGGGCGGCTACCGCGCCGAACCAGCCGGTGCCCAGCACGTCGGAGGCGGCGAGCAGGCTCGGGAGCAGGTCGGGGTCCGGGGCGTCGCAGGTGGCGACGAGGGTGCCGTCGGCCAGCGGGATCCGCACGTACTGGGCCTGCGCGCCGGTCGGGGTGGCGAACTCCGACCGTACGCAGTGCGTCTGGTAGCCGGACCGGCAGATCTCGCAGGTGTTGTCGCTGGCGATGAACGAGCCGACGACGAACTGCCCCGGCGCGACGCCGCGCACCTCGGCGCCGACCTCCTCGACGACGCCGACGTACTCGTGGCCCATCGGCCGTGGCCTGGTGATCTTCTCGATTCCCCGGTACGGCCACAGGTCGGATCCGCATACACAGGTGGCCGTCAGCCGCAGGATCGCGTCGGTGGGTGCGACGATCTGCGGATCCCTGCGCTGCTCCACCCGCACGTCACCGGGGGCATGGAGAACCGTTCCGAGCATGCCGCGTACGCTACCCGCCGCCGAGCGCCTGACGTAGCGCCTCCTCGCGGTCGGCGATCGTCGCCTCGGTCTGCGGTTGCAGCTCGTCGAGGATCGACTCCATCGGACCCTTGTCGAAGAACCCGGCGGCGTTGACCCACAGGATCTTGCCGGCCTCGACGGCGTTCGCCAGCTGGGTCGCGGCCTGTTCGGCGTCGGCGGGGAACTCGATGGCGGCCAGCGCCGTGCCGTACTCGTCGAACAGGTCGGCCAGGGCCCGGGCGTCCTGCTGCGCGGTCGCCAGTCCGGGGTCGAACATTCCGGCACCGGCCCGGTCCAGGTTGGTCTCGAGCTGGCGCGCCAACGGTTCGTAGCGGCTGTGGAACCGCTCGGCGGCCTGCTCGAACTCGTCGGCGGGTCCGCCGCCCCTGGTCACCGCCACCACCAGCACGACCGTGACCACGGCGAGTATCACGACCACTGCGCCGGCCACGAGGAGTGCCGTCACCGGCGAGCGGCGTTGTTCATTCGTGATCGTCAACTCAGGAGTCCACTCCGGCCTGGGCCCTGCTGCAGGCGGTGTCGGCCTGGCGCAGGGCGGTTTCGATCTTGCTCTCGTTGCCGGCCCGCGCGGCGTCGAACATCTCCTGCGCCCGTCGCATGCACGGCAGCAGCACGTCGCGTTCCTCGGTGACCCCGGCCAGGTTCTCCTTGGTGGTGTCGAGCTCGGTGGTCAGCTCGCCCACCCGCGCCTCGGTCTCAGCGATCTTCTCCTCCTGCTCGGTGACGATGTCGCGTTGTTCCTGCAGTTGGCTGGTCAGGTCGGACCGGGTGTCGCGCAGCTCACCGCGCTCGTCGACGTACAGGCCGAAGCCGACCGCGCCGAGGACGAGCAGCAGCACCGACACGACGGCCAGCGCGATGGTGGCGCGCCCCTTCGGGGCGGCCGGCGGTGGTGCCGGCGCGTACGACTGGGCCGGCGCGGCTGCCGGCGCGGCTGCCGGCGTGTACGGCGGCACCGGCGGCGAGACCGGCGCGTACGACGGCTGCACCGGGAAGGGCTGGGTTGGCGGGGCGGAGATCGGTGGGGCCGGGGCAGGGGCGGGGGCCGTCGGGGGACGGTACGGCGTGTCGTCCGGCCCGTACGGGTACGACATTGGTTCCTCCGATGAGATCGATCAGCAGACGTGGAAGGTCTCGCAGGCGGTCCGGATCGGTACGGCGAGCCCGATGCCCTCCGCGTCCCGCGCCTTCGCGTTGGCGATCCCCACGACCTCCTTGCGGGTGTTGATGACCGGACCGCCGGAGTTGCCGGGGTTGACCGGCGCGTCGAACTGGATCACCGACCCGGGGCCGTCGGTGCGGTCCCGGACGGCGCTGACCACGCCGGTCGTGATGGTCTGGGTGAGTCCGAGCGGTGCGCCGACGACCAGGACGCTCTCGCCGGGGCCGGGCGGACCGACGGCGGCGGGCAGACCGGCGTAGACGGCGTCGACCCTCAGCAGGGCGATGTCCTGTGACGGGTCCACGTCGGCGATCACCGCCGTGTACCGCTTGCCGTCCTGTTCCAGCTGTACCGACCTGTCGTCGGCCGTCCACACCGACTCGATCACGTGGAAGGCGGTCAGGACGTTGGTCCGGCCGGTGCCTCCGGACGCGCTCTCACCGGACGCTGCCTCCCCAGGTCGGGCGACGGCGAACGCGCTGCCGGAGAAGTCGTCGGCGATCACCTGGAAGACGCTGGGCAGCACGGCGGCCGCGACCGCCGGCGGGTCGAAGGCCTGCTGGTTGTCGTCCTCGACCGCGGCGAGCCGGCCGTCCAGGCTGTCCAGCCGCTCGTCGGTGCCGTCGGCGGACTCCTGTGCGGTCCGCTGCGCCCCGACAAGATCGTCCCGTAGCTGATCGATCTGCCCCGCCTGGACGGCGACGGTCACCGTGAGCGCGATCAGTACGACCGTGACTCCTGTCGCGGCCGCCCAGCGCAGCATCCCCGTTGCCATGACACCCCCATGCGACTACTCACCGTCCCGCCCGTGTCATTGAGAGTAGTTGTGCTGGTGGTGGGTCGGTGATGGTCGTTCGACCCCCGTCGGCGCTGCGGAGCGTGGCGCGGCGTCGATACGATCAGGGCCGTGCCGGGCGCGGTGGAACAGCGGCTTCTCCGTCACGGGCTGCGGTACGCGCTCGGTCTGCGTACCGTCGTGATCGGACTGTCCAGCGCGGTCTACCTGGCCCTCGGCACCGCGCCCGACCGGGCGATGGCCGTGGCCGTGGTGCTGACGCTCAACGCCTGGAGCCTGGGCTACGCCGTCGCCCTGGCCCGCGGCTCCCGGCGGGCCCGTCGCTGGCTGCCGCTGGTCGACGTCGCGGTGGTCTGCGGCGCCTGCCTCACCCAGAGCTGGACCGTCGTGTCCGATCCGCGCGGCGGATCCACCTGGGTCCTCGTCGTCGTGAATCTGGTCGTCGTCACCTACCCGTGGCAGGTCGACTGGCCGCTGCTCGCCAGCGGCACCGCCGCGATCGTGGCCGCGTACTTCGTCGGCGCGACCCTGGCCGACCCCGGTGGCTGGCTCGCCGACCCGGCGATCGGGCCGTGGACGGCGGCGCAGGCGGCGCTCTCCTGGGGGCTGTACCGGTTCGTCCGGCGCGGTGCCCGCGCCGCCGACCGGGCCGTCGACCGCGCCGCGCAGCTGCGCCGGGCGGCGGCGATCGCGGCGGCCCGCCGCCGCGACGAACGGGAGTACCTCGCGGCGCTGCACGACACCGCCGCCGCGACCCTGCTGATGGTCGGCAACGGCGTACTGACCGGCAACTCGCCGTGGCTCGCCGCACAGGCCCACCGCGACCTGCGGGAACTGCGACGCTCGGCGGACGCCGCCCAGGGCGAGACCGAGCTGGTCCCGCTGCTGCACGACGCCGCCGCCACCGCCGCGGTGCAGGTCACCTGGCACACCCCCGACCGACTGTCGCTGCCGGCCGCCGACGCGGTGGCGCTCAGCCGCAGCGTCCGTGAGGCGCTGACCAACGTGGCCCGGCACGCCGGCACCGACCGGGCCGAGATCCGGATCGACCGCGACCCCGACCAGGTCACCGTGTCGATCGTCGACCGGGGCGTCGGCTTCGACCCGGCCCGGGTCCGCCCCGACCGGTACGGGGTGACCCGCTCCCTGGTCGAGCGGATGACCCGCGTCGGCGGTCAGGCCCGGATCGACGCCCGCCCCGGCCACGGCACCACCGTCACCCTGACCTGCCCCCGGTCGGCGTCCGAGGTCGTCGGCAGCGACCAGGACGTCATAGCCGCCTCGTTCCAACGGGGACTGCGCTGGGCCGTCGTCGTGCTGAGCCTGGCGATCCTGCTGCTGCTCGACCTGCCCCGGCTGCTGGCCAGCCGCGAGGCGTACGTCTCGCTCTGGCCGCAGCTGCTCACCTGGGCCGGCCTGGCGGCGGTGACCCTGGTCGTCGGTGTCGCCACCTGGCGTGACCGCCCACTCGGCCGGTGGCGGCTGCCGCTGCTCGCGCTGGTCTTCGGGCTGTCCGCGCTGGCGACGTCGTCGGTACACCCGGAGTACCTGCTCGGCCCGGCGCACTGGTCGGAGGGCGACGCCGGCTGGCAGGTCGTGCTGCTGATGATGGACACCCGGGTCGCCGCCTTCGCCGCCGTCCTCGCCGCCCAGTATCTGATGACGTTCGGGCAGGCCGTCGGAGCCGGCGAGGCTGCGCTGAGCGTCGCCGGCGCGGTCAGCGCCACCTGGGCGGTGCTCGCCTTCCAACTCGCGATCGCGATGATCGCCGCCGTGCTGCGCTCCATGGCGGCCTCGTCGGCGAAGGCGCTGGCCGCCGCCGAACGGGTACGCACCGCCGAGGCGGTCGCCCGGCACCTGCACGCCGACCGGGCCGACCGGATGGCGGCGCTGGCGACCACCGCCGTACCGCTGCTCGACGGCCTGGCCCGCGACGAGCTTGACCCCGGCGACGAGGCGGTCCGCCGGTCCTGCGCCGCCGAAGCCGCCCGGATGCGCCGGCTCATCGCCGAGGACACCGGCACGGCCGACTCCCTCGCCCACGAGCTGCGGGCCTGCATCGAACTGGCCGAACGCAACGGTGTCACGGTCACCTTCGCCGACCGGGGCACCCGGCCCGAGCTGCCGCCGCCGGTGCGCCGCCGACTCGTCGAACCGGCGATCGCCGCCCTCGCCACCGCCCGCAGCGGCACGGCGGCCCGGCTCACCGTGGCCAGCACCGGCCGGTCGGTGACCGTCAGCGTCGTCGCCGTCTGCCCGCCGCCGCCGCCCGCCGCCGACGGGGTACAGCTGTCCACCATGGTCACCGGCGGTCGGTGCTGGATCCAGGCCACCTGGCAAGGAGAACAATGATCACAGCGGTAGTCGTGGACGACCACCCCGTCGTCGTCGCCGGGGTGCGTGCCTGGTGCGCACTGGCCGATCCGCCGATCGAGGTCGTCGACGCCGGCCCCACCGTCGCCGTCGCCTGGCTCGACCCCGGCGCGAGCGCCGACGTCGTCGTCCTCGACCTGCAGCTCGACGTCACCGGACCGGCGTACGGCGATCTGAAACGGCTCGTCGACGCCGGCCGTCAGGTCGTCGTCTACAGCATGCGCGACGACCGGGACAGCGCCCTGACCGCCCTCGACATCGGTGCGTTCACCTACCTCACCAAGGCCGAGGGCGCCGATCACCTGGTCGCCGCGATCACCGCCGCCGCGGCCGGTACGCCGTACACCCCGCCGGCGCTGGCCGGCGCGTTCGGCACCGACGAACGCCCGCAACGTCCCCGGTTGTCGCCACGTGAACATCAGGTGCTGATCGAATGGTTCCACTCCGAGTCGAAGGAGATGGTCGCCCATCGGCTGCGTCTGACCGTGCACCGGGTCAACTCCTGCCTGGAACGGGTCCGCGTCAAGTACGCCAACGTCGGCCGCGAGGCACCGACCAAGGCCGCGCTGGTGGCCCGGGCCCTGCAGGACGGGCTGATCACCACCGACGAACTCTGACCGGAATCGATCGCCGCCGGCCGGTGTGACGTGACCGGCAGGTGCGCGCTGAACTGGATGACCCGACCGGGCGTTACTCGCAGGTAGGTAACTCCTATGTGTGAAGGAGCGTCGTGCGACTTTCCTCTGTAGTACCCCGGTCGACGGCCGCGAGAAGCATCGCCTCCGTGGCGGCGGTGTCCCTGGTCGCCGGGGTCGCGCTGATCGCCGCCGGGATCGGTGTTGGTGGCCCGACCGGTCCGGCGGTGCCCGACGCGGCACCGGCCCCCGTGACGGTGGCCCGGACCACCCCCGACAGCGGCGACGGCACGCCCGAGCAGACCAGCTACGCCAGCGCCGTGCAATTGACCGGCTACGACCCGGCAGCCGGCACCGCCGTACTCACCCCGGACGACCGGATCGAAGCGGCTCCGGTGGACATCCGACCCGGCGATGTGATCGCCAGCCCGCCGACGGCGGCGGCCCCGTACGGGGCGCTGTTCACAGTCGACGAGGTCGAGGAGGTCGACGAGCGGATCGAGGTGTCGTTCGGCGAGGCGACCCTCTCCGACGCGCTCGGCGTCGCCGAGGTCCGCGAGACCGTCGAGGCCGACGACATCGACATCACCGTCACACCCTTGGTCGCCGGGGTCGAATCGGCCACGGTCGTCTACGATCCGACCACCGGCGACAGCGGCGACCAGCCGTCGACGGACCCACCGGCGACGTCACCCGCGACGTCACAGGCACCGACCGACTCGGCACCGACCGGGCCGGCACCGACCGACGGGGCGCCCATCGGACCGGACCAGACACCCGGCGGCGACCCGGCCCCAGCCGACCCACCGGAGCCCAGCACACCCACACCCACACCCACATCCGGCCCGGTTGGCCCGGACCCCGCGACAGCCACCCCCGGGTCGGGGGAGGCGTCGCAACCGGACCCACCCGCCGGGCAGACCCCGCCGGCCCCACCCGTACCAGCGACCGATCAGAGCACGGACATCGTCGTCGACGTCCCGACCCTGCCACCCGGCCAGGTGTTCAGCCCGGTCCGCACCGAGGACGGCGGGCTGATGCTGGTGATGGACATCCCACTGCCCGGGGTGCCGGGCATCACCGGCGTCGACTCGGCGACTCCCGTACTCAAGGGCTGGGTCGGCTTCACCCCCGAGCTGATCTTCTCGTACGGCCGGAAGAACGTCGACGGACAGCGGCCCTACCAGGCCGAGGTCGGCGTCGGCGGCACCTACCGGTACGGCTGGCAGGTCCAGGCGAAGCTCGACGGGCTGACCGACACCGGCAAGCAGGCCCTGCGGCTGCCCTTCGCCGAGGTGCGGCTCAACCACACCCTGTGGATCGGGCCGGTGCCGGTCGTGCTGACGGTCGAGTTGACCTACTTCTACCGGCTGACCGCCGCCGGCGACCTGAGCATCGACGCCGTCCAGTCGACCGTGGGCGAGGTCGCGCTCGGCGCGGCCTACGACTCGCGGACCGGCTGGAAGACGTTGAACCGCCACGAATCCACGACCCAGGGCAACCTCGTGCCGGCCATCGCCGGCCGGGGCGACTTCCGGGCCACCATCGGCGCCGACCTCACCGTGCTGCTGTACGACGCCGCCGGCGTCACCGGACAGTTCGCCCCGTACCTGCGGGCGGCCGTCGACGCCACCGTGGCGCCACCACAGTGGGGCCTCTACGCCGGATTCGACCTGACCGGGGCGCTGTCGCTGCGCCTGAAGATCTTCGGCATCACGATCCTCAAGGCAGACCTGGCTCTGCCGCCGATCAACGGCGACTGGCGCATCGTCGGCAGTGACCCGCCGCCGACCGGGCCGGGCGACGCCGCGCAGCTCACCGGGTAGCCGTGCATCAGCCGTCGGGTCCGTGTCACCGTACGCCGGACTTGTCCGGCGGACCTGGTCCGCCGGACCCGGCGGCTGAGTCACCTCGGTGACGTCAGGCAGCCGGGATCCTGGTCCGGGTGAGCTGCTCCGAGACCTGCCACACCCGGGTGGCGTCCTCGGTGAGCAGCGGGGAGTAGGTCCGGTGCTCCACGGGCGGGCCGCCCAGGTTGCCCAGGCCGCTCGGCCCGTACAGCACACCGCCTTTCGCGGTGGGCGACGTCGCGGCGAGCAGCGCGGGCAGGGCCGCGGTCTCGACGGTGCCGAGCAGGATGCCCCGGGCCGACAGGGCACGGATCAGCCGTACCTGCGGGGTGTCCTTGGCGCGACCGACCTCCGGGCGGGCGGCGAGCAGGCTGGTCGGAGCCACCCCGGGGTGGGACAGGTTGCTGGTGATGCCCCAGCCCTCGGCCTGGCTGCGGCGGTCCAGCTCCAGCCCGAACAACCCGAACGCGATCTTGGATTGGCTGTAGGCGCGCTGCCCGTGGTAGGTGCGCTCCCAGTCCAGATCGTCCCAGTTGATCGTGCCGCTGCGGGCCGCGATGCTGACCTGCGAGGTCACCCGGGCCCGCCCCGCCCGCAGCAGCGGCAGCAGGTTGCCGACCAGCGCGAAGTGGCCGAGGTGGTTGCTGCCGAACTGCAGCTCGAACCCGTCCGCCGTCGTCTGCCGGTGCGGCGGGGTCATCACCCCGGCGTTGTTGATCATGATGTGGATCGGTCGGTCCTCCGCGAGCAGGGTCTCGCTGAGGGCGGTGACCGACGCCAGCGACGACAGGTCGAGGTCGCGCAGCGAGACGTCGGCGCGCGGGGCCGTCAACCGGATCACCGACATCGCCGCCTCACCCTTGCGGCGATTCCGCACCGGCATGATCACCTCTGCGCCGGCGGCGGCCAGCCGGGTGGCGATCACCAGACCCATCCCGTCACTCGCGCCGGTGACCAGCGCCCGCTTCCCGGACAGGTCGGGAATCGTGATGTCGATCGTTCGCCGTGCCATGGTGCGTCTCCTTCGTCGGGTACCCACCGATCCTCAGGCGTCGCCGGCACCGCAACCACGGCCTGCCGATCCCCGGCTCCGGCCGCCCCCCACCGGCCGGCGGCCCCCTGCCGCCGCTGTGTCGGCCGGCGGCCCGTCGGTCCCGCCGCAGGGGCGGATCGGCGATCCGTGGTTCCCGCCGGCCACGGACGGTAGAAACGAGGCAGAACAGCGAAGGAGGCACTCTGATGATCGACCGCGCCGGGCTGGCCGAGTTTCTCCGCAGTCGCCGCGAGGCGCTGCAACCGGAGGACGTCGGCCTGCCGCGCGGCCCCCGCCGACGCACCAGCGGGCTGCGGCGGGAGGAGGTCGCGGCCCTGTGTCACATGTCGACCGACTACTGCTCCCGGCTGGAGCGCGAACGCGGGCCGCAGCCGTCGGGCCAGATGCTCGCCTCGATCGCCCAGGGTCTGCACCTGTCACTCGACGAACGGGACCACCTGTTCCGCCTCGCCGGACACCAACCACCGGCCCGTGGCGGCGGCGGGATCAACGAACACATCAGCCCCGGCCTGCTGCGGGTCCTCGACCGGCTGGCCGACACCCCGGCGGAGATCGTCACCGAGCTCGGCGAGACGCTGCGGCAGACCCCGCTGGGGGTCGCCCTCACCGGCGACACCACCCGGTTCACCGGTCCGGCCCGCAGCTCGGGCTACCGGTGGTTCACCGACCCGACCGCCCGGGACCGCTACGCGCCGGAGGAACACCCGTTCCTGACCCGGATGTACGCCTCGGGCCTGCGGCAGATCGTCACGCTGCGCGGCCCCGACTCCCAGGCCGCGCACCTGGCCGGGCTGCTCCTGGACAGCAACGAGGAGTTCCGCCAGGCATGGGACGCCTACGAGATCGGCGTCCGCCCGCACGACGTCAAACACTTCGTCCACCCGCAGGTCGGCGCACTGGAGTTGACCTGCCAGCGGCTGGTCGACCCCGGTCAGGCCCACTCGCTGATGGTCTACACCGCCATCCCCGGCAGCGAAAGCCACGACAAGCTGCACCTGCTGTCCGTCATCGGCGCCCAGTCGCTCAGCTGAGCGACCTGGCCGGCTGCGCCAGGCGGGTGCCGGCCGGGTCGTGGGCGGGTCGTGGGCGTCCGGCAGGATCGGGCCCTGGTGCGGGTCGGCAATCGGATTGCAGCGTCCGGGCTGTCGGATCGACGCAAGTGTCCCCAAGTTTCCGCTCGTCAATGAACGAGCTTTGTTGACTCATATAGTGTTAATTGTCGGCCGGAATAGAACTCCTGGGGGCGTCGCGTTGGCCGGTCACGCGAGTCCGTGACGGAAGGTGGGCGTGGTGGGTGCAATTCGTGCTGCCGCCAACAGGATTGTCGGAAACGATGACGAGGTCGCCAAAGAACGGGCGCTACTGGATGCGCTCGCATCGCTGGCTGAGGAGAAAGGGCGGGCCATGACCCAGCAGATCCTGGCGGATCTGCGTACGGCTGGCACCGCCGAGAATCGGACCGTGCCGATCGAATCGATCCTCGCCATCGCGGAGCAACATCATGCGTACGCCAAGGAGGGATTGGATGCCAACATCTCGGAAAATGTGTCGAGCGCGCTGCGCGGCTTCTGCTCCGGCAGTGCCGACAGCATCATCAACGGCGTGACATCCCTGATCTCCACTGCGCTCAGTGCTTTCCTGGGTGCGGGCGAGGCATCGGAGGACTCGCTGCACCAGTACTATCTGCTCACCGAGGGAATGTCGATCATCCGCATCGACCTGCGGTCGTGGCGCCGCAAAATCGCCGTTGCAGGATTGAAGAGCAACGTTGAGTCGGTGAGTGCGTTCTCTGCCGTCAAGTCGACAGTCGACCTCAGCAAGGTGCACCTGAACACCTTCCTGTACATGTACGAGCGACAGCTCGCCGCCGTGTTCGACACCAATAGCATGCCGTTCATTCAGCAGATCGAGACCACCAAGCAAATCTACATGAAGTTCGCGGAGACGCTCGGATCGCCGGCCTCGGCCTGAGCGAAAGAAAGGACGGAGAGGGCATGCAGGTGTATGTGCTAATAAACGCGCTTGCGGAAGATCGGAAAAGTATCTATCTGCTGGTGGTCAAGAAGAGGGACAAAGGATACTTTTTTGAAGGAAAACTGATTCCTGACGGTGCCAAGCTCAATGGGGCTGGACTGTATGCGCTGCCAGGTGGGTTGCGTGATGCCAGCGATAGCGGACAGGGTCTCGTGGCGGCGGGGATACGGGAATTCCGTGAGGAAACCGGTGTTGACTTGGAAAAGAGCGCTGATCAGTTTTTCGCGGAGAAGTACGGGAAGGTTCGAGCGTTTCTGACGTTGGAGGTGTCAGATCATGCGGAGCTGGAGCGGATGAGGGCAGAGATCGCCGAAAACCTGGGGCAGGCCGCCTCTGCTGTCGAAAAGGTCAAAAATCGTACCATCACCAGCTGGTCGGCGCTGGTCGCGACATACCCGAAGTGTCCATCGACCAACGAGCTGGCCTCGGTCGAGATCTGGAACAGCTCTGACCAGGCCGAGCTGATCAAATCGTGGAAGCAGGATAAGCAGACCGACTGGTTCTACGGTTTCTTCTGTCAACAGTACAAGCAGTTCGCGCCGGAGTAGTGGGCGGGTGGCCCGGAGATCGACCCTCCGAGCCGTACGCGCGTGGTGACTGGCTGAGCTTGCCATCCGCGCACCGCGACCGATGGGAATTCGGCGGCGTCTAAAGTCAATGCTGACCCGACGATCGCCTCGACTGGCAGTTCCCCTGCTGGTCGGGGCGAGGGTTGCGCTGAGTGCCTGCGGCTCGCCGGCCGAGTCCAGCGGCTGACGATCCGATCGGCGATCCTGGGCCCGCCCGAGATCCGAGCGGACCCAGGGTCGCCACCGGCGGACGGCAGCGCTGTCCGGACTCCCAGTCGGCCGTACGCCAGTTGGCGTCCCACGGCGTGGCGTGCGCGCTACGGGGCTGCCCAACGCCTCGCGCAACGCCTGTTCGCGTTCGGCTGTTGCGGCCTCGATCCTGGGCCGCAGATCGTCGAGGATGGACGCCATGGGGGCATCTCGTGAAATACCCGGCCGGTTCACCATCAGGTTCTTGCCGGCCCCGACGGCGTTCGCCAACTGTGTCGCGGCCTGCTCGGCCTCCGCCGGGAACTCGATGGCGGCCAGCGCCTCGCCTCAGCCGGGTGGTCAGGAACCCACGTACCACCTCGGCCGGCTCCGGTGCGGCGCGCCGGGCCGAGCTACTCCTGTGCCTCCAGCACCGGGAAGGTGCACTCGGTCGGCGGGTCGACCGAACCGGGTGCCGCCGGGCAGACCTTCCTGAGCTCGCTGTACCCGGACGCCGGGCTCACCTCGGTCCGTCTGTCGCTGACCGGTGTTCCCACCGACGGCCTGGCGATCCAGGCGATCTGCGCCTGACCCGACGGCCACGATGATCCGGCGGGCCCGGTGACTGCTCGAGCAAGTCACCGGGCCCGCCGGTGTGTGGCGTCCACCGCCTGCGGGCTGTTGACGGGGTGACCGACGGCCGCCAGCGGACTGCGGGGACCAACTTCGTCCCAGTCTTATCCTCCTGGAGGATCAAAATCCCACAGGAGGATCACGCCGGAACAGGATCAAGGGTCCGGAGGCCCCTTCGGCGCGACAGCACCGGCAGGACGGTCTCTGGCCGGTCCGCGCAGGACGGTCGCAGCAGAGTCGCCGGGTAGGCTGGCTGCCCGTGAGTCTTTTGCGCAAGCCGGGAGTCCTCGACCAGGATGTACCCATCGTCTCGGATGACCGTCCAGCGCCAGCGAAGCAGGACTCGGACCGGACCGGGTGGCTGCGGCGGCACCGGCGCTGGTGGTATCCGCTGGTCGTGGTCGTGCTGCTGGGCCAGATGGCGTTCGCGATGGTGACCACCGCACTGGCGCAGGCACCGACCATCGACGAGCCGGTGTACGTGGGCGCGGCCGCGCTGTACCAGCAGGGCGGCGGCCTGCAGGTCAACCCGGAGCATCCACCGCTGGGCAAGCTGATCATCGGGGCCGGCCTGGTGTTCGCCGACCCGCACATCGACTCCACCTTCCGGGGCAACCAGTCCGACCTCGGCCGGCACGTGCTGTACGAGGCCGGCAACGACGCCGACCGGTTGCTGTTGCTGGCCCGGCTGCCGATGATCCTGCTCACCCTCGGCTTCGGGCTGGTGGTCTTCGCGTTCGCCCGGGACCTGACCGGCCGGGCTGGTGCCCTGGTGGCCCTGGCGGTGTACGCCTTCACCCCCGACGTGATCGCGCACGGCTCCCTGGCCACCCTCGACGTGCCGGCCGCCGGGTTCCTGCTCACCTCGGCCTGGCTGCTGTGGCGGTCCCGGCGACGGCCCTGGGTGTATCTGCCAGCCGCCGGCCTGACACTCGGGGCGGCGCTGGCCACCAAGATGAGCGCGCTGGCGGCGGTGCCCGTACTCCTGGCTCTGGCCGCCTGGTCGGCCTGGCACGCCCGGCCGACGCTGCCCCGGGTCCGCCGGCTCGCCGACGCCGGCGCGGGCGCCGGCGGGACCGGGCTGCTCGCGGTGGCGACCGTGTGGGCCAGCTACCTGGTCGTCGACCCCCGGCTGCAGCGGCCAGCACCCGACACGCTGCCGACAGTGGACGGGTTACGTGCCACGGTCGTCGACTGGCTGCCGTTTCCCGGCTCGTTCCGCGACGGCATGCTGATCCAGTTCGGCTTCGAGGACTGGGCGTGGGGCGGCTATCTGTTTGGCGAGACGTACTCCGGCCACCTCTGGTACTACCTGCCGGCCGCGTTGCTGGTGAAGACGCCGCTCGCCGCGCTGGTGCTGTGGCTGGTCGGTGCGGCCGCGCTGCTGGCGGTGCCCCGGCTGCGCCCGGCAGCCGCGTACCTGCTGGTGCCGGCGGCCGTGCTGATGGCGGCCGCGATGACCGGCTCGCGCGACCTCGGTGTGCGGTACGCGATCTTCATCCCGGTCTTCCTGGCCGTCGCCGCTGCCGCCGTGACGGCCGTACGGTGGCCGACCGTCGCCGCCCGGGTCGCCCGGCCGGTGGCGGCGGTGCTGGTCGTGCTGGTCGCGGTCAGTTCGGTGCGTGCGTTCCCGTTCTATCTGCCCTACGCCAACGAGGCGTTCGGCGGCCCGGCCCGGACGTACCAGCACCTGCATGACTCGAATGTGGACTGGGGGCAGGACCTGGGCCGGCTGGCGGACCGGCTGCGCCAGCGCTACCCGGACGAGCAGGTGTGGCTGGCCTACAAGGGTGCCGGCGTGCCGGAGTACTACGGCATCACCGCATCCGATCCACGGGAGGCGGCACCCGATGAGGTACGCGGCCTGCTGGTGGTGTCGAACACCTGGGTGGCGACGGCCGGCGGGCAGCTGCGCGAGCTGATCGATAGCAGTGAGCCGATCGACCAGGTCGGTCACTCGATGACGATCTACCGCCGCTGACCCCGGAGCATCGTCGTGGCCGGTCCGCACCCGCGTGGTCAGGTCGTCGTGCAGGTGATGTTGGTCGGTGGGTTGTTCGTCCCGCTGACGCTGGCGAGGAAGCCGAAGGTGGCGGAGCCGCCGGCGGGCAGCGACCCGTTGTAGGACACGTTGGTGACCCGCACGTTCCCGCCGCTCTGGGTGTGGGTGCCGTTCCAGAGCTGGTTGATCGCCTGACCGTTGGTGAAGGTCCAGGTGACGGCCCAGCCCTGGATCGGTGCGGTCCCGGCGGTCACGGTGACCTCGCCCTGGAAGCCGCCGGGCCACGAGCCGGTGACCGCGTACGTCGCCCGCGCTCCGGACGACGGGGGAGAGCTGCTCGGACTCGGGGTCGGCGTCGGGGAGAGGGACGGGCTGGGCGAGACCGACGGGGACGGGCTGGGCGACAGGGTCGGCGTCGGTGACGGCGACGCGCCGGGGCGGGCGAGCCGGTAGGTGTGTCCGGCGCGGACGGCGAACGCGACCACGTCGGTCTCGGGCCGGGTGCTGCCCGGGGTGCTGCCGTCGTCGACGTCGGTGAGGGTGAAGCTGCCGGTGAACAGCCGGGCCCGCAGCCGTACGGTGCCGTCGCGGTCGGCGCGGACGTGAAACTCGTCGGCCTGGCCGGCGCGCCACGCCATCGCGACCGTGTAACCGCCCCGGCCCCGTAGCCCGGCCACCTGCCCGGTCGGCCAGGCGGTCGGCAGCGCCGGCAGCAGGTGCAGTTCGCCGTTGTGGCTCTGCAGCAGCATCTCGGCGATCCCGGAGGTCGCCCCGAAGTTCCCGTCGATCTGGAACGGCGGGTGCAGGTCGAACATGTTCGGCGCCAGCCGGTCGGTGCGGACCAGGTCACGCAGCAGCTTGTGGGACCGGGCGGCGTCCTCCAGCCGGGCCCAGAAGTTGATTTTCCAAGCCAGTGACCAGCCAGTGCCGTCGTCGCCCCGGATTTCCAGGGTCCGGCGGGCGGCCTCGAACAGCTGGGGCGTGCCCCGCCGGGTGATCTGGTTGCCGGGGTGCAGCCCGTAGAGGTGGGAGACGTGCCGGTGGTTGCGTTCCGGCTCGACCCAGTCGGCCAGCCACTCCTGAATGTTGCCCCGGGAGCCGATCCGCATCGGCGCCAGCCTGTCCCGGGCCGCCCGTACCTGGGTCCGCAACGTCGGGTCCACGCCGAGGACCTCGCTGGCCCGGGCGACCCCGTCGAACAGGTCCCGCAGGATCTGGTTGTCCATGGTGGGCCCGGCGCAGACGCTGGCGTCGCCGTGGTGGGCGATCTCGGGGGAGTTCGACGGATTGGTGACCAGGTATCCCAGCGTCGGATGGGTGACCAGGGTGTCGAGGAAGAACTGGGCCGCGCCCTTCATCGCCGGGTAGTTGGTGCGCAGGAACGTGACGTCACCGGTGAACTGGTAGTGCTCCCAGACGAGGGTGGCCAGCCACGCGCCGCCGGTGGGCCACATGCCCCAGAACGCGCCGTCGACCACCGAGGAGCCCCGCCACCCGTCGGTGTTGTGGTGGGTCACCCAGCCGCCCGCGCCGTACTGTGCCTGCGCGGTCCGCGCGCCGCTGATCGCCAGGTCCCGGACCAGGTCGAAGACCGGCAGGAAACACTCGGACAGGTTCGTCGTGTCGGCGGGCCAGTAGTTCATCGGCAGGTTCGCGTTGATCGTGTACTTCGAGTCCCACGGCGGGGTCATCGAGTCGTTCCAGATGCCCTGCAGGTTGGCCGGCTGGGTGCCGGGCCGTGACGAGGAGATCAGCAGGTACCGGCCGTACTGGAACAGCAGCGCGGAGAACTGCGGGTCGTCGACGCTCGCGTGCTGGGCGATCCGGACGTCGGTCGGCTGGTCGGCCGCCGCCGTACGGCCCAGGTCGATCGACACCCGGTTGAACAACGCCTGGTAGTCGGCCAGGTGCCGGCTGCGCAGCTGGTCGTGCCCGACGGTACGGGCGGCGGCCAGCCGGTTGCGGGCGCTGCCCTGATAGTCGCCGTCGACGGTGCGGAAGTCGACGTAGCTGGAGCCGATCGACACGAGCACCGTGACGCTGGTGGCGCCGGACACCCGCAGGGTGCCGCCGGAGCTGCTGACCGTGCCGCCGGTGGCGACGACGTTCGCCAGGGCGAGGAACCGCACCCTGCCGGTGACGCCCTTCATGGTGCCGGAGGTGCCGTCGAGCGCGATGGTGCTGGAGTCCGGGCTGGAGACGGTGGTCCGCTGTGGGCTGTCGAAGGTGGCGGTGAAGGTGATCGCGTTGGCCCGGTCGGCGGTGAGGCGGGCGACGATCACCTGGTCGGGGGCGCTGGCGAACACGTCCCGCTGGTACCGCACACCGTTCTGGACGTAGCTGGTGGTGACGACCGCCGTGGTGAGGTCGAGGGCGCGGTGGTACTGCGACACCCCGCTGGCGTTGCCGAAGGCGAGCCGCAGGTTGCCGACCGGCTGGTAGGCCAGCTGTCCGCCGGGGGTGCCCATCATGGTCTGGTTGATCAGGTTCTGTGCCTGGCTCCACTGGTCGGCGAAGACCAGCCGGCGGATCTCGGCCAGCGCGCCGGCACCGCGCGGGTTGGCCGAGTCGTACGGGCCGCCCGCCCAGATGGTGTCCTCGTTGAGCTGCAGCCGGTCGGTGTCGACGTTGCCGAAGACCATCGCGCCGAGTCGGCCGTTGCCGACGGGCAACGCGCGCAGCCAGTCGGTGCCGGCGGGCTCGTCGTACCAGAGCGCCATGTCACCGGCGGCGAGCACCTGTGCCGGCGTCGCCGGATCGGCGCGGGCGAGGGCCGTCCATCCCGTCGGCAGCAGCATGGCCCCCGCGCCGGCCGCGCCGGCGGTGAGGAGTCTCCGTCGGGTGACGTCAGGCATCGTGGTCTCCAGGGGTGCGGGTGCCAAGGACGGTCAGACGGGCCGTCGCGGGCCCGCGCGAGGAGGCGGGCCCGCGACGACACCGGCCGGACAGCCCGTGTGCGCGCTCTCACCGACCGACCCCTGCCCGAGGCCGTACGGCGGAGACCGGGCCGACCGATCCCTCATTCCCCAATGAAGTCCGTCGTTGTTAACGCTAACGAAATAGATCGATGGGTGTCAACGGCTTCGGGTCAGATGGTGAGCCGCCAGCCGTCGATGTACGCCGGGCCCGACTCGCCCCAGTAGTGGTCGGCGACCCGCAACTTCCAGGTGCCGTTGGCGCTCGGGTACCCGGACAGATCAACCACGAAGGTCCGGAACATGTTCGGAATCCCCATCCCGTTGACACCCTGCAGCCCGAACACCTGCCCGTCCGGGCCGACCAGGTCGAAACTGAGATGCCGTGACCAGGGGTGCACCACGCGGACGTCCACGTAGCTGTTGCGGCTCGCGGCCCGGGAACATCCGGTCACCGTGATCGGGCTCTCGACGGTGCTGAGCTCCCCGATCGGCACGTCGGCGGTGGCCTGGCCGCCGCAGACCGGGACGGGCAGGTCGGCTCCGGCGAGGTCGAGCGTCCAGGAATCGAAGAACCCGGTGCCCATCGGGCCTCCGTCGATGACCCGCAGGATCCAGGTCCCGTTGGCGGTGGAGCCGGACAGGTCGTAGGTGAACGTGTGGTCCACGTCCGGACCTGTCCCCAGACCGGTGCGGGACAGCAGGAAGTGCCGGGTGCCGTCCGGGGCGTACAGGTCCACCTGCAGATCATGGATTCCGCTGTGCACGATCTTGACCGCGACGGTGCTGTTGTGGGCTGCGGTGCCGGCGCAGCCGGCGATGGTGATCGGCACGTCGACGGTCCCGCCGAACAACGGCAGCGGCATGTCGGTGTCGTTCGACCCGACGCAACCCGGGAGCGCCTCGACGGTGAGGGTGAACCTGACCATCCGGGTGGCGGTGGCGCCGGTGCCGAAGACCACGACCGGGTACGTGCCGGCGGCGGTGATGGCAGTCGTGGAGACGGTCAGCGTGGTGGTGCCGGTCGAGTCGATGGTGGACGGGGTGAAGGTGGCGGTGGCACCCCGAGGCAGCCCGGCGGCGCTCAGGGCGACAGGTTGCGCCGTGCCGGCGGTGACGGTCGCGGTGATGGTGGTGGCGGCGGTGCCGCCGGCGGTGACGGTGGCCTGGGCCGGGCCGGCGGCGAGGGTGAAGTCGTGGCCGGGGGTGGTGTCGTTGACGTAGAGGAGCCGGTCGGTCGTGCCGGCACCGGGGTTGCCGACCACGCCGGGGGTGGCGCGGTCGAGCAGCGCGGCGGTGACCTGGGCCGGGGTGTGGTCGGGGTGTTCGGCGAGGATCAGCGCGGCCGCGCCGGCGACGTGCGGAGCGGCCATCGAGGTGCCGCTGGCCGGACGGGCGGCGGTGTCGTCGGTGATGCCGGCGGAGACGATGTCGACACCGGGGGCGAAGATGTCGACGCAGCCGCCGATGTTGGAGAACGCCGCGCGGGTGTCGTCCGGGCCGGTGGCGGCGACGGTGATCGCCTGCGGGGCCCGGGCGGGGGAGTAGCCGCAGGCGTCGGCGCCGCTGTCGTTGCCGGCGGACACGACGTAGGTGACGCCGTCAGCGGTGGAGCGGGCGATCGCCTCGTCCATCGGGGCGTAGGCGGGCCCACCGAGGCTCATGTTCGCCACCGCCGGCTCACCCGGATCGTGATCGGCAGTGACCCAGTCGATGCCGGTGATCACGGTGGCGACGTTGCCGTTGCCGTTGCAG
The DNA here is from genome assembly GCF_030345095.1 of Solwaraspora sp. WMMA2056. Taxonomy (NCBI): domain Bacteria; kingdom Bacillati; phylum Actinomycetota; class Actinomycetes; order Micromonosporales; family Micromonosporaceae; genus Solwaraspora; species Solwaraspora sp. WMMA2056. Next base: position 3,689,663 of record NZ_CP128360.1, read on the forward strand.
TCGAGCACCCGTACGGCGACCAGCTCCACGTTCTTGGCCACACCGTACGTCGTGCCGCCGACCGTACCGGCGACGTGCGTGCCGTGCCCGCGACAGTCGGTCGGGTCGTCGTCGTTGTCGATGGTGTCGCGCCCGGCCCGGACCCGGCCGGTGAACTCGGTGTGCGACATCCGGATCCCGGTGTCGATGACGTACGCCCGGACGACCGGCGCGACCCGTGGGTAGCTGAAGCTACCGTCGAGTGGCTGGCTGCGTTGGTCGATGCGGTCCAGCCCCCAGGAGGGTGCGGGCGTCTGCACGTCGGCGGCGGTCACGGTGTGGTTCTGGGTGACCGAGTCGACACGGGGATCGGCGGCGAGCCGGCGGGCCTGGCGCGGCGTCAGGTGCGCTTCGAAGCCGTGCAGGGCGTGGCGCCAGGTTGCGGGCGACGGTGCCGCCGTGCCGGTCGGCGACCGCCCGGGCGGTACGGTCCACCGTGCTGGTGGCGGCGGCCGTGTCGGCCAGGACGACGATGTAGGAGTTGGCGACCGCGGTCGGGCCGCCGACCGCGTGGACCGTCGCTTCGGGTACGGCGGCGACCGCCGGTACGGCCGGTGCCAGGGCCAGCAGCGTCGCCGCCACCAGCACCCCGGCTCGTTTCGACACCATTCGAGTTGCTCCTCCCCAGGATTCGATCCGTTCTGGACAGGAAAACATCGACGATCCACGATGAGAACGCTCCTCGCCGAACTTGGGGCGGTTGCCGGGTCACGCCAGCGATGTCGTGGCGGCCCGCCGTTTCCGGCGCTGGTCGCGGGTGAGCCGTCCGACGACCGTGGCGAGTGCCAGCCCGGCCGGCGGCGTCGCGTCCCGCCGCCACACCAGCTCCAGGTCCGGGGCGGCCACCTCGTCGGTCAACGGGAGGACCACGCCGTCCATGGTGGGCAGTGTGGCGAGGGACCGGGGTACCAGCGCGAAACTGTTCTCGTCGGCCAGCCCGACCCGCCGCCACCCCAGCTGTGCGCAGTCGGCGATCTCGACGACCACCCCGGCCCGGACGCAGGCGGCCAGGACGGCGGACCGGTATCCCGGTGCCAACTCCTCCGGGGGCAGACTGAGCCGACCGCCGGCCAGGTCGGCCAACCCGACGCCGTCCGGTCCGGTGTCGTCCGGTCCGGCATCTGTCCGCAGGGCGAGCCGATGCCCGGCGTCGACGACGGCGACCAACGGTTCCCGGCGTACGGTGCACCTGTCTACATCGGATCGAGCCGGTAGCCCCCGGGTCAGCACCAGGTCGAACCGGCCGGCCCGCAGCCCGGCATCCAGCTCGGCCGGCCACGCCTCCTGCGTCCGTACGGTGATCTGCGGATGCGTCACCCGCAGCGCCGCCAGCAGACGGGGCAGCACCTCGGCGGCGGCGCTGGCGACCACCCCGAGCCGTACCGTCCCGGTCTGCCCGCTGCCGGCGGCCCGGGTCACCCGTACCACCGACTCGGCGTCGTCGAGCACCCGGCGGGCGGACGCCACGAAGGCCGCGCCCGCGTCGGTGAGCCGGGTCGGCCGCCGGTCGAACAGCGGTACGCCGAGTTGCCGTTCCAGGTCGCGGATCTGCCGGCTCAACGGCGGCTGCGCCATGTGCAACCGCCGTGCCGCGCCCTCGAAGCTGCCCTCCTCGGCGACGGCGACGACGTAGCGCATGACCCGCAGATCGACCGACATACCAGCACGGTATCCCGCCATACCCAGGCGATCTTGTTGTGGGTGTTTCCGCCGGTGAGGCTCGAATCGACCGACAACCGGAAGGACCACAGTGCACACCACTCGACTGCTCGCCGCCGCCACCGCCGTCGCCGCGACGGCCGGCGTACTCGCCGCCGGGCCGACGACCCCGGCGGTGGCCGCACCGATCGCCGACGGCATCGCCTCGGCGGCATCCCACCACCAGCACCAGCACCACCGGCCCGGAAGCTACGTGCTGGCCGGCGACGACGCCTACCCCGAAGGTATCGCCCGCGACCCGCGTGGGCCGTACTTCTACGTCAGCAGCCTGACCGACGGCCGGATCTACCGGGGCGACGTCCGTTCGTCGCGGACCTCGGTCTGGCTGCCCGGCAACGCCGCCGACGGCCGCACCACGGCCGGCGGCATGAAGGTCGACGCCGCCGGGCGGCTCATCGTCGCCGGCGGTGGCACCGGCTACGTCTGGGTCTACGACACCCGCAGCGGCGCCCTGCTGCACCGCTTCGCCACCGGCACCGCGAACCCGATGCTCAACGACGTGGCGTTGGCCGCCAACGGCGACGTCTACGTCACCGACTCGTTCCAGCCCACCCTCTACCGGATCACCGCCCGGCAGTTGCGTGGCGGTGGCGGGATGACCGTACCGCTGCGGCCGTTCCTCGACCTGCGGGGCACCAGCATCGACTACGACGACGGGTTCAACCTCAACGGGCTGGTGGTCACCCCCGACCAGCGGTACCTGATCGTGGCCGACTACAACGACGGTGCGCTGCACCGCGTCGACCTGCGGCGACGTACCGTCTCCGCGATCGACCTTGGCGGCGCGACGGTGCACGGCGACGGCCTGCTGATGCGCGGCGACCTGCTGTACGCGGTCAGCAACCTCGACGGCGACGGCAACACGGTCAACGTGCTGCGGCTGCACCCGTCCGCCGGTCGGGCGACGCTGCTGGCCCGGGTCACCGACCCCCGGCTGCACGGCCCGTCGACGGCGGCGTTCGACGGCCGGGACCTGCTGGTGGTCAACTTCCAGTACGGGGCGAGCGACCCGGTGCTGCCGTACACGGTGGTCCGGCTGACGATCCGCTGATCAGGCGGTCGCCGGCAGGGCTGATCAGGCGGTCGGCGGCAGCGCGGCGGCGATCCGCTCGGCGTACAACTGGGCCTCGGCGTCGTCGGCGTAGCGGCTGCGCGGCCAGAAGAAGCCGCGCAGCCCGTCGCCCTTGGTTCGCGGTACGACGTGGGTGTGCAGATGTGGCACCGACTGCGACACCCGGTTGTTGATCGCCACGAAGGTGCCGCCCGCACCGAGACCGGCCTCGACCGCCGCCGCCACCCGCTGCACCAGCGCGAAGTAGTCCGGCAGCGCGGCCGGCGGCAGATCGGTCAGCGTGACCACGTGCGGACGCGGGCTGACCAGCACGTGTCCACGGAACACCGGACGGGTGTCCAGGAACGCCACGCCGGCGGCGGAGTCGACGACCCGCCAGGCGGGGGAGTCCCCGGCGACGATCCGGCAGAACACGCAGGTGGTCATCGTCGCAGGCTAGCCGGTCACTGCTCGATCAGCAGGTTCCACCGCACGTCGGGGCCGGCCTCGACCCGGATGCCGGTCGGCCCGCCGGGGTGGTCCTGATCGAGGTTGCGGGTCAGGTACACCTCGTCGCCGGGGCAGTCGATGTCCATCCGCGACCCCGACTCCAGGATCACCGCCAGCTGGCCGGGGCCGTCGTCGGCGACGCAGTCGAGACTGATCCACAGCTGCCCGGGGTGCAGTTCGACGGTGCCGAGCGTCGCCGGCCCCCGGGTGGCGGTGACGGCGACCACCGGCCGGGCGCTGGTGGCCGGGTCCGGCAGCGCGGCCAGCGTCGGCGCCGGGGCGGCGGTGACCGATGGCCGCACCGGCGGTGCCGGGACCGCCCCGGGCGCCGCTGCGCCGGTCGGCACCGACGTGCACGCGCCGAGCGCCAGCAGGCAGCCGAGGGCCAGCAGGGCGGGCCCGTGCGTCCCGGCAGCAGTGGACGGCGTCCCTCGACCTCGCCTTCTACTCTGAAGCCCGGCCACCGGGGAAGGACCAGGATGTCGCTCGTGGAGCATCTACCGACGATACTCGCGGTGGTCGTCGGCGGGGTGCTGACCTACGTCGGCACCGGGCTGACCGAGCGCAGCCGCTGGCAACGGGAGCAGGCCGTACGGTGGGACGAACGCCGACTCGCCGGCTACGTCGAGTTCGCCGCCACCGCCAAACGGATCGCGCTGCTCTCCTCCCGGGTGCTGGCCAGCCGGGGCGTGGTGACCGCCATCAGCCCGATCGGGCGGGACGAGGGTCTGGCCCTGCTCGGGCAGGCCGAGTCGGACCGTTCGGTGCAGTTCGAGTCGGTCCTGCTGCTCGCCGACGAACCGACGATCACCGCCGCGCAGACGCTGACCGAGACCCTGTGGCGGCTGGAGGCCTTCGCCACCGGTGACGAGCCCGTCGACGAGCAGGCCTGGCGGGAGGGCTTCGCCGACTACCGGCAGGCCCGTGCCGAGTTCTACCGGTGGGCGCGCCGCGACATGGGGGTGCGGCCGGCGCGGATCCCGACGTCGGCGATCGCGTCCCGCGACGTCCGGCCGCCGGGCTCGTTGGCGGCCACCGGCACCGACTGAGTCGGCGGCACCGACCGGCCCCCCGGCTGCCACGACACCGACCGCGTCGGGATCTATCACACCGGACGACCGAACGCCAAGCACCAGAGCTCCGTGACGTCGCGGATTACCCGCCTGCCGGATCGCTGCGAGCCTTCCACCGTCCACCCGCCCACCACCGGGCCGGGACGTCGAGAAGGGATGCTCACCATGAGACATCGGATCAGGCGGGCGGCCATCGGCCTGCTCGCCGCCGTCGCCGTGGCCGTCGGCATGGGAGTCGTCGCCGCGCCGGCCAACGCGGCGGCGCAGAGCTGGTACGCCTACAAGTCTTCAAGTCCGGGGCCCGCGGCTACGTCGTCACCGGCGGCACGGTCGACTTCCAGTCGAAGCGACTCGTCGTCGGCAACAACTGGGGCCAGGCACACTCCTACACATGCAGCGGCACCAGCCCGGTGACGATCAGCAACATCCGGGTGTCCGTATCCTGGCAGCTCACCGGCACGAGCCTCACCAGCTGCACCATCTCCTGGCCGCCCGGCTGCACGGTCAGCGGTGGTGTCATGAACGGCAAGGCTTACCACTCCGGTTCCGGGTCGGGCAGCTACCGCAGGGTGAGTCAGGCCGGCTGGATCTATGTCGGTTCCGGCAGCGACAAGTTCTACTACAACGCCGAGGCCCGGTTCATCAACGGCAACAACACCCGATACACCGTGGCGTACGCCAGCAAGTCGAGCTAGAAGTCCGCGCGCGGGTGCGGCCGGGGTGCGCGTCACCTCGGCCGTCGCCGATCGGTGAAGGGATCCCCATGTCGCGTACGTCCCGGGTGTCGGGCCGCCTGGCGTCGGCCCCACTGGTCGTCGCCCTGGCCGTGGCGGCGGCGCTGGTCGCCACGGCCGCCGTACTCACCGTCCACCACTCCGCCAGCGCGCCGGCGGCCCCGCCAGGCCCGCCTGACATCGCGCAGGCCTTCGAGGCACTGGTGGTCCGCCAGCCGGACACGGCGGAGGTCCTCTACCCGCAGGGCGGCCCACAGCTGCGGCACGTGATGACCGCCGCCGGGGCGCTGCAGCGCCGGGGCCAGCTCCATCCCGGTCTGCTCGCCCGGGTACGCGGCCTCACCACCGCCGACTGGGCCGCCTACCTGGACCGGTACCCCTCGGTCGCCAGCGACGAGAGCGCCGACTATCCGGCGTACTTCGCCATCTGGCAGTGGGACCGGCTCAACCGGGACCTGGCCGCCGCCGGTCACGAGCCGCTGCCGACCCCACCGCCGGTGGCGGCCAGGGTCGCGGCGCTGGCCCGGTCGCCGCAGCTGACCGGGGTGCACCGGCTGTGGGCGATGCGCCTCGGGCACCTGGCCGGTGACCGGACGCTGGCACCGCCGCGCGGCAGCTGCGCCGAACTGGCCGCGCGGCTGGCCGATCCCGTCCGGCTCGGCGAGGACACCACCTTCGGCTGGCTGCCGGCGACGCCGGCCCGGCCGTTGTGCCAGGGCGACCCAGGCCTGGTGACCGGCGCGGCCGACACCGCCGTCGGCAGCTACCTCGGTGCCATCCGCTCCCGAGGCGAGATCGGCGGCGGCGACCTGCGGACATTGGCGCTGCTCGTCGAGGTCGCGACGGTGGCCGACGCCGGTCACCGCCCGCCCGGCGACCTGACGGCGCTGCACCGGCGGGCGGTCGAAACACTGCAGCAGCAGGCCGACGCCGGTGCCCTGCGGCTCGACCCCGACGATCTGGCCTTCTTCGACCTGCTGCATCCCGCACCGCCGCGCTATCCGCCGGCACTGCTGCGACGGGTGCAGATGGCCCTGCTGACCGTCGGCCGGGTGCCGTACGCGGTGGACAGTGCCGGGCTCACCACGGTGCTCGCCCCGGCGACCGGCGCGCTGCTCGGTGTCGACCTGTCGGTGACGCCGCGACCGGCTCCGTCGGACGGACTCGCGGTCGACGCGGTGATCGAAGCGCTCGGGCTGCGTACCCCCGGTGCGGTGCCGCAGCTGTCGGCGCGGCTGCTCGACGACGTGACGTTCGACGGGCTGCACCACGCGGCGGTCACGATGCACGCCTACGCGGTGACCGGCGACTGTGCCCGGGCGCAGCGACGCGCGGAGCACCTGCGGGAGCTGACCGGCGGGGTCGTCGACGACCTCGCCGACGGGGTCGGCATCGACTACGCGGCGCTGCTGCACGTCGCGGCCGCCGCCTGCCAGGTGCCGACCGGACTGCCGCAGCCGGACCAGCTGATCGACGCGGCGCGGCGGGGCATCGCCACCGGTCGGGCCACCGAGGTCTGGCGCGGTGCCGAAGTCGTCTGCCTGCTCGATGACGCGGCGGGTACGGCACCGTCGACGGATCCGGTCCGGCGGCGGCTGGCCGCCGTCGCCGAATCCGCGCTCGCCGGCTACGCCAGCGGAGCCGCCTGGTCCGTGCCGGAGTACGGGCTCATCGACCTGTACGCGGGACTGCGACTACGGCAGATCGCCGCGACCGGCTGCGCCGGGGCCTGGTGGGACGGGGTGCGCGGGGCCGCGACGTGACAACCGGGCAACGGTACGGCATCGGCTGTTCACGGCAGGTGCTGCGGGCCGACCAGCCCCCACCGCAGCGCGGCGCTGACCAGGGCCTCCTTACGCCAGCTCCGGTGCGCACGCAGCCCGTCGTGGACACCGGCGAGTCCCAGCTTGCCGACCAGGTAGCAGATGTGCGCGTCGACGGCCCGGGCGCTGATCGGGCTGCCCCGGCCGGTGAGGGTCGCGGCGATCTCCGCCGAGGTGGCCAGGGGACGGTGGAACTCGCCACGCAGCCGGGGTTCGCACAGCACCCGCAACACCTCGAAGTAGCCGGTACCGGGGGTCAGGTCACCGGCGTCCCGCGCGCCATCGGACGGGCAGGCCGGCACCGTCGAGACGTCGACGGCCGCCGGTTCCGGCCCGAACACGGTCAGCAGTGCGACGGCACCGGCCCGTACCCGGCCCAGTTCGAAGGGGATGACCACGGCGGCCCGGCCGGCGACGACGGTGATCGTGTTGTGCGGCTGTTCCAGGTCCTCCACGAGGAAGCTGGTCGGGCCCGGGTTGTCGACCCGCCAGTGGTCCAGATGGGCGACGATGCGCCCCCGCAGTGCGGCCGGGCCCGGCACGTACACGGTCACCGTGCGACGGCAGCCGCCGCACCGGCAGGTGCCGAAGTCGAGTGTCTCGCCGTTGTCGAGGTCCCAGACCTCGTTGCTGCCCACGCCTGGTGCGACGGTCAGCACGCTGACCACGTGTGCCATCGAGGATCTCCTCTGCCGGCGGTTGCCAACGGCACGCGCGGTCCCGTCGGTCGTCCACTGCCTGGTCTACCGGTGCGCCGTGGCGCGGCTCAAGGAAATGGCGTCGGTAGATCAGTCGAGGCCGAAACCTTCGTGATCGCGAAGGTGTCCGTTGCGGACGGACGCACCGTGCGTCGCCGGGTACCCTTCGGCATCGGGGGCCGGGCGCGCCGGGCACCACGGCCCGACTCGGTCACGGCGACGGTGCGCGCGGCGGTCGGGTCGCGGCCGGTATCCGCCGGGCTGCGGGATCCCGCAAGCTCCGGGCACGGTCAGGTCACGATCTTGTCGCCCTGACGATCTGCTGATTGCATGGTCAGGCACATGGGGGAGGTGGAAGACCATGCCGCAGTCACGCTGGCCCTCGGCGGTCGGGACCGCCGTACCGTCACTGACCTGTCGTGGGCGTTCCCCGGACGCCGACCTGATCTACCGGCACCTGCTCGGGTCCGGCCCGGCGCTGGTCTCCGAGGTGGCCGGCGAGCTCGGCATGGCGCGTCGCCGGGTCGGTGCCGCACTCGACGAACTCGCCGCGATCGGCGCGGTGGCCCGTCGGCCGTCCGCCACCTCGGCAGACCCGCGATGGGCGGCCAGGCCGCCGTCGGCGCTGGCCGAACCGGTGCGCCGACCGACGACGACCATCCCGCCCGGCCCGACACGTCCCGCGCCGGTCCGCCGGCTCGCCGACACCCTCGGGGTCGACGTGCACCAACTCGGCGACGGCGTACGACATCTGGCCAGCCGGGCGGCGACCCGGGCCCGGCTCGCCGAACTCGTCGCGGTGGCCCGCCACGAGCATGTCGCGATGCACCCGGAGCAGACGTTCGACGCCGAGGCGCTGCGCTCGGCCGCGCCGATGGACCGCACCCTGCTGGACCGGGGCGTGCGGATGCGGATCCTCGGGGTGCAGCCACCCGAGCCCGGACCGGTGGTGCGGCACCGGTCGGAGCCGGCCCAGTGCCTGCCCGAGTACCGCATGGCGGCGACGTTGCCGGTCAAGCTGCTCGTCGTCGACCGCAGGTACGCCTTCTTCCCCGTCGCGCCCGACGACGTCGAACGCGGCTACCTCGAGGTGGCGCAACCCCCGATCGTCGCCGCGCTCGTGGCGCTGTTCGAGCAGCACTGGAACGACGCCGAGAGCCTGCAGGAGTGCGCTGTGCCGCAGATCGACCTCAACCCCCGGGAGCGCGCGCTGGTCGCTTTGCTCGCGCAGGGGCACACCGACGTCACCGCCGCGCGGGAGCTGCGGATCAGCCCCCGGTCGGTGTCGAACGTGCTCCGGTCGCTGATGGAGCGGCTCGGCGTGACGAACCGGTTCCAACTCGGGCTGGCCCTGGGTGCGGCCCACACCGCGGCACCGCATCGCCGTACCGACACCGAGGAGAGTCCCCAATGACCCCGACTGTGGCCGATCGGCCCGGACCTCGCCGTACGGTCGGGCGCCGTACGGTCCGCGGCACCGCGTTCGTCGTCGTGCTGGCCGCGCTGCTGGCCTGCCTGCCGGGGATGCCGGCCGGCGCGAGCACGGTGACCTGGATCCCGGCGTCGTGCGCCACCGCCGCCTTCACCGGCCACGCCGTCGAGCCGGTCGGCGGACCGTTCCCGGTGAACCGGGTGCGGTTGACCGGGTGGATCGAGCCCTGCGCCGAGCTGCCGGCCGGTGCCCGGTTCGCCACGCTCACCTACACCGGTCGTCAGGCGACCTTCAACACGGTGAATCCGCCGCTGCGTGCCTACGGTGCCGCCACCGGGCCGACGTGGTTCACCACCACCGTCGACGTGCGGACCGACACCCTGTCGGAGTCCGACCATCCGCAGGCGCACTGCGTACTGCTCGACGGGCGGGTCCGGCTGGCCTGCGTCGGGCTCGACACGGCAGGGCTGCCCCGGGTGACCACGGTCGTCCCGATCGGCACCGACGACGTACGGGTCCGCGACATCCCGGTGGTGATGGTCCCGACGCGTAACCACACGCCCGACCCGGTCTGCGGCACCTGCGTCTGACCTGGGCGGTCGGCCGCGCGTGCGCAGCGGCACGCGCGGCCCGGTCAGCGGCGCACCTGACCCGGTCAGCGGCGTACGTCGAGCCAGACCAGGCGGTGGTCCGAGGTGGGGAACCCGCCGGGCAGCGCCGGGTCGTAGTCGCCGACCAGCCGGAACAGCGGGTCGTCCGGTGTCGGCCAGAACACCCCGGCACCGCGTACCGGCAGGCCCCGGGCGGGCAGCAGGTAGTCGACCCGCAGGTTGCCCGGCGTGCCGTCGGCGAAGTCGGCGGTGTCGAAGCGTGGGTCGCCGACGTGGGTCAGGTTCGCGCCGCCCTGGCGCTGCGCCGCCGCCGGGCCGCCCGCGCTGGCCGGCGGCCGCCGGTCGTCGATGAGCGGGTGTCCGGTGAGCTGCCGGGCCGCGCCGGGCAGGCTGTCGCCGTCGTACGGGTCGGAGTTGAGGTCGCCGGCGATCACGAACCGGGCCCCCGGTCGGAGTCCGCCCCGGCGGCCCCGGTCGTCGTAGATGTAGCCGGACCGGGCCGGCCGGACGTAGTCGGCCCAGAACCGGATCTCGTCGTGGTTGCGGCGGCCGTTGCGGTCCTCCGGGCCGTCGAACACCGGCGGGGTGGGGTGGCTGGCCAGCAGGTGCACGGTCTGCCGGCCGACGCGCACCGGCACGTCCCAGTGGCTCTTCGACGACAGCCGCAGATCGGCCAGGGCGGCGGGGGAGTACCAGTCGCCCGGTTCGTCGGTGGCCGGGTCGTCGGGCAGCAGCGCGCCCGGCATGTCCCGCCAGCGGAACGTCTGGAAGGTGCGCACCGACCGCAGGTCGATCGGGTGCCGCGAGTACACCGCCATGCCGTACTGGCCGGGGAAGGCGCCGAAGCCGTACGCGTCGTCCGGGCCGCCGACCGTACCGTCGCGGTTGAGGTCGTGCCCGGAGGGCACGCCGGTGTTCGACGGTGCGCTGAACCGGTACGGGTAGTGGATCGGCGCGGCACCGCCCTGCCCCCGGGACAGGTAGTTGCGCTGGAACAGGTCCACGGCCCGGCCCTGCGGGTCGTGGTCGAACTCGTTGATCAGCAGGACGTCGGGGCGGACCCGCTGGATCACCTCGGCGACGTTGGCTGCCTGCCGGTCGCCGGGGGTGGACAGGTCGGCCACGAGGGCACCGGCGGCGGCCCGGTTGAGCGAGGCGTTGAAGGTGGCGAACCGGACGTCGTCCGGCCCGCCGGCACTGACCGGCCGGGGTGCCATGGTCGGCCGACCGGCGCTCGCCGGCCCAGGCGCCAGCCCGGTCGCAAGGACCGCGGCGAGCACCGCCGCCAGCCCGGTCACCGTCGGTGTGTGTCGCCGCTGAGTCACCGTGCCAGCCTTCCGGTCGAGGTGGCGACCAGTCAACCGGATCAATGTGACGGGGGCGAGAACGACCGCCGAACGGATGCCGCGTCGCCCGGCCGGGCGTACCGCGATGGTCAACAGGCGCGCTACCCTGATGACGCGGTCGTCGATGCCCGCCGGTCCACCGCTGCCGCCGCGCCCGTCCCAGTACGATGTCCCGCGGAGCGCCGGGCGCTGGTGGGCACTTTCGTTCGGACATCTGACAGGGTCGGCCGATCGGTCGATCAAGGGGAGAGACTAGCCTCATGGGCGTGACACGCCGCGCAAAGATCGTTTGTACGCTTGGCCCCGCGACTGCGTCCCCGGAGCGGATCCGTGGGCTGGTGGAAGCGGGCATGGACGTGGCCCGGCTGAATTTCAGCCACGGCAGCCACGACGACCACCAGCAGGTGTACCGCCTGGTCCGGGAGGCCGCCCAGGCCGCCGGTCGGGCCGTCGCCGTCCTCGCCGACCTGCAGGGGCCCAAGATCCGCCTCGGCCGGTTCGCCGACGGGCCGCACGAGTGGCGGACCGGTGACTCGGTCGTCATCACCAGCGACGACATCCTCGGTAGCCGGGAGCGGGTCTCCTGCACCTACCGCAAGCTGCCCCAGGAGGTCCGCCCCGGTGACCGGCTGCTGATCGACGACGGCAAGGTCGCCGTCGAGGTCAGCGCGGTCGACGGCCCCGACATCCGGGTGCTGGTCGTCGAGGGTGGGCCGGTCAGCAACAACAAGGGTGTCTCGCTGCCGAACGTCGCGGTCAGCGTGCCCGCTCTGTCGGACAAGGACGCCGCGGACCTGCGGTTCGCGCTCGGGCTGGGCGCCGACATGATCGCGTTGTCCTTCGTGCGCTCGCCGGAGGACATCAAGCTGGTCCACTCGATCATGGACGAGGAGGGCATCCGTCGCCCGGTCCTTGCCAAGGTCGAGAAGCCGGAGGCGGTCACCCACCTGGAGGCCATCGTCGACGCGTTCGACGGGGTCATGGTCGCCCGTGGCGACCTGGGCGTCGAGTTGCCGCTCGACGAGGTCCCGTTGGTGCAGAAGCGGGCCGTGCAGCTGTGCCGGGAGAACGCCAAGCCGGTCATCGTGGCCACCCAGATGCTCGACTCGATGATCGAGAACTCGCGGCCGACCCGGGCGGAGGCCTCTGACGTGGCCAACGCGGTGCTCGACGGCACCGACGCGGTGATGCTCTCCGGGGAGACCAGCGTCGGCAAGTACCCGGTGCTCACCGTCAGCACCATGGCCAAGATCGTCACGACGACGGAGAACGGCTCGATCTCGGTGCCCCGGCTGCAGCACGACCCCCGTACCCACGGGGGTGCGCTCACCTCGGCGGCGTCGCAGATCGCGCGGGCGATCGGCGCTCGGGCGATGGTCGCCTTCACCCAGACCGGTGACACGGTGCGTCGGCTGTCCCGGCTGCACTGCGAACTGCCGCTGCTGGCCTTCACGCCGGTCGCCGAGGTGCGCGACCAGCTCGCCCTCTCCTGGGGCGTGGAGACCTTCCTGATGCCGTTCGTGCAGCACACCGATGACATGTTCCGCCAGGTCGACCAGGCCATGCTCGGCCTGGGCCGGGCCAACCCCGGCGAGTACGTGGTGATCGTCGCCGGTAGTCCGGTCGGCACGCCCGGCTCGACGAACACGCTGCGGGTGCACCAGCTCGGCACCCTGGTCGACGCCGCGGCGGCCCGGGCGTTGCAGTGACCATGGGCGACCAGCCGGCCGGGCAGGTCCCGGCCGGCTCAGCTCCGCAGGTCCCGGCCGGCTCCGCACCGTCGGACGCGGGGCAGGTCGGCCCGGTCAGCGGTCAGGCGGCCGTCGACCACCTGCTCGAAGTGCTCGACCTGGCCCCGACCGGTCCGGCCACGTTCCGGGGGATCAGCCCGAAGGTCGGTCCGCAGCGGGTCTTCGGTGGGCAGGTCGCCGGGCAGGCGCTGGTCGCCGCCGGTCGCACCGTCGATCCGCAGCGGCTGGTCCACTCCTTGCACGGCTACTTCGTCCGTCCCGGCGACAGTTCCCAGCCGATCGACTACGAGGTGGAGAACATCCGCGACGGCCGATCGTTCTCGGTCCGCCGCTCGGTGGCCTACCAGCATGGCAAGCCGATCTTCTTCATGTCGGCGTCGTTCCACCATGTCGAGGAAGGGCTGGAGCACCAGGCGCCGCAGCCGCCGGACGTACCGCCGCCGGACGCGGTGCCGACCATGGCGGAGCGGCTCGCCCGCTACCCCGAACGGCTCGGTGTCTGGGCGGTGATCCCGCGTCCGATGGACGTGCGCTACGTCGGTGAGCCGGGGCTGGTCGCGCCCGGTGACCGTCCGGCCGACCCGTACCAGCGGGTCTGGATCCGGGTCGACGGCAAGCTGCCCGACGACCCGCTGCTGCACGCCTGCGTGCTCACCTACGCCTCCGACCTGACGCTGCTCGACTCGGTGCTGTCGGTGCACGGCGAGGTGTGGGGTCCGGGCGGGGTGGTCGGTGCCAGCCTGGACCACGCCCTGTGGTTCCACCGGTCGTTCCGTGCCGACGAGTGGTTCCTCTACGACTGCTGGAGCCCGTCGGCGGCGGGCGGGCGTGGCCTGGCCACCGGCCGGATGTTCACTCGCGACGGCCGGCACATCGCCACCGCCGTACAGGAAGGGTTGCTCCGCCGGGTCGGCGGGTGACGCCCCGCGTGCGCCGCTGCCCGGGTTGGGCCGCCCGGCGTGGGCCGTGATCCGGAAACAGTGCCGTAACCTGAGAGGTATGCGTCTCTCCGCCCGGGTCGACTACGCGTTGCGCGCCATCGCCGAGTTGGCGTTCGTCGCCGGCACCCCGACCCGGACGGTGCTCACCGCCGAGCAGGTGGCCCGGTCCCAGGGGATTCCCGCGAAGTTTCTCGAGAGCATCCTGCTGCAGCTGCGCCGGTCCGGTGTGGTGCAGGCGCAGCGCGGGCCCGACGGCGGGTACTGGCTGGCCCGGCCGGCCGAGGAGATCAGCCTCGCGGAGATCATCCGGGTGATCGACGGCCCGTTGGCCCACGTGCGGGGTCACCGGCCGGAGGATCTGGGCTACCAGGGCGCGGCCGCGGCGCTGCAGGAGGTCTGGATCGCGTTGCGGGCCAGCGAACGGGAGATCCTCGAATCGGTCTCGGTCGCCGACGTCGCCACCGGCACCCTGCCGGACCGGGTGCGTGACCTCGCCGCCGACCCGCGCGCCTGGATCTGACGGCTCACCTGCGGCCACCGCTGCCGCGCCCAAAGCCACCCCGGTCGCTGCGCGGCTGACCGTCGCGGGTCGGGCTGACCAGATATTGCCGGTTGACAGGAGCACGCCGTGGGGCGCATTCTCTACTAACTCGGTAGGTTTGATCGCTGAAGTAGGTGTGCCGTGCGTAAACTGCTGGTCCTCGCCCTGGTCGGACTCCTCGCGCAACTGGTCGATGGCGCGCTCGGGATGGCGTACGGGGTCACCTCCACCACGCTGCTACTGCTCGCCGGCATCGCACCGGCATCGGCCAGCGCCTCGGTGCACCTGGCCGAGATCGGCACCACCCTGGCCTCCGGTACCGCCCACTGGCGCTTCGGCAACGTCGACTGGCGGGTGGTGGCGCGGATCGCCGTACCCGGGGCGATCGGTGCCTTCGCCGGTGCCACCCTGCTCAGCTCGATCTCCACCGAGGCAGCCGGCCCGTGGATGGCCGGCATCCTGCTCGCCCTCGGTACGTACCTGCTTGTCCGCTTCGCCCGACCGGTCACCGCCCGCCGCGAACGCCCGCCGCTGCGCAGCCGGTTCCTCGCCCCACTCGGCCTGACCGCCGGCTTCATCGACGCCACCGGCGGCGGTGGCTGGGGGCCGGTGGCCACCCCGGCGCTGCTGGTCTCCGGCCGGATGGAGCCCCGCAAGGTGATCGGCTCGGTCGACACCTCCGAGTTCCTCGTCGCGGCGGCCGCCAGCATCGGCTTCCTGATCGGCCTCGGCTCGCAGGGTTTCGTCCTGCCGATCGTCGGCGCGCTGCTGGTCGGCGGCCTGATCGCCGCACCGATCGCCGCCTACCTGGTCCGGATCGTGCCCGCCCAACTGCTCGGCGCGGCGGTCGGCGGACTCATCGTGCTGACCAACTCGCGGACCCTGCTACGCGCGTTCGACGCCCCCGACGCCGTCCGCTACACCGTGTACGGTGCCGTCCTCGTCGCCTGGGTGGTCGCCATCCGGCTGGCTCTGCGGGTGCTACGACGCACCGACCAGGCCGTCGCCACGCACCCGGATCACGACGAGCCCGTACCGGTGCGCTGACTACCTCGCCTCGGCGGAATCGGAGATCAACTGCCAGGCGGTGGCGACGTGCCGGCGTTCGGTACGCGGCCCACCCACCGCCAACCGCAGGGTGAACCGGCCCGCCACCCGGGTGTGGGTCAGCAGCACCCGCCCGTCGGCGTTGACCCGCCGCAGCAGTGCCTCGGCGGCCTCGTCCGGCTGGTCCCGCAGCTGGAAGCAGACCAACCCGAACGGGCCGGCGGTCACCAGGTCGAACCGGTCGTCGGCCCGCACCTGGTCGGCGAACCAGGCGGCGTGGGCCACCCCGGCCCGCACATGCGCCCGCAGGCCCTCGGCGCCGTACCAGCGCAGCACGAACCACAGCTTGAGGGCCCGGAACCGGCGACCCAACGGCACCTGCCAGTCCCGGTAGTCGAGGACCGCTCCCGACTCGGTGAGCGCGTTGCGCAGATACTCCGGCATCACCGTCAACGCCTCGACCAGCCCGGCCCGGTCGGCCACCCAGAACGCGTCACAGTCGAAGCCGGTCAGCAGCCACTTGTGCGGATCGAAACAGTAGGAGTCGGCCCACTCCAGGCCGGCATGCGTCCAGCGCAGCTCCGGGCAGACCGCCGCCGCACCGGCGTAGGCGGCGTCCACGTGCAGCCAGACCCCGTACTCGGCGCAGATCCGCCCGATCTCCGTCACCGGGTCGATCGCGGTGGTCGAGGTGGTGCCGATGGTGGCGACCACGATCGCCGGCCGGTGGCCGGCGGCCAGATCGGCGGCAATCGCCGTACGCAGCGCGTCGGGGCGCATCGCCAGGGTCACCGGGTCGACGTCGACCAGCCGGACGCCCCGGTCGCCGACGCCGGCGATCCGGGCCGCCTTCTCGATCGAGGAGTGCCCCTGGGTCGAGGTGTAGACGGTGTAACCGCCGGTGCCGGGCGCGGTGCTGGTCGCGGTGCCGACGGCGCGCCAGTCGCCGCCGCTGGCCCGGTGCAGCGCGGCCAGGGTGGCCACCAGCGTCGCCGACGAGGCCGAGTCCTGGATGACCCCGCCGCCGGCGGAGTCCGACCGGAACCGCTGCGGCAGCTCCAGCAACTGCGCCAGCCAGTCCATGACCACCGTCTCCAACTCGGTGCAGGCGGGACTGGTCGCCCAGAGCATGCCCTGGACACCGAGCCCGGCGCTGACCAGGTCGCCGAGCACGCTCGGTGCGGAGGTGTTCGCCGGGAAGTAGCCGAAGAAGCCCGGATGCTGCCAGTGGGTCAGGCCGGGTACCACCACCCGGTCGAGGTCGGCGAGGATCGCGTCGAACCGCTCGCCCCGCTCCGGCGGGGCGGCCGGCAGCGCCCCGGCCACCGCACCGGGTGCGGCGGTCGACTGGACCGGGTGTCGCTCCACCGTCTGCCAGTAGTCGGCGATCCAGTCGACGACCGCGTGCCCGTACCGCCGGAAGTCGTCGGCGGCCATCTGCGGTGCCGTAGGGGTCGTCGGGTTCTCGGTGTCGTCCGCCACGACGTCGAGTCGATCAAGAATCGGCCCGGTAGACAAGCCGGTCCGCACAGATCGACCCGGTCGGCTCAGCCGGTGCCGGTGCCGGCACCAGCCGCCCGCCGGGTCGACGGGGCGCCCCGCCCCGGCCGGGCCGCCGGTCGGCGGGCCCCCGGCAGGGGCACCTCGGCCCGCGCCTCGACGGCCGGGCCGGTGCTGGCCCGTACGGTCAGCCGTGGGTCGAGCAGGGTGGCGGCGGGGACGGACTCGCCGTCGACCTTGCGCATCAGCAGGGCCACCGCCTGCCGACCGACCTCCTCGGCCGGCACCAGCACCGAGGTCAGCGCCGGACCGGAGCGCTCGGCCACCTCGTCTGGGCAGATCGCCACCACCGAGATGTCGTCCGGCACCTGCCGGCCCAACGTCGGCAACGCGGCCAGCACGTGGCCCACCGCCGCCTCGTTGTGCACCACCAGCGCGGTCAGCCCGGGGTTGCGGTGCAGCAGCCCGGCCAGCTCCCGGCGGACGGCGTCGTAGTTCTCCTCGCAGGGCTGGGCGACGGCGTCGACGCCGTACCGGGCGGCGCTCTCGGTGACCCCGGCCCGGGTCCGGTGGGCGAACCCGGTCTCCCGTTCGTAGACCACCGACGGGGCGCCGAGCAGGGCGATCCGCCGGTGACCGAGGGCGGCCAGGTGCCCGACGCACACCTCACCGGCCCGATAGAAGTCCAGGTCGACGCAGGTCAGACCCGACGCCTCGGCCGGGAAACCGATCAGCACGCTGGGCCGTTCCAGCTCGCGCAGCAACGGCACCCGGGGGTCGCGCATCTCGACGTCCATCACCACGATGCCGTCGACCATCGCGCTGGCCGCGATCCGCCGTAGGCCGGCCGGGCCCTCGTCGGCGGTGACCAGCAGTACGTCGTGGTCGAACTGCCGGGCGGTGGTGACCACGCTGGTGGCGAACTGCATCAGGACCGGTAGGTGCATGCCGGAGCGCAACGGCAGCACCAGGGCGATCACGTTGGCCCGTCGGCTGGCGAGCGCGCGGGCCCCGGCATGCGGGTGGTAGCCGAGCGCGTGGATGCTGGCCAGCACCCGTTCCCGGGTCGACGCCGAGATCGCCCGCTTGCCGCTGAGCACATAGGACACGGTGCTGACCGCGACCCCGGCGTGCCGGGCGACGTCGGCGATCGTCACCATGTCGGGCCGCTTGCCGGTGCCGGCCGGTCCACCGTCCGGTGGTAGTGACCGCGTGGACACTAAGCTCCCCCTTCGTCCCCGGCGCGGCCGCTGGGCGGGGCACCGACGAAGTTCAGGTAGCTCACCGTAGCGCCTGCCGTACTGAACAGCAGATACAGATCTCGAACTCCGGACACACCGTGCAGCGGCGTGTCGACGTCCGCCCAGTCGTGCCGGCCTCCCGTCACGGGTACCCGCAGCGTACCGGCGATCGGACCGGTCAGCGGGTCGTCCAGCCGCAACGTCACGGTCGAGGCGTCGACGGCCCGGCCGGTCGTGGCGTCGTCGGTGCCGCCGCGACAGAGCACGTTGCGCTGGGCCACCCGGGCCGTCACCGTGGTCGGGCCAGGTCCGAAGTCGACATCGGTGAAGGCGAGCCAGCCGCCGTCCTGTGTCGCGCTGACCGCCACCCGGCCGTCGACCTGGTCGGTCGGTGCCACCGCGGCGTAGTCGTCGTTGTCCACCGCCCACAGCGGGCCGGCGAGCGGGTCGCGGGGGCCGATCCGCTCGCCCCGTACGGTCAGCGTCGCGGTGGCCATCAGGTCGGTGCAGGACCGGCCGACCGCCACCGTGTGCCGGGCCGACTCCACCACCCGTCGCCCCTGGGTGACGTCCCAGGTCGCCAGGTCGGCGGTGGCCAGCCGGAACCGTACCCGCTCCCGCTGGCCCGGCTCCAGCCGGACCTTGCGGAAGGCCCGCAGCTGGCGCAGCGGCTGCTTGACCCGCGAGGTGCGCTGCCGGGTGTAGAGCTGGACGACCTCGGTGCCGGTACGCCCGCCGGTGTTGGTGACGGTGACGGTCACCTCGACCTCCTCGGCGGGCCCCGCCTGCGCGGCGGACAGTCGCAGGTCGTCGTAGGCGAACGTGGTGTAGCTCAGGCCGTGGCCGAACGGGTACAGCGGTTCGCCCCGGAAGTACAGGTAGGTCGCGTCGGCGGCGATGATGTCGTAGTCGAGCAGGTCGGGCAGGTCCGCCGTGGCGCGGTACCAGGTCTGGGTGAGCCGGCCACCGGGATCGGCGTCGCCGCAGAGCACCTCGGCCAGCCCGGTGCCGTGCTCCTGCCCGCCGTGGGCCGACCAGACGATCGCCGCGACGTGCTGGTCGGCCCAGTCGACGGCGTACGGGTAGCTGCTGGTCAGCACCAGCACGGTCTGCGCGTTCGCGGCGTGCACCGCGCGCAGCAGTGCCGCCTGGGCGGTGGGCAGCGCCAGGTCGGTGCGGTCCTCGGTCTCCCGCCCGCAGACCATCGGATGGTTGCCCAGCACCACCACCGCCACGTCGCACTCGCGGGCCAGCGTCGCGGCCTCCCGGGCACCGTCGCTGATCAGCTCGACGGTGAACGCCGCCGCCGCGTCGGCACTGGTGGCGTCGGCCCGCAGCAACCCGTCCGGGTCGATCATCACGTACCGGTCGCGGGCCAGGTGATGCAGCGCCGTACGGCCGTCGTCGGTGCGGACCAGCCGGAACGTCTCGTTGACCACCCAGCCGCCGGGGCCGGTACGGTCGTCGACCAGGACCCCGTCGTCGTCTGCGGCCAGATAGCGGCCGTTGGCGACGCCGCGCAGCGCGATCACCCCGTCGCCCCAGTTGAACACGTCGAACCAGCTGTCCGGGACCGCCTCCGGCGCGGTGGCGGTGACCGGTCCCCCGTCGGCCCGGCCGCTGGCGCGCAGGTACGTGGTGCCGGCACCGACCCGCAGCGCGATCCGGTCGACCCCTTCGTGGTGGAGTACGGTCGCGCCGGCCAGCCGGGTGGCGAGCCCGGCGCGAGGCGTCACCGCGTACGGCAGCGTTCCCGAGTACCAGTCGGTCTGCACGGTGTCCGCCAGCGGCCCGATCACGGCGACCCGCCGGATCCGGTCGGCGTCGAGCGGCAGCAGCGGCTGCCCGGCCGGACCGACCGGGGCGTTGCGCAGCAGCACGACCGACTCGCGGACCGCGATCCGGGCGAACTCCTGGTGGGCCGGACAGTTGATCATGTCGGTGCCGGCGGCCGTGTACGGGTTCGCCTCCGCCGGGTCCAGGTCGCCGAGCCGGATCCGTACGGCGAGGACGCGCCGCGCGGCCCGGTCGATGTCGGCCTCGGTCAGCAGACCCTGCGCCAGCGCGGCGCTGATCCGCCCGATCGTCGGCGCGGCGTCGGTGTCGTCCTCGGTGAAACTGTCGATGCCGGCCCGCAGGGCGGCGGCGTAGCCGGCGACGTGGTCGGGGCGGAACCCCTGGACGCCGGCGATGTTGGTGGCGGCGCCGGCGTCGCCGACCACCAGCACGTCGTCGGCGCTCCAGCGGCGCAGCTCGCCGTCGATCAGTGGGCTCAGGTGCGCCGGAGCGCCGTTGACCAGGTTGTACGAGGCCATGACGGCCACTGCCGCGCCGGCGGCCAGCGGTGCCCGGAAGGCGGGCAGTTCGTACTCGTGCAGCACCCGGGGCGGCAGGTTGCTGCTGGTGGTGGCCCGGTCGGTCTCGTTGTTGTAGCCGAGGAAGTGCTTCAGGGTGGGCGCGGTCCGCAGGTAGCGGGGGTGGTCGCCGCGCAACCCCCGGGCGTACGCGGTGGCCAGTTCGCCGGTGAGCCAGGGGTCCTCGGCGTACCCTTCCTCGTTGCGCCCCCAGCGCGGGTCGCGCAGCGGGTTGACCACCGGGGCCCACACGTTCAGGCCGATACCGACGGGATCCTTGTGGTGCAGCGCGCGGACCTCCTCACCGACCGCTTCGCCGATCTCCCGCAGCAGGTCCGGATCCCAGGTCGCGCCGAGCCCGATCGCCTGCGGGAACACCGTCGCGGGGCCGAGCCAGGCCACGCCGTGCAGGGCCTCGGTGCCGGTCCGGAAGGCGGGCAGGCCGAGTCGGGGCACCGCCGCCTGGTGCTGGTGCAGCAGGGCGATCTTCTCGTCGAGGGTGAGCTGGCCGAGCAGATCGGTGACCCGGGCGGTGACCGGCAGTTCGGGGTCGCGGAACATGCTGTCGCTCATGGTGGAACGCCTTCCGGGATCGGCGAGGGCGCCCGCGTCGGGACGGAAGTGGTCCGGCGAACCGCTTCGTGGGCCCGGGGTGCGGGCAGGCGTCAGTACGAAGTGGAGGGTAGCCGCCTGCCCGGGAAGCGTTGGCTCGAAGCGCTTCGACGACCGTCCTGAAAAACGCCCCACCGCTGACCGCGTTTCGCACGTGTTAACCGTGGAGCCCTTTGAGGTTGACATCCATCAGCGTCGGCGGTCAAGAGCCGGCCCGCCACGAATTGATGTCGGTGACGGGCCGCGGTCGACGGCCGATCAGCGGCGCTCCGCCGGCGAATGTGCTCCGCCGGCGAATGTGCTCCGCCGGCGGCTGTTCTTCGCCGGCTGAGCGGCGCCGACCCGGGCAGTCGCGGATCAGCCGGCGGACTTGCCCACCGGGGTCGGCATCCGGCCGTTGTCGATAGCCGCGATGGCCCGCGCCGCGCCACCGACGGCCGCCGCGCCACCGGCCAGCGTGGACGCCGCGAGCACGGTGCCCCCCGCCTGCGGCGCCACGGTACGCGCGGTGAGCTGCTCCTGCGCGGCCGGCAACAGCCACGGCGTGAGCGGCACGAAGTACCCACCGAGGAGTACCACCTCGGGGTTGATCAGGTTCGCCAGGATGGACACGCCGGTGCCGAGATGCCGGCCGATCTCGGCCAGCGCGGCCAGGGCCGGTGCCTGGCCGGCGCGGGCCGCCGCCCGGACCCGCTCGATCTCCGGCGCGAAGTCGGTGACCGGACCGTCGATCTCGGCGTCGGGCAGCACCCGACGGATCAGGGCGGGAATGCCGGCGAGCGCCTCCAGGCAGCCGTTCGCCCCGCAGCGGCAGGGCGGCCCGGTCGGGTCGAGCTGCAGGTGGCCGATCTCGCCGGTGAAGCCCCGGCCGCCGTGCAGCAGCCGGCCGTCGACCACCAGCCCGGCGCCGATACCGGCCCCGCCGGTCAGGTGCACCAGGTTCGCGGTGCCGGCGTACGGTCCGTGCCGGTGCTCGGCCAACGCGGCGAGCTGGGCGTCGTTGTCCACGATCACCTCGTACGTCGGCCCGCGCAGCGCCCGCACGAGGTCGGCGCGCAGGTCCACGTCGCGCCAGCCGAGCTCGGGGGAGAGGCAGACCCGGCCGTCGTGATCGACCAGACCGGGCACCCCGACGGTCAGCCCGAGCACCTGCCGGCCCTGCCGGGTGACCCGGGCGACAGCCCGGCCGGCCAGCGCGGCCACCGTGCTGGCCGCCCGACCCGGGGTGGCGGCCAGACCGGTGAAGGCCCGCCGCCAGGAGAGCACCTCGCCGCCGGCCAGGTCGAGTGCCACGGCGGTGAGGTGGTCGGCGTTGATCTCGATGCCGATCGCGGCGTACGCGTCGCCGTCGATCACCAGCATGGTCGCCGGCCGGCCGATCCGGTGCTCGGTCAGCCCGGTCTCGCGAACCAGCCGCCGGTCGATCAGGTCGGCCACCAGGCTGGAGACGGTGGCCTTGTTGAGCCCGGTGGCGCCGGCGATGTCCGCCCGGGAGCAGGGCGCGTGGGTGCGGACGTAGCGCAGCACGACGGCGAGGTTGGTGGCGCGTACGTCAGTGAGGTCCGCCGGCTGCGGGCCGCTCTGCATGGTGATCACGTTACGCCCCGGCCGCCACGGCAAGGCCGCTGCCCGTGCGGACGCGCCGAGGTGCCGCACGTCGGGCCGGGTGCCGGCGAGCGATCCGCCGGCCGCCGGGTCGGCGCCGAGGTGCCGGACGCGGGCCGGCGTCGGGTGCGCCGCCGTCGCTGCTTCCCGTCATGTCGGTCTCCCTTGTGGCACCTGTCACCGTCGGCTACTTTGTTTAGTCACCAGACGAACTAACTCTAGCGTGCGAATCGCACCCACACATCCCCCCACTCCGAGC
Source organism: Solwaraspora sp. WMMA2056 (assembly GCF_030345095.1). NCBI lineage: Bacteria > Bacillati > Actinomycetota > Actinomycetes > Micromonosporales > Micromonosporaceae > Solwaraspora > Solwaraspora sp. WMMA2056. Next base: position 3,712,550 of record NZ_CP128360.1, read on the forward strand.
GGAATCGTCCCTGTTTCTCGCGGGCGACCGTTCGCCCGATCACCGAAGGGAGCGCGCCGTGGATCCATCCCTCGCGGGCGCGGCCACCAATCGACGTCGATTCCTGGGCCTGCTCGGCCTGGGTGCCACCGCCGTCGCCGGCGGCGGATTGTTCACCGGTTGCAGCCGGCCGGCCGGCACCCAGGGCACGGCCACCAACGTCGACTCGATCAGCGCCGTACTGCCCAAGTACCAGCCGGTCGACCTGATCACCCCCGACATCGCCGGGGTCCGGCCGATCGCCGACGGCTACCTGACGTACCCCACGAACCTGGTCAAGGCGGTCACCGAGACGCCCGCCAGCAGCGGCCAGCAGCTCACCGCGATGACCCCCTGGTGGGGCCCGACCCCGCCCGGCCTGGACCGCAACGCGTACCTGCAGGCCGTCAACGCCCAACTCGGCGTGCCGATCGACTTCAGCGTCCAGGACGGCAACACGTACGCCGACAAACTCAGCGCCGCGCTCGGCGCCCGCGACGTACCGGACCTGCTCTGCGCCCCCAACTGGGAGATCGACAAGATCCCGCGCTTCTCCGACGCGGTGAGCGCGCTGTTCGAGGACCTCACCGAGCACCTCGCCGGGGACGCCGCGCTGGCGTACCCGCACCTGGCGAGCTTCCCCACCGGAGCCTGGCAGTACGCGGTCTGGGGCGGCCGGCTCGCGGCGGTGCCGTGGCCCACCGACGGCCCGTTCCCGTACGCACTGTTCTACCGCAAGGACCTCACCGACGCCGCCGGCGTGCAGGCCCCGAAAAGCATCGAGGAACTGTACGAGTTCGGCAAGGCGATGACCGACCCTGCGAAGGGCGTCTGGGCGTTCGGCTCGGTGTTCAACATGGTGCAGATGTTCTACGGCGTACCCGGCGCGCAGGGCGGCTGGCGGCGTACCGACGGCGGTGGCCTGGAGTTCAAGTACGAGACCGAGGAGTACCGCGAGGCGCTGGAGTTCACCACCCGGCTGTTCGCCGAGGGCCTGGTGCACCCGGACATCGTCGAGAGCCGTGGCTCCGCCGACGCCAAGCAGCTGTTCAACAGCGGCCGGATGATCTGCTACGAGGACGGTGTCGGCGCCTGGCGCGGCATGTACTCCGAGCAGCGGCAGATCACCCCCACGTTCGACATGCGGCCGGTGCCGATCTTCCACGCCGACGGCCAGAGCGACCCGGTCGCCTGGGGCGAGGAGAAGCCGGTCTTCTACACGTTCGTCAAGAAGGGCCTGGGCAAGGAACGGGTCGAGGAGATCCTGCGGGTGCTGAACTGGTGCGCCGCCCCGTTCGGCACCGAGGAGTACCACCTGCGCCAGTACGGCGTCGCCGGCCAGCACCACACCACCGGCGCCGACGGCAGCCCGGAGCTGACCGAGCTGGGCCGCCAGGAGATCGCCGACCAGTACACCTTCCTGGTCGGACGGTACCCGGCGATCGTGCAGACCGCCGACGTCCCTGGCTTCGTCGAGGCGCTGCTCGCGTACTCCAACGAGACGGTCAAGTGGCTCGAACCCAACCAGTGGGCGGGGATCAAGCTGGAGCTGCCGGCCAACTACTCCCGCGTCGGCCAGCCGACCGAGGACAAGATCCTCGACGTACTGCGGGGCCGGCGGCCGACCAGCGACCTCGAGCAGATCACCCAGGAGTGGCGCAGCGGCGGCGGTGACGAGGGGCGCGACTTCTTCCGCAAGGCGCTCGAAGACAATAATCGTTGACAATCCTCCCCGCCCTAACCGACGGGGATTCCCTGGGTCGCCCCAGGGGGTTCCTGCTTCGCCGACGACCGCCCCGTCCGAGAGGAGGACTCCCGGTGAGGTCTTACACCGCCTCCACAGGCAATCACGGAGAGCCCCTCCGCGAGGATGTTGCGGGCCGCGTTGACGTCCCGGTCGTGGGTCTGCCCGCATCGGCAGGTCCACGACCGGACGGTCAACGGCATCCGCTCGGCCAGTTCGCCGCAGGCGGAGCACAGCCGGGTCGACGGGAACCAGCGGTCGACTACCACCAGGTCCCGGCCGTACCAGTCGGCCTTGTAGGCCAGCATGGTGCGGAACTGCCGCCAGGCCGCGTCGGAGATGGCGCGGGCCAGACGGTGATTGGCCATCATGTTACGGACGGTCAGGTCCTCGATCACGATCGTTTGGGTGTCACGAACGAGCCGAGTGGTGAGTTTGTGCAGGTGGTCGCGGCGGCGGTCGGCGATCCGGGCATGAATCCGGGCCACCTTCAGCCGTGCTCTGGCCCGGTTCGCCGAGCCTTTGACCTTACGGGCGAGGTTTCGCTGGGCGCGGGCCAGCCGATCGCGGTCGCGGCGTTCGTGCCTCGGGTTGGCGACCTTCTCCCCTGTGGAGAGAGTGAACAGGCTGTCGAGGCCGGCGTCGACCCCGACCGCGTCGGAGGAAGCCGGGGCCGGTTCGATCCGGTCGTCGCAGAGCAGGGAGACGAACCAGCGGCCCGCCGGGTCCTGCGACACCGTCACCGTCGACGGCGACACACCAGCGGGCAGGGGCCGGGACCACACAATGTCCAACGGTGCGGTCATCTTCGCCAGGGTCAGCCGGCCGTCCCGCCAGCGGAACGCGCTGGCGGTGTACTCCGCCGACCGCCGCGACCGCTTCCTCGACTTGAACGTCGGGTACCGGGCCCGTTTCGCCCAGAAGTTGGTGAACGCGGTCTGCAGGTGCCGCAGCGCCTGCTGCAACGGCACCGACGACACCTCGGCGAGGAACGCGAACTCGTCGGTCTTCTTCCACGACGTGAGCATCGCCGAGGTGTCGTGGTAGGTGACCCGTTCCCGGCGTTGAGTCCACGCCTGCGTGCGGGCGGCCAGGGCCTTGTTGTAGACCAGCCGGACACAGCCGAACGTCCGGGCGAGCTCGGTGGCCTGCTCCGGCGTGGGGTAGAAGCGGTACCTGAACGCCCGCTTCACGGTCCTGGACACAGTCCACAGTCTAGCGATTCGATCGGCGAGGCTTGGGGCGGCGGGTGGATGGACGCCGATCCGCCCCGGCAGCGGACCGGCGATCCCGGTCACGCTGCGCGGGAGTTCCGTTTCCTGCCCGGCCTGAAGACCGGAGTATCCACGGAAGGAATCCGATGACCTCGGTCGAGACGTCCGTGACCGCCGGCTCCGGTGACGACCGGAGCCGGCGGTCGCCGGACCAGCCCACCCCGGCCGGCGACCGTCGCTCCCGCCGTACCCCGAACAGCCGCCGCACCCGCCGACGGACGGTGCCGCTGCGGGCCCGGCTGCGCCGCGACTGGCCGCTGCTGGCGATGGCGGCCCCGGCCGCGCTGCTGCTCCTGGTCTTCCACTACCTGCCGACCCTCGGCAACGTCATCGCCTTCCAGGACTACAACCCCTGGGTCGGCGACAACGCCTTCGAGGCGTTCGTCTACAGCGAGTGGATCGGCTTCGGCAACTTCGAGACCCTGTTCCGGGACCCGGCGTTCTGGGACGCGGTGCGCAACACGCTGACCATCACCGCGTTCCAGTTGGTCTTCTTCTTCCCACTGCCGATCCTGCTGGCGATCCTGCTGCACAGCATCCTGTCGCGCCGCATCCGCGGCATCGTCCAGAGCGTCGTCTACCTGCCGCACTTCTTCAGCTGGGTGCTGGTGGTCACCTTCTTCATGCAGATGCTCGGCGGTGCCGGTCTGCTCGCCCAGCGGATGCGCGAGGCGGGCCTGCAGCCACTCAACATCATGAGCAACCCGGACACCTTCATCGTCCTGGTCACCGCCGAGTCGGTGTGGAAGGACGTCGGCTGGGGCGCGATCATCTTCCTCGCGGCGCTGAGCGCCATCGACCAGAACCTGTACGAGGCGGCGGCCGCCGACGGGGCCGGCCGCTGGCGTCGGCTGTGGCACATCACCCTGCCCGGCCTGCGGCCGGTCATCGTCCTGCTGCTGATCCTGCGGCTCGGTGACGCGCTCAGCGTCGGCTTCGAGCAGTTCATCCTGCAACGTGAGGCGGTCGGCCGGCAGGCCGCCGAGGTGCTCGACACCTACGTCTACTACCAGGCGATCATCCCGCAGCAGTGGGGGATGGGCGCGGCCGCCGGCCTGTTCAAGGGCGTCATCGGTCTGGTCCTGATCATCGCCGCGAACAAGTTCGCGCACCGCCTCGGCGAGCAGGGAGTGTATTCCAGGTGAGCATCGCCAACCAGTTGATCCGCGGCCGTCGGCCGGGACCCGACCCGGCCGGTACGCCGCCGGGGCGCCGCCGCCGGGGTGCCCCGGCCCGCCCGGTCTGGGAGGAACCGCCGAGCGTCGTCGGCCAGGGCGTCAAGGCTGTCGTGCTGACCGCCATGGTGCTGGCGGTGCTCTTTCCGATGTGGTCGGTCCTGGTGACCAGTCTCGCCTCCCGCGACACCATCAACGCCGCCGGCGGCATGGTGGTGGTGCCGCGCGAGATCGACCTGTCGGCGTACGTGAACATCTTCTCCGGCGGCCAGATCAGCCGGGCGGTCTGGGTCAGCACCCTGGTCACCGTCGTCGGCACGACCTTCAGCCTGGTGCTGACCGTGCTGGCGGCGTACGGGATGTCCCGCCGTGACTCCCTCGCGCACCGCCCGCTGCTGTTCCTGTTCCTCCTGACCTTCCTCATCTATCCCGGCATGGTGCCGAGTTACCTGGTGGTGACCGGTCTGGGGCTCAAGAACAGCCTCTGGGCGCTGATCCTGCCGACCGCCATCAGCGTGTTCAACCTGGTCGTCATCCGGGCGTTCTTCATGAACGTGCCGGGAGAGCTGATCGACGCGGCCCGCATCGACGGCGCCGGCGAGTTCCGCATCCTCTGGCAGATCATGCTGCCGCTGTCGAGGGCGGTGATCGCGGTGGTCGGCCTGTTCTACGCCGTCGGCTACTGGAACGCCTACTTCAACGCGGTGCTCTACATCGACGACAACGACAAGTGGCCGATCCAGCGGGTGCTGCAGAGCTACATCCTGGCCGGGCAGTCGCCCTCGGTGACCGGTGCGCCGGTGAACATCCCCGGGGTCAGCGCCTACCCGCCAACCCTGGCGGTCAAGATGGCGGTGGTGGTGATCACCGTACTGCCGGCGATCATCATCTTCCCGTTCGTGCAGCGGCACTTCACCAAGGGTGTCATCACCGGTGCCGTCAAAGGCTGACCGTCACCCCGCCCACCCCCTTCATGATCCCGACGATCTTGCAGTTATCGATGGACAACTCGGACAAATCCTCGCGATGAGCGCAAGATCGTCGGGATCATGGGGGTTGGCGTCGGGATCATGGGGGTCGGGGTCGGCGTCGGTCTCAGTCGGTGACGCCGTCGAGCACGATGGTGGTGGGGGCGTCGGTGCCGGCGACCGCGACGACCTCCACCCGGCGTACCGCCAACGGTCCGTCCACCGTGACCCGCAGCGTGTCGCCGTCGCGGACCGCCCGCACCGTCGTGTCGCCGTCGACGTCGCTGACCACCGTCTCGGCGTCGACGCCGCCCCAGCTGACCAGCGTCACGTCGGTGAACGGGCCGTCTCCGACCACGTCACCGACCTCGGTGGTGGCGATCAGCGCGCCCCGGCGTACGTACAGCGGAATCCGCTCCCGGGGCACCCGCACCGCCAGGTACCGCCCACCGGAGTGGGTCTCACCGGTCCAGTAGTCGACCCACTCGCCGGCCGGCAGGTACACCTGCCGCTGGCCGTCCGGGTTGATCATCGGGGCGACCAGCAGGTCGGTGCCGAGCCGGTACTCCAACTCGGCCCCCCACGCGGCCGGGTCGGCCGGCGTGTCGACCAGCAGGGCCCGCAGCATCGGCGCGCCGGTGCGCGACGCCGCGACCGCCGCCGAGTAGAGGTAGGGCATCAACCGGTACCGCAGCCGGATCGCCTCGACCGCCTCGTGCGCGGCGTCGTCGGGGAAGTCCCACGGCAGCCGGCTGGTGGTGCCGTGGAAGCGCACCAGCGGCGACAGCGCACCGAACTGCGCCCACCGTACGTACAGGTCCGGGGTCGGGGTGCCGTGGAAGCCGCCGGCGTCGTGGCTCCAGAACGGTACGCCGGACAACCCGTGCGACAACCCGCCGCGCAGCGTGCTGGCCATCCCCGGGTACGTGGCGTTGACGTCGCCGCTCCACTGCGCCGGGTGCCGTTGCCCGCCGAGGAACGACGAACGCGCCCAGACCATGCCGTGCCCGGCGACCTCCCGGGTGACCGCCGCGACCGCGTCGTTGAACAGCAGGGTGTAGACGTTGTGCAGCTCGACGCCGGTCATCCCGTTGTGCGCCAACGCGTCGGCCGGCACCCCTTCGGCGAAGTCGGTCTTGAACACCATCGCGCCCTGGCGCAGCAGGTCACGCAGCAGCCCGGTGAACCACTCGGTGGCCGCCGGGTTGGTGAAGTCCACGATCCCGCAGACCGGGTAGGAGCCGTGCCAGACGTCGGCGATGTAGGTCGACCCGTCGGCGCGGCGCAGGAAGTAGCCGGCCGCGTCGGCCTGCGCGAAGACCGGGCTGCCGGTCATGATGTACGGGTTCATCCAGAGGCTGACCTTGAACCCCTGCTCGGCGAGGGTGGCGAGCATGCCGGCCGGGTCCGGGAAGTTCGTCGCGTCCCAGGCCAGGTCGGACCAGGCGCCGTCGGCCTGCCAGTAGCAGTCCAGGTGCAGCACGTCGCAGGGGATGCCGTCGGCGCGGATCCGACGGGCCCGCTCCAGGACCAGCTCCTGGGTGTCCACGTAGAACCCGGAGGAGATCCAGGTGCCGAACGCCCACTTGGGTGGCAGCACCGGTCGGCCGGTCAGCCCGTCGTAGCGGTCCAGGATCTGCGCGGGGGTGGGTCCGGCGATCACGTAGTAGTCGATCAGGTCGTCCGGCACCAGGATCTGTACGCAGCTGTGCGTCGACGCGCAGATGTCGAACTCGACCGGCATCCCGCTGTCGACCAGCACGCCGTAGCCCCGGTCGGACAGGTAGAGCGGAATGTTCTTGTGCGAGCGGTCCGACTCCGCGCCGAAGGCGTCGAAGTTCCACATCAGCGCCCGCTGGCCGCGCTTGTCCAGCCGGGTGAACTTCTCGCCGAGTCCGACGAAGCGTTCGTCGCCGGGGGCGTCGAAGCATTCGTGGTACGCCGCGACGGCCCCGTCCACCAGGGACCGCCCGAACGGCAGGGTACGCAACCGGCCGCTGATGTCGCGCTCGCCCCGGTTCTGGTTCAGCAGCACCCGGCCCTGCGGGTCGAGGAACCGCAGGTGCCAGGGGTCGAGCCGGATCTCGGCGACGACCGCGCCGGCGTCGACGCGGACCATGTCGTCGCTGGCGGTGATCGTCGCCGGGTGCGGTCGGGCGTCGACCAGTGGGATCGCCCGGGCGGAGCGGCTGCGGGCGTCGGGGGTGGCGCTGAGCCGGACCCGGACCACCCCGTCGCCGGCGGCGCTGACGGAGACCGTCACCGAGTCGCCGTCGGCGGTGGCGCCCTTGAAGGTGACCCCGCAGCCGTCGGTGCCGACCACCTCGGCGCGTACCAGCGCGGACAGGCCCTGCTCGCCGGGTGCGCGGACCGGCAGGTCGGGCGGGTCGGCGACGAAGGTCTCGTGGGGGACCAGAGGTGGACGGTACGGCATGCGGTCTCCTTTTCCGGCACCCGAGGGCGCTGCGAGCGCGCGACGCTCCCTGATGGAGCGGCCGGCAGCGGCGGCGGCTAAATTAGTTTCTTTGGTAACCCAACAAACTGTCAACGCCGGAGGGAGCGCCGATGCGCTGGCCGAAAGGACTCGACGGACTCTGCTACGGCGGGGACTACAACCCGGAGCAGTGGCCGGAGTCCACCTGGGTCGAGGACGTGTCGCTGATGCGCAAGGCCCAGGTCAACCTGGTGACCGTCGGCGTGTTCGCCTGGTCCCGGCTGGAGCCACAGCCTGGCCGGTACGTCGTGGACTGGCTGGACCGGGTACTGGACCTGCTGCACGACGGCGGCGTCAAGGTCGTGCTGGCCACCCCCACCGCCGCGCCGCCACCCTGGTTCTCCCTGGCCCACCCCGACGCGCTGCCGGTCACCGCCGAGGGCGTACGGCTGCACCACGGCAGCCGCGACACCTACTGCGCGGCGGCCCCGGCGTACCGGGACGCGGCCCGCGCCGTCGCGACGATGCTCGCCGAGCGCTACCGCGACCACCCGGCGTTGGCGATGTGGCACGTGCACAACGAGTACGGCACCATCTGCCACTGCCCGCACGCCGCCGCGGCGTTCCGGCGCTGGCTGCGGGAGCGCTACGGCGACCTCGACGGCCTCAACCAGGCGTGGACCGGCTCGTTCTGGAGCCAGAGCTACTCCGACTGGGCGCAGGTCGACGTACCCCGCGCCACCCAGTACCTGGCCAACCCCACCCAGGTGCTGGACTTCCGACGGTTCTGGTCCGACGAACTGCTCGCCGCCTACGTCGAGCAGCGTGACGTGCTGCGCCGGGCCACCCCGGACGTGCCGGTGACCACCAACTACGTCCTGGCCGACTGGGTGCCGGTGGACCACGCCCGATGGTCGAGCGAGGTCGACCTGGTCGCCATCGACCACTACCCGGGCGAGACCGACGGGCGCGCCGAGGAGCAGACCGCGTTCGCCGCCGACCTGGCCCGGTCCTGGGCCGGCCGCCGGCCGTGGCTGCTGATGGAGAGCGCCCCGAACCTGATCTACCGGTACGCCGAGGGCGTCTACGCCGGCAAGGAACCGGACCGGATGCTGCGGCACAGTCTCGCCCACGTCGCCCGGGGTTCCCGGGGCGCGATGTTCTTCCAGTGGCGGGCCCCGCGCGGCGGCGCGGAGGTGTTCCACTCGGCGATGGTCCCGCACGCCGGTGCCGACAGCCGGACCTTCCAGGCGACGACCCGCCTCGGCGAACTGCTGACCGGGCTGGCCGAGACCGACGCCGGCACCGTGGCGGCCCACGCCGCGATCAGCTGGGACGCCGCCAGCGGGTGGGCACTGCAGCATCCCGGCATGCCGTCGCGGCACATCTCGTACGCCGACGAGGTGGCCGCCGCGTACCGGGCCCTGTGGCGGTGCGGCGTCACCACCGACGTGGTCTGCCCGACGGCGGCCACCTTCGATCTGACCGGCTACCGGATGCTGGTGCTGCCCGCCCTGTACCTGATGAGCGACGCCGTCGCCGATGCCGTCGCCGCGTGGGTGCACGACGGTGGACATCTGGTGGTGAGCTACCTGTCCGGGGTGGCCGATCCGGCGGCCCAGGTGCGCCTCGGCGGCTACCCCGGGGCGCTGCGTGACCTGCTCGGCGTACGGGCCGAACAGTTCCTGCCGTTGGAGCCTGCGGCGACGGTACGGCTGACCGGCGGACGGACCGGTCGGCTCTGGCAGGAACGGCTCACCGCGCCCGACGCCGACCCGGTGCTGCGCTACGCCGCCGGGGTGCTGGCCGGCCAGCCGGCGGTCACCCGCCGCCGGGTCGGTGCCGGGACGGCGTGGTACCTGTCCACCCGGTTGGACGACGACGGCTACCGCGACCTGCTCGCGGTGATCGCCGCCGAGGCGGGCGTGCTGCCGGTGCTGCCGGGCGCGCCGGCCGGGGTCGAAGCTGTCCGCAAGGTGGCCGGCGACGATCGCTGGCTGTTCGTGTTCAACCACGGCGCCACTCCGGTCGAGGTCGACGTCTGGGGCGAGGACCTGGTCAGCGCGAGGGTGGTCAGCGGGGCGGTGCGCATCGCCGAAGGAGGGGTGATGGTGCTGCGGGAACAGCCGCCGCGACGTCGCCGACGCCGCGCGCACTGAACCGTTTCACAATGGTGGTCCGCTGTTCGGACCAGGTCATTGATCGAAGGAAAGCGATTGCCCTACGATGGCCGCACGGGAGCCGACCCTTCTCGACCGTCGCACCGGTCGACCCTGATCCAGCACGCGCCACCGGCGTACCCCGGCCGGGCAGCCGGGCCGTCCGTCAGACGGTGGCGCCCGTCCGCTCCCGGAGACCTCCATGCGTCGTGCCCGTCCGCCATCCCTGTCCCCTCCTGCCCGTGGATCATCGTCGAGCCGGTCGCTGTCGGCGGTGCTGACCGTGGCCGCGCTCACCGCCGGTGCCGGTGTCGCGACCACGGTCGTCGCCAGCTCGGCGGCTGCTGCCGCCGGCTGCGCCGTCGACTACCGGATCACCAGCCAGTGGCCGGGCGGCTTCGGCGCCAGCGTCGCCGTCACCAACCTCGGTGATCCGCTCACCTCCTGGCGGCTGACCTGGAGCTTCGGCGCCGGGCAGACCATCACCCAGGCATGGAACGCCACGGTCGTCGCCAACGGTGCCCAGATCACCGCGGACAACGTCAGCTACAACGGCAACCTGGCCACCAACGCCCGTACCGAATTCGGTTTCAACGGCTCCTGGACCACCAGCAATCCGGTCCCGACGGCGTTCGCACTCAACGGAACCGCCTGCACCGGCGGCGTCGCCCCGACCACCGGCGTCCCGCCGACGACCGCCCCGCCGACGACCGCCCCGCCGACCACGGCACCCCCGACCACGGCACCGCCGCCCACCACGGCGCCCCCGACCACCGCGCCACCGCCGACGACCCCGCCGCCGGTGCCGGGCCCGGGAGCCAAGCAGATGGAACGGCTCGACCGGGGCGTGATCAGCGTCCGGTCCGGCTCCGGCAACCTGGTCTCCTGGCGGCTGCTGGGCACCGAGCCGGCCAACCTCGGCTTCCACGTCTACCGGGGCGGCACCCGGATCACCTCATCGCCGGTGACCGGCTCGACCAACCACTACGACCCCGGTGCCGCGTCGAACGCCAGCTACACGGTGCGCGCGGTGGTCGACGGCACCGAACAGGCCCCGTCGCCGGCCTCGCTGACCTTCGCCAACGGCTACCTCGACGTGCCGCTGCAGGTGCCACCGGGTGGTACCACGCCGTCGGGGGAGTGGTACAGCTACTCGGCCAACGACGCCAGCGTCGGCGACCTCGACGGTGACGGGCAGTACGAGATCGTGCTCAAGTGGGATCCGTCCAACGCCAAGGACAACTCCCAGTCCGGCTACACCGGCAACGTCTACGTCGACGCGTACGAACTGACCGGCACCCGGCTGTGGCGCGTCGACCTGGGCCGCAACATCCGGGCCGGTGCCCACTACACCCAGTTCCAGGTCTACGACTACGACGGCGACGGCCGGGCCGAGGTGGCGATGAAGACCGCCGACGGCACCCGCGACGGCCGGGGCACGGTGATCGGCTCGGCCAGCGCCGACTACCGCAACTCGTCGGGCTACGTACTGTCCGGGCCGGAGTTCCTGACCATGTTCAACGGTCAGACCGGCGCGGCGATGTCCACCGTCAACTACGTACCGGCCCGGGGCACCGTGTCGTCGTGGGGCGACTCGTACGGCAACCGGGTGGACCGCTTCCTCGCCGGTACGGCGTACCTGGACGGCCAGCGCCCGTCGTTGATCATGTCGCGGGGCTACTACACCCGGACCGTCGTCGTCGCGTGGGACTTCCGTAACGGCAGCCTCACCCAGCGGTGGGTGTTCGACTCCAACACCTCCGGCAACGGCGGGTACGCCGGGCAGGGCAACCACTCGCTGTCCATCGCCGACGTCGACCGCGACGGCCGCGACGAAATCGTCTTCGGTGGTGCCACCATCGACGACAACGGTCGCGGCCTGTGGAACACCAGCCTCAACCACGGCGACGCCGGCCACGTCGGTGACCTCGACCCGGGCCGGGCCGGGCTGGAGTACTTCAAGGTCCAGGAGGACGGGGCGAAGCCGTCGTCGGCGCTGATCGACGCGCGTACCGGGCAGATCATCTGGCAGACCGCCACCGGCGGCGACAACGGTCGGGGCGTGTCGGCGGACATCTGGGCCGGTAGCGCCGGCGCCGAGTCCTGGTCGTCGGCGGTCAGCGAACTGCGGTCGCCGTCCGGTGCCAACGTCGGGCGCAAGCCGTCGTCGGCCAACTTCGTGATCTGGTGGGACGGCGACCCGGTCCGCGAGCTGCTGGACCAGACCCGGATCGACAAGTACGGCACCTCCGGCGACACCCGGCTGCTCACCGGTGCCGACGTGGCGTCGAACAACGGCACCAAGGCCACCCCGGCGCTGTCGGCGGACCTGTTCGGCGACTGGCGGGAAGAGGTGATCTGGCGGACGTCCGACTCCCGGGCGCTGCGGATCTACGCCACGCCGCACACCACCGACCGCCGCGTGCACACCTTGATGCACGACCCGCAGTACCGGGTCGCGGTCGCCTGGCAGAACACCGCCTACAACCAGCCGCCGCACCCGTCGTTCTTCATCGGCAACAACATGGCGACGCCGCCGGTGCCGAACGTCTACCTGCCGTGACCGGGTAGCGAGGGAACGGGAAGCGAGATGCGCCGCAGGGGGGACCGGAACCCGGACCCCCTGCGGCGGACGCGACGACATCCACCCCACGCGTGATCTCGTGCGTCGAACCATCACCTGACTCAAAGAGTGCCAGGCGACCATCGCGCGGCGGTGACCAGCTGATGAAACTCCTGTTTCCAGCTATTGATCATCATTGTCGGCGTCGCGGTGCCCTGCGGCACCGACGCCCGTCCGCCCGACCGCCGCCATGACCAGCTCGAAGGAGCGCACCCGGTCGGCGATGTCGTAGACCAGGGTGGTCAGCATCAGCTCGTCCGCTCCGGTGCGCCCGCGCAGCTCGGTCAACGCCCGGGCGACGGTGTCCGGCGAACCGATCGCCTGACCGTCGCGGCGCTGCCGGACGAACTCACGCTCATGTTCGGTGTACGGGTAGGCGGCGGCCTCCGCCGGGCTGGCCAGCGGCTCCGGCCGGCCGGAGCGCAGCCGCAGGAACGACAGCCCGGCCGGGCCGGACAACCACTCGGCCTGCTCGTCGGTGTCGGCGCAGACCACGTTGACCGCGACCATCGCGTACGGCCGGTCCAACCACTGCGACGGGCGGAAATGCTGCCGGTACAGCGCCAGCGCCGCCAAGGTGTTGGCCGGGCTGAAATGGTGGGCGAAGGAGAACGGTAGACCGAGGGTGCCGGCCAGTTGGGCGCTGAAGCCGCTGGAGCCGAGCAGCCAGATCGCCGGCATCTGCCCCGCGCCCGGCGTGGCGGTGATCGGGCCGGGATCGCCCCGGAAGTAGCCGATCAGGGCGGCCAGCTCTTGCGGGAACGCCTCGGCGTTGAGCCCGGCCATCGTCCGCCGCAGCGCCAGGGCGGTGGCCTGGTCGGTGCCGGGTGCCCGGCCGATGCCCAGGTCGACGCGGCCAGGGTGCAGCGCCTCCAGGGTGCCGAACTGCTCGGCGACCACCAACGGTGGATGGTTGGGCAGCATCACCCCACCGGAGCCGACCCGGATCGTCGAGGTGGCGGCGGCCAGGTGGGCGAGCAGCACAGGTGGCGCGGCACTGGCGATGGCCGGCATGTTGTGGTGTTCAGCGACCCAGAACCGGCGGTAGCCGAGCTGTTCGACCCGGCGGGCCAGCTCGGTGGTGTGCCGCAGGGCTTCGCCGGCGGTGCCGCCGGCGGCGACCGGGGCCAGGTCGAGGACGGAGAGCGGTACGTCGATCACACTCCAGCCCAACCCGGCACCCGGCCGCGATCTTCCCGTACGCCCTGGTCAGTTGCGCCAGGTGTCGGTGAGAGTGACCGCCCCACCGGCGGGCGCGGTGGCGCTGCGGTTGGCTCCGCTCTCCCAGGTGACGGTGCCGTCCGGGTTCTTGCGCAGATACTTGTACGCGAACGTGGTGCCGGCCGGCAGGCTGACCGTGCCCTGCCAGACCGGGTAGCTGGCCGCCGACAGCGGCACCGCCCGCGCCGGGTCCCAGCCGCCGAGCGCGCTGAGGTCACCGACGACGAAGATGTTCTGCCCCCAGCTGGTGGTGGCGGTCACCGCGAACGCGGCCGTGCTGGTGCCGTTCGGCGGTGGCGTGCTGGTCGGGCTGCCGGTCGGGGTCGGGCTGCCGGTCGGGGTCGGGGTCGGCCCGGTGCCCGGCCCGGCCGGGGCGCCGACGTGGATCGCGAGCGCGTCGTTGGCCGGCACGCTGGCGGTGAACCGGCCGGCGGCGTCGACCGTCACGGTCGGCCCGGTGCAGCCGCCACCCGGGGTGGGGTCGCCGTGCTGCACGTCGCAGTAGGTGCCGGCCGGCATCGACGTCTGGAAGGTCCGGGTCAGCGTCGAGCCTTCCTTGTTGATCGCCACGTAGGCGCGGTTGCCCCGGCCGAAGGCGATCTGGTTGTTGCCGTTGTCCCACCAGTTGACGACACCGGTGCCGTGCGCGGCGGTGCGGAAGGCGACCATGTTGGCGATCTGCCGCCACTTGTGCTGGCAGCGCCAACCGTCGGCGTAGCAGGCGGTGACGGTGCCGCCGTTGGGCGGGCCGGCGTCGAAGTCGCTGAATTCGTAGCCGGAGTGCACGTGCGGCGACCCGTACGTCCAGGCCAGGGTGAAGACGCTGGCCAGGGTGTACGTGGAGCCGTCGCGGTAGCTGAGGGTGTCACCGCCGCGTTCGGTGTCGTGGTTGTCGACGAAGACGCCGGCCTGACCACTGGGCAGGTAACCCCAGGTGGGGCCGATGTCGCGCAGGTAGGCGAGGCGTTCGTTGAGGAAGATTCGGCGCAGGTCCCGGGCGTACCGGAATTCCTGCACGTCACCGCTGCCGAGGTACTCCTCGGGCTGCACCGCCTCACCCGCGCCGTGGATGACCTCCTGGACCCAGTAGGCGTTCGGGTCGCTCATCTTCGACCGGATGGCGGCCAGGTCGGCCGCTGCGATGTGCTTGGCGGCGTCGATGCGGAAGCCGTCCACGCCGAGAGAGAGCAGGTCCGACAGGTACGCGGCGATCCGGCCACGCACGTAGTCACTGCCGGTGTTCAGGTCGGACAGGCCGACGAGTTCGCACTCCTGCACGTCGTAGCGGTTGCGGTAGTCGGCGATTCGGCTGCGGCAGGAGTGGAAGTCCTGTTCCTGGTAGATGCCGGGGTAGGTGTACTTGCCGTACGCCGTACCGCCGGTGCCGGTGCCCGATCCGGCGCTCATGTGGTTGACGACGGCGTCGACGATCACCTTGACCCCGGCGGCGTGGCAGGTGTCCACCATCGACCTGAACGCGGCCCGGTCGCCGAGCCGACCGGCGATCGTGTAGCTGACCGGCTGGTACGCGGTCCACCACTGGCCGCCCTGGATGTGCTCCTGCGGCGGGGAGACCTGAACGTAGCCGTAGCCGAGTGGGCCGAGGGTGTCGCGGCACTCGCGGGCGATCGAGTCGAAGCGCCAGGAGAACAGCACCGCCGTGACGTCCCGGTCGCCCTGCGGGGCGGCGTCGGCGGTGGTGGTCCGGGTGGCGGCGCCGGCGGTGACGACGGCGGTGCTCACCAGCAGGGTGAGCGCGGCGAGTCCGACGAGTAGCCGTCGTCGGCGGGTGGTGTCGGTGGGCACGGGTTTCCTCCAGGCGGTGATGGTCCGCAAGCCCTTACTTCCATTGCTGCAAGAAGTCTGTAACTTGCTGGAAACTCTTGCAGGCCAACGTAGAGATAGATGAACGCCACGTCAAGAGTTCGGATAGCCTCTGCGGGCGGGCGAGCGGCAGCTGACGCCGTTGCCGACGCCGTCGCCGAGCGGAGGAGTCAGGCTGATGCGGATCGTCGATGCCCGGGTGATCGTGACCTGCCCGGGACGTAACTTCGTCACGTTGAAGATCGTCACCGACGACGGGGTGACCGGCGTCGGCGACGCCACCCTCAACGGCCGCGAACTGGCCGTCGCCAGCTACCTGCGCGACCACGTGGTGCCGACCCTGATCGGGCGCGACGCGGCCCGCATCGAGGACACCTGGCAGTACCTGTACCGGGGGGCGTACTGGCGGCGCGGTCCGGTCACGATGAGCGCGATTGCTGCCGTCGACACCGCACTGTGGGACATCAAGGGCAAGGTCGCCGGACTACCGGTCTACCAGTTGCTCGGCGGCCGCTGCCGCGACGGCGTCACCGTCTACGGCCACGCCAATGCCGAAACCGTCCCGGAGGTGCTCGCCGAGGTGGCCCGCTACGTCGACCTCGGCTACCGGGCCGTCCGGGTGCAGACCGCCGTACCCGGCCTGCCAGCGACGTACGGGGTCGGCAAGGACCGGATGTTCTACGAGCCCGCCGACGCGGCGATCCCCACCGAGACCACCTGGTCCACCGAACGCTACCTGGTGCACACCCCGCAGGTCTTCGCGGCGGTCCGCGACGAGTTCGGCCCGCACCTGAAACTGCTGCACGACGTCCACCACCGACTGACCCCGATCGAGGCCGCCCGCCTCGGTAAGGACCTGGAGCCGTACCGGCTGACCTGGCTGGAGGACCCGGTCCCCGCCGAGTTGCAGGAGGGCTTCCGGCTGATCCGTCAGCACACCACCACCCCGATCGCGGTCGGCGAGGTCTTCAACTCCATCTTCGACTGCCAGCAGCTGATCAAAGAACAGCTCATCGACTATGTACGGACCACGGTGGTGCGTGCCGGCGGGATCAGCCACCTGCGGCGGATCTTCGACCTGGCCGCGCTGCACCACGTCCGCAGCGGTTCGCACGGCGCCACCGACCTGTCGCCGGTCTGCATGTCCGCCGCGCTGCACGTCGACCTGAGCATCCCCAACTTCGGCCTGCAGGAGTACATGCGGCACACCGAGGCCACCGACGAGGTCTTCCCGCACTCGTACCACTACGCCGACGGCTACCTGCACCCCGGCGAGGAACCCGGGCTCGGCGTCGACATCGACGAGGAGGCGGCTGCGCGCTACCCGTACGCGCCGGCGTCGCTGCCGGTCAACCGCCTCACCGACGGGTCGATGCACAACTGGTGACGCCGCGCGCGACTGCCACAGACGGCGGCCGGTGGCCACGTCCAGCCCGATCACCCCAGGGGACCACCTGTCCCGCCCAGGTGTCGATGTGCCCTCGCCGTCCACCATCGAGGTGAGGCCTGTCCACGTCAATCCTGCCTCGTGACGTGGAGAGGCCTCACCTCGATGCGGTGTCGATGGACATGGTCAGCCGACGCGCAGTGCTGCGGCCATCGGCGGTTGGCCGACCGGGTCGCCGGAGCGGCGCATCGCCCACAACGGCGGCCCGCCCGCCGGCAGGTGCGCGACCCGTACGACGCGGTAGCCGTGGTGTTCGTAGAACGCCCGCTGCCGTACGCTGCTCGCCTCGACCACCGCCGGCATCCCGATCCGGTCGAGCCGGGCATGATGCGCGGCCAGCAGCGTCGACCCGATCCCTTGGCGTCTCAGCCAGGGTGCCGCCGCCAGGAACGCCAGGTGGTGGTGCGGGCCGGTCGGTTCGAGGCGGCCGGCGGTGAACGTGTAGTGCGCGTACGGTCCGTGCCGGTCACCGCAGGACCGCAACCGGCGCCGCTGATGCTCCGCACCCAGCAGCCGGTCCGCCGGGTGCGGATACCAGATCGCCACCCCGTCGCAGTGCCCGACCACATCGACGATCCCGTGCCGTACGCCGAACTCCAGCTCGGCGGTGAAGAACTGGTGCATCGTCAGATACCGCAGCGCGTGATCATTGATCAGCCACGCCACCACCGGATCCACCACACACGCCTGCGCCAACAACTCCCCCAACGGCTCCACATCGGCGGCCGTCGCGGCCCGTACGGTCAGCACGGCCGCCACGTCCACACCAGGAACCGGTCGAACAACTCCGCCGCCGTCACGTCGGGCAGGTCGAACGCCGCCTCGGTCATCCGCTCCACCGCGTACGTCGCCAACGCGACCGGCCCGAACACCCCCGCCAACTCGACCCGCGCCACCGCACACGGCCACGCCTCGCCGCAGCCGGCACACGACCACGACGGCCGCACCGCCACATGACCACCGCTACCGCTGTCGGCCGCCGGGTCCGCACCGGAAACATCGCGGTACGCAGCACACCCGACCCGGTCGACCCGAGGTTGCCCGTCGTGGCGGACGACCAGCACCCCACCACCGGCGGCGGCCAGGTCCCGCAACTGCTCTTTCACCGCGACCACCGCCGGCTCATCCGAGCACCACGTATCGACCCACGAAGCAGGCGTTTCCAAGGTCCAGCTGAAGCTTGTTCGTCGATTGCGTCGCTACTTCGCACAGTCAAGATCCTTTTGTATAGGCAACTTGTCGACACATCCACCCTGGACTCGGAATCCTGGTTGGCGGAACATGTCTGGTGACCCCGTGTGCGGCGGGACGCCGATGCCGCCAACGCATTGGTCATCACGAGGGAAGCCGAGGGAAGTGAAGGGCTTGTGAGCGGTAGCGAGTATCTGATATCGGAGCTACGTCGAGTGCGTGAGTCGATGGGCCTTACCCAGGAGTCGTGGGGCGAGCGGGTCCACTTCTCCGCAAAGCACGTCGGCTCGATCGAACGCGGCGAGCGACCTGCCCTGCCCAACTACCTGGGCATGGTGGACAAGGTGTTCGGCACCACGTTCATGAAGTTCTACCGAGAGTTCGTTGTCGGTGAACAGGACCCGGTCTGGTTTCGCGAGTTTGTGGACTATGAAGCTCGCGCCAGCATGATTCGGCTGTTCCAACCACTCGTGGTGCCGGGCCTGCTGCAGACGGAAGCGTACGCCCGAGCGTTGCTCGCCTCGTACGATGTCGTCGGTCCTCAACAGGATGCGGCTATCGCTACCCGGCTGGGCCGCCAGGAGATTCTCAACCGGGAGCCGGAGCCATGCCGCTTGGTGGCAGTGCTTGACGAGAACGTCCTGCACCGGGAGGTCGGCGATGCCGATGTGATGCGGGAGCAGCTGAACGCGCTTGCTGTGGCTGCGACCCGACCAAACGTGATCATCCATGTGGTGCCGACCGCCACCGGGGCCTACCCTGGTCTCGACGGCCCGTTCGCTATCGCCACTGTGGAAGCGAGAGGGGTCGGATACGCGGAGGGTCGGCTGGGAGGCAAGGTAGTCGAGTCACCAGACGACGTCGCGGAGCTTGATCGGGACTGGGAGTGCATCCGCGCGCATACTCATTCGAGCCGGCAAACCAGGGAACTAATCGTGAGGATGGCCGAGAAGTGGACATGAGCGGTGCCAACTGGCACAAGTCAACCCGATCCGACACCACGGCTTGCCTAGAGGTGGCGGACAACATCCCAGGCCGGGTGTACGTGCGGGACACGAAGGACCGCGATGGCGGCACCCTTGCCTTCACGCCGGCCGTCTGGCGGTCGTTCATCACCAACGTACCCACCAAACACTGAGCCAGCTGCAATAGGTGATCGGTTGTAGGTCTAAGGGAGTCCCGCCCATCGGTGACGGGCCGGGTGGGGCTCCCACCTAGGACACGCCATGTCCGGCGGTGAGTGGTGGTCAGGCCGGCACCGGCAGCGGGGGGAGCGGGCTGTGCAGGATCAGGCAGATCGTCCGTAGCAACTCGACCTCCGGCACGGTCATCACCCCGTCGTGGCCGATCACCGCGACCGCCGCCGCCACCAGCCGGGACTTCTCCGCCGGGCGCAGCTCGTCGAGGACCGGCCAGACCGATTCCAGCTCCAGTACGCCGCCCGCAGGCGGGGTGAACCGGGCGGATGCCTGGGGCAGGGCGTGCGCGGCACCGGCGGCGAAGGCCTGCTGCGCGGCGGCCGGATCCGGGTGCCCGGCCTGGGCGAGCACGCTGAGCAGCGTCTGCACGGCCGGTTGGCTGGCGCGCAGCGTACGGCGTCCGTGGCCCGACCGCGACGATGGCCGCAGCGATTCGCGCAGCTCGTCGCCGACGAGCCGGGACAGGCAGTATTCGAAGACGCTGATCCGCCCGTCGGCCCGGATCAGGGTGGCCATCGCGTCGGCGAGCGCGTCGCGGTCGGCCGGTGACCGCTGCGCCAGCGCGGGAAAGGCGATCTCCGCCAGCGGCAGCCGCAGCATCGGGTGCAGGCCGGCGGTGCGCGCACCGGCCTGCCAGGCGGCGTCGGCGAGCGCGGCGCCGTACCGCGCGGCGACGGCGGCGTGCTGGCCGGTGCGGACCTGCGGGTCGGCCGACATCAGCAGGCCGAGGATCAACGGCCCCACCGTGTCCGGGTGGCGGGCCTGCTCAGCCAGCTCCGGCGGGATCCGGGCGAGCAGGTCGGCGGCGTGCTGGTAGGCGCTCGCCGGCGGTGCGCCGATCCGGTCGACCACCTGGGCCGGGTCCATCGGCACCCGGGCGTCGTCGGCGGGCAACGCGGCACCGGCGGGGCCGTCGGGTGTGCCGCCGGGGCCGTTGGGTGCACCGCCGGGGGTGCCGTTGAGTGTGCCGCCGGTCAGCCCGAGCGCCCGGTCCTCGGCCAGCCCGGACGGCGGTGCGGCGGCCCAGCGCCGCGCCAACGCCGACAACTCGGCCGGGTCGAAGCTCGGCTCCAACGCCCGGATCCGGTCGACGATCGGCGGGTGGGTGGCGAACAGCGCCGACATCCGGGATCCGGAGCCGAAGAGCATGTGGCCGACCTCTTCGGACTTCGGGCTGGCCAGCGCCGACCCGGACGGCAGCCCGCCGATCTTCTTCAGCGCGCCGGCGAGCCCGGCGGTCTGCCGGGTGAACTGCACCGCCGAGGCGTCGGCGAGATACTCGCGCTGCCGCGACACCGACGCCTTGATCAGCCGGCCGACCAGCACACCGACGTACCCGGCGGCGACCATGGCGAGCCCGAGCAGCGGCAGCGGGTTGCCGCCCTTGTTGTCGCCGCGGGAGCGGCCGCCGCTGACGAATCCGGTGCGTAGCAGCCCGCGCCCGATCACCGCCAGGAACAGGATGCCGAACAGCAGCCCCATCAACCGGATGTTCAGCCGCATGTCGCCGTTGACCACGTGGCTGAACTCGTGGGCGATGACGCCCTGCAGTTCGTCGCGGTTGAGCCGTTCCAGGGTGCCCCGGGTGACCGCGATGGCCGCGTCGGAGGTCGACCAGCCGGCGGCGAACGCGTTGATCCCCTCCTCACGCGGCAGCAGGTAGATCTCCGGCACCGGCACGCTCGACGCGATGGCGATCTCCTCCACCACGTTGCGCAGGCGGCGCAGCTGCGGATCGGTGGTGTCCGGTGGCACCGGCACGCCGCCGAGTTCCCGGGCGACCCGCCCGCCGCCGCCGCGCAGCGTGACGGTGCGCACCAGCGCCGCCAGGCCGATCACCGCGACGGTCGCCAGGCTGGTCACGACCAGCAGGCCGGCGAGCTGGGCCGGTGGCATCGACGCGGCGTCGAAGACGAGCACCGCGGCCAGGTCGACCACGGCGACGATGCCCACCACAGCGACGATGAACAGTGCGACCAGCCGGGCGGAGACCCGGCGGACCTGGCGTTGGCGTTCGAAGAAGTTCATCCGGTCAGAAGTTCACCTGGGGAGCCTGCCGCTGCTGCGGGTCGTCGACCTCGAACAGGGCGGCCGGGCCGAAGGAGAACATGTTCGCCACGATGCTGCCGGGGAAGCGTTCCCGCTTGTTGTTGTACGTCATGACCGCGTCGTTGTACGCCTGCCGGGCGAAGGCGACCCGGTTCTCCGTGGAGGTCAGCTCCTCGGTCAACTGCATCATGTTCTGGTTGGCCTTGAGGTCGGGGTACGCCTCGGAGAGGGCGAAGAGCCGGCCCAGGCTCTGGGTCAGCATGTTCTCCGCGCCGGCGAGCTGCTGCATGGCGGCCGGATCGCCCGGTTTACCGGTGGCGGCGCCCTGCGCCTGGACCGCGCCGCTGCGGGCGGCGATCACTGCTTCGAGCGCCTCGCGTTCATGCTTCATGTACCCCTTGGCGACCTCGACCAGGTTGGGGATGAGGTCGTGGCGCCGGGTCAGCTGGACGTCGATCTGGGCGAACCCGTTGCGGTACGCGTTCCGCGCGGTGACCAGGCCGTTGTACACCATCACGGCGTACCCGCCGAAAGCCACCACGATGATGGAAATCAGGCAGAAAAGTCCGATGACAAGTTCCATGTCCTCCTGCTCCCGCCGCGCCGGCACTGCCGCTGCCGCACCTGCTGCTGTTGCCCGCGAGCCTACGTCACCTGCACGAACGGTGATTTCCGCTGGTCGACTCAGGTGCGGGTGCGGTTGCCGACGAATCCGAGAACCAGTGCCACCACCAGCGCCACCAGGCCGAGGACCAGCAGGAACCGCAGTGCCTCCAGCACCGCGCCGAGGACCAGCAGGACCACCGCGACGACCGCGACGGCGATGAGCAGAGAACGCATGGTGACCTCCGGGTAGCGGGACCGTCCGTCGGTCAACCTTCCCCATCCACGGCAGGTCGAATCCTCCCGGCAGCGGGCAGCCGGCCTCTTGGTACGGGGTCCGGGGCGGCCTCAGCCGACGGCCGCCGGCGAGCGGGCCAGCACCGTGAAGCCGTCCTCCCGCCAGCGTTGCGCGCTGGCCCGCCGCCGGACCTTGCCGCTGGTCGTCTTCGGGACCTGGCCCTTGCGGACCAGGCCGACCGTGGCGATGTCCAGGCCGAACTCCTCGGCCAGGGCCGCGCGGACCGAGGCCAGGATCGCCGGGTACGCCGGACCGCCGAGGTAGCGTTCCAACTCGCAGAGGACCACCACCGGGCCGCTGCCGTCCGGCTCGGTGCCGAACACGACCGTGCCGCCGGGGCGCAGCGCCGGATGGGCACACTCCGCCGCGTACTCCACATCCTGCGGGCAGTGGTTCACCCCACGCTGGATGATCATGTCCTTGACCCGGCCGACCAGGTACAACGTACTGTCGATCTTGACGCCGAGATCGCCGGTACGGACGAACCGTCGCCGGTCGTCCGCCGGCCCGGGGCGAAACGTCGCGGCCGAGCGCTCCGGCTGGCCCCAGTAACCGCCCGCCACCCCCGGCCCGGTGACCCAGACCTCGCCGACCGTCCCCGGCGGGCACGGCGTCAGCCGGTCAGGATCGACGATCACCGACTCGGTGTCGACCACGTCGGTCCCGCAGCCGACCAGCACGGTGACCGCATCATCGTCGCCCGGTGGCACCGCCACGCCGTCGCGCCGCAGCCGGTCGGCGCAGACCCGCAGCAGGCGCGGCGGCCGCCGATAGTCACCCACCGTCACCGACAGGGTCGCTTCGGCCAGGCCGTACCCGGGGACCACCGCCGACGGACGCAGCCCCCAGTCGCGCAACGCCGACGTGAACGCGGCGACGGTGCTGTGCCGCACCGGCTCGGCACCGTTGACCGCCAGCCGCAGGCTGGACAGGTCGAGCCGGCGGTCACTGCGGCCACTGGCCCGCGCCGCCAGGTCGAAGGCGAAGTTCGGTGCCATCGTCAGGCAGGCCCGCGCCCGGTCGATCATCTCCAGCCAGAGCACCGGCCGGCGGGCGAACGCCGCCGGGGTGGTCAGATGCAGCGTCATCCCGGCGTGCACCGCGCCGAACAGCATCCCGATCAGGCCCAGATCGTGAAACAGCGGCAGCCAGGACACCGCCGCCTCGCCCTCGGCCGCCGACGTCTTCGCCGCCAGCGCCCGGACGTTGGCGACCAGGTTGTCGTGGCTGAGCATCACCCCGCTGGGGGTCCGGGTCGAACCGGAGGTGTACTGCAGCACCGCCAGGTCCGCGCCGCCCGCGCGCACCGCCACCCCGGCCGGGTCCACCGCCGCCGGCAGCTCACCGGCCGTGATCAGCACCGGTCCGGACCCGTCGCGGTACGCCGGGGCCAGCGCGTCCGCCACGAACCCGGCCTGATCCTCGGCGAGCACCACGACATCGGGTGCGCAGTCGCGGTGGATCTCCTGCAGCCGTTGGCTGAACACCCGGGCCGTGCGGGCGGTCAGCACGCTCGGCGGATAGAACGGTACGGCGACCACTCCGGCCAGCAGGCACGCGTACACGCTGACCACGTAGTCCAGCCCGTTGGGCAGCATGATCAGCACGAACCGGGGCCGGTCGCCCGTACCCGCCGCCGGCAGCACCCGGGCCAGCGCGGCCGCCCGCCCGGCCAGCTCGGCGTAGGTCACCGTCGACCACCGGCCGTCACCAATGGTGAACTCGACGGCGTGCCGGGCACCGTGCCGGCGCGCCCGGTCCAGCAGGTCACCGGCCAGGGTGTGGGTCGGCCGCGCCTCGGCGACCACAGGTGTACGCACGGCGGATCTCCCTCGCACTCGACCGACGGGCCTGCATGCACCATCCCGGTCGGATCTCGAGGGCGGCGCGACGGCGACTGGTGGCGACGCCCGCAGCGGACTCGACCGGGCAGCCGCGCGGCGCACCCCGAGCCGGACTGGACCGGCCCTGGGGCGTGGCCGGTTGCGATAGGGGCCACCGGCACCCAGGAGGCCCCGCCGTGACCACGACAGCCGCGGCCGACTCGTTCGGCCCGCTCCCGGCCCTGGTCGATCTCACCGACCCGGCACCGGTGGTACGGGTGTCCACCCCCACCGGCGATCAGGTCTGGGTGGTCACCGACCTGCGGCTCGGCCGGGCGGTGCTGGGCGACGCGAGGTTCAGCCGGGCCGCGGCGGCCGCCGCCGGCGCGCCCCGGGTCAACACCGCCAACCCGGCACCGAGCTCGATGATGAGCATGGACGGTGCCGCCCACGCCCGACTCCGCCGGCAGGTCAGCGCGGCCTTCGGGCCGCGCCGCGTCGACGCCGACGCCGTACGGGTGCGGCGGCTCACCGACGAACTGCTGGACGCCATGATCGCGGCCGGCCCGCCGGCCGACCTGATGGCGGCGGTGGCGGTGCCGCTGCCGGTCGCCGTCATCGGTGACCTGCTCGGCGTACCGGCCGCCGACCGGCCGCAGGTGCAGCAGTGGGCCGGTGTGCTGTTCGACGTGACCGCCACCGGCGCCCGGGACAAGGCCCGACGGGCGTTCACGCTGTACGCGTACATGTCACGGCTGATCGACAAGCGTCGGGCGCAACCCGGCGACGACCTGCTCACCGGGCTGATCACCGCCCACGACGCCGGGGCGCTGACCCGTACCGAACTGGTCGACCTCGCGTTGGCGGTGCTGACCGCCGGCTACGAGACCACCGTCGGGCAGTTCGGCCTCGGCGTGCTGGCCCACCTGCTGGATCCGGCGGCGCTCGGCACCGCCCCCGACGAGACCCGGGTGGCCGCCGTCGTGGAGGAGCACCTGCGCCGACTGCCGGCCACCCCGATGACCTTCCCGCGCGTGGCGCTGGCCGACGTCGCGCTCGGGCCGGTCACGGTCCGCGCCGGTGAGGCCGTCGTGGTGTCCATCCTGCACGCCAACCGGGACACCGCCGGCGACGGCCCGCCCGCCGGTACGGGTGCCCGCGCGCATCTGACCTTCGGCCACGGTGCCCACTACTGCCTGGGCGCCGCCCTGGCCCGTACTCAGCTGCGGATCGCGCTGCACCGGCTGCTGCACCGGGTGCCCGGGCTGCGGCTGGCCGACGGTCCCGATCCGGTCCGCTGGTGGACCGGGCTGGCCACCCGGGGCCCGGCCCAGCTGCTGGTCACCTGGTGAGGCGCTGGCGGCCGGTCACCTGAGGAGGCTGCACCCGGTGAGGCCGGTCACCCGGTGGTGCCCAGCCGGGGGAACAGCCGCAGCGCGTTGTCCCGCTCGATCGCCGCGCGGGCCGCCGGATCCAGCGCCGCGAGTTGCCGGTCGATGGCCCGACCACCGGCGGCGACCACCGGCTCCGGTGCCGCCGACCAGTCGGTGCCGTACAGGATCCGGTCCGGCCCGACGGCGGCGAGCAGGCTGGGCAGGCCGGACGGGGCGGTCAGCGCCAGGTCGTAGTGGAACCGGCCGAGCGCCGAGCGCACCCGCGCGGCGGGTACGTCGTAGAACGCCTCGCCGAGCGCGGCGACCCGGCTCGCCGCGTACGGCAGGAAGCCGCCGCCGTGGGCCAGGATGAAACTGATGTCGGGGTAGCGGTCCAGCGCCTCGGTCCAGATCAGACTGATCGCCGCCCGGGTGGTGTCGAGCAGGAAATCGGCCAGCACCGGCGGTACGCCGTCGACCGGTCCGCCGGGCAGCGTCATCGGGTGCACCAGGACCACCGCCCGGCGGCGGTTCAGCTCGGCCAGCACCGGGTCGTAGAGCGGCGCACCCAGGTAGGCGTCGCCGGCGTGCGCGATCAGCACCACCCCGTCGGCCCGCAACGTGTCGAAGGCGTACGCCACCTCGTCCAACGCCGCGTCGACGTACGGCATCGGCAGCGCGGCCAGCAGCCCGAACCGTCCCGGGTGCGCGGCGACGAACTCGGCGACCGCCTCGTTGGCGGCCCGGTTGAACCGCGCCGCCACCTGGACGTCACTGAACAATCCGGCCGGGATCGGGTTGGACACCAGCGCCACGTCGATCCGGTTGTCCGCCAGCACCTGCCAGGTCTGCGGCAGCGACCAGGGCAGGGTGAAGGTGGCACCGTGCTCGCGCATCAGCCGGGCGATGGCCGGCAGAATCGCGTGATGGTGCACGTCGACGCGCCCGGCGCTCATGACCGCGAGCCCGACGTGGCGGCACCGGCTGTCGCCGATGCCGGGCTGGACCCGTCGAGCAGCACCGTGCCGGCGGATCCGTCGACCAGCACCACGTCGTCGTCGCGGAGCCGACCGGTGGCCGCGCCGGTGGCGACCACCGCCGGGATCCGGTACTCGCGGGCCAGGATCGCCGGATGCGACAGGATGCTGCCCCGGTCGGTGACCAGGGCACCGATCACGCAGAACAGCATCGACCACTGCGCGGTGGTCTCCGGGCAGACCAGCACGTCACCCGGCCGTACCTTGTCGAAGTCGGCCAGGGTGCGGACCACCCGGACCGGTCCCCGGTAGCGGCCGGTCGAGGCGGCCAGGCCGGACAACCGGTCCGCCTGCGCCGCCGGCGGGCGGTGCCCGACCAGCAGACCCATCGCGTAGCCGGCGACCCGGGCGGCCCGCTGCGCCGCCGGCGACAGCGGTGGCGGCTCGTCGTCGCCGGTCCCGGTCGGGGGTGTGCCGTAGGCCGGTGGTCCCGGATTGGCCAGCGCCCAGGCGTGCTCGCCGCGTCGTCGCCGCACCATCGCCAACCAGTCCGCCGACGAGTCCGTCGCGCCGTCGGCGGTGCCGGTGGCCGCGCCGTCGGCGGTGCCGTCCGCCGCGCCGCCGCCGTGCGCCGACCGGATCTCGCGCAGGCGCAGGAAGAAGACGTCGTCGACCCGGTCCAGCGCGCCCCGCCGGACCAGGCGGCGGCCGAACTCCCGCACCGTGTAGCGCAGCAGCGCCCAGACCGAGGTGGCGTGGTACGCCTTCTCGTCGCGGACCGGGCCGCTGAGCACACTGGCGGCGTACGCCGCCTCGAACCGTTGCCGGTCGGCCGCCGACCGCCCGGCGAGCGCGGTCCGGGCCTGCGCGAGGGCGTCGGTCACCGTACGGTCGCCGGCCGCTCGCCGGGCCGCCAGGTCGTACGGGCGCTCCAGCTGGGCCCGCAGCATCGCCAGCAGCACCGCCGGCTGTTCGGCGATGGTCGGTTCGGTCAGGTCGAAGCCGAGGGTCCGGTGGGTGTACCGGTGCCGGTAGTCGGCCAACGCGGCGGCGAACCGCGCGTCCGGCGGCCCCGGATCGGCGGTCGCACCCGGATCGGCGGTCGCACGCACCAGGGTCGGTCCGGCGTCGGCCAGCCACCGCCGGACCTCGGGGCTGTCGTCGGCCAGCCGGGCCAGTACGGTCAACGCCGTCGCCGCCGCCATGTGGTCGCCGGTGAGCCCGGCCCGCAGCCGCGCGGTCTGCAACGGCGACCAGCCGAGCAGGTCGGCGCAGACCGTGCCGAGTTCGGCGGCGACGGCGATCGCCGCACCGGTGAGCTGGAAGTAGCGTTCGTGCAGCTGGGTGAAGAGCGCGTGGACGGCGTCGAGGTGGGCGGTCAGCGCGTCGTCGTCGAGCGTCGCCGGGTCGACGTCGCGCAGCGTGGCGGTGCGCGCGGCGAACTCGTCGCGCCAGTGCCGCGCCCAGGCCCGGATCAGCGCCACCGGTCGACCGGCGGCGACGTCGGCGGCGACCCGCTCCCATCGCCGCGCCGTGGCGGCGGCGTCCTCGGCCGGGCCGGTCAGGTAGGTCCAGCCACCGATCACGTGCACCTGCGGGGTGCTGCCGGTGGTGTAGCGGAAGAGGTCACCGACCCCGGTACGGAAGACCGGCAGGAACACGTCGCGTTCGACCGGGGTCCACGGCCGGTCCATGCTGCGGTTGCGGGTCGAGAAACCGGGCGGCACCTCGACGGGGACCGGCACCAGGGGCACCACCGACCCGGTGCTGACCGGCCGGGACTGCAGCAGCCACAGGGTGTCGCCGGCGAACGCCCACTCGATGTCCTGCGCGGTGCCGAGCCGCCGCGCGGCCCGCCGGGCCAACTCGGCCACGGCGTGGGCCTGCTCCGGCCGCAGCACGGCGGCACCACCGTCGGTCGCGCCGGCGCCACCGCCGGTGCCGGGACCGGGCCGGGTCGCGAGGCTGGCCGCCGGGCCGACGACCCGCCACTCCTCGGCGTCGACCTGCCCGGCGGCCAGCCGGTCGCCCAGGCCGCGTACCGCGCTGACCAGCGCGGTGCCGTCGTCGTCGGCGACCGGGTCGCGGCTGAACGCCACTCCGGCCGCTGTCGCCTCCACCATCGTCTGCACCAGGACCCCGATCCGGTCGGCCGGCCGACCGGCGTCGCCGGCGGTACCGGCCCGGCCGTCCTGATAGGCGCGGACCCGGGCCGACCGGGCCGACGCCCAGCAGTCGCGGATCGCCGACAGCACCGCGTCGAGGCCCCGCACACCCAGCACCGAGGTGTACTGGCCGGCGTAGGACAGGTCCGGGCCGTCCTCGGCCAGCCCGGACGAGCGCACCGCCACCGGCTGGTCACCGAGGCGCCGCAACGCCCCGACCAGCTCGTCGACGAACCCGTCCGGCAGGCCGTCGCCGTCGCGGACACCGGCACCGGCACGGCCGGTCGCCGCCGCTGTCGTCGCTGTCGCCGCCGTCGGCGCGGCGTCGGCGGTCACCGCGAACCCGGCCGGGACGGCGAACCCGTCGGCCAGCAGCCCGCCCAGCGTGGCGGCCTTGCGGCCGACCCGCCCGGCGTCGGCCGGCCCGATCTCCTCCAACGCAACGACGTACCTGGTCACGGCAGCACTCCTCAGTCAACTGTGGACAGGTGTCGGGGTGGCGAGCGCGGCGAGGTCGGCGACGATCGCGGCCGGCGTCGGCATCGCCCACGACTCGTCGCGCAGCTGCCCGGCCCGCGCCCGGTACGCCGTACCGTCGAGCAGCTCGACCAGCGCGGCCCGCACCGCCGCGACGGTGACCGCCTCCGCCGGCAGGGCCAGCCCGGCCCCGGTGGCGACGAACCGGTCGGTGTGGAACCGCTGGTCCGGCAGGCGGGGCAGGACCAGCTGCGGCACCCCGTGCCAGACACCGGTCAGCAGCGTGCCGTTGCCGCCCTGGTGCACCAGCGCCGCGCAGCTCGGCAGCACCAGATGCAGCGGCAGGTCGGGTGCCACCCGTACGTTGTCGGCGACGTCGCCGAGCGCCTCGGCGTCGCGGCGGGTCACCGCCACCACGACCTCGACGTCCAGCCCGGCGGCCGCCGCCAGCACGGTCGGCAGGGTGACCGTGTCCGGGCCGGTCAACCGGGTGGTGGAGGTGCCCCAGGTCAGGCAGATCCGGCGGCGGTGGGCCGGCGCGTGCAGCCAGTCCGGCAGCACCGCCGGGCCGTTGTACGGCAGGTAGCGCACCGGCAGCCGGCGCAGCGGATCCGGGATCTGCATCCGGGGCGGGCAGGGATCGACGGTCACCGTACCGAGCGGGTCGACGTCGACCAGACCGAGCCGGTCGGCCAGCGCGGCGACGTACCCGCCGATCACGTCCCGCGCCTGGTAGGTGACGTCGACCCCGTGGATGTGCCGGACCGCCGGCACCCCCAGCGCCGCCGCGACCACCGGACCGGCGTACGTGGTGGGGTCGAAGACGACCAGGTCCGGCCGCCACCACCGGGCGTACGCGAGCAGGTCGTCGAGCATCGCCTCGGCGTACGCGTTGAACACGCCAAACACCCGGCGCACCCGGTCCTGCCGGGCCGGTGCCCAGTGGCGCATCGACTCACCGGCCGCCGGTGCCGCCGGCACGCCGGTCAGGGTCAGCCCGGCCATCACCCGCCGGTGCACCTCGGTGTGGTCCAGGTCCGGGCCGACGGCGACCGCGACCTGGCCCGAGTCGGTGATCACCGGGGCGAGCGCCGGCTGGCTGGCCACCCGTACGTCGTGCCCGGCGGCCCGCAGCGCCCAGCCCAGCGGCACCAGCGGCAGGTAGTGCGAGGACCAGGCCCACGAGGTCATCAGGACCCGCAGCGGCCGGTCCGGGATGTGGTGGCCGCTCACCAGGTCACCGGGATCGCGACGAAGCCTTCCAGCAGGGCACCGGGCTGGCGGGCGAGCTCGTCGACGGGCACCGCGAGCCGCAGCCCGGGAAACCGGTCCAGCAGCGCCCCGGTGGCGATCCGCAGCTGCGTACGGGCCAGCCCGGCGCCGATGCAGTGGTGCACCCCGAGGCTGAACGTGAGGTGCTCACCGGCGTTGCGTCGGGTGATGTCGAACGTGCCCGGGTCGGCGAAGACCGTCTCGTCCTGGTTGGCCGAGTCCGCCGCCGGGACGACGCTGGTGCCGGCCGGGATGGTGAACCCGTCGAGGGCGATGTCGGCGGTGGCGTAGCGCAGCATCGACACCGACGAGCCGACCAGTTTCCAGCGCAGCAGCTCCTCCACCGCACCCGGCAGCAGCGTCGGGTCGGCACGCAGCTTCGCCAGCTGGTCCGGGTGGCTCAGCAGCATCGCCACGCCCCCGCCGAGCTGGGTGGCGGTGGTCTCGTAGCCGACCAGCAGCAGCAGCCGGCACCACCAGCGCAGCTCGTACTCGGTCAACGCACCGTCGACCTCGTCGCGGACCCGGATCATCGCACTGATCAGGTCGGTGCCCGGCGCGCGCCGCTTGGCGGCGATCAGCTCGTCCATGTAGTCGGTCAGTTCGCGCATCGCCGCGCCGATCTGTGGGCCGGTCATCCCACTGACCGACAGGAACGCGTCGGTCCAGCCCCGGAACCGGGCCATGTCCTGCTCCGGTACTCCCAGCAGGTGGCAGATGACCCGGATCGGCAGCGGGAACGCGAACGCCTCGTTGAGGTCCACCGGGCCGCCCCGGGCGGCCATCGCGTCGAGCAGTTCGTCGACCACCCGGTGGATGAACGGTTCCAGGTCGGCGACCCGGGCCGGGGTGAACGCCTTCGTCACCAGCCGCCGTACCCGGGTGTGCTCCGGCGGGTCGGGGTCGATCCGGTCGTCCTGGAACATCCGGTTGTGCCGGCTGATCCGGGCGGCGTCCGGCCGGTTCAGGTTGCGGCTGAGCCGGGGGTCGACCAGCAGCGCCCGCACGTCGCGGTAGCGGGTCACCAGCGTCGCCGGATCCCCGCTGGGCAGGGTGACCGGCACCGCCGGCCGGCGGCGGGCGTCGGCCAACGCCTCGGGCACGCCCAGCGCCGACGGGCGGGGGAACGGGTACGGGCAGCCGTCGGGGATGTCCGGCATGGGTGGCCCCTCCTCGAAGTCGGTGACGGTCCAGGTGGCGCCGGCGGCGCCGGGCCGCCGGTGGTTCACCAGGTCACCGGTACGGCGGTGAAGCCCTGGGTGAACGGGTCCTCGCGGCGGCGCAGCCGGTCCACCGGCACCGCCAGGCGCAGCGTGGGCAGTCGGGTCAGCAGCCCGGCCAGGCCGAGTTCCAGCTCGACCCGGGCCAGCGACGCGCCGACGCAGAAGTGCCGGCCGAAGCTGAACGTCAGCTGGGCCGGGCCGGCGCGGCGAAGGTCCAACGTGAGCGGGTCGGTGAAGACGGCCGGGTCGTGGTTGGCGCACTCCAGGGAGGGCACCACACTGGACCCTCTCGGCAGCGTCGTACCGCCGAGGTCGATGTCGTCGGTGACGTAGCGCAGCATCGACAGCGAGGTGCCGACCACCTGGTGGCGCAGCAGTTCCTCCACGGCCGTCGGCATCGCGGTCGGATCGGCGCGCAGTGTCGCCAGCTGGTCGGGATGCTCCAGCAGCAGCACCACCGCCGAGAGCAGCTGGTGGGCGGTGGTCTCGTAGCCGGCCAGCAGCAGCACCGTGCACCACCAGTGCAGCTCGGTGGGGCTGAGTCGTCCGTCGTCGGCGTCGCTGACCTCGATCAGGGCGCTGATCAGCCCGTCGTCGGGGTCGCTGCGGCGACGTTCGATCAGTTCGCCGAGGTAGTCCCACGGCGGGGCGTGCATACCGGCCAGCGCCGCCCGGTCACCCTCCGGTACGCCGAGCAGGTCACAGATCACGTGCAGGCTCAGCGGGTGGGCGAACGCCGTACCCAGGTCGACCGGGCGTTGCCCGCCGGTCATGGCGTCGAGCAGGTCGTCGACCCGCTGGGCGACCCGGGGACGTAACCGGGCCATCTGGGCGCCGCTGAACGCCTTGGCGATCAGCCGGCGCATCCGGGTGTGGCCGGGCGGGTCCATCTGCACCTGACGGCCGAAGTGCTTCGGCGGTCCGTCGGCCGGTGGGGTCATCCGGGCCATGTCGGGCCGTTGCCGGTTCTTGCTGATCCTCGGGTCGGTCAGCAGCGCCCGTACCTCGTGGTAGCCGGTGACGAGCAACGCCCGGTCGCCGCTGGGCAGCCGGACCGGCAGCACCGGCTGACGGTGCAGGTCGGCGAACTCCCGCGGCTGGTCGGTCTGCGACGGCCACGGGAACGGGTAGTGCGGGCAACCGCCGGACATCGGCATCTCCTTGCCTGCTGCGGCCTGGGCGGATCGGGAGCAGAGCCTGCCCGGTCGGGCTCGACCCTGAGTCCATTCCGGCTCGACGACCTCGGTCGATCGGTTCTTCAGCGCCGCTGGACCGGGCCGCCCGACGATGGCCCGCAGCAATCACCGGTGGGAGACGGAGGGACCATGCACCGGACCTTGATCGTCGCGCGGCTGCAGCCGGGGCACGCCGACCGGGTCGCCGAGGTGTTCGGCGAGTCGGACCGCACCGAACTGCCGCACCTGCTCGGGGTCCGCTCGCGCAGCCTGTTCACCTTCCACGACCTGTACTTCCACCTGATCGACTCCGATCAGGACCTGGGTCCGGGGCTGGCCCGGCACCGTGACCATCCACTGTTCACCGAGGTCAGTGACCGGCTGGCGGCGCACGTCAGCGCGTACGACCCGGGCTGGCGCGGCCCGGCGGACGCGATGGCCACCGAGTTCTACCGGTGGCGGCGGTGACCGCCGACGCGGCCCGGACCTCGGCGGGGACCGGCGACGCGCACCGGACCGCGGTCGTCACCGGGATCGGGGTGGTGGCGCCGGGCGGCATCGGCGTACCGGCCTTCTGGGATCTGCTCACCGCCGGCCGCAGCGCCACCGGCCCGATCACCCTGTTCGACCCGCAGGGATTCCGGTCCCGCATCGCCGCCGAGTGCGAGTTCGACCCGGTCGCCGCCGGGCTGAGCCCCGAACAGGCCCGGAGGCTGGACCGCACCACCCAGTTCGCGCTGGTCGCGGCGGCCGAGGCGATGCGTGACAGCGGACTCGACTTCGCCGCCACCGACCCGTACCGGCTCGGCACCGTCATCGGCGGGGCGGTCGGCTGCACGATCCGGCTGGAGGAGCAGTACAAGGCGGTCAGCAACCACGGCCGGGACTGGCTGGTCGACCACACGGCGGCCGGCGCGGACCTGTACGACTACCTGGTCCCCAGCTCCATCGCCGCCGAGGTCGCCTGGCAGTGCGGCGCGCAGGGGCCGGTTTCGCTGATCTCCACCGGCTGCACCTCCGGTCTGGACGCCGTCGGGCACGCCGCCGCGCTGATCGTCGAGGGCAGCGCCGACGTGGTGGTGGCCGGCGCGTCCGACGCGCCGATCTCGCCGATCACCGTGGCCTGCTTCGACACCATCCGGGCCACCTCGGCCAACAACGCCGACCCCGGGCACGCCAGCCGCCCCTTCGACCGGCGACGCGACGGGTTCGTCCTCGGTGAAGGCGCGGCCGTGTTCGTCATCGAGGAGGCCGGCCACGCCCGCCGACGCGGCGCCGCCGGCTACTGCCGGGTCGCCGGGTTCGCCCGCCGGGCCAACGCGTACCACATGACCGGTCTGCGCCCCGACGGCCGCGAGATGGCCGACGCGATCCGCGTCGCGCTGGCCGGGGCCCGGCTCGACCCGACCGACATCGACTACGTCAACGCCCACGGCTCCGGTACGCGGCAGAACGACGTGCACGAGACGGCGGCCTTCAAACACAGTCTCGGCCAGCGGGCCTACCAGGTGCCGGTCAGCTCCATCAAGTCGATGGTGGGCCACTCCCTCGGCGCGATCGGCTCGATCGAGGTCGCGGCCTGTGCCCTGGCCCTGCGCCACCAGGTGGTGCCGCCGACGGCCAACCTGACCGAGCCCGACCCGGACTGCGACCTGGACTACGTGCCGGTCACCGCACGCGACGCCCACCTCGACGCGGTGCTCAGCGTCGGCAGCGGATTCGGCGGTTTCCAGACCGCCGTGGTGCTCGACCGGACGGCGGCGCACCGGTGAGCGCCCCGACGCCCGGCGC
Source organism: Solwaraspora sp. WMMA2056 (assembly GCF_030345095.1). Classification (NCBI taxonomy): domain Bacteria; kingdom Bacillati; phylum Actinomycetota; class Actinomycetes; order Micromonosporales; family Micromonosporaceae; genus Solwaraspora; species Solwaraspora sp. WMMA2056. The sequence continues at coordinate 3,747,053 of NZ_CP128360.1, forward strand.
CCTGACATCCGGCACCGCCGGCGGGCGGGCACTGGTGACCGGGATCGGCGTCGTCGCCCCCAACGGCACCGGGGTGCCGGCGTACTGGTCGGCCACCCTGGCCGGCAAGAGCGGCATCCGGCCGCTGCCGTCGGTGGGTGCCGACTATCCGCTGCGGGTCGGCGGCGTCGCCGAGGACTTCGTCGCCGGCGCGCACCTGCCGCCCCGGCTGACCGCGCAGACCGACCGGTGGACCGCGTTCGGGCTGGCCGCCGCGACCGAGGCGTTCGCCGACGCCGGCATCGACCCGACGACCCTGCCCGAGTACGAGTTCGGTGTGGTCACCGGCAGCTCGTCCGGCGGCAACGAGTTCGGCCAGCGGGAGATCGCCCGGCTCTGGTCGCAGGGGCCGCAGTTCGTCGGCGCCTACCAGTCGATCGCCTGGTTCTACGCGGCGACCACCGGGCAGTTGTCCATCCGCTACGGCGCCCGGGGCCCGTGCGGGGTACTGGTCAGCGAACAGGCCGCCGGGCTGGACGCCCTCGCCGACGCCCGGCGGCTGCTGCGCGCCGGCAGCCGACTCGTGGTCTCCGGCGGGGCCGAGGCGCCGCTGTCGCCGTACGCCATCGTCTGCCAGCTGGCCAGCGGCCGGCTGGCCACCGGCGACGACCCGCACCGCAGCTACCTGCCGTTCGCCGCCGACGCGGCCGGCTACGTGCCCGGCGAGGGCGGGGCGATCCTGCTGGTCGAACGGGAGGACTCGGCGCGTTCGCGCGGTGCCCGTGGGTACGCCGAGATCGCCGGCTGCGCCGCCACGTTCGACCCCCGGCCCGGCACCGGCGAGCCGGGCCTGCGCCGGGCGATCGAAGCGGCGCTGGCCGACGCCGGCCAGCGACCGGCCGACGTCGACGTGGTCTTCGCCGACGGCGCCGGGGTCCGCGAGGCCGACCGGCAGGAGGCCGCGGCGATCGCCGCCGTGTTCGGTCCCGGCCGGGTGCCGGTGGCGGTGCCGAAGACGATGACCGGCCGGATGTACGCCGGTGGGGCCGCCCTCGACGTGGTGGCGGCGGTGCTGGCAATCCGGGACTCGGTCCTGCCGCCGGCGGTGGGGATCGGCGCGCCGGCCCCGGACTGTCCGCTCGACCTGGTCCTGGAGGTGCCCCGCCCGGCGCGGGTGCGGGTGGCGGTGGTGCTGGCCCGTGGCTACGGCGGGTTCAACGCCGCGCTGGTGGTCAGGGCGGTGTGACGACCCTCCGCCGGCCGGCGGAGGGCAGACGGAAGGGACGACCAGATGCCCACGTTCACAGTGGACGACCTTGGTGCGCTGCTCGGTGAGGTGGCGGGGGAGGGCGCCGGACCCGGCCCGGCCGCCGCCGACACCAGCTACGCCGACCTCGGCTACGACTCGCTGGCGCTGCTGGAGGTCAGCGTCCGGGTCCGTCAGACGCTCGGCGTCGAGGTGCCGGAGGACGCCGTCGCGGTCACCGCCACCCCGGCGCAGACGGTCGCCCAGATCAACGAGATCCTCGCCAACCCGCCGGTGAGCACGGCATGAGCGGGCGTACCGACAACGCGATCAGGATCGCCGCGCCGATGGAGCTGGTCTGGTCGGTCACCAACGACGTCGCCGGCTGGCCACAGCTGTTCAGTGAGTACGCCGCCGCAGAGATCCTGCACACCGCGCCGAACTACGTACGGTTCCGGCTCACCACCCACCCCGAGGACGGGCGCAGCTGGAGCTGGGTCTCCGAGCGGGAACTCGACCCGGTCAACCGGGTGGTGACCGCCCGGCGGGTCGAACCCGGCCCGTTCGAGTACATGCGGCTGCGGTGGGAGTACCGCCAGGTCGGCGACGAGGTCGAACTGCGCTGGCAGCAGGAGTTCCAGATGCGTCCGGACGCCCCGGTCGACGACGCCGCGATGACCGAACGGATCAACCGAAACTCCCCGATCCAGCTGGCCCGGATCAAGCAGATCCTGGAAAGCGGCGGCCCGTCGCCGACACCGGAGCAGGAGTCGTCGCCGTCGCTGGAGCGGGCACCGGAGCAGGAGTCGTCGCCGTCGCTGGAGCGGGCGCCGTGAGCGCCCTCGCGCAGACCGCCGCCGGACTCGCCGCCGTCTGCAACGGCGTCGCCGCCGGGATCATGGTCTCCACCGTGGTCGGCATCGTGCCGATGATGGTCGCCCAGCCGTACCGGGGGTACGTCCGGACCGTCCAGTTTCTCTGGCCGCGCTACGACCCGCTGATGCCGATCCTCAACGGTACGGCCCTGGCGCTGGCGGTGGTCGCCGCGATCGCCGCGCCCACCGCGTCGGCGCGCACTGTCCTGGTCGTCGCCGCCGCGCTGCTGGCCACCGTGATGGCCATCTCGATCGTCAAGAACGTCCCGGTCAACCGGTACGTCAGCCGGCTCGACCCCGGCCGGCAACCCGACGACTGGGCCCGGCTCGACCCCCGCCTGCGCTGGCAGCGCTGGAACCGGATCCGTACCGCCGCGGCCGTGCTCGCCTTCATCGCGAACGTCGCCGCCACCGGGCTGCTGACCTGACCCCGGTGACACCGAACCCGAATCGTCTGTTGGAGGCATCCATGCCCACCTCACTGTCCGGCCGGGCGGCCCTGGTCACCGGGGGCACCCGGGGAATCGGCCGGGGCATCGTCACGGCCCTGGCCCACGCCGGTGCCGACGTCGTCGCCTGCTACCGCGCCGACGGCCCGCACGTCGACGACCTCGCCCGTACGCTCAAGGAGATCCCCGGCGACCACCACCTGGTCCGCGCCGACATCGGCGACCCCGGGCAGCTCACGGCCCTGGCCGACGAGTGCCGGCTGCGGTACGGCCGGCTCGACGTCGTGGTCAACAACGCCGGCGTGATCAGCCACCAGCCGATCGACCAGTTGGCCGTCGACGAGTGGCGGCGGGTGCTGGACACCAACCTCACCGGCGCGTTCCTGGTCGTGCGGGAGGTCCTGCCCCTGCTCGGCGCCGGGGCGTCGATCGTCAACGTCGGCTCCCGGGTCGCCACCGTCGGCATCCCGCTGCGTGCCCACTACACCGCCGCGAAGGCCGGCCTGATCGGGCTCACCCGGTCGTTGGCCAAGGAACTCGGGCCCCGGGGAATCCGGGTCAACCTGGTGGCACCCGGCGTGATCGCCACCGAGAAGGAGCTGCCCGCCGAGGTCCTGGCCCGTTACGAGCAGCTGACCGCGCTGCGCCGCCTCGGCACCCCGCAGGAGGTCGCCGCCGTGGTCTGCTTCCTCGCCAGCGAAGCGGCCGGCTACCTGACCGGCGCCACCGTCGACGTCGACGGTGGGATCTGACATGGCGGCCCCCCAGACGGCCCGGGCGCCCGAGGCGCCCGAGGCATCGCAGACCGATCAGTGGCCGGAGTCGGCCACCGCGTACCGGGTGCTGCTGCGGATGCAGGTCAAGGCCGGGCAGGACGACCAGTTCGTCCGGGCCTGGTGCTCCGGCGCGGCCACCATCGCCGCCGAGGCCGCGCAGCTCGGCCAGTCGCTGAGCCGCAGCGACACCGAACCCGGCGTGTACTACATCGTCAGCGACTGGACCGACGAGGCCAGCTTCCGCGACTACGAGCAAAGCGACCGGCACCAGGAACACCGGGCCCGGCTGCACCCGTACCGTGAGTCGGGGTCGATGTCGACGATGACCGTGGTCGCGGTCCGCCCCGCTGACGCGGCCGGCCCGCGCGCTGGCGACGGAGCCGGTCCGCCGGCCGCCGACGGAGCCGACCGGTGAGCGGCCCACGGGTCTGCGTACTGCTGTTCGCCGTGGCCCCGCCGGACGGGCCGGCCAGCGTCGTCGACGCCTACCACCAGGTGAGCCGGGAACTCGACGGCACCCCGGGACTGGTCCGCAACGCCCTGCTGGAACTGGTCGACCCGCCGGGGTCGATGGTGGTGCTCAGCGAGTGGGCCAGCATGGCGGCGTTCCACGCCTGGGAGCAGGGTGCGGCACACCGGCAGATCACCGCGCCGCTGCGGCCGTACCAGGACACCCGGATGAGTCCGCCGTTCGGCGTCTACCGCGTCGCGGCCTCCTACGGGTAGGGGCGGCGACGATGGACACCGTGGCGCCGGTGCGCGCCGCCCGGCCGGACACGTCGGCACCCGCCGTCGCGGTGGTCGGCTCGGACGGCTTCATCGGCCGGCGACTCAGCGGCTCACTGATCGCCCGGGGCACCGTGGTGCACGGCTACACCCGCCAGCGCGGACTGCACCAGCAGGCGGCCACCGGCGGCCCGGCGGTCATCTTCTACCTGGCCACCAGCGTCACCCCGGCGCTGGCGGAGCAGCATCCGGAGCTGGTCACCGCCGACCACGCCCGGTTCGCCGCGCTGGTGCGGATGCTGGCCCGGACCCCGGACCCACCGATGGTCGTGCTGACCAGCTCCGCCGGCACCGTCTACGACCCCGACCTGCCCGGACCGTACCGGGAGGACCTGCCGACCCGGGCCACCTCCCGCTACGGCGCGGCGAAGCTCGCGCTGGAACAGCTGCTGCTCGACCACTGCGACAGCATCCCCACCGTCATCCTGCGACTGTCCAACGTCTACGGGCCGGGGCAGCGGGTAGACCGCAGCCAGGGCGTGCTGGCCTACTGGCTGCGCGCCGCCGCCGCCGGGGAGCCGCTGACGTTGATCGGCGACCCGGACACCACCCGGGACTACGTGTACGTCGACGACGTCGTCGACTGCATGCTGCGGCTGCCCGCCCGGCTCGGCACCACCGCCGGAACGCCGCCGGTGATCCTCAACGTCGGCTCCGGGGTCAGCACCCCGCTGGCGGACCTGCTGACCGCGGTCCGCACGGTCGTCGGCGGCGACCTGCCGGTACGCCGGCTGCCGCCACGCCCGGTGGACCGCCGCGACGTGCTCCTCGACGTCGGCCGGGCCCGCCGGCTGCTCGGCTGGCGGTCGCGGACCACGTTGGCCGACGGGATCACCGCGATGTGGCGGGCCACCCCGAACCGCCGCCCGCCGCCGGACCCCGGCACCGTGACCGGCCGCACCGCCGTACCCCCGCCCCGTGCCTCCCACGACGACGAAAGGCAGACCGATGCTCGCTGAGTTCATGGCCCGTACCGGCAACAGCGTGATCCGCAACATCCCGCCGGACGGCCGCGCCTACTGGGCCGCCCGGTTCTGGGACCGCGACACCCACGAGCAGCACCCGGTGCTCGGCGAGGCGTTCCTGCAGCAGAAGGCGACCGTGGCCGAGCTGATCAGCCGGCACGCCGCCGACACCGGCCGGGTGCTGGAGTTCGCCTGCGGCACCGGCGAGTTCACCCGGTTGGCCGCCGAACGGACCAGGGCCCGCCAGATCACCGCGGTCGACATCTCGGCCGAAGGACTGCGTCGGGCCCGCGCCCGGGTCGACCACGACAACCTGGAGCTGATCCAGGGCGACTTCTGGGCCGACCACGGCGTGGGCACCTCCGAGCTGGTGATGTGCCTGGACGCCATCCACCATCTCGGCGACGTCCGGCAGGTGCTCACCCGGCTGCGGGGCTTCGTCGCCCCTGGCGGGACGTTCATCGGCAACCTGTGGACGGTCGACAACTTCCACCAGTTCCAGCGGCTGCGTTACGGCCGGGTCGCGCATCTGCGGCGTACCGCCGGTTTCCTCGGCACGGCGCTGATGATCCGCACCAGCGGCGGTCGACTGCGCACCGGGGCGTACCGCACCCAGCTGCTGCACAGCGACGCCGCCACCCGCATCCTGCGGGACGTGTTCGACGAGGTCGTCGAGGTCCGGGTCGAGGACTACTTCATGGCCTTCGCCTGCCGGGTCGCACCGGACGCCTCCGCCGGGCCGGACGCCGCCACGGGGCCGGCCCCCTCCGCCGGACCCCGCTGAGGAACCGGGGCGGAAGGGAGACGACGATGCGGATTCTGGTCACCGGAGGTGCCGGGTTCATCGGCCGGCGGGTGGTCACCGCCCTGGTCGACGCCGGTCACGAGGTACGCGTCGTCGACGCGCTGCTGCCCGAGGCCCACCCCGACGGCACGCCGCCGCCGATGCCCGACGGCGTCGAGTTCGTTCCCGGCGATCTGCGCGATCCCGCGACGGTGGAGACGGTGCTGCGCGGCGTCGACCTGGTCAGTCACCAGGCGGCGGTGGTCGGTCGGGGTCGGGAGATCCTCGACGCCCGCCGGCACGTCGGCTGCAACGACCTCGGCACCGCCACGCTGCTGGCGGCGATGGCCGAGGCCGACATCGGTCGGCTGGTCCTCGCCGGCAGCGTGGTGATCTACGGCGCCAGCCGCTACCGCTGCCCGGAGCACGGGCTGACCCGCCCGGCCGGGCGCGAACCGCACGATCTGGCGGCCGGCCGGTTCGCGCCGGTCTGCGGGCAGTGCCGCGGCGTCGTCGACGCCGAGCCGGTCACCGAGGACGACGTGCCGGACCCACCGCGCAACATGTACGCCGTCACCAAGCTCGCCCAGGAGCTGCTGGTCGACGCCTGGGCGGTGCAGACCGGCGGCAGCGCGATCTCGTTGCGCTACCACAACGTGTACGGCCCCGACATGCCCTACGCCAGCCCGTACTCCGGGGTGGCGGCCACCTTCCGCAGTGCGGTCGTCGCCGGGGTCGCACCCCGGGTGTACGAGGACGGCGCCCCCCGCCGGGACTTCGTCCACGTCGACGACATCGTGTCGGCCAACGTCGCCGCGCTGCGCCGCACCGACGCGGGCCTACGGACGTACAACGTCGCCTCCGGCGACCCCCGGACGATCCTGGAGGTGGCGACGGTGCTGGCGGCCGCCGGTGGCGGCCCGGCACCGGTGGTGACCGGCGAGTACCGGGTGGGCGACGTCCGGGAGATCGTCGCCTCCCCTCGGCGGATCATGACCGAGCTCGGCTGGACGCCGACGGTCGGGTTCGCCGACGGCATGGCGGCGTTCGCGGTGGCGCCGATGCGGGGCCGTACCCCGGCGGAGGACGCATGTCGGTGAGCGTGGTCATCCCGACCCTCGGCACCCGTACGTCACTGTGGTCCTCGGTGGAGGGTGCGGTCCGGGCGGCGTCCGCCACCGGCCCCGACGCCGAGGTGCTGGTCGTCGTCAACGGCGCGCGACGGCTGCCGGCCCTGCCCCGCTCGTCGCTGGTGCGGGTGCTGCGCCTGGAGCGGGCCAACGTGGCGCGGGCCCGCAACGCCGGGCTGGCGGCGGCCTGCAACGACATCGTGCTGTTCGGCGACGACGGTGCCGGCTATCCGCCGAGCTGGGGACGCGACCTGGCGGCGGCGCTGGCCGGCACCGACTGCCCGGTGGTGACCGCCCCGGTCCGGGTGCCGCAGCGGGGGCCGGTGACCGCCTTCTGCAACCATCAGCGGCTGTTCGACGCGCCACCGGTCGACGCCCGCTCGGCCCGCACCGTCACCGGCAACTGCGGGGTACGGCGTGACCTGCTGCCCGGCTGGTTGCGCTTCGACGAGAAGCTGCCGCTGGTCGGCGAGGACGTCGCGTTCGGTCATGCGGTACGGGCCGCCGGGCTGCCGATCCGGTGGCTGGCCGGCACGGCACCGGGTCTGCACCTGTTGCCGGAGCACGTCGACGAGATCACCGAACGGGCCCGGCGCTACGGTCGGGGTGCCGCGCTGGTCTGGCGCGGCGACGGCACCGGGGCCGATCCGGCCGGGATGCTCGCGCAGTTCCGGTTGCTCGCCTCGGCCGGCTACCGCCGGTACCGCCGCTTCCCGGAGGTGCGCTCCGATGGGCTGCGCGCCGCGTTCGCGCTGTACGGCTACCTGTTCGAGGCCGCGTTCGTCGCCGGCTACCTGGCCGAGGCGCTCGACGCCGGCGGTGCACCGGTGGCCGACGTCGACCTCGCCGGGCTGACCTCGGCGTGGCGGTCGGTCGCCGACCGGGCGGCTGCTGCCGTCGTGTCGCCCGCCACGGCGGCGGTCGGGCTGGACCTGACCCGGCTCGACGTCGGCACCACAGTCGACCTGCCACTGGTCGAGGCCGCCCGGCAGGCGCTGGCCGACCACGTCCGGCCGGGCACCGGCCCGGCCGCGCCGGTGTCCGCCGTGCTGCCCGCCCCGGCCGCGTCGGCCGCGTCGGTGTCTGGTCCGGTGTCCGGTACGGCCGGCCAGGCGGACCTGCACCGGGTGCTCGCCGTCTGGCGGGCGGTACGGGCCGACGGCGGCCCCACCGACCTGGACACCCTGGACGCGCGGCTGCGCACCGAGGGCCTGGTGCTGCGGGAGGCGTGCGCGGTCATCGAACGGGCCGCGATGTGGCGGGCCGGTCGGGCGACGGCGTCCGCCAGCTGACCGGGCCGCCGGCCCCGATCGTCGACCCGCCCGGCTCTGCACGCAGGCCGGGCGGGTCGACGGTGCCGGGGCGGGTTCACCGCCCCGGGCGCACCCAGATCGGGTTGCTGTAGAACCACAGGTCCGTCCACGGATCGGCGGAGCCCTCCAGGTCCATCGCCGGGCCGGCCGGGTCGACCGCCGCGCCCAGGTAGCCGGGTGCGCTGCGGTTGCCGTCGGTGCCGCGCACCCGCAGATAGCAGGGTTCGGTGACGTGCCCCAGGTCGTACCGGAAGGTCACCGTGCCGGTCGACGCGGTGACCTCGAACGACTCCACCACCGACGTCTGCGGGGCGGTACGGGTGTCCAGGTCGGCGGCCGGGCCGGTCACCGCGCCCCGGATCACGTCCACCCGGGCCAGCCGGGGGACGAACTGCGCCCAGTTCGCCTCCTGCGCCAGATCGACCGAGATGGTCAACTCGACCCGGCTGCCGGACCGGACGGTGAGGGTGTCACCGAGGGTCGCCCACCGTCGGCCGGCGACGGCCCGTACGTCGAGGGAGTCGATCAGACCGCCGTGGTCGACCCAGATCCGGCCGGCCCGCAGCCCGGCCATCACCGCCGCGTACGACCTGCGGTCCGCACCGACGTGGGTGCGGCTGTAGTAGCCGGGCCAGAAGTCGAACGTCCACGGGTTGATCGCGCCGCCGTACACCGGGTCGGCGTGCCGGCCGGTGCCGTGGAAGTCGCTGTCCGGGCCGGTGATCGCCGGATCGGCGTAGATCGAATGCGCGTCCGAACTCGCCGTGATCCACCACGGTCGGCCCTCGGCCAGCAGGCTGTCCCACACCCCGCCGACGGTGGCGGTCATCCAGTCGAACCCGCCCCAGGTGCGGTAGCTCTCCCGCGGGTAGCCGGCGAACGACTCGTCGGTCGCCGACAGGTAGTACAGCCCCCGGGCCATGCCCAGGCCGAACGGCGCGGCGATGCCCGCCGCCTGGTGACCCGGCGCCCCCTCGAAGCCGATGGCCACGTCCGGCCGGGTGTCGCGCCACCGTCGCAGCTCGTGCGGGGTGTTCAGGCCGCGCCGGGCCGGATGGTTGCCGATGAACAGGGCGTCGCGTACCCGCCGGCGGTCCACCGCCTCGCCGAGGAACCGCAGCCCGGCCAGGGCGAGATCCTCGTCGGGTGTCGCCGCGCCGGTGGCGTCCAGCACGTCGGCGTCGAACCGGGACTCGAATTCCCGCAGCACCGCCAGGTCGTCCGGCCCGGGGTGGACGAACACGGTGCCGTGTTCGGCTGCCGGGATGTTCCACTCCAGCCCCTGGAACACCAGCATGTCGCCGACCGCACGGCGCACGGCGGCGATGTCGGCGGCGGCCAGTTGCGCGCCGGCGCTGGCGTGGACGTCCCGGCCGTGATCGGCCAGCACGAGCCAGTCCAACCCGTACGCGCGGGCCTGCCGGACCAGGTCCCGTACCCGGTAGATCCCGTCCACGCTGAACTGGGAATGGACGTGGTGGTCGCCGGCGAGCCAGTGGTAGCCGGCCCGGGGCGGCCGGTCCCGTCCGGCCGCGCCGGTGCCGGCGGCGGCCGGTGCCGCCGTCAGCGCCTGACCTGCGGTCAGCGGGCCGGCGGCGGCCGCGCCCAGGCCGACCGCGCCGGCGCCGCGCAGGAACCCGCGCCGGGACACGTCGCCGGTGCCGGGGGTGTCGGGGTGGGGCTGCGGGTCCGGTGATACGACGTCAGCTGCCATGTGTCGCGCTCCTCGGGGATTCACCGTGTGCTGGTCAGTGCGTGGCGGCGACGTCCGGACGTCGACCGGCCGAGGTGGCTCCGGCCAGGGCGACCAGGTCGTCGATGATCTCGTTCGGTGCCGGCTGGGCGAGCATCTCGGCCCGCAGCCGCTGGGCCGCCTGCCGGTACCCCGGGTCGTCCAGCAGCAGGTGGCCGTCGGTGAGCAACTGCGCGGCGCTCACCTCGGTCGCCCGGCGCAGCACCCCGGCACCGGCCTGGGCCAGCAGGTAACCGTTGACGCCCTCGTCGAGGATCTGCGGCAGCACGATCTGCGGCAGGCCGTGCCGCAGCGCGGTCAGCATGGTGCCGGCCCCGCCCTGGTGGATCAGTGCGTCGCAGCTCGGCAGCAACGCGTCCAGCGGGACCGACTCGACCACCGTGACGTTCGACGGCAGCGGCGGCAGCATCTTCCGCTGGTTGGCGGTGATCGCCAGCATCAGGTCGGCACCCCGGTCGGCGGCGAGCTTCGCGCAACCCGCCAGCACCTCGCCGGGCAGGAAACCGCGTTCGCCGAGCAGCCGGTGGATCGACGTACCCCAGGTCAGGCAGATGCGCGCCCGGTCGGGGCGGCGGTGCACCCAGCCCGGCACCTCGGACAGTCCGTTGTGCGCGATGTAGCGGGTCCGGATGCGCCGGGCCGGCGCGATCGCCTCGGACAGTTGCAGGCCGGGCGGGCAGGGGTCGATGGTGGCCGCGCCGAGCAGGTCGACCGAGTCCAGGCCGAAGCGGGCCAGCAGCGGATCCAGGCCGGTCACGTTGATGAAGTAGGTGGCGTCCGGGCCGAACAGGGTGCGCACCGCCGGCACACCGGTCAGCGCGGCGACGACCGGGCCGGCGTGGGTCAGCGGGTCGAACACGATCAGGTCGGGCCGCCACGACCGGGCGAGCGCCAGCAGGTCGTCGACCATCCGGTCGGCGACCTCGCCGTACAGGGAGGTCCGGGCCGGCGCGGTCTGCGCCCGCTCCACCCAGATCGCCCGGAACACCGCGTGCATCTCGTCCTCCAGGGCACGCAGCAGCCGGAACTCCGGGCCGAGCCGCGCGGGGTCGCCCTCGGGCGCGAGCCGGTCGGTGATCCGGTCGGTCCGGGCCCGTTGGCTCGCCGGCCGGCCGGCCGGCGCCCCGTCGAGGCGGATCCGTTCGGTCGCCCGGTGGAACACCCCCGCGATGTCCAGATCCCGGCCGACCCCGCTGGTGGGCAGACCGGACCGGTCCATCGACGGCAACAGTTCGGGCTGACTGGTCATCCGAACGTCGTGACCGGCGGCCCGCAACGCCCAGGCCAGCGGCACCATGGGGAAGTAGTGCGACGGCCAGGCCCAGGTGGTGAACAACACACGCATCGGTGGCTCCTCGGTGGGTTCTCGGTGGCGCCTCGGCGTGATCGTCGGCGGTGCCGGTGGTGAACCGGTCGAAGTGGGCTGGAAGCCGGTGTGCGGACCTGCGGGTGGAGCCGGGCTGGAGCCGGCCGCGACCGGCGGAGGCGATCGTGTCGTCGACGTGCCCAGCCCAGCGGGGAGGCCCTCGATGTCCACCGTCGAACCACCAGCCAGTCCACCGTCACCCCCTGTCGTGCACCGGCCGGTCGGTGCCGCCGACGTCACGGCGAACCGCCGGCGCGGCGGTGACCTGCGGGTACTGCTCGGTCCGGCGACCGTCGGCGCCACCGCCGGGTTCCTCGGTGTGGTCACCCTGGCCCCCGGCGAGTACGTCTCCGAGCACTACCACCCGTACTCGGAGGAGTTCCTGTACGTCGTCTCCGGGTCGGTGGTGGTCCGCCTCGACGGCACCGACGTGCCGGTCGACGCCGGGCAGGCGGTGTTCGTCCCGATCGGCGTACCGCACCGGGTCACCAACTCCAGCGACGCCCCGGCGGTCGCGACCTTCCAGCTCTGTCCGCTCGCGCCCCGACCCGAACTCGGCCATGTCGACACCGAACCGCAGCCGGGCGTCGGACCGACCCTGCAGGTCGGGCCGAGTCTGCCGGTCGGACCCCGGTGACCGGGTCGGCCACGGCGGGCGTGGCAGCCGCCCTCGCCGGCGATGGTCCGTTGTCAGGGCGCGTCACGCTGCTCACCGGGGCGCGGACCACCCTTGGCGGGGCCGTCGCGGCGGGCCTGACCGCCGCCGGCGCCCAGGTGCGGGCCGTCGATCCGCATCCGGTCAGTGGCCTCGCCGACGCGGTCGCCCACTGTCGAGTCGACGATCGCTTTCCGTACCTGCTTGTCCACCTCGTCGAGGTACCAACCGCCGGCACCGGCACGGCGGACGACCGGGTGCTCGCCACCGCCCGACGGGTCGGCCGGCAGGTCGCGGCCGCCGCAGCCGGCTGCGGCGGTGGTGGTGGCGGTGGCGGTGGCGGCGTGGTGTTCGTCGCGGTGCCGCCGGCCGGGGCGGGGCCCGACGCCGTCACCGAGGCCGGGCTGACCGCGCTGGCCCGTACCCTCGCCACCGAGTTCGGCCCGACCGGTGTCCGGGTCAACCAGGTCGCCGGTCCGGGCTGCGCCGACCGTCCCGACCAGGTCACCGCCGCCGTGCTCTTCCTGGCCAGCGACCGGGCCGCCGGCGTCACCGGGCAGACCCTGCGGCTCGGCGGTACGCCGTGACGCCGCCGACCGCCGTTCGCTGTGCGGTCGTCACCGGCGGCACCCGGGGGGTCGGGCGCGCCACCAGCCTGGCGTTGGCCGGTGCCGGCGTCGCCGTCGTCGCCGTCTACCGGGGCGACGACGACGCCGCCGAGCGGCTCGCCGCCGCACCGGGCTGGGACGCCCGCCGCTGCCGTACGGTCCGCGCCGACCTGACCACCCCGGCCGGGCGCGAGGTGCTCTCCGCCGCCGTCCGCGACCAGCCGGGCGGGGTCGACCTGCTGGTGAACAACTTCGGCAGCTACCGGCCGGCTCCGTTGGCGGCCAGCGACGAGCAGGAGATCAGCGACGGGCTGCACACCAACCTCACCGCGCAGCTGCTCGTCACCCGCGCGCTGCTCGGGTTGCTCACCGACGGCGGCGCGGTGGTCAACGTCGGTGCCGGGATGGCCGACCGTGGCCGACCCGGGCACGTGGTGTTCACCGCGGCCAAGGCCGGGCTCGCCGGCTTCACCCGGGCCCTGGCCAAGGAGCTGGCCCCCAGGTCGATCCGGGTGAACACCGTCGCCCCCGGCGTCGTCGTCACCGAACGGGGTCTCGACCTGCCACCCCCGGTACGTGCCGCGCTGCTGGCGGCGATCCCGCTGCGCCGGTTCGTCACCGCCACCGACGTCGCCGAGGTCGTGTGCTTCCTCGGTGACGCCCGATGCGCCGGTGCGATCACCGGCAGCACCATCAACGTCGACGGTGGACTTTGACCCGGAGGGTGACCCATGCCGCGTAGCCGTACCGTATCCGCACCGCGCCGGCCGGGCGGCGGGTCGGGCGCCGACCCCGCCGCCGACCGGCCCGGCGCTCGGCCCGGCTGGGTCCGGCGGCTGCTGCCGATCGTGCGGCTGCGGCCGGGCAACCTGCTGATCGCCTTCGCCGCCACCATCGGCGCGGGTGTCGCCGCGGCGGCCCTGCTGCTGGTCCAACGCCAGGTGCTCGACCTGGCGGTGGCCGGCGACACCGGCGCGCTGCCGTGGCCGTTGGCGTCGCTGGTGGCGCTCGGCGCGGTGGCGTACGTCGCGCAGCGGATCGCCGCCTACCGGGAACTCAAGGGTGCCAACGACGCCCAGTTCCTGGTCTACGACGCGGTGCATCAGCGGATGCAGCGCATCGACCCGGACAGTCAGCCGCTGCCGCCAGGGCAGCTCGCCGCCCGGCTCAACCTGGACATCGACCGGATGTCGCGGGCCGTCGCCTCGCTGCCCCGGCTGCTCGGTGCGGTCGTCGTCGTGGCGACCGCCGGGGTCCTGATGCTGCTGCTGCACCCGGCGGTCGGCGTGACGGCGCTGCTGAGCGTGCCGCTGCTGCTCGCCGTCGCCTGGTGGATCCGACGCCGGGTCCGCCCGGCGGTCTGGGACGCGCAGCAGCGGGAGGCGGACGTCGCGCAGACGGCGAGTCTGGCCATCCACGGCGTACGGGTGGTCAAGGCGTTCGGTCAGGAGTCCCGCGAGACCGCACGGTTGGCGGCGGCGGCCGACCAGCTGTTCGGCTCCCGGATGCGCAGCGTCCGGTTGCAGGCCACCCACCAGCCGCTGCTGGACCTGGTGCCGCTGCTGACCCAGGTGGCGGTGGTCGTCCTTGGCGGCTGGCTGACCCTGCGCGGTGAGATCAGCCTGGGGACGTTCCTCGCGCTGAGCATCTTCGCCGGGCAACTGATCGGCAGCGTACGGTGGCTGGCCGACTCCGTGGTGGACCTGCAGGAGGCCGGCGTCTGCGCCGAGCGGGTGCTGGACCTGCTGGACCTGCCGCCGGCGGTGGTCGAGGACCCGGCGGCCGGTCCGCTGCCGCCGCTGCGCGGAGACGTGTCGATGGACCGGGTCCGGTTCGGCTATCCCGGCGGCGCGCCGGTGGTGGACGGACTGTCCCTGCGGGTGGCCGCCGGCGAGTCGGTCGCCCTGGTCGGGGTCGCCGGCTCCGGCAAGTCGACCCTGCTGAAGCTGCTGGCCCGGTTCCACGACCCGCAGTCCGGCGCGGTCCGGCTCGACGGGACCGACCTGCGTACGGTGACCCTGCGGTCGCTGCGTCGGCAGGTCGGGTCGGTGTTCGACGAACCGTTGCTGTTCACCGGCACCATCGGGGACAACATCCGGTACGGCCGACCCGACGCGACCGACGACGAGGTCGAGGCGGTGGCCCGGGTCGCCGGCGCCCACGACTTCGTCGCCGACCTGCCCGACGGGTACGCGACGGTCGTCGGCGACCGGGGATCCACCCTGTCCGGCGGCCAGCGGCAGCGGATCGCCCTGGCCCGTACCCTGCTGACCGGGCCCCGGGTGCTGCTGCTCGACGACCCGACCGCCGGGGTCGACGCCAGCCTGGAGTGGGAGATCCACCGGCGGCTGCGTGACTGGGCGGTCGGTCGGACCGTGATCTACGTCGGCTACCGGGCCGCCACCATCGCCGCCGCCGACCGGATCGTCGTGCTCGACGCGGGTCGGATCGTCGACCAGGGCCGGCACGCGGAGCTGCTGGAGCGCTGTCCGGCGTACCGGCGGTTGGTGGACCCGCAGGCCGCCGCGGGCCCCGATGCCACGGCGCAGGACGGCCCCACAATGGACGCCGACCTGACGGCGGAGGCCGACCCGGCCCGGCCGGCGGCGTCCTCGGCCCGCCGGGGCGGACGGCGCGGCATCCGATCCGGCGGCGGCGACGAGCGGCTGCGCGCCGCCGCGGCCCGGCTTGCCCCGCCACGCGACTCCTACCCGGTCGGCGCGATCGACCTGGCCGGGCCGTTCTCCGTCGGTGCGCTGCTGCGGCCGCACCGCGCCGGGTTCGCCGTCGTCCTGGCGCTGCTGGCGGTGCAGACGGTCGCCGGTGTCCTCGGCCCGCTGTTCACCCGCTCGGCCGTCGACGACGGCATGCTCGCCCAGTCGATGGACGGGGTGCTCACCGCGGCGGCGGCGATCCTGGTGACCAGCCTGGTCGGCCTGCTGCTCGCCCCGGTCACCGCGATCGTCGCCGGCCGGGCCGGGCAACGGGTCGTCGCCATCCTCCGGATGATCGTCTGGACCCGGATGATCCGGCTGCCGGTCTCCTACTACGAACGGCAGCCGGCCGGCCGGCTGCTCACCCGGCTGATCCACGACGTACAGGGCTTCGCCCAGTTCGCCACCACCGGCCTGGTCGGGGCGGTCGTCGCCGCCCTCACCGTCGTCGGCGTCCTGGTGGCGATGCTGGTCGTCGACGTGGTGCTGGCGACGCTGGTCGCCGTGTCGGTGGTGCCCTTCATCCTGCTGCTGCGCTGGTTCAACGCCCGGCTCGGCGCGGCGTTCCTGGCCGCCCGCGAACAGATGGCCGACGCCAACGCGGCGCTGCAGGAGAACCTCGCCGGTGTACGCGAGGCCCAGGCCTTCGGCCAGCAGGAGCGCCAGCACGCCGAGTACCGTCGACTGATCCGGATCTACCTGGACCACCGACTCGCCGCCGAGAAGCTGATCGCCGCCAGCTATCCGGTGGTCACCTTCCTCAGCGGCATGGCGCTGACCATGGTGTTCGGGCTGGGTGCCGTGCTCCTGGCCCGTGGCGCGCTCACCGCCGGCGAGCTGATCGCCTTCGTCCTGTGGGTGGGTCTGTTCTTCCCCCCGATCGTGGAGCTGGGCACGTTCGTGACCTCCGACGTGCAGCGGGTCGGCGTCTCCACCGGCCGGATCCGGGAGCTGTTCGACGAGAAGCCCGGCCCACCGCCGCCGACGTCCCCCGTACGGCCCGCGCGGATCCGCGGTGAACTGCGGCTGACCGGCGTCCGGTTCCGCTACCCGGGCACCCGCAGCGAGGTGCTGCACGACGTGGACCTGACGGTCCCGGCGGGGACGACACTGGCCCTGGTCGGGCCGACCGGCGCCGGCAAGTCGACAATCGTCAAGCTGCTGGCCCGGTTCTACGACCCGGATGCCGGACAGGTGCTCCTCGACGGCGTACCGCTGGCCGACCTCGACCCCGCCACGCTGCGGCGCACCGTCGGCTACCTGCCGCAGGAGCCGTACCTGTTCGCCGGCACCATCCGGGACAACATCGGCTACGGCCGGCCCGAGGCCACCGACGCCGAGATCGAGGCGGCCGCCCGCGCGGTCGGTGCCCACCAGGGCGTCACCGGGCTGCCAGAGGGGTACGGGTCGGCGGTGGGCGAACGTGGCGACCTGCTCTCCGCCGGTCTGCGGCAGCTGGTCTGCCTGGCCCGTGCCTACCTGGTCGATCCGGCGGTGGTGCTGCTGGACGAGGCGACCGCCAAGCTCGACCTGTCGACCGAGGCCCGGGTGCTGGCGGCGGTCCGTGCCGTCGCCGAGGGCCGGACCACCGTGATGATCGCCCACCGGCTGCAGACCGCCCGGATGGCCGATCGGATCGCCGTCGTCGCCGACGGCCGGATCGTCGAGTTCGGCACCCACGCCCAGCTGGTGACGGCCGGCGGCCGATACCACCAACTGTGGACGGCGGCGGCGCTGCCCAGTGCCCCGGTGGACGCGTCAGCGGCATCCGCGCCGGTCTGACCGGGCGGGTCAGGGCGCGGCGGCTCCGGCCGGGATGCGTCGGGTCCGGTCCGACCCGGCGGGGTGTCGTCGGCTCCGGCCGGTCAGCGGCGGGTGACCCACTGCTCCAGGTCAGCCACCACGGCCGCCGGCGCGGGCCGTACGGCGATCCGGGCGGCCAGCCCGGTGGCGGCCCGCGCGTACGACGGATCAGCCAGGACCTCGGCGGCGAGCGCCGCCACCTCGGTCGCGTCGACCTGCTCGCCGCCGCCGACCCACCGCCCGGCACCGGTGCCGGCCAGCCGCTCGGCGTTGAACGTCTGGTCCGGCAGGCTCGGTACGGCTACCTGCGGCACCCCGTGCGCGGCGGCGGTCATCATCGTGCCCCCACCGCCCTGGTGCACCAGCAGGTCACAGCTGGGCAGCAGCAGGTCCAGCGGAATCCGCCCGATCATCCGCACGGTCGCCGGCACCGGGGCGAACAGGTCCCGCTGACTGTCCGGCACCGCCACGACCAGCTCGGCGTCGAGGGCACCGAGCGCCCGCAGGATCGCGGGCACGTGCCGCATCCGGTCCGGATCCAGTGCGTGCAGCGACGTACCCCAGGTCAGACAGACCCGGGGTCGGCGGGCCGGTGCGGTGAGCCAGTCGGGCATCCGGGCCGGTCCGTTGAACGGCAGGTACCGCACCGGCATCCGGGGCAGGTCGTCACTGATCTGCAGCTCGGGTGGACACGGGTCCAGGGTGCGGTCACCGGCGGGGTCGACACCGTCGATTCCGTACCGCTGCGCCAGTGGGCCGGTGATCCGTCGGGGGAAGCCGTTGACCGGCGAGGTGAAGTCGCAGCACCACAGCTGGCGTACCGCCGGGATCCCCAGCACGGTGGCGACCAGCGGGCCGACCAGCGCGGCCGGCTCGTAGACCACCAGGTCCGGGCGCCAGCCACGGCAGAACCGCAGCAGCTCGTCGGCGAGCAGACCGGCGACGACCTCGGCGGTGGCGACCATTCCGGTGAAATCGAGTCGGCCGGCGACCGGGGCCGGCCGGGGGCGGCGCAGCCGTTCCCGCCGCTGCTGACGCAGCAGCGCGAACATGTCGACCGGCGGCCCGATCGGCAGTGCCGGCAACCCGGCCCGCACCACCGGACCGGTCTCGGTGGGATGGCACGCGACCAGCACCTCGTGACCGGCGGCGCGCAGCGCCCAGCCGGTCGGAACGAGTGGGGCGAAATGACCGCCACCCGCCCACGACGCGAACAGCACCCGCACGACCAGCCTCCGATCCGTCGCTGACGTCGCTGACGTCGCGAGTCTGCGCGCCGGCACTGTGATCTGGTTCCAGTCGTGGTGTGGCCCGGCTGGAGGACCGTCGGCGTCTCGTGCCGGCCTCGCCCGGGATGCGAATCCGACCCGTCATGGTGGCGCCACCGGCAAGAGGGGAGTGACCATGCGGTTGGGAGTCTTCCTGTCCCGCGACAGCGGGCCACAGGTGGCCGAGGAGGCCGAGCGGCTCGGATACGAGACGGCCCTGGTTCCGGAGGGGTTCAAACAGGACGCGCCGAGCCTGCTCGGCGCGGTGGCCGCCCGTACCCGGCGGATCCGGCTGGCGTCCGGTGTGATGCAGATCCCGGCCCGTACGCCGGTGCTGACCGCGCTCACCGCGTCGACCCTGGACGCTCTCAGTGGCGGCCGGTTCGCCCTGGGGCTCGGGGTGTCCAACCCGGACGTGTCACTCGGCTGGTACGGCGTGCCGTACGACCGACCGTTGGCCCGCACCGAGGAGTACCTCGCGGTGGTCCGGATGGCGCTGTCCGGAGCGCCGGTACGCCACCAGGGCCGGTTCTACCAGTTGCCGCCGGAGGGCACCACCGAGGCGGCGCAGCTGCGGGCCGGGCCGCCCCGCCCGCAGCTGCCGATCTACCTGGCGGCGGTCGGACCGGCGAACCTGGAGCTGGCCGGCCGGGTCGCCGACGGGTGGATCGGGGTGTTCTGCTCGCCGCAGCGGCTGGCCGACTCGCTGCACCGGGTGCGGGCCGGCCGCCAGCAGGCCGGCCACCGGCTGGACGGGTTCGAGGTGCTGCCGTCGGTGCCGATCAGCGTGGGCCCGGACCCGGTGGCCGCCGCCGAAGCGGTCCGCGGCTACTTCGCGAACTTCATCGGCCTCGGCAGCCGCCACCGCAGCATCTACCACCGGTTGGTGACCGAACTCGGCCACGGCGCGGCGGCGGACGAGATCCGGGACCGTCAGCGCTCGGGTGACCGGGCCGGCGCGGCGGCCGCCGTACCGATGGCGTTGATGGACGACACGTCGCTGATCGGCCCGGCGCAGCGGATCGCGCCCCGACTCGCCGCGTACGCGGCCGCCGGGGTGACCACCCTGGGGCTCACCCCGCTGGCCGCCACCGCCGCCGGACAGATCGAGGCGCTACGGGTGGCCGCCGCCGCGCTGCGCCTCGCCGGCGGCTGACGCCGCCGACCGGCGCAGCCGGACCCAGCCGGTGACGTTGCGTTGCATGGTGCGGGCCATGCCCAGCGCACCGGCGGGCACGTCGTCGGTGATCACCGAGCCGGCGGCGGTCTCCGCGCCGTCGCCGACCTCGACCGGTGCCACCAGGATCGTGCCGGCGCCGATGGAGACGCCGTCACCGATGCGGACCCGGCTCTTGACGCCACCGTTGAAGTTCGCCGGCCCGGACATGCTCGCCAGGTTGCAGCCGCGTCCGACGTCGGCGCTGAACAGTCCGGCCAGGTGCGGGACGCTGGTGCCGGCGCCGACCGTCGAGTCGGCGATCTCCACGAACGCCCCGGCGCGGCAGTCGTCGCCGAGGCTGGCGCGGGAGCGCAGCCAGGCGTACGGCCCGACGTTGACCCGGTCACCGAGGTCGACGTCCTGACAGACCGCGTACCGGATCTCGCAGTCGGCACCGACCCGGCAGTCGTGCAGCGACACCCCGGGGCCGATCCGGCTGCCGGCGTCGACCGTGGTGTGGCCGGTCAGTCGGGTGCCGGCCAGTACGGTGACGCCGGGCGCGAGCTGGACCGTGGCGTCGATGGAGGTGGTCGCCGGGTCCTCCACGTACACGCCGCGTCGTAGCCAGCCGGCCACGATCCGGGCCTGGACGGCCCGGTGGGCCTCGGCCAGCTCCACCGGGTCGGTGGTGCGTAACGACTCGGTCGGGTGCAGGGTCACGTCGTCGACCCGCACCCCGGCGGCGACCAGCTGGTGGCGTACGGCGGCGCAGGGTGTCTCGGCGGCGAGGTGGCCGGCGAGCCGGGCGACAGAGAGAGGGACGGGCCCGGCGAGGACCAGGCCGGCCGGTGCGTCGGGCGTGGCCGGCGGGGTCGGATCCCACCACGGTGCGGGGCGTCGCGCCCGCAGCAGCACCACGCGGCCGCCGCCGGTGCCGCCGGTGTCGTCGGTGACCCGGTCCACCGCCCAGGCCAGGGTGCCGGCCCCGATCAGCGGCGTCGCCGTGCCGATCAGCAGTACCGGCCGGTCGCCGGGGCGCGGCGGTTTCGTGACCACCTCGGCGTCGAGACGGGCGAGGGTGTCCAGCAGCCAGTGGCCCGCCGGCCGCCCGGCCAGCACCGCCTGCTCCGGTCCGTCCGGCACCGCCTGCTCCGGTCCGTCCGGCACCGCCTGCTCCGGTCCGTCCGGCACCGCCTGCTCCGGTCCGTCCGGCATTGCCTGGCTAGGCGCGCCGACGAGCACCGCGACCGGCCGGTGCCGGCCGCTCACCGGTGACCCGCCGGTGCCGACTGCGGTCCGCCGCCGCACGCCGCGCCGAGACCGGTGACGTCGAGGGCGGCCTTGACCAGCCGGAACGCCTCGCAGTAGCGGACCTCGGTGAGGTCGTGGGTGGCGGCCTGGCGGGCCCACCACGTCGCCCGGTCCCGGATCGCCTGCTCGGCGACGTACGGCTTGTCGCGTTCGGACTGGTACTTGGCCACCGCCGCGAGCTTGTCCGGCATCCGGGCGGTGACGTCGACGTAGACGTCCGGAGTGAACAGGTTGTTCATCAAGGGTGGTTCGGCCTGCAGAATGGTGCGGACGAACGGACTGCGGCCGGCCATCGTGGTCGCCGCCCGACCGGCGGTCTCGTGGTCCTGGTGGTCACCGGCGCCCACCAGGTGGGTGATCACCAGCGCCGGGCGGACCCGGTGCAGGTGGTCGGCGACGCAGGAGTACGTCTGCCGGTCGGCGGCGAGCGCGCCGTCGACGAGATTCTCGATGACGAGGTTGGCCCCGATCACCCCGGCGGACTGCTTCGCCTCGTCGGGGCGGGCCGCCGCGGCCGGTGAGGAACTCGCCGAGCCGTCGGTGAGCGCGAGGATGTGGACGTCGAAGCCGGCGGCGCCGAGCCCGGCGAGGGTGCCGAAGCAGCCGAGTTCGGCGTCGTCGGGGTGGGCGAAGACAGCCAGTACCGACGGATGGGCCACAGCGGTGTGCTCCTGTCTGCTCGGGCCGGGACGCCCCGTACCGTCGCGGTGCGGGTCGGCAACGACCGGACGCCGCCGCGCCACGGGCGCGACGCCGGTACCGGCGATGATGACCGGCACCGGCGATGATGGCGGGTACGGATCGAGGGGCCGTCGAACCGTCGTCGAGCCGTCGCGACGGATGGTCGGGCGGCCTGGCGCAACTACTGCACGGCGGGCCGCTGTGTCCCGTCGTACGGTGGCAGCAGCGCGGCGGCGATCGCCTTGTTGACCGCGTCGATGCGCGACACGGCACCCAGTTTGGCGAAGATGTTGCTCAGGTGGCGTTTGACGGTCGCCTCCGTCAGATACAACCGGGCGGCGATCTGGGCGTTGCTGAGTGCCTGCGCGGTCAGCGACAGCACGTCGATCTCCCGGGGGGAGAGCATCGCGGTCGATGTCGGCAGCTGGGCCAGGCTGCTGCGGGACACCGCGAGGGTGACGTGGTTGTCCTGGATGCAGGCGTTGTGGATCGCGGAGACGAGCTCCCGACGACTGACGCTCTTGAGCAGGTAGCCCCGGATGCCGAGGGAGAGCAGCCGCTGCAGCAACCGGGGTCCGTCGTACATGCTCAGGATGATGATCTCGGTTTCCGGGACGAGTTCACGCAACGCGATCACCGTGTCGGTGACGTCGCCACCGGGGATCTCCACGTCGAGCAGGACCACCCGGGGCCGTTGCTGGGCCACCAGGGCGATCGCGTCGGCGCTGTTGCCGGCCTCACCGACCACCACCAGCCCCGGCTGGCTCTCCAGGATCTCGCGGAGCCCTTCCCTCATCAGCGCGTGATCGTCCACCAGGACCACCGTGATCGGCTCTGGAGTCACCCGGTGTCTCCCTCCACTGGCAGCCGTAGCTCGATGTGCGTCCCGCCGCCGATCCGGCTGATCAGCGACAGCGAGCCGCCCAGCAGGCTGGCCCGTTCCTTCATCGACAGCAGCCCGGTGCCCCGGTGTCCGGCGGCCGGGTCGAAACCTTCCCCGTCGTCGACCACGCTGGCCTGCAACCGGTCGGGTGCGAGGTCGATGCGGACCATGACGAGCTGCGCCCGCGCGTGGGTCACGGTGTTGCGCAGTGCCTCACGGACGATCAGGAAGGTCTCCTCGATCAGCGTGGCCGGCACCCAGCTCTCGTCGCCGTTGACCTGGATGTCGTGGATCAGCTCGGGCGTCGCCGTGCTGTCCAGGAACAGCCGCAGCGCCTTCTCCAACCCGTGCACCGGCTCGACCAGTCGGAGCCCGGCGATCGTGTGCCGGACGGCCTCCAGGGTGCCGGTCAGCCCGTGCTGGGCGGCTCGTAGCCGGCTCAGTGCCCGGTCCTGGTCAGCGGCCCAGTAGATCTCGGACAGTTCGAGTTGGCGTTGCGCGACGCCGATGCCGTGTCCGATCCGGTCGTGCAGTTCGCGGCTGATGTGGCGACGTTCCTCGATCTGGGCGCGGTGGATCCGGTTGAGCAGCACGCCGACGTAGGCGTCCGCGGCCACCCGCAGGGTGTGGGTGAGGATCTCGTGCAGGGTGAGCGCGGTCAGGATGAGACGGTCGGTGGCGTCTGGGCCGTCCACCGTCGCGGCGACCCGTCGTACCACTGTGGCGAACAGCAGGTTCGCGGCCCGCAGCGACTCGGTGGGCGAGGTGTTGGTGGCGGCCCGGTCGGCGCCGATCTCCCGGGCCAGCCCCGGCTGGACGACGGGCGTCGGGTGGCCGCCGACCTGGGCCGCGGTGCGCGCCAGGATGTCCCGGGCATGGGTCAGCACCTGCTTACGGGACAGGTCGTCCAGCAGTAATGCGCTACCCGCCCTTTCTAATGCCACCTCGAAATCGCGCAGGATCGTGGGCGAGAGGGCCGTTATTTGGTCACTCAGGGTGGTCTGCGACGGCTCCTGGAGTGGCTCGCTCACAGTGTTCCTCCGGCATCCTCACTGGGGATCGAGGGTATCCGTAGAACGTGCCGTCCGTCTATCCGTCGGCCACGCATTTTCCGCTTTACGGACCTGGTCCACAGTGGCTGGCCGGATCGGGAACCGGACCCGGACCGATCCGTCATCGAGTGGTACGCCCGTTTTGTCGATCATCGGTGTCGGCGTGAAACGCGCTGGTAATGAGGTTCGCCGCATTACTGGTCATCAGTTGATGGATCAGCGCAGAAACGGCGCAGTACGCGGACCGGACGCCGTCAGGCGAACGCGATCCCGACCGGTACCGCCCCGTGAGCGACGTACTGGGTGGTCATGAAGATCCGGTACGGCTGCCGCGTCGGCCCGGCCGGTCGGCGCCGCCGGCAGGTCACCGCGATCGCCACGGCCCCGCCGGCCAGGGCCGCCGCCGGCCAGCGCAGCACCGGATCCACCCCGACCGCCGCCGCGCCGAACGCGACGGCCACCAGGAGCGCGTTGACCGACACCCGTCGCCCAGCGGCCGGCACACCACGCAGCACCGCCGAGGTCCGTCGCCCGGTCGCCGCGTCACCGGCGACGTCGGACAGGTCCTTGGCCAGCGCGCCGACGAGACCCATCCAACACGACATCGCGACGGCGAACACCAGCAGCGCGGGCGGCACGCCGCCGCCACCGGCCGCTACCGCCCCGGCGGTGAACGTCACCAGTCCGGCCAGTACCACGGTGGCCCCGGCGGCCACGCTCCACCGCTTCAGGCGAAGCGGCGGCGCGGAGTAGGCCCAGCCGAGCAGCAGCGCCAGGCCGACCAGGCCGAGCCAGGCCACACCGAGGACAGCGGCCCCGGCCACCGCAAGACCCGCCCAGGCCGTGGCCACCCCCGCCGCCACCGGCACCGGCAGTACGCCGCGGGCGATCGGCCGGCGGGAGCCGTTGACCCGGTCGCCGACCACATCGGTCACCCCGTCGAACAGGTAGACGCTGGCGGCGACGCAGAGCCAGGCGGCGAGCGCCACCGGCATCCGCCACCACGCGGCGGTGGTCTCCGGCGCGGCGACGGTGGCCAGCGCGCCGGCGACCAGGAAGCGCATCGTGTAGATCGCCAGTACGGCGGGCCTGGCCTCGATGACACACCAGCCCAGGTAGCGGCCCGTCATTCGCCAGCTTTGCCTGGACACTTCGACAGACGTCGTGGTCATGGGTCGAGGATATGGTGCCCTGATTGGCCCGCATCAGAGGTGTACATCGAAGGTCGTATCCAATTCTGCACCCTGCTGTCGGTGCTGGGTGTATCGGATCGGGGTGGGCGGGTCCCCAGGTGCAAACTCGACGCCGGCTCTTGTTGTTCGAGTTGTAGGCAGCCTACTTTCCAGATCCCGGCGAAGTTTCCGTCGGATTGCGCTGCACAACCGATCGAGAGGAACGCGATGCTGCATTTCCAGGTACTCGGCCCACTCGAGGTGTTCGACGACGACGGCACCGTCGTCACCCCGACCCCACCGAAGGTCGGCCGGGTCCTCGCCCTGCTTCTGCTGCGCGCCAACCAGGTGGTGTCGACCGACGCGATCATCGACGAGTTGTGGGGCGAGGATCCGCCGCCCAGCGCGGTCGGTACCGCCCAGACCTACATCTACCAGCTGCGCAAGTGCCTGGACCCCCGGATCCGTACCGGCGGGGAGTGGCTGCTCACCAAGCCGCCCGGCTATCTGATGCGGATCGCACCCAGCCAGCTGGACGCGACCACCTTCGAAGCCCTGTCCCGCCAGGGTCGGCAGATGCTGGAGCGGGGCCAACCGGAGCAGGCCGCGCCACTGTTGCGTCGCGCGCTCGAGCTGTGGCAGGGGCAGAGCCTGGCGAACCTGCGCCGGGGCGGACTACTGCAGGCACACGCCATCCGCCTCGAGGAGGACCGGATGCGCACCCTGGAACTGCGGATTCAGGCCGACGCCGAACTCGGCCTGCACCGGCAGCTGATCGGGGAGATCCGGTCCCTGGTGGCCACCAATCCGCTCAACGAGTGGCTGTACGGCCAGCTGATGGTGGCGCTGGCCCGGACCGGCCGCCGGGGTGAGGCGCTGCAGACGTACCAGGATCTGCGCCGCGTGCTCGACCACCAGCTCGGCCTCACCCCGCAGCCCGAGCTGCAGCGGCTGCACCGTGAGCTGCTCAGCCACGGCGAACCCGCGATGAGCAGCACCTGGCTGTACCGCAGTGTGCTCTCGGCGGCCTGACCGCCGTGGGTAGGCGCTACCTGGGCGGCGACTCGTGACCGCCCAGACGTGGCTCGGCGTCGTCGTACTGACCGGCAGTGGCCTCACCGCCGGGGTGCTGTACGCCGTCGCGCTCAGCGTGGTCCCGGCGTTCCGGGCCCTTTCCCCGCAGCGCTACGTCGAGACCCACAAGCTGATCGGCCGTCGGTTCGACCTGGTGATGCCGCCCACGGTGCTCACCTGGACGGTGGGCGACGTGGTCGCCGCCGTGCTCACCGGGCACCCCGTGGTACGGCTGCTGCTGCTCGTCGCCGCTGCGGCCGGCTGCGCGGTGGCGGTGGTGTCGCAGCTGGGCAACGTGCCGATCAACCGCCGGGTGAAGGCGCTGCCGGCCGGGGCGCTGCCGCCGCACTGGCCCGACCCGCGTGCCCACTGGCGCGCGTTCAATCTGCTCAGGACGGGTTTCGCGGTGCTGGGCCTGGTCGCCAACGCCGCCGCCGTGTCTCATCCGTCCTGGTGACCGAAAGGAGAAGCCGTGCCGTCGACCTCGACGCCGACCCTCGACCCCGCTGACATCAAACGTCTGGGCAACGCCTTCTGCCACGCGAAGCTGCTGCTCACCGCCACCGAGCTCGGACTTTTCGCCGACCTGTCGAGCAACGGCCGGTCGACCGCCGACGAGATCGCCGCCCGGCTGCACCTGGCCGGCCGTGGCGCGGGCGACTTTCTCGACGCGCTCACCGTGCTCGGCCTGCTCGATCGGACCGCCGCCGGCTACGACCTGGCCGACGCGGCACGCCGGCACCTGGTCCCCGGCGGACCGGCCTTCCTCGGCGGCTTCCTCGACCGGGCCAACCAGGTGCTCTACCCGGCCTGGGGCAAGCTGGCCACCGCGTTGCGGACCGGGCGACCGCAGACCCCGTCGGCGGGCGCGGGCGCGTTCGCGCAGATGCTCGCCGACCCGGTCCAGCGTGAGCGGTACCTGGGCATGATGGACGGGGCCAGCGGTCAACTCGCGCCCCACCTGGCCGCTGCCGTCGACTGGTCGGCGGTCTCCAGCGTGGTAGACGTCGGCGGTGCCCGGGGCAACCTGGCCGCGGCGTTGGTGACGGCGCATCCGCACCTGTCGGCGACCGTGTTCGACCTGCCGGCGATGGCGCCGTCGTTCGCGGACCACATGCGGTCGCTGCGTCCGCCGACCGAGGTCCGGTTCGTCGGTGGTGATTTCTTCGTCGACCCGCTACCGACCGCCGACGTGCTGATCATCGGCCATGTCCTGCACAACTGGTCGCCGCCGCAACGGCAGACCCTGATCGCCCGGGCGTACGCCGCGCTGCCCCCCGGTGGCCTGCTGCTGGTCTACGACGCGATGCTCGACGACGAGCCGGCCGACCTGGCCCGGCTGCTGGTCAGCCTCAACATGCTCCTGGTCACCTCCGACGGTGCGGAGTACCGGGCGGCGGACGGCGAACAGTGGCTGCGCGAGGCCGGGTTCGCCGTACAGCAGCGCCGGTCACTCGGGAGCAGCGACACTCTGTTGGTCGCCCGCAGGCCCACCGCCGGCAGCTGACCCGATCCGGGTGCCCGGCGTCGGCCGTTCCCCGGCGGGCGCGGGGTCGGTGCCATCGGCCCCGGCGGACAGGGCGCCGTCCCAGTCCGCCGGGGGACCGGGCACGACCAGGTGCAGGTGGCCAAGCAGCGGCAGCAGCCGGGCGAGCGGGCCGGGGGACACCGGCGTGGTGGTGTCGTCGACCGACGGTACGCCGTCGGCGGGGTGCGGCAGGCGGTCCATGGTCGTCAGTCTCCGGCCCGGTCCTGGCTGTCGGGTCCAGCGTCTCTGGTGTCGGATCCAGCGTCTGCGCTGTCGGGTCCAGCGTCTGCGCTGTCGGGCCGGCAGCGGCAGTCGGTCCCGACCGGCTGCGGGCAGACCGCGTCGCGCGGGTCGGACACCGTGGCCAGGCGGGCCCGCTCGGCCGCGTCGAGCCGGACCGCTGCGGCGGCCAGGTTCATCTCCAGGTGGGTCGGGTCCCGGGTGCCGGCCACCGGCAACACGTCGGGGCCCTGCGCCAGCAGCCAGGCCAGGGCGAGCCGACTCACCCCGACGTGCCGGCGGGTGGCCACCCGCTGCGCGGCGCCGACCATCCGCCGCGTACGGGCGAAGTTGTCCGGCCGGAACCGGGGGTCGGCGTGCTGGTATGCGTCGGGGGCCAGCTGGTCGGGGGAGTCCAGCCGCCCGGTGAGCAGACCGGCACCGAGCGGGCGGTACGCCGCGAACCCGATCCCCAGGGCCCGGGCGGCGGGTAGCAGTTCCGTCTCGGCGCAGCGGCCGAGCAGCGAGTACTCGGCGGCTACCAGCGCCAACGGGTGCACCGCGTGGGCACGCCGGAGCTGACCGACGCCGACGTGGGCGACGCCGAGGTGGCGTACCTTGCCGGCGGCCACCAGCGCGGCCATCGCCTGCACGCTCTCCTCGACCGGCACCCGGGGGTCGGCGCGGTCGAGGAGGTACAGGTCCAGGTAGTCGGTGCCGAGCCGGCGCAGGGTCGTGTGGCAGGACCGGGTCACCGTCTCGGGGCGGGCGTCGACGTCGACCAGCCGCCCGCTCCGGGTGTAGCGGCCGCCGCTGCGGCTGGCCAGCAGGACCGCCGTACGGCGGCCGCGCAGCGCCCGGCCGACGACGGTCTCGACGTCCCCGCCGGTGGTCAGGTCGGTGGCGTCGACCAGGCTGGTGCCGAACTCCCGTAGCTGGCCGATCATCCCGTCGGCGACGGCCCGGTCGACCGGGCCACCGCAGCCCGCGGTGAAACTCATCGCGTTCAGGGCGATGGGCGTGGCGACCAGGCCGGTGGCCCCGAATCGGCGTGGCTGCACGGCGGGGCGGGTTCAGCCGGTCGGGCAGAGGTGCCGGGCGAGGTCGGCCAGGCTGTCGTGCTCGAACAACGCGGCGGCGGCGATCTCGATGCCGAGTTCCTCCTCCAGACCGGCGTGTACCTGCAACAGCTGCACCGAGTTGGCGGCGACGTCGGTGATCCGGCGCTCCGGTGGGATCGGTCCGGGGTCCGGTTCGCCGGCGTCCACCAGGATCCGGGCCAGCACCCGCTGCAGGGCCTGCAGGGTCTGCCGGTACCTGGCGCCGTCGGTCGCCGCCGGCTGGTCGTGGTCGTCGGCACGCATCGGTGTCCCTTCTGGTCGTTCACTGGTGGCGGTAGTAGCTCCACAGGTCGTGGTACGGGATCGTGGTGCCCTCCCGGCGGGCCCGCGCCCATTCGCCGGCCCAGTGCAGCATCAGGGTGGGTGCCGCCGGCTCGATGATCCGTCCGTTGTGCACGACGAAGGCCGGGTCGCCGGCCCACCGCTCGGCCGGCAGGTCCCAGGCGCCGGTGGTCGCGGCGATCGTGTAGAGGCTGGTGTAGGGGGCACCGGAGGTGACGATCAGATAGTTGAGGAAGGGCTGCTCGGCGCAGGTGAGCTCCATGTGGGCGGCCAGCGCGAGCGCCTCGGGCAGGCGGGCGGTGGCGTGCGCCAGGGACAGGTTGCCCCGGCGGGAGGCGATGAAGCCGGTGTTGGCGGCGAAGGCGACCTGTTCGTCGGTCAGCACGCCGACGTCGTGGATGCTGTCGCGCCACACCCATCTGCGGATCTCCGGTTGGTGTGAGTGTGACGTGACGAACGAGTAGTCGTCGAGGTAGCGGTAGACGAAGTGGACGTTGTGCAGGACCACCGTGTCGCAGTCGATGTAGACGAACTCGTCGTACGGTCCATGCCAGATCGCGAGCTTGCGGTACTGGCCGCTGGCTGCGCCATGGAAGGCGTACCCGATCTCGTCGCACCGGTCCAACACCGCATAATCATCGAAGATCTCAAATTCATATTGATGGCGGAGTGCGCGGAGCGCGTCGATGTCGCCGGCGAAGGGGACCAGGCACAGCGGGGTCCAGGGATGATAGGTCCGGAAGCTGTTCAGAAATGCCAGCGCCTGCTCCAGCACGCCGTCGTTGGCCAGGAAATAGACACCCCTGCGCGCCCCGGTCACCGCTGCGCGCCCTGTCGGACGTCGACGGCGGAGGTCCGCTGCGGCGAGCGGGCGTCGGTGCCGTTGGCGGCGATCCGGTCCACCAGGGCGCAGTACTCGGCGGCGGCACCGGCCACCGCGAACGAGACCCCGACGGCCCGCATCCGTCGGTCGAACTCCGACGGCGGCACCGCCGGCTGGTCCGGGTCGGCGTCGCGGATCGGGTGCCACACCCGGCGGACCCGCTCCAACAGCGCCAGGTACTCGCCGGGCTGCTCGCCGCCGCGGGCCAGGATCTCCGCGGCGGGTCCGTCCGGCACCACCGGCACCGGGCGGGCATGGGTACGCAGTGCCTGTCGCACCTCGGCCAGCGCCGGCTGGCGTTCCGACGCGCCGGTGGCGATCCGTCGGTAGTCGACCGGCAACGCCGTCCAGTCGACGTCCCGGGTCGCCGCCTCGATCCGGGCGGCCAGGTCGCGCCAGGCCCGGCTCAGTGCCGTGCGGTCCAGCTCCACCAGCAGGCATCCGGTCAGTTCGCCGAGGCGTACCAGGTAGCCGAGCAACGCCGAACTGATCATCAGATACTCGTAGACGGCGAACGCGGCGCGCACCCGGGGGTCGGCGAACTCGGCGAACCGCCGGTAGGTGCGGAACTCGTCCCGGGTCCGCTCCCGGTACCAGTCCAGCGCGCGGTGGGTGACGACCCGGGCGCGGTTGCGCCGCAGCAGCAGTTCGGGTGCGCTGGCGCCGTAGCGCAGGTAGCGGTCGGTGATCTCGCCGATCTGCTCGGCGCAGCCGTGCATCACCGGCGGCGCGCCGGAC
The DNA here is from genome assembly GCF_030345095.1 of Solwaraspora sp. WMMA2056. Lineage (NCBI taxonomy): Bacteria > Bacillati > Actinomycetota > Actinomycetes > Micromonosporales > Micromonosporaceae > Solwaraspora > Solwaraspora sp. WMMA2056. Next base: position 3,777,626 of record NZ_CP128360.1, read on the forward strand.
AACCAGCCGATGCGGTGGCCGGCCTCGTGCAACGCGGCACCGAAGTCCGAGTCCTCGCCCGAGGTGTGCAGGTCCTCGCAGAAGCGCAGGTCCGGGCCGAGCCGGTCGCGCCGTACCCCGCAGTTGCCGGTGGTGAGCGTGTCGGCTTCGGTCTCGTCGACCGGGATCGCGTCGAACAGCCGCAGATAGTCGACGAAGGCGCTGACCGGTCCGGACACCACGGTACGGATCGGTGCGCAGAGCGCCGTCCGGTCCGGGCGGGCGAGCGCCCGCGACATGTCCACGCACCAGGACGGCGGCACCAGACAGTCGTCGTCGACGTACAGGACGGTGTCGTGGACCGCCGCGTCCAGTACGACGTTGCGGGCCGCCGCCACGTTGCGCCGTTCGCGGTAGTGCACCCGTAGCCGGCCACCGGCGATCCGGTCCAGTTCCGGCAGTCGTGACCGGCCGTTGACGACCACCAGGACCTCTGCGGTCTCCCCGGCGGTCCGGGCGGCCCGCAGCGCCGCCCGGACGGTCCGGACGAGCGCGGCGGGGTCGTCGCCCCTGGTGGGTATCCCTACCGAGACCGTCATCAGATTCCTTTCGTCGCGCGCTGTGCGCATCGACGATGGCCGGTTCCGCTCGGGTCCGGCTGGAGCCTGCGGCCAGCGGCGGGACGGCGGGGCACCCCCCCGGTCGCGGCCAGAGTGTGCGACGGCAGCGGGCGCGTCGGCGGAAGTCCGCCAGGGAAATGGACAGACCGGGCGATCTGGTCGCCCGGTCTGGTCGTGCACCGTGTCGCGGTGCCCCCGGTGGGATTCGAACCCACACTGTCGGAGGTTTGAGCTCCGTCTCTCTACCGGTTGGAGTACGGGGACGTTTGTCGGGTCTGGGGCCCGGCTTCGTCAAGCCTACCCACTACGCTGAAGGCGGCGACACCCAACCCGGTGGGTGTCGGGTCGCAAGTGTTGGGGGTAGGGGTTCGTGGCCGACACGCAGGCGGGTGCCGAGCGCAGGCGGGTACTGATCGCAGAGGACGAGGCGCTGATCCGACTCGATCTGGCGGAGATGCTCGTCGAGGAGGGCTACGACGTCGTCGGTGAGGCCGGCGACGGGGAGACCGCGGTGCGCCTCGCCGAGGAGCTCAAGCCCGATCTGGTGATCCTCGACATCAAGATGCCGATCATGGACGGGCTGGCGGCGGCCGAGCGGATCGCCGCGGGCCGGATCGCCCCGGTGGTGATCCTCACCGCGTTCAGCCAGCGCGACCTGGTGGAGCGGGCCCGTGCCGCTGGTGCGATGGCGTACCTGGTCAAGCCGTTCCAGAAGAGTGACCTGGTGCCGGCGATCGAGATCGCGCTGTCGCGCTACAGCGAGCTGGCCACCCTCGAGTCCGAGGTCGCCGGGTTGGCCGACCGGTTGGAGACCCGCAAGGTCGTCGAGCGGGCCAAGGGCATGCTGATGACCTCGTACGGGATGACCGAGCCCCAGGCCTTCAAGTGGATCCAGCGGATGGCGATGGACCACCGGATGACCATGCGCGACGTCGCGGAGCGGATCCTGGCCGAGACTCCGGGCGAGACCGCCGGTGAGACCACCCCTACGCAGCAGTGAGTGACCGTCGCGGGCCCCGGCCGGCCAGGTGCACGCGGGGCGTGTTACAGCTGGTCGGGCCATCAGGCCACGCTACGTAACGTTTTTGTCAACGGCCCTTCCTGGACCTTACGGCGTGCCCGGCAGGTGGGATAACGTCCCGCCCCAAGGCCGGGATAGCGGCCGGGTGCGTGCTTCCCGCAAGAGCCAATCGGCAGTGGGTGGTTCGGGCCAATTGGTATCGAGGAGGGGTTTCGAGCCTTGAAGCGTAATCTTGTACGCGTGCTCGGCGGCGTCGCCATGATGGCGCTCGTCGCCGGCGGTGCCGCCTGCAGCAGCGGGGACGGCGACAGCACGGAAGCTGGCGGCGAGGCGTGCGGCAACAAGATCGCCTTTTTTGGGGCGTTGACTGGCCCGTCGGCGGCGCTGGGCATCAACGAGAACAACGGTGTCGCGCTCGCGGTCGAGCAGTACAACGAGGCGAACCCGGACTGCACGGTCGAGCACGTCGGTCTCGACTCGCAGGGCAGCCCGGACCAGGCGCCCGGTCTGGCGCAGCGGGCCATCGACGACGAGAAGATGCTCGGCATCGTCGGCCCGGCGTACTCCGGTGAGTCCGAGGCGGCCGGCCCGCTGTTCGCCGAGGCCGGACTGGTCACCATCACCCCGTCGGCGACCCGGCCGAGCCTGGCCGACCAGGGCTGGCCGACCTTCTTCCGGGGCGTCGGCAACGACCTGAGCCAGGGCCCGGCCGCCGGCGTCTACATCCGCGACGTGCTGGGCGCGCAGCGGGTCTTCGTGATCGACGACCAGTCGGCGTACGGCGCGGGTCTGGCCGACGAGGTCAAGAAGGTCCTCGGTGACCTGGTCGTCGACTCCGACAAGGTCCAGGGCGAGGGCAAGCAGGTCGACTTCTCCGCCACCGTCACCAAGGTCCGCTCGGCCAACGTCGACGCGGTCTTCTACGGTGGGTACTACCAGGAGGCCGGCCTGATCCGGAAGCAGCTGACCGACGCGGGCATCGCCGCCACGATGGTCGCCGGTGACGGCGTCAACGACCCGGCGTACGTCACCTCCGCCGGTGCCGCCGCCGCCGAGGGCACCATCCTCACCTGCCCGTGCCAGCCGGCCACCGAGGCCCGGGGCAGCTTCGCCGCCGACTACGAGGCGCTGCACGGCTCCCCGCCGGGCACCTACAGCGACACCGCCTACGACGCGGCGAACATCCTGCTCGAGGGCATCAAGGAGGGCAACACCACCCGCGAGGCGCTGCTCGAGTGGGTGAAGAACTACGAGGGTGAAGGCGTCGCCGCCAGCTACAAGTTCGACGACAAGGGCGAGATGGAGGCCTCGCAGGTCGTCGTCTGGGCGTTCAAGGTCGTCAACGGTGAGGTCGTGCCGGACCAGGAGATCCCCAAGTCCTGATCCGTCCCCATCGGCAGGTCAGCTTTTCAGCGGGTGCGGCCGGGAGCTCGCTCCCGGCCGCACCCGATTTTTTTCCCCAGCCCTCAATGGAGCACCCTCCTTGAACGTCAATGGACTGCTCTCTAACTTCGGAGAGCTCACCACGACCGGCTTGACGCAGGGCGCCATCTATGCCCTGGTCGCGCTGGGCTACACGCTGGTCTACGGCGTGCTGCGTCTCATCAACTTCGCCCACTCCGAGGTGTTCATCGCCGGAGCGTTCGCCGCGCTCTGGACCTGGGGTGCCCTCGGACTCACCCAGAACTCGGTGGTCACCGGAACCGGGTCGATCATCTTCTACCTGCTGATCGCGCTGCTCGTCGCCGCGCTAGCCTCGGCGGCCACCGCCACCGTGGTGGAACGGGTGGCCTACCGACCGTTGCGTAAGCGTAACGCACCCCCGCTGGCTTTTCTGATCACCGCGATCGGCGCGTCGATCGTGATGGCCGAGGCCTTCGGCATCTACACCCGACGTCTGCCGCAGGGGCTGCCGACGATCGTCAGCAACAGCCCGCTGTTCGAGGTCGCCGGGGTGCCGATCACCACGGTGCAGCTGCTCACCGTCATCTCCGCCCTGGTGATGATGGTCGGCCTGGACTTCTTCATCAACCGCAGCCGGATCGGCCGGGGCGTGCGGGCCGTCGCCCAGGACCCGAACACCGCCGCGCTGATGGGGGTGAACAAGGACCGCATCATCATGACCATCTTCATCCTGGGTGGTCTGATGGCCGGTGTCGCCGGCGTCCTCTACAACATCCGCATCGGTGTGCTCACCTACAGCGTCGGCTTCCTGCTCGGCCTCAAGGCGTTCACCGCCGCGGTCCTCGGCGGGATCGGCAACCTGCGTGGCGCCCTGCTCGGCGGCTTCCTGCTCGGCGTGGTGGAGAACTACGCCTCCGGCCTGTTCGGTACGCAGTGGAAGGACTTCGTGGCCTTCGCCGTCCTGGTCGTGCTGCTGATGTTCCGCCCGACCGGTCTGCTCGGCGAGTCGTTGGGGAGGGCACGGGTATGACAAGCGTGCGAGGCAAGCTGCACGACGTGCGCGGTCAGATCTCCGATCGCTGGCACCACATGCCGAAGTGGGCCCGCTGGGCGTTGATCGCCGCGGTGGTCGTCTTCTTCTACGCGTTGCCGAACAAGGAGTTCTACCAGTACCTCGGGCCGATCCCGACCACCGAGTCGAACTTCGCCCAGGTGCTGTTCACCGTCTCGATCTACGTTCTGCTGGCCGTCGGCCTCAACATCGTGGTCGGCTTCGCCGGCCTGCTCGACCTGGGCTACTTCGGCTTCTTCGCCGTCGGGGCCTACACGGTCGCGGTGCTGACCTCGCCCAGCAGCGACCTCAAGACCCTCTGGCCGTGGCTGGCGGCGCTGCCGTTGGCGATCGGCATCACAATGATCTCCGGCCTGATGCTCGGCACCCCGACCCTGCGACTGCGCGGTGACTACCTGGCGATCGTCACCCTCGGCTTCGCCGAGATGATCCGAATCGCGGCGGTCAGCTCCGAGTTCCTCAAGGGTCAGCGGGGTCTCAACCAGATCCCGCACCCGCCCGGCGAGTACGCCGACGGCAAGCCGGTCTTCGGTGTGCTGGACGCCCGCCCGTACTACTGGCTGGTGCTCACCGTGATCATCGTGGTGGTCATCCTGGTTACCAACCTCAGCAACAGTCGGGTCGGCCGGGCCTGGGTCTCCATCCGCGAGGACGAGGACGCCGCCCAGCTGATGGGCGTGCCGACGTTCAAGTTCAAGCTGTGGGCGTTCGCCATGGGCGCGGCGATCGGCGGGCTCGCCGGCGCGCTCTTCGCCGGCAAGCAGAACTTCGTCAGCTCGCAGAACTTCGAGCTGCTCAACTCGATCATCATCCTGGCGGCGGTGATCCTCGGCGGCTCCGGCAACATCGTCGGCGCGATCGTCGGCGGTGGCCTGGTGGCGTACCTGATCGAACGCTTCCGGGGCATCGAGCTGTTCGGGGTGGAGCTGTACGAGTACCGGTTCCTGGTCTTCGGGCTCACCCTCGTCGTCATGATGATCTTCCGGCCGCAGGGCCTGATCTCCAGCAAACGCCGGGCAGCCGAGTTCAAGGACCGGCGTAAGGAGGTGACCGTCGGTGGCTGACACCGCGACGACCGGGGCCGGTGCCACCGCCGCGACCCGCGAACCCCTGCTCGAGGTCGACCATGTCACGCTGCGCTTCGGCGGCGTGGTCGCGCTCAACGACGTGGACTTCACTCTCTACAAGGGGGAGATCCTCGGGCTGATCGGTCCGAACGGGGCCGGCAAGACGACCTGCTTCAACGCGATGACCGGTATCTACCGGCCCAGCGAGGGCGAGATCCGGTTCCGTGGCGAGCGGATCACCGGAAAGAAGCGTCACCAGATCACCAAGATGGGGATGGCGCGTACCTTCCAGAACATCCGGCTCTTCCCGGAGATGACCGCCCTGGAGAACGTCCAGGTCGGCGCGGACGCCCACCACAAGACCAGCGTGATCTCGGCGATGCTGCGGCTGCCCCGGCACTGGCGGGAGGAGCGCGACGGCCGGGAGAAGGCCCGCGAGCTGCTGGACTTCGTCGGAATCGGCAAGCGGATCAACGAGATGGCCCGCAACCTGTCGTACGGCGAACAGCGGCGCCTGGAGATCGCCCGCGCGTTGGCGACCGACCCGGTGCTGCTCTGCCTCGACGAACCGGCGGCCGGCTTCAACCCGGCGGAGAAGGAGGAGCTGCTCCAGCTGATCCGCCAGATCCGCGACCGGGGCGTCACCGTGCTGCTGATCGAGCACGACATGCGCCTGGTCATGGGGGTCACCGACCGGATCGTCGTGCTGGAGTTCGGAAAGAAGATCGCCGACGGACTCCCCGCCGAGGTGCGGGAGGACCACCGGGTGATCGCCGCCTACCTGGGAGTGCCCGACGATGCTGCTTGAGATCGAGGACGTCAGCCTGCTCTACGGGCGGATCCAGGCGCTGCACGGCATCAGCCTGACGGTCGACGAGGGCGAGATCGTGGCCCTGATCGGCGCCAACGGTGCCGGCAAGTCGACCACCATGCGGGCCATCTCGGGTATCCGGCCGATCGCCTCCGGCAAGATCACCTTCGACGGCGAGGACATCTCCAAGCTCCGTGCCGACCTGCGGGTGCGGCGCGGGCTCTGCCAGGCACCGGAGGGCCGGGGCATCTTCCCCGGGATGACGGTGCTGGAGAACCTAGACATGGGGGCGTACACCCGTCGGGACCGGGCCGGCATCGCCGCCGACCTGGACCGGGTGCTGGGGTTGTTCCCCCGGCTCGCCGAGCGGCGCAAGCAGGCCGGTGGCACCCTCTCCGGCGGTGAGCAGCAGATGCTCGCCGTCGGCCGGGCGCTGATGAGCCGGCCGAAGCTGCTGCTGCTCGACGAGCCGTCGATGGGGCTCGCGCCGATGCTGATCCAGCAGATCTTCGACATCATCGTGGAGATCAACCAGCAGGGCACCACGGTCCTGCTGGTGGAGCAGAACGCCCAGCAGGCGCTGTCGCGCGCCCACCGGGCGTACGTGCTGGAGACCGGCAGCATCGTCAAGTCCGGCACCGGCACCGACCTGCTGCACGACCCGGCCGTCAAGGAGGCGTACCTCGGTGTCGCCTGAGCCGTCCCCCCGGTACGCCCGACCCCTCGGAGGAAGCGTGACCACCAGATATCACCGGACCCGGCGGGCCGCCGTCGGCGTCGTCGGCGCGGTCGCCCTGATGTTGACCATGGCCGCCTGCGGCGAACAGGACAGCGTCGAACAGCCCGGTGCCGGCGCGCCGAGCGCCTCGGCCGACGACGACCTGGCGGCGCTGGTCCCGGACGAGATCAAGGCCGACGGCAAGATCCTGGTCGGGATCGACGCGACGTACGCCCCGGCGGAGTTCCTCGACACCGACGGTGCCACGGTCCTCGGCTTCGACGTCGACCTGTTCAACACCGTCGCCGGCAAGCTCGGCCTGACCACCGAGTACGTGCCCAGCCAGTTCGACGACATCATCCCCGGGGTGATGTCGGGCAAGTACGAGATCGGGGTGTCGTCGTTCACCATCAACGACGAGCGCAAGACCCAGGTCGACATGGTGTCGTACTTCTCGGCGGGCACCCAGTGGGCGGCGCGCGCCGGTGAGCCGGTCGACCCGGACGACGCCTGCGGCAAGCGGGTGGCGGTGCAGGCCGGCACCGTCCAGGTCGAGGACATCGAGGCCCGGTCGGCGGCCTGTACCGCCGCCGGCAACCCCGAGATCACCATCGAGCAGTTCCAAGGTCAGGACCAGGCCACCGCCTCGGTGGTCTCCGGCAAGAACGACGCGATGCTGGCCGACTCGCCGGTCTGCGCGTACGCGGTCCAGCAGACCAACGGTGAGCTGGAGCTGTCCGGCGACATCTACGACTCGGCCCCGTACGGCTACGTCGTGGCCCAGGAGCAGTCCGAGTTCGCCGAGGCGTTGGCGCAGGCGCTGGCGGCGGTCATCGCCGACGGCAGCTACGAGCAGGCGCTGAGCAACTGGGGCGTCGAGGCGGGCGGGATCACCGACCCGGCAGTCAACCCCTGAGCCGCGTCGACCGGCGATGTCGATGAACCCCTCGACCGGCCCGGACGGCACCCCGCCGTCCGGGCCGGACCCGGCAGGCGAGGTGCCGTCCGGGCCAGTCCGGGTCCGCCCGGATCCGATCAGAGCGGTGCCGGTACGGCGTCCGGGCCGCTGGGTGGCGATCGGCGTGCTCGCCGTACTCGCCGCGATGTTCGTCCACCTGCTGGTCACCAACGACCGCTTCCAGTGGGCGTTCATGGTCGACAACATGTTCCGGCCGCCGATCATCGAAGGCGTCCGGACCACCATCACGATGACGCTGCTCGCGATGCTGATCGGTGTCGCCGTCGGGGTCCTGGTCGCGGTGATGCGGCTGTCCGGCAATCCGATCCTGGCCGGGGTCGCCTGGCTCTACACCTGGTTCTTCCGGGCGGTGCCCCGGGTGGTGCTGCTGGTGCTCTTCGGCAACCTCGGCATCCTGTGGGAGCGGCTGGAGTTCGGCCTGCCGTTCGACCGGCAGCTCGGTGCGCTGTTCGGCGTGACCGACTTCGAGGCCCGGATCTGGGGCTTCGACGCCCGGACCGCGATCAGCGGGTTCGTGGCGGGTCTGCTCGGGCTGGCGCTGTCCGAGGCGGCCTACATGGCGGAGATCGTCCGGGCCGGGATCGGCTCGGTCGACCCCGGTCAGGCCGAGGCGTGCGCCGCGCTCGGCATGAGCCAGGGCCTGACCCTGCGCCGGGTGGTGCTGCCGCAGGCGATGCGGGTGATCGTGCCGCCGACGGGCAACGAGACGATAGCGATGCTCAAGGACACCTCGCTGCTGGCCTTCGTACCGGTGACCAACGAACTGTTCTTCCAGCTGTCGGCGGTCGGATCCCGGACCTTTCAGGTCTTTCCGATGCTGGTCGCCGCCTGCCTGTGGTACCTGGCGCTGACCAGCGTGCTGATGGTCGGCCAGTCCTTCGTCGAACGGCGGTTCTCCCGCGGTGTCGGCGCCGCCGCTGCGAAGGGGACCTGATGACCGCGTCGGCCGCCGCCGGGCCGGACACCCTGATGGTGTACGCCGAGAACGTGCACAAGTCGTTCGGGTCGCTCGACGTGCTCAACGGCGTGGACCTGGCGGTACGCCCCGGTGAGGTGTGCTGTGTGATCGGGCCGTCCGGCTCGGGCAAGTCGACCTTCCTGCGTTGCATCAACCACCTGGAGAAGATCGACGCCGGGCGGATCTGGGTGGACGGGGCGCTGGTCGGCTACCGGCAGCGGGGCGGCAAGCTGCACGAGTTGCCGGCCCGGGAGGTGGCCGCGCAGCGGCGCAGCATCGGCATGGTGTTCCAACGGTTCAACCTTTTCCCGCACATGAGCGCCCTGGCGAACGTGATGGAGGCGCCGCTGCGGGTCCGTGGGGAGCCGAAGGCGGCGGTCCGTGAGCGCGCGGTGGCGCTGCTGGACCGGGTCGGCCTTGCCGACCGGGCGCACGCGTACCCGGGTCAGCTCTCCGGTGGTCAGCAGCAGCGGGTGGCGATCGCCCGCGCGTTGGCGATGCGGCCGAAGGTGATGCTCTTCGACGAGCCGACCAGCGCGTTGGATCCGGAACTCGTCGGTGAGGTCCTGGACGTGATGCGGGACCTGGCCCGCGACGGGATGACGATGATCGTGGTGACCCACGAGATCGGCTTCGCCCGGGAGGTCGGCGACTCGCTGGTGTTCATGGACGGCGGGGTGGTGGTCGAGGCCGGCGTGCCCCGCGAGGTGCTCGCCGACCCACGGCACGAACGAACTCGGGCGTTCCTGAGCAAGGTCCTCTGAACTGGCGGGGGCGCCCCCGGCCGCGAGCCGCCGGGGGCGCTGTCACACCCCACGACTAGAGTCGCTTGACGTGACCGACGACGCGCCCCGACTGCTGCTTCTCGACGGCCATTCGCTGGCCTACCGGGCGTTCTTCGCCCTGCCGGTGGAGAACTTCTCCACCAGCACCGGGCAGCCGACCAACGCGGTCTACGGCTTCACCTCGATGTTGATCAACGTGCTGCGCGACGAGCGGCCGACGCACATCGTGGTCGCCTTCGACATCTCCCGCCGGTCGTTCCGGACCGAGCGGTACGCCGAGTACAAGGCCGGCCGGTCGGAGAGCCCGGCCGACTTCGCCGGGCAGGTGAGCCTGGTGCAGGAGGTCCTCGACGCGCTGCGCATCCCGTTCGTCACCAAGGACAACTTCGAGGCCGACGACATCATCGCCACCCTGGCCTGCGCCGGCCGGGACGCCGGGATGGACGTGCTGATCTGCACCGGTGACCGGGACGCCTTCCAGTTGGTCGACGACCGGATCACCGTGCTCTACCCGCGTAAGGGCGTCTCCGACCTGGCCCGGATGGACCCGGCGGCGGTCACCGCCCGCTACGGTGTCGGGCCGCAGCACTACCGGGACCTGGCCGCCCTGGTCGGTGAGGCCAGCGACAACCTGCCCGGGGTGCCCGGTGTCGGCCCGAAGACCGCCGCCAAGTGGATCAGCCAGTACGGCGGACTGGACGGGGTGGTCGCCCAGGCCGACCAGATCAAGGGCAAGGCGGGGGAGAGCCTGCGGGAGCGGCTCGCCGACGTGATCCGCAACTACGAGCTGAACTGTCTGGTGGCGGATCTGGAGCTGCCGGTCACCGTGGCGGACGCCAAGTGGACCGGCTGGGACCGGGAGGCCGTCCACCAGGTGTTCGACGCCCTGCAGTTCCGGATCCTGCGGGACCGGCTCTACCAGTACCTCGACGCGGTCGAGCCGGAGGCCGAGGCCGGGTTCGACCTGGCCGGGCAGGTCCTCGGTGCCGGCGCGGTCGCCCCCTGGCTGACCGCGCACGCACCGGTCGGCGTCAGCGTCGGCGTCGCGGTCGCCGGCAGCTTCGGCCGGGGCACCGGCACGGTGACGGCGGTCGCGGTGGCGACCGCCGACGGTGCCGCCGCCTGGTTCGACCCGGCCGCGTTGGACGCCACCGACGAGGCGGCCGTCGCCGACTGGCTCGCCGACGAGCGGCGTCGCAAGGTCCTGCACGACAGCAAGCCGGCCCGGTTGGCGTTCGCCGCCCACGGCTGGTCGCTGGCCGGCATCGACCGGGACACCGCGCTCGCCGCCTACCTGGCCCGGCCCGACCAGCGTTCCTACGACCTGATCGACCTGGCCCTGCGCTACCTGCACCGGGAGCTGCGGGTCGACGCCCCCGACGACGGGCAGCTCACCCTCGACGGCCTCGGGCCGCAGGGCGAGGTCGAGCAGAACCTGATGCTGCGGGCGCGGGCCACCCTGGATCTGGCGGTGGCGATCGACGCCGAGCTGGCCCGCGACGGGGACGCCTCGACCCGGTTGCTCGCCGACGTCGAGCTGCCGCTGGTCGAGGTCCTCGCCGCGATGGAGCAGGCCGGCATCGCCGCCGACACCGAGTACCTGACCGAGCTGGAGGCGGTCTTCGCCGCCGAGGTCAAGGCGGCCGCGCAGGCGGCGTACGGGGTGATCGGCCGGGAGTTCAACCTCGGCTCGCCCAAGCAGCTGCAGGAAATCCTCTTCACCGACCTGGGGCTGCCCAAGACCAAGAAGATCAAGACCGGGTACACCACCGACGCCGACGCCCTGCAGTGGCTGTTCGCGCAGACGGAGCATCCGCTGCTGGCGCACCTGCTGCGCCACCGCGACGTGGCCCGGCTCAAGTCGACCGTCGACGGGCTGCTCAAGTCGATCTCCGACGACGGGCGGATCCACACCACCTTCCACCAGACGGTGGCCGCCACCGGCCGGCTCTCCTCGACCGACCCGAATCTGCAGAACATTCCGATCCGCACCGAGGAGGGCCGTCGGATCCGGCGAGCCTTCGTGGTCGGCGCCGGGTTCGAGTCGCTGCTGACCGCCGACTACAGCCAGATCGAGATGCGGATCATGGCGCACCTGTCCGCGGACGAGGCGCTGATCGAGGCGTTCAACTCCGGGGAGGACTTCCACGCGGTGACCGCGTCGTCGGTGTTCCAGGTGCCGCTGGAGTCGGTCAGCGCCGAGCAGCGCCGCCGGATCAAGGCGATGAACTACGGCCTGGCGTACGGGCTGAGCGCCTTCGGCCTGTCCCAGCAGCTCGGGATCGCCACCGACGAGGCCCGCGCCCTGATGGAGGAGTACTTCCGCCGGTTCGGCGGAGTCCGCGACTACCTGCAGGCGCTGGTCGCCCAGGCCCGCCAGGACGGTTACACCTCGACGATCCTGGGCCGGCGCCGGTACCTCCCCGACCTGGTCAGCGACAACCGGCAGCGCCGGGAGATGGCCGAACGGATGGCCCTCAACGCGCCCATCCAGGGCTCCGCCGCCGACCTGATCAAGGTGGCGATGCTGCACGTCGACACCGCGCTGCGGGCCTCGCCGCTGCGGTCGCGGATGCTGCTGCAGGTGCACGACGAGCTGGTGTTCGAGGTGGCACCGGGGGAGCGGGCAGACCTGGAGGAGCTGGTCCGTCGCGAGATGGGCGGGGCGTACCCGTTGTCGGTGCCGCTGGAGGTCTCCGTCGGCGTCGGCACCGACTGGCACAGCGCCGACCACTGAACCGGCCGGTGCCGCGCACGGCTGACCCGGTGCGGGTACCGGGTCAGCCGGGTGATCCGGTCAGTGGCCGACCTTGAGGCGCCCGGCGAGGGTGTCGTGGATGCGGGCGCTGGGCTGGTTGAGTTCGATGATCTCGACGGTCTTGCCGCGGCTGGCGTATTTGGTGGTGATGGCGTCGAGGGCGGCGACCGACGAGGCGTCCCAGACGTGGGCGTGGGCCATGTCGATGATCACCCGGTCGGGGTCGCCGGTGTAGTCGAACTGGTGCACGAGGTCGTTGCTGGAGGCGAAGAAGAGCTCGCCGTGCACCGAGTAGATCCGGGTGCTGCCGTCGGGGTCGAGCACGCTGGTGACCTCGACCAGGTGGGCAACCCGACGGGCGAAGATCACCATCGCGGTGAGGACGCCGATGATGACGCCGATGGCGAGGTTGTGGGTGACGAGCACGGCCGCGACGGTCGTGGTCATCACGATCAGTTCGCCCCACGGCATCCGCCTGACCGTCGCCGGAGCGACGCTGTGCCAGTCGAAGGTGGAGACGGCCACCACGATCATGACGGCGACGAGAGCGGCCATCGGGATCCGGGCGACGACGTCGCCGAGGGAGACGACCAGGATCAGCAGGAACACCCCGGACAGGAAGGTCGACAGCCGGGTCCGGGCACCGGAGACCTTGACGTTGATCATGGTCTGGCCGATCATCGCGCAGCCGCCCATGCCACCGAAGAAGCCGGTGACGATGTTCGCCACACCCTGACCCCACGACTCGCGGGTCTTGTTCGACCGGGTGTCGGTGATGTCGTCGACCAGCTTGGCGGTCATCAACGACTCCATCAGCCCGACCAGGGCGATCCCCAGAGCGTACGGGGCGATCAACTGCAGGGTGGCCCAGGTGTACGGGATCTCGGGAAGGGCGAGGAACGGCAGGCTGTCGGGCAGCGCGCCCTGATCGCCGACGGTCGGTACGGCGAACCCGGCGGCGACGGTGACCACGGTCAGCACGACGATCGCGACCAGCGGCGCCGGCACCGCCTTCGTCAGCCGGGGCAGGCCGACCATGATCGCCAGTGCGACGGCGACCATCGGGTAGACCAGCCACGGCACCCCGATCAGGTAGGGCACCTGGGCAGCGAAGATCAGGATCGCGAGGGCGTTGACGAAGCCGACCATGACGCTGCGGGGGATGAACCGCATCAGCCGGGCGACGCCGAGCACGGCGAGCAGCACCTGCAGGACCCCGCCGAGGATCACCGCCGCCAGCAGGTAGCCGAGGCCGTGGTCGCGTGCGAGGGGGGCGACGACGAGCGCGATCGCGCCGGTCGCGGCGGAGATCATCGCCGGCCGGCCACCGCAGATGGCGATGGTGACCGCCATGGTGAACGAGGCGAACAGTCCGACCCGGGGGTCGACCCCGGCGATGATCGAGAAGGAGATCGCCTCCGGGATCAGCGCGAGGGCGACGACCAGGCCGGCGAGGACCTCGGTCCGCAGGACCTTCGGTGAGATCCACGACGGGCGGGTGAACCGGGATCGGACAGCGGCGGGCGCAGAAGCGGACATGCAGCCTTTTTCGGATCAGACGCGGGCGGAGGCGCGTGAGAATGGTGCCGGTGGGGACCGGGCAGACTGGCCCGGCGACGCCCGAACTCTACTGTCTCGTTAGAGTCGAGTGCGCCACCTGGTGATGATCATCACGGGCACGTTCTGGGATATCCTGAGCTGATCAGCGCCGGTTCGCGGCGATGGGACGGGCGGCGACTCCGGGCGCGGTGCTGTCGGAGGCAGGTCGGCGACGACCGGGGAGGCGGGAACGCGACATGCCCCCGAGCGGACTCATGCAGATCGGCGAGGTGGCCGAGCGCACCGGCCTCAGCCTGCGGACCATCCGCTACTACGAGGAAGTCGGCATCGTCGTGCCGTCCGCCCGCAGCCAGGGCGGCTTCCGGCTGTACACCGAGGCGGACGTGGCCCGGCTGCTGGTGGTGAAGCGGATGAAGCCACTGGAGTTCAGCCTGGAACAGACCAGGGACCTGCTCGACGTACTCGACCGGCTGGCCGCCGACGAGCCCGGCCTGGATCCCGAGCAGCGGCAGCGGCTGATCGGTGCGCTGCGGGACTTCCACGACGGGGTGCAGGCCCGGGCCGCGACGTTGGAGAGCCAGTTGCGTACCGCCCGGGAGTTCGCCACCGAACTGACCGCACACCTGGCCGCACTCGACCGGCCCGCCCCGCTGCGCCGCTGACCGAAGGGTCGCTCATCCGGCGTCGTGCGGCGCTGCGCTAGGGTTCCCAGGTGTCTGCGGCCCCGACGACGAGCACCGGCACCGCCAGCGACGTCACCGCGCAGGCGGCCCGGCGGCGTACCTTCGCGGTGATCTCCCATCCGGACGCCGGCAAGTCGACTATCACCGAGGCTCTCGCCCTGCACGCCCGGGCGATCACCTCGGCCGGCGCGGTGCACGGTAAGGGCGACCGGCGCGGCGTGGTGTCCGACTGGATGGCCCTGGAGCAGCAGCGCGGGATCTCGATCACCTCGGCGGCGCTGCAGTTCACCTACCGCGACGTGGTGGTCAACCTGCTCGACACCCCCGGGCACGCCGACTTCTCCGAGGACACCTACCGGGTGCTGACGGCGGTCGACTGCGCGGTGATGCTGCTCGACGCCGCCAAGGGCCTGGAACCGCAGACGTTGAAGCTGTTCGAGGTGTGCCGGCACCGCCGGGTGCCGGTGATCACCTTCATCAACAAGTGGGACCGCCCAGGTCTGGAGCCCCTCGAACTGCTCGACGAGATCGAACAGCGGATCGGCCTGCGCTGCACCCCGCTGACCTGGCCGGTCGGCGTCGCCGGGCAGTTCCACGGGGTCGCCGACCGGCGTACCGGCGACATGGTCGCATTCACCCGGACCCCGGGCGGGGCGACCGCCGTGATGGAGGAGCAGTTGCCCGCCGACGAGGCCGCCCGCCGCTACGGCGCCGACTGGACCCGGGCGATCGAGGAACTGGACCTGCTCGCCGCCACCGGCGCCGACCACGACCAGGCCGCGTTCGTCGCCGCGACCACCACCCCGGTGCTGTTCGGCGCGGCGGTCACCAACGCCGGGGTGCGCCAGCTGCTCGACGTACTGGTGGACAACGCCCCGGCCCCGGCGGCCCGGCCGGACACCGGCGGCAGCCACCGCGCGCTGGACGCACCGTTCTCCGGATTCGTGTTCAAGACCCAGGCCAACATGAACCCGGCGCACCGCGACCAGGTCGCGTTCGTCCGGGTCTGCTCCGGTCGGTTCGAACGCGGCATGGTGGTCACCCACGCCGGCACCGGCCGACCGTTTGCCACCAAGTACGCCCAGCAGGTCTTCGGCCGCGACCGGGACACCATCGACGAGGCCTTCCCCGGTGATGTGGTCGGCCTGGTCAACGCCACCGCGCTCGGCATCGGCGACAGCCTGTACGCCGGCCCGGCGGTGACGTTCCCGCCGTTGCCGTCGTTCGCCCCGGAACACTTCGTGGCGATCCGGGCCACCGACTCGTCGAAGTTCAAACGGTTCCGCCGGGGTATCGAACAGCTCGACGGCGAGGGCGTGGTCCAGGTGCTGCGCTCGGACCGCCGGGGCGAGCAGACCCCGGTGCTCGCGGCGGTCGGGCCGATGCAGTTCGAGGTTGCCACCCATCGGCTGGCCGCCGAGTTCGGGGTACCGACCGCGATCGACCACCTGCCGTACACCCTGGCCCGGCGCACCGACGCGGCCAGCGCGGCCGCACTCAACGCCGCGCCCGGCGTCGAGGTGATGACCCGGGTCCGCGACGGCGAACTGCTCGCCCTCTTCCCCGACAAGTGGCGACTGTCCACCGTCCGCAACCGCGACCCGGAGCTGGTGCTCGAACCGCTGCTTGCCGACGCCCAGTGACCCCTGCCCACACCGACCGGGAGGCGCGGATGCCGGCACGTTTCGCGGAACTGGACTGGCGCGAGACCCCGATGGGGGAGATCAGCCTGCGGCGCCGCCGGGATCCGACCGTCGACCAGGACGTGTACGAGGTGAAGCTCGGCGACGAGTTTCTGATGTCGAGCCTGTTCACCGTCGCCGAAGTGGAACTGGCCCGGCTCGCGCTCGACGCGGCGGGCAGCGGCACCCACGGCGGCCCTGACGGCGGTGCCGACAGTGGCACCGGACTCGACGTCGTCGTCGGCGGGCTCGGTCTGGGCTACACCGCGGTCACCGTACTCGAGGATCCGACGGTGCGGTCACTGGTCGTGGTCGACGCGTTGGACGCGGTCATCGACTGGCACCGGCGTGGTCTGGTGCCGCACGGTCTGCGGCTCGCCGCCGACCCCCGCTGCCAGCTGCACCACGGCGACTTCTTCGCCCTGGCTGGCGGGTCGACCGGGTTCGACCCGGACGCGCCGGGGCGACGCTGGCACGCGGTCGTCGTCGACATCGACCATTCGCCGACGCACCTGCTGCACCCCGGCCACGCGGACTTCTACCAGCCGGACGGGCTGCGTCGGCTGGCCGACCACCTGCACCCGGGCGGGGTCTTCGCGTTGTGGTCCAACGATCCACCGGACGACGCGTTCACCGCCCGGCTCGCCGAGGTGTACGCCACCGCCCGCGCCGAGGTGGTCACGTTCGCCAACCCGCTACAGGGCGGCACCTCGGCCAACACCGTCTACCTGGCGACCCGCGCCTGACCGGGGGCCGACGCTGCCCGATCGGGTCCCGGTCGCGGCCTGCGGTCACCCCTTGAGCGGGTCGTGGCCCCAGTTCATCAGCGAGTACCGCCAGCGGGTGTCGGTCACGTCACCGGTGGGGCGTTGGGCCAGGTGGCGGTGCACGTACCCGACGACCTTGCGCATGTGCGCGTAGTCGTCGTCGGACAGCGCCTCACGTTTGGACCGCAGCAGGTCGACGATCCGGCGGCCGGAGGCATGCCCGACCGACTCGCCACCGGCGGCCGAATGCTGACCGGCGTCCTTCGACTCCGGGGTACGCAGCCACCGCTCCAGCTCGCCGGGGCTCATGTTGACCGCCTCGACGAACGCCCGGTACGCCGCCGCGCCGTCAGCCGAACCTGGGCGGGCCGGCCGGGGTCCGGCGGTACCGGGTCCGGCGGTACGGGTGCGGTCACTCGGCACGGCGCAACGCCTCGGGCTTGTGCACCGCGTCGCGGCCGGACTTGTCGCTGCGGACCCGGTACTGCGGGTGCTCCGGGTCGGCGACCACCGTACGGCCGGCGGCCTCCCGACGGGAGGTGATCTCCTCCTCGACGGTGCCCGGCACGGTCACCCCGTGGCTGCGCCAGTTGACCCGGTCACCGGGCCGGGGGTGCTCGACCGGGCGGCCGGGCCGCTGCTCGGGACGGTCGCCCTCGCGGGGGCGTTTGTTCCTCGCCATGGCGGCCGGGTACCCACCGACCGGGCGGGCAATCCGTCCCGAACCGGGTCTACGGGGTGATCTCGGCGATCGGCAGCTTCACCGGGAACGGGGCGTCGAGTTCGAGCAGGTCGTCGGCCTCGGCGACGAGGGCGTACTCCCGCTCGCCGCTGGCACCGGGCCGGTCGCCGAGCCGGTAGGCGTAGATCCGCACCGGGTCCTGCTCGACCCGCCAGTAGTGGCCGATGCCGACGGCGGCGTAGCCGGCGGGTTTGTCGAACCGGTCCCGGCGACGGGTCGCGGGGGAGACGACCTCGACGACCAGCAGCACCTCGTCGGGGGTCAGGTAGTGCCGGTCGCGGCTGCCCTCGGCCCGGTGCAGCAGCACGTCGGGTTCGTAGGTGTTGCGTGGCCCGACCGCGACCCCGACCGCCTGGGTGGCCCGGTAGCCGTCCGGCGCGTGCCGGCGCAGCCACAACCACAGAAGGCTCGTGATGCTCTGGTGACCGAGAGTGGGGGAGGGAACCACGGTGAGGACTCCGTCGAGGAGTTCGACGCGGGGGGCGTCGGCGGGTAGGGCGAGGACGTCTTCGATGCTGTAGTCAGCCAGCTGCTGCCGGACCGGGTCCGGCTGCCACGGTGCGGTCCACGCCCCGCCGGACGCTGCGGCAGGATGGATCGGCTCGGCGCTCACCCGGTCAGCGTACCGCCGTGGCGGTGGTGGCGAGGGCCGCCGGCGCGGTGGCCCAGCCGGCGGTCGCTGGCTCAGCCGGCGGTGGCGGGTTTGTCCGCGACGAAGATCGCGGTGCCCGGGAAGAGCCGCCCGCGCAGCGGACTCCACTGCCCCCAGATCTGCTCGTGCCCGTCCGGCCAGGGTGGTTCGACGATGTCGCGCAGGGCGAAGCCGGCGGCGACGAGTTCGCGGACCCGGTCGCCGACCGTACGGTGCTGCTCGACGTAGCTGGGGGTGCCGTCGTCGTCGGTCTCCACGTACGGCCGTCGGTCGAAGTAGGAGTGCACCGCGACCAGGCCGCGCTCGCCCGGGTCGTCGAGGAAGATCCAGCGCATCGGGTGGGTGACGGCGAAGACCCAGCGCCCGCCGGGGCGCAGCACCCGGTGCACCTCGCGCATCACGGCGGCCGAGTCGGCGACGAACGGCACCGCGCCGAACGCGGTCCAGACGGTGTCGAAGGCGGCGTCGACGAAGGGCAGGGTCAGCGCGTCGGCCTGGACCAGCGGCACGGCGACACCGGTCCGGTCGGCGGCGGCGACGGCCTGGCGCAGCATGCCGGCCGACAGGTCGAGCCCGACGGCGTGCGCCCCCTGGCCGGCGAGCCAGCGGCTGCCGCCGGCGGCGCCGCAGCCCAGTTCGAGCACCCGCCGCCCGGCGACGGCGCCGAGCAGCCCGGCCTCGGCCTCCCGCAGCCCTTCCGGGCACCAGCGCAGGTCGGCGTCGCCGAGGAACTCGCCGTGCTCGGCCTGGTAGGCGTCGGCGTCGGCGTCCCACCAGCGGCGGTTGGCCTGGCGGGCCTGTGCGTCGGTGACCGGCCGTCTGGTCACTCTGGGTTCGTCCGGGGCGGTGTCAGAGTGGTCGGGGTCGGTCCCGGGCAGGTCCGTCGGGGCTGCGGCGTTCACCCCGCAGACGGTACGGCCCGCCGCAGTTGGGAGCGGTACCGGGCCGGCGTGCTAATCTTGACGGCCCTCCCGTGGTCTGTGATCTCGATCACAGCGGGAGTCGGAAGTGGCGCGAATCTCCGCCTGTGGGTCCGATTTTTCCCAAGCCCCGAATGCGGCGATCGGATAGCTCCCGGGAGGGCTTGCACGCTGTGGTAATGGAACCGGTAGGCTAGACGATGCGCTCGCGGATCGTGTGCCTCGGCAGGGAGCAGGTCCGCGGTCGGCGGTTACATCCGATGATGGCAGCGGCGGTCGATGATCCCCTCGGTCACGGTCGGTGACGAAGATGTCATCGTCGCGGTGTGCCCGCCGGCGGATCCGTGAGCCACGCCAGGTCACTGCGACGACACGCCAGCTGTGACACCCATCCGATCCGGAGCAACCGCCCACATGACGAGCAGCATCGAGGCCACCTCGAGCGCCCCCAAGGTCACTGTCGACGACCTCGGCAGCGAGGAAGCCTTCCTCGCCGCCATCGACGAGACCATCAAGTACTTCAACGACGGCGACATCGTGGAAGGTACCGTCGTCAAGGTCGACCGGGACGAGGTCCTGCTCGACATCGGCTACAAGACCGAGGGTGTCATCCCCTCGCGCGAGTTGTCGATCAAGCACGACGTGGACCCTGCCGACGTTGTCTCGGTGGGCGATCACATCGAAGCCCTTGTCCTGCAGAAGGAGGACAAGGAAGGCCGGCTGATCCTGTCGAAGAAGCGTGCGCAGTACGAGCGCGCGTGGGGCACGATCGAGAAGATCAAGGACGAGGACGGGGTCGTCCGCGGCTCGGTCATCGAGGTCGTCAAGGGTGGTCTCATCCTCGACATCGGGCTGCGTGGCTTCCTGCCGGCCTCCCTGGTCGAGATGCGCCGGGTCCGGGACCTGCAGCCGTACGTCGGCCGCGAACTCGAAGCCAAGATCATCGAGCTGGACAAGAACCGCAACAACGTGGTCCTGTCCCGCCGGGCGTGGCTGGAGCAGACGCAGTCCGAGGTGCGCACCGAGTTCCTCAACAAGCTGCAGAAGGGCCAGGTCCGCAAGGGCGTCGTCTCCTCGATCGTCAACTTCGGCGCATTCGTCGACCTTGGCGGGGTGGACGGCCTGGTGCACGTCTCCGAGCTGTCCTGGAAGCACATCGACCACCCGTCCGAGGTCGTCGAGGTCGGCCAGGAGGTCGAGGTCGAGGTGCTCGACGTCGACCTGGACCGCGAGCGGGTCTCGCTGTCGCTCAAGGCGACCCAGGAAGACCCGTGGCGCCAGTTCGCCCGGACCCACGCGATCCAGCAGATCGTGCCCGGCAAGGTGACCAAGCTGGTGCCGTTCGGTGCGTTCGTCCGCGTTGACGACGGCATCGAGGGCCTGGTGCACATCTCCGAGCTGGCCGAGCGGCACGTGGAGATCCCCGAGCAGGTCGTGCAGGTCGGCTCCGACGTCATGGTCAAGGTCATCGACATCGACCTGGAGCGTCGTCGGATCTCGCTGTCGCTCAAGCAGGCCAACGAGGGCTTCGTCGAGGGCGAGGAGCACTTCGACCCGACCCTCTACGGCATGGCCGCCACGTACGACAACGAGGGCAACTACATCTACCCGGAGGGCTTCGACCCGGAGACCGGGGAGTGGCTCGAGGGCTACGACAAGCAGCGGGAGACCTGGGAGACCCAGTACGCCGAGGCCCGTACCCGCTGGGAGGCGCACACCAAGCAGGTCCAGACGGCCCGTGCGGCCGACGCGGACGCCGCCGCCAACCCGACCCCGGCCCCGGTGGCCTCGGCCGGCGGCAGCGGTGGTGGTGCCACCTCGTCGTCCTCCTCGTCGTCCAGCTCCACCCCGTCGCGGTCCAGCGAGGAGCCCTCGGGCACCCTCGCCACCGACGAGGCGCTCGCCGCCCTGCGCGAGAAGCTGGCCGGCGGCAAGAGCTGAGCTGACCGCCAGCAGGTGCTGAGCTGACCGGGCTGGCACCCGTCGGCCTGATCGGCTCCAGCGCGACACCCGGATGGTCCCGGTGGGAGTTCCCACCGGGACCATCCGCGTTTTCGGCGTCGTCGCGCCCCGGTCGTCGCGCCCCGGTGAAGTCGCACCCGACCGGCAGGTGCGCGGCCCGGTGCGGAGACGTCGCACCGGATCCGGTTCACTGACTCCCATGCTGACAGTGGGCCTGACCGGCGGGATCGGTGCCGGCAAGAGCGCGGTCGCCAGCCGGCTGACCGACCACGGTGCGGTCGTCATCGACGCCGACCAGCTGGCCCGCGACGTCGTCGCCGTCGGCACCGACGGGCTGGCCGAGGTGGTCGCCGCCTTCGGCCACGACGTACTCGCCGCAGACGGATCCCTGGACCGGCCGGCGCTCGGCGCCCTGGTCTTCGCCGACCCGGCCGCCCGGTCCCGGCTCGAAGGCATCGTGCACCCCAGGGTCCGCCGGCGTACCGCCGAGGCGACCGCCGCCGCGCCGGCCGACGCGATCGTGGTCAACGACGTACCGCTGCTGGTGGAGACCGGGCTGGCGGCCACGTACCACCTGGTGGTCGTGGTGTCCGCGGCCGAACAGGTCCGCGTCGAGCGGCTGACCCGCGACCGGGGCATGTCCCGCGACGCCGCGCTGTCGCGGATCCGGGCCCAGGCCGACGACGCGCGCCGGGCCGCCGCCGCCGACGTCCTGCTCTCCAACGACGGCAGCCGCGACGACCTCGCCGCCGCCGTCGACCGGCTCTGGCACGACCGCCTGGTGCCGTACGCGGCGAACCTGCACGCCGGCCGACCGGCCGACCGCGACCCGGTGGCGGTCCTCGCGTCACCGGATCCGACCTGGCCGGCCCAGTACGAGCGGATCGCCGCCCGGCTGCGGCACGCGCTCGGTGCCGACCGGCGGATCGACCACGTCGGCTCCACCTCGGTCCCCGGCCTGCCGGCCAAGGACATCATCGACGTCCAGCTCACCGTCGACTCCCTCGACGACGCCGACGGCTACGCCCCGGCGCTGGCCGCCGCCGGGTTCCCCCGGCGGCCCGGTGACTGGTCGGACAGCCCGAAGCCGGACCCGGGCGGGGTGGTGTCCGCGCGGCGTTGGCCCAAGCGGCTGCACGCCAACGCCGACCCGGGCCGGGCGGTCAACCTGCACGTACGGGTCGCCGGCTCACCCGGCTGGCGGTACGCCCTCGCGTTCCGTGACCACCTGCGGGCCGACGAGCGGGAGCGCGCCGACTACCTCGCCGTCAAGCAGCGGATCGCCGCGACCGCGCCGACGACCCGGGAGTACGCCGCAGCCAAGGAGCCCTGGTTCGAGGCGGCCTGGCCACGTCTGCGCCGGTGGATCGAGGAGACCGGCTGGCAGCCGTGACCGGAAGCAACTGCTGGGACGTGGGGCGCTCGCGGCGGCCGGGTCACGCGTGGCGTGACGACTACGGATGCGCTCGCCGACGCGCGCCGGGGCAGCTATCCGAACGTCCGGACTTCCGGCGCGCCGGTGTGGGCGCTGCCGATGGTCCGCGCGGCCGCCGCGAGCGGCCTACCCCGTCACGGTATCGCGGGTGAGGCGACCCACACAATGACAATATCGAAGCCGGTCGGCGACCGACCGCGAGATGTCGGACCCACGGCGTACGTTGGTGGGCATGGCGCTCGACATCCCGCGACTCGACGGCCGTTTCCAGGTCGTCAGCGACTACTCCCCGGCCGGCGACCAGCCGGCAGCCATCGACGAGCTTGAGCGTCGGGTGCGTCGCGGCGACCGCCACACCGTGCTGCTCGGGGCGACCGGCACCGGCAAGAGCGCCACCACCGCCTGGCTGGTCGAGCGGCTGCAGCGGCCCACCCTGGTGATGGCCCCCAACAAGACGCTCTGCGCCCAGTTGGCCAAGGAGTTCCGTGAGCTGATGCCGCACAACGCGGTGGAGTACTTCGTCTCCTACTACGACTACTACCAGCCAGAGGCGTACATCCCGCAGACCGACACCTACATCGAGAAGGACTCCTCGATCAACGAGGAGGTGGAGCGGCTGCGGCACTCGGCGACCATGTCGCTGCTGACCCGCCGCGACGTGATCGTGGTGGCGACCGTGTCGGCGATCTACGGCCTGGGCACCCCGCAGGAGTACCTGGAACGCGCGGTCAAGGTCGCCACCGGCGCCGAGCAGGACCGCGACTCGCTGCTGCGCCAACTCGTCGAGATCCAGTACGCCCGCAACGACCTGGCCTTCAACCGGGGCACCTTCCGGGTCCGCGGCGACACGCTGGAGATCATTCCGGCGTACGAGGAGCTGGCGGTCCGGATCGAGTTCTTCGGTGACGAGATCGAGCGCCTCTACTACCTGCACCCGTTGACCGGTGACGTGGTCCGCGAGGTCGACCAGCTGCTGATCTTCCCGGCGACGCACTACGCCGCCGGGCCGGCCAGGATGGAGCGGGCGATCCGCGACATCGAGGCCGAGCTGACCGACCGGCTCGCCGAGCTGGATCGCCAGGGCAAGCTCCTCGAAGCGCAGCGGCTGCGGATGCGCACCACCTACGACATCGAGATGATGCGCCAGGTCGGCTTCTGCTCCGGCATCGAGAACTACTCGATGCACATCGACGGGCGCGACTACGGCAGCCCGCCGCACACCCTGCTCGACTACTTCCCGGACGACTTCGTCACCGTCATCGACGAGTCGCACGTGACGATCCCGCAGATCGGCGGCATGTTCGAGGGCGACGCCTCCCGCAAGCGGATGCTGATCGACCACGGGTTCCGACTGCCCAGCGCCGCCGACAACCGGCCGCTGCGCTTCGACGAGTTCCTCGAACGGGTCGGCCAGATGGTGTTCCTGTCGGCCACCCCCGGCACCTGGGAGATGGAGCAGTCGGCCGGCGAGTTCGTCGAGCAGGTGATCCGCCCCACCGGCCTGGTCGACCCGCAGGTCAAGGTCAAGCCGACCAAGGGCCAGATCGACGACCTGATGCACGAGATCCGGCTGCGTACCGACCGCGACGAGCGGGTGCTGGTCACCACGTTGACCAAGAAGATGGCCGAGGACCTCACCGATTACCTGCTGGAGCACGGCATCCGGGTGCGCTATCTGCACTCCGAGGTCGACACGCTGCGCCGGGTCGAGCTGCTGCGCGAGCTGCGCAAGGGCGACTACGACGTACTGGTCGGCATCAACCTGCTCCGCGAGGGCCTGGACCTGCCCGAGGTGTCCCTGGTGGCGATCCTCGACGCCGACAAGGAGGGCTTCCTGCGTAGCGGCCGGTCGCTGATCCAGACCATCGGCCGGGCCGCCCGAAACGTCTCCGGCGAGGTCCACATGTACGCCGACAAGATGACCCCGTCGATGGCGGACGCGATCGACGAGACCAACCGGCGGCGGGCCAAGCAGGTGGCGTACAACGAGGCCAACGGCATCTCGCCGGAGCCGCTGCGCAAGAAGATCCACGACATCCTCGACGACATCTACCGGGAGGCCGACGACACCGACGGCACCCTCGCCGGCCGGTCGGTCGGCGGCTCCGGCCGGCAGATGTCGCGCGGCAAGGGCCCGGTGCCGGAGACCCGCAGCAGGGGCCGAGGCGCCACCACCCCGTCCAGCGCCGGGATGGCCCGCGCCGACCTGGCCCAACTGATTCAGGAGCTCAACGACCAGATGCTGGGCGCCGCCCGCGAGCTGCAGTTCGAGCTGGCCGCCCGGATCCGCGACGAGATCTCCGAGCTGAAGAAGGAGCTACGGGCGATGGACGTCGCCGGCGTCAGCTGAGCCGGTCGCCGGGGTAGAGCTGGGCCAGCTCGGCGCCGGGGCGCTGACTGGCCCGCCACAGCAGCCCCCACGTGTCGTCGAGTCCTGTCCCGTCGTGGCGCTGCTCCTCGGCGGGATCGTCGTTGGGAGCTGCCTGCCCGAGCGGTGTTGACGGCTGCGCAGGCCAGCCCGGCTCACCGGGGCGGATCAGCTCCAGCTCGCCCCATTGCAGGTAGAAGTCCCAGGCGTCCTCGACGGTACGGAAGACGCCGACCTCACGGATCTCCCGTTGCGGATGCCGGAAGTAGACCAGCGCCTCGTCGGCGTACTCCAGACCCCAGCCGATGGCCGGAAACTCCGGCGCTCCGTCCGCCGGGTCGACCGGCTCGATCAGTAGGAACTGTACAGGAACTGAAGTATCGCTCACTGTTCCTCCAAGTTGTATCTCATGGGATTCCCATATTGATGTCGGTGAGCCAGATGTTCAAGCCCTTGAAGTTTGGCGATGTCTCGCTTACCCTCTGTCGCGGATGGGGGTGGACGGAAGTGGCGTTGCCTGCAAGTCCCACGATCAGACGCCAACGGCTCGGCGGCGAGCTGCGGCGGCTTCGCCGCGCGGCCGGAATGACGCTGGAGCAGGTCTGCGACCAGCTCGGCTGGGCGTCAACGTCGAAGCTGTCCCGGCTGGAGCTCGGCCAGAGCCGACCCGACCTGGCGGACATCCTGGACCTGCTCGACGTCTACCACGTCGTGCCGGCCGAACGGGAGAAGCTGGTCATCATCGCCCGCGACGCCGCCGCCACCCGAGGCTGGTGGAAGGCGCTCGGGTCGATGGGTCAACGCCAGCGCGGCTACACCGAGCTCGAAGCCAGCGCCGCCACGATCTTCCAATATCAGCAACTCTTGGTGCCTGGGCTGCTGCAGACCCCGGAGTACGCCCGGCTGCGGGTGCGCTCCGGCCGCGACGTCTACGGAGACCTCGACATCAGCGCCGACACTCTGGCCCGCGCAGCCCGGCAGGAAGTGCTGCGCCGCGAGCACCCGCCGCACTACGAGGCGGTCATCGACGAGAGCGCGCTGCTGCGGGCCAGCGTGCCGCCTGAGGCCCGGTGCGGCCAGCTGCGCCACCTGAGCGCGCTCGGCGAGCTGGATAACGTCACTATTCAGGTGCTGCCGCTCGATGCGGTCGTGCACGACTCGTTCGTGCCGCACACCAGCTTTTCGCTCTACTCGTTCCCCGATCCGGCTGACCCGCGCACGGTGGTGCTGGAGACGCTGACCAGCGACATCCACCTCACCGACGACGAAGACGTGGTCCTCTACGCCCGGATCGGCCGCTGGTTGCAGCAAGCCGCGCTGCCGGTCGATGAAAGCCGGGATCTGCTGGCTAAGCTGGTGACAGAGGGCTGAGCGAACCGTCTGCAGGAAGGAATCGCACCGTGGAGCGGACTCAGGTCGAGCTGCATTGGCGTAAGAGCAGCCGCAGTAACGCCAACGGGGACTGTGTCGAGGTCGCCCCGGCCGGCGGGTTGGTCGCGGTCCGCGACTCCACCGACCCGACTGGGCCACGGCTGGCCTTCCCCGCCACCGCCTGGCGATCCTTCGTGGACGGCCTGCGCGGCTGACCGAATGGCTGCGGCACCGTGCGACCGTAGCGACAGTGCTTTCGATCAACATGCCTTCAGAGGCGTTGTTCACCAGGCAGGTGAAGAGCTACCCCAGATGTATGACCTGAGCGGAGCGGTGTGGCGCAAGTCCAGCCGCAGCAACGCGAACGGGGACTGTGTCGAGGTCGCCCCGGCCGGCGGGGTGGTTGCGGTCCGCGACTCCACCGACCCGACTGGGCCACGGCTGGCCTTCCCCGCCACCGCCTGGCGATCCTTCGTGGACGGCCTGCGCGGCTGACCGAACAGCTTCGGGGCCTAGCGATCGCCCAGTGCAGAGCCTGGAACAGCATGTCTCGACGGACCTGCGCAAAGGGCTGCGCGACGATCTGTGAGCGGTGCTACGTGGAGGCTCTCAGGGGATCGAGGGCGGCCAGGACGAGGTCGAGGCCGAAGATGAACTCCTCTGCCGGGTCGTAGCCGGCAGCGAGGAGCGCTGCGGCGGACTCGTTGAGATAGGGGAACTCGTCAGGAGGAAGCTGGGGCAGGTAGACGTCCTCGGCCATGTCCGCGAACTCATCGGCGGTGTCGAACGGCAGGCTGGCTTCCTGCAGGGCGAACCCGTAGACGTAGACGTCGAGCAACCAGTTGGCGTGCGTCGCCATCAGAACCGAGAAGCCGGCTTTCCGCAGGCAGGCGGTGACCGCCTCGCGGTGGCGCAGGTGCGCGGGCCCCGGCGATGTCCGTGACTCCATCAGGCCGATCGCCCACGGGTGGCGTGCCAGAACCTGGCGGGCGGACGCCGACCGCCGTCGCATCGCCGACTGCCAGTCCGTCCCCTCGGGCGGGAGCTCGATCTCCTCGAACACGACATCGATCATGGCGTCCAGTAACTCGTCCTTGCTCGCCACGTAGTAGTAGAGCGACATCGCGCCCGCGTCGAGCGCGCTAGCCAGCCGGCGCATGCTCAGCCCGTTGACCCCCTCGCGGTCGGCGATCCGGATCGCCTCGGCCACCACCCGCTGCTTGCTCAGCCCCGCGTCTGACGCGACCTGGCGTTGCTTCCTCACAGACCCGGGTCTCCTCGCTTCCTTGAACAGCTTGACTATCGTACAGCGTACGGCGATAGTACAGTGTACGAATCCTAGTACGGTGTACGACGTACGGTGTACGAGCCAGTGAAACCTCGAACGCGCTCGACGACCCGCCGGTCATCCGACCGTGATGAAGGAGTAAGAGATGAGGTCCCCGAAGGACACCGCCACCACGCCAGCCCGCAGTTTGTTCGTTCGAGGCCGGCTCGTCGGTGCCGCGGCGATCGTGTTCGCGGTGTTGGTGGTGATCGAGAACGTGTTGTTTGCGGTAACGGGCGCGCTGCCCTACGGCGCTCCGATCGAGGACGTGCTGACCTACTACGCGGCCAACCGTGACGCGGTCGCGATCGTGTCCGGTCTTGTAGCCGTCTATCTGCCGCTGCTGCTCGTGTTCGTGACGGGCCTGCACGGCCTGGTGGAGCGGCGGGGCGGAGCGGGCACCGACTGGGCGCGCCTCGCCGTGGCCGCTGGCGCGACGCTGTCGGCCATCTTCGTGCTCGTCAACGTCCTGCAGATCGGGCTCGTGCTCTCCGCCAGCGGGCTCGCCGAGCCGACGCCCGCGTTCGGGCTCGTCTGGCAGATTCACGCGGCGGCGTTCGCGCTGGCGCTGCCGATGCTCGGCACCACCTGCATCGGCTCGGCCCTCGCCGCGCACGCGAGCGGGCTGACTCCGGCTTGGCAGCGCCTGCTGGGCATGGTGGGCGGGACCCTGCTGCTCGCTGCGGGGCTGGGCAACCTCGCGATCGCCGACGGCTCGCCGCTGATCTTCGTCGGGCTTCTAGGGTTCGTCGCCTGGCTCGTCTGGCTGCTCGCGACCGGCGTGCGCCTCGTCCGGTCGTGACTGAGATGAGGGCTGTGCCGAGGTCACGCACGCGGGCGAGGACCCCGTGGAGGGCCGCCCGGGGATGGCAGCCACCGCCTCGAACTCGACCACCCGTGCGTACGCACGCCCAAACCTGCCGCCACTGCGGCGGAGGGACCGCTCCTCTCGAAAGAAGAACCGATGACCATCCGAACGAAAACCCCGAACCAGCTCGACAACCCGCCGATCCCGGTGCAGGCCAAGCTCGCCGCCGCATGGACCAGCTGCATGTTCCTCTACATCTACGTCGACTACTTCCACCTCTACAAGCCCGGCGCTATCGACGAAATCCGGGGTGGCGTCATCTTTGAGTTCGATATCAGCCCGACGTTGTTGACCATTTTCTTCACGTCCGTGGCGATCCCGGCCCTGATGGTGATTCTCTCCATGACGCTGCCCGCCCGGGCGAACCGCGCCACGAACCTCGTCATCGCATCGCTCTACATCCCCCTCACGGTGTTCAACGCGGCAGGGGAGTCCGGGGACTGGGCCTTCTTCTACGGCCTCTCCATCGCACTCGAGGTGCTGCTTCTGGCCTTCATCCTGCGCTCCGCCTGGACATGGCCTCGAATCCCCGCCGTCCCAGCGGGTCCCGCGACGACCGACCTTCGACAGTAGGTCTCCGGGGAACCGCGGGTCAGGGCCGGCGCTACCCGGGCCTGGGGTGTCGACCGGGCAGTCGAACCGCACCCCTGGCGCTGGACGGGACTGTGCACTGCACAGTACTGTGTGGCACATGGTCGGCGACAGGCTGGAGCTTGAGCTGCGCCGGGGCGTGGTCGTCCTGGCGGTGCTGTCACAGCTGGGCGAGTTCCGCTACGGCTACGAGCTGCGCCAGTCGCTGTCCGACAACGGCCTGCCGATCGAGGAGGGGACGCTCTACCCGCTGCTGCGGCGGCTGGAGACCCAGGGCGTCCTGGTCAGCCAGTGGCGTACCGAAGGGCAGCCACGCCGCTACTACCGCCGCAGCCCCGCCGGGGAAGAGCTGTACGTCCGGCTCCGGGACTCGTGGCACGGGATGAACGAGGCCATGGGCCAGATGCTGAAGGGCGACAGGTAGATGCTGACCACCGAGGAACTGATCGACGCGTACGTCGCCGACGTGGCGCGGTTGCTGCCCCGCCGGCAGCGTAGGGACGTGGCGCTTGAACTGACGACGCTGCTGCGCGACGAACTGGCCGACAGCGACGATCCGGTGGCCCGGCTGCGGGCCTTCGGCCGCCCCGCCGAGGTGGCCGCCCGGTACGGGCAGCCGCCGATCGCCGTCGACCCGGCCGACACTCGCCGATTCGTCCGGCTCGGTGTCGCCGGTGTGCTGGTGATCTGGCTGCTCGGCGTGGCCGCCGCGACCGACGTCGTCGACTGGTACTGGACGTACGGGCTACCGGCGTTCTGGTGGCCCGGGTTCCTCGTCGTGGCGTTCGGCCTCGCCGGCTGGGCGCGGCGTCGGTGGCCGGACCGCTTCGCCTGGCGTCCGCGCCGATCGGCCGCCGGCCGGGTCGTCCGGTCCGGCCGGATCGCCGCCTTCGTCTTCTACGTCGCCGGTACGGTCGTGCTGGTCAACGCGGCCTGGCTGCTGGATCAGCTCGGGGCCGCGCCGCAGGCCGTGCAGGCACTCACCTTCAACGACGAGTTCGCCCAGTTCCGCGGCCCGCTCGTGCTCGCCCTGCTGATTGCCACCCTGGTGCATCATCTCGTGGTCACCGTCCACGGCCGGTGGCGTCCGGTCACCCGTACCGTCGGGATGCTCCTCGGAGCGGCCATCTGCGCCGTGCTGACCTGGGTGCTGTTCGCCGGGCCGGTCTACCTGAGCCCGGAAGCCGACCGTACCGCCAAGTTCTGGGTCGCCGTCATCGTCGCCGTGAGCCTCGTCGACCTGCTGATCGAGGCCGGGCGTCTGCTCCGGCAGCGGACGGCCGGCCCGATGGCGCCGCCGCTGGGCGCGGTCTGAGCGGGTGCACCAGGGCGCAACGACGCGGCGACGGGCAGCGCGACGTCGTACCGGATTGTTATCGTGCCGGGTCCGCAGCCCATGCCGTACCACGGAGCGCCGCCGATGACGATCAACGAACACATCACCCACTTCTCCGGCCTACCGGTCGTCGACTTCGACCCACAGACGGCGGCGGAGCACACCGGCACCCCGGTCGCCTGGCGGCTCAGTGCGTCGGAGGAGGACGAGGTCGAATTCGCGCAACTCTTCACCACCTGGCTGGACACCGTCGACCCGGCGAGCGTCGACGCGCTGGTCGTCGGCGACTGGGGCGAACCGTGGGACGTCGCGTTTCCGTTGGAGCTGCTGGTCGACGCCGCGCCCCGGCTGACCGGCCTGCGGGCCGTCTTCCTCGGTGAGATGACCTTCGACGAGTGCGAGATCTCCTGGATCCTGCAGCCCGACGTCACCCCGCTGCTGGCCGCCTACCCGGCGCTGGAAGTGCTGCGGGTACGCGGCGCCATGTCGCTGGAGTTGCAGGCCGTCCAGCACACCGGGTTGCGGGAGTTCGCCATCGAGTCCGGCGGGACACCAGCCGCCCTCACCCGCGCCGTCGCCGCCAGCGACCTGCCGAACTGCGCCCATCTGGAACTGTGGCTGGGCACCCCCGACTACGAGGGTGACACCTCAGTGGACGACCTTGCGCCGATCCTCGACGGCACCCGGCTGCCCACGCTGCGTACCCTCGGGTTGCGCAACGCCGAGATCGCCGACGCGGTCGCGGCGGCCCTGGCCAGCGCGGCGGTCGTGCCCAGACTGGACACTGTCGACCTGTCGTTGGGCACCCTCGGCGACGATGGTGCCACCGCGCTGCTCGCCGGCCAGCCGCTGACCCATCTGCGCCGGCTCGACCTGCACCGGCACTACCTGTCCGACGAGATGATGGCCCGGCTGCCGGCCGCGTTGCCCGGCGTCGACGTCGACGTCACCGATCAGCAGACCGAGGACAGGCACCGGGGCCGGTACGTATCCGTCGGCGAATGACCGGTTGTTAACCTCCCCGGATGAGCCACACCGCGCCCATGGTGGTGGTCGGCAACCCGGACAGCCGGCGGGTCGGGGCGTTCCGGGCCGCCGCGCACGCCGCTGGCCTGCCCGTACGGGTGCTCCCCTGGCACCAGCTGGCCGCCGGCGACGTCAGCCTGCCTGACGGGGCTCAGGTGCGGGTCGACTCGCCCGGTGAGGACGCCGAGGTCGACCGGCTGCTGCGCGGCGCGGACCGGCCGCTGGCCCACGGGGAGATCAGTGGCGGTGCCGCCTGGTACGCCGGGCTGCGCGCCGCGCTCGCCCGGCTGACCGCCGCCGCGCAGCGGGCCGGCGCGACACTGCTCAACGATCCGACGGACATCGCCACGATGTTCGACAAACGGGCCTGCCAGCGGCGGCTGACCGCCGCCAGGGTGGCGCAGCCGGCCGCGCTGGACGCCGTGCCGGCCGACTGGGCGGCGCTGCGGGCGGCGCTGGCCGACGCCGGCTGGGCGCGGGCTTTCGTCAAACCGGTACACGGCTCGTCGGCCTCCGGCGTGCTGGCCCTGCACCTGGCCGGTGACCGGGCGCAGGCGGTCACCTCGGTCGAGGCGGCCGACGACGGACGGCTGTACAACTCGCTGCGGGTACGGACCTACCGCACCGAACGCGAAGTGGCATCCATCGTGGACCGCTTGGCGCCGGACGGGTTGCTGGTGCAGCGCTGGTTCCCCAAGGCCGGGCTGCACGGGCGGGTCTTCGACCTGCGGGTGCTGGTGATCGCCGGCGAACCGGGGCACGTGGTGGTGCGCAGCAGCGACGGGCCGCTGACCAACCTGCACCTGGGTAACCGGCGCGGCGACCCGGCGGCGGTCCGGGCGGTGCTCGGCCCGCAGCGCTGGTCGGCGGCGCTCGCCGAGTGCGTACGGGCGGCCCGCTGCTTCACCGGCAGCCCGCACGTCGGCGTCGACCTGATGATCGGCAGCGACTGGCGACGGTACGCCGTGGCGGAGGTGAACGCCTTCGGGGACCTGCTTCCCGGGGTGTACGACACCGCCGGGCGCGACAGCTACGCTGCCCAACTGCACGCGATGCGTACCGGCCGGGCCGCGCACTGGCGGGCCAGCGCCGGGCTGGGGAGGGCGGCATGAAGGATCTGATCGGCAGCCATGACCTGCTGTTCGTCACGCTCGACACGTTGCGCTACGACGTGGCGGCCGAGTTGCTGGCCGCCGGGCGGACACCGCAGCTGGCCCGCGCGCTGCCCGACGGGCAGTGGCAGCGCCGGCACAGCCCGGCCAGCTTCACCTACGCCGCGCACCAGGCGTTCTTCGCCGGATTCCTGCCGACACCGGCGCAGCCCGGCAGCCACCCCCGGCTGTACGCCGCCACCTTCCCGGGCGCGACCACCACCGACGAACAGACCTGGGTGTTCGACGCCCCGGACCTGGTGACCGCGCTGCGCAAGGAGGGCTACCACACGGTCTGCGTCGGCGGGGTCGGCTTCTTCAACCGGGCGTCGCCGCTCGGCGCGACGCTGCCCGGGTTGTTCGCCGAGGCGCACTGGGAGTCGAGCTTCGGGGTGACCGCGCCGGGCTGCTTCGAGGCGCAGCTGGACCGGATCGCCGAGATCGTGCCGGCGGTGCCGGCCGATCAGCCGCTGTTCCTGTTCGTCAACGTGGCCGCGATGCACCAACCGAACCGGCACTACCTGCCGGGCACCGAACGCGACAACCGGGACAGCCACGCCGCCGCCCTGGAGTACGTCGACCGGCACATCGGCCGGCTGTTCGCACTGGCCAGCTCGCGGGGCCGGCCCTGCCTGACGATCATCTGCGCCGACCACGGCACCGCGTACGGTGAAGACGGTCACAGTGGACATCGGATCGGGCACGAGGTGGTGTGGACCGTCCCGTACGCCGACTTCGTGCTCGCCCCCGGCGCGTGGTCCGACGCGGCCGACTCGCCGTGACCGGGCACGGGATCCGTGCGGACGGTGCCGGCGGGCTCGACGGTTCGCCGTACCAGGACTACCTGTACGGCTACCCGCACAAGACCGCGTACCGCCCGCTGCGCCCCCGCCCGGCGTTGCGTGACGTCTGGTCCCGGCAGCGACGCGACGCGCTCATGCTCTACCTGCACCTGCCGTTCTGCGAGATGCGCTGCGGCTTCTGCAACCTGTTCACCCGATCGAATCCGCCCGCCGACCAGGTCCGCGCCTACCTCGACCAGGTGCACCGCCAGGCGGCCCGGGTGGCCGCCGCGCTCGGCGACGACGCCCGGTTCACCCGGGTGGCCGTCGGCGGCGGCACCCCCACCTACCTGGACGCCGACGAGCTGTCGTCGATGTTCGACCTGATCGACCGGTTCCGCCCGGCCGGTACGCCGACCGCCGTGGAGACCTCACCGGCGACCGCCACCCCGGAAAGGCTGGCGGTGCTGCGTGGCCGGGGCACCACCCGGATCAGCATCGGCGTGCAGAGCTTCCTCGACGTCGAGGCGCGGGCCGCCGGTCGGCCGCAGCGGCGTACCGAGGTGGAGCGGGCCCTGGCCGCGATCCGCGACCAGCCGTTCGACGAACTCAACATCGACCTGATCTACGGCATCCCCGGCCAGACCCGGCACACCTGGGAGCAGTCCCTGGCGGCGGCACTGCGCTGGACGCCGGAGGAGCTGTTCCTCTATCCGCTGTACGTCCGTCCGCTCACCGGCCTGTCCCGCCGCGCCCCGGCAGACCTGCCTGATCCACAGTGGGACGACCAGCGGCAGGCGCTGTACCGGCAGGGCGTCGACCGGCTACGGGCCGCCGGCTACCGGCAGCTGTCCATGCGGCATTTCCGCCGGGCCGACCTGCCGGTCGACGCCACCCCGGAGTACGCCTGCCAGTCCGACGGCATGGTCGGTCTCGGCTGCGGGGCCCGGTCCTACACCGCCGACCTGCACTACTCGTTCGACTACGCGGTAGGAGTCGGCCAGGTCCGGGCGATCATCGACGACTACCTGAGCCGCCCGGAGTCCGATTTCGACCACGCCGAGGTCGGGTACCGGCTCGACACCGACGAGCAGCGGCGACGCTGGTTGATCACGTCGCTGCTGCGGGCCGACGGCTGTGACCAGGCAGCGTACGGCGACCGGTTCGGCAGCCGCGCCGTCGACGACTTCCCACAGTTGGCGGTGCTCGCCGACCGGGACTGGTTGATCGTGACGGCGGACCGGTTGGCGCTGACCGCCGCCGGCCTGGCCTACTCGGACGCGGTCGGGCCGTGGCTGGTGTCGACGGCGGTCCGGTCCGCGATGACCGCCCGGCCGGCCCGATGACCAGCCTGCCCGACCCGGTGATCAGGCCTGCCGACCTGGTGCTCAGGCCCAGCGGTCCGGTGGCCGGGCCACGGGAGTTGAGCATTCTCTACCGGGGGCCGCTGGCCAGCTGCAACTACGACTGCCCGTACTGCCCGTTCGCCAAGCGCTGCGACGACCCGGCGGCGTTGCGGGCGGACCGGGCGGCGCTGGAGCGGTTCGTCGACTGGGTGGTGCGCAACCCGCACGGCGACCGGATCTCGGTGCTGTTCACTCCGTGGGGCGAGGCGCTGACCCGGTCCTGGTACCGGCGGGCGCTGCTGCGGCTGGCCGGGCTGCCGCAGGTGGGCCGGGTGGCGATCCAGACCAACCTGGCCGCCCGGCTGGACTTCTTGGCCGACGCCGACGTCGACGCCGACCAGCGCCGTCGGCTGGCGTTCTGGGCCACCTACCATCCGGGTGAGGTGGACCAGGAGGTCTTCCTGCGCCGCTGCGGTGTGCTGCGTACCCTCGGGGTGCGCTTCTCGGTCGGGGTCGTCGGCCTGCCGGCGCACCTGGGCCCGGCGCGGGCGCTGCGGGCCGCGCTGCCAGAGGACGTCTACCTGTGGGTCAACGCCGCCGACGGGCACCGCTACGACGCGGCGCAGGAGCAGGCGTGGACCGGGATCGACCCGCTGTTCGGTTACAGCGTCCGGCCGCACGACTCGGCCGGCCGGTCGTGCCGCACCGGCGAGTCGGTGGTCTCGGTGGACGGCGACGGTACGGTGCGCCGCTGTCACTTCGTCGCCGCGCCGCTGGGCAACCTCTACGACGGCAGTTACCGGGCGGCGCTTGGTCCGCGTCCGTGCCCGTTGGCGACCTGCGACTGCCACATCGGCTACGTGCATCTGCGGACCCTCCCGCTGTACGACGTCTTCGCCGGTGGTGTCCTCGAACGCATCCCCGCCCCCACTGACCTCCCGTCCACCCGCTCATGATCACGACGATCTTGCAGTTATCGACATGGTATGCACGATTTGTCCGTCGATGAGTGCAAGATCGCGGCGATCTTGGGAGAGGTGTCAGGGGAGTGCGGCGAGCACTCTGGCGCTGCCGTCCTCGGCGGCGATCCGCTCGGCGAGCCGCCGGGCACGCTCGGCGTACTCCGGCTGGTCGAGCACGGTCCGCACGGCGGCAGCCAGCGCGCCGGCGGTCAGTCGCCGGCCGGGTAGCGGCGCGGCGCCGACGCCGAGCCGGGCCAGCCGCGCGGCCCAGAACGGCTGGTCGGCGATGAGCGGTACGGTGACCGCCGGTACGCCGGCGCGCAGCCCGGCGGCGGTGGTGCCGGCACCGGCGTGGTGTACGACGGCGGCCACCTGCGGCAGCAGCCAGTCGTGGGGCACCTCGCCGATGCCGAGCACGTCGTCGCCGTCGATGCGCAGGTCGCCCCAGCCGGCCTGGACGATCGCCCGGACGCCGGCCCGGCGCAGCGCCGCGCCGATGACGGTGCCGGCCTGCGGGTGCAGTGCCGCCATGCTGCCGAAGGTGACCAGCACCGGCGGGGGACCGTCGCGCAGGAACGCGGTCAGCTGCGGCGGGGCAGTCCAGTGCGGGTCGGTCGCCGGCCACCAGTAGCCGGCCATCTCCAGCCCGCGACGCCAGTCGGTGGGGCGGGGCAGCACACTGGGGCTGACGCCGACCAGCACCGGCCAATGTTCCGCTTCGGCCTGTGCCAGCAGCGCCGCGAGCGGCACCGGCGGCAGGCCGAGTCGGCGGCGCAACCGC
This sequence comes from Solwaraspora sp. WMMA2056, assembly GCF_030345095.1. Taxonomy (NCBI): domain Bacteria; kingdom Bacillati; phylum Actinomycetota; class Actinomycetes; order Micromonosporales; family Micromonosporaceae; genus Solwaraspora; species Solwaraspora sp. WMMA2056. Next base: position 3,814,110 of record NZ_CP128360.1, read on the forward strand.
CGGGAGGCGCCGTCGTAGACGCGGGCGCTGACCGCGCCGGCGGCCCGGCCGAGCGCCCGGTTGCCGGCCCGGCCGAAGGAGCGGTCGCCGAGCAGGACCGGTGGGAAGTCACCGGTGGCCGCCACCGGCTGCAGGAAGACCCCGACGCTGGGGATGCCGCGCCGCTGCGCCAGCGAGTATCCCAGCGGGGCGGTCGTGGTGGCCAGCAGCAGCACGTCGGCGTCGGTGCCGGCGTCGACCAGGCCGGCACCGAGGTCGTCGAGGTAGCGCCGACCCTGGCGGACGAACTCGGCGGTGCCGCGCAGCCCGCCGCCGAGCCGGTGCAGGCGTCGCCCGCCGGGGGTGAGCTGGGCGGCGTGCGGGTCGCCGGGCAGTTCCCGGAAGGTCAGACCGGCGTCGGTGACCAGGCCGGTGAAGTTGCGGTGGGTGGTCACGGTGACCTGGTGGCCGGCGGCGTGCAGCGTCCGACCCAGACCGGTGTACGGGGCGACGTCACCGCGGCTGCCGGCGGTGATGATCTCCACCCGCATCGGAGCCGCCGTGCTCAGGCGGGTACGTCGACGAAGTGTTCGACCACCGGCGCCGAGGCGAAGTAGGGGCCGATCAGGTCCCGCCAGCGGGGGAACCGGTCGCTGGCGCGGAAGTTCTCCTCGTGCGCGGCCACCGAGTCCCACTCGACGAGCAGGACGAACCGGGTCGGGGTCTCGATGCCCCGGGTCATCCGGACCGAGCGGCAGCCGGCGGTGGTGGCCAGCAGTTCGTGTCCGGCGGCGTACGCCGTGGCGAAGGCGTCCTCCTGGCCGGGCTGGACGTCGATGAGCGCGATCTCTAGCACCATGGCGTCAGCGTGGCACACCGCATCGCAGGTCCTCCGTGGTGGTCCGGTGCCGGTGACGGCCGCCGGGCCATCAAACAGCTAGCCTCCTAGGACGCGCTCAGACGACGTGCTTACGCTCACTCCGACCCCGGCCCGGTGTGTTCATTCGCCCCCCGGTAGGCAACAATGGCGCAAAAGGAGGGGAGTACTCCTTCGCGCTGGCGTCGTCAGCACGGTCGACCCGGTCCGCCGGTGCGACCCGGTGCCAGCGGTCGTCGCGTCCTCGGTCGATCAGGCCGGTACGCGGTGGCGGAAGAGACCTCCGTCAGTCACCGCTGCGTGCATCTCCACCGGTCCGGGCACCCATCGTCGGGCCGGCCATGGTGGTGCCGTGTGTCTGCCGGAGGTCCGAGTGAACATCCCTGCCTGGGTATGGCTGGTGAGCCTGGTCGTGCTGACCGCCGTACTCATCGCCGATCTGCTGATCATCGTCCGCCGTCCGCATGAACCGAGCATGCGGGAATCGGCGATCTGGACGACCTTCTACATCGTGCTCGCGGTCATCTTCGGTCTGGGCGTCTGGGCCACCGCCGGCGGGCGCTACGCCGGTGAGTTCTTCGCCGGGTACGTCACGGAGAAGAGTCTGTCGGTCGACAACCTCTTCGTCTTCGTGATCATCATGAGCCGCTTCGTGGTACCCCGGAAGTATCAGCAGAAGGTCCTGCTGGTCGGGGTCGTGCTGGCGCTGGTGCTGCGCGGCGGCTTCATCGCCGCCGGTGCCGTACTGATCTCGCAGTTCTCCTGGGTGTTCTACATCTTCGGCGCTTTCCTGATCTATACCGCCATCGGCCAGCTGCGGCACAACAGTCCGGCCGAGGAGTTCTCCGAGAACGCGCTGATCAAGTGGAGCCGGCGGGTGCTGCCGGTCTCCGGCGCCTACGACGGCGGCCGGTTGACCACGGTCACCGAGGCGGGGCGGCGGATGTTCACGCCGATGCTGATCGTGATGATCGCGATCGGCGTGACCGACCTGATCTTCGCGTTGGACTCGATCCCGGCGATCTTCGGCATCACCCAGGAGCCGTACCTGGTCTTCACCGCCAACGTGTTCGCCCTGATGGGGCTGCGGCAGCTCTACTTCCTGCTCGGCGGGCTGCTGGACCGGCTGGTCTACCTCAGCTTCGGCCTGGCGGCGGTGCTCGGCTTCATCGGCGTCAAGCTGGTGCTCGAGGCGTTGGCGGACAACTCGCTGTTCCTCCTCAACGGCGGCGAGCCGGTCGGCTGGGCACCGCACATCCCGATCTGGCTGTCGTTGAGCTTCATCTTCGTGACGCTGACCGTGACCACCGTGGCGTCGCTGGCGAAGTCGGCCCGCGACCGCAAGCGGGAGCTCGCCGACATCGTGAAGTAGTCGCCGACCGACGCGGAAAGCGGGGGCCGGCCAGGTGGCCGGCCCCCGCTTCTTCCGTACGGTGGGGGGGTATGTCAGCTCTGGTGCTTACGCCGCGCGGCCGAGCGGGCCCGGGCGGTCTGGTCCAGGACGACCTTGCGCAGCCGGACCGCCTCCGGGGTCACCTCGACGCACTCGTCCTCGCGGCAGAACTCCAGAGCCTGCTCCAGCGACAGCTTGCGCGGCGGGACCAGACGCTCCAGCTCGTCGGCGGTCGACGACCGCATGTTGGTGAGCTTCTTCTCCTTGGTGATGTTGACGTCCATGTCGTCGGCGCGGGAGTTCTCGCCGACCAGCATGCCCTCGTAGACCGGGGTGCCCGGCTCGACGAACAGCGAGCCGCGCTCCTGCAGGTTGAACATGGCGAAGCTGGTCGCCACCCCGGTGCGGTCGGCGACCAGCGACCCGGTGGGCCGGGTCCGCAGCTCGCCGAACCACGGCTCGTAGGACTCGAAGACGTGGTGCAGGATGCCGGTGCCGCGGGTTTCGGTGAGGAACTCGGTCCGGAACCCGATCAGCCCGCGGGCGGGCACCAGCCACTCCATCCGGATCCAGCCGGTGCCGTGGTTGACCAGCTGCTCCATCCGGCCCTTGCGGGTGGCCAGCAGCTGGGTGATGGCGCCGAGGTACTCGTCGGGGGCGTCGATGGTCAGCCGCTCGACCGGCTCACAGACCCGTCCGTCGATCTCCCGGGTCACCACCTGCGGCTTGCCGACGGTCAGCTCGTACTGCTCGCGGCGCATCTGCTCGACCAGGATCGCCAGGGCGAGTTCACCACGACCCTGCACCTCCCAGGCGTCCGGGCGTTCGGTGGGCAGCACCCGCAGCGACACGTTGCCGATCAGCTCCCGGTCCAGTCGGTCCTTGACCAGCCGGGCGGTCACCTTCGACCCCTTGACCTTGCCGGCCAGCGGCGAGTTGTTGGTGCCGATCGTCATCGAGATCGCCGGCTCGTCGACGGTGATCAGCGGCAGCGGACGGGGGTCGTCGGCGTCGGTGAGGGTCTCGCCGATCATGATGTCGGGGATGCCGGCGACCGCCATGATGTCGCCTGGTCCGGCGGCCTCGGCCGGCTTGCGTTCCAGCCCTTCGGTCATCAGCAGTTCGGAGATGCGGACCTTCTGCACGCTGCCGTCGGTGCGGCACCAGGCGACCGTCTGGCCCTTGCGGATGGTGCCCTGCCGGACCCGGCACAGCGCGAGCCGGCCGAGGAACGGCGAGGCGTCGAGGTTCGTCACGTGCGCCTGCAGCGGCGCGTCCGGGTCGAAGGCCGGTGCCGGGATCGTGCCGAGCAGGGTCCGGAACAGCGGCTCCAGGTTGTCGCTGTCGTCGGGCACCGACCCGTCGGCGGGCTGGGTGAGGGAGGCGATGCCGTCGCGGGCGCAGGCGTAGACGATCGGGAAGTCGATCTGCTCCTCGTCGGCGTCCAGGTCGAGGAAGAGTTCGTACGTGTCGTCGACGACCTCCTTGATCCGGGCGTCCGGCCGGTCGACCTTGTTGATCACCAGGATGATCGGCAGCCGGGCGCGCAGCGCCTTGCGCAGCACGAACCGGGTCTGCGGCAGCGGGCCCTCGCTGGCGTCGACCAGCAGGACCACGCCGTCGACCATGGTCAGGCCGCGTTCTACCTCGCCGCCGAAGTCGGCGTGGCCGGGGGTGTCGATGATGTTGATGACCACGGGTTCGCCCTGGTCCGACACGTAGGTGATCGCGGTGTTCTTGGCCAGGATCGTGATGCCCTTCTCCCGTTCCAGGTCCATCGAGTCCATGGCCCGGTCGGCCAGCTCGGCCCGGCTGTGCAGCTGGCCGCCTTGGCGCAGCATCGCGTCAACCAGCGTGGTCTTACCGTGGTCGACATGCGCGATGATGGCCACGTTGCGGAGATCGGAGCGGGTCTGCATGACCCTATCCTCCGGTATCGGCGTGCCGGCCCGGCATCGGGTCGGCAGAGACGCTCGCCGCAGCGGGCTGCGCGCCGGCTCCGACGCTCGTCGACGCCGGCTCGGGGCCGGCTCCGCCGCCCGCCGCAGCGGGCTCCGGGTCGGGTCGGCGGGCCAGCGCGCTGGGCCACCAGAAGCGTCGGCCGAGCACCATCGCGATCGCGGGCACCAGCAGGGTCCGGACCAGCAGGGTGTCGAGCAGCACGCCGAACCCGACGATGATGCCGATCTCGGTGAGGGTGACCAGCGGCAGGACGCCGAGGACCGCGAAGACCGCCGCGAGCAGGATGCCGGCGCTGGTGATGACGCCGCCGGTGACGGCCAGGGCGGTCCGCATGCCCTGCCGGGTGCCCTCGACGGGGGCCTCCTCGCGGGCCCGGGTGGTCAGGAAGATGTTGTAGTCGACGCCGAGGGCGACCAGGAACAGGAAGGACAGCAGCGGGACGCTGGTGTCCAGCGCCGGGTAGCCGAGGACCTGGGTGAACAGGGTGGTGGCGGCGCCGAGGGCGGCGAAGAAGGTGGCGACCACCGTACCGACCAGGATCAGCGGCGCGACGATGGAGCGCAGCAGCAGGATCAGCACCGCCAGGACCACCACCAGCACCAGGGGTACGACGACCCGCAGGTCGCGCAGGGCGGCGTCGCGGGTGTCGAGGTTCGTGGCGACGGAGCCGCCGACGAGGGCGTCGGCCTCCGGTACGGCGTCGAGCGCGGTCCGCAGTTCGGTGATCGCCTGGTAGCTCTCGGTGCTGTCCGGTTCTGCCTCCAGCACCACCTCGATGACGGCGAGGTCGTCGTCGCCGCCAGCGGGTCGGGCACTGGCGACCCCGTCGACCGATTCGACGGCGGCCAGCACCGCAGGGGTGCGGGCGGCGTCGGCGACGACGATCACCGGGTCGGCGGTGCCGGACGGGAACGACCGGGACAGGGTGGCCAGCCCGTCGATGGATTCGGCGCTGACCCGGAACTGTTCGGTCTTGCTCAGCCCGAGCCGGGCGTCGAGCAGGCCGGTGGCGAGGACGGCGAGCAGCAGCAGGGAGCCGGCGAGCACGGTGCGGGGGCGACGGCTGACCAGGTTGCCGGCGCGGGCCCACAGCCCGGTGCGGGTGGGGTCGGGCTGGCCGGGGCGGGGGATGAACGGCCAGAACAGGCCCCGGCCGCAGACCGACAGCGCGGCGGGTAGTACGACCAGGCCGTACACCATGGCGGTGGTGATGCCGACGGCGCCGGCGACGCCGATGGCGCGGTCGTTGGCCAGTACGGCGGCGAGCAGGGTGAGCAGGCTGAGCACGACGGTCATGGCGCTGGCGGTGATAGCCGGTCCGGCGGAGCTCAGCGCCCGGCGCAGCGCCTGCCGGCGGTCGGGTACGCGGCGTAGTTCCTCGCGGTAGCGGGCGATGAGCAGGAGGGCGTAGTTGGTGCCGGCGCCGAAGACGAGCACGTCGACGATGCCGGTGGTGGAGGCGTCGATCCGTAGGTCGATGGCGCGGCTGACGATGGCGATGAGTCCGTTGCTGACCACGTCGGCGGTGCCGACCACGGCGAGCGGGACCAGCCAGAGCCAGGGGCTGCGGTAGGTGACCAGCAGCAGCGCGGCGACGACGGCGACGGTGGCGGCGAGCAGGGTGAAGTTGGCGCCGTCGAAGGCGGCGGCGACGTCGGCGGTGAAGCCGGCCCCGCCGGTGAGTTGGGCGGTGGCCCCGGCGGGCAGGTCGGCGCGGGCCTGCGCGCGGAGCCGGTCGACGATGTCGCCGAGCGCCACGGGGTCGATCTCGGCCGGGAGTGGGACGGCGACCAGGGCGGCGGTGCGGTCCGGGGCGTACACCGGTGGGCTGACCTCGCCGACGGCCTCGCGGGCGAAGGCCTCGCGGTCGGCGGCGATCGCCACGTCGTCGGCGGCGGTCAGTGGTTGGCCGTCGCGGGAGTAGACGACGAGGGCGGGGTTTACCTGTCCGCCGGGCAACTGCCTGCGCAGTTCGGCGACCTGGGCCGACTCGGCGGTGTCGGGGAGCGCCCCGGTGGGGTCGTTGCCGGTACGGGGGTCGCCGGCGAAGCCGATCACCAGGGCGGAGAAGGCCGCCATGGTGAGCAGGACCAGCCATGCGCTCCATCTGCCGCAGATGATCGCGGTGAGCCTGGTGCCAACTGTGGTGCCCATCGGTGTCCTCGTCGCTCGCCGGGTGGTCGGCTCCGCCGGGTGGGTGACGTCACCCGCCCGGCGTAAAGCTCGATCATCGAATATCTCGTTGGTCGAGACTATAGCGGGTCTGGGATAGGGTTTCGACAACAGCGGAACGGAGGACGACGGTTGGACGCCGGCGTATGGGGACCCCGGCCGAGTGGCCGGCAGGCGGTGGTCGCGGAGATCGTCCGCCGGCTGCGGGGGTACACGGTCGAGGCGGGTCACGTCGGTCACGCCTTCGCGGCCCTGCACCACCTGCACGCCACCGATCTGCAGGCGCTGATCGCCGTGATGGACGCCGAGCAGTCCGGCGAGCCGATCACCCCGGGCGGGCTGGCGACCCAGTTGAATCTCACCTCCAGTTCGGTCACCGCCCTGGTCGACCGGCTGGAACGGGCCGGGCACCTGCACCGCGACCGGGACCCCGGCGACCGGCGCAAGGTCCGGCTCCGGTACGCCCCCGACGGCGCCCGGCTGGCCCGGGAGTTCTTCGCGCCGCTGGGCCGGCGTACCGACGCGGTGATGGCCGAGTTCACCGACGACGAGCTGGAGACGGTCCGCCGGTTCCTGGCCGCGATGGGCGAGTCGACCCGGGCGCACCGCGACGAGGTCCGTGCCGCCGCCCGGGCCGGTGACCGGCAGACCGACGGCGGCGACGGTGCCCGCTGACCGGCGATGGCCCGGCCGGGTCCGGGTGCGCCGTGACCTGTCGGTGCGGACCCGGGACGGGTTGCGGCTGCGGACCGACCACTACGTGCCACCCGGCGGCGGCGCGGCGGCCACCGTCCTGATCCGCACCCCGTACGGCCGGGGCGGGCCGATCCGGCTGCTCGGTCTGCTCTTCGCCCGCCGGGGCTGGCACTGCGTGGTGCAGTCGTGCCGGGGCACGTTCGGCTCCGACGGGGTGTTCGAGCCGTTGCTGCACGAGCGCGCCGACGGGCTCGACACCCTGGCCTGGCTGCGCTGCCAGCCCTGGTACGACGGGCGGCTGGGCACCTTCGGGATCAGCTACCAGGGCTTCGGGCAGTGGGCCACGGCTGCCCACTGCGGCGGGGACCTGCGGGCCATGGTCGCCGTCGTCACCGCCGCGCAGACCCGGGACTCCACCTACGCCGGCGGTGCGTTCTCGCTGGACACCGTGCTGACCTGGGCCGAGCTGCTGGCTGCCCAGCAGGTGCCGTGGCTGACCCGCCAGCGGGAGTTGCGCCGGGGTCAGCCCCGACTGGTCGCCGGTCTGGCGCACCTGCCGCTGGCCGAGGCGGACCGGGTCGCCACCGGTGCCACCGTGCCGTTCTTTCAGCAGTGGCTGGCCGAGCATCGGCCGGCCGCGCCGTACTGGCTGCCCCGGATGTTCGACCGGGAGATCGACCGGGTCGTCGCGCCGGTGTCGATGGTCACCGGCTGGCACGACATCTTCCTGCCCGCCCAGTTGGCTGACTACGCCGCGTTGCGCGCCGCAGGCCGTCGGCCCCGGCTGGTGGTCGGCCCGTGGACGCACGGTAGCCCCGGCCTGTTCGTCACCGCCGCGCGCGAGGCGGTGCGGTTCTTCGGCGCTCACCTGGACGCCGGGCCGCCGGGCGATGAGCTGCCGGACCCTGAGCTGCCGGACGACGGGCCGCCGCCGGACCCCGGGCTGCCGGACGACGAGCTGCCGGCAGGCGGGTCGCCGCCGGTGGCGGGCCTCCCGGTCCGGGTGCACGTCGCCGGTGCCGGCTGGCGCGAACTCGACGACTGGCCGCCGCCGGCCACCCCGACCCGGTGGTACCTGTGGCCGGGCGGCCGGCTGGACCGGGCGGTGCCACCGGCTTGCGAGCCGGACCAGCACCGGTACGACCCGGCCGATCCGACGCCGTCGCTCGGCGGTGCCCTGCTGGTCGCCCAGCGTGCCGGCGTACGGGACAACCGGGTGCTGGAGGCCCGGGCCGACGTGCTGACCTACACCAGTGCGGTGCTCGACCGGCCGGTCGAGGTGATCGGTCCGGTCACCGCCGAGGTGTACGTGCGCAGTTCGGTGCCGTACTTCGACGTCTTCGTGCGGTTGTGCCGGGTCGACCGGTGGGGTCGGTCGTTCAATGTCTGTGACGGACTGTCCAGGGTCGACCCGGATGTCGTCGGTCCTGACCTCGACGAGCGGCCGGTCGTCGTGACGCTGTGGCCGACCGCCTGCCGGTTCGCTCCTGGTGAGCGGCTGCGGCTGCAGGTCAGCGGTGGGGCGCATCCCCGGTGGGCGCGCAACCCCGGTACCGGTGAGCCGCTCGGCCGCGCCACCCGGCTGCGGGCCGGCCAGCGGTGGATCTTCCATGATCCGCAGCGTCCGTCGGCGGTCCGGCTTGCAATCACAGTGGACTGACGCGCAACTTCCACGACTGGGCGGACTCCTCGCCACGTGTTGCTTTGATTTGCATACTCTGAGTTATTTACGCTGGTCAGAAGCTTGTCGATCACGCTATTCTCGGAGCAGGGCACCGTACAACGGTCCCCGTCGCCGGGCCGACGGCGCTGGGGGATCAGGTGGACCGACCGCCGGACGGGGCCCGGTGCGAGGTGAGCCACCGACCCGGCCGGCCGGTGGTCACAGTGGATCAGGCTGCGGGTGCCGGTAACCCGGCGGAGCGCCCAGGATCCACCCGGCTGGCGGGTGCGAGTCGGTCCCACCTTCCCGCCGGTGTCGACCGGAGCGTCGATCCGGCACCAGACGATCCCATCCGCGCCGGACCGGTCGACCGGTCGTGTCCGGCCCTGTCCAGACAGCCGGGGAGCCGGGACCTGCGACTCCACCGACGTACCACCGGCTGGGAAAGGAGGCCTGCCACATGGGAATCTGGACCGATCTCGCGACCTGGCGGGGTCCCACCGTCAACAGCGGCAACGGCACCGGCGCGCTCGACGAGCCGCAGGACCGGCTCGACGAACACCATGGCATCGTCGTGCACATCGCCGCCGGCTACTTCGAGGGCACGATCGCGTGGCAACGCAATCCGGCGTCGCGGGTGTCGTCACACTTCGTGGTGGCCAAGGACGGGCGGGTCGCCCAGATGGTGGACACCGAGATCCGGGCGTGGACCCAGCGGGCCGGCAACCGCACCTGGCTCAGCATCGAGAACGAAGGGTTCCTACCGGACCGGCTGACCCCACAACAACTGGAGGCCAACGCCCAGTTGCTCGCCCGTTCGCACCGGGAACACGGCATCCCGGTCCGCAACGCGAACAGCCCGCGCGAGCGCGGACTCGGCCACCACAGCATGGGCGCCGAGCACGGATTCGACTGGGGGCACTCGCAGTGCCCCGGCCCGGCGATCGTGGCCCAGAAGCCGGCGATCGTCGCCCGGGCGGCGCAGATCATCACCGCGACCCGTCCACCGACGCCACCGCGTCCACGGTGGATTATCGACGACCTCGACGACCCGGGAGACAACGTCATGTATCTCGTGCAGTGCACCACCCAGACCCCGAACCCGATCTTCGTCGTCCACGACAGCGGCAAGGTGCGGCACATCGGTCCCGCCGAGCTCGCCTTCCTGCGCAGCCTCACCGGCGACGACGCCGTACCCACCATCACCGAGTCCGAGCCGAGCGCCTGCGCCCGACTGCTCGCCGAGGCGCGGGTGTCCCAGGGGTTCCTGCAGAACTGACCGGTGCGGTCCGGGCGGTCCGACCCACGACCGGGCCGGACCGCCCGACCAGGTGCCCGTCCCGTGCCGGTTCGCCGTTCCCCACCCTCGCGGACCCCGTTGCCCACGTGGACCCGCGTGGGCGGCGGATGCCCGTCACGACCGGTTCCAAACCTGCGCCGGGCCCGACGACGGCGCCCGCGCCCCGGCACCGCCCGGTTGGTTTCCGTTCCGGTCGCCCCGGGTAGGGCCTGCGGAGCGCACAGCTTCCCGTCGCCGACCCGAGGAGCGCGACCATGGGCGACAGCCAGCACACCCGCCAGGACCCCACCGAGCGGTACGGGCAACAGCAGGGCCAGCCGGTGCAGCAGCAGCGCCCGCCCGGCACCGGGGCGCAGATGGACCCGCCACCGGACCACGGCGAGCAGACCTACCAGGGCACCGGCAAGCTGACCGACCGGCGGGCGGTGATCACCGGCGGGGACTCGGGCATCGGCCGGGCGGTGGCGCTGGCGTTCGCCCGGGAAGGCGCCGACGTCGTCATCTCCTACCTGCCCCAGGAGGAACGCGACGCCCGGGAAACCGTCCGGCTGATCGAACAGGCCGGCCGGCGGGCGGTGCCGGTGCCCGGCGACATCACCGAGGAACAGCAGTGCGTGGATCTGGTACGCCGGGCCGTCGAGGAACTCGGCGGCATCGACATCCTGGTCAACAACGCCGCCTACCAGATGGCGCAGGAGAAGGGCATCGCCGAGATCACCACCGAACAGTTCGACCGGGTGCTCAAGACCAACTTGTACGCGATGTTCTGGATCTGCAGGGCGGCGGTCCCGCACATGCCACCGGGCTCCAGCATCATCAACACCTCCTCGATCCAGGCGTTCGACCCCTCGCCGCCGCTGCTGGACTACGCCACCACCAAGGCGGGCATCGTCAACTTCACCAAGGGACTGGCGGCGAACCTGGTCGACCAGGGGATCCGGGTCAACTCGGTGGCGCCCGGTCCGGTCTGGACCCCACTGATCCCGGCGACCATGCCGCCGGAGGCGGTGGAGAAGTTCGGCACCCAGACGCCGATCGGCCGGCCGGCGCAGCCGGCGGAGCTCGCTCCGTCGTTCGTCTTCTTCGCCTCGGCCGAGTCCAGTTACACCACTGGCGAGGTGCTCGCCGTGACAGGTGGCCGCCGTACCGTGTGACATCGTCGCGCGTCGGTGACCGTACGGGTGTGCCGGCGTTCGATACCGTGAGCCGGTGACCGCAGCGCGTCAGGCCGGCATCGCCCGGGTGGGCATCGACTTCGGCACCTCCAGCACGGTGGCGGTCCTCGCGTCGCCGCACCGGGAGCCGCGTCCGCTGCTGTTCGACGGGTCACCGCTGCTGCCGTCGGCGGTCTGCCTCGACCCCACCGGGCGCGTCCTGGTCGGCCGGGACGCGTACCACACGGCGATGTCGATGCCGGAAGCCTTCGAGCCGTACCCGAAGCAGCGGGTCGACGACGAGTCGGTCCTGCTCGGCGGCACGGAGGTCGCGGTGTCGCGGCTGTACCGGGCGGTGCTGGAACGGGTGGTCGCCGAGGCCCGGCACGCCGTCGGGCAGGCGGCGGGCGGGCCGATGGAGGTCGTGTTGACCTGCCCCGTCGCCTGGGGGCAGCATCGCCGGGCCACCCTGCTGGCCGCCGCGCCGGCCGGTGCCCGGCTCGTCGACGAACCGGTGGCCGCCGCACACCACTTCGGTGAGCTGGCCGGCGTCGACATCACCGAGGGCCGGACCGCGGTCGTCTACGACCTCGGGGCCGGCACCTTCGACGCGGCGCTGGTACGCCGTACCGCCACCGGGTTCGACGTGGTGGCCGCCGAGGGGGTCGCCGACTGCGGCGGGCTGGACATCGACGCGGCCATCGTGCGGCACCTGACGGCGGCGGTCGGCGACAGCGACGTCTGGCAGCGGCTGGACCGGCCGGCGACCGCGACGGACCGCCGGGCCCGTCGACAGTTGTGGGAGAACGTCCGGGCCGGCAAGGAGATGCTGTCGCGGACCGTGACCACCCAGATTCACCTGCCGCTGCTCGAACTCGACGTACCGCTGGGGCGGGAGACGCTCGACGAGTTGGCCGCGCCGGTCATCGGCCGGACCGTCGAAACGGTCGGCCGGCTACTGCGTGACGCCGGGGTGGACGTCACCGACCTCGCAGCGATCCTGCTGGCCGGCGGTGCCAGCCGGATGCCGGTGGTGTCCACCGCACTGCACCGGGCGTTCGGCATCGTCGCCAGCACCGTCGACCAACCGGAACTTGCCGTGGCCGAGGGCAGCCTGCGGGTGCCGGTCGACCGCCCTGCGTCGGCGGTCGCACCACAGCCGCCACCAGCCCAGGCACCGGCATCAGCCCAGGCGCCGGCCGGGCAGGTCGGGTCACCGGCCCGGCCGGACCGCACCCGGGTCCGGCGGATCGGGCTGATCGGCCTGGCCACCGTGGTCGCCCTCGGGGTCCTCGCCGTCGGGGCCACCGCGCTGTCCGCCCGCGACGACAACACGTCAGGTACGGCCGAGCCGACTCCCACTCCCGACCTCGACTCCTCGCCGACGCCGAGTCCGTCGCCCAGCTACCCGCCCGGCGTCGACCCGTGCCTGCTGGGCGCCTGGCGCATCGTCTACAACACCACGCACGGTCTCATCGACGGCGAACGGGTTCCGTACGTCGGAGGTGCCGACACCCTCCTCACCTATGCGGCGGACAACACCTACACCTTCGACTACGCCGAGACGAAACCGGTCGTCGCCACCTACGGCGGTGACACCTACGCCAGCCAGACCCGGGGGACCGCCACCCTGCGCTACGACGCCGACGGCACGGTGATGCTGCTGTCGATGGTGAGCGACAGGTCGACCGGCGAGCTGCGCCGCAACGGCACCGTGATCGACAGCCAGGACGCACCGTTCTTCCTGGAACCACAGGAGTACCGCTGCACCGCTGGGCGCCTGCTCGTCGCCAGCAGCCAGGGCAACTACACGTTCGAGGCGGTACGGATCACGGCGACGGCCGTGGCCGACTGACGTCCCGCCCGACGGTCCGGCCGCCGGGCGGGGCACTCACCAGCCGCGGGCCCGCCAGGTCGGCAGCGCCGGGCGTTCGGCACCGAGAGTGGAATCCTTGCCGTGCCCGGGGTAGAACCAGGTGTCGTCGGGCAGCCGGTCGAACAGCTTGTGCTCGACGTCGTCGAGCAGGGCGGCGAAGTCGCGCTGGTCGCCACGGGTGTTGCCGACCCCGCCAGGGAACAAGGCATCACCGGTGAAAAGGTGCGGGACACCATCGGGATCGCGGTGCAGCAGGGCGATCGAGCCGGGGGTGTGCCCGACCAGGTGGACGACCTCCAACTCGCCGTCGCCGACGGTGATCCGGTCGCCGTCGGCGACGGTGGCGGTGACCAGCGGCAGGCCGTCGGCGTCGGCCGGGTGGGCCAGCGAGGCAGCGCCGGTCGCGGTGACCACTTCCTCCAGGGCCACCCAGTGGTCCATGTGCTGGTGCGTGGTGACCACGGTGGCGAGGCCCGCCGCGCCGGCCAGCTCCAGCAGCCGGGGTGCCTCGTTGGCCGCGTCGATCAGCAGCTGCTCGCCGGTCCGCCGGCAGCGCAGCAGGTACGCGTTGTTGTCCATCGGGCCGACCGCGACCTTGGTGATGGTCAGGGTGCTCAGCTCCCGGGTGTCCGGCGGTCCGCCGACGGTGACGTCTCCCGAGTAGGACACCGCAACCTCCTGCTGGTCGTGGCCCGGCGGAATTGGGTTTCCCGGGCTGCCGGGTGAAGGTTACCGTTGCTCCGACGCGTCAGGCAGAACTCGTGGGAAGGAGGTGATGGCGACCGTGCCCGTGCGCTGCGGTACGCCCGCCCGTCCTTTCCTCCGGTGCCGACCGGCCGTCCCGGCCGGCCGGTGCCCCTCGACCTGACAAGGGTTCCCCATGACGTTCGACCTCGCGTCCCTCGGTTGGGACGCCTCCTACGACCGTGCCCTGACCACTGTCGACGCCGGTGACCGCCCGGGCCGGGTCACCCGGGTGGACCGGGGCGTGTGCACCGTACTGACCGCTGACGGCCCGGTGCGCGCGAGCATCGCCGGTGCCGTCCTGACCGCGGCGGCCGCCGATCCGGTGGCGCTGCCCTGCGCCGGGGACTGGGTGACCGTGCGGCGGTGGCCGGACCAGCGGATCACCGCGCAACGGGTGCTGCCCCGGCGGACCACGCTGGTCCGGCGTACCGCCGGGAAGGACTCCTCCGGCCAGGTCCTGGCCGCCAACATCGACACCGCGGCGGTCGTCGAACCGATGCATCCGGCCCCCGACGTGGGCCGGGTCGAACGGTTTCTCGCCCTTGCCTGGGAGTCCGGCGCCGCACCGGTGGTGCTGCTCACCAAGTGCGACGCCGCCGCCGACCCGGCGGCGGTGGCCGGGTCGCTGGCCGCCGTGGCACCGGGGGTGCCGGTGATCGCGGTGAGCGCGCAACGCGGCGACGGGCTGGCGCAGGTCCGTCCGTACGTGGCCGCCGGGCGCACCCTCGGCCTGCTCGGCCCGTCCGGTGCCGGCAAGTCGACCCTGGTCAACGCGCTCGCCGGGGCCGAGGTGATGGGCACCCAGCAGATTCGTCGGGTCGACGGCAAGGGCCGGCACACCACCACGTACCGGGCGTTGATTCCGATTCCTGGCGGTGGCGCGGTGCTGGACACCCCGGGGGTGCGTGCGGTGGGCCTGCTGGACGCCGCCGACGGCCTGGACGAGGCCTTCGCCGACGTCGCGCAGCTGGCCACGGCGTGCCGGTTCGCCGACTGCGGGCACGGCACCGAGCCGGGCTGCGCGGTACGGGCCGCGTTGGACTCCGGCGAGCTGCCGGTACGTCGCTGGGAGAGCTGGCAGCGGCTGCAGCGGGAGGTGGCCTACGAGATGCGTCGCCGGGACGCCCGGTTGGCCGCCGCCGAACGGGCCAAGTGGAAGCGGATCACCAAGGAGCACCGGGGACGACACCGGCCGGCCTGAGCCACCCGGCCGGCCCGGGTCGCCGGGCCGGCAGTTCACCACCTGGTGAGCTGCCGGCCCGGCGGTCAGCCGCCGGTCGGGTGTTCGCGCAGCCAGTCGTCGACGGTGTCGGCACGGACCGCTGCGTACAGGGATGCGGCCACCTCGTCGTCGGGGAACACGACGCTCTGCCCGGCCCGCTGCCCGGTGCCCGACGACGGCGACGTGAGCATGGTCAGGTCGGCGCTGCGCAGCTGGCGTAGCGCCCAGATCGTGTCGAACACCGAGGTGGCCTCGTCCACGCTGACCGCGTCGGCGGTGGCCCGCAGGAAGTCGTTCAGTCGGCCGGGGTCGGTGAGCAGGCCACTGCCGCGTGCCTGGTCCAGTACCGCCGCGATGATCTCCTGCTGGTGGCGCATCCGGGTGAAGTCGCCGTCGGCGAACTGCTTGCGCTGGCGGGCGTAGTCCAGGGCCGTCTGCCCGTCCATGTGCTGCAGACCGGGGGTGAACTGCCGGTACGGCGGGTGGACCGAGGTGAACGGCTCGTCGACGGCGAGGTCGATGCCGCCGACCGCGTCGATGATCTCGGCGAAGCCGCCGAAGTCGATCAGCACGACGTGGTCGATGCGGACACCGGTGAACGCCTCCACGGTCTGCACCAGCAGCGGCGTGCCGCCGGTGGCGTACGCGGAATTGATCTTGTCTTCCCGGCCGTCGCCGGTGCCGTCGGGGTCCGGCACGGTGACCCAGGTGTCCCGGGGGATCGAGACCAGCTGCACGCTGTCGCGCTGCGCCGGCAGGTGGGCCAGGATGATGGTGTCGGTGCGGGAGCCGACCGTCTCCGGGTCACGGGAGTCACTGCCGACGATCAGGAAGTTGCGGGCCTGCTCCACGGCCTTCACCGGCCGCTGCGCCTCGGGCAGCGTGTCGAAGATCTCCACCTTGTCGACCCGTGACTCGACCGAGCGGGCGTAGAGCCAGCCGGCGGTCGCCGTACCGCCGATCACCAGCAGCAGCGACAGCCCGAGGATCAGCGCGGTCAGGCGCAGCCAGCGCAGCCCGCGCCGGGGTCGCGGCGGCGGGGCCGGTGCGGCGTCCGGGGCCGGTGCATCGGCGGCCGTGGGCGGCACGGCGGGCGGGTCGTCGCTGTTCGCGACCGGTGACGGCATGGAATCAGACGGTACGTCGCGATCGGTCCCGTCGACACTGTCGGCTCGGCTGATCCTTGCTGGTCCGGCCCGGTACGGGGGAGGGGCCGACCCGTCCCACCCCCCGATCGGACGGGCCGGCCCGCTGACGCGTGGAGGAACCCCCGACTCCACGCGAGGTCAAAGGTGACTTGACCAATATGTGGAGTATGCCGGTTGTTGCGGCCGGTGGGGCGGGATTCCGCCGACCAACCGGGCCGTCCCCCGATCGGGGGACCAGGCGCGTCGGACGAACTTGTCGGACCCCGGGGCTACAGTTGCCGCTGGCGTGCGACGTGTCGACCGGGCCCCGGCGCCCCTGGAGCCCCGGCGATCCGCGCACCACCCGCTCAAGTAGAACCGCTCAGCACACCCTCGGTCGTGCTGCCGTGCACCGCACGGCACAGCCGGCCGGACCTGACACGCATACCTCTTCACAGGAGCAGGCGGACCGTGGCCGACCGATTGATCATCCGTGGCGCGCGCGAGCACAACCTTCGCGACGTCAGTCTCGACCTGCCCCGTGACGCGCTGATCGTGTTCACCGGCCTGTCCGGCTCGGGAAAGTCCAGCCTCGCCTTCGACACCATCTTCGCCGAAGGGCAGCGGCGGTACGTGGAGTCGCTGTCGTCGTACGCCCGGCAGTTCCTCGGTCAGATGGACAAACCGGACGTCGACTTCATCGAAGGGTTGTCGCCGGCGGTCTCGATCGACCAGAAGTCGACCTCCCGCAACCCCCGGTCGACCGTCGGCACGATCACCGAGGTCTACGACTACCTGCGGTTGCTCTTCGCCCGGGTCGGCGAGCCGCACTGCCCGGTCTGTGGCGAGCGGATCTCCCGGCAGACCCCGCAGCAGATCGTCGACCGGGTCCTGGCCATGCCCGAGGGCACCCGGTTCATGGTGCTCGCGCCGGTGGTGCGCGGCCGCAAGGGCGAGTACGTCGACCTCTTCGCCGACCTGCAGGCCAAGGGGTACGCCCGGGCCCGGGTCGACGGTGTGGTGCACCCGCTGACCGAGCCGCCGAAGTTGAAGAAGCAGGAGAAGCACACCATCGAGGTGGTCGTCGACCGGCTGACCGTCAAGCCGGGTGCCCGCCGCCGGCTGACCGACTCGGTGGAGTCGGCGCTGGGCCTGGCCGGCGGGATCGTGCTGCTCGACTTCGTCGACCTCGCCGAGGGCGACCCGGGCCGGGAACGCCGCTACTCGGAGCACCTGGCCTGCCCCAACGACCACCCGTTGGCGATCGAGGACCTGGAGCCACGGGTCTTCTCCTTCAACGCCCCGTACGGTGCCTGCCCGGAGTGCGTCGGGCTGGGCACCAAGAAGGAGGTCGACGCCGAGCTGGTCGTCCCGGACGAGGAGCGCACCCTGCGCGACGGCGCGATCGCGCCGTGGGCCGGCGGGCAGACCCAGGAGTACTTCGCCCGGTTGCTCGCCGCCCTCGGCGAGGCCGAGCACTTCGACCTGGACACCCCGTGGCGCAAGCTGCCCAGCAGGGTGCAGAAGACCATCCTGTACGGCTCCGAGGACCAGGTGCACGTGCGCTACCGCAACAAGTACGGACGGGAGCGCTCCTACTACACCGGCTTCGAGGGCGTGGTGCAGTGGATCGAGCGCCGGCACACCGACACCGAGTCGGAGTGGTCCCGGGACAAGTACGAGGGCTACATGCGCGACGTGCCCTGCGGTTCCTGCGGCGGGGCCCGGCTCAAGCCCGAGGTGCTGGCCGTCACCGTCGCCGGGCGCAACATCGCCGAGGTGACCGCGCTGTCGGTCGGTGACTGCGCCGACCTGCTGGCCGGGCTGACCCTGACCGACCGGCAGAAGCTGATCGCCGAGCGGGTCCTCAAGGAGATCAACGCCCGGCTGCGGTTCCTGGTCGACGTCGGCCTGGACTACCTGTCGCTGGACCGGGCCGCCGGCACCCTCTCCGGCGGCGAGGCGCAGCGGATCCGGCTCGCCACTCAGATCGGCTCCGGCCTGGTCGGAGTGCTGTACGTGCTCGACGAGCCGTCGATCGGCCTGCACCAGCGGGACAACCACCGGCTGATCGAGACCCTGGTCCGGCTGCGGGGCCTGGGCAACACGCTGATCGTCGTCGAGCACGACGAGGACACCATCCGCACCGCCGACTGGATCGTCGACATCGGGCCCGGCGCCGGTGAGCACGGCGGTCGGATCGTGCACAGCGGCCCGGTCGACGAGCTGCTGACCAGCGACGAGTCGCTGACCGGGGCGTACCTGTCCGGTCGTAGGGCCATCCCGGTGCCGGCCAGCCGGCGGCCGGTCACCGCCGGACGGGAGCTGGTGGTGCACGGCGCGCGGGAGCACAACCTGCGCAACCTGACCGTGCCGTTCCCGCTCGGCCAGCTCATCGCGGTGACCGGGGTCAGCGGCTCGGGCAAGTCGACCCTGGTCAACGACATCCTCTACACCGTGCTGGCCAACCAGATCAACAACGCCCGGCTGGTGCCGGGCCGGCACACCCGGATCAGCGGGCTCGAGCACGTGGACAAGGTCGTCGGGGTCGACCAGTCGCCGATCGGGCGCACCCCCCGGTCGAACCCGGCGACGTACACCGGGGTGTTCGACCACATCCGCCGACTGTTCGCCGAGACCACCGAGGCGAAGGTGCGCGGCTACGGGCCGGGGCGGTTCTCGTTCAACGTCAAGGGTGGCCGGTGCGAGTCCTGCTCCGGCGACGGCACCATCAAGATCGAGATGAACTTCCTGCCGGACGTCTACGTGCCGTGCGAGGTCTGCAAGGGCGACCGGTACAACCGGGAGACCCTCGAGGTGCACTACAAGGGCCGCACCATCGCCGAGATCCTGCAGATGCCGATCGAGGAGGCCGCAGAGTTCTTCGAGGCCATCCCGGCGATCCACCGACACCTGAAGACCCTGGTCGACGTCGGGCTGGGCTACGTGCGACTCGGCCAGCCGGCGCCGACGCTGTCCGGCGGTGAGGCCCAGCGGGTCAAGCTCGCCTCCGAGCTGCAGAAGCGGTCGACCGGGCGGACGGTCTACGTCCTCGACGAGCCGACCACCGGGCTGCACTTCGAGGACATCCGCAAGCTGCTGACGGTGCTGGCCGGCCTGGTCGACAAGGGCAACACCGTGGTCGTCATCGAGCACAACCTCGATGTGATCAAGACCGCGGACTGGCTGATCGACATGGGGCCGGAGGGCGGGCACCGGGGCGGCACCGTGGTGGCCACCGGCCGGCCGGAGGAAGTCGCCGAGGTGGCGGAGAGTCACACCGGGGCGTTCCTGCGCCCGGTCCTCGGGCTCACCGGTGCCGCCGGCGGGTCGGCCGTCGCCGCCGCCCGCGCCGCCAAGGCCAACGGTGCGACCGGTCGCGCGGCCGGCACGTCGACCAGGGCGAAGCGTGGCGCCGGGGCGCGGCGTGCGGTCGAAGCGGGTGTACAGCATTGACACAGCGTCCGTACAGCGGTGTCGACGTCTTTTCCTGAATCATGGCCCTACCGTCATATCGGGATGAACCGTTCGTGACGCGTCACCGTGTCTACTGGCGTGGCCGCGGACGACCAGCCGTGGCAACCAATGAGGAGGGCTATCCGCATGACTGAGCACCAGACGACGACCGCCGCCGCCCCGACCAGCCGTCGCGCGCTGCTGATCGGCGCCGGTGGGGTCGGCGCGACCGTCGCACTGGCCGCATGTGGCACCGGCGACGACGACACCCTGGGTAACGGCGCCACCAACGCTCCGGCCGGCGGCGACTCCACCAGCGGCACGGAGACCGGCGGTACGGAGACCGGCGGCACGGACACCGGTTCCGGCGGCGCGGGCCTGAGCACCAGCGAGGTCCCGGTCGGTGGCGGCGTGATCCTGGCCGATCAGGGCGCCGTGGTGACCCAGCCCGCCGAGGGCGAGTTCAAGGCGTTCAGCAACATCTGCACCCACCAGGGCTGCCCGGTGGCCAACCTCGACGGCGGCACCATCAACTGCACCTGCCACTTCAGCAGCTTCTCCATCGAGGACGGATCCGTCGTCTCCGGCCCGGCCCCCTCTCCGCTGGAGGAGAAGACGGTCACCGTCGACGGCGACAGCCTCACCGTGGCCTGACGCACCCGCCCGCGCGGCGACCACCGGGGCAGGCCCGGGTGGTCGCCGCGACCAACCCAGACGGCCCACGGTCGCCCGGTGCGTGCGGCACCGGGCGGTCGTGGGCGCTCCGTACTGTCACAGGTCTGGACTACCCTTCACGGCGATGCCAGATCCGTCCAGCTACCGTCCCGCCCCGGGCACGATCCCGGACGCCCCCGGGGTCTACCGGTTCCGCGACCCGACCGGCCGGGTGATCTACGTCGGCAAGGCCAAGAGCCTGCGCAGCCGGCTCAACTCCTACTTCGGCGACCT
This sequence comes from Solwaraspora sp. WMMA2056, assembly GCF_030345095.1. Taxonomy (NCBI): domain Bacteria; kingdom Bacillati; phylum Actinomycetota; class Actinomycetes; order Micromonosporales; family Micromonosporaceae; genus Solwaraspora; species Solwaraspora sp. WMMA2056. The sequence goes on from NZ_CP128360.1 coordinate 3,834,682, forward strand.
GTGGCAGCTGCATCAGCGCACTCAGCAGATGGTCACCACCGCGGCGTCGGTCGACTGGGTCACCGTCGGCAGCGAGGTCGAGGCACTCCAACTGGAGTACCTCTGGATCAAGGAGTACGACCCCCGGTTCAACGTCCGCTACCGCGACGACAAGTCCTACCCCTACCTGGCGGTGACGCTCGACGAGGAGTTCCCCCGGCTGCAGGTGATGCGCGGCGCCAAGCGCAAAGGGGTGCGCTACTTCGGCCCGTACTCGCACGCCTGGGCGATCCGCGAGACCCTCGACCTGCTGCTGCGGGTCTTTCCCGCCCGGACCTGCTCGGCCGGGGTCTTCAAACAGGCCGGCCACGTCGGGCGGCCCTGCCTGCTGGGTGACATCGGCAAGTGCGCGGCCCCGTGCGTCGGGCGGATCGACGCCGCCGGGCACCGGGCGATCGTCGAGGATTTCTGCGACTTCATGGCGGGCCGGACCGACACGATGGTGCGCCGGCTGGAACGCGAGATGCGTGACGCCTCCGACGCCCTGGAGTTCGAGCGGGCCGCCCGGCTGCGCGACGACGTCGCCGCGCTGCGCAAGGCCATGGAGAAACAGACCGTGGTGCTCGGTGACGGCACCGACGCCGACGTGGTGGCCTTCGCCGAGGATCCGCTCGAAGCCGCCGTTCAGGTGTTCCACGTCCGGGGCGGCCGGGTGCGCGGTCAGCGTGGCTGGGTGGTGGAGAAGGTCGAGGAGCTGACCACCGCCGACCTGGTGCACCACTTCTGCACCCAGGTGTACGGCCCGGAGCAGGGTGAGACCGACGTACCCCGGGAGCTGCTGGTGCCCGAGCTGCCGGCGGACGCCCCGGCGCTCGCCGACTGGTTGACCGCGCGCCGGGGCAGCCGGGTCACCCTGCGGGTGCCGCAACGCGGCGACAAGCGGGCGCTGATGGAGACCGTCGCCCGTAACGCGGGGGAGTCGCTGACCCGGCACAAGCTGCGTCGGGCCAGCGACCTGACCACCCGGGGCCAGGCGTTGGAGGAGATCGCCGAGGCGCTCGGGCTGGCCGCCGCGCCGCTGCGCATCGAGTGTTTCGACGTGTCGCAGATCCAGGGCACCGACGTCGTCGCCAGCCTGGTGGTCTTCGAGGACGGCCTGCCGCGCAAGGCGGAGTACCGCCGGTTCGCGGTCCGGGGCGCGACCGACGACCTGTCGGCGATGAGCGAGGTGCTGCGGCGCCGGTTCGCCCGCCACCGCGCCCCAACGGAACAGGCGGCCGCCGGGCAGGAACAGGCGGACGGTACGCCGGACCCGGCGGAGACCGCGCTGGAGGCGACCGCCCCGGCGGTGGATCCGCAGACCGGCCGGCCGCGCCGGTTCGCGTACCCCCCGCAGTTGATCGTGGTCGACGGCGGCGCCCCACAGGTGCAGGCCGCCGCGACGGTCCTGGCCGACCTCGGCATCGACGACGTGGCGCTGTGCGGGCTGGCCAAACGCCTCGAGGAGGTGTGGCTGCCCGGCGACGACTACCCGGTGATCCTGCCCCGTACCTCCGAAGGGCTCTACCTGCTGCAACGCATCCGCGACGAGGCGCACCGGTTCGCGATCAGCTACCACCGGCAGCGGCGGTCCAAGCGGATGGTCGCCTCCGGCCTGGACCAGGTCCCCGGGCTCGGCGAGGTGCGCCGCAAGGCGCTGCTGCGCCACTTCGGGTCGGTACGGCGACTCGCGGCCGCGACCGTCGAGGAGATCACCGAAGTCCCCGGGATCGGCCGGCGGACCGCGGAGACGATCATCGCTGCGCTCGCCGGGTCGCCGGATAGCGGCGCGGATCGCCCGTAGAATCCCTATCCGTGGTGTCGACCGCCGCGCAGCTGGCGCGCGGCGCACCCGCAGGCAGGAGGACCGTGAGGCAGAACAGCCTGAGCCCGGGCGACGACCTGGCCGGCAGCGCCGTGCACGACGGCGAGCCGGCCGCACCGGGCGCCGAGCAGAACGAGGCCCGGCTGGTGGTGGTGACCGGGGTGTCCGGCGGCGGCCGGTCCACCGTCGCCCGTGCGCTGGAGAACGTCGGCTACTACGTGGTGGACAACCTGCCACAGGCTCTGCTGCTGGACATGGCCGAGCTGGCGATGCGCGCCGGTGGCGCGGCCCGGCGGACCGCCATGGTGCTCGACGTGCGCAGCCGGGCGTTCTCCACCGACCTCGCCGGGGCGATCCGGGCCCTGAAGGAGCGCGGCTACCAGCCCCGGGTGGTCTTCGTCGACGCAGCCGCCGACGTGCTGATCCGCCGGTTCGAAAGCGTCCGGCGGTCCCATCCGTTGCAGGGCGACGGGCGGCTGGCCGACGGGATCGCCGCCGAGCGGGAGCTGCTCGCCGAGGCACGCGACCAGGCCGACGTGATCATCGACACCTCGCACCTCAACGAGAACCAGCTGCGCCGGCGGGTCGAGGAGCTGTTCGCCGGCGAGGACGCCCGCCGGCTGCGGGTCACCGTGCTGTCCTTCGGGTTCAAGTACGGCCTGCCGCCGGACGCCGACTTCGTCATCGACGCGCGGTTCCTGCCCAACCCGTACTGGGTGCCGGAGCTGCGCGAGTACACCGGCCGGGAGGCCTCGGTCAGCGGGTACGTGCTCAGCCAGGCCGGTGCCGACGACTTCGTCCGCAACTACGCCGAGCTGATCAACGCCACCACCGCCGGGTTCGAACGCGAGGGCAAGCGGTACCTGACCGTCGCCGTCGGCTGCACCGGCGGCAAGCACCGCAGCGTGGCGATCGCCGAGGAACTCGCCGTACGGCTGCGTCAGGCCCGGCTGTCGGTCAACGCGCAACACCGCGACCTGGGGCGCGAGTGACCGCACTGCGGGTGGTGGCCTTCGGCGGCGGGCACGGGCTGGCCGCCTCGCTGCGTGGCCTGCGGCACGCCGCCGCCGGCCTGGACCTGGCCGTGACCGCTGTGGTGACCGTCGGTGACGACGGCGGATCCAGTGGCCGGCTCCGGGCCGACCGGGGGGCCCTGCCCCCCGGCGACCTGCGGCAGGCGCTGGCCGCCCTGGCGGGGCCGGACCCCGCCGAACAGTTGACCGCCGAGCTGTTCCAGCACCGGTTCGTGCCGGTGCCGGGCGAGTTCGTGCCGGTGCCGGGCGAGGCGCCGGGTGAGCGCGTCGATCCGCTCACCGGGCACGCCGTCGGCAACCTGGTGCTCTGCGGCCTGATGGAGCTGCTCGGCGACCCGGTTGCGGCCCTCGACCACGTCGGCCGGCTGCTCGGTGCCACCGGGCGGGTGCTGCCGATGTCCTGCGACCCGGTGGCGATCGAGGCCGACGTGCGCGGCGGTGATCCCCGCCGACCCACCGAGGTGGTCACCGTCCGGGGCCAGCACGCGGTGGCGGTGACCCGGGGCCGGGTGGAATCGGTGCGGCTGCTGCCCAAGACGCCGACCGCCTGCCGGCCGGCGATCGCGGCGGTCGAGGCCGCCGACTGGCTGATCTTCGGTCCGGGCAGCTGGTACACCAGCGTCATTCCGCACCTGCTGGTGCCGGATCTGGCGGCGGCGATCGTGGCCAGCCCGGCCCGTCGCCTGGTCACCCTGAACCTGGCCGCCGAGAAGGAGACCCTCGGGTTGTCGGTCGCCGACCACCTGGCGGCGCTCAGCTGGTACCTGCCACAGCTGCGGGTCGACACCGTCCTCGCCGACGGCGTGGCGGTGGGCGATCCCGACCCGGTGGCCCGTGCGGCAGAATCGCTGGGTGCGCGTTTGACGCTCGCCCCGCTGGCGGTCGCCGACGGCAGCCCCCGGCACGATCCGGTCGCGTTGGGTGCCGCCCTGGTGCCTGTCCTGGGCTCCGCTCGTTAAGCACGTACGTATCGGTACCCGCCGTCAACCCGGCCCCCGTGAGGTGAATGACTATGGCGATGACCGCTGCCGTCAAGGACGAGCTCAGCCGGGTCGACGTACCCAAGCCGTGTTGCCGCCGCGCCGAGATGGCGGCGCTGCTGCGGTTCTCCGGCGGGCTGCACATCGTCGCCGGCCGGGTCGTCGTCGAAGCCGAGCTGGACACCAACTCCGTCGCCCGCCGGCTGCGGCGCGAGGTGGCCGACGTGTACGGCTACCCGAGTGAGATCCACGTCCTGAGCCCCAGTGGGCTGCGCAAGGGCAACCACTACATCATCCGGGTGGTCAAGGACGGTGAGGCGTTGGCCCGCCAGACCGGGCTGCTCGACGTGCGGGGCCGCCCGGTCCGTGGCCTGCCGCCGCACCTGGTCTCGGCCAACGTCTGCTGTGCGGTGTCGGCCTGGCGGGGGGCGTTCATGTCGCACGGCTCGCTGACCGAGCCGGGCCGCTCCAGCGCCTTGGAGATCACCTGCCCGGGTCCGGAGTCGGCGTTGGCGCTGGTCGGCGCGGCCCGCCGGCTCGGCATCACCGCCAAGGCCCGCGAGGTGCGCGGGGTCGACCGGGTCGTGGTCAAGGACGGTGACGCGATCGCCGCGCTGCTCACCCGGGTCGGCGCGCACGCCAGCGTGCTGGCCTGGGAGGAGCGGCGGGTACGCCGGGAGGTGCGGGCCACCGCGAACCGGCTGGCCAACTTCGACGACGCCAACCTGCGCCGCTCGGCGCGGGCGGCGGTCGCCGCCGCCGCCCGGGTCACCCGGGCGTTGGAGATCCTCGCCGACGACGCGCCCCGGCACCTGACCTCGGCCGGGCGGCTGCGTCTGGAGCACCGCCAGGCGTCGCTGGAGGAGCTGGGGGCGCTGGCCGATCCGCCGCTGACCAAGGACGCGATCGCCGGGCGGATCCGGCGGCTGCTCGCCCTGGCCGACAAGCGGGCCCGCGACCTGGGCATTCCGGACACCGAGGATGCGGTGACGGCGGAGATGCTCGTCGGGTGAACACCTGTTGTGAAACCGGGTGACGGGACGCCCCGGCGCAACGCGGCACGGGCTTCTCGGATAGGGTCGCAGTGTACGGCGACGGGGCCGGCACCCGGCTCTCCCGCCGCGACCACCGCCTCGGGTGTCCCGCCCGAGCCGCGTACGGCTGCGGCGTGACCGGCCGGATCATCTGATCGGCGCCCGGCCCGCCACGCGGTCGGCGCACACCAATCCGTCCGGCTCCTGCCCGGGCGGGCGAGAAGCAAGGAGATGGGACCTGTGACCATCCGGGTTGGCATCAACGGCTTCGGCCGTATCGGCCGTAACTTCACGCGGGCGGTCCTCGCCTCCGGCGCGGACATCCAGATCGTCGCCTTCAACGACCTGGGCGACACCGCGACCACCGCGCACCTGCTCAAGTACGACAGCATCCTGGGCCGGCTGCCGTACGAGGTGAAGGCCAGCGGTGACGAGATCACCGTCGGCGGCCACACCATCAAGGCGCTCGCCGAGCGGGACCCGGCCAAGCTGCCCTGGGGCGACCTCGGCGCCGACGTGGTGATCGAGTCCACCGGCTTCTTCACCGACGCCACCAAGGCCAAGGCGCACGTCGACGGCGGCGCCAAGAAGGTCATCATCTCGGCTCCGGCCAAGAACGAGGACTTCACCGTCGTGCTCGGCGTCAACGACGACCAGTACGACCCGGCCAAGCACACGATCATCTCGAACGCCTCCTGCACCACCAACTGCCTCGCCCCGATGGCCAAGGTGCTGCAGGACACGTTCGGCATCGAGCGTGGTCTGATGACCACGATCCACGCGTACACCCAGGACCAGAACCTGCAGGACGGCCCGCACTCCGACCTGCGTCGGGCCCGCGCCGCCGCGCTGAACATCGTGCCGACCTCGACCGGTGCGGCCAAGGCGATCGGCCTGGTGCTGCCGGAGCTCAAGGGCAAGCTGGACGGCTACGCGCTGCGGGTGCCGATCCCGACCGGCTCGGCCACCGACCTGACCGTCACCGTCGGCCGGGAGACCACCGTCGAAGAGGTCAACGCCGCGGTCAAGGCCGCCGCGCAGGGCCCCCTCGCCGGCATCCTCACCTACACCGAGGACCCGATCGTGTCGGCCGACATCGTCACCGACCCGGCGTCGTGCATCTTCGACTCCGGCCTGACCAAGGTGATCGGCGACCAGGTCAAGGTCGTCGGCTGGTACGACAACGAGTGGGGCTACTCCAACCGGCTGGTGGACCTGGTCAAGCTGGTGGGCGCGTCCCTGTGAGCCAGGTAGCCACTCTCGACGATCTTCTCGCCGAGGGTGTGTCGGGTCGGCGCGTGCTGCTGCGCGCCGACCTGAACGTCCCCTTCGAGAAGGACAACCCGGGGGTCATCGCCGACGACGGCCGGATCCGGGCGGTGCTGCCCACCCTGACCGCGCTGCGCGACGCCGGCGCGGCTGTGGTGGTCTGTTCCCACCTGGGCCGGCCCAAGGGCGCCCCGGACCCGAAGTACACCCTGGCGCCGGTCGCCGCCCGCCTCGGCGAGCTGCTCGGAACGCCGGTCGCGTTCGCCACCGACACCGTCGGCGACTCGGCGCAGGCCACCGTCGCCGGTTTGACCGGCGGCCAGGTCGCGCTGCTGGAGAACCTGCGGTTCAACCCGGGGGAGACCAGCAAGGACGCCGACGAGCGGGGTGCCTTCGCCGACCAGTTGGCGGCGTTCGCCGACGCGTACGTCGACGACGCGTTCGGCGCCGTGCACCGCAAGCACGCCAGCGTGTACGACGTACCGGCGCGGCTGCCGCACGTCGCCGGCCTGCTGGTGCACCGTGAGGTCGAGGTGCTCGGCAAGCTGACCGGCGCGCCGGAGCGGCCGTACGTGGTGGTGCTCGGCGGCTCGAAGGTCTCCGACAAGCTCGCCGTGATCGAGGCGCTGCTGCCGACCGTCGACAAGCTGCTGGTCGGCGGTGGCATGTGCTTCACCTTCCTCAAGGCCCAGGGCCACGAGGTCGGTAGGTCGCTGCTGGAGACCGAGATGGTCGACACCTGCCGTGACCTGCTGGAGCGGGCCGCCGGCAAGATCGTGCTGCCGGTCGACGTGGTGGCCGCCACCGCGTTCGCCGCCGCCGCCGACCACGACGTGGTCGACGCCGCCGCGATCCCGGCCGACCGGCTCGGCCTGGACATCGGCCCGCGCAGCGTCGCCGCCTTCGCCGAAGCCCTGGCCGGGGCGCACACGGTCTTCTGGAACGGCCCGATGGGCGTGTTCGAGCTGGCACCGTTCGCCGCCGGTACCCGGGGTGTCGCCGAGGCGATCACCAAGGTCGACGGCTTCACCGTCGTCGGCGGCGGCGACTCGGCGGCCGCGGTGCGCACCCTCGGCCTCGACGAGTCCGCCTTCGGGCACATCTCGACCGGCGGGGGCGCCTCGCTGGAGTACCTGGAGGGCAAGACCCTTCCCGGCATCGCCGCCCTGGAGAAGTGAGAGCAGTGCCTGAGACCGTTGCCCGCCGGCCGCTGATGGCCGGCAACTGGAAGATGAACCTCAACCACCTGGAAGCCATCGCGCTGGTCCAGAAGCTGGCGTTCAGCCTGAACGAGCAGCAGCTGACCGACGTCGAGGTGGCGGTGCTGCCGCCGTTCACCGCGCTGCGCAGCGTGCAGACGCTGATCGACGGCGACAAGCTGGTGATCGGCTACGGCGCCCAGGACCTGTCGCCGTACGCCGGTGGTGCCTACACCGGTGACATCTCCGGGGCGATGCTGGCGAAGCTGGGCTGCCAGTACGTCACCGTCGGCCACTCGGAGCGGCGGGCCTACCACAACGAGGACGACGCGGTGGTCAAGGCCAAGGTGGCCGCCGCGCTGGCCAACGGGATCACCCCGATCCTGTGCGTCGGCGAAGGACTGGACGTGCGGGAGGCCGGCGGCCACGTCGCGCACTGCCGCGACCAGGTCGACGCCGCGCTGGCCGGGTTGACCGCCGAGCAGGTGGTCAAGGTCGTCATCGCGTACGAGCCGGTCTGGGCCATCGGCACCGGCAAGACCGCCACCCCGGCGGACGCCCAGGAGGTCTGCGGCGCGATCCGGGCCCGGCTGGCCGAGTCGTACGACCAGGCCACCGCCGACCAGACCCGGATCCTGTACGGCGGCTCGGTCAAGGCGGCGAACATCGCCGCGATCATGGCCGAGGTCGACGTCGACGGCGCACTGATCGGCGGAGCCAGCCTGGACGCCGAGGAGTTCGCCCAGATCGTCCGGTTTCCGGAGCACGTGAAGCGTTGACCGGTCGGCTCCGGGGCATGTCGGCCCCGGAGCCGGTCGGCACCCGGGTACGCGGCCCGCTATCCTTGGTGAGCCCGTGCTCCGCCGCCGCACGGGCTCGCCTGGTTCGTCCCCCGGGACCACGGCGACCGTCATGAGAGGACTGACCGCTACCATGCCGATCGAGTTCGCCTACGTATTGATCGTGTTGCTGGTGATCACGAGCGTGATGCTCACCATGCTGATCCTGCTGCACAAGGGCAAGGGCGGCGGCATGTCGAGCATGTTCGGCGGTGGCGTGAGTACCAGCCTCGCCGGGTCGTCGGTGGCCGAGAAGAACCTCGACCGGTACACCGTACTGGCCGGCATCGTGTGGTTCGCCTGCATCGTCGGCCTGGGCCTGTGGCTCAAGGTCGCGATGGCCACGGGTGTGTGATTCGTCGCTGCCCGTCGTAAGATTTCGCGCGGCCCGTTGATACGGGTCGCGCTTTCTTTGTCGCATCCGCTCCACCCCCCTTCCGACGACAGGAGCGACCTCATGGCGAGTGCCCACACGATCCGGGGCAGCCGGATCGGTGCCAGCCCGGCCCGGCCGACCGAGCGGGCCCAGCCCGCACCCCGGCGGCAGACGACCTACTGGTGCGCCAACGACCACGCGGTGCAGATCAGCCTTGCGGTGGACGCGGCCACCCCGGAGACCTGGGAGTGCCCGCGCTGCGGCCTGCCCGCCGGGCAGGACCAGCAGAACCCGCCGGCCCGGCCGCGAACCGAGCCGTACAAGTCGCACCTGGCGTACGTCAAGGAGCGCCGCAGCGAGGCCGACGGTGAGGCCATCCTCGCCGAGGCACTCGCGGCGGTCCGCGCCCGCCGGGGCGAACGCTGATCACGGTACGCTCCTGCTGAGTTTTCCTGCCTCGGCGCGGACCAGGGGACACCACGTTGATCAACCAGACCTTGACGTACGCCAAGCATCACACGCCCGATTCGGTGCGGGTGGCCGCGCGGTGGGCCATGCTGGAGACGCAGAACGCGAAAAGTCGTCTCACGGTCCCGGTGGCCGCCCGCTGCGAATACGACAACGTGTACCACTGCACGGTGCGCAAGACTGCCAGCCAGTGGGTGAAGTCGCTACTCAGCGACCCAGTGGTCTACCGCTATTCGGGGTTGTTGCCGTTCGACCAGCGAATCAGCCGACGGCGCTACCCGAACGCCGTTCCCACCGGCCGGATCGTTTCCTCGCTGTTCATCTCCCGCTACGGGTTCGACGACCTGCCCAAGCCCGAGAAGTACCGGGCGTTCTTCATCCTGCGGGACCCGCGTGACGTCGTCGTGTCGAGCTACTTCTCGCTGCGCAGCTCCCACACCCCGATGGGCGACGTCCTGCTGCACCGCAAGGTCCTGCAGGAGCTGCCCGCCAAGGAAGGCCTGCTGTACGTCATCGACCACCTGACGAAGGTGAACCTCTTCTCCGCCATGCATTCGTGGGTGGTCGCGCCGAGCGCGGAGACCGTTGCGCTGTTCCGCTACGAGGACCTCGTCGGCGAGCGGCAGGCGGACGAGTTCGATCAGCTGCTGCGGCACTGCGGCATCACCATCCCCCCGGCCGAGCTGACCGCGCTGCTCGACCGGCACGGCTTCTCCCGGATGCGGAAGAAGCGCCGCGAGGCCGGCCCGACCGCCCACTACCGCAAGGGCAAAGCGGGGGACTGGCTCAACCACTTCGACGACGACATCCACGACGCCTTCGTAGCGGCCACCGGCGACCTCGTCGCACGCTGTGGCTACCCGAGCCGGGAGGAGTCGCTCCGCGCGCTCGACGCGTCGCAGTGACAGCCGCAGGTTGACAGCCGCTGCTGGCCGTCGCCGGGTCGACGGCGGTCAGTCGGCGGCCGGCACCAGTACGGTCGTGCCGGACCAGCTGATGGGCGCGTTGCGGATGTGGTGCCACGGTTCGCCGTTGCTGTCGAGGCCGGTCAGCTCGGCGAGGTAGTGGCCGAAGCCGTACCCGCCGGCCCGCAGGGTGGCGACCGCCCACGGGTGGAGCTGGTCGGCGACGCGGTCGGGGTGGCGCTCGTCGTACGGCACCTCGATGACGCCGAGCAGGTCGTAACGTTCGTCGGCGCCACCGGGGTCGACCACCCGGCACAGCGAGAATCCGTACCGTTCGCGCTGCTCACCGTCCACCCACGCCAGTTGTCCGGCCACTGTGTCCTCCATGATCATTGTTCGGATGCTGCGGTGAACGAAGCATCGCGCTAAAACTTGCTTATATCAACCCCTTGTGTTGTTCATGATCGCCTGGTGTGATGTCGTGGTCACCATCCAATCGCGAGGGAGGCCACCGATGGCACGTGCACCGAGGACCCGCAAGGCACCCGCCAACCCCGCCATGTCGCCCACCGTGCAGGCCATGGAGCTCGGCATCCGGCTACGCGAGCGCCGCGAGGAGCTGGGCATGACCGCCGTCGGCGTCGGCCGCAGCAGCGGCATCACCCAGGCGTACGTCTCCGGAGTGGAGATCGGCAAGGTCAAACTCCCGGCTGACCGGCTCGCCCAGCTCGTCAAGATCTACGAGATCGACGACCAGGAGGCGACCGAGCTGGAAGCGCTGCGGGTCGGCGCGATGGCCCGCGCCTGGTGGCACACGTACAAGCAGCTCTTCCCGGCCGAGTTCCTGCGCTTCCTCGGCTACGAGGCCGGTGCCGACCACGTCCGCACCTACCAGAACGAGATCGTCCACGGCCTGTTGCAGACCGAGGCGTACGCCCGCGCGATCCTGCGCGGTGGCAACACCTACGTCCGGCTCACCGAGACCGAGCAGCGTGTCGAGGTGCGGATGGCCCGGCAACGCCGGCTCACTGAGGACCCACCGCTGCGCGTCACCGCGATCTTCGGCGAGAGCACCATCCGCCAGCAGGTCGGCGGCCCCGAAGTGATGCGTGCCCAGCTCGACCACCTGGCCGACCTGATGACCCGGCACCCGGAGCAGATCCGGGTGCACATCGTCCCGTTCTCGGCCGGTGCCTACCCGGCGCTCGGCGGGCCGTTCCAGATCCTGTCGTTCCCGTCGGCCCGGGTGCCGGACCTGGTCTGGCAGGAGGTGCTGACCTCCAGCGACATCATCGACCAGTCGAGCCGGGTCGCCGACTACACAATCACCTTCGGTGAGACGCTGGAACGGGCGCTAAACTCCGAGGAGTCCCTCGCCCTGATCCGCCAGGTCGCCCAGGAGATGGAATGACCGAGCACGCCCCGGCAGACGGCTGGTTCAAGTCCTCCCGCAGCTCCGACAACGCCGCCTGCGTCGAGGTCCGCCTCGGTGCCGACACCATCGGCGTACGCGACTCCAAGGACGTCAGCGGCCCGGCGCTCGCCTTCGACCCGGCCGCCTGGACCGGCTTCCTCACCACCCTCAAGACCGCCGCGCCGGGCTCGTAGCGTCTGCGGCTATCGCCAGAACATCAACCGCCGCCTGCGCCACGGAGTCGCGGTGTAGGCGGCCAGCCCGGCACCCAACAGCGCGGCGCTGAGCACGAGGCTGGGCACATCGTCGTACGGCCGGGCGCTGAACTCCCACCACCGGTACTGATCGTTGCCGCCGAACCCCCAGTACCACAGGACGACGGCGACGACCGAGGGCAGCGTCCAGGCCAGCCGCCAGCCGAGGACCGCTCCGGCGAGCAGCGCCAGGCCGAACCAGGCGATCCACCCCCGCGCCATGACCGCAACGACGGCCGGCGGCGTGGTCAGTGCGGAGATGCCCAGGAAAATCACTGCGGATCCGGTGCCCAACCCGGCGAGGTAGAACCGCTGCATGGACCGTAGCCGTCGGGTGGCTGCCAGCTCCAGGCCCGCGAGGGGACTAGCCAGCCCGATGACCGGCAGGACAGCGGCACCCATGACGAGCAGCCGCCACATTGGGACGAACGCCGTGTCGTGTTCGGCCGCCTGAGGTAGCGGTGCCTCGACCATGCCGAACCAGGTCACGAGCGCACCCAGCAGGACCATGCCGGCGAGGACGGTACGTGCCGGCCGAACCGAAAGAAACAGCCTGACCGGTACGGCGACTGTGGGTACCTCAACGTCCCGGCTGGCAGTAGTGCCCATGAATGTACTTCACCTCTTCGTCCGCCCATCGAAACTGATCGGACAGGGAGTCGCCGTTGGCGATCTCGCGTCCATCCGACCAGGCTTCCTGCCTGTCCGCAGGTGCGTTGGTCTGGTAGTCCGGGCTGCTCTCCCCGGCCAGATACGCCTCCAGCCAGGCTCCAAGCGCCTCGAATTGCCTCCGGTCGGGCGGGCTCAGATCGTTCCAGTCGCAGGAATCAAACTTGAAAGTCGAGGAAACTATCGCCGTACCGATGTCGCCTGAGAAGGACCACGAACTTCCCTCGAAAATGTAGAAAATCGGCGGTGCTCCATTGTAGCTGAGGTGCCACTGCCCGTCGGGCAAGCGAATCCAGGCTTTCTGTATACCGGCCTGATTGATGCGTGGCGGGCGGACGAAGCTTTCCGGCAGCAGATCGATCCGCGCGCTTACCTCCCGCAGCTGGGGAAGGTACTTCTCGTGCTCCGGCCAGATGCACAAGGTGGTCGTGCCTTCGACGCACGCCACGTCTTCTCCTGGTTGCTTCCGGTCGGTCACCGCATCTGTGGCGACCAGGGCCACGACGAGCGGTAACACCGCAGGGACCAGCAGCAGGGTCCTCCGCCGTCGCAGCGCATGGGAAGCCGGTAGGCAGAGCAGCATCAGCAGCAGGACGATGACCGACGCCAGCCGTAGGGTGAGTGCTCCCGGGTCGACCGTCATCTCCGGCCGGCCGGAGATGACGACGAATCCGAACCGGTCGAGAAACGCGGTCAGAAACAGGAATCCCAGTGCCGCCGTCAGCGCGGCGAACATCGAGCCGAGCAACTTCCCGCACGCCCAGCCCAGTGCGGTCGAGGCCAGAATCACGAAGATTCCCAGGAGGGCGTAGCCCAACCAAAGATGCACGCCGGGTGGAAACGTCCGAGCCGTGATCATGAAGGCGACGGCCTGACCGACCAGGTACGGAACCAACAGGACGACGACAGTAGCGCCCAGCCGGTTCGCCTCCAGCCGGGCCGGATGAAAGCGCGAGGCCGTCAGCTGCTCCACGATCCGGTGTCGCTTCGGCGCGCTCGCTGCCCACGCCGCCGCACCGGCACCGACCACACCGAGCAGGTACGCGGGAGCCAGCGCTGCCGCGCCGGTCTCCGGCCAGACGCCGATCCAGTGGCGGTTGCGGAGGAACAGCACCGCCAGTTCGATGGCGACGAACACTGGCAACGCCCACCGGACCGGAGAGTTCCGGACGTGCAACCACAGCCCGCTCACAGGCTTCGCTCTCCTTCGGGCAGTAGATGCATGTAGGCCCGCTCCAGCGGGGAGTGCCCCGGGAGCCCGTCGTGGCCCAGCGCCGACAACTCGGCCACCGAACCGTCGAACTGTGCCGATCCACCGTGCATCACGATCACCCGGTCGCAGACCGCCGCGACATCGTCGATGAGGTGGGTGCTGAGCACCACCACCGTGTCCCGTAACTCTGCGATGATCTTGCGGAACTGGAGTCGTTGGCGTGGGTCCAGGCCGACGGTGGGCTCGTCGAGCAGCACCACCCGCGGACGTCCGACGATCGCCCAGGCGATGCCGGCGCGCTGGCGCATGCCGCCGGAGAGACTGCGCATCCTCGAGCGGCGTCGGTCAGCCAGGTCGACCATCTTCAACGTCTCGTCGACCGCTTGCCGCCACTGGCCCGCCGGCACCCCACGCATCCAGGCCGCGTAGGTCACAAAGTCGACGACCTTCATCAGCGGGTCGAACCCGAAGTCCTGCGGTAGATAGCCGATGCGGTCCCTGATCTTGCGGGCCGACCGCTCGTCGTCGATCTCGACGTCGTCGATGTGGATTCGGCCGTTGCGTGGTGGCATGACGGTTGCCAGCGTCCGCAGCAAGGTTGTCTTCCCCGCGCCGTTGGGGCCCAACAGCGCGGTGATCCCGGGCTGCAGTGTGACGCTGAGGTTGTCGATGATGGTCGACTTCCCATAGTAGGGCAGCCGTACTTCGTGACTTGATCATGTGAGTCTGGATCGGTAGTGGTACCAGCGGGCGCGGGCTTGATGGCGGCGGCGCCACCAGGACCAGCGGAGATGGTGTTCGAGGCTGTGCCAGGCTCTGGTCGCGAGGTTGTACAGCCGTTTGATCTCGACCACGGTCAGCCGGGCGAGTCCGAGGTCGGCCGGTGGTGGTTCGCTGGGGTGGGTGGGTCGGGGTGGTGGCGTGGTCCCGGCCGCGGCGTCGGCGGCGGTGACCGCGCAGACGGCGAGCGCGGCCATGACCAGCACTATGTGCCGCATGATCGGGGTGTGGAGGCGGTTCTGGAACTGGTCGAACCCGAAGTGGTCCTTGCCGAAGCCGTGGTCCTCCTCGATCGTCCACCGCCGGCCGGTCACCCTCACCAACGCGGTCAGGGTCGCCGGAAGGCGCTCCGGTATCCAGCAGTAGAAGTAGGCCAGGTCGTCGGGGTCAGCCAGGCTCCGGCGTACGAGCAGGTAGTGGCGGGGGCTGGCGGTGGCGATCCACGCCCACGCGTACCAGCGGTCGCCTTTGGAACCCGCCCCGCAGGACATGGTCTGCCAGGCGGTGTCGGTGGTCAGGGTGGTGGCAGCGGTGTCGGCGCGGATCTTCGTCTTCCAGCCGGGCAGGGTGATCCGGAACGAGCACGGCACGCCGAGGCTGTAGCCGATTCCCCGGGTCTCGCAGGTGTCGCGTAGTCGCCGGTCCCGGCCGTAGACGGCGTCGGCGGTGCACCACCGCACGGGTACGCCGGCGTCGAGTGTCTCGGTGAGCAGGTCGGTGGCGAGTCGGGGTTTGGTCGCGAACTCGGTGTCGGCGGGGACGCCGGTGGCGGCGCGGCGGGCGTCGTCGTCGAGGTGGGCGGCGGGGATCCACAGGCGGGAGCCGACCAGGGCGTGGCCGGCGCGGGTGGCGTAGGTGGCGTTGACCAGGTTGACGGCGTTGGTGACCTTTCCCGCGCAGCCCACGTACTGGCGGGTCACGCCGCACGTGCCGGTGCCGGTCTTCTCCACGCCGCTCTCGTCGAAGATCAGCGTGTTGTCGCCGTCCGGGTCGGCCAGGCGTGCCACGGCGAAGTCACGGACCACGCCCATCGCCTTGTCGGTGTCCCAGACCGCGCGTTCGAGGAGTCGTTGCATCCGGTCGGGGGTGGTGTCCCCGGCGTGTTCGGCGAGGGTCCAGCAGTTCTTGCGTGGCAGGTCGGCGATCAGGCCACGGACGTACTTGCCGGCCTGCCGTAGTGGTTCGACCCGGGCGAAACACGCGCCGAGGTCTCCCATCAGCGTGGCGAGGTTCTCCTCGACCCGACCGGCCTCTACCATGGCCGCTGCGGCCACCTCGTGATCCTTCGTTGTCCACACAACACCGGACGATCATGCGGTGGCCGTCTCCGTCGCCGCACACCCTGTCCGTCCACACCCCACCGCACCGGTCAGGTCACGAAGTACGGCTGCCCTAATAGCCCTGGGTCAGCGCATCGAGCACGATCGTCACCTGGCGACTCGCAATCACAGGTCCGAGGATTGGCAGAGCAAATACTGGCTCCCTGGATTCGCGCCGAACCAGGCCGGGCTGTCGGACCGGCCACAGTAGGCACGTTGACCCTGGCAGGATAGACCCGTCGGGAGACAATCGTCTCGGTCAGGAGGCGACATGGCTGAATGTGACTTCGCGCGAGCTCGGTTCATGACTTCGGACAGCACAGGCGATGCCGGCGGATCGGCCTTCGTGGTCCCGGCGGAGCTGGCCGCATCCCACGGCACCTACTTCGGCGACGCCGGGCGGGCCTGGATCGCGGCGTTGCCGCACCTGGCGGCAGCCACCATGGACGGGTGGGGGCTGCGCCCTGACGGGCCGGCGAGCTGCGGTGCGATCGCCCTCGTGCTGCCCGTCGTACAGGCCGACGGGTCCCCGGCCATGCTGAAGCTGCAGCCGATCGACGAGGAGACCGTCGGCGAGCCGGTGGCGCTGCGGACGTGGGACGGCGACGGCGCTGTCCGACTCCTACGGCACGACGCACGCTCCGGCACGATGCTGCTGGAACGCCTCGATGCCGGCCGTACCCTCGCCGCCGTACCCGATGATCTGACCGCGCTGCGGATCCTCAGCCAGCTGCTCGCCCGGCTGACCTCGGTGGCCGCACCGCCCGACGTACGGCGCCTCGCCGATGTCGCCGCCGGGATGCTCGACCGGGTGCCGCAGGCGCTGGTACGGCTACCCGCAGCCGACTATCCGCTGATCCGGCGGTGCGCGGCGGCCGTCGAGGAGTTGCTGCCGGAGGCCGGGGACCGGCTGCTGCACTGGGATCTGCACTACGACAACGTCCTCGCGTCCCGGACCGACTCGTCCGGGTTCGGCTCGGCCGCGTCCGACAGTCGGGAGCCGTGGCTGGCGATCGACCCGAAACCACTCGCCGGCGACCCCTGCTTCGAGCTGCTTCCCGCCCTGCACAACCGCTGGGACGAAGTGGCCGCCACCGGCGACGTGCCGCGTGCGGTTCGGTTGCGCTTCGACCTGATGACCGAGGTGCTGGGCGTCGACCGGGAGCGGGCCATCGGTTGGACGCTCGGCCGCGTACTGCAGAACCTGCTCTGGGAGTCCGAGGCCGGCGGCCCGGTGTGGCACAGTGCGCCGGACCGGGCTATCACGCACGCCCTGCTGCGCGACGGTTGACCGGAGTGTTTCGCCGCCGGTGACCGGCTGATCAGTCGATCGTGGCGATGAGGCGTCGTAGCGCGGCGTGAGCCGGTGGACCCCAGGTCGGCTTGCCGCCGGGGCGACCGTGGACCCCGGCGTCGCCGATGAGGATGCCGCCGAGGGCGCGGGCCATCGCCCAGCCACGGGCGCGGTGCATGGTGGCGGCGTCCGGCGTCGGCTGGTACGCCGAGTAAAAGTGGTCGATCATGTCGTCCGGGAGCAGGATCCAGCCGGCAGCGAGGTCGTACGCCGGGTCGCCCACGCAGAGATCGCCGAAGTCGATGACGCCGCAGATGGTGCCGTCAGCGGTCAGAACGTTCGCCGGGTGCAGGTCCGCGTGCAGCCACAGCGCCGGGCCTGACCATCCGGGTGCGTCGACCGCGTCCCGCCAGACAGCCTGGACGGCGTCTGGGTCGTCGATCAGCCCGCGCTCGGTGACCTCGGCGAGTCCGTGGGTGAACTGGTCGGTGTGGTAGGCCAACGGCCCGCCCCGGCCGCTGCCGCTGCCCATGGTCGCGCTGTCGGGAGCGGGCCGATGCAGCGCGGTCAGGAACGTCGCCAGGGATTCAGCAGCCGTGTGGGCTCGGGTGACCGGGGCCCGGTCGGCGGGGGTACCCGGGATCCAGGTGGTGACGAGCCAAGGCCGAGGGAACCGCTCGGACGGCTCGCCGAGCCGCTGCGGTACGGGGACCGGCAACGGCAGATGCGGTGCCAACGCGGGCAGCCAGGCGTACTCCTTGTACATCGACATGTCGGCGGTGACGGTCGCCCAGGGCAACCGGACAGCGAGATCCTCACCGAGGCGCCACATCTGGTTGTCCCAGCCGCGCGCGGCCAGCCGGACCGGCCGATCGGCGAGGTCGGGACACTGGTCGCGGAGCAGTCCCTGGACCAGCTCTGCGGTGACCTCGACCTCGACGTGGTCCACGGCGAGCAACAGTAGCCGTAGCTTGACGCTAGAGCCCAGGAATCGGCGCAGGCCTGGAGGGAGAATTCGTGGAGGTGACGACCTACTTGGTGGTCTGCCGGCGGGTCGGCGACTGGTGGGCGATCAGTGTGCCTGAACTCAACGGCGTACATACGCAGGCCCGGCGACTCGACCAGGTCGCTGCGGCGGCTCGAGAAGCGATCGCGTTGCTGCTTGACGTCAATCAAGCCGTGGTGGACGTCGATGTGTTTCCAGATCCTCCAGGTGTCTGCAACGGAGCTGGTCAGCCGGCCTGAGGCTGGGCCCGCCGGGCGGGCTCGATAGGGTACTCCACCGATGGTCGATGCTGCCGAGTAGTGCGTCTTGGTCGTCGGCCAGATGAGAACGAAGCGGCAGCGGGACGAATCGGCAGGCAACCCGTAGCTCGCTGTCCAACCCGGAACCCGTCACAGTGTGCTGCCAGGTATCGGGTGCCTCGGATGGAGCCCGCAGGTGGAAGTATGTGGTGCGGCGGGGCTGACCGGTCCCGGGGTGTGGCTTGTCTTCCGCCCCGATCCCGCAGACCACGGTGACGTCGGTCAGGCCGGTCTCCTCGGCGACTTCGCGTAGTACCGCGTCGTGCAACTCCTCGTCGGGTTGCACGCCACCAGCCGGCACCTGAGTGCCAGCGTCGGGGTGGTCGATCTGGTCGAAGACGAGGAGTTGCGCACCGCTGCCGGTGGTACGGATGACGTATCCGGCGACGCGGGTTCGTGGCCTCATCGGTACATCGTGCACGGCCCCCAGAGGCATGACCGGTTTGCCGAGACGATTGCCCTCCATGCTGGTCGTGGATGCATCCTCACCGTCGTTGTACGGTTCCACCGTGCGTGCGCCGGTGAACGTGACGATCTGGGATGGTCCGGCCGGACCGGCACCCGCGATCCTGATCCACGGCACACTCAGCTGGGCGGTGTCGGCGTTCGAGCGGCAACGGCCGTTGGCCCGGCGTCGGCGGGTGCTGCTGCCGGACCGACGGGGTTACGGCCGCAGTCCGGACCTCGACGACGGTCAGGTAACCAGTGACTACGCCGTTGACGCGCGGGACGTGGTCGCTCTGATGACCGGCGGCGTCCATCTGGTCGGGCATTCCTACGGCGGGACGGTTGCGATGATCGCCGCAGCGGCGCGGCCCAACCTGGTCCGGTCGTTGACGCTCATCGAGCCGTGCGCCCATCAGGTCGCCTCGGACGATCCGGTGGTCGCCGCAGCGGTCCAGGACGCGCGTGAATTCATGTCTGGTGCCCGCCGGTGGACCGCACAGCAGTATCTCGACTTGGTTTACCCGGCCGGGCAGCCGCGCCCGGAGCCGGCGGATCGGCTGCAGCGGGCAGCCCGGACCGCACTGAACGAGCGTCCTTGCTGGCTCGCGGACCTGGCGACCCAGCCGCTCGCGGATGCTGCTTTCGCGAAACTAGTGATCGTCGGCGACTGGGGTACGGTCCCTGGCGGCTACCGGCCCGGCATGGCGCAGGTGATGGAGAGGGTTGCGGCGACGGTCGCTGACCGGATCGGTGCTCGTCTGGTGCGAGTGCCCGGTGCCGCGCACGAGCCCCACCGCGAGCAGCCCGACGCGGTCAACAAGGTGCTCGAACAGCTGTGGTCAGCCGAGTGAGGTGGTAGCCCGCTGCTCCTGCCGGTGGCCGATCGGATGCGCGTGGCCGAACGCGCCGTCGGCGTGTCGGGTCGATGGCGCGTAGTGGATCAAGGCTGGGCCTTCGCCCCGCCGAAGGCACCGCCCCGGACGGGTGCGCCGGTGGCGGGCCGGCGCACCCGGACCGAGGCGGGGGAGGGCCCGGTCAGAACGGGCTGAGCACCACTCCGGCGGAGCGGGGGTCGCCGTCGTGGACGAGGGACTCGAACGCACCGACGTCGTCGAACGCGAACGCGTACGCCTTTCCGTCGCGCATGTTGGCGTGGATGATCCGGGCGTACTGGTTGGTCGGGTTGCTGCGGTAGAACTCGGCGGCGTTGGTGCTGGGTTGGGTGTGGATGGTGCCGAGGGTGCCACGGTTCAGCGCGGCGCACAGCGTACGGGAGATCGGCCCGACCACCTGGTCGTTGGGGGCGGGCAGGTCACCGTCGCAGCCCCACACGCTCGCCGACGAGGGCCGGTTGAACGAGGCGACGACCTGGCCGGCGCTGTTGGTGAAGGTCATCACCCGGCCCGAGGTCCGGCCGAAGTAGCGGACGTCGGGGCGGTCGCCGAACGGTACGACGGTCAGTGTCCGGCTGGTGTACGTGTTCCACGCCGAGGTGATGTAGGAGTCCAGGTAGGTGGGGCTGAACAGGCCGGCGCCGGCCGCCTTGCCCGGAGCGAGCACCCGCAGCACGGTGCCGTCGCCCCGGGTCTGCACCGTGTTGGCCCAGCCGGACTGGGCGCGGACCCCGTTGATGATCGCGTTTCGGCCGCCCGTGACGACGTCGCCGGTGCGCTTGGTGACGCCGTTGGCACCGGTCACGGTGACCGCGTGCGGTACGGCGAACATGTCCACCTGGGAGCTGTTGAGCCACAGGCCGGCGTCGTTGTAGGTGAATTCGCTCCAGTCGAACAGGATGTCGCGGTTGGGGTCGCCGCCGGCCCAGGGGGCGGGCTGGACCAGGCCGGTCGGGGTGAGGAAGAACTTCAGTTTCTCCCCGAAGGAGAAGTAGACCCGGCCGGAGAAGCCACGCGGGAAGCGGATCGTCGCGCTGGTGCCGTTGGCCGGTCCGGCGATCGAGGCGTCGGGTGCGGGTGACGGTGGGATCTGTCCGCCGGACCAGGGGATGAACGTGCCAGCCTGGTTGACGTAGCCGAGGCGGCCGGAGGAGAGCTGTACGCCGATCACGTACAGGTGGACGGACCCGGCCCGGCCGGTGCTGTTGGTGACGGTGACCGGCAGCAGTGCCGGGCCGACGGCCTGGGCGGGGGTGGCGGCGACGAGGCCGGTCGGGACGGCGGTGAGCAGGGCGGCTGCGACGGCCAGCAGCTTTCTTCGGACAACCACGAGGGACTCCTCTGGTCGGAGGTCGGACGTGAGAGAGCGCTCTCCGAGAAGAGTCTTACTGTTAACACTGTTTGTCAATAGATGTACGGCGATGTGGCGACCTATGGGTGTCGACGCCGCCATTCGGCCGGGGAGAGTTCACCGAACCCTGCTAGTTTCGGCCCGTGAGTGAGGCAGACGGATCACCCACCGTCCCACGTGTCGTCCGAAACGACTGGTCGTCGGTCGCCGCGCCCGATCTGGTGGATTGGCGACCCACCCTGACGGTGAGCGTCGTCATTCCGGCCTTCAACTGCCAGCCGACCCTCGATCTGACGCTGGCGTCGTTGAGTCGGCAGACGTACCCGACCGAGCTGCTCGAGGTCGTCGTGGCCGACGACGGCTCGGACCCGCCGCTGACCCTGCCCCCGGTCCGGCCGGCGCGGACGAGGATCGTCCGGGTCGGTGCCGACGGCATGGCCGGCTGGGGGCGGGCCGCCGCGCTGCGCTGCGGGGTCGCGCACAGCTCCGGTGAGATCCTGCACTGGCTGGACGCCGACATGATCGTCTACCCCGAGCACGTCGCGGCCCAGGTCCGCTGGCAGCACGTGCTGCCGTACGCGGTGACCCTCGGCTACAAGCGCTTCGTCGAGCCGGACGGCGACGGGCGGTGGCCGTCGGCCGAGACGGTCGCCGCGACACTCGACCGGGGCGCGGCGGCGGAACTGTTCGGTGACCGGGCCAGCGAGCCGCACAGCTACGTCGAGCGGTACATCAACCAGACCGACCAGCTCCGCATCGCCGACCACCACGTCTTCAAGATCCATGTCGGGGCGACCGCCGCGCTGCGCCGCGACCTGTACGAGCAGGCCGGCGGCTTCGACGCCGACCTGCGCCTCGGCGAGGACACCGAGTTCGGCTACCGCCTCGCCCAGGCAGGCGCGGTGTTCGTGCCGGAGCCGGCCGCGCGCAGCTGGCATCTCGGGCGTACCCATGTCATGCGGGCCCGCCAGGACGTCGCCCGCTGGAACCGCCCGTTCTTCGCCGACCGGGTCCCGTACCCCCGCACCTGGCGCAAGGTGGGCGGGACGTCCTGGTCCGTGCCGCTCGCCGAGGTGGTCATGGCCGTCGGTGACGAACCGCTGGAACGGGTACGGGCGGCGGTCGACTCGGTGCTGCGCGGCACCGAACACGACATCCGGATCACTCTCGTCGGCCCGTGGGACCGGCTCGACGACGCGCGCATGAGGGTCCTCACCGACCCGTCGCGAGACCTGCGGCTGATCGCCGCGACCTACCGGGGCGAACCACGGGTCCGACTGGCCACCGAGCCGCCCACCAGTGTCTTTCCTACCCCGTACCGGCTGGACCTGCCGGCCGCGTACGGCCTGGCGCCGGACGCGCTGCGGCGCCTGATCGACGTGGCCGACCGCTACCAGGTCGGGGTGGTCCGGGTCGATCCCGACGGCACCGCCGACGCTGTTGCGGAGGCCGGCGTCGCGCTGTGGCGGACCGCCGCGCTCGGCCGGGCCCGGTGGGTGCGCTGCGCCGACGAGCCGCTGTTCGACGTGGTGACATCGGTGTACGGGCACCGCGACGTCACCGCCGAGGCGGTCGGCGTCGTCGACCTGACCCGGTTCGACGCGGCCGACCTGGCGGGCGGCATGCCCCGGCTCACCGGTCGGGGCCGGGCACCCGCCCTGGTGCCGACGACGGTCGAGGTGGCGGGCGTGCGGTCGCTGGCCAGGGCCACCGTGGTGGTGGCGTGGATGGCAGGGCGGCGGGTACGGGCGACGCTGCGCGTACCCGCCCGCAGCGGCACCAGGATCGGCTAGGAAGCGACCGACCGATCGGCCGGGCGCGCCGGCTGCGCGGCGGCTGGTTGCGCTGGTTGCCCGGCGGCTGGTTGCCCGGCGGTCGGCTGCGCGGCGGCTGGTTGCCCGGCGCCCGGTTGCGCGGTCGGCGGCCGGTGACCCCGCTTGAGCACCATGTCCCGCACGGTACGGCGCAGGTCCGGCGGGATCAGCCAGATCTGCGCGAACGTGAGGTAGTCCAGCAGGCCCGGCCGGCCATGCCGCCGCGCCTCGCGCAGCAGCGTCGTGAAGACCTTGCCGCTGCGGGTCGGTGCCGCCATCGAGCTGATCACGCTCATCGTGAGGGCGGCGTACGCGCGGGGGGTCATCAGCGGGCGACTGCGCTGCAGCCACTCGAACTGCGCCTGCCACGGCGAACGCAGGCTGATCCGCGGCCGGTTCTCGTCCTGGTGCCAGATGACCAGCGGCTCGTCGGCGAAGACGAGTGCGACGTCGTCGTGGCTCAGCGCCCGCAGCGACCAGTCGAGTTCCTGCATCCGGGGCACCGACGGATCGAACGGCACCCGGCGGAACAACTCGGTCGGGGCCATGATCGTCGACGTCTGGATGAACCCGTCACCGTGGAACAGCCCCCGTCGGACGGTGAAGTACTCACTGAGCGGCTCGTCCGGTCCGGGGAGCCGGCGGGGGATGACGAACTCGGCCCTGGGGGTCCGGTTGATCAGCCGGCTCGCGACGACCGGCAGCGGCGCGGACGCCGTACGGGCGACGTCGAGTTGGGCGGCGAGCTTGCCGGGCAGCCACTCGTCGTCGTCGTCGAGCAACGCCACCCAGGGCGCGTACGCGTGCCGTACCCCGGCGTTGCGGGCCGCCGGCGCGCCACCCCGTTCGGGTAGGCCGACCACCCGGATCCGGGGGTCGGCGATCGAGTCGAGGGCGACCCCGGTCGCCTCGTCGGGCCCGTCGACCACCACGATCACTTCGAGGTCCTCGACGGTTTGTGCCAGCGCACTGCGGACGGCGCGGGTGACGAGATCCGGACGACCGTGGGTCGGGATGACCACGCTGACGGTGGGCGTGTTGAGCATGCGTCGACCTGCCATGGGTGCGGTTGAGCAGCTACGGGCGATGGCGCAGGGCTGTCCTGTCGTACGGAACCTGGCCCGGGTGATCCTCGGGCGATGTTCGCCGCCGGGTACGTCCATCAGGTGAAGCCCAGACAGGCAACAGGCGTACAGACCGGGAAACACCCGGGTCTGTACGCCTGTCGAAGCGGTGCTCTGCGCCGGCGGAATCCGTCGCTCCGCGCTGCGGAACCCGTCCGCGAGCTGTCAGCCGTCCTGGTCCGCTGCCGTGGCGACCTCGGCGGCGGCCGCCTGGTCGAGCAGCCACCAGGTGCGCCGCACGCCGCGTACCCCGGACGCCGGGACCGCGACGGCGTCGGCGCCGCCGTACGCCTTGGCGACCGCCGTCGCCTTGTCCGCGCCGGCCGCGACCAGCCACACCTCGTCGGCGGTGTTGATCGTCGGCAGGGTCAACGTGATCCGGGTCGGCGGCGGCTTCGGGCTGTTGCGGACCGCCGCCACCGGGCGGGTTTCGCCGGTGACCGGATGGTCTGGGAAGACCGAGGCGACGTGCCCGTCCTCACCGACGCCGAGCATCAGCACGTCGAAACGGGGCAGCGGGGCCGTACCCGGGCCGGCGGCGACCCGGTCGAGGACGGCGGCGTACCGGGCGGCGGCGGCCTCCGGGTCGTCACCGTCGGGGCCGTCCGACGCCGGCATCGCGTGCACCCGCTGCGGGTCCAGCGGCAGTACGTCGAGCAGCGCCGCGCGGGCCTGGGTCTCGTTGCGGTCCGGGTCGCCGGCCGGCAGGAACCGTTCGTCGCCCCACCACAGGTCCACCCGGGACCAGTCGACCGCGTGCCGGGCCGGCAGTTCGCCGACGGCGCGCAGCACGGCCGCCGCGACCCGCCCGCCGGTGAGCACCACCGACGCCTCGCCCCGGTCGGCCTGGGCGTCGATCAGTGCGACGACGAGCCGGGACGCCACCGCGCTGGCCAGCACGGTGGCGTCCGGGTGGACCACGAGTCGGGAGCTACTCACGAGCCGCTCCGTGCCGGTTCGGCCGCGACATCCGCCGGCGGTGCGCCGGCGGCCGACTCCGTGGCCTTCGCCGGGTCCTTCCAGATGTGCACCCGCTTGGCGGGCCGGGCCGGCAGATCCGCCAACCCGGCGAGGGTGCCCAGCGCCTCCGAGTAGACCTGGTCGGCGTCGAGTCGCCGCAGCTCCTCGGCGAGTTCCTCACCCAACGGCCGGCGTACCAGCGGCATGTGCCGCTCCGGCTGACCGGTGCGGGTGAACAGCGCCGAACTGTCCTCGCGGACGATGCTCAGCCCGTCGCCGTTGGCGCAGCGCAGCTCCACCGAACGCATCCGGGGATGCGCCGTGGTCTCCTCCCACCGGGGGGTGATGCCGAGCCGGGCCGCCAGCCAGCTGATCATCAGCGCGGCGGTCGGGTCGGCCCGGGGCGCGGTCACCGTGGCGCCGGTGATCTGCGCCTCGGTGGTGTCGAACGCCCCGGCGACCAGGGTGCGCCACGGGGTGATCCGGGTCCAGGCCAGGTCGGTGTCGCCCGGTGCGTAGTCGACCGCCCGCTGCAGCAGCGCCTGCACCGGGTTCGGGGCCTGCGCCGAGTCGGTGATCCGCCGGTCGGCGACCACCCCGAGGTAGTCGTTGGCGATCTGCTCCGGCGGCTCGCCGTGCCACCAGGTGACCACCGGTACGTCCGGCACCAGCAGGGGCATCACCACCGACTCGGCGTGCAGCGCCAGCCGGCCGGAGGTCCGCATGACGACTGCCTCGCAGGGGCCGAGCCGGCCACCGACGACCACTTCGGCGTCGAGCCGGCTGCGTTTGCGGTCGATGTCGGCGCGGACCACCACGAGCAGCCGGCACGGGTGGGCGGCGGCGGCGATGGTGGCCGCCGCCTCCGCCTCACGTACCCGCTTCTCGTCGACCACGACGATCAGTGTCAGGGCCATCCCGCTGGCCACGCCGCCGGCGCTGCGCCGTTCGGCGGCCAGGGCCTTGACCACCTCGTTGCCGGTGGTGTCCCACAGGCTGATCATGCTCTCCTCCAGGACCGGCCCTCGCGGGCCAGCATCTCGTCGGCGGCCCGGGGGCCCCACTCGCCGGCCCGGTACTGCTCCGGCCGGGTGCCCTGCCAGGCTTCTTCGAGGGGGTCGATGACCCGCCAGCTCTGCTCCACCTCGGCGGCGTCCGGGAAGAGCGTGCGGTCACCGATCAGCACGTCGAGTACCAACCGCTCGTACGCCTCCGGGCTGGCCTCGGTGAACGCCTCGCCGTACTGGAAGTCCATGGCGATGTCGCGGACCTCCATTGTGGTGCCCGGCACCTTGGCGCCGAACTTGAGCACCACGCCTTCGTCCGGCTGCACCCGGATGACCAGCTGGTTGCTGCTGAGCATCTCCACGTCGGTGCGGTTGAACGGCAGGTGCGGTGCCGTCTTGAACATCACCGCCACCTCGGTCACCCGTCGGGGCAACCGCTTTCCGGCACGCAGGTAGAACGGCACCCCGGCCCACCGGCGGTTCTGGATGCCCAGCCGCATCGCCACGTACGTCTCGGTGGTCGAGTCGGCCGGCACGTTCGGCTCCTCCAGGTAGCCGCCCGCCCGCTGACCGGCCACCCAGCCGCGCAGGTACTGCCCCCGGACGGTGCCGGCCGCGACGTCGTCGGGCAGGCTGATCGCCCGCAGCACCTTCAGCTTCTCGGCCCGGATCTCGGCGGCGTCGAAGCTGGTCGGCTCCTCCATGGTGACCAGGGCGAGCAGTTGCAGCAGGTGGTTCTGCACCACGTCACGGGCCGCACCGGTGGCGTCGTAGAACCCGGCGCGGCTGCCGATGCCGACGTCCTCGGCCATGGTGATCTGCACCGAGTCGACGTACTTGGAGTTCCACAGCGGCTCGAACAGGTTGTTCGCGAACCGCAGCGCCATGATGTTCTGGACGGTCTCCTTGCCCAGGTAGTGGTCGATGCGGAACACGTCGTCGCGGGTGAAGACGTCGTCGACCAGGTCGTTGAGCGCCTTCGCCGACGGCAGGTCGTAGCCGAACGGCTTCTCCACCACCACCCGGCGCCAGCCGCCGCACCGCTCGTTGTCGGCCATGCCGGTACGCGCCAACTGCTTGAGCACCTGCGGAAACGCCGACGGCGGGATGGAGAAGTAGAACGCCGCGTTGCCGTGGATGCCGTGCGAGTGGCGCAACCCGTCCAGGCAGTCCGACAGCTTGTCGAACGCGGCGTCGTCGTCGAACGAGCCGCCAACGAACTTGATGTTGCCGGCCAGTCGGGACCAGACCTCCTCGCGCCAGGGGGTACGTGCGTACTCCTTGGCCGAGTCGTGGGCCAACGACTCGAAGTCGCCGTCGGTCCAGTCCCGCCGGGCGAACCCGAGCACCACGAAACCGGGTGGCAGCAGCCCTCGGTTGGCCAGGTCGTAGATGCCGGGGAGCAGTTTCTTGCGGGCCAGATCACCGGTGACGCCGAAGATCACCAGAGCGCAGGGCTCCGGGATGCGCGGCAGCCGCCGGTCCTGCGGGTCGCGCAGGGGGTTCACGTCGCCTCCTCAGTCCGTTCTCCGGACCAATTGTCAGCCGGGCAGGTTTCGAATCGTGTCCAGGAGTTGGGCGACGCCGGCGGCCCGATCGGTCAGGTGCAGCCGCAGCAGCGGCCGGTCCCGGCCGGCCAGGGCCTGACGGTCGCCGGCGGCCTGCGCCGCCTGCAGCTCACCGAAGCTGTACGGCCGACCCGGCACCGGCAGGTCGTCGGTGACCGCGCCGGTGATCTGCAGGAACGCGCCGACCTGCGGCCCGCCCTTGTGGTACTGCCCGGTGGAGTGCAGGAACCGGGGCCCCCAGCCGAAGGTGACCGGTCGGCCGCTGGCAGCGGCCAGCAGCGGGCGTACCCCGGCGGTGTCGGCGTCGCCGAACCGGTCCAGGTACGCCATCACCGCGAGGTAGCCGTCGGTGCCGATGCCGTCGAGCAACCAGCGCAGCGCACCGGCCAGCTCGCCCGGTACACCGTCGGACCCGTACACCTCGATCGCGCCCTCGACGAACGACGGCGCCTCGGTCGGTGGACCGGCCGACAGGATCCGGTTGGTGTTCTCCTTCGACTCGGTCACGTTCGGCTGGTTGAACGGGTCGATGCCGAGCACCCGGCCGGCGATCGCGGTGGCGTACTCCCAGACCAGGAACTGCGCGCCGAGCGGGCCGTTGACCGCCAGGTCGGGCCGGACCCCGCCGCCGGGCACTCCGCCGGGCTGGCCCGACCCGCCGTAGGTGACGGTCAGCACGTCCGGGCCGGCAGCACCGGGGGAGTCCGGGGCCTCGACGACCACCGGCAGGATGCCGATGCCGTCCTTGCCGGTCGACTCGGCGACCAGCTGCTCGATCCAGTCGCCGAGCCCTTCGATGCCGGTGCCGTCGGAGATCAGCGCGATCTTGTCCCGGCCGGTGGTGGCCGCCGCGCCCAGGGCGGCGCCGAGCGCCAGCCCCGGGTTGTCGCGGTCGCCGCCGAGCGCAGCGGACAGCTCCTGCGCCTGGTCGAGCAGTTCGACCACGTCGACGCCGGCCAGCGCCGACGGCACCAGACCGAACGCGGTCAGCGCCGAGTAGCGTCCGCCGACCTCCGGGTCGGCGAGCACCACGAACGCGCCCATCTCCTCGGCGATGCTGGCCAGCGGCGAGCCGGGGTCGGTGACGATCACGAACCGTCGGCCGGCCTCGGCCTCGCTCAGCCCGGCGTCGAGGAACGCCTGCCAGTACGCCCGGCGGTGGCTGTCGGTCTCCACCGTGCCGCCGGACTTGCTGGCGACCACCACGACCGTACGGTCCAGCCGGTCGCCGAGCGCCGCCCGCACCTGGTGCGGGTCGGTGGTGTCCAGCACCGTCACCGGCTTGCCCATGGTGCAGGAGATCACCTCGGGGGCCAGCGATGAACCACCCATCCCGGCGAGGACCACGTGGTCCAGGTCGCCCAGCTCGGCCCGCAGCTCGGCGAGCTGCGGCAGCAGGTCGCGGCTGCGGGTGAAGGTGTCCAGCCAGCCGAGCCGGATCTTCGCTTCGGCTTCGGCGTCGGGACCCCACAGGCTGGAGTCCTTGCCGACCAGCGAGGCGGGTACGCCGTCGGCGACCAGCGCGCCCCGGGTGGACGAGGCGGCCGAGGCGTCGACCGCCTCGGCGCCGTACACGCTCAGCCCGGCGGCGGCCTCCACCCCGCCGTCGAAGAAGTCGCTCATGCGTTGCCTCCGGCCCGCTTGGCGGCGGCCGCGTTGTCCTTCGCCGCCGCGTTGGGCTCCCCGGCACCGGCGGCCGCCGCGTCCAGCGACGAACGCACCCCGTCGAGCAGCTCCTGCCAGCTCGCCTCGAACTTCTGCACGCCCTCGGACTCCAGGACCTTGACCACGTCGTCGAGGTCGACGCCGACGGTGGTCAGGTCGTCGAGGACCTGCCGGGCCGCCGGGTACGAGCCGGTGACCGTGTCACCGCGGGTCTCGCCGTGGTCGGCGTAGGCGTGCACCACCGACTCCGGCATCGTGTTGACCGTGCCGGGGGCGATCAGCTCCTCGACGTAGATGACGTCGCGGTAGGCGGGGTTCTTCGTCGAGGTGGAGGCCCACAGCGGGCGCTGCGGGTGGGCCCCGGCGTCGGCCAGGGCCTGCCAGCGCGGCGAGGAGAAGATCTCGGCGTACCGCTCGTAGGCCAGCTGGGCGTTGGCGATGGCGGCCTTGCCCTTGAGTGCCTTGGCCTGCTCGCTGCCGATCTTGTCGAGCCGCTTGTCGACCTCGGAGTCCACCCGGGAGATGAAGAACGACGCGACCGAGCCGATGGTGGTCAGGTCGTGGCCGTTGGCCTTGGCCTGCTCCAGCCCGTCGAGGAACGCCTCCATCACCGCGACGTAGCGGTCCAGCGAGAAGATCAGCGTGACGTTGACGCTGATCCCCTCGGCCAGGGTGGCGGTGATCGCCGGCAGCCCGGCCTCGGTCGCCGGGATCTTGATGAACAGGTTCGGCCGGTCGACCAGCCACCACAGCGCCTTGGCCTCGGCGACGGTCTCGGCGGTGCGGTACGCCAGCCGGGGGTCGACCTCGATCGACACCCGGCCGTCGACGCCGCCGCTGGTCTCGTACGCCGGGCGCATCACGTCGCAGCCCCAGCGCACGTCGTAGGTGGTGAGCATCCGGACCGCCTCGTCGACGCTGACGCCCCGGGCGGCCAGGTCACGCAGCTGCCAGTTGTACTCGTCGGCGTTGGCCAGCGCGGCGGCGAAGATGGTCGGGTTGGTGGTCACGCCGGCGACGTGCTTCTCGCGGCGCAGCTGGTCCAGGTTGCCGGTGCTGAGCCGTTGCCGGGACAGGTCGTCGAGCCAGACCGCCACGCCTGCGGCGGTGAGCTCGCCCAATCGGTCCGTCATCTGGAGCCTCCTCAGTTTCCGGTGGTGGTGCCGGTGATGGCGCCGACCCGGGTCAGCGACGCGTGCGCCGCCGCGACCACGGCGTCGGCGGTGAAGCCGAACTGCTCGAACAGCACCTGGTACGGAGCGCTGGCCCCGTAGTGTTCAATGCTGACCGATTCGCCACAGTCGCCGACCAGGCCGCGCCAGGACATGCCGATGCCGGCCTCGACGCTGACCCGGGCCTTGACCCCGCGCGGCAGCACCGATTCGCGGTACGCCTCGTCCTGCTCGGCGAACCACTCCTGGCAGGGCATCGAGACGACCCGGGTGGCGGTCCCCTCGGCTTCGAGCCGCTCCCGGGCGGCGAGCAGCAGCTGCACCTCCGAGCCGGAGCCCATCAGGATCACCTGCGGCTGGGCGTTGCCGGCCTCGGCCAGTACGTAGCCGCCCTTGCGGACCCCTTCGGCGGAGGCGTAGACGTCCCGGTCGATCACCGGCACCGCCTGGCGGGTCAATGCCAGTGCGGTCGGCCGGTCGGTGTGTTCGAGGGCGACCCGCCACGCCCAGGCGGTCTCGTTGGCGTCGGCCGGACGGACCACGTCCAGGCCGGGGATGGCGCGCAGCGCCGAGAGGTGCTCGATCGGCTGGTGGGTGGGGCCGTCCTCGCCGAGACCGATCGAGTCGTGCGTCCAGACGTAGATCACCGGCAGCTTCATCAGCGCGGCCAGCCGTACGGCCGGGCGCATGTAGTCGCTGAACACCAGGAACGTGCCGCCGTACGGGCGGGTGCCGCCGTGCAGCGCGATGCCGTTGAGGATCGCGCCCATGGCGTGCTCGCGGATGCCGAAGTGCAGGGTGCGGCCGTACTCGTGGCCGGGGAACTCCTTGGTGGCGTACTCGGCCGGGACGAACGACGGCTCGCCTTTCATCGTGGTGTTGTTGCTCTCCGCCAGGTCGGCCGAGCCGCCCCACAGCTCGGGCAGTTCGGCGGCGAGGGCGCTGAGCACCTTGCCGGAGGCGGCCCGGGTGGCGACCCCCTTGGGGTCCGCCGGCCAGTCCGGCAGCGCGTCGGTCCAGCCGCCGGGCAGGGTACGGGTGGCGAGCCGGTCGTGCAGCGTCTTGCGCTCGGGGTTGGCCTGCGCCCAGGCGTTGTACGCCTCGGTCCACTTCGCGTGTGCCTGCCGGCCACGGTCGAGGACCTCGCGGATGTGGGTGAGCACCTTGTCGTCGACGGCGAAGTGCTGGGCCGGGTCGAAGCCGAGGAGCTCCTTGGTGGCGGCGACCTCGTCGGCGCCGAGCGCGGAGCCGTGGATCTTGCCGGTGTTGCGCTTTTTCGGCGCCGGCCAGCCGATGATGGTCCGCAGCGCGATGAACGACGGCCGGTCGGTCTCGGCGCGGGCGGCGGTCAGCGCGGCGTACAGCGCCTCGACGTCCTCGTGGTACTCGCCGTCACCGGCGGTACCGGCCCGCCAGTCGACGGTCTGCACGTGCCAGCCGTACGCGGCGTACCGGGCGGCGACGTCTTCGCTGAGCGCGATGCGGGTGTCGTCCTCGATGGAGATCTGGTTGTCGTCGTAGATGACGGTCAGGTTGCCGAGCTTCTGGTGCCCGGCCAGCGCGCTGGCCTCGTGGGTGATGCCTTCCTCGATGTCACCGTCGGAGGCGATCACCCAGATGTTGTGGTCGAAGACCGACTCGCCGGCAGCGGCGTCCGGGTCGAGCAGGCCGCGCTCGCGGCGGGCCGCCATCGCCATCCCGACGCCGTTGGCCAGGCCCTGGCCGAGTGGCCCGGTGGTGGTCTCGACGCCTCGGGTGTGACCGTGCTCCGGGTGCCCCGGGGTCAGCGAGCCCCACTGCCGCAACGCCTTGAGGTCGTCCAGGCTCAGCCCGTACCCGGAGAAGTAGAGCTGGATGTACAGGGTCAGGCTGGAGTGCCCGGCGGAGAGCACGAACCGGTCCCGGCCGGCCCAGTCCGGGTCGCTCGGGTCGTGCCGCATCACCCGGTTGAACAGCAGGTACGCCGCAGGGGCGAGGCTCATCGCGGTGCCGGGGTGGCCGTTGCCGGATTTCTCCACGGCGTCGGCGGCCAGCAGCCGGGCGGTGTCGACCGCGCGGCGGTCGAGGTCGGACCAGTTCAGGGGGGCATCGTTCGGTGTTGCAGCCACGGTGGGTGTGCTCCTCGTCCAGCAGGTAGGCGGAACCCTCGTCACGACCCTATCGAGCAGGGTTGAACGTGCGCCCGCCGATCTCGACAACCGGATGGTCACCGAGGGTCGTCGGCCGTCGGCGCGGCCGTCGGTCGACTGCCGGGGGATACGTGTCGTGCCCGGTAGAACGGCTGCCCGATGTGACGACGGGCACCGGTCATGGGTCGGCCGGGCAGGGAAAATACCTGCGCGTAGGCTGTCGGACGTGCGTCGGCCGGTAGGTCGGGCGCCAGTTGGAAGGTCACCCGCGCCGACGCCGGAAGGTGCAGCCCGTGAGCATGGTCACCGAGCGCCCCGCCTACGACCGGGCGCGGGGCACGTCCACCACCAGCGCCGAACTGGACCGGGTGCGCGGGGTCCAGCCGGTAGCCGGGGTGGACGCGGCGACCGGGGTGGACGCTTCAGCCGCCGCGGTGCCCGTCACCGGTGGCCGGGACCTGTTGGCGGTCCTCCGGGCGTACGTCTCGTTGACCAAGCCGCGGATCGTCGAGCTGCTGCTGGTCACGACCGTGCCGACGATGATGATCGCCGCCGGTGGCATGCCGCCGCTGTGGCTCGTCGCGGTGGTGCTGATCGGCGGTTCGTTGGCCGCCGGCGCGGCGAACGCGCTGAACTGCTTCATCGACCGTGACATCGACCAGTTGATGCGGCGGACCAAGCGTCGGCCGTTGCCGACGCACGTGGTCACCCCTCGGCACGCGCTGGCGTTCGGGCTGGCCCTCGCCGTGGTGTCGGTGACGCTGATGGCGGTCTTCACCAACTGGCTCGCGGCCGGTCTGACGTTGGCCGCGATCGTCTACTACGACCTGGTCTACACCATGTGGCTCAAGCGCAGCACGCCGCAGAACACCTTCTGGGGTGGTGCCTGCGGGGCGGCACCGGTGCTGATCGGCTGGGCCGCCGTGACCGGCGGGCTGTCCCCGGTGGCGTGGGGCCTGTTCGCCGTGGTCTTCTTCTGGCAACTGCCGCATTTCTACGCGTTGGCCATCAAGTACAAGGCGGACTACGCCCGGGCCGGTATCCCGATGCTGCCGGTGGTCGCCTCGGCCCGGCGGGTCAACACCGAGATCATCCTGTTCACCTGGTTGACGGTGGCCTCGTCGTTGGTGATCTGGCCGCTGGGCATGTCGCTGCTCTACGCGGTGCCAGCGGCCGTGGTCGGCGCGATCTTCCTGCTGGAGGCACACCGGCTGCAGCGGCGCTCGGTACGTGGCGAGCCGCTGCGGCCGATGCGGCTGTTCCACTGGTCGACCACGTACCTGACCGTCCTGTTCGTCGCGGTGGCGTTGGACGCGCTGGTCTGACCGAGCCCTCGCCCAAGATCGGCCCGGCGGCGTCCTCCAGAGCCTTTGTCGCTTTTCGTCCTCTTTGCTGCTCGCCGTTTGTCCTGTTTGATGGAATAAATCACCATCAACTGTCGGTGCGAGTTTCTAAACATGCGGGTAATTGGAGTCACAAAAAGCCGACATCCGATCGGCGAAACCGGTTCGCTCTGCTTACGCTTCCGCTATGGCAGATGGTTCCGATACGACGCTGGCGACCGAGTCCGTCCCTACGGACGCGCCCTCCGGCCTGGTCGCCGGCATCCGCTCCTTCGCCGCCGGCCACGGCGGTGCGAAGGCGGTCATCGAGTACGTCGGCAAGCGTGGCGCACGGATCGTGCTGGTAGGTGGGGACGGCGAGTGGGGTGACCACTTCGCCGACGGCACCGACGTGGCCCGCGCCGCCTGCCTCAAGGCGGGGGTCGAGGTGGAGAACGAGTGGGAGCGGGAGCTGATGGACCAGATGCGCCCGAGCAACGACCTGTGGCGGTCGATGGCCAAGCGCAGCCTCGCCCGCTGACCGCCGCCGAGGGCTGATGGCCGTACGTACCGTCCTGCACAACGACCGACGACCGGGAGCGTGACTGGCGAGCACCCGCCGAACGCGACCGGAGAATGACGAGAAGAGCGCGGCCCGGGCCATCGGCCCGGGCCGCGCTCGTGTCCCGCCGTGTCGGGCGGGTGGACCGCGCTCGTGTCCCGCCGTGTCGGCGGCGCTAGACGCTCGTCGGCAACCGGGCCGGCGGCAGCGACACCGGGACGGCCGTGGTGGCGCTGTCGGCACCCCAGCCGATCGCCTGGAACGCCTGCGGCCGGTGGGCCCGCAGCCACATCGCCCACCCGGTGCCGGCCAGCGCCGCCAGGGCGTACCCGGCGGGGAA
The DNA here is from genome assembly GCF_030345095.1 of Solwaraspora sp. WMMA2056. Lineage (NCBI taxonomy): Bacteria > Bacillati > Actinomycetota > Actinomycetes > Micromonosporales > Micromonosporaceae > Solwaraspora > Solwaraspora sp. WMMA2056. The sequence goes on from NZ_CP128360.1 coordinate 3,869,231, forward strand.
CCACCACCGCAGCGGCGACGTGTCCGGGAGGCCGAGCAGGTCCCCGAAGCTCGTCACCGTACCGATCAGGATCAACCCCAGGACCACGGTGGCCGTGCCCGGGGCCCACCAGCGTCGCCAGGCCGACTCGCCGCGCGGGTGCCCGAGGAAGTAGCCGATCACCGCCACCGAGGTGGCGGTCATCAGGATCAGCACCCCCAACCCGCCGGTGACGGTCAACCAGAAGAACAGGTGGGTGATCGGATCCAGTCCGGCGAGCGGGTAGGCGACGATCACCACCAGGGCCAGCCCGCTCTGGGTGAGCGAGCCCAGTTTGGGGGCACCGGTACGGCGGTTCGTCCGACCGAGGGCGGCCGGCAGCACCCGCTCGCGGCCGAGCGCGAACAGGTACCGGGCGACGGTGTTGTGGAACGCGAGCAGCGCGGCGAACAGACTGGTCAGGAAGAGCAACCGGCCGGCGTCGACGACAGCCTGTCCGACATGCGGGCCCACCAGGACGAACATCAGCTCGGTGCCGTGCTGGCGAGCCTGGTCGACGACCGCGTCCGCGCCGGCGGCGACCGACATGGCCCACGCCGAGCCGGCGTAGCAGGCACCGGTGATCGCCACCGCCAGGTACGTCGCCCGGGCCACCGTCCGGCGTGGGTCACGGGTCTCCTCGGCGAAGACGGTGCTCGCCTCGATGCCGACGAAGCCGGCGATCCCGCCGACCAGCATCGCCGCCACTCCGGGCGTGAGCAGTTGCCCGGGGGCGAGTGTCTGGGTGTCGACCACGCCGTCAGCGGGGTGAGCGACCATCACCAGGCCGTACCCGACGATGACCGCGAGCTCGGCCAGCAGCAGGCCGGCCAGCAGCCGCCCGTTGAGGTCGACCCGGGCCAGACCCAGTACGGCGACCAGCAGCCAACCGGCGAGGGCACCGGCCCACCACGGCACGGCGGCACCGGTGGCGACGGCGGCCACCTCGGCGGCGACCACGCCGAACGCTCCGTACAGACCGATCTGCATCGCGTTGTAAGCGACCAGCGCGACGAACGCGGCCGCGATGCCGGGGACGCGGCCGAGTCCGTGCGCGACGTAGCTGTACATCGCGCCGGCGTTGACCACGTGGCGGCTCATCGCCACGTAGCCCACCGCGAAGATGGCCATGACCACCGCGATGAGCAGGTACGCCATGGGCACCGCCGTGGTGCCGGTGACCGCGAAGCCGGTGCTGGCGCCGCCGGCGACCACGGTCAGCGGCGCGGCGGCGGCGAGAACGAAGAAGAGCACCTGGGGTACTCCGAGCCGGGACCGGGCCAGCGTGGCGGCGACGGTGCCCGGTTGACGGGAACGTAATTGGGACACGCGGGAACTCCGAGGGAGGATCGGCGTCGGGGAGGGCGCGCGGAAGGCGGAGGTTGCTCCGTGGCTCGCCGCGCGAGCAGAGCGGGCGGACCGGCGGGTGCGGATCGTCCCGCGGTCCGGCCACCCTCGCGCGAACCAGGGGCGCGGCAGCCACGGCACGGGGGAACCTCGGCTGCCGCACCCGGATCGTCGTGCCGGCGGCGATGCTCCGGCACCTGCGTAGCCTTACCGGTACTTTCCGCTATGAGGAGAGGTCAGCGGTATTCAGCCGTCTTCAGACCGATCCAGGCCCGGCGTCGTGGTGGCCGGTCACGGCCCTATGGCGGCCTGGTGGTCGGTCACGGCCTCGCTGCGGCCAGCGGGCGGGCGTCGTGGTCGGCGGCTGCGGCAGCTCCCGGCGTCGTCTCCGCGGCCCCACCGGCCTGCGCGGCCCGCCCACGGGTCGACCAGAGCGCCGCCAGGGTGGCCAGCCAGACCAGGCAGGCCCCGAGCATGTGGGCGCTGACCAGCGCCACCGGCAGGTTGGTGAGGTACTGCACCACACCGATCAGCCCCTGGGCCAGCTCGACGACGATCAGGACCACCGCCGCGCGTACCGCCGGGCGGCCGGCGCCGATCGCGCGCAGGGCGAACCACCAGGCGATCGAGAGCCCGACCAGCAGCGCCACCGAGTTGGCGTGCAGCTGCGACATGGCCTGCGGGTCCAGCCCGGTGCGCCCGGCGTCGGCGTCGCCGGCGTGTGGACCGCTGCCGGTCACCACGGTGCCGAGCACCAGGACCGCGAAGCTCACCGTGACGATCGCGAAGGCGAGGTGACGTAGTGGCCGGGGCACGGTGTCGGCGTCGGTGCGGCCACCGTCGCGGGCCCGTCGCCAGAGGGTGTACGCCACCGCCAGCGCCACCATCGACAGCATGAAGTGCAGTGCGACGACCCACGGGTTGAGCTGCACCCGGACACTGATCCCGCCGATCACGCCCTGCAGGATCACCAGTCCCAGCACGCCGAGCGCCGGCCCGCGCAGGTCCGGCCGTCGGGGCCGGCCCACCAGCACCGCGACCAGGGTGGCGAGCGCGATCAGGCCGACCAGGATGCCGAGCACCCGGTTGCCGAACTCGATGACGCCGAGGATGCCCATCTCGGGGGTGGTGACGTACGAGTCCTCGGTGCAGCGGGGCCAGGTCGGGCAGCCGAGCCCGGAGCCGGTGAGCCGCACCCCACCGCCGGTCACCACGATCGCCACGTTGGCGATCAACGAGGCGAGGCTGAGCCTGCGTACCAGGACGGGTGAGGCGAACTGCCGGCGGGAGTCGGTCACGGTACGCAATCGTACGCATGTGGCCGACGCCACAGCGGTGCGGTGCGCGCCCGGTGACCGGCCGGGTCGGCACCCGCGCGGCCCGTCGCCGCCAGCGGGACACGCCCGGGGCGGGCATGGTCGCCGGCATCCGCCGTCCGGTCACTTCCGGTGGCGGTGTGGTGGATCACCGGCAGCCTGTTTGCGGGTGCCCCCGGAAATACGTAACGTTGGCGTAGTGAAAAACAGGGTGGGTCTGCCGGTGGGCGGGTCGACGACCGGTGCGGTCGTCGCCGGCCCGGACGGGCGTACCCGTGACCGGCTGGTCACCCTGCTGCTGGAGCGAGGTGCGGCCACCGCCGCGCAGCTCGGTGCGGAGCTGGGCCTGAGCCCGGCGGCGATCCGCCGGCACCTGGACGCCATGCTCGCCGACGGCGACGTGGTGGCCCGCGACGCTCCGGCCCGCAGCGACCGACGTCGGGGCCGCCCGGCGAAGGTCTTCCGGCTCACTGACACCGCGCGCTCGCGCCACGGGCGCTACCGCTACGACAGCATGGCCGCCGCCGCACTGCGCTGGATCGCCGGCCACGGCGGCGACGCCGCCGTGGAGGAGTTCGCCGCCGCCCAGGTGGCCGGGCTGGAGGCCCGCTGCCGGGCGGCCATCGACCAGGCGGGTGACGATCCGCTGGCCCGCGCCGAGGCACTCGCCGAGGCGCTCAGCGCGGAGGGCTACGCTGCCAACGCGTCCACGATCGCGTCCGGGGGGCAGTTGTGTCAGCACCACTGCCCCGTGGCGCACGTGGCTGCCGAGTTCCCCCAGCTGTGCGAGGCCGAGACCGCGGTGATCTCGCGCCTCATCGGCACCCACGTGCAGCGCCTGGCCACCATCGCCCACGGTGACGGAGTGTGCACCACGCACATTCCGGACCCACGCCGGGCGGAGGCCACCTCGACCGGTGTCGCCGCGACCCGTGGCACGCACCCGACCGATCCACCGACCAACCACGTCACCAGCACTGTGAGGACAGATAGATGACCGAGCAGACCGTCGCGCCCATCTCCCAGGAGGAGCACCTCGCGGCCCTCGGCCGGTACGAGTACGGCTGGGCCGACCGCGACGTGGCCGGTGCCGCCGCCACGCGCGGGCTCAACGAGGCGGTCGTGCGCGACATCTCCGCCAAGAAGAGCGAGCCGCAGTGGATGCTCGACCTGCGGCTCAAGGGCCTGCGGCTGTTCGGCCGCAAGCCGATGCCGGCCTGGGGCGCCGACCTGACCGGCATCGACTTCGACAACATCAAGTACTTCGTGCGCTCCACCGAGAAGCAGGCCACCAGCTGGGAGGAACTGCCGGAGGAGATCAAGAACACCTACGACAAGCTGGGCATCCCGGAGGCCGAGAAGCAGCGGCTGATCGCCGGCGTCGCCGCCCAGTACGAGTCCGAGGTGGTCTACCACAAGATCCGGGAGGACCTGGAGGAGCAGGGGGTCGTCTTCCTCGACACCGACACCGCCCTCAAGGAGCACGAGGACCTCTTCAAGGAGTACTTCGGCACCGTCATCCCGGTCGGTGACAACAAGTTCGCCGCGCTGAACACCTCGGTCTGGTCCGGCGGATCGTTCATCTACGTGCCGAAGGGCGTGCACGTCGAGATCCCGCTGCAGGCCTACTTCCGGATCAACACCGAGAACATGGGCCAGTTCGAGCGGACGCTGATCATCGTCGACGAGGGTGCCTACGTGCACTACGTCGAGGGCTGCACCGCGCCGATCTACTCCTCCGACTCGCTGCACTCCGCAGTGGTCGAGATCATCGTGAAGAAGAACGCCCGCTGCCGTTACACGACCATCCAGAACTGGTCCAACAACGTCTACAACCTGGTCACCAAGCGGGCCGTCTGCCACGAAGGCGCCACCATGGAGTGGATCGACGGCAACATCGGTTCCAAGGTCACCATGAAGTACCCGGCGGTCTACATGACCGGTGCCCACGCCAAGGGCGAGGTGCTCTCGGTGGCGATGGCCGGCGAGGGGCAGCACCAGGACGCCGGCGCGAAGATGGTGCACGCGGCCCCGCACACCTCCTCGACGATCGTCTCCAAGTCCATCGCCCGGGGCGGCGGACGCACCTCCTACCGTGGCCTGGTCCAGGTCCTGGAGGGTTCGCAGCACAGCCGGTCCACGGTCAAGTGCGACGCCCTGCTGGTCGACGCGATCTCCCGGTCGGACACCTACCCGTACGTCGACATCCGTGAGGACGACGTGGCCATGGGGCACGAGGCGACCGTCTCCAAGGTCAGCGAGGACCAGCTGTTCTACCTGATGAGCCGGGGCCTGAGCGAGGACGAGGCGATGGCCATGATCGTGCGTGGCTTCATCGAGCCGATCGCCAAGGAACTCCCCATGGAGTACGCCCTGGAGCTCAACCGCCTCATCGAGCTGCAGATGGAGGGTGCGGTCGGCTGACCTGGCCCGACCCTGCCCGTACCCGTCGCCGGTGTGCACCGGCCGTCGAGAAACCGCCGAGAACAGGAAGAGATGACTATTCAGGCCTCCGCGCCGCCGAAGACCAAGTCCCAGGCGCTGCGCTCACACGACGTCGCCGACTTCCCGGCCATCACCGGCCTGGAGGAGGAGTGGCGGTTCACCCCGCTCAAGCGGTTGCGCGGGCTCGCCACCGGGACCCCGGCGGCCACCGGGTCGCTCACCCACCGGTACGCCGACCTGCCCGCCGGGGTGACGGCGCGCCGCGTCGACCGGTCCGATCCCCGGATCGGCAGCGTGCTGACCCCGATCGACCGGATCAGCGCGCTCGCCTACGGGCTGGCCGCCGACGCGCTGCTGGTCGAGGTGGCCCCCGAGGCCACCCCGACACAGGCCGCGGTGATCACGGTCAGCGGCGACGGCACGGACGCGATCGCGTACGGCCACACCCTGGTCGACGTCGGCCGGTTCGCCGAGGCGACCCTGGTCCTCGAGCAGGTCGGCGCGACCACGCTGGCAGACAACGTCGAGGTGATCGTCGGAGACGGTGCCGCGCTGACCCTGGTCACCGTCGCGGACTGGGCGTCCGACGCGGTGCAGGCGCAGCACGTGAAGTTCCGGCTCGGCCGCGACGCCCGGGTCGTCCACGTCCAGGTGACCCTCGGCGGGGACCTGGTCCGGCAGTTCACCAGCGTCGAGTACACCGGCCGGGGTGGCGACGCCGAACTGTTCGGCCTCTACTTCGCCGACGCCGGTCAGCACCTGGAGCACCGGCAGCTGGTGGACCACACGGTGCCCGACTGCCGTAGCAACGTCGGCTACCGGGGGGCGCTGCAGGGCGCCAGCGCACACACCGTCTGGGTCGGCGACGTGTTGATCCGGGCCGAGGCGACCGGCACCGACACGTACGAGATCAACCGGAACCTGCTGCTGACCGACGGCGCGCGCGCCGACTCGGTGCCCAACCTGGAGATCGAGACCGGTGAGGTGGCCGGGGCCGGGCACGCCAGCGCCACCGGCCGGTTCGACGACGAGCAGCTGTTCTACCTGATGGCCCGGGGCATCCCGGAGGCCGAGGCCCGCAAACTGGTGGTCCGGGGCTTCTTCACCGAGCTGGTCAACAAGATCCCGGTCGCCGAGCTGCGTGACCGGCTCGGCGACGCCATCGAGCAGCGACTCGTGCGCGCCGAATCGGCCGTCGAAGCCGGTGCCGAGACCACCGGCGCCCCGACCGTGACCGGTGCCGGTGTGGCACCGACCGTACCGGGCCAGCCCGGGGTGGTCGCCGAGGAGATCCGCTGACCATGTCCGACCTGATCCGGGTCTGCGCCACCGCCGAGATCCCGTCCGGATCGGCGGTCAGCGCCGACATCGACGGCGTACCGGTCGCCGTCGTGCACACCGACGAGGGTGCCTTCCACGCGGTGCACGACCAGTGTTCGCACGCCGCGGTCGCCCTCTCCGAGGGCGAGGTCGACGGCTGCACCCTGGAGTGCTGGCTGCACGGCTCCCGGTTCGACCTGCGGACCGGGCAGCCCACCGGCCTGCCCGCCACTGAACCCGTCCCCGTCTTTCCCGTCGAGATCCGCGACGGCGACATCTACGTCAGTCTGACGCCGAGCAATGGAGTAGCCGTACCATGAGCGTTCTGGAGATCCGCGACCTGCAGGTGTCGGTCAAGCTGCCGGAAGGCGAGCTCAAGCCGATCCTGGCCGGGGTGACGTTGACCATCCGGTCGGGGGAGACGCACGCCATCATGGGCCCGAACGGCTCCGGCAAGTCGACGCTGGCGTACTCGATCGCCGGCCACCCCAAGTACGAGATCACCGGCGGTGAGGTGCTGCTCGACGGCGAAGACGTGCTCGCCATGTCGGTCGACGAGCGGGCCCGCGTCGGGCTGTTCCTCGCCATGCAGTACCCGGTCGAGGTGCCCGGGGTGTCGGTGGCGAACTTCCTGCGTACCGCCAAGACCGCGGTCGACGGCACGGCGCCGAAGCTGCGCACCTGGGCCGGTGAGCTGCGCGGTGCCATGGAGCGGCTGCAGATGGACCCGGCGTTCGCCCAGCGCAACGTCAACGAGGGCTTCTCCGGCGGTGAGAAGAAGCGGCACGAGATCGTGCAGCTGGAGCTGCTCAAGCCGAAGATGGCCATCCTCGACGAGACCGACTCCGGGCTCGACATCGACGCGCTGCGGGTGGTCAGCGAGGGGGTCAACCGGGTACGGGACGCGGGCCAGACCGGTCTGCTGCTGATCACCCACTACACCCGGATCCTGCGTTACATCAAGCCGGACTTCGTGCACGTCTTCGTCGGCGGTCGGATCGTCGAGGAGGGCGGCCCGGAGCTGGCGGAGAAGCTGGAAGCCGAAGGCTACGAGCGGTACGTCGCGGGTGCCGGCACGGCTGCGGCCTGACCGGGCGCCGGGACCACCTCACGATCCGTGCAGAAGGGCGGCGTCGAGCCGATGAGCACCATAGCCATCCCCCGGGACACGCCGGCCCCCGACGGTCCATCCATGTTGGACGTCGATGCGGTCCGGGCGGACTTCCCGATCCTCGGCCGGCAGGTCAACGGCCACCCGCTGGTGTATCTGGACAGCGCCAACACCTCCCAGAAACCCCGCCAGGTGCTCGACGCGCTGTCCGACTACTACCAGCAGCACAACGCCAACGTCGCCCGGTCGGTGCACACCCTGGGCACCGAGTCGACCGAGGCGTACGAGGGTGCCCGGGCCAAGCTGGCCGCGTTCATCGGCGCGGCCAGCCCGGACGAGGTGGTCTTCACCAAGAACTCCACCGAGGCGATCAACCTCGTCGCGTACGCCTTCGCCAACGCCTCGACCGGCGCTGGTGCCGGCGCCGACCCCCGGTTGCGGCTCGGCCCCGGTGACGAGGTGGTGATCTCCGAGATGGAGCACCACTCGAACATCGTCCCCTGGCAGCTGCTGTGCGAACGTACCGGCGCCACGCTGCGCTGGTTCGGGCTCACCTCCGACGGCCGACTCGACGAGTCGGACCTGACCGGGCTGATCACCGAGCGGACCAAACTGGTCTCCCTGGTACACATGTCGAACATCCTCGGCACGGTCAACGACCTGACCGCCATCACCCGCCGGGTCCGCGAGGTCGGCGCCCTGCTGCTGCTGGACTGCTCCCAGTCGGTGCCGCACCGGCCGGTGGACGTGGCGGCGCTGGACGCCGACTTCATCGCCTTCACCGGGCACAAGATGTGCGGTCCGACCGGGATCGGGGTGCTGTGGGGCCGGGCGGCGCTGCTCGACGTGATGCCACCGGTACTCGGCGGCGGCTCGATGATCGAGACGGTGTCGATGAGTGGTTCCACGTTCGCCCCGGCGCCGGCCCGGTTCGAGGCCGGGACGCCGCCGATCGCCCAGGCGGTCGGCCTCGGCGCCGCTGTCGACTACCTCACCGCACTGGGCATGCCTGCGGTCGCCGCGCACGAGGAGCAGGTCACCGCGTACGCCCTGGATGCCCTGGCCACCGTGCCGGGTCTGCGGATCGTCGGCCCGCCGACACCTGCCGGGCGCGGCGGTACGGTGTCGTTCGCGCTGGACGGGATCCACCCGCACGACGTGGGGCAGATCCTCGACGCCCAGGGCGTGCAGGTCCGGGTCGGCCACCACTGCGCCCGTCCGGTCTGCGTCCGCTACGGCGTCCCGGCGACCACCCGGGCGTCGTTCTACCTCTACACCACGACCGGCGAGGTGGACGCGCTGGTGCGCGGACTGGAACAGGCGCGGAAGGTCTTCGACTGATGGAGCTCGACCAGCTGTACCAGGAGATCATCCTGGACCACTACAAGCGTCCACAGGGGCGTGGCCTGCGGGAGCCCTACGCGGCGGAGGCGCACCACGTCAACCCGACCTGCGGCGACGAGATCACCGTACGGGTGAGTCTGGGCGACGACGACCGGCTCGGGGTGTCCCACGACGGCCAGGGCTGCTCGATCAGCCAGGCGTCGGCCAGCGTGCTGTACGAGTTGGTCGACGGACGGTCGGCCGACGAGGCGTTCGCGGTGCACGGCGCCTTCGTCGAACTGGTGTCCGGCCGTGGCCAGGTCGAGCCGGACGAGGATGTGCTGGGTGACGGGGTGGCGTTCGCCGGAGTGGCGCGCTACCCGGCCCGGGTGAAGTGTGCGCTGCTGCCGTGGATGGCGTTCAAGGACGCCGCGGCACGCGCCGGTGTGGGCGCGAGCCCGGAGGTGACGCTATGAGTGCCGAAGAGACCATGACCGAGGCGACGCCGGTGGCGGAGTCGACCGATGCTGCCGCCGGTACGTCCAACGGTGCCGGTACGGCGGCCGGGGCCACCCCGGCCGGTCGGCCGGCACTGGCCGACATCGAGGAGGCGATGAAGGACGTCGTCGACCCGGAGCTCGGCATCAACGTCGTCGACCTCGGCCTGGTGTACGGCCTGCACGTCGACGACGACAACGTCGCGACCATCGACATGACGTTGACCAGCGCGGCGTGCCCGCTGACCGACGTCATCGAGGATCAGGCCCGCCAGGCGTTGACCACCGGACCGGGCGGTGGCCTGGTCTCCGACATCCGGATCAACTGGGTCTGGCTGCCGCCGTGGGGGCCGGACAAGATCACCGACGAGGGCCGGGACCAGCTGCGGGCCCTCGGGTTCAACGTCTGACCCGACGACACGCGACGGCGGGGTGGGCGGTCCTGGCCGGACCGCCCACCCCGCCGTCGCGTCTGCTACCTGCCGTACACCTCGAGTTCGTAGAGCGAGTAGCCGTACTGGCTGCCCCGGGTGACGCCGACCAGCCGCAGGTACCGGGCCGTGGTCACCGGGAAGGCGGCGACGTCGGTGCCGCCGTCACCGACGGTGGTGGACCAGACGGTCCGCCAGGCGGTGCCGTCGTCGGAGACCTCGATCCGGTACGCCCGGCCGTAGGCCGCCTCCCAGTGCAGCACCGCCCGGCCGACCGGGCGGGCACCGCCCAGGTCGACGCGGAGCCACTGGTCGTCGGACCAGTCGCTGGCCCACCGGGTGCCCCGGTGGCCGTCGACCGCCCGGCCGACCGGGTTGCCCAGCTGGCTGCTGCTGGCGCTGACCGGCCGGCCGGCGGCCAGGTTGGTCACGTCGTCGCCCCGGCCGGCCGGGAAGGACACCACCTGCTGGTAGGTGGGGCGGTTCTGCCAGGCGATCAGCGCCTGGTTGATGCCACCCAGTGGGGAGTGCACGATCGCGTCGGCGCACCACTGGTCGCCGGCCGCGCAGTACGCGTCCCCCGGATAGGTGGTCGTCGCCGGTTCGGCCAGCGCCGCCCGCAGGCTGTCCAGCAGCACCTGCCGGCACGCCGCCGGTGACCCGCCGCCGCAGAAGGTGTCGCCCAGGCCGGCCGCGACCGGTTCGCCGAGGACGGCGCGCAGGTCCTTGTCGACGTAGCCCCACCAGCCGTACTGGAACGACGAGCCCTTGTGGGTCTGCGCCGAGTTGGCCGACGTGGGCAGTTGGGAGACGTCGCCGCGTTGCTGCCCGGACGGCGACTCGTTGATCATCAGAGCGTCGATCAGCGACCGGTAGAGCCCGTCGCCGAGTCCGGGCCGGAACTGTGCCCGGACCAGCAGCGGCCACCATGCGTCGAGCACCCGGATCGCCTCGGCGTGCCGGTAGACCTTGCTGCCGGCGGTGGTCTCCACCCGCAGCGCGCCGTCGGCGTGCCAGGCCCGTAGCGCCGCGATGGCGTCGGCCAGCGCCGAATCGGTGACCGGCTGGCTGTCGAGCACCCGCAGGATGGTGCCGAGCACCTCGGCGCCGCGCAGGTCGGTCAGTCCGGCCCGCTGCACCAGGGCGACCACGTCGGCGCGGTCGAGCGTGCGTCCGGCCGCCACGGCGGCCCGGACCGGTACGTCGAGCAGGTCGCCCCGGTGCACGGCACCGAAGCTGAAGTTGCCGTCGGCGGCACCGAAGTCCTTGGCCTGCTTGTTGTTCCAGCTGATGTAGTAGTCCTGGTCGATCGACTGCGGCTTCGACGACGCCGGGGCGTACCGGGCGGTGTTGGTGGCCGGGTCGTAGTCGAGCCATTCGTACGCCGGATCGGCCCGCATCGGCAGGTTCGGGTCGGCACCGGGGGCGCGGACCGGGTTGCGTCCGGAGGTGAACGTCGCGGACTCGGTCGAGTTGACGTAGAACCAGTTGAAGGCGAACTCGACGTTGTCGGCGGTGTCGATGAAGTCGGCCGCGGTGCCCATCACGGCCGGGTCGTTGAACATCTGGAACCCGATCGCCGAGTCGGCCTCGTGCCGGTAGGTGGACCGCAGCTGGGTGAAGGCGTGCGGCTGGCCGTCGACCAGCGCCCGCCAGCCGACCAGGCCGAGCCGGGTCCGCCAGGTGACCAGCCGGTACGACCCGGCCGGGGTGGGGTCGGCCACCGTGGGCGACCAGCGGTTGACGTGCGACAGCTCCTCCATCGCCAGGCACTGCCCCCGGTACCGGTAGTGGTTGCTGGCCAGCGTCGGGGCGGCACCGTCGGGGTTGCACAGCGGTACGGCGTACGTGTCGGTGATGTCGTGGATGGACGAGGTGGCGCTCCACGCGTAGTCGGCTCCCCGACCGAGCAGGACGTAGAGGTTGAGCCCGGCGAACGCGACACCCCGGGCGCTGATCCCCGGTCCCTGCAGCTCCTGGACCATCAGCAGTTGCGGGGCGAAGTAGCCGGTCTGCGGGCCGAAGACCGCGATCGGGTGTCCGGTGGCGGAGTGCTCGGCGCCGATCACGACCGCGTTGGACATGCCACGCGGGGCCGCGCCGATGGTGAGCCCGGCGAGGGCGGCGGCACCGGCGGTTGGCCCGTCGTCGGCCGCTGCCGCCGTCGGGACGGCCGAGCCGGTGGGGTCGGTGACCACCGGCTCGACCCGCGCGGTGCCGGCGTCGGGCAGCACCACACTGGTGGCGTCGGCCGGGCTGGCGCCGTACGGGAAGCTCTGCCCGTCGTGCAGGGTCAGCACCGTCTCCGGGTCGTTGGCGGCGCGGAACCCCTGCCATACCTGGTCACCGACGACCGGTCCGTAGCGGGCCTGGGCGGCCACCCGGACCAGCGCGGACTGCATCTCGGTGCCGCCTCCGCCGCCGAAGAGTCCGCCGATGACCCCGGCGATGGCGATCAGGTCGGTCAGCTGGAACGGCTTCGGCCCGCCGGCGTTGGTGATCGCGTCGAGGTGCCCGGTGAGGACGTACTCGCCGGGGCAGTTGCGGGCGGCCATGCAGTCGCGGATGTAGGCGTTGACGCCGGCCACGTAGGCGGTGACGTCCTGGTAGAGCAGCTCGCCCCGGTCGCCGCGCTGACGCAGCGCGGTGACCTGCGCGTCGAGGTCGGCCTGGGTGTACGGCGCGGTGCGCCACAGGCTCTGCTCCAGCTCCCGGTTACCCGGGGCGCCGCCGGCGAACGAGGTGAGAGTGCCGCGTCCGACGTGGCGCAGCAGGTCCATGGTGAACAGCCGGTCCTCGGCTCCGGCGTAGCCGGCACCGTACATGGTGCCGGCCCGGGTGGTCCCGGTGACGTGCGGTACGCCGGTGGCCCTGTCCCGTACGACGGTCACGTCGGCTCGGGGCTGGTAGCTGCGGGCGACCTGTCCGACGGGTACGCCGAAGGACGCGTCGGTGAAGAAGGTGTCGATCTGTTCGTCGGCCAGGCCGGCGTAGCCGTAGACCAGTCTGGCGTAGCGGTCGAGCTGGTCGCGGGCGTGCGGCGGGTAGGTGCCGAAGGCCTGGTGGCCGAGGATGTCGACGAGGGTGGCGTTGCCGTTCTGCCCGGGCGGCAGGATGTCGGCGCACTCGTCAAGGCAGTGGTCCACGGTGGTGGACGCGGTGGCGGGGGACTGGTCGAGGGTGGTCACCGGAGCTGGGGTGTCAGGTGGCGCGGCGGCCGTGGCCGGTACGGCGAGGGTCCCACCGCCGAGCGCGGCGGCGGTCAGGACGGCGACCACGGGTCTGGTGATTGCGGTGCGCAGGGGCATGTACGCCTCCATCGGTGGGCGGGGGTTGACCCCCGATGGCCAGAAGTGAAAAAAATTCAGTTACTGGATGGTAGCCAGGCGCCGTGCCGGTGCGGAAGATTTAGCTGGCTCGATTATTGTCGGGCATTTCCTGCCAGACTGAACAGAAGGGACAACCGATGCGCAGACCTCGACCGCTGGGGCGTCGCCGGACCATCGGCGGCCTCGTCGCGACACTCGCGATCACCGGCGGACTCGCCGCCGGACCGATGCCCGCCGCCGCGTCGGCCACCGCCACCGGCCCGACGGCGACCCCCGCCGACCCGGCGTCGGTCGCCGTGACCGCCGACCCGGCCGTCACGGGCACCGTCTCGGTGCTGACCTACAACGTCGCCGGCCTGCCGGCCTGGCTCTCCAGCGGCAACCCCGCCGTCAACACCCGACCGATCGGGCAGCGCATCGACGCCTACGACGTGGTCCACGTCCAGGAGGACTTCAACTACCACGCCGACCTGTACGCGGCCAACAACCATCCACACCGGACGCCCACGAGCGGCGGCGTGCCCTTCGGGGACGGCCTCAACACACTGTCGCACCATCCGTACTCCGACCTGACCCGGGTGCGCTGGAACACCTGCAACGGCACGGACTGCCTCACCCCGAAGGGCTTCACCCGCACCCGGATCCGACTGGCCGAGGGCGTCGGAATCGACTTCTACAACGCCCACCCCAACGCCGGCAGCACCGACGCCGACCTGGCCGCCCGCCGGGCCAACATCACCCAGCTGACCGAGTACATCCTGGCCAACTCAGCGGGCATCGCGGTGGTCGTCGCCGGTGACACCAACACCCGGTGGACCCGGGCCGGGGACAACATCCGCGACCTCGCCAGCGCCGCCGGGCTCACCGACGCCTGGGTCCAGGCCGAGCGTGGCGGTGTACCGCCGGCCGCCGGCAGCCCGGCCCTGGTCTGCGACCCGGCGCAGGTCACCTCCGCTTGCGAGGTGGTCGACAAGATCCTCTACCGGGGCAACCGGCTCATCGATCTGGACCTGGTGAGCTACGCCAACGACAACGCCGCGTTCCTCGACCCCGCCGGCCGGCCGCTGTCGGACCACTACCCGATCGCCGCCACCCTGCGCTGGAGTCTCGCCGCCGACCTGCGGATGAGCGACGACTGGGGCGGCCCGCACGGCACCCCGTTCACCGACGTGGACCAGGTCCGCCCCGGCGGCCAGGTCGGCCGGATCGCCGTACGCGGTGGAGCCAGGCTGGACCAGGTGTCGCTGACCCTGTCCGACGGGCCGACCCTTACCCACGGTGGTGCCGGCGGGAACCTGACCAGCCTGGACCTGGCCCCGGGGGAGTACCTCACCCAGGCGACCCTGACCCGGGGCCAGCGCGACGGCCGGACCCGGGTCTTCTCCGCGCGGTTCGTCACCAACCTGGGCCGGGTGCTGGCCGCCGGTACGCCGACCAGCGACACGGTCACCTACGTCGCCCCGGCCGGCTGGCAGATCGGCGGCTTCCACGGCCGCGCCGGCACCGAGGTCGACCGGCTCGGGATGATCTGGACCCCGGCACCGGCGTCCCGTTAGTGGACCAGACTGACCAGGGCCCGCTTGAGGTAGCCGTCGTGCCGGTTGTCCACCCAGCCGACCGCACTGATCGGCCGCCCCTGTTTGCGGGCCTCGTCGCAGTAGTCCAGCACGTCCGACGCGGGCTGGTAGTCGGTGACTGCCAGCGCCGCGTTGGCGCGTAGCCGGTACGCGGCGTCCTCGGCGTCCCGTACGGCGATCCGCCCGTCGTCGTCGCGGCGCGCCGCCACCGTGATCTGCCAGCCGAACAACTGCACCAGCACGATGCCGGGAAGAGCGTCGGCGGGGATGCTCACCTCGGCGTTCGCCCGGGCCAGCGCCTCGGCGACCTCCCGCTGGTAGGTACCCGCCCAGGCAGCCTGAGCCTGCTGCGGACGCATGACCGACAGCAGTTCGTTCTGCTGGTCGGTGGAGAGCGCGGTGAGCAGTGCGGCCATTGTCGGCTGCGGCAACCGGTCGGCGACCGCGCGGACCTGTTCGGCGGGGAGCCGGCTCAGCACCGCCACCGCTTCTGCGGTCGGCAGGCTGCGCGCGTAGTCGCCCAGCTGCTCGGTGCTCAGCAGCCTCATCAACTTGGCCCGCAGGTCGTCGCTGGCGGCGGGGAGGAGCCGGATCAGGTCGGACGTCGTCAGTTCCGCGACCGCGACCGGGATCCGGTCGGCGGGCATCGCCGCCAGCAACCCGACGGCCTGTCGCGGTGAGGTACTGCGAACCATCGCGATGAGCTGGGTTATGGGCATCATCCCACCGGGCAGCATGAGTGTCGTCTCCAGGGAGTCAGGTGATCGTTACGCGCGCCTGATGTGCCTAACATCCCTGGCCAGCACGTCGCATCAACCCGTCGGCGGAGTTGTGCGGCGTTCGGCCAGGTTTCGGTGGTCTCGCCCGGCGGCGTCGCGAGCGTCGCTTCGCTAACCTGCCGGGAATGATCCCCCGGCTGCCCCGCCTGTCCCACCCGTTCACCCGGCAGGGTGTCACGGTCGGCGTGGTGCTGGTGCTCTGGGCCGCGGTGACCGCAGGGGTCGCCGGACTGTTCCTCGGCAACCGGCAACCGCCGGAGGTGGCCGCGCGGACCGCCGCCGCGACCTTCGTCAGCCGCCTCGACCAGGCCGCTCCGGCGGCGGCCTACGACCTGCTCTGCGCGCCGGTCCGGGCGCGGCTCGCCCGGACCGACTTCACCCGGTGGACCCGGGGACTGCAGATCGCCGACCACTGGGTGGGTGCGGCACGACCGGGCCCGGACCCGACCTCGGCGGTGGCGGGGTCCGGCTGACCGGGCCGTCCGGCACCGCGCGGGTGGTGGAGTTCACCGTGGTGGCCGAGCGGGGCACCTGGCGGGTCTGTTCCGGCCCGTGGTGACCGGGCCGGGACACCGGTCGGACCGGGCCGGGACACCGCGTCGCGTCGGAGTCGGCCGGGTCGGCGGGCAGGCCACCGCGTGCCGACGGTAATCGGCTGGGAGCCGTGGCCGGCGCACCGGTAGTATGGGCCCGTGCTGCTCTGCGAAGGCTGAACCGCCCCGCGCCGACGGTCGACGACCTGTCGGCGCTTTGTCATGTCCGCGAGTCAGCCCTCGACATCAGGAGCGAGTCACCGATGATCACCGCAACCGGCCTGGAACTCCGCGCGGGGTCGCGAATCCTGCTCTCCGACACCACGCTGCGGGTGCAGCCCGGCGACCGGATCGGTCTGGTCGGCCGCAACGGCGCGGGCAAGACCACCACGCTCAAGGTCCTGGCGGGCGAGGGACTGCCGTACGCGGGGCAGATCGAGCGGCGCAGCGCCGTCGGCTACCTGCCGCAGGATCCGCGTACCGGCGACCTGAACGTGACCGCCCGCGACCGGGTCCTGTCGGCCCGGGGGTTGGACACCCTGATGTCGCAGATGGCCGAGCTGGAGGCCCGGCTGGCCGAGGGGGGCACCGACGAGCGGCTGGTCCGCCGGTACGGCACCCTCGAGGATCAGTTCGCGTCGCTCGGCGGGTACGCGGCCGAAGCCGAGGCGGCCCGGATCTGCGCGAACCTCGGGCTGCCCGACCGGGTCCTCGGGCAGACGATCGGCACTCTCTCCGGCGGTCAGCGGCGGCGGATCGAGCTGGCCCGGATCCTGTTCCGGGACGCGGCGGAGAACGGCGGGGGCATTCTGCTGCTCGACGAGCCGACCAACCATCTCGACGCCGACTCGATCAGCTGGCTGCGGGGCTTCCTCGGCGGGCACAAGGGCGGGCTGGTGGTGATCAGCCACGACGTGGATCTGCTGGACGCCGTCGTCAACAAGGTGTGGTTCCTCGACGCCACCCGCTCGGTGGTCGATCTGTACAACGTCGGCTGGACGGCGTACCAGCAGCAGCGGGAGACCGACGAACGGCGCCGCCGCCGGGAGCGCGCCAACGCGGAGAAGAAGGCCGGGGCGCTGATCGCCCAGGCGGACAAGATGCGGGCCAAGGCGACGAAGACGGTGGCCGCGCAGAACATGGCCCGGCGCGCCGAGAAGCTGCTGGCCGGCCTCGAGGACGAACGGGTCGCGGACAAGGTGGCCAAGGTCCGCTTCCCGAGCCCGGCGCCGTGCGGCAAGACGCCGCTGACGGCCGCGGGGCTGTCGAAGTCGTACGGCTCGTTGGAGATCTTCTCCGGGGTCGACGTGGCGGTCGACCGGGGGTCGCGGGTGGCGATCCTCGGGCTCAACGGCGCGGGCAAGACGACTCTGCTGCGGATTCTCGGGGGCCTGCTGGAGCCGGATTCCGGTGCGGTGCACCCCGGGCACGGGCTGCGGCTGGGCTACTACGCGCAGGAACACGAGACCCTGGACGTCGACCGGTCGGTGCTCGACCACATGCGCAGTGCGGCCGTGGAGCAGTCCGATACCGACCTGCGAAAGATTCTCGGCGCGTTCCTGTTCAGCGGTGAGGACGTGAACAAGCCGGCTGGAGTGCTCTCGGGTGGGGAGAAGACCCGGCTCGCCCTGGCGACGCTGGTCTGTTCCGGTGCGAACGTATTGCTGCTCGACGAACCGACGAACAACCTGGATCCGGTCAGCCGTGAACAGGTTCTGGACGCCATCGCCCGGTATCCCGGTGCCATCGTGCTCGTCACCCACGACCCGGGTGCGGTGTCGGCGCTCAAGCCTGACCGGGCGATTCTGTTGCCCGACGGCGACGAGGACACCTGGAGCGACGACCTGCTCGAACTCGTGGAACTTGCATGAACGGGCGGCTCTCGTCGCCCTCCTGTTGTATCGGTGAACGTCATTATCAGATAGCGCGAATTGTATGAACACGGCTGGTGTGGCGGCTGCCACCGGAACAACCGGGGCCGCCGGCGGGGATTCTCTCAGGGTGCCGTATCGGGTAACTGACACGGTCGTGCGTGTCGGTTGGCGAACAGTTGATATCTGGCGCATGATCGTTGGAGGCGGTCTAATAGGTGGGACCGCATCGAACCACACAGTCTGGGACGTGAGGAATCAACATGGCAGCCACCGGCACAGCCGCCACCACCGAGAAGGGTCGCCGGATCGTCGGAGCCGAGCGTCAGACCCTGGCCAAGGATCTCGTCAAGCGCTACACCTCCGGGGAGAGCATCCGCGCCCTGGCGGCCTCCACCGGCCGTTCCTACGGCTTCGTCCACCGGGTGCTCACCGAATCCGGCGTGCAACTGCGTCAGCGTGGCGGCGCTCGGCGTCGCAAGAAGGGATGACCGCACCTGCGTGTCGCGTCCTCCGTCACGACGGTCAGAGCCCCCGTTGACCGTGACCGACGGCGTACGCCTCGACTACGACGGGCCGGTTGCGACGGTGACGTTGGACCGGCCCGACGTGCTCAACGCCCAGACGCCCCACATGTGGCGTGCGCTGCGTGACATCGGCCGGGAGTTGCGCGGCGACACACGGGTGGTGGTGGTCCGTGGCGCGGGCCGGGCCTTCTCCGCCGGCCTCGACCGGCGAGCGATCGAGCAGCTCCGAACCGCGCTGGTCGACCTTCCCGCAGACCGGGCGGCCGAGCAGATCGCCGGCTTCCAGGAGGCCTTCACCTGGCTGGGGCGACCCGACCTGATCAGCGTGGCCGCGGTGCACGGCCCGGCGGTCGGCGCGGGATTTCAGCTCGCGCTCGCCTGCGACCTGCGGATCGTCACCGAGGAGGCCCGACTGCGGATGGCCGAGGTGACCCTCGGGCTGGTGCCCGACCTGGGCGGGACCCGTCGGCTCGTCGAAACGGTCGGCTACGCCCGTGCGGTGGAGATCTGTGTGACCGGCCGGTGGGTCGACGCCGCCGAGGCGCGGCGGCTCGGGCTGGCAAACCTGGTGGTGCCCGGCGCCGAACTGTCCGCAGCGGTGGCGGACCTGGCGGCCGCCGTACTCGCCGGTCCACGTGACGCCGTGGTCGAGATCAAGGCACTGCTCGCCGGGGCGACCGACCGTAGCCCGGCGGACCAGCTACGCGCCGAGCGCGACGCCCAGGTCCGCCGGCTCCAGGACCTGGCCGGCACTGGCGAATGACTCAACGACTCCCAGCGGTGGCCGGTCCGACCGGTAAGGTCCAATAGGGGAATACGGTAGTTACCTGCGATCGTTGTCGGAGGCATCGGGGACACTGGTGTCCTTGAGTCGGTTCGACCCGACCGGGGACACGTCCGCGACAGGGGCGACACGGAAGGTGGGGGTGGCCGGTTTCGATGGCTGGTGGTGGCGGTGGGATGGGCGGTCCGGGCGGCATGGGGGTCAGTTGGAGCATGCTGCGCGCGATGCGCGACGGTGACCAGGTGCGTGCCCACCGGGTCAGCCGGGGCACCACCCGACGCATCGTCGCCTTCGCCGGCCCGTACCGCCGGGACATCGTCGTCTTCCTGGTCACCGTGGTGCTGGCCGCCGGCATCGGGGTCGCCACCCCGGTCCTGGCCGGCAGCGTGGTCAACGCGATCACCGCCGGCGGGGCCGATGCCGGCACGACCGTGGTGCGCCTGGCGTTGTTCATCGCCGGGCTCGCCGTCGCCGACGCCCTGCTCTCCCTCGCCCAACGCTGGTACGCCGCCCGTATCGGGGAGGGCATCATCCTCGACCTGCGTACCCGGGTCTACGACCACGTCCAGCGGATGCCGGTGCAGTTCTTCACCCGCACCCAGACCGGCGCCCTGGTCAGCCGGCTGAACAACGACGTGATCGGTGCCCAGCGGGCCTTCACCTCCACCCTGTCCGGTGTGGTCAGCAACGTCATCCAGTTGGTGCTCACCGCCGCCGTGATGTTCACCCTCTCCTGGCAGATCACCGCCCTGTCGCTGGTGCTGCTGCCGATCTTCATCGTGCCGGCCCGCCGGGTCGGCCGCCGGTTGGCCGAGATCACCCGCGAGTCGTACGACCTCGACGCCAAGATGAACGCCACGATGACCGAGCGGTTCGGGGTCGCCGGGGCGCTGCTGGTCAAGCTCTTCGGCCAGCCCGACGTGGAAGCCAGACGGTTCGCAGAGCGGGCCGACCGGGTCCGCCAGATCGGTATCCAGTCCGCGATGTACTCTCGGACCTTCTTCGTGGCGATGCTCCTCGTCGCCTCCCTGGCCCAGGCCCTCACCTACGGCCTCGGCGGATGGCTGGCCGTCACCGGGGCGGTCAGCGCCGGCACCGTCGTGACCCTCGCCCTGCTGCTGACCCGGCTGTACGGCCCGCTCACCGCCCTGTCCAACGTCCGGGTCGACGTGATGAGCGCGCTGGTCTCCTTCGACCGGGTGTTCGAGGTGCTCGACCTCGCCCCGTCGATCAGCGAACGCCCCGACGCCGTCGCGGTGCCGCCCGGCGCCGGCCGGTTGGAGTTTCGCGACGTCCGGTTCCGTTACCCGAGCGCGGCCGAGGTGTCGCTCGCCTCGCTGGAGGACGTCGCGACGCTGGACCGTACCAACGCCGAACCGGTGCTGCGCGGGCTGTCGTTCACCGCCGAGCCGGGCCAGCTCGTCGCGCTGGTCGGGCCCTCCGGCGCAGGCAAGAGCACCACCGCGATGCTGGTGCCCCGGGTCTACGACGTCACCGACGGCCAGGTCCTGGTCGGCGGGGTGGACGTACGGGACGCGACCCTCGCCTCGCTGCGGGACACCATCGGCGTGGTCACCCAGGACTCCCACCTGTTCCACGAGACGATCGCCGAGAACCTGCGGTACGCCCGACCGGAGGCCACCGACGACGAACTCTGGGCGGCGTTGCGTGGCGCCCAGGTCGACGAGCTGGTCCGTGCCCTGCCGGACGGACTGGACACCGTCGTCGGCGAGCGCGGGTACCGCTTCTCCGGCGGCGAGAAGCAGCGCATCGCGATCGCCAGGCTGCTGCTCAAGGCACCGTCGATCGTCATCCTCGACGAGGCCACCGCCCACCTGGACTCCGAATCCGAGGCGGCCGTGCAGCGGGCGCTGTCCGTGGCGTTGACCGGCCGGACGGCGTTGGTGATCGCCCACCGGCTCTCCACGGTCCGCGACGCGGACCAGATCCTGGTGCTCGACGAGGGCCGGATCGTGGAGCGGGGCCGGCACACCGAGCTGATCGGTGCCGGCGGGCTCTACGCCGAGCTCTACCGCACCCAGTTCGCCGTCGCCGATTCACCGACGCCGTACACCGACGACACCGGCCCGGATCCGGTCTCGCTCGCCGGGGCGCGGCGCTTCCCGATCGATGCCGAACCGGGCGGCTGACTAGGCTGTCGGGATGCAACCCGAGGCACTCGCGGCGGCCCTGCGTGACTTCGCCGACCGGATCGCGCGCTGCGACCCTGGCCCGTCGGACGGGGTTCCGCCCGAGGTGCCGGTCGAGGTGCGGGTCGGCGCAGCCGACCCCGTCCGGTTGACCGGCTCCGCCGCCGAGGCACTGGTCGCCGCCCTGCGCGCCTATCACGACCCCCGCGACCGGGGCCGCTGCGACCAGTGCGGTGGACGCCGGCTCGACGAGGCGCTGCAGTGCCTCGACTGTGGTCAGCCCGGTGGGTTGTTCGGTCAGCTGGTCCGGGAACGCCTGCAGCGACACCACGGGTGAGCCGCCGGTCGTGGCTCACCCGCCGGTGACCGCGCGCCGCAGCTCGCCGAACGCGGCCGCCAGGTCGTCCAGTTGATAGTGGGCGTTGAGTCCGCTCGGATTCGGCAGCACCCACAGCTGGGCGCCGGCCACCGTCTCGGCCTGCCGGCCGATCACCGCCCGGGTGCGGCCGAACCCGGCGCGGTACGCGGTCACCCCGACCACCGCGATCCACCGGGGCCGCAGCTGCTCGACCAGCCGGGCCAGCCGCTGCGCGCCGGCGACGAACTCGTCGGGGCGCAGCTCGTCGGCGCGGGCGGTGGCCCGGGGCACCACGTTGGTCAGCCCGAGGCCGAGGGCGGGCAGGAGCCGGTCCTCGGTCGGGTGCAGTTGCCGGCCGGTGAACCCGGACCGGTGCAGCGCCGGCCAGAACCGGTTACCGGGCCGGGCGAAGTGGTGCCCGACCGCTGCCGAGTACAGGCTGGGGTTGATGCCGCTGAACAGCACGTCGAGATCCGGGCCGACGACGTCGGGCAGCAGCCGTCCGGCACCGCCGGCCGCGATCCGCGCGATCACGGGTACGGCAGCGCGCCACCGTCGACCGGGATGGTCAGCCCGGTCAGGTAGCTGGCCGCCGGGGACAGCACGAACGCGGCGACCCGGCCGAACTCCGCCGGGTCGCCGAGCCGGCCGAGGGGGATCGCGGCCTGCGCGTCGGCGCGGGCCTGCTGCGGATCCGGGGCGGCGGCGAAGAGCTCCGCGTTGCGGTCGGTCATGATCCGGCCGGGCAGCAGACTGACCACCCGTACGCCGCGTCGGGCGTACCGGTCGGCGAGTTCCTTGCCGACGGCGGCGAGCCCGGGGCGCAGCCCGTTGGAGACGCCCAGCCCCGGCACCGGCATCCGGACCGAGGTCGACAGCACCAGCGCCACCGCGCCGCCGGCCGGCAGCGCGTCGGCGACGGTCCGCACCATCCGTACGGTGCCGAGGAAGACGGTCTCGAAGGCGTCCCGCCACTGCTGGTCGTCGACGGTACCGGCGTCGCCGGCCGTCGGCCCGCCGACCGAGACCAGAGCACCGTCCAGCCGCCCGAAGCGGTCGGTCGCGGCATCCACCAGCCGCTGGGCGTCCTCGGGTGCCGCCAGGTCCGACGGGACCGCGACGGCGTGCTCCGGGCCGCCGAGCCGCCGCACCGCAGCCGCCAGCCGGTCGGGGTCACGTGCCCCGAGGACCACCCGGGCACCGTCGGCGACCAGACAGGCGGCGGTGGCGAACCCGAGCCCTCGGGACGCGCCGGTCAACACGTACACCCGTTCGGTGAGGCCCAGATCCATGACGGCGATCCTGCTACACACCGTCGGCATCGCCGTCGGCGGCCCTACCGTGCGGCGCGTCGCCGACGCAGCAGCCGTACCCGACGGGCGACCTGAACCACGACGCCGTCCGGCGTGCGGCGCAGCGCCGGCCACCGCCGCAGTCGGGGCCCGGACCGGCCGTCGTAGCGCCAGCGGACCTCGGCGACGGCGAGTTCCGCCCGGGCGGTCGCCGGAAGCTGTCCGGTCTCGGCCAGCTCGCGGGCCAGGTCCCAGCCGTCGCGCCAGCCGCCGACCGGCGTCCTGGCCCGCGCCCAGCTGACGAATACGGCGGGCCACCGGTCGGCGAGCGCACGGACCAGGCCCGGCCAGTGCCGGGCCAGCTCCCCGGCCCGCTTGTGCAGCAATGCCCGGCGGGCCGCCGCGAGCCGGTGCCGGTCGAAGCCGGCCGGGTCGGCCGCGCCCGTCACGAGTGCGGCGACCAGTGCCCGCTGGGCAGCGGCCAGCTCGCCGGCGCCGACGGTCGGGGGCAGCGAGTGGCTCACGTGACCGGCTCCAGCCCGGCCGCCACCGCGATAGCGTCCAGCTCGGCATGCAGCTGGGCCGCTGGTGGATAGTGGCCGTCGCGTTCCAGCAGCACCGCCGGGGGGCGGCGGCGGGCGGACAGGTCGGCGAGCAGCCCCAGCACCTCGGCGGGGACCGCGTCGGTGTGCGTGTCGTGGTAGATCCCGTCGTGGTCGACGGCACCGCCGGCCACGTGCAGGTAGGCGATCCGCTCCAGCGGCATCCGCTCCAGTACGGCGACCGGATCCTGCCCCCGGTTGCGGGCGTTGGCGTACACGTTGGCGACGTCGAGCAGCAGCAGCGCGTCACAGCGCTCGAGGATCTCGGTGACGAAGTCCGGCTCGTCGAACTCGTCGTCGGGCCAGTCGAAGAGCGCGGCGATCGGTTCGAGGGCCAGCGGCACCGGCAGGTCCGCGCGGGCGCGGGCCACGTTCGCCACCACCGCGTCGAGGGCGGCCCGGGTCCGTGGCAACGGCAGCAGATGACCGGCCTCGACGCCGCCGGCCCGGACGAACGCGATGTGCTCGCTGACCAGCGGGGCGTCCAGCAGCTGCGCGACCCGGGCCAGCCGGGTGACCCGGGCCGCCTCGACCGGCTCGGCGCCACCGAGGGAGAGCCGTACACCGTGCGCGACGACCGCCACGCCACGTGCGCGCAGCGCGGCCAGCTGCGGGTCGAGCGGCCGGTCCGGGTCGACCGACTCGGCGATCACCTCGGTGAACCGCAGCCCGGGCAGCGCCGCCACGACGCCAGCGATCTCGGTATGCCAGCCGATGCCGACGCCGTACGGACCGGTCATCCGCCGCACCCGCCGCAGCCGCCACCGTCGCCCCCACCACCGTCGCCACTGCCGCCGCCGTCGCCCCCACCGGAGTTGGTGGCGTTGCGCTCGATCTCGGCGGTCTGGGCGAAGTCCGGATCCATCGCCCACAGCGCTACCGCCCCGAACAGTGCGACCCCCATCGCGGCATCGGCCGCGCCGTAGGTGGCGTACGAAGGCCGGTTGCTGGGCGCGAGGTGCCGGTGCCGGCGGGCCAACTCCGCCAGGGCCCGCCGGCCGGCGGCGGTGACCGTGGGGACCTTGACGGTCAGGAAGAGTCCGATCGGGACGGTGAGGGCCAACAGCAGCATCAGGTAGCCGATCGGGCGGCCGGTCGACATTCCGGCGATCAGCCGCAGCACGCCGACGCCCGTCAGCGCCAGCATTGCGGCACCCAACCAACGGGCGGTGGTGCGGCGGGCCGGTGGGACCAGCAGATCCCGATCGGTCAGCCGGTCGTGCAGCCGGTCCAGGCTCTGCCGTACCCAGATGTTGTCCGGCAGGTCGCGGACCCGGCGCTGCTCGCGGGCGCAGCGGTGGACGGTCGCGGTGAGATCGTCGGCGCCGGCCGGGAGCGGCCCGGGGGCGCTCAGCCGACCGCCGGCAGCGACGTCGATCGCTCCGGCGGTCCGCAGGGCACCGAGCGCGGCCTGGACGGCCCGCGCGACGCCGCCGGCGAGGTAGGCGACCTCGGTGCCGGTGAGCTCGTCCGGCCGGGTCTGCTCCCGGCCGGCCAGCGCGAGCAGCCGGTAGGCCACGTTGACCACCAGCAGAATCGCTGCCGCGAATCCGAACAGGGCCAGGAAGGTGGGGCCGGGGATGCCCCAGGTGTCGCCGGACGTCATCACGCCTCCGAGGTTTGCGAGCGGTCCGTGTCCACGCGGCACCTCCGGGGTCTTGTCGGGCCGCGTGAATTCAGTGTGGGGCAGCCGCGCCAGTCACCGGAGCGCCTCAGCGCCGGGGCCGGCGGACCGCCTCTTCGACCAGGTCCAGCACGGCACCCAGGTCGCCGGCGGGTCGGCCCATCGCCAGTTGCAGCACCAGCCCGTCGTAGGCCAGCTCCAGGAACCGGGCCAGCACGTCGATCGGTACGTCGTCGCGCAGCACTCCGGCGTCGCGTTGCCGCCGCAGCCGGTCCCGGGTGGCCTCGGCGATCGCCGCCGACCGGGCCGTCCACCGGCGGGCGAAGTCGGGGTCGGTACGCAACCGTCGGGACACCTCCAGCTGGCTGCCCAGCCAGCCGGCGGTGTCCGGCGCGGTGGAGCGGTGCAGCAGATCCCGCATGACCTGGACGAGGCCGTTGCGGGCCACCGTCTCGACCATGGCGGCGGCGTCGTCCTCGGCGACGGCGAGGAACAGCGAGTCCTTGTCCCGGAAGTGGTGGAAGATGGCTCCCCGGGACAGGCCGGTCGCTTCCTCCAGCCGCCGCACGGTCGCGCCTTCGTACCCGTGTCGGGCGAAGCAGACCCGCGCCGCTGCGAGGATCTCCTGGCGGCGGGCGTCGAGTTGGACCTGGCTCACCCGGGGCATGATGTGATCGTGTCAGGTGGGCCGACCTGGTGCAATCCGTACGTACGGCTTGTTAAGTCTGCGGTTTAACACAGCAGGACTGTTCCGCGATACACGCTGTCGCGTAAGGTGCGCCCGTGCCACTCCTGCTCCTGGATCTGGACAACACCCTGCTCGACCGGGCAGGGGCGTTCCGCGTGTGGGGTCAGGAGTTCCTGAACTCGGTCAGCGCCCCGTACGACGACATCGACTGGCTGATCTCCGTCGACGCCGACGGGTTGACCGACCGCTGGGACCTCGCCGACGCCATCCGCGACCGTTACCAGCTGCGGATGTCGGTGGTCGACCTGGTGGAGGAACTGCACGACGGGGTGGTGGCGCACAGCCGCCTCGATCCCTTGGTCGCCTGCTCGCTGCGCATCGCCAAGGACGCCGGGTGGGTCCCGGTGGTGGTCACCAACGGTGCGGTCCGCCAGCAGGAGGCGAAGATCCGCCGTACCGGGCTCGACCGTTACGTGGCGGACTGGGTGATCTCCGAGGCGGCCGGGGTCAGCAAGCCGAACCCGAGGATCTTCGCGCTGGCCGCGCAGAGCGTCCGGATGCGGCTGCGTGGAGCCTGGATGGTCGGCGACAGCCCCGAGGCTGACATCGGCGGTGCCGCAGCCACCGGGCTGCCCAGCGTCTGGCTGCACCGGGGCCGCAGCTGGCTCGACGACAGGTACGCCCCGACCCGTCAGGCGTCCGGCGTCATCCCGGCCGTCGCCGCCGTACTCGCCGGCTGAGAAGGTCGGCCGGCCGCTGCGGTCACTGCAGGTAGCTCTCCACCTCGCCGGTCGGGCGGGGCTGGACCGCGTCGGGGTCACCCCCGGACTCGCGGGCGGCCCGACGCCGCCGCAACAGGTCCCAGCACTGGTCGAGCGCCTCCTCCAGCGCGCCCAACCGGGCGTGCTCCTCGTCGGCGGACAGCTGCCCGGCGCTGTACCGGGTGCGCAGCTCGTGCTCTTCGTCGACCAGTTGGCGGATCCGGTCCAGCAGCGTCCTGTCGTCCATGCCCCGAGCTTGGCACATCACGACGGTGGGCGGTGACCGGAACCCCGGTCACCGCCCACCGTCACCGCGTCGTCGGCTCAGCTGGCGAGCATCTTGCGCAGCACGTACTGCAGGATGCCGCCGTGCCGGTAGTAGTCGGCCTCGCCCGGGGTGTCGATGCGGACCACGGCGTCGAACTCGACCCCGGTGTCGGTCCGCACCGTGACGGTACGCGGCGTGGTGCCGTCGTTGAGGGCGTCGACGCCGACGATGTCGATCGTCTCGGTCCCGGTGAGCCCGAGCGACGCCGCGTCCTGCCCGGCCGGGTACTGCAGCGGCAGCACCCCCATGCCGATCAGGTTGGAGCGGTGGATCCGCTCGTAGGACTCGGCGATGACCGCCCGCACGCCGAGCAGCATGGTGCCCTTGGCCGCCCAGTCCCGCGACGAACCGGATCCGTACTCCTTGCCGGCCAGCACCACCAGCGGTATGCCGGCCTGCGCGTACGCCACCGAGGCGTCGTAGATGCTGGTCTGCTCACCGGTCAGATGGTTCACGGTGAACCCGCCCTCCACGCCCGGCACCAACTGGTTGCGCAACCGGATGTTGGCGAAGGTGCCACGGATCATCACCTCGTGGTTGCCGCGCCGCGACCCGTAGGAGTTGAACTCGTGCCGGGGCACCCCGTGCTCGGTGAGGTACCGGCCGGCGGGGGAGTCGGGCTTGATCGCCCCGGCCGGCGAGATGTGGTCGGTGGTCACCGAGTCGCCGAGCCTGGCCAGCACCCGCGCGCCGGCGATGTCGGTCACCGGCTGCGGCGTCGGCGCCATGCCCTCGAAGTACGGGGGCTTACGGACGTAGGTGGACTCGTCGGCCCAGGTGAAGGTGTCCCCGGTCGGGGTGGGCAGCGACTGCCACCGTTCGTCACCGGCGAACACGTCGGCGTACGCGGCACCGAAGCCGGCCGCGCCGATCGCGCCGGCGCGGACCTGCTCGATCTCGGCGTTGCTGGGCCAGATGTCGCGCAGGAACACCGGCTGGCCGTCGGACCCGGTGCCCAGCGGCTCGTTGGCCAGGTCGATGTCCATCGTGCCGGCCAGGGCGTACGCCACGACCAGCGGCGGCGAGGCCAGGTAGTTCATCTTGACGTCCGGGTTGATCCGGCCCTCGAAGTTGCGGTTGCCGGAGAGCACCGACACCACCGTCAGGTCGTGCTCGTTGACGGCGGCGGAGATCTCCTCGGGCAGCGGGCCGGAGTTGCCGATGCAGGTGGTGCAGCCGTAGCCGACCAGGTGGAAGCCGAGCTTCTCCAGGTACGGGGTGAGCCCGGCCCGCTCGTAGTAGTCCATGACGACCTTGGAGCCCGGCGCCAGGGTGGTCTTCACCCACGGCTTGCGGGTCAGGCCGCGGTCGACGGCGTTGCGGGCCAGCAGCGCGGCGCCGAGCATCACCTGCGGGTTGGAGGTGTTGGTGCAGGAGGTGATCGCGGCGATCACGACCGCGCCGTGGTCGAGCTCGAACGAGGTGCCGTCGGCACCGGTGACCGTGACGGGCCTGCTGGCCCGTCCGCCGGCACCCAGCGAGGCGCTGATCAGCTCGTGCGGCTTGTCGGCCGGGTCGTCGGCACCGTCGGCGGCCGGCGGGTCACTGGCCGGGAACGACTCGACGCTGGCCTCGTCGGCGGGTCCGGCCACGGCCGGCGTCGGGTCGGTGGAGACGTAGTCGGTCAGCGCGGACCGGAACATCGTCTTGGCGCTGCCCAGCGGCACCCGGTCCTGCGGGCGCTTCGGCCCGGCCAGGGACGGCTCGATCGTCGACAGGTCGAGCTCGAGACGCTCCGAGTAGTGCGGCTCGGCGGCCGGGTCGTGCCACAGGCCCTGCTCCTTGGCGTACGCCTCGACCAGGGCGACCTGGGCGTCGTCACGCCCGGTGAGTCGCAGGTAGCTGATGGTCTCGGCGTCGATCGGGAAGATCGCGACGGTGGAGCCGTACTCGGGGGACATGTTGCCGATGGTGGCCCGGTTGGCCAGCGGGACGGCGCTCACACCGGGGCCGTAGAACTCGACGAACTTGCCGACCACGCCGTGCTGGCGCAGCATCTCGGTGATGGTGAGCACCAGGTCGGTGGCGGTGGTGCCGGCGGGTGCCTCGCCGGAGAGCTTGAAACCGACGACCCGGGGGATCAGCATGCTGACCGGCTGGCCGAGCATGGCGGCCTCCGCCTCGATGCCGCCGACGCCCCAGCCGAGCACCCCGAGGCCGTTGACCATCGTGGTGTGCGAGTCGGTGCCGACGACGGTGTCCGGGTAGGCCTGCCCGTTGCGCTCCATGATCGTACGGGCCAGGTACTCGATGTTGACCTGGTGCACGATGCCGGTACCGGGCGGTACGACCTTGAACTCGTTGAACGCGGTCTGGCCCCAGCGCAGGAACTGGTAACGCTCCTTGTTGCGGCCGTACTCCAGCTCGACGTTGCGGGCGAACGCGTCCTCGCGGCCGAACAGGTCGGCGATGACCGAGTGGTCGATGACCAGCTCGGCCGGGGCGAGCGGGTTGACCTTGGTCGGGTCGCCGCCGAGGTCGCGGACGGCCTCCCGCATGGTGGCGAGGTCGACCACGCAGGGGACGCCGGTGAAGTCCTGCATCAGGACCCGGGCCGGGGTGAACTGGATCTCCACGCTCGGTTCGGCATCCGGGTCCCAGGACCCGAGTGCCCGGATCTGCTCGGCGGTGACGTTGGCCCCGTCCTCGGTGCGGAGCAGGTTCTCCAACAGGATCTTCAGGCTGTACGGCAGGTGTTCGTGACCCGCCACGGTGTTGATCTTGAAAATCTCGTAGCTCGCGTCGGCGACGCGCAGCTGGCTCTTCGCACCGAAGGTGTCGAGGCTCGCCACGTCGGACTCCTTACCGCTGGTCCCTGGTCGTCCTGGCAGTCTTTCGTACGGATTACCGCATCGTTCGGGTGAGGTAACACTTACCCCGACTGCGGATCGCATTAAAACCGTACGTCCGTCTTGCTAGCGGCGCAACCCCGGTGCCCGACCGGCCGCCGGTGGGGTTTGCCGCGCGAGGTTTCTGGGCAGATGAGGCCGGGTGGACACCTCGACCGATCTGGACGCGCTGACCGACTTCTTCGACCGGTACGGGGCGGCCGTGACCGCTGGCGACATTCCCGAGTTGGCCGCCTGCTTCGCGTCGCCGGCGATGGTGGTCGCCGACACCTACAGCTTCTCCTTCTCGTCCCCGGCCGCGGTGGCGTTGTCGTTCATCGGCGCGGCCGCCGACTACCAGGTGCGCCGGATCGTTGCCGCGCATGCCCGCTTCCGTGACGTTCGGCAGGTCAGCGCCGCCCTGATCGCCGTCGAGGCCGAGTGGGAGTACCTCGACGCCGAGGGTAGGTCGGTGCCGGGGCGGCGATTCCACTACCTGTTGCGGGTCGGTCGCGATGGGGTGTGTATCTGTACTGTTACCCCACTCGACTAACTAATGAGTAACTAGCCCTTTTGCGTGCCGGGTCAGGATCGCTACTCTTCCGCGGGACGCTGTCGCGCTAAGGGGGTCAACGTGGACGGCAGGCACGCCTCTCGAGTCGCGTGGACGCCGTCGAACGTGATCGCAATGGCACCGTGGGTAGTTGTCCTGAGTGGACTGGCCGTCATGATGGTCATTTTCCTGGTGGCTGCCGGATGTGTACCGATGCAGACGCGGGCGATCGGGGAGGCTCCGCCGCCGGTGGACGACCGGCCGGCTCCCGAACCTGAACCCAGGGTGCCCGTCTCGCCGCCCGCCGTGAACACCGGTGGCCAGTTGGTCGCCGTCGCGCCGCCGCCGTCCGGCGAGGCGATCCTCGCCCCCGCGCCCCCCTCTCCGACGCCTCCTGTGCCGCCCACACCGGACATGATGCCGTCGCCCACCGGTCCGGCGATGGCCACCGTGCTGCCACCCGGCGTCACGACCGCGCCGGCGCGGACCACCCCGCCGGCGCCGCCGGCCAATCCCGAGGTGATCGGCCAGTACCGGGTGCTGCAGCAGTTCGGCGACGCCTTCATCGCCGAGGTGCTGGTGGTGAACACCTCGCGGCGGGATCGTGACTGGACGGTCACGCTGCGGTTCCCGGGCAACGTCGGCCGGCTCTACGCCGCCTGGGTAGAGGGCGCGCCGCAGGCGACGCTGCGCCAGTCCGGCCGTGACTACATCTTCACCAGCGGTGTTCCGGTCGCCGGGAACTCCTCGGTGCCGCTGCGGTTCCACTTCGAGCGTCGCGGCCACGGATCAGAGCCGCAGCGGTGCGCCGTCAACGGCGCGGCCTGCCGACTGCGCTGACCCCACCAACGGCCTGCCGCACTCCACCCACCGCACCGGTGTGATGCTCTGCCATCGCTTTGCAAGATATTGCAGAATCTTGCAGCAAGGGCTAGCGTGCGCTCATCGCCAACGGAAGGCTGTCGATGGAAGCCGCACCCTGTCGTCCACGCGCGTCCCGCCTGACGCCGTACGCCCTCGCCGCCGCCCTCGCTGGAACCCTGCTCGGCGTACCGTCGCCGGCCACCGCCACCGCCACCGCCACCGCCGGCCAGGCCGCCCCGCCGGCGGTCGACGCGCCACAATGGAGCACCGAACCGTCGTCGGCGGCCCTCGCCACAGCCACCGGCGACCGGGACCGTGCCGAACAGTTCTACTTCCTGCTGCCCGACCGGTTCGCCAACGGCGACCGGCGCAACGACCGCGGCGGCCTGCGCGGCGACCGGCTCGTCACCGGTCACGACCCCACCGACAAGGGCTTCTACCAGGGCGGTGACCTGCAGGGCGTGATCGACAACCTGGACTACATCCAGGGCCTGGGCACCACCGCGATCTGGCTGGCCCCGGTCTTCGCCAACCGGCCGGTGCAGGGCAGCGGCGACGACGTCTCGGCCGGCTACCACGGCTACTGGATCACCGACTTCACCCGGGTCGACCCGCACTTCGGCAGCACCGCCGACCTCAAGCGCCTGGTCGAACTCGCCCATGGCCGCGGCATCAAGATCTACCTGGACGTCATCGTCAACCACACCGCCGACGTCATCTCCTACGCCGAGGACAGCTACACCTACGTCGACAAGGCCACCGAGCCGTACCGCGACGCACAGGGGCGCCCGTTCGAGGACCGCCACTACGCCGACGGCGGCCGCACGTTCCCCACCGTCGATGCCGGCTCGTTCCCGTACACCCCGGTGGTCGACCCCGCCGACGCGCGGGTCAAGGTCCCCGCCTGGCTCAACGACCCGACGATGTACCACAACCGGGGTGACAGCACCTTCGCCGGCGAGAACAGCGAGTACGGCGACTTCTTCGGCCTCGACGACCTGTGGACCGAACGCCCCGAGGTCGTCCGGGGCATGACGAAGATCTTCGCCGACTGGATTCGCGACACCGGGGTCGACGGCTACCGACTCGACACCGTCAAGCACGTCAACCTCGACTTCTGGCCGCAGTTCAGCCGGGGCATCGACGACGCCGCCGCCCGCGCCGGCAAACCCGACTTCTTCATGTTCGGCGAGGTCTACTCCGCCGACGCCGACGTCACCTCGACCTACGTCCGTCGGGGTGGCCTGCCGGCGACCCTCGACTTCGGTTTCCAGGAGGCGGCCCGTGCGTACGTCGCCGACGGCGGCTCCGCGACCGCCCTGGCCGACCTGTACGCCGACGACCCGCTGTACGCCGCCCGCGACACCGACGCCGGCCGGCTGCCCACCTTCCTCGGCAACCACGACATGGGGCGCATCGGCACCTTCATCGCCGACGGCGGCACCGACCCGGCCAGCCACCTGCGTCGCGACCTGCTCGCCCACGAGCTGATGTTCCTCACCCGGGGGCAACCGGTGATCTACTCCGGCGACGAGCAGGGCTTCACCGGCGCCGGCGGCGACAAGGACTCCCGGCAGACCATGTTCGCCTCCCAGGTCGCCGACTACCTCGACGACGACCTGCTCGGCACCGACCGTACCCACGCCGACGACCAGTTCGACCGCCGCCACCCGCTGTACCGGGGCGTCGCCGCACTCGGCAAGCTCCGCGCCGCCCACCCGGCGCTGCGCGACGGCATCCAGGTCACCCGGTACGCCGCCGACGGCCCCGGCGTGTTCGCCTTCTCCCGCATCGACCCGGCCGACCGCGTCGAGTACGTCGTCGCCGTCAACAACGCCACCACCGCTCAGCAGGTCACCGTCGACACCTGGTCACCCGGCACCACCTTCACCAGCGTCCACGGTCGACACCGGCCGGTACGCAGCGACGCCGACGGGCGGATCACGGTCACCGTACCGGCGCTGTCCGCGATCGTGCACCGGGCCGGCGCCCCGATCCCGGCGCCGGGCGGCGCCCCGACGATCTCGATCAGCGCGCCCGCCGACGGCACCGCCGTCGCCACCCGGGCCGCCGTCACCGCCGAGGTGACCGGCGACCCGCTCGCCGAGGTCACCGTCGCCGCCCGGGTCGGCACCGGCCCGTGGACCCTGCTCGGCCGGGCGCGTAACGCCCCGTACCAGGTGCACCACGACCTCGCCGGGTTGGCAGCCGGCACTCGGATCGAGTACAAGGCGGTGGTGCGCGACAACAGACACCGGACCGCCACCGCCAGGACCACCGCGCTGGTCGGCACCCCGCCGCAGGCCGACGCCCGGGACTGGCTGGTCGTGCACTACCAGCGCACCGATGGCGACTACGCCGACTGGGGCCTGTACACCTGGGGCGACGTCGACCCGGACTGGCAGACCACCTGGCCGGCCGGCCACCCGTTCGTCGGGCAGGACAGCTACGGCCGGTTCGCCTGGGTGAAACTCGCCCCCGGCGCGAAGTCGGTCGGTTTCCTGGTCGTCGACGCCGACGGCACGAAGGACGTCGACGTCGACCGGACCGTCGACGTGGGCGCCACCGGCGAGGTGTGGGTCAAACAGGGCGACCCCGCGCTCTACCCGACCCGCCGCGACGCCACCGGCGACGCCGACCCGCCGGTCGACGACGGCGTCGCGGTGCTGCACTACCGCCGCGCCGACGGCGACTACACCGGCTGGGGGCTGCACGTCTGGGACGGCGCGGCCACCCCCACCGAGTGGGCCGATCCGCTGCCGCCGGCGTCGCGGGACGACTTCGGCGTCACCTTCCGGGTGCCGCTGGCCGACGACGCGACCGGGCTCAGCTACATCATCCACCGGGGCGACGACAAGGACCTCCCCACCGACCAGCGGCTCGACTTCGCCGCCGCCGGTCGGGAAGTCTGGCTGCTCGCCGGCGACCCCCAGCGGCTACTGCCACCGGTCGCCACCACCGGACGTGACCTGGACCTGACGACACAGCGGGCGCACTGGATCGACCGGTCCACCATCGCCTGGGCCACCGGGCCGACCGACGGCAAACGCTACGACCTGGTCTGGGCCCC
This sequence comes from Solwaraspora sp. WMMA2056, assembly GCF_030345095.1. Classification (NCBI taxonomy): domain Bacteria; kingdom Bacillati; phylum Actinomycetota; class Actinomycetes; order Micromonosporales; family Micromonosporaceae; genus Solwaraspora; species Solwaraspora sp. WMMA2056. Next base: position 3,903,557 of record NZ_CP128360.1, read on the forward strand.
GGACGGCGGGCTGGCCGTCGACGGCGACGAGCTCACCGGCGACCACCGGTCGATCCCGCTGACCGTGCGACCCAACGGGCTCACCGAGGCGCAGCGGGCCAGGTTCCCGCACCTGTGGGCGTACCGCAGCTTCGGCATCGACGCGCGGCACCATGGCGCGGTCGCCACCGCGCTGCGCGGCCAGGTCGCGGTCACCGAACGCGACCACGAGGGCAACCTGTTGGCGGTCACCGGCGTACAACTGCCCGGCGTGCTCGACGACCGGTACGCCGCCGCCACGAAGACCCCACTCGGGGTCACCTTCGCTGGCCGGCGGCCGACCCTGTCGGTGTGGGCACCGACTGCCCGTACCGTCGCGCTGCAGCTGTACGACACCCCGACCGCCGCGCCCCGGACCGTGGCGATGCGCCGCGACGACCGCACCGGGGTCTGGTCGGTACGCGGCGAACTGTCCTGGTACGGCCGCTACTACCGCTACCAGGTCGACGCCTGGCAGCCGGCCGCCGGACGGATGGTCACCGCCTCGGTCACCGACCCGTACGCGGTGGCGCTGGCCGCCGACTCCACCCACGGGCTGATCGTCGACCTGGCCGACCCGGCGCTGGCACCGGCCGGCTGGGCGCGGCTGCGCAAACCGGCGGCGGTGCCGGCCACCCGTACCCAGATCCAGGAGGTGTCGGTCCGCGACTTCTCCATCGCCGACGACAGTGTTCCCGCCGAGCGGCGCGGCACGTACCTGGCGTTCACCGATCCGCGTACCGCCGGGATGCGGCACCTGACGTCGCTGGCCGACGCCGGCGTCACCCACCTGCACCTGCTGCCGACGTTCGACTTCGCCACCATCCCCGAACGTCGGGCCGACCAGGCCGTGCCGGACTGCGACCTGGCCGCCCTGCCACCCGACTCGCCCCGCCAGCAGGAGTGCGTCGCCGCGGTCGCCGACCGCGACGGCTACAACTGGGGTTACGACCCGCTGCACTACACCGTGCCCGAAGGCGGCTACGCCACCGACCCGGACGGTGCCGCCCGTAGCGTCGAGTTCCGGCAGATGGTCGCCGGGCTCAACGCCGCCGGGCTGCGGGTGGTGCTGGACGTGGTCTACAACCACACGTCGGCGGCCGGGGTGGACCGGCACTCGGTGCTCGACCAGATCGTGCCCGGCTACTACCACCGGCTGCTCGACGACGGCAGCGTCGCCACCTCCACCTGTTGCGCCAACACCGCGCCGGAACACGCCATGATGGACCGGCTGGTCGTCGACTCGGTGGTCACCTGGGCCAAGGCGTACAAAGTGGATGGCTTTCGGTTCGATCTGATGGGCCACCACCCCAAGGCCAACATCCTGGCGGTACGGGCGGCGCTGGACAAGCTGACACTGGCCCGCGACGGCGTCGACGGTCGCAACATCCTGCTCTACGGCGAAGGCTGGGACTTCGGCGAGGTCGCTGGCGACGCCCGGTTCGTTCAGGCCACCCAGCTCAACATGGCCGGCACCGGGATCGGCACCTTCACCGACCGGCTGCGCGACGCGGTCCGTGGCGGCGGGCCGTTCGACGCCAACCCCCGGGTGCAGGGCTTCGCCAGCGGACTGTTCACCGACCCGAACGGGGATCCGGTCAACGGCAGCCGCGCCGAGCAGGAGGCCCGGCTGCGCCAGCAGCAGGACGTCATCAAGGTCGGCCTGACCGGCAACCTGGCGGGTTACCGGTTCACCGGCGCGTCGGGGGACCAGGTGACCGGCGCGGACGTCGACTACAACGGCGCGCCGGCCGGGTACACGGCAGCGCCGGGGGAGGCGGTGACCTACGTCGACGCCCACGACAACGAGATCCTCTACGACGCGCTGGCGTTCAAGCTGCCAGCCGGCACCCCGGCCGCCGACCGCTCCCGCGCCCAGGTGCTCGCCCTTGCCACGGCCGTTCTCGCCCAGGGCGCCGGGTTCGTCACCGCCGGCAGTGAACGGTTGCGGTCCAAGTCGCTGGACCGCAACTCGTACAACTCGGGGGACTGGTTCAACCAGATCCGTTGGGACTGCGCCGACGGCAACGGCTTCGGCATCGGGCTGCCGCCAGCGGCCGACAACGCCGACAAGTGGCCGTACGCCGGCCCGCTGCTGGCCGACCCGGCACTGGTTCCGGACTGTGCCGCGATCGAGATGACCGCTGCCCGGTACGCCGAACTGCTGCGGATCCGTGCCTCGTCGCCGGTGTTCGCCCTGGAAACCGCGCGTGAAGTGCAGCAGCGGGTCAGTTTCCCGCTGGCCGGCCCTGCCGAGACACCCGGGGTGATCCTGATGCGGTTGCGCTCTGCCGGGCTGGACCAGCGGTGGCGGTCGGTGACGGTGGTCTTCAACGCGACGCCGCAGACCGCCCGGCAGCGATTGCCCGAGCTGCGTCGGACCAACATCGAGCTGCACCCGGTGCTGCGGGACTCGGCCGACCCGGTGAGCCGTCAGGCCGCCTTCGACTCCTCGACCGGCACCTTGACCGTGCCGCCGCGAACCGTCGCGGTCTTCGTCGAGCCGCGCTGACTGACCCCGCCCCCGCCCCGCTGACCCCGCCCCGCCCATGATCGCGACGACCTTGCGCTTATCGCGAAGATTTGTCGGATTCGTCCAACGATAACTGCAAGATCGCGGCGATCATGGGCGGCTGGGCGGGGTCGGGGCGGGGCGGGAGGTCAGGGGAGGCGGGGGCCGGCGTCGCGCTGGGCCAGCAACCAGGCTTCCACCTCGTCGGCCTGCCGCGGCAGCCCGGCGGACAGGTTCACCGCACCGGCGGCGGTGACCAACACGTCGTCCTCGATCCGGATCCCCATGCCGCGCAGCTCCTCGGGCACCAGATCGTCCTCCGGCTGGAAGTACAGGCCCGGCTCGACGGTCAACACGTACCCCTCGCCGAGCTCGCCGTCACGGTAGCGCTCCTTGCGGGCCCGGGAACAGTCGTGTACGTCGATCCCCAACATGTGCCCGAAGCCGTGCAGCGTCCACCGACGGTAGACGGTCGACTCCTTGTCCATCGCCTCGTCCACGCTCACCGGCAGCACGCCCAGCTCCGCCAGACCCTCGGCGAGCACCCGCATGCAGGTCTGGTGCACGTCGCTGAACTTCACCCCCGGCTTGATGAAGTCCATCCCGGCCTGCTGGGAGGCGTACACGATGTCGTAGACCTGCCGCTGCAGCGCGGTGAACCGCCCCGACACCGGCACCGTCCGGGTCACGTCGGCGGTGTAGAGGTGCTCGCCCTCGACGCCCATGTCCATCAGCAGCAGTTCACCCGGCCGGGTGACGCCGTCGTTGCGGACCCAGTGCAGGATCGTCGCGTGCGCGCCGGCGCCGACGATCGAGCCGTACCCGACGTCGTTGCCGTCGTGCCGGGCCCGCAGCGCGAAGATTCCCTCCAGCAGCCGTTCGGCGACCGGCCGGTCGGCCGGCAGCCCCCTGGCCACGTCCTCGAAGCCGCGTACGGTGGCGTCGATCGCCGCCTGCAGTTGGGCGATCTCCCATTCGTCCTTGACCAGCTTCAACTCCGAGATCACCGTCGCCAGCTCGCGGTCGCGGGCCCCGGCGTCGTCACTGCTGTCGTACGGCAGCACCGCCGCGTCCACCCGCGCGTCGAAGCCGCGCAGCACCCGGGTACGGCCCGGGGCGCAGCCGGCCAGCGCCGCCGGCAGCTCACTCAGCGGAGCCGTCGTCAGCCCCAGTTCGGTCGACTTCTCCGCCAGGGTGCGGCGCCGACCCACCCACAGTTCACCGTCGCGGCTGCGGAAGAACTCGTCGGTCTCCCGCGACGAACGCTGCCGGGTGTAGAGCACCGCGTCGTGACCGCCCCCGGTCGGGTGCAGCACCAGCACACTGTCCGGATCGTGGTCGCCGGTCAGGTACACGAAGTCGCTGCCCGGGCGGAACGGGTAGTCGGTGTCGTTGGCCCGGACCTTCTCCACCCCGGTCGGCACGACCACGGTCTCACCGGTGAACGCCGCCGACAGCGCCGCGCGGCGACGGGCATGGTGGGTGATCTCGGCGCGGGGCGTCAGCGACAACGCGTCGTCGCGCCAGCCGGTCCGCATGAACTGCAGCAGCTTCTCGGGAAAGTCCGGGTCGTGCGATTCGGTACGGGGCTGTTCGGCGATCACCTCGGCGGCCATCTCGGTCGGCGTACCCTCGACCGGGCCCATCACCGCGTCGGCGGCCGGGGTCGCCGCCGGGTCCTCGGCCGGGGTCGCCGTCGGGTCGGCGGTCTGGTCCTGTGTCATCTGACTCCTCCCACGGTTGGGCGTACTCGACGGTACCGCGTGAGCGTCGCGTGGAAAGATGTCTGCCATGTGCGGACTCCTGGCCTTTTTCAGCGCCCGCGGTGACGCCGGCGCGCACCGCGACGCGATCGCCCACGCGTTGGAATGCCTGCACCACCGTGGCCCGGACGAGACCGGGGTCGAAGTGATCGGCGACCCGACCGGCCAGTGGGCGGACGCGGTCTTCGCACACAAGCGGCTGGCCATCATCGACGTCGCGTCCAGCCAGGAGCCGCTGGCCTACGCCGACGGCCGCTACCTGCTGACCTTCAACGGTGAGATCTACAACTACATCGAGCTGCGCGAGCAGCTGATCCGCGAGTTCGGCGCCCAGTTCGCCACTGCCGGCGACGGTGAGGTGATCGTCGCCGGCTACCACTACTGGGGCGAGAAGGTGCTGCACAAGCTGCGCGGCATGTTCGCCTTCGTCATCTGGGACCGTCAGCAGCGTCGTGCCTTCGGCGCCCGGGACTACTTCGGCATCAAGCCGCTGCACTACCTGCAGACCCCGGACGGCATCTACCTGGCTTCGGAGAAGAAGGCGCTGCTGCCGTTCTCACCCGCCGCCAACGCTGGCGACGCCGGCGTCGACACCGCGAACCTGTCGCACTACCTGACCCTGCAGTACGTGCCGGAGCCGCGCACCCTGCATCAGGGGATCAGCCGGATCGGCTCGGGGGAGTGCCTGACCTGGTCGGCGCCGGCGCTGGACCCGTCGGGGGCGTTGCCGGGCCCGGCCGGTGGGGTGCAGATCCGCCGCTGGTACCAGCCGATCTTCCGCCCGGCGCCGGCGCCGGACCCGCAGCGGCTCTACGACGAGATCCGCGAAACCCTGCGGGAGAGCGTCCGGATGCACATGCGGGCCGACGTACCGGTCGGGGCGTTCCTGTCCAGCGGCATCGACTCGACCGCGGTGGTGGCGTTGTCGCGGGAGTTCAACCCGAACATCCTGACCTTCACCGTCGGCTACGACGTGCCGGGCTACTCGGAGATCGATGTGGCCCAGGATTCGGCGCAGCACCTCGGCGTGACCATCATGCCGACGAAGATCGGGCCGCAGGACATGATCGAGGCGTTGCCGCGCATCGTCTGGCACCTGGACGACCCGGTGGCCGACCCGGCGCTGGTGCCGCTGTACTTCGTCGCGAAGAAGGCCGCTGAGCACGTCACGGTGGTGCTGTCCGGGGAGGGCGCGGACGAGTTCTTCGGTGGCTACACCATCTACCGGGAGCCGTTGTCGCTGGGCGCGGTGCACGGCCTGCCGGATCCGATGCAGAAGGGCCTGCGGGCGGTCTCCAAGGTGATCCCGCAGGGGGTCAAGGGCAAGAGCTTCCTGGAACGTGGCACCACGCCGATCGAGGAGCGCTACTACGGCAACGCCCGGATGTTCACCGAGGAGGAGAAGCAGCACCTGCTGCGCCGCTACGACCCGTCGGTGCGCTACACCGACGTGACCGCGCCGATCTACGCCGAATGCGCCGAGCTCGACGACGTCACCAAGATGCAGTACGTCGACCTGTACACCTGGCTGCGTGGCGACATCCTGGTCAAGGCGGACCGGATCTCGATGGCGCACTCGCTGGAGGTGCGGGTGCCGTTCCTGGACAAGGAGGTCTTCGACGTCGCGGCGAAGATCCCGGTGGAGCTGCGGCTGCCACCGCGCTCGGACGCCACCAAGTACGCGATGCGTCAGGCGTTGGCAACCGTGGTGCCCCCGGCCATCGTCAACCGCCGCAAGCTCGGCTTCCCGACCCCGACCCGGGTCTGGCTGCGCGGCGAGATGTACGAGTGGGTCCGGCACATCTTCGCCACCTCCGGAGCCGGCGACCTGCTCGACCTGTCCTACGCGATGCGGCTGCTCGACGAGCACAAGCGGGAGGAGGCGGACCATTCCCGCAAGGTCTGGACCGTACTGATCTTCTGCATCTGGCATGCGATCTTCGTGGAGCGGTCGCTGGACCCGGGCATCCAGCGCAACCAGTCCGCCCTGCTGACCAAGCCGGTGGTCGGCTCGATGGTCGCCTGACCGACAGCGGCGCCGACCACGGCCGCTGGTGACACGCCGGGGCCCGGCTGCTGGAGGGCAGCCGGGCCCCGGTTCTTGCGGTGTCGGATCAGGACGCCGAACAGGTCACTGCCGGGGTGCCGGACGTGCCGCTGGCGGTGAAGCCGAACGTGGTGGAGGCGTTCGGGGCGAGCGTGCCGTTCCATGCCGCGTTGCGGACGGTGATGTTCGACCCGCTGACGGAGTGGGTGCCGCTCCAGACGCTGTTGATGGCGACCCCGCTGCCGAGGTTCCAGCTGGCGCTCCAGCCACCGATGCTGGAGGTGCCGGTGTTGCGGACGGTCACCTCACCCTGGAAGCCGCCGCCCCACGAGCTCACGGTCCGGTAGGTCGCCGAGCAGCCGCCGGACGGAGCCGGGGTGGTCGGGTTCGGGCCGGGGGTGGTCGGGTTCGGGCCGGGAGTGGTGGGGTTCGGGCCGGGGGTGGTGGGGTTCGGGCCCGGCGTGGCCGGGTTGCCCCGGATGCCGGTCACCTGGCCGTTGCCACCGTCGAAGACCACGTCCGAGCAGCCGTAGAAGTTCTCCTGGCTGTCCGAGCGCACCCAGTGCGAGTAGATGATGTGCTGGCCGCTCTTGTTGCTCGGCAGCCGGCCGCTGAAGTAGTAGTGGCCGTCGTTGGTGCCGACCGCGCCGCGCTGCGGCGGGTTGGTGACGGTCAGGAACGGGGTCTCCTCCAGGTCACTCCAGGCCAGCGCCCGGTTCGGGCTCCAGCTGTCCTTGGTGATGTAGAAGTAGAACGTGCCCGGGTGGTGCGCCCAGTTGCTGTACTTGAACTCCATGGTGGCGCCGGCGGTCAGGTGGGTCAGCGGCCAGTCGTTGCGGGCCAGGTTGTACCCCGAGAAGCCGGAGTTGCCACCGCTGCACAGCTGCCCGTCCGGGATGAACCCGGCCTTGCGGCCGGCCGCGTCCGAGCGCAGCACGCTGAACCAGTTGTACAGCGAGTTCGCGCCACTCTGGTTGACCGCGGCGGAACAGGCCTGGTTGGTGGGGCGGATCTGACCGGTCTGGTCGAGGCCGTCCACCCAGCACAGGTAGGTCCGGCTGCCCGGCGTCATGGCGGCACCGTGCGCGGATGCCGCGTTGGGGGTCACCACGGTCAGTAGACCGGCGGCGAGCGCGGATGCGGCGGCGACTACCGCCACTCTGCGAAGAGCTTTCACCGAGAACTCCTTTGTAAAACCAGTCCGCGAGGTGAAGGTGCACGCCTGCGGACACGGTGATGGGGTTCGACGTATGCCAAACGCCCGAACATGAGGTGCGCGGCATCAGGGTCGGCCGTGCCGGAGCACGGCAGGACTCCCATGCCGTCCGATGGACGTGTGCGCGCTCGCGTAGCTCCCGGCGAGTCCGAATAGCGGCGCGTCAGCCCCCACGCCGCTTCGGGTAATCGATATCCCATCACACATCGACGAGAAGCGCAATAGTTGCCCCTCGATGTCCGCCCACGCTGCAGGACACCGCCGGTGAGCTGGGACAATCCCTCACGGCAGTCGGCGACTGGAGGAGACTCATGCGGTACGCGGTGGTGCTCGGCGAGGCACTGATCGACCTGCTCGACGGCGAGTGCGACGGCGAGCCCGTCTACCGTCAGGTCATCGGTGGCGCGCCGCTGAACGTGGCGGTCGGCGTCGCCCGGCTCGGCGGGACCGTCGAGTTCGCCGGGGCGCTCGGCGACGACGCGCTCGCCGAGCGGATCCGCCGATTCCTGCGTACCGCCGGGGTCGGCGACCGTGCCCTGGACACCGTCGCCGCGCCGACCACCCTGGCGGTGGCCACCTTCACCGGCGCCGAACCGGACTTCCGCTTCTACGGCGACCCGCCGTCGTACGGTCTGCTCGACCCGGCCCATCTCGACGCGCACCTGATCGCCGACGCGACCGTGCTCTACTGCGGCTCCATCGCGCTGCTGACCGAGCCGACCCTGACCGCCGCCAGGCAGGCCTGGGCCGGCACCGGCGGGCTGCGGGTCTTCGACCCGAACGTCCGGCCCCGGTTGCTGCCCGACGCCGCGTCGCTGGCGGCGTACCGGCAGGTCGTGGCCGACTTCGCGGCAACCGCCGACCTGGTCAAGCTCAGCGCCGCCGATGCCGAGGCGCTCTACGACGGGGCGGATCCGGTGGCCGCCGCCGCCCTGCTGCACGAGCTTGGCGCCGCGACAGTGGTGGTGACCAGGGGCGCGGCGGGCGCGTTGGTCAGCGCCGGCGGTGACGTGGCGACCATCGACGCGCCGACGGTCGCCGCTGTCGACGCCACCGGAGCCGGTGACTCGGTGATGGGTGCCCTGATCGCCGACCTGCTCGACGCCGGGCTGCCGGCCGACACCGCCGGCTGGGCCGACCGGGTCGGCTTCGCCCTGCGGGTCGCCGGCCTGGTCTGCGAGTCCCGTGGCGGCGCGGTTGCCATGCCGACCCGGGCCGCCGTCACCGCCCGGTTCGGCTGACCCCCCTTCTCCGCGATCTTGCGGTTATCGAGAACATTTGTCCGGTTTGTCCAACGATAAGTGCAAGATCGCGGGGAGTCACCGGCTCAGACGCGGTTTGCCAGCTCCGCGTAGCCCCGGGTGACGGCGACGGTCGCGGTCGCCACGCCGAACGGTGCCTGGGTGGCCACCCGGTCGACCGGGGCGCCGTCGGCGTGGCCGTCGCGGATCAGCCACTCCAGCGCCACGAGTTCGGCGTGCTGGGCCCGGACGAACCCCGTGTCGACGCACGCCCCGTGCCCGGGCACCACCACGCTCGACGGCCCGAGTCGACGCGACACCGCCGCGAGGGTGTCCGGCCACTCCAACGGGTAGCCGTCGTCGAACGACGGCGGTGCCCCCTGCTCGACCAGGTCGCCGGCGACCAGCAGGTCCGCATCGGGGACCAGCACCACCAGGTCACCGATGGTGTGACCGCGCCCCGGATGCCACAGCTCGACCGCCCGGTCACCCAGGTCCAGCGTCACGCTGCGGGTCACCGTACGGTCCGGGGGACGGACCACGACGTCGCGCAGCCGCGCGGCGAACTGCGGGTCGTCGTCGGCCATTTCCCGGTACGCCTCGTCGCGGACCACCTCGACGGGGCGGTGCAGCAACCGGGCCGCCTCCTGGTGGGCCCACACCGGGGCGGGCGGGTCACCGGCGACCACCTGGTTGCCGAAGCAGTGGTCGAAGTGGTGGTGGGTGTTCACCACCGACCACGGCAGGGCGGTGACCCGGCGGGCCGCCGTGACCAGCGCGGCCGCCTCGGCCGGCGTACTGCCGGTGTCGACGATCACGGCGGCGGTGCCACCGACGATCAGCGTCGAGTTGACGTCGAGGCGTTCCCGGCGGAGCACGTACACCCGGTCGCCGACCTCGACGAGGTCACCGCCGCCGGTCACAGCGCACGGCCCCCGGTCGGGTCGTCTCCGGACCGGGGCGCCGGCGTCCGGTCGAACGCCCGCTCGACGAAGCGGTGCCGGTCCACCAGCATCCGCTCGATGCGGCCCTGGGCGACGGTCGTGCCGCCCTCGGTGACCACCACGTCGAAGACGAGCCGTCGGCCGTCGACCTCGGCGAGGCGGGCCATCGCGGCTACCGCCCGGCCGACCGGTGTCGGGGCGCGGTGGTCCAGCTCGACGCGGGTGCCGACGGTCGTCATCCCGGTCGGCAGCGCGGCGGCGGTGGCGGCGACCGTCGCCGCCTCGGCCAGCGCGAGCAGCCGGGGGGTGCCGAGGACCGGTACGTCGCCGGAGCCGACCGCCTGGGCGGTGTCGGAATCGGTCACGGTCAGCTCCACCCGGGCGGTCGCGCCCAACGTGAACCTGGTCTCCGGCGTCTGTTCCATGACTCCTCAGCCTAGGTCCTCCACCGGCGCCGGAGCATGCAGGTCGACGGTCGGGCCGGTCGCGTCGTCGCCGGCGGTGCTCTGTCGGACCACCATCGTGAACGGCGGCTGTACGTCGTACGGTGGGCGCACCGGCCGCTGCTCGATCCGGTCGACCAGCCGGCGTACCGCCAGTCGGGCGATCGCCGCCTTGTCCGGCGCGATGCTGGTCAGGCTGGGACTGGTGTACCGACCTTCCTCGATGTCGTCGATGCCGACCACCGCGATGTCGTGCGGGATGCGCCGACCGGCGTCCAGGGCGGCCCGCATCGCGCCGATCGCGATCAGGTCGTTGTAGGCGAAGACCGCGTCCGGTGGCTCGGCGTGGGCGAGCAGTGCCCGCATCGCGGCGTGACCGTCGGCCCGGCCGAACCGGTCGGTGACCGCGATCAGTTCCGGTCGGGCGGCCAGCCCGGCGGCGGCGAGCGCCTGGCGGTAGCCGTCCAGCCGCAGCTGCGCCGACTGCCGGTCGTCGTGGCCGTGGGCACCGATGAAGGCGATCCGGTGCCGGCCGAGCGCGATCAGGTGGGCCACCGCCTCCCGGCTGGCCGCGACGTTGTCGATGGCGATGTGGTCGTGCCGCACGTCGGTGACGCCTTCCCCGATGAGGACCAGCGGAAGGGCGCTGCGCCTGGCGAGCACCTCGGCGCGGCCGATGCGGACCGGGCTGAGGATCAACCCGTCGACCACGTTGCGGCGAGAACCGCCGAGCAGCGCCAACTCCGTGTCGCGAACGGCATCGGTGCTCTCCGCGACCAGCGTGTAGCCGAGCGCGGCGGCCTCCCGGATCGCGATCTCGGCCAGTTCGGCGAAGTACGGGTTGGTCAGCTCGGGAATGGCCAGCGCGATCAGCCCGGTGCGGCCGCGCCGCAGGTGCCGGGCGCTGAGGTTCGGGGTGTAGCCGAGCTCGTCGATGGCCCGCTGCACCCGACGTCGGGTGGCCTCCGCGACGGGTCGGTAGCCGTTGACCACGTTGGAGACGGTGGCCAACGAGACGCCGGCATGTTCGGCGATGCTCCGCAGACTGACGCCCATCCAGTGATCCTGACATATATCGACGAGCGGGGATTGACGGGATCGGGACCGGATGTCTATAACGTTATAGAGATTCGATGTAGCTCGATGCGACTCTCGGCTCGATCCCGTCCCCGGCCCGTCCACCCGATGGAGACGACATGAGATCGCCCCGTAACCGTTGGACCGCCCTCGTCGCGGCGGCGGCCACCACCGCCGGCCTGCTCGTCACACCCGAGGCCGCCGGCGCGGTGCCCGCCCGCCCCGCGCCACTGACCACCCCGTGGACCGCCCAGGCACTCAACGGCACCCCGCTGCCCGAGTACCCCAGGCCGCAGATGACCCGCCCCGACTGGCGCAACCTCAACGGTGAATGGCAGCTGCGGCAGTCCACCACCGACGACCCTCCACAGTTTGGCGTCGACCTGCCCGAACGGGTCAACGTGCCGTTCCCGGTCGAGTCGGCGCTGTCCGGCATCGGCCGGGCCGCCGACGACGACCGGCACCACCTGACCTACCGGCGCACCTTCACCGTCCCGGCCGACTGGACCGGTCGGCGGGTGCAGCTGCACTTCGGCGCCGTCGACTGGCAGACCACCGTCTGGGTCAACGGCAGACGGGTCGGCGGCCACACCGGCGGCTACGACGCCTTCAGCTTCGACATCACCCCGCAATTGCGTCGCGGCCCGAACGAACTCATCGTGAAGGTCTGGGATCCGACCGACAGCCGCCAGCACGGCAGCCTGCCACCGATCGGCAAGCAGACCCGTACACCGGGCGGGATCTTCTACACCCCGGCCTCCGGCATCTGGCAGACCGTCTGGCTGGAACCCACCCCGACCACCTCGATCAGCGACGTCGAGCTGCGCCCGGACCTGGCCAGCGACACCATCCGGGTACGGGTGGCCACCCGGGGCAACGCGGCCGGTCACACCGTCCGCGCCGAAGCCCTCGCCGGCGGCACGGTCGTCGGCACCGCCACCGGCGGCTTCACTGAGTTCGCCGTACCGGTGCCGGACGCCCGCCGCTGGTCCCCGGACGACCCGTACCTGTACGACCTGCGGGTCACCCTGCGCGACCGGCGCGGCCGGATCGTCGACCGGACCACCCACTACTTCGGCATGCGGGAGATCGGCGTACGGATCATCGACGGGGTGCCGCGACCGACCCTCAACGGCGAGTTCGTCTTCCAACTCGGCACCCTCGACCAGGGCTACTGGCCCGACGGCGTCTACACCGCGCCGACCGACGAGGCACTCGCCTTCGACCTGCGCAAACACAAGGACCTCGGGTTCAACATGGTGCGCAAGCACATCAAGGTCGAACCGCAGCGCTGGTTCTACCACGCCGACCGGCTCGGCCTGCTGGTCTGGCAGGACATTCCGTCGATGACCGCCCAGGAGATCGACCCGACCGACGCCCAGCAGGCCCAGTTCGAGGCCGAGGCGCACCAGATCGTCGCCGAACACCGCAACTCGCCGTCGGTGGTCGCCTACGTCGTCTACAACGAAGGCTGGGGGGAGCGGGCCCTCGCCGACACCATCCGGGTCGGCCAGGCCGTCAAGGACCTCGACCCGACCCGGCTGGTGAACACCCACAGCGGGTACAACTGCTGCCAGTCGTTGGGCAACCCCGGCAACGGCGACATGGACGACTGGCACGTCTACGTCGGACCCGGCGCGCCGGTGCCGACCGGTGGGCGGATCTCGGTGCTCGGCGAGTTCGGCGGTCCCGGGCTGCGGGTGCCGGGCCACGAATACAGCCCCAACGGCAACTTCCAGGCGTACGAGTGGCAGCCGACCCCGGCCGCGTTGACCGACCGCTACCTGGGCCTGATCCAGGGCACCACCAACCTGATGGTCGGCCGAGGGCTGAGCGCCGCCGTCTACACCGAGATCACCGACGTCGAGGGCGAGCTGAACGGCTTCCTCACGTACGACCGGCAGGTGGTCAAGATGGACGAGGCCCGGGTGCGGGCGGCCAACCTGGCACTGATCGCCACCTCCCGGAGCCTGCCGTCGCGGGCGACGGTCGCACTACCGTTGGACACCCGCCAGTCGCTGCAGGTCACCACGCCCGGCTTCACCGACCGCTACCTGCGGCACCGCGACAGCCTCGCCTACACCGACGTGGTCACCGCCGACAGCCCGCAACTGCTCAAGGCCGACGCGACGTACGTGATCCGGCCCGGACTGGCCGACGCCGGCTGCTACTCGTTCGAGTCGGCGAACTTCCCCGGCCAGTACCTGCGGCACGCCAACTCCCGGGTCCGCAACTCGCCTGACGACGGCACCGCGCTGCTGCGCGCCGACGCCACCTGGTGTGCCCGGCGCGGCCTGACCGGTGCCGGGGTGTCGCTGGAGTCGTTCAACTATCCGGGTTCGTTCCTGCGGCACTACGCGGCGGAGATCTGGCTCAGCGACGGCGCCGGCGGCGCAGGCTGGAACTCGCCGACCAGCTGGGCGGCGGACTCGACCTGGCAGGTCAGCACTGCCTGGTCTCCGTGACCTCCCGCTGACACCGAAGCTGAGGACCGCGCCGGGCGCAAGCAGGTCACAGCCGTCAGCCGGGTAGGCACAACCTGCACGGGTGGACCACCGCGCCCAGCCGCTCCAACACCAATTGTTCGAGTTCACGGCGGCGGCCACAGATCTTGCTGTAGTCCAAGGTCCAGTGGCTGCCGCCGGCCGGCGTGCCGCTGATCGTCCGGCAGGTGCTGCGGTGCAGCATCAGATAGCTGGCGGCCGGATTGCGGTAGGTGTTGAGCACGAAGCCGTCCGGGTGCCGGTCGACCCAGGCGAGGTAGCCGGAGTCGTCATCGATAAACATTTCCACCCCCGGCGTCACGCCGAACGAACCACCGCGCTGATCGCTGCCGCCGGGTCGTGACCGACCCCCGACCCCGGTGGCCTCGGGGTCGGGTCCGTTGACTGCTCGTCCGCCGTCGACAGCGAGGACGACGCCGTTGACGAATCCGGCGGCGGGAGACAACAGGAAGGCGACAGCATCCGCTACCTCACCTGGGGTGCCCACCCGGCCGAGCGGATGCAGCGTGGCCATCTCGGCGTCCACTTCCGGATGCCGGGCACGGTAGCCCTCGAACCGGTCGGTGGCGATGGAGCCGAGCGCGACAGCGTTCGTACGGATGCCGGCCGGCCCGTGGTCGACCGCCAGCGCCCGGGTGAGGCCCTCGACGGCAGCCTTCGCCGTCGCGTAGGGCAGCGCGCCACGAACCGGGCGCTGTGCCTGGTGGGACGAGACGTTTACGATTGCCCCGCCACGCCCGTGTGCCAGGAAGTGGTTGACCGCCGTGTGGCAGCCGGCGACCGTCAGCGCCAGGTTTGTGGAGATCAGGTCCAGGATCTGGGCCGCCGACGCGTCGCCCATCCCCGCGTCGCCGAAGACCGCGGCGTTGTTGACCCAGCCGAGCAGCGGACCGGCGGACTCGGCGGTGGCCGCCGCCCGCTGTGTCGTCTCGGCGTCACGAGCGTCGCCGGTGATCAGCGTGACGCGTTCGTGCTGCCAGCCGAGCGGACCGGTGACATCAACGACGACGACCTGACTCTCGCGGGCGAGGCGTTCGGCGATCGCCCGGCCGATTCCCCGGGCACCTCCGGTGACCACATACGACGGCCGCGTAGCCATGATCAGATGCCTCCTGCGTATCCTCGGTCCTCGTGGACAGCGAGGGCCGGATTCGATGATGGTCCGACTCGGTCTCTTTCACGAGCCGGATTTCCGGCGGTTCTTCGGCGCGACCGTCGCCGGTCAACTCGCCGACCGGTTCGTCTACCTCGCGCTGCCGCTGGTGGCGATCCTCTGGCTGGACGCCGACGAGTTCGCGGTCGGGGTGCTGACCGCGATGACCACGGCCGGGTCGCTGCTGATCGGGCTGCCAGCGGGCGCCTGGGTCGACCGGTGGCGCAAGCGTCCAGTGCTGGTCAACACCGATCTGCTGCGGGCCGCGCTGCTGCTGACGGTACCGCTGGCCTGGTGGGCCGACACGCTGACGATCTGGCTGCTGTACGCGATCGCCCTCGGCCACGGACTGCTGACCGTACTGTTCGAGGTCGGCTACACCAGCTACATCCCGGCCCTCGTTGGCCGGGACAACCTGGTCGAAGCGAACAGCAAGATCGCTGCGGTGCGTTCCGCGGTCAGCATCAGTGGCCCCGGCCTGGCCGGCCCGCTGGTCGGCTGGCTCGGCGCACCGCTGACGCTGATCGTCAGCGCAGTCGGGATGCTGCTGTCCGCGCTCGGCGTACAGCGGATTCGCGCCGTCGAGACGGCGAACCCCGCTGCGGACCGGCGACATCTGATGAGGGAGGTTTCCGAAGGGCTGCGGTTCGTCCTCGGCCACCGGCTGCTGCGGCCGATGCTGATCACCGACGGCTTCTTCAGCCTGTCCCTGGTCGTCTACCAGACAATGCTGCTGGTCTTCCTGGCCCGGCAGCTGGAGCTGAGCACGCCCGGCATCGGCCTGGTGCTGTCGGTGATGGCCTCCGGCGGGTTCACCGGCGCGCTGCTGGCCCGCCGGCTGATCGCCAGGATCGGTCCGGGCCCGGCGATCTGGCTGGCGCCCCTGTGTACCGCACCGGCCGCCGCGCTGCTGCCGGCCACCGCAGCCGGCGCGCCCCGCTGGCTCGCCGTGGCCGGGTTGGCCCTGCTGTCCTTCGGCGGGGTGGTCCGACTGATCGCGCAGGCGGGCCTGCAGCAGCGGGTCACCCCGGACCGGCTGCTGGGCCGGATGAGCGCCACGGTCCGCTTCGTCCAGTGGGGCAGCATGCCGGTCGCGGCGCTGCTCGGCGGCACTCTCGGCGGCCTGTTCGGGCCATCCGTCGTGCTGTGGATCGGCGCGGCCGGTATGACTGCGGCCTTCCTGCCGGCCCTACTGTCGCCGCTGCGAACGACGTACCGCCTGCCGGCGAGCGCGAGCACCGCAGCCCAATAGAACCGTAGCCCAGCAGAAACGACCCAGCCTCGGCTCCAACCGCGAGAGCAGAACCGGGGCTGGGTGATCCGAGCTACGGCTGATGTCGCGCTGTCCGATGGCTCAGGGCTTCAGGGTGGCGGCCGTCGATACGAAGGACTGCCACGCGGTCGGTCCGAAGGTCAGCATCGCGCCGTCGCGGTCCTTGGTGTCCCGCACTAAGACGCGCCCGGCGACGTTGTCGGCCACCTCGACGCAGGCGCCGGTGTCGGACTTGGTGCTCTTGCGCCAACGAGGCTTGGTCAGGTCCATGTCTCTCCCGCCTTCGTGATCAGTTCGAGCGACTGCGCGCAGGGTAGAGCGTACTGCCGGATCGACTCCCAGTCGCTCTCCAGGCTCGCGGTGCGGTCGGGCGACTCCACTACCCGGCCCTCCTGGTGGCCTTCGAGGAATCCGACTGTGCGACCGTCAACCGAGGCCAGGACGATCGGGCCGTACATCCCGACATACGCCGGGGTGGCCAGCGGCACTACGTGGATCTGCACGTTCGGCCGGTCGCCCACCTCCGCCAGCGCTTTGAGTTGCTCGCGCATCACTTCCGGCCCGCCAACAGTGCGCCGGATCGCCATTTCGTCGAGTATCACGACCAGCCGGCACGGGCTGGTGGTCCGGGTGATGATCTCCTGCCGGTCCAACCGTGCCGCGAGCGTCTGCTCGACATCCTCGGCTGGGACGTTCATCGCCGGTAGGAGAGCGCGTGCGTACGCCTCGATTTGCAGCAGTCCGGGGATCAGCGTCGGATGGTAGACCCGCAGCAGAGTTGCCCGACCTTCGTACTCGACGAACGGGCGGTACCACACGGGTGTCCAGTCGCCTCGGACGAACTCCCGGTAGAACCTGACCAGGGCGGTGCCGAACACCTTGTCGACGGCCTTCAGGTAGTCCGGCAGTGCTGGCCGTTCGCCGCGCTCGATGGCACCTACGTGCTTCGCCGAGAAGTGGATCCGGTCGGCCCAGGCTTCCTGAGTCAGCCCGAACGACTCGCGCAGCCGGCGTAGCTCCGATATCAGATAATCGCTTCCAGCCATAGACCTTCACGTCCCCCAGATCACTCGAATTTGTTGATCTTTTGCTGGCCTGGACATCGCGTATCGCTCATCTGCCTAATGCCCCCTTCCATTGAGCACGGTTAGCGGTCCAGGGTGGAGCTCAGCAGAAGATACACCGCATTCGGAAACGAACCGAGGGGCAATGATGGTCAGAAACGATGGGATCGGCGGGACGCCCAGGCTGGCCCGGTACACCTCGATCGGCACACCACGGAAAGTCGACCCGACACCGGGCCGGCCGCCGCTGCCGAAGCGCAACCCGGGGGAGACGGACCCGGACCAGGACGACCGCTTCCAGCTCGCCGGGGGGCGCGGCGCCCCGCCGGCTCCCGCTGGCGCACTGGACGACTCGGCGAGAGGCGGTGACCCTACCTGGTCCCCGGAGCTGGCCAGAGCAGTCCACGACGCCAACTCCACCGCCCGGACCCACATCCCGAACCGCACCACCGGGGAGTGCCACCGGTGCGGGGGCGTCCCGGCGCCGTGCCGACCATTCCTGCGGGCGCTGGCCATCCTGGACCGGTGGGACGCGAGCTCTGCCCGGCGCATCCGCGCGGTGCTTCATCTGTCCGGGTTGATGCCGGCCGGCGAGCCGGACGACGGCAACGGGTGACCCGGTGAGCGGCACTCGCGGTCGACGCGGCTCGCCCGGCGGGATCTCAGCGGTCGACGCGGCAAACGGCGGTTAACGTCGGGGACATGTCCGACCGATCGAGCGTGGCACCTGTCGACGAGGTGGCGGGATGGCTGGCCGCCGCCCGGGACATCCTGGTCCTGACCGGGGCCGGCATCTCCACCGACTCCGGCATTCCCGACTTCCGGGGCCCCAACGGCGTCTGGACCCGGGACCCGCAGGCCGCCAAACTGTTCACCCTCGACGCGTACGTCGCCGACCCGGCGATCCGGCGGCGGGCCTGGCTCGGCCGCCGTGACCATCCGGCCTGGTCGGCGCAGCCGAACGCCGCCCACGCGAGCCTGGTGGAGCTGGAACGGTCCGGCCGGCTGGCGGCGATCGTCACCCAGAACATCGACGGCCTGCACCAACGCGCCGGCAACAGTCCGGACAAGGTCATCGAGATCCACGGCACGATGTCCGAGGTCGAGTGCCTGAACTGCGACGATCGTACCGGCATGGACGAGGCGTTGGTCCGGGTCGCGGCCGGCGAGGACGATCCGGACTGCCGTCGGTGCGGCGGCATCCTCAAGGCCGCGACCATCTCGTTCGGGCAGTCGCTGCACGAGCCGACTCTGCGCCGGGCGGTGCGCGCCGCCCAGAGTTGCGATCTGCTGATCGCCGTCGGGACGTCGCTGACCGTGCAGCCGGCCGCCAGTCTGGTGGAGGTCGCCGCCACCGCCGGTGCCCGCGTGGTGATCGTCAACGCGGCGGCCACCCCGTACGACCCGATCGCCGACGCGGTGTTGCGCGAACCGATCGGTACGGTGCTGCCTGTTCTGCTCGGCGCGCCGAGCTGAGGGCGAGGTGTCTGGCCGGTCCTCAGGTCGCCATGGCGTCGCGGACCTTCGCGGTGTCGACGAACTGTTCGAAGCGAACGATCTGGCCGCCGCGGACGACGAAGTGGTGCGCGACGCGGACGTTGATGTCGGTCGTGAAGTCGTTCAAGGCTCAGCCCCAGGTCATCTCGCCGGTGGCGACCTTGGCGCCCTTCGTGTATCCAAGGGTGCGGATGGGTTGCCGGCGGACGCCGGTGAACAGGCCGCCGGACACCACGTCCACCGGCAGGTCCGGATGTCTGGCCACGATCTCGGCGAGGGTGCCAGAGAACCCGTGGGACCAGCCGCAGTAGGCGTCGAAGACGTAGACGAGCTTCATGCGGGCCTCTCGTGTCAGGTGCCCGCCATTCGCGAGCTTACCCTGACGCAACAGACTCTGACTCGTCAGGTATTCCGCCGTGCAGTCAGGGAATGGTGAGCTGGGTCACCGAGCACTCAGCGTAGTCGGGGCAGGACGTCCCGGGCGGCGTGACTGAGAATCCGCAGGTCCGCCATGAATCGCTCCCGATGGGCGGCGGGCAGCGGATCGAGGAAGTACCGCTTGATGTTGTCGAGGTGTACCTGGGAGGCATGCACGAGCGTCTGCTCGCCCAGGGGTGTCAGCTGCACCAGCCGGCCGCGCCGGTCGCCGGGAGCGTCGCTGCGTCTCACCAGACCGGCGGTCTCCATTCGGTCGATCAGCCGGGTCGCGCCACCCGTGGTGAGCACCTGCTCGCGGCTGATCGCCCCCATGGCCAACCCGGGGTCGCCCGCCCTGCCCAGGATCAGCAGCACCTCGAACATCAGGTGACTGATGCCGCACTCCTGCTCGAGTGCCCGCCCGAGGATGTACTCCAGCCGGTTGGCCGCCCCCTGTAACCGACCGAAAGCCAGAATCAGTTCGTGGTCTGCGGCGTCCTTCGCCGTGGAAACACCGGGGTTCTTCTCCACGGCGGCACACCCTTCGCGTTCGGCACCCAGCTCATCCGATGATGCCGCATCTGCTGCGTACGCGGCGCTGACGGCCGGCAGTTCGACCGGGCGACTACGACGTCGGCTCGGTGCCCTCGGCGAGGGCCGTACGGGCGGCACGGGCACGCTCGGTGAGCTGCGCTGCCAGCCACCAGGCCTCGGCCACGTCACGGTCCTTCGCATAGGCGCTCGGCCCGCCGGCGGTGTCGGCGTAGACCGTGGCCAACCCGAGCAGCCGCTGCACCGGACCCCGGAGCACCCGGACGCTCTGCATCCGCGCGTACGGCACGACCAGCATCTGCCGGGTCAACAGCCCACTGCGGACACTGAACACGTCGTCCGCGAGCCCGGCACCGAGCTTCGGCTGCGCCAACGGGTTGAGCCAGCGGGCCCGCCGGGGCGGCGGCGTCATCGGCAACGTGTCGAGCGCGATGCCGGGCAGCACGTCGACGAGGATGCGGTTCGCGGTGGCCAGATCACCGACCGGCAGCAACTGGTCGGACTGGTTGCTGGCGCCCTGGGTGTCCGGTGCGGCGTACCCGGCGACGTGCAACCGCATCCGCAGCCACTTCTTCCTACGCCACAACAGCGGCCAGGTCACCCCGATCGCCTGCAGCCGGTGCAACGGCACCGTCTGCGACCGGGTCTCGGTCAACCCGTGGCGGACCCGCAGCCCGACCTCGTCGCGGGCCAGCCGGAAGTTCCAGTCGTTGAGCACCCGTCGGATCGGCTGCAGCAGTATGCCGGCGGTGGCGGTCAGGGTGCTGGCGACCGCGATGAACGACCAGGTGACGTCCATCGCGAACTGGGTGACGACGAAGGCGACCCCGAACGGCAGGAACATCGTCTGCGGGGTGAGCAGCTGACTGATCAGCAGGTCCCGGTTGGTGACGGTGTGCAGCAGCCGGCCGGGTGGGGGAGCCGACGGGTCGGGCAGGCTGGCCGGCGTACCGTCGTCGGCGGCCGTGTCCGGCACGGACCCGGCGGTGGCGCCGCGACCGGCGAGCGCGAGCAGCCGGGCCCGCAGCGCGGCGGCGTCCGCGACGGTGAGGTACGCCAGCGGTGCCTCGGTCTGACCGCCGCCGACGACCTCCAGACGCAGCTCGGCCAGGCCGGTCAACTGGGCGAGCAGCGGCCGGACCACCTCGACGGCCTGCAGCCGCTCCAACGGGATGGCCCGGGTCCGCCGCCACAGCAGCCCCTCGTGGATGCGCAGCTCCCTGCCGACCACGTGGTAACCGGTGTTGTACCAGCTGACCACCGCTATCGCCAGGTAACCGAGCAGGCAGAGGACGACCAGCAGCGCGAAGCGGCCGAAGCCGACCCGGCCGAGCGTCTGCCAGGAGAGTCCGGCGATGATCACCGCCAGGGCACGGCTGCCCTTGAGTACCGGGCTCAGCGGGTGCAGCCGCTGGCGTGGCTCCTCCGGCGGCACCGGCGGTGGAAAGACCTGCCCCGGCAGGGGATACGGCACCGGCCCGGTCGACGGAGGGAACGGCACCTGGCCGGTCGACGGAGGGAACGGCACCTGGCCGGCCGGCGGTGGGCCCGGCGGCGGGTACGGCGGCTGGGTCACAGCCCCTCCGCCCGGACCTCGCCGAGTGCGGTCAGCCGGTCGCGTAGCCGGGACGCCTCCGCCGGGCGCAGCCCCGGCACCCGGGCGTCGCTGGCCGCCGCGGCCGTGTGCAACTGCACCGTGGCCAGGTCGAAGACCCGTTCCAGCGGGCCGGCGGAGACGTCGACGAACTGCATCCGGGCGTACGGCACGATCGACAACCGTCGCACCAGCAGCCCGTGGCGCACCAGCAGGTCGTCGTCGCGTTCGGCGTACCCCCAGGCGTGCACCGCCCGTACGGTCGTCACCACCCGCAGCACCGTCAACAGCACCGCTGCGGCGAACCCGACACCGATGAACCAGAACCCGGTCAACGCCCAACCGACCCCGAGACCGATCAGCAGGAAACTCATCCCGATCGCCAGCCGGATCAACTCGACCCAGATCAGGTCGCGGGAGACCGGCTGCCACTGCACCGTGTCGGGCCAGGGCTCCAGCGGGCTGATCGGGGCTGCCGGAGCAGCGGAGGGTTCACTCACCCTTACGAGCGTAGGCGATCAGCCAAGCGGTGCCACCTCGCGGAGGAATCCGCGCGCCCGCAGGAAGTCGCCGAGGCGGTCCTGATGCTGCGCGCAGGCCAGCCAGGTCTTGCGCCGGTCCGGGGTGTGCAGCCGGGGATTGTTCCACCGCAGCGCCCACGTCGCCGCCGCGCGACAGCCTTTGGCCGAGCAGATCAGTGGGTCGGCGGGCGCGTTGCCGGCAGGACCAGAAGGACTGTCGCCGGAATCGGAAACTGCGGTCACCCGCCGAGTGTAGAAAGCCTGATTGGCGTAAGCGCCGGGCGGCCACGGGGGAAGCCGCCCGGCGACGGCTGAATCGTACACACGCCGATCCCAGTTGTGTCTACCCACCTGACGGTGCTTTCTCGGCCCCTGCCCATAGGTTCGAGCCGGCGTGCGACGCTTAGGGCGGCACGACCCTTTCGACCGACGACGCCAGAACCACGCTGTGGAGGACCGGTGGCCCAGCCGACCACGCCCGAATCATCGACCCCGACCGGTGCCGGGGCACAGCCCGGCGCGAGCCCGGCGGCCGACGCGACCCTGCTCGAACGGGCGATGTTCGAGGTCAAACGAGTGATCGTCGGGCAGGACCGGATGGTCGAGCGGATGTTCGTCGCGCTGCTGGCGCGCGGACACTGCCTGCTCGAAGGGGTTCCCGGTGTGGCGAAGACCCTCGCCGTGGAGACCCTCGCGACCGTCGTCGGCGGCTCCTTCGCCCGCGTGCAGTTCACCCCGGACCTGGTGCCGGCCGACCTGGTCGGCACCCGCATCTACCGGCAGTCGAGCGAGAAGTTCGACATCGAACTCGGGCCGGTCTTCGTCAACTTCCTGTTGGCTGACGAGATCAACCGGGCACCGGCCAAGGTGCAGTCGGCGTTGCTCGAGGTCATGAGTGAGCGGCAGGTCTCCCTGGGCGGACAGACCCACCCGGTGCCGGATCCGTTCCTGGTGATGGCCACCCAGAACCCGATCGAACAGGAAGGCGTCTATCCACTGCCGGAGGCACAGCGGGACCGGTTCCTGATGAAGATCGTCGTGGGCTACCCGACCGATGCCGAGGAACGTGAGATCGTCTACCGGATGGGCGTCGAGTCACCGCGGCCGAGTGTGGTGTTCTCTCCGACCGATCTGATCGACCTGCAGCGCAAGGCCGACAAGGTCTTCGTGCACAACGCCCTGGTCGACTACACGGTACGGCTGGTGCTAGCCACCCGGTCGCCGGCCGAGCACGGCATGCCCGACGTCGCCCAGCTCATCCAGTACGGCGCAAGTCCTCGTGCCTCGCTCGGCATCGTCCGGGCCACCCGCGCGCTGGCCATGCTGCGGGGCCGCGACTACGCGCTGCCGCAGGACGTGCAGGACATCGCGCCCGACATCCTGCGGCACCGGCTGGTGCTCAGCTACGACGCGCTCGCCGACGACGTGCCGGCCGACCACATCGTCGGACGGGTCATGTCCACGGTACCGTTGCCGACCGTCGCCCCCCGGCAGAACGCGGCCGTCCCGCCCGGGCCCGGGCAGCCGGGCGTCGCCGGGCAGCCGGGCATGCCGCTGCCGCCGAATGGTCCGGCCGCGCCGCAGGGCGTCGGCCCGTGGCCCGGGCAGCTGCCGTGACCGCACCCGCCGACCGGTCCGAGGCGGTGCTCTCCCGGCTCTACCTGACCGTCACCCGGCGGCTGGACGGGCTGTTGCAGGGCGACTACGTGGGTCTGCTGCCCGGGCCGGGCAGCGAAGCCGGCGAGTCCACCGAGTACCGCCCCGGCGACGACGTACGGCGGATGGACTGGCCGGTCACCGCGCGGACCACCGTGGCGCACGTCCGCCGTACCGTCGCCGACCGGGAGTTGGAAGCCTGGATCGCGGTCGACCTGTCGGCCAGCCTCGACTTCGGCACCGCCCGTTGCCTCAAGCGGGACCTGGTGGTCGCTGCGGCGGCCGCGATGGTGCACCTGAGCGCCCGGGGCGGCAACCGGGTCGGTGCGGTGCTCGGCACCGGTGCCCCGGCGCAGGGCGGGTCGACGCGTCGGCTGCCCGCGCGTACCGGCCGTAAGGAGGCGCACGGGCTGCTGCGGGCGATCGCGGGCACACCGTCGCGGCCCGGCCGCAGCGACCTCGGCGCCCTGATCGACATGCTCAACCGGCCACCGCGTCGCCGTGGCGTCGCGGTGGTCATCTCCGATTTCATGGCTCCGCCGCAGCAGTGGGGCCGGGCGGTCCGCAAACTCGCCGTCCGCCACGACGTGCTCGCCGTCGAAGTGCTCGACCCGGTCGAGTTGGCGTTGCCCGACGTCGGTGTGGTGGAGTTGACCGACCCGGAGACCGGTGTGCTGCACGAGGTGCAGACCGCCGACCCCCGGCTGCGTCGACGGTACGCCGAGGCCGCCGCCGCGCAGCGGGCCGAGATCGCCCAGACGTTGCGCGGCGCCGGTGCCGCGCACCTGCGGCTGCGTACCGATTCGGACTGGCTGCTGGACATCGTCCGGTTCGTCGCCGGGCAGCGGCACGCCCGTACCCGTGGCATCGCCCGCCCGGCCCCCGCCCCGCGCCCGGAAAGCGAAGCTCGATGATCCGTTTCCTGCAGCCGTGGTGGCTGCTCGCCCTCCTGCCGGTCCTCGCCGTCACCGGCCTGTACGTCTGGCGGCAGTTCCGCCGCAAGGCCTACGCGATGCGGTTCACCAACGTGGACCTGCTGCGTACCCTCGCCCCCAAGGGCCTCGGCTGGCGTCGATACCTGGCCGCCGGTGCCTTCCTGCTCAGCCTGCTGGTGCTGGCCTCGGCCCTGGCCCGGCCGTCGATCGACGCCGAGGAGTCGCTGGAGCGGGCCACCGTCATCCTCGCCATCGACGTCTCCCTGTCGATGGAGGCCGACGACGTCGCGCCCAGCCGGATCGAGGCGGCGCAGCAGGCGGCCAAGGAGTTCGTCGCGGAACTGCCGGAGGGCTACAACATCGGGTTGGTCGCGTTCGCGAAGTCGGCGAACGTCCTGGTCGCTCCGACCAAGGACCGGCCGGCGGTGACCCAGGCGATCGACGGGCTGGTGCTGGCCGAGGCGACGGCCACCGGCGAGGCGGTGTTCACCTCGCTGGAGGCGATCCGGATGGTGCCGACCGACGGAGCCCAGGGGCCGCCGCCGGCACGGATCGTGCTGCTCTCGGACGGCTACCGCACCTCGGGCCGCTCCGTCGAGGAGGCGGCGGCCTCGGCGGCCGCCGCCAACGTGCCGGTGTCGACGATCGCGTTCGGGACCGACGACGGCCAGGTGCGCATCGGCGGTCAGGTGCAGCGGGTGCCGGTGGACCGGTTCGCCCTGGCGGAGCTCGCCGAGGCGACCAGCGGCTACTTCTACGAGGCGGCGACCGCCACCGAACTCAGCCAGGTGTACGAGGACATGGGCTCGTCGATCGGGCAGCGGACCGTGCCCCGGGAGATCACCCAGTGGTACGCGGCCCTGGCGTTGCTGCTGGCGCTGGGCTCGGCGGCGCTGAGTCTGGTGTGGACTTCGCGGCTGCCGTGAATTGCGCCTGGCCCGGACGGGCCGGGACGGCTCGGGTGGCCTGCCGGTGACTCACCGGTCGGTTCCGGCCGGCCGGTGGGTCCACCACCGGCCGGCCGGACCTTACCGCCCTACCTGGCGCTGCTGGCCAGCACGAAGATGACGGCGATCCAGACGGCGGCCAGGGTGAATCCCAACGGGGCGACGTAACGGTTCATCGGGGGCGGGCTCCGGCGACGGGGCGGTCACCCCCGGACAGGGGCGACCGGCAGGCGGGCTGACGGGCGACACTGGTGGACCACACGGGTGCACCGGGAGCCGCGCTGCTGTCAGCGCGCTCGACCGGTGACCCGGCGGCGACTCGGAGGATCGCTATCTCGCACAGCGATCACCTCCACAGGTCGTCCGGGCGTTGAACCGGGCAAGAGCGTACACCCAGGCCGGCGTCGTGGCACAATCCGCAGCAGCACGATCAGTGCGACCGCGAGAATCGGCAGGTGGACGGCCCGGTCGGCGAGCCAGCCGGGATCGTCCGGCGGGGTGTGCAGACCGGCGACGGCGGTGCCGCCGGCGATCCACAGTGCGATGAACGTCGTCGCCAGCAGCACCGGTTGGTGCCACAGGTAGATGCCCATCGCGTGCCGGTTCACCGCCGCGACCGGCGTCCACCACCGGGCGGTGGTGTCGATCCGGCCCCGCAGGCACCTCAGGGCCAGCGCCGCCGCCCCGAGTTGCGCGCAGACCAGGGCCAGGGTCGCCAGCGACGGCGGGTCAAGGTTCGACCGGACCTGCCCCGGCAGGCCCACCGCACTGGTCGGGTACCCGCCGACCAGGGTCAGCGCGAGTAGCACCGCCACCCCGCCGACGAGCAGGCCGACGGCGTACCGGGCCGGCGGCGGACCGTACCCGGCCATCAGCCCGCCAGCGAGGTACGGCAGGACCCAGGCGGCGACGACGGCCAGCATCGGCGGCAGGTGACCGGCGTCGGCGGCGACGACGATGGTGACCGCCGCCGTCAGGGCTGGCGTGACCGTCACGAAGGCCCGCTCCGGGCTGCGCCGTATGCCGCGCAGCAGCGGGCCGCACAGCGCCCGCAGGAACAGCAGCACGACGAGGAACCACAACGGACTGACCGCCAGCTTCGCGACGGTCACCAGGCTGCCGGTGGGTGCACCGGCGAGGTAGCCGACGACCAGCGCGAGTGTCAGGCCGGCGGCGAACCCCAGCAACGGGCCGCGCAGCGTACGCAGCCATCCGCCGCTCGACCAGCCGCGCCCGCTCGACCCTTCGGGCCCGCCGGGTCGGTCCGCCCCGCCGGGGCGCGGTCCGCTGCTGCGGGCGGCGGCGAATCCGGCGGCGAAGAACAGCAGCCCCAGGGTCTGCGGCAGCCAGGACAGCGGATGCAGCCAGGTCATGTCGATCAACGGACTGTCGACGTGCAGCAGTCCGTCGCCGGTGAGCACCAGGGCGGTCACCCACCAGTGGCCGGCGACGATCCCGATGATGGCGAGCGCTCGGACCAGATCGACGACCGGCTCCCGCAGTGGCCGCGCCGGGTCCGCTGGCACCGTCGTCGGCGCGGTGGCTTCCGGCGGTACCGTCAGCTTCATCGTCTGCGCCGTGCTCATCGGGCCACCGCCGTGAGCCGCGTGCCGGACCGGGTCGGGTCGTCGGCGAGCAGATCGGCGAGGGCGTCCAGGGTGCCGCTGCCGGGCCGCAGGTAGCCGTCGTGGCCGTCGACGCCGTCGGTCGGCAACGACCGGGCCCCGAACGTCGGGCCCGCCGGAGGCGTCCCGTGCCCGAATCCGGCCCACCGTACCGACGGCACCCGCCGGATCCAGTCGTCGACGGCGGTGGCGTGCCAGACCTCGGCGCGGGTGCCGAGATCGGCGACGTGCTCCCGGCCCATCCCGGGAGCTCCGAGCGCGACGAGGTCGGTGACGCAGCCGTCGAGCCGTGGCGCGGCCAACCCGGCCACGATCGCGCCGTAGCTGTGTCCGACCACCACGACGGTTGCTTCCGGTTGCCGCCGGCACAACTCGGCGACGAACCCGACCAGCGCGGCCGCGCCGGCCTCGGCGCGGTCGGAGCGCAGCGCCGCCGGTCCGAACCCCTCCGGCGGGTCGTAACCGAGCCAGGCGACGACGGCGGTACGCGTCTCGCGCTGCTGCGCCGCCCCGTACAGCACCCGGGCCTGCACCGTCGGCGCACGGTGGGTGACGCCGCCGAGGCCCCGGTCGAACGTGGCCAGGGTGTTGTCCGTTCCGGGGATCAGCACCGCGATCCGCCGGGCGGTCGACAGGTCGCCGACGGCCTCGACGGCGGTGCCGTCACCGGTGATGTCGAACTCGAGGAACTGCCGTCCGGTGGTGTCCGGCCACAGGTCGGTCTGCCCGGCCGGGGCGGTGGCCAGTGCGGCACCGCACATCGTTGCGAGGGCGATCAGACGGATACGCATACCGACGAGCCTGCGGTCGGGGTGTGGTCACCCGCGTCGTGCCACGGAGCCAGCTTCGGCGTCGTACCCGAGGGCTATTCGCCGGCGGTGACCAGACCCGACTCGTAGGCGACGACGACCGCCTGTGCCCGGTCCCGGACACCGAGTTTGCTGAGGATCCGTCCAACGTGGGTCTTGACCGTCTGCTCGGCCACGACCAGGTCGGCGGCGATCTCACCGTTGGACCGGCCCCGGGCGATCAACCGCAGCACCTCGGTCTCCCGGTCGGTCAGCGAGGTCAGCGACACCGGGCGGGGACGGTGCTGTCCGGGGCGCGTGGCGAACTCGGCGATCAGCCGGCGGGTGACCGACGGTGACAACAGCCCGTCGCCGGCGGCCACCACCCGTACGGCGTTGACCAGGTCGGCCGCCGGCGCGTCCTTGAGCAGGAAGCCGCTGGCCCCGGCCCGCAGTGCTTCGTAGACGTAGTCGTCGAGGTCGAACGTGGTGAGGATCAGCACCCGGGGCGGTTCCTCGCGGGACCGCCCGTCGAGCAGTTGGCGGGTGGCAGCGATCCCGTCCAGCACCGGCATCCGGACATCCATCAGGACCACGTCGGGGTCGAGGCGGCGGGCCGCGCTGACCGCGTCGGCGCCGTTGGCGGCGTCACCGACCACCACCAGGTCCGGTTGGGCACCGAGCAGAGCACCGAAACCCTGCCGGACCATCGCCTGGTCGTCGGCGATCAACACTTTGATCATGTCGTCCTTCGCTCGTCGCCAGCACGCTACCCGGTGGGCCGGTCCGGGTCGGCTCCGCCATCGGCGTCAGCACCGGTGGCGCCGTCGACGGTGGTGTCGCCGGCTGCGGTGTCGGTCGGGCGGTACGGCAACCAGGCGGTGACCACGAAGCTGGACCGGCCGTCCGGACCGGCGGAGAATCTACCGCCCAGCAGCTCGGCCCGTTCCCGCATCCCGATCAGCCCGTGCCCCCCGGTAGAGCCTTCCTGGCCGGCGGCCAGCTGAGCGGGCCCGTTGCTGACCCGTACCACCAGACGCGCGACCGTGGTCCGCAGCTCGACCCGGACCTTCGCCCCGGGTGCGTGCCGGCCGGCGTTGGTCAACGCCTCCTGCACGATCCGGTAGGCCGCCAACCCGACCGGTTCGGCCACGGCGAGCGTGGCCAGGTGCGGGTCCGCCGCCAACTCGACGTCGAGCCCGGCCCGGCGGGCGGAGTCGACCATCTCGGCGACGTCGGCCAGCCCAGGTTGTGGGCTGCGCTGGGCCCGTTCCGTCTCGCTGCGCAGCACCCCGAGCAGCCGGCGCATGTCGGCGAGCGCGGCGCGGGCGGCACCGGCGATCGCGGTGAACTCGTCGTGGGTCGGCGCGGTCAGCCCGGCCAGCCGGTACGGCGCGGTCTCCGCCTGCACGGCGATCATCGACATGTGGTGGGCGACGACGTCGTGCATCTCCCGGGCGATCCGGGCCCGTTCCTCCAGCACCGCCCGCCGCTGCCGCTCCTGCTGGGTGACGACGGTCTGGCTGGCCAGCGCGTGCTGACTGACCCGCCGCCGGCGTACCTGGTCGGCGACCGCGATGACCAGCGCGATGAGTCCGACCAGCAGATAACTGCCGTCCGAGCCGGTGAACACGAGTACGGGCAGTGCGGTCACCGCCCCGGCCGTCGCCGAGACCCGCAGCTCGGCTCGCAGGCCCAGCACCGCCAGCACGCACAGCAGAGCCAGGAACTGGAACGGACTCCACGGGAATCCGAACGGATACCAGACCATCCCGGGGAACAGCAGCAGGAACGCGATCTGCCAGGCCCGCAACGGCCGGAGATAGGCGAGCGCTGCCGGTGCGACGCTGACGAAGCCGAGGATCGGCCCGAGCGGTTTGGGCAGGTGGTCGGCCTCGTACAGGTCGAGCGCCGCGATGGCGCCGAGCAGGAGGAACAGCGCGAACGCGAGCCGCCGGCCGACGACCCGCCACCGGCCGGGTGGGGTGGTGGCGGGCGCCGGCGGATAGTCCGGCCCGGAGATCAGCTGACGCCACGTCTGCCGGACCTGCCCGATCGCACTGCCGTTCACCGCTGTCACCACCGCGAGGCTACGACCGGACCGACCAGGTGTCATGACACCGTGGGGCTAGTACCCCCGGGTTACTGCTTACCCGGCGGTAGCACCTAGTCTCCAAGCCGGATCATCCATGACAAGGGGGGAACGTGGCGCGCACCGTACTGGTCACCGGCGGTAACCGGGGAATCGGCCTGGCCATCGCGCAGGCGTTCGCGAAGCAGGGCGACCGGGTCGCGGTCACCTACCGGTCGAGCTTCGACGAGCAGTCCGGCCTGTTCGGCGTCCGCTGCGACGTCACCGACGCCGACTCCGTCGACCAGGCGTTCAGTGCGGTCGAAGCCGAACTCGGCCCGGTCGAGGTGCTGGTCGCCAACGCCGGCGTCACCGACGACACGCTGCTGCTGCGGATGTCCGAGGAGCAGTTCACCTCGGTGCTGGACACCAATCTGACCGGTGCGTACCGGTGCGCCAAGCGGGCCTCGACGAAGATGCTGCGGGCCCGGTGGGGCCGGCTGATCTTCATCTCGTCGGTGGTCGGCCTGCTCGGCTCACCCGGGCAGGTCAACTACGCGGCCAGCAAGGCCGGACTGGTCGGCATGGCTCGGTCGATCACCCGAGAGCTGGGTGCCCGCAACATCACCGCCAACGTGGTCGCCCCAGGCTACGTGGAGACCGACATGACCGCCGCGTTGCCGGAGGACCGCAAGGCCGAGTACCGCAAGGCGATCCCGGCGGGCCGGTTCGCCACCGCCGACGAGGTGGCCGCGGCGGTGACGTGGCTCGCCGGCGACGGTGCCAGTTACATCTCCGGGGCGGTCATCCCGGTCGACGGTGGCCTCGGCATGGGCCACTGACGCCGCCGTCGGGCTGAGCCCGAACCTCGCCGGCTCCGCCCATCGCATTCCGGCTCCATCGGCTTCACCTTCCGGCTCCATCGAGCATCGACCATCGAACGGAGAACCCTGTGTCCGCACTGCTGGCCGGTAAGCGGCTGCTCGTCACCGGTGTCATCACCGACCAGTCGATCGCCTTCTCGGTGGCCAAACTGGCCCAGGAGAACGGCGCCACCGTCGTGCTGACCGGGTTCGGCCGGATGTCCCTGGTCGAACGGATCGCCAAGCGGCTGCCCGCCGAGGCCCCGGTGATCGAACTGGACGTGACCAGCGCCGACCATCTCGCCGCCCTGCCCGACCGGGTCCGCGAGCACGTCGACGGTCTCGACGGGGTGGTGCACTCGATCGGGTTCGCCCCGCAGAGCTGCCTCGGCGGTGGATTCCTCGACGCGCCCTGGGAGGACGTGGCGACCGCGCTGCACGTCTCCACCTACTCGTACAAGTCGTTGGCGATGGCGGCGCTGCCGCTGATGCGCCCGGGTGGCGCGGTCGTCGGGCTCACCTTCGACGCCACTCTGGCCTGGCCGGTGTACGACTGGATGGGCGTGGCCAAGGCCGGCCTGGAGTCCGCCTCCCGCTACCTGGCGCTGCACCTGGGGCCGAAGGGCATCCGCAGCAACCTGGTCTCCGCCGGGCCGCTGCGCACGATGGCGGCCAAGTCGATCCCTGGCTTCGAGGCCTTCGAACACGCCTGGACCGAGCGGGCGCCGTTGGGCTGGGAGTTGACCGACCAGGAGCCGGCCGCGCGGGCCTGCCTGGCGCTGCTGTCGGACTGGTTCCCGGCGACCACCGGCGAGATCGTGCACGTCGACGGAGGTTTCCACGCCGTCGGGGCGTGACCGGCGAGGCTGACCGGCGGAGCGATCCGGGGTGCGCCGCCGACGGCGCGCCTCGGACCAGGAACAATGGCGTCATGGCGTACGACGCGTTGGTCCTGCTGTCGTTCGGCGGCCCGGAAGGGCCCGACGACGTGTTGCCGTTTCTGCACAACGTCACCCGGGGGCGCAACGTACCGCCGGAGCGGCTCGCCGAAGTCGCCGAGCACTACCAGCACTTCGGCGGGGTGTCGCCGATCAACCAGCAGTGCCGGGACCTGCTCGCCGGGATCCGGGCCGACTTCGCCGCGCACGGGATCGACCTACCGGTCTACTGGGGCAACCGGAACTGGCATCCGATGCTGGCCGACACGGTGGCCCGGATGCGCGACGACGGGGTGCGACACGCGCTCGCCTTCGCCACCAGCGCCTACGGCGGCTACTCGTCGTGTCGGCAGTACTGGGAGGACATCGCGGCGGCCCGGGCGGCGGTCGGCCCGGACGCCCCGGTGATCGACAAGCTGCGTCAGTTCCACGACCACCCCGGGTTCGTCCTGCCGCACGCCGAAGCGGTCCGGGCCGCGCTGGCCACCCTCGACCCGGCGGTACGCGAGCGCGCCCGGCTGGTGTTCACCGCCCACTCGATTCCGACCTCGATGGCCGCGGCGGCAGGGCCGGACGGTGGGCGCTACCAGGCCCAGCTGGCCGAGACCGCCCGGCTGGTCGCCGCCGAGGCGGCCCCCGACCTGCCGTACGACCTGGTCTGGCAGAGCCGATCCGGGCCACCGCAGGTGCCGTGGCTGGAGCCGGACGTCAACGACCACCTGCGTGACCTGGCCGGGCAGGGTGTCACCGCCGTGGTGGTCAGCCCGGTCGGGTTCGTCTCCGACCATCTCGAAGTGGTCTGGGACCTGGACACCGAGGCGGCGGCGA
Source organism: Solwaraspora sp. WMMA2056 (assembly GCF_030345095.1). NCBI lineage: Bacteria > Bacillati > Actinomycetota > Actinomycetes > Micromonosporales > Micromonosporaceae > Solwaraspora > Solwaraspora sp. WMMA2056. Next base: position 3,936,044 of record NZ_CP128360.1, read on the forward strand.
CCGCCAAGGAGCTCGGGTTGACGTACGTGCGGGCCGGCACGCCCGAGACCCATCCGGCGTTCGTGTCCATGGTGCGTGATCTGGTGCGCGAACGGCTGAGCCCGGACGGTACGGTGACCCGGCAGCGGCTGGGTACGCTGCCGGTCTGGGACACCTGCCCGGTGAACTGCTGCACTCCCGCGACCACCCCCCGGAGACCGTCGTGACCGACCGCAAACCCGTCGAGAGCTGGCTGACCGACATGGACGGCGTGCTGGTGCACGAAGGCCAGCCGGTCCCCGGCGCACCGGAGTTCATCAACCGGCTACGTGCCTCCGGCAAGCCGTTCCTGGTGTTGACGAACAACTCCATCTACACCCCGCGTGACCTGCAGGCCCGGCTCACCCGGATGGGTTTCGACGTGCCCGAGCAGGCGATCTGGACGGCGGCGTTGGCGACCGCGCAGTTCCTGGCCGACCAGCGGCCGGGCGGCACCGCGTACGTGATCGGCGAAGCCGGTCTGACCACGGCGATGCACGCGGTCGGTTACATCCTGAGTGACTACGCCCCGGACTACGTCGTACTCGGGGAGACCCGGACCTACAGCTTCGAGGCGATCACGAAGGCGGTCCGGCTGATCAACGACGGGGCCCGGTTCATCTGCACCAACCCGGATCCGACCGGGCCGTCGACCGAGGGTGCCCTGCCCGCGGCCGGTTCGGTTGCGGCGATGATCTCGAAGGCGACCGGGGTGGAGCCGTACTTCGTCGGCAAGCCGAACCCGATGATGATGCGGTCGGCGTTGAACACGATCGACGCGCACTCGGAGAGCACCGCGATGATCGGTGACCGGATGGACACCGACGTACTCTGCGGGCTGGAGGCCGGTCTGCAGACGATCCTGGTGCTCACCGGTATCAGCAACCGGGCCGACATCGACCGGTACCCGTACCGTCCGTCGCGGATCGTCCCGTCGGTGGCCGACCTGATCGACGAGGTCTGAGCACCACCCGCCCTCACCTGATCGCGACGATCTTGCGCTTATCGTCGGACAAAGTGGACAAATCGTCTCGATAACTGCAAGATCGTCGCGGGGGTCAGGGGCGTCGCGGGGGTCAGGGGCGTAGCGGGGCGTTGCAGGCGGCGACCAGCGCCCGCCGGCAGGCGGCGGTGAGGGGTCGCAGCGCGGCATCCCGCTGCTGCGCCTCGTAGCCGTTGACCGCGCCGCCGGGAGCCGCGTGCTCGGCCAACGCCAGCACCCCGTCCAGCACACTGGCGCGGGCGAACAATCGGCGGGCCCGAGGGTCGAATCCAGGTGGCAGGTCCATGCCACCGTCGGGCCTGCGCAGCGCGGCCAACGCGCCGGCCAGCTCGGGTCGCCAGTGGGCGATGTCCAGCCGGGTCAACGCGGTGGTCGCCTCGGCGAGGGTGGCGGACAGGTCGGCCTCCGCCTCGGCCGGTCCCGGCTCCGTGCGCCCGCCGCCGGGCAACTCGTCGGGCAGCGGGTAGACCCGCCAGAGCACCGTCTCGAAGGTCACCCCCGACCCGGAGGTGTGGCTGCGGACCTCTGGGATGACACCCAGGCCCCGGGCCACCACGGCTTCACCGGCCAGCAGCGCCGCGCCGGTGAACGCGCCGGGGCCGGGCAGCCCGCGCGGGTCGCCAGGGGCCGGCAGGACCAACCGGATCTCGTCCGGTGCCAGCTTCGCGAAACAGGGCAGCGCGTCACGCAACGGCAGGTCGGTCCAGGCTCCGGGCGCGTCGGCGACCAGATGCTCCTCGTCGCCGGCTATCTCGTCGGCGATCTCGTCGTACGGCACCAGCCCGGCGCGCCACGCGCGGACCCAGGCCACGAATCGGCTGGACCGGCGCGCCCCGAGGGTGGCCGCGCCTACTGCGGGGGACATGCAGGCTAGGGTACGTGCCGTCGCCCCGGTTGTCTCGACTCCGCTGGTGCCGCACCCCGTGTGGCGTCGTCGTGCCTGGCGGCAGACCTTTGCGGCGCGTCGTCGTGCCCGGCCCGGTCCGGCGGGGTTAGCCTGCCGCGATGGGTGGCGACCGGCGGTACGGAGACGACGTCCTGGCGGGCAACTGGCGCCGGCGGCGCACCGTTCCCGTCCTCGACGCGGAGTTGGACCTGGTGGTCGAGGACGTCGACTCCGGCTTCTGCGGAGCGGTGGTGGGTTTCGAGTCCGGTGCGGTGACCCTGGAGGACCGGCACGGCCGGCGGCGGCACTTTCCGCTCGAGGCGGCGGCGTTCCTGCTCGACGGCCAGCCGGTGACGTTGCGCCGGCCGGACCGGCCCGCCGCCACGCCCCGGCAGCGCCAGCGCACCGCCTCCGGGTCGATCGCGGTCGGTCCCCGGCCGGCCCAGGTCGCGAAGGCCAGCCGGATCTGGGTCGAAGGGGTGCACGACGCGGCCCTGGTGGAGCGGATCTGGGGCGACGACCTGCGGATCGAAGGTGTGGTGGTCGAGCCGCTCGACGGCATCGACGCCCTCGCCACCGAGGTTGCGGCGTTCGCGCCGGGGCCGCAGCGGCGCCTCGGGGTCCTGGTCGACCATCTGGTGCCCGGTTCAAAGGAGAGCCGCCTGGTCGCGGCGGTCACCTCGCCGTACGTGCTGGTGACCGGGCATCCGTACGTGGACGTCTGGCAGGCGGTCAGACCAGACCGGGTCGGGTTGCGGCAGTGGCCGCAGATCCCGCCCGGCCAGCCGTGGAAGGAAGGTGTCTGCGCGGCGGTCGGGGTGGCCGAGCCGGCGCAGATGTGGCGGCGGATCCTCGGCGCGGTGCGCAGCTACCAGGACGTGGAGACACCGTTGATCAACGCGATGGAGCGGCTGATCGACTTCGTGACCGTACCGCCGCAGTGAGCCGTCCGCCCGTCGCGGTAGTGCGCCGTGGGCCGGTCAGCCGAGGTCGTCCGGGTCGCGGGTGAGAATGAAGGTGGCCAGGTCCAGCGCCGTCGGGGTGCCGGTCGGTCCACGCCGTACGGTGAGGATCTCGCCCTGCTGGGCACCGCTGCGGCCCTGCCAGCGGTCCACGCCCGCCGCGGCGAACCGTGACGTCACCGGCTGCACCGGCCCGAGCAGGGCGAGGACGAGTTCGGCGGCGTCAGCGTCCCAGGAGACCTGCATCTCCCGCCCCATCCACCACCACCGGCCGCAGATCGCGTCGATGTCCGGCGGCGGCAGGGTGCCCGGCCGCCACGGACGCGGCGCGGGCGGTTCCCGGTCGAGCACCCCGGCCAGCACCCGCAGCCCCAGCTCACGGATGGTGCCCTGGGCGAAACCGTACGAGTTGGCGAAGGCGATTACACCGGTGCCGGTGTCGCGGTCCACAGCGAGCAGCGCCACGTAGCCGGGCATCGAACCGCCGTGGCCGGCGAAGACCCGCTCCCCGACCCGGTACAGCTCGGGGCCGAGCCCGTGGCCGCCGGTCCACCGCTGCGGGTCGTTGATCGCGACCGGCAGGCACATCTCCGCCATCGTGGCGGGGTCGAGCACCGCCGGGTCCGGGTCGGCGAGGAACGCCGCCCACCGGCTCAGGTCGGCGACGGTGGACCAGAGTTGGCCGGCGGGGGCCATCGCCCCGGTGTCGGTACGGGGCTCCTCGCGCAGCGTGCCGTGCCACGGGTGCACCACGTAGCCGGCGGCGTACGGGGCGGTGGGATGGTAGGTGGTGCGGGTCATGCCGAGCGGGCCGAGAAGGTCGGTGGCGACCAGTTCGCTCCACGGCGTACCGGTGATCCGGTGCAGGGCGGCGCCGAGCAGCCCGTACGCCAGGTTCGAGTAGTGGTACGTGCGGTGCGGCGGAAAGGCCACCTTGTCCGGTCCGAGCCCGGCCAGCAGGGTGGCGACATCCGTGCCGGTGGTGCGTTCCCACCAGCCGTCGCTGTCCGGTTCGCGTTGCAGGCCGGCGGCGTGGCCGAGAAGTTGGCGCAGGGTGATCCGCTCGAACGGGGCGTCGGGCAGGTGGTCGCGGAGCCGGTCGTCGAGGTCGAGCCGGCCGGCGTCGCGCAGCCGCAGCACCAGGGTGGCGGTGAAGGTCTTGGTGATCGAGCCGATCCGGTACTGCAGGTCGGGGTGGGGTGAGGGGTGCTCACCGGCGGACGAGACATGCGCCAGTTGCCGGTCCCGGAGCACGCCGAGGGCGACGGAGGGCGCTCGGCCGTACGACTGGAGCTCGGCGACTGCGGTGTCGATCATGCTGATGGTGCCGGGGGAGAGGGACGCGGACACGCTCACAACACTCCTGTACGTGGTGACCTGACAGCGGTGCGTCGCCCCCGGGTGACCCTGCTCGAAATATGCCCGATATGTCGGTTCTGTGGTCGCCGCTGGTGCGCATACATGTCACGATCGGTATGTGGAACCCGTCCTGTGGATCGTATTGGGCGTCGTGCTCGCGATCGCGGAGTTGTTCACCGCGACGCTGTTCCTCGTCATGTTCGCCGCCGGCGCGTTCGCGGCGGCGGTCGCGGCGGCCCTGGGGGCACCGGTCGCCGTACAGGCCCTGGTCTTCGCCGCGGTCTCCGCGTTGACCGTGCTCGCCGTCCGGCCGGTCATCCAGCGGCACCGCACGGCGGCGCTGACCAGCGGCGAGGAACCGTTCGGGGTCGCGGCGATCGAGGGCGCCACCGCGCTGGTGCTGGAGCGCGTCGACGCCGACGGCGGCCAGGTCAAGATCGACGGAGAGCTGTGGAGCGCCCGGTCCTACGACGGGATCGGGGTCTTCACTCCCGGACAACGGGTACGGGTCATCGAGGTCAAGGGCGTCACCGCCCTGGTCTGGCGCGACGACGTCATCAGCGACGACGTCATCAGCGGCGACGTCGTCGGCGGTGACGCCACCGGCGACGACGTCACTGGCGGTGACCTGCGGTAGCGGAACCACCTCCACCGAAGAGGGTGAGCGACGATGGACATAGCGATCGCGGTACTGGTCGGGGCAATCGCCCTGATCACAGTTGTCACGCTGATCCGGGCCGTCCGGATCGTGCCACAACAGCGGATGGACGTGGTCGAACGCCTCGGGCGTTACCAACGCACCATGACACCCGGTCTGAACCTGCTGGTCCCGTTCGTCGACACGGTCCGCGCCAAGGTCGACATGCGCGAGCAGGTGGTCAGCTTCCCGCCGCAGCCGGTGATCACCTCCGACAACCTGGTGGTGTCGATCGACACTGTCCTGTACTTCAAGGTGGTCGAGCCGCGCGCCGCCACCTACGAGATCGCCAACTTCCTGCAGGCCATCGAGCAGCTCACCGTCACCACGTTGCGCAACGTGATCGGTTCGCTCGACCTGGAGCGGGCCCTGACGAGCCGGGAGGAGATCAACCGGCATCTGTCCGGGGTCCTCGACGAGACCACCGGCCGGTGGGGCATCAAGGTCACCCGGGTGGAGATCAAGGCGATCGAGCCGCCGCCGAGCATCCGCGACTCGATGGAGAAGCAGATGCGCGCCGAGCGGGACCGCCGCGCCGCGATTCTCACCGCCGAGGGACACAAGCAGTCGCAGATCCTCTCCGCGGAGGGCGAGAAGCAGGCCTCGGTGCTGCGCGCCGACGGTGACCGGCAGGCCCGGATCCTGCAGGCCGAGGGGCAGGCCAAGGCGATCCGTACCGTCTTCGACGCCATCCACCAGGCGAACCCGAGTCAGAAGGTGCTCGCCTACCAGTACCTGCAGGCGTTGCCGCAGATCGCCAACGGCCAGGCCAACAAGGTGTGGATCGTGCCGGCCGAGCTGACCAAGGCGCTCGAAGGCCTCGGTGGTGCGCTCGGCGGGCTCAGTCAGATGGTCGGCGACGCGCCGTCGCAGCAGGTCGACTCCTCCGCCGTGGAGCGGGAGGCCGCCGAGGCGGCCGAGGCGGCGGCCGCCGAGGCGCAGCGGGTCAACGACGAGGTCCGCGCCGCCGAGCAGGTCAGCAGCGGGGGTACCGCCCGACCGGCCGGGCTGCCCGCGCCGGAGCCGGTGCCCGCATCCGAACTGCTCGACCAGTTCGACGCCAGCCGCGCCCGGCCGGAGGCCGAACGCGGCTGAACTGGTGCGCGCCGACCGGTGGAAATCCGAACAACTCCCACATACATGACCGGCGTGGCTGACACGATCAGGCCGTCAGTGCCGATCATGCCGAGGCCCGCACGGGCCCCGGCAGCGCGGGAGGACGACGACACCATGACGCGCGCCGTCAGGAACACCCGACCACGGACCAGTGCCGCCGCGGCCAACCGGTCGGGACCGATGCGGGTCGTCTCCCGCAGCGACGCCGGGATCGCCGTGGTCGCGGCCGCCGCACCGGAGCACGCGCCCGCCGGGCCGGCCACCAACGCCGCCTGGGCCTGGTCGGTACGCCGGTTCACCCGGGTGGCCATCTGGGCGTTGCCGCTGTACGCCGTCGCCTTCGCGGTGAGCAGCCTCAGCGGCCTACGTGGCGGCAACCCGGCCCCGGACCTGGTCGACGGGCGACCCGCGTACCTGATCGCCTGGGTGGTGGCGAGCTGGCTCGGCCTGGTCGCGCTCGTCGCGATCGCCGGCATCCACGCCGCGGCCCGCAGCCGTGGCACGGCGGTGGCCGCGCTGCTGACCGGGCTGGCCGGCGCGGCGCTGATGGTCCCGTTCGCCGGACTGCCCGACGGCACCGTGGTCTACGGCACCTCGGCCCGGTCGCTGGCCCTGGTCGGCGCCGCGCTCTACAGCCTGGGCTGGTTCCTGGCCGGCGCCGCCGTACTGCGGTCGGAGCTGTTCAACCGGCTCGACGGCTGGCTGCTGATCGTGGCGTCGCCGCTGCTCGGCTTCATCGGGCTGTTCTCCGGCCCGCTGCAGACCGTCGGAGCGGTCTTCGCGTTGACCGCCGGCATCGGTCTGGCCTGGTCGGCCGGGCGGATGGTGCCGAGCGTGCAGGCGGCCCCGAGCGCGCCGGCCCGGGACTGACCGCCCGGGGACCGGTCAGAGGAGTCGGTCAGGGCGGGTCGGTCAGGGCGGGTCGTCGCGGCACAGCTCCCAGAACGCCACTGCCGCCGCCGTGGCCACGTTGAGCGAGTCGACTCCGCGCCGCATCGGCACGGCCACCCGTACGTCGGCGGCCTGGATCGCCGCCGTACTCAGCCCCGGCCCTTCCGCGCCGAGCAGCAGGGCCGGGCGGGCCCGCGCGGCGGCGTCGAGCCGCTGCACCGCCACCGCGTCAGGTGCCGGCGTCATCGCGAGCAGGTGGAACCCGGCGGTACGGATGGTGGCCAGAGCCGCCGGCCAGGCTGTCGCCCGGGCGTACGGCACCGCGAAGACCTCACCCATGCTGACCCGAACCGACCGCCGGTACAGCGGATCCGCGCAGGTCGGGGAGAGCACCACCGCGTCCATCCCGAGCGCCGCCGCGCTGCGGAACAACGCGCCGAGGTTGGTGTGCGTGTTGATGCCTTCACAGACCACCAGCCGGCGGGCAGCGGCGAGCATCTCGTCGAGCGTGGGCAGCGGACGGCGGTGGAACGAGGCCAGCACCCCCCGGTGCACGTGGAAACCGGTGATCGACTCCAGCACCGCCGGGGTCGCCGCGTAGACCGGCGTCTCCTCCGGCAGTTCGGCCAGCTGGTCGAGGCGCTTGGCGTCGACCAGCACCGACCGTGGTCGGTATCCGGCCCGCAGGGCCCGCCCGAGGACCAGTTCGCCTTCGGCGATGAACAGTCCGCTCGGCGGCTCCCACCGGGTCCGCAGCTCGACGTCGGTCAGCGCCCGGTAGTCGGCTATCCGGTCGTCGTCGGCGTCGGTGATCTCCGCAACTGGCACACCGGAGATTGTGCCCGGTGCCCCAGGTACCGTCGTGCGGGTGTTCCCTACCGTCGGCGAGGTGCTGGCTCTGGAACCGGTCCGGCACGGCGGCCCCCGGGTGGTGGCGGCCGAGGAACGCCTGAACCGGCTGGTCCGTTGGGTGCACGTGACCGAGGTGCCGGACATCGCCAGCCTGTTGCGCGGTGGTGAGCTGGTGCTCACCACCGGTATCGGGTTGCCGGCCGACGACGCGGGGCTGCGCGCCTTCGTCGCCGAGCTGGCCGAGGTCGGCGTCGCCGGACTGGTGGTCGAGCTGGGGCGCCGCTACCACGGTGGGGTGCCCAAGGTGATGGTCGCCGCTGCCGCACGGCACGGGCTGCCACTGGTCGAGCTGCGCCGGGCGACGCCGTTCGTGCTGATCACCGAGGCGGTGCACGCGCTGATCGTGGATGCCCAGTTGGCGCAGCTGCGGGCCACCGAGGAGATCCACCAGCGGTTCACCGAACTGTCGGTCGAGGGCGCGGAGGCCGCCGAGGTGGTCCGGCAGGCGGCGGAGCTGGCCGGTGCCCCGGTGGTGCTGGAGAACCTGGCCCGGCGGGTGCTGGCGTACCACAGCGCGGGGGAGAACGCCCGGTTGCTGCTCGACGGCTGGGAGCAGCATTCGCGGCGGATCCAGCCGGCGGGGCGGACGGCGTACCACGCCGACACCGGCTGGCTGGTGACCATGGTCGGCGCGCGGGGTCAGGACTGGGGTCGGCTGCTGCTGCGCTGTCCCGGCACGGGCCCGGACGCAGCTGGCGGGCCGGACGGGGCAAGCTGGCCCGCCGGGGCTGGTGGGCCGCCGACGCGGCTGTCCATCCTGCTGGAGCGGGCGGCGTCGACGTTGGCGTTGGGGCGGCTGATCCGCCGCGACGCCGACGGTCTGGAGCGGCAGATCCACCGTACGTTGCTGACCGCCCTGCTGGACGGCTCGCAGCCGGCCGACGAGGTGGCCGTACGGGCCCGGGCGCTCGGCGTCGACCTGGACCGCCGTCACCTGGTCGGGCTGGTCGTCCGGTTCCGTGACCCCGACCCGGCCGCCGGGTCGGTCGCGGGCGCCGGGTCGGGGTCGGGGCTCGTCGCCAGACCGGCGTCGGTCGCCGCCGCCGAGGCGGTCCAGGCCCGGCTGCGTGACCTCGCCGAGTCGGTCGGCCTCGCGGTGCGCGAGGCCGGGCTGGCCGGGCTGACCAGCCCGTTGGACGACCACGCCGTCGGCGTGCTGCTGGCGGTACGCACGGCAGCGCTCGCCGACACCGCGCTGGACGACTTCCTGGGGGCGTTGCGCCGGTTGCGCCGTTCGGAGCCGGCGCCGGTGGTGGTGGCGGCCGGCAGCGGGGTCGACGGCATCCGGGAGGCCCGCCGTACGTTGGTGGAGGCCCGGCAGGTGGCCGAGGCGGGGCGGCGGGACCGGCGGGCCGACCAGGTGCTGCGGCTGCCGGACGTCGGCCTTGCCGGGCTGCTGCACCTGTTGCGGGAGGAACCCCGATTGCAGGTGTTCGTCGAGCGGGAGCTGGGTGCGCTGCTGGCGTACGAGGCGCGGCATCCTCGGGAGCAGCTGCTGGCGACGTTGCGCGCGTACCTGGAGCATGGCCGCAACAAGTCGGCGGCGGCTGCGGCGGTGCACCTGTCCCGGCCGGCCTTCTATGAACGGTTGACCCGGCTGGGGCGGATTCTCGACGCCGACCTGGAGTCGGTGCAGGTGTGCCTGTCGCTGCACGTGGCGTTGCTGGCGTGGGAGGCGGTCCAGGCGCGCCCGCTGGTCTGACCCTGGTCCGCCGGTCGGCCTGATCCGGGCCGAAGGTCCTACCCGTCCGGGACCCACGACTGGTCGACATATACCCCCGGGGGTATATGGTGGGGAGCGTAGCCCGCTCCGCTTCCGCGATCAGGAGGTCTCGATGTTCTTCGCCCAGTACTACCTGGACTGCCTGTCCCAGGCGTCCTACCTCATCGCCGACGAGTCGACGAAACGCGCTGTGGTGGTCGACCCCCGCCGCGACGTCAGCGAGTACCTGGCCGACGCGCAGGCGCACGGGTTCACCATCGAGGGCGTCGTCAACACCCACTTCCACGCCGACTTCATCGCCGGCCACCTGGAGCTCGCCGCGCGCACCGGCGCGTGGATCGGGTACGGCCAGCGAGCCGAGGCCGACTACCCGATCCGCAAGCTGGCCGACGGCGAACGGATCAGCCTGGGCGACGTGACCCTGGAGATCATGGAGACCCCGGGACACACTCCGGAGTCGATCAGCATCCTGGTCTACGAACACGCCACCGACCCGGTCGCGTACGGGGTGCTCACCGGCGACGCGCTGTTCATCGGCGACGTCGGTCGCCCGGACCTGCTCGCCTCCTTCGGCGTCACCGCCGAGGAGCTGGGCCGGATGCTCTACGACAGCGTTCAGCACAAGCTGATGGCCCTGCCGGACCCGGTGCGGGTCTTCCCGGCCCACGGCGCGGGGTCGGCCTGCGGCAAGAACCTGTCCACCGAGCGCTCGTCGACCATCGGCGAGCAGCGGGCCACCAACTACGCGTGCGCCCCGATGGACGCCGCGCGGTTCCTGGCGATCGTCACCGCCGGGCAGCCCGCCGCGCCAGCGTACTTCGGCTACGACGCCGTACTGAACCGCCAGGACCACGCCCTGTTCGACGTCACCGCCGCGCCCACGCCGCTGAGTCCGGCGGAGTTCGCCGCCGGCCAGGCCGCCGGCGCCGTCGTGGTCGACGCCCGCGACCCGCAGGAGTACGCCGCCGGCCACCTGCGGGGTGCGCTCAACGTCCCCGCCGACGGCCGGTTCGCCGAGACCGCCGGCAGTGTGCTCACCCCCGGTACGCAGATCCTGGTGGTCGCCCCGCAGGACCGGGAGGAGGAGATCGTCACCCGGCTGGCCCGGATCGGCTTCGACACCGTCGCCGGCTACCTACGCGAGCCTGAGCAGGCGTTCCTGCAGATGATCGACCAGTTGACCCGGGCGAGCCGGCTGACCGTGGCGCAGCTGGCGGCCGCGCGCGCCGGCGCGCGTCCGCCGGTGGTGCTCGACGTGCGCAACGCCGGGGAGCGCTCCGCCGGGGTCGTCGACGGCGCGCTGCACATCCCGCTGGCCGAGCTGGCCCGGCGCATCGACGAGGTGCCGACCGACCGGCCGGTGGTGGTGCACTGCGCCGGCGGTTACCGCTCCTCGGTGGCGGCCAGTGTGCTGCGGGCCGCCGGTCACCCGGACGTCTCCGATCTGCTCGGCGGCTACCAGGCGTGGCAGGCGTCGCGTCAGCCGGTCGGCGCCGCCTGAGCACCCGATCCACACCCGACTCGCTGAAAGGATCATCATGACCACGGACACGACCACCGCCGTACCGGAGCCGACCCGGCGGCTGCCGTTGATCGGCGACCAGGCGCCGGACTTCGCGGCGGAGAGCACCCACGGTCCGGTCCGGCTGGCCGACTACACCGGCCGCTGGCTGGTGCTGTTCAGCCATCCGGCCGACTTCACCCCGGTCTGCACCACCGAGTTCGTCGGCTTCGCCGAACTGGCCGACGAGTTCGCCGCCCGGAACGTGGCGCTGCTCGGCAACTCGGTGGACTCGGTCTTCAGCCACCTCGCCTGGACCCGGTCGATCCACGAGAAACTGGGCGTGCGGATCCCGTTTCCGATCATCGCCGACCTGGACATGGCGGTGTCCCACGCGTACGGGATGCTGCACCCGAACACCTCCGGTACGGCGGCGGTCCGGGCGGTCTTCGTCATCGACCCCGAGCAGGTGGTCCGGGCAGTGCTCTACTACCCGATGAACGCGGGTCGGATGATCCCGGAGATCCTGCGGCTGATCGACGCGCTGCAGACCTCGGACCGGGACGGTGTGTCCTGCCCGGCCAACTGGCGCCCCGGGGACGACGTGGTGCTCGGTGCGCCACGGACCGAGTCCGACCTGGACGACCGGTTGGCCGACGACACGGTCAAGCTGACCGACTGGTATCTGGCCACCCGACCGGACCGGGGCGGATCCTGATCCCGCGCACCGGGTGGCTCCGCCGGCCCGAACCTGGACCGGCGGAGCCACCCGGTGCCGCCCCACCTCGACACCTGCCGCACGCAGCCGTCCGGCCAGGCGGCAGAGAGCCGTCAGGCCAGGGAGAGGAACAGCTTCTCCATCTGTTCGAGGTTGGCCTTGCGGTCGGTCGCGTCGGCGTCGGGGTCCATGCACTGTTCGAGCCCGCTCGCGATGACCTTGAACCCCGCCCGGTCGAGCGCCCGGGAGACGGCGGCGAGCTGGGTGACCACCTCGGCGCAGTCGCGACCGGACTCCAGCATCGCGATGATGCCCCGGATCTGACCCTCGGCCCGCCGTAGCCGCTTGACGACCTCGACGGTCGTCTGCTCCTCGACCTGCATCGGCTGCTCCTCCCACTCAGGTTTCCAAGATACACCCGGGGGTATGCCTTGCGGTGGCCCGGTCATCCGAACATACTGGAGAAGCGATACCCCCAGGGGTATATGTCGAGAGCGTGAGGAGCGCCAAGTGGAACTCGTTTCTTTCCGTACCCCAGGCCTCGGCGACCAGTCCTACCTCCTGATCCACGAGGGCAAAGGGGTGCTGGTCGACCCGCAACGTGACATCGACCGGTTCCTCGACGCCGCGGCCGAACGCGACGTCGACCTCCGGTTCGTCCTGGAAACGCACCTGCACAACGACTATGTCTCCGGTGGCCCCCAGGTGGCCCGGCGCACCGGCGCCGAGCTGGTCCTGCCGGCCGGGGCCGCACCGATCTACCGGCACACCCCCGCCTTCCACCTCGAGGACATCAAGGCCGACAACCTCACCCTGCGCCCCGTACACACCCCCGGGCACACCCCGGAACACACCAGCTACGTGGTCCTGATCGACGACGAACCGGTCGCGGTCTTCTCCGGCGGCAGCCTGCTCGTCGCCGCCGCCGGGCGACCCGACCTGCTCGGCGCCGACCGGGCCCGCACCCTGGCCCGGCTGCAGCACGGATCCCTGCACCGACTGGCCGGCCTGCCCCGGGCCGTCGAACTGCTGCCGACCCACGGCGAAGGCTCGTTCTGCACCACCACCGGCGCCGGTCGGTTCACCTCCACCATCGGTGACGAGGTCGACACCAACCCGCTGCTCGGCATCGGCGACCCGGAGGCCTTCGCCGACCGGCTGCTCGCCGCACCGATGCCGATCCCGGCGTTCTACCAGTACATGGGGCCGGCCAACATCCGTGGCGGCGAGCCGATGCCGCCGGTCACCGTGCCCGAGATCGCCGCCACCGCGCTGCCGACCGGCGACGGCACCCAGCTGCTGGACATCCGGCCCCGTACGGCCCAGGCCGCCGGCCTGGTCCCCGGCTCGGTCGGGATCACCCTCGCCGACGACTTCGGCAGCTGGGCCGGCTGGCTGCTGCCGTACGGCACCCCGCTGGTCCTGATCGCCGCACCGGACCAGGACGTCACCGAGGCCGTCGTCCAGCTGGCCCGCATCGGGCTCGACACCGTGCGGGCCGTCCACCGGCCGGCCGCCGACGCCGACCTCGGCCCCGGGTACGAGCTGCTCGACATCGACACCTTCCGACAGCGGCTGACCGTGTCCGACGCCCAACTGCTCGACGTACGGATGCCGAACGAACGTGCGCAGGCCAGCTGGTCCGGTGCGGTCGAACGCTTCCTCGCCGACCTGGTCACCGACGGCATCCCCGCCGCCCTCGACCCGCAGCGGCCGGTCCTGGTCGCCTGCGGCACCGGCCGGCGGGCCGCCATCGCCGCCAGCCTGCTGGTCCGCGCCGGCTACCGCGTGGCGGTCCTCGACGGCGCCGGCGTCGCCGACCTCGTCGACGCCTGACGCGCGACCCGCGAAACCGACCGCAAAAGACCGACCCCGCACACCAGACCCGCACCGCACCTGATCCTGGCCGACCCCTTTCTGGAGACACCATGCCCCCCACCAATCCGACCATCGACGTCCCCGCCGCCCGGGCCCTGCTCGCCGACAACCCGGACACCCTCGTCGTCGACGTGCGGACCCCGGCCGAGTTCGAGACCGCCCACATCGACGGGGCGATCAACCTGCCGCTCGACCAGGTCGACGCCCACCTGAACCGGATCGTCGCCGACGCCGGCGGCCGGATCCTGCTGATCTGCCAGTCCGGCAACCGGGCCCACCAGGCCTGCGGCAAGCTCGCCGGTGCCGGCCTGGACTCCGCGACCGTGCTGACCGGCGGGATGGGTGCCTGGATCTCCGCCGGTGGACCGGTCAACCGGGGCCGGCAACGCTGGAGCCTGGAACGTCAGGTGCGGCTGGTCGCCGGCGCCATCGTGCTGGTCGCGGTGCTGGCCAGCATCTGGTATCCGCCGGCCCGCTACGTCGCCGGTGCCATCGGTGCCGGGCTGACCGTCGCCGCGCTGACCAACACCTGCGCGATGGGCATGCTGCTGGCCCGGCTGCCGTACAACCGGGGCGCCGGCTGTGACGTCGACGCGTCGCTGACCCGGCTGAGCCGGGCCGGCGCGGCGAGATGACCGGCGCGGCGTACCCGCGCCAGGCCCGCACCGGGCCGGCGCGGGCCCTGCCGATCCTCGGCTGGCGGCGCGGCTACGACCGGCAGGTGCTGCGCCACGACCTGATCGCCGGCCTGACCGTCGCCGTCATGCTGGTGCCGCAGAGCATGGCGTACGCCGCCCTCGCCGGCATGCCACCGGTCACCGGCCTCTACGCCGCCACCGTGCCGGTCCTGGTCTACGCCCTGCTCGGCACCTCCGGCTCGCTCGCCGTCGGCCCGGTCGCGATCACCGCGTTGATGACCGCCACCGCCCTGGCGCCCCTGGCCAACGGCGACCCCGGCCGGTTCGCTGCCCTCGCCGGCCTGCTCGCGCTGCTGGTCGGTGCCATCCAGGTGCTGATGGGGGTGCTGCGCCTCGGCGCGTTGGTCAACTTCATGTCCCACTCGGTGCTGTCCGGTTTCACCTCGGCCGCCGCGCTCGTCATCGCCGCCAGCCAGGTCAAGGACCTGCTCGGGCTGCGGGCCGAGCGCGCCGAGAACCTGCCCGGCATCCTGACCAGCCTCTGGCAGGCCGCGCCGACGGTGCACCTGCTGACCGTGGCGGTCGCCGGGGTCAGCATCGCCGGGCTGGTCCTGCTGCGCCGGTACGTACCGAAGCTGCCCGGCGCGCTGCTGGTCGTCGCCGCCGTCACCGCGGTCAGCGCCGTCCTGGCCCTCGGTGACCGTGGCGTGCCGATCCTCGCCGACGTGCCGAGCGGGCTGCCGGTGCCGGACCTGCCGTCGATCGCCCTGGCCGACGTACGGGCCCTGCTGCCGGCGGCGGTCGCGATCGCCCTGGTCGCCTACATGGAAGGCATCGCGGTGGCCAAGTCGCTGGCCGCCCGGTCCCGCCAGCACGTCGACCCGAACGCCGAACTCGTCGCCGTGGGCGCGGCGAACGTCGCAGCCGGCGCATTCCACGCCTTCCCGGTGGCCGGCGGATTCTCCCGCAGCGCCGTCAACTTCTCCGCCGGGGCCCGTACCCCGGTCGCGTCGGTGGTCACCGCCGCCGTCGTGGCGGCCACCGCGCTGCTGCTCACCCCGGCCTTCCACCACCTGCCCAAGGCGGTGCTCGGGGCGATCGTCGTGGTCGCCGTACTCGGTCTGGTCGACCACCGGGGCGCACGGACGGCCTGGCGGACCCGGCGGGCCGACGGGGTCACCCTCGCCCTGACGTTCCTGGTCACCCTGGTCGCCGGGGTCGAGGCAGGGCTGGCCGTCGGCGTCGGGTTCAGCCTCGTGGTGTTCCTGCACCGGTCGGCCCGGCCGCACACCGCCGAACTCGGCCGGGTCCCCGGCACCGGGACGTTCCGCAACGTCGCCCGCTACCAGGGGCTGGTCACCGACCCGCAGGTGGCGGTGCTGCGTATCGACGGCCCGTTGTACTTCGCCAACGCCGAGTACCTCGCCGACCAGTTGTCGGCACTTGCCGAGGACCGCCCGTCGCTGCACGCCGTGGTGCTCGACGCCAGCGCGATCAGCGACGCCGACACCGACGGGGCACACACCCTGGCGCAGGCCCGTGACCGGCTCGCCGGCCGGGGCGTGGCACTGCACCTGGCCACCGTGCGCGGCCCGGTCCGGGACCTGCTGACCCGCTCCGGCCTGTGGCCGGCGATGCGGGAGGCCGGGCAGCTGCATCCGGAGGTGGCCGACGCCGTCGACGCGGCCGCCGGTACGCCGGACGGCAGCGACCGGACACCACGCCTGCCGCAGGAGGTGTACTGACCGTGCCGGACCGGTTCGCCACCGTGGTGACCTGCATCGACGGGCGGATCCACGGCCCGCTCGGGCAGTGGATCCGCGACCGGCTCGACGTGGACCATCTCGACCTGATCACTGCGCCGGGCGCCGACCGGGTGCTGGCCACCGCCGACCCGGCGGAGCTGACCAGGCTGCTGGACGCGGTCGGCGTCTCCCGTACCGCGCACGGCAGCGGCACCCTGGTGCTGGCCGGGCACGCCGACTGCGCCGGCAACCCGGTCGACGACGCCGAACACCACGACCAGCTGCGCCGGGCCGCCGACCGGCTCGCCGCCGCCCTGCCCGAGCTGCGGATCCTGGCCGTGCACACCGGAAGCTGCGGCACCGGCTGCTGGCAGCCGCACCTGATCGACGAGCGGGCACCCAGCGGGCGTCCGTGACCGACTGACCGGCGGGGTCAGCGCAGCGCGGTGGGTCAGAGCAGCGCGGTGGGTCAGAGCAGCGCGGTGAGGACCTTCGCGTACGCCGCCGGCACGTGGTGCGGACCGCCCGGCAGCAGTACGTCGGAGGCGTCGACCGCCGGCCACGCCTGCTGCGGCACCGCCGCCATCAGCTCACCGACCAGCGGGGCGTCGCGCCACTGCGGCGAGGAGGCGAGCATCCGTAGCGCGACCAGGGACTCCTCGACCTCACCGACGCACTCGAACGGCTTGTGCCCGTCGACGCCGATCAGCTCCCGGAAGCCGGCCAGCTGGGCCGGGTCGGCCAGCAGGTCGACACCGAAGATGCCGACCAGCCGGTCGCGTTCCATGAACGGCGCGAACGCCAGGAACACGAACCGGCACTTCGGGCACGCCCCGCACCAGCGTTCGCTGCGGTCGCGCAGCTTGAACGCCGCGTTGCAGCTGGTCACCACCGGGTCGTAGCCGGTCGACGCCGCGAACAGCTTGGCGATGTGCAGCTCGGACAGGGTCCGCAGCAGCGAGAAGTACGGCTCGGTCAGCCCGGCGTGGCCCTGCAGCGCGGCCCGCAGCAGCCCTTCGGCCTCGACGCCCTTGGACCACTGGTGGTTGATCTCGTGACCGTTCCAGATCAGGTTCGGGTCGGACGCGGACCGTTCGTTGGACATCACCACCGGGCCGAGGCCGTGCAGCACCGCCGTACCGACCGCGATCAGCGAGTTGATCGCGGTCACCGGGATGTGCCCGTTGTACGCCCCGGACGCGTTGAGGTCGAACAGCCGCGGGTCCAACGTCCGGCGGGCGGCCAGCGCCGGCAACCCGGAGGCCGCGTTGACCGCCACGATCACCGGGTTCGGGTTGACCGAGAACGGCACCGGCTCGAAGCCGGCCCGGCGCAGCGCCTCCAGGGTGACGATCGAGTCCTTGCCGCCGCCGACCGCCGACAACGGCCGCCGGTCGGCGGTGTCCACCGGTGTCGGCGGGGTCGGCACCCCGTCCGGCACGACGGGGGCGAGGTCGAGCACGTGCGGCAGCTCGTTGCGGTACGCGTACTCGGCCAGGCCCGAGGTGTAGACGGCGGTGACCAGCGCGACCGCCTCGGCCCCCAGCGGCGCCGGCGCCACCAGCCGGGGCGGGGCCGCCGCCTTGTAGTAGCTGACCCCGGCGACCAGGTGCAGCAGCTCCAACACCCGGCGGAACGTCGACCCCGACCCGGTCGGCGGCGGGGTGCCGTCGGGCATCGGGAAGGTGATCCGCTCGACGAAGGTCGACGCCGCGCCGTCGTCACCGGTGAGCGCGTAACCCAGCTCGGCCACCCCGGTCACCGGGTCGAACTCCAGCGTGGGGAAGGTGAACGCGGTGAAACGTCCTAGCTCGTCACGGGTCACCCGTACCTCCTCCACTGATCACCGACCAGACATACTAGTCCCGGTACGCGCCCCCGATCCGGCGCCTGATGACATGCTTCGCAGTGGAGGAGATGACCGGTGCGCCTGGCTGACCTGCGTGGCCGATCCGTCGCGGTGTGGGGCACCGGCCGCGAGGGACGGGCCGCGGTGACCGCGATCGCCGCCCAGTCCCCGGCCGGGCTGGTCGCCGTCGACGACAGCGCGACCGCCGCCCCGGCGGACTGGGACACCGGCACCGCGCCGCTGTACACCGGCGAGGACGGCTTCGCCCGGTTGGCCGCCGCCGACGTCGTGGTCCGCTCACCGGGCGTGCCGCAGACCCACCCCTGGGTGGTGCGGCTGCGCGAACGCGGGGTGCCGATCACCGGCGGCACCGCGCTGTGGATGGCCGACCACGCCGCCCGGACCGTCGGTGTCACCGGCAGCAAGGGCAAGTCCACCACGTCCAGCCTGATCAGCCACCTGCTGACCGCGCTGGGGCGGCCCAACGCGTTCGGCGGCAACATCGGCGTACCGCTGCTGGCGATGCCCGAGGCCGACCTGTACGTGCTGGAACTGTCGTCGTACCAGTGCAGCGACCTGACCGATTCGCCCCGGATCGCCGTGCTGACCTCGCTGTTCCCGGAGCACCTGGACTCGCACGGCAGCGAGGAACGCTACTACGCCGACAAGCTCAACATCATCGCGCACGGTCCGGAAACGATCATTTACAACGGTACGGATCCCCGGCTCGCCCGGCGGCTGCTCGGTGTCGAGGCGACCGCCGCCGGACTGCCCGACGGCTACCACGTGACCTCCGGCCCGGCCGGCCGGCCGTACCTGCACCGGGGTGGCGAGCCGCTGTTCGCGCGGGCGGCGCTGCCGCTGGCCGGCCGGCACAACGAAGGCAACCTCTGCGTGGCGTTGACGGTGCTCGAAGCACTCGGCGTCGACTGCGTCGCGCAGCGCGACGTGATCGCCGACGCGGTCGCCGGTTTCGCCGGCCTGCCGCACCGGCTCGCCGAGATCGCCGACCCGTCGGGGCTGACCTTCGTCGACGACAGCATCTCGACCAGCCCCTATTCGGCGATGCACGCGATCGACGCGTACACCGGCCGCCCGTTGACCGTCATCGTCGGCGGCACCGACCGGGGGCTCGACTACACGCCGCTGCGTGAGCACCTCGCCGAGTCGGAGTTGACGGTGATCGGCGTACCGGACAGCGGGCCCCGGATCCTCGACACCCTGGCCGGGCTGCCCGGCGTGCGCACCGCGCAGGCCGCCGACGTCACGGCGGCCGTACGGTTGGCCCGCGAGCTCACCCCGGACGGTGGGGTGGTGCTGCTGTCCCCGGCCGCCCCCAGCTACGGGCATTTCCGCAACTTTGAACACCGCTCCGAGGTCTTCGCCGCCGCCGTCCGCGACACCGCTCCCGGGTCGCGGGTCGCCTGACTTTCCGGCTCTGCGGCCCTGACTGTGGGTGACTCCGCTGCGGACAGATGTCGTTCCTGTCGATATACCTGTGGGGAATGATTATTCCCCACAGGAATATCCACGGTTCGGAATATGTGCCTCCCGGCGTCGGGAGGCCGCCGACCGCGCGGACGCCCCCCGCCCCGTCCCGTCCCGGCCCCCCGCCCCGGCCGTGGTCCCGCCACCTGGGCGATACCGCAGTTCCGGGAGGTGCCGTGTCAGGATCGTCCGGCTCCGGTGCTATACACAGCGGCATGCTTCGCGACCGGATGATCGCCTGTCTACTGTTCGCCGTCGCCTTCTTCGGGCTGGTGATGCAGTGGATCTACCCGTTCAGTGACATCCCCGAGGTGGTGGGTATCGCCATCACCGTGGTCGCGGTGGTGAGCGCGCTGACCGGCGTACGGCTGTGGCTGCGCTCGTCGCGGCAACGCTCCGACGGTGACGACGTGGAGATGGAGTCGGACGGGGCCGCGGAGGTGGGCTCAGACGCGGGGGCGAGCGGCTCGGGCGACTGACGCCGGGCGACGAAGTGTCAGGTCGGGCCGGTCCAGTCGCTACACGATGGCGGTTGCCGACGCCGACCCACGGTGAGAGGGTGCACCCACCGACATACCCGGGGAAGGGTGGCGCCGCCAGATGACCGCCGACGACCTGCTGGCCCGGCACCGGGCCGTCATGCCCAGCTGGATGCCGATCTACTACGCCGAACCCCTGGAGATCGTCGCCGGCTCCGGCCGCCGGGTCACCGGCGCCGACGGCCGCAGCTACCTGGACTTCTTCGGCGGCGTGCTGACCAACATGATCGGCTACGACATCCCGGAGATCCGCGACGCGGTGCAGCGCCAGCTCGCCACCGGCATCGTGCACACCTCCACCCTGTACCTGATCCGCCACCAGGTCGAGCTGGCCGAACGGATCGCCGCGCTGTCCGGCATCGCCGACGCCCGGGTCTTCTTCACCAACTCCGGCACCGAAGCCAACGAGGCGGCGCTGCTGGCCGCCACCAACTACCGCCGGTCGCATCAGATCCTCGCCGTGCGCAACAGCTACCACGGCCGCTCGTACGCGACGATGGGCATCACCGGGCACCGCAGCTGGTCGGCCAGCGGGCTCAACCCGCTGCAGGTCGCCTGGCTGCACTCCGGTGACCGGCTGCGTGGCCTACTGGCCCGGCTCGGCCCCGACGCCCAGCTCGACGCCGCCGTCGAAGACCTGCGCGAAGTCCTCGCCACCCAGACCGCCGGCGACGTCGCCTGCCTGATCGCCGAACCGATTCAGGGCGTCGGCGGCTTCGTACACGGCCCCGACGGGCTGCTCGGCGAATGGAAGAAGGTCCTCGACGAGTCCGGCATCCTGCTGATCTCCGACGAGGTGCAGACCGGCTGGGGGCGTACCGGCGAACACTTCTGGGGCTACCAGGCGCACGGCGTCGTGCCGGACCTGCTGACCTTCGCCAAGGGCATCGGCAACGGCTTCGCCCTGGCCGGCGTCGTCGGCCGCGCCGACGTCATGGACGCCGTACCGGCGATCTCGTTCTCCACGTTCGGCGGCAACCCGGTCAGCACCGCCGCCGGCGTCGCCGTCCTCGACTACCTGCGCGACCACGACCTACAGGCCAACGCCGCGCGCACCGGCGAGCTGCTGCGTACCGGGCTGACCGGGGCGGCCGCCGCCCATCCGATCGTCGGCGAGGTGCGGGGCAAGGGCCTGATGCTGGCCGTGGAGTTCGTCCGCCCCGGCACCAGCGAGCCGGACCCGGCCGCGACCACCGCCGTGTTCGAGGCCTGCCGGGCCGGCGGGCTGCTGGTCGGCAAGGGCGGCCTGTACGGCAACGTGCTACGGATGGGGCCACCGTTGACGCTCACCGAGGACGAGGCCCGCGAAGGGCTGGCGATCCTGGTCGACGCGATCGCGTCGGTCTCGGCCGCTGCCGTGCCGGCCATTGTGGAAGGGGCGACGGCGTGAACCGGATCCCGCATTTTGTCGACGGCTCCCGTACCACGATGATCGAAGCCGGCGGCGACGGTCGCCACGGTGAGGTGTTCGACCCGGCGACCGGGCAGGTCGCCGCGACCGTCGGGTTCGCCTCGGCCGCGCAGGTCGACGCGGTCGTGCAGGTCGCGGCGCGGGCCGCCCGCGACTGGCGCGACGTGTCGCTGTCGCGGCGCGCCAACGTGTTGTTCGCCTTCCGGGAGATCATCAACGCCCGGCGCGACGAACTCGCCGCCGCGATCACCGCCGAACACGGCAAGGTCCTCGCCGACGCCGCCGGCGAGGTGCAACGCGGCCTGGAGGTCGTCGAGTACGCCTGCGGCATCCCGACGCTGCTCACCGGCAACTTTAGCGAGAACGTCTCGACCGAGGTCGACTCGTACAGCCTGCGCCAGCCGCTCGGCGTGGTAGCGGTCATCTCGCCGTTCAACTTCCCGGCGATGGTGCCACTGTGGTTCGTGCCGATCGCCGTGGCCTGCGGCAACGCTGTCGTGGTCAAACCGTCCGAGAAGGACCCGTCGGCGGCGGTGCTGCTCGCGCAGTGGTTCACCGAGGCCGGCCTGCCACCCGGGGTCTGCAACGTGGTGCACGGCGACCGCGAAGCCGTCGACGCGCTGCTGGACCACCCGGGCGTACGGGCGGTGTCGTTCGTCGGCTCGACCCCGGTGGCCCGGCACGTCTACACCCGGGGCACCGCCGCCGGCAAACGCGTCCAGGCCCTCGGCGGGGCGAAGAACCACATGGTGGTGCTGCCCGACGCCGACCTCGACCTGGCCGCCGACGCGGCGGTCAACGCCGGCTTCGGCTCGGCGGGGGAGCGGTGCATGGCGATCTCCGCCCTGGTGGCGGTGGAGCCGGTCGGCGACGACCTGGTGGCCCGGATCGT
Source organism: Solwaraspora sp. WMMA2056 (assembly GCF_030345095.1). Taxonomy (NCBI): domain Bacteria; kingdom Bacillati; phylum Actinomycetota; class Actinomycetes; order Micromonosporales; family Micromonosporaceae; genus Solwaraspora; species Solwaraspora sp. WMMA2056. The sequence continues at coordinate 3,958,270 of NZ_CP128360.1, forward strand.
CGAACGGCTCGGCAGGATCCGTACGGGTGACGGCCGCCGGCCCGGCTGCGACATGGGTCCGCTGATCACCGCCGCGCACCGCGACCGGGTCGCCGGTTACGTGGCCGCCGGTGCCGCCGACGGCGCGAAGATCGTGGTCGACGGCCGGGGCGTGCCGGTCGACGGCGACGCCGCCGGTTTCTGGCTCGGCCCGACCCTGCTGGACCAGGTGACCCCGCAGATGTCGGTCTACACCGACGAGATCTTCGGCCCGGTGCTGTCGGTGCTGCGGGTCGACTCGTACGACGCGGCGTTGGAGCTGGTCAACGCCAACCCCTACGGCAACGGTACGGCGATCTTCACCAACGACGGCGGTGCCGCCCGGCGCTTCCAACACGAGGTGGAGGTCGGGATGGTCGGCATCAACGTGCCGATCCCGGTGCCGATGGCCTACTACTCGTTCGGCGGCTGGAAGGCGTCGCTGTTCGGCGACAGCCACGCCCACGGCCGCGACGGGGTGCACTTCTTCACCCGGGGCAAGGTGGTGACCAGCCGCTGGCTCGACCCCCGCCACGGCGGCGTGAACCTCGGCTTCCCGACCCAGACCTGAGCGTTCGTCCACTGTTCGTCGATGCTGTCCCGGACGCGACAGCGGCCGCCAATTGTCGGTTCGGTTCCAGTTTGTGGTGCCAGTTATGTCGACATTCCGGGCCCACGGACGTCTCGTCCGCCGATGATGCGGCGATCGATACTCATCGTATCGATATAAATGCATGACGCTCAGTCCTTGACTGAAGATCCTGCTGCGCTAACATCGGAACAGGCCAATTCGATCGCCTGATGTCACTTGTAGACACGGTTGGATCGGGTGTCATCGACGCGTTCCGCTGATTTGGCCAGATCGACGGTGGGTTTCGGGTCCGGCGGCATCAGCTTCGTACTGGTCACGTGGGGATGGCATGGCGTTCATTGAGTATCACGAGGCGCTGGGCGTTCTGCGGGACGGGCTGGTCCGTGCCTCAGCCGGGCAGGGTGGCACGATCCTCGTGGTCGGGGGACTCGCGAGCGGGAAAAGTGCCCTGCTGCAGGAGTTCTCCCAGCGCGCCACGGTCGAGGGGGCGCGGATCCTGCGGGCGTCAGGTGCCATGCCCGAGCGCGCGCTTCCGCTGGGTGTCGTGGAGCAACTGGTGCAGAGCGGGCGGTTGGGTGGGGCCGCTGACCGGCTGACACGGTTGATCGGCACATGCGAGAAATGCCAATGGGAATTGCAGGATCACGAAACGGGCGACTCGTGCCAATGCGCGCGACTGTCCAGGGATCTCGCGAAGGTGCTCCTGCATTCGGGCGGTGGCGGGTCCGGCGCGGATCGGCCGGTGGTCGTCTGCGTCGACGATGCGGAATTCACGGATCAGTGGTCGATGCGCGTGCTCGTCTCGCTCGACCGTCGACTCAGAAATGCGCACGGCATTCTGGTGCTCACTGCCCGTAGTCCCGCGCAGTCCGCGACCCCGCTGCTGGCGTCGGAAATCAGCCGCCCGGGTCGTCAGCGGATCGGTCTCGCGCCGATGTCGGTCCGAAGCGTGGAGAGCCTGTTCGCCAAGGCGTTCGACCCCGACGTCGCCGAACGGGCCGCCGCGCCGTGCCACCGGCTCACCGCCGGCAACCCGCTGCTCGTCAGCGCTCTGCTCGACGACCACCGGGACCGGGACCTGACGGGCCGGGCCGCCGCCGGCCATCCGGCGGACCAGCCTCACGTGAGCCGGGAACCGACCGTGGTCGGTCCCCGCTACCAGCAGGCGGTCGTCGAGAGCGTGCACCGGTGGGAACTCCAACTCCTCGGCGCCGCACGCGTGCTCGCCGTCCTCGACGACCACTGCCCGCCGTCGTTGCTCGGCCGGCTGCTCGGCCTCGGGACGATCACCGCGGCCGGGCTGCTACGGACAATGACCGTTGCCGGTCTGGTGGCGGACGGCCGGTTCCGCCATCCGGCGGCCACCGAGGCGATCCTGCACGACATGACGGTGCACCAGCGCGCCGAACTGCACCGCCGGGTCGCCGAGACGCTGTTCGAACGCGGCGCTTCCGCCGTCGACGTCGCCCGCCATCTGCTGTCCGCAGACGCGACGCACGAGGCATGGGCGGTACGGGTGCTGCGGGAAGCGGCCGAACACGCGCTTGCCACCGAGGACCCGGCGCACGCCGTACGGTGCCTGGAACTGGCGTTGGCCTGCGCGGACGACGCCGACGCCCGGCTCGGGGTGGCCAGCGTCCTGGCCCGTGCGTTGGAGCAGGTGAACCCGTCGGCGACCGCGGCCCACCTCGACCCCCTGTGGGCCGCGGTGCCACGGGGCGAACTGCGTGATCGTGACCTGCTGGCGATGGCGCGGCTGGCGCTCTGGCAGGGTGCCCAGGACCGGGTGCAGCAGATTCTGCACCCGACGACGCAGACACACCGGTTGCTGGAGACCAAGACCGAGGCCGAGCTGCGGATCGCGTACCAGTGGTTCCACGGTTCCCGGTGGGGCTGGCCGGCACGGGCCGCAGAGGAGCCCCATGATCCGTGGCTCGACCTCGCCAGATCCCTGGCGACCCTGTGGCAGGGTGGCGGGTCCGGCGCGGTCGCCGCAGCCCATCAGGTGCTGCAGAGCTACCGCCTCGGCGAGGTCGCCGTCGAGGTCGTGGCGACCGCGCTACTGGCCCTGGCCCACGGCGGTCACAGTGACCAGGCGGTGCACCGCTGCGACCTGCTGATCGCTCAGGCCGAGCGGCGGGGTGCGGCCACCTGGGAGGCCCTGCTGCGTGCGGTCCGGGCCGAGATCGCCCTGCTGCGGGGCGAGCCGGCGGTCGCCGTCGCCCTGGTCGAACTGGCCCTGCGTCGGCTGTCCGCGTCGCGGTGGGGCGTGCTGATCGCGTACCCGTTGGCCACCCTGGTCGCGGCGCACACCGCCCTCGGCGCGCACGAGGCCGCGGCTCAGGTGCTGGCGCAGCCGATCCCGGACGCGGCGGACGACACCATCTGGGGCCTGCGCTACCGCCACGCGCGCGGACGACTGAAACTGGCCACCGGCGCGGTCCTGGCCGCCGCCCACGACTTCCACAGCTGCGGTCGGCTGATGCGCCGGTGGGGCGTCGACGGTCCGGTCCTGGGGCTGTGGCGGATCGACCTGGCCGAGGCGCAGTTCCGCCTGGGCCGCTGCGACATCGCCCGGGACCTGCTCAAGCAACAGCTCGCCAGCCGCGACGGTGACCTTCGGGTGCGTGGGCTCGCGCTGCGGGTGCTCGCGGCCGCCGCCGCACCCGAGCAGCGGCCCGCGCTGCTGCGGGAGTCGAACGACTGCCTGCGGACCGCCGGTGACCGGCTGGGGATGATCGCCGCGTTGACCGACCTGCACCGGGTGCACGAGCAGCTCGGCAACGACGACGAGGCCCGGGCGCTGGCCGCTGCGGTCGCCACCCTCGCCGGCTCCACCGACCCGCCGACCGACCCGGCGAGCGACCCGCCGAGCGACCCGCCGACCGACCTGGCGAGCGACCCGCCGACCGGACCGGTACCCGGGGCCGGGGCCCGTCAAGCGATCGGCGGCCGCCGGGCCGACACCTCGGACGTACCGGTGTTGTCGGTGCTGACCGACTCCGAACGCCGGGTCGCGGAACTGGCCCGGTTCGGGTACCCGAACCGGGAGATCGCCTGCCGCCTGTTCATCACGGTCAGCACCGTCGAGCAGCATCTGACCCGGATCTACCGCAAGCTCAAGGTGAAACGCAAGGCCGACCTGCGCGTCCTGCTCGCTCCCGCCGGTGGCACCGCGATGGTCGACCGCCCGCACATCATCGACAACTAGGAGTGCCGTACATGCCTGCGACGTCGACCTGCCGGGTCTGTGCCGGGCCGGTGGAGGAGTTCTTCGACTTCGGACGACAGCCGCTGTCCGACGCCTTCCTGGTGCCGGAGCAGACTGACCCGGAGTTCTTCTACCGCCTGGCCGTGGGAATCTGCCGTACCTGCACGATGGTGCAGCTCATGGAGGAGGTGCCGAGGGAGCGGATGTTCCACGCGGACTACCCGTACATCTCCCGAGGGTCGGCGGTCATGCGGGCGCACTTCGAGGCGCTCGCGCGCCGGTTCCTCGCCGAGGAACTCCACCGGCCGGACGCCTTCATCGTCGAGATCGGCTGCAACGACGGGACGATGCTCGGCACCGTCGCCGACGCCGGGGTCCGCCATCTCGGGGTGGAACCGTCCAGCGGCGTGGCCGCCATGGCGGCGCAGCGTGGGGTACGGGTGCGGACCGACTTCTTCGAGGCCTCCGTGGCCGCCGACATCGCCGTCAGCGACGGGCCGGCCACCGTCATCTACGCGGCCAACACCCTGTGCCACATCCCGTACATCGACTCCATCCTCAAGGGAGTGCGGGAGCTGCTCGCCCCGGACGGGGTCTTCGTGTTCGAGGATCCCTACTTCGCGGACATCGTCGAGCGAACCTCGTTCGACCAGATCTACGACGAGCACTTTTTCCTCTTCACCGGCGGATCGGTGCAGGCGATGGCGACGCGACACGGGCTGGAACTGGTGGACGTGCAGCGGCTGCCGGTCCACGGCGGCGAGGTCCGCTACACCCTGGCGCGGCCCGGCGCCCGGACGCCGACACGGGCGGTCGCCGACCTGCTGGCTCAGGAACGCCGGGCCGGCATCGCCGAGCCGGAGACGCTGCGGCGGTTCGGCGACCGGGTCGAGCGGATCCGCCGAGGACTGACCGCGTTCCTCGACGAGCGTCACGCCCGGGGTGAACGGGTGGTCGGCTACGGCGCCACGGCCAAGAGCGCCACCGTGCTGAACTTCTGCGGGATCGGTCCGGACCGGATCGAGTTCATCTGCGACACCACCCCCGCCAAGCAGGGCCGGCTGACGCCGGGCTCACACATCCCGGTACGGGGGCCGGAAGCGTTCACCGCCGCGTACCCGCCGTACGCGGTGCTGTTCGCCTGGAACCACGCCGACGAGATCATGGCGAAGGAGACCGCCTTCCGGGCGGCGGGTGGACGATGGCTGCTCTACGTCCCCGAGGTTCACGTTGTCTGACGGTGCGCCAGCCCCGCACGGTCGGGGTGACCACGGGCGTCCACCGCTGGTGGTGATCCTGGGCGCCAGCGGGTTCGTCGGCGCGGCGGTGTCGGCGCGGCTGAGCTGGCGGGACGTCCGGTTGCGACTGGTGTCCCGGCACCTGCCGGCGCCCCCGCCCGGTCCGGCCCCGGCGCAACGACTGGTGCGCGACCTGACCGACCCTCGGCAGGTCCGCGAATGCGTCGCCGACGCCGACGCGGTGCTCCCACTGGTGCTGTACGCCGGACGGGGCACCTGGCGGCTGACCGACGACGAGGCGACCGCGCGGGCGGTCAACGTCGGGGTGGTACGCAGTGCGCTCGCCGCGCTGGCGGAGCGGCCGCCCCGCCGGGTCGGGCCGCCGCCGGTGCTGGTGTTCCCGGGGTCGACCTCGCAGGTCGGCCCCGGGCCGACCCGCGTCGACGGTACCGAGCCGGACCGGCCCGCCACCGGGTACGACCGGCAGAAGCAGGTGGCGCAGTGGGCGGTCGAGGCGGCCACCGCCGACGGTGTCGTGTGTGGAACGACCCTGCGCCTGCCGACCGTCTTCGGGCCGGGACGGGCACCGGGGGTGATCGACAGGGGAGTGGTCAGCACGATGCTGCGGCGGGCGTTGGCCGGACAACCGCTCACCGTGTGGGCCGACGGTACGGCACAGCGTGACCTGCTGTTCGTCGACGACGTCGCGGACGCATTCGTCGGGGCCCTGCACCATCCGACGGCGCTGGCCGGCCGGCACTGGCCGATCGGCAGCGGGCAGGGCACCACGCTGCGCGAACTCTTCACGATGATCGCGGCCCTGGCCGCCGAACACACCGGTGGGCCGCCGGTGACGGTCGAGTCGGTGCCGCCACCGGCGAACGCCTCGGCGATGGACCTGCACAGCCTGGTGGTCGATCCGTCGGCGTTCCGGGCGGTAACCGGCTGGCGGGCACGTACGCCGCTGCCCGTGGCGTTGCGGCGCACCCTGGACGCGCTGGCACCTGCGCCGGCGGCCGGCTGAGCCGGTGTCTGTCCGCAGGGGGCCGACCCCTAACCTCGCCGGTAGCTCCCCCTATCGCATTGACCTGTTCCGTTGCCGTGTCGCATCCTGACTCGGCGATCACCCGGTGGCTTCATCGTCGGCACGGTGCGACGGCGCGACCCGCCGCGGTGTGATCGGCGGCAACGGACAAGTGTCGAATGCAGACGGGCGGTGGCGACCGATGGAATGCGAACCATGAAAGCGCAGCCCTTGGCCGTCGCGGGTGCCTACGTATTCACACCACAAATTCACCCGGACGAGCGTGGCGTGTTCGTCTCGCATTTTCAGGAGTCGGATTTCCGGGCAGCGCTCGGGCATTCGCTGTTCGCCGTCGCCCAGGTCAGCCACAGCCGTTCCGTGCAGGGCGTGGCCCGGGGGATCCACTACACCCGTACGCCGCCCGGTGCCGCCAAGTACGTGCACTGTCCGGCCGGTCGTGCGTACGATTTCGTGGTCGATCTGCGGGTCGGCTCGCCGACCTACGGGCGGTGGGACGGCGTACTGCTGGATCCCCTGCACCATCGCGCCGTCTATCTGCCGCCCGGGGTCGGCCATGCCTTCGTCGCGGTGGAATCCGACACGGTCATGACCTACCTGTTGTCCCGGGAGTACGACCCGGCCAACGAGTTGGCGGTGTCGATCCTGGATCCGGCGATCGCGCTCGACCTGCCTGCGGGCCTGACGCCGCTGCTGTCCCCGCGTGACCGGCAGGCCCGTACCCTGGCGCAGGCGCGGGCCGCCGGCCTGTTGCCCGAGTACGCGGCCTGCCAGGCGGTCGAGCAGCCCGCGCGGGCCCGGTGAGCGGAGTGTCGGCGACAACGCGTGGTGCCCTGCGCGCCGGGGCCGGTACGGCGCCCGAAGCCAGCCTCGTCGAGTCGATGCTGGCCACGAGTGGACGCTTCGCCGGGGACGCGGACTTCGACCGGTGGCTCGCCGGTATGCGCGAGAGGACGAGCATGTCCGTCGAACAGGTCGCGTTGGCGGACCTGCGTGACTGGACGCAGGATCCGGTCACCGGCAATCTGCGCCACCGCACCGGAAAGTTCTTCACCGTCGAGTCCCTCGCGGTGGATTACCCCGCCGGCCCGGTGACGAACTGGACGCAACCGATCATCCACCAGCCTGAGATCGGCATTCTCGGCATCCTGGTGAAGCGGATCGACGGCGTACTGCACTGTCTGATGCAGGCCAAACGGGAGCCAGGCAACCAGAACGGCGTCCAACTCGCCCCGACCGTGCAGGCGACCCGGAGCAACTACACGCGGGTGCACCAGGGGCGGCCGGTGCCGTACCTCGACTATTTCCTCAACCCGGTCGGGCACCGGGTGCTCACCGACGTCCGGCAGTCCGAGCAGGGCGCGTGGTTCTACCAGAAGCGCAACCGCAACATGGTCGTCGAGGTCGCCGCCGACGTGCCCGTACTCGACGGTTTCTGCTGGTTGACGATGGGACAGATCCACCGGTTGCTCCGGGTGCCGGATCTGGTCGGAATGGACGCCCGGACGGTCCTGGCCTGCCTGCCGCTCGGCGGACCCGGCTGGGGCACGATCCTGCCGTTCGACGACGACTTCGGCGCCGCCCTGGCGCACTCCTGCGATCCGCGAAGCGGCGCGGCGTGGTCCCTCACCGAGATCCTGAGCTGGGTCACCGGGATGCGGACCCGGACCGAGATCCGGGCCCGACTTGGCCCACTCGTCGCGGCCGAGGGCTGGCTGCACCGCGACGGGCGGATATCGCACGAGTCCGGCCGGTACTTCGACGTGATGGGTGTCCAGGTGCGGGCCGCCGGCCGCGAGGTGGGTCAGTGGACGCAGCCGATGATCCAGCCCCGCAGCGACGGCATCATCGCGTTCCTCGTCCGGCCGATCGACGGTGTCCTGCACATGCTGGTCTGCGCCCGCCCGGAACCGGGTTTCGCCGACGTGATCGAACTCGCGCCGACCGTGCAGTGCCTGCCGGGCAACTACGGGCACCTGCCGGCCGACCAGTGGCCACCGTTTCTGGCCGACGTGCTGGCGGCCGGACCGGAGCAGGTGCGCTTCGACGCCGTCCTGTCCGAGGAGGGCGGCCGTTTCTACCACGCCCGCAACCGTTACCTCATCGTGGAGACCGATGCGGTGCCCGCCGGCGACCGGGACGACTACCGGTGGCTGACCCTGGCGCAGTTGACCGAGCTGCTGGCGCACAGCTTTTATCTCAACGTCCAGGCCCGCAGCCTGGTCGCCTGCCTGCGGAGCCTGCTCACAGGTGCGCCAGCACGTCCCGGACCGACTCGATGATCTTGTCCTGCAGGCCGGTCGGCAGCGACGGGTACATCGGCAGGGAGAAGATCTCGCCGGCCAGCCGCTCGGTGACCGGCAACTGACCGGCGCGGTAGCCGAAGTGGGCGAAGCCGGTCATCGTGTGCACCGGCCACGGGTAGCTGACGTTGAGCCGGATGTCGAAGGCCGCCAGCCGCTCGATGATGTCGTCGCGGCGGGGATGCCGGACCACGTACAGGTAGTAGACGTGGTCGTTGCCGTCGGCCAGCGTGGGCAGCACCAGGTCGGTGTCACCGAGCCCGTCGGCGTAGCGCTGGGCCACGGCGCGCCGTCGGTCGATGTAGTCGTCGAGCCGGCCGAGCTTGCGGCGCAGGATCTCGGCCTGGACCTCGTCGAGCCGGCTGTTGTGTCCGGGCGTCTCGACGACGTAGTACGTCTGCGCCATGCCGTAGTAGCGCAATCGACGCAGCCGGTCTGCCACGGCCTCGACGTCGGTGATGACGGCGCCACCGTCGCCGTACGCCCCGAGGACCTTGGTCGGGTAGAAGGAGTACGCGGCCGCGTCGCCCATCGCACCGGCGACCTGACCGTGGTGGCGGGCACCGTGCGACTGGGCACAGTCCTCGAGGATCACCAGGTCGTGTGCCGCGGCGATCCGGCGCAGGGGTGCCATGTCGACGCACTGCCCGTACAGGTGGACCGGGAGCAGGCACCGGGTCCGGGTGGTGACCGCGGCCGCGACCTGGTCGACATCCATCAGGTACGTGTCCGGCCGGACGTCGACGAAGACCGGGGTGGCGCCGACCGCGTCGATCGCCACGACCGTCGGCGCGGCGGTGTTCGACACGGTGACGACCTCGTCGCCCGGTCCGACGTCCAGGGCCTGTAGCGCGAGCTTGAGCGCGTTGGTCCCGTTGTCCACCCCGACGCAGTGGCCGAGTCCGTGGTACGCGGCGAATTCCTGTTCGAAGGAGCGGACACTGTCCCCGAGTACCAGCCGGCCGGACCGGAACACCGACTCGACGGCGTCGAGAATGTCGTGCTTCTCGCTCTCGTACTCCAGCAGGTAGTCCCAGACCAGGGTGGCCATCGTGGATTCTCCGTAGGTCCGTAGGGGTGGGCACCCGGTCGATGGCGCGTGACCAGCCGGATCAACCCGCGAGAACGTATGACCACACCGGACCAGCGCCCTGATCAACCGATCCCTCGGGCACCGTACCGCAGGGCACCGTGCAGCCAGAACCCCTAATCGATAGGGGTGGGTAAGGGGGTGCGCAGGGGCTGGTGGGCTGTCTAACCTGCACCGACCGGGCCCGGTCAGCCGAGTCGCACCGGTCGGGCCCGGCTGCATGAGCGCGCAGTCGACAGCTTGAGGACGCCAGCAGATGTCTGAACACGTTCTTGTCATGAGCCATCCGGATCACGGCCACGTCATTCCCAACCTGGCGGTGGTGACCGAGCTGGTGGACCGGGGACATCGGGTCACCTATCTCACGGGTGCCCGGACGGCCTCGATCGCCGAGGCGGCGGGGGCGACCGTCGTGCAGTACGACTCGCGCTACAAACAGGCCGACTTCACCGGTGTGGCACACGATCCCCGGTATCTGCTGAACCTGTTGCTCGACGAGAGCACCGCGATGCTGCGGACCGCCGACGCCGAACTCGCGGTCGATCCGCCGAGCCTGATCCTGTACGACACGTCGATTCTCTACGCCGGGCGAATCCTGGCCCGCAAGTGGCAACTGCCCGCCGTCCAGCTGATTCCGATGTTCGCCTCGAACGAGTCCTTTTCCTACTTGACCGCCATCTATGGCGGTGAGGGTGCACCGCCCGCCGGTGGACCGCCGACGCCCCCGCCGTGGCTGGCCGAGTTCATGGGCCGCATCGGTGCGTTGTGCGCCGCCCACCAGGTGGCGGTGGCGCCGCAGGAACTGTGGTGGGGCGTACAGGATTTCAACCTCGTCACCATTCCCCGACAGTTCCAGTACGCGGGGGACTCCTTCGACGACCGGTTCGTGTTCGTGGGCCCGTGCGTCGGGCAGCGGGCCTTCCTCGGCGACTGGAAGCCGCCGACCAGTGAGCTACCGGTGGTCCTGGTTTCCCTCGGCGCGGTCTTCAACGGGCACCCGGACTTCTTCCGCACCTGTATCTCGGCTTTCACGCAGGCACCGTGGCACGCCGTGCTGACGGTCGCGGACGCGATCGACCCCGAATCGCTGGGCCCGCTGCCGTCCAACGTCGAGGTGCACCGCTGGGTGCCGCACGTCACGGTGCTCGAGCACGCGTCTGCGGTGGTCACCCACGGCGGCATGGGTACGGTCATGGAGGCGCTGCTCACCGGCACCCCCATGGTCGTCGTACCGACCTCGGCCATCGACGCGGTGACCGCACGACGCCTGGACGAACTGGACCTGGGGCGCCCACTCGACCAGCAGGAGCTGACCGCGCCCCGGCTGCTGGAGCTGATCGGGCAGGTGACCGCGGACCCGGCGATCCAGGACGGCACCCGCCGGATGCGCCAGCACGTCCGCGCCGCCGGCGGCACCCGGCGCGCCGCGGACGAGTTGGAGAACTACCTCGCCCGGCAGCGGTCATGAGCGATTCGCTGGAGCTTCGGATCCTGGGGCCGCTGGTGGTCTGCAAGGGCGACGAGTCGGTCCGCATCGGTGGCCTGCGGGAACGGGCGGTGCTGGCCCGGCTCGCCCTCGACGCCAATCGGGTCGTGAGCGTCAGCAGACTGATCGCGGCGGTCTGGGCCGGTACGCCGCCGCGCAGCGCCCGGTCGCAGATCGCCATCTGCGTGTCCCGGCTCCGTGCCGCGTTGGGTGAACGGATCGGTGCCGCCGCCGCCGACGAACAGGCGATCGTGACGATGAGCCCGGGGTACCTGTTGCGGGTGGCACCCGAGCGGATCGATCTGCACCGGTTCACCGAGCTGACCGGCCGGGCCCGCGACTGCCCGGACCGTGAACTGGCCGCCGGGTTGCTGGTCCGCGCGCTGGCCCTGTGGCGGGGGACACCGTTCGAGGGGATGTGCGGGCTGCAGGCCGAGGCGGCGGCGCTGGAGGAGGCCCGCCTCGAGGCCGCCCATGCCCACGTCGATCTGGAACTCGAACTCGGTCACCACGACCGGGTCATCATGGACCTCATCCCGCTGGTGGCGGAGCATCCACTGCGGGAGCGCTCACGGGCCCAGTTGATGCTCGCGCAGTACCGGGCCGGGCGGCGGGCGGAGTCGCTGCGGACCTATCAGGAGGCGCGCCGTCACCTGGTCGAGCAGGTCGGCCTCGAGCCCGGACCGGAACTCAAACGCCTGCACGACCAGATCCTGCGCGACGCGCCGACGTTGATGCCGGCCGCCCGTGGGCTGCGGTCCCGGGCGTACGGGCAGCCCGGCGACCTGCTGGTGCGTGAGCACGCCAGTTGACCGGCAGGTGACCGCGCCCTGCGCCGTCCGTCACCGACCGGCGGGTCGGCACGCCCGGTGCCCCGTCACCGACTGGTGGATGTCCGGTCCAGGATCCGGTCGAGCGCGTCGACCACGGCGTCGCTCGACGGCGTGGCGTCGACGCACCGCCAGGCGACGTGCCCGTCCGGCCGGATCAGGACCGCGCCCCGGGGGGAGAGTCCGTACCGATCGGCCCAGTCGGGGCCCGACAACGTCGTCGAGTCGTCCGAGGAGACCTCCACCGCGCTGATCCCGACAGCCGCCCGGCCGCTCGCCTCCTTGGCGCACTGTGCCCAGCCGCTGCCGGCCGGGGTCATCAGGGTGAACTCCGGACCGATCAGGTCGAGGGTGGACACCCGGGTGCCGGCCGTGGACAGCCACACGTGGGGTGCCCGGTGTCCCGGTCGTGCCGTCGGCACATAGGTCCGGTACGGGTCGTCCGGCGCCGGCGGGTCGGTGCCGTCCGGGATGACGGCGGACGAGTCGTACCGGTAACCCAGGACCATGCCTTCGGCGCGGCGCCGGTCGGCCTGCCGCTGCCCGGCCTCCTGCATGGCCAGCCGCCCTTCCATCATCTCCACCGTGATCAGGGCGTTGTTCAGGCTCTCGTCGACGGTCCATTCGGCGACCGGCCGGCGTTCGTCCGGGTAGCTGTCGAGCAGCCGCGCGCCGGCAGCGTCGTGCAACGCGGCGGCGAGTTTCCAGCCCAGGTTGTGCGCGTCCTGGATGCCGCAGTTCATCCCGAAGCCGCCCTGCGGGGTGGCGACGTGCGCGGCGTCGCCGGCGAGGAAGATCGGGCCACGGCGGAACTCGTCGGCCACGATCGCCTGCTGCAGCCAGGGCATCGTACCGATGATCTCGACCGGCAGGTCCGGGATGCCGACCGCCGCCCGGACCAGGCCCAGGCAGACCTCCTCGGTGAAATCCTCGGCTCGCTGACCCAGCTCGGGCTCGTACGCGGTCTGGATGATCCAGCGACGCACGTTGTCCACCGCCTCCACCGCGCAGCCCACCTCGCCGCGGACGAAGTAGAGCGCGCCGAGCCGGTCGTGCAGCAGTTGCCGCAGGTCGGCGTCGAACATGACGCTGAGCATGTGGCCCAGGGGCGGTGGACCGGCCACCCCGATCCCCAGCGCGGCCCGGATGCCGCTGCGTCCGCCGTCGGCGGCGATCGCGTAGCGGGCCCGGACCAGTCGTCGGCCGTCGGCGGAGTCGACCACGGCCTCGACGCCGTCGGTGACGGTCCGCAGCCGGGTCATGGTCGTGGCGAAGCGCACCTGCGCGGTGTCGTGCCCGGTGGCGAGGGCCCGCAGGATCACCTCGAGCCGGTCCTGCGAGCAGATGTAGGTGTAGGTCGGGCTCTGGGGTGCGTCGTCGTGGATCGGTGCGACGGCCCGCTGGAAGTCCGCCGCCGTCAGCGCGGAGCCGATCCCCAGCGCGAGGCTGTCCGCGCGGGGCAGCCCGGCCTGCTCCACCGCGTCCTGAATCCCCCAGGACCGGAATATCTCCATGGTGCGCGTCGAGACGAGTCGTGCCTTGGGAAAAATGGAGGTGCCGGCGTGCTTCTCGACGAGGAGAGACGTCACTCCATGGCGCGACAGTTCGATCGAGGCGGACAGGCCGACCGGTCCTCCGCCCACAATGAGAACCTCGACGTCGACCGTATTCATGGGCCGTATCCTCCCATGGGCCTGAAGGCTCGTCAATGCGACGAAATCGCGATGATATTGACGCAATAACTTCCGGGGATACCGTGTCCTGGGTACCTGGGTCGGTGTGCGATTCGTATTACCGGCGGGGGCGGGACCCCGGTCAGGGGTCGCGCGCCGTCGTCGGTCACGACAGAGCGGGGGACAGTCGACATGCTCTTCGCCGATGGCTCGGTCGCGTTGGTCACCGGCGGCTCGCGCGGCATCGGCCGGGCCGTGGCGCTGGATCTGGCCCGCGAGGGCGTCCACGTGGTGGTCAACTACTCGCGGTCCGAGAGCGACGCCAAGGAACTGGTGAGCCAGATCAGCCAGGAGGGCGGCAGCGCGGCGGCCCTGCACGCCGACGTGACCGACGAGGTCAGCGTCCGGGACATGTTCCGTGCGCTGCGGTCCGAGCACGGCCGGCTGGACGTCCTGGTGACCAGCGCGGGCATCACCCGGGACCGGCACCTGGTGGCGATGAGCCTGGGCCAGTTCCAGGAGACCATGGACGTGAACGTGCAGGGCACCTTCCTCAGCTGCCGCGAGGCGATGCGCATCATGCAGCACCAACGTCGCGGGGCGATCGTCACGCTCTCCTCGGCGAGCGGGCTCGACGGAGGGTTCCCCGGTCAGACCAACTACGTCGCGTCCAAGGGCGCGATCATCGCCTTCACCAAGGCGTTGGCGTACGAGGCCGCGCCGCACGGGGTGCGGGCCAACGTCGTCGCGCCCGGATTCGTGGCCACCGACATGACCCGGGTACTGCCGAGTCAGATCCGCAAGCAGTACGAGTCCCGGATCCGGTTGGGGCGGATGGCCCGGCCCGAGGAGATAGCCGGTCTGGTCACGTTTCTGGCCTCGGAAAAGGCATCGTACGTGACCGGCGAGGTTCTGGTGGCCAATGGCGGCGGTCTCGGCTGAGGCCACCGCGTACCTGAAGAACAGGGAGGCTATGGATGACTCTGGACGACATTCGGGCGCGTGCCGCAGCACGTCGCGAGGCGTGCGCACAGATAAAGAAAATGATCGTCACCCGCCTGGACATTCCGATCGACCCTGACTGGATCACCGACGACCAGCCGTTGTTCGGTCGCGGACTGGAACTGGACAGCCTCGACGTCCTCGAACTCTACGTGGCGATCGAAGCGGAGTTCGGGGTGGCGCTCTACGACAGCGATCTGGCGATCTTCGGATCGGTGTCCCGGCTGGCGGAGACGATCAATCCGGATCTGCTGCCCGCTGCCGGGTCATGAGGGTCCGCACCCGGCCGGCGTCCGGAAACGGGCACACCACGGCCGCGCCGGCGCTGAGCAACGACCAGATCCGGGCGTTGATCCCGCACCGCTGGCCGATGCTGCTGCTCGACCGGATCGACAGCATCGAACCGGGCACCCACGGCGTGGCGATCAAGAACGTCGCCGCGACCGAGTTGTGGTTCCAGGGTCACTTCCCGGAGGAAGCGGTCCTGCCCGGCGTCGTGGTGATCGAGGCGATGGCACAGCTCGCCGGTGCCGTCTTCGCACTCGCCGGGGCCGGCCGGATCAGCTATCTGACCGGTGTGCGGTCCATGCGGTTCCGGCGCCGGATCGTTCCCGGTGACCAGATCGTGCTCTCCGCCGAGCGGACCGCCGGCGCGGGGGGCATCAGCGAGTACCGCGTCGTCGCACGGGTCGACGACCAGGTCGCGGCGGAGGGGCTGATCACCATCACCGACCCCGCCGCAGGAAAACCAGCTGGAGAGGCTTGACATGAAATCCGCACTCACCGACGTCCACCCCGACGGCACGGTCTTCGGCGAGATCGCCGACGCCGAGGTGCCGATGCGCTACTCCACCATGGAGACCGAGTACGCGGCCATCCGGGACAGGGCCGCCGTCATCGACCTCAGCCCGGCGAGCCTCATCGAGGTACGCGGCGACGCGGCGGTGGACTTCATCCAGCGGATCCTCGCCCGCGACGTGGAGTACCTGACCGCCGAGCGGTGCATGAGCAGTCTGGTGCTCGCCGCCGACGGTCGGATCGTCGACCAGGTGGTGGTCTGGGGCCGTGAGGACGGGATGATCCTGGAAAGCTCGTGCGGTACGGGCACCAGCCTGCTGGCGTACCTCGAGGCGCAGGAGCACGCCGGGGTCGAGATCGTCGACCGGTCGCAGGACCTCGCGATCATCGCCTTCGAGGGCCCGTACTGCTGGGGGGTCATCGGCCGGCTGATCGACGGGGAGCTCGCGGCGTTGCCGTTGGAGTCGGTGGCCGACACCACCTGGAACGGCGTGGACGTCGTCTTCGGTCGCACCGGCAGCACCGGCGAGTACGGATACAAGATCATCGTGCCGCGTACCGAGGCCGCGACGCTGTGGGGCCTGGCCGTCGAGCACGCCACCCCGGCCGGGCTCGAAGCCCTGGAACTGGCCATGTTGGAGGTCCGTCAGCCGGTGCTGCGGCACGAGGACGGTCACCGGGCCAGCGTCCTCGAGCTCGGCGCCAACTGGCTCGTCGACTTCACCAAGGAGTCCTTCGTCGGCAAGGACGCGCTGCTGCGGGAGTTCGAGGGCGCGCCGACGGTGCGGACGGTCGGGTTCCGCTGTGGCAGCGCGCTGCCCGCCGCCGGCGCCAGCGTGTCGGCCGCCGGTGAGCAGATCGGGCACGTGGTCTACGCCACCCACAGCATCGGCATCGGCGAGACCCTCGGCCTGGCCCGGGTGTCACCCGAGTTCGCCGCGGCGGGCCTGCACCTCACCGTCGGCGACGCCGAGGCGGTCACCCTCAGCAGCCCGTACGTGACGCCCAAGAGCTGGAGCGTCCCGGTCCTCTGAGCCAGCCGGACCGGATCGCTTGTGAGGAGAGGACGCCATGGCGCTTCCCACTGTCGTCATCACCGGCCTCGGGGTCATCTGCGCGATCGGCCGCGACCCCGACGAGTTCTGGCTGCGGCTCGCGTCGGGCACCGGGGGCATCAGCCTGATCACCGACCCCGCCTTCGCCGCGTTCGAGGCACGCCACGCCGGCCAGGTGCCCGACGAGTGGATCACGTCGCAGTTGCTCGCCGACGAAGCGGGCCTGGACCGGACGGCGCAGTTGGCGATGGTCGCGGCGCGCCAGGCGTTGCGGCAGGCCGGTCTGGAACTGCCCAGGACCGGTCTACCTTTGTCGGCGGCCGGCCCGGACCGGTTCGGGATGGTGTTGGGCAAGTGCCAGGCCACGCCGGATCCGGCGAACAGGTACCAGCCGATGCACCGTACCGCTGATGTGGTGGCCGACCGGCTCGGCGCCCACGGCCCACGGATCCTGGTCTCCACCGCCTGCGCGGCCGGCGGCAACGCGGTCGGCCTCGCCCGCGACAAGATCATCACGGGCGAGGCGGACCTGGTGCTCGCCGGCGGCGTCGACCCGTTGCTCTTCGGCACCTACGCCGGCTTCGCCGGCCTGCACGCGCTGAGCCCGGGAGCCTGCGCGCCGTACAGCAGATCCGACGGCCTCAACCTCGGCGAAGGCGCGGCGTTCGTCCTGGTCGAACCGTTGGAGCGGGCACTGGCCAGGGGTGTCGAACCGCTGGCGGAGGTCGCCGGCTACGGGCTGTCCGCCGACGCCTACCACGCGACCGCCCCCGACCCCGCCGGTCGGGGCGGTGCCAGCGCGGTCCGGCGGGCGCTGGCCGACGCCGGGGTGAGCGTCGACGACGTCGACTACGTCAACGGTCACGGCACCGGTACGCCCGCCAACGACAGCATGGAAGCCAAGGTCATGCGGGTCGTCTTCGGTGACCGGGCCGCGCGCGTGCCCACCAGTAGCATCAAGTCGTTCCTCGGGCACACCCTCGGCGCCGCCGGCGCGGTGGAGACGGTCGCCAGCGTGCTGGCGCTGCGCCACGACACCGCCCCGCCGACCATCGGCTTCGACGACGAGGCGGCGGCCCGTGAAGGGCTCGACTTCGTCCCCAACACGGCCCGACCGATGCCGATCGACGTCGTCGTCTGCAACAACTACGCCTTCGGCGGCAACAACGCCTCGCTGGTGCTGACCACCCCCGGCCGGGCCCGCGCCGAGCAGCCCGGATACGACGCCGCCGCCCCGGTGGTGATCAGCGGACTCGGCCCGGTAACCGGCCTCGGTGTGGGCATCGACGAGCTCAGCGAGGCGATCAGCACCGGCCGCAGCGCCGTCGGGCAGCCGCCGGACCTGACCAGCCGCTCGTACGCCCCCCGCCCGGTCTGGCGGCACATGAACCACCTGTCCCGGATGGCCATCGCCGCGTCCCGGCTGGCCTGGGAGGACGCGGCGCTGAAACTGCCCCGTAGCGCGCTCAACGACGTCGGCGTGGTCTTCGCCACCGCCGCCGGATCCGTGGAGAGCACCGACGACTTCGACCAGAGCGTGGCCGTCGACCCGGGCCGGGCGTCGGCGCTGAGCTTCTCCAACGTCGTCCTCAACGCCACCGGCGGGGCGGTCTGCCAGGCACTGGGCCTGCGTGGACCGACCACCACCATCTGCAACGGCGGTGCCTCGGCGTCGATCGCGCTCGACTGCGCGGTCGAGATGATCCGGTCCGGCAAGGCCGAGGTGGTGCTGGTCGTGGCCGCCGACGAAACCGCCCGGCCGGTGCCCGAGGGCAGCACGGTCTCGCCGTACGACATCGCCGGTGACACCCCGGCGCCGGGCTCGGCGGCGGCCGCCCTGGTGGTCGAGTCCGCCGCGCACTGCGCGGCGCGCGGCGGCCGGCCCTACGCCACCGTCGTACGGACCCGGCACGCGACCGCCGCCGGTGGCACCGAACGCGACGGCGTACGCAACAGCCTGACGACCGTGACCGCCGAGCCCGGCATCGGACTGGTGCTGGGCGCGGCGACCGGCGGAGCGCACGACGCCACCGAGGCGGCCGCGCTGCTCGACGCCCTGCCCGGGGCGCTGCTGACCACGTCCGTCGGGCAGACCGGCGACTGTCAGGCCGCGACCGGCGCGCTGAACATCGCCCTCGGCGCCCTGGCTCTACGTGACCGCGTCGCCCCCGCCGTGACCGGTCTGCGGCGTCCGGTGGCCGGTACCGTCGAGTCCTATCTGACCAAACCGGACATGCTGCCGGCGCTGGACCGGACCCTGGTGCTCACCGCCGCGCCCGGCTCGGTACGCGGCGCCGTCCTGCTGGGGCCGGCATGAGCGCCGACCCCTTCGACCCTGTCGGGGCCGGCGTGAGCGCCGACCCCTTCGACCTGGCCGAGACCGACCGGTTGCTGACCACCACCCGGGCGGTACGGCGTCGCCTGGACCTGGACCGGCCGGTGCCACGGCACCTGGTGGAGGAGGCACTGGAGATCGCCGTCCAGGCACCGACCGCCAACAACCACCAGAACTGGCGCTGGCTGGTCATCACCGATCCCGACGTCAAGCACCGGATCTCCGAGATCATCGCGCTGTCCTGGCAGTTCCACCGCGACGAGTCGTGGACCCGGTCCGGGCGGCAACGCAACACCGCGCAGGCGCGGCGCAACAACTCCTCCGCCGCCGCGCTGCAGGAGATCCTGCCCCGCGTACCGGTGATGATCCTGCCCTGCGTGCTCGGCCGACCGCCGGACACCGCCGCGATCGAGGCCGAGTGGGCCCGGTTCCGGGCCGGCAAACCGGCCGGTGACCCGGCGCACGACGTGCAGCTCGGACCGATGCGGCACAGCATCTACTACGGCTCGATCTTCCCGGCGATCTGGTCGCTGCAGCTCGCCCTGCGCAGCCGCGGGCTGGGCAGCACCATCACCTGCATGCATCTGCCGTACGAGCGGCAGGTGGGCGAGCTGCTCGGCATCCCGTCCGGGGTCACCCAGATCTGCCTGCTGCCGGTGGCCTACACGGTCGGCACCGACTTCCGGCCCGCCAAGCGGCGCCCGGCCAAGGAGCGCACCTTCTGGGAGAGGTGGGGAGCGTGACGGACCACAGCGCGGACGTCGTCATCGTCGGCGGCGGCATCGCCGGTGCCGCCGCCGCCTGCGACCTGTCCGCCCACGGCATGTCGGTGATGCTGCTGGAGAAGCAGACCCAGTACCGGGACCTGGTACGCGGTGAATGGCTCGCCCCCTGGGGCATCGCCGAGGCGCAGTGGCTCGGCGTCGACGACGCCTTCGTGCTGGGCGGTGCCTGGGAGATCCGGGAGTGGGTGCAGTGGGACGAGGTGGTGCACCCGGACGAGGCGCAGGCCGTCGACATGTGCAGCTTCATGCCGGGCGTCGGCGGACCGTACTCCTTCCCGCACCACCGGGTCTGCGAACTGATGGCCGAACAGGCGGCGGGCAACGGCGCCCGGGTGGTGATGGGTGCGTCCCGGATCGCGGTCACCGCCGGCGCCGAACCGGTGGTCACCTACCGCGACGCCGACGGCGAGCACCGGATCACCACCCGGATGGTGCTGGGCGCGACGGGCCGGGCCTGCACGGTGGGCCGGCAGATCGGCGTCACGATGAGCAACGCCATCCACCACTGGGGAGCCGGCCTGATGGTCGACGGCCTCGACGACTGGCCGGCCGACGTCCAGGCGATGGGCACCGCCGGTGACGTGATGTTCATGGTCTTCCCGCAGGGTTACGGCCGGGCCCGGCTGTACCTCAACTTCGCCACCGGTCAGCAGACCCGCTACCGGGGGCCCGGCGGTGTCAAACGCTTCCTGGCCGCGTTCGCACTGGACTGCCTGCCCGACAAGGGCGCCGCCGTGGCCGCCGCCAGGGCCGACGGGCCGCTGGTCGCCTGGCCGTCGGTGTCGATCGTGCCGCAGCGCCCGCCGCTGGCGCAGGGCGTGGTGCTGATCGGCGACGAGGCCGGCAACGCCGACACGGTGCTCGGCACCGGACTGTCGTGCAGCCTGCGCGACGCCCGTACGGTCTGCGAACTGCTGCGCGGCACCGACGACTGGTCACCGGCGACGTTCGACCCGTACGTGGTCGAACGCGAAGCACGGATGAAGCGGCTGCACTTCGGCGCGAACGTGATGGCCAAGCTGCACGTCGAGTTCGGCGAGGCGGCGGTGCGCCGCCGCCGGCGGGCGCGGGAGCTGATGACCCGTAACGACGCCCTGCAGGTGACCGGGCTGCTGAACATGGTCCCGCCGGAGCAGGTGCCGGACTTCGGGTTCAGCGAGTTCTTCGTCGAACGGCTGCTGAGGGAGACAGTGTGATCAACAAGAAGGTGACGGTCAACGACGTCGAGATCGCCCTCGTCGACGAAGGCGCCGGCGACCCGGTCCTGCTGCTGCACGGCTTCCCCGACTCGTCCTACCTGTGGCGGCACCAGATCCCGGCCCTGGTCGACGCCGGATACCGGGTCGTCGCCCCGGACCTGCGTGGCTTCGGCGAGTCGAGCAAGCCGCAGGAGATCGAGGCGTACGAGATGCGTACCGTGCTCAACGATCTCGTCGGCGTCACCGCGCAGCTCGGCATCGGGCGCGCCCACGTCGTCGGCCACGACTGGGGCGCGGCGCTGGCCTGGATGTACGCCTTTCTCATGCCCCGGCGGGTCGACCACCTCGTGGTGCTCTCGGTCGGGCACCCCGGCGTGTTCGCCACGCCGAGCATCGAGCAGCGGCAGAAGTCGTGGTACATGCTCTACTACCAGTTCCCGGGGGTCACCGAGGAACTGCTGCGCCGCAACGGGTGGCGGCTGTTCAAACAGATCATGGGCCGGGAGGGCGACCACACCCGCTACCTGCGCGACCTGGCCCGCCCCGGTGCGCTCACCGCCGCGCTGAACTGGTACCGGGCCAACCGGTCCCCGGAAGCGGAGCTGCGCACGCAGACCAATTTCCCGCCGGTGCTCGCCCCGACGCTCGGCATCTGGTCCGACGGCGACAAGGCCATGGAGGAGGAGGGCATGGCCAACTCCGGCCGGTACGTCAAGGGACCGTGGCGCTACGAACGGATCGAAGGTGCCAGCCACTGGATCCCGCTCGACGCCCCGGACAAGACCAACGAGCTGATCCTCGGTTTCCTCGGCACCCACGAGGGCGCCGAACCGCAGCGGCGCCGCCGCCGGCTCTGAGGCGCTCAGTTCCGTCAGTTGGAGGAGTAGTGCTCGCGTACCTGTTTCCCGGGCAGGGGACCCTGCGGGTCGGCATGGGCGGCTGGTTGCGCCGCCACCCGGCGGCCGCATCCGTGCTCGACGAGGCCGACGCGGTGCTGCGGATGCCGATCAGCCAGCTCTGCGCGCGGGGGCCGATCGCCGACCTGGTGGCCACGGAGAACGCCCAGCCGGCGGTGACCGTCTGCAACCTGGCCGCGCTGGCGGTGCTGCGCGCCGAAGGCCACCGCCCGGGCATCGTCGCCGGGCACAGCGTCGGCGAACTCAGCGCCCTGTACGCCGCCGACGTACTGGATCTGGCCACGACGCTGCGGCTGGTGCGCGACCGGGCCCGGCTGATGGCCGCCGTCGATGGCACCGGCGCGATGGTCGCCGTGCTGGGCGCGCCGCTGCCGCAGGTCGAACAGGCGGTGGCTGCCGCCGGCACCGACACCGAACCGCTCGCCGTCGGCCTGGTCAACGCCGCCGACCATGTGGTGGTCTCCGGTGCCTTCCCCGCCATCGAGCGGTTTCGCCAACTCGTCGGCCCAGGCCGACGGATCGTGCCGCTGAAGGTCAGCAACGCGTTCCACTCGCCGCTGATGGCCGAAGCCCTCGACGAGTGGCGGCGGGTCGTACGCGAGCAGCCGATGCGCCCGCCGACCGTACCGGTGGTCCCCAACGTGACCGCGACCCCGACCACCGACGTCGAGGTCCTGCGGGAATCCCTGACCACCCAACTGGTCGCCCGGGTGCGCTGGGCGGAGACGATGCAGCGATTGCCGGCCGGTGCGACCTGCGTCGAGGTGGGCGACAGTCGGACGTTGACCGGGTTCGCCCGGGGCGCGGGTCTGCGCTGCCTGAGCCTGAGCGAGCCGGCCGGTCTCCGCCGCCTCGCGGTGGCGGTGACCGCGTGACGCGGTGGGGGTGCGGGGTGGTCCACTTCGGTGGGTTGTCCCGCCCACAGCAGCTGATCGACGGGATGGACCTGCACGGGGTCTACACCCGTGCGGAGCGGATCCGCTCCGGCGCCGGGCGCGGCCTGCGGCACTGGGCGGGGCGGCTCGCCGCCAAGCGGGCGGTCCTGGACCTGCTCGGTGTCGCCGCCGACGCCGCCGCGCTGGGTCGGGCCGAGGTGCTGCCCCGCCCGACGGCGCTCTGCGACCGGTCGGCCCGCTGCCAGCACGGCCACCCCCCGGCGGTACGGCTGCAGGGTGCGCTGGCCGACCGGGCCCGGCAGCGGGGGATCGGGCAGATCCGGCTCTCCGTGACCCACACCGCCGACACGGCCCTCGCAGTGGCGCTGATCGGGCCACGGCTCGCCGGCCACGACGCACCGGAGGAGCCATGACCACGAAGCTGGCGCAGATCGCCCGCGCCCATCTCGACGCCTGGCAGGCCGCCGACGCCGACGCCGTGGCCGGCACGGTCGACTCCTACCAGGACCCGGACACGGCCGGGGCGATCGGCGGGGACGACATCACCCGGCACGCCACCGAGTTTCTGCACCGGTTCCGCAACGCCCGGTTCGAGGTGCGCCACGCGGTCGCCGACGAGACGACCGTAGTCCTGGCCTGGACGATGTCCGCCGAGCACCGGGCGGCGTACCGTGGGGTGCCCGCGACCAACACGACGCTGTCGATCGACGGCGTGGACACTGTCGCCCGGCTCGGCGAGACGGTGCGGGTCACCCGACAGTTCGACCGGCTCGCGCTGCTGGAGGCGCTCGGCTACCAGAGCAGGTCGTTGCCGGCCGACGAGTCCGACCGGTACTTCGGGACCAGCTCACGCATCCGGTCCGGGCGTACCGCCCGACCCGGCGCCCTCGTCCTCACCTCGCTGCAGATCCGCGACGACGCCGAGAGTGCCGAAGTGGACCTGCTGGTCAGCCCGATCGTGACGGCGCTGCGGGCGGCACGTGGCTTCCTCGGCATGTCGACCTTCGACATCGGCGACCGCAAGTTCACCCTGTCCACCTTCGACACCCCGGAGGCGGTACGGGCGGTCCACGCCCGCCCGCACCAGCGGGCCGTCCGGCGGTTCTTTCAGGGCGGGCTGTGCCTGCGGTCGATGACCAGCGTCTGGCAGTCGACCTCCGTGCACGACTTCGCCCGCTGCCCGCGCTGCGCCGCCGTGGTGGCGGTGCACAAGGGACCAACCTGCGAGTGCGGCTGGTCCGCCCCCGACGATTCCCTCCTGTGATCGGAGCCAACGTGTCGTTCAGCTTCGACTACCAGCCCGGCGACGCCGCCCGACCCCCGGTGGTCTTCATGTCCGCGCTGTTCGCCGGCGGCTGGATCTGGGACCACCCGTACACGTCGCTAGCGCGTTCTG
This sequence comes from Solwaraspora sp. WMMA2056, assembly GCF_030345095.1. NCBI lineage: Bacteria > Bacillati > Actinomycetota > Actinomycetes > Micromonosporales > Micromonosporaceae > Solwaraspora > Solwaraspora sp. WMMA2056. The sequence goes on from NZ_CP128360.1 coordinate 3,982,136, forward strand.
GATGGGGTGTGCTGCGGACCCGCGAGGCGATCTGCGCCCTGGACAGCAAGATCGCCGGCTCGATCGAACGGCTCGGCGAGGAGCTGCTGGCCGCCGCCGACGCGGCGGGCATCGGCGCGTTCGTGCTCTGCGCGAACTCGCTCGGCGGACTGGTCGCCATCGACATGTCCAGCCGCTACCCGGACCGGATCGCGGGGATCGTCGTCAGCGGGGCACCCGGCCTCACCCCGGACCCGGACGTCGGTCTGAACATGGACCGGCGGGCCAGCGTGCAGCTCGCCGGCGACGAGTTCCGCGAGCGGATGCTGGACGCGCTGTTCCACCGGGGCCGGCACTTCACCGAGGAGCAGATCGAGCAGACCGCGCAGCTGCTGCGCCGGCCCGCCGCGATGGTCAGCATGGCCCGCAGCCTGAAGGCCACCCGGCGCTTCGACGTCACCGCAGCCGTCGACCGGACGTCGTGCCCGGCGCTGTACGTGTGGGGCCGGTACGACCGGATGACCCCGATCGACCCGTGGCTGGCACTGCTGTCGGACCGGCCCGACACCGAGTTCGTGGTGGTCGAGGAGTGTGGGCACATCCCGATGGCGGAACGCCCCGACGAGTACACGTCGGTGTTGGAGGGTTTCCTGAGCCGGCGCGCCGGACTACCCGTATGACGGTCCTGCCGGCGCTGGTCGGGGTGGACATGGCCGAGGTCCCCCGGGTGGCCCGCGCGGTCGCCGACCTCGGCGGCACCTACCTGCGGCACCTGCTGACCCCGGCGGAACGCCGCGCCGCCGGGGTCGACGCGGTCGCCGTGACGGCCAGCGTGGCCATGAAGGAATCACTGATCAAAGCGGTCGGTGGTCGGCCGGTCGGCTTCCGGTGGCACGACTTCGACGGCCCGCTCGGCCAGCCCGACGAGGCGGCGAGCCCGGTCACGGACCTGCTCGAGGAGGCTGCGGACCCGGTCATGGACCTGCTCGACGAGGCCGCCGCGCGGTTGCGTGCCGCCGCCGACCTGCCGTTGGACCACCAGGTCGTGCACCGGGTACGCGGAGCGAGCCGCGCCGCCGCGCTGGCCCGGCTGACCACGCAGGGCGCGGCCACCACCCCGGCGACCACCCCGGTGGTCGGGGTCGCCCGGTGGGGCCGCCACGGTGACACGGTGGTCGCCCTGGCCATCCTGATTGTCGACAATGGAGGAGTACGGTGATGAACATGACCGACGAGGTGACCGTCGCCGCGGGAGAGTCGGTGCAGCAGGTGCTCGACGCCGCCGGGCCGGGAGCGACCATCCGGCTCGCCGAGGGCCACTACCCGGGCAACCTGTGGATCCGGCACAGCGGCGTCACCCTGCTCGGCGCGGGCGCCGACGCCACCGTCATCACCCCCGGCGAGGCCCGGCCGGTACAGCTGCCGCCGCTGCACGACGCGCCGCCGAACGTGGTCAGCGGCATCGGCATCCACGGCGACGGCGTACGGGACGTGCGCGTCGAAGGACTGACCGTCCGCGGCTTCACCGGTGCCGGAATCTACGTCCACTCCGCGTCCGACGTGCACATCGAGGACGTCCACGCCGTGGGCAACGCCGTCTGGGGCATCTACCTGCGGGAAAGCGGCGGGCTGCAGGTGCTGCGTTGCAAGGCCTCGGGCAGCCAGTACGCCGGCATCGGGATCAGTTTCTGCCCGGCCGCCCAGGCCCACATCGACCAGTGCGAGACGTACGCCAACGCCTTCGGCGTCTTTGTCGACAACTCCTCCTTCGTCAAAGTGCTGCGCAGCGCCAGCCACGGCAACGCCGCCGGCGTCCTGCTGCTCAACCAGACCTACGCCGGCGAACTGCCCGGCGGCGTCAGCGACTGCCTCGTCGCCGACAACGACATCTACGCCAACACCCTGGCCAGCGGCGGAAACCCCGAGGGCCTCGGCGCGGCCGGCCCGCCGATCTCCGGCGTCGGCCTGTCGATGATCGGCACCACCCGGGTCACCGCCGTCGGCAACCGGATCCGTGGCCACCACCCCGGCGGACCCTCGGTGATGGGCGCCGCCGTCGTGGTGGGATCGTCGAAGGAGTGGGGCGGCGCCGACCCGTTCGACAACTACCTGCTCTGGAACGAGGTGCTGGACAACGCCCCAGTGGACATCGCCGTCGCCGACGGCATCCCGTCCCAGCATCTGGCCAACAACACGGCGGCGTCGACCGCACCGGAGAAGATCGACGGGTGCACCGCTCCGGAAGCCCCGTGACCGCCACGATCGTCTGCGAAGGGCTGACCAAACGGTACGGCGAGCACCTCGCCGCCGACGACATCAGCTTCTTCATCGAGCCGGGCGAGGCGTACGGCCTGCTCGGCCCGAACGGGGCCGGCAAGACCACCACCATCTCGATGCTCGTCGGCCTGCTGAAGATGGACGCCGGCACGGTCCGCATCGGTGACCACGACCTGGCCACCGATCCGATCGCCGCCAAGTCGCTGGTCGGCTACGTACCGCAGGAGATCGCGCTCTATCCGGAGCTGACCGCACGGGAGAACCTGCGCTACTTCGGCCGCCTCTACGGCCTGCCCCGCCGCCCGCTGAACCGGCGCATGGACCAGGTTCTGGAGTTCGTCGGCCTCGCCGACCGCGCCGGCGACCGGGTCGAAACCTACTCCGGCGGCATGAAACGCCGGCTCAACATCGGGGTCGCCCTGCTGCACGAACCGAAGGTGCTGATCCTCGACGAGCCGACCGTCGGCGTCGACCCGCAGAGCCGCATCGCCATCCTCGACGGCGTCGAGCGGCTCGTCGCCGACGGTATGAGCCTGCTCTACACCTCGCACTACATGGAGGAGGTGGAACGGGTGTGCCGCCGGGTCGGCATCATCGACCACGGTCGGGTCGTCGCCGAAGGGACCCGCCGCGAACTGGTCTCCCGCGTCGGCGAATCCGACCGGATCGAACTCGTCCTCGACGGCGACGTCGACGCCGCGGCCGACAAGCTGCGTACCGTCGACGGGGTGACCGACGCCCTGGTCACCGGCGCGACCACCGTCCGGCTGCTCGCCACCGGCGGCCGGCACCTGCTGCCGGCGATCATCGCCGCTGTCGGCGACACCGCCACCGTCACCGGCGTGGAGGTGGCCGAACCCGACCTGGAAGCGGCGTTCCTGCACCTCACCGGAAACAAACTGCGGGACTGACGATGATCCGGGCCCTGCTGGTGATCGCCGGCCACGAACTACGTACCCGGCTGCGGGACGGCACCGCGATCCTGATCGCCTTCGTCGCGCCGGTCGCCCTCGCCTCGATGTTCGGCCTCGCCCTCGGCGGCGACGACCCGCCGCTGCGGGCCACCGTCGGCATCGTCGACCTCGACGGCGGCGAGTTCCCCGCCAGCGTACGACGCGAAGCCCTGGCGGCCGAGGAACTGCAAGGCATGCTGACCCTGCGGTCGTACGCCGAGGAAGCCGACGCCCGACGCGACCTCGACGACGGCGAGATCGGCGCGGCGATCGTCTTCCCCGCCGGGTTCAGCGACAGCGTCCGGGTCGGCGACGGCGGCGAGGTACGGGTGCTGCGTTCGCCCGAGGCACCACTGGCCGGGGTCGTCGCGGGCAGCATGGTCGACCGCATCTCCGCCCTGGTCGACGCCCGCACCCTGGCCGTGAAGGCATCGCTGGCGGCCGGCGTACCCGCCGACGAGGTGCAGCTGTTCGTCGAGGAGAACGGCGCCGACGGCCCGGCGTTGAGCCTCGCCGGCGACCCGGTCGCCGGCGGCACCGTCGACCTCGGCGTCTACTACGGCTCCGGCATGGCCGCGCTGTTCGTCTTCTTCGTCGTCGGCACCTGCGCGCGCAGTCTGCTCACCGACCGGCAACTCGGCACCCTCAGCCGTCTGCAGGCCGCGCCGATCCCGGCGTCGGCGATCGTCGTCGGCAAAGGTCTGGTCGGGTTCCTGCTCGCTTTGGCCAGCTTCTGCGCCACCTGGCTGTCATCGGTGCTGATCTTCGGCACCACCTGGGGCGACCCGGTCGGCGTCCTGGCCGTCGGTACCGCCCACGTGCTCGCCGCCACCGCCATCGTCATGCTGGTCGCCGCCGGAGCCCGCACCGACTCGCAGGCCGACGGCTTCGTCCTCGGCATCGCGTTCGTCTTCGCGCTGCTCGGCGGCAGCCTCGTGCCGCTCTACGACCTGCCGGAGCTGCTGCAGGGCCTGGCGATGATCACGCCCAACGGCTGGACCTCCACCGGGCTGGCCCGGCTGGCCGGCACCAGCGACGGTGTCACCGCCGTCGCGACCCCGGTCGCCGTCCTGGCCGGTATCGCGTCCGTCGCCGGGGCACTGGCCGTGCTCCGCTTCCGCAAAGGGCTCATCCGATGAGGTCAGGAGCCGTCAGGGTGCGGCCACGGGCGGTCCGGGCACTGGTCGTCGCCAACCTGCTGCGCCAGTCGCGGGACCGCGTCGGTCTGTTCTTCATGGTCGTCATGCCGTTCGTGACGATCGCCTTCGTCGGCCTGGCTCTCGGCGGCAGCGCCTCCGGTCAGGAGAAACTTCCCGTCGGCGTGGTCGCCCAGGACTCCGACCCGGTGGCCGCCGCCGTGCTGCGCGAGCTCACCGCCCGACCCGATCTGGAGGTACGGCGGGTCGCCGACGCCGCCCAGGTGCGCGCCGACGTACGGGAAGGTGCCCTCGCCGCCGGGCTGGTCGTCACCCCCGGCGAGTCCGAACTGGAGCTGGTGGTCACCCAGACCAACGGCAGCGGCATGGCCGCCCGTAGCGCGCTGGACGTCGCCGTCGGCAAGGTGTCGGCGGTACGCGAAGCGGTCCGCGCCGCCGAAGCCGCCGGCGCCAGCCCGCAGGAGGCCGAAGCGCTGGTCCGGGCCGCGCAGGAGGAGTCCGCCTCAGTGGCCGTACGGAGCACCGACGACGGCGAGGCCACACCGCGCGGTTTCGCCTACACCGCGCCGGCCAACGTCCTGCTGTTCACCTTCGTCAACTCGATGGCGGTCGCGGCCGCGCTGGTGGAGAGCCGCCGACTCGGCATGGTCCGGCGCAGCCTCGGCGCACCGGTACGCCGCTCGGCGATCCTGCTCGGCGAGGCACTGAGCCGGTTCATCGTGGCGATCACCCAGGCGATCCTGATCATCGTCGTGAGCGCGCTCATGTTCGGCGTCTCCTGGGGCGACCCGCTGGCCGTCGCCGTCGTCGTGAGCGCGTTCGCCCTGGTCGCCACCGGCGCCGCCATGCTGGTCGGCAGCCTCGCCAGGTCGGGCGCGCAGGCCCCGGCGATCGGCCCACCGGTCGGCATCTTCCTCGGCATGCTCGGCGGCTGCCTCTGGCCCCGGGAAGTCGCGGGGGAGACCCTCCACCTGATCGGCTACGTCACCCCGCACGCCTGGGCGTTGGACGCCCTGCTGGCGGTGTCGATCCCCGGTCGCGGCCTTGCCGACGTGACGACCGAGGTCGCCGTACTGCTCGCCATGGCGGTCGGGCTGCTCGGCGCCTCGCTGGCGGTGTTCCACCGCCGCGCCCTGTCCACGACCTGAGCGCGCCGTACCGGAACCGGACGGGCCGGTTGGAACGGCGCGCTCGAGTACGTCGTGCACAAGGCCGGGCCGGCGCTGCACACCCAACCGAGCTGTGACGCTACAGCGTACGCCGGTTATGGCAGGCGCTGCCACTGGTGACAGTCGATGCGCCCTGATGCGAGGTCTGCTTGGTGGTCGCTGCCGGCTGATCGGCCTAATTGGGGCAAAAGGCATAGGGTGGGGGACTGTCCGCGTCGCTACGGTATCTTCGGGGTGCCAGCCGCGACTAGGAGGTGGGTATGACTGCCGAGATGGTCGCGCCGGCCTGGATGCATGAGCAGGTTACGGCCGAGCAGTACGCGACGTGGACGGAAGAACAGTGCGCGGGCATTGAGATCGTTGACGGGATGGTCCTTGTGAGCCCGAGCGCCTCAAAGCGACACAACCGCCTGGCCAGAATTCTGGCGAACGCCTTGGACGCTGCTGCGGGGCCGGACTGGAACGCTGACACCGATTTCGACGTCCGGCTTCAGGACGTACCGCTGAACAACCGTCGTCCGGATGTGACGGTCTACCGGGCCGATACCATCGACGTCACGCCGACCCGACCAGAGCATGTCCTTCTAGTCGTCGAGGTGGTCTCGCCTGGTTCGGAGACGACCGATCGGATCGTCAAGGCAAGCCAGTACGCGAGGTCCGGTATTCAGTTCTACTGGCGTGTAGAGCAGGCAGTCACTGGCGCTCCTATCGTCTACACGTACGTGCTCGACCCGGCAACGGGCCGCTACCGCGACGACGGGATCTTCACGGGCATCGTAAAGCTGACCGCGCCCTTTCCCATCGAGGTCGATCTCGGCGAGATGTGACCGGTCCGGGCCCGCCTGGCAACGGCGGCATTCTTCGGTCGTCGACGATCAGCCGAGGTCGTGCTCGTTAGGGCTTGTATTGAGCACCCAGGCAAGGGGCATCGTCGCGTGCACCGTGAAGTGATCGCCTGTCAGGCGATGCATTTCGACGGTCTGGGCCGGATCTTGGTCGACGATCCAGTATCGGGGGATGCCGGCAGCCGCGTACTCTTTGCGCTTGGTGATCAGGTCGGTGCCTTCTGCACCCGGCGACACGATCTCCACGACGAGCAGTACGTCCGCTACCGGCAGCCAGACGGCGTCGGACTGCGGCTTGCTCCACACGACCAGGTCGGGGATCCGGCCACCGACCGCACCGCCGCGACCAGGGATGCGGAGTCCAACCGCCTGGGCGATCCGCTCCGCTGGGACACCGGCGGTGGCGAGCCACACCGTGAGCCGGGTCGCGATGATCGCGTGCGCATACCGAGGCGGCGGCGAGATCGAGAGCGCTCCGTCAGGGCTGATCTCATATCGATGAGATTCGTCCGCAGCCATCATCGCGGTGAGGTCGTCGAGCGTCACGACGGTGGGCATGTGCCTGCCGACAGCCTCCGAACTCGTGACTGCAAGGTATGCCGTCCGGGGCTGCTTGACGCGCACGACCAGCCACTGCGTAGCCAGCTGACGGCGGTCGAGGGGTAGTCCTGGCCCTGCGTCGATCGGTAGTGACGTCGGGCCGCGCGGGGACCTGCCTGGCGGCGACCGTGCGGCTGCTGGCCGCACTGATCGAGCATGATCAACCAGGGTACGGAATCCGTCTGGTCCGGCCACCCCGGTACGCTCCGTGGAAGCGCCAGCCGGTCTCGATGTGATCGGCGGCGGCTGCCGATCGTTGACCACGGACTGGCGATTCCGTAGACCAGCCGCGAAGGCTCCGTCGTGACGGCCGTGAGTGCGGACCCTTCGCGGACCTGTTTTCCCTGCTTGACGCCTGTTCTGTAGTGGACGAAGGCGGCCCTGGGCGCATCCTGAAGCTCTCCGTTGACGGACCCTTCGCGGACCGGTGGCTCCGCCGCAGGTCAGAAGGGGTAGAATTCCGACCCAGTCGCAGCTCCCTCGGGAGCTGCCCTTCATTGAGGCTGCGCTGATGCCCCGCTTGCAGATCTGGCATCGCGTCGCAGCTCCCTCGGGAGCTGCCCTTCATTGAGGCGCTGCCGGCTCCCATGTACAGCTGATTGTCGGCGGACGTCGCAGCTCCCTCGGGAGCTGCCCTTCATTGAGGCGCGGCCTGGTGGGCGCGGATCTCCTCCGGGTCCCAGTCGCAGCTTCCTCGGGAGCTGCCCTTCATTGAGGTGACGATGAGGAGACGCGGATTCTCATCGCGTATGGTCGCAGCTCACACGGGAGCTGCCCTTCGTTGAAGTGCAGACAGGTGGGGGCGGGCACCTCGGGTACTGAGGTGCCCCCCACCGCCGTGGGCGTCGTGGGTTGGACTGTCAGTGGGGGAGGGCGCCGGTCTGTAGGGCGGTGGTGAAGGTGCCCCACTGGGCGGTGCTGAACGTCAGGGTGGGGCCGGTGCGGTCCTTGCTGTCGCGTACCTCGGCGCGGCCGGCGTGCCGGCGTGCCTCGACGCACTGACCGCCGTTGCCGCCGCTGCGGCTGGAGGTGAACCAGGGGGTGTCAGGCTTCATGCCAGGTGCTCCTCGATCGGGATCGACTGCTCGCGGACCTCTCGGAAAATCCGACGGTACTCGGCCAACTCCTCCGGCCGCTCCAGATAGCGGGAGCCGAGATGGGTTTCCACGTAAGCGATGTCGGGGTCGTCGGGGTCGGCGAAGTCGAGCAAGGTGAACGGGCTGACCATGGCGGCGTGGGCACCGGCGGACCACGGCAGGACGCGGATCTCCACCCGTACCCGTCGACCGACGCTGGCCAGGTGGGCGCGTTGCTCGGCCATCACCGCTGGGCCGCCGACCTCGCGGGCCAACGCGCCAGCTCCGAAGACCGCGACGATCCGGGCCGGCTCGGCCCGGTCGTAGTAGGAAATCTGCCGGTCCAGCCGCAGCGACACCAGGCGCTCGATCTGCCGCTCGGACGCCTGCCGGTCGGCGGCCCGGAACACCGCGCGCATGTAGTCCGGCGTCTGGAGTAGACCGTGGATCAGCTCCGCATCGTAAAGCTGGATCTCGGTGGCGGCGGCTTCGAGGCCGAGGTACAGGCGGAACCAGTCCGGTACGGCATCGCCGTGTGACTCCCACCAGCCCTGCTCGTCACACGCGGCGGCGAGCCGGGTCAGCGCGTCCGTCGTCTCCGCGTCTGCACCGTAGAACCAGCACAGACCTCGTACGGTGTTCATCTTGACTGGAAACTTGCCGTTCTCGATGCGCCACAACGTCGTACGCGAACAGACCTTGGCCCGCTCCACTTCCTGCTCGGTGCGGGCCGCCTCCTCACGCAGTCGGCGCAGTCGTCGCCCCAGTTGACGGCGCACCACAGTCGGTCCGGTGACCGGCATCGCTTCACCTTCCTCTCATCCGACACACCCACCACCCATGCCGATGTTTCAAAATGAAACACCGGGCCGGGTTTGCCGCCGAATTCGCACGTCAGAGCCGTGACAGATCGGCGTCCACGATCGAGTGTGCCGTACGTGGGCGGAAAATGTGGTCCGCCACCGTGGTGAATTCGACGCGGCTTCGCAGACAAAGTTGATCAACGGTGTCCGGCGGTCACCAGCCGACCGCTCATCCGCACCGCTCATTCGAGCCTGCCGGTGGGCTGACGTGACGCCCCTTGATCAGCTGAAGGCTGGTGCCGGGTGGCGGCGATACACCGACGTTCGGCTGATTGCCGATGCGATCACCGCTTCGCCACGATGGGTGCCGACTTCTCACGTTAGGCGGGTCGTTGGTCCATTCGCTCTCGCAGATGCCGACTGGTCAGGTGGTGTGGATCAGGCATCTCAGCGTGAGCGACTGGGAACAGCAAATATTGGCATCGGCGGATGCTCCGGCGGTCGTCGTGCAGCGTACCGCCGGGTCGCCGAGCCAGCAGGCGACGGTCGCCGCCGTCCTCGACGAGCTGGAGACGACCGCCGGCCAGCTGTTCCCCGCCTGGCTGCCCGGGGCCGAAGGGATCACGGCGTCGGCCGGTGCCGCGCCGGTCGCCGTACGGCGGCTCGCTGTCGCCCACGCCGCAGCCACCGCCCAGTCCGGCCCGTTCCTCGCCGACCTGGCGGCCGCGGCCCTGACCGGGTTGACCGCGCACACCCGGCGGCATCCGCCGGAAGTCCGAGCGCGTGGGCTGGCCCGGGTCATCGCGGCCAGCTTCGGCCGCCCGTCGTGCGCACTGGTGCTGCGCCCACCAAATCACCTCGACGAGGCGGCCACGCTGGCGCTGGCCCAGGCGGCACAGTGGCTGGTCGACCACGGCCGGCTGACCGTATAGATCGACAGCGACTCGCCGTACGGCATCGACAGCCGGCCGCGAGTGACGGAGTCGCCGCGAGCGACGGGTCCTCCGCCGGTGGTCCGGCCGCGCCGTGAGCCGCGCGGCAGCACCCGACGGTCGCCGAGTGTCGTCGGCAAGCCGCATCCGGCCAGCCGCGCCGAAGTGGCGCTCGAAGCCGCCCTGGCCCGCCGGTCCTGGGCCGCCGGCCGCGCCTGGAACCACACCGTCCGGCCCGGTCCGCTGGTCAACCCGTCCGGGTCGACCTGCTGTGGAAACGGGAGCGGTGCGTCGTCGAGATCGACGGAGACGACCACCGTACGGCGGCGAAGTTCACCGAGGACCGGCACCGCGACGTGATGCTCCAGCTCAACGGGTACGCCGTCCTCCGTTTCACCAACACCCAGGTGCTCGACGACATCGACAACGTGCTCGTGCTCCTGCAGCAGTTCCTCGCCACCCGTCGCCGTACCAGAAAAGGCATATGACATGTCGGACGAGAAGTTGACCTCGGTTGAGACGGCCGCTCTCTTCATTCTCCTCACCGAGGCCGGCGAAGCGCTGAACGTGAAGCTCGCCCAGGAGCATGGCTGCAAGCTGGAGAAGCGCTCGCGCGAGAAGCTGGAAAAATTGAGACTGATCCAGGTCGGGGGCACCCCTCGCCGGCTCGTCCTGCGGCTGACCGAGGCGGGTCGGGATCGTTGCCGCGCCGAATTCGCTGCCGGATCGCCGCCACCACGATCGGGGCCTATGGGTGGCGCGCTCTACGCACTCCTGCTGACGGTGGATCGTTTCCTCACCGCGCAGGGGCTCAGCCTCGGTGACTTCGTGACCGCCTCGAACGCGCCGGTCGCCGACGACCTGCCGGCCGTGCCCGCCGCGCCGGCGGCTGCCGAGCCGACAAGCGCCGAGCCTGCGTTGGACGAGCGGGCCGTCGAGGAACGCGTGCGGGCGGCGTACTGGAAAGTCGCGCCCCAGGCCGGCGACCTGGTCGACCTTGCCGACCTGCGCGACCTGGTCGACGACCTCGACCGGGCCGACGTCGACGCGGCGCTGCGCCGGCTGCACCGCCAACGCGGCGTCACGCTCGTCCCGGAAGCCAACCAGAAGAGTCTCGACCCACGGATCAAGGCCGCCGCCGTGGTCATCGGCGACCAGGCCAAGCACATGATCAGCATGGTGGCATCGTGACCGAGGCGGCGCTGAAAGCGCTCGCGCATCTGCAGTTCAACTACACGCCGGCGATGAGCGACGTCTGGCGGCCGGCGGCGTCCCACGTCGACGGGCTGCACACGGACGTGCTCCGGACCATCCTCGACGGACTGGCGCTGGCCAAGAAGAGCCCGGACACCAGCCCGATCGGTGTCGCCGTGCGGGGTCAACGCGGCGCGGGCAAGACCCACCTGCTCAGCCGGGTGCGTGAGCTGACCCAGCTCGACGGCGGCTACTTCTTCCTTATCAACCTGCTCGACGCCAGCGCGTTCTGGCGCAGCGCCGCCGTGTCGATGGTCGACGGCCTGCACCAGCCGGTGGACCACGACGGCACCACCCAGCTGCAGGCGTTCCTGCACCGACTCGCCGACGGCCTCGAACTGTCCGTGGTGACCCGGATGGCGGTGACCGGTCGGGCCCCGATGACCGTGGACCGGCTCAACGAGTTCGTCGCCGCCCTGACCTGGTCGCACCGCCGGATCGGGATCGGCTGCCGGGACACCGCCCGCGCGTTGACACTGCTCGCCGGCCTCGACCCGAGAGCCCAGGACGTCGCCAACTCGTACCTGCTCGGCAGCGAGGAGGCGGAGCCCGGTGAACGCCTCGCCTTGGGCATCCGGCCGGCTCGGCGGCTGCCGCAGGAGATCGTCTCCGACGTGTCGCGGCTGCTGGCGCTGACCGGGCCGTCGGTCATCGCCGTCGACCAGGTCGACGGCCTGATCGCGCAGGTCGCCAACCGCAGCCACGTCTCCGGGTCGCCCGGCACCGGGGCAGAGGAGGACGGCTGGCGGGCGGCGGTCTCGATCGACCAGGTCGCCAGCGGCCTGATGGAGCTGCGGGAGCTGACCTGCCGGACCCTGACCGTGCTGTCGCTGCTGCCCGTATCGTGGGCGTTGATCAAGAGCAACGCGGTCGACACCGCCCAGGACCGGTTCCGGGAAACCGCCCCGCTCGAATCGATCCCGGACGCCGACGTCGGCCGCACCCTGGTCGAACGCCGGCTCGCGGCACACTACGCCGACGTCGGGTTCGTGCCGCCGTACCCGAGCTGGCCGGTGCGGCCCGAAGCGTTCGCCGACGCCCCGGACTTCACCCCACGGCAACTGCTCATCAACGTCGAGAAACACATTCGCGCGTGCGTCCGCGACGGCCGGGTCACCGAGATGACCACGCTCACCACGCTCACCACGCTCACCACGCTCACCACGCTCACCACGCTCACCACGCTCACCACCCCCAGCTCGGCCGCCGCCGAACAGCCGACCGCAGTGCCGCCGACCGCGAAACCGAAACGAACGCCGACGACACCGACCACGCCAGCGACGTCGGCCGGTGACGGCTCGTCGCTGGGCAGGCTCGATCAGCGGTACGCCGAACTGCGCGCGAACGCGCAGGTAGCCGGAGTGCTCGACCGGGCCAATGAGGACACCCAGGTGCCGCAGCTGCTCGCCGCCGGCCTGCGCGCGTGGACCTGGGAAAGCGCGGACACCGACTTCGAGCAGGACACCATCCCGGCCCGCCGGCCGGTGCTGCACGCCCGGCTGCGGCGCACCCTCGACGACACGACCGGCGACGAGGTCCACTGGGCGTTTCGTGCGATCGCCGCGCAGCACTACAACGGCGAGTTGTCCCGGCTGCGCAACGCCTGCGTCGCCGCCGGCCTGGCGCACGGGGTGGCCAACCGGCGACTGTTCATCCTGCGCAACGACGAGTGGCCGCGAACACCAGGCGTACGCAAGGCGGTGGACGATTTCGTCGCCGCCGGTGGGCGGACCCTGCCAGTCACCGACGACGACCTGCGCAGCCTGGTCGCGTTGCGGACACTCCTCGCCGAGGAACCGGACGGACTGCAGGCGTGGCTGGCCGACCGACGTCCCGCCTCGCGTACCGCGTTGTTGTCGACCGCGCTCGCCGACGCCGCCCGCGAACCGGCCGCCCCCGACGGACCCGGTCGCGAGTCGGCCGCTGTCGACGGACCCGGTCCGTACCTGCGGGTCGGTGTCGACTTCGACCACGGCGACCCGGTACGGCTGGAGTTGGCAGCGCTGCGCAAGCACGTCGCGGTCTACGCCGGCTCCGGATCCGGCAAGACCGTCCTGATCCGGCGACTGGTCGAAGAGTGCGCACTGCTCGGCGTATCCGCGATCGTCCTGGACCCCAACAACGACCTCGCCCGGCTCGGCGACCCGTGGCCGCAGCCGCCAGCGGCGTGGGGTGACGGCGACGCGCAGGCCGCCGCCGACTACCTTGACGCGACCGACGTCGTGGTGTGGACGCCGGGCAGGGAGGGTGGCCGACCCGCAGGGCTTCGTGAATCAGCTCCAGCTGGCCCTCTTCGCCTGGATCAAACGGAATCCGGCCGGTGACCGGCCGCTGGGTGGGCTGCTGGTGATGGACGAGGCGCAGACCCTCGCGCCGTCCGGGCCGATCACGCCCTGCACCCGCAGCACGCTGATGCTCGCCTCCCAGGCCCGCAAGTACGGCCTCGGCCTGGTATTCGCCACCCAGGCGCCGAAGGGCCTGCACAGTCAGATCCCCGGCAACGCGGCGACGCAGTTCTTCGGGCTGCTCAACGCGCCGGTGCACATCGAAGCGGCGCGTGAGATGGCCCGCTTCAAAGGCGGCGACGTGCCGGACATCTCCCAGCTGACCAGCGGACAGTTCTACGTCGCGGTCGAAGGACAGCCGTTCCGCAAGACCCGTACGCCGCTCTGCCTCAGCCACCACCCGGCCAGCCCGCTGACCGCCGAGGACGTCCTCACCCGCGCCCAGCACTCTTCATCGCCAGTGCACCGAGCAGCGTCGTTGGCATGACGTTGGTAGCGGAGGCGCAGGAAGGGGTGCAGCGAACTGCTCAGAGGTTGGGCGCATTGCGCGACCAAGCCTTAATGAAGGGCACCCCCACCTGCGTCTACAGTCTGGCCGACTCCACGGCGATCGGCAACCCGACCCGCAACTGCCAGGCTGTGTCTGGTGGCGTCACGCCACCTGGGGTGTCGTCACCTGCCGAGCCCGACAAGGTGGCCGATGGCGATCAGCGCGGAGATCAGCGCCGAGACCGGGCTACGACGAGGCCGAGTGTCGTTGTCGCTCGGGTTCTTCGGCTCCTCCTGGTAGGTGGACCCGGTGGCAGGAGCGGTGCTCTGGATCAGAACGTCTCCCACAGTGGACCGGTTGATGGTGATCAGGGGCTGCTGACGCACAGGCGGTACCTCAACTTTCGACGTTGGACTGTACGATTGCGACCGTACCACAGCATCGACGTCTAGGGTACGGGGTCGGGTCGGGCGCTTTGCGCCACCAAGTACATTCAAAATTGCTAGGCCCCCTCGGCAGGCGCAGCATCATCCGTGGAGCCGTACGCTACGACGTCACCGAAGGTGACGCTATGAAGGGATTCTCTAGGTGCGTTCGTTGGATCTTGATGTGTTGCTGGCCGCCGGTTCGCCCGGCGGGTCGAGCTGTCTGACGTCGACGACCACGTTGGAGCCGGCCGGTGGCCGGCACACCTCGGTCGCGCCGGCCAAGTTCGCCCCGGAGCGCGGGAAGGGGTCCGTGTACGCGTACGAGCAGCGCTTCCTCGGCGACGAGAGCCGCTACGCCGCGATCATCGACTCCAAGCAGTCCCAGCTCAACCGGGCAGAGCAGACCCTCGCTCAGGCCATCGAGGACGGACACCCGCTGCTGTCGCGGGTGCCGCACGTGCAGGTCACCTACGAGCGGGACGGCACGGTCGAACGCTACTACGACCTGACGCTGCCGCACCGGGTCTTCGACGGTCACATTCGCGCCGGCACGATCGACGGGGTGCCGACGACGCAGACGCCCGAGTACCGGGCGGTGCGAGACGCGAGCCCGGCCAACGCACGGGCGCTGCTGGAGACCAGCCCGGTGACCCTGGTCTTCGGCGGCTGGGATTCGAGCCGACGTAGCCGGCAGGGCCGGTGGCGCAGTGCCCTGGTCGGCGAGATCGTCGGCTTCGTCGCCGCGAGCCGTGACGGGACCGGTGCCTTGACGGAGCCCAGGCCCGGCCGGCGGGGCGGGGCGCGGGTCGACCCGGTCGGCATGCAGATCAACCTCGACAAGAAGACGATGACCGAGACGGCGAACCGGCAGCAGGCCGAGTTGAGCCCAGTCACGCATAGCAAGATCCTCAAGGCAGCTGGTGCGATCAAGGCCGGTACCAGGGAATCGGCGTCCGCGCTCGGCCTCGGCGGCATCCCGCCGACCCTGGACCAACTGGCCGGCGTCGCCTGCGACACCATCATCCGTACGCACGTGTTGTCGTTCGCGACACTGCGGCAGATGCGCTTCGGGGCCGGCGTCGACGGCGACGCCGCCTGCCGGGCGCTACTGGCCGCGTTGGCGCTCAACGCCCTTGCCCGCTCCGACGCCGAGTTGTGCCTGCGGGCCAACTGCGACCTGGTCGAGGCCGAGCAGCCGAAGGTCCGGCTCGACCAGCGTGGCGGATCGTTCGCCGACGTCGAGCCGCTGAGCATCGACGCCGCCGACCTGCTGCTCGGCGAGGCCCTCGCACACGCCGAAAAGGTCGCCGACGTCACCTGGTCGGGTCTGGCGATGCGGGTCGACGGCAACCCGGACATCGTCTCCGGCGCGCTCGAAACGGGTGACGACCAGTGAGCTTTGCGATCGTCGCAGAGCCGGTCCTCGGCGTCTACAAGGGGCACGTCGGCAGCGGCGAGCTCGACCCGCTGCCGTCGCCGGCCCGGCTGCACGCCGCCCTGCTCTGCGCGGCCGCCCAAGGAGTGAGGGCGGTCCCCGACGGTGACGGGCTGCAGCCCTGCGACACCGACCGGGAGGCGCTGCGCTGGCTGGAGGCCAACCCGCCGGACGGCATCGCCGTGCCGCAGACGCTCCCCAACGGCGGCGGGGCGGCGACGGCGTACCGGCAGGAGGGTCTGATCGTCAAGGAAGGCCGCGGCCCGCTGGCGGAGAAGCTGGTCGGCAAGCCGGCGGTGACCGGTGTCGCGGTCACCGGACGGTACGCGTGGACGTGGGAGCAGCCGCCGCCGGAGCCGGTAGCCGCCGCACTGGCCGCGCTCTGCCCCGAGGTGCCCTACCTCGGCACGACCGAGTCACCGGTGCGGCTCGTCGTCGCCGACGCCGAGCCGACGCACCGCCTCGACCCCGACGCCGACCTGTTCACCGGCGACGGCCTCGACCTGGCGGTCGCCGTCGCCGGCAGGTCGGACGCCCTCGAAGCGGCGCACCGGGAGGCGACCGCCGTGCCGCCGGTGAAATCCGACGCGCACCGCTCCAGCGAGAAGACGGTAGCGCCGCCGACCGTGACCGCCGGCGTCGAACTCGGCCGCTACACCCGCACGGAGAAGTCGCCTCCGCTGACGCCGTGGACGTCGGTGCTGCTGTTCGGCATGGACCAGCCGGTCCCGGCGCAGCTGCGGGTGCGGTACGCGGTCGCCGTACACCGGGCCCTGGTCTCGCTCGTCGGCGACGGTGCGCCCGCGATCCTCACCGGCGCGTACGGCGAGAACGTGCCGCAGCCGGCGAACCGGTGCGCCATCCAGTTCGTCGGCCCGGACGCGCCGCACGTCGGCGGCACGGCGCTGGCGTTGCTGCTGCCCCGCGACGCCGACGACATCGACCTGACGCTGATCCGGATGGCCGCGCACCACCTGCGGCTCGTCAAGGTCGCCGCTGGCCCGTTCACGGTCAAGCCGCCGGTCGAAGTAGCGGCCGACGAGTTCTGGCCGGAGCCGGCCGCCGGCACCCAGCGCTGGTGGCAGACCGACCCGGTCGCGGTACCCGACAGCCGGCCGCCGCGCGCCCGCGTCCGCGACTGGTCGCTCGCTGACGCCGCCGCGTTGTCGGTCGCCCTGGTCTGGCGCGACGAGTTCGAGTCGGTGCCGGACCGGGGCGAGGCCCGCTACCAGGCGCTCGCGGCGGCGGCGACCGCGCGCAGGGTCCGGGTCGAATCAGCGGTACGGGTGATGGACGGCGACGTCAGCCGGTACGTCCACAAGGTCCACGAGGGTACGACCATCCAGCCGTACCGGGCGGTGCTCAACCTTGGCAACCTGACCGGCCCTCGGACGATCGCCGCGATCGGGCAGAGCCGGCACCTCGGCGGCGGCCTGCTGGTGCCCCGGGACCTGCCGGAAGCCATCGCCCGGCGGCTGGCCCGGTGAGCGTCGACCGCGCCGACTTCGGCGCCTTCTTCGCCGCCGTCCGTGGCGGGCAGCAGCCGTTCCGCTGGCAGGAACGGCTGCTCGACCACCTGCTGACCACCGGCCGCTGGCCGGACCAGCTGGTCGCGCCGACCGGGGCCGGTAAGACCAGCGTCATCGACGTACAGGTGTTTGCGGTGGCGCTGATGGCCGCCGGCCACCCGGTACGGGTGCCGCGCCGGCTCGCTCTCGTCGTCGACCGCCGGGCCCTCGTCGACGACCAGCACGCACACGCGACGGCGACCGCCGACCTGTTGGCGACGGCCCGGGGCGGCCGGACCGTGCTGGCCCGGGTCGCCGCCGCGCTCGACTCACTGCGCACCGGGCAGGCGGAACCGACCGCGAGCCCGCTGACGGTGGCGCTGCTGCGCGGCGGCGCGCCGCCGTCGCGGTCCTGGCTGGACGAGCCGACCGGTGCGGCGGTGCTCTGCGCCACCCCCGACATGTGGGGGTCGCGGCTGCTGCTCGCCGGCTACGGCTCGCGGGCACAGGCCCGGCCGCGCGAAGCCGGGCTGCTCGCCTACGACACGGTCGCCGTCGTCGACGAGGCGCACCTGTCCCGGCAGCTGGTGACGACGGCCCGGCGGGTCGCCGAGCTGGCCGCCGTCGCCGATGAGCCGCTCGGCGTACCGGTGCTGCAGGTCGTCGAGACCACCGCCACACCGCACGCCGACGCCGGGGTGGCGGTCGGTGTCGAAGCCGACGACCTGGCCGTGGACGCGCCGCTGCGGCAGCGGCTGACCGCGCCGAAGCCGGTGACCCTTGCGCCGGTCCCGACGTGGCCGATCCCGCGCAGCGGCCCGGCCGTCAAGGCGGGCGTCGCGGCGCTGGCCGACGAGGCGGCCCGGCTGCATGCGGCGTACGGCGCGACGGTCGGCTGTTTCGTCAACAGTGTCGCGGTCGCCGCCGCTGTCGACGCCGAACTACGTGCGCGTGATCTGAAAGTCGAGTTGATCTGTGGGCGGCTGCGGCCGTACGACGTGGACCGGCTGCGGCCGCCCGCGTCGACGCTGCTTACGCTCGGTGGTGATCCGACGGTCGATGTCCTGGTCAGCACGCAGAGTCTCGAAGTTGGGGTCGATCTTGACCTGGCGGCCGCCGTGACCGAGCTGGCACCCGGCGGGGCGCTCGCCCAGCGGGCCGGCCGGGTCAACCGGCTCGGCCTCCGTTCAGCTACGCAGGTCAGCGTGCTGGTGCCGGCCGGCGAGCTGCCCGACCCGGCCCAGTCCGGGCCGTACCAGCGGGACGACCTGGCGGCGGCCCTCACCTGGCTGGCCGGGCGGGCAGTCGACCCGGCGGGCCTCGCCCCGTGGGCGCTGCGCGACCCCCGGCCACCCGCCCCGGAGCTGCGGCGCGACCTGCTTCAACGGCTGGAGCTGGCGCAGGCGTGGCACCTGGCGCGGACCAGCGACGACCTCGCCGCCGCCGCACAGGACGACCTCGACCTGTGGCTCTCCGACGACCTCGACGCAGCCGACCACGAGTTCGGCATCGTCGTACGGCGGGCGCTGCCGGCCGACGCCGCCGACGCCGTACGGCTGATCGAAGCCCTGCCGCCCCGCCCGTACGAGGTCTTCCCGGTGTCGATCCGGAAGGCGACGGAGATCAGTAAGCGGATCGATGACATCGCGACGGCAGCTGTCAGGGCCCGCCTGGACCCGCCGCCCACGCCGATTCTGGTCCGGCCCGGAGAGTCCGCGCCGCGCCCGCTGACCGTCGATGACAGGATTCGTCCAGGCGACATACTCGTCCTCGACGACACCACTGCGCTGTTCACCTCCAAGGTTGTCGACCCGGCCGGCACCGAACAGGTCGACGACGTGCTCGACGTCATCGGCGAGCCGAAACCCGGCCAGGTCGTACTCCGGATCGAACGCGACACGGCCGCGCGCTGCCGGTTCCTCGACGCCGTCGCCGCCACCGTCGTGGACCAGGACGACCCGGAGAGCCAGGGTGCCGTGGAACTCGATCCGGAGGAGGTCGCCCAGCTGCTGCGGGTGCACCGCGACGAGCTGACGCCGCGCCCGATGGTGGTCGCGGCGGCCGCCCTGCTCGACCGGCCGGAGAGCGAACGGGCCGGGGCCGAGGTCATCCCACACTGGCAGGAATCCGACGACGGCAAGCCGCAACTCGCCCGGTTGATCGTCGTCGACCTGCGAAAGGCAACCGATGACGACGAGTTGCGCCAGACGTGGACCCCACGCCGTCGCAGGGTATCGCTTCGCCAGCATGCCGAGGCGGTAGCGGACCGGGCCGAAACGGTCGGCGACCGGCTCGGCTTGGCCGCCGAGCTGCTGCAGGCGCTGCGACTGGCCGGCCTGCATCATGACGATGGCAAGATCGATAAGCGCTTTCAACAGTCGCTGTGCGACGGAGATCCGCCGCCTGATCCACTGGCCAAGAGTGCGGTCCGGGATGCGAGGACGATCCGCCGGCTGCGGCAGAAATCCGGCCTGCCGACCGGTTGGCGCCACGAGCAGCTATCCGTGGTCCGGGCCTGGTCCACGCTGCCCACCGAGGACTCCTTTGAGGATGACACCAGCCGGGAGCTGATCGCTCGACTGGTCGGCACCAGCCACGGACACGGTCGGCACGGCTTCCCGCACACCGCTGGGCAGCTCGTCGGCGACACCGACGCTACCGCCGTCGACCTGTTCGACGAGGGCCGGTGGGACGAACTGATCGAACGCACCCACCGCCGGTGGGGGGTGTGGGGCTGCGCCTACCTGGAAGCGCTGCTCCGCGCCGCCGACGGGCAGGTCTCCGCGGAGGGATCATGACCGACTTCGTACTGCCACACGCCGACCCGTACACGATGTTGTCGCACATGGCGCTGTACGGGCTCGCCGCCATCGTCGAAGACGCCGGCCTTGACGACGTCCGACTCTCCTGGACACCCGGCATGAACTCCCGCCCGGTGCTCAGCGCCCCGCAGGCCGACCCGGAGACGATCGGCGAGATCGTCCGCCGGCACGCCGCCCGGCACGACGACCCGGACGCCTGGCCCAGCCGGCAGTTGCGCGACGGCGAGCAGCGAGCGCTCATGAGCCCCCGGATCAGCGTCATCACCACCGGCGACGGCTGGCGCGACCTGCAGCACCGCCGGCATCAGGTGCTCGACCAGCTCACCGACGCACGGGCGCTGCTCGACCTGCGGCTGATCGCCGCACTCGGCGAACCGGCCTACTGGAGCCACAACGGCAAAGGCGACCGGCTCCAGGACGACGGCGCCAGCCGGCTGGAGATGCAGCCCCGCAACCAGGGCTCCGAGTTCGTTGGCAACCGGCTGCGGCCACTCGCGGCAGCGGTCGCCGCCCGTACCGCCGAAGAGGTCGCCGACGGGCTGACCGGCCGCCGGGTCCGCGACGAGATCGCCA
Organism: Solwaraspora sp. WMMA2056; assembly: GCF_030345095.1. Lineage (NCBI taxonomy): Bacteria > Bacillati > Actinomycetota > Actinomycetes > Micromonosporales > Micromonosporaceae > Solwaraspora > Solwaraspora sp. WMMA2056. The sequence goes on from NZ_CP128360.1 coordinate 4,002,722, forward strand.
AAGACAAACCCGACAGCCGTACGCCGACCGGCTTCGCCGCCCCCGGCCCGACCGACAACGCCCTCGCCTGGTGTGCGCTCTGGGGCATCTCGCAGTTCGCGATCGCCCAGCGGGTCGACGCCACCGCCACCACCACCGGCCACGTCGGTCGGGCCACCGGCGGTTGGTTCTGCGTACCCGTGTGGACCGGGCGGTGGCGCACGGCCCGGCACCGGACGGTCCTCGCCAGCGGGCAGTTGACCCGGTTCGCGGCCGCCGGACTGTCGTCGAAGGCGCTCGGTAAGCCGCCGGACAGTAAACCGGTCGACGGCGAGCCCGCCCGAGGGTGGTTGGCCGCCCGGGGCGTCACCGCCGTCATCCGCTTCCCGGTGCAGCGGTTCGGCAGCGACAGCGCCCCCGAACGCCGAGCCATGCGCGGCGAGCTGCTCAAGACCGACAAGCCACTCGTCGTGAGACGCTGACGATGACGACGCCGGAACTGCTTCCGATCAGCCTGGTGGCGCACCAGGCCTTCTGCCCACGCCGGGCCTGGCTGGAAGCAGCCGGCGAGTCGACCGACACCCACCAGGTGCAGGTCGGCGTCCAGGCCCACACCCCGGCCGACGACCCGACCGGGTCGCGGTCCCGGCGCTACCGGGCTGTCGACGTGGTCAGCCACGACCTCGGCGTGTACGGGCGCTGCGACACCGTCGAACTCGACGACGACGCCGCGATGACCGTCGTCGAACACAAGGCCACCCCGGTGCGCCGCCGGCCGGACGTCACCGAACCGATGCGGATCCAGGTGGCGTTGCTCGCTGGGGCGTTGGCGGACATGGGCTACCCGGTGGCCGGGCAGGCGGTCTACTTCACCAACCACCGGGTCCGGGTTGACATCACCCTGTCGCCGGGGGATGTCGCCGCCGCCCGGGAGATGGTGGCGGCAACCGTGCGTACGCTCGACGCCGAGCAGGCCCCGCCGCCGCTGGAGAACGACCGGCGCTGCTCCCGCTGCTCGCACATCAGCGTCTGCCTGCCCGACGAACGCCCGCTCGCGCCGGTGACCCGCCGGATCGTCGTCGCCGACCCGGACACCCAGGTGCTGCATCTGACCACGCCAGGGTCGCGGGCGTACGTCGAGCGTGGCCGGATCGAGGTCAGCAAGAGCGGCGAAAAGCTCGGGTCGTTTCCGATCGAACGGGTGCAGGGCCTGGTGGTCCACGGCAACGTCGACCTGTCCAGCGGCCTGATCCGGGAGATCCTGTGGCGCAGCCTGTCCGTGGTGTGGTGCACCAGCACCGGCCGGGTCACCGGCTGGGCCCGGCCGGCTCAGGGACCCAACGGCGGACCGCGACTGGTGCAGCACGTCGCCTCCCACAACGGGCGCATCGACCTGGCCCGCCAGTTCGTCACCGCGAAGATCGCCAACCAGGCGACGTTGCTGCGCCGCCACGGCAACGCCCCGAAAACTGTGGCCCGGCTGCGTGAGCTGCAACGCGATGCTCTCGACGCACCGTCGCTGACGGACCTGTTCGGCATCGAAGGTGAGGCCGCCGCCGGCTACTTCGCCCAATTCTTGACCATGTTCCGGCCGAAGGTCGTCGACGCCGAACAGCTGACGTTCTCCGTACGGACCCGACGCCCGGCCCGCGATCCGATCAACGCCGCGTTGAACCTCTGCTACGGCCTGCTGACCGCCGACGTGCTCCGGGCGGTCGTCGCCTGCGGGCTCGACCCGCACGCCGGGTTCCTGCACAGCTCCGGCCGCAACAAGCCGGCGTTGGCTCTCGACCTGGTCGAGGAGTTCCGGGCAGCCGTCGCCGACTCGGTCGTCATCACCGCATTCAACAACGGCGAGCTGCGCGCCCGCGACTTCACCACGGTGCTCGGCACCACCCGGATCGGCGCGAACGGACGGAAGGCGCTCATCGCCGGTTACGAACGCCGAGTAACCGGCACCTTCCGCCACCCGACCTTCGGCTACGAGGTGACCTGGCGACGCGCGATGGAGATCCAGGCGCGCCTGGTGCTCGGCGTGATCGACGGGACGCAGCCGCGCTACGAGGGGATCAAGACCAGATGAGCCTCGACGACGTACGGCGCTACATCGTCGCCTACGACGTCTCCGACGACGTACGCCGTACGCGGGTGGCGAAGAAGCTCGAATCGTACGGCGATCGCGTCCAGTACAGCGTGTTCGTCGTGGATGCCCGTCCGGCGAAGATCCTGCGGCTACGGGCCGCGCTGACCGACATGATCAACCAGGGTACGGATTCCATCCTGTTCTGCGACCTGGGTACGCTGCGGGAGCGCGCCAGCCGGTCCCTCGACGTGATCGGCCAGGGTCGACCGATCACCGGCCACGGCCCCGCGATTCTCTAGCCCCGCCGTCCGCCCTACCGCTGCCCGCCGCGAAGGGTCCGTCGTGACGGCCGTGAGCGCGGACCCTTCGCGGAGCTGTTTTTCCTGCTCAGATGCCATTCTATAGTGGACAAAAGTGGCTGTTGGGGCGTCGCGAGGCTCTCCGTCGACGGACCCTTCGCGAACCCCTCGCTCCACCGCAGGTCGGGAGGGGTAAGATTCGGACCCAGTCGCAGCTCTCTCGGGAGCTGCCCTTCATTGAGGCTGGGAGTAGGCAGCGTCAGAGAACAGCGGTTCGCCGGTCGCAGCTCTCTCGGGAGCTGCCCTTCATTGAGGCAGGTAGCGGCGTTCCGGCACCGGTGTGCCGATCTCGACGTCGCAGCTCTCTCGGGAGCTGCCCTTCATTGAGGCGTGATCAAGGTCGCGCGGATGGACAACCCGTCGCTGGTCGCAGCTCTCTCGGGAGCTGCCCTTCATTGAGGCTCAACCTCGGCGCCGCCCCAGTCGGTGTTGTTAAGGTCGCAGCTCTCTCGGGAGCTGCCCTTCATTGAGGCGGAATGGAGGACTCGACCGCGCCGACGGCTGTCGCCGGTCGCAGCTCTCTCGGGAGCTGCCCTTCATTGAGGCAGGGCTTGATCAACGGCATCACGAACATGTTCGGCAAGGGTCGCAGCTCTCTCGGGAGCTGCCCTTCATTGAGGCTCGACGCCGTCCAGGCCGACGGCCCACCGGTGCGAGTCGCAGCTCTCTCGGGAGCTGCCCTTCATTGAGGCGTTCCACTGGATCGCACCTCCCACACCACGCGAACGAGTCGCAGCTCTCTCGGGAGCTGCCCTTCATTGAGGCTTCATGCGGGATCCTCGGGCTCACTTCATGCTCACGTCGCAGCTCTCTCGGGAGCTGCCCTTCATTGAGGCCTCGGGGTCAGCCGCCGGCCTACCGGCTCGCCGTACTCCGAGTCGCAGCTCTCTCGGGAGCTGCCCTTCATTGAGGCTTGAAGAGTCGGGGCCTGTCCGGGGCCAGCGTACAGGTCGCAGCTCTCTCGGGAGCTGCCCTTCATTGAGGCCTGTTCGGCCGCCGCATCTACACCGCCGGCGCCAACAACAGTCGCAGCTCTCTCGGGAGCTGCCCTTCATTGAGGCAGTGTAGCGCCACGTCCAGCGCGGTGACGAGTTCCCGAGTCGCAGCTCTCTCGGGAGCTGCCCTTCATTGAGGCGCGCTCGACAAGGACGTCGAGTTCCCGGCGGACACGTCGTCGCAGCTCTCTCGGGAGCTGCCCTTCATTGAGGCGCCGCCGTGTTGGGCGACGGCTACCGGTTCGATGGTCGCAGCTCTCTCGGGAGCTGCCCTTCATTGAGGCATTCCGACCGCCAAGGCGGCGGATGCGAGTCCTACCGCTAGGTCGCAGCTCTCTCGGGAGCTGCCCTTCATTGAGGCCAAAAGGTGGTTGGTTAGAAGGGGTTGACCCAAGGAATGTCGCAGCTCTCTCGGGAGCTGCCCTTCATTGAGGCGGCGTGTCGGTGGCCCGGTGCCAGGCGGCGAGCGTCGCAGCTCTCTCGGGAGCTGCCCTTCATCGAGGCTGCTCGGCCGTGAAGTACCGGTTGTGACCCAGGGTCGCAGCTCTCTCGGGAGCTGCCCTTCATTGAGGCCGGCTGTGGGGACGCGAACCAGCGTCGTCGACCAGGTCGCAGCTCTCTCGGGAGCTGCCCTTCATTGAGGCTTCTCGGCTCCGAACACGCGGGGCCCCTTCGTCTCGGGTCGCAGCTCTCTCGGGAGCTGCCCTTCATTGAGGCGTCGACCGGTGCGCCGACCTCGCGCGGTCGCTGCGCGTCGTCGCAGCTCTCTCGGGAGCTGCCCTTCATTGGTGCGGCGGGGCGGTGGTGGCTGCCTCGGGTACCGAGGCGGCCACCACCGCCGTGGGTGAGGTTAGTGCGGGAGCGCGCCGGTTTGCAGGGCGGTGGTGAAGATGCCCCACTGCGTGGCGGTGAAGGTGAGGGTGGGGCCGGTGCGGTCCTTGCTGTCGCGTACCTCGGCGCGGCCGGCGTGCCGGCGGGCCTCGACGCACTGACCGCCGTTGCCGGCGCTGCGGCTGGAGGTGAACCAGGGGGTGTCGGGCTTCATCGTAGGTACTCCTCGATCGGGATCGACTGGTCGCGGATCAGCCGGAAAACTCGACGGTACTCCGCCAACTCCTCCGGACGCTCCATGTAGCGAGCGCCCATATGGGACTCGACGTAGACCACGTCCGGGTCGTCGGGGTCGGCGAAGTCCAGCACGGTGAAAGCGCCTGCGAACGCGGCGTGTGCACCAGCGGCCCCGGGCAGGACGCGCACTTCAACCCGTACCCGTCGACCGACGTTGGCGAGGTGGGCGCGTTGCTCGGCCATCACCGTCGGGCCGCCGACCTCGCGAGTCATTGCACCCTCTCCGAAGATCGCGACGATCCTCGCCGGCTCGGCCCGGTCGTAGTAGGAGATCTGCCGGTCGAGCCGCAGCGACACCAGCCGTTCGATCTGCTGCTCGGGCACCCTCGGGTCGGCGGCCCGGAACACCGCCCGCATGTAGTCCGGCGTCTGCAACAGACCGTGGATCAGCTCCGGATCGTAAAGCTGGATTTCGGTGGCGGCGGCTTCGAGGCCGATGTACAAGCGGAACCAGTCCGGTACGGCGTCGCCGTGCGACTCCCACCAGCCCTGCTCGTCACACGCGGCGGCGAGCCGGGTCAGTGCGTCCGTCGTTTCCGGATCGGCACCGTAGAACCAACACAGGCCCCGTACGGTGTTCATCTTGACCGGAAACTTGCCGTTCTCGATGCGCCACAACGTCGTACGGGAACAGACCTTGGCCCGCTCCACCTCCTGCTCGGTGCGGGCCGCCTCCTCTCGCAGTCGGCGCAGTCGTCGCCCCAGCTGACGGCGCACCACAGTTGGTCCGGTGACTGGCATCGCTTCACCTTCCTTTCGTCCGACACACTCACCACCCGCGCCAATGTTTCAAAATGAAACACCGGGCTGGGTCGGTCGCCGGATCGCCACGTCACAGTGGAGACAGACCGGCGTACGCCATCGATTCTGCCTTATCGGGAGGGGAAACGCGGGCCGTGACAATGGTGAATTCGACGGAGGTTGTGATGGGATGGATGAGCCAGACGAGCTGCCGTATGCTGCGGCAGGTCGAGTGTGGCAGGCTGCGGCCAGGAGGGCACACGTAGGCTGCGTTCAGCGGTGGAAGGTAGGGCGAACGGAAGGCTGCAGGATGGATCTTCACGAGGGCGTGCCAGCCGACTGCCTGTTCTGCCGGCGCGAGGACGAGCAGCTCAACCGCATCTCGCACGAGAATGCGACCTGCTTTGCCCGGCTGGACAACTTCCCGGCGGCGGAGGGGCACACGGAGATCGTGCCGAAGCGCCACATCGAGTCGTTCTTCGACCTCACCCCGCAGGAGTTGCGGGACACGTACGAATTGATCTTGACGGTGCGCACCGATTTGACCGGGAGGCTGCGGCCGGATGGGTTCACGATCGGGGTCAACGAAGGTCGCGCGGCCGGGCGCAGCGTCGACCATCTGCACATCCATGTGATTCCGCGCTGGTTCGGTGACGTCGAGGACCCGGCCGGCGGCATCCGACAGATTCTGCCGAACTGCGATCCGCAGACCTGGGCGGCCGCGACGGCCCAAGCACTCGGCCGGTCCGGTCCGCTGCTGCGCTGAGTGGCGCGCGTGCGCCGGACCGGATCAGCGTCGTGCCGGACCACGCTGAGGCAGCCGGCGAACTCGCCCTCGCGGTTCGATCTGCTGCGGCAAGAGCCCGCCATGCCGGCGGCGCGACCGGTCACACCGACGGTCGTTTATCCCTGGGAGCATCATTGACTGCCACATTTTCCTCACCGCCGCCGACGCCATCCGCGACCACGTTGCCCGTCAGTCACACGGCCTCGTACTGGACACCACGTTTCTGCCGGCAGTCGCCGTGCTGCGGGCAGTCGTACACCATCTGGGAGCGCGCCGATGACCTCGCCCGCCAGCTACTCCGATGAACCGACCCGGGTCGCCGCGCTCGTCGGCGCATTCCTTTCCGGCCAGTCCGGCGCGGTCCTCGGCGACAGCCACGGCCCGCACGCCACCCTCACCGCCGGGGCGGACACCCGCGACGACTGCGCGATCTACGACCTCGACGGGCCGGTCACCCTCGTCGTCGGTTCCGACTACGTACGCGGCCCGAAGTTCGCCCTCTACGAACACGGCCTGCTCACCAACGTCGACATCGGCTACTACCCGGTCGCCGCCAACGTCAGCGACATCGCGGCGATGGGTGCCGCGCCGATCGGCGTACTGACCGTCGTGCGCTACCCCAACGACCTCGACGACACCGGATTCCTCGACGTCATGGCCGGCATCCACCAGGCCTGCACCGACTTCGGCACCCTCAACGTCGGCGGCGACATCGGCAACGCCGAACGCATCGTGCTCTCCGCGTCCGCGATCGGCATCTGCCGTACGGGCACCGCCCTGACCCGCCGTGGCGCGCGACCCGGCGACCACCTCTGCGTCACCGGCCCCTGTGGGGTCCTCGGCGCCGCCGTCGCCTACTTCCCGAAGCGCGCCGTCAACGGGTGGGCGCTGCCCGACAGCGTCGAAGCCGACCTGCTCGACAGTTGGCGGCGGCCCCGCGCCCGGGTCGCCGAAGGCCGGCTGCTCTCCACCGGCGGCTACGCCACCGCCTGCCAGGACACCTCGGACGGCCTGCGGGCCACGATCGAGCAGCTCGCCGCCGCCAGCGGGGTCGGCTTCACCGTCACCGCCGACGACATCGCCGTCCACCCCGCCGTCAGCGCCGTCGCCAAACTGACCGGCACCGACGACCTCACCCTCGCGATGAGCGCGTCAGCCGACTTCCAGCTCGCCTTCACGGTGCCCGACGACCGGCTCGACGCCTGCCGGGACGCCTTCGACCGCAACGGTCTCACCTTCGACGTCATCGGCCGCGCCACCCCACCCGAGGACGGTGTCAGCCTGCTTACCCGCGACGGCAGCAGGACTGCCCTGCCCGGCGTCGCCTGGAAACATCAGAGCACCGACATCAGCACGCTCGTCACCGGCGGCGGCGCCCCGGGCGCCCCGGCGCGGTGACCGCCGTGCCCGCCGTGACCGCCGGCTGGTCCGGCACCGCCCAGGTACGCCGCTCCTACGCCGCCCTGGTCGAGCACTACACGGCGATGACGGCCGACTATGGCCGGTTCCCCGGCCTGCGACAGGAGCTGACAGCCTTCCTTGCCGCGCTCGGGCCAGGGCCGGTGCTCGACCTCGGCTGCGGAGCCGGTCGCGACGCCAACCTGGTCGCCGGCACCGGCCGGACCGTCGTCCTCGCCGACGTCACCCCGGAGCTGCTGTGCGCGACCACCGTACGGATCGCCATCGACGCTGCCGTCTGCTGCGACGCGCTCGCCCTCCCGCTGCGATCCGCGACCTTTGCCGGTGTCATCGCCAGCGGGGTCCTGCTGCACCTGCCCCGGCAGCACACGGTCACCGCGCTCGACAACATCCGGCGGGTTCTGCTGCCCGGCGGCAAGGCGCTGATCAGCATGAAACACGGAGGTCGTGACGGGTGGCGCAGCACCGACGACTTCCCGGCCCCACGCTGGTTCACCTACTACGAGCCGGAGGATTTCGCCGCGCTGTGTCGCAAGGTGGGGCTGCGGGTCGCGCAGTTGGACGTCAGCAGCCGCAAGGACTGGTTCACCGCAACGGCCGAACGGCCCGAGCTGTAGGTTCCGCTGTGGATTACCGCAGCGAACGATCGGTGCCTGCCCTCAGCAGGGGCCAGAGTGGATGGGCGGTACCATCCACACCGTACGTCGACAGGCCGCTTATGGGACAGGTCTCACATCGCGAAAGCTCGGACAGGTAGGGACATAGACAGCTTCCGTCATTAATTGATCGACTGGTATTCTTATCTCCCAGATCGGCCAATGGAGGAGTCGATGAAGCTTCGCTTTCTGTCCACATCGAGCAACGCTGGATCTTGTCCGACGCTCTACGAGACCGATACCGGGGACATCGTCGTCCAAGGCTATGAGTTGACCGACCCGGAGGCGCTTTCCCAGCTCCGTGACGTGCTGCCGGGTGAGAATTTTGTCGTAGTGCCGCGTTCGCTCATGTCCTGGTTCGAGGGCCAGAGTAGCGAATGACGGTGATCGTCGACGACCCTGATGCTTTCCGGAAACTCTTTCTGGGCTTCGAGCATGTCGCCTTCAAGTTCGAGGTGCGAAGATCCTACGGGGTGCAGGCCGAGGATCTTCCATTCCAGGAATTTCTGGCCGGCCGGGACCCGGGCATCGAATGGCTCCGGGACTGGCTGGACTTGATGGCGTCGCAGACCTCGACCGGGAAGCGGGTGGAGCGCGTCCGAGTCGTCGATGATCCACCGAGCGACTTCCTCCGTTTCGAAATTTCTATCACCCCGTACAACCTGGCTGTGGGCGAGGACATTCGATACATCGATCGCGACGTGGCCAACGCGTTGGACCTCCCGCACCATGACTTCTGGCTTTTCGACTCGCGCAAACTCGCGGTCCTGCACTTCGGCGACGACGACACGTTCCTCGGCTTCGAGGCGGTCGACGGGATCGACGACATACTCCAGCACTGCTACTGGCGCGACGTGGCATGGACCCGCGCGACCAGGTTCGCCGACTACCGGTCGTAATGACGCGATTCGCGGTGCCCATCTGCGAGTCCCGGTCTACGGCGAAGCGAGGGAGGTGCAGGCATGTCGAGCTCACTGTGGGTCGGTGACCTCGTCCGGTTACGGGCGATCGAACCCGATGACGACCGCTACTACCGGGCCTTCGCCGAGGACACCGAGGACGAGCGGTCCGTGTTCCGGGTCGAGCCGCCGCGCTCGACCGCGCAGCTCCGGCAGGAGATCGCCGCTGTCGGCACCTGGCAGCCCGGAAGTGACTGCTTCGCGCTCGCCGTCGAACGGGTCGACAATCCGGGAATGATCGGGGCGATCTCGACCCGCGACACGGACCCACGCAGCGGCAGCTTCAGCTACGGCCTCGCTATCGCGCGGGACCAACGGCGCCACGGCCATGCGACGGAAGCCGCACGGATCCTGCTGCGCTACATGTTCACACAACGGCGCTACCACAAGTGCCTTGTGGACATTCACGCTACCAACGTCGCTTCGCTGCGGCTGCACGAACGACTGGGATTCGTCGTCGAAGGGCTACTTCGCGAACAGGAGTACTTCGACGGCAGGTATCAGGATGTCGTACTGATGGGACTGCTGGGTCCCGATTTTCTTGCCACGCGTGGCGGAGCCGAGGTGCCATGAACCCGGCGCATGGCAACGCCGATGCCGACAACGACTTCGCCGGGGGTGCCGGTGCGGTTGTCCAGGCCGCGCAGATATCCGGTGGCGTGCACGTCCGGGTCACCGACGTCCCGCTTCCCCCGCCGCGCCAACTGCCACCCGCCACGAAAGGATTCATCGACCGGGAACTGCATATCCGGCAGCTCGACTCGCTACTCGACGAGACAGATCTACGGACCAGCGACGGCAGGCTCCCGGTCGTGACCATCTCGACCGTTTCGGGTAGCGCCGGGGTCGGCAAGACCGCGCTCGCGGTCCACTGGGCACACCGGGTGCGCGCCCGGTTCCCGGACGGGGACCTCTACATCAACCTGCGCGGCTACGATGCGGTGCCGCCGTTGACCCCGCAGGAGGCACTGGACGGGTTCCTTCGGGCGCTCAACGTACCGCCGGAGAAGATCCCGACGGACCTGCCCGGACGGACCGCGCTCTACCGGTCGCTGACCGACGGACGCCGCATGCTGGTGCTGCTGGACAACGCGTCGACCGCCGAGCAGGTGCGACCGCTGCTACCCGCCTCCCCGACCTGCATGGTGATCATCACCAGCCGCGACCGGCTTTCCGGTCTGGCGGTGCGTGACGGTGCGATCCGGGCGGTGCTCGACGTGTTGACCGACGACGACTCCATCCGACTGTTGCGCGAGACGACCAGCCCGGAACGCATCGACGCCGAGCCTGCGGCGGCCCTGCGGCTGGCGGAACTCTGCTCGCGGCTCCCACTCGCGCTCCGCATCGTGGCCGACCGCGCCGTCAGCGACCCGGACATGAGCCTGGCCGATCTGGTGACGGAGCTGGAGGAGGAGAACGGCCGGCTCGACGCACTGTCCGTGCCCGGTGACGAATTGTCCGCCGTCCGTACCGTCTTCTCGTGGACCTACCGGTCGCTCGACCCTCCGGTCGCGCGTACCTTCCGGTTGTTGGGGCTGCATCCGGGCGCGGATGTCTCGTTGTCGGCGGTGGCGGCACTGACCGGGCGGCCGGTGTCGGAGGCGCGGCGGCACCTGGACTCGTTGGTCGGGCTGCACCTGCTGACCCGGATCCCGGGGCACCGGTACCGGTTGCACGACCTGCTCCGGCTCTATGCGGCGGAACGGGCGCAAGCGGACGAGCCACCCGCCGAGGTCAAGGCCGGGCTGGCGCGGATGTTCGACTGGTACCTGGTCCGGGTGTACGACAGCTATCGCAAGATCCTCCCCCAGGGCCGACCGATCCCGGGCCTGACCGGCGTCACCGCTGACGGGCAGCCCCCGTTCGCGACGCTCGACGAGGCGCTGCGCTGGTCCGAGCAGGAGCGCCTGAACGTACTCGACGTCATCCGCCTGGCGCACGACACCGGGCACTGCGACGTCACCTGGAAACTCGCCGCCGCCTCGATGGCGTTCTTCGAACGACGCTCCTACTGGCGGGCCTGGATCGACAGTCATCTGCTGGCCCTCGACTGCACCCGCCACCTGGCGGACCGATCGGCCGAAGGCTTCATGCTGCTGCTCCTCGGCGACGCCTGGTGGGACCGCGGCGACACCGACGAGGCACTGCGCTACTACTCGGCAGCGCGGGACGCGGCCCAGCAGGTCGGCGACAGCTGGACAGCCGGCTACGCGCTGCGCGGCTGCTGCCTCGCCTACGAGGACTCGGGGCGCTTCGACGAGGCGGTCGCGTGCGCCGAGGGTGCGTTGGAGATCTTCCGCGATGCCGGCGAGGACCGGGGCATCGGCCTGTCCTTGATGAGCCTCGGCAACGGCCACCGCAACATGCTCCGGTACGCCGAGGCGATCGCGTCGTACGAGCAGGCCATGGAGATCTTCCGGACTCTCGGAAACCGCTGGAGCGAGGCGCTGGTCGAATTGCAGCTCGGTCGCACCCTGACCGACGTGCCGGAGCCTGTCGCGGCGCTGGACCACCTTGCCCGCGCTCGCGAGTTGTTCGCGGCGGCCGGCGATCCCCGCCACGAGTGCATCACCCTGGTGTACGTGGGCGACGCGCACGCGGCGGACGGAGACCGGACCGCAGCGCGTCAGGCGTGGTCGGCGGCGCTGACGACGCTGATCGGGTTGGACGACCCGCTGGTCGTCGAGGTGCGGCGGCGGTTGGAGTCAGCTGAGGAAAGGACGTGAGCGATGATGGACGACCCGATCCTGACCGCTGTCGCGACGGCGCTGGCGACGGGCGCCGCCGCCGAGGTGACCGCTGGCGGCAAAGCCGCGTTCGCGGCACTGGTCCGGCTCGTCCGGCGGAAGGCTGCCGAGCAGCCCGCCACCGGGAACGCACTCGACGCAGCCCAACGTGAGCCATTGGACGGTCAGCGGATCGCGGAACTACGCGCCGCGCTGACCACAGCCACACTCAACGACCAGGTTTTCGCCGCCGAGCTGCACCGGCTCTGGGCCGAGGTCAGGGCCGCGCGAACAGCAGACGACCACAGCCGGGCCAGCAACACGATCTCCGGCCCGGTACGCGGCCCGGCGGTGCAGGCACGTGACATCCACGGCGGCGTGCACTTCGGCCCCGGAGGATGAGAAGCGGCAGTGGATGGTCAGCGGGTGGGCTGCGGCCGGCTGCGGATGCACGCGTCGACCTCGCCGTGGAGTTGGCGATGGCGGTGCAACAGGCTGTCGGCTTGACCTGCCTTGCCCAACCCGCCCAGGGCGGCGGCTGCATCGACGGATTCGCGTAGCAGCTCGGGCAGCGTGCGGGGGAGCAGTGCGGCGTCGGCCGTACTCAGCTTGCGCTTCTGGGCGTGCGCGTCGGCGGCCTCGGCGATGACCGCGTCCGCTGTGGTCGCGGTGCCGTGGGTGATCGGAGCACGATCACGGGCTCTGTTGAGCAGCAGAAGGATGTGCGCTTGCCAAGCGCTACGAACGGCTGTTCGTGGAGACCGCCGGCCGGGACGTGCCGATCACCGACGACCACAAACGCTACTGGCAGTCGGTGCTGCGGGCCTACGACCTGGCCCACGGATACAACGACCCCCAGGCCACCTACCGCCGCGATCCCGCGACAGCCAAGGGAATCGTCCGGTCCAAGCACGTGCCCAGCACCCGCGAGCTGCGGGAACTTCCGGCGGGCACCCTCGTCTACGTCAGGCACGACAAGTCCCGCGACGAGATCACCGAGGTCCACCCGGTCATGGTCGGCCGGCTTCCGTTCGCCGCCGCGCCCGACGACCTGCTGCCGCCCAGCCTTCGCCCCGCGCAGGACCGCGACCAGCTCTCCCCGGCGGACCGGCTGTTCGGGTGGGTGCCGTCCGGTGGCGGCGACGACGGTTCCGGGGCCAACGACGGTGCCTCGGGCTACCGTGGCCGGCTGCGCGTCCGGTCGGTCACCTGCGTCACCCCCGACTGGAAACCCACGGATTTCCCGCCGGACGGCGTCGTCCTCGCTCCGCTGAGCACCCCCAAACCCACCCAGTCCCGCTTCTACGCCGCGTCCGACAACGGCGGGACACCCCTGGGTGAGGTGTACCAAGGATCTTGGACATGTCCTCCGAGTTGAGAGGATGGATCCATGTCCGAGCAACGTCGTCGATACAGTCCGCAGTTCAAGGCCGAGGCTGTGCAGATGGTCGTCGAGACCGGTAGACCGATCGCCGCGGTGGCCCGTGATCTGGAGGTCCACGAAGCCACCCTGGGCAACTGGGTCAACACCTGGCGCCGTGAACACGCCACGCCCGTACCGCCGCACACCGACCGGACCGAGGACACCCGTGTGAAGGAGATGGAAGACGAGATCCGCCGCCTGCGGATGGAGAACGAGTTCCTGAAAAAAGCCGCGGCCTTCTTCGCCCGGACGCACCCGTAGCCCTGCGGTGCGCGGTGATCGACGCGGAGAAGGCCACCTACCCGATCGCCTGGATGTGCCGCCTGCTGGGCGTGCCCCGCTCCACCTACTACGCCTGGCGGGAACGCGCCGAGACGGTCACCGCCGCCCGACGTCGGACCCTCGCCGACCACGTGCGGCGGGTCTTCGACGCCTCCCGGGGCACCTACGGCTGCCGGCGGGTGACCGCCGCGCTCAACCGCAAGGGTGTCGCGTGCAGCGTCGGGCTCGTCGCCGACCTGATGCGCGAGCTCGGCCTGCGGGCCTGTCAACCCAGGGCGTACAAGCGGACCACGGTGCCCGGCCGGGACCCGGTCACCGCGAAGGATCTGATCGACAGGGACTTCACCGCCGACACCCCGGGCACCCGCCTGGTCGGCGACATCACCTACCTGAGGACGGGTGAGGGCTGGCTGTACCTGGCCACCGTCATCGACCTGGCCACCCGGATGGTCGTGGGCTGGCAGACCGCCGAGCACATGCGCACGAGCCTGGTGGTCGACGCCCTGGCCATGGCCATCCGACACGGCCACGTCCGCCCGGATGCGGTGTTCCATTCCGACCGGGGCGCGCAGTACACCTCGGCCAGGTTCGCCCGCCACTGCGCCGACAACCAGGTGCGGGTGAGCGTGGGACGTACCGGTGTCTGCTGGGACAACACCGCCGCCGAATCGTTCTTCGCCACCATGAAGAACGAGATGTACCACCGGGAACGCTTCGACACCCGTGCCCGCGCCCGGTTCGCCGTCGCCGAGTACATCGAGGTGTTCTACAACAGACAACGGCTGCACTCCAGCCTTGACTACCGCACCCCGGCCGAAGCCCTCACCGGCTACCAGGCCCTGATAGCCGCCTGACCAGCAAACCTACGAAGACCTGTCCAAGATCCTTGACACAGCCCACTCTCGGGAGCTGCCCTTCATTGAGGCCACGAAGAGGCGTACTGGCGTCGCCGCCGGCCGGTCGCAGCTCTCTCGGGAGCTGCCCTTCATTGAGGCTGCCACTGGCTGGTATCAGCCGCCTGGCACGCCGACCGCAGGTGGCAGCTCTCTCGGGAGCTGCCCTTCATTGAGGCGCCCCGACGCACGGCGGCGGGTCCGAGCGGTGGCCGTCGCAGCTCTCTCGGGAGCTGCCCTTCACTGAAGCGGCGACGCCAGGCTGTCTGGTCAAGTTCGGTGCGGTGGGTCGAAGGGCACATCGACTCGGTTGGCGGTTCGGCGGTGGGGTTCGTGGACACCGGGGCGGGTGAGGGCGGTCTTGTAGACGGCGATCGAGACCATCCGGCCGTCGCGGCCGGCTCCGGTCACGGTCGCCAGGATGCCGATGACGGGGGAGTTCGGATCGTCGTGGCCGTACCGGATGTCGGAGACCCGGACCCGCATGGCGCGGTCGCCGTACACCCAGTCGGATTTTCCGAGGTGCAGGTTGTCGCCGACCCGCAGCAGTTCCTCAGGCATCGGTGCCGTCCTCGCGGGGCTGTTGCTGGCCCGGTGACCACAGGCCGGACAGGTGCAGCACGGCGCGTACCCGCTGGGCCTTGGCCGGGTCCCAGCGTTGGACGATGACCAGTGCCCGCAGGAACGGCTTGCAGGGCGCGGCGATGTCGCAGCGGCGACATTCGCCGAGCCGGCTCGGCAGGTGCACGTTGAGCGCGTCGAGGGCTCGGGTGAGGGCCCGCTGGGCGGCCGGGCTGCGGGGCGCGGTGGGCGCGTCGGCGAGCGCGCCCGTCGGGGCGGCGGTGACTCCGCGCGCGGCGGTCAGGCGGAAGCGGGCGTCCCGGTCGACGTCCGTCTGACCGGGGGTACGCCGGGGCAGCGGTGGCCGGTTCGGGGTGGGGTCGGAGTGCGGCGGCGTGCCGATCGAGGTGTACCGGGCGAGGCGCGGCGTACCGCCGATACCGTCGTTGCGCAACACAGTGGATCTCCCTTGCGGTGGAGATGTGCGATCCTTTCCTGATCCACCCTGGACTCCGCCGGGCGGTTGTGGAAGATTGACGGCGGGCAGCGAATCGGACGCTTCTTCATACCTGAGGGGAAGGATGAGGAAAGATGAGTGGCTACAACGCGTTGGCGCGGATCTTGAAGTTCGCTCGGAATCAGGCCGGGATGACGCAGGAACAGTTGGCGGCACGGATCAACGTCTCGTCGTCGTTGATCGCCAAGTTCGAGACGAGCCGCCTCATCCCGAAGCCGGACACGGCGCGACAGCTCGACGCGCTGTTCGACTCGGGCCACATGTTCCAGGAGCTGGCGGCGGAGGCCCGCGCCAGCTTCGGCCAGCCGGTCTGGGTCCGCTCGTGGCTGGAGCACGAACGCAACGCCACCATGATCCGGTCGTTTCAGCCGCTGATCGTGCCCGGTCTGCTGCAAACCGAGGAGTACGCGCGGGCGATCTTGACCGACGGAGGCAACCGCGTGACAGACATCGAGTCGACGGTGGCTGCGCGGTTGGCGCGGGCCGATGCGCTGCACCGCGCCGACACGCCGTGTCGATTGTTCGCGGTCCTCGATGAGACCTTGCTGCGCCGTCCGATCGGTGGGCCAGAGGTGATGCATGAGCAACTTCAGGCGATCATCAAAGCGTGCGCGGAGCCCAATGTCGAGGTGGCCGTGGTGCCTTCTTCGACTGGTACTTACCCCGGCCTGAACGGTCCGTTGGTGCTCGGCACGGTCGACGGCCGTACTGTTGCCATCCTCGACAGCCCGTTGGGCGGTCAGGTGACCGAGGACCCGGATGAAGTCGCGCTGTTGGAGGAACTTTGGGAGGCGATCCGGGGCTACGCTCTGCCTCGACAGGAGTCGCTCAATTTGATCATGGAGGTGGCAGATTCGTGGAACTGATTGACACCCCCCGCTGGCGTAAGTCCAGCCGCAGTAACGGCCAGGGCGGTGACTGTGTGGAGGTGGCCGACAACGTGCCGGGTCGGGTGCTGGTGCGGGACTCGAAGGATCAGGCTGGGCCGGTGCTGACGTTCGGCCCGGCAGCCTGGCGGTCCTTCGTCGCCGGGGCGGCCGTGACCGCTGGCGGAGGCTCCCAGTAGACCTCGACCCGGTGGCCGTCCGGGTCGAGGCACTTGAACGCCGTGTACGCGGGTTCGTCGTACTCCTCGATGATCTCGACCCCATCGGCGCGTAACCGGCCGCGCAGCGTGCGGACCGCGTCGGGTGCGGGCATGCGGAAGCCGAAGTGCAGGAACTCCGGTGACGCGCCGACGGCGTCGACGGCGTGCAGCGCCAGGTCGAAGCCGTCGGCGTCGCGGATGATGACCGTGCCGTCCGGGTAGCGCTGCGCCGTGGCCGGGTCGAAGCCGAAGTAGCGGCCGTAGAACTGGGTGCTGCGCTGCGGGTCGCGCACCGGCAGGCCGAGGTGGTTCAGTCGCACGAATCCACATGGTATCGCGGTCGGCGGCCGACTGAGACATTGACGTACGGCGTTCGACGGCCTACTTCGCATCTCACTGAAAGCGCTTTCCCGGTGTGGGGGTGGAGGTGTGATGCGACGGCGAGTGGTGCTCACGGCCGGTGCGGCGGCGATGATCCCGGGCCTCGGTGCCCTGGCGGGCCCGCAGCCGGTGTCGGCGGCCGCGTCGTCCCGGCGGCGGATCGTCGTCGCCGCCGACGGCCGGGGTGACGTGACGACCGTCCAGGCGGCGGTCGACGCGGTCCCGGCCGGCAACGCCGCGCCGTTCCGGATCGACGTCCGGCCCGGTGTCTACCACGGGCAGGTGATCGTCCCGTCGGACAAGCCGTACATCGTGCTGCGCGGGCTCGGGCGCGGTCCTACCGACGTCGTGGTCACCGACGACCGGGCCAACGGCACGCCGAAGCCGGGCGGCGGGACCTGGGGCACCTCGGGTAGCGCGTCGGTCACACTGGATGGTGCCGACTTCACGGCGGAGAACCTGACGCTGAGCAACTCCTTCGACGAGGCCGCCCATCCGGAGATCACCAACCGGCAGGCCGTCGCGGTGCTGACCCGCGCCGACCGGATCGCCTTCCGGGGCGTGCGGTTCGTCGGCAACCAGGACACGCTGTACGTCAACAGCCAGTCCGCCGCGACCGTCGCCCGGGTGGCGCTCGACGGCTGCTACGTCGAGGGCGACGTCGACTTCATCTTCGGCCGGGCCACCGCCGCCTTCACCCGGTGCCACATCCATTCGCTGGACCGGGGTTCGGACAGCAACAACGGGTACGTGACCGCCGCGAGCACCGCGATCAGCAACCCGTACGGTCTGCTCTTCGACCGGTGCCGGTTCACCGGCGACGCCGCGCCGGGCACGGTGTTCCTCGGCCGGCCCTGGCACCCCAGCAACGATCCGGACGCGATCGGGCAGACGATCGTCCGCGACAGCGTGCTCGGTGCGCACATCAAGGCCGCGCCGTGGACCGACTTCGGCAGCTGGCCGTGGCGGGAGGCACGCTACTTCGAGTATCGCAGCCGTGGCCCCGGTGCCGGCGTCACCGACGACCGTCCGCAGCTGACCCGGGAGCAGGCCGCCGCGTACACGCCCGCCGCGTACCTCGCCGGAGCGGACGGCTGGCGGCCGTTCTGCTGACCGGGACCGGGGTCGCAGTCAGTCGGCGAGGAAGTCGTCGACGTGGCGGACCAGTTCGGCCCAGGCGGGTTCGGTCGCGGTGAACAGGTGATTGGTGCTGTCGAGCAGCACCAACCGGCTGTCGCCGATCAGCGCGGCGAGTTCCGTGGCGTCCGAGGCGGGGACCCGGGGGTCGCCCCGGGCGTGCAGGATCAGCGTGGGGCAGCGGACCCGCTCCACCAGCGGAAACACGTCCATGGTGGCGATCATGTGGAAGAAGTGGACCAGGTTCTCCAGCGACGTGGTCCGTCGGGTGAAGGCGATGTACGCGTCCAGCTCGGCCGGGGCGGCGTTGGGCAGAAACAGGGCGGCGTAGGCGCGCAGGAAGGCCGGGTCGGCGGACTGCCAGGCGACGGTGGCCAGGTCCAGGTCGACGTCGGCGACCCGGCGGTCCAGGTCGGTGTGGGCGCGGGCCTGCCGGCCCCGGGCGTGGCTGCTGATCAGGACCATCCGGGTGATCCGTTCCGGGCGCAGCGCCGCGTAGGCGATCGCGGTGGCGGCGGCCTGGGCCGTCCCGATGATCGCGAAGGTGTCGTAGCCGGCGGCGTCGGCGACGGTGTCGAGGTCCTCGACCCACACCTGCGGTGACGGCGACGGCGGGCACCAGTCGGAGAGCCCGCAGCCCCGCTCGTCGTAGCGCAGCCCCCGCCGGGTCTCGCGCATCAGGTCCCGGTACCAGTGGATCCACATCGGATCACGGCGGTCGAGGCCGAGGTGGGTCAGCCAGTTGGCGGCGGAGATCAGCGGGGGACCGCTGCCGGTGACGGTGTACGCGAGTCGGGTGCCGTCCCTGGTCTGGCAGAACCGGACGGTGTCGTAGTCCCCGGGGTTGGCGGCCGGGGCGACGTCGGCGATGAACTGGTAGCCACGCCGGTGGATGGTGCGGATGATCTCCTGACTGCCTCCGGTGTCGCCGACGGCGTGGCGGGCGGCGCGCAGGGTGGCGGCGATCGCTGATTCGCTGACGGGGTGTCCCGACCAGACGGTGTCAAGGAGCTGCTGTCGGGTGACGACCCGGTCGCGGTGCGCGGCGAGGTGGCACAGCAGTTCGATGGCGCGGGGTTCAGCGCGGACCTGCTGGCCGTGGTGGCGTAGCTGCCGGCCGTCCAGGTCCAGCTCGTACGGGCCGAATCGGAGTCGCGCGTGTGCCACCGCCGGAGCATAGCGGCATCGATGTGTCGCTCCTGATCATGCTCTTGGGGCTGGCCGGGTGGTAGCGCTCCCACCCGGTCACAGTTTGAAAACTTCGCCCACGGTCTTGACAGGGAGGGGGTGTTAGTAAGAACTTTTACCACTAACAGTTAACAGTCTTTCCCGAAAGGTCGGTGCCGATGGCCGGGCATGAGGAGCAGAGCCTCGCGGGGACCGCGCTGGCCGACGCCCCCGGGCCGGCGGACTCGGTGCTGGCCCGCATCCGGCTCACCGACTTCGCCGGTGCCCTGCGCCGGGTCGCCGACCAGGTGCTGTCCGACCCGGCCGGGGCCGCCCGCGCCACCATAGTGGAGCTGGCCGAACGCAGTGGTACGTCGCCGGCGACGGTGACCCGCTTCTGCCGGGCACTCGGCTTCGACGGCTACGCCGACCTGCGACTCGGCATCGCCGCCGAGACCGGTCGGGCCCGTGCCGCCGGCTGGACCGTCGACATCGGACGCGAGATCCAGCCGGGTGACCCGCTCGACCGGGTGCTCGGCCAGATCATGGCCGCCGACACCCAGGCGATGAACGACACCGCGGCCCTGCTGGACCTCGCCGAGGTGGAGAAGGCCGCCAACGCCGTCGCCGCCGCCAGTCGGGTCAACATCTTCGGTGCCAGCGGCAGCGCCCTGGTCGGCGAGGAGATGCAGTTCAGTCTGCACCGCATCGGCGTACCGGCCTGGGCCTGGACCGACCTGCACAACGGTCTGGCCAGCGCGGCGCTGATGCGCGACGGCGATGTGGCCCTAGGGATCTCGCACACCGGCCAGACCCGCGAAACCATCGAGATGGTCGCGGAGGCCGGCAGCCACGGCGCGACCACCGTCGCGTTGACCAGCTTCCCCCGCTCCACCCTGGCCGAGCTGGCCGACATCGTCCTGCTCACCGCCACCCAGGCGACGACCTTCCGGCCGGACGCGCTGTCTGCCCGGCACCCGCAACTCGTCGTGCTCGACCTGCTGTACGTCGCCGTCGCACAACGGACCCACGACCGGGCGCACGCGGCGTTCCGCCGGACCGCCCGTGCCGTCGACGGCCACAAAGCTGTTGATGGTCACAAGGCTGCCGATGGCCATCGGGCCGTCGACGGCCACCAGGCCATGAACCCGATCATTCACCGCCCCGCCGAAACCCCCAGCTGAGGAGCGCAGATCATGTCCCTTATCCCCGACTCCGCCCGGATCCCGTCCGCGGTCGCCGGCGCCTCGGTGCGCCGCCGGACCCTGCTGCGTCGGGCCGCCGCCGCCGGCCTGCTCGCCGGCCCGGCCGCCGGCCTGCTCTCCGCCTGCGCCGGCAGTGACCCCGGCAGCGGCACGGAAACCGGTACCAAGAGCCCGGACAACCCGTTCGGCGTCGCCGACGACAGCAGCGTCGACGTCGTCGTGTTCAACGGCGGACTCGGTGACGAGTACCCGGAGTTCGACAAGACGCTCTTCGTGGCCAAGCACGACAGCGTGACCGTCAACCTCAGCTCCACCCAGAAGATCAAGACCGAGCAGCAGCCGAAGTTCTCCACCACCCCGGCCGACCTGATCAACAACTCGGGTGCCGACCTGATGGCGATCGACACCCTGATCAACGAGGGGGCGCTGACCGAGCTGACCCCGCTGCTGGACGCGCCGAGCTGGGACGACCCGGACGTCAAGGTCCGCGACACGCTGCTGCCCGGCACCGTCGACGACGGTACGTTCGACGGCCAGTTCTTCCAGCTCAACTACGCGTACACGGTCTTCGGGCTGTGGATGGACCAGGCGTTGTTCGACCGCAACGGGTGGGCGGTGCCGACCAGCTTCGACGAGTTCTTCACCCTCGCCCCGAAGATCAAGGCAGCCGGGGTGGCGCCGTTCGCGTTCGCCGGCAAGTACCCGTACTACATGCGGTGGCCGATCATGACCTGGATCTGGCTGGCCGGTGGCCGTCAGGCCGTCGTCGACATCGACAACCTGAAGGAAGGCGCCTGGCAGACCGACGCGGTCACCGCCGCGATGAGCGCCGTCGAGAAGATGGTCAAGGATGGCTACACGCTGACCGGCAGCGACACGCTGACCCACACCGAGTCGCAGCAGGCCTGGCTGGACGGCAAGGCGGCGTTCCTGCCCTGCGGCACCTGGCTGGAGAACGAGATGCGCTCCACCATCCCGACCGGGTTCCAGATGAAGATCGTCCCGGTGTGGAGCGTCGGCGCGAACGACGCGGCCCCGTACGGCACCGTGCAGGCCGGCTCCGGCGAAGGCTGGATCGTGCCGAAGAAGGCCGCCAACGCCCCTGGCGGGATGGAGTTCCTGCGGGCCATGCTCTCCAAGGAGGGTGCCGGCAAGTTCGCCGAGCTGACCAGCTCGCTCGCCTCGGTCAAGGGCTCCGGCGACAACGTCACCAACTCGACGGCGCTGACCTCGGCCAACGAGCTGATGGCCAACGCCCCCGGTGACCTGGTGTCGTTCCGCCACCCCGACTGGTACGCCGACATCGACAAGGTGGAGCAGAACGCCATCGGTGAGCTGATGGCCGGCCGGATGACCGCCGCGCAGTTCCAGGCGGCGTTGCAGGAGGCGTCCGACGCGGTCGCCGCCGACGACGCGGTCAACAAGTTCACCCGGTCCTGACCCGGCCCTGAACCCGGTACGGCGGCCCGGTACGTCGGCCCAGGAAGGAAGCGACAGGTCATGCGGCACGGGAAGGCCCGGTTCGTCACCGGGTTTCTGGCACTGCCGGTAGCGCTGTACGTGTTCTACGTCGTCTGGCCGTACGCACAGGCGGTCGGCTACTCGATGACGAACTGGGGTGGCTACTCCGACACCCAGGAGTTCGTCGGGCTGGCCAACTACGTACGGCTCTTCGGTGACGAACTGATTCACAAGGCCTTCTGGCACAACGTGTTCTTCCTGGTCACGCTGCCGCTGTTCACCATCGCGCTGGCCCTGTTCCTGGCGTTCCTGCTCAACGTGGGCGGGCGCGGGGACAGGGCCGGCGTCCGGGGGGTACGCGGGTCCGGCATCTACAAGATCATCTTCTTCTTCCCGCAGGTGCTCTCCCTGGTGCTGATCGCCATCATGTGGGGCGCCATCTACCGGGGCGACAGCCAGGGACTGCTCAACGGCATCCTGATCCGGGTCGGGCTGGTCGACGCCGAGGCGCCGCTGAAGTTCGTCTCCGACCCGACACCGTTCCTCGGCGTACCGGCGGTGCTGTGGTGGCTGCTGCTGATCGCGGTCTGGGGCGGCGTCGGCTTCTACATGGTGCTCTTCTCCGCCGCCATGCAGTCCATCCCCAAGGACATCTTCGAAGCGGCGATGCTCGACGGCGCCAGCCGGGTCACCAGCTTCCTGCGGATCACCCTGCCGCTGCTGCGTGACAGCATCTCGGTGGCCTGGGTCTACCTCGGCTTCATCGCCCTGGACATGTACGCCCTGGTCTTCATGATGACCCCCAACCAGGGCGGCCCCGACCACGCCAGCGAGGTCTTCGCCTCGGTCATCAACTTCACCGCCTTCAACAAGGGCCAGTTCGGGTACGCCTGCGCCATCGGCGTCGCCCTGGCCATCTTCACGCTGCTGCTCGCCGCCGTGCAGCTACGCGTCACCCGCCGCGAGCGGATCGAATACTAGGGAGGGCCGCGCGATGAGCACTGTCACCAATCCACCGACCGGCGCGGCCACCCCGCCACCGCCCACCGTCACCGGCGGCCGCCGTACCGCCCGGCCGTTGCCGCCCCGGCGGGCCGGCGCCGCCTCCGACAGCTTCTTCAACGGCTTCTCCCACCTGTTCCTGCTGGTGTGGGGTGCCATGGTGGTGCTGCCGCTGCTGTGGGTGGTGATGTCGTCGTTCAAGGACGACGCGCAGATCATCCGCGACCCGCTGTCGCTGATCCCGGACCAGCTGCACTGGGACAACTTCGCCCGCGCCTGGGTCGACGGCGGCATCGGCGACTTCTTCCTCAACACCCTCGTCATCGTCGGCGGCGGCGTGTTCCTCACCATGCTGCTCGGCTCGATGGCCGCCTACGTGCTGGCCCGCTACGAGTTCCCCGGCAACCGGCTCATCTACTACATGTTCCTGTCCGGGCTGACCCTGCCGGTGTTCATGGCCGCAGTGCCGCTGTACAAGGGCGTCTACAACACCGGGGTCGTCCTGCCGCTGCTCGGCCCGAACAGCCACCTCATGCTGATCCTGGTCTACACCGCCTGGTCGCTGGCGTTCACCGTCTTCTTCATGCACTCGTTCTTCAAGACCCTGCCGGACACCGTCGCCGAAGCGGCGATGGTCGACGGCGCGTCGCACACGACGCTGTTCTTCCGGGTCATGCTGCCGATGGCCCGACCCGGCCTGATCAGCATCGGCATCTTCAACGTCATCGGCCAGTGGAACCAGTGGTACCTGCCGTACCTGCTGATGCAGCCCAGCGGCGGCGAGGCCAAGAATCAGGTGATCGCGCAGGGCCTCATCGACCTGTCGGTCAACCAGGGCTACAAGTCCGACTGGTCCGGCCTGTTCGCCGGCGTCACCATGGCCATGCTCCCGGTGCTGATCGTCTACCTCGTCTTCCAGCGGCAGGTGCAGGCCGGCCTCACCGGCAGCGTCTCGAAATAGCAGCTCGCAGTCCCGCCAGGAAGTCGGTTCGTCGGTGTGGCGACGGCACGTCAAAGGTAGCCGATGCCGCCACATCGGTCGCATTCGACAAATTCGTGAAAGTAGTCGCCATTGTTGCCGTATTCGTGAGTGACGTAGCCTCCCTTGGAGCCGCCGCACGACGGGCAGGGCGTTCTGTTGATGAAGCCGTGCAGGATCGCCTTGGTGACGGCCAATCCGGCGAGTGCGGCGGCAACGATCCATCCCCAGGCCAGGGTCCCGGTGAAGTACGCGATCAGGAAGCCGCCAGCGGTGCCGACCGTCAGCAGGGCTCGGACCGGAGATCCGTAAAGAATCCAGTGAATGCTCCGCAGGATCTGATATGCCACGATTGCCAGAAGAAATGGAAGAATCAATACGATCGCTATGGTGAGAATTCCCGGAATATTCGATGCGAGTTCATCGAAATCGACGACAACAAGCGCGACCATCGGTCACTCCCACGTGTCAAGTCCTGAATATTCGGGTTGCGTGTAACGGTAGACAGGTGGGTAAGATCGTTTAAATCCTCCGCGCGGACGCAACGCGGGAGACATCCGCTCCGGTCAGTGCGCCGAGAAGTAGCGGACATCGGCGAAGTGTCCGGCGTGCCGCTGGTCCCGGCCTTGGCCGCCCACGACCAGAACCCCAGCTGGTTTGGTTGGCATCAGGATGTCACCGGTGCCGGTCAGAATGACCGGGTGCTGGTAGCGGTGACGGCGGGACCTGGCGGCGGCGGATCACTGCGCCCGCTGCGACCCGACGGGCAGCCGGCCGGCCCGGCCGAGCCGACCGCCGACCTGGCCGCCCGGATCACCGGTCACCCCGCCGGGCCCGGTGCGTCCGGGCCGGCCCGGTGGCTGTGGGCCGCGACGGGTGCGATCTACCCGGGCCTGCTGCGCGCCGGCGTACGGGTCGACCGTTGCCACGACGTCGAGTTGACCGAGGCGCTGCTGCTCGGCCACGCCGGCCGCTGGGGTGAGCCCCGGTCGCTCGCCGCCGCGTACGCCCGGCTCACCGGTGCGCCGGTGCCGCCCGACCCGCCGACGCACGCCGCCGAACCACCCGGGCACGGCCAGCCGGCCCTCTTCGACGACCTGCCGGCGGCGGCGAGAGTCGCCGATCCGCTCGACGCACTGTGCCGGGTCTACGCCGACCAGCAGCGCCGGGTCGCCGCCACCGAACGCCCCGACCGGTTCCGGCTGCTGGTCGCCGCCGAATCGGCCGGGGCGCTGGTCGCCGCCGAGATGGGCGCCACCGGGCTGCCCTGGCGGGCCGACCGGCACGACGCGCTGCTGACCGAGCTGCTCGGCCCGCCGTCGCCGGTCGGTGGGCAGCCCCGCCGGCTGGCCGAGCTGTCCGCGCGGATCGCCGCCGCGTTCGGCGTACGGCAGTTGCACGCCGACTCGCCGGCGGAGGTGCTGCGCGCCTTCGCCCGCGCCGGCATCAGCCTGCCCAACACCCGCGCCTGGGTGCTGCGCGGCGTCGACCATCCGGCCGTACCGCTGCTGATCGAATACAAGGAACTGCACCGGATCTGGACCGCGCACGGCTGGGCGTGGCGCGACGCCTGGGTGCGCGACGGCCGGTTCCGACCCGAGTACGTCCCCGGCGGCGTCGTCTCCGGCCGCTGGGCGACCCGGGGCGGCGGCGCGCTGCAGATCCCCAAAGTGGTCCGGCGGGCCGCCGTCGCCGACCCGGGCTGGACGTTCGTCGTCGCCGACGCGGCCCAACTGGAGCCACGGGTGCTCGCCGCGATGTCCGGTGACCGGCGGCTGGCCACCGCCGCTGCCGCCGGAGACCTGTACGCCGCGTTGGCCCACGACGCGTTCGGCGGCGACCGGGACAAGGCCAAGGTGGCGCTGCTCGGCGCCATGTACGGCCAGACCGGTGGTGCCGCCGTGCCGGCGCTGGCGGTGCTGCGGCGCAACTACCCGGTCGCCTTCGAGTACGTGGAGGCCGCCGCCCGTACCGGTGAATCCGGCGGACTGGTCCGCTCCTGGCTGGGCCGGACCTGCCCGGCCGCCGGCACGGCCGGCCTGGCCGACCCCGGCGTGGGCGAACCCGCCGGCGACCCGACGCCAGCGGAGCCGCCCGGTGCCGGCGCGCGGGCCCGTGGCCGGTTCACCCGCAACTTCGTCATCCAGGCCACCGCCGCCGAGTGGGCGCTGATCCTGCTCGCCACCGTCCGTCAGGGCATCGCCGGCACCGCCGCCGAGCTGGTCTTCTTCCAGCACGACGAGGTGGTGGTGCACTGCCCGGCGGCGCAGGCCGACGAGGTGGTCGCCACGCTCGAGCAGTGCGCGCGGCGGGCCACCGCGATGCTGTTCGGCGACACCCCGGTCCGGGTGCCGTTGGACGTCGCGGTCGTCGACTGCTACGCCGACGCGGCGTGATCAGGCAGCGACCGCTACGTCGACGGGGGTGATCACGCGTCGGCTGCTACGCCGACGGGCGTGATCACGTCGGCGGGCGGCCGGCCGACACCTGATCGGGAACTGATCGTTGGGACCGTTGTGCGTTCCATCGAGCCGGTGGCGGCGAACCCGCCGTGACCGGCCGCCCGGCAGAGCCTGTCGGGCAGCGTTGCGGGGGTGGCTCAGCTGAGTCGGATCGCGGGGATGATCATTGCAGCCGGTGGCGGCCGGCGCATCGGAGGACCGGAGGCCCTGCTGTACCGGGGCGACCAGTTGCTGGTCGAACGGGCGCTGGGGCTGGTCCGGGAGACCGGCTGCGACCCGGTCGTGGTGGTGCTCGGCGCCGCCGCCGAACAGGTGCGCGACACCGCCGACCTGACCGGTGCCACCGTCGTGGTGAACCGGGCCTGGGGGACCGGTCTCGGGTCGTCGCTGCGGGTCGGCCTGGGCGCGCTCAGCGACGCCGACGTCGAGGCGGTCGTGGTGTTCCCGGTGAACATGCCGGGGATCACCGCCGACGCGCTGCGCCGGGTCGCCGCGTTGCCGTACCCGGAGACCCTGGTCTGCGCCACCTACGCGGGAACCCGTAGCTACCCGATGGTGTTCGGCCGCCGGCACTGGGCGGCGATCGCCACCCTGGCCAACGCCGACGGGGGTGCCCGGCCGTACCTGCTGGCGCACAAAGGCGAGGTGATCGACATCTCCTGCGACGGAGTGGCCGAGGGCGGGCTGGTGGACACCCCCGAGTCGGTCGAGGAGTGGGGGCTGGCGGTGCCGGTGCAGCGCACCCCGGCCTGAGGCGCGGCGATCTGGTCCGGTCAGCCGCCGGTGAAGCGTCGGGTGATGGTGGGGACGGCCAGGCCGACGATGGACAGCAGCGAGATGACGGTGAAGGCGGTACGCAGCACCACCACCTCGAACTTGCTGCCGGCCCGGATGGAGAAACGGTCCGAGGGGCCGATCATCTTCCACATCCGCCGGCCGATCGGAATCGGCCACAGGATCGGTACGCCGGCCCGGGTGACCAGGTCGCCGAGGATGTGCACGAAACAGCCCACGCCCATGGCGAAGCCGAGCATCGGATAGCCGCGGTCACCGGGCAGGTGCAGGTAGGTGAAGTACGCCGCACCGGCCGACACCAGCGTCACGATGACCCAGCCGGCCCGTTTCGCCCACTCGTCGAACAGGCCGCGCAACGCCAGGCCGATCATGAAGAACAGGATGCCGATCACCGCCCACTTGCCGTACGCGGCGCAGAGCGCGGTGGTGCCCCAGCCGACCAGCACGGTGAACGGGATCGTGTGGGTCAGGGTGCGGTGGCCGTTGTTGCGGTGCGGGTCCTTGCTGAGCTTCGTCGCGTGGTAGACGCCGAGGGAGATCTTCTCGATGACCTCGGCGGCGAACAGCGACACCACCCCGAAGGTCCGGGCGACCGTCGCGCCGCCCTGGTTGCGGGTGACCTTGCCGGACAGGTCCAGGTCCGGGAAGAGTGCGCCGCCGGCGCAGACGGCGGTGCCGACCGCGATCATCAGCGGCGACTGCTCGTAGCCGGCGAACTGGTCGAGCGCCCAGGAACCGGCGAGCCACACGGTGGCACCGGACAGCGCGTGGGACGGACCCATCATGGTCGAGCATCCTCCAAGGTCATCTTCTCGGCGGAGGTCACTCTGTCATGTGCCCGCGTGTCGGCGCGCACCGCACCCACCACTTAGGGCCAGCCGGCGGCCGACCCTTGGGGCCGGCCGACAGCCGACGATGGTCCACTGTGTATCAGGTCAGAGCACGCGGGTGACACCCTCGGTGCCGACACGTACGTCGAGCAGGTCCGGGTCCATGTTGACGCACACCACCACCGAGGCGCCGACCGTGAGCGGTGCCAGCAGCCAGAACAGCGGGTGCTCGTGCTGGTCGGCATCGACGAGCACCCGGTCACCGGCGGTGATGTCGTGCTGCTCGGCGATCCCCAGCGCGACCGTGCGCAACTGTGCGTAGCTGGTCCCGTCGACACTCGCCGGGTCACCGGGGCTGATCAGCGCGTACTGCGGGGCCAGGCCGGCGTACCGGGCCGCCTCGGCGAGGAAGTCCCGGTAGCCCTCCGGCGGTGGGGCGCCCGGCGTGGCCCGGGCACCGACGTCGAGCACGAACCGGTGCCGGGCCTCGGGTACGTCCTCCAACCAGTCGTCGACCCGGCCGCGCGCGGCGAACACCGCGTCCAGCGGCTCGTCCGCACCCGGCTCCAGCACCGGCAGGCCGGCGGTCGCGGCCAGCCGGATCGACACCGACACCCCGATCGACCAGGCGCCGAGCAGCACGGCGGCGCTCTGCCAGTGCGGTGGCAGCAGCATCGCCGCCCGGTCGCCGGCACCGAGGCGGCACCCGTCACGCAGCAGCGCCGCCGTCCGGGCCGACCACGCCCCGAGCGCCGTCGCCGACAACTCGGCGCGCTCCCCGGTCGCATCGTCGTAGCAGGTCAGCAGCGGTGCGCCGGCGTCAGCCGGCAGCCGGCGCCGACCCGGGGCACTGGCGAGAACGGATGCGTCCATCACAGACTCCACGGTCGGTGCGGGCTGGTCGCTGCCGACCCTACCGGGTAGAGGTGCCCGGCACCCGTAACCGCGAGGCTACGTGGCGCAGTAGCGGCCAGGTCGGCGTCACGGGCCGCTCCGGTACACCGACGACCCGGCGCAGCAGCCGGTCGGCCTCGTCGGCGTCGATCCGCCGACGCGGGTCGCGCCGGAGCAGCCCGGCCAGCACCGGCCGCAGCGGGCCGGCCCGGGGTGCCGGGTCGGGCGGGGCGGTGGCCAGCGCCGTCAGGGTCGCCATCGGAGTGGACCGGGCGTATGGGGCGTGGCCCTGCACGGCGGCGTACAGCGTCGCGCCGAGCGACCACAGGTCGGCGGCCACGCTCGACACGCCGTCGCGGGCCCGCTCCGGGGCGATGTACTGCGGTGAGCCGAGTACCAGCCCGGTGCGGGTGAGCGATCCTTCGTCGTCGAGGGTGGCCAGTCCGAAGTCGGTCAGCACCACCCGGCCGTCCTCGCCGATCAGCACGTTGTGCGGCTTGACGTCGCGGTGCAACACGCCGCCGGCGTGGGCGGCCCGCAGCGCGGCCAGCACCCGCCGGCCGATCGCCGCCACCCGTACCGGGGGTAGCGGGCCGTCCTCCGCGACGACCTGGTGCAGCGAGCGCGACCGGACGTACTCCATCACGATCAGCGGGCTGGCGCCGACGTTGCGGATGTCGTAGATGCGGACCACGTGCGGGTGGTTGAGCCGGGCGGCGCTGCGGGCCTCGCGCAGCGTACGGTGGCGCAACGCGTCGCGTTCGGCGTCGGTCAGCCCGGTCGGCGGGTGCAGCTCCTTCACCGCGACGTCCCGGTGCAGGGCCTCGTCGCGGGCCAGCCAGACGCGACCCATCCCGCCGCTACCGATCGGTCGGACCAGCCGGTAGCGGTCCGCGATCAGGTCCGGTCGCACGATCCGGTCTCCTAACGTCAACCCGCGACTACACAAGGTAGTCGCGGGTGTGACGTCGCTGTATCAGCTGGAAACCCGGCGAACTTCCACCGTTTCGCTCCGGCGGAATACCGTTTCGCTCACCCGGCCAGCCGGTTCGCGCAGGCCAGCGAGCTGATCGCGCGAACCGGCCACCGGACAGCGGTGCGGGCTACGACGCCGCCCCGGCGGCCGCGAGCAGGTTCCCCTCCGGCACGACGACCTTGCGGGCGTCCCCGGCCAGCTGGGCGGCGGCCCGCCGGGTGTTGAAGCCCGGTGCCTCCCGGACCGCGGTGGCGTACGTGGCGGCGGTCTGCGCGGCGATCGTCGACCAGCCGTACTTTCTGGTCACCTGCTGACGGGCGGACCGG
Source organism: Solwaraspora sp. WMMA2056 (assembly GCF_030345095.1). Lineage (NCBI taxonomy): Bacteria > Bacillati > Actinomycetota > Actinomycetes > Micromonosporales > Micromonosporaceae > Solwaraspora > Solwaraspora sp. WMMA2056. Next base: position 4,032,932 of record NZ_CP128360.1, read on the forward strand.
GCCACCCGCCGGGCGAAGATCTCGTCGGAGAGCAGCGCGTGCACCGCCTGCGCCAACCCGTGGGTGTCCTGTGGCCGGAACGTCGTACCGGTCACGCCCGGCTCGACGATCTCCGCCAGACCGCCGGTGGCCGACACCGCCAGCGGCGCGCCGGCCGACGCCGCCTCCAACGCCACCATGCCGAACGGTTCGTACAGGCTCGGTACGACCGTCGCGTCGGTGGCCCCCAGCAGCGCGGGCAGCTGCGACTCGGTCATGAAGCCGGCGAAGTCGATCAGGTCGGCGACGCCGAGCCGCTCGGCCTGCGCCTGCAGCTCACCCCGGTACGGGCCGTCGCCGGCGATCACCACCCGCATCCCGGGATGGCGTTGGCGCAGCCACGGCAGGGCGGCGATCAGGTGCTGCACGCCCTTCTCGTAGACCAGCCGACCGGCGAATCCGACCAGCGGCCCGTCCGCCGCGTACCGCTGCCGAGCCGCCGCGACCGCCCGCGCCGACGAACGCCACACCCGGTCGTTGACCCCGTTGGCGATCACGTCCACCCGCGACGCCGGCAGCTCCAGCAGGTGGCTGACCTCCCACCGCATGTACTCCGAGCAGGCGATCACCCGGCACGACTCGTGGCCCAGCCAGTGCTCGATGGAGTGGATTGACTTGTTCATCTCGTCGGGGAGCCAGCCCTGGTGGCGGCCGGCTTCGGTGGCGTGGATGGTGGCGACGAGGGGGATGTCGAGGTGTTCCTTGAGGGTGATGGCGGTGTGGGTGACGAGCCAGTCGTGGGCGTGGATGACGTCGTATTCGGCGGACTGGGTGGCGCGTAGGGCGGCGCGGGTGAGGGTGTGGTTGAAGGCCATGGTCCAGGCGAGGAGGCTGGGGGTGGCGAGGGGGAACAGGGGTGGGTCCTCGGCGGCGCGGATGATGCGGACGCCGTCGGCGTATTCCTCCAGGGGTGCGCCGGGGGCGTGGCGGGTGACGACGGTGACCTCGTGGCCGGCGTTGGCGAGGGCGACGGAGAGGGCGTGGACGTGTCGGCCGAGGCCGCCGACCAGTACCGGCGGGTACTCCCAGGACAGCATCAACACCCGCTGCGACCGTGGTGCACGGATGTCGATCACGTCGGCGGTAGGTGACATCGACAGACCCCCCTCAATATGGTCGGTGCCGGGCATGCGTGATCAAACACCATTAACGGGTGCTCACGCATCTTTGGGTTGCCGACAATCCTGCCGGCATCGGGATAACCAGGGAAGACATTCGCGTTGCGCTGATGTAACGACAGCGGATCAGTCGGGTCGCACCCGCAGGAGTTCGGCCACCGACCACGCCTGGAACGGGCAGCCCGTCGCGCCGTGCGGCGGATCCCCGTCAGCCGTTTCGCTGACCGAGCCCAGCCCGTACTCGCTCAGGTGCGCGGTCAACCCGGTGAACACGTCGGACACGTCCAACCCGGCCCGGCGGGCCGCCGACACGTACGGGCCGATCAGCCACGGCCAGACCGTCCCCTGGTGGTAGGCGCCGTCGCGGCGGGCCGGCCCACCCCGGTGCGCGCCCAGGTAGCCGGCCGAGTCCGGGGCCAGGCTGCGCAACCCCAGCGGCGTCAGCAGCGCCGCGCCGACCGCCCGCAGCGCCGCCGGATCCGGCTCCAACGGGGCGTACGGCAGCGACCAGGCGAGCAGCTGGTTGGGGCGCAACGCGTCGTCGTCGGCGTGCGAATCCCCGCCCAGCGGGTACTGCGCCGGAGTGTCCAGCACGTCGTAGAGCCACCCCGACGGGGCCGGATACCGGGACCGGAACGACTCGTACGCCTTCGGGTGGACGGTCGCCGCCGCCCCCGGGTCGCCCCCCACCAGCTGCGCCAGCTCCGCCACGACGGCCAGCCCGTTGACCCACAACGCGTTGACCTCGACCGGCTTGCCCTCCCGGGAGGTGATCGGCACCCCGTACACCCGGGCGTCCATCCAGGTCAACGCCTCACCGGCGGCACCGCCGGTGAGCAGCCCGTCGGAGTCGTCGACCCGGATGCCGTACCGGGTGCCGCGCAGGTGCGCCGCCACCACCTCGCGCAGCGCCGGCAGCAGCTCGGCGGCCAGATCCAGGTCACTGGTCGCGGCGACGTGCCGGTCCACCGCGTGCAGGAACCACAGCGTGCCGTCGACGGTGTTGTACTCCACGTGCCCGGTGTCGGCGGTGTTCGCCAGCATCCCCTCCGACAGCGTCGCCGCGTAGCCGCGCAGCAGCTCACGGCCCTCGTCGGCGCGCCCGGTGGCCAGGAACAGCCCTTCGTAGGAGGTCATCGTGTCCCGCGACCAGGTGCCGAACCACGGGTAGCCGGCGACCACGTCCGGCCCGGTCGACGTGCGTACGACGAACGCGTCGGCGGCCAACGCCAGCGTGGCGTCCACCGCGTCGGCCGGCTTCGCCGCCGCCACCACCGCCCGGTGGCGGACCCGGGCGGCCTCGACGATCACCGCCGCCGGCTCCGGCCGTCGGTCCAGGTGCTCGGCCCAGGCGGTCACCTCGGCGGTGTCACCGGGGGAGTGCAGCGTGGCGGTGAAGCTGCCAGCGTACCACAGGTCCTCCTCGGCCAGCAGTCCGCGCGCCGCCTCCTCGCGGTGATGGACCCCGTCCCACCAGTTGCCCGCCGGCACCCAGTCCGGGCCGTGCAGCCGGAACGCCCCCTCGACGACCACCCCACCGTCGACGTTGTCCATCTTCGGCGGGGGAGCGTCGCCGTGTCGCTCGCCGTGCGCGTCCCGCCACGTGGTCACCGCCGACAGGGTCAACGTCACCGGGCCGCCGCTGACCAGCCGGTGGGTCACCGCCACACACGGCGAGCCGTGCGTCATCGCGACCTCGCGCTCGATCACCACGTCGCCGACCCGCCACCGCCAGCGCGGCACCCCGTCGGCCAGGTCGAACCGCTCCAACAGGGTGTGACCGGGCGGGTCCACCACGCCGGAGGACCATTCGTGCACCCCGAGCCGGACCTGCGCGCCGGACGGCAACGTCACCGCCGGATCCAGGCTGACCAGCCCCACCCGCCGGGCCGCCGGAGTCGCCCCGGCCACCACCAGCAGACCGTGGTACCGCCGGGTCCGCAGCCCGTTGACCGTACCCATCGCGTAGCCGCCACGACCGTCGGTGACCAGCCACTCGCGGGCGGCCCCGGCGGTCAGATCGCCGCAGACCTGCGGTCCGAAGCTGATGTCGAGCAATTTTCCTCCAGGGCAGATCAACCGACGGACGGGGCTGTGGTGTCGGGCACCGACGCTGGTGCGCCGACAAGGTGACGGTCCGACAAGTGCCGGAAACACGTCCCAGGAAGAATGACCCTCATGGTCAACTCCAGGCGGACGTATCGTGATCCGGAGCGCACCCGATTGGCGGAAGCCGACGCGGGCGAGCAGCCGTGGCGGGCGTGGGGACCCTACGTGTCAGAACGGGCATGGGGCACGGTGCGGGAGGACTACAGCGAGCACGGTACGGCGTGGGACTACTTCCCGCATGATCATGCACGATCGCGGGCGTACCGCTGGAACGAGGATGGCATGGCCGGCGTCTGCGACGACCGGCAGACCTTCTGCTTTGGGCTGGCCCTGTGGAACGGGCAGGACCCGATCCTCAAGGAACGCATGTTCGGCCTCGGCGGCGACGGCGGCAACCACGGGGAGGACGCCAAGGACTACTGGTGGTACGAGGACTCCACCCCGACCCACTCCTGGATGCGCTGGCGCTACCACTACCCGCAGGCCGCCTTCCCCTACGATGACCTCGTCGCGGTCAACGGTATGCGCGGCCGCGACGAGACCGAGTATGAACTGGTCGACACCGGCGTGTTCGACGACGACCGGTACTGGGCGGTAACCGTCGACTACGCCAAGGCCGGACCGACCGACCTGTGCATCGAGATCACCGTCGCCAACCGGGGCGACACCGACGCCCGCCTGCACGTACTGCCCAGCCTGTGGTTCCGCAACACCTGGGCGTGGGGGCTGCCCGGCCGCGACCAGATCCCGGTGCTCACCGGCGAACGCGACCGGCTCGTCGGCCACCACTGGGTGCTCGGGCAGCTGGTGCTGCAGGGTGACGGCAACCCGACACCGCTGCTGTGCGACAACGACAGCAACGCCGAGCGGCTCTGGGGGCTGCCGTCGCGCACCCCGTACCCGAAGGACGGCATCAACGACCACGTCGTCGACGGCGCCGACACCGTCAACCCCGACCGGACCGGCACCAAGGGGGCGCTGTACTACGTCCTCGACGTACCCGCCGGCGGCGAGGACCGGATCCGGCTGCGGCTGACCCTGACCGCGCCCCCACCGGGCAACACCCCGCCGCCCCGGCTCAACCTCGGCGCCGGCCACGCCGCGACGCTGGCCGCCCGACAGGCCGAGGCCGACCGCTACTACGACACCGTGATCCCGGCCGCCGCCACCGACGACGAACGCCTCGTCGCCCGCCGGGCCCTGGCCGGCGTGCTCTGGGGCAAGCAGTTCTATCACTTCGACGTCGCCCAGTGGCTCGCCGGCGACCCGGCCAGCCCGCCGCCACCGGAAGGCCGCACCCACGGGCGCAACGCCGCCTGGTGGCACATGAACAGCTTCGACGTCATCTCCATGCCGGACCCGTGGGAATACCCCTGGTACGCCGCCTGGGACCTGGCGTTCCACTGCTCCACCCTGGCCCGGGTCGACCCCCAGTTCGCCAAGGACCAGCTGCTGTTGCTGCTGCGCGAGTGGTACATGCACCCCAACGGGCAGATCCCCGCGTACGAGTGGGCGTTCGCCGACGTCAACCCGCCGGTGCACGCCTGGGCCGCGCTGCGGGTGTTCGAGATCGACGGCCGGCGCGACTTCGAGTTCCTCGCCCGGATCATGCACAAGCTGCTGCTCAACTTCACCTGGTGGGTCAACCGCAAGGACATCAACGGCAACAACGTCTTCGAAGGCGGCTTCCTCGGGCTGGACAACGTCGGACCGTTCGACCGGTCGGCGGCGCTGCCGGTCGCCGGTGTCCTGGAACAGTCCGACGGCACCGGCTGGATGGCGACGTACGCGCTGAACATGCTCGACATGGCCCTCACCCTGGCCGTGCACGACCACACCTACACCGACATCGCCACCAAGTTCCTCGAACACTTCGCCTACATCGCGGCCGCCGCCTACGACCAGGGGCTGTGGGACGAGGAGGATTCGTTCTTCTACGACCAGCTGCGGCTGCCCGACGGTGACACCCTGCCGCTGAAGGTCCGTTCGGTCGTCGGCCTGCTGCCGCTGGCCGCCACCACCACCCTGCATTCGGGCACCATCGCCCGGCTCCCCGAGCTGGGCGCCCGGCTGCGCTGGTTCCTGACCAACAAGCCGGAGTACGCCGACGTGATCGGTGCCCGCCGGCTGGCCGGCGACGGCCGGCAGCACCGGCTGCTGTCGATGGTCGGCCCGGACCAGATCGTACGGATCCTCGCCCCGATGCTCGACGAGGAGGAGTTCCTCTCCCCGTACGGGCTGCGCACCCTGTCGCGGCGGCACCTCGACGAGCCGTTCACCGTCTCCCTCGGCGGGCAGGACTTCACCGTCGGCTACGAGCCGGCCGAGTCGGCCAGCGGCCTGTTCGGTGGCAACTCCAACTGGCGTGGCCCGATCTGGATGCCGACCAACTACCTGCTCGTCTGCGCACTGCGCGACTTCGCCACGTTCTTCGGCGACGACCTGCTGATCGAGTACCCGACCCGGTCGGGCACCAAGCGCACCCTCAACGCCATCGCCGACGACCTGTCGCACCGGCTGATCTCGCTGTTCCTGCGCGACGGGTACGGCCGGCGGCCGATCTACGGGGCGGCGGAGAAGTTCCAGCAGCACCCCGACTGGCGGGACCTGATCGCCTTCCCGGAGTACTTCCACGGCGACAACGGTGCCGGACTGGGCGCCTGGCACCAGACCGGCTGGACGGCGCTGGTCGCCGACCTGATCCTCACCGTGCGCGCCGACCGCCCCGACGGCCCGCCCGACTGAGCCGACCGTCGGTCGGCGTCGGGCGATCCGGTGCCGGCCGACGCGGCCGTGGGCGTGGGCGACGGGTCAGGCGGATGTGGCCGGGCGGCGGGCGAAGGCCGGCGCGTGCTCGGGGCGCGGCCCGATGCCGATCAGGTAGGCCGGCAGCAGGGTCACCTGTGGCAGCCGGCGGGCCAGCGTGAGCACCGGTGCCGGTGGACCGGCCCGCCGACCGGCCAGGATCGGTTCCACCAGGTTGCGGTGCATCGCCCGCTGCACCGACTGGACAGCTGCCGTCGGCAGGGCCCGGCGGGCCCGGACCCGGTCCAGCTCGGCCGGGCTGACCCGACCCCGGCGCAGCGGCCCGGCCAGTCGGGTCGCCGCGGCGACCGCGTCGGCGACGGCCAGGTTGATCCCGACCCCACCGACCGGGCTCATCGCGTGTGCCGCGTCACCGATGCAGAGCAACCCGTCGAGGTGCCAGCGGCGCAGCCGGTTCACCCGTACGTCGAGGTGCTTGACGTCGTCCATGCCGGTCAGGGCGTCGACCCGGTGGGCGAGCCAGGGTGCGATCGCCGCCACGTCGCGCCGGAACGCCTCGACACCCCTGGCCCGCAGCTGCGCATCGACGCCCTTGCGGCCGACGTAGGCGATCTGCAGATGGCTGGTGCGGGGGATCACCACCAGGAACGCGCCCCGGCCGGCGGCCGGCAGCAGACCCGGCAGTTGCTCGCCGTCGTACCGGGGCAGCCGGAACCACCAGGCGTCGATCGGCACCGGAAACTCCCGTGGCCGCATCCCCGCCGCCCGTCGGACCGTCGACCACCGCCCGTCGCAGGCCACCGTCAACGCCGCGTGGATCTCGTCGGTACCGCCGTCGGCGGTCCGCACCCGCACCCCGGTGATCCGGTCGCCGTCACGCAGCACCCCGGTGACCTCGGTGCGCATCCGGATCGTGAACGTCGGCTCCTCGGTGGCGGCCTCGGTGAGCAGGTTGAGCAGGTCCCACTGCGGCACCATCGCGATGTACGGGTGCGGGGTCCGTAGGCGACGCAGGTCGCCGACGACGATCCGTCCACCGTCGCCGGTCGGGAAGGCGATCTGCTCGATCCGGCTCTGCGGCAGGGCTGCGAAGCGGGCGCCCAGGCCGAGCTCGTCGAGCAGCCGCATCGTGGCCGGGTGCACGGTGTCGCCCCGGAAGTCGCGGAGGAAGTCGGCGTGCTTCTCGCAGACGACGACCCGCACCCCGGCCCGGGCCAGCAGCAGCCCGAGCATCACCCCGGCGGGACCGCCCCCGGCGATGACACAGTCGGTGTCGTCCATGGACAGCCCTTCCGTCGATGCCGTCGACCGGGGCACTGGACCCGACGACCTGTCCATCGCATGTTTCCGCGTGCGGTCGGCGCGACGCAAGGGCGCGAAGTTGCGGCTGCGGGTAAGCGGGACCACTGGTGCCGGTAGCAGCTCAGGGTGCGCAGTGCGACCAGTGCTTCCCGATTCCTCCAATGGGCGAACTGGTGTTGTTCCAGTTACCTGGTGTTCTGCGAGATGTTCCCATCTTCCCAGGTCCGGGAGCCGGGCCGCCGTCACCACATCGGGAAGAAGAGGTATGACATGGCAAACAAGTTGCTCAACCGTGGCTTGGTGCTCGCGGGCCTCGCGGGCCTGGTCGGCGTGGCCGTGACCGTCACCACCACGCTCACGGCGGCGCCGGCCTTCTCCGACAGCGGAGCTGAGCCGCAGGTCGAGTCGGCGACCGGGCCTGACCGGTCCGGCTGCGCGGTGCAGCGAGGCGGCGCGGGCGGGGGTGCGAAGGACAGCGGTGGCAGGGACCACCACGGCAAGGACCACCACGGCAAGGGCGGGCTCATCTCGGTCGGGCTCACCGTCCACCAGAAACTGGTCATCTTCCATGTCGACGCCCCAGGAAAGGCACACGACATCGGCACGGTCGGCGGCGATCTTGAGGGTGACGACTACCTGCTCGGTATCGATTACCGGGTGCAGAACGGCGAACTGTACGGGGTCGGCAACGTCGGCGGCATCTACCTGCTGGACCTGTGCGCCGTCACCGCGGAGAAGGTGAGTCAGCTCAGCGTCGCACTGGAGGGCAAGTACTTCGGTGTCGACTTCAACCCGGCCGCGGACCGGCTGCGGGTCATCAGCGACGCGGGCCAGAACCTGCGCCACGACGTCAACCCGGGCGGCTCCACGGTTGTCGACGGCACTCTGACCTACCCGCCGGCGCCGGAGACCGCGACCGGACTGTCCGGTGCCGCGTACACCAACAACGATCTCGACCCGGCGACGGCCACGACCCTGTTCGACCTCGACACCAACCTCGACCAGATCGCGCTCCAGTCTCCGGCCAACTCGGGCCAGCTCGCCGCCACCGGCGCGCTCGGCGTCGAACCTCACCCGAACGCCGGCTTCGACATCTACAGCACGGTGCGGGACGGCCGTACGGTCGCCGTGCAGGGCTTCGCCGCCATGGACGCCAACGGTCACAGCAGCCTTTACAAGATCAACATTCTGACCGGTGCGGCCGAGAAAGCCGGCGACTTCCCGAAGAAGTACCACGTCACCGACCTGGCCCTGCCACTGAACCAGCTCTGACCTGCCAACTGACCCAGGTGCAGCCGCCCGGGTAGTCGCCAGCCGTGGCGGCCACCCGGGCACCCTGCTGCCTGGTGGCCGCAGCGGCGCGGCGGGATGCTGGTCAGCCCGCCAGCGTCCGGGCGGCGATCACCAGGTAGATCGCGCCGCCACCGGCCACGGCGAGGCCGGCGATCAACGGCATCCGGGCTACCAACGCCCGGACCGGAGCCCAACCACCGCCGCGTCCCGACAGTGTGGACCAGCCCCGGATGGTGAGCGCGCCGACCGCGGTCAGCGTGGCGGCCATCCCGACGCCGAAGGCGCCGACGAGCACGATCGCGTCGAACGCCCGCCCGGTGAGCAGGCCGCTGACCAGCACCAGGAACGCCGAGGGTGACGGGAGCAACCCGCCGGAGAGGCCGATGGCGACCAGCCCGCGTCGTGACCACGGATCGGTCAGGGCCACCTCGTCGTGGTGATGGTGGTGGTGCGCCACCGGCCGGGCCCGTACCGCCACCGACCCGGCGCCGTCGTGCCGGGTCTCCAGCGGATGATCGTGGTGACGGTGCGCGCCCCCGTGGTCGTGGTGGTGGTCGCCGTGGTCGTGGTCGCCATGCTGATGGTCGTGGTCGTGGTCGTGGCCGCGCAGCTGCCGGTACGCCAGGTGCAGGCCCACCCCGATCACCACCAGCCCGGCCAGCACCTGCATCCAGGCGGTGATCCGTTCGGTGCCCACGCTCGCGACGCCGCTCAGCCCGACCCAGCCGATCGCCAGAACCAGCACCGACACGGTGTGCATCAGCGCCACGATCACCCCCAGCCGCAGCGCGTCGCGGTACCGTCCCCGGGTGCCGACCAGGTACGCGGCGGTGATGCTCTTGCCGTGACCGGGCGCGACGGCGTGCGCGGCGCCGACGCCGAGGGCGACCAGCAGCGCCAGCCAGAAGACGGCACCGCTGTCGAACATCTCGATCAGCCGCGCCTCGAAACCACTGATCCCGGTCACCGGGTCCTCCTTCCGCGTAGCGTCCGCCACGCGATCAACACGGCCGTACCGCCGGCGGCGGCCAGGCCGGCGGCCACGGCCCACACCGTCGCCAGCGGGCCGGTGGTGCCACCGTCGGTCAGCGACACCCGGTGGGTGGTCCGCGTCGCGGTGAACAACGCCTGCGCCGGGACCATCGCGGTGTCGGCGGTGAGCACCGTCCGGTACGCGGTGTGCAGGTCGGTCAACGCGTCGAGGCGCACCTCTACGTCGGTCACCGGCAGCGGGCAGTCGAACCGCAGCCGGGCACCGTGGCGCAGCAGGTCCGCCAGCGGCAGGACGGTCGGCGCGCAGGGCTCACCGGCCTGCCGTACCGCGATCCGTTCGGTCAGGTAGTCCCGGACCTGCGCGGAACGGGCGAGCTTCTGTTCGCCGGTCAGCGTGGTGTCCACCGGACCCGTGGTCGGATCCTCGAACGCCCCCAGCGACTGACCCAACGCCACCCAGTCGTCCTCGGCGGCCTGCCAGGTGATCTCCACCTCGGTGCCGTCGACGTCGATGCGGGCGGTGGCCGGCGGGCCGAACGGGTGGGCGGCGGCCGGCGTCGTGGTGGCGGCCTGCGGCACCGGGACGAGCAGTGCGCTCGCCGCGACGGCCAGCAGGGTACGGCGGAGTTTCACGATCGACTCCCTGTCCCAGGTACGGTCCCGCCGGACGTTCGGCCGAGGCGGCCGGCCGGCGGCACCGTACCCGGGCGGTTGGCGGGTGGTGCCTACTTGGTGACGGTGATCAGCGGGCTGGTGATCTGCTGGTTCTCGCTGACCAGGTTGATGTGGTGGGTGCTGCCGTTCTTCGCCGTCGACGGGATCGCGAACCGCTGCTCGACGCGGCCGAGTTCGTCGGCGACCAGGTTCATCACGAAGACGCCGTTACGGCCGTCGGCGGCCTTGGTGTTGCGCAGGTAGACGGCGATCTTCTCGTCCGGGTCGTACCCGGCGGCCGAGATGGTGACCAGGCCCTCCATCGGCAGCGTGGTGCGGTCGACGCGGACCTGCTCGCCGGTGGTGTTCTCCGGCGTGCGGATCTCGTTGACGGTGCGCTCCCCGGCGGCGTTCTTGCGGATCAGGAACCCGTCGTGGTGCTCGCCGTTGGCGTACCGGGCCTCGAAGCGGATGCTGTCCGCCTCGACGTCGATCATCTGGTACAGCTGGGTGTTCTGCGAGCTGCTGACCACCTCGGCACCGTTGCCGGTCCAGTTGGTCCCGCCGTTGAGGGTGTACATCTTGCCGCCGGAGACGGACACGACGTAGACCACGCCGTTGTGCACGGCGGCGGACTCGCGCGCGGTGGCCACGTTGCCCCGGCCGTACGAGTGGTCGTGGCCCTGCAGCACCAGGTCCACGCCGTAGCGTTCCAGCAGCGGGCTCCACTGGGCGCGGACGTTGGGGTTGTTGCGGCTACCGGTGGTCGAGTAGACCGGGTGGTGGAAGGTGACGACCGTCCACTTGTGCGGGTTGCTGGACAGCACCTGCTCCAGCCACGCGGTCTGCGCGGCCATCAACGTGGCGTTGCTCTGGTGGTTGGTGTCCAGACCGATGAACCGCACACCCTGGTAGTCCAGGTAGTACGCGGTCTGCTTGAGCTCCTCGTTGCCCGGGCCGTTGTCCGGGTACGGGAACTGCGGCCGCCAGAACGTCGACAGGCCACCGCTGTACTCGTGGTTGCCGGGGATGGAGATGCTGGCGACCTGCTGGTTGATGAAGCCGTCGGCCTTGTGCCACTGGCCCCACTGCTCTTCGCTGTTGGCGTTGTCGATCAGGTCGCCGGCGTTGACGACCAACTTGGCCTCGGGACGGTCGGCGAACGCCTGGCGGAACACCCGCGGCACCGCGCTGTCGAGGTTGTTCTGCGCGTCGCCGTAGTAGATGAACGAGAACGGGTCGAAACCGTCGGCAGCGGTGGTGAAGTCGATCCACTCGCTCCAGTTGGTGCCGTCGCCGACCCGGTAGGTGTAGCGGGTGTCCGGCTTCAGCCCGGTGAACTCCACCTCGTGGTAGGTCGAGGCGTAGCCCAGGGTGGTGTTGACGGCGCTGGTGTTGCGCGCCATCACCCGGGTGACGGTGGCGTCGGCGGCCGGTACGCCGCCGACCAGGGCACGTGGGGCCTCGAGGATCTCGGCCTGCGCCCAGTCGGCGGGCGCGTCGGCCCGCCAGGTCACCTTCTGCGAGGTGGCCGGGGTGGTGGTGGGGATGAGCATGATCCGGTCCGGGACCGGGGTCGGCTTGTGGATCTCGGCGGCCGGGTAGCGGGCGGGCGGTGCGTCACCGATCGCCGGGCTGACCGCGAAGCCGCCGATCAGCGTGGCGGCCGCACCGGCAGCAACCAGCTGCGCGGTCCGGGACCGGCTGGTCAGGGCTCGTCTGACGGACACGAGTGAGGTCCCCCTCAGGATCTCGGCTGACCCGCCACCGGATGTGTGGCGGGACCACCGCATTGATTCGTGGCCCGGCGACCGGCGACCGACACGGCGGTGACCTGGGGATGAACTCATGATCGACTAGCTGGGGAGGTAACCGACGGGTCGCCCCGCAGCCACCCGCCCGACGGCCGCCGTTGGGCCACTGTCCGGTTCCCGCTGCCTACGATCTGTGCTGCCCGACCCGTCGAGCGAATCGCAGGTGACCAGCGAAGATGACGGCCCGCGCAACCCGCCGTACCGCATCGGCGACCAACCCTGGACGGTGGCCGCAGCCGACCCGCACGGCCGCCGTGGCCGTCGTCGCGATCGCCGCGTCGCTGAGCCTGACCACCGCGCAGCCCCACTCGGGCGCCCAGGTCAAGGACGACCGGTTCCTCACCGCACAGACACCCGGGGTGCTGCATATCGACGCCGGCGAGTGTTTCAGCGATCCGTTCTGGTATCCCCGGGCCGGTGAGGTCGTCGTCATATACACGCCGTGTGACCAGCCGCCGGTGGACAACCAGGTGTACGGGTTCGTCGACGCGCCGGACGGACCGTGGGACGCCGACCGTCTCGCCGAGTTCGGTGACCGCCGCTGCGCCGAGGGCTTCGCCCACTACTGGCCCGACGACACCCGGCCCGACCTGGACCACTACCCGGTGCTGCCGACCGCGCAGACCTGGGCCGACGGCGACCGCACGGTGATGTGCGTGGTCTACGACCGCTCCGGCCCGATGGCCGGCTCCGCACTACCCCGGGCCCGGTGATCCTGGGCGCCGCGCCGCCGACGGTGCCGCTGGGCGTCAGCCGACGAGGACCGGGAGCAGGGTGAGCGAGTTGACCGCGCCGTGCACCGCGACGATCGCCCAGATGTTGCGGTACCGCGACCACAGGTAGCCGAGGAACAGGCCGAGTCCGCCGTTGAACATCAGCACCACGGCGACGGTGTCGCCCGCCGGCCCGTCCCCGAGCCGGTGGGTGTGCATCGCCGCGTACAGCAGCGCGGTCGCGGTGATCGCCGGCCAGTGGCCGTACAGCGCCTCCCACCGGGTCTGCAGCAGCAGCCGGTAGAAGACCTCCTCCAGCACGCTCGCGGTGAGGAAGGTCAGCACCATCGCCGTGACCAGCACCGCCGGGTCGTACGCGCGGTAGCCGGACAGGTCGGCCGGGCCGGCCAGCGGGCTGTAGTAGGCCAGCCACGCCCAGGCGGCGACCGCCGGCACCGGGCCCGGCCAGTACCAGCGCGCCGGTAGGGCCCGCCGGTGCTCCCGACCGCCCGGCGGCGGCGCCGGCCAGGCCCGCACCACCCACCACGCGCCGCCGAGCAGCAGCGCGACCTTCACCGGCCCGTACCAGACACTGCCGGGGCCGAGCAGCAGTGCCGCCACGGCGAACGCCACCGCGATCGCGGCCAGGCCGAGCGCCTGCCGGGCGATGGCCGCCCTCGCGTCGGCGGGTGCCGGCCGCATCGTCGGCAGCCGCGGCGGCACCAGCCTGGTCAGCGCGATCCCGACGGCCAGCGGCAGCAGCACCGCGAGGACCGGCACCGGTGAGGCCTCGGCGTCCGCCGAGGTCGTCACCTCGGTACGGCCGGTCGCCAGCAGCCACAGTGGTGCGCCGCCGATCACCGCCAGACCCAGCCCGGTCACCAGGTGGCGCGGGGTCACGGCGCGCAGCGTCATGGGCCCGAGGGTAGCCAGCGGGCGCACCCCGCCGTCTGCGGCAGGGTCCCGTCGTCCCGGCTGCGGCCGGCCCGCACGGGTAGGGTGACCGGCATGGCTGTCACCTCCGAAATGGTGCCGCTGGGCACCCCGGCCCCCGATTTCGCGCTCACCGACCTCGCCGGCCAGGTGGTCCGGCGCGACGACTTCGCCGAGGCGCCGGCCCTGCTCGTCGCGTTCGTCTGCAACCACTGCCCCTACGTGCAGCACATCGAGGCGGTGCTGGGCACGGTGCTCGCCGACTTCCCGTCGTTGGCCGTGGTCGGCATCTGCACCAACGACGCCGACGCCTATCCCGACGACGCCCCGGCGAAGCTCGCCGAGCAGGCCGGGCGGGCCGGTTGGCGGTTCCCGTACCTGGTGGACGCCACCCAGCAGGTCGGCCGCGCCTACCGGGCGGTGTGCACTCCGGACTTCTTCCTGTACGGCGCCGACCGGACCCTGGCCTACCGCGGTGCGTTCGACGATTCGACGCCGGGCAACGGCAAGCCGGTGACCGGTGCCGCGCTGCGGGCCGCGATCGAGGCGGTGCTCGCCGGCGCGGCGGTGCCCGAGCCGCACCAACCCAGCATGGGCTGCTCGATCAAGTGGCGGGCGGAGGCCGGGCACCGGTAAACCCCGGCCGCTCCCCGCGCGTCAACCGGCCATGAGCCGTCTGCGCGCACCGATGATTGTCTGTCTCGTCGCCGCCCTGTTGGCCCTCGCCGGCTGTGGTGGAGCCACCGGGCAGGAGGCCGCCGACCGGACCGGACCACCGCCGAGCTGGTCCTGGCAGGACAGTGGACCACCACGGGACGGCTCCCGGCCGCCGGACCGACCCGCCGGACCGGAGGTGGAGTTGACCAGTGCCGGTCCGGACAGTCCGAGTGCGACGACCACCGACGTCTATCGCACCCGGTACGGCTGGGCGGTGCCGACCGCGCCGGTCGTCGTCGGTCACGAGGTGCGGCCACCGGTGGCCCGGTGGCCGCAGCCGCCGTTGCCGTACCTGGTCGAGATCGACGCGGCGGCGCACCCGGCGGTCGACCCGGCCTTCAGCCGGGTGACCTTCGCCTTCCGGTCCGGCTTCCCGTCGTACGAGGTCGGATACGTGCCGACGGTCGTCCTCGACGGCAGCGGTGACCCGCTCGACCTGCCGGGCAACTGCTACCTGCAGGTCCGGTTCGTCACCGCCCAGGCCCACGACGAGCAGGGGCGGGTGTCGGTACGCCGGTCGCCCCGGCCGGAACTGGGGCTCGGTAGCCTACGGGGGTACGGATTCGCCGGTGACTTCGAGGGCCGGGTCACCTACGGTCTGGGTGTCCAGGTGGCTGGCGACTCCGACCACCCGCCGGCGGTACGGATCGCCGAACGCACCCGCGACGGTCTGTACGTCGTCGCGGTGGACGTCGCCCATGGCTGATCGGAAGGTGGGCAGGTGGCCGACGTGGTGGTGGTCGGTGCGGGGATCATCGGGCTGACCTGCGCGCTGCGGTTGCAGCAGCGCGGCCTGCGGGTCACCGTGGTGTACGCCGAACCGCCCGCCCGGACGGTCTCCGCGCTGGCCGCCGCCGTCTGGTACCCGACCCGCACCGACGCCGCACCGGCCGTGCTCGACCAGGCCGGCCGCACCTTCGAGGTGTTCGCCGGACAGGCCGGCGAGCGGGTGCCCGGTGTGACGATGCGACCCACCCGGATGCTGCTGCGGGCCGGGGTCGACGGACCGCCGTGGTGGTCGCCGGCCGTGCCGGACCTGCGGTACTGCGCCGTGGTGGCGGCGTCCGACCCGGCACCGGCGGCGCCTGACCCGGTGGCGCCGGCGCCACCGACCGGTGCTGGCCCGGTGGTCGCCGAGTGGCGCTGCACCGTGCCGGCGGTGGAGATGCGCCCGTACCTCGACTGGCTCGTCGATCGGCTCGTCGCCGGTGGGGCCGTGCTGCGGCAGCGTCGACTGGCGACGCTGGCGCAGGCGGCGCAGTTCGCGCCGGTCGTGGTGAACGCGTCCGGGCTGGCCGCCGGGGTCCTCACCGACGACCCGGCGGTGCACCCGGTACGGGGGCAGGTCGTGGTGGTCGCGAATCCGGGCGTCACCACGTCGGTACGCGACGAGGCGCACCCGGACGGGCCGACGTACGTCCACCCCCGCGCCCACGACGTGGTCCTCGGCGGCACTTTCGAGCCCGACGCGGACGCCGCGCCGCCCGATCCGGCGACCAGCCGGGCGATCCGCCAGCGGTGTGTCGCGTTGGTCCCGCAGCTGTCCGGTGCCCCGGTGCACGGCGAGTACGTCGGGCTGCGTCCGGCCCGCCGCGGTGGTGCCCGCGTCGGCGTCGATCCCGACCCGCCGCCCGGCGTCACCCGGCTGGTGCACTGCTACGGCCACGGCGGAGCCGGGATGACGTTGAGCTGGGGCTGCGCCGATCAGGTCGCCGCGCATGTCACCGGTCAGGTCGGCTGACCCCACCTGCGGTCAGGCCGGCTGGCCCTGCACGATCGCGGCGGCGAGCCGGCAGAACTGCGCCATGTCCGGTTGGAAGCTGACGGCGATGTCCGGATGCAGCGCGGCACGGGTCTCCTCGAGAAGCCACTGGCACACCTGCTGCTCCGGCTCACCGGCGTACCGCTCCCGGACCCGTTCGGAGGCCAGCTGGACCGCCGAGGTCAACTGCTTCTCCAACGGATCGTGCAGGTGCCGGGTAGGCGCCGGCAGACTGGCGGGGTCCAGCTTCACCTGCGGCTGGGGTACGACCCGAGACTCGGACATGGCGCTCCCTTCCGGCGTTGCGGTACCCGCGACACACCGGCCGGCAAACCTGCCTGCTAGTCGAGCGCGGCCACCTTGACCTGGTACGACGGCTCGTCGGCCGGCTCCTCCCGGTAGTTGATCTGCTGGATCTGCCGGTCGTCGACAAACAACGCCACGTCGACGAGGACCCCGAGGTGGGCGACCGAGCCGGGCGGCACCCGATGCTTGTCCTGCAGCACGTCGCCGATGCCGCAGAGGAAGTTCGTCGCCTCACCGAGGTGCTGCTCGGGCGGTCGCCGTACCACGACTCCCAGTGCGACCGGCGCGGTCAGCGGGGTCCAGCCGGTGCGCTGGGCGGCGTCGCATGCGGCGGTGAGCAGTGTCCGTACCCGGGTGGCCTGCCGGCTGCCGGCGGTGAAGATCGACAGGGCGGGGCTGCGCAGCGGTGGCAGGCCGGGGACCTCGAACGTCAACACGGGCGCCGCGGGGTCGCGCATGGCGTACCTCCTTGATGGACAGACGGTGCGGTCCGCGTCGGTCCGGCGGACAGCCGCCGGGCCGGCGTGTGTCGACGTCGCCGGCGACCAGGCTGTAACGAAAACTACCCACTTCGTTAACGCCTCGCCCAGGGTCCGTTCGTTCACAATCCCGGATCCAGAGTGGTGAGCAGTGGCGGCGGACGTTCGACGGCGGGAGCGCACCGTCGCCGGGCGACCGGCCTCAGCCGTCCACTGTCAGCGGTTGCCGTAGCCGAGCAGGCCGTCGACCAGCCCGGCCACGTCGGCGGCCCGGCGCACGTCCAGTCGAACGAACCGTCGTGTCGCGTGATGCCTCCGGACGGTGAGGTGGGCAGGTCCGACGTTTGCCACCGCGACAAACGGGTAGCGCGGTATCCGGGCAGCCCCGAGCCGAACCTAAGGAGTGACCCATGGAGGATCCGATCAAGCTGTCGGTGATCTACTACAGCGCGACCGGTACGACGCACAAGATGGCCCTGACGGCGGTCGAGGCCGCGGAGAAGGCCGGTGCCCAGGTTCGCCTGCGCAAGGTACGCGAACTGGCCCCGGAGGAGGCCGTCCGGTCCAACTCCGGCTGGCACGCCCACCGGATGGAGACCGAGGACGTCATGGAGGCCGAGATCGACGACCTGGCCTGGTCGGACGCGGTCATCTTCGGCACCCCCACCCGGTACGGTGTGATGGCCGCCCAGCTCAAGCAGTTCATCGACGGCAGCGGACCGCTGTGGGCCAAGGGTGCGCTGGTCAACAAGGTGTTCTCCGGGTTCTGCTCGACCGCGACCGCACACGGCGGGCAGGAGGCCACCCTGCTGTCGCTGTACACGGTCGTCTACCACTGGGGCGGGATCGTGGTCACCCCTGGCTACGTCGAGCCGAGCCAGTTCGTCGGCGGCAACCCGTACGGCGGCTCCCACACCAGCAACAACGGCGAGATCCCGCCGGACGACGCGGCGTTGACCGCGACCGCGCTGACCGCCCGACGGGTGGTCGAGATCGCCACGGCGGTCAAGCGGGGCCTGGCCGCGTCCTGACCCCACCTGACCGCTGTACGCCCTACCTCGCGGGCAGCCCCGTGGGGAGCAGCGCCACGAGCAGGTCCCGCAGGATCGCCAACCCGTCCGGGCTGAGCACCGACTCCGGATGGAACTGGACACCGGCGAATCCCGGCCCGACCAGCGCGTGCACGGCGCCGTCGGTGGCGTCGCGGCACAGCCGGACCGGACCGTGCCCGGTGACCAGCCGGTCGGCCGTCGCCGTAGCCGTGTAACTGGAGTAGAAGCCGACCCGTCGGCCCACGCCGAAGAAGTCGATCTCACGCTGCAGACCCTGGTACGGCGACGTCCGGCGGGTCACCGGCAGTCCCAGCCGGTCGGCCAGCACCTGGTGCCCCAGGCAGACGCCGAGCAGTGGCTGCCGGCGACCCAGCGCGGCGTCGACGATGTCGCGCAGTGCTGCCATCCTCGGCTGCGCCGGATCCCTCGGATCGCCCGGTCCGGGACCGGCCACCAGAATCTGGGCCGCGACCAGCGCGCCCGCGTCCACCCGGTCCCAGGCCGCCACCCGGACCCGCAGGCCCAACGCGCGCAGCAGATGGGCGAGCATCCCGGTGAAGCTGTCCTCGGCGTCGACCACGAGCACGTCCCGGTCACGCAGCCGGGGCTCGACCAGCGCCCCGGGAGCGCGCTGGTCGAGCCAGAAGCCGGCCAGCCGTGCGTTGCGGGCGGCCAGGGCGCGGACCACGTCCGGGTGTTCCGGCCGGGCGAGTGTGGCGAGCACCCCGGTGGCCGGGGACGCATCGGTGCCTGCTGCGTGACCGACCGGGCCGGCGGCGACGTCAGCCGGGTCGGCTGCTTCGGCGGCCGGGCCGGCCGGGTACCCGGCCGACGTCGGACCGACCACCGGCCCGGACCGCAGACCGAGCGAGGCGAGCACCGCCGAGGCCTTGGCGTGGGTCTCGGCGACCTCGCCGGCCGGGGTCGAATGCCGTACCAGGGTCGCGCCGACCGGCACCCGCACCTCGCCGTCCATGGTGATCTCGGCCGCCCGGATCAGGATCGGCGCGTCCATGGTCTGCGCGCCGGTGTCGTCGTGGCCGAGCAGGGCCAGCACGCCCGCGTAGTAGCGCCGTCCACCGGGGGTGTAACGGGCGATGACCCGACAGGCGTTCTCGATCGGGCTGCCGGTGACGGTCGGCGCGAACATCGTCTGCCGCAGCACCTCGCGCACGTCGTGGCAGTTGCGGCCGGCGAGCAGATACTCGGTGTGGCTCAACCGGGACATCCGTTTGAGATACGGGCCGATGACCTGGCCGCCGTGCTTGGCCACCGTCGCCATCATCTTGAGCTCCTCGTCGAGGACCATGTAGAGCTCCTCGACCTCCTTGGGATCGTCGAGGAACGCCAACAACGTGGCGACGTCGGGTTCGCCGGACGGGTGCCGCAGCGTGCCACTGATCGGATTCATCATCGCCAGGCCGTCGCTGACGCTGACGTGGCGCTCCGGGGTGGCGCCGACGAGCACCCGGGCGCCGGTGTACACCAGGAACGTCCAGTAGGCGCCGCGTTCGTCGCACAGCAGCCGCCGCAACGCGCTGAACCCGGCGGCGATCGCTGCGGCGCGGCCGGGTCCGGCCAACGTGGCCCGGTAGGTGCGGTGCAGGACGAAGTTCGCACCGGCACCGTGGCCGATCTCGTCGCGCAGCACCCGGGCGACCAGATCGGCGTAGGCGTCGTCGTCGATGTCGAACCCGCCGACGGTGGTCGCGACCGGGGCGTCGGGCAGGGCGGCGACGACGTCGCGGACGGGCACCAGCTGACAGCCCGACACCTGGATGCACTCCAGCGGCACCCCGTCGTCGACATGGGCGAAGCCGCGTTCGGCGAGCTGCCGGTACGGGACCACCGCCAGGGTCGCCGGGCCAGTCGTCCCACCGGGATCGACCGGGATGTCCGCCAACCGGTCGACCTGCTGGGCGGTGCCGACCAGCACCTCCACCTGGTCGGCGTCGGCGCGGCGCAGCAGCGCGAACGGGCCGGGATCGGCGTCGGTGCGGGTAGCGGCCGGACCCGCGTCCGCGCCGGCGCCGACCGCGGCCAGCAGGCGGGACAGGTGATCGTTCATCGGGTTCCCCTCGGGGTGCGGGGCCGGCCCGACGAGAACGTGGACCCGGTGGGAATCCCGGACGGCCGCCTCGACGGGCGGCCGGATGGATGCGCGCTAGACGCGGGGCAGGGCCGCCTGATCGGCGGGCCACCAACGGCGAGTGAGCGCGAGCATGGCGAGAGCATACCGGTCGGGTGTCACGGCTGGGTACCGTAACCGACGATGAGCATCCTCGCCCTGGACCTCGGCACCTCTTCGGTGCGTGGCCTGATCCTGGACAATGCCGCCGTACCGCAGCCGGACGCGTTGGCCCGGCGCAGGGTCGCGCTCGCGGTCGACCGGGACGGAGCCGCCACCCTCGATCCGGCCGACTACCTCGCCGCTCTCATCGACTGTCTCGACGACCTCAACGCCGCAGGTCAGCTCGACGGCGTCGAGCTGGTCGCCACGGCCGCCCAATGGCATTCGGTGCTGCCGCTGGACGTCACCGGCGCGCCGATCGGTCCGCTGATGACCTGGCTCGACACCCGCCCGACCAGCCCACCCGGGTCGGTCGGGCCGGCCGACGCCGACGACTTCCACCAGCGCACCGGGGCCTGGTGGCACCGGTTCTACTGGACTGTCCGGCTGCCGTGGCTGCGCCGGCACTGGGGCGGCCGGCCGGCCCGGTTCGTCGGCCTGCCCGAGTACGTACTGGCCGGCCTGCTCGGCGCCGCCCCGATGTCGGTGTCGCAGGCGTCCGGCACCGGGATGCTCGACCTGGTCACCATGACCTGGGACGACGAGGCCGCCGAGTTGGCCGCCGTACGCCCCGGGGAGCTGCCGGAGCTCGCGCCGGCGCACTGGCGCGGGCAGCTGCGCGAGGAGTTCGCCCGCCGGTGGCCGGCCCTCGCCGGTGTGCCGTGGTCACCGCCGATCGGCGACGGCGCCGCCTCCAACATCGGCTCCGGCTGCCTCGACCCGACCCGGGCGGCGGTCACCGTCGGCACGTCGGCGGCGGTGCGGCTGGTCCAGCCCGCCGGGGCCGGCGTGCCGCTGCCGCCGCTACCCGACCAGTTGTGGCGCTACCGGGTCGACCACACCCGGATCGTCACCGGCCGGGCCTACTCCGCCGGCGGCAACCTGTTCGGCTGGGCCAACCGGGAACTGCGGCTGCCCCAGGGCGCGGAACTGGACCAGGCCCTCGATCTGATCGAACCCGGCGAAGGGGTGCCGGCCGATCCACGCTTCGGCGGTGACCGGCCGCCCGGACTTGCCCCCGCCGGGGTCGGCGAACTACGGGGACTCGGCTTCGGCACCACGGCGGTCGACATCCTCGCCGGCCTGATGGAAGGCGTCTGTCGGCAGGTCGCCGGTGACCTCGTCCAACTGGAGTCGATGGTGGACGCCCCGGTGGCGGAGGTGGTCCTCGGCGGGGGCGCGCTCGCCGCGTCCGGATGGTGGCGGCGGGCGTTCGGCACGGTTCTCGCTCCGCGGCAGGTCAGCAACATGCCAGAAGCGGAGGTCGGTGCGATCGGTGCCGCCCTCGTCGCTCTCGGTCGACATGACGGTCCGGGGCCGGCCCGCGACATCGGCCGGACGGACGATGGTGACTCGGCGAGTAAGCTACCCGCCAGTCAGCCGCTGTATCCTTCGTGAGTCTTCCCGCAGGTCGCCACGTTGACAGCGCAACCTGGCCTGGTTGGATGGACTCCGCTCCTCGGCCTGGCCGGTGCCGGGGAAACTGCGAGGAGGCGTGGTGGTTGCTCCCGGTGACCCGTCCGACAAAATGGTGTCCAGTCCACGCCGCCGTCCGCTCGACACCGACGGGGTGACCCCGCACCGTCGACGACTGCGCCTGCGACCCCGCGACTGGCGGATGGGGGCGAAACTCGCCGCCGTCCTGGTCGTCCCCTCGGTGGCG
The DNA here is from genome assembly GCF_030345095.1 of Solwaraspora sp. WMMA2056. Classification (NCBI taxonomy): domain Bacteria; kingdom Bacillati; phylum Actinomycetota; class Actinomycetes; order Micromonosporales; family Micromonosporaceae; genus Solwaraspora; species Solwaraspora sp. WMMA2056. Next base: position 4,054,935 of record NZ_CP128360.1, read on the forward strand.
TTCCTCGTGGTCGCCTCGGTCCAGACCGGCTCCCTGGTGGGGCAGGCGACCGTGCTCAACGAGTTCGCCGACCAGGTCCGGGTCAGTGAGCAGGCCACCGCGTTGATCCACGAGTTGCAGCAGGAACGGGACCGGTCGGCCGGGGAACTCGCCGCCCGCGAAGGCGGCGCGTTGTTCGACCCGGCGGCCAGCAGCGAGGCGCTGCAGGAGCACTACGACGCCGTCGACCGGCGCATCGCCGACTTCCGTGCCGTCACCGATTCCCAGTCCGGCGGTGACGCCGCCTGGCAGGTGGCGTACAACGCGGTCCTGGAGTCGTTGACACAGCTGGTGCCGCTGCGGGCCTCGATCGCCAGCGGCGTGGTCGGCGCCGACACGGCCTTCGGCAACTACACCCGGGCCATCGAGGCGTTGCTGACCCTGATCGCCGAGCCGTCGCCGGGCCTGGAACGACCCGAACTGACCCAGGCCGTGCTGCGCAACGTACAGCTGTCCCGGGTCAAGGAGATGAGCTCGCGGATCCGGGCGGAGCTCTACGCCGCGGCCCGGGCCGGCGAATACAGCCCGGAGGCCCTGACCGGGTTGACCGACCTACGGGCCCAGCAACTGACCCTGCTGGCCGACTTCCGGATCACCGCCACGAGCAACCAGATCGCCCGCTACGAGCAGGTGACCGCCGACCCCCGGTTCGTCGCCGCCGTAGAGCTGGAGGAGACCACCATCGCCAGCGGCTCCGGCCCGGCGGCGGTGCTGGAGCCCAACGGATGGTGGACCGCCAGTCAGGACCGTCACCAGCTGCTGCGACAGATCGAAGCGACCGTGCTCGGCGACGCCATCCGGCTGGCCGACTCGCGCAGCGACCAGCAGCTGCAGCGCACCCTGCTGGTCGCCGGCGCGGTACTCAGCGTACTGTTCATCGCCCTGCTGACCTCGGTGGTGATCGGCCGGTCGATCGCCCGGTCGCTGCGGGCCCTGCGTGGCCAGGCGTTGCAGGTCGCCCAGCTGGACCTGCCGGAAGCCCTCGAACGGCTGCGTGCGGTGGACGCGGGGGTACCGCAGATCGACGTCGCGCCGGCGGCGGTCCGCACCCGCGACGAGATCGGTGAGGTGGCCGAGGCGTTCGTCGCCGTGCACCGCAGCGCCGTCACCGTCGCGGTCGAGCAGGCGGTGATGCGTCGCAACGTCAACGCGATGTTCGTCAACCTGGCCCGCCGCAGTCAGGTGCTGGTGGAGCGGCAACTGGAGCTGCTCGACGAACTGGAGCGCGACGAGAGCGATCCGGACCAGCTGGAGTACCTGTTCAAGCTCGACCACCTGGCGGCCCGGATGCGCCGTAACGACGAGAGCCTGCTGGTGCTCGCCGGCACCGAGGCCAGCCGGCGGTGGGGCCGACCGGTGGCGTTGTCCGCCGTCACGCTGGCCGCCGCCGCCGAGATCGAGCAGTACCCGCGGATCCGCCACGACGTCGAGGAGCGGCTGCACATCGTCGGGCACGCGGTGGGCGACCTGGTCCACCTGCTCGCCGAACTGCTGGAGAACGCCACCGCCTTCTCCCCGCCGTACACCAACGTGCACGTCACTGGGCACGAGTACGCGCCCCAGGCGGTACTCATCGAGATCACCGACGAGGGCATGGGGATGTCCGCCGAGGCGATCGACCAGGCGAACGTGACGTTGGCCGAGCCGCCCGCCGCCGACGTCGCCGCCTCCGAGCGGATGGGTCTGTTCGTCGTCAGCCACCTGGCTGCCCGCCTCGGCGTGCGGGTGCGACTGCGGGCCGCCGCGCGGGGACTGGTGGCCAACGTCTGGCTGCCGGCGGCGGTCCTCGCCCCACCGCCCGAGCAGGACCTGCCGTACGCGGTGCCGGCGGGACGCAGGAACACCGACTATCCGACCCGGGAGATCCGTGCGGTCGGTGCGGCTGCCCGGGCCCTCCCGGACGAACCCGTCGCGGGTCGCCCGCCGGCCATCGTCGGCGCCGGCTTCGGCCCGGCGTTCGCCGCGCCGGCACCCCGCCAGCCCGGCGAGGCCGAGCCGGTGGTGGTGTCCGCTCCACCGGCGGTCGCCGGGCAGCGGCTCGCGGTGGCTCCCCAGCAGCGGGCGGCGTTGCCGGCCGGTCCGGTGGCGGCCACCGGTCGGACGGCACCGGTACGCCGGGCCGGCAAGCGCCCGACCTCGGCACGGGCCGAGGACATCCTCGCCTCGGCCGGCGGCGTCGCGGTGACCGGCACCGGCAGCGTCTGGTGGGAGCGGCAACGTGGGCCGATCGCCCCGCTGCCGCCGACCCCCGCGCCGCCGGTGGTGCCGGTCACCGCCGGGACCAGTGACAAGGGCCTGCCGGTACGGGTGCCGATGGCCTCGCTGCCGGTCGCGGCCGAACCCGTACCGCCTGCTCCGCAGGCACCCCGAGACGAACCGGACCCGGACGCGGTGAGCAGCATGCTGTCGAGCTTCTACGGCGGCGTGCGACGGGCCGAGTCCGAAGATCCCGGTGAGATGACCCTGGCGCCGGTCGGCCGCCGTGTTGAGGAGGAACGACAGTGAGAACGCTGAGCCAGGAGGCACGCGACCTCAGTTGGTTGGTGAGCGCGTTCGCCGAACGCGTGCCGGGAGTCGCCCACGCCATCGTGGTGTCGTCCGACGGGCTGCTCGTCGCGGTCTCGGACCACCTGCCACGTGACCACGCGGACAAGCTCGCCGCGGTCACCTCCGGGTTGATGAGCATCACCACCGGTGCCGCGCAGATGTTCGACAACGACGTGGTCAAGCAGACCGTGGTGGAGATGGGCCGTGGCTACTTTCTCATCATGAACATCCGGGACGGCTCGATCCTGGCCACCCTGGCGGCCAGTGACGCCGACATCGGCGTGGTCGGCTACGAGATGGCGCGGCTGGCCAAGCAGGCGGGGGAGATGCTGACCCCGGCGTTGCGCGCCGAACTCCAGCAGGCGCTGCCCCGCTGAACCGGCCGGCCATCGGGCCGGGTGGCGTGTCCGCCGGCCCGGTCACCGGCCCGGTGGCGTGCGCCGGTTCAGTCACCGGCCCGGGCCACCAGCGCGGCGAGCATCAGGTCCAGGCTGATCGCCACGTCGATGTCGACGGCGCCCGCCTGCCGGTGGTCGGCGAGCCGGGTCCGCAACTGACCCACCTGGCCGCGCAGGTGCTCGGTGGTGGTGCCGTCGGCGACCACGAGCCGCAGCTGGTCGACGGCGGTACGCAGGTCGACGGCCGCGTCGGCGCGGACCGATCCGGTCGCGGCGGCGTCGGCGACGGCCAGGTCGAACTGCTCGACGACCGACGCCGCCGCCACCAGCAGCTCGGGTGCGGCCAGCCCTGGCCCCACCGGTGTGGTGGACACCGGCGGGGTGCCCACCGCCGTCGGCGCCACCTGGCTGTCCTCGACCGGTGTCGGGGCGATCAGGAACGCGGCGGCGACGACCGTGGCCGCCATGAGCGCGGCCGCACCCGCGCCTGCCAGGCCGACCATGGCCAGTGCGGGCCGTCGACCGGGGCCGTCGGCGGTGCCGGCCGGCCCGGGGTCGGCTTCGACGACCGGTGACCGGGCCGAGACGGCCCGGGGTGGTCGGGCGGCGGCGACCCGGGCCGGGCCGGCCACTCCGGTGGCAGGAGTGCGTTCGACCAGGGTCCGGTCGCCGCGACGGGGCGCCCCGTCGACGACGCCGGGCCGAGCCGCCCTGCCGCTGGGGGCCGGGATCGGCAGGTCGACCTGCACACCGAGCAGAGCGTGCAACGCCGCCGCAGCCTCGGCGGCGCTCGGCCGGGCCGCCGGGTCGCGACGTAGGCAGGCCAGGCATAGGTCGGCCGCCGCCGGCGGCAGTCCGGGCGCGGCCGGCCGGACCGGGTCGGCCGCCCGCCGCAGCTGCTGCGCCGCTTCCGACCAGCTGCGCGCCGGTGACGGCGGCGAACCGGTCAGCATCTCGTAGTACAGGACGCCGAGGGCGTACACGTCGGCGGCCGGATGCGCCGGGCCGTGGCCGAGCAGCTCCGGAGCGGCGTACGTCGGGGTGCCGAGCAGCCAGCCGGCCTCCGGTGCGGGCGGGCCGTCCGGAGCCGGTGCACCGTCGACGACGGCGGCGATACCGAAGTCGAGGATCTTCGCCCCGGTGGCGGTCAGCATGACATTGCCGGGCTTGACGTCGCGGTGCACCACGCCGATCCGGTGGGCGGCGGCCAGCCCGCTGGCGACCTGCGCGGCGAGCCACCCGGCTGCTGGCCAGGGCAGCGGCCCGTCGGCGAGGCGTGCGGCCAGATTTTCCCCGTCCACCAGTTCGAGCACCAGGTACGGGACCACCTCGTCGCCGGCCAGACACGCCTCACCGTAGTCGTACACCTGGGTGACGTGCGGATGGGTGATCCGGGCCGCCGCACGGGCCTCCTGTCGACAGGCCGCGCGTACCGCTGGCGCGACCGGCGGCGTCAGGGCCTTGACCGCGACCGTCCGGTCGAGCAGTTCGTCGTCGGCCCGCCAGACCTGCGACATGCCGCCCAGCCCGATCAGGTCGGCGAGCACGTACCGGCGGTCCAACCGCAGACCGGGCGCGAACACCATGACCACAGTGTGTCGCCGCGCCGACGCGGTACGTGGGCGTTCCTCGCTTCCGGTCGCCGGGTTCCACCGGAGGGTGGACCTTGCGGGGGCGACAGGGCGGACCTTGCCGAGCCCGGCGACCGTGTCGAGCGGGTGGCCGCAGGTCAGACCGCGTGTTCGGTGATCACCCGCCGGTACCAGTGTGCGCTGCGCTTGAGGATCCGTCGTTGACTGGGATAGTCGACGTAGATCAGGCCCCAGCGCTGTTCGTACCCCTCGGCCCATTCGAAGTTGTCCATCAACGACCAGACGTGGTAGCTCTCCACCGGCACTCCGGTGCCGATCGCCCGGTGCACGGCCGCGAGGTGGTCGCGCAGGAACATGATCCGGCCCGGGTCGTCGACGGTGCCGTCGGCCCCGACGCGGTCCGGGGTCGGCAGCCCGTTCTCGGTGATCGTGATCGGCACCGCGCCGTAGTCGCGGTGCACCCTGGTCAACACGTCGAACATGCCGTCGGGGTAGATCTGCTGCCAGTCCGCTTCCGACGTGGTCCACCGGTTCACGGTGGTGCCGTCGGCGGTGACGTACAACGGGGTGTAGTACTGCACCGCGAGCAGATCCACCGGCGCCGCGATGATCTCCAGGTCACCGTCGCGGATGCCACGGGCCATCCGGCTGTCCGGGCCGAGGTCGGCCAGGACGTCGGCCGGGTAACTTGCCAGGAAGATGGAGTCGAGGTAGAGCCGGTTCTCGTACCCGTCGTAGAGGCGCGCCGCAGCGGCCGCGCCGGCGCTGTCGTCGGCGGGATAGCACGGATGCAGGTTCAGCGCGGGGCCGATCCGGCACGCCGTACGGCTGGCGCGCAGCGCCTGCACCGCCAGACCGTGCGCGAGTTGCAGGTGATGGGCGACCAGGTACGCGGCGTCCGGGTCGGGCAGGCCAGGCGCGTGGTGTCCGGTGAGGTACCCGTTCTGCACCACGGTCTTCGGCTCGTTGATCGTCAACCAGACCCCGACGGTGTCGCCGAGTGCCCGGAACAGGATCTCCGCGTACTCGGCGAACCGGTACGCCACGTCGCGCGACTCCCAGCCGCCGGTGTCCTGCAGGGCCTGGGGCAGGTCCCAGTGGAACAGCGTGGCCATCGGCGCGATGCCCCGGTCGAGCAGGCCGTCGACCAACCGGCGGTAGAAGTCCACGCCGCGCTGGTTCGGTGCGCCGGTGCCGTCCGGCTGGATCCGGGGCCAGGAGATGGAGAAGCGGTAGCTGTGCAGCCCGAGATCGCGCATCAGATCGAGGTCGGCGTCGTAGCGGTGGTAGTGGTCCGCGGCAAGGTCGCCGTTGTCGTCGCCACGGATGCGCCCGGGGGTGTGGCTGAAGGTGTCCCAGATCGATTCGCCGCGACCGTCCTCCTTGGCACCACCCTCGATCTGGTACGCCGATGTCGCCGCGCCCCACTGGAAGCCGTCCGGGAAGTGCAGGCCCAGCGGTCGCTCCGGGGCGGGCCGCAGCTGCGGCGGCTCGGTGCCGGCGCCAGCCGGACCAGCGGCGGAGCGCTCTGCCCGGCGCTGCAGGTGCCGGTGGGAAAGTGCGGCCATCGGGACTCCTCGACAGTGGTATCCCTTCCACTGCTGATGCGGCACGGGCACGGTGTGCCGGACGGGGTCGCGTGAGTGGGGGATTCGGCTGACTGTGAACGGGCGAGGGAACGGCCTCGCCGCCGGGTGCGGTGGACCGGGAGGTGCCGTACGGGCGGGCACGTGACGGTCCGGACGTCGGCCGGACGGCGGCCCGGGTTGCCGGGTCGACCGATTCCCCGTGGTGATCAGAAAACTAGTGTGGGGACGGGGAGGGCAACCCCCGTCCCCACCATCAGTTGCTTCCACGCACGAGCGGTTTGGCGTCCAGGTCGTGCGTGACGCGCGGGAGCCGGGCCACGCTAGTGGCTCTGGATCCACCTCCTCTCCCGGGTGGTGTCCGCAACCGCCGACGGAGTCCGGGCTGGCCCGCCGGCGGTGGTGCGTCCGGTAGCGGCGCTCCGCCTCGGACGGCGGTGCACCGCAAGTACGGTGTAGCATCAACTACTGCCAAGTCTGTCGATGGAAGCGCTCCCATCGACGTTGGTTTTGGACTGTAGTCCCCGTCACGGGTTTGTGAAAGACCCAAAACGAGATCGAAACATGTCGGTAGGTGGTGTGGCGCGGGTCGCCGGTGCCCGCCCCGGGGTGAACGCCCAGCTCGGGCCGGTCAGATCCGCGTCCGAGGGCAAGGCCGTCGATGTTGCCACTTGATGCGGGAGCGCTCCCATGTAACACTGTCGACCATCGCGGTGGGAGCCAGCAGACCGCGCGACAGGGGTAGCCGAGGGCATCCGGCGTCACGCCGGTACGGCACCACGCACATGTTCCGGATTCGCCGGTTCAGGCGCTTCCGGCCGTACGCCGACCCCGGTCCGGGACGGGTTCCACCAACAAATCCGGCGCCTTGCGTCCCGCGCGCTGCTCCACGACATCGCCCACCGCGCATCAGGCGCCAAGCCGAGCCGTACCCCCACTGTCTCGGCCTGGTCCGCGAGGAGAACCCCGCACATGAGATTGACCGCTACGAGACGACGGTTGGCGATGCTCGCCGCCGGCGCGATGGTCGTCGGAGGTGTCGCCGTCGTCCCCGGCGTCGCCAACGCGGCCACCGCCTGCAACGTCGTCTATGCGACCAACGACTGGAACAACGGCTTCACCGCCAACGTGACGATCGAGAACCTTGGCGACCCGCTCACCGGCTGGACCCTGCGGTTCACCTTCCCCGGTAGCCAGCGGGTCACCCAGGGCTGGTCGGCCAACTGGACGCAGTCCGGCAACGTGGTGACCGCCACCAACGCCGGCTGGAACGGCAATCTCGCCACCGGCCAGTCGACCAGCATCGGCTTCAACGGAAGCCACACCGGGTCGAACCCCAAGCCCACCTCGTTCTCCATCAACGGCGTGACCTGCAACGGCGCCCAGCAGAACCAGCCACCGACAGTCGGCCTGACCGTCCCGTCGGGGCCCTTCACCGCCCCCGCCGACGTGCCGCTGACCGCCACCGCGAGCGACCCCGACGGCACCATCGACCGGGTCGAGTTCTACCGCAACGGGATGCTGGTCAACACCGACACCACCAGCCCGTACCAGTACGTCCTGGAGGACCTGCCCGCCGGCAGCTACACGGTCCAGGCCCGGGCGTACGACAACGCCGGTGCCACGGCGACGGCCGAACGGGCCTTCACCGTCGGCCGGGCCAACCCCGGTCCGACGTTGGTCGCGACCCCGTCGTCGGTCAGCGTCGACGAAGGCGGCAGCGCCACCTTCAACCTGCGGCTGAGTTCCGCGCCGACCGCGAACGTGCCGGTCACCCTGGCCATCGCCGGTGACAGCAGCATCACCCGGTCGCCGTCGTCGGTTACCCTCACCCCGAGCAACTGGAACACCGGGGCGACGGTCACCGTGTCGGCCGCCGAGGACGAGGACACCGTCAGCGGTACGGCGACGATCACCGCGACGGCGACCGGTATCGCGCCGCTGTCCATCGTGGTGACCGAGATCGACAACGACTCGCCCGGTGGCGACAACGAGTACATCGAGCGCTTCCTGGAGCAGTACGGCAAGATCAAGAACTCCGGGTACTTCAGTCCCGAGGGTGTGCCGTACCACTCGATCGAGACGTTGATCGTCGAGGCCCCGGACCACGGCCACGAGACCACTTCGGAGGCGTTCAGCTTCTGGATCTGGCTGGAGGCCAGCTACGGCCGGGTCACCGAGAACTGGGCGCCGTTCAACAACGCCTGGACCGTGATGGAGCGCTACATCATCCCCGGTACGGCGGACCAGCCGACCGCAGGCGTCGCCGGCACCCCGCAGTACGCCGCCGAGTACCTGCAGCCGAACCAGTACCCGTCCCGGCTGAACCAGAACGTGCCGGTCGGCGTCGACCCGCTGCGCAACGAGCTGCAGTCGGCGTACGGCACCGGACAGATCTACGGCATGCACTGGCTGCTCGACGTCGACAACGTCTACGGGTTCGGTCGCTGCGGCGACGGCACCACCCGGCCGGCGTACATCAACACCTTCCAACGCGGCCCGCAGGAGTCGGTGTGGGAGACGGTTCCGCAGCCGTCCTGCGACACCAAGCGTCACGGCGGCCCTAACGGCTACCTCGACCTGTTCGTCGCCGAGGCCAACGCCCCGGCGTCACAGTGGAAGTACACCAACGCCCCCGACGCCGACGCCCGCGCGATCCAGGCCGCCTACTGGGCGCTGATCTGGGCCCGTGAGCAGGGCAAGCAGGCCGACGTCGCGGCGACCGTGGCCAAGGCCGCCCGGATGGGCGACTACCTGCGGTACGCGATGTTCGACAAGTACTTCAAGCGCATCGGCAACTGCGTCGGCGCGACCACCTGCCCGGCCGGTACCGGCAAGGACTCGGCGCACTACCTGATGTCCTGGTACTACGCCTGGGGTGGCGCCACCGACACCTCGGCGGCGTGGTCGTGGCGGATCGGTTCCAGCCACAACCACATGGGCTACCAGAACCCGTTCGCGGCCTGGGCGCTGACCAACGTTCCCGAGCTGCGTCCGCGCGGTGCCACGGCGAACCAGGACTGGACACAGAGCTTCAACCGGCAGATGGAGTTCTACCAGTGGCTGCAGTCCGCCGACGGCGCGATCGCCGGTGGTGCCACCAACAGCTGGAACGGTTCCTACGCCCAGCCGCCGGCCGGCACCCCGACCTTCTACGGCATGTACTACACGGAGCACCCGGTCTACCACGACCCGGGCAGCAACGAGTGGTTCGGCATGCAGGTCTGGTCCCTGCAGCGGGTCGCTGAGGTCTACCACGTCACCGGCGACGCACGGGCCAAGCGGATCCTGGACAAGTGGGTCCCGTGGGCCATCTCGCACACCGAGATCGGCACCGGCGGGGAGTTCTCCATCCCGTCGACCATGCGGTGGAGCGGCGCGCCGGACACCTGGAACGCGACCAACCCCGGCGCCAACAGCAACCTGCGCGTCGAGGTCACCGGTTACGGCCAGGACGTCGGTGTCGCCTCCGCCTACGCCCGGACCCTGATGTGGTACGCGGCGCGATCGGGCAGCACCGCCGCCCGGGACACCGCCAAGGGTCTGCTGGACGCGTTGCACGCCAACGCCGGCCCGAAGGGTGTCACCACGGTGGAGACCCGGGGCGACTACCGCCGCTTCGACGACGTCTACAACGCCTCCACCGGACAGGGGCTCTACATCCCCAACGGCTGGCGGGGCACCATGCCCAACGGTGACGTCATCGAGCCGGGCAAGAGCTTCGTGGACATCCGATCCTTCTACAAGGACGACCCCGACTGGCCGAAGGTCGAGGCGTACCTCAACGGTGGACCGGAGCCGCAGTTCGAGTACCACCGGTTCTGGGCACAGTCGGACCTGGCGATGGCCTTCGCGGACTACGCCCTGCTGTTCCCGGGCAACTGATGGACCGGTGTCCGGGTGGGCGGCCGGCCCCGCCCACCCGGACACCTCGACACCCGCATCACCCACATACCAACCGCCCCACCCTCGCGAGTCGGGCACTCCGGTGACGGAGTGCCCGGACCGCCCGCAGACGGCCTGATTCCCACGGTCAGGCCCGCCCGTGGTGGGTCGGCCGGGATCGGCCAACGCAGCGATCCCGGTCGGCCCACCACACCTTCGGTTGGACGGTAGGCCGGCCGGCAGTTGCCGGAGCGGTCACGTCAGCGTCGGTAGCAGCGCCAGCTGAACGGATCCCGGCGGTCGCCGGCCTCGGCGTACGCCGGTTCCCCGTAGCGGGTGACGCAGGCCCGGCCGACGTCGAGATCGTGGTCGTCACTGGTCCACGGCCGGACACACTCCCAGTCGTTGCCGGACCCCGGCCAACTCCTGGGCCAGGCCATCCACGGGCCGCCGAAACGCTGCTTGCAGTAGTCGTCGAGCATCCGACGCAGGTCGTCGTCGGAGTCGGGGCCGAGCCGCACCGGAGCGGCCGCCGGAGGAGCCGCACTGGCCGGCGGCGGCGTGGGCACCGGAGTCGGCGCCACGGACGGGGCCGGCGACGACGGCGGCCGGGCGACGCCCTGCGGGTCACCCGCCGGTGCCGCCGGTTCGCCGTCGCGGCCCGCCCCAGCCGCCGGTGACACCTCGGTCGTCTGCGGGGTCGGCGGTGGTGCGGACTCGCTGACCGTCGGTGCCGGCGGCGACGGGGTCAGCGACGAGTCCGCCGGAGTCCAGGTCAGTCCGTTGCCGGACACGAACGGCGCCGAGCAGAGCAGCACCACCGTCGCGACCGCGCCCGCCGCCGCAACCCACCCGTACCGACGGACCACCGCGATGAACCGGTCCGGCTCGTCCGGTGGTGCCGTCGGCGTCGACCGGCTCGACGCACCCGCCGGGGTGGGGGTCGGGGCCGCTGCGGTCGCGACGTCCACCGGCTCCGGCTCCGGCTGTCGTGCCTGTGGCACCGGTTGTGGTGCCGGTTGTGGTGCCGATCGCGCCGGTTGTGGTGCCTGTGACGTGTGTGGTGCCGGTTGTGGTGCGCCGGCCGACGCGGCTGCGGGGGCCGGCGAGGCCGAACGGTTCGCCGCCGGCGCGGATCTGGGCCGGACGACCGGCTGCTCCACGGTCGGCTCGTCGAGTCCGTCGGCGGCGCGGTCCGCCGGACCAGCCTGCCGTTGCGGTGGACCGCCCGGTCGACGGACGATCGGTTGTTCGACCGTCGGCTCGTCGTAGCCTCCGGCGGCCACCCGGCCGCCGAGCACGTTCAGCTCGACCGTCGGTTGAGCGAGGGCACCTTCCGCAGCCGGGCCACCGCGTCCAGCGGCACCAGCAGGGTCAGCGGGTTTCTCGGCCACGAATCGCCGGCCTCCTCGGACAGGGACATTGGGACAGCGACGTCACTCTAGTCACACCCGAGGGGCGGTGGTTCAGGCGGCGAGCCCGTCGGCATCCGCAGATCGGCCGGACGGTCCTCGCCGGACGGTCCGTTGCCGGCGGCCGGGTGGCGAGGTGCCGGCAGCCGGCTGGCGCGGCCCCTGGCCCGGTCCGGGCGGCATCGTCAAAGCTGGCCGGGGGCGGCGTCAGGAGCCCGGTCGGGGCACACTGTCCGCGGTGTCGGTCACGCTGGCCGGCCGGGGTGCCGTGATCGGTGCCGTGGCCGGCGCCGGGTCAGCGGGGGACACCGTACTGGACCGGGGGTGACGTAAGCCAGGGTGCGTGGCCGGCAGTGACCGGCGGACGACCCACCAGCTCACCGCCAGGCAGGTGGCGACCAGTGGCCAGCTCAGCCCGGCCCGGGCGACCACCAGCGCCACGACCTGGTCGGCGTGGTACAGCGGGACGAAGACCGCGACCCGGACGACGTACTGACCGACCCACACCCAACTGCCGCGACCGTACGCCCGCAGCAGCTCCGGGTCACGCCGCCACCGGCCACGCTGGCCCAGCACCCCACCGACCACCACGCCCAGCAACGGCCAGCGCACCACGATGCTGACCATCCAGACCAACGCGCTCGCCGCGTTGGAAAGCAGTTGCAGCAGGAAGAAGTCGGTGGCCCGGCCGGTGTAGAGCGCGATGATCGCCGCCACACAGACCGCGAGCAGCCCGATCAGCACCGAGCGGGGCCGGTCGTCGCGGCGCAGCCGCAGCGCCGCGATCAGCACACCGGTGGCGACCGCCGCGATGACGCCGATCCAGATCGACTGCCCACCCAGCGCCCACCCGAGTCCGAACGCCACCGGTGGTGCGGTCGCGTCGACCGCGCCACGCCGACCGCCGAGCAGCTGTGCCAACGACTCTGTCCGGGTGTCCTCCGACGTTGCGGTCACCGTTCCGCCTCCCGTCCACCAACGCTTAGGTAAGCCTAACGTCAGTGGTGACCGCGCCGGTATGTCGGCGACCCTCGCCGGCGCCAGCGCAACGGCCCCGGATGCAGCGACCAGAGGATCCGTCGCCACCACGGGCGGCGCGAACGCAGCGCTGCCACGTACTCGGTGGCGTACGTCCCGGCCCTGGTCGCCTGCCCCTGGTCGGCCTGCCTGGGTGCGAACGTGGCGAGGTTCACCACCTCGGCGAGTGGTGCCAGGCTCGGCAGCGGCCCGCCCGGCAGCGACCCGCTGTGCCGGGTCACCTCACTGGCGGACAGATGTGCGCCGGCCGGATGACCAGCGAGCCGCAGGGCGTCGACCACCTCCAGCCAGGCCCCGGCGATCCGGTCCGCCGGTGCCCCGACTGCCAACCGGTGCCGCCGCTGCCGGCGGCGTAGGACCAGCACCGCGACGATTCCCCCGGCGAGGACGGCGACGATGGCGCCGCCGGCGGTGGAGATCAGCCACCCGTCGCCACGCGCGGGAGGCGACCCGCCTGCCGCCGCCGACGGGGGAGTGGGTGCCGCGTCGACCTCGGGCAGCGAGGTCGGCTCCACCGGCGGTGTCGACTCGACCGGCGCCGGCCGGAAATCCTCCTCGACCGGGCGGGGGGTGGAGTCCGGTCGAGGCAGTGGATCGAACGGTACCCAGCCGACACCGGCGAACAGCACCTCCGGCCAGGCGACCGCGTGCACGCCCTGCACCATCCCGCCACCGGGCGGCCCGACGAACCCGACGACGACCCGGGTCGGCAGGCCCATCAGCCGGCCGAGCAGGGCGTACGCGGTGGCGAACTGCTCGGAAGTGCCGCGTTGGCCGCCGGCATCGCGGGGGCCGAGCAGGAAGAAGCCCAGATTCGGGTACGCGTGCCCACTCGGCGCGTCGGCGACCAACCGGTAGTGCTCGGCGAGGAACTGTTCGGCGGCCAACGCACGCTGATACGGTGCACCGTTGTCCTCGGCGAGCTGCCGGGCCAGCCGGCTGATGTCGGCCGGTACGCCGTCGGCGACTCGCAGCACCCGCGCCACCGACTCGCCGGCCGGTACGTCGGCCGTGGTCAACGCGTTCAGCGCGGGCCGTGGCGGCACCGATTCGACCTGATAGCTCACCCCGGCGGTGAGCCCTTCCGGGTGCAGCAGGGTGCCGCTGGTCGCGTCGTAGGCGACCCGGACCCCGTCCACCCGCGACGGGGTCGGTATCGCGGGCAGCAGCCGACCGGTCAGCTGCGCGACGGTGATCCGCTGGCGGACCGGCCGACTCTCGGCGTGGGCCAGCGTGATCCCGTCCGACGGGGACTCCGGCAGGACCCGGCCGGCGTTGCGGTAGGTGCCGCCGACCCGCCAGGTCACTCCGTCGTAGTCGTGCAGCACCGCCAGCCGTAGCCGTGCCGGGCCGGCCTGTGCCGCCGGTCCGACCGGCGCTTCGTCGCTGCCGCCGGCGACGGCGGTGACCTGTACGTCGAACAACGGCTGGTCCGGGTTGAGCGCCCAACCGGAGATCCGACTCAACGGATTCTCGTCGAGACTGTCCACCTGCGGTGGGGTGACGTAGCGCCGGGGATCGACGCCGGTGGTGGCGATCCGGGCGACCAGCACCGGGGCGGTCAGCGCCACCACGAGAAGCACCGCACCGGCACCGGCGGCGGACAGCGCCGCCGAACGCAGCCGCAGCGCACCGACCCTCGTCGGCGTCGGCCGGCTCCCGCCCGACGCCGACGCGACACCCGCCTGCGGCGTCGCCGTCCCACCGGCGCGCGCCTCTGCGGTGAGAGCCAGACCGAGCGCCGTCGCCGCGATGAAACCGACCGCCGGCCAGTGTGCCGGCTCGGCGTTCGGGCCGACGACGAACACCGCGGCACCGAACAGCAGCACCGGCGGCAGGCAGCCGAGCAGCATCCGCCGGCCCCGGACCGCGAGCTCGGTCGCGGTGAAGCCGGCGAGCCAGCTGGCGACGACCGGCACCAGTACCGTGTCCGGCACCGGCTCCATCGGGATCATCGCGGTCAACAGCCGGGGTACACCGTTGACCGCGGCCTCGGCCAGCAGCACCGACACCGGACCAGGTAGCTCGGACCGACGCGCCGTCCACCACCCGGCGGCCAGCAGGTAGCCGGCCATCGACATCACCGACAGCGGAGCCACCTGCCAGTTCGGCAGCCGCCGGGCGACCGTGCCGACCACGACGGCGCTTCCGCCGGCACCGGCGACGAGCCAGGTGGCCACCGGCCCGTCATAGATCCGCCCGAGCAGGGCCGCCGCGCACCCGATCAGCACGATCAGCACCGCCGGCACCGCCAGCCGATCGACTCCGCTCCTGCGCCGGGTGCCGTTCACCGGGCACCCACCGCGTCCCAGCCGGCGGCGAACTCGGCACCGTCGGCGGCGTCGACGACCAGTACGCCGGCGAGCGGCACCGCGCCGGCCCCGGCTGCCGGGGCCGGCGTACCCGTGATCCGACCGACCAGCACCACCGGGAACACCGACTTCAGGGCACCGACGCGCGCGACGGCCTCGCTGTCGCCGGCACCGGTCAGGTAGACCAGCGTGTCGCCCGGTCGTTGCTGACGTAGCTGGTCGCAGACCTGCCGGACCGGGTCGGGTCCGGCGAGGCGCCCGGCCGGGGCCAACGTCACCGCGGCCAACCTGTCCAGCGGGTGGCCGTCGACGGGCGTCTGGTCCACCACCATCCGCAGCAGTACCGGCAGTTCCGCCCGGATCGCGGCGTCGACGACCGACGCGGCGGCCTCGCAGGCCGCCTCGAACGTGAGCGAACCGTCGCTGGTGCTGTCCGGGTGGGCGAGTATCCGGTTGTCCAGTAGCACCACCAGCCGGGGCAGGCTGGTGTCCACCTGCTCACGCACCATCAGCTGGCCGATCCGGGCGCTGGTGCGCCAGTGGACCCGACGGAGCTCGTCGCCGACGACGTACTCCCGCAGTAAGTCGAAGGTGATGCTGCCGTGCGGGACCCGGTCGATCTGCCCGTCGAGGCTGCGGGCGACCCCGGCCGGCACCGCCTGCAACGGGTGCACCTGCGGCCGGATCCAGACCTGGACCGGATCACCGTACCGGCGGGCCAGGGCGACCAGCCCGAACGGATCCCGGCGGGACACCTGCAGCGGGCCGACCGTCAGCACCGCGCGCCGGTCGGTCGGCACCGGGTAGCGCACTGTCGTCTGCGCCCCGGGT
Organism: Solwaraspora sp. WMMA2056; assembly: GCF_030345095.1. Classification (NCBI taxonomy): domain Bacteria; kingdom Bacillati; phylum Actinomycetota; class Actinomycetes; order Micromonosporales; family Micromonosporaceae; genus Solwaraspora; species Solwaraspora sp. WMMA2056. The sequence goes on from NZ_CP128360.1 coordinate 4,070,575, forward strand.
CGCAGTCTGACCAGCGGCACCGTGAGCCAGCGCGGTCCGCAGCGTTCCTCGGCGAGCAGACTCGCCGACCCCCAGCGGCGCTGGTTGTCGATCACCAGGGTCGCGACACACTCGTCGCCCCGGTTCACCCGGTCCGGCTGCACGCTGCGGCGTACCGCCAGACGAGGCTGCCAGGACACGGCGGCGGCGGCGTAGCCGATCACGACCAGCCCGGCGGCGCCGAGCAGCACCAGCTCGGCGTACCCGAGCACGGAGCCGACGACGGTGAGCAGCGCCGAAGCGACACCGAGGCCGAGACAGCGGGACGTGACGGTCATGGCGGCCGGCTCAGACCGGCGTCGGCGCGGGCTGGCCCGAGGGCAGCGGCACCGGCACCGCGCGGGTCGCCTCGGCGAGCACCTCGGCGGCGGTGACGCCCCGCAGTTGGGCGTCGGCGGTGAGCAGCAGCCGATGGGCGAACACCGGCTCCACCAGCGCCTTGAGATCCTCCGGCAGGACGAAGCCGCGCCCGTTGACGAGCGCGTACGCGCACGCGGCACGGGTCAACGCGATCACCCCCCGTGGACTGACCCCCACCCGGACCTGAGGATGTGACCGGGTGGCGGTGGCCAGCCGGACGGCGTACCCGTAGAGCGGGTCGGCGATGTGCACCCGCTGGGCCAACCGGATCAGCTCGCCGACGGTGGCGGTGTCGGTGACCGCTTCGAGTGCGTCCGGAGAGCGCAGCGTTGCGCCACGGAGCACCTCGATCTCGGTCTGTTCGTCGGGATAGCCCACCGACAACCGGACCAGGAAGCGGTCCAGTTGCGCCTCCGGCAGCCGGTACGTGCCGTCCATCTCGACCGGGTTCTGGGTGGCGACGACGAGGAACGGCCGGGGGACGGCGTGCCGCACCCCGTCGACGGTGACCGTCCGTTCCTCCATCACCTCCAGCAGCGCGGACTGGGTCTTCGGGGAGGCCCGGTTGATCTCGTCGGCGATGACGATGTTGGCGAACACCGGTCCCGGGTGGAACTCGAAACCCTGGGTCGACTGGTTGAAGATGGTCACCCCGGACACGTCGGCCGGCAGCAGATCGGGGGTGAACTGGATGCGCCGCCAGTGGCCGTGCACCGTGGCGGCGATCGCCCGGGCCAGCGTCGTCTTGCCCACCCCTGGTACGTCCTCCAGCAGCACGTGCCCCTGGGCGAACAGGGCCGTCAACGCGAGCCGGACCACCTCGGGTTTGCCCAGCACCACGGTGGCGATCCGGCTGGCAAGGCGGGTGGCGACCGAGGCGAAGCCGGCCACCTCGGACGGAGTCAAGGGTGCGGTCGCGGTCACGGGGTCGTTCTCCTTGCCGAGCGGATCGTGGCCGGTTGGGTGACCGGCCGGGCGTGCTGGGCCACGGCGGGCCGGGCTGACCACCCGGGCCGGGTGGTCAGCAGGTGGGCAGTGCGTTCAGGTTGTCGCCGCCGGCCAGGTTCAGCCAGGCCCACGGGATGTAGTTTTGGCCGGAGTACTCGACCCGGATCCACCAGGTGCTGGCCTTGTTCCCGTTGTAGATCCAGGCGTCGACGTGCTCACCGGACCGCCGGCACAGCGCGGTCAACCGGGTGCCGTTGGGCACCCAACCCACCTGACGGTCGTTGTCCTGCTCCGGTACGGCGAAGATCTCGTTGCCGTTGCGCCCCGGCACGTCGGAGTCGCAGTACGTCCGCTGTTCGCCGTCCGGTCCGTTCACGCAGGTGGCGGTCCCCTGGAGGGCGGCGGTCGCCCGGGTGTGGCCGGCCGTGCCGGTGCCGGCGGCGTTGCTGGCACGCACAGTGAGGGTGTACGACCGCCCCGGCCACAGCCCGGTCACCCGGATGCTGTCGCATCCGCCGGTGACGGTCGGCCCACCGTCGACCCCGGCACTGCAGCTCGGCTGCCCGCCACCGGCGTCGACGGTGAAGGCCAGAGTCACCGAGTTGGTGTCGGCGGTGGCCCCGGTGACGGTGACCTTCGGCGGTGCGACGGTCCGGGCGGTGGTGGTGACCGCCGGTCCGTCGCCGGCCTCGTTGACCGCGTGGACCGACACCGGGACGTCGGCACCGTCGCCGAGCCCGGTGACGGTGACCCCGGTGCCGTCGGCGACGTCGGTGCGTCGGTCACCGGCGACCACGACGTACCCGGTCACCGGACGGCCGTTGCCGGCAGCCGGCTGCCAGCCGACCCGGATCGCGCCGCGCTGGTCGGCCACGGTGCTGGCGGTCACCGACCCCGGCTCACCGGGAACCGTGAACGGCACGACCGTGTTGCTCAGCGGCGACGCCGTCGAGTGGGCACCCTGGTCACTGACGGCGACGACGGTGAACGCGTACTGCGTACCGTAGTCGAGGGTGCCGGGCGCGACGACCAGCTCGGTGCCGTCGGTGTCGCCAGCCGGCGCGTCGGACTGCGCAGACCCGGCCGTCACCACGTATCCGGTGACGGTGTTGCCCTGCCCGTCGGCGGCCGGCCAGCTGACCAGGACCGAACCGTCCGGGCGGGCCTCGGCTGTGACACTGGTCGGGGCGTCGGGAACCGCCGCGGTGGGCACGACCGGATTGGACTCCCGGCGCGGGCCGGCACCTTCGGCGTTCACCGCGTGTACGGAGAACCGGTAGGTGTCACCGTTGGTCAGCCCGGTGACGTCGAACGACCGTTGGTTGGCGCCGACCTCGACGGTGGTGCCGGCACCGGTGATCACGTACCGCAGGATGCTCGCGCCGTTGTCCGGTGCCGCACGCCAGGTGACCCGCGCCGTGGTGTCGCCGGCGGCGGCGGTGACGTTGCGTGGGGCGCCCGGCGGGCCGACCGTCGGTGCCGGCGGCGGAGGCGGTGGCGGGGGCGCCGGTGGCGGGTCACCGCCGAGGATGTCGTTGACGTACTTGTCGACCTCGTGCACCTCGTGCTGGTCGGTCACGACCCGGGCGGTGGCCGCGTCGGGTGCGTTGATGAACAGATGGTTCTCCCGGACCTCCAGCTCAAGGGGGCCGGATGCCTCGGGGATGCCGATCGTCGTCGGTGCCGCGCCGGAGGCGTCGAAGGCGTAGACCTCGCGGGCGCGTTCGTCGGCGCAGTAGATCCGGCCGGCCCAGGCGACCGCGGCGCGCAACGCCGTGCCCTCGCCGGGCACCGTCAACTCGCTGACCGCGCCGGCGGGATCGATCATCAGCACCCGACGTCGCTCCGGCACGGTCACCACGAGCTGATCGCCGGTGGACCGGGTCGGCATGATCCCCGGACCCCGCAGGTCCAGGCGGATCTCGCGGGTGGTGTCGCCACGCAGCACGGTCACCGTGCCGGCCGTGCGGTTGAGCACCGCGACCCCGTCGTCGAGTGCGGACAAGGCGAGCTCGTTGCGGGGCGGCGCGACGGCGACCGTCCGGACCAGGGTGGGCCCGGGCAGCCCGGCGGTGGCGTCCGGGGTCGTCGGCGTCGCAACGGGCAGGGAGGAGTCGAAGACCGTGTCCGGAGCACCCTGCGCGGGCGCCTCCGGCAACGGGGCGGCGGTGATCGCCGACACGGTACCTTCGCTCGGCACCCCGATCCACAACCGGCCGGCCCCGTCGAAGTACCCGCCGGTGATCCCCGGGGGGTAGCGCACCGGCTCACCGACCGGCTGCAGCGACCTCGGGTCGATCTGACGGACCACTCCCTGCACCGCGTCGACGATGAAGGCCGCGTCGTCATGCAGGGCGACGCTGACACCGAGGCCGGTGGTGCTGCGGGTCGTCGCGCTGATCTGCAGGGTGGCGAGATTGAGGGAGCTGATCTGACCGGTCGCGAGGTCCCGCAGAACGAGGAACTGGTCGGTCTGGACGATCTGCATCTGATGGCTGCGGGAGTCGGCGACCTCCACGCGGGTGTCGACCCGACCGGTCAGCCCGTTGACTCTGGCCAGCTCGCTGCGCGCGGAACTCCACAGCCAGGAACTCGCGTCGTAGCCGGCGACCGCGTGGTCGGCGGCACCGAGCCCCAGCACGGTCAGACCCATCCCGGCGACCAGGGCCGTCACCGTACCGATCGTGACCAGCGCGCCCCGGCCGCGCAACGGACGTCGGACCGCCGCCGCAGTGCCCTGCGTGATGCCTTTGCCGGTACGTGACACAGTCGCTCGCCTCCCGTGACGTCGCCGGATCGTCCGTTGTGCCTCATCGTCGTCCGCCGTTGCCGTGTCGCTGCTGCCGAACAGGTCGGACGGCGCGTACACCCAGGCTGACCGCAGGTCATCCTATGGGCCCTGCGGTCAATGCGTAAAACCCGTGCACCAGCCCTGTGGACAACTGTCGGACCCGGTCTGTCGAATGCGCGTGACATTCACATCCGTGCAGGCCAGCCGAGGGATCCGAATGTTCAGTCCGGATTCTGGCGACCGGTGCACACCTGATCGGACGGTAGGTACTCGTCGGCAGAGTAGACAGCCAGCACCGCGAAGCAGTAGTCGGCCTCGGGATTGAGACCGTTGACGGTAAACGTCGTCGTGCCGGGCGGGACCGTGGCCAACGCGCCGAGTTGCTGCCCGCTGCGGCCGCTGGCCACGATGAACGGCACCGTTCCCGCGGTCGGATCGGTCCAGTTGATCGTGATGGCGGTGCGGTCGTCGGTGAGCCGTACCCCGGTCGGTGGATCTGCCCCCGTGCCCGCCGGATCAGGCCGCTGGGGTGTCCCGGTCGGACTGGTCTGCCTGTCGAGCAGGACCGTCATTCCCACCATGACCACGACGACGGCGGCGATCACCGCGGCTGCGGCGGCGCCGATCGCCACCACGGCCGGTACACCGGACGTACCTCGGACGTTCGGTGCCGCCGGGACGACGACGGGGTCGGGCGGCGGCGCCAGCGACCGGCCCGGCGCAGCCGGCGCGGGGTCGTGGTCCGGCCGGGGCAGCGTCGTCGGTGGGTCCGACGGGACAGATCCGGGCGGTGTGGCCTGTCCGGGCGGGACAGTTCCGGGCGGTGTGGCCTGTCCGGGCGGGACAGTTCCGGGCGGTGCGGCCTGTCCGGGCGGTGCGGCCGGTGCTGCCTGCGGCGACCACTGGCGCAGAAGGCGCACCGCCTCGGTCACCTGCCAGTGGTCGGCGCCGAGCACCGTCGCGCCGGCGTCGGCGACCCGTGTCATGTTGCGGCGGGCCTCGTGCCGGTTGCCGAGTTCGTCGGCGACCAGGCCCAGGTCGAACGCGATGGCGAGCATGGCGGGGTGGGTCTCGCCGAGACGGCGTTCGCCGGCGGCCAACGTCTCCTCGAGCACCCGGCGGGCCGCCGGCGGATCATCCTGGGCCCGGTACAGGTCGGCAAGCAGGTGGCCGGTGCGCAGCACCTCGGGGTCGTCGTCGCCGAAGGTGCCGCGTCCGGCGGTCAGCGCGCGGTGCAGATAGTCGACCGCGGTAGGCAGTTCGCCCGCGTCGCGCATCGCTCCCGCGCGTCGACGTACCTCGGTGAGTGGGGAAGGTTGTGCCACGCCGCCATGCTGCCGGTCGACCACCCCGCCGCGCCAGCGCCACGCGCCATGATCGAGGCGAACAAACATCGTCCTGACCGATGACACAGTGCTGACTCCGGTCGGACCGACGCGGAGGGGCGGGCGTCCGGAGCCGGTCGCGGTGGCGACCGGTCGGCACGTCCGGGTCGCAGATGATCCGACTGCCGCGCGCGGCTGCGCGGACAACCCCCAGCCGCGGTCGTCGCCCAGACGTTCCATGATGGACCGCCAATGTTCACTGGTCGGCGGGGTCGGTCAGCTCTCGGTCAGCTGGCTCGAAACTGACCGCGCAAGATCCAGTTTGTTGGTCGCGAAAGTTCACACCGCCGTAACTGAACGCCGCTAGGTTTCTCCGAGGAGTGACATCCAGGGATGGAAAATTTTCGCTCCAGGCTGCCGTGACGACACGATTCTCCGGCGGTCAGCACAGTATCCGCCGACCACTGCCCACCGAGCGGGAGTCTGATGAGTACTGCACTCGAGCCGCGCGAACTGGTGATCGCCTACGACCCGTGCGGCCACATCGAGTCGAGCCCACGCATCGCCGGTGCGGTGCGCCGGGGCGGCGGAATCGGCGTGCTCGACCTGGCTGACGGGTCGGCACGCTCCATGCGCGCGTTGGACCAGCTCGTCGCCTGGTCGGCGGAGCCGGTCGCCGTCCGGGTGCCGGCCAACTGCCTGGCCTCGCTCGACGACGTCGAGCAGGTCACCGGCGGCCGGATCGATCTGGTGGTGGTCACCGGCGAGCTGCCGTGGCGCCTCGACCACCTGGTCGCCCGCTACCGGGTGCTCGCCGAAGTGACCAGTCTCACGGCCGCCCGTACGGCGGTCGGAGCCGGCGTGCACGGCCTGATCGCCCGGGGCATGGAGTCCGGTGGCGAGGTCGGCGAGCTGAGCACCTTCATCCTGGTGCAACAGTTGGTGGCGGCCGACCTCGGCGTACCCGTCTGGGCCCTAGGCGGCATCGGCCCGCACACCGCCGCAGCCTGCGTGGCCGGCGGTGCGGCCGGCGTCGTGCTGGACACCCAGCTCGCGCTGATGCCCGAATCGGACCTGCCCACCGACGTGCTGGCCACGATCGGCCGGATGGACGGATCCGAAGCCGTCCTGGTCGACGGCTTCCGCGGCGTCGCCCGGACCCCCCGACGCCCCGGCACGACCGCGCCACCGCAACGCGCCGATCTGCTGCCCGTCGGTCAGGACGGCTGGCTCGCCGCCGAGTTCCGGCGACGGTGGGCCGACAGCGCCGCCGCCGTACGGGGCCTGCGGGCCGCCATCGTCGAGGCCGTGACCGACGGCACCGCCGCCGACGTACTGCGACCCGACGGCCCCCTGGCCCAGGCACTGGGGCTGCGGGTGCCGGTCGCCCAAGGACCGATGACCCGGGTCAGCGACGAGGCCGGCTTCGCCGCGGCGGTCGCCGCCGACGGAGCCCTGCCGTTCATCGCGCTGGCACTGGCCACCGCCGGGCGTACCGAGGAGATGCTCACCGCGACCGCCGCCCGCCTCGGTGACCGACCGTGGGGTGTCGGTGTGCTCGGCTTCGCCCCCGACGACATCCGCACCGCGCAACTGGAGGTGATCAGGCGGGTCCGCCCCGGGTTCGCGATCATCGCCGGCGGGCGGCCGCCTCAGGCCAAGGAGCTGGAACGGGAGGGGATCCGCACCTTCCTGCACGTGCCGTCGCCCGGCCTGCTGCGGCAGTTCCTGCGGTCCGGGGCACGGCGGTTCATCTTCGAAGGCGCCGAATGCGGCGGCCACGTCGGTCCACGGGCCAGCTTCCCGCTGTGGGAGGCGCAGCTGGCCGTCCTCGCCGACCATCTCGACACCGTCCCGGCCGAGCAGGCCGCCGACGTGCAGGTGTTCTTCGCCGGTGGCATCCACGACGACCGCTCGGCGGCGATGGTCGCCGCCATGGCGGCACCACTGACCCGACGCGGGGTGCAGATCGGGGTGCTGATGGGCACCGCCTACCTGTTCACCACCGAGGCGGTCGACCATGGTGCGATCCGTCCGGCGTTCTCCCGGATGGCCCGCTCGGCGACCCGCACCGCGCTGCTGGAGACCGCTCCCGGGCACGTGACCCGCTGCCTGCACAGCGACTTCGTCGATGACTTCCACGCCCTGCGGGTCGAGCTGGAGTCGGCCGGGCTGGCCAACCGGCAGATCTGGGAGCACCTCGAACTGCTCAACGTCGGGCGGCTGCGGATCGCCAGCAAGGGCAAGAAGCGCGACGGCGACGCTCTGGTCGAGGTCGACGAGGCCACCCAGCTCAGTGAAGGGCTGTTCATGGCCGGGCAGGTCGCGGTGCTGCGCGACAGCGAGACGACGGTGGCCGACCTGCACCGTACGGTCACCGACCAGGCGGCCGCCTTCCACCAGATCCGTGCCGGGACGCTGCGTGACGCCTGGGCCGCGCCGGTACCGGAACAGGACGCCGCGCCGCTGGACATCGCCGTCGTCGGGATGGCCTGCATGCTGCCGAACTCGCCGGATCTGGCGGCCTTCTGGCGGACGGTGCTCGACAGCGTCGACGCCGTCACCGAGGTCCCGCCCCACCGCTGGAATCCGGACATCTACTACGCGCCAGAGGTCGGCCCCGGCCAGACCGGCCGGATCAGCGTCTCCAAGTGGGGCGGCTTCCTCGCCGAGGTGCCCTTCGACGCGATCGCGTACGGGATCCCGCCCGCCGCGCTGGCCAGCATCGACCCGACCCAGCTGCTGGCCCTGGAGGTCTCGCAGCGGGCCCTGGTCGACGCCGGCTACACGCCCGGTCACGACGGGGTCGACCATTCCCGGACCGGTGTGATCTTCGGCGCCGAGGCCGGCAGCGACATGGGGCACGCACAGACGCTGCGGACGATGCTGCCGGCGTACCTGGCGGACGTCCCTGCGGAACTGGACGACCAGCTGCCGACGGTGACCGAGGACTCGTTCCCCGGCATCCTGGCCAACGTCATCGCCGGACGGGTCGCCAACCGGCTGGACCTCGGCGGACCCAACTACACGGTCGACGCCGCGTGCGCCTCGTCGCTGGCCGCCATGGACGCGGCCTGCAAGGAACTCGCCTCCGGCGGCAGCGACCTGATGATCTGCGGCGGTGCCGACCTGCACAACGGCATCAACGACTACCTGATGTTCACCTCGGCGCACGCCCTGTCGCCGACCGGTCGCTGCCGGTCCTTCGACAGCACCGGCGACGGCATCGCGCTCGGCGAGGGCGTCGCCGCCGTCGTGCTCAAGCGACTGTCCGACGCCGAGCGGGACGGGGACCGGATCTACGCGGTGATCAAGGGCCTCGGTGGCTCCAGCGACGGTCGGGCACTCGGCCTGACCGCGCCACGGGCGGACGGCCAGCGGCGCGCGTTGGACCGCGCGTACCGACAGGCCGGGGTCTCCCCGGCGCAGGTCGGCCTGATCGAGGCGCACGGCACCGGAACCGTCGTCGGCGACCGTACCGAGCTGGAGACGTTGACCACTGTGTTCAACGAGGCCGGCGCGACACCGGGCAGCTGCACCCTCGGCTCGGTGAAGTCGCAGATCGGCCACACCAAGTGCGTCGCCGGACTCGCCGGCCTGATCAAGGCCTCGCTGGCGCTGTACACCGGCGTACGGCCACCGACCCTGCACCTGACCCGGCCCAATCCAGCATGGCACCCCGACCACAGCCCGTTCGCCTTCTACACCCAGGCCCGGCCGTGGGCCACGCCGGCGGCCGAGCGGATCGCCGGGGTGAGCGCGTTCGGCTTCGGCGGCACCAACTTCCACGCGGTGCTCGCCGCGTACCCCAACGCCCCGGAGCCACGGCACGCCCGGGACGACTGGCCGGCCGAGCTGTTCTGCTTCCGCGCCGGGGACCGGGCCGGTGCCCACCAGGGCGTTCGGCAGCTGCTGGCCACCTTCGACACCCGCGACCGGATGGGTCGGCGCTGGCGGCTGCGCGACCTCGCCGCCGCCCAGTCCCGCGAGAGCGAGACCCGTTCCGGGCCGGTGCAGGTCGCCGTCGTCGCCAGTGACCTCGACGAACTCGCCGGCCTGCTGCGGCGGGCGCTCGACGGTGACCACGACCCGGCCGTCGGCCTGCACCAGCCGGCCGCTACCCAGACCGGCGGCAAGGTCGCCTTCCTGTTCCCGGGCCAGGGCAGTCAACGGCCCGGCGCGCTGGCCGACCTCTTCGTCGCCTTCCCGGAGCTACGCCGGTTCCTCGACCTCGGTCGTGATCTCGCCGGTCCGCTGTTCCCACCGGCCGCCTTCGACCCCGAGGGCGACCGTGGCCAGCAGGAGCGGGTCCGCGACACCCGGGTCGCGCAACCCGTACTGGGAATCGGCGGGCTGGCCATGCACCACCTGCTCGGCCGGGTCAACGTGCGTCCCGACCTGGCCGGCGGACACAGCTACGGCGAACTGGTCGCCCTCTGCGCCGCCGGCTCGTTCGACGACCGTACCCTGTTGACCTTGAGCCGGCAGCGGGCCGAGGCGATTCTCGCGGCGGCCGGCACCGACCCCGGCACCATGGCGGCGGTCGCCGCCACCGCGGACCGGATCAGCGAGATCCTGTCCGCAGCAAGACTGTCCGACGAGGTCGTCCTGGCCAACCACAACGGCCCGCAGCAGGTGGTGATCTCCGGACCCACGTCGGCGGTACGTCAGGCGGTGACCGCGCTCAAGGCGGGCGGTGTCTCAGCGCGGCCGATCCCGGTGGCCTGCGCGTTCCACAGCCCGGTGGTGGCCGGCGGTGTGTCGGCGTTCCGGTCCGTCCTGGCCGGCCACCGGGTGGCCGCGCCGGCCTTCCCGGTCTGGTCGAACCGCACGGCCGACAGCTATCCGACCAACCCCGAGGCGGTACGCGACGAGCTGGCCGGCCAGATCGCCGCACCGGTGCGGTTCGTCGACGAGATCGAGTCGATGTACGCCGCCGGGGCCCGGATCTTCGTCGAGGCCGGCCCAGGTCAGGTGCTCAGCCGGCTGGTCGACGCGGTACTCGGCGAGCGGCCGCATCTGGCCGTGTCCGTCGAAGGCCGGCGGGACGGCGGGCTACGCGGTTTCCTGTCCACCCTCGCCGAGCTGGCGTGCGCCGGTGTCCCGGTGCAGACCGGCTGGCTGTTCCGGGGCCGTCGGACCGCCGAGGTCACCGCATCGGCCTCGTCGACCCGGCCGATCTGGACGGTCGACGGGCAGTTGGTCCGCGATCAGCACGGCCGGCCGCTGCCCGGCGGCATGACGCCTCCCCGACAAATCAAGGAGCTGTCGATGACTGCATCCACCGAGGCCGGAAACGGCCATGGTCATGGCATCGTGTCCGGTGACGGTAACGGGGCCGGGCCGCTGGCCGGCAACGGCAACGGCAACGGTGTCGCGCACGTGGCCGGCAACGGCAACGGAATCAGCCATCATCCAGGCACCGGCGACGGTGTCCGGCATGTCGCTGGTGCCGTGGCTGGTTACCGGGACGGGCGCGACGAACTGATCAGCGAGTTCCTGCGGACGAGTCGGGACCTGATCGCCTCCCAACGGGACGTGCTGCTGGCGTACTTCGGGGAGCGGCCGACAGCCGGCAACGGGTGGGTCGAACCTGCGGCGTACCAGTCGATGGTGGCCCAGCCGGCGATCGCCGCGCCGAGCCACTATCCCGAGGTGGTGGTGCCGCCCAGCGCGGCGACGGTGACGGACGCGCCAACCATCCCAGCGTCGCCTGCTGTCTCGTCGGCACCGCCGGCACCCGCCGTCCGCCCGGCTCCGCTGGCACCCGCCGTCCAGCCAGCTGCGTCGCCGCGTGCGGAGGTGGCCGAGGACCCGGCGGTCGCCGGTAGTGCCGTTCGGGCCGTGGCCGCCGCGCCGGTAGCGGCCCCTGCGGCCCCGGTCACAACGGCGACGGTGACCGCGACGGTCGCGGTACGGCCGTCGGTGGAGGTGGCGCAGTTCCAGGAGGCGATCCTGGCGGTGTTGAGTGAGCGGACCGGGTATCCGGTGGATCTGATCGAGTTGGATCTGGATCTTGAGGCGGATCTGAGTATTGATTCGATCAAGCGGGCTGAGGTTGCGGGTGAGGTGGCGACCCGGTTGCGGTTGTCGGTGGATGGTGACGAGTCGGAGTTGGAGGATCTGGTGCGGGCCCGGACGGTCCGGACCATGGTGGCGTGGCTGGCCGAGAAGATGGCCGCCGCACCCACCCCCGTCGCACCGGCCGCACCGGTGACCGCACCGGACCCGGCACCTGCTGTCACGGCACCTGCTGTCACGGCGACCGCTGTCCCCACGCATGCTGCCGCTGCGCCGGCTGTCGCCGCGCCGTCGCCGGCTGCGGTTCCGGTTCCGGCGTCGGCGCCGTCGGTGGAGGTGGCGCAGTTCCAGGAGGCGATCCTGGCGGTGTTGAGTGAGCGGACCGGGTATCCGGTGGATCTGATCGAGTTGGATCTGGATCTTGAGGCGGATCTGAGTATTGATTCGATCAAGCGGGCTGAGGTTGCGGGTGAGGTGGCGACCCGGTTGCGGTTGTCGGTGGATGGTGACGAGTCGGAGTTGGAGGATCTGGTGCGGGCCCGGACGGTCCGGACCATGGTGGCGTGGCTGGCCGAGAAGATGGCCGCCGACCAGGCACCCGAGGCGGCTCCGGCGGCGGCCGCCCCGCCGACCGGGTCCGGCCCCGACCGCGCCGCGGCACCCCGTCGACTCGTCGCTCGGCCGGTGCCGGCCACCGGCGCGGTGGTCGCGCCCGAGGCGCTCGCCGGCACCCGCTTCCTGATCACCGGCGGGTCAGCGGCGCTGGCACCGCTGGCCGAGCAGCTCGCCCAGCGCGGCGCGGCAGGTGCCACCGGCTCGATCCACGCTGGCGGGACGGACCAGGTGGCCGGCTACGACGGCGTGATCATCCTGGACGGGCTGAGCGACAGCGGCGGACCGCTGCTGCCCGGCATCTTCCCGTTCATCAAGCAGGCCCTCGCCGGTGGGGTGCGGTGGCTGATCGCGGCCGGCACCGCCGGTCCGCGTACCGACGGTTTCGCCGGTCTGTTCCGCACCATCAGCCGGGAGTACCCGCAGGTCTCGGCGACCTACCTGGAAGTGCCAGCGGGTGCCGACCACAGCCGCCTTGCCACCGGTCTGGTCACCGAACTGCTCAGCGGCGGGCAGACCCCGATCGTCACCTGGTCGACAACCGGCCGGCAGACCGTCGACCTGGCCTCGGTCGATCTCGGCCCGCTCGCCGCAGGCGGTGCCGGCCCGGCCGGTGACGGCGCCGCCGAGGCCCAGGCGATCGGTCTGGACCAGGACTCGGTGGTGGTGCTCGTCGGCGGTGCCCGAGGCATCACCCCCTGGTTCGCCCGTACCCTGGCCGCCGCGAGCCGATGCCGCATCGAGCTGGTCGGCCGGACCCCGCTGCCGGAGGAGACGGAGCCCCCGGCGCTGGCCGCCGCCGCCGACAAGCCGGCGCTGCGAGCCGCGCTGGTGGCCCAGGGGATGCGGGCACCGGCGGAGATCGACCGCGCGGCGACGGCGATCCTGGCCGCCCGGGAGGTCCGCGCGACCCTGGACGAACTTCGGGAACTCGGCAGTCAGGTGCGCTACCACAGCCTCGACGTCACCGACGCCGACGCCACCCGGCAACTGCTCAAGGAGATCCAGGGCGAGCGCGGACGCATCGACGGTCTGGTCTACGCGGCCGGCCGGATCGAGGACAAGCTGATCGCCGAGAAGGACCCCGCGTCGTTCGACCGGGTGTTCCAGACGAAGGTGCAGGGCGCGATGACGGTGCTCGACGCACTGCGCGACGGTGCCGATCCACGCTTCGTGGTGCTGTTCGGCAGCATCGCAGCCGCGTACGGCAACCGGGGCCAGAGCGACTACGCCGCCGCCAACGACGCGCTCGACCGGATCGGCGGCCGCTGGGCGGCCGACACCGGGGTGCGCTGCCTGACCGTGCACTGGGGGCCGTGGGCTCCGGGCTCCGTACACGGCGGGATGGTCAGCGCCGAACTGAGCCGGGAGTACGCCCGCCGGGGCATCGACCTGATCGATCCCGAGGAGGGCGCGCTGAGTCTGCTGCGTGAGCTCGCCTGGGGCGACCCGGCGGTCACCTCCGTGGTCTACACCGCCTCGGGATGGTGAACCGGATGTCGGACCTGACTGACCCTCACCAGACCATCGCGATCGTCGGTATGGCGGCGCTGATGCCCGGTGCCCCCGACCTCGACGCCTACTGGCGCAACCTGGTCGACGGCGTCGACGCCATCACGGACGTGCCGCCGCACCGCTGGGACGACGAGTTCTACGATCCGGAGCAGGCCCACCGACCGGACCGGCTGTACTGCCGGCGGGGTGGCTTCGTCGACGACTTCGCCACCTTCGAGCCACTGCGGTTCGGCATCATGCCGACCTCGATCGGCGACATCGAACCGGACCAGCTGATCACCCTGCAGGTGGCGGCCGCTGCGATCGACGACGCCGGCGGCCAGGACCGTCTGCCGGACCGGGACCGGATCGGCGTACTGCTCGGCCGGGGCGGGATCCTGAGCCCGGCGCAGGCGCGGTACGCCCAGCGGGTCCGGATGTCCAGCCAGGTCATCGGCATCCTCAAGGAGCTGATCCCGGACCTGCCGCCGGAGAGCCTCGACCGGGTCCGGCGCAAGTTCGACGAGCGGCTCGGCCCGCAGCAACCCGAGGGCACGATCGGGCTGGTGCCCAACCTCGCCGCCTCCCGGGTGGCCAACCGGCTGAACCTGCGTGGTCCGTCGTACACCATCGACGCCGCCTGCGCCTCGTCACTGATCGCGGTCGACCAGGGCATGACCGAACTGCGGGCCGGCCGGTTGGACGCGGTGCTCGCCGGTGGGGTGCACCACGTGCACGACATCAGCTTCTGGTCGGTGTTCAGCCAGCTCCGGGCCCTGTCGTGGCAGGGTGAGATCCGTCCGTTCGACTCGTCGGCGGACGGCCTGCTGATCGGCGAGGGCACCGGCATCGTGGTGCTGAAGCGGCTGTCCGACGCGCTGGACGCCGGCGACCGGGTGTACGCGGTGATCCGCGGCAGCGGCGTCTCCAGCGACGGCCGGTCGGCGAGCATGTTCAACCCGGCGAGCAGCGGACAGTCGCTGGCCATCCGGCGGGCCTGGCAGGCCGCCGGGCTGGATCCGACCGCGCCGGACGCGCTGGGTCTGCTCGAGGCCCACGGCACCGGCACGCCGACCGGGGACGCCGCCGAACTGGTCACCGTCGCCGAGGTGTTCGGTGGATACCAGGGTGGGCCACGTCCGGTGATCGGCTCGGTCAAGTCCATGATCGGGCACACCATGCCGGCGGCCGGGATCGCCGGCCTGATCAAGGCGACCCTCGCCGTGCACCGCGGCGTCCTGCCGCCCACCCTGCACTGTGGGCAGCCACGGGACGAGATGGCCGCGACCCGGTTCGCGCCGATCGCCGCCGCACAGCCATGGGAGAGCGACGGACCGCGCCGGGCCGGGGTCAACGCGTTCGGCTTCGGTGGGATCAACGCCCACCTGATCGTCGAACAGCCGCCGTCCGCCCCGTCGGCCTGGGCGGCCGTGCCGAACGGCACGGCCGGGCAACCGGCCCGCTCGGCCGCCGTCGAGGTCGCCGAACCGGACCAGGTGCTGTGGTTGGCCGCCGCCGAACCGGCCGGCCTCGCCGCACTGCTGGACCGCGACGATTCGACGGTACGGCGTGACGGTGCCGCGTTCGCCGACGGTCCGCAGGCCCACGGCGCGCCACCGTGCCGGATCGGGGTGGTGGACCCGACCGACAAGCGGCTGGCCACCGCCCGCCGCGCGGTGAGTCGGGGAGAGCCCTGGCGTGGTGCCCGGGACATCTGGTTCACCACGGCTGGGCTGCTGACCGCCGGCGGGAAACTGGCGTTCGTGTTTCCTGGACTGGAGGCCGAGTTCACGCCGCGTACCAAGGATCTGGCCGCGCACTTCGGGCTGGCGGACCGGGAATGGTCCGCCGCCGACCTGGGCCGGCACGGTGCCGGTCTGATCGAGGTGGGCAAGTTCCTCGACGAGGTGCTCGGCCGGATCGGGATCCGCCCGGACGCGGTCGCCGGGCACAGCATCGGGGAGTGGTCCGCCGCAGCGGTGACCGGGCAGGTCAGTACCACCGACATGGACGGCTTTCTCAAGTTGTTCGACGCCGACTCGGTGGCGGTGTCCGGCTACGTCTTCGCCGCCGTGGGCGCCGGTGCCGACCAGGTGACGCCGGTGCTCGGCGACTTTCCGGGAGTGGTCCTGTCGCACGACAACGCGCCAGCGCAGTCGGTGGTCAACGGTCCCGAGGAGCAGGTCGACCGGCTGGTCAACGAACTGCGTCGGCGCAACGTGCTGTGTCAGAAGTTGCCGTTCCGGTCGGCCTTCCACACCCCGGCGTTCGCCGACGGGTTGCGGTCGATTGGGGCTGCCCTGCAGTCCTGGCGGGTACATCCGACGACGGTCCCGGTCTGGTCGGCGACCCTGACGGCGCCGTTCCCCACCGACGAACAGCAGGTCAACCAGATCTTCGTCCGGCACATGATGGAGCCGGTCTGGTTCCGGCAGCTGACCGCCGCGATGTACGACGCCGGTTTCCGGGTCTTTCTGCAGGTCGGCGCGGGACAGCTGGCGTCGTTGGTCAGCGACAACCTGCGGGGTCGGGAACATCTCGCCATGCCGGTCAACGTGGGCCACCGTACCGGTCTCGACCAGTTGCGCCGGGTCGCCACCGCGCTGTGGGTGGAGGGCGCGGCACCGGACCTACGGGCGCTGCGGCCACCCGCCGCCGCACCGGCCGCTCCGGCTCCGGCGCCACCGGCTGCTCCGGCGCGTCGAGGGCCGAAGATCCAGCTGGACCTGGGCGGTCCGCTGGTGCGCCTCGGACCGGGTGCCGACACCCTGCTCGGCCTGCCCGACCGGCCGGCGCCCCAGCCGTCCGGCCCGCCGTCGGGCCAGGCACTGCCGCCGGCCAGCACCGCTCAGGAACCACCTGTGCCACCGGCTGTGCCCCGCCCGTCGGTCGGGACCGAGCCGTCGGTCGAAGCCGAGCCGCCGGCTGCCGCGCGGCCGTCTGCTGTCGCCGAGCCGGCGGCCGGTTCGCTCAGCGCGTTGCACCGGCTCGCCGGCCGGTCCAAGGCCGCCGCGGAGCTTGCCGCGTTGCTACGGGACACGGCGGACGGCGCGGTGACCGTGCTGGACGCCGCCACCCGGCCAGCCGATCCGGTGCCGGCGCCCCCGGCCAGGTCGGCTGCCGTACCGGCGGCTGAGACCCGGTCGGCCACCGTACCGGCCGCCGCCGGGCCGGCACCGACGGCACCGACCACGACGGCACCGACCACGACGGCACCGACCACGACGGCAGCGGCACCGAAGGTCGGCCCGCCGCCCCGCACCGAGATCGCCCGGACCACCCTGCGGGTCTCCGTACAGACCATGCCCTACCTGCTCGACCACTGCTTCTTCGTGCAGCCGGCCGACTGGCCCAACCCCGAGGACCGGTGGCCGGTGGTACCGGCGACGACCGTCGTCACGCACATGATGGACGCGGTCGCGCAGGCCGTCCCCGGTCTGCGGGTGGTCGGTGTACGGGACGCCCGGTTCAACCGGTGGACCATCGCCGCACCGGCGCAGGACGTCGAGATCGTGGTCCGGGCAGCCGGTCCGGACTCGTACGCGGTGAACTTCGGCAGCTTTGCCCGGGCGACGGTCGACGTGGCCGCCGACTATCCGGCCCCGGTCAGCGCGCCGTGGACACACGACCCGGCCACCGAGACCGCTCCCCGGATCAGCGCCGAGGAGATGTACGCGGAGCGGCTGATGTTCCACGGTCCGCAGTTCCACGGGGTCACCACGGTGCACGCCCTCGGCGAGATGCACGTACGCGGCGTCGTCACCGCGCCCGTTCCGCCGGGCGCGCTGCTGGACAACGCCCTGCAGCTGATCGGAAACTGGCTCATCACCACCCAGCCGATGCGGACCGTGGCGCTACCGGTCGGGCTCGGCCACGTCCGGTTCTTCGGCCCACCGCCCGAGCCCGGTACGGCGTTCGAGTGCGTCGCCCGGGTCCGGTCGATCGACGACGCCCAACTGGTCGCGGACACCCAGCTCTCCGTCGGCGGCCGGGTCTGGGCGCAGATCGACGGCGCGGTCGACCGTCGGTTCGACAGCCATCCGCAGGCACGGCCAGCCGAACGTTTCCCGGAACGTTTCCCGATGTCGGTCCGTCAGCCGGAAGGGTGGACCGCCGTCTTCGACTGCTGGACCGATCTGGTGACCCAGTCGATGGCCGCGCGGGGCATCCTCGGCACCGCCGCGTCCGTCGACTACGAGCGGCAGCCGGGGAAGGCCCGTAAGCAGTGGCTGCTCGGGCGGATCGCGGCGAAGGACGCGGTGCGCTTCCGGCAGTGGGACGCCGGGCACACCGACGTCTACCCGATCGAGCTGACCATCGCCAACGATCCGAACGGCCGGCCGCGGGTGGACCTGCGCCCCGGTCGGGGACTACGGGACTGCGACCTTTCCCTGGCGCACTGTGCCGAGGCCGCCGTGGCGATCGCCGGCCCGGCCCGGTCGACGCCGGACGGCCCCGGGGTCGGTATCGACATCGTCGAGGTCACCGACCGGCCGGCCAGCACGATCGACTACGCCCTGTCCGGTACGGAGACCGCGTTGCTCGACCAGGTCTGCGCCGGCGGGGACCGGCAGTTCTGGTTCGCCTGCTTCTGGGCTGCCAAGGAAGCCGCCGGCAAGGCGGAGGGGACGGGACTGGACGCGGCGCCCCGCCGGCTGAGGGTGGTCGCCGTCGACACCGGCACCCTGCTGGTCGAGGTCCCTTCCGGCAGGTCCTACCGGGTCACCTGCCGGAGTCTGGAGAACCCGCCCGATCTGCCGCAGCGACGCTACGTCGTCGGTTGGACCTGGGGCCCGGAACCTGCCCGGCATGCCTGAACCAGGCCCTGATCGACGTGCCGACAAGCCGATCGACGTGCCGACAAGCTGATCGACGCCCTGACAAGCCGACCGACGTCCCGACAAGGAGACCCGCATCATGCCCGCCGACCACGACACCATCCTGACGGAGATCTCGCAGATGCTGCGCGCGGTGCTGCCCGGGATCGATCCGGACGAAGAGATCACGATGGACACCAGCTTCCGTGACGACCTGGAGATGGAGAGTATCGACGTCATCTCGCTGGCCGGGCGGCTGCAGGCCCGGTACGGCGACTCCGTCAACTTCGCCCAGTTCGTCGCGGGGCTCGACGTGGACTCGCTGCGCGCGCTGCGGGTCGGTGAGCTGGTCGGGCACATCTGCGCGGCGCTGGACGGACCGCCGGCGACGGTGGCGCAGGTGGCCGGCCAGTGACAATGGTCCAGGTCAACGGCCTGGTGACGCACGTCCAGGAGCTGCCGGCGGTGGTGGCCGATCCGCCGGCCGGCGGACCGGCCACCAACCCGGGTGGCGGTCCGGCTGCCGAAGCCGTCGCCGGCCGGCCGGTCGCGGTCCTGATTCACGGTATCGGGCCGGACAGCCTGGCCAGCTGGTATCTCAGCCTGGCGCACCCACTGTCCGACGCCGGATTCCGAGTGATCATGTACGACCTGCGGGGCCACGGACGGACCGAGCGGCCGCCGACCGGCTACCGGATGGACGACCTGGTCGACGACCTGGTCGGGCTGCTGGACCGGCTCGGCGTCGACGTACCCGTGCATCTGCTGGGCAACTCGCTGGGCGGTTCCATCGCTTTCGGATACGCGGCCCGGTACCCGGACCGGGTCGCCTCGGTGGTCGCGGTGGAGTCGGCACCGGCGACCGCCCAGTGGCTCGCCCGGGTGGGCCGGCAGCTGGTGCGGGCCGCGCAGCCGGACGGCGACGGCGGTCCGCTGGAGATGGCCGCCCGTGGCGGTGAGCGGGGTGCCCGCTACGCCGCGGCGGTCCGCCAGCTTGTCGTCGCCACCACCGCCGGTCGGGACCTGCCGGCCAGCACCCCCGCCGATCCGGCGGCGATACGGGCGATCACCTGCCCGGTGCTCGGCATCTTCGGTAGCGACTCGTCCGCCGCCGATCTGGCGCCGGCACTGGTCGAGCTACTGCCGCAGACCGAGCTGGTGATCGTCCCCGGGCACCGGCACGCGGTGCTGATCACCGCCCGCGACCAGGTCCGCAGCCAGGTGCTGCCCTGGCTCGCCCGGCAACTCGCCGACACCGGACGGCCCGCCCTGCGTGGTTGACGTCGTCGTTCTCACCCAGGAGGTTCCGATGCAGTTCGAGGCGCCCGGCCGGGCGATCATCATCAGCAGCGGGCGGTGTGGCTCCACGCTGCTGTCCGACCTGATCGTCGAGGAGCCGTCGACCCTGTCCGTCCAGGAGTTCTTCATGGCCACCCCGTCGTGGGCGAAGGCCACTGAGCCGATCACCGGGGCGGCGTACTGGCAGGTGCTGAGCAGCCCGAAGCCGGAACTTGCCACCCTGTTCGCCATCGGCCTGCCGCCGAAGGAGGTGCGCTATCCGGCGGACGGCCGGTGGGCCGGCAACCTGACCGAGTTGCCGCAGCTGCTGGCGATCACCCTGCCGAAGCTCACCGACGATCCGGACGGCCTGTTCGACCAGCTCGCCGGAGAGGTACCGGACTTCCCCGAGCAGCCCTTCGTCGACCACCACCGGATGTTCCTGGACCTGCTCGCCCGGTTGACCGGCCGGCGTCGCTGGGTGGAGCGCTCCGGCGGATCAAGCCAGATCGCCCCGTACCTGCTGCGGTCCTTCCCGGACACCCGGATCGTCTATCTGACCCGCAACTGGGCGGACACGGCGCGGTCGATGAGCAGGCATTCGTCGTTCCAGCTCATCCAGCTGCGGCTGGAGTTCGTCTCCCGGTGCGGCGTGGACCCCTTCCAGATGGGCCCGGACCAGCGGGTGCCGGCGGATCTCGAGCATCTGCTACCCGACCGGATCACCGCCGACCTGCTCCGCGAGCGGGGCGAGGACAGCACCCGTTACCTCGGGCTCTGCGCGTTCATGGCGGCGCAGGCGGAGCAGGCACTCGCCGACAACCCGCCGGCGCACCTGCTCACCATGACCTACGAGGACCTGGTCGCCGACCCGGAGCCGCAGTTGGCCCGGCTGGGTGAGTTCCTCGAGTTCGACGACCCGTCCGGCTGGGCCCGACAGGTCGCCGGCCGGGTGGGCAGGGGCGCGGTACGGCAGACCGCCGCCGTGTGACCCGCAGACATTCCGCACCAGCAAACCACAGTAGAGGGAGAGAGTGTGTGATGCGTAGGTTGCGTCCCTTCGCGGGTCGAGGCCGGCCGGTCGTCCAGCCGGGAGCCGCTGCTCGGCCGACAGCGGTGGTACTGCTCGTCGGACTGTTGCTGGCGGCCGGTCCGGCTGCGGCGGCACCGGTCGCCGGGCCCGACGCTGCGGGCGGCGGCCATGGCGGCCATGGCGGGCTCCGGCACGAGCGGACCCTGTTGGCGAAGGCCCCGGTCGACGAATGCTTCGTCGACATCGGCATCGACTATCCGGCCGGGCCGCCGTGCGAGACCGGGCAGGCCAAGGTCAACCAGTCGTACGTCTGGGGACTCACCCGCCACAAGCACCGGTTGTGGTTCGGCACCGGGGCCAACATCAACTGTATGACCAGCGGCAACAATCTGCGCAACACGACCCCGACCCGCAACGCCGACTGGGTCTGCGAGTACGGCCAGAGCGAGATCGCCCGCCGTAACCCGCAGCTGCCGCCGACTCTCGGCGACCACCGTACCCCCAGGCTCTACACGTACGACACGAAGAGCCGGCAGATGATCGAACGCACCGACGCGGTCCGCGCCGCCTCGCCGGACGACGCCAACCGGTTGACCACCACCGCCGGTATCCGGGCGGCGGGAAACCACCGCGGCGTGGTGTTGTTCGGCGGTCCCGCGCTCGGCGCGACGCTCAACCTGTTCGCGTTCGACGCCGACACCGGTGCTTTCCTGGGCTCGCGCAACTACACCGAGTACGGCAACATCCGGCACTTCCTCGTCGCCGACGGTGAGCTCTACACCGGTGTCGGGGTGGGACCCAACGGTGGTGAACGCGGCCTGGTGCTGCGCTGGACGGGCAGCAAGTCGGATCCGTTCAGCTTCACCGAGGTGGCGAACCTGCCGGCGCAGGCGGTGGACCTCGCCGCCCACCAGGGCCGGATCTACGTCACCACCTGGGTCGGTGCGGAGGCCGCGGTGGCCACCTCGGCCGGCCCGGTGTCACCCACGGCGGACATCGCCGACGCGCCGACGGCCGACGACCCGACCCCACCGAACGTCGCCGGGGTCTGGATGAGCCCGAAACTGTCCAACAACGGCCCAGGGCTGGACGAGCGGGACGCCGACGGGTGGACCCGGGTGTGGAGCGTGCTGGACTACGAGCCGGATCCGATCATCGCCCGGACCTACGGTCTGGGCGGCCTGGCCTCCTACAACGGCAAACTCTACTGGGGCACGATGCACGTGCCACTGAAGTCGACCACCGTACACCTCGCGGTCTACCCACCTACCGATGAGCAGGGGGTCCGCGACTCGGTTCGCAACACCCAACGGGCGATCGGCATCTTCCGGGGCAGCTTCCACGGCCATCACCAGCAGGTCGAGCTGCTGTACGGGGCGCCGCAGCTGCCTGCCTACGATCCGGCGGCGAACGACGGCGCGGGGCAGTGGGTCACCACCTCGACCGGGTACACCCCGCTGTACGGGCCGTCCGGGTTCGGTAATCCGTTCCTGAACTACACCTGGAAGATGGTGGTGGCCGGTGGCCGGCTCTACGTCGGCACCATGGACTGGGCCTACCTGGCCAAGGAGTTGCAGCAGCCGGAGGCTCCGCCGGCCGCTGCCGACGACGAGGAACCGGATTTCGGTGCGGACCTGTACGTCTTCGAGTCCACCCACAAGGCAGCCACCGCCGTGGACACCACCGGCCTCGGCAACTACCTCAACTACGGGGTCCGCAGCATGGTCGTCGACGGCACCACGGTATACATCGGAACGGCCAACCCGATGAATCTGCGGACTGACCTGACAGACGATGTCCCGGAAGGCGGTTGGGAGTTGCTCAAGTTGACCCCGAAACACGGTCCGAAGAAGTAGGTGGGCGATGTCGTGGTACCGGCGCAGGCTGGCCGTCCTTGTCGTGACAGGTGCACTGGTGGCACCGGTCGCGGGCTGTACGTCGGCGCCGGACCCGGCACCGCCACCGACCTCGGCGCCGTCGGGCGGCGTACCGACCGACCCGACCGGGCCGGGCGGGACGCCGCCTCCGGCCGGGTCGTCGGCGCAGGAGATCACGGTTGACGGCTACGCGCGGACCTACCGGGTGTACCGACCTGCCAACCTGCCGACCGACGGCCCGGTTCCGCTGGTGGTTATGTTGCACGGCCTGCTCGGCAGCGGGGAACAGGCCGAGTCCTGGTACGGCTGGAACTCCGCCGCCGACGCGGGAGGGTTCGTGGTGGCGTACCCGGACTCGCGCAACCGGGCGTGGGCGGTGTCGCCGGAGTGCTGTGGCGTGTCGGCGCGGGACGGAGTCGACGACACCGCGTTCGTGGCGGCGGTCGTGGAGTCACTGCGCGGCCGGTTGCCGGTGGACCCGCGTCGGACCTATGTCGCCGGCATCTCCAACGGCGGCATGCTCGCCTACCGGCTGGCCTGCGACACGTCGATCTTCGCTGCGGTCGTCGCGGTGTCGTCGACCATGCTGGGGGACTGCCCGGCACCCGAACCGATCTCGGTGCTGCACATCCACGGCACCGCCGACGAGACGATTCCGTACACCGGGGGACCGGGGCGATGGGACGGTGCCGGTCGCGACGGGGTACCGGGCACCGTCGACGGACCACCCGTACCCGATCTGGCGCAGCGCTGGCGGCAGATCGACCAGTGCGCTGCCCCCCGGACCAGCACCGAGGGGACCGTCACCACGGTGACGGCCAGCTGCCCCGAGGGCCGGGCGGTCACTCTGATCACCATCGCCGGTGCCGGCCACCAGTGGCCCGGTTCCCGGCAGCGGCCGGCGGGCCGGCTGCTCGGGCTCGACCGACCCGCCACGGAGCTGGACGCCACCGCCACCGGCTGGCAGTTCTTCGCCTCCCATCCCAGACCCGCCTGATCAGGAGAGGCCAGATGTCGAGTACCGGCACCCCACCGATGATCGACGAATCCACCACCGCGGCACCCGTGGTGCCGGCCCCGCGCCAGCACGGCGCCACACCGGCGGTCGAGGTCGTCGACCTGGTGAAGCGCTATCCCGGGCAGGAGGTGAACGCGGTCGACGGACTCTCCTTCACCGTACGGCCGGGGGAGGTTCTCGGGCTGCTCGGGCCGAACGGTGCCGGCAAGTCCACCACGGTCGGCATCCTCACCACGACGATCGGGGCGAGCTCAGGAACCGCCAGGGTGGACGGGGTGGACGTGTCCCGCCACCCGGTGGTCGCCCGGACCCGGTTCGCGGTCGTGCCCCAGTACAACAACCTCGACCGGTCGTTGACGCCCCGGCAGAACCTGCTCTACCACGCCGCCTACCACGGGGTACGGCGTAGCGAGCGGCTGCGCCGGGCGCAGCGGCTGTTGACCGAGTTCGGCCTGGAGCGGCAGGCCGATTCCCGGGTCGACTTCTTCTCCGGTGGGATGGCGCAGCGGCTGATGATCGCCCGTGCCCTGATGCACGACCCCCGGGTGGTCTTCCTCGACGAGCCGACCAACGGTTTGGAGCCGCAGGCCCGACTGCTGATCCGGACCCGCATCCGGCAGCTCCGCGAGCGCGGCGTCACGGTAGTGCTGACCAGCCACGAGATGGGCGAGGTCGCCGAGCTGGCGGACCGGGTGGCGATCGTCGATCATGGTCGGCTGCTGGCCCTGGACACACCCGCGAACCTGTTGCGCGGGCTCGCCGGGCGCACGGTGCTCGACCTGACCGTGCGACCTGGGCCGGGCGACGACGCAACCGCCCTCCTCGCCGCGCTCACCGGGCTGCACGGGGTGCGTACCGGGGAGGTCGGCGTGGCCGGGGAGCCGGCTGCCGGGCCGGGACCGGCCGGTGCCGGTCGTCCCGCACTGGCGGCGCTCGCCGCGGATCCGGCGATCGCGGCGAAGATCGCGGCCGCGAAAGCCGACCCCCGGATCGCGGCGAAGATCGCGGCGGCCAAGTCCGATCCGGCGATCGCGGCGAAGATCGCGGCGGCCCGTGGCAACCCGCGCCTCGCCGAGCTGCTCGGCGCGGCGGCGGCCGGTCCGGCGGCGGAGGTCCGGCTGCGGTTGCGGCTGGACGCGGAGGTGGCCGTGGTCCTCGGCCCGGCGTTGGCTGTGTTGGCGACGCGCGCCGCAACCCTGACCGACGTGCACATCGGCAAGCCGGGTCTGGAAGACCTGTTCCTCACCGTGACCGGCAAGGAGATCCGTTGAGCCTGATCGACGCCACGGCCGTACCGGTGGGGCCCGCCGCCGGATCCCCGCCGAGCTCGCCCGGCCGGCCGCCGGTGGCGCGGGCCTTCGGTGCCATCCTCCTGCGGGACCTGTTCGTGTCCGGCAAGGACATCTGGTTCGTCCTGGCCCAGGTCCTGCTCACCCCGCTGTTCATGTTGTTCATCTTCACCCGGGTGCTGACCATGCAGGGCATCGTCGGTGCCGGGTTCGCGGACATCCTGCTGCCCGGTACGGTCGCACTCGCCACGTTCACCGCCTCGCTGCAGAGCGTCGCGGTGCCACTGGTCAAGGAGTTCGGGTTCACCCGGGAGATCGAGGACCGGCTGCTGGCGCCGCTGCCGACGACGTTGGTGGCGGTCGGCAAACTGGTGGTCGCGACGCTGCGGGGGCTGTTCGCGGCGGCGGTGGTGTACCCGTTGGGTGCGCTGGTCGTCGGCGCTGCTCCGGGCAGTTGGTCGGCGCTGCCGTTGACGGTGCTGGTGGTGCTGCTCGCCGGCTGGGTGGGCGCGGCGCTGGGCATGATGCTGGCGACGGTGCTGCCGTTGCAGCGGATCCAGGCGACCTTCTCGCTGTTCGTGACCCCGATCATCTGGACCGGTTGTGTGCACTATCCGTGGCAGCGGTTGGCGGAGATGCCCTGGTTCCAGGTGGCGACCGCGGTCAACCCGATGACGTACGCCGCCGAGGCGCTGCGCGGGGCGCTGGCACCGCACGTCACCCACCTGCCGGTCGGGTTGTGCCTGCTGGTCCTGACGTTGGTGGCGGCCGCCGTCACCGGCGCCGCGCTGGCCACGTTCCTGCGGCGCGCGCGGCGCTGATCAGCCTCAGCCGAGCCGGTAGACCCGTCGGGCGGTGTCGGCGAAGACCGCCTGACGCTGCGCCGCCGGGAGTCCCGCGCAGGCCGTTCGGACGATGCCGAGCCAGCGGCGGTACCCGGTGGCGAGGGTGGCGACCGGCCAGTCACCGCCGAAAAGGCACCGGTCGGCGCCGAATCGGCGCAGCGCGTGCTCCAGGTACGGCAGCAGGTCCGCGCCGAGCCAGCCGGTCGCGGACTCGGTGGCCAGTCCGGAGAGCTTGCAGACCACGTTCGGCAGGTCGGCCAGGCGGGACAGGTCGTCACGCCACGAACTGGTCGGTCCGGCCGCGACCGGCGGTTTGCCGACATGGTCGAGTACGAAGGTGACCTGCGGTACCCGGGCCGCCAGCAACGTCACTTCGGCCAGCTGGTGGTGCCGGACGCAGAGGTCGAAGCAGAGCCCGTTGGCGGCGAGCAGCCGCACTCCGTCGACGAAATCGTCGCAGACGCTGAAGCCGGCAGCCTCGTCCTGGATGTTGCGGCGCACCCCTGTGACCAACCGGCGGCGGCTCAGCGCCGCGACCTGGGCGGCCGCCGCGTCGCCGCGTTCCAGCGGCGCGTGGGCCACGACGGCACGTAGCACGGGCCACTCGGCGGCGAGCTGCTCCACCCAGTCCACTTCGGCGTCGGCATGCCGGTCGGTGCGGCCCGCTTCGACGAAGACCGCACCCGCCAGCTGGAATCCGGTCTGGTCCAGACCGGTGGTGGCGACCAGCAGATCCGCCGGCAGGTAGCTGCGGTGCAGGCCGGGCACCTGGGCCAACCACGGATAGTCCAGCCGGTCGGGATCCCACAGGTGCAGATGCGAATCGACGACCTCGACAAGGTGGTCGGGGGTCCGGTGGTCGGTCGTCGTCGCGCTCATGCGGCTCCCGTCGCCGATCAGGGGGTCGGCAACGATCCTTCCGTACCGGCTCCGTGAGGTAAAGGGAACGACGGACAGCAACCACCTAATCCGGATTTAGCTCATCTAAGGACGGCTTATCAGGTTAATGTCAGGCAAGCGCCGGCGGGAGGGGTGGTCATGGCTGATCAGATCACGGCCGGTACGCGCCCGGCGGCGCGCATCCGTCCGACCGCCCTCGGGTCGACCGGCGGTTCCCCCGGCCCGGTGCGGTCAGTGGTCCCCGGCAACTCGCTGGCCCGGCTGCTACGCAGCACCGACGCCAAACAGATCGGGCTGCTCTACCTCGTCACGTCGTTCGGCTACTTCGTCGTGGGCGGGGTGATGGCCCTGCTGATGCGGGCGGAGCTGGCCCAGTCCGGGATGCAGCTGTTGTCGCCCGAGCAGTACAACCAGCTGTTCACCATGCACGGCACGATCATGATGCTGCTCTTCGCCACCCCGCTGGTCTTCGGCTTCGCCAACTACCTGGTGCCGTTGCAGATCGGTGCCCCGGACGTGTCGTTTCCCCGGCTCAACGCCCTGGCGTACTGGCTCTACCTGCTGGGTGGGCTGCTGGTCATGGGCGGCTTCCTGACTCCGGGTGGTGCCGCCGACTTCGGCTGGTTCGCGTACACCCCGTTGAGCCTGACCGAACACACCCCCGGCGTCGGCGCCAACATGTGGATCGTCGGGTTGGTGGTCTCCGGGCTCGGCACGATCCTCGGCTCGGTGAACCTGATCGCCACCATCCTGACGCTGCGGGCCCCCGGCATGACGATGTTCCGGATGCCGATCTTCACCTGGAACATTCTGATCACCGCGCTGCTGGTGATCCTGGTGTTCCCGTTGCTGGCCGCCGCCCTGCTGGCGCTGCTGGCCGATCGGCTGCTGGGCGCGCACGTCTACGCCCCGGCCACCGGCGGCCCACTGCTGTGGCAGCACCTGTTCTGGTTCTTCGGCCACCCCGAGGTCTACATCGTCGCGCTGCCGTTCTTCGGCATCATCAGCGAGATCATCCCGGTCTTCTCCCGCAAGCCGATCTTCGGCTACAAGGGCCTGGTCGCCGCGACGATCGCGATCGCCGCGCTGTCCATGAGCGTCTGGGCGCACCACATGTTCGGCACCGGTCAGGTGCTGCTGCCGTTCTTCTCGCTGCTCAGCTTCCTCATCGCCGTCCCCACCGGGATCAAGTTCTTCAACTGGATCGGGACCATGTGGAAGGGGCAGCTGACCTTCGACACCCCGATGCTGTTCGCCGTCGGCTTCCTGGTGACCTTCCTGCTCGGCGGGTTGACCGGCGTCCTGCTCGCCAGCCCGCCGGTGGACTTCCACGTCACCGACAGCTACTTCGTGGTAGCCCACTTCCACTACGTGCTGTTCGGCACGATCGTGTTCGCCGCCTTCGGTGGGGTCTACTTCTGGTTCCCGAAGATGACCGGCCGGTTGCTCGACGAGCGGCTCGGTAGAGCGCACTTCTGGACGATGTTCATCGGGTTCCATCTGACGTTCCTGGTGCAGCACTGGCTCGGCGGCGAGGGCATGCCCCGCCGGTACGCCGACTACCTGCCCAGCGACGGGTTCACCACCCTCAACATGATCTCCACGGTCGGTTCGTTCGTCCTCGGCGCGTCGACGTTGTTCTTCATCTGGAACGTCTGGAAGTCCTACCGGTTCGGCGAGGTCGTGACCGCACACGATCCGTGGGGTTTCGGCAACTCGCTCGAATGGGCCACCAGTTGCCCGCCGCCGCTGCGCAACTTCGACCGGCTGCCCCGGATCCGGTCCGAGCGGCCGGCGTTCGAGGTCAAGTACGGCACCCTCGTCGCCGACCTTGGCCGGGACCTGCCGCAGCGGGACACCGCGCCACCGCAGCACCTCGTCGACGAACTGCACCGGGAACGGGTCACTGACCACGCGGTCCGCCCGGGGACGGCACCGGCGGCCGACCTGACCACGGTCCGGCCCGACCCGGTGACGGGTGCCCGCGCCATCGAGGTGCCCCGGCCGGAGCGACTGCGCCGGCCGAGTTTCGAGCACACCACCGAGCCGCGCAACGTACTCGGTGCCGAACGCGACCCGCACGACCAGCGACCGTCGTCGGCCACCGACGACGACCCTCCGGAGCGGGCCTGACCCGCGACCGCCACGGCGGCGGACAGCCGCCGTGGCACCGCACCGGCGCACCGTGGGCCACCACGGGAGGAAGGACGACAATGGTCCGTACCAGCACCGCGACCGCTGACCAGACCACCGCCCGGCAACCGGTGCAGTCCGCTGCGGCCGCTGTCGGCGGGGTCTTCCTGCTGATCGGGGTCGCCGGCTTCATTCCGGGGATCACCACCGAGTACGGCGAGATGAGCTTTGCCGGGCACGACTCGCACGCCTACCTGTTCGGCCTGTTCCAGGTATCGGCGCTGCACAACATCGTGCACCTGCTGTTCGGCGTCGGCGGGTTGGCGTTGGCGCGCACCGTGTCCACCGCGCGTCTGTACCTGGTCGGTGGCGGCGCACTCTATCTCGTCCTGTGGCTGTACGGGCTGGCCATCGACCACGCCAGCGCGGCGAACTTCCTGCCGGTCAACCACCAGGACAACTGGCTGCATCTCGGTCTCGGGCTCGGGATGCTGGCCCTCGGCCTGTTGTTCAACCGGCGCCCGGTGATCGGCCGGTGATCGGCTGTGCCGCGCGCTGCCGGGTGGCCACTGCCAGCTGAGGCGGCCGTTGCGCTAGCCTCCGATCCCTGACCGTGCCGACAGGCGCGCAACGCCCGAGGAGACGCAGATGTTCGAGGAAGTCGCGGGGATCCCCGCCCATCCGTTGCTGGTGCACGCCGCAGTGGTCTTCGTCCCGCTGCTGGCACTGCTGGCGGTCGGGTACGCCCTGGTGCCGTTCATCCGGCCGCACACCCGGTGGGTGCTGGCCGCCCTGGCGGTCGTCGCGCCACTGGCCGCCCTGGTCACGAAGCTGTCCGGCGACGCGTTCTTCAACCGGATGGACGCCGCCGGCAGGATCACCGAGGGTTTCCTTCCGGTGATCCAGGAGCACGAGCAGCTGGGGAACCTGACGCTGGTCGCCGCGCTCGTGTTGGCTCTCGCTACCCTGGCCCTGGTGTATCTGGTGGGACCACGGGTCGCCGCCACGGCGCACGGTGCCGCGAGCTCCGGGGTACGGGGAAACCGGGTCCTGGTTCTCGTGGTCAAGGGTGTGGTGATCGTGGCGGCCGGGGTAAGCCTCTACTTCGTCGTGCGTGCCGGCGATTCGGGTGCCAAGGCGGTATGGACCGGCTACTGACAGTGGCGGTCCGCTGAACGCGTCGGACCTTCGGTCAGTTCCACCCGTCGGGGAGAAATCTTGCCCCTGCCGGTGAACTGTTCGTGCCGAATCGCCGTTGGTGGGGGTGTGGCACCGATGCGGGCGGCACCGGTGACCAGTCGGCGACGGAGGAACAGTGACGGTAGGCGTAGGGAACGAAACGGTCCGTTCGGTGCACGCGCCGAGCATCGGTCTGCTGGCGCAGATCGCGGTGCTGATGACCCTGGCGGCGACCAGCGGACTCGGGGTCGCCGGGTGGCTGGCAGGTCTGGCGTACGGTGCTGCGACCTGGGCGTTGCTGATCCGGGCGATGCAGCAGCCGGACGTGACCGGATGGGGCCCGGCGGACACCGTCACCCTGGCCCGGGGCACCCTGGTCGGTGGCGTCACCGCGTTGGTGGCCGACTCCTTCTTCCGCCCGGTGCCGCTGCTGGTGCTGGTCGCGTTGGCGGCGGTGGCGCTGGCGCTCGACGGCGTCGACGGTCAGGTCGCCCGGCGGACCGGCACCTGCTCACGGCTCGGTGCCCGCTTCGACATGGAGACCGATTCGGCGCTGGTCCTCGTGCTGAGCGTGTTCGTCGCGGCCACCCTGGGTTGGTGGGCACTGGCGATCGGGGTGTTCCGGTACGTCTTCGCCGCCGCCGCGTGGGTGGCACCCTGGTTGCGGGCGCCGCTGCCACCCCGGTTCAGCCGCAAGACGGTGGCCGCGACGCAGGGCACCGTCCTGGTGGTGGCCGCCGCCGGCGTCGCACCGACGCTGGTGACGGTCCTCGTGGCGATGGTTCTCGCCGCGTTGCTCTGGTCGTTCGGCCAGGACGTCCGCTGGTTGTGGCGGCACCGGAAACCACCGGTCGAGCCGGCCCACGCCGAGCAGCGGCAGATGGAACAGCGGCACGCCGACCATGTCCCGTTCGACCAGGCACCGTTCGAGCGGTCGCAGGTCGACCGGCTGCGGGCCGCGTTGTCACGCTGACCGTCGTGGACCCGGCCGGTCAGCCGGCAGCCGCCGGCAGCACCGCGTAGACGTCACCGGCGTTGGCCGTGTGCGGCAGGTCCTGCAGATGCCCGGCCATCTCCCCGGCGGACACCCAGCGGTCGAAGCTCAACCGCTGGGTTTCGCCGAGCGCGAGGTCGTAGCGGTAGTCGCCGAGCGCGGCGAGCCTGTGCAGGCAGCGCAGCGCACTGTCCCGCTGGATGGTGGTGAACTCGAAGGACAGCGCCGGCAAGGGCACGGTCAACCCGGCGAGGACGGCCTCCTCGAAACCCTCGACGTCGATCTTGACGAACCCGGGCCGGCCGTGTACGGCGATCAGCTGATCCAGCGTGGTGGTCGGTACGTCGAGTTCGGCGTCCCAGACCTGGTCGGTCCAGCCGCCGGCCCCGGCGGCGGCACCGACGAACGCCGCCGAGGCGGTGGAGACCGTCGGGTTGGCCGAGTTGATGAACATCCGGACCGATCCGACCGTCTCGCCGCAGGCGGACTCCAGCACGGTGACCGCCGGGTCGTCGGCGTAGACGACCCGTACGGCGCGGGCACACAACGGCTGCGGCTCCAGCGCCACCACCCGCGCCCCCAACCGCCGGAAGCTGCCCACCCGGTCCCCGACGTGCGCCCCGATGTCGAACACCAGGTCTCCGGGGCCGACGAAGCGCCGGTAGAGCTGGTCCATGGCGGCGTCGCGGTCAGGGTCGCCGTAGTAGAACTCCAACGAGCGGCGCAGCGCGGCCAGCTGCGGATCGGCGGCCAGGGCGCGGGCCGTCACGTCGGGTCCGGGTAGGTCGGCGGCGCTCATCGGGCCATGGTACGGGCCAGGAACGCCAGCTGGGCCTGCTTGTCCGCCAGATCCAGCTGCGCGTCGAAGACGAAACCGAGCCGCTTCCACCGGCGCAGCGCCGGCTCGTTGCGGACGTCCGGTTCGATGACGATCCGCTGGCGCCGGGGATCGCTGAACAGGTATCCGGTGAACGCGGCGGCGACCGCGTCGGTGAACCCCGGGATCCGGTGCCGGGCCGGGGCGAGGAACAGGTGGATTCCGACGTCGCCGTCGCGGACCGGATAGTGCTCGCCGAGCGGGTCCTCGGCCGGCTCGTAGGTCTGGAAGATGCCGACCGGTTCGTCGTCGACGCTCATCAGGTACGCGTGGTGCGAGTCCAGGCTGTCGATGAACCGGTAGATGTCGCCGACCTGTTCCCGGGTGTGCCGGGTCATGCCCCAGAACCGGGCGCGGGGCTCGGTGACCCACCCGTACACCAGGTCGAGGTGCAGGTCAGGGTCGAGCACCGTCAGGTCGAACCGGCCGATGCCCGGCAGTCGCCGGGAGTGGACGGTGGCCAGCATTCGCCGCGTACCGTCCGCGTCGCCGCCGACGAGGCCGTCGTCGTCGCCGAGGAGGCCGGCGCTGTCGACGCCGGTGCCGACGCCGGCCGGCGTCCACCGGACCCGGGCGACCGGGACCAGGTCGCCGGCCGACCAGCGGGGAAGCTGATCGGCGAAGTGCCGGTCGTCGGGCCGGCCCGCCGCGCCGAACGGCACCACCCACCGGCTGGCGTCCGGTTCGGCGAGGTCCCAGACGTAGCGGGCCACCGGCCCGCGCCAGCACAGATCGGAAACGCCCGGAACGCTGCCGGTGGCCAGCACACAGTCGGTGTCGCCGGCGAGCGGTACGGGTGAACCGAGAGCGCCGGTCGCCGGGTCGACCGCCGCCGGAAGTACCCGGACGGGGTGCAGCCGGTGCCGCTCGCCCCAGGCGCCGGGATCGGGGCCGGCAGCCACCTCGGTCAACGCCGCCATCGCGCAGTGGGCCGGGTCGCCGCCGAGGTCGGCAAGTCCGTCGATCACCCGTTCCAGGGCCAGTCCGATCCGCGCCACCGGGTCGGTCCATGGGGCGAAGAGCGGGTCGTAGCCGGTGTCGGCCCGCAGCGGCCGCAGACCCGGCTCGTCGGCCAGGTGCCGGGCCAGCGCCGCCCGCCAGGCCGCGAACGCCCCTGCCCCGGCGCTGTCGACTGCCATCCGGCCGTCCCAGTCGAGCAGCAGCGAGTGCAGATCGCGTACCGGCTCGGGGTGTCCGGTGAGGTCCAGACCGCGCAGCAGCCGACGCAGCCCGTCCGCCGGGGCCACCGGGTCGGTCTGCACCGCCTCGGGCGCGGCACCGGCATCGACCAGTTCCCGCATGCGTCGGGCCCGGTACGGCGGCGCGAAGTCCACTCCGAGGTGCGCGGTGTCGCCGACCCGCCGGTCGTTGGCGTTGACCGCGACCGTCTCGACGTCGGCCGCGGCCGACGTGACGTACCCGTCGCGCCAGGCGTACCGG
This sequence comes from Solwaraspora sp. WMMA2056, assembly GCF_030345095.1. Lineage (NCBI taxonomy): Bacteria > Bacillati > Actinomycetota > Actinomycetes > Micromonosporales > Micromonosporaceae > Solwaraspora > Solwaraspora sp. WMMA2056. The sequence goes on from NZ_CP128360.1 coordinate 4,103,845, forward strand.
GGGGCCCAGCCCGGTACCGGAACCAGCCGGCACCGGTCGTCGCGCACCGGCACCCGGCCGGCGACCAGCCGGCGTACGGTGCCGGACCGGTCGGCGACCAGCACGCTGTTGACCGGCTCCACCCAGTGCCGCAGCGCCTGTTCGACGTCGGCGGTCCGGCGGGCGCGCAGCAACGGCAGCAACGCCTCGAACCCGAGCGCCCCGTCGACCCGGCTCGGCGTGCGCAGGCTGATCGCCTCCCCGGTGTGCCGGTCGATGTCGATGACCGGTCCACGGGGGGTCTCGATCACCTCCACCTCCACCGGCGCGCCGTCGCGCACCTCGACCAGCTCGGTGTGCGCCGGCACCGGCGTCCAGCCGTCGGCCTGGCGGACCAGGACCTGCCCGTCGACCCGGCGCAGCTGTTCGCGGTAGAGGTCCTGGTAGTCGGCCATCGCGTTGGTGATCGCCCAGGCGACCGTGCCGGCGTGGCCGAAGTGCGGCAGCCCGGGTACGCCGGGGAAGGCGAACCCGACGACGTCGAACTCCGGGCAGGTCAGCTGCACCTGCTGGTAGACGCCCGGCAGCTCCAGGATCCGGTGCGGATCCCCGGCGATCACCGGACCGGTCCCGCCGGGCCGCCCGGTGACCGCCCAGGCGTTGCTGCCCGACGACGCCGGTGGCTCCATGGCGAACAGGTCGACGGCGGCCGGGCCCAGGGTGGCGGCGATGTGCGCCCGCCACAGCTTGCTGGGGAAGGTGCCGAAGAGCACGTGCTGCACCAGGAACACCCCGAGCGGGGTCCACGGCTGCCAGGCACCGGCGGTGGTGCCGGTGGCGGCGAACTCGGGGGTCGCCGCCGATCCTTCGGTGAGTCCGGCGTTGACCCCGTCGACGTACGCGTCCACCCAGCGTCGGGTCGCCGGGTCCAGCCGCTGGTAGCACCGCTGCGCGGTGTCGTCGAGGCGGACCCGGCGGGCGAACCGGTCCCAGGCGACCTCGGCCGGGCCGAGCCGGGCGGCCAGCGTGCCTTCCGAGCGCCAGCGTTCGACCTCGATCTGCCAGGCCCGGTCGGTCGCGGCGGTTCGTCCCTGCAGGAACGCCAACTGGTCGACGTCGTCGGCCCACAGATGCGGTACGCCGTACCCGTCGCGGTGCACCCGGCCGACGGGGTCCGCAGGCGGTGCGCTCATCGGGTCGGCACCGCCACCGTGGCGAGCGGGTTGTCCTGCGTCCCGGCATAGATCAACGACCCGGCCTGGTCGGTCAGGTCCACCATCTGCAGGGTGTTGCGTAGCTGCAGCCGGTTGAGGCAGGAGTGCCGGAACGTCGGGGCGAAGAAGTCCAGCCGGTCGCGCAGCTGCGGATGGTCCACGCCGTGGGTACGGACACAGTCGGCGACCAGCCGCCAGAACTCGCCGGCCGGCAGGACCCCGTCGGCGTCCAGGATCGCGGCGAGGAACCGCAGGAAGCCGTCGAAGACGTCGGTGAAGATGGCCAGCACCCGGAACTCGTCGTCGACCGACATCCGGATCCGTTCGACGGCTGCCGGCAGTGGCCGGTCGTGCAGGGCGGCGACCTCCTCGCCGATGTCCTTCATGAACACCCGGACCGGCACGTGGTCCTGCAGCACGAGGATCAGGTTCTCCCCGTGTGGCATGAACGCCAGGTCGTAGCCGAGCAGGCAGTGCAGCAGCGGTCGCAGGTAGGCGCGCAGGTACCGGGTCAGCCAGTCGCTGGCCGTCAGCCCCGACGCCGTGATCATCGCTGTCGCCAGGTGCGCGCCGTCGCGGTCGCGGTGCAGCAGGCTGGCCATGGTGGCCAGCCGCTGCCCGGGGGCGATCCGGGGGACCGGGCTCTCCCGCCACAGCGCGGCGAGCATCCGCTGGTACGCCGAGACGGGTGCGCCGCTGCGGTGGTACGCGTCGCCGGTGTAGCCGACCGACGCCAGTTCCCGCAGCACCTCGAACCCGCAGTCGCGCAGCGTGTCGTCGGCGGCGACCAGGTCGGCGACCCAGTCGTTGATCGGCGGGGTGGCCCGCATGTACGCCGGGGACAGTCCGCGCATGAAGCCCATGTTCTGGATGGACAGCGCGGTCTTGACGTAGTGCCGCTGTGGCGCGTCGATGTTGAAGAAGGTGCGGATCGACTGCTGCGCCCGGTACCGGTCCGGGCTGGTGCCGACCGGGACGATGGCCCGGGCCGCCACGTCGGCGGCGAAGGTGATGCCGACCTTGTGTTCCCACTGCCACGGGTGCACCGGCAGGTACCGGTAGGCGTGTGGGTCGAGGCCGAGGTCGCGCAGCCGTTGCGCGAACCGGTACAGCGTGTCGGCACCCAACTCGGCCAGGTAGTGCGTCTGCTCGTCGACGCCCCGCCCGGCGGTGAAGGTGCTCAGGTCCCGACGGACCGCGAGCCAGACCAGCCGTACCGGGGCGCCTGCCTCTGGCGCGTAGGCCGCGTGGTCGGTCAGGCCGAACCCGATCCGCCCGTTGTTGGCGACGAACAACGGGTGGCCCTCGGTCATCGCCGACTCGATGGTCTGGAAGTCCGCGTGCACCAGGTCGGCGGCGCGTTCCCGCCGGTGGTGGTGTTTCCACGCGGCGCCGGCCAGGGTGGCGCTGATCTCCTCCAGGTAGGTGCCGAGCAGCTTCGGTGGGATGCCGAGGGTCTCCTGAAGTTCGATGATCAGGTCGAGGGCGTCCGGCGGCGCCGGTGCGCCGTCGACCTCACGGGTCACCGATGCCGGGTCGATCAGCCAGTGGTCCAGGGCGTAGCGGCGGGCCCGGAACCGGTAGTGGATCCGCTCGCCGGTGGTCAGCAGGTAGCTGCCGCCGTCGGCGCCGGCCGGCACCGATCCGTCGGGTCGCGGCTGGATCAGCCGTTCGTGGCTGAACTCGGCGATCGCCTTGGCGACGAGGTGGCGGTGGGCGACCGCGATGGTGGCCGGGTCGAGGTGCGCAGGCAGGGTCACCGGTGACGCGGACCGGCCCTCGCCGAGCGGGCTGGCGGCGAACGCGGCCCGGGTGCAGAAGCTGAGTCGGGCCTGCTTGTCCGACAGCGTGATCAGCCGGTCGACGACGAATCCGGCTTCGGCGTTCTTGGCGGCGATCGCCTCGTTGCGGACGTCGGGTTCGACGACGACCCGGTGGTGTGCCGGGTCGGCGAAGATGAACGCCAGCACGGTACGCATCACCGCCGAGGTGAGTCCGTGCCGCTGCCCGCCGGCCGGTGGCGCGACCAGCACGTGCATTCCGACGTCGCCGGGCCGCACCGGGTAGTGGGTGGCGAGTTCGCTGTGTGCCGGCTCGTAGGTCTCGGCCAGGAACAGCGGCTCGCCGTCGAGGCGACCGAGCCAGGCGTGGTGGTGCGGGTCGGCGTCGATGCGCTCGTACTCGCGCCGGACCGCGTCGAGGTCGGCGTCGGGCATCCCCCAGTAGATGGACCGGGGGTGGGTGATCCAGGCGTGCAGGTGTCCGGCGTACGACGCGACGTCGAGTGGCTCGACGGTCATGGTGCCCAGGGAACCCGACAGTGCGAAGGTGCTCATGAGGTGAGTGCCTCCTGCCGCTCGGCCGGCGTCTGAGTGTCCCTGGCGTCGGGCGCCGTCGACGGTGCGTCGTCGGGCAGTGCGCCGAAGTGTTGGAAGGCGATCCGGTGTTCCACCGGGTAGACGTCGCGGCCGAGCATGTTCGCGATGATCACCGAGTTGCGGTACGGACCCATGCCCAGGTCGGGGGCGGTCAGGCTGTGGGTGTGCTCCTCGGCGTTCTGCACGAAGATCTCCCGGTCGCCGTGGTCGACGCTGTAGCCGACGGCCACGTCGAATCGGCCCCGCCCGTCCCACCGGATCCGGTCGCGGACCGGGTCGAGGATGGCCGGTACGGCCGGCCGGTAGCCGGTGGCCAGAACCAGCCCTTCGGTGTCCAACGTGAAGTGGCGGTCCTGTTCCTGATGGTGCAGGGCGAGTCGGTACCGGCCGGCGTCGGCGTCCCATTCGGCGCCGGTCAAGGCGGTCCCGGTCAGCAGGATGGTCGGCACCGGACCGGCCACGTCCTTGCGGTACAGGGTGTCGAAGATGGTGTTCACCAGGTCACCGCTGATGCCCTTGTAGAGGCTGCGCTGGTCCCGGTTCAGCCGGTCGCGGCTGGCCGGCGGCAACGCGTGGAAGTAGCGGACGTACTCCGGTGAGGTCATCTCCAGGGTCAGTTTGGTGTACTCCATCGGGAAGAACCGGGGCGAGCGGGTGATCCAGTTCAGTCGGTAGCCGCAGGTGTCGATCTCCTCCAGCAGGTCGAGGTAGATCTCCGCGGCGCTCTGTCCGCTGCCGACGACGGTGATCGACTCCATCTCCTGCAGCCGGGCCTTGTGTGGCAGGTAGTCGGCGCTGTGGATGGCCGGGCCGGGCAGGTCGCGCAGCACGGCCGGGCGGTACGGCACGGTGCCGATGCCGAGCACCAGCCGCCGGGTCCGCAGCGTCTCGACGGTCCCGGTGCCCGATTGCCGTACGCGCACCAGGTAGTCGCCGCTCGCCGCGTCGTGGGTGACCTGTTCGACCCGGTGGCCGAACCGGATGGCGGGCAGTTGCGCCGCCGCCCACCGGCAGTAGGCGTCGTACTCGGCGCGCAGTGGGTAGAAGTCCTCGCGGATGTAGAACCGGTAGAGCCGGCCGGTCTGCTTGAGGTAGTTGAGGAACGAGTACGGCGAGGTCGGGTCGGCCATGGTGACCAGGTCGGCCAGGAACGGCACCTGGATACTGACACCGTCGATCATCAACCCGGGGTGCCAGGCGAACTCGTCGCGTTGCTCCAGGAAAACCCCGTCGAGGTCGTCGAGCGGTGCGGTCAGGCAGGCCAGCCCGAGGTTGAACGGGCCGAGACCGATGGCGACGAAGTCATGCGTGCGCATTGGCGCCCACCTCCGTGGCGATGGCGGTCGGTGGGGCGGAGAGCAGGGCCGGGTCCCACTCGGCGTCGAGCAGTTCGGCGCCGGCCCGGCGGATCAGATCGATCACGGTACGGAGATCTTCCACTGTCGTGTTCGGGTTGAGCAGGGTGAACTTGAGCCAGTAGTGGCCGTCGATGGTGGTGCCGGCGATGATCGCGGCGCCGTCGCCGAACAGCCGGGCCCGCAGCCGGGGCAGCAGCCGGTCACAATCGGCCTCCGGGAGCCAACCCGGTCGGTAACGGAACAGCACGGTGCTGAGCACCGGTCGCATCGCGACCTCGAAGTCCTCCTGCGCGGTCAGCTCGTCGTACGCGACGGCGGCCAGGTCGACGACCCGGTCGAACATCTCGCCGAGCTGCTGGGCACCGATGGTGCGCAGGGTCAGCCACAGCTTCAACGCGTCGAAGCGGCGGGTGGTCTGCAGGCTCTTGTCGACCTGGTTGGGTACGGTCGCCGTACGCGGATTGAGGTAGTCGGCGTGGACGGCGATCCGCCGCATGGCCGCCGCCTCCCGGACCACGATGGCGCTGCAGCTGACCGGCTGGAAGAAGCTCTTGTGGAAGTCCACGGTCACCGAGTCGGCGCGTTCGATGCCGTCGAGCAGCGCCCGGCGTCGGCCGGAGACCAGCAGGCCACAGCCGTACGCGGCGTCGACGTGCAGCCACACGGCGTACTCGCGGCAGACCTGACTGATCGCGGCGAGGGGGTCGACGCAGCCCCGGTCGGTGGTGCCGGCGGTGGCGACCACCGCCATCGGGATCAACGCCTGGGCGCGGAGCAGGTCGATCGCCGCGCGTAGTGCGCCCGGGTCCATCCGGCCGGTGTCGTCGGTGGCGACCGGTACGACGGCGTCGGCGGCCAGCCCGAGCAGTCGGGCGGATTTGCCGACGCTGAAGTGGCTCTCCCCGGTGGCCAGGATCCGCAGCCGGGGCAGCACCGCGTCGCGGCTGATCCCGGCGGCGGCGCCCCGGTCGCCGGGCGGATGCCCGCCGTCGGCGCTGCGGGCCAGCCGGTCTTCGCGGGCCAGCAGCAGCCCGTGCAGGTTGGACTGGGTGCCGCCGCTGGTGAAGACGCCGTCGGCGGTGGGGCCGAAGCCGATCCGCTGCGCGGTCCAGTCGACCATCCGGCGTTCGATGAGGGTGCCGCTGGTGCTCTGGTCCCAGGTGTCGACCGAGGAGTTGACGGCGGCGAGCAGCAGTTCGGCGCTGAGCGCGGGGATCGCCACCGGGCAGTTCAGGTGGGCGAGGTAGGTGGGTTCGTGGAACCAGACCGCGTGGTCGAGGTAGAGCGCGCCGATCTCGTCGAGCACGGCCCCGGTGGTGCCGAGCGGCGTGTCGAGGTCGACACGGTCGACCATGGCCTGCAACGTCGCGACACCGGCCCCGGAGTACGGCTGGCGGACCGTGCGGACGCGGTCGGCGAGCCGGGCTGCGGTCTGGTCGATGCTGGACACGTAGGCGTCCACCGTGTGCCGGCCGAAAAGATGTGGGTACATGGACCCCTCCAAGACCGCCTCCATAAGGGTAACCTAACCTAACTTAGGCGAGGCTACTGGGAGGGTCGGTGAAACGGAACTGGGCACGGCGCGTCGGCCCGACATTCAGCGCACGCCGCCGCCGGTCGACTCGTCCTGCCGACGGCCTCGCTGACGACCGCCACCTGCGGAAACGGGCCTGCGACAGGGCCCGACGGCACGGTTGTGACCTGCGTCCCATCGAACGGATTCGACACCAGGAGGCCACGTGAGCACGCTGGTCCAGCCGGGCGCGAGCGTCGAGCGCCCGATCCCGTCCGAGCCTGCCGGGCGGTTGCGGACGCTGACCGCGCTCTACGTCACCCAGTTTCTCGGCTTCGGGTTCATCACCATCGGTCTGACCAGCATCCTGCGGGCCGGCGGCACCTCACTGGAGACGCTCGCCCTGCTCAACCTGATCGGTCTGATCTGGCCGGTCAAGTTCCTCTGGGCACCGGTCATCGACCGGTACGGGCCCCGACGCGGCGGCCACTACCGGTCGTGGCTGCTGGTGCTGCAGTCCGGGATGGTGCTCACCCTGCTGGCGCTGCTCGCCGCCGACCCGGCCACCGGTCGGATCGGCCCGATCGTGGTGATCTGCGCGATGTTCGTGATCCTGTCGGCGACTCAGGACATCGCGGCGGACGCCCTCGCCGTCCGGCTGCTGCACCGCTGGGACCGGGGCGCCGGTAACGGAATCCAGGTGGCGGCGAGCTACGTCGGCAACATCCTCGGCGGCGGTGCCTGCGTCGTGGTCTACGACCGGTTCGGCTGGGCCGCCGCCGTCGGGCTGCTCGCCGGGCTCACCGCCGTCGGGCTGCTGGTGGTGTGGCGGTTCCGCGAGCCCGACCGGGTCGGCCGACCGGCCGGCACCCGGCAGGCGTACGGCGCGCTGCTGTCGGTGCTGCGCCAGCCCGGCTGCCGCAGCTGGGTGCTCGGTGTCGTGCCACTGCTCTACATCGGTGCGGGTGCCGCGTACGCGATGGTCTCTCCGGCCCTGGTCGACGCCGGCTGGCCGTTGCAGCGGATCGGCTTCGTCACCGGCATCGTCACCAGCGTGCCGGCGGTGATCGCCGGCCTGGTGGCCGGTGGCCTGATCAACCGGATCGGCCGATCCGGGGTGCTGCTGGTCGGCGGCGTCTCGCTCGCCGTCGGCACCGCGTCGCTGCTGCCGATGCTCACCGGGTGGGCGCCGACCGGGTTCACCACCGTGGCGCTGTGCTGCTTCATGGCGGCGTACACGGTGGCCAACGTCGCGCTGTACACCGTCAACATGGACTACTCGCGGCCGGCGTCCGGCGGCACCGACTTCACCGTACTGTCGTCGTTCGGTCTGATCTGCTCCTACCTCGCGGCGGCGGTCGGCCTGACGGTCGCCGCCCGGGTGGGCTACCCGCCCGTCGCCGCCACCGCCATCGCGCTGATGCTCGCCGGCGTCGTCATGGGGCTGCGCCACCAGCGGCGACACTCGCCGGTACGGGCCTCGGGCGACGCCGCGTAGCTGCACCTGCGCCGTGCCGGACGCGCCGGTGCCACGACGCCCGGGTCCGCCGCTTCCGCCTGGGTGGGCGGTACTGCCGCGGAGCGATATTCCACCGAGGAATATTCATACCTCACAGGAATATCGTCCGGACGGATGTCCCGACTGTCCTCCATCACGCAGGGTAACTCTCCTGCCGGGAGTGGCGTCACCAGGGTGACGGACGGACGAACATGGCGTGCTCGCGCCAGCCGGGGAACGGCACCAGGTCGCCGACGTGCTGCCAACCGAGCACCCGCATGGAGCGCAGCACCCGGCTGTTGGAGTCGGCCACGGCCAGTGACGCCCGCTCCTCGGTGCGGCTGGCCAGCAGTTGGGAGAAGAGTGGCACCCCGGCCTGCTGACGCTGGAACCGCGGCAGCACGAACGCCTCGCAGACGGCGAAGGTCCGCCCCGGCCACTCGCGTACCAGCTCAGGGTCGGTGTCCGAGCGCAACTCCCGCCACCACAGCGTCTCCGGCGGCAGCGGGCAACCCATCACGGTGCCGACGGGCTGACCGGCGGCGTAGGCGACGGTGGCTGCGAACCCGGGGGCCTGCGCCGTCCACTCCAGCCGCTGCTCCACCGACGGCTCGGTATGGTCGAGCAGGTGCAGGTCCCGGGCGTGCACCTGCCGGTAGACCGCAGCCAGTTCGGCGATGTCCACCTGGTCGGTGAGTACCACGCGGACCTCCGGCGAGCCGCCCGGCTCGCTCTCGTTGACGCTCATTTCCACTTCCTTAGAAGGTTAGGCTCACCTAATCTACGGAGCGATAGCGGCAAGATCAAGCGGCTGTGGCTCCGGCTGCGGAGCAACCGGCCGGCGGAGCAACCCGTAGGCGGCGATGCCGGTCGCGGCGAGCAGGACGACGTTGCGGGCGGCCAGCAGCGCGACCCCCGGCCAGCCCGGCTCACCGATCACGTCGCGTAGAACCACGGGAAGTACGCGCCGGTCAACGCGGTCGACACGACGATCAGCACGGCGGGGACCCGCTGGGTGGTGTCCCGCCTGGTCAGGCAGACCGCCGCCAGCCCGAGCAGCCAGGGCAGGTACTGCGGCGAGAGGACCCGACTGGTGACGACGGTCACCAGCACGACCAGCAGCGCCAGGTCGACGCCGGTGGTGACCGTCCAGTCCGTACGCCGGCGGCCGGTCGACCACCACCAGCTCAGCGCCCCGAGCGCCACCAGCGTCGTCCCGGTCAGCACCGTCGCGACGACCGACGCCACCGGGTGGAGGAACTCCATCGAACCGTACACGTAGGACACCGTGAGGTCCGGTCGGACCAGCCGGGCCACCGCGAACGCGGTCGCGGCCACCGACTCCACCTGCAGCCCCCGGCCGGCCTGGTTGCCGGTGAACCCGGACCACGCCCCGGTGTAGGCCAGGGTCAGGGCGGCCCCGAGGCCGACCAGCGCCACCACGAAGCCGACCGCCACCGGACGTAGCCCGCGCAGCGGCCGGGCGGCGATCAGCAGCATCGCCGGCCAGACCTTGACCAGCGCGCCGACGGCGAGCACCACGCCAGCGAGGACCGGCCGCCGCACCAGCAGGGCCAACGCGACCACCGCCGGGGCGGTGACGAAGATGTCGTACCGGGCGTAGGGCAGCAGCGTCAGCAACGGTACGGCGAACACCCAGTAGACGACCCCGTCGATCCGGCCACCCCGACGGGCAAGGCGGACCAGGGCGAGCGTCACCGCCAGGTCCGCGCAGAGCGCGAACAGGACGAAAACCGTGGTGTACGCCTGGACCGAGTCGCCAGCGAGGTGGCGGATCGCGACGAACAGCGCCGCCGCGCCGGGCGGGTACTGCCACATCGGGTCGTCGACCGGCACCTGCCCGGTGCGCAGGTCGTCGCTCCATCGTCGGTAGAGTTCGACGTCGGCGAACACGTCACCGGCGTCCAGCCCGGGGATCAACCCGGCGGGTACGGCGAGCAGGCTGGCGCGGCTGACCAGCCAGGCGATCGCGGCCGCGACGAGCAACCAGCGGCGTCGGGGGGACTCCACCGCCTTACCCGGCCACCGCAGCCGGCGGCGGGGTGTCCAGTCGTGGGCCTGGCCGGCCTCGCAGCACCCGCAGCGCGACGCCGGGTCGCGCCACCGCCGACAGCGGTTCCACCAGGTGGAACACGTCGGTGAGCACCTTCAGCACATACGGATCCCGGTTGGCCACGTCGGCGGCCCGGTCGAGATACCACCGCGACAACCGGCCGCCACGTGCCGGCTGGTCGCCGACGGTCGTCGGGTACCGCAGGTCCGCGCCGGTGGCGATCAGCCACGCCGCTTCGCTGCCGGCCGCCACCTTCACCTGCGCCGCGCGGCCGAGTCGACCCCCGCTGGTACGCAGCTGCTCGGCCAGGGTCACGCCGGCCCGGGCGGCGACGCTCATGCCCTGGCCGTAGACCGGATTGAACGTGCAGGCGGCATCGCCGACCACCACGAACCCGTCCGGCCAGCGGTCCATGGACTCGTAACGGCGACGGTGGTTGCCGGTGTTGCGGAAGCCGTGGATGGGCGAGTCGGGGGTGGCGTCCCTGATCGCCTCGTAGAGCACCGGGCTGCGTAGCCCTCGGGCGAACTCCAGGAAGCCGGCCTCGTCGGTGGGTGGGCAGTCCCCGCCGAGGCCGCCGAGGGTGACCATCCACCGGTCGTTCTCGATCGGATAGATCACCCCGCCCCGCCCGGTGTCCGGTGGCTGCGGCATCAGCACGATGTTCTTCCAATCGGCGGTCACCTCCGGGGCCAGCACATAGCGACGGCTGGCGTACCCGAGCCCTGACTCGACCTTGACCTCCTGCGGGCGCCCGTACCCCAGCCGGTCGAGCCACTGCGGGGAGTGTGAGCCGCGCCCGCTGGCGTCGACCACCAGATCGGCGTCGAGCCGCAGTACCTGCCCGCTGGTGCCACGCTGGCGCACCTCGACGCCGGTGACCGCGTCCCGGTCGGTCGCGCCGAGCAGCCCCACCGCCTCGTGGCCCGGCAGGAACCGCACCCTGGGGTCGGCGGCCAGCCGTTCGCGTACCGTCCAGTCGAGCCGTTCCCGGCTGATCCCGATCATCCGGTGGGTGGCCGGGAAGCGTTCCCGCCAACCGGTCGCGCTCAGATACATGACGTCGGTCGGGGCGGCCACCTCGACCGCGCCGGCCGCCCGTAACTCGTCCAGCAGCCCAGGGAAGAGCCGGTCCAGGGCCCGCTGCCCGGCGGTGATCAGCACGTGCAGGTGGTGCGCCTGCGGGACACCGGCGCGCACCTTCGGCTCGTCGGGGAACCGGTCCCGGTCGACGACGGTCACCCGGTCGACGTGGTCGACCAGCGCGCGGGCGGCGCACAGACCGGCGAGGCTGCCACCGATGACGACGGCATGGCGGGCGGCGACTGTGGATTGTGGCATCGCTCCATCGTCGCCGATCGACCGGCCGGCGGAACGACCGCCCGGCGACTGCGCTACTACCGGGCCGACCGCCCGGCGTGTCGGTCCTCAGCGGTGCAGCCGCCGGTACACCGGTGCCAGCCGCCGGTGCAGGTCACAGTAGATGTCGAAGATCTCGTCGTAGCGGCTGCGGTGCGCGGCGTTCGGGGTGAAGACCTGGTCGACGCGCAGCAGCCCCGGGATGTCGGCGAAGGTGAGCATCCCGGCGCCGACCGCGCCGATCCAGCCGGCACCGCGGGCGTTGACCGCCACCGGGGCCAGATCCCGGGCGATCTCGACGCCGAGCACGTCGGCGAAGATCTGGCACCACGCCGCCGACCGGGCGCCACCACCGGTGATCGTCAGGGAGCCGACCGGGGTGCCGAGGAACCGGTCGACGGCCCCGGACAGCCACCGGGTGTTCAACGCGACCCCCTCGAAAACCGCCCGGAGCAGATCGGAGCGGTTGGTGTCCAACGAGATGTTGAGGAACCCGGCGCGCAGGTTCGGGTCGTCGACCGGGGCGCGTTCGCCGTACAGCCACGGCATGTAGAGCACCCCGTTGGCGCCGGCTGGCACGGTCGGGATGATCGCGTCGAACGCGTCGAAGATGGTCGGCTCGTCGCGGCTGAGGTGGCCGGCGCCGACCAGCGGATCGTCGTACTCGACGATCTTGTCCTTGAGCCAGGTCAGGTTCGCCCCGGCGGTGGCCTGCAGCGCGGTCATCAGGTAGCGGTCGCCGATCGCGCAGGGCACCGAGGCGATCTGCGCGGCCACGTCGGTCTTCTTCCGGCGCACGTGCGCGGCGATCCACGACGAGGTGCCCAGGTACAGGTGCGGATCGTTGTCGGCGGTGGTGCCGGCGCCGATCGCCGCCGCGGTGTTGTCGATCGCCCCGGCCACCACCTGCACGCTCGCCGGCAGATTCAGCTGTGCGGCGGCGGCCGGGGCCAGGGTGCCGATCACCTCGGTGCAGGCCACGATCGGCGGCAGCTTGGCGGCGTCGATGCCGCAGTCGGCGACCAGCGCGGGGGAGTAGCGGATCCGGTCCGGCCGCCGGTTGTCGGTCACCCAGGAGGTGAGGATCGAGTCGACGGTGGCCACGGTGCGGCCGGTCAGCTTGAGGTTGATCCAGTCCAGCGCGTTGAGGAACGTCGCGGTCCGCGCGTACACCTGCGGCATGGTGTCGCGGACCAGCAGCATGTGCGCGGCCGGGTCCTTGCCGGTGGTCGAAGGCATCCCGCCGGTCAGCCGCAGCCAGCGGACGATCCGCCGCAGCGACATCCCCTGGTACGCCGGGAAGCCGCCGAACTGGCGGCGCAGATGTGCCGCGCCGCGCATGTCCAGCCAGGTGATGCACTGCGTCAACGGCTCCCCGGCGGCGTCCACGGCGATGGTGCCCTCACCCTGGGTGGAGGAGCAGACCGTGGTGACCGCCCGCAGGTGCTCGGGGTGGGCGCGACCGAGCTCGGCGACGACCTCGATCAGCGCGGCCCACCACGCCTGCGGATCCTGTTCGGCGCCACCCCCGGGCAGCACCCGCAGCGGCACCGGGCGCTCGGCCCAGCCGGTCACCGTACCGTCGGCGGCGACCAGCGCGGCCTTCATCCCGGAGGTGCCCAGATCGATCGCCAGCACCTGCGGCGGGACGGCCGGCATCCCGCTCAGACCCCTTCTACCTGTGCGAACACCTGGTCGAAACGCTCCAGTGCGGTGTCGATCACCTCGTCGGTGTCGGCCATCGAGGTGTACATCCGGGAGCCGGCCAGGGTGATGATCCCGTGCGCGGTGTACGCCGCCCCGATCTGCTCCATCAGCCGCTTGCGGGCCTTGTTCTCCTTCAGCAGCTTGATCGGGTTGCGCATGTCCAGCAGCATCACGCCACTGCACTCCAGGTGCACGATCGACCCCTGGTTGTACGCCACGTACGGCAGCCCGTACCTGTCGATCAACCGTTGCAGTCCCCGGGTGAGCCGGTCGCCGGCCCGTCCGGCGATCACCGGGGCGTTCGTCCGGGCCATCTCGGCGATGGCGAAGTAGCCGGCCGCGCAGGACAGCGGATTCGCCGACAGGGTGCCACCGACCTGGATGTGCGCGCCGCTGCGCCCGTCGAGTCCGGAGCCGAAGACCGCCATCACGTCGGACCGGCCGCCGACGCCGCCGGCCATCGGGTAACCGCCGGAGACCGCCTTGCCGAACACGGTCAGATCGGGGGTGACACCGAAGTAGCCGGCCGCGCCGCCCAGGCCGGTCCGGAATCCGGTGACCACCTCGTCGAAGACGAGCAGCGCGCCGAACTCGTCGCACAGCGCGCGGACCTTGGCGTTGAAGTCGTGCGGCACCGGGCGGGTGCCGGACTCGGGGCCTAGCGGTTCGACGATCACCGCCGCCGTGCCGCCGCGTACCCGGTTCTCGATCAGTTTGCGGCGCAGTTGGCCGAGGTCGTGCGGGAACGCCTCGCGGGTGTTGGCGGTGGCGCCGAACGGGATGCCCTTGGCGTTCATCCGGTAGGTGCCCGGCACCCGCAGCCCGTACACCATCGTGTCGGACCAGCCGTGGTACGCGCCGCCGACCTTGATCACCATGTGCTTGCCGGTGAAGGCGCGGGCACCGCGGACCGCCGCCATCACCGCCTCGGTGCCCGAGCCGAGCGACCGGTACATCTCCACGTGCGGCATGTACCGGTGGATGATCTCGGCGAGCTTCAGCTCGTACTCGTGGAACAGCCCGGTGACCGGCCCCGACTCCTTCACCACCGCCGCGACCTGTTCGTTGACCGGGCCGTAGTTGCTGCCCAGGATCGTCGGGCCGCCGGCCTGCAGGAAGTCGATGTAGGTGTTGCCGTCGCGGTCGGTCAGGTAGGCGCCGTCGGCCACGTCGATCGCCAACGGGAACGGGTAGTTGAAGGCCAGGTTGTGCTGCACTCCGCCAGGGATCCGCTTCTTCGCCCGGTCGGTGATCTCCTTGCTGGCCCGGCAACGGTCGTTGAAGTAGCCGAGCACATCGAGCATCGCGTCGTGACGCAGCCCGCGCAGCGGTTGGGCGACCAGGGCCTTGAGCCGGCGCATCGTGTCGTCGACGTCGAGGTACTCGGTGATCGCGTAGCCGAGTCGCGCGGACTCGCTGCCCGGTGTCTCGACGGTGGTCGTGTCGGCGGCCGGCGGGCCGGCCGCGGCGATCTCGGCCGCGGCCGCGTCGGCGCTGGGTAGCTGCTCCTCGACCGGTACCCGCACCGGCGGCACCGACTCGGTGATCTGCGCGGCGATGCGCTTCTCGTCGCTGCGCAGCTTGGTGAAGGCGATCTCCCGGATCGCCGTCGGGATGGTGTAGACCTTGCCGGCTTCGCTGGTCAGCGCCAGCAGGTAGGCGATCGAGACCTTCTCCAGCAGTGCCATGTTGAACACCGCGCGGTCCGGGTCGGTGCCCAGCGCGACGACGCCGTGGTTGGCGATGATGAACGCGTTGTCGCCGGAGGCGACCTTCTTCTGCACGTTGCGGGCGAGGAAACCGGTGCCGGACGGGGCGTAGTCGACGATCGCCACCTCCCGGCCGAGGAAGCGGACCTGCTCGTCGGTGAGCGCCGGGATCGGTTTACGCAGGAAGGCCAGGGCCGAGGCGTACGGCTGGTGGGTGTGCACGATCGCGTTGACGTCCGGGCGCTGCCGGTAGATGTTGGCGTGCATCCCGGCCTCGATCGACGGCGCGAGGTCGCCGCCGGTGCCGTCGGGCACGTGCGTACCGTCGAAGTCGACCAGGCAGATGTCCTCCACCCGCATCCGGTCGTAGTCGTAGTTGCTCGGCGTGACCGCGTAGAGCCGGTGGCCGGGCACCCGCACCGACACGTTGCCCTCGGTGGCCTTCAGGTAGCCCCGGTCGAGCATGGTCCGGCACATGTCGACGACGTGTTGGCGGGAGGTGCGGTGCTGCGTCACGGTGGCCTCCGGGTTCGCGGTGTCGTCCTTCATCCTCGCCTGGAACCGGCGGCGGACCACCGTCGCGCCGGCAGCACGATCGGCCCGGCGTTTTGTCACTGTGTGACAATCAGTCGGGATCCGTCGGCCGGTTCGCGTCGGTCGGTACTGGCAACGCGCCCCGGCTGTTGTCACCGGATGACAGGATGACGGCGTGCAGGCAGCGGCAGTCACGGCGACGCCCTGGCGGCGGCTGCCGTCCGAGCTGTCCGGTGCGCTGTGGGCGCGACTACCGGTGCTGGCCACCACCGTCGCCGCGGCGGTCACCGACCTGACCCCGGGGTTCGCCGGTGCCACTGACGCCAAGTTCCGCGCCGACGTACGCACTGCCGTCGACGTGGCGCTGAATCACTTCCTCGACCTGATCGGCACCGCCGACCCGGCCCTGCCACCCGGGGTGCGGCAGGTCTTCGTCGCCCTCGGCGCGGCGGAGGCCCGCGAGCAGCGGGGCCCGGAATCCCTGCTCGCAGCCCTGCGGGTGGCGTCCCGGCTGCTGCTGCGCGAGCTCGGTACGGCCCTCGCCGAGGTGCGACCCCTCGACGTGGCGGCGCTGGTCGACGCCGCCGACGCGGTCACCGGGTACGTCGACGAACTGGCGGCGGCCAGCACCGAAGGGTTCGCCCGGCAGGTCCGCGAACAGTCCGGCGAAGGGGACCGGCTGCGCCGCCGGCTCGCCGACGTTCTGCTCGCCGGAGGTACGGCGCCGCCGGTGGTGACGGCCGCCGCGCACCGCGCCGGCTGGCCGGACCTCGACATCGTCGTCCCGGTCGTCCTGCCGGCCCGGCACGCCCGCGACGCGCGGTTCCGCTTCGGTGCCGACGGGATCGTGGTCGAACGCGGTCGGGATGCCGTGGTGCTGCTGCGCGCCGGTACCCGTACCGGGCGCCCGGAGCTGGCCGACACCCTGCGGGGGCGCGGGGCGGCCGTCGGCCCGGCGCTGCCGTGGCAACAGGTGCCGCAGGCGGTACGACTGGCCGAACTCGCCGCGACGGTCGCCGGCACCGATCCGGTGGACGTCGTGTTCGTCGAGGACCACCTCACCGCGCTGGCGATCGGCGGTCAGCCGGACGCGTTGACGGTGCTCACCGCCCGCCGGCTGGCACCGTTGGCGGCCCTGCCGGTCGACCAGCGCGCCGAGCTGCTGCGGACCCTGCACAGCTGGCTGCGGCACTGGGGCGCCCGCCGGGCCGTGGCCGCGGAGCTGTTCGTGCATCCGCAGACGGTCAGCTACCGGGTCAAGCGGTTACGGGAGCTGCTCGGCGACGACCTGGACGACCCGGACCGCCGGTTCGAGTGGCTGCTGGTGATGGCGGCCGGGGAGGTGGGCTGAGCCGCCGACACCGCCGGTGCCGGAGCGGGGACCCGGCCGTCACTGGTACCGCCGGCGACGCCAGGCGGACTCGCGTGCCTCGTGGGTCATCCGTTCGCGCAGCGACGCCTCCCGTAGTTGTCGCCGGGAGCCGCGCAGCAGCACGAACTCCACACCGACCAGCGCGACGCAGACCGCGCCGAGCAGGCCCAGCCCCAGCAGGGCGGGGACCCGGACCGCGACCCCGACCACGGTACCCAGGGTGGCGATCGCGGCGACACGGGTGAGGGTCACCGTGCCCAGTGTCCGTAACTGGAAGCCGAGGTGCGCGAGGAGGAACACGGCGACCCCGCCGTAGGCCAGCGGCATCGCCGGGCCACCCAGTGGTGCGCCGAGGTCGACCTCGGCGGTGCCGAGGTGGTGCAGTACCTCCTCCAGCCCGAGTGCGGTCAGGATCAGCCCGGCGATCATCGGCAGGTGCAGGTAGACGTACGCGTCGCGGGCCAGGGCGGTACGGCTGCGGGACGCGGCGGCGTGGAACACCTGCAGCGCGGCCGGCGCCACCAGGTCGAAGTACGCCCACCACAGGGCGGCGGTGATCGCCACCGCGATGCCGGCACCGGCCACGGCCGGCCAGGTGACCGGCCGGTCGATCAGGTCACTGCCGACGCCGACCGAGATGATCAGCTCACCGAGCGCGATCATCAGGATCAGTTCGAACCGTTCCACCCAGTGGTTCGCCGACAGCACCGACCACCCGGAGCTCGCCAGGGTGTAGCCGGCGGGTACTCGACAACCAGCGCGGCGATCCAGCAGCCGACCTGCCAACCGAACGTGACTCCTGCCGGCTGACCCAGGTACGGCACGAGACCCGCAGCGACCAGCAGGACCGTGGCGACCGCCGGCGGTACGGCCAGGGAGCTCAGCCGGGGGTGCCCGGCCGGTTCGGCGGCCGACGCCACCCGGTAGAGCGCCACGTGCAGTCCCCGGATCGCCAGGTAGCACCCGGCGATGAGCAGCGGTCCGGGCAGCCCACCGGGCTGGTCGCTGAACGCCTGGGGGAGGGTCAGCGCGGCGACGAAGACCGCCGCCATCGCCACGAACATCACCGGTGGTGCGACGCCTTCGCCGAGCCGGATCCGGTTCGCCAGCACCATGTGCGAGCACCAGGCCCACCACAGCAACGCGAGCAGGAGCATTCCCGCGACGAGACCGTGTCCGGTGAGCTCACCGGCGGTCACCCGGGTGATGTTGTAGAACGCGAAGACGAAGACGAGGTCGAAGAAGATCTCCAACCGGTCGACGCGGGCGCCCGGCCGGATCAGGTGCAGGCCGCCCCGTACCGTCTGGATCTGCTTCATGCCGCCTTCGTCGGCGTCCCCTACCGTCGCGACGGCAGGGGACGCCGACGAAGGCCCTGGTCGGTCTGGTCCGTGCGCGCCGAGCCTAGCCGGGTGCCCGGCCGATGACCGGGGGTTCGCCGTCGGTTCAGCCCAGTACGGCGACGGCGCTGGCGGCCAGGCCCACCGAGGCCACCAGCAGCGCTGCGGCCGGACCCCGGGCGTCGGGCGGTAGCGCGCCGAACAGCCGGGACAACCGACCCAGGATGGCCAGCGGCGCAGCGGCGAGCCACACGTCCCGTTCGACCTGACCGCCGGCGAACCGGACGACGCCGGGCAGGTGTCCGACGGCGCGCAGCAGGGGGCCGACCATCCGGTTGCCGTACGGCGTCGGTGGTTCCTCGCCGACGGCGACGGCGGCGAGCGCGGCACGCAGCCCCCGCTCGTCGTTGGCCCAGTGTGCCCGGTACCGGATCGTCGCGTCGGAGCGGATCAGGTAGGCCGAGTTCGGTTTGGGAGTGAGCGCCCGGTGCAGGGTGCCGTCAATGTCGTCCACCGCCACCTCGAACGGCAGCTCATGGTGGCGGCGCAGTTCCTCGGCGTGTGCCCACTTGACGTCGAAGGTCTGCGGCTGGGGGTACCGCTGTCCGGGATGGGCCTCCCTGGTGTTGACCAGGACGAAGCGCACCTGGGTACCGAACTCGGCGTGCAGCCGCCGTAGCGCCGGCCCGGCGCTCTCGGTGACCGGGCAGGTACGGGAGCCGAAGATCAGCAGGACCGGTCGGTCGCCGAGTGCGTCGCTGCGGAACCGGCCGCCGTCGAGCGTGGCCAGGTCGAAGTCGGGCAGCCGGTTGCCGGGCCCGGGCGCGGTACGGCCGAAGGTCAGGTCGTCGAGCAGCAGCGGCAGCCGGAACCGGTCGAAGCGGTACGCGGTGCCGTGGGCCGTCGCCGTGCGGTGCCGTGGGTCGGTGGTCGACACGGTGGTTCTCCTTGAGTAGTTGACTGATTGGTCAAATCGATGGGCACGGTGCTGCGCCGGCCGGGCCGGAGAGCGGACACCCCCGGCGGCCGTCCCGGTGCGGCTCAGGCTGGCGGGTCGAG
The DNA here is from genome assembly GCF_030345095.1 of Solwaraspora sp. WMMA2056. Classification (NCBI taxonomy): domain Bacteria; kingdom Bacillati; phylum Actinomycetota; class Actinomycetes; order Micromonosporales; family Micromonosporaceae; genus Solwaraspora; species Solwaraspora sp. WMMA2056. Next base: position 4,122,939 of record NZ_CP128360.1, read on the forward strand.
CAGCATCCGCACCCCGGACCGCATCTGGTCCACCAGCCCTGGCCGGTCGTACGCCTTGGCCAGCAGGGCCACCCCCTGCAGGTAGGCCAGCACCCGCAGGGCGGCCTCGCCCGGATCCGTCGCCCGGGACAGGTCGCCGTGTCGGCGTGCCTCGTCGATGGCGGCGGTGAAGTACCGGGCCCAGGCATCGAGGATGCCGGTCAGCCGCTGCCCCGCCTCGCCGTGCCCGGCGAGCTCGGCGGCGAGATTGCCCAACGGGCAACCCGGCGTGGCGCCCATCTGCTCACGGGTCATCGCGAGCAGGCTGCCGAAAGCGTGTACGAACCGGTCGATGCGTGCCAGCGGGGCGACGTCGTCGCGGAAGGCCTCCGCCAGCATCGCGTCCATCAGCACCCAGTTGGCGTCCACGACGGCCAGGCCGAGTGCCTCCTTGGACGGGAAGAAGTGGTAGAGACTGCCCCGGTGCACGCCCGCCGTACTGCAGACGTCCTCGATGCTGACCGCCGCGTACGACGAGCGGTGCACCAGTTCGCGGGCCACCGTGACGAGCCGCTGCCGGGTGTCCGATGCCATCGCCGATCCTCTCGTCTTGACCTTCCGGTCAAGACAGTAGCGCGGAGTTGACCGAACGGTCAACAAGAGCGGATGTCGCCGCCGGACCGCGCACAGCTGATACACAGGGATCGGAAAGTGCCGGCACAGGCACCACCTGGATGATCGGAACCATGACGATGGCGAGAACGCAGGGCCGTACCGCCTTGCGGCGGGCCGACGGCAGCCCGGTGCGGGTGCTGGTGGTCGACGACGAGCCCACCCTGGCCGAGCTGCTGTCGATGGCCCTGCGGTACGAGGGCTGGGAGGTGCGCAGCGTCGGTGACGGCACCGGCGCGGTCCGGACCGCACGCGAGTTCCGCCCCGACGCCGTCGTACTCGACGTCATGCTGCCCGACATCGACGGCCTGGAAGTGCTGCGGCGGCTGCGCGCCGACGCCCCCGAGGTACCCGTGCTGTTCCTCACCGCCAAGGACGCCGTCGAGGACCGGATCACCGGGCTGACCGCCGGCGGCGACGACTACGTCACCAAACCGTTCAGCCTGGAGGAGGTCGTCGCCCGGCTGCGCGGCCTGCTGCGCCGTACCGCCGGGGTCGGGTCGCGGCCGGACGCCCTCCTCGCCGTCGGCGACCTCACCCTCGACGAGGACAGCCATGAGGTACGCCGGGCCGGCGAATCGATCACGCTGACCGCCACCGAGTTCGAGCTCCTGCGCTACCTGATGCGCAACCCACGCCGGGTGCTGAGCAAGGCCCAGATCCTCGACCGGGTGTGGAACTACGACTTCGGCGGCCAGGCCAACGTCGTCGAGCTGTACATCTCGTACCTGCGGAAGAAGATCGACGCAGGCCGTCCGCCGATGATCCACACCATGCGCGGCGCGGGCTATGTCCTCAAGCCCGCCGACTGACCCCCCGCCGACCGACCGCGCCGTGGCGGATCCGGCCCCGACCGGTCGGCGCCGGTGGTGGTCGGTGCGTCGCTGGTCGCTGCGCACCCGGCTGGTCGTCACCATGCTGACGTTGCTCGCGGTCGCCAGCCTGATCGTCGGGGTGACCACGGCGGTGACCCTGCGGCGCAGTGTGTACGGCAGCATCGACGAGCAGTTGAGCGCGGCCGCCAGTCGGGCACCGCGCGGGCTCGCCCCGCCCGGCGGACCGGACTATCCATCACCCCAGCAGCCCGATGACGCCACCGGGTGCGACCCGGACCGCGCCCCCGACTTCCCCGCCGGTCAGGTCATCGGCACCCTTGCCGCGCGACTCTGCGACGGGCAGACCAACGTCAGGATCCTGGTCGAGCAGGGCCAGGACCAGCCGGACCTGAGTGGCTACACGCAGGATCTGGGGGACGTGCCGGTCGACGGGCCAGCACAGACCATCTCCCTGGGTTCCTGGGGCGACTACCGGGTGCGCGCGCAGCGACTGCCCGACGGCGCGGTTCTGGTGACCGGACTGCCGCTGGCCGATGCACAGGCCACGATCTACCTCGTCGTCGGTACGGTCGCCGTGGTCACCGCAGCGGTGCTGCTGCTCGTCGGCGTCACCGGCACGCTCACCGTACGACGGTCGCTGCGCCCGCTGTCGCGGATGGCGGCCACCGCCGGCCGGGTGTCACGGCTGCGGTTGGACCGGGGCGAGGTGACGCTGCCGGACCGGGTCGACCCGGCCGACACCGACCCGCACACCGAGGTCGGGCAGGTCGGCGCGGCGCTCAACCGGATGCTGGACCACGTCGGCCAGGCGCTCGCCGTCCGGCACGCCAGCGAGACCCGGGTACGCCAGTTCGTCGCCGACGCCAGCCACGAACTGCGCACCCCACTGGCGGCGATCCGAGGGTACGCCGAGTTGAGCCGTCGCAGCGCCGAGGTGCCGCCACCGGAGACGGCCCACGTGCTGCGCCGGGTCGAGTCCGAGGCCCGCCGGATGACCCTGCTGGTGGAGGACCTGCTGCTGCTGGCCCGGCTCGACACCGGCCGGCCACTGGTCGCCGAACCGGTCGACCTGACCAGGCTGGTCGTCGACGCGGTCAGCGACGCGCACGCCACCAGCCCTGCCCACGACTGGCAGCTCGACCTGCCACCCGAGCCGGTGACCGTGACCGGCGACCCGGCCCGGTTGCAGCAGGTGCTGGTCAACCTGCTGGCCAACGCCCGTACCCACACCCCGGACGGCACCACGGTCACCGTGTCGGTCACCGGGCGGGACCCGGCGGGCGACCCTACCGGCCCGGCCATGGTGCTGCTGCGGGTGGTCGACACCGGACCGGGGATCCCGGACGCGCTGGCGCCGCACGTGTTCGAGCGCTTCGCCCGAGGGGACACGTCCCGGTCCCGGGCCGCCGGCAGCACCGGCCTCGGGCTGGCCATCGTGCACGCGGTGGTGACCGCCCACGGCGGCACCGTGGCGCTGACCAGCGCGCCCGGGCACACCGAGTTCACCGTCCGGCTGCCCACGGCCACGACCGGGCCGATCCACTAGACATCGTCGGGAACCAATATGGTCGCATCGACGACCAACTGGGTGGTGCGGCGGTCGTCGTGCCGCCGGCAGCGATGCGGCAACCGCCGACGTCGAGCCGGCGAGAGCCAGTGGAGAGTGGTCGCAGATGGACCGTCGAGAACTGCTGGGGGTGGCGGGCGCCGCCAGCGCCGGACTGCTCGCCGGAGTGGCCGTGCCGGGGGCGACGTCGGCGGCCGCCGCCCCGGCAGGCGCCGATCCTCGGCACACGCCGTCGCCGGAGCACCCGCTGCGGGTGCACGTCGTGATGTTCGACGGAGCCGAGGAGCAGGATTTCATCGGCCCGTACGAGGTCTTCTCCCTCGCGGGCGGGCTCAGCGGCGGTGCCGTCCAGACCCGGTACGTCCACGTCGACGGGCCGCGTACGGTGACGGCCGCGTTCGGCACCAGGGTCGTCGTCGAACACGGCTGGTCCCCTCGGTCCGCCGATGTCGTCGTCGTACCCGGTGGCGGCTTCCGCCGCCCGGACGGCCCGGGCATCTGGTCGGAGATCAACCGGGGAGTGCTGCCGCGCGCCCTCGCCGACGCCCGGCGACGTGGCCTGATCATCTCGTCGCTGTGCACCGGAGCGATCGTCCTGGCCGCCGCCGGGCTGACCGGCGGCCGGCCCTGCACCACCCACAACGGTGCCAAGGCGGAGCTGGCCGCCCGAGGGGGAGTGGTCAAGAACGCCCGGGTGGTCGACGACGGCGACCTGGTGACCGCAGCCGGGATCACCTCCGGATTGGAACTCGCCCTGCACCTGGTCCGACGTCGGGTCGGCGCCGATCTGGCAGTGCGCGCCGAGGAGGTGCTCGAGTACCAGGCGCGAGGTACGGTCTGGACCCCGTGACGTTCCGCGCCCGGGTGGGTCGCCCGCCGGTGGCCGCGGTGGCCCCTTAACGGTGGTTCGGTATGAGCGAAACGGTGTATCGCGCTGCCCTTGACCGGATACTTCGGACGATGCACTCTCATGTCCAAGAGTCGATGCCTTGGTGCGGGTTGGGCTGCCGGTCGTGACGCCGCGCCCCGGGCCGTCGGGTGTCGTCACCCCCGACAGCGGGAGGCCCCTGAATGCGTACCCGATGGACGACAGCGGCGATCACCCTCGCCATGGCCGGCGGATTGCTCGCCGGCCTCCCCGGCGCCTCGGTGGCGCACGACCCGGACACTCCCGCCGGCCGGTCGTCAGCCGTGGCCTTCATGGCCCAGCGGGAGCCGACCCAGGACCTCGCCGCGATGGCACAGGTCAGCTGCAGCAACGGTCAGGCCAGCGGATACCCCTGCCGCAACGTCGACCTGTTGTCCTTTCTGCCACTGAGCCAGATGGGCGGCAGCCAGGCCAATGACATCTGGGGCTGGACCGACCCGTCGACCGGCAAGGAGTACGCCATCGTCGGGCGCCGTAACGGCACCTCCTTCGTGGACATCTCCGACCCGGCGGCACCGGTGTACCTCGGCAACCTGCCGGCCTACCAGAACCGGAGCGCGGTCTGGCGCGACATCAAGGTCCACCGCGACCACGCATTCATCGTCGCCGACGTGCGTGGGCACGGCATGCAGGTTTTCGACCTGACCCGGCTGCGCAACCGCACCACCCCGCAGACCTTCACCGCCGACGCGCACTACAGCCGGTTCGGCAACTCGCACAACATCGCGATCAACGAACAGACCGGGTACGCGTACGCGGTCGGCTCGAACACCTGCAGCGGCGGCCTGCACATGGTCGACATCTCGACCCCGACCTCGCCCGCCTACGCCGGCTGCGTCAGCTCCGACGGCTACACCCATGACACCCAGTGTGTGGTCTACCGTGGACCGGACAGCGCCTACACCGGCCGGGAGATCTGCGTCAGCTCCAACGAGGACACCGTCACCATCGTCGACGTCACCAACAAGACCAGCCCTCGGCAGATCGTCCGGGCCGCCTACTCCGGCCGGCAGTACACCCATCAGGGCTGGCTCACCGACAACCACCGCTACTTCGTCCTCGACGACGAGCTCGACGAGAGCCGCGCCGGAGGAGGGACGAAGACCTTCGTCTTCGACCTGTACGACCTGGACGCGCCACGGCACATCGGCACCTACACCTCGTCGGCAGCCGCCACCGATCACAACCAGTACGTCAAGGGCAACTACAGCTACCAGGCCAACTACCGGGCCGGTCTGCGGATCCTCGACCTGCGCGGCATCGCCAGCGGCACGCTGACCGAAGCCGGCTATTTCGACATCTACCCGTCGAGCAACACCGCGTCGATGAACGGCGCGTGGAGCGTCTACCCGTACTTCGCCAGCGGCGTCGTCGTGGTCAGCGGCATCGAGCAGGGCCTGTTCGTCCTGCGGCCGAACCTGCCGTCGACGCTGGACGGGTCGGCGTCGTCGGACGCGGTACGCGTCACGACCGTCGACCGCCGGGTACCCGCCTGATGGCGGTGTCCCCCCTGCGGTACACCACCCCGCCGGCCGCCGCGCCGGCGGGGTCCGCCGCACCGCCCACCCGGACCCGCTCCGCTGGCCGGCTCACCCTGCTGATCACCCTGGCCGTGCTCGTCGCCGCCACCGGTTTCGTCGCCGGTCGAGCGACCACCACCGGCGGCGGGTCGGCAGCGCGTGCCGCGACCGGTACCGACCCGCACGCCGGACACGACGTCGGCGGACTCGGCGTCACCCAGGACGGTTACGCACTCACCCTGCTGTCCGCCCCGTCCGCCGCCGGCGTCACCGGTGAGCTGGCGTTCGCGATCCTCGGCCCGGACGGCGCGCCGGTCACCGCGTACCGGACCAACCACGAACGGGACCTGCACCTGGTGCTGGTCGGCCGCGACCTGCGCGGATACCAGCACCTGCACCCCGAGTCCGACGCCGACGGCACCTGGCGGGCCGCGGTGACCCTGCCCACCGCCGGCGCCTACCGGATGTTCGCCGACTTCGTGCCGGCCGCCGCGACCACACCGGTCACCCTCGGCACGGACCTGCTGGTGCCCGGAGACTGGGCACCCGGCCCGCCCACCCCGGTCGACGAGGCGACCGTCGTCGTCGACGGCTACACCGTCACCCTCGACGGCGGGCTGCGCCCGGGTCAGGCCAGTCAGGTACTGGTCTGGTTGGGGCGCGACGGCACACCCGTACTCGACCTGGAGCGTTACCTCGGTGCGTACGGCCACCTCGTCGCGTTGCGTCACGGCGACCTCGGTTACCTGCACGTGCACCCGGCACCGGCGGCCAGTCCCAGCTCCGTGGTGGCCTTCGCCGTGCAGGTCCCCTCGGCGGGCAGCTACGAACTGTTCTTCGAGTTCCAGCACGCGGGCACCGTCCGGACCGCCCAGTTCAGCCTCACCGCGTACTGACCGCGCCCGCCTGCATGGCGTGACAGCCAGGTCAACCGGCGGGCCGGCTGGCGCGTCACCTGTGGCATCCACCCTGAGCTGGAGGTCGCCATGACCGTCACACCCCGTCCGCACAGTTGCGAGCCGCTGTGGTCGGTCGGCGGTGTCACCGCCGCAGTCACCGCCGTGCTCGCCGTCGTCACCGCGTTCGGGCTGCCGCTCACCGATGCCCAGCAGGCCGCGATCCTCGGCCTGGTCGCCGTCGTCGCCCCGCTGGTCGTCGCTCTGATCGGTCGGACCCGGGTGTACGCGCCGGCCACCGTCGAACGGCTGGTCGGCGACACCGCGCCGGGCACCGACCGGTGAGCGGGCAGACCGGGGTCGCCGCCGGGGTGCCGCCACCACCCGCGCCGGTCACAAATAGACGCGGGTGACCGCCTCGGCCAGGCAGACCGGCTCGTCGCCGCCGTCACGTTCGACCGTGACCAGGTAACGCACCTGGACACCGCCGGTGACCTCGGCGACGTCGTTGATGTCGACCGACGCCCGGACCCGGGCCCCGGCCGGCACCGGTGCCGGGAACCGTACCCGGTCGAGCCCGTAGTTGACCGACATCCGCGCCCCGGACACCGAGACCCGTCCAGCGACCAGCGCCGGCAGCAACGACAGGACGAGCGAACCGTGGGCGATGCCGCCACCGGCAGGCCCACCGGCCGTCGGCGCGTCGGTGCGTGTCCACGGCCGGTCGCCGGTGGCGGCGGCGAACCGGTCGATCCGACCCTGGTCGACCTCGATCCAGCGACCCGGTCCAAGGCGGCTGCCGACCGCGTGGCGCAGGTCGTCGACGGAGTCGAAAGCCATGACGGTTTCCCTTCCTGCGGCGCAGTGCCGGCGGACGACCGGCCACAGCGGGCATGCTAGTGGCGGATCGTGGACAATTCGACGGTGGCCGTGGCGCGCGGAGGTGACGGGTGCGCATTCTGCTGGTCGACAACTACGACTCCTACACGTACAACCTCTTCCAGCTGATCGCGGCGGTCGCCGGCAGCGAACCGACCGTGCTGGCCAACGACGACCCCCGGCTCGCCGCCGTCGACCGGCTCGACGTGCGGTGCGTGGTGATCTCGCCCGGCCCCGGCCGACCGCACCGGGTCACCGACCTCGGTTGGGGCTGGGAACTGCTCGACCGCCGGCCTGAGCTGCCGGTGCTCGGGGTCTGCCTCGGTCACCAGGCGATCGCGTTGCACGCCGGCGCCCGGGTCGACCAGCGTCAGCCCCGGCACGGCCAGGTCGACCGGATCCGGCACACCGGCGACGGGCTGTTCACCGGCGTGCCGCAGGGGTTCGCGGCGGTCCGCTACCACTCGTTGCAGGTCAGCGAGCCGTTACCGGCGGACCTCGCCGCGACGGCCTGGGCCACCGATGGCACCGTCATGGCGCTGGCGCACCGGCGGCTGCCCCAGTGGGGCGTGCAGTTCCATCCCGAGTCGATCGGCACCGAGCACGGCGCCCGGCTGATCACCAACTTCCTGGCCATGGCCCGCCCGGCGGCCCCCACCGGCGGTCCGCCCACCCCGCCCACCCCGGCACCGCCGCCCACGCCGCCCACGCCGGCACCGCCGCCGAGTGCGCAGCCGGTGACCGCTGGCGGGCCGCGCTGGCGGCGCGACGTCACGGTCGTCGACGGCGAGATCGACACCGAGGCGGCTTTCCTGGAGTTGTACGCCGACGCCCGCTACGCGTACTGGCTCGACGGTGCCGACGTGGCCGCCGGACGGTCCCGGTTCTCGTTCCTCGGCGACGCCGGCGGCCCGCTCGCCGAGGTGCTGCGCTACCGGGTCGGCAGCGGCCGGGTCGAGGTGCACCGCACCGGCCGGCCGGTGCGCCAGGAGTCCGGCGGTCTGCTCGACCTGCTCGACCAGCGGTTGGCCCGGCGTCGGCTGCCCGCCGCTGACCTGCCGTTCGACTTCGCCGGCGGCTACGTCGGTTACCTCGGTTACGAGATGAAGGCCGACTGCGGACCCACCACCGCCCGCCCCGCAGACACCCCCGACGCCGTCTGGATCTTCGCCGACCGGTTGGTGGCCGTCGACCACCTGCGTCGGCGCACCTACCTGGTGGCGCTCAGCGTCGACGACGCCGGGCGTCGTGCCGCCAAGGACTGGTTGGCGGGTACGGCGACCCGGCTGCGACAGCTGACGCCGCCGGGCCCGCACCGTCGCGCGTCGGGTCCCGTCCCGCCCCACCCGCCGCCGGCGCCGGGCAGCGCGGCCGATCCGCAGCGCTGGGTGAGCCCGGCCCGCGAGCGCGACCGCTACCTCGCCGATGTCGCCACGGCCCTGAGCGAGCTGCGCCGTGGCGAGAGCTACGAGATCTGCCTGACCAACCAGTTGCGGCTGCCGCCGGTGCCCGACCCACTGGGGTACTTCCGGGCGCTGCGCCGGATCAACCCCGCTCCGTACGCCGCGTACCTGCGCCTCGACGACGTCGCCGTGGCCAGTACCTCCCCGGAACGGTTCCTGCGGATCCGGCCCGACGGCCGGGTCGACGCCAGCCCGGTCAAGGGCACCGCGGCGCGCGGCGACGACCCCGGCCACGACGAGCAGCTGCGCCGGGCGTTGACCACCTCGGCCAAGACCCGAGCCGAGAACCTGATGATCGTCGACCTGCTCCGCAACGACCTCGGCCGGGTCTGCGAGGTCGGCTCGGTGCACGTTCCCCGCTTCCTGGCCACCGAGACCTATCCCACCGTGCACCAGCTGGTCTCCACCGTCGAAGGACGGCTGCGCCCGTCGGCCAGCGTGATCGACTGTGTGCGGTCGTGTTTCCCCGGCGGATCGATGACCGGGGCCCCGAAGCTGCGCACCATGGAGATCATCGACGGACTGGAGCGGCAGGCCCGGGGGATCTACTCCGGTGCCCTCGGCTACCTCGGCGTCGACGGCGGCGCCGACCTGAGCATCGTGATCCGTACCGCCGTGCTGACCGGTGACGGGGTCACCATCGGCACCGGCGGCGCCGTCGTGCTCGACTCCGATCCGGCCGACGAGTACGACGAGACGATGCTGAAGGCCCGGGCGCTGCTCGTCGCCTACCAACTGGCGACCAGGTCGGTCCGGTGACCGGTCACCCGCGTGGGTGCAGGCATGACCGCCCGTGCGGCGGGTACGCGGGCCCGGTGGATCAGGCAACCGTGGTACGCGTACCCGCCGCCGACGTCGTCCTCGACGCGGACGTGGTGGTGCCCATCCGGACCCGCGCGGTGGTGCTCTTCGCCCACGGCAGCGGAAGTTCCCGTCTCAGCCCGCGCAACCGGGCGGTGGCCGGCCGGCTGCACGGTGCCGGTCTCGCGACCGTCCTGGCGGACCTGCTGACCAAGGAGGAGGAGCAGGTCGACGCAACCACCGCACAGCTGCGGTTCGACATCGCGTTGCTGAGCCGGCGGCTGACCGCGGTCGTCGACTGGGCCGTCGGGCAGCCGGAGCTGCACGGACTGCCGGTCGGGCTCTTCGGCGCCAGCACCGGCGCGGCGGCGGCCCTGTGCACCGCCGCGACCCGGCCCGACCAGGTCGGTGCCGTGGTGTCCCGGGGCGGCCGGCCCGACCTGGCCGGGGACCAGCTGGCCCAGGTACGGGCGCCGACCCTGCTGCTCGTCGGGGAACTCGACCCGCAGGTCGCACAGCTCAACGCGACGGCGGCGACGGCGCTGCGGGCACCGTACGAGCTGCGGATGGTGCCCGGTGCCGGGCATCTGTTCGCCGAGCCGGGCACCTTGGACCGGGTCGCCGACGAGGCCACCGGCTGGTTCGATACCCACCTGAGCTGACCGCGTCCCGGCGTGCCCCGGGCGAGGACCCGACGTCACCCCGGGAACAACCAGGCAAGGGCGGTCAGGGATGTGTCGACGTACCGGTCCCGCCCGGTGCGCACGCCGTACGCGAGGTCCTCGAAGACCCGGCAGCGGCCGTGGAACTCGGCCCGCCGGCGCAGCCCGGCACCGGCACCGGCACCGGCGGCACGGTAGCTGCCCATCGCGGCGTCGAGCGCCTCCGGCCCGAGGTCCCGGTAGATCAGCCCGAAGTCGGCCGCCGGATCGACCAGCGCGGCGTCACTCCAGTCGATGACCCCGGTGACCGCGCCGGTGTCCGGATCGACCAGGACATGTTCGATGCCGAGGTCGTTGTGGCTGAACACCAGCTGAGGCGGCCGAGACGGCGGCGTCGCCGCCAGGAATGCTCCGATCGCGGCGCGCCGGGCGGGCGGGAGCACCTCGGCCAGCGCATCGACGTACCCGGCGGCCTCCTGCCGCCACAGGTCGAGCGGCTGGTCGTCGGGCTCGGCCAGTCCGACCCAGATACGCGCCGGTGCCGTGTGCAGCCGGGCGAGCAGCGTGCCGAGGGCGGCGGCGACCGTGGTCGCGTGGCGGTGCCGTACCGGCCCCGGCAGGTCCGACAGCGCGGTCCCGGCGAGCCTGCGGTAGCCCAGCCAGCCGTCGCCGGTACGCAGCACCGGACGGGGTACCGGCACCGTAGCGAGCCCGGCGACGGCGTCGAGCAGGCGTGCCTCACGGTCGGTCGCCACCGGATCCGGCTGCTTCGGCACCCGCACGATCAGATCGCCGTCGACCTCGTAGCAGTCGTGGTCGAGTCCGTTGCCGATCAGGGTCACCGTCCGGACCGGCCGGCCGCCGAGGGCGGCGGTCACGGCGGCGCGGACGGCGTCGACCCGGTGGTCCGCCGTAGTCACCGACCCACCGTATTCGGTCCGCCGACGCTCCGGCACCACGGTCGCCACGGCGCACCGTGACGCCCTGGTCACCGGATTGATCTCCCGCAGGTGGGGGTGCACGCACTTGTTACGGTCGTCGACCGGTGGACCGACTGGAGGACGGCAGGAATGAACGGGACAGTGGCGTACCTGGTGACCGGGCTGGGATGTCTGATCGCAGTCGCCGGGATCGCGGCCGTGGCGGTCGGCGTCTGGCGGGCGAAGGTCCGCTCCGGCACTGCCGGCGGCGGAGCGGCCAAGGGCCGACCGGTCGACCCGTTCCACACCGGCGACACCGACGCGGTGCGCGGAGATCCCCGCCGGCTCGGGCCGGGCGACATCGTCGAGTTCCGGGGCCAGTCGTACGCCGTACGGGGCAGCGTGCACTTCACCGAGGGCAGCTGGACCTGGAGCGAACACTTCCTCGACGACGCGCGCGGCGACAAGCTGTGGCTGTCGGTGGAGTCGGATCCGGACCTGGAGCTGGTGCTCTGGCGGTCGGCCCCCGCGGACCTGGCGCCGACCCCGGGTGCCCGGTCGCTCGACGTGGCCGGTCGCCGCTACCGGCTCGACGAGTCCGGCCAGGCGAGGTTCACCAGCGTCGGGGCCACCGGGCTGGCACCGAGCGGGAGCGTGCGCTACCACGACTACGTCGCGCCGGACGACGCCCGGTTGTCCTTCGAGGGCTACGGCGACTCGCCCCGGTGGGAGATCGGGCTCGGTGAGGTGCTGCACCGCGCCGAGGTGATGATCTATCCCGCCGGCGGTCCGGGGTCGGCCGGTCGGACGGTGTGACGTGCTGGTCACCCTCGACACGCCGTACGTCGACACCACGGCCGCCGATCTGTGCTTCGCCCTCGGTCTGCCGGAGCAGCCCGCCCTGCACGTGCTCGACCTGCCGCTGCCGGCGAGCGTCGGCGGGCCCGCCACAGGTGTGCTGCGGCTGCGCCTGCTCGGCGCGTCCCACCAGGCCGTTCTGCGTACCGGTGACAGTGTGCTGGTCGAGACGGTGGCCTGCCTGCCCGGCCTGCCCCGTGACCTGCCGGCGGCGGTCGACGATGCCGACGGCTACCGGTTCGCCGCGCGGGTACGGCGGCTGTCGCCGGTCGATGTCGCCGCCGAGGTCGGCGGGCTGCGTCGCCGGCTGACCGACGATCCGCAGGCGTTGGTCGGCGTCTTTCCCGGCAGCCCCGACGCGCTCACCGCGCTGCGGGCCGACTTCGACGACCACCGGATCCGGTGGTCCACCTGGCACGCGTACCCACAGACAGGCGAGTTGGTCGAGACCGAGACGGTGGTGAGGTTACGGTGACTTCCCGTAAGTGGATCGTGGGCGGCGTGGTGCTCGCCCTGGTCGGCGTGATCGTGTCCTGCTGCGGCCTGGCGGCCGGGACCTTCTCGGCGCGCGGCTACGTCGAACGCACCTACGCCCGTTCGGTGAGCGACGACATCGGATCCTCCGCCAAGGGTTTCCGGTCCGAACGGCCGCCGGCGCAGGTCGCCGAGGAGTTGCGCCGCAGCTTCCGACCGGAGGACCAGCACCGCGACGGCGAGCGGTTCTACCTGCGCTACGGCGACGACTCGGTGGTGATCCTGCCGGCCGCCGTCGGCTCCCTGATCCTCGTCGAGCGGATGGTGACCGCCTATCCACGCTACCGCTCCACTGTGGGTAACTCGTGGAACTGGCAGCGTGGCAGCACCACCCGGGGCGGCGGCCCGGGTACCGGCAAGTAACCCCCTTTCCCCTCAGGAGTTCGCACATGTTCCGCACCCTTGTCGTCGATCTGCTGCTGACCCTCGCCTACGGCGGTGTCGGGCTGGCGCTGATGGCCCTCGGATACCTGCTGGTCGACGTGGTCACCCCGGGCAAGCTGCACCAGCTGATCTGGGTCGAGCGCAACCGCAACGCCACCATCCTGCTCGCGTCGAACCTGGTGGCGGTGGGCATCATCGTGGTCGCCGCCATCACCGCCGGGGAGAACAGCTTCGTCACCGGGCTGGTCGGCACCACTGCGTACGGCCTGCTCGGGCTGGCCGTCATGGCGGTCTCCTTCGTCCTGCTCGACGCCGTCACCCCGGGACGCCTCGGGGACATCCTGGTCGACCGTGAACCGCACCCAGCGGTCTGGGTCAGCGCCGTCGTGCACCTGGCCACCGGCGCCATCGTGGCGGCGGCGATCAGCTGATGAGCGCCGCCGCCACGGCGGCGGCACCGGACGACGCATCCGGGCCGCCGGTGGCCGCACCGGGGACCACCGGCACCGGCACCGGCCGCCGCTACGCCCGGATCGCCCGGCCGGCGGTGCTGGCTGCGGTCTTCGTCTGTGCGGCCTGCGGCCTGGTGTACGAACTCGCCCTGGTCGCGCTCGGCAGCTACCTGATCGGCGACACGGTCGGGCAGGCGTCGATCGTGCTGGGGGTGATGGTCTTCGCGATGGGCGTCGGCGCGCTGGCCGCGAAGCCGCTGCAGCGGTACGCCGTCGTCGCCTTCGCCGCCGTCGAACTGGTCCTGGCGCTGCTCGGTGGTCTGTCGGTGCTGCTGCTCTACGCAGCCTTCGCCTGGCTCGACCTGTACGCGCCGGCGCTGGTCGTCACCGCGTTCGTCCTCGGGCTGCTGATCGGGGCGGAGATTCCGCTGCTGATGGTGCTGCTGCAGCGGATCCGGGCGCAGTCGGCGGGCAGCGCGGTCGCCGACCTGTTCGCCGCCGACTACGTCGGTGCCCTGCTGGGTGGCCTGGCCTTCCCGTTCCTGCTGATCCCGTTCTTCGGTCAGCTCCGGGGGGCGCTGCTGGTCGGGGTGGTGAACGCCCTGGCCGGCGTCCTGCTGGTCGGCACCGTGTTCCGGGCCGATCTGGGCCGACGCGCCCGGGCGGCGGTGGCCGTCGCGGCGACGCTGGTCGGGGTCGTGCTCGTCGGTGCCTTCACGGTCGCCGAGGACTTCGAGGTCACGGCCCGCCAGCAGCTCTACCGGGATCCGGTGGTCCACGCCGAGCGCAGCCGGTACCAGGAGATCGTCCTCACCCGAGCGCTCTCACCGGTCGCCGGTGAGCCCGACCTGCGGCTCTTCCTCGACGGCGACCTGCAGTTCAGCTCGGTCGACGAGTACCGCTACCACGAGGCCCTGGTCCACCCGGCGATGGCCGGCCCACGGGGCACGGTGCTGCTGCTCGGCGGCGGTGACGGGCTCGGTCTGCGGGAGGTGCTGCGCTACCCGGACGTCACCTCGGTGACGGTCGTCGAGTTGGACCCGGCGGTGGTGGCACTGGCGCGCAGCGAGCCGCAGATCCGTACGCTCAACGCCGCGGCGTTCGACGACCCACGGGTACGCCTGGTGCACGCCGATGCGTTCGCCTGGCTGCGCACGGCGCCGGACCCTTTCGACGTGGTGATCGTCGACCTGCCCGATCCGGATCAGACCGCGACTGCCAAGTTGTACTCGGTGGAGTTCTACGGCCTGGTGCGCGGTGTGCTCGGCCCGGAGTCCAGGCTCGTCGTGCAGGCCGGTTCGCCGTACTTCGCCCAGTACGCGTACTGGTGCATCGAGACGTCGGTGCGCGCCGCCGGCCTGGTGACCCGCCCCTACCACGTGGACGTGCCGTCGTTCGGCGACTGGGGTTTCGTGCTGGCGGGTCTGCCGTCGCCGACCGTCACCGCACCGTCGTTGCGGGTGCCGGCCGACGCCCCGTCGCTGCGGTTCCTGCATCCGCAGGTCCTGGCGGCGGCGCAGGTGTTCCCACCGGACCGGGGTCCGGTGCAGGTGCCACCGTCGACGTTGCTGGAGCCCCGCGTGCTGGAGTACACCCGTCAGGCGTGGCGCGGCTACTGACCCGCCGCGCCCGAGTCAAGTGGGCACGATCACCGGTGCCGAGCGAGTGAGGCCATCCCCAACCGAGCAAGCGACCGGTATGGTCGGTGGCTGGTTGGCCAGCGCGAAGGGGTGCCCGATGACGACGGTGTCGGACTGGATGACGCCGGGGGCGCACCCGGTCGCGGACGGGGTGTACCGGATTCCGCTGCCGATGCCCGACGACGCGCTGCGGGCGGTCAACGTCTACGCGATCGAGGACGACGCCGGGCTGGTCCTCGTCGACGCCGGCTGGGCGGTGCCCGCCGCCCGTACGGCTCTCGAGGCCGCGCTCGGTGACCGTGGGCACGACCTCGCCGCGATCCGCCGGTTCCTGGTCACCCACATCCATCAGGACCACTATTCACAGGCGGTCGCGATCCGGCGGGAAACAGGGGTGCCGATCGCGCTCGGGGCGGGCGAGCGACCCAGCCTGGAGTTCATGGCGGCCGGCACCGACGAGCCGTACGCCGCCCCGCTGGCCAAGTTGCGCGACGCCGGGGCGGCCGACCTCGCCGACCGGGTGCAGCGGCTGACCACCGACGCGGAGCAGCCGGAACTCGACTGGCAACCGCCGGACGAGTGGCTCTCCGGTGAGCGCGAGGTGGCGTTGTCCGGCCGCCGGCTGCGGGCATTGCCGACCCCGGGCCACACCGCCGGGCACTACGTCTTCCGTGACCCGCAGGCCGGGTTGCTCTTCGCCGGTGACCACGTGCTGCCGGGCATCACCCCGTCGGTCGGCTTCGAGGCGGTGGCGGCGCACCGCCCGCTGGGCCGGTATCTGGAGTCGCTGCGGGCGGTGCGCGCGTTGCCGGACGCGCTGCTGCTGCCGGCGCACGGGCCGGTGGGCGACAGCGTCCACCGACGGGTGGACGAACTGCTGGCCCACCACCGGGACCGGTTGGCCGAGATGGCGGCCGCGGTCGGTGCCGGCGCGCGGACCGCGTACCAGGTGGCGCGGACCCTGCCCTGGACCCGACGTCGCCGGGCGCTCGACGATCTGCCGCCGTACCACCGGATGCTGGCGGTCAACGAGACGGCACTGCATCTCGACCTGCTGGTCGAGCAGGGGCGGTTGGTGTCGCACCGGGCGGACGGCGTGACGGCGTTCCGGCCACCGGACTGACCACGGGTTTCGCAGCGGTGCGGGATGGGGTAGGGTCGATTGCCAAGCAAGCGCTTGTGAGGTGATCGTGATGCTGTCAGCCGACCCGACACCGATCCCGGCCCCCGGCGGCCGTCGATGACGGTGATCGACCGACCGGCGGACCCGACCGGCCTGCTACGCCCCGGCATTCTGATCGACGGACAGTGGCGCGACACCGGCACCGGCGGTCGACGCGACCACGTCGACCCGGGCACCGGGCGTGTCCAGCAGAGCTTCGCCCTGGCCGGAGCCGCCGAGGTCGACGAGGCCGTCGCTGCCGCCGGGGCCGCGGCCCCCACTTGGCGGAGCTGGCCAGTCGACCGCCGTCGCCAGGTGCTGTCCCGCCTCGGCGACCTGATCCGGGCCAACGCCGCCGATCTCGCCGCGATCAACGCACTCGAGGTCGGCACCCCGGCGGCCCTGTCGTACGGCCGCTACACCACCGGCCAGACCTTCTTCGACTACTACGCCGGCTGGCTGGACAAGGCCGCCGGAGACGTGTTGCGGATGCCCGGCGCGATGGACCTGACCCTGCTGGAACCGGTCGGCGTGGTCGGCGCGATCCTCACCTGGAACCATCCGCTGGCCAACATCGGCACCACCGTCGCACCGGCGCTGGCCGCCGGGTGCACGGTCATCGTCAAGCCACCGGAGCAGGCGCCGTTCGCGGCGCTGCGGTTCGGTCGACTCTGCGCCGAGGCCGGACTGCCGCCCGGCGTGGTCAACGTCCTGCCCGGCGGCCCGGCGGTCGGCGACGCCCTGGTCCGCCACCCCGAGGTCGACAAGATCGGATTCGTCGGCGGTCCGGCGACGGCGAGCCGGATCCAGGCGGCGGCCGCTCCCACGCTCAAGCCGCTGCTGCTGGAGCTCGGCGGCAAGAGCGCGTCGCTGGTCTTCCCGGACGCCGATCTCGACCGGGCCTGCCGGTTCGCGCTGCTGATCACCGCCAACAGCGGCCAGGGCTGCACCATCCCGACCCGGATGTTCGTCCACGACGACGTGTACGACGAGGTGCTCGGCCGGCTGCTCGACGGCCTGCGGGCGGTGACCGTCGGCGACCCGTTCGACCCGGCGGCCGGGATGGGACCGCTGATCGACGCGGCCGCCTGCGAGCGGGTCGTCGGGACCATCGACCGGGCCCGGGAGAACGACACCGGTCACCTCGTGCTCGGCGGGCACCGACTCGGCGGCGAACTGGCCGACGGCTACTACGTCGCCCCGACCGTCTTCTCCGACGTCGACCCGCACAGCGAACTCGCCACCGAGGAGATCTTCGGCCCGGTGCTGTCGGTCTGCCGGTTCGTTGGCGAAGCCGAGGCGGTCGAGGCGGCCAACGCCAGCCGGTACGGGCTCGCCGGCTACGTGCACACCCGCGACGTCGACCGGGCGATGCGGGTCGCCTCGGCGCTGGCCGTCGGCAACGTCGGGGTCAACGGGGCCGGTGCGCCCGCAGGGCCGTTCGCGCCGTTTGGCGGGGTGAAACAGAGCGGCTACGGCAAGGTCGGCGGGCTCGCCGGACTGCTGGAGTTCAGCCGGGTCAAGAACGTACTGCTGGCGATCGACGAATGAGCGCGCCCGGCGGACCGTCGGGTGGCGGGAAAGAGGGATCGGGATGACGACACTGGCGGGTGGAGCGGTGCTGGTAACCGGCGCCGGATCGGGGATCGGGGCGGCGACCGCCCGGCAGGTCGCGGCGGCCGGCGCGGCGGTCGCCGTCAACGACCTCGACCCGGCCGCCGCCCGGGCCGCCGCCGCCGCGATCGTCGCTGACGGCGGCACCGCCTACCCCGTCGCCGGGGACGTGGCCGACCCACGGGCCGCCGCGGCCGTCGTGGCCGCCGCCGTCGACCGGCTCGGCCGCCTCACCGGCCTGGTCAACAACGTCGGCGTGGTACGCGGCGGCGCACTGCGGTCGGTCGGCCCGGACGACTGGGACGCGATCATGCGGATCGACTGCGCCAGCGCGCTGTACTGCAGCCAGGCCGCCCTGCCCGCGATGACGTCGGGCGGCGCGATCGTCAACATCTCGTCGCTGTGTGGCATCCACGTCGCGCCCGGCGCCGGCGCCTACAACGCCGCCAAGGCAGCGGTGATCGCGCTGACCCGGCAGATGGCGCTGGAATGGGGTCCGGACGGCATCCGGGCGAACGCCGTCGCGCCGGGCATCGTCAGCGGCACCAACTTCTCGGCCAGCAGCCGCGACCCGCAGGCCGCGCAGCGCCGTGGTGCCGCCGTACCGCTGGGTCGCACCGGGTCCGCGACGGACATCGCCCCGGTCGTGGTCTTCCTGCTCGGCGACGCCGCACGCTACGTCACCGGCCAGGTGATCGCCGTCGACGGTGGGCTCGGCGTCGCGCTGCAGACCCTGCTGCCGACATGACCGGCGGGCCGGGCGGCGACCCGCTGGCCGCACCGCTGGCCGTCGGCCGGCACCGGCTGCGTAACCGGATGGTGATGACCCCGCACCTCGGCCGGCTGCCGCCCCGGCGGCTGCGGCGCTACGTGGCCGAGCGCGCGGCCGGCGGGGTGGCCATGATCGTGCTGCCGGCAGGCCAGGGGGTGTACGCCAACCCGGTCTACCCGCTGGATGCCTGCGCCGGTGACCCGGACGGCTACGCCGACCCCGACGCGGTCTCGTTCCACGTCCGTGACCCCCGGCACCGTCAGGTGCTGCTCGCGGCGGCCCACGAGCAACTGGTCGGACTGGCGGACGCGGCGCACGGTGGCGGGGCGCTCGCCGTCGGCCAGATCCACCACCCCGGCGCCGAACGCGGCTGGGACAACTTTCAACCGGCCCTCGCCCCGTCGCAGGTACGGGGCGACGACACCGGAGCCGTCCCGCACGCGCTCACCGCCGCCGAGATCGACGACCTGGTGACCGGCTACCTCGCCACCGCCACGGCGATCGTCGCCGCCGGGTTCGACGGCGTCGAACTGCACGCCGGCCACGGGTACCTGCTGAACCGGTTCCTGTCCCCGCACTACAACCGGCGCACCGACCGGTACGGCGGCTCGCCGGCCTACCGGCTGCGGCTGATCCGCCGGATCCTGCGCGCGGTGCGCGCCGAGCTGGGGGAGCGGTCGCTGCTCGGCGTCCGGCTCACCGCCGGCGAGGAGGTGCCGGGCGGCATCGACGCCGCCGGGGTGACCGGGATCGCCGCCGGCATCAGCGATCTCGTCGACTACGTCAACCTGTCGCTGGGCAACCACGACGGGCTGCGCGACGGCCGGCCGGCTACCGCGTACACCGGATCCTGGTTGGTGCCGCCGGCGCCGGCGGCGCAGATCGCCCGACAGGTCCGCGCCGTGGTCGACGTGCCGGTCCTGGTCTCCGGTCGGATCACCGACCCGGCGACCGCCCGTGGCCTGATCGCCGACGGCGCTGCCGACCTGGTGGGACTGGCCCGGGCGCTGATCGCGGACCCCACCTTCCCCCGGCGTGCGGTCCGCGGAGACGACGCCGGCATCGTGCGCTGCGTCGCCTGCAACGAATGCGTACGGGTGCCGTTCTCCTGCCCGGCGAACCCGGCCGCCGGCCGGGAAGCCGAGTTCGACCCGCTGCCCGCCGAACCACCAGCTGGGCCGGCTCTCGTCCGGCACCGGCGTGCCCGCCGACGGATCACCGTCGTCGGCGCCGGGCCCGCCGGGGTGGAGGTGGCGGTCGGTGCCGCAGCGGCCGGAGCCGAGGTGACCCTGGTAGAGGCCGCCGACGCGATCGGCGGGGCACTGCGTCACCTGGTCGCTACGCCACTGCTCGCAGACTGGGCGCCGCTGCTGCACCGGCTCGAACGCCGGCTGGCCCCGCTACTGGACTGGCCGTCTCCCGCCGGCGGGCGGGTGGTCCTGCGTACCGGCACCACCGCCACCGCAGACGATCCCGACCTGGTCGGCGCGGACCTGGTGGTGCTGGCCACCGGCGGCCGGCCAGGCCCGGCCGGCTTCCCCGTCGACCGACCGGTACTGACCACGATGGATCTGTTGGCCGGTCGCCGACCACCGCCGGGAGTGCCGGTGCTGGTGGTCGGCGGCGCCGAACGGCACCTCGAGCCGCTGCTCGCCGCCGACCTGCTGGCCGGGGAGGGCTGGCCGGTCCAGGTGTGCACCGAATGCGTCGACATCGGACCCGATCTGGATCAGCGGACCCGGCCGGCGGTGCTGCGTCGGCTGTACGGCCGGGCGGTGAGGTTCGCCCCGATGAGCAGGGTGCACCGGTGGTCCGGCGGAGCCGTCGAGGTGGAGCAGTTGTTCACCGGGCACCGGTCGATCCTCGACGCCGGTGCGGTGGTTCTCGCGCACGGCCGTACCGCCAACGACGGGCTGCGCGCCGCGCTGCCGGCGGACCTCGAATGTCAGGTGGTCGGCGACGCGTTGGCGCCACGTCGGCTGACACACGCCGTGCTGGAAGGAGCCCGGTTCGGCTACGCGCTGTCCGCCGCCGATCTCTGACGTCGGATCAGCCGGTGAGGTGACAGGCGGACCAGCCGCCGCCGGCCACCGGCGTCGGCTGTGGGGTCTCCGCTGCGCACAGCGGCATCGCGTGCGGGCAGCGGGTGCGGAACCGGCAACCCGACGGTGGGTCGATCGGGCTGGGGATCTCTCCGGTCGGGGTGCTCCGGTCGGCGAGCCCGTGACTGGCCGGGGTCAGCATCGAGGCCAGCAGTGCCTGGGTGTACGGGTGCGCGGGGTGGGAGTACACCCGACTGGCGGGACCGCTCTCCACCACCCGGCCCAGGTACATCACCGCCAGTTCGTGGCTGACATGGTGGACCAACGCGAGGTCGTGGGCGATGAACAGGAAGGCGATGCCCTCAGCCTCCTGGATGTCCTGGACCAGGTTGACGATCTGCGACCGGGTGGAGACGTCCAGCGCGCTCACCGGCTCGTCACAGATGATCAGTTGGGGTTCGAGTGCCAGCGCGCGGGCGAACGAGATCCGCTGGCGCTGACCGCCGGAGAGCGAGCGCGGCGACCGGCGGGCCAGCGACGGGTCCAGCCCGACCCGTTCCAGCAGCCGTCCGATCCGGGAGCGACGCTCGGCCGGAGTGAGCCGGGAGTGCACCACCAGCGGCTCGGCGATGCTCTGGCCGACCGTCATCGACGGGTCCAGCGAGGCGTACGGGTCCTGGAAGACCATCTGCATGCCGCGTCGGTGTGACCGCAGCTCGCCCCGGCTCATCGCGGCGAGGTCCCGACCGAGGAAGGAGACCTCCCCACTGCTGGGTTCGATCAACCGCAGGGCGAGCCGGCCGACGGTCGACTTGCCGGAGCCGCTCTCACCGACCAGGCCGAGCGTGCGGCCACGGGCCACCGTCAGGTCGACGCCGTCGACCGCGTGCACCACCACCCGGCGCAGGCCGAGCACCCCGCGTCGGAGCGGGAACTGTTTGCCGAGGCCGCGCAGTCGCAGCACCGCCCCGTCCCCGGCGTCTCCGGTGTCCCCGGCACCCGTCGGATCGCTGTCGTCGGTCGGACCGGCGGTGCCGGCATCCTCGACGGTCGCGTCGGCCACCGCCTCGGCCGCCGCCGGAGGGCCGGATTCGGTGGCGGGCGCCGGCCCGGCGCCGGGCAGTTCCAGTTCGGCCTGCCGGCCGCACCGGGTGCCCCGGTCACCGCCGTCCAGCACCGTCCACGGCGGGTCGGTCCGAGTCCACTGTGGCTGGGCGTGGGCGCACCGGTTGGCGAACCGGCAGCCGGCGGCGGGGAAGTGACCCGGGCGCGGCACCTGGCCGGGGATGACCGGCAGCCGGGTGGCCTTCTCGGCGACCTCCGCGCTGGACGAGATCAGCGCCGAGGTGTACGGATGCCGCGGCGCGGCGAACACGTCGCGGACCGGACCGGACTCGACGACCTGACCGGCGTACATGACGCTGAGCCGTTGCGCCATCGTGGCGATGACGCCGAGATCGTGCGACACCAGCAGCAACGACATGCCCAGCGCGTCACGCAGGTCGCCGAGCAGCTGCAGGATCTGCAGCTGGACCGTCACGTCCAGAGCGGTCGTCGGTTCGTCGGCGATCAGCAGCTCCGGTTCGCCGGCGATGGCCATCGCGATCAGCGCCCGTTGGGCCATCCCGCCGGAGAGTTCGTGCGGGTAGCTGGCCACCCGCTGCTGCGGATCCGGGATCCGGACCAGGTCGAGCAGTTCCACCGCGCGGGCCCGGGCCTGCCGGCGGTTCATGCCGGTGTGCCGCAGCAGGCTCTCGACGATCTGGTTGCCGACGGTGAACGCCGGGTTCAGGCTGCTCAACGCCTCCTGGAAGACCATGCCGACCCGGTTGCCCCGGAACCGGGTCAGTTCGGCGGGGGAGCGGCCGGTGAGTTCCTGCCCGGCGAAGCGGATCGAACCGCCGGTGATCCGGGCGCCGGGCGGCAGCAGCCCGGCCAGGGCGAGACAGGTGATGCTCTTGCCGGAGCCGCTCTCGCCGACCAGGCCGAGGGTCTCACCGGCGGCGACACTCAGGTCGACCTGTTCGACCAGATGCACGGTGTCGCGTCCGGACCCGACGCTGACGGTGAGGCCGTCGACCTCCAGCAGTGGTCGGGTCGTGGTGCTCGCGGCAGTCATCGGTTTCCCGCTTTCTGCTGGTGCCCGCCGGAGATGGCCTGGCTGAGTCCGTCGCCGAGCACCTGGAAGGCGACGACCGTCAGGGTGATGGTCAGGCCGGGGATGAAGATCAACCAGGGTGCCGAGGCAACCGACGAGAATGCCCGTTGCAGCAGGTTGCCCCAGCTCGCCTCCGGCGGCTGGATGCTCAGCCCGAGGTAACTCATCGCGCCCTCGGCGACGATCGCCACGGCCATCGTGATGAAGACCTGGACGACCAGGGGACCAGCAATGTTGGGCAGCACGTGCCGCAACACCGACCGCAGGTGGGAGACCCCGATCGACCGGGCCGCCTCGATGTAGGTCTCCTCGCGTACCGCCAGTGCCTGGATGCGGCTGAGCCGGGCGAAGATCGGCACGAAGATGACCGCGAGGGCGAACATGGCATTGCGCAGTCCGGGCCCGAGCACGCCGACGATGGACATCGCCAGCAGCAGGCCGGGGACGCTGAGCACGGCGTCGATCAGCGTCATCACCAGCCGGTCCACCCAGCCGCCGAAGTAGCCGGCGGTCACCCCGAGCAGCACCCCGCCGAGCAGGCCGAGGCCGACCGCCTGCAGGCAGGCCAGCAGCGAGGACCGGGAGGCGTACAGCAGCCGGCTGAGCATGTCCCGACCGAGGTCGTCGGTACCGAGCCAGTGCGCGGCCGACGGCGGGTCGAGGATCGCCCGGAAGTCGGTGGCGTACGGGTCGTACGGGCTGACCAGCGGCGCGGCGACCGCCAACAGACTGAGCAGCACCAGGTAACCGAGGGCGACCATGGTCATCGGCTGGCTGCGGACCCGGGCGACGAGGGTGTCACCGCGGTCGCGTCGGTCGAGCCCGCCCGGCTCCGGCCCGGCGGTGCCGTCGGGCCCGGTGGTCGATGCGGTGCCGTCGGTTCCCACTGGTCGGCTCATGCGATCCGCACCTTCGGGTTGAGGAGTCCGTAGGCGATGTCGACGAGCAGGTTCGCGGTGAGCACGACCACCGCGGAGACCAGGACGACGGCCTGTACGACGGTGAAGTCACGGTTGAGGATGGCGTCGATGGCGAACTTGCCGAGCCCCGGCATGCCGAAGATGGACTCGACGATCACCGCGCCGGACAGCAGGTGCCCGAGTCGGATGCCGAGCACGGTGATCGCCGGGGCCGCCGCGTTCTTCAGCGCGTGTTTGCCGATCACGGTGCGTGCCGGCAACCCCTTGGACCAGGCGGTCCGGATGTAGGGCTGGGAGTACGCGTGGAGGAAGCCGGTGCGCAGTTGGCGGGCCATCTCGGCGGCGGTGAACACGCCGAGGGTGATCGACGGCATGATGAGGTGCTGCGCCCAGGGCAGCACCCCCTCGCTGAGCGGGGTGTAGCCGGTGGCCGGCAACCAGCGCAGCTGCACCGCGAAGATGGTGATCAGCATGGTGGCAAGCCAGAAGTTCGGTACGGCCAGTCCGGCGGCGCTGCCGAGCAGGCCGAGCCGGTCGACGACGCGGCCGGCGTAGACGCCCTGCAGGATGCCGGTCGGTACGCCGATCAGCAGGACGACGACGAGGGTACCCAGGGCGATGCTGGCGGTCAGCGGTGCGCGCCGCAGGATCTCGTCGCTGATCGCCCGGCCGGTGACCAGCGAGTCGCCGAGGTCGCCCTGCGCGATGCCGCCGAGCCAGTGTGCGTAGCGGACCAGGAAGGGGTCGTCCAGACGCAGCTGCTGGCGTAGCGCGGCCAGCTGTTCCGGGGTGGCGTATTCGCCGGCGATCGCCGTCGCCTGGTCGCCGGGGAGCAGGGCGACCAGGGAGAACGCGCCCAGCGAGACGATCAGCAGGAGCGGGATCGCTGACAGGAGGCGCCGGAGGACGAGGGTGACCATTTGTGGGTGATCCTTTGGCCGCCGGAACGCTGGCTGACCAGCGTCTGACTGTCGGGGCAACGTACCTAACGAGCGCTTGTTCGTCAACGTGGGTCCGTGGCGCTGTGGGACCCGTCCAGCGGATCCCACAGCGCCGCTACCGCGTCCGCCCACAAGGGGCGGTCGCGGCGGTCAGTCGACCGGTACCCGGCCCTCGGTGATGTACAGCCCGTCGAAGATCATGTTCGACCGGGTGGAGCCGCGTTGCACCCCGCCGACGTGGGCCCCCATCGCGGTGTGACCGGCGACGAAGAACAGCGGCACTCCGGCGGCGGCCTCCTCGGACACCAGGGCGGCCGCCTGACGCAGCAGGTCGGCCCGCTCGTCGGGGTCGACGGCGGCGTCCGCCCGGACGACCAGGTCCCGCAGACCGGCGATGGTCTCGCCGGACGGGTTGTACCGGCCGTCCTCGAAGAACCGTTCCCGGAACCGGCTGGACGGCGACCGGGCCGGTGCCATGGCCAGCGGCGCGGCCGCGATCTGCGGCGGAGAGTCGGCGGTGCCGTACAGCCGGGCCAGCATCTGCGCCGGGTCGATCAGCTGCAGGTCCATGGTGAACCCGGCCTGCTCCAGCTGCGCCTGCACCAGCTCGCCCATCCGGACGTACGCGGTGAAGGTGCCGCCGATCTCGGCGGTGAAGGTCACCCCGTCCGGGTGGCCGGCCTCGGCGAGCAGCTCCCGGGCCCGTTGCGGGTCGTACGGGTAAGCGTCGGCGAGCTCGGGCGAGTAGGGCACCGAGCCCTCCGGGAACCACTGGGTGGCCGCCTCGGACCGGCCGTCGGTCAGCGCCTCGGTGATCGCCTCGCGGTCCAGGGCGTACCGCAGGGCCTGCCGGACCCGGACGTCGTCGAACGGCTCAATCGCCTGGTTGATCAGCAACGCGCGGATCTCATTGGTCGACGAGGAGATCACCCGCAGCCGGTCGTCGGCGCAGGCTGCGGCGACCTTGTCGTCCTCGATGTACTGCACGTCGAGGTCACCGGCCTGCAGCGCGCCGAGGCTGGCGTCGGTGGAGGTCTCGATGAAGTCGATGCCGCCGAGCAGTCGCTCCTGCGCGTTCCAGTAGCCGTCCCAGGCCCGGACGCTGACTCTTTCACGGGCGTACCAGGGGCCGTCGACGGTGTACGGACCGGCGCCGACCGGCGCGTCGCTGAACGCGGTGGAGGAGCCGGCGGCCCGCACCGCGGTGGGTGAGGCCATCAGCCCCGGCCGGTCGGACAGGACGATCGGGAAGGCGGCCGGGTTGGGCGGATCCAGTTCGAACCGAACGGTGAGCTCGTCGACCACCTCGACGGCCCGGACGTTGGCCAGGTCGCCCTTGATGTTGGACTCTTCGTCGTTCATCGCCCGGTCGATGTTGAAGCGCACCGCCTCGGCGTCGAACGGGGTGCCGTCGGAGAAGACGACGCCGTCGCGGAGGGTGAACTCCATGACGCCGTCGTCGACGACGCTCCACCCGGTGGCCAGGCCGGGCACGGGTTGGTCGTCGGCGTCGAGCTTGACCAGTGGATCGAAGATCGTCTGCAGCACGGTGATCTCGTTCGCCTCGACCATCCGGATCGGGTCGAGTGAGCTGGCCGGCACGCTGCCGTACTTGAGGATCGCGGTCGGGTCGTGGGCCACCGTGCCGGACGGCGTCGCCGGCGGGCAGCCGGGCGCGGCGGTGGCGTCGTCGGTGGTGTCGGAGTCGGGGTCGGAACTGCTACTGCAAGCGGCGATCGGCAGCAGGGACAACGCCAGCAACGGCGCGAGTGTGCGGTGTACGGATCTCACTTTTCGGTCCCACCTTCGGTAGGCGGCAGTTGCTCTACCAGCGGTGCGGCACGGCACAGCGCCGGCGAGAGTAGGCGAGGAAGCTACCAACAAAGCGCTTGCTTCGTCAACGGCGTGTTGCGCCGATGTTGCAGCTTGGTGCCAGGGTCAGCTTCCGCCCAGCTCGGCGGCGATCAGGCCGGCGGCGGTCCGCAGCGCCGCCGCGACCTCGGGGATCCGGGTGTTCGGGCAGCGTGCGGTGGGCATCCCGGCGGCCAGCGCGCCACGCACCCGGCCCGTCGAGTCGCGCAGGCAGACCCCGATCCCGGTGATGCCGCGTTCGCTCTCCTCGCGGTTCACCGCGTAGCCGACGCGGCGTGCCGTGGTCAACTGGCGACGCAGGGTGGCCAGATCCTCTACCGCGGGCCCGTACACCGCGGGCAGCCCTCGAGGATAGAGCACCTCCAGCTCCGCCGGGCTGAGCTGGGCGAGCAGCACCTTGCCGCCGGACGTGCAGTGCGCCGGCATCGACATCCCGGCCCGGGAGCCGACGCGCAGGCCGTGGGTGGCCTCCACGCCGTCGAGGAACTTGACGGCGGTCCCCTGCAGGACCGCCAGATGCACGGTCTCCTGCAGTTCACCGCTGAGCCGCTCCAGATGCGGCCGGACCACGGTACGCAGATCCGGACCGGGCCGCCCGGCGGCCAGCCCCAGGTCGGCGAAGACCGGTCCGGGTAGGTACGCCCGACGGCCGTCCTGGACGGCGAAGCCGTGGTGCTTCAGCATGCCGAGCAGCCGATGGGCGGTGGACGGCGCCACCCCGAGGTGACGGGCGGCCTCGGCCACGCCGAGCCGGGACCGCTCCCGCAACAGCAGGATCAGCCGCAGGGCGTTGTCGACGGACTCGATGGGGTACGGCACAGCGTTCTGCACCAGAGAATTATGACCATGCGATCATTCCGTCGTAAAGAAGGTTCCTAACCTGGCGACATGGTTGACCTGGACTCCGAGGCCGCTGCCGGCACGGTGCAGGACCGCGCTCTGCAGCAGCTCTACACCGATTTCGACGCCGCTGGGCTCAAACCGCTGTGGACGGTGCGGGATGGTCTGATGCCCGTTGCCCCGGCACCCCGCGCGGTACCCCACGTCTGGCCGTGGGACCGGCTGCTGCCGCTCGCCGCCCGCGCCGGCGACCTCGTCCCGGTCGGGCGCGGTGGCGAACGTCGGGCCATCGCCCTGGCCAACCCCGGGCTGCCCGGCGACCCGTTCGCCACCGCCACCCTCTGGGCGGCGGTGCAGTACCTCGGGCCCCGCGAGGTCGCCCCGGCGCACCGGCACAGCCAGAACGCGTTCCGCTTCGTGCTCGACGGGGAGGGCGTCTGGACGGTGGTCGACGGCGACCCGGTGGCGATGCGCCGGGGTGACCTGCTGCTGACCCCGGGCTGGGCGTGGCACGAACACCACAACACCGCCGACACCGCGATGGTCTGGCTGGACGGACTCGACATCCCACTCAACTCCCAACTCGACGCCGGCTTCTTCGAGTTCGGGCCGGACGAACTCACCGACACGTCGACCCCGGTAGCCTCGCGGGGCGAGCGGCTCTGGGCCCACCCCGGACTGCGGCCACTCGCCGTCGACCGGGACA
The DNA here is from genome assembly GCF_030345095.1 of Solwaraspora sp. WMMA2056. Lineage (NCBI taxonomy): Bacteria > Bacillati > Actinomycetota > Actinomycetes > Micromonosporales > Micromonosporaceae > Solwaraspora > Solwaraspora sp. WMMA2056. Next base: position 4,150,957 of record NZ_CP128360.1, read on the forward strand.
CCGTCAACTCGCCGCTGCCGGCGTACCGGTGGGCGCACACCGACGCCGCGCTCGCCGCGCAGCTGGAGCTCGGCGACGAAGGCCATCCGGCGCTCGTCGAAGCCGGCCACGCCGCCGTGCGTTTCGTCAACCCGACCACCGGGCGGGACGCTCTGAGCACGCTGCGCCTGGAGATGCACCGGTTGGCCGAGGCGACCAGTACGGCGACCCGCCGGGAGGTCGGCTCGTCGGTGTGGCAGGTCTTCAGCGGGCAGGCCACCGTCGAGCTCGACGGCCGGGAGCATCAGGTCGGCACCGGCGACCTGTTCGCCGTACCGTCCTGGTGCCCGGTGCGGCTGCGGACGGCATCCGGTGCCGACCTGTTCCGGTTCAGCGACGCGCCCGTCTACCAGGCGTTGCACCTGCAGCACCAGCCGGCGGGTGATCCGGCATGAGACTGGCCACCATTCGTACCAGCGACGGGACCGCTGTGGTCCGGGTCGACGCCGACGCGGCGGTCGAGGTCGGCGCCGCCGACCTCGGCGAACTGCTCACCGACCCCGGCTGGGCGCAGCGCGCCACCACCGCCGACGGCACCCGGCACCCGGTAGACGGACTGGACCACGCGCCGCTGGTCAGCCGACCGGAGAAGATCATCTGTGTCGGGCTGAACTACCGCCGGCACATCCTGGAGATGGGCCGCCAGCTGCCGGAACATCCGACGATCTTCGCCAAGTATCCGCCGGCGCTGATCGGGGCCACCGACCCGGTCGTACTGCCGGCCGCCTCGGCCGCGATGGACTGGGAGGCCGAACTCGCGGTCGTCGTCGGCAGCACGGTCCGGCACGCCGACGCCGAGCAGGCCGCCGCCGCGATCGCCGGCTACACCGTGCTCAACGACGTCACCGCCCGGGACTGGCAGTACCGCACCCCGCAGTGGCTGGCCGGCAAGACCTTCGAGGCGACCACCCCGCTCGGACCCTGCCTGGTCACCCCGGACGAACTCGACCTTGACGCCGGGCTCAGCGTCGAGTGCCTGGTCAACGGCGAGGTGGTGCAGAGCTCCGACAGCACCGAGCTGGTCTTCGACCCGCCCGCACTGGTGGCGTACCTGTCCACCATCTGCACCCTGCGGCCCGGCGACGTGATCGCCACCGGGACACCCGGCGGAGTGGGCCACGCACGTAAACCACCCCGATACCTGGCCGACGGTGACGTGCTGGTCACCCGGATCGGCGGGGTCGGGGAGTGCCGCAACACCTGCCGGGCGGAGCGGCCGTGACCCGCGCGGAGGCCGCCGCCACCATGGGCTGGCTGACCGCCGGGGAACAGCGGTGCCGGGACCTGGTCGACCAGCTCAGCGACGCCGACGCGGCGGCACCGAGCCGGCTGCCCGGCTGGACCCGGGCGCACCTGGTCACCCACCTGGCCCGCAACGCCGACGCGCTGGTGAACCTGCTGACCTGGGCACGGACCGGGAGGGTCAGCCCGATGTACGCCAGCGCCGCCGAGCGTGGCGCGGACATCGACGCCGGCGCCGGACGCGGGGCCGACGAGCTGCGCGCGGACCTGGCCGGCGCGGCGGGTCGGCTCGCCGATGCGGTCCGGGCGATGCCCGACGACGCCTGGTCGGCCACCGTCCGTACCGGTCAGGGCCGCGAGGTGCCCGCCGATCAGGTGCTCTGGCTGCGGGTCCGGGAAGTCTGGGTGCACCAGGCCGACCTCGACCTCGGTGGAACCCTGGCCGACCTGCCCGGTCCACTCACCGACGCGCTGCTGAACGAGGTGACCGCCACCTACAGCCACCGTGGCACGGGCCCGGCCGTGCGGCTGCGGGCCACCGACCGGCGGCGGAGCTGGCGGGTGGTGACGGGGTCAGGGTCGCCCTCCGGTGCCGTCGGGGTCGGTGGTACCGGCCGCGACCGTTCGGTGGAGCTGTCCGGGACCGCCGGGGAGCTGCTCGGTTGGCTGATCGGCCGAGTGCCGGCCAGCCGTTTGACGGTGCGGCCGGTCGGGGCCGCAGTCGCGGCGCCGCCGCCGTGGATATGACCCGGTCCGCTCGACCGACCCCGCTGACCAGGGGCGATGACATGATCGACTTTCGGTGTCCGTCGATTACGGCGAGTCACCGGCGATAGGAGGAGGCACCGGTGGACGGCAACGTGATCGAATCCGACGTACTCGTCATCGGTGGGGGAATCGCCGGCTGTGTGGCGGCCGTCCGCGCCGCCGAGTCCGGGGCCTCGGTGGTCCTGGTCGACAAGACCAGATCGGTACGCCGCTCCGGCGACGCCGGCCGGGGACTGGCCTTCCTCACCACCTACCTTGATCTCGGCGAGCCCTGGGACACCCCGGAGGTCTTCGCCGAGTGGTACTGCGACATCGCCCTCGGGCTGGTTGACATGGCGGTGGCCCGACCGCTGGGCATCGAACCGTTGCCGGCCGTCTGCCGGTTCCTCGAAGAGTCCGGCGTGCCGCTGCGCAACGCCGACGGTGAATACGAGCGGGTCGGCCGGATGTGGACGCCCGGTCCGATCGTGCTCAAGTTCGACGGCGCCGACATCAAGCCCCGGCTCGCCGAGCGGGCGGCGGCCACCGACCGGGTCCGGATCATCGGCGGCGTGCACGCCACCAGCGTTCAGGTCGACGACACCGGCCGCGCGGTCGGCGCGACCGGCTTCGACATCCGGTCCTGCGAGTTCCTGACCTTCCGCGCCGGCGCGGTGATCGTCGCCACCGGCAACGCCGAACGGGTCATCTTCAACTCGCCCCGGCGCGACGCGTTCCACACCTACCACCGGCCGTACCACGCCACCACCGGGTTCGCGCTCGCCGCGCGGGCCGGTGCGGTGGCCGCCAACATCGAGTTCCTCGGGACCTTCCTCTTCCCGCGTGGCTTCGCGACCGGCGCGATGGGCAACCTGCTGGAGGCCGGTGGCCGGCTGGTCAACGGCAACGGGCAACTCATCGCCGACCTGCCGGACATCGAGGGGGAGCGGCGGTTCGGGTTCGGCATCGTCGGCAAGGCGGCCGGTGAGGTGCTCGCCGGCCGTGGCCCGGTGTACATCGACTGCACCCACCTGCCGCCCGCCGAGATCGCCGCGATCAGCGACTACATCTCCTATGACGCGCCGCTGTTCCTGGAGTTCCTGGAGCAGTCCGGCATCGACCTGTCCCGGCACCCGGTCGAGTTCGAGCTGTTCAACGGCGCCTGGTCGGCCACCGGGTCACCCAAGGGGGTGGTGGTCGGTGCGGACGGGCAGACCCGGGTCCCCGGCCTGTTCGCCGCCGGCGACCTGGCCACCCCGGCGTACGCCCTGGCCGGCTCGCTGGCCAGCGGGTACGTCATCGGCCGGACCGCCGCCGAGTTCGCCCGGTCCGCCGCTGCGCCGATACTGGACGCCTCGGCGGTGGCCGCTGAACGTCGGCGGACCCTGGCACCGCTGAACCGGACCAGCGGGATCGGCTGGCGCGACTACGAGCACCAACTGCAGGACCTGATGACCACGTACGTCGGGATGGACCGCAACGAGATCGGGCTGCGGCAGGCCGCCGAGTACCTGCGTGGGTACGCGGCGGCGGCCGGCGAGGTCCACGCCGGCAACGGCCACGAGCTGATGCGCGCCCATGAGGCGTTCGACCTGCGGCTGTTCGACGAGATGATGACCGCCGTCGCGCTGGAGCGCGACGAGAGCCGGTTCAGCTTCCTGATGGGCCACTACCGCACCGACCGGCCCGGTCCCGACGACCAGCGGTGGCTCGGTGTGTCGATCCTGGCTGGACACGATGGCGAGCAGCCGGTCCTGGAGCACACCGTGCCGACCCCGTCCTGGCGTGCGGCGCAACTGGAGAACCGGTCGGTCGTGGAACTGGTCGGTGAACGGGGAGCGCGGCTCGCCGGAAAGGTGGGATAGCCATGGCACCACGGATCAACGAGAACCTCTGTACGCTCTGCGGGATCTGCCAGGACGTCTGTCCGGGTGACATCCTGCACATCGACCGGGGTGTGGCGGAGATGGTCCGCTACCCGGACGAGTGCAGTTACTGCGACGTCTGCCGGGTGGAGTGTCCGGCCGGCGCGATCGACATCGAGTTCACCTGGAGTATGCGGCAGCAGCCGATCTCCATCCTGCCGGGCCGGCCCGACCATGATTGAGGCGAGCTACACCCTCGACATCGACGTCGGCGTCGACGAGGTGTGGTCGTTCGTCGAGGTGATCCCGAACTGGGCGCACTTCCTGGTCGGTTTCCAGAAGCTGGACCTGGTCGACGACCGGCGGTCGATCTGGACGCTGCGCGGTGACGTCGGGGTCCTCGCCCGTGAGGTGGACCTGCAAGCCGACATCACCGTCTGGGAACCGGGCCGGCGGGCGGAGTTCACCATCACCGGGCTGACCGAACGGATCACCGGGCAGGGCAGCTTCGACATCGAGCCGATCGACGAGCCGTCGGTGCCGGGCGACGCCACCGCGGCCGACCCGGGCGACGGTTCGTCGGCCTCGGCCGACGGTACCTCGGCCTCGGGAGAGCCGCGGCGGTCGGAGTCCGAGGAGCAGACGCGCCCCGGACTGCTGCGCCGGATCAGGTTCGCCCTGGCCGGCCGTCTGCTGCGCTGGTTGAACCGCCGCCGGGCGACCCATCCGCCGGCCGGGTCGGCGGCCGGCTCTCCGGCGGCGGCCGGCCAGGAGTCGACCACGCCCACACCGTCCGGGCCGCCCCGGACGGACCGGTCCCGGCTGCGCTTCCATCTGCAGCTCACCCCGCAGGGACCGATGGCCCCGATGGTCGAGCTGCTGATGGGACCGATGGTGGAGCCGACGGCCGAGGACTTCCTGCGCAACATCCGCCAGGCTCTCGAAGCCCGGCGGGCCAGCGCCTGACGAGGCAGGAGACGAGCCATGCACGAGTTGCCACGACGTACCGACGTGGTCGTGGTCGGCACCGGGGCCGCCGGGCTGACCGCGGCCCTGACCGCCGCGGCCGCCGGCCTGCGGGTCACCATCGTGGAGAAGGCCTCGGTGATCGGCGGCACCACCGTCGTCTCCGGCGGCTCCATCTGGGCACCGGCGAACCGTTGGCTGGCCGAGGCGGGGGTGCCGGACAGCCGCGACGACGCCGTGAGCTACCTGCGCAGGCTTGCCCTGGGCCGGGTTCCCGACCAGCTCATCGAGACCTTCGTCGATCAGGTCAACCCGATGCTGGACCTGGTGGTGGCGCACACCGGGCTGCGCTTCACCCCGAACCTGGAGCACCCCGACTACCAGCCGGACCTGCCCGGCGCACACCCCGGCGGACGCACCCTGCAGAGCGACCTGTTCGACGCGAATGTTCTCGGCGAGCTGCGCGGCAGGTTGCGCCCGACCCACTCGACCGTGCCGGTCACCAAGCTCGAACTGGACCAGTGGGGGATGGACACGCTCGACCGGTGGGACTGGGCGCTGATCGCCGAACGTACCGCGAAGGGTGTCGTCGGGATGGGTGCCGCGCTGGTCGGTGAGCTCCTGCACGGCTGTCTGCGGCTCGGTGCCACGGTGCACCCGCAGACCCGGGCGGTCCGGCTGCGGCGTACCGGCGATCAGGTCGACGGGATCACCGTGGCCACCGGTGACGGCGAGGTGGAGATCGCCGTGGAACGGGGCGTGGTCCTTGCCTCTGGTGGGTTCGAATGGGACCAGGAGATGGTCGGGCGCTTCCTCGGCGTACCGATGGACGCGCCGGCCAGCCCACCGGCGAACGCCGGGGACGGGCTGCGCATGGTGATGGAGGTCGGTGCCGCGCTCGGCAACATGAGCGAGGCATGGTGGGGTCCGATGGTGTACGCGGTCGGCGACACCTACGACGGGGCGCCGCTGTTCCGGCCCACCTCGGGTCTGCGGGCGCTACCGGGCGGGATCATCGTCAACCGGCAGGGCCGGCGCTTCTCGAACGAGGCGATGAACTACAACGACCTGGGTAAGGCGATGGCCACCTTCGACCCGATCCGCTACGAGTACGCCAACCTGCCCTGCTGGCTGGTGTTCGACGACCGGTTCCGGTCGTCGTACTCGGTGGCCACGGCGACCCCGGACGCGCCGACTCCTGGGTGGATGGCGACGGCACCGACGCTGGTCGAGCTGGCTGACGCGGTGGGCATCGACCCGGACGGACTGACCGCGCAGGTCGCCGAGTTCAACCGGCACGCCGAGCACGGACGGGATCCGCAGTTCGGTCGCGGTACGACCGTCTACGACCGGTACCGGGGCGACCCGACGGTGACGCCGCACCGCAACCTGCGTCCGCTCGGCACCGGCCCCTACTACGCGGTCCGGCTGCACCTGGGCTGCCTGGGTACCAAGGGTGGTCCGCTCTGCGACGGCAACGGGCAGGTGCGCGGCGTCGACGGAGACCTGATCGGCGGGCTGTACGCCTGCGGCAACGTCGCCGCGAGCCCGTTCGGGCCGGGTTATCCGGGTGCCGGGGCGACCCTGTCCGCCGGGATGACGTACGGCTATCTCAGTGGACGCTCGCTCGCGGCGAGACTCGCCGCAGGGTGAGCGGCTCCGGACCGGTCGTCGTCGGTCGGCCGGGCGGCGAGGCCGTCGAGGAAGATCGCGGTGCACTGGTCGGCGAGTCGGCTGGTGGGATACTCCGGGGTGGGGTGGAACCACCGGACCGAGAGCCAGACGGCGTCGCGGATGAAGCGGTAGAAGACCCGGGTGTCGATGTCGGCGCGGAACGCTCCGCTGCCGACGCCGGCGTCGATCACCCCGAGCCAGGCGCTCTGCACCTCGCGGGCGACGTCCTTGAGGTAGTGGAACCGGGCCAGACCGCGCAGGTAGTTGACGTCGTTCTGGTAGATCTCGGTGGCGTGCGGGTGCGCGGCGGCGGTGTCCAGCGAAGCGCGCACCAGCTCCCGCAGCCGGGTCGCGGGATCGTTCTCCCCGGCCAGCACCTCGGCGTACCGCCGGCGCAGGTCCTCCAGGTAGGGGCCGAGGATCGCCTCGACGATCGCTTCCTTCGAGTCGAAGTGGTGGTACAGGCTGCCGGACAGGATGCCGACCTCGTCGGCGATCTGCCGGACCGTGGTGGCGGCCACGCCACGACTGGCGAAGAAGGCCGCCGCGCAGGCGGTGATCTGCTGTCGTCGATCCAGCGACTCTGCCACGGTGCCTCTTTCGGGTCTGCGATGCGACGGGCGGGCGTCAGCATAGCAGTGTCAATCAAGCGCTTGGTGCGCCGCCCGGAGTACGGCGGCCTGGTCGGCCAGGTGGAGCTCGGGTAACAATATCCAAGCGAGCGCTTGATTGGTGGCCGGGACGCCGATAGTTTACATGTCATTCACAAAGCCTCGGGCTTCACGGCTACCAGGAGAAGCAGATGGCAACTGGTCGGAAACACAAGTGGAACGGGGCGTCCGCCCGCGTCGCGGTGGCCGGGCTGCTGCTCGCCGGCGTCGCCGCGTGCGGCGACGACAGCGATAGCAGCGAGACCGGCGGCATCCTCACCATGGCCACCTGGTCCGCCACCCAGTCACTCGACCCGGTCCAGGTCGCTGGCACCGGCAACTCCGGCGGCGCGGAACTCGCGGCGCTCTACGACACGATCATGCGGTACGACCCGGCCGGCGGCACCTTCGAGCCGCAGACCGCCGAGTCGCTGACCCCAAACGACGACTTCACCCAGTGGACGCTCACCCTGCGCTCCGGGATCACCTTCAGCGACGGCGCGCCGTACGACGCGGCGGCGGTCGTGGCGAACCTGCAGCGGCACACCGAGGCGCGCTCCAACGCCAGCTCGCTGGTCGCCCCGATCACCGACTACGCCACCCCGGACGACCGCACGGTGGTGTTCACCCTGGCCTTCCCGTGGAACAACTTTCCGTTCGCGCTCGCCGGAACGCCCGGCATGGTGGTCAACCCGGCGGCCGTGGCAGCCCAGGGCGACGCCTTCGGCACCGACCCGCAGGGCGGCGGCGCGGGCCCCTTCACCATCGACGAGTTTCGCCCCGGAGAGTCGCTCACCCTGACCCGCAACCCTGAGTACTGGGGCGGCGACGTCCCGCTCGACGGGCTACGGTTCATTCACGCGGGCGACGGACCGCAGACCTACGAGGCGTTCCGGGCGGGCACGGTCGACCTGGCCTTCCTACGCGACGCCGGGGCGATCGCGGACGCCGAGGCCGACGGCGCCGACGGCATCCGCGTCCCGTACTCCGCCAACGACACGTTGATCATGAACAACGGGTTCCCGATCATCTGTCAGCAGGGCGAGCCGGCACCGCGCTGCGAAGGCCAGCCCGACGGTACGCAGTTGGAGTCCACCGCGCCGACCGCCGACAAGCGGGTCCGGCAGGCGGTCGCCGCGGCCATCGACCCCGAGACACTCAAACAACGGGTGTACGGCGGATCCGGCACCATGTCCACCGCGCTGATCTCCGCGGAGTCCCGCTGGTACAACGGCGTCGACGGACCCGCGTACGACATCGACCGGGCCCGCCAGTTGGTCGAGCAGGCCAAGGCCGACGGCTGGGACGGACGCATCCGGGTCAGCTGCCATACGGGTCTACCGACCTGGGGGACCGCCGTGCAGGGCATGTTGGAGGCGGCCGGCATGCAGGTCGAGCTCACCGACCAGCAGGAGATCGCCGCGAACACGTCGGCGGTCATCGTGCGCAAGGACTTCGACCTGGCCTGCTTCGGGTCGTCGATCTCCGACGCCGAGCCGTTCTTCGCCCTCAACCGGGACTTCAACTCGACCTACGTCACCGCCGGCGGCGGGAACTTCTCCGGCTACGTCAACCCCACCGTCGACGAGGCGATCGCCGCCGGCCGGGCGTCCGACAGCGAGGCCGAGATCAAGGCCGCGATCACCACGATCGCCCGGGCGTACGCCGAGGACGTGCCGTTCCTCGCGCTGACCGCTCAGCCGGAGGTGGTGCTGATCTCCGACGAGATCGGCGGCGTGCTGCAGAGCGTCAACACGGTGGTGCTGCTCGGTGAGGCGACGCGGGAATGACCGGCCGATCCGCGACCGACGCCGCTGACCCGTCGGCGCGGGTCGGCGGGCGGGGTGGTGCCGGCGGCGCCGGCACCACCCCGGCACCCCCGGTGGCCCTGATCACCGCGGCCGCCCACGGCATCGGGGCAGCCACCGCCCGGGTCTTCGCCGAGGCGGGACACCGGGTGGTCCTGGCCGACGTCGACGCCGACGGGCTGGCCGCGACCGCCGCCGACCTCGCCGGCAGCGGCCTGGACCCGTCGGCGACGGTCGCGGTGGTCGCCGACGCGACCACCGAGGCCGGGGCCACGGCGGCGGTCGACGCGGCCGTCACCCGGTACGGGCGGCTCGACACCCTGGTCAACGTGGTGGGCGGCAGCCGGCCCGGCCGGACCGTGCTCGACATCGACCTCGCCGAGTGGGACCGGTGGGTCGCGCTCAACCTCACCTCGGTCTTCCTGATGTGCCGGGCCGCGCTGCCGCAGTTGACGGCGGTCGGCGGGTCGATCGTCAACGTCTCGTCCGGTGCCGGCCTGCGGGGCATGCAGGCCAACCCGGCGTACTGCGCGGCCAAGGCCGGAGTCGTCGGACTGACCCGGGCACTGGCCATCGACCACGGTCCCGCCGGCGTCCGGGTCAACTGTGTCGCGCCCGGGCCGGTCCGGACCCCGTTGATGGAACGTAACCGTAGCGCGGCCGAGATCGACGCGATGGGGCGGATCGCGGTCCTCGGCCGGATCGGCGCGCCAGCCGAGATCGCCGCGGCGATCCGCTGGCTGGCCAGCGACGCCGCGTCCTACCTGACCGGTCAGACCATCGAGGTCGACGGCGGCCCGGCTCCGTTGGTGTGACCCGCGACAAGGGGAGGCAACGCTGATGTTGCGGACCGTGGCGATCAAGCTGGCCCTGCTCGTCCCGGTGTTGTTCCTGGTCAGCGTGGGCACGTTCGGGCTGCTCCAGTTGGGGCCGGGCGACCCCGCCGCCCAGGTGCTCGGCAACACCGGGACGGCCGCCGACTACCAGCGGATCCGTACCGAGATGGGGTTGGACCAGCCGCCGGTGCAGCGCTACCTCGACTGGCTCGGCGGCGTGCTGCGCGGCGATCTCGGGCAGAACCTCGTCCCGCCGATCGAGAACGTCTCCGACCGGCTGCTGCGCGCGTTCCCGGTGAACCTGCAACTCGCCGCCATGGCCATCGTGCTGGCCCTGCTGATCGCCGTCCCGCTGGCGATGTGGTCGGCCTACCGGGCCGGCGGGCTGGTCGACCGGTGGATCTCCGCCGGCACCATCGGCGTCATCTCGGTCCCACCGTTCCTGGTCGGTCTGCTCCTGCTGCTGGTGTTCGCCATCCAGCTCGGCTGGTTCCCGCTCGGGCAGTGGGCCCGGCCGTCCGACGCCGGCTGGGGGCAGAACCTGTGGCACGCGTTCCTGCCCGCGTTGACCCTGGCACTGGCCGAGGCGCCGGTCTTCGCCCGCCTGCTGCGCGGCGACCTGGTCGCCACCCTGCAGGAGGACTTCATCCTGGCGGCGAAGGCCAAGGGCATGCCCGGCTGGCACATCATGCTCCGGGAGGCGCTGCGCCCCTCGTCGTTCTCGTTGATCACCCTGGCCGGGGTCAGCGCCGGCCGACTGCTGGGCGGCACCATCATCGTCGAAGCGGTCTTCGTCCTGCCCGGGGTGGGCAACGTCATCATCAACGCCGCGCAGAACAACGACTACAAGCTGGTCCAGGGCGGTGTGCTGCTGATCGCGGTCATCTACCTGCTGCTGAATCTCGCCGTGGACGTCCTGTACGGCTACCTCGACCCACGGATCCGGAGACGGCATGCCTGAACTCAGCCGTACCCGACGGCGTCGGGCCGACCTCGCCTTCTGGCTCAGCGTCTGCTGGCTGGTCGCCCTCACCGGCTGCGCCCTGCTCGCCGATCTGCTGCCGCTGGGCAACGCCGACGACACCACCCTGACGATCGGCGTCGCCGGTTACGCGCGGCCGGACCTGTTCTCGGCCAACCCGCTCGGCACCAACGGGTTCGGGCTCGACCTGCTGGCCCGGTCCATCCACGGAGCGCGGGTGAGCCTGCTGACGGTCGGCTGCACCGTCGTGGTCAGCCTGCTGATCGGCGGTACGGTCGGGATGCTCGCCGGCTACTTCCGGGGCTGGGTCGACGTGGTCATCGGGATCTTCGCCGACGCCGCCCTGGTGATCCCCGCGCTCGTCCTGCTGATCGCCTTCGCCGCGGTGCTCGGCCCGCCCCGCACCGTGCCGGAGGCGGTCCTCAAGAGCGGCCTGGCCCTGGCCGTGGTCGGCATCCCGACGATGATCCGGCTGGCCCGCGCCAACACGTTGCTCTTCGCCCAGCGGGAGTTCGTCACCGCCAGCCGGGCGATGGGTGCCCGGCACCGCCGGATCCTGTTCCGGGAGCTGCTGCCGAACGTGGCCCTGCCGTTGGTCTCCTACGCCTTCATCGTCGCGGCGGTCCTGATCGTCGCGGAGGGCTCACTGGCCTTCCTCGGCCTCGGCCTGCAACAACCCGCACCGTCCTGGGGCAACATGATCGCCGAAGGTGGCCTGCGGGAGTTGCGCCGCCATCCGCACGTACCGCTGATTCCCGGCGTGTTCATGTTCCTCACCGTCTTCAGCCTGAACATCGTCGGAGAGCGTGCCCGGGCCCGGTGGGATCCCCGGGACTCCCAGGTCTGACCGCAGTGTCCGGGGTCGGCCCGTTCTCGACACCCTCGACCCGAGCAGCAGGAGGTACGTCATGCGGATGGACGAGTCGGCGTTCCGGCTGGACGGCCGCGTCGCCGCGGTCACCGGCGCCGGCAGCGGAATCGGGCAGGCGGTCGCCCAGACCCTGGCCCGGGTCGGTGCCGCCGTGGTGGTCGCCGATCTCGACGCCGAGCGTGGCGCGGCGACCGTCGCCGCCATCACCGACGCCGGCGGGCGGGCCAGCTTCCAGCACACCGACGTCACCCGGCGGGCCGACCTGGACGAGCTGGCCGCCGCCGCCGTCGGCCGGTACGGCGGCCTCGACGTGCAGTGCAACATCGCCGGCGTGCCGTCCCCGGTCCGCGAGCTGACCGAGGTCACCGGTGCGGACCTCGACGCCGAGTTCGCGATCAGCCTCAAGGGCGTGCTGTACGGCTGCCAGGCCGCCGCGACGGTGATGACCCGCCAGGGCCACGGAGCCATCGTGAACATCTCGTCGACTGCCGCCGACCTGCCCGCCGCCGGCTATGGGCTCTACCATCTCGGCAAGCTCGCCGTCGTCGGGATGACCCGCACCCTCGCCCTGGAGCTCGGACCGAAGGGCATCCGGGTCAACGCGATCGCGCCCGGTGCCACCCTGACCAACTTCAGCGCCCGCAACTTCACCGATCCGGACGGCACCGTCGACGCCGAGCGCAAGCGCCAGTGGCTGGCCGGCATGGCGGCCCGGTCACCGTTGAACATGGTCGGCGACCCGCAGGACCAGGCGCTGCTGGTCCTCTACCTGGTCTCCGACGCCGCCCGGTTCGTCACCGGGCAGCTGATCCGGGCCAACGGCGGATGGACCATGAGTTGACCACCCGTCCCGAGCTCGCCGCCCGTACCGTCGGGATGCGCCCGTCGAAGCTACGGGAGCTGGTCGCGGCAGCGGCCGCGCCGCACGCGGACGCCGCGTCCGGGCCCGAGCTGCTCTCGCTCGGCGGCGGGTTGCCGCCCGCCGAGGCGTTCCCGGCGCAGGCGCTCGCCCGGGCGGCCGAGCGGGTGCTGACCGGCGCGGCCACCACCGCCCTGCAGTACTCGGCCACCGACGGCGACCCGGACCTGCTCGACCTGGTCGGCGCCGACCTGGCCGGGCGGTTGCGGCTGCCCGAACCGGCCGGGCGGCTGCTGGTCACCACCGGTTCGCAGCAGGCCCTCGACCTGATCGCCAAGGTACTGCTGGACCCCGGCGACGTGGCGGTGGTCGAGTCGCCGGCCTACGTCGGTGCGCTGCGGGCGCTGGCCGGATACCAGCCGAGGATCGTCGAGGTGCCGGTCGACGGCGACGGGATGGACACCGAGGAACTGGCCAGGCTGCTGCGGACCGGACTGCGGCCGAAACTGTGCTATCTGGTGCCGAACTTCTCCAACCCGAGCGGACGTACCCTGACCACGCGGCGGCGCGTCCGACTGGCGGCTCTCGCCGCCCGGTACGGCTTCCTCATCGTCGAGGACGACCCGTACGGTCAGCTGCGCTTCGCCGGCACGCAGCTGCCACCGATCGCCGCCGACGACGCCGAGCAGGTGGTCTACCTCGGCAGTTTCTCGAAGCTGGTGGCACCCGGCCTGCGGGTCGGCTACCTGGCCGCGCCCCGGTGGCTGCACCGCACGCTGACGGTCGCCAAGCAGGCGACCGACCTGAACTCGGCCGCGTTGAGCCAACGGCTGCTCGTCGAGTTGCTGGCCGACCCGGACTGGTTCGCCGGTCACCTGGCCGGGCTGCGGGGGCTGTACCGCCGTCGGGCCGAGGCACTGACCGGCGCGGTGGCAGGTCGGCTGGCCGGCCGGCTGGTCACCCCGATGCCGGACGGCGGGATGTTCGTCTGGGCCGGCCTGCCGGCGGCGGGGCCCGACGCGCTGGAGCTGGCCCGCGCGGCGATGCGCCGCGCCGTGTCGGTGGTGCCGGGCAGCGAGTTCTCCCTGACCGACGCCTTTCCCCGGCACCTGCGCCTGTCGTTCAGCATGCTGGATCCGGCGCGTCTGGTGAGCGCCGTCGACCGCCTCGGGGACGCCTTCGACGACCTGACGGCGTCCGGGTGAGCCCGGCGAAGCCGGACCCACCCGGACCAGCCCGCGACGACAGGTCAGTCGGCCGGCTGAGCGGCCGTGGTGAATCGGGGTACCGGCCAGACGGTCGGCGAGCTGGTGCTCCAGAGCACCTGGTGTACCCGTTCGCGGATCCGCCAGCCGTTGTCGGTGCGGACCAGCCGGTCGGCGTAGTGCAGTCCCCGGTGCACCACCTCGTGGCCGTCGGTGACCGGGCGCACCAGATGGGCCACCGTGTACGAGCTGGCGACCGCCGAGTCGCCGTCGACCTCGACGGTGGCCGAGCCGACCACGTGCTGGCTGGCGGCCAGTCGAGCCAGCGGCGCCATGTGCGCGACGATGTGGCGCACTCCTGGCTCCAGCCGTCGACCGGAGTACTCCGCCCGGGCGTCGTCGGTGAAGCAGTCGCCGACCGCCTCGAACTCACGCCGGTCGCAGCACTGGGCGTACCGGTTCAGCAATTCGACGATGGCCGCACGGTCATCGGCGTATCCGGGCATCGTGCCCACCTTTCGACGGGGCGCCGCCACCACGGCGGCACCACTGCAGGGACGGGAGATCGGGTCATGGACACACACACCGCCGACCGGCTGGCCATCGCCGATGTGGTGAACCGGTACTTCATGGCGATCGACAGCCGGGACTGGGACCGGCTGCGCGGCTGCTTCACCGACGACGTGGAGGGGATCTACGAGGGGGTGCGGGTGGCCGGTGGGATCGAACAGATCATGGCGTTCTTCACCGGCCGCTCGCCGGTACGCTTCCCGCTGGAGATCGTCGACCTGCGGGCGTCGATGCACTTCATCGGCAACCACTACGCCGAGGTGACCGGCGACCGCGCGGTGGCACGGACCTATGCCCAGGCCCACCTGATCGACCGGCCGGCCACCGGCCCCCGGATGCGTACCCGGGGTCTGCGCTACCTCGACGAACTGGTCCGGGTCGACGGCCGCTGGCTGATCAGCCGTCGGGAACACCTGCTGGACTGGATGCGCCGCGACGAACTGCTGGTCGCGCCGGCGGCCGCGGACTGACCTGCCCGTCACGGCCGCGACCGGCCGGCGGTGGGTCCGTCGGCCGGCGCGTCCTGCGGGAAGTGGCAGGCGACGTACTGGTCCGGGCCGGTCCGGCGCAACTGCGGCTCGGTACGGGCACAGACGTCCGCCGCGCGCGGGCACCGGGTGCGGAACCGGCAGCCGCTCGGCGGATCGAGCGCCGACGGCAGTTCACCACTGGTGCGCTCCGGTGCCGGGGAGCCGTCGTCGAGCTCCGGGATCGAGCGCAGCAGCAGCGCCGTGTACGGGTGGGCGGGCCGGGCGAACAGCGCGTCCGGCGCGGCGACCTCGCAGATCTTGCCCAGGTACATCACCACGATCCGGTCGCTGACCCGCTTGACCACCGCCAGGTCGTGGGCGACGAACAGCAGGGTCAGGCCGTACCGGTGTTTCATCTCCTCCAGGAGGTTGAGGATCTGTGCCTGGACCGAGACGTCCAGCGCGCTGACCGGTTCGTCGCAGAGCAGCACAGCCGGTTCCAGCACCAGGGCACGCGCGATGCAGACCCGCTGGCACTGCCCACCGGACAGTTCGTGTGGTCGCCGGTCGCCGACCAGCCGGGGGTCCAGCCCGACGGCGTCGAGTACCTCGTCGACCCGCCGCCGGGCGGCGGCACCGCCGTCGCGGTGCCAGATCCGCAGACCTTCGGCGACGATGTCCCGGACGGTACGGCGTGGGTTGAGCGACGAGATCGGGTCCTGGAAGATCATCTGCAGTCGGGTACGGGTGCGGCGCAGCCGCTCGCCGCGCAGCGCGGTCAGCTCGGTGCCGTCGAAGCGGACCGATCCGCCCGTCGGTGGCGGCAGTTGCAGGATCGCCCGACCGGTGGTGGACTTTCCACAGCCCGACTCGCCGACCAGGCCGACGGTCTCCCGGACCCGGGCGTCGAGGCTGATTCCGGAGACCGCCTGGACGGTACGGCCCCGGCCGGCGGGGAACTCCACGGTCAGGTCCTCGACCCGCAGCACCACGTCGTCGATGTCACGCAGATGCGCCTTGCCGGTGCCGGCCATCAGCTCACCGCCTCGTCGAGGGCGGACCGGTCACCGGTGACCGTGGCGAGATCCAGTCCGGCGCCGGTCCGGCCGGCGGCGAGGTTCTCGGCGAAGGCCCGGTCGCCAGCCCCGGTGCCGACCGGGTAGAAGCAGGCGTACCGGTGCCCGGGGTCGTCGACCAGACGTGGGTCCTCCTGCTGGCACCGGGGCCGGGCATGCCGGCAGCGGGGGGCGAACCGGCAGCCGGGTGGTGGGTGCACCAGGTCGGGGGCGGTGCCGGCGATGACCTCCAGCGGGGTGTGGCTCGGCTGGTCGATCCGAGGGGTGGAGCGCAGCAGCGCGGCGGTGTACGGGTGCCGGGTGTGTCGGAACAGTTCCTCGGTGGGACCGATCTCAGCCACCCGGCCGGCGTACATCACCATGGTCCGGTCGGTGCGGCCGGAGACCACGGTCAGGTCGTGACTGATCAGGATCATCGCCATCCGCAGTTCGGCGCGCAGTCGGGCGAGCAGGTCGAGGATCTCCTTCTGCACCGTCACGTCGAGCGCGGTCGTGGGCTCGTCGGCGATGAGCAGCTTGGGGGAGCAGGAGAGAGCTATCGCGATCATGACCCGTTGCCGCATGCCGCCGGAGAGTTCGTGCGGGTACTGGGTCAACCGTCGAGTCGGTTCGTTGATGCCGACCTCGGCGAGCAGTTCGGCGGCGCGGGCGGCGGCGGCCCGTCGGTTGAGCCCGAGATGGTGACGCATCGGGTCGGTGAGTTGCCGGCCGATGGTGCGGACCGGGTTGAGCGAGGTCATCGGGTCCTGGAACACCATGGCGACCTCGGCGCCCCAGAAGTGCCGGGCGGCCGCGCCCCGACGGTCGCGTACCTCGTGGCCCTCGAACAGGATCCGACTGTCCGCCGCGACCTGCGCCTGCCGGGGCAGGATGTTCATGACGGTCCGGACCAGTACCGACTTGCCGGATCCGGATTCGCCGACGACGCCGAGTGCCTCGCTGGGCGCGAGGGTGAAGGAGATTCCGTCGACGGCACGCAGCACACCGCGCGGCGTCGAGAAGCTCGTGGCGAGGTTCTCGACGGCGAGCAACGGAGCCGGTTCATCGGATCGCACGTTGCCAGCCTAACAAGCGCTTGGTACTTTGAGCGAGCCCCCGTTACCTGCCTGAAACGTGGAGACCCGATGACTGACGACGAACTGGACGAACTGATCGCGGTGGTCCAACTGCCCGAGCGCACGCCGGACACGGTCGAGCAGCGGGTGGCCCTCGCCGAGGACCACCGTCGGATCGCCGACCTGGTGATGCTCTACGGCTGGCTGTGCGACCGCCGTCGATGGGACGACCTGCTGGAGTACTACACCGAGGACTTCGAACGGCAGCTGCGCGGCACCCTGAACGAGACCGTCAAGGGCAAGGAGAAGCTGCGCGAGCTGTACTTCCGCCCGGTCCTGCCCCGCTCCGGCGACGCCGACGGGCCACCGTCCGCCGACGTGATCAACACCTACGAACTGCGTCACCTCATCCACCCTCCGGTGATCCGGGTCGCCGACGACGGTCGGACCGCGTCGGTCGCCGCCGTCTACAGCCTGGTCGCGACCAGCGGCGACGGCCCGCAGTTTCGCCGAGGTGAGCACGAAGGTGCCTACCTGTTCGGCATGCGCCGGGAGCCCGACGTCGGCTGGCGCTTCGCCACCATGGTCGTGATCAGCGAAAACGCCCGCAACCCCCTGTTTCAGAAAGGCTGACCCGATGCCCGGAAGGTTCTCGGGGAAGGTCGCTCTGGTCACCGGTGCGGGCCGGGGGATCGGCCGGGCCACCGCGCTGCGGCTCGCCGCCGAGTCAGCGACGGTGGTCGTCAACGACATCAACCCTGACGGCATCACCGGGACGCTGGCGGCGGCCGACGGACTGGCCGGCCACGCCGTCGCCGGCCGGGCCGACGTCACCTCGGCCGAGCAGGTGAACGACCTGGTGGCCGAGGTCGCCGACCGGTACGGCCCGGTCGACATCCTGGTCAACAACGCCGGTGGCGCGCTGCCCGGCGCGGCCTGGGCGGCGGTCGCCGACGCCAGCCTCGACGACTGGTCCGGCTTTCTCGCGCTGAACCTCACCTCGGCCTTCCTCTGCGCCCGGGCCGTGCTGCCGGGGATGCTCGCCACCGGTAGGGGGCACATCGTCGGCGTCGGCTCGATCTCCGGTACCAACGGTCAGGTCAACGGCGCGGCGTACGCCGCCGCCAAGGCCGGGATGAGCGCGCTGGTCGCCTCGATCGCCAAGGAGTACGGGCCCCGGGGCGTCTCCTCGAACGGGATCGTCGTGGGCAACGCACCCTTTCCGAACCGGACCCCGGACCGCCAGCGGCATCTCGACCGGGCGGTCCACCTGGGCCGGGTCGGCGGGTACGACGAGTTCGCCGCGGCCATCGCCTTCCTGTGCGCGGAGGACTCGTCCTATCTGTCCGGGGCGATGATCCCGGTCGACGGTGGATTCCACCGGTCCAATCTGCTGTGACGAAGTCGACCGGTATCACCCGGGACGGGCCTCGCGACATCGACCGAACAGTCCACCAGGGACACCGAACGCTGGAGTGTCGGCCAGCGGGTCCATGATCCCGCGTCGTAGTCTGGCGGCATGGCCCCTGGACGCCACCGGCAGTGGCTGACCGCGCTGCGATCCTGGATGAGGGTCGGGGCGGATCAGCCGCTGCTGCCGGTGGTACGCCGAGCGTTCCTGGCCTTCCTGCTCGTCTGCCTGGTGATCATCGTCGCGCAGTGGGCGGCCGCACCGGTGGTGCCCGCTGGACGGTCGTGGCCGGTGCTGATCGCCGTCGTCGTGCTGGCGGTGCTCGCCGTACGGCTGTACCGGCGGGAACGGCCGACCATCGGCCACGACCTGCTCGCCGCTGTCGCCGTCGGTGTGGTGATCTGGTCGGTCGGGGCGCTGCCGGCCGGCGGAGTGCTGTTCGTGGGCACCGCCCTGCGGGCACTCTACGGTGGACTTCCCGGGGCGCTGCTGTCGGTCCTGTTCACCCTCACGGCGATGACCACGGGGGTGCTCGCCGCCGGTGGCTCGCCAGCCGACGTGCAGTTGGCCCAGTACGGTCCGGGCCTGCTGCTGTCGTCGTTGGCGTTGCGCCTGGTGCTGATGGCGGTGCGGCGGTACGAGGCCGGTACGGCGGCCCGGTTCGAGGCGGTCGTCCGGTCCTCGCGCGACGTGATCGTGCTGACCGACCGGGACACCACGGTCAGTTACCTGAGCCCGGCGGCGGCCGACGTCTTCGGCCTGCCCGCCGGCCTGCCCGGTGACCGGCTGCTGTCCTGGATCGTCGCGCCGGACCGGCCGGCCGCCGACGCGTGGCTGACCCGGCTGCTCGCCGAGCCCGGTGCCGCCGCCACCCTGCAGTGCCGGGTTCCCGGCCCGGGGGCCGACCCGCCGACCACGGTCGAGATCAGCGGGCAGAACCTGCTGCACGATCCGAACGTACGGGGGCTGTCGTTCGCCGTACGGGACGTCACCGAGCGGGTGCTGCTCACCGAGCGGCTGCGCCACCAGGCGTACCACGATCCGTTGACCGGGTTGGCCAACCGGGCCCTGCTCCGGGAGCGGGTGACCACGGCGCTCGGCGCGGGCAGCGACGTCGCGTTGCTGCTGCTCGACATCGACTCGTTCAAGGTGGTCAACGACGCGCTCGGCCACCATGCCGGGGACGCCCTGCTGGTCGAGGTCGCGCGACTGCTGACGGCGCGGCTGGCCGGGACCGACCTGCTCGCCAGCCTCGGCGGTGACGAGTTCGCCGTACTGCTGACGGCCGACCGGGCAGCCGCGCGCGACACCGAGCAGATCGCCGACGACCTGCTCGCGGTCTTCGACCGGCCGATCCAGGTCGCCGGCGAGCTGCGACTCGTCTCGGCCCGGGTCGGCATCGCGGTCAGTGTCGACAGCGCCGCCGACGTCGACCGACTGATGCGCGAGGCAGACATCGCGCTGCAGATCGCCAAGGGATCGGCGCGGACCCGGCGGGTACGCTACCGCTCCGAACTGCACCAGCACGCGGTCGACCGGATCCGGCTGCAGATGGAGGCGCAGGACGCGCTGTCGCGGCGCGAGTTCGTCCTCAACTACCAGCCGATCCACGCGTTGGCCGACGGTGCCGTGCGTGGGGTGGAGGCACTGGTCCGGTGGCGCCACCCACAGCGGGGCGTCGTGCGACCGGACCAGTTCATCCCGTTGGTCGAGGCCAGTGGACTGATCGTGCCGCTTGGTCGCTGGATCCTGAGCCAGGCGTGCGTCAGCGGAGCCGGTTGGCAACGGCTCACCGGCCGGGCGCTGCAGATCAACGTCAATGTCAGCGTCCGCCAGTTCATGCTGGGCGACGTGGTCGCCGACGTGCTGGCCGCGCTGGAACGCTCCGGCCTGCCGCCGACGACGCTGACCCTGGAGATGACCGAGAGCGTCCTGGCCACCGAGCACGACGCGATCGAGTCGCAGCTGTCCGCGCTGCGCCGCCTCGGCGTCCGGATCGCCCTCGACGACTTCGGTACGGGTTTCAGCTCCCTCGGCCACCTGCACCGGTACCCGATCGACGAGCTGAAGATCGACAAGATGTTCGTGGCCCGGATCGGTGCCGAGGACCCGACCTGCCTGCCGGTGGTCCGGGCGATCATGGCGATGAGTCACGGGCTGCGGTTGAGCACGGTGGCCGAGGGCATCGAGAACGACGACCAACGTAGCGAGTTGACCGCGATGGGGTGCGAGTTCGGTCAGGGCTTCGGCTTGTCCCGGCCGGTGGAGGAGCCTGCCCTACGGGCGCTGCTGCAGCGCCGCGCCGTCTCCTGAGCAGCCGTGTCCGGAGCCGGCCGGGTCCAGGGCGGTTCGACGGCGCGGCGGCGGGCTCAGACCAGTGTGTCGGCGAGGGTCTCCGGGGCGAACAGTTCCGTCGGCTCCAGCAGCCGCCGGGCAAGTCCCTGTTCGTGCGAGTACCGCAGGAAGGTCTCCAGCACCCCGTGGTTGGGCTCGACGCCGTACGGCCAGAAGTCGTGCCCCAGCAGCGCCGCCGCCTCCTCCGCGGCCGGGACCACCCACGGCAGGCTGATCTTCAATGCGGTCACCTCCCGTAGCTCGGCGTATACCCGGTCCCTCGCCTCCGCGAAGGCGTCCAGCAGCGCCCGGGCCAGCCACCGGTGCCGCTGGTAGACGTCGCGGCGCAGCACCACGGTGTGCATGATCGGGAAGATCCCGGTGGCCCGCAGGTACGCCCGTTCGGCGGCAGCCGGGTCGGGGAACAGCCGACGGACCCGGTCCGGGCCGCCCGCCGGATCGAAGGAGCGAGGTGCCCGCGCGGTGTACAGGGCGTCGATCGCGCCGGTGCGCAACAGCCCGTCGAGGGTCTCGTCGGACCTGATCGGCGTCACGTCGAACCGCTCTGGCAGGTCCAGGCGCAGCTTCTCCTGCCGGCCGGCGTGGTGCAGGCCGCCGGTGCGGTACCTGACCCCGTCCACCGGCAGCCCATGGTGTTCGGCCAGAACGCCGCGGATCCACACGGCGGCGGTCATCTGGTACTCCGGGATTCCGACGGTACGGCCGGCCAGCTCGGCCGGGTCGCGGACCGTCGACGACGGTGCCAGGTAGATCGAACCGTGCCGGAACACCCGCGACGGGAAGACCGGGATCGCCACGAACGGCGGCTCGTCGGCGAACAGCGACAGCACGTACGACGACAGGGACATCTCCGCGACGTCGAACTCCTGCCAGCGCAGCATCCGGAAGAAGGTCTCCTCCGGCGGCAGCGGCAGATAGGTCAGGTCCACGCCGGCGGGCCGGACGGTGCCCTCCCGCAGCGCCCGGGTGCGGTCGTAGTCCCAGCAGGCCAGGCTGATCGGCAGCCGGTATGCCATGGTGCCTCCGATCCTCGTACCGATTCGCGTACTCCTCAGTGGAATGCCGCACCGCCGTCGACGTTGACCGTCTGCCCGGTGATGAAATCGCTGTCCGGCCCGGCCAGGAAGGCGACGACGCCGACCAGATCGGCCGGCACCTGCCGCTGCTTGATCGCCTGGCCGGCGACGATCGCCGCCTCCTGCTCCGGGGTGACGGTGGCCCGTGGGATCTCGGTCCGGGTGGCGCCGGGGGTGATCGCGTTGACCCGTACGCCGGCCGGGCCCAGCTCGGTGGCCAGCGCCCGGGTCATCCCGATCAGCGCCGCCTTCGAGGTGACGTAGTGCAGGTAGTGCGGTCGGCCGATCCACACCGTGGCCGACGAGATGTTGACCACCTTGCCGTAGCCGGCCCGCCGCATCACCGGCGCGACCGCCCGGGTACACAGGAACGGTCCGCGCACGTTGACCGCCATCACCAGGTCCCACTCGGCCGGGTCGATCTGGTCGAACGGGCGCATCGCCAGGGTGGAGAAGATCGCCGCGTTGTTGACCAGGACGTCGATTCCGCCGAACACGTCGGTGCCGCGCCGGACCATCGCTGCGACGCTGTCCGGGTCGGCCACGTCGACCTCGACGGCGAGCGCGTCGGCACCGATCTCGGCGGCGACGGCGGTGGCCGCCTCGGTGTTGCGGTCGGCCACCACGACGCGCGCGCCGTCGGCGGCCAGCCGGTGCGCGAAGGCCCGACCGAGCCCCTGTCCGCCGCCGGTGACGATGGCCACCCGGCCGGCCAGCCGGTCAGCCATCGCCGAGCCGGGACAGTTCGGTACGGGCGTCCATCGGCTGCCACCACGGCTCGATGCCCAGGTCGCGGGCGATCACCCCGGCGGCGATGTACCCGGCGCCGCCGCTGATCGCCCCGTTGGGGTGGCAGGCCGAGCCGGCCAGGTAGAGGTTCGGCAGCGGGGTGCGGTAGCCGAAGTGGTTGTGCAGCACCTGATCGGCACTGAGTGCCCCCATGAAGATGTCGCCGTGCCGCATGTTGATCAGTTCCTGCGCGTACTCGTACGCGGTGTAGGTGTACGAGCCCAGCACGGTGGCGTCGGTCAGGTTGGGCGCGTACTCCCGCCACCTGTCCATGATCGATGCGGCCATGTCACCCTGCACGCGGCGCAGGTTCTCGTGGTCGCCGTCGGGTGCCCACGGGACCACGTGCCAGGCGTACGCGGTGTGTTTGCCCGGCGGTGCCTGGCTCGGGTCGAGCACGCTCAGCGCCCCGGCGCCGAACTGGACGTTGGTTGGCACCCGACCGTTGTCCACGTCGTCGTGTGCGGCCATCAGGCTGGCGATGGTCTCCGAACCGATGTTGTACTTCAGCGCCCCGTTCACGTGCGGGTCGAAGGCCGCCGAGGTGTACGCCGGGGCCTCGTCGAGAGCCAGGTGCAGGCCGAACAGCGTCCAGCCGGTGTAGTGGAACGTGTCCAGCCGGGCCAGGTGGTCGGCGGGCAGCTGGTCGCGGCCGATCAACGTCTCCAGGGTCTGGTGCAGGTCCAGGGTGCTGGCGACGAACTGCCGGGCCCGCATCGAGCGCCCGTCGGCGAGCTCGATACCGGTGGCCCGGCCGCCCTCGACGACGATCCGCTCGACGTGCGCCTGGTTCACGAAGTGTCCACCGGCGGCGATGAACTCCTCCATCAGCCCGCGGGCCAGGTTCCAGCTGCCGCCGGCGCACAGCTCGTAGCCGGTGGTCAGGTCGAAGGCGCGGATCAGTGAGCCGAGCGGGCTGTGCGTGCCGAGCGTCTCGTGCAGCACCGTGCCGAACAGCGACAACTTGAACAGGAACAGCACCTTGACCCGTTCGTCGGTGAACAGCTCCTCGACCACCTCGCCGGGTTGCCGCCGGGTCAGCTCCAGGAAGTCACGGCCCAACGCGGTACGGCCGAGCAGCTCGTCGCGGTCGTCCGGGCTCAGTGGCTCACTGAACCGCTCGCGCAGGAAGATCCGCTGGGTCATCTCCTCCGCCTTGGCGTTCCACTCCCGGAACGTGTCGGCGTCGGCCTTGCTGAACCGGCCGATGCTGGCCAGCGTCTCGTCCAGGTCGCGGGAGAAGACCAGTGCGCTGCCGTCGCGGTGCGGTTGGGCGAACTCGTACCGTGGGGTCAGGTAGCGCACCCGGGCGGACAGCCCCAGGTCGCGGAACCACGGCGTCGAGGTGACGCTGAAGTGGTTGATCGAGTGCAGGTTGTGCTGGAAGCCGGGCAGGGTCCGCTCCTCGGTGCTCAGCCCACCGCCGTGGCGCAGCCGTCGCTCGACCAGGAGTACCCGCAATCCGGCCCGGGCCAGGTAGGTGCCGAGGATCAGGCCGTGCTGGCCCGCCCCGATGATGATGCCGTCGTAGGTGTCGGCCGGGTGGTCAGTGGTCGCCACGGTCGCCTCCTCGTGGATCGTTCGTCGGCCCCAGGTGGACGGTGACCGACTTTGGCTGGGTGAACGAGTGCAGTTCCTCGACGCTCTCCTCGCTGCCGAGGCCGGAGTCCTTGACCCCGCCGAACGGCAGGCCGGCGAAGTGCCGGGACGCGGTGTTGATCCACACGTAGCCGGCGTCGACCGCCCGGGCCCAGCGGTGCGCCCGACCGACGTCGCCGGTCCACACGCTGGCGGTCAGTCCGTACGGGGAGTCGTTGACCATCCGCAGTGCCTCCCGCTCGTCGTCGAACGGGGTGACGCAGAGCACCGGCCCGAAGATCTCCTCGCGGGCCAACGGGCTGTCCGGCGGCACGTCGACGAAGACGGTGGGTTCGACGTACGCGCCGGGACCGGGCGGCAGACCGCCGCCGGTGGCCAGGGTCAGCCCGGCGTCACGGCCCTGCCGCAGGAATCCGGCGATCCGGTCCCGGTGGGCGGCGGAGACCATGGTGCCCATCTCGGTTTCCGGGTCGAGTGGATCCCCGACCTGTACGGCGCGGGTGCCGGCCACCACCCGCTCGACCACCTCGTCGACGAGTGATCGGTGCACCAGCAGTCGGGAGGTGGAGCCGCACGACTGCCCGCCGGTCCAGTGGAAGTTCATCCCGGCGACCGCGCCGGCGCTGGCGGCGGCCACGTCGGCGTCGGCCAGGATCACCATCGGGTTCTTGCCGCCCAGCTCCAGCGACACCTGTTTGACGCCGTGCGCGGCAGCGGTGCGCAGCACCGCCTGGCCGGTGCCGGTGCTACCGGTGAACGCGATCCGCCGCACCAGCGGGTGGCCGACCAGTGCCGGTCCGACGGTGGCGCCGTCGCCGGTGAGCACCGCCAGCACCCCGGCCGGCAGCAGGTCGGCGACCAGTTCGCCGAAGCGCAACGCGGACAGCGGTGTCTGGTCGGGGGCCTTGAGCACCACGGCGTTGCCGGCCAGCAGCGGCGCCGCGACCCGGGAGGCGGCGAACATGACCGGATGGTTGTACGGCACGATCCGGGCGACCACGCCGTACGGCCGTCGGGTGGTGTAGTGCAGGTGGTCCTCGCCGCCGGGCAGGGTCCGGCCACCCAACTGATCGGCCCAGTCCGCGAAGCGCTCCAGCAGTTCGGCGGCGAGGTCGACGTCGGCGGTCATCGCGGTGACGGGGTTACCGCCGTCGGCCGCGTCGAGGTGACCGAGTTCGGCGCGGTGCGCGCGCAGTACGTCGGCCATCGCCCGCAGCACGGCGGCCCGCTGCCGGGGCGGGGTGGCCGCCCATTGTGGCTGCGCGGCGTGCCCGGCCCGTACGGCCCGGTCGACGTCGGCGACGGTGGCGGCGGGTGCCCGGCCGAGCACCGCGCCGGTGGCTGGTGACCGGGTCGGGGTCGTCCCGCCGTCGCCGGCACGGACGAACTGCCCGTCGATCAGCAGTCGCCAGTCGTGTCCGGGGTCGGGAATCATCGCGCCTCGTCTCGGCTCGTCGTCGGGGCGGCGGTCGGCGCGTCCGCCGCCGTGGCGGCGCTGGCGCGTGCGGCGGGGCTCGCGGCGGGGCTCGCGGCGGGGCTCGCAGCGGGGCTCGCGGTGTGGTTCGCGGTGGGGGAGGAGCCGCGCTGGGCGGCGGTGTGGCCGAAGAGCCAGTCGGTTGACCGGTAGTCGGTCGGTCCACGATGGGTCAGCGCGTCGTCGCGTAGCGCGGCGGCGACGCCGTCGGCGTGCCAGATGTCGCCCCAGGTCCGGGCGTTGCGCTGTACCCGGGCGGTGCGGGGTGCGCGTTCGCCGACGAACTCCCGCAGTGCGAGGTGGACCGGCGCGTCGGCTCCGATCGGCCCGGCGGGCAGGTGCCGGGTGACGGCGGCGGCGAGCGCGGCGGCGTCCTCCAGCGCCTGGCAGGCACCCTGGGCCAGGTACTGCAGCATCGGGTGGGCGGCGTCGCCGAGCAGGGTGACCCGGCCGCCGTGCACCCAGTTGTCGATCGGTGTCCGGTCGTACATCGGCCACCGCTGGTCGGTCCGGATCGCCTGGACGGCGGTCCGCACGTGCGGGCAGGCCCGGGAGAACGCCTCCTGCAGCTCGGCCGGGCCGCCCCAGTCGGGGTCACCCTGCCGGTGCCGCTCGCTGCGGAACACCGCGACCTGGTTGTAGTACCTGCCGCCGCGCAGGGCGTACTGCACGAAGTGCAGGCCGGGGCCGATGAAGGCGACCACGTCGGACAGGTCGGCGGTCCGGCTGGCCTGCTCGATCGGGATGGCCCCCCGGTAGGCGACGTAGCCGCTGCATTCCGGCTCGTCGGCGCTGACCAGGGCACGGAACCGGGAGTGCAGGCCGTCGGCGGCGACGACCGCCCGGGCCCGGTGGCGCTGCCCGCCGGCGCAGTCGATCTCGACGGCGTCCGGGCCCGGTCGGATCGCGGTCACCTCACGGCCGGGTTCGAGCACCGCGCCGGCCTCGGCTGCCCCGGCGAGCAACAGGTCGAGCAGGTCGCGGCGGTGCGCGACGACGTACGGGGCCAGGTAGCGCTCGGTGAACGGCCCGGTGAGGTCGAGCCGGTTCAGTTCCCGGCCGGTGCGGGCGTCGGCGAGCACCAGGTGTCGGGGCGCGAGCCCGGCGGCGATCAACCGGTCGAGCAGGCCCCACTCGCGCAGCAGCCGGGTGGCGTTGGGGGCGAGCTGGATGCCGGCACCGACCTCGCCGAAGGCGGCGGCCCGTTCCAACACCCGGACCTGCCGTCCGGTGCGGGCCAGGGCGAGTGCGGTGCCGAGCCCGCCGATGCCGCCACCGACCACGATGAACTCGTCGGTCTGCCCGTCGCTGGCCGTCAACGTGCCTCCTGGTGGGTGTGGGCCGGGCCGGTCTGCGGACGCGGGGCCGGCCGAGGTTGCCCGACGCTAACCCCGCTTCTGTCCAGAAGAATCTGAGTCGACCGGCGTTTCTGTTCAGCAGAACGACGGCCAGCGGCCGGGCTGCTGGTCGGCTGCGGCCATGGCGTACCAAGCGCTTGTTAGGGTACGCTGCCCGCCATGTCGCCCCGAGACTCCGCCACCACGCAGGCCGTGATCGTCGCCGCCGCCCGCTCGCCGATCGGTCGGGCGCGCAAGGGCTCGCTCGTCACGCTGCGCCCCGACGACCTCGCCGTGGAGATCACCCGGGCCGCGTTGGCGCAGGTGCCCGCCCTGGATCCGGCGCAGGTGCAGGACGTCCTGCTCGGGTGTGCCCAGCCGGCCGGTGAACACGGCCACAACCTGGCCCGCATGGTCGCCGTCGGGCTGGGTCTGGACGACACCCCCGGCACCACCGTCCACCGGTACTGCGCCTCGTCGGTGCAGACCACCCGGATGGCCTTCCACGCGATCCGGGCCGGGGAGGGCGACGTCTTCATCTCCGCCGGGGTGGAGATGGTCTCCCGGTACGACGCCGGTAAATCGGACAATTTGCCGGGCACCCGTAATCCGCGCTACGCCGCCGCTGGTGCCCGCAGCGCGGCGCGCGCCGCCGGCGACGGTGGGCCGTGGCAGGACCCACGCGAGTCCGGGTCGCCGCCGGACCCGTACGTCGCGATGGGGGAGACTGCCGAGAACGTCGCCCAGCGGTACGGGGTGAGCCGGGCCGACCAGGACGAGTTCGCGGTGCGCAGCCAGAATCTGGCGGAGAAGGCGATCGCCGACGGGCTCTACGCCCGCGACATCACCCCGGTGACGTTGCCCGACGGCACGGTCGTCGACCGTGACGACAGCCCACGTCCCGGCGTCCGGCTGACGTCGGTGGCCGCGCTCGATCCGGTGTTCCGCCCGGACGGCACGGTGACCGCCGGAAACTGCTGTCCGCTCAACGACGGTGCCGCCGCGTTGGTGGTGACGAGTGCCGCCCGTGCCGCCGAGTTGGGTGTCACCCCGCTGGCCCGGATCGTGGCCACCGGGGTCTCCGCGCTCAGCCCGGAGATCATGGGGCTCGGCCCGGTGGAGGCGACACGGCAGGCGTTGCGCCATGCCGGGCTGAGCATCGACGACATCGACCTGGTGGAGATCAACGAAGCCTTCGCTGCCCAGGTGCTGCCCTGTGTGCGGCTGCTCGGCCTCGACCTCGACCGGGTGAACGTCAACGGTGGGGCGATCGCGTTGGGCCATCCGTTCGGGATGACCGGTGCCCGGATCACCACCAGTCTGATCCGGGCGCTGCGCGAGCGCGACCGGCAGTTCGGGCTGGTCACCATGTGCGCGGCCGGAGGACAGGGGATGGCGATGGTGATCGAGCGGGCGAGCTGAACCCGGGCTGGCTAACCAATCAAGCGCTTGGTACATTGCGAAGGCGTCGGTTCCGGCGTACCCGAACCCGTGACCAGCAAGGATCGAGTAGGTGGCGATGACCGACAAACGGATGACCGCCGAGCAGGTCGTCGGCGAGCTGCGCTCCGGCATGACCATCGGCATCGGCGGCTGGGGTTCGCGCCGCAAGCCGATGTCCCTGGTCCGGGCGATTCTTCGGTCGGACCTCGAGGACCTGACCGTCGTCACCTACGGCGGCCCCGACGTCGGCCTGCTGCTCGCCGCCGGCAAGGTCCGTCGCCTGGTGTACGGCTTCGTCTCGCTCGACTCGATCCCGCTGGAGCCGCACTTCCGGGCCGCCCGCCAGGCAGGTGCCGTCGAGGCCGTCGAGTACGACGAGGGCATGCTCTACCTCGGCCTGTACGCCGCGGCCTGCCGCCTGCCGTTCCTGCCCACCCGGGTCGGACTCGGCTCCGACCTGATGCGCATCAACCCGGCCCTGCGGACCGTGCGGTCGCCCTACGACGACGAGGAACTGCTCGCCGTCCCGGCGCTGCGGCTCGACGCCGCCCTGGTCCACCTGCACCGGGCCGACATCCACGGCAACGCCCTCTGCCTGGGCCCCGACCCGTACTTCGACGACCTGTACTGCGCGGCCGCCGACCGCGCGTACGTCTCCTGCGAGCAGATCGTGCCGGCCGCGCAGCTCACCCCGGCCGCCTCGGTACTAATCCGCCGCCACCAGGTCCGCGGGGTGGTTCCGGCCACCAACGGTGCCCACTTCACCTCGTGCGACCCGGACTACCCCCGTGACGAGCGGTTCCAACGCGAGTACGCCGACGCGGCCGGCACCGACCGGTGGGCCGCGTTCCGCCAGCGCTACCTCGACACCGACGAGGCCGGCTACCAGCAGGCCGTCGCCGCCCGGGGCCCGCAGATGGAGGTGATCCGGTGACCGGCACCCCGCCGACGCGCGCCGAGGTGTGCGTCGTCGCCTGCGCCGAGGCATGGCGTGGCGACGGCGAGATCCTGGCCAGCCCGATCGGGCTGGTCCCGACGATCGGCGCCCGGCTGGCCCGGGCCACCTTCTCCCCGGAACTGCTGCTCACCGACGGCGAAGCCGCCCTCGGCGTCGGCACCTGGCCGGTCGGCGGATCCCCGGCGCAGACCGAGGGGGCGTTGCCGTTCCGGCAGATCTTCGAACTGATCTGGTCCGGCCGCCGGCACGTCATGATGGGGCCGGGCCAGATCGACCGGTACGGCAACGTGAACATCTCGGCGATCGGTGACTTCCACCGGCCGAAGGTGGCCCTGCTCGGAGTACGGGGCGCACCCGGCAACACGGTCAGCCACCCGTGCAGCTACTGGGTGCCCCGGCACAGCCGCCGGACCTTCGTCGCACAGGTCGACCTGGTCTGCGGCGTCGGCTACGACCGGGCGGCGGCGGCCGGGCCGTCCGCGTCGCGCTTCCACCAGCTGCGCCGGGTGGTGAGCGATCTCGGGGTCTTCGACTTCGCCGGTCCGGACCACCGGATGCGGCTGGTGTCGACACACCCCGGAGTCAGCGTCGACCAGATCCGCGAGGCGACCGGGTTCGACCTGCTGATCGGCGAGGACGTACCGCAGACCCGGCAGCCGACGGCGCAGGAGCTGACCCTCATCCGTACCGTCATCGACCCGGCCGGCCACCGCGACACGGAGGTACGGCGTTGACCGACCACCCGGCGCGGCCGGCCGCCGGCCCGCCGCCGACCCCGGTCCACCCGGCGCTGCGCACCCCGATCTGCGAGCTGTTCGGGGTGCGCTACCCGATCGTTCAGACCGGCATGGGCTTCGTCTCCGGCCCCCGGCTGGTCGCGGCCACCGCCGAGGCCGGCGGGTTGGGCATCCTCGCCGGTGCCACCCTCGACCTGCCCGACCTGGCTGCGGCGATAGCCGAGATCCGGCGGAACACGATGCGGCCGTTCGGGGTGAACGTGCGGGCCGACGCCGCCGACGCCGCGCAGCGAATCGATCTGCTGATCCGGGAAAACGTCCGGGTCGCCTCGTTCGCCCTGGCCCCGAAACCGGAGCTGATCGCCCGGCTCAAGCAGGCCGGCGTGCTGGTGGTGCCGTCGGTCGGTGCCCGTCGGCACGCCGAGAAGGTGGCCGCCTGGGGCGCCGACGCGGTCGTCGTGCAGGGCGCCGAGGGCGGCGGCCACACCGGTGCCGTCCCGACCAGTCTGCTGCTGCCGCAGGTGGTCGACGCCGTCGACATCCCGGTGATCGGCGCCGGCGGGTTCTTCGACGGCCGGGGTCTGGTCGCCGCCCTCGCCTACGGCGCCGCCGGGGTGGCGATGGGCACCCGGTTCCTGCTCACCAGCGACAGCACCGTCGATCCCCAGGTGCTGCGGCGCTACCTCGATGCCGGGCTGGACGGCACCGTGGTCACCCGGGCGCTCGACGGCGTACCGCAGCGGGTGTTGCGGACCGACTTCATCGACCGGCTGGAACGCGCCGGACCGCTTCGTCGGCTGGTCCGGTCGGCCAGCAGCGCCGCCCGGTTCCGGCGGCTCACCGGTACCCCGTGGCGGCACCTGCTCGCCGAGGGCCGGGCGATGCGCCGCAACCGGGAACTGACCTGGGGCCAGGTGCTGCTCGCCGCGAACACCCCGATGCTGCTGCGCGCCGCGATGGTCGACGGGCGCGTCGACCTCGGCGTGATGGCGACCGGACAGGTCACCGGGCTGATCGACGACCTGCCCAGCTGCGCCGAGCTGATCGACCGGATCGTCGCCGAGGCGACGGCGGTGCTGGACACCCTGCAGGAGGGAAGACCCGATGGCGACCGCTGAACCGCAGGCCGGGCGCGCCACCCCCGCCGGGCCGCGCCCGCCCGCCCCACCGGCCGGCCATGGGCTGCTCGCCGGCCGGACCGTGCTGGTCACCGCTGCGGCCGGCACCGGCATCGGCGCGGCGACCGCCCGGCGCTGCGCCGAGGAAGGTGCCCGGGTGGCGATCAGCGACCGGCACGAAGCGCGCCTCCGGACGACCGCCGCCGAGCTCGCCGCCGCGACCGGTGCCGAACCTCTCACGATCGTCTGCGACGTCACCGTCGAGTCGCAGGTGCAGGCAATGATCGACCAGGTCGTCGCCGGCTACGGCCAGCTCGACGTGCTGGTCAACAACGCCGGGCTGGGCGGCACCGCCCGGATCACCGAGATGACCGACGAGCAGTGGCACCGGGTGCTGGACGTCACCCTCACCGGCACCTTCCGATGCACCCGTGCGGCGCTGCGGCACATGATGCCGCGCGGCAGCGGCGTGATCGTCAACAACGCCTCCGTGCTCGGCTGGCGGGCGCAGCAGGGCCAGGCGCACTACGCCGCCGCCAAGGCCGGGGTGATGGCGCTGACCCGGTGCAGCGCCGTCGAGGCCGCCGAGGCCGGGGTCCGGGTGAACGCGGTCGCGCCGAGCCTCGCCATGCACGCCAACCTGGCCAAGGTCACCGACGACGCACTGCTGGCCACGCTGGCCGACCGGGAGGCGTTCGGCCGGGCCGCCGAACCCTGGGAGGTGGCCAACGCGATCGTCTTCCTGGCCAGCGACTACGCCTCGTACCTGGTGGGCGAGGTGCTCTCGGTCAGCAGCCAACACCCGTGAGGAACCGACCATGACATCCACAGCGGACAGTACGATGGTCGTCGCGACCACCGGCGCCGACGGAGTGGCCGAGATCGTGGTCGACCGGCCGCCGGTCAACGCCCTGCCGGTCGCCGGCTGGTACCGCCTCGCCGAGGCGGTCACCGCCGCCGGTGCCGACCCGGCCACCCGGGCCGTGGTACTGCGGGCGCAGGGCCGCGGCTTCAACGCCGGCGTCGACATCAAGCAGATCCAGGCTGACCCCGGCAACGACGCGCTGATCGGCGCCAACCGGGGCTGCTTCGCGGCGTTCGCCGCCGTCTACGACTGCCCGGTACCGGTCGTCGCCGCCGTCCACGGCTTCTGTCTCGGCGGCGGCATCGGCCTGGTCGGCAACGCCGACATCATCGTGGCCAGCGACGACGCCACGTTCGGACTGCCCGAGGTGGACCGGGGCGCGCTCGGCGCCGCCACCCACCTGTCCCGGCTGGTCCCGCAGCACCGGGCCCGGGCGATGCTCTACACCTCCGCCACCGCCACCGCCGCCGAACTGCACGCCTACGGCTCGGTGCTGCGCGTGGTCCCCGCCGCCGAACTACGGGCCGCCGCCCTGGCGGTCGCCCGGCAGATCGCCGCCAAGGACCCGGCGGTGATCCGGGCGGCCAAGGAGTCGCTCAACGGCATCGACCCGTGGGACGTCAAACGCAGCTACCGCTACGAGCAGGGCTTCACCTTCGAGTTGAACCTGTCCGGTGTCGCCCACCGGGTCCGGGACGGCTTCGGCGACCAGGCCGCCCCCGGGCCGGCACGGCAACACGGTGCTGGCCGGGCTGGCGACCCGGGCCGGGAGGGCTGACCGATGGATCTACGTCCGGACCCCGCCGACGAACAGTTCCGCGCCGAGGCCCGCGACTGGCTGCGCGCCCACCGGCCGTCCCGCCCGCTGCCCTCCGGCGACACCCGCGCCGGGTTCGCCGCCCACCTGGAGTGGGAGCGCACACTGCACGACGGCGGCTGGTCGGTGGTCTCCTGGCCCCGCCGCTACGGCGGCCGGGACGCCTCCCTCTGGCAGTGGCTGATCTTCGAGGAGGAGTACGCCGCCGCCGGCGCACCGCAGCGGGTCACCCAGAACGGCATCTTCCTGCTCGCCCCGACGCTGTTCGAGTTCGGCACCGACGAGCAGCGGGACCGGATCCTCCCGGCGATGGCCGCCGCCGAGCAGCTGTGGTGCCAGGGCTGGTCCGAGCCGGGTGCCGGCAGCGACCTGGCCGCGTTGACCAGCCGGGCGGTCCGCGACGACGCGGCCGGCGGGTGGCGGCTGACCGGGCACAAGACATGGACCACCCGGGGCGCGTACTGCACCCACCTGTTCGGCCTGTTCCGGACCGACCCGCAGCAGCAGCGGCACCGGGGCCTGACCTACTTCCTGGTGCCGCTGGACGCCCCCGGGGTGACCGTGCGGGGATTCGGCCGGTTCGACGGCGACGAGGGGTTCGCCGACGTCCACTTCGACGACGTGTTCGTACCGGACGCCGACGTGGTCGGCGAGGTCGGGGCCGGCTGGCGGGTGGCGATGGCCACCACCGGCTCCGAACGTGGCCTCACCCTGCGCCCGCCGGGCCGGTTCACCGCGGCCGCCGCCCGGCTGGTCGAGCTGGCCGGCGACCGGCCGGTCCGGCTCACCGGCCGGCTGCGTGAGCAGGTGGTCCGCGCCTGGCTCGGTGCCCGTGCCTACCACCTGTTCACCCTGGCCCAGGTGACCCGGATGCTCGACGGCGATCCGCCGGGTGCGGCAGCCAGTCTCAACAAGATCCACTGGTCCGAGCTGGACATCGCGCTGCACCGTACCGCCCTCGAACTGCTCGGCCCGGACGCCGAGGTCGACACCGAGTGGACCCGTGGCTTCCAGTTCTCCCTGGCCGGCCCGATCTACGCCGGCACCAACGAGATCCAACGCGGCATCGTCGCCGAGCGGCTGCTCGGCCTGCCCCGACGCTGAGGAGGAGACGGAATGCGGTTCGCCCTCACCGACGAGCAGGCGACGCTCCGCGACGCGGTCGACGACCTGCTCGCCGCCGAATGCCCACCGTCGGCGGTCCGCGCCGCCTGGCCCGGTGGAGACCCGGCCCCGCTGGACCGGCTCTGGACCGCGCTCGCCGAGATGGGCGTGCTCGCCGCGGCGGTGCCCGAGTCCGCCGGTGGCCTCGGGCTGACCGAGGTGGACCTGGTGCCGTTGCTCACCGCCGCTGGGTACGCGGCGGTGCCGTTGCCGGTGGCCGAGACCGCCGTCGTCGCCGGACCGCTGCTGGCCGCCGCCGGCGACCCCGGCGGGCAGCTCGCCGCGCTCGTCGAGGGTCGCTGCCGGATCGCCGTCGTCGGGCCGGGCGGTCTCGTCCCGTACGGGCGGCGGGCCGACCTGCTGCTGCTCCTGACGCCGCCGGACGGACCCCGACTGGTCCGGCCGGACGAGGTCGCGACCACGCCGGTGCCGACCATGGACGGCAGCCGGGCCGCGCTGCGGCTCACCGGCGAGCCCGCCGTCGGGCCGTCCGTCGGTATCCGGCTCGACGTGCCGGCCGACCTGCTGGCGCTGACCGCCGACCGGGCCACCCTGGCCGCCTCGGCCCAGCTGGTCGGGCTCGGCCGCCGGATGCTCGACCTCACCGTCGCGCATGTCGGCACCCGCCGCCAGTTCGGCGCCCCGGTCGGCAGCTTCCAGGCGGTCCAGCACCAGCTCGCCGACGCCCTGCTCGGGCTGGAACTCGCCGCCCCGGCGGTGCTCGCCGCCGGCTGGGCGGCCGCCACCGGTGCCGACAGCCGCCCGGCCGATGTCTCGGCCGGCTACCTGCTCGCCGCCGACGCCGCCGAACGGACCGCCCGCGCCGCACTGCAGTGCCACGGCGCGATCGGCTACACGATCGAGTACGACCTGCACCTGTACGCCAAGCGGGCGTGGGCGCTCGTGGCCGCGACCGCCGGCACCGACCACCACCTCGACCGGCTCGGCACCGCGATCGGACTGCCCGCCGCCACCGCCGAGCAAGGAGGACGACCGTGACCGACGCCGCCGCGAGCCCGTCACCACCCGCCGAGGACCGGCCGGGCGTGGCCGCCGACGACCCTGTCGGCCCCGTCGCCGACGAGGCGGTGGTCCGGTACGCCACCGACGGGCCGGTGGCGGTGGTCACCATGAACCGCCCCCGGTACGCCAACGCGCAGAACTCCGCGATGACCTACGCCCTCGACGACGCCTTCTCCCGCGCCGCCGCCGACGACGACGTACGGGTGGTGGTGCTCGCCGGCGCCGGTAGGCACTTCTCCGCTGGCCACGACATCGGCACCCCCGGGCGCGACGCCGACCGCAGCTTTCCGCGCCGGGCCGGGCTGTGGTGGGACCACGTCGGCAAGGCCGGCGCGGAGAGCCGGTTCGCCCGCGAGTCCGAGGTCTACCTCGGCATGTGCCGACGTTGGCGGGAGCTGCCCAAGCCGACCGTCGCCATGGTGCAGGGCGCCTGCATCGCTGGCGGGCTGATGCTCGCCTGGTGCTGCGACCTGATCGTCGCCGCCGACGACGCCCGGTTCGCCGACCCGGTGGTCCGGATGGGTATCCCCGGTGTCGAGTACTTCGCCCACCCGTGGGTGATGGGGCCCCGCTTCGCCAAGGAGTTCCTCTTCCTCGGCGAACGGGTCGACGCCGACCGGGCGCTGGCCCTCGGCATGGTCAACCGGGTGGTGCCCCGGGCCGAGCTGCAGCCGTACACGATGGAGCTGGCCGGCCGGATCGCCACCATGCCCCGGCTGGGCCTGGCCCTGACGAAGAAGGCGGTCAACCAGGCCGAGGACCTGATGGGTCTGCGGGCCGGGATGGATTCGGTGTTCGGCCTGCACCACGTGGCGCACGCGCACAACGCCGAGGTCGGCGACGATCCGCTGGCCGGACACGACGCCCGCAGCATGCGTGAGCCGGCAGAGGGTTCCGGCTGATGCGCGTCGACGTGCAGCTGTTCGGCCTGCCGGCCACCGAGTACGCGCCGCTGGTGGTGCACGCCGAGCGGCTCGGCTTCGACACGGTCTGGCTGGCCGACCACGTGATCACTCCGGCCCGGTACGCGCCGACCTACCCGTACCGGTCCTCCGGCGACCCCGGTATCCGGCCGGACACCCCACTGTCCGACGTGACGGTCACGCTCGGGCACCTGGCCGCCCGGACCAGCCGGATCCGGCTCGGCACCGGCGTGCTCATCGCCCCGCTGCGGGACCCGTTCCACCTCGCCCGCGCCTGGGCGAGTCTGCAGCAGCTCTCCGCCGGCCGGGCGGTGCTCGGCGTCGGGGTCGGCTGGATGGCAGAGGAGTTCGCCGCGCTCGGCGTCGACTTCGGCACCCGGGGTGCGCGCACCGACGAAATGCTGCGGGTCCTCGACCTGCTCTGGTCCGGCGAGCCGGTGGCACACCAGGGTCGGTTCTTCGACTTTCCGACCGTACACTTCGGTCCCTCGCCGCAGCCGCCGGTGCCGGTGGTGGTCGGCGGCCACAGCCCGGCCGCGCTGCGTCGGGCCGCCCGGCACGGTGCCGGCTGGTTCGGACCCGACGTGGACCTGGCGACCTCGGCCCGGCTGTGCGGGCAGTTGGCTCAGCTGCGGGAGCAGGTCGGGCGTGCCGACGACGACTTCACCTGCCACGTCCGACTGCACGGTGCGATCAGCGTCGCCACGGTGCGGGCGTACCGCGACGCCGGGCTCGACCACCTGGTCGTCGCGCCGTTCACCCGACTGCCACCGGCGGCCACCCGGGCGGACCGGCTGGCCGCCCTGGACTCCGTCGCCGAGCGACTCGCGTCGCTGTGGCCCGACCCGGCATCGACCGGCCACCCCGCAGGAGAGACCCGATGACCGCTGCCAACCCACCGGCCGCCTTCGACCAGGAGACCATCGACGAGTACACCCGTGCCGGGTACTGGACCGGTGACACCATCGCGTCGATGGTGGCCGGGCACGCCGCCGCCCGGCCCGCCGATCCGGCGTTGCTCGCCACCGACGCCACGCTGACCTGGTCGCAGTACGACACGCTGAGCACCCGGCTGGCCGGTGGCTACGTCCTGGCCGGCCGGCAACCAGGGGAGCGGGTCGCCACCCTGCTCACCAACGGAGCGTTGGTGCACGTCGCGTACCTGGCCGCGCAGAAGGCCGGCCTGGTGACGGTCGGCATCGGTCCGCGTGCCGGAACGGCCGAGGTGCGGCACCTGATCCGGCGTACCGGGGCGAGTGCGCTGTTCACCCGGCCGGTGCATCGGGGCCGGGCCGCCGCCGAGCTGGCCGCCGACCTGTGGGCCGACGGCGTCGTCGATCCGTACCGCCAGGCCCGACCAGCCCCGGGCGGCCGGCCTGAGCACCTGACCGCGCAGCTCACCGCCTCCGGCGAGCTGCACCTGCTCCGTGACGGCAAGCCACTGGACCTGCCCGACCTGGCGACTGCGGCGGCCGCGATCGCCGGTCGCGGGCTCGGCGCCGACGACCTGTTCTTCCTCAACTCCACCTCGGGTACGACCGGGCTGCCCAAGTGCGTGATGCAGACGATGAACACCCGCAAGTACTTCGGGCCGCTCGCGGCCGAGGCGGCCCGGTTCGGGCCGGACGAGGTTTTCGCCAGCGTGCTGCCAGCTCCGTACGGCTTCGGCCAGTGGAGCGGTCACGTGGTGCCGGCCATGTACGGCTATCCGACGGTGCTGGCCGAGGAGTTCGACGCGGAACAGACCTGGCAACTGATCGAACGGCACCGGGTCACCGTGCTCGCCGCTGTGACCAGCCAGTTCGTGATGATGCTCAACGCCGAGGGGCGCGCCGCCCGGGACGTGTCGTCGCTGCGGGTGCTGTTCACCGGCGGGGAGCGGGTGCCGGGGGACCGGGCCGCCCGGTTCGAGGAGGAGACCGGCTGCGCCGTGCTGCAGTTCTACGGTTCCAACGAGGCGGGTCCGATCAGCGTGACCCGGGTCGACGACTCCCGGGAGCAGCGGCTGGGCACCGCCGGACGGGTGATCCCGCAGATGCGGGTACGGCTGTTCGACGCCGAGGGTGCCGACGTGACCGCCACCGGTGGCCCTGGTCAGTGCGCCGCGCGGGGGCCGGGACTGACCCCCGGCTACTACGACGACCCGCAGGCCAACCTGCAGCTGTTCCACCCGCAGGGCTGGATGCTCACCGGTGATCTGGTCCGGATCGACCCGGCCGGCTACCTCACGGTGACCGGCCGGGTGGCGGATTTCCTGATCCGGGGTGGGCACAACGTCAGCGTGTTGGCGGTCGAGGAAGCGGTCGGCGGCTGTGCGCGGGTCGCCCAGGTCGCGGTGGTACCGGCCGCCGACGAGGTGCTCGGGGAGCGGGCCTGCGCCTACGTGGTGACCACCGACGGGACCGACCTGACCCTCGACGAACTTCGGGCCGACCTGGCCGCGCGGGGGATCTCCAAGTACGAGTGGCCGGAGCGGCTGGTCACCCTGGCGGAGCTGCCGTTGAGTGCGGGCGGCAAGGCGGACAAGGCGTGGCTGCGGGCCGATGCCGCGACCCGGTTCGGTCAGCCGGCGCGGTGACCGGGGGCCGGGTCGTCGGTCGATCCGGCCCACACCGCGACGATCTGCTCGCTCGTGGTCCAGTCCTGCGGGGCGAGCAACGCCCGGAAAGCCGGTTCGCAGGCCGCGGTGAGCTCTGCGGTGTTGTTGGCGACGCAGTCGGCCGGTACGACGGTGAAGTAGTCCCGTTCGATCGCGTCGCGGACGGTGGACTCGACACATCCGGTGCCGGCGACTCCGGTCACGACCAGGCTGCGGATGTCCCTGCTGCGGAGCAGGTTCTCCAGCTGGGTGCCGACGAAGGCGCTGCGCCGCAGCTTCTCGAACACCACGTCCCCTGGCTGCGGGGTGAGCTCGTCCACGATCTCCCAGCCCCAGGTCCCCCGCATGCAGTGCATCGGCTCGAATCCGTGTCGGAGGTTGTCGGCCAGCCAGACCGGCGAGGCCAGCGAGCCGTCCGGATGCTGCACCACCCGGCAGTACAGCACCGCCGCGCCGGCGGCCCGCGCGGCGGCGGCGAGCCGACCGATCGGCGGGACCACGCCCTGGAAGCCGGCCACCATCGGCCTGCCGAACGACCTGGCGCAGTAGCCGTCGTCGTGTACGAAGTCGTTCTGCATGTCGACGATGAGCAGCGCCGTGCGGGCAGGATCGATCTTGAGGTCGAGGCGGT
This sequence comes from Solwaraspora sp. WMMA2056, assembly GCF_030345095.1. NCBI lineage: Bacteria > Bacillati > Actinomycetota > Actinomycetes > Micromonosporales > Micromonosporaceae > Solwaraspora > Solwaraspora sp. WMMA2056. Next base: position 4,190,191 of record NZ_CP128360.1, read on the forward strand.
CGGGCAGGACGTGCCCGAGGTAGGTGCGGGGCATCGGGAACTCCCAGGGATCGACGGGGCGCGGCAGTGGGCGGTACGCGGATCCGACTGCCAATCAAATGCTTGGTTGACCTGCTGATCGTAGGCCGAACCGACCGGCCCGGCAATCCTGCCGCCGGTCGTCGGGCCGTGTCGGGTCCGCCCCGGGCCGTCTCGGCCTGCGTCGGGTCCGCCCCGGTCCGCGTCGGGTCCGCCGCACAGCGGTCGGGGGCGGTACGGCGACGCCGTACCGCCCCCGACCGGGGTCACGGTGCTAGTTGGTGGCGCAGTAGCCCACGCTGAACGTGCTGGCACCGGACTTCAACGTCCGGTTCCAGTCCACTCCGTTGATCCGGTACGTCTGACCGTCGATCTGCCGCCGCTCGAAGTTCCAGGCGGTGTAGATGTCACCGGCGAGATCCACCACCCCCGACCACTCGACCGGGGCGGCGGAAGAGTTGGTCGCGACGATCTCCGCGCAGTAGCCGCCGCCGCTGTCCGAGCCCCACGAGGTGAACCGGCGCACCGTAATGTCCACGTTGGAGTCGGCGACCAGTCGGCCGACACCCCAGCGGGCGGTCGTCTGGTAGCCGATGCCCTCCTGCTCGGCCCAGTTGCGGATCGCCGTACGGGCACCGTCGGAGGCGTCGTTGACCTGGAAGTCCAGGCCGTGGAACGTACCGAGCCCGCCGTACTCGAGCAGACTGATCGCCGCCTCGACGGTGTAGCCGCCGTCGGTGCGGGCCGTGGCGCTGCGGACCCGGGCCGCCTGGAAGCCCTCGTCGCCGGTGCCGAAGGACACGACGTTGTCGGCGTTGATCCGCACCTGCATGTCGTCGTAGCGGTAGGCGCCGTTCTTGACGTTGCCGGCGTCGACGTAGATCTCCACCGAGTCCTGTGTCCACGGATCGGAACCGGAGACGTCCACCACCGGATCGGCCACCTCGGCCAGCACGTACAGCGTCTGGTCCCGCCACAGCGTCCGTACGGTGGCGATCGCGCCGCCCGTACCGGAGACCTCCTTGTCGGTGGTGACCACCCCGGCCTCGGCCCAGCCGGCGTCCACCTCGCCGTCGACGACCGGGACCACCGCGGCCTGCTTCACCTCCAGATAGGACAGCTCCTCGACCAGGGTGAGCGTGCCCACCGCGCCCGGGGTGTTCCAGCCGGCGGTGGTGGATCCGTCGACACTGACCCGCACGTCGAGGGTGACGGTGTCGCCCTCGACGGCCGCGTCCAGTGGCAGTTGCGCGACGAGGTCGTAGCCGCCGACCCGTTCGGTCACCACGGCGGGCACGTCGCCCGAGCCGTCCCGGGCCACCCGGTACGTCTGGTCCGCCAGCACGAAGTCGACCCCGTCGCCGGTGTCGGCCGCGTCGTCGGTGACCGTCACGTACGCGGTCAACTGCTCGGCCGTCCACCGCAGCTGGAACCCGGCGACGTCCTCCACCCGGTGCAGCGGCAGCTTGCTCCACTCCAGCGCCGAGGCCACGCCGGGGGTCAGCTCGATCTCACCAGCGAAGACGTTCGCGGTCCGCAGCCGGGCCGGCAGGTCGGCGTCGACCGCGCCGTAGTACGCCGGCTTGGCCTGGAAGCCGTCGTTGAAGATCAGCGGTGCGCCGTTGCCGGACCGCCACGACCGCCCGTCGTTGAGCCCCCAGACCGTGACGACGAACAGATCCTCGGTGTACGCCCGGAAGATCCGGAACGCGTCGCGGTAGAAGTAGCCCTGGTCGATCAGCCGTGCCTCGGTCACCGGGGTGCCGGTGGTGACGTCGAGCTCGGTGACCGCCTGGGTCAGCGGCAGCTCGGCGAAGGTCGCCAACGCCGTCTCCAGGCTGGTGACCGGCGTGGCCAGCGACACGTGGAACTGGTGGCCCACCCCGTCGATCGGCACACCCCGGTCCAGCAGCCGCTGCACGAGTGCCTTGTACCGGGCCTGCTTGCCGCTCTGCTCGGTGTTGTAGTCGTTGATGAACAGGGTGACCGGGTCGGCACCGGGTACGGCGTACACGTCGTTGAACGCCTCCTCGGCGTACTGGAACGACAGGTCGATGAACTCCTCGCCGAGAATCCGGTACCACTCGCTGCGCCGCAGCCCGTCGGCGTACTCGCCGCTGTCGCTGACCACCTCGTTGACCACGTCGAAGGCGTTCATCGGGTTGGTGTCCGAGCCGAACGGCCCGTACCGGTCGTGCAGCGAACCGGCCACGTCGAAGATGTGCTGGCGCATCCGGTCGCGCAGCACCTGCTGGTCGGCTGCGGAGGTGGTCAGCGGCTCACCGGCGGCGTCCTGGAACATCCATGCCGGGGTCTGGCTGTGCCACACCAGGACGTGACCGTACACGCCGAGGTCGTTGGCGGCGGCGAAGTCCATCATGGCGATCGCCTGCTCGTGTGGCCGGAAGGTGCGCGCGTCGTCGTACCACGCCTCCGGCTTCATGTGGTTCTCCGGCGTGATGTTGTTGAAGTGCCGGGTCAGCAGCTGGGCGGCGACCCCGACGGTCTCCCGGCTGTCGATCGCGACACCCACCGGGAACTCGGCGGTCTGGTAGATGCCGGTCAGATCCTCGACCACCGGCGGATCCGGCACCCGGACCACGACGTCGTCGACGAGGAAGTCGCTGGTGTTGCCGGCGACGTCCGCGCCCTGCCAGCTCGTCTCGAAGTACAGGAACGCGGTGTCGAACGCCGGCGCGGTGAAGCTCGCGGTGACCTCGGTCCAGCCGCTGTTGGTGACCGACCCGAACTGGGCGAGGGTGCTGAACGACTCGCTGTCGCCGGAGGTGGTGGCCAGGCTCAACCAGATCTCGTCGGCCGGCTGACCCTCGGCGAAGCGCAGCCACGCGGAGATCTCGTAGCCGACGCCCGCCTCGAACTGCGCGGTGACGTCCCGGCCGATGCCGGCGCCCTGGTTGACCCGGTCGGTGACGAGTGCTGCCGCCGCGCCGCCGTGCGCGGTGTCGGTGAGTGCGACGGTCGGCGCCCCTGGACCGCCGTCACGTGGTTGCCAGCCGTCCAGCCCGTCCTCGAAGTCGGTGTCGATGACGATGGTGCCCGGCGGTGGACCGCCGGGGTCGGTGCGTGGTGCGGTGACGAGGATGTCGTCGACCAGGTAGGTCGCGGTGGCCTCGGCGGCCTCCAGATAGACCTGGTACGCGGCCGGGTCGGCGTCGGCAGGCACGGTGAACTCGCCGCGGACCGTGGTCCAGTCGTTGGCGCTGACGGTGGTGTCGCCGATCCAGGTGTAGTCCGGCTTCATCACGAACCGGAAGCCCGACGACTCCGGGCCGTCGGGGGCCAGCCGGGCCCGCGCCGAGAAGGTGTACGTGACACCGGCGGCGAAGATCCCGGTCGGGCTCTGCAGCCCGTCGAAGCCCTCGGTCCGGTCACTGACCCGCAGTGCCCGGCCCGGGTCGGCGTCCACCACGGTCAACGTGGGGCCGCCGCTGGCCGTCCAGGTGCCGGTGGTGCCGTCCTCGAAGTCGACGGCGCTGACCGTTACCACGTCCGGTTCCTCGTCGGGCCGGGTGACGACGATGTCGTCGACCAGGAACGGGGTGGTCCCGGCCGCCTCGATGTAGACGGTGGCGGCGCTCAGGTCCGCCGGCATCGTGTAGCTGCCACCGATACGCACCCATTCGTCGGCGGTGGCCTGTGCCTCGTCGCCGATCCAGGTGTACGTGTTGTCGCCACCGTCGGCCGGGGCGGCCTCGACGGTGAAGTGGACCCCGGCGGCGCCCTCGGTGCCCGCCGGCAGCTTCACCCAGGCGGTGACCGCGTACGGCACGCCCGGGGTGAACAGGGCGGCCGCGTCGGTCGACGGGCCCTGCCAGTCGGCGGTCCGGTCGGTCACCGACAGGCTGCTCGAGCTGTCGCGGCCCTCGTCGACGATCGCCAGGGTCACCTCGCCGCGTGGACTCCAGGGCGCGTACGACCCGGATTCGAAGTCGTTGGCCAGCACGGTGGTGTCCGCCGTGGCGGACGGGGCGAGCGCGACCGAGGCGGCGAGCGCGCTCGCGCAGACCGCCGCGAGAACGGCGGTACGCAAAGGTGGACGGAACGGATATCTGCGGCGCATGAAGGCTCCTGCACGGACGGATGTACGTGTGGTCGGTGCCTGGTGAATCGCGCCAGCAGATCCAGACGGCGGAAATGCTATCCGGGTATGGCGGGTACGTCGAGCCCCTCGCCGGCACGCGTCGGTGGCGACAGCGCGATCGGTGCGCGTGCGACACCTCGACTACGGCGGGACCGTCAGCAGTTGTTGCTGGTCGCCGTGACGGTGTACTCGAAGTCGTCGTGGGTGATGCCCGACGGCACGCCGTCGAAGTAGGCCTCCACCTTCTGCCAGCCCCGGCGCTGCTCGTAGTGCAGGTGCGGCGCGCCGGAATTGCCGGTGCTGCCCACCAGCCCGATCTGCTGCCCCTGGTCGACCCGGTCCCCGGCGGCGACCATGGGCGGTTCGAGCAGGTGCAGGTACTGGGTCTCCCAGCGGCCACCGTGATCGATCTTCACCCAGTAGCCGCCGCCCCGACCCCGGGGACCCTGCGGGTTCTGCTCGGTCCGTCCACCCAGCGAACCGTTGATCCCGGCGACGGTCACGGTGCCGGCGTACGAAGCGAGCACCGGCCGGCCCCACGACTGCCCGTCGGTCGGGTACAGATCGACGTCGTAGTCGTCGTGGCCGGGGTAGGTGCCGAGCTGCCAGGTCTCCCCGCAGGTGACGGGCAGCTGGAACAACGGTCGGGGACCCGGCTCACGCAGCAGCGGTACGACGAACGTCACGGCGGCGCCGACCGCCGCGATCGCGACGACCGCCAGCGCGAACCGCAGGGTGTGGCGGCGCCGCCTGGTGCGGGCGGGGCGGTGGTACGAGGGGCCGGTACTCACCCTTCCCAGCATGGCAGACCGTTACCGCCGCACCGGGTCGGCGCTGCCCGCCCCACGGGATCCACAGCTGATCGACAGCTGACGCACAGCTGGCGGGTGGACGGGGCGACGTACCGTGGAAGCCTCGCGACGGCCTGGAGGAGCCCACGGTGAGTAGCTTCGTCAAACGTTTCCTGCTGCCGATGGTCCTGTCGAAGCTGAGCCGGTACACCCGGGGGCGTGGCCACAATCGGGCGGTCACCGGCCTGCTGCGCGAGGTCGAGCGCCGGCTCGGCCGCCGCCACGGCCACGGCGGCCCGTACGGGCACTACGGTCACGGCCACCACGGCTACCACGGTCACTACCGGCGCAAGCGGCGGTGGTGACCGGCGCCGGTCAGCCGGCGACGGTGCCATTCGGGCACCGTCGCCGACCGACGATCAGGTATCGGAGATGATGGCGAATCCCCGGTTCCAGTTCTTCGCGTCGGTGTCCGGGCGGTAGTTGTTCTCGATGTTGCCGGCGGCGTCCACCGAGAACCAGAAGACCTTCGTCCCGTACGGCACGGTGATCGTCTCAGCGCCTTCCCGGATGCCGGCCGAGGCGTAGAGGGTGGACTCGTACGTCGGTTTGCTGCCGTCGAGGGTGTAGAACACCGCCGCGGGCTCGCTGACCTCGAACCGGATGTCGACCGTGCCGTCGGTGGCACCCGGCGCGGTGACCAGAGTGCTGGTCGGGCGTTTACGGTCCTTGTCGTAGTCGCGGGCGACCCGCATCAACTCGGTCAGCCCGTTGGCGTACTCCATGGTCTGCTGGTGCGCCTCGTCCCAGGCCGGCTGGAACGACGTGCCCACCTCGAAGTTCCAGGCGTAGATTCCGTACCTGTACCAGAGCATGTCGCCCGAGTTGCCGGCCGCCGAGTAGAGCACGTCGGAGATCGGACCGGTCCGGGCCGGCGTGACCGCAAGGTTGCGGTGCCGCTTGATGGCGGTCAGGATCCGCGCCGACGCGCCCCAGAAGAAGGACTCCTCGGCCAGGGTCGGCCGGGGCGCGGAGACCCGACCCGGCGTGGCGTACGAGCCCGGTGACCACATGAAGTAGTTGCCGGACGAGTGCAGGTTCATCGAGAACTTCATGTTCGGCCGGCTGGCCAGCCAGTCCAGGTTCCGGTTCTCCGGCTCCGACAACTCGCTCGGCCCGGCGAACACGTCGCTGGTGCAACTGTTCGACGCCCCCGAGTAGCCGTCGAACAGGCTGTACTCGGTGTAGTTGCGGTTGTTGTCCACACCCCAGGAATTGCGGGCCAGGGCGTCGGTGGCACCACCGGCCGTGCAGTGGTTGGTCATGTTGCGCCGCTGCGAGGCGAAATCGTAGAACGAGTAGTGCCCGCCGTCGGGGTTGATCGACGGCGCGATCCAGATGTCCAGCGTCCGCAGCAACTGCTGGGTGTTCTCGTCGGTACGGTGGTTGCGCAGCAGCCGCTCGGCGGTCTCGATGGCGACCAGCGGCGGCACCCATTCCCGGGCGTGCTCCTGGGCGTAGGCGAGCACCCCGGTGCGGGAACCGTCCCGGTACTTGCCGATCCGCAGCGCGTACACCGGATGCGGGTCGCGGGAGACGCTCGCCGGCGCCGACAGGTTGTCCGACAGCGGTGTCACCGCGACCGGCGCGACCACCCCGTCGCCGACGCTGCCGCGATAGGTGTACGCCGTGACCAGGTCGCCGGCCGTGGTGGTGATCGCGGCGGCGACCTGCGCCGCCGTGCTGACGACCGCGCCGGCACCGTCGGTGGCCAGCGTGACCTGGATGGCCGAACCGGTCACCGCGACGGCGAGCCCCGCCCCGGCGGTGCCCGGGTCGACCAGCTCGACGGTGATGTCGTTGCCGCCCTCGTGACCCCAGGCGTGCGAGTCGACGGCGATCCGGTTCGCGGTGCTGGTGCCGATCACCACCTGTGCCTTGCGGCGGTACCCGTTGGTCCGGTACGGCAGCTCGACGACCTCGGCGAGGTGGGGAAACTCCTGGGCCAACCGGGAGATCCGGTCGTACAGCTCGGTGGGGGTCAGGTAACTGGTGACGAAGTCCTTCTGGTAGCCGGGTCCCTCCGGGGACTCCCCGGGGATCGGCAGCCACTCCTTGACCTGGGCGACGGCGACGTCGCCGGTCGGGCTGACGATCTGAATCCGGTCCGGCCGGGCGGCGACCGTGGCGGCCCCACGGTGGTAGAGGTAGACCCCGGCATCGACGAACCGGGAGATCGTCTGGGTGCCGCCGGAGCCGAGCTCGGTGCCCGGCCCGCTGTCACGGCTGACCGTCAGGCTGCTGCCGGAGGTCTGCCCGTCGGCCCACTTGGCCTCCACCGACAGCACCTGGCTGGTGCCGGAGGTGTAGTAGTCGGCGCGGATGATCCTGACGTCGGCGACGTCGGCGTCCTGCTGGACTTCGGCGGTGAACGCCTGGTTGTCCGCCCGGTGCCCGGAGATCGTCGTCGCCCGTTCGGCGATGCGGGCCTCGGTGTCGTCGGCGTCGTGCAGGGTGGCGCCGATGTGGTAGCCGAGTTCGCGCAGCCCAGCGAGCTCGGTGGGGGTCACCACGGCGTGCACGACGATGCCCGCCGGGGTCTGCGAGACGTGGTGGTCCAGGTCGACCCCGGTGGCGACCAGCTGGTCCAACTCGTCGCGGTCGGCGACCACGACTTCCACGACGTCGGCCTGCTCACCGGCGAACCGTTCGAGGACGGGCGGGTTGCCGTCGGCACCGGTCTCGGCCGTGGACGGTTGGGCGGCGGCGGTGGGCACGGCGGTAGCCGGTCCGGCAAGAAGGAGGGCGGCGGCAGCGGCGGCGGTGACCGCGGCTGACCGCCGCCGCCACTGCGGCGGGTGCGATGGATACATGGGCAACCTTTCACTGACGGCGATGCCACTGACCGGGGTGGGATCCAGGGGCGGTACCGGAACATCGGGAATGGGATGGCCCGACGGTCCGGCCTCGACGTGACAGGGCGGGAAAGATCGACAAGTACGGTTGGCCCATCCTGGACGGCGGGCCCGTACCGTGTCAACGGCGTCCTGTGGGCCCCGCCGGTCGCTGGTCAGCTGGGTCCGGTGCCGCCGGCTATCGCCGCGCGTAGCTGCGTACCCGCCTGGTCGGCGGCCTGTCGGAGCCGATCCGTGGCGTCCTCGGGAAGTCCACGCTGCACGGCTGTCCAATCGATCCAGGCCGCCGCGACGGTCGGCAGCAGCTCGCCGACGGCCGGGTCGGCGCCGGCCCGTTCCGCGAACGCGGGCAGACCCAGGACCGCGACGACCTGCCGTGGACCCAACCGCAACGGGTCGCAGGCGGCCTGCTCCACGAACTCGTCGACGAGCAGGTCGACCGCGCGGGTCGTCGCGTCACCCGTCGGTAGTGCGGCCGCCTGCGGCGAGGCCAGGAAGGACCGCTTCTGCAGTTCGATCTCCACGGTGGTGGGGAAGGGCTCCTTGGCGGCCGGGGCAGCGCTGAGCCGCCGGGCCCGGGCCAGGGTCAGCGCCCGCATCTTCCGGTACGCCACCGGCAGTGGGCTCAGTTCGTACTCCGGCCGCTCGGACAATTCGTCGGTGGTGTCGATCGCGTCCTCGAACAGCCGACGCGCCACCGCCGGATCGAGCGGCTCACTGACCAGGCCGTCGGGAGTGCCGTGCGCCTCCTCGACGATCCTGCGCAGCGGGTCGATCCGCAGACTGAGGGTGAGTTCGCGAAACCGCCCGCCGCCGATCGCCCGGTCGATCACCGCCATGATGCCGTGCTCGTCGTCGCCGTCGTAGGAGAAGCCACAGACCACCACGGCGACCTCGCCGTAGTGGTCGTGTGCCCACCAGCAGCCGTCCACCCGGACCCGGCCGATGGTCGACACCCAGGGCGGGTCCGGCAGGCCGCGCGCGACCAGCCGGTCGGCGTGCAGCCGGGCGAGGTCACGTTGGGTGTCGACCGTACTCATCGCGGCGAAGCCGCGCAGCGCCGCGAGCGCGGTCGGGGTCGCCCGTCGCGCCAGTTCCTGGATGATCCTCGCGTCGTCCTGCGCCGCGTCGGACAGCCGCGGGCCGAATCCCTCGGCGTTCTCGTGGGCGAGCAGCTGGGTCATGCCCTGCTCCACCGACCACGGTGAGTCCTCGGACATCAGTGAGAAGTTCCATTCGAGGAAATCCGCCCCGGACGTGGCACGGTGCAGCTGGCGCTCACTGTCATCCATGGCCGCGATTGTCGCAGTCGATATCGGCCGTTGCGACCATGCGCCGGCTGGCGCGCCGCAGCGGTCCGAGTGCTCACGCCGCCCCGTGCCGGGTCGAGCAGCGACGCCGGCCAGCCGGAATTCATCTCGCGGAAACCCGTCGGGGCCGGCGCGTTGGTAGCGTCCGGTCATTCTCGACGACATCGACCCGTTCATCGGTACCGGAGCGACCGACCTGCCCCGGTCGTACGGTCCGGCCGCCACGTGGTGGTGGCCGAAGCCGCAGGTGGGCAACACCCATCCGGGCGCGACCTCGCCGTTGGGCATGGTGTCGGCCTGTGCCTACTCCGGTGCCTACCCGACCGGGTACGGCCGGTACTCGAAGAACACCGAGGGCGTGCCCGAGGAGATGTTCGACCGGCTGCAGGCGTCCGGGTTCACCCACTTCCAGCAGTCCGGCACCGGGGCGATCCGCAAGTACTACAACTACGTCCGGGTGACTCCGATGATCGAGCCGCTGGACGGGCTCGGTCAGGCCTGGGCGCTGCACGACGAGACCGCCGAGGCCGGCTACTACGCCGCGACGTTGGACACCGGGGTGCGCTGCGAGATCACCGTCGGGGCGAAGGTCGCCGTGCACCGGTACACGTTCCCCGCGCACCGCAGCGCCCGGGTGGTGGTCGACCTGTCCTGCGGCGGTCTGGGCATCGAGCTGGGCCGCACGGTGCCGCTGCGAGCCCAGGTCGAGGCCATGGGCCACGGCCGGGCCCAGGCGACCGTGGTGATGGAGGGCGTGCCGCTGTCGGTCTACCTGGAGGTGGACAGCCCCGGCTGGCGGCAGATGCTCTGGTACGACCGGCGGCTCATCGACGGCGGCACCCGGCTGGACTTCGACAGCATCCGACACACCACGCTGCGGCCGTTCGGGATGCTGATGATGGGACCGGCCGCCGCCGGGCAGACCGTCGAGGTGCGGCTCGGCTTCTCGCTGCGCGGCTGTGAGCAGGCCCGGCGCAACCTGGAGCAGGAATGCTGGCCGGCGCAGCCGGGTTTCGACCAGGTCCGGGTGGCGACCCGGACCCGGTGGGCCGAGCACCTGGACCGCGTCCAGGTCGACGGCGGTACGCCGGCCCGCCGCACCGTTCTGGCCACCGCCGTCTACCACTCCCTGATCAAACCCTGCTTCGCCGACGACGAGAGCCCGTTCTGGCCGACCTCGGGGCCGTACGCCTTCGACATCTGCACGATGTGGGACATCTACAAGACGCAGCTGCCGCTGCTCGCCGCGATCGTGCCGCAGCGGGCCACCGACCTGCTGGAGTCGCTCATCCGGGTGTGCGAGGAGGAGGGCAACTTCCCGATCGGCTACCGGATGGCCCGTGGCGCCGACCGGTTCTTCCGCCAGGCGAGTGCGCTGGCGCACACCGCCCTGGCCGACGCTCACGCCCTCGGTTCGCCCGGGCTGGACTGGAACTGGGCACTGGTGCACATGGTCGACGACCTGCGCCGGCTCTACGGCGAGGACTTCTTCGAGCACGGCCTCGTGCATCCGATCACCCACACTCTCGATCTCGCCTACGCCCACCACTGCACCGCCAAGGTCGCCCGGGCGCTCAACGACCGGCGGCTCGCCGACGACCTGGAACGGCGCAGCCGGCAGTGGGTGAACGCGTTCGACCCGGCCACCGGGCTGCTGCGGGACTCGGAGTTCTACGAAGGCGGCAAGTGGAACTACTCGTTCCGGCTGCTGCACGACATGGCCGCGCGGATCGCGCTCGCCGGCGGTGACGACGCGTTCGTCGCCAAGCTCGACCGCTTCTTCGGCTTCGGCGCGGACCCGGTGACCCAGCCCGGCCGGCGACCGTCGCCGGCGGAGATGGCCGCCGGGTACGCGCTGAACCGGTTCGAAGGGCTCAACAACGAACCGGACATGGAAGCGCCCTGGGCGTACCACTACGCGGGCCGGCCCGATCGGACCGCGCGGGTCGTCCAGGCGGCGCTGACCTGGCAGTTCGGCACCGGACCAGGAGGGCTGCCCGGCAACGACGACTCCGGGGCGCTCAGCTCCTGGTACGTGTGGGCCTCGCTGGGGCTGTTCCCGGTCGCCGGACAGAGTCTGTTCCTGGTCAACACGCCCGCGTTCGCCCGGGCCGCGCTGCGGGTCGGCGACGCGGAGTTCGTGGTCGAGACCAGCGGGCACCGGGAGACCCCGATCGGGTCCGACGGCCTGGACCACGACCCGGCACCGCAGTACGTCCAGTCGGCCACCCTCAACGGCGAGCCGCTGCACACCACCTTCCTCACCGCCGCCGACGTGCACCGGGGTGGCCGGCTGCACCTGCGGCTCGGCCCGCAACCGTCGCGCTGGGGATGCGAGAGCCGCCCACCGTCGCTGTCCACGTTCCACCCCGCCGTAGAGGATGCCCGTTGACCAGACCCTCCCGCCGCCTCGTCATCGTGGTCCGGGCCGACCCGGTGATCTGCGGCCATTCCGGCGAGGCACGTAACCTCGCCGAGGTCGCGCTGACCCGTGGCTTCACCGACGTCCGACTGTTGACCTGGCCGATCGCGACGCTGCAGGCGGCCGGGTTGCCGCTCAAGCCGCTGGACCGGCTGCTGCCGTACAGCCCGGGGATCACGGTGGAACGGCCGGAGCCGGTCGGGGACTACCGGGTGCCCGACGGCAGGCACCTCGCCGGGCTCACCGGCCGCCTGGTCGAACTGCTCGCCGACGGCGTGCCCACCACCTGTCTGTCGATGTACCTCGTGCCGCACACGACCGTGGTCAACGACGCGGTGACGGCCGCACGGGCCGCCGGGTTCACCACGGACGTGCGTACCGTCGCGAAAGCGGTCGGCTCCGACGTCACCAACGTGATCGCGTCCTGTCTGCGCGAGGGCCGGTTCGGTGCCGCCACCGTGCTGTTCACGACCTTCCTGGCCAGCGACGAGCTGGTCGCCGTGTCGGAGTACACCCGGGACGAGATCGTGGCGTCGGCGGAGCAGGTCGACGCGCACTGCGGCACCAACTTCGCCGATCAGTGCCGTGAGCGGGTGACGGTGAGCTACCCGCCGATCGACACCTCGGCGTACCTCGACCTTGACCCGGCGGCGGTGGACGAAGCGCTCGCCCGGCGTGGGCTGCGGCGGGGCGGCTACCTGCTCTTCCTGTCCCGGGTGGCACGGGCCAAAGGGATCTACGACCTGGTCATCGCGTACGGCCAGATGCGCTGCCGGGACGAGGTCGAGCTGGTCGTGGCCGGCACCGGCCCAGCGCTGGAGCACGTCCAGGCAATGTCCAAGGAGGACGACAGGATCACGTTCCTCACCGACGTGGACGACGACGAGAAGCCGCTGTTGATGGCCGGCTGTGCGGCGTACGTCCTGCCGACCAAGCCGGAGCCCGACTTCGTCGAGACCTTCGGCATCGCCCTGGCGGAGAAGGCGCTCGCCGGTGGCGGGCCGATCGTGACCACCCTGACCGGTGGCACCGGCGAGGCGGTCGGTGACACCGCCGTCATCGTCGAGGCCGGTGACATCGCCGCGTTGGCCGAGACGGTGGACCGGGTCGTGCTGGAGATGTCCGCCGCCGAGAAGCTCGACCGCGAAGTGCGGGCCAGGGCGTACGCCATGTCGTTCGATCGGGGTGTGGTCTTCGACGGACTGTTCCCCGCGCCGGAGCCCGCCGTCATGGCCGACTGATCAACGGCCCGGCTGCCCGCCCCGGGTCCGCAACTGCGACCCGGGGCGGTGGTCCGCCGTTACGGTTGCCGTGGTCAACCTCGCGTCGGTGGCTGGTCGGCACCGTTGGCCAGGTGCAGGGAGAGCTCCTGCACGAGATCGTCCATGCTCTGCCCGGTCTGGGCTCGGACCAGACCGAGCGCCAGGTCGGCCAGCAGGTAGAAGCCGAGGGTCTTGGCCTGTTCGGTCGGGAACGCCGCCAGCAGCTGCTCGGCACCGTCGGTGTCGCCGCGACGGTGCGCGGCGATGACGCCGGCGGCCCGTTGCACCACTTCGGCACTACTGGGCACGGGGTCCACGCGTCAGATCGCGGGCTTGGTGGCGCGGGCGGCGTCGAACCGGGCGGCGACGTCGGCCCAGTTCACCAGGCTCCAGAGCCGGTCGACGTAGTCCGGGCGGACGTTGCGGTACTGCAGGTAGTAGGCGTGCTCCCAGGCGTCGAAGACCAGGATCGGCGTGCTGCCCTGCCCGACGTTGCCGTGGTGGTCGTAGACCTGCTCGATGATGAGCCGCTGGCCGAGCGGCTCCCAGGCGAGGACACCCCAGCCGGAGCCCTGCACGCCCTTGGTGGCTGCCGACAGTTGTCCGGCGAACGCCTCGAACGAGCCGAGGTGCTCGTCGATCGCGGCGGCCAACTCGCCGTCGGGGCGGTCTCCGCCGTCGGGGGAGAGGTTGTTCCAGAAGATCGAGTGCAGGACGTGGCCGGAGAGGTTGAACGCGAACGTCTTCTCCAGGCCGACCAGGGTGGTGTAGTCGCCCTTCTCCCGCGCCTCGGCGAGCTGGTCGAGCGCGTCGTTGCTGCCCTTGACGTACGCGGCGTGGTGCTTGCTGTGGTGCAGTTCCAGGATCTCGCCGGACATGGCCGGTTCGAGCGCGCCGTAGTCGTAGGGCATGTCGGGCAGGGTGTAAACGGCCATCGGGCAGCTTCCTCCGGTCTTGGTGCACATGATCTGTTGTTGCCACTCTGTGGCAATACTGCCAGACGATTGTGCCGCCCGGAACGGAGTGCGCGCCGGGCACGGACGCTGAGCCCGTGCCCGGCGCCGCCGGTCAGAGCGTCCGCAGCCGCACGTTGCGGAACTCCATCACGTCGTTGCCACCGTGGTTCTGCAGCCCGACGAAGCCGCTGACGAACTGGCGCAGGTCCGTCGGCGGGTCACCGGCGCGCGACGACTGCTTGCCGGGTACGTTGTCGAACTCGCTGATCGTCACCCCGTTGCGGATGATCGTGTAGCGCTGGCCGACGACCCTGATCTCGTAGTCGTTCCATTCGTCCTTCGGCGTCGGTCGTGCCTGCTCCAGGTTGTTGGGCTGGAAGTTGTAGACCGAGCCGGTCTTCTGCGTCTCCCCGGCGGTCCCGTCGTAGAGCTGGATCTCGTGACCGCAGTAGATCGCCACCCAGGCCTGCGAGCTGCGGGCCGAGCCGACGGTGCCGCAGCTGCCCGCCGGCCGGTCGTCGACCGGCACCGTCGGGTCGGGGAACCGGACGAACACCCCGCTGTTGGCCCGGACGTCCCCGGGTGAGACGTCCTTGAACTGCAGCCGCAGCGAGTAGTCGGCGAACTCCTCGGCCCCGTACCAGAGCATCCCCAGCCCACCCGAGGTGCTGATCCCACCGTCGGGCAGCAGCCGGAACGTGCCCCCGGGCGCCTGCCGCCAGTCGGCCAACGAGTGTCCGGTGCCGTCGAACAGCGGCCGGTATCCGGCCGTCCGCCCGATCAGCGATGCTTCTCCGGCCGCCCGCAGCGTCGCCATTTCGGCGGCGTCGAGCACCTCGTCGTCGTCCAGCTGCGCCAGCACCTCGTCGAGGTGGCTGATGAACGAGCCCTGGTTCGGCCACTGCCGTTCGTCGTCGATGAGGTCGTTGACCGTGCATCCGGCCGCAGCGTCGCGGTTCGGTACGCCGGTGTCGGTGTCGAGCAGCCACACCGTCTGGCGGGCGTCCGGGGCGTCGCAGCCGGTGTCGACCACGACGGTGTGCGTGGCCACCTCACCGTCGGCGTAGGTGACCTTCACCGTCGCCTCGAATCTGCCGTGACCGCGGTAGGTGTGCGTCGGGTGCGGCTGGTTCGAGACCCGGTTGCCCTCGCCGAAGGTCCACTCCCAGGCGACGCCACCCGCCCGGTGGCTGGAGAAGGCCACCGTCCGCGGGTTGCTCGGGTCCGGGACCCGGGCCGAGGCGTACTCCGGACCGGGGGTCGGCGCGCCGCCCTCGTAGACGATCCGGATCAGCTTCTGGTTGCTGTGCAGGGTGAAGAAGCCGCCGCCGTAGTCCAGCAGGTACAGCGCACCGTCCGGGCCGAACTTGGCGTCCATCCAGTGCTGCAACTGGGTGCCGCCGTTCCCACCGGGAATGATCCTCCGTAGATCCTCCGCGTAGGCGGGGGCACCCTGGTCGGGCACCACCGCCGGGTCCACGGTGACCGCCACTCGGTTGTCCGCGTTGGACTGATCGCCGATGAACCACTTGCCGTCCCAGTGCGCCGGCCAGGCCACCCCGCTGTCGGTGTCGACCTGTGACCGGTGGTACGTCGGCCCGTTCATCACCGCCTGGCCGCCACCGCGCAGGTACGGCCGGGTGAAGGTCTCCTCGCCGGGCACGTACGTCGGTAGTCCGCTGCCGTCGGTGCGGGTCGGGAAGACCGGCCCGCCGCCCTGCGGCGAGTACCAGATCATGCTGTCACGCACCGGCGGCAGCTCCACCAGGCCGGTGTTGCGCGGCGAGGTGTTGCGCGGGTTGGCGCAGTCGTACCAGCCGGTCAGCACCGTCGCGTCGGTGTTGCTGCGGTCCCGGTACGGCTGGCGGTTGCCCATGCAGTACGGCCAGCCCTGGTTACCGGCCGACGTGATGATCGTGGCGTGCTCGTACTTCGCCGGCCCCAGCTCGGGGTCCGGGTTGGTGGCGTCCGGGCCGACCCAGGCAGCGGTCAGCCAGTCGTTGACCGGGTCCCAGGCGATCCGCGACGGGTTGCGTACGCCCATCACGTAGATCTCCGGTCGGGTCTTGCCGCCGCCTTCCTCATCGCCGGTGAACAGGTTGCCCTCCGGGATGCTGTACGTGCCGTCCGGTTCCGGCCGGATCCGCAGGATCTTGCCGTCGAGGCTGTTCGTGTTGCCGGCGGTCCGGCGGGCGTCCTGGAACGAGATCCCGGCGTACTCCTGGGTCCAGTTGTTGCCGGAGTAGCCGCTGGATCCGCCGGAGGAGTTGGCGTCGCCGGTGCTGACGTACAGGTTGCCCGCGTCGTCGAAGGTCATCCCGCCGCCCGCGTGGCAGCAGCTGTGGATCTGGGTCTCCCAGTCCAGCAGGTCGACGCGGGTGGCCTGGTCGATGCTGGCGGTGTCGTGGTCGTAGGTGAACCGGGAGATGGTCCGCCGGCCGACCCGTTTGTCGCGGTCGATCGTGGCGTGCGGCATCCAGTACACGTAGAACCAGCCGTTGTCGGTGAACGCCGGATCCAGGGTCATCCCCAGCAGACCCTCCTCGCTCTTGACCAGTTCGCTGCCGCTGCCCCGGTTGCCCATCACCTCCAACGTGGTGAGCAGCGTGACCTGTTTGGTCCGAGGGTTCCACTGGTGGATGGTGCCGCAGCCCTTGCCGACGTTCGGGTTCGACCAGTCCGGGACGGCGCCGGTGGCGCAGGCGGCGCGGCCGAGATAGAACACGGTGCCGTCCGGGGCGATGGTCAGCCCGTGCGGCTCGCCGATCTGGTCCATCTGACCCTGCTGGTTGGCGCCGGTGAGCCGTTCCACCCGGTAGTTGGCGGCGATCGTCGCCTGGCAGTCGCCCCGGACCGTACCGGCGGTCCAGCTGATCGCGCCGAGGATGTGGTCGCGGAACAGCTCGTCCTGCGCCCAGCTGGCCTCCGTACGGCCCATGCCGGTGTAGAAGGACCGACCGCCGTCGTAGTCGTGACACCAGGCGACCGGGTGGAACGGCCCGTTGCCGCTGAGCCCCGCGTCGTAGCTGGCCTCGTCGACCTGGGCGACGACGTGCACCCGGCCGACCGGGTTCGGGTCCCAGCTGATCCACTGGTCGTCGCGGGTCCAGTTCATTGGCAGGTCGTGGGTCGCCGGATGGTTGCGGTCGGTGACGTCGACCTCTGCCTGCTGGACCTGGGTCTCCGGCGCCGCACCGGCGTCGGCGCCGATCAGCCAGAGCTCGGCGAGCTGGGTCAGCGGCTCGCCGCTGTTCGCGGTGATGTTCAGCCGGTAGTGCCGGTAGGGGTCGGTGTTGTCGAACGCGAACTGCCGGGTGAGGAACCGCTGTGGGAAGCTCTGCCCGGTCCGGCGGTCCAGATCGGTCCAGTTCTCGCCGTCGTTGGATCCCTGCAGAGTCCAGTCCCGTGGGTCCCGGCCGGGGAAGTCGTTGGCCGAGGTGAGCGCGTACCGGTTGACCACGGTCGGCTCGGCCAGCTCACCGGCGAGCCAGCCGGTCGGGGAGCGGGTCAGCCACTTGGTGCCGGTGGCGCGGTCGAAGGCGTGGCTGGCGGTCTCGTTCGGCGGGTTGTTGCCGCTGGCACTCGCCTCGGTAACCGTCTCCGCCGGTGGCAGGGTCGGGGCCGGTCGGGTGCCGAGCAGGCCGGTGAACCACTCCGACCCGGACTGGGCGTACGCGGCGTCGTGGACGCCGACGAACCCGCCACCACCTTTGACGTACGCCTGCAGGGCCGCCTCCTGCGCGCTGTCGAGGGTGACGCCGTGCGCGGACAGGAACACGACGCTGCGGTAGCGGGCCAGGTTGTCCGCGTTGAACACCGCCGGATCGTCGGCGGAGTGCACGTAGAAGCCGTGTTCGTTGCCGAGCCGGCGGATGACGTTGGTGGCGCGGCGTACCGGATCTTCCTGCTCGGCCTCGGGGCCGTGGAAGACCAGGACGTTGACGACCCGGTTACCCCAGGTCGGGGGTGCGGTGTAGGCCTGGGCGGCGGAGACCGGGGCGGTCAGCAGGCCGGCCAGCAGGGTCACGGTCGCCGCCAGCGCGGTGCCGCGTCGGCGGGCGGCACCCGGTCGGGCGGGTCGGTGACGTAGTCGGGGGAAGGTGAAATGGCGTCGGTGGGCCATTCCTGCTCCTTATGGCGGCCCGGCGGGGTGTGCCGGGGTGGGGGAGGGGTCAGCGGTGTGCGGCGTGCGCCGCCGCGGCGTCGGCCGGTACCCCGGCCGCGTCGGCCGGCACCTGCGCGGCGTCGTCGGTCGAGGCGGGGTGCAGGACCTGGCGGTGGTGGTGGCCGCCGGGCGGCATCTGTCCGTTCTCGTCGAGCACGTGCAGCGTGGTCGCCATGCCCAGATCGGAGTGGAACTGCATGTGGCAGTGCAGCATCCAGTGGCCCGGTCCGACCGAGTCACCTGCGACGATGGTGACGCCGAACGAGTCGCCCGGCCCGAGGGTCTTGTTGTCGATCACCGGGATCGAGTCGACGATGGCCTTGTTGTCGCCGGCCACCACGCCGGTACGGGTGTCGGCCCAGGAATGGCCGTGGACGTGCCAGGTGTGCATGTCGTCGCCGAGGCCGATGACGATGAACTCGACCCGTTCGCCGACCCGGGCGACGAAGCAGGCCGGGCCGGGCACCGGGTCGTCCAGGTCGCAGTCGTCGGCAGCCGCGCCGCGCCGCAGGTTGATCGACTGCCGGTCACCGAAGGCGGTGACGTAGGTGCGGTCCGGTCGGGGGTCGCCCTGGCGGCGGACCACCAGGCCGCCGAAGAGCCCCGAGCTGAGGCCCTGGGTGCCGTGCGGTCCACCGACGACGTGGTCGTGGTACCACCAGTAGCCGGCGGTGCCGGGAGATCCCGTCCGTGAGCTGCGCGGTTTCGCGTACCAGGTGTAGGTCCGCGACTCGCCCGGTGCCACGTACGACCCACTGTGCACGGTGCCGTCGGAGTCCTGGGTGTACTTGACCCCGTGCACGTGCAGCGACACGCCCAGCGGGTGCGCCGGGTTGGTCCGCAGCTGCGCCAGGGTCTCGGCGGTCACCTGGTTGTGCAGCGTGATCGCGAGACATTCGCCTTCGATCATCTCCATCGTCGGCCCCGGGTAGGAGGCCGTCTGCGGGGTCAGGCCGTAACCCAGCCGGATCTGGTTGGTGACCGGGTCGCGGGGCAGCTCCACCGCGTACAGCTGCAGTTCGCGGTCGGGCGCGACGCAGCCGTCAGGTGCCGCGCCGCCCGCCGGCGCGGCCACGTCCTGGGCGACGGCTTCGGTGCGTACGGCGTACGCGGCGCCGGCGCTGGCGAAGGTCGCCGCCAGCACGGCCAGGACCAGCAGCGCCCGGCCGGTGCCGGCGCGCAGTCGGGCGGTGGGTGTGGCCGGTGCGCCGACCGGGACGGTGCCGGTGTCTGTCTTGTGGTTCAACGTCTGTTCCTGTTCGCAGAGCCGGTGGGGGTCGGGGCAGGCGGGAGCGTCCCGCCGGTCGCTGGTCACGGCGCCAGCGGGGCGACGCGGACGTTGCGGAAGCTGACGATGTCGTCGACGCCGTGCACCTGCAGGCCGAGGTAGCCGTCGGCGCGGTGGCGGCCCGCGCCGCCAGGGTCGCCGTCGCGAGGCGGGTCGAAGACGAGGTCGGGCGTGTTGACGAAGTCGTTGACCAGTTCGCCGTTGCGGAAGATCGAGTAGTGTTGCCCGACGACCCGGATCTCGTAGTCGTTCCAGGTGCCCTTCGCGGTGACGCCGGCGGTGTCGAGGTCGACGCCGTCGAAGCCGTACACCGAGCCGGTCTTGTAGCGATCGCCGGCCGGGTCGTCGAGGATCTGCACCTCGTGGCCGTACTCGATCGCCACCCATTCCGGCCGGGGCTGGGTCGGGTGCTGGTGCACGGCGGGGAAGCGGACGAAGACGCCGCTGTTGGCCCGGGCGTCGCCCGGGGCGTCGTCGCGCCACTGCAGTTTCAGCGAGAAGTCACCGTAGGCGCGGATCGGGAACCAGAGCAGCCCGAGCCCGTCGACGGGCCTGCTGGTGATCGACCCGTCGGCGTTGCGGGTGAAGCCGCCCGCCCCGACCTGCTCCCACTGGGCGAAGGAGGCACCCGACCGGCCGAGGATCGACTGGTAGCCGGTCTGCGCGTCGGACTTGCCGACCGCCGACGCCGTGGCCGCCTCGATCAGTGTCGCCCGTTCGGCCGGGCTGATGACGCCGCGCGCCAGCAGGTCCTTCGCCACCGCGCGGACATGCTGCATGAACTCGTTGTGGTTGCGCCAGTTCCGTTCGCTGGCGATCAGGTTGTTGACCGTGCAGCCGGTGACGACCTGCCGGTTCGGCACCCGGCTGTTCACCGTGCCCAGCCACACCGTCGCCCGGGTGTCGAGCACCGGGCACTGCGGATCGACGCCGCCGGTGACGATGGTGAAGGCGACCGACGCGGGGTCGGAGACGTTGCCGGCGACGTCGGTGGCCCGGTAGCTCACCAGGTGATCTCCGGGGCGGCTGACGGTCACCGGCGCCGTGTAGGTGGTGTACGGGCCCTCGTCGACGGCGTACTCGACGCTGGCGACACCGGAGTCGTCGTCGACGGCGGTCAGCACGACCGTCGCCGTACCCAGGTACGCGCCGTTGTCGTCGCGCGCGCCGGACACGGTGGCGGTCACCGTGGGCGCGGTGGTGTCCGGATCCGGGGGTGCGACCACCGTGAAGGTC
This sequence comes from Solwaraspora sp. WMMA2056, assembly GCF_030345095.1. Taxonomy (NCBI): domain Bacteria; kingdom Bacillati; phylum Actinomycetota; class Actinomycetes; order Micromonosporales; family Micromonosporaceae; genus Solwaraspora; species Solwaraspora sp. WMMA2056. The sequence continues at coordinate 4,210,656 of NZ_CP128360.1, forward strand.
ACCGACCCGGGGTCGGAGGTGTTGCCGGCGACGTCGGTGGCCCGGTAACGCACCGTGTGTGGGCCGGGTTCGTTGACGGTGACCGGTGCGTCGTACGGTTGGAACCCGCCGTCACCGATGGCGTACTCGATGCTGTCGACGCCGGAGCCACTGTCGGTCGCGGTCAGGCTGACGGTGGCGGCGCCGAGGTAGGCGCCGTCGTCGTCGCGCGGCCCGGACAACGCGGCGGTCACCGTCGGCGGCGTGGTGTCCTCGGTGGTGCCGTCGCTGACCACCAGGATGCCGTTCATCAGGCCGTGCCCGGGGATGGCGCAGAAGTACCGGTAGGTGCCGGCGGTCAGCACCACGTCGACGCTCCACCGGCCACCGTTGGTGTCGAAGGGGTCGGCCAGGATGTTGACGGCGACGTCCTGGTTGTACGTCGGGTCGCCGGTCTCGAACGTGAGGGTGTGCTGCATGCCGCTGGTGTTGCCGGTCGCGGCGCTGTTCTCGAAGACCAGCGTTGCCGGGCCGGGGACCGCGGTCGCCGGGGCCTCGGTGTAGGCGGTGACGTCGTTGCCGGCGGTCCAGGTGAGTACCTGGGTGTCGCGGGCCGGGGCGGGTCCGCCGTCGGTGGGTCGGGCGCTGACCGGTAGCGCGGTCAGCGTCGCGGTGAGCACCATGCCGACGAGGGCGGCCAGCGCGGTGCCAACCCGTCTGCCGCTGATCGGTGGTCGGATGTGACGATCGGGTTCGCCGTACCTGGCGTGGGCAGCTGACATTGCCGGCACACCTTTCGCAAGTGTCCGTTGTGGTATGACAGAGGACGTCGTGGGTGCGGTGCGATGAGTGGATCAGGGCATGCGGTGGCCAGGGTCCGGTGAACGAGGGTGGACGGTAGCGGGACCTGGCCTGCCGTGGTGAAGGGGCGGGTGGGCGACGTCAGGGTGCTGGCGCGCGCCGCCGCGCCGATCGGATACGCATTGTCCCGGGGGGTGCCACGGCCCCGGCGGGACGATCTCGCGAAGACCGGCCCTTCCAGAGTGTTCGGTCGAGTGGGCCTCGCCGTCGGTTTCCCCGCCGTCGCACGCTGGTGAGACAGACCCTAGCTGACTTGATGTCGATGTGTCTATGTCTTTCGGTTGACCGCACTAGACTTTCATTAGCTTCGACAGAAGCTCTTGCTGTGTGGTCATTACTTCTGTCGGTGACGTCGGGCAAAGTCGGGCGCCGGAGAGAAGAGCATGGTGGACTCGACTGTTCGGCGGCGCCTCGCCGGACCGGGCTCAGGCGCGGGACCGGGCCAGCAGATAGATGAAGTACGGCGCGCCGACCAGCGCCACCACCAGCCCGGCCGGCAACTGGGCCGGTGCCAGCACGGTACGCCCGATGGTGTCGGCCACCCCGAGCCCGACCACGCCGAGCCCGGCCGCCACCGGGATGATCCGGGCGTGCCGGCCGCCGACCAGCGCCCGTGCGGCGTGCGGCGCGACCAGGCCGACGAAACCGACGACTCCAACCGCCGTGACGCTCATCGCGGCGAGGACGGCGGCGACGGCCAGCACCAGCAGGCGCAGGCGCTCCAGACCGACACCGACGAGCCGGGGGGTGTCCTCGTCGAGGGCGAGCAGGTCGAGTTCACGGCGAGCGGCGAGCGCCACCGGCAGGGCGACCAGCAGGGCGATCACCGCCGGCACCACCTGCGCCCAGCTGCGGCCGTACGTGGTGCCCGACAACCAGGTGTAGATCCTCGGGGTGTCCCAGGGGTTCGACCGCACCAGCAGGTACGTCGTCAGGGCCGTCGTGGCGTACCAGACACCGATGCCCACCAGGACCAACCGGTCGGTGTGCAGCCCGCCCCGCCAGGCGATCGCATAGACCAGGCCGAAGGCGGCCAGCGCGCCGACGGTCGCGGCCACGGCCAGCGTCGTGGTCCCACCGCCGCCGGCAGCGGTCACGACGATCACGGCGGCCAGCCCGGCGCCACCGGTGATGCCGAGGATTCCCGGCTCGGCCAGCGGGTTGCGACAGGTGGCCTGGACCAGGCAGCCGGACAGCGCCAACGCACCGCCGGCGACGAGCGCGGCCGCCACCCGGGGGGCCCGTTCGTCGAGGGCGAACCGGACCATCGGTGGTCCCTCACCGGACGCCCACAGCGCGATGTCGCCGGTGAGCAGCCAGGTGTTGCCGGCGAGCAGCCCGAGCAGCGCCGTACCCCCGGTGGCGACGCCGACGGCGGCCAGCACGAGCCAGAACCGTCGCCGCGAACGTGGCCCCATCCCGCTGCCCGGCGGCTGCCGGGTCGGCCCGGAGTCGCGGACCCGCCGGGCGAGCAGGACGAGTACGACGGCACCGGCGAGGGTGGTGGTGACGCCGGTCGGCACCTGACCGGCCCGGTCGGCGCCGAGCAGGGCCCGGATCGCCAGGTCCGCGCCGACCACGGTCAGCGCCCCGACGAGGCCGGCCGCCGGGATGCCGACCGCGTGTCGATGCAGCGCCGGCACGGCCCGCGCCAGCAGCCGGGTGATCGCCGGTGCGCAGAGCCCGACGAAACCGATCGGCCCGGCCAGGGTCACCGCCGCCGCGGTCAGCAGGACCGCGAGGACGGTGCCGGCCGCGCGGGTCGATCGCACCGGTACGCCGAGCGCGGCGGCGGTGTCGTCCCCGACGCCGAGCACGTCGAGCCGCCGGGCCAGCAGCAACGCGCCGACGGTAGCCGCCGCCACGACCGGCGCGGCGTACTGGAAGGTGGTGAGTCCGAGTTGGCTCAGCGACCCGCTGCCCCAGGCGAACAACCCGGTGGTCTCCTCCTGAAAGCTGATCAGCAGCGCGGCCGTGGCCGCCTGCAACGCCATCGCCACCACGGAACCGGCCAGGACGAGCCGGGTGGTCGAGCTGCCCGCGCCGCCGGCGAGGCCGAGCACGGCGGCGGCGGCGAGCAATCCGCCGACGAAGGCGACGGTGCCCGAGGCCCACAGCGGCACCGCGAGCCCGAACGCCGCGACGGCGCTGACCGCGAAGTAGGCGCCGCCGGTGACCGCGAGGGTGTCCGGTGAAGCGAGCGTGTTGCGGGACAGGGACTGGAACATCGCCCCGGCGACGCCGAGGGCGAAACCGACGGCGACCCCGGCGGCCAGCCGGGGCAGCCGGGAGCCGACGAGGATGTCGCGGGCCGGTCCGCTGTCGTCGCCGAACGCGCCGAGCAGTTCGCCGGGGCCGAGACCGGCGGTGCCCTGAGTGAGGTGCCAGCCGGCCGCGACGATCAGGGCGAGCGCGAGTGACAGCAGGGCGGCGACCCCGCCGAGGACGGTCCGACCGGTCGGGCCGGGTACCGCCACCGGGGAACTGGTGGCGGTACCCGGTGCCGGGCGGGTCCTCGTCGTCGGTGGACCGTCGGTGCGCACGGAACTCAGTTGGTCAGCAGGTCGACGTACGCGTCCAGCACCTGCTGTGACGAGCGCGGCCCGCCGAAGGTCCAGATGCCGGGCGGGAAGCTGTGGGCCCGACCCTGCGTGACGGCGGGCAGCGACGACCAGATCTCGTTCTTCTGCAGCTCGGCGATGACGTCGCTGGCCGGATCGGTGGTGCCGGTGTGGAAGAAGGTGGCATCACCGACGGTGCTGATCCCCTCGACGTCGGTCTGCCCGAGACCGTACGCCGGGTCCACCTCGCCGGTCCAGGCGTTGGTCAGACCGATCGCCTCGCCGAGTTCGCCGACCAGGGAGCCCTGACCGAACGGCCGCAGCGCGACGTTTCCACCCTGGATCCAGCCGTCGAAGTAGACGAACTCGGTGGTCGACGGCCCGGCGGCGGCGACGTCCTGTTTCGCCTGATCGAGGCCCGCCTGGAACTGCTCGACGACCACGTCGGCGCGTTCGGTACGGCCGAGCGCCTCCGCGATCAGGGTGAACGTGTCCAGCATGTTCTGGACCGGGTCGGCGGTGTCGGCGCCCCGGGTGGCGAGCACGGGGACGTCGTACTCGGCGAGCTGGGTGATGATCGGGTCGTCGGCGGTGGTGGCTTCGACGATCACCAGATCGGGGTTGGCGGCGAACAGGGCGTCCAGGTTGGGTTCGCCCCGGCCGCCGACGTCGGCGACCCCGTCGGGCAGTTCCTCGGCGGTGACCCAGGTGCGGTAGCCCTCGGCGTCGGCGACCGCGACCGGCGTGCGGCACAGGGTGAGGACGTCCTCGATCTGCTGCCATTCCAGGACGGCGACCCGTTCGGCCGGGGCGTCCAGGCTGACGGTGCGTCCGAGCACGTCGGTGACCTCGACCGGCCCGGTCGAGGTCGTCGTGGTGTCGTCGGCGCATTCACCGGAGGCGGTCGGCGGCGGCGTACGGTCCGTGGTGGCCTGCGGGTCGCTGGTGCCGCAGCCGGCCAGCAGGGTGGGAACCAGCGCGGCGGCCGCGAGGGCAGCCGTGATCGATCGGGTTTTCATCAGATCCTCACTGTGAGTGGTGGCGCCTATCGGCGCCGGTGGTGGTGCCTACCCCGGGGCTCGACCCGTACCAGGCCGGTGTCGGGGTCCATCGTGGTGTCGATCGGCAGTCCGTAGACCTCGCCGAGGTGCTCTGCGGTCAGCACCTCGGCGGCGGTGCCGACGGCCCGGACCCGGCCCTGGTGCAGCAGGACGACCTGGTCGGCGACGCTCGCCGCCTGGTTCAGGTCGTGCAGGACGACGCCGAGCGCCGTGGTGTGCTGGTCCGCCAGGTCGCGGACCAGGTCGAGGGTCTCGACCTGGTAGCGCAGATCGAGATGGTTGGTCGGTTCGTCGAGCAGCAGGACGCCGGTGTCCTGGGCCAGGCAGGTGGCCAGCCAGACCCGCTGCAACTCGCCACCGGAGAGCTGGTCGATCGCCCGTGTCGCCATCGCGGTGATTCCGGTCAGCCGCATCGCGTGGTCGATCATGGTGTGGTCGGCCTCGGTGAGGGCACCGAACCGGCGTCGGTGCGGGTGTCGTCCGAACGCCACGACGTCGCGGATCCGCAGGCCGGACGGGTGCGGCAGGGACTGCGACAGCAGGGTGACCCGGCGGGCGAAATCCCGGGCGGACAGTGGCGCGGTGTCCTGCTCGACGCCGTCGTCGTGGCGCAGCAGGACCCGGCCGGATTCGGCCCGGTGCAGTCGGGCGAGCGACCGCAGCACGGTGGACTTGCCACTGCCGTTCGGGCCGATCAGGGCGGTCACCGTGCCGGGGCGGATGGCGACCGACACCCCGTGGACGACGGTGGTGCGGTGGTAGCCGAGCACCAGGTCGTCGCCGTGCAACGCGGTCGCGATCATGTTAGGTGAGGCTACCCTAAAGCGTTTCGTTGGCAAGATCCGGGTGATCGTGACCTCGCGATGTGCGGATGCGGGCAGCTGGCCGGTCCCGGAACGACGCGTCTCGGGGAACCATAACTTTTCCGGGCAAAAGCTCGTTTATCAGACGGGCGCCGTCGTAGGTCGACGACCTGGTGCCCGCCCGCACCTGTTCTCCCGACGGACGGCAGCGAGAAGGAGCGCGATGACCCGCGTGATGACGGTGGTCGGCACCCGGCCGGAGATCATCCGACTGTCCCGGGTGATGGACCGGTTGGACCGTACGGTCGAGCACGTGCTGGTGCACACCGGCCAGAACTGGGATCCGTTCCTGTCCGAGGTCTTCTTCACCGAGCTGCGGCTACGCCCGCCGGACCGGTCCCTCGGCGTCGACACCACCTCGCTGGGCCGGGTGCTCGGTGGGGTGCTGGTCGGCGTCGAGGAGGCGATCGCCGACCATCGGCCCGACGCTCTGCTGGTGCTGGGCGACACCAACAGCGCCATCGCCGCCCTGATGGCCCGCCGGATGCGGGTGCCCGTCTACCACATGGAGGCGGGCAACCGCTGCTTCGACATCAACGTGCCCGAGGAGACCAACCGGCGGCTGGTCGACCATGTCAGCGACTTCAACCTGGTCTACAGCGAGCACGCCCGGCGCAACCTGACCGCCGAGGGCCTGCACCCGCGCCGGATCCTGCACACCGGCTCGCCGATGCGCGAGGTCCTGGACCACTACCGGGCCGACATCGCGGCCTCGACGGTGCTCGACCAGCTCGGCCTGACCCCCGGTGGGTACGTGGTGGTCAGCGCGCACCGGGAGGAGAACGTGGACCGGCCGGACCGGCTGCACCGGCTGCTCGACTGCCTGCGGGCGGTCCGTGACGAGTGGGCGCTGCCGGTGCTGGTCAGCACCCATCCGCGAACCCGTAAGCGGTTGGAGGCGCTGGCGAGCGACCCGACCAGCCTCGACCGGATCACCTTCCATGAGCCGTTCGGCCTGTTCGACTACGTGAGCCTGCAGCGGGCCGCCCACTGCACGTTGTCCGACAGCGGCACGATCAGCGAGGAGGCCGCGATCCTCGGCTTCCCGGCGGTGACCCTGCGCGAGTCGATCGAGCGGCCGGAGGCGTTGGACGCCGGCGGCATCATCATGACCGGCCTGGACCCGGCCGGGGTGGTCGAAGCGGTCCGGGCCACGGTCGGGCAGGTCGCCGCCGACGGCGTGCCCTGCCCGGCGGACTACCAGGTGCCGGACACCTCCCGACGGGTGGTCGACTTCATCCTGTCGACCGTCCGGCGGCACCACGAGTGGGCCGGGCTGCGGCGCTGACCGGTGCCGGCACAGTCGTGGACAGCCGAACCGACCGACGAGCCGAAGGTGAGTCGACCGTGCACGACGTGACGACCGCCCGCGCCGCCGACGGCACCGCCCCCGTCACCACCTTGCGGATTCTCGCCACGGCCGGGGTGTTCGAACCCGGCTACCGGGGCGGCGGGCCCATCCGTTCACTGCGGTTCATCCTGGACACCCTCCCGGCCGACATCGACGTCACACTGGTCACCCGGGACCGGGACCTGGGGGCCGCCGCGCCGTACCCGGGTCTGTCTGGTCGCCTGGTCCGCCGCGACGCCCGGTCGTCGGTGTTCTACCTGGACCCGACGAACCCGCGCCAGTGGATCAGGCTGCTGCGTCACCTGCGGTCCCACCCGGTCGACCTGCTCTACGTCAACAGTCTCTGGTCGATGTTCTCGGTGCTCGCGATCGCGGCGGCGGCACTGCGGTTGCTGCGCGTACCGGCGATTCTGCTCGCTCCCCGCGGCGAGCTCGCCCCGGCGGCGCTGGCGATCAGGCGGCGTAAGAAGCGGCTGTTCCTGGCGGCATGGGCGCCGGTGCTGCGCCGCCTCGACGTACGGTGGCAGGCGTGCAGCTGGCGGGAACAGCGGCAGATCCTGGCGGCGCTGCCGTGGGCGCGGGTGATGGTCAACGGCAACGAGTGCCCTGTCCCGGACCGCGACCCGCCACCGGTGACCCCGCACGACGGCCCGCTGCGGCTGGTCTTCATCGGTCGCATCTCTCCCATGAAGAACCTCGTCACGGCGTTGGCGGCCGTCGCCCGCGTGAGCCGACCGGTCCACTTCGACATCCACGGACCACGGGAGGACGAGGCGTACTGGGCGCGGTGCCGCGAGCTGATCGCCGCGATGCCGACCCACGTCAAGGTCCGCTACCTGGGCGAGCTCGCCGCAGACGAGGTCCTGACGACCTTCAGCGGCTACGACGCCTTCCTGTTCCCCACGCTCGGCGAGAACTACGGCCACGTGATCCTGGAGAGTCTCGCCGCCGGCTGCCCGGTCGTCTGTTCCGGCGAGACCCCGTTCAGCGACCTGATCGCCAGCGCCGGTGGGGCGGTGGTCGACCCGGCGACCGCATCCGCCGTCGCGGCCGTGCTGGACTCGTTGGCGGACCGGTCGGCCAGTGAGCGGGCGGCGGCCAAGGAGGCGGCGGGCCGGCGGTACCGACTCTGGCGCCGGCAGACCCGGGAACTGCACGTTCTCGATCACGCCCGCCGGTTCTGCCGCTGACCTGCCCTGCGGTGGCGGCCGTGACCGGCGGCGGGAGCGGATCGTTGTCTGTCGTGACCGGACCGGCTCGGGCCCGGCCACCCGACCGCCGGCCGCAGCCACACCCGCCGGGAGTAAGGACAGCACGTGCCCAGTCGCATCCGTCCGCTCATCCAGCGGGTCCGGGACCACCTCGCGGCGTCCCGGAACCCAGAGGCGTTCGTCAGGTCGCTCGGGGTCAATCTCACCGGCCGGGTCCGGTTCTACGGCGTCAACCGTGCGATGTTCGGCTCGGAACCCTGGCTGATCACCATCGGCGACAACGTGTACGTCACCTCCGAGGTGCAGTTCGTCACCCACGACGGCGGCACGTTGATCCTGCGTAAGGATTATCCCGACCTCGACTGGACGGCGCCGATCACCATCGGCGACGACGTCTACATCGGGATGCGGGCGATGATCCTGGCCGGCGTCACCATCGGAAACCGGTGCGTCATCGGCGCGGGCGCGGTCGTCACCCGGGACGTCCCGGACAACACGGTGGCGGCCGGGGTGCCGGCCCGGCCGATCCGCACCACCGACGAGTACCTCGAACGGCTGCGCGCCAAGTCGCTGGGCATCGGGCATCTGCCGGTGCCGGCCAAGCACGAGGCGATGAAGCGGATCTACCGGGTCGGCACCGGCTGAGCCAGGGCGGTGGTGCTGCTGCGTCCGGACGGCTAGGCCCGGCGGTAGGCGAGCCGGGGCGGCGGGTGCTGGTGCACGCCGGCGAGGGTCACCGGCCCGAGCGGGCCGCTCACCCCGACCATGTCGTAGCCGTACCGGTCACCGGACATGGCCGCCGCGACCGTCCCCAGGGCCAGCGTCGTCGCGCTGCCGGCGTCACTGGTCCGCAGCGCGGGCGGCGTGACCCCGCTGGCCTGCCACACCACGGCGTACCAGTGCCAGCCGGCCGGTAGCGTCACCGGGGTGGCCCGCACCGACTCCCTGACCCCGACGGGGGCGACGGCGACGGTGCCGAAATCGGCGATCGGGCTGCGCAGCGCGGGTCGCCCGGTCACCGGGTCGTGGGCGTACACCCCGTGCCGCAGCACCCCGCTGCCGGCGGCGGTCACCTCGACGCAGACCCGGTCGACCGGGGTCGCCTCGGCCAGGTGGACCGGGTAGAGCAGCAGCCGTTGAAAGGCCCCGGCCCAGCCGGTGCTGCGCGTCGCACCGGCCAGCGGCAGGAAGTAGCTGCCGACGGTGTCCGTCGACCCGGGCAGCGGCTCGCGGCCCGGCTGCCCGACCGCCTGCCACATCCCGTACCCGGGGGAGACCGGCACGCTGTAGGTGACCCCGTCGGCGGCGACCCGGTCGGCCACGGCGAGGTTCGTCGGCCCGGCGGGCACCAGCAGCCGGTGGTACAGCTGCGGCACCGCCATCCGGGCCTGGGTGACGGTGCCGACCCGCTCGATCATGACGAAGTCCCGACCGCCGGCGGAGACGACGATCTCGGTGGCCGCCGAGTACGGGGCCAGGTAACGGCGGTACGCCGTACCGGTCACCGACTCGCCCGCCGCCATGGTCCGCCCCCAGACCAGCTGCGGGTAGTTCTTCTTCAGGCTGGAGCTGATGAACCAGCCCTTCACGGTGGTGTGGCGCGACCGGACGCCGGGGTGGCCGTCGTCGATCGGCAGCAGGCCGACGGCGATGCCCCACTGCTGGATGTTGCCGCTGCTCAGTGCCCACTGGGTCATGCTGGCCGCTGGCGTCGCCGGCTCCCGCAGGGTCGCCGGGGTGAAGTCGGTGAGCGCGGTGAGGGTGTCGATCGCGGCCCAGGCCGACCAGCTCAGGCCGCCGGTGTAGCCGACGTTCGGCATGAACTGCCGGCGGTTGCCGCCGGCCGGTGCGGTCAACGGCGCGCACTGGGTCACCCCCGCGTTGAGCGTGAACCGGCTCAGCGCGGTCACCGTCTGGCTGACCAGCAGGCCACCGGTCACCCATCGGTAGACGTTGTGGACGCGGCACAGCGACGGAATCCGGTTCATGATGGTGGCGATCGGGGTGCCGACGTTCGCCTGCGCGGTGTCGATCATTCCCCGGTAGCTGGGGATGACGTACGACTCGCGGATCTGCAGTTCCTGACCGGTGGAGCGGCCGTCGCGCACCGGCCGACCGTCGAGTTCGACGGCGACGGTGTGCGAGTGGGTGGCCGGCCGGATCTGGACGTCGGGGGTGACGGCGGTGACCGGGACCGTGGTCCGGTTGGTGGCACCGGCGACGTGGGTCAGTGGCGCCGCCGGCCGGACCCGGATGCCCTGGGCGATGCCGTCGACCACCGTGTACGGGTTGCCGAACAGCAGGCTGCCGGGGCTGGTGACGGCGAGCAGGGTGAAGATCCGTACGCCGTCGGTCCACCGCGACCCCACGTCGGCGGTGGTCTTGCCGTGGTTGGTCACGGCGATCTGGGTGCCGACGTTGTATCCGTGGTTGCCGCCGACGTACGACCAGCCGGTGTTGATCGGGCAGTTGTCGTCGGAGGTGTCGTGGATCCGGGTGCCGACGGCGGACATGACCGGCCACACCTGGGCGTCGGTCGCGGTCGACGCGACGATGCTGACCTGGGGGAGTCCGGAGTGCCACATGCCGACCATGGCCTCGGCGTACGCCAGGTTCGCCGGCATCACCAGGTCCCTGGTGGCGTCGAACCTCGACCGGATGGACATCAGGGCGTTGGACCGGTAGACGATCAGTTCCGGCATGGTGACACCTCCACGCGAACGGTGCGACGCTGCTGTCAGCGTGCGCCTGTGCGCAGGTCACGGCGGTTCTCGGTCGCCTGGGTGACAGTGGGACGAACCGTTCGGCCGCGCCCGGAGCCGGATGATCGGCCGCCGGCACGCCGCATGACCGGCGCGCGCCGGGACCGCACGATCGGCCGACCGGTCCGGCCGGTCGGGCGACCGGCGGGACGGCGTACTGGACAATTAACACTATTGCCCCGTAACGGATGGCGGCCGCCGCTCGATGAACAGGTGATCGGGCCACACACCGAGGGGTTGACCATGCGCATACTGATCACCGGCGGCGCCGGTTTCATCGGCAGCCACCTGGCCCGCGCCGCCCTGGGCGAACCCGCCGTCAAGGAGGTCACCGTCCTGGACGACCTGTCGGTCGGACTGCGCGGCAACCTCGACGGCCTCGACGTCGAATTCGTCGAGGGGTCGATCCTGGACCCGGCGGCACTGGCCACCGCGATGGTCGGCCGCGAGGCGGTGGTCCACCTGGCCGCGCTGCCCAGCGTGCCCCGGTCGCTACGCGACCCGGTCGCCTCCCACCATGCGAACGCCACCGGCACGCTGATGGTGCTCGAAGCGGCCCGACGCCACGACGTCGAGCACGTGCTGGTCGCCTCCTCCTCGTCGGTGTACGGGCTGAACCCGGCCCTGCCGAAACCGGAGCTGACCTGGACCCGACCGATGAGCCCCTACGCCGCGAGCAAGCTCGCCACCGAGGCGTACGCCCTGGCCCACCAGGCGTCGTTCGGGCTGCCCACGCTGGCCCTGCGGTTCTTCAACGTGTTCGGCCCCGGGCAGCGCCACGACCACGCCTACGCCGCCGTCATTCCCCGGTTCGTGCACGCTGCGCTGCGTGGCGAACCGGCCGTGGTCCACGGCGACGGCACCCAGTCGCGCGACTTCACCTACGTCGGCACCGTCTGCGACGTCATCCTCGACGCGCTGCGCCGCCGGGTGCACCACCCGCACCCGGTCAACCTCGCCTTCGGTGCCCGGGCGAACCTGCTGCAGCTGCTCGACGAGATCGGCACACTGCTCGGTCGCGAGGTGGCCCGTGAACACCAGGCACCGCGTACCGGTGACGTGCCGCACTCGCTGGCCGACAACACCACCCTGCGGCGACTGTTCCCCGACCTGGTGCCGGTGGCCCGGCTCGACGGGCTGCGCGCCACCATCGACTGGATGGCCCGACGGCGCGACGCCGGCACCGCCACCACCCGGTGACGACGACAGCGCCCGGCCGCACCACCGCCGGGCCGGTCGCCGCCCCCGACCGCCCGTCGGGGCCCGCCGGGCCCGGTCGGGACCGCGCGGTCACCGTCGGCATCGTCACGGCGATGGCGGCCCGCGCGGTCGGGATGGCCGCGCCGCTGGTGATCACCCCGGTCTGCTTCCGCTACCTCGGCGATCAGCGGTACGGACTGTGGATGGCCGTGACCGCGCTGACCGGGATGGCCTGGTTCGCCGATCTCGGCCTGGGCAACGGCCTGCTCACCCGGCTCAGCCACCTCGGTGCCGACGTACGACAGCAGGCCCGGGAGATCTCCAGCGCATTCGCCACCGTCGGCGCGGTGGCCCTGGCCCTGCTCGGTGGCCTGGCCGTGGTCGTCGGACTCGTGCCGTGGGACCGGCTGTTCGGGGTCACCGACCCGGCTGTCGCCGCCGAGGCCGCGGCCGTCGTCGGGCTCTGCTTCGCGGCGTTCGCGATCAACATCCCGTTCGCCCTCGTCCAGCGGGTCCAGTACGCCGCCGGCCAGGTCGCCCAGAGCAGCGCCTGGCAGTCGGCCGGCTCCCTGACCAGCATGGTGGCGGTGCTCGTCGCCGTCGCTGCCGGGTGGCCGCCGGTGGTGGTCATCGCCTACGCGGTGTTCGCCGTCCCTACGGTCAACCTGCTCAACACGATGGTCTACTTCGGCGTCCAGCGGCCGGTGACACGACCCTCGCCGCGGCTGGTGCACCGGACGACCGCCGCCGGACTGCTCCGACTGGGCCTGCGGTTCTTCGTTCTCACCACGATCTCGTCGATCGCGCTCAACGTGGACAGCCCGCTGGTCGCCAACGTCCTGGGGTTGACGGTGGCGGCACACTACGCCGTCGTCGCCAAGCTGTTCGGCGTCCTGTCGGTGTTCGTCGGACTCGTCGGGATGACGGTCTGGCCGGTCAACGGCGCGGCGCTGAGCAACGGCGAGGTGGCCTGGGTCCGCCGGCACACCCGCCGGATGATGCTGCTCTACGGCACGGTCGTGGGCGGGGCCGGACTGGCGCTGGTCGGCTGGGGCCACCGGGTGGTCGACCTGTGGGTCGGCGGTGTCGACCGCGCCATCGTTCCGGTGACCGTGCTCGCCGCGCTGGCCTGCTGGTCGTTCGTGGTGGCGGTGACCTCTCCGCTGATGCTCGTGCAGAACAGCGTCGGCCTGCTCCGGCCGCAGTTCGTCGGTTGGGCGGCGTTCCTGCTGCTGGCCACCGGGCTGAAGGTGTGGGGCGTGCACCGCTTCGGGCTGGTCGCCGTGCCGGTGGCCGCCTGCGTGGCCTACCTGGTGACGCTCTGCCCGGCCGCCGTGGTCGGCTACCGGCGCGCTCTGACCGCAGCCGGCACCGTCGCCGCTGCCGACACCGGTGGCGTCCCTGGCCCCGTCGGTTCCCGTACCGCCGTCGACGAGGAGGAACCCGATGTCCGGGTCCGTGGCTGACCGCACGATCATCGGTTCCGGTGTCGGGGGCAGCGGCCCCGACGGTGCCCGCCGGGTGCTGCGGGTGGTCGGTGAACTGAACTTCGGCGGCACCGAGACGCGCACCGCCGAACTGCTGCCCCATCTGGCCGCCGGTGGCATCGAGGTGCACCTGGTGACGCTGGCCGACCAGGTCGGCCCCGGTCCACTGTCCGGGGCGATCACCCGCTACGGCGGTTCGGTCACCGCCGTACCACTCGACGCCCGGTTCCCGGCCCGGTTCCACCGCCTGCTGCGCCGGCTACGGCCGGACGCCGTGCACGTCGACTGCGCCAACTTCTCCGGGGTCCCGCTCGCCCTGGCCGGGCTCGCCGGGGTGCCGGTGCGCGTCGGGCACTTCCGGGGCGACGACGACCAGCGTCGCGGCCTGCCCCGCCGGGTGTCCCGGTGGATCTGCGGCCGGCTCCTGCACGGTTGCGCCACCGACATTCTCGGCGTCTCACCCGGATCGCTCGGGGTTGGCTACCGCAGCGACTGGCACACCGACCCCCGCTGTCAGGTGGTGCTCAACGGACTCGACGTCGAGCGGCTACGCCGGCCGAGTCCGCTGGACCTGCGGGCGGCGATCGGTGCCCGCCCCGGGGACCTGGTCTGTGTGAGCGTGGGTCGGGCCTCGGCCGAGAAACGGCGATGGCTGCTCCCGCCGATCCTCGCGGCGCTGCGGACCCGGGGGGTGTCCGCGCACGCCGTGCTGGTCGGCCCCGGCGACGCCGCCGACGACGCCCGGGTCGCGGCGGCGGCGTCCGCCGCCGGCGTCGCCGAGCGGGTGCACCTGCTGGGTGCCCGCGACGACGTCGGTGGTCTGCTGCGCCAGGCCGACGTGGTGATCCATCCGTCCTGCCTGGAGGGGCTGCCCGGCGGGGTGTTGGAACCGGTCGCGCTCGGGATCGGCACGGTGGCGGCGGATCTGCCCGGCGTTCGGTTCATCAGCGGGCACCTGCCCGGCGTCTCCGTCGTCGACATCGACGCGCCGCCGTCGCAGTGGGCGGCGGCGGCACAGGCCGCTGCGGCGTACACGGCGGCGACCGACACCGCGACGGCCGTCGCACGCTTCGCCGACAGCGTCTTCGCCATCGACACGGCGGCCGCCACCCACCTGGCGATCTACCGGCGGCGGCCGGCCCGCCGGCACCCTGCGTCCCCCGGCGGCCGGCTGCGGCCGCCGGCCGATTCGAAATGGTGAGACAGATGCACGACCAGACCATCGCGCCCGGCCGAGAGGCGCCGGCGTCAGTGCCCGAGGCCGACGCCGACGCCGTCGTACCGGGCCGGCCGCGTCCACTGCTGATCGGTGCGTACGCCTTCCCGCACGGCGACGCCACCTCGAACCGCCTGTTGCAGTTGGCCCGCTGCGCGGCCCCGGCCGGGGTGCGTACCCTGGTGGTCAACGACTGGCCCTGTGAGCTGCCCTTTCCGGCCGCGTGCGGTGAGGTGGCCGGTATCGATCTGGTCACCCTGCGGGTGCGGGGACGGACCCGTCTCAGCCGGATGTCGGCCCGACTGGCCCGCCCGGTGCGGGTGCTGCGGGTCCTGCGGGCCCGCCAGGTGCGGCGCGGCGACGTCTCGGTGGTGCTGCTGCCGATGGCGATGCTGACCCTGGGCAACTGGGCGGTGCTGCGGCTGGCGTTGGGCGCCCCGGTGGTGGTCGACGCCAGCGAACGTCACGACCGCCGTCAGTTCCGTCGCGGTTGGCGGGACCCGTACTTCGTCCGCCACCGCTGGTCGACGTTCCTGGCGACGCGGCTCGTCCGCCGCGCCACCGTGGTCTCCACCACTCTCGGCGGCTACCTGCGGCGGCACGGCCTGCAGGTGCTGGTGGTGCCGCCGCAGGTCGACTGCGCGGAGTTCACGCCACCACGGCCGCCGTCGCTGGCCGCCGGGCTGCGTCTGCTGTACGCCGGCACGCCTGGCCGCAAGGACATGCTCCACGTGATTCTCTGTGGGATCAGCCGGCTCACCCCGGCGCAGCAGCGTCGGGTGCACCTGACCATCGCCGGGATCACCCGCTCCGACGCCGCCCGGCTGTCCGACCTGGATCCGGCGGTGCTGGACGGACTCTGCGCCGAGGTGACCTTCCTCGGCCGGGTACCCCGGCAGTCGGTGCTGGACCTGCTGGCCGGGTCGCACTTTTCGATGCTCGTTCGCCCGACTGGCGGATACGCGGCCAACGGGTTCCCGTCGAAGGTGCCGGAGAGCCTCGCCGCCGGTTGCCCGGTGCTGCTCAACTACACCAGCGACCTGGCCGACTACATCCACGACGGGGTCGAGGGGCTGGTGCTGGCGGGCAACGGCCCGGACGACGTACGCCGGGGGGTCGAGCGGGCCCTGGGACTGGACGACACGGACTGGGCGACGATGAGTCGTGCCGCCCGGTCCAGGGCCCGTCGCTCCTTCGACCACCGCGCCTGGCGGGACCGGGTCGCTCCCTTCGTGACCGGCGGCGACGCGCGGCCCTGAGCCGCTGAGCCGGCGGCCCTGAGCCGCTGAGCCGGCGGCCCTGAGCCGCTGAGCCGGCGGCCCTGAGCCGCTGAGCCGGCGGCCCTGAGCCGCTGAGCCGGCGGCCCAGGGCGCGTCGGCCACAGTGGCGCGTCGGCCACCGGGGCGGCGGTCAGCGCAGGGCGGGCAGGTGCCGTCGGGACCCTCCGGCGGGAGCGTCCCCGCCGGTGCGGGCCGGGCGCGGCCGGTGATCGACCGGCCCGGTGCCGACCCGGACGTGCGTCGGCCGCCGTCGCGGTGTCGGCGCCCCGGTGTCGTCGTCGGTCCGCCGGTCGGTCGGCAGGTGCAGTAGCACCGCCGCGACGGCGAGCCAGAACACGTACGGATAGGTCTGCCCGGTGCCGAACATGGCCGATTCGGTGATCTGGATCAGTAGTCCGGTGACGATGAGCCAGATCAGGCCCGAGTTGATCCGGGTGACCGGGGCCCGTACGGCGGCGCGGAACACGGCCAGCAGCAGCATCAGCAGCGGTACGACCGCGACCAGACCCAGCTCCAGCAGCAGCTGCAGGTAACTGTTGTGCACGACGCCGATGTCCAGTCCGAGGAACCTCTCGTAGCTGGTCAGCTGGGCCAGGTGGTCGCGGGAGGCGTACCCGAACCCCAGCGCCGGCCGATTCTGCCACCACAGGTCGACGGTCGCCTGCCACATGGCGATCCGGCCGTTGGACAGATCCTCCTGGGCGGTGAACCGCGCGACGATCTGCTGCATCCACGGCGTGGCGGCCACGGCGGGCAGCAGGTTGAACAGGTAGGCGGTGAGCAGCCCGGCGGCCGCGGCGGTGACCAGTCGCGTCACCGGGCCGATACCGTGGCGCAGCACCACCCAGAGGGCCCCGACGGCGACGGCGACCAGCGCGGTGCGGGACTGGGACAGCACGAGCGCGCCCGCGGCCGGCACCATGCCGAGCAGGTCGACCGGCCGGCGGGTCTGCCGGTGGACCGCCCAGCCGAGCGGGATCGTCAACGCGCAGACCATGCCGAGCATGTTGGGGTTGTTGTACAGCCCCTGGAACCGTTGGCTGCCGGACAGCGCGGCCGCCAACGTGCCGTCGGTGAGCCCGTAGCCGAGACTGACCACGGCGGACAGGCTCAGCACCAGGTAGATGACGCGCAGGTCGGCCAGAATGACCGTGCGGTCGGGCCAGCGGCGACGGATCAGCAGGTGCACGAGCGCGGCCAGCAGCAGCAGCGCGACGCCGCGTTGGAAGGTCTCCAGCGCGACGATCGACCAGGTCGCGCTCACCGTGGCGAGCCCGGCGACCAGCCACAGGGCGCCGGCGAACGTCGCGGTCCACGGGGTGAACCGGGCCGACGGCGGGCGTCGTACGCACAGCAGCCAGACGACCAGCATGCCGACTGCGACGTACCGTGGGTAGAAGCTGGCGTCGACGAGCGCCTGTACGTCCGACGAGGCGGCGACCAGCAGGCCTATCGTCAGGGCCAGCATCGCCCGCCAGCCGTCCATCCGGCAGGCGCAGCCGACCAGCAGCAGCAGTGCCGCCACGGCACACGCGATCAACAGGTCGTGCATGGCGAGAATGATCGTGACCACCACGAGGCACGCCGCGCCGACGAGACTCGCCAGTTGGCTCACACGGTCCACCACTTGTCGTCCTTCGGCTTGCGGCCGGCCGGCTCGTCGCCAGCGGTCTGTCGGTGCGTGGTCAGGCCGGGATCTGCTGCCTGTCCGTCGGCAGCGGTGCGCCGGACCAGCGGGCACGGGCGGCGTGCAGCGTCCGGATCATGTCCGGCCAGTCCGGCGGGCGGTATCCGGTCGCCTCGGCCAGCGCGTCGGCCCGCATCGACCGGTCGCAGACGAACTCGGTCTCCGCCACCAGGTCGCCCTGCCATTCGTAGACGTCGGCGACCAGTCGCAGCAGGTCGTACTTGGTGATCGGCGTGGCGGCCACGTGGTAGAGCCCGGTCAGGTCCGGGCGGGGCAGCACGACGGTACGCAGCAGCCGGGCGAGCTCGACCGTCGTCACTCCGCTGTAGACCGCCCGGGTGTAGCCACGCACCTGACCGGACTGGCCGAGAAACCAGTCCACCAGCGACCGTCGGGTGGTCAGTTCGTGACCGACGATCGAGGTACGCAGCGTGAGCGCGCTGCCGGTGGTCACTTCGCCGAGCAGCTTCGACCGGCCGTACAGGTCCGGCGGGTCCGGCAGGTCGTGCTCGACGTAGGCGCCCCGGCTGCCGGAGAAGACGCAGTCGGTGCTGACCTGGATCAGCCGGCCGCCGTGTCGGGCAGCGGCGTCGGCGAGCAGGTGCGGCAGCAGCGCGTTGAGGGTCACGGTGGGGACCGCGTCCTGCACGTCCGGCCGTTGTTTGATCACGCCGACGCAGTTGACCACGACGTCCGGCCGGAGCTCGTCGATGACGGCGCGGACCTGGTCGAACCGGGTGGCGTCGACGCCGCTGGTGATCCGGTGCAGCAGTTCGGTCGGGTAGTGGTGCTCCCGACCGTCGAGGCTCCTGACGACCCCGTGCACCTCCAGCTCGGGTGCGTCGGCGAGTTCACGCAGCAGCGTGTGGCCGAGCATCCCGGTGGCGCCGACGATCAGTACCCGACGGACGGCCGGTGCGGTGGCGGTCGCCACGGTACGTCGCCGGGGGACCAGGTCGGGTCGGGTCCGGTCGCCGCCCGCCCCGCTCACGCGGGCACCGCTGTCAGGGCGAGGGCGTCGACCTGCGCCCGGACCTCCGGCAGGGTCAACAGCAGGGACTCGATCTCCGGTACGGTCAACCGCCGGGCGTTGTGTGAGTTGTAGTCGGCCAGGCCGCCGCTGTCGAGGTCGCCCTCGTCGACGTACAGGGCGTAGTTGAGGTCGCGGCTGTCGACCGGCACCCGCAGGAAGTCGCCCAGGTCCTCGGCGTGGGACAGCTCCTCGCGACTGGCGAGTGTCTCGTAGAGCTTCTCGCCGTGCCGGATGCCGAGGACGTGGAACTTCGCCGGCACGCCGAACAGGTTGCAGAGCGCCTCGGCCAGGTCGCCGATCGTGCAGGCGTCCGCCTTGCGGATGAAGACGTCGCCCGACTGGCCGTGCCGGAACGCGTGTTCGACCAGCTCCACCGACTGCGGCAGGGACATCAGGAACCGGGTCATCGTCGGCTCGGTCACCGTCGGCAGCCCGCCCCGGCGGATCTGGTCGATGAACAGTGGGATGACCGAACCACGGGAGTACATGACGTTGCCGTAGCGCACGCAGCAGACCCGGGTCCGGGCGGCCGGGCTGTTGCGGCTGTGTGCCTGGGCGACCTTTTCCATGATCGCTTTGGTCATGCCCATCGCGTTGACCGGGTAGACGGCCTTGTCCGTGCTCAGCAGCACCAACGCCTCGACGCCGACCCGCTCGCAGGCCTCGACGACGTGGGCGCTGCCCAGGACGTTGGTGCGCACCGCCTCGAGGGGGAAGAACTCGCAGGAGGGCACCTGTTTGAGCGCGGCGGCGTGGAAGACGAACTCGGTGCCCCGGGCGGCCTTGAGTACGCTGTCGTAGTCCCGTACGTCGCCGACGTAGTAGCGGATCCGCTCGTCGCCGAGCCGATGGCGCATTGCGTCCTGCTTGGACTCGTCCCGGCTGAGCACCCGGATCTCGGCGGCGCCCGCGTCGAGCAGCCGGGAGACCATAATCTGCCCGAACGATCCGGTGCCTCCGGTGATCAGGAAGCGTCTGTCCGATAGTGAGGGAAGCACCACTGCCCCTTAGTCCTGTCACTCCCGTCGGACCAGCCGCAGGGAACCTGGGATCACGTCGAACGCGACCATATCGCCTAAAAGGTGGCGTAGCGGGTTTTTCGTCAAAAGCGAATCCTGGTCATGTCCTCTGCTGCATCAGAGCAGCTTTGACCTCAGTTAAACCTATATGCCGGTCTTAATGACATAAGCGGTGATATGCGTACTACATGCAGAACACCGTGGGACTCCGGACAGGCCTTCGGTCGAGCGTGCCGGCTGCCGGGGCCGCCCAGCTGCGCATCGGCCTGCTCACTCAGTGGTTCGACCCCGAACCGGGCCCGGCCGCCCTGCCCGGCATGCTCGCCCGCGCCCTGGCCCGTCGCGGCCACGACGTCCGGGTACTCACCGGATTCCCCAACTATCCGACCGGTCAGCTGGCACCCGGCTTCCGGATGGCCCGCCGGCACGACGAGGACGACGGCGAAGTCCACATCCGCCGGGTCGCGCTCTACCCCAGCCACGACCACCACGCGGTACGCCGGCTCGCGAACTACGGGTCGTTCGCCGCCTCCGCGCTGTTGTCCGGCACCGACGCGCTGCGCGGCCTCGACGTCCTCTGGGTGGGCAACTCGCCGATCACCGTGGCGCTGCCGATGTGGTTCATCCGCTACGTCCACCGGGTGCCGGTCCTGCTCCACGTCCTGGACATGTGGCCGGACAGCGCCGTGGCCAGCGGTTTCATCGGCACCGGTCCGGGTTTGCGGCTGGTCGAGCGGGGGATGGCCCGCTGGTGCGCCGCGATGTACCGCAGCGCCGCCCGGATCGGGTACGTCTCACCCAGCGCCGGCGACCTGCTCGCCCGCAGGGGGGTGCCGGCGGACAAGCTCGTGCACCTGCCGATGTGGGCGGACGAGACCGGCCGGGCCCGACCCGGGGACCTGCGCGCCGAACTCGGGCTCCGCACCGACCAGCTGGTCTGCGTGTACGCGGGGGCGCTCGGCGAGGCGCAGGGCCTCGACTCGCTGATCGAGGCCTGCGCCCGGGTCGACGATCCCCGCTTCGTGTGCCTGATCGCCGGCTGCGGCACCACCGAGCGCCGGCTGCGCGAACTCGCCGCCACCACCGGCGCCCGCAACGTCCGCTTCCTCGGCCAGCTGCCCCGGCACCGGATGCCCGCGCTGATGGCGACCGGGGACGTGCACTACGTGAGCCTGCGGCCGGGGGGCATGTCGGCGTACACCATGCCGAGCAAGGTGCCGGCCATCCTCGCCGCCGGGCGGGCGATCCTGGTCGCGGTCGATGGTGACGCCGCAAGAGTGGCCCACGACAGCGGCGCGGGGATCACCGCGCGACCCGGTGATCCGGACTCGATCGCCGCTGCCCTGCGCGAGGCCTGCGACCTCGGCCGGGACAAGCTCGACCTGCTCGGCCAGGCCGCCCGCGGCTACTACGACCGGGTCTTCTCGCTGGCCGCCGGGGCTGAGCGGATCGAGCGGGCACTCGGTGAGGCGGTGACGGCCCATGGCGGCCGGGTACTTCGCCGGTGACCCGCGCACCAGCCGGGAGCGGATGCTCGCCGGCGACCTGTACGTCGCCGACGATCCGCACAGCGCCCGGATCGCGGCCCGGGCGGTCGCGCTGACACATGCCTACCACCGGGCGAGCGTCGACGGTCCGCCGGCGGCTGCCCGCGCCATCCTGGCCCGGTTGCTCGGCAGCCTCGGCGAGGACGTGGTCGTGCGGCCGCCACTGTACGTCGACTACGGCGAGCACCTGCACATCGGTGCCCGCACCTTCGTCAACTACCACCTGACGGCGCTGGACGTGGCACCGATCCACATCGGTGCCGACTGCCAACTCGGACCGAACGTGCAACTGCTCACCGCGACACACCCGCTCGAGCCGCAGCCGCGCCGAGACAAGTTGGAATCGGCCCGGCCGATCACCATCGCCGACAACGTCTGGCTCGCCGGGGGCGTGATCGTCTGCCCGGGCGTGACCATCGGCGAGAACAGCGTCGTCGGTGCCGGCGCGGTCGTCACCCGGGACATCCCGCCGGACGTCCTGGCTGTCGGCAACCCCGCGCGGGTGCTGCGGCAGATCTGAGGCGGCATCCTGCCATCGGGAAACGGGCCGTGACCGGGCCGAAGGTCCCGGATCCCGGGTCCGGGACGCCCCGGTTTTCACGGCGTTCGCCGTTGTAACGTCGGTCAGTGTGAGCGACCACCACGGGCCCGGTCCGGCCGGCGAGATCGTCGACACCACCCGACACCGGGCGTTGGGCACCGCGAGCCGGGCGTCGATGCTGGAGCTGGTCCGCGCCGCCGCCGGCGGTGTCACCATCGCCGAGGTCGGCGCCCGAACCGGCCTGCACCCCTCCACCGTGCGCGACCATCTCGACCGACTCGTCGCCGCCGGCCTGCTGGTCAAGGCACGGGCCACGGGCGGTCAGCCCGGTCGGCCCGCCTGGCGTTACCGGACAACGGCTGCACCGGCACCGGCACCGGCACCGTACCGGGAGCTTGCCGCCGCGCTGCTGGACCAGTTGGGCCGCCGCCGCACGGACGCCCGCGCTGCGGCCGCCCGCGCCGGCCACGACTGGGGACGCCGTCTCGCCGCGGCGGCTCCGCCCGGCGGCAGCCCGCTCGACACGCTGCTCGCGGTCCTGCACCGGCTGGGGTTCGCCCCCGTCGCACGATCCACCGGTGCCGACCGCACCGAGATCCACCTGACGGTCTGCCCGTTCCTCGAACTTGTCCACCGCAACCCGGACGCCATCTGTTGGCTGCACCTCGGCGTCGTACGCGGTGCTCTGGAGCAGGCCGGTGCGGCACCCGGCAACGCGGTCCTGGAACCGTTCGGCGCGCCCACCGCCTGCGTGGTCCGGCTCTGTCCGGCAGCGTCGGCCACCGTCGAACCGGCCGCCACGGCCACCGAGCCGACCGCGCCCACGATGGCCACCACGGGCGCGGTCGACCGGAGGAGACGACCATGACCGCCGCCGTCGCCGCCAGCACGGGCCCAGCTCCCGCGTACCGCCGGATGCTGCGGCAGTACCTGCCGCCACAGCACGGTGCCTGGGCGATGCTGCTCCTGCCGTACCTCGTCGGGGTCGCCCTGGTCGGACCGCACTGGCCGCACCTGCCGTTGCTCGGCGCCTGGCTGGACGGCTACCGGAGTGCGGGCGAGTGTTCCGGCCTTCAGGTCGGGGGTGAAGGCCTGTACTGGGCGGGCCGCCGGGCCCGAGCAGTGTCTTGACCGGGACGGTTCTGCTGGTCGATGTACTGCTTGATGACGCTCGACGGTGCGCCGCCGACAGAGCCGGCGAAGTACGAGCCGGACCAGAGTTTGTTGGCCCGGTAGTAGTGGGGCGCCAGGTCGGGGAACTCCTGCCGGAGGCGGCGCGAGGAGACCCCTTTGAGGCTGTTGACCAGCCTGGCCACGGCGACCTTGGGCGGGAAGTTGACCAGCAGGTGGACGTGGTTGTGGCCGCCGTTGAACTCGACCAGTTCGGCCTCGAAGTCGGCGCACACGTCTCGCATGATCGCCTCCATCCGGGTCAGGTGCCGGTCGGCGAACACGTTGTGCCGGAACTTCGTCACGAAAACCAAGTGGACATGCATCGCGAAAGTGCAGTGCCTGCCGGTGCGGATGCCTTGCGATTCGACCATAGACCAACATGATACGGTGATGGCCGTGCAGCTCCGTTACAACTACCGGATCACCCCGGACACCGCCCAGCGCACCGCGCTGGCGCAGGCGTTCGGGTGTGCCCGGGTGGTTTTCAACGACGGACTCAGGCTGCGTCAGCAGGCCCGCGAGGCGGGCGAGAAGTACATCTCCGACGGCGACCTGTCGAAGTTGGTCATCACAGCGGCCAAGGCCACCGAAAGCCGCAGCTGGCTGGGTGAGGTGTCGGCCGTGGTGTTGCAGCAGGCCCTCGCCGATCTGAACACCGCGTACCGCAACTTCTTCAACTCGCTGTCCGGCGAACGCCGGGGCCGCACGGTGGCCCCGCCCCGGTACCGGTCCCGTAATAGGGCAGCCGTACTTCGTGACCTGACCGGTGCGGTGGGGTGTGGACGGACAGGGTGTGCGGCGACGGAGACGGCCACCGCATGATCGTCCGGTGTTGTGTGGACAACGAAGGATCACGAGGTGGCCGCAGCGGCCATGGTAGAGGCCGGTCGGGTCGAGGAGAACCTCGCCACGCTGATGGGAGACCTCGGCGCGTGTTTCGCCCGGGTCGAACCACTACGGCAGGCCGGCAAGTACGTCCGTGGCCTGATCGCCGACCTGCCACGCAAGAACTGCTGGACCCTCGCCGAACACGCCGGGGACACCACCCCCGACCGGATGCAACGACTCCTCGAACGCGCGGTCTGGGACACCGACAAGGCGATGGGCGTGGTCCGTGACTTCGCCGTGGCACGCCTGGCCGACCCGGACGGCGACAACACGCTGATCTTCGACGAGAGCGGCGTGGAGAAGACCGGCACCGGCACGTGCGGCGTGACCCGCCAGTACGTGGGCTGCGCGGGAAAGGTCACCAACGCCGTCAACCTGGTCAACGCCACCTACGCCACCCGCGCCGGCCACGCCCTGGTCGGCTCCCGCCTGTGGATCCCCGCCGCCCACCTCGACGACGACGCCCGCCGCGCCGCCACCGGCGTCCCCGCCGACACCGAGTTCGCGACCAAACCCCGACTCGCCACCGACCTGCTCACCGAGACACTCGACGCCGGCGTACCCGTGCGGTGGTGCACCGCCGACGCCGTCTACGGCCGGGACCGGCGACTACGCGACACCTGCGAGACCCGGGGAATCGGCTACAGCCTCGGCGTGCCGTGCTCGTTCCGGATCACCCTGCCCGGCTGGAAGACGAAGATCCGCGCCGACACCGCTGCCACCACCCTGACCACCGACACCGCCTGGCAGACCATGTCCTGCGGGGCGGGTTCCAAAGGCGACCGCTGGTACGCGTGGGCGTGGATCGCCACCGCCAGCCCCCGCCACTACCTGCTCGTACGCCGGAGCCTGGCTGACCCCGACGACCTGGCCTACTTCTACTGCTGGATACCGGAGCGCCTTCCGGCGACCCTGACCGCGTTGGTGAGGGTGACCGGCCGGCGGTGGACGATCGAGGAGGACCACGGCTTCGGCAAGGACCACTTCGGGTTCGACCAGTTCCAGAACCGCCTCCACACCCCGATCATGCGGCACATAGTGCTGGTCATGGCCGCGCTCGCCGTCTGCGCGGTCACCGCCGCCGACGCCGCGGCCGGGACCACGCCACCACCCCGACCCACCCACCCCAGCGAACCACCACCGGCCGACCTCGGACTCGCCCGGCTGACCGTGGTCGAGATCAAACGGCTGTACAACCTCGCGACCAGAGCCTGGCACAGCCTCGAACACCATCTCCGCTGGTCCTGGTGGCGCCGCCGCCATCAAGCCCGCGCCCGCTGGTACCACTACCGATCCAGACTCACATGATCAAGTCACGAAGTACGGCTGCCCTAGTAAGGACAACCGGCAGGCGATCCGGTTCACGCAGAACTCCCGGTTCAAGGTCTGTGACAACGGCCGCCTGCGGCTGCCGAAGATCGGCGACGTCGCGGTGCGCTGGTCGCGCGGCCTGCCGTCGGATCCCACCTCGGTCACCGTGGTCAAGGACACGGCAGGCCGGTACTTCGCCTCGTTCGTCGTGACCATCGGCGAGGACGAGACGCTGCCGCCGGTCGACTCCGAGATCGGCATCGATCTGGGCCTGACCCACTTCGCGGTCATGTCCGACGGCACGAAGGTGACCGCACCGAAGTTCCTGCGCCGCGCGGCCCGCAAGCTCAAGCGGTTGCAGCAGGCACTCTCACGCAAGCAGCGGGGCAGCAACCGCCGCAGGAAAGCCGTGATCGAGGTGGCCCGCGCTCACGCGCGGGTAGCCGACGCCCGGCGGGACTGGCAGCACAAGCTGTCCACAGCGATCATCCGCGACAACCAAGCGGTGTACGTCGAGGACCTGTGCGTTGTTGGTCTCGGCCGGACTCGGCTGGCGAAGTCCGTGCACGATGCGGGCTGGGCCGCCTTCACCGGCATGCTGGAGTACAAGGCGCAGCGGTACGGGCGCGTGTTCGCCCGGGTGGACCGGTGGCTCCCGTCCACCCGGATGTGCTGCGACTGCGGCCGGATCAACGAGAAGATCGCGTTGCACGTCCGGGAGTGGGACTGCCCGTGTGGCAGTCACCACGACCGGGACATCAACGCCGCCATCAACATCAAGGCCGCCGGACAGGCGGACTTCAACGACCGTCGAGCGCACGTAAGACCGGGACTTGTCCCGGCGGCGCGCAGTGAAGCGGTAACCCACCCGGACGCTGCGTGTTCCACGCGCAGCGTGGAGGGAATCTCCGTCCTCCAGGGCGGAGAGGATGTCAACTGACCTCCTACTACGTCCTGCAGGCCGTCAAGAGCGCCGGCCACGTCGGTTCGCCGCCCAGATCCGGCTGTACGCCCTGATCACCGTGCCACTGGCGGCGACGGTGCTGGTCGCCCGGCCGGCGGTGCTCTGGTACGCCCCGGTCTACGCCGCCCTGCTGCTGGTCAACGGCGCCTATGCCGGCCGTCGCGCCGAACGCGCCCTGGCCAACGATCTCGCCTCGGTGCTGCAGAGCTGCCTGCTGGTCCTCGTGGTGGCCACCGTCGCCGCCGTACCACCGGTCCGGGTCCTGCCCGCCTTCGTGGCCCTGCTGCTGTACCTGACCGGGACGGTCCTGTTCGTCAAGACCATGATCCGCAACCGGGACGACGCCCGGTACCGACACCTGTCGGTCGGCTACCATCTCGCCGCGCTCGCCGCGGCCGGGTGGATCGACGCGCGGCTCATCCCGGTTTTCCTGGTCCTGCTGATCCGCGCCTGGCTGCTGCCGTCCTGGCGGCTGCGGCCCGCGCAGGTCGGCGTCGTCGAGATCGTCTGCTCGGTGCTGATTCTCGTCGTCGTACCGGTCGTGTCGTGACCGGAGCGTCGCGACCACATCGATCACCCGGAAGGTGTCCCATGTCGCCGTCCTGCCTGACCACCGTCGCCGAGCAACAGCTGCGCCTGGCCCGTGCCGCCGCGCACGGCCGGCACGCTGGCCGTCAGCCGCGTAGCATCCCCGGGCCGAACACCTCGTAGGCGATCCGGTCGCTGGACACGCCCCGACGCAGCAGCCCACTGCGGATCCGGTTCATGAACGGCAGCGGCCCGCACAGGTGCACGTAGGCCCCGGCCGGCAGCGGAATCCGGGCCGGATCCACCCGTCCGGCGGAAACTTCGGCACCGAATTCCGGCACCGGGCCGCCGGCCGGGTCCTCGTACCACAGGCGCACCGACAGGTTCGGCAGCTGCTCCCGCAGATGGGAAAGCTCGCCGCGCCGGGCATGGGCGGCGACCCGCCGGTCGGCGTGCACCAGCACCACCTCCCGCTTGGGGTCGGCCACCGACAGGTGCTCCAACGCCGACATCGCCGGGGTCACCCCGATGCCGGCGCTGACCAGCAGCAGCGGCTCCCCGTCGGCACCGACCGCGCTGACCTCGCCGAACGGTGGGCTCAGCCGCAGCGTGTCGCCGACCCGGACCCGGTCGTGCAGGTACGTCGACACCATCCCGTCCGGTGTGTCACCGGTCGCCCGGATCCGTTTGACGGTGATCCGCAGGTCGGCAGTGCCGGGGCGGCCGGAGAGGCTGTACTGGCGGATCTGCTGCCCCCGGTCGCCGTCGAGGTCGACGGCGACCGACACGTACTGCCCGGGAACGAAGGCGGGCACCGGGTCGTCGTCCGCCGGTACGAGCCGTAACGACACCACGTCGGCGGTCTCGGGCACCACCTGCGCGACCCGCCAGTCGCGCCAGACGGGCGCGTCCTCGGCGATGCCCGCCACCGTGTACAGCCGGGCCTCGCGGGCGATCAGTTCGCAGGCCAGCAGCCAGTACACCTCGTTCCAGGCGACGGCGACCTCTGCAGTGACGGCGTCACCGAGGACCTCGCCGACGGCCGCGAGCAGATGTCGTCCGACGATCGGGTACTGGGTGGCGGTGATGCCGAGCGAGGCGTGCTTGTGGGCGATCCGGTCCAGCACCGGACCCCAGGGCACGGCACTGTCGCCGGTGAGGTGCCCGGCGTAGGCGGCGACCGCGGTGGCGAGGGCGGCCTGTTGCGCGCCGGTGGCCTGGTTGCCCCGGTTGAACAGCTGCAACAGTTCCGGGTGGGCACCGAACATCCGCTGGTAGAACCGGGTGGTGATGGCCGTACCGTTGGCCTGGACGGCGGGCAGCGTCGCGGTGACCACCGCGGCTGAGGACTCCGACAGCACACCTGCTCCTTGTCGCTACGTCGACGGGACTCCTGCACACGCAACAGACGCGCAACGTCGCACGTCAGGGCCGAAGGTCCCGCGTCGACGGTGGTGTGGTCAGGGTGACACCACGACGGGCGCGCCGGCTGGACGCCACGCGGGCGCGAAGGTGGGTGTCGGTGGACCGGGCCGCAGCGGTCAGGCGAGCATTCCGCCGGAAGTCGTCGGGCCGTCGTGCCAGGCTGGTGGGACTATCATCGGCAGCGGCGACCGTCAAGCGAGGAGTGAGTGTGAAGTACCTGGTGCTGATCTACAGTAACCCGGTCAACTGGGAGCACCCGATGTTCCTGCATCAGCAGGAGACCCTCGCCCCGGACGAGCGGGACGCCCAGCTGGCGGAGTTCTCCGCCCTGCTCACCGAGATCGCCGAGTCCGGTGAGCTGGTCGGCTCCGGCGCCCTGGGCGATCCGGCCAGCGCCCGGACCCTGCGGAACCGCGACGGTGTCCTGACCGCCACCGACGGTCCCTTCATCGACGCCAAGGAGCACCTCGCCGGCTACTTCCTGCTCGACTGTGCCAGCGGGGACCGGGCCGCCGAGATCGCCGCCCGGTTCCCGGACACCCGCCACGGTGCGGTCGAGGTCCGGCCGGTCCTGGAGTTCGCGGACCACCTGCTGTGAACGCTCCGGCGGAGATGGAGCAACTGCTCCGCCGGCTCGTGCCCCCACTGATCAGGATCCTGGTCCACCGTCACGGCAACTTCGACTCCTGCGAGGACGCGGTCCAGGAGGCACTGCTCGCCGCCGCCGTGCAGTGGCCCGAGCAGGGCCTGCCCGACAACCCGATGAGCTGGCTGTTGACCGTCGCGACCAGACGGCTCATCGACGCCCACCGCAGCGAGGTGTCCCGCCAGCGCCGTGAGACGACGGTCGCCGTACTGACCCGGCCGGAGGATCTCGTCGTGTCCAGTCCGGACGTATCCGACCGGGTCGACCGCGACGACACCCTGCTACTGCTGTTCCTGTGCTGCCATCCGCAGTTGTCCACCGCGTCCCAGATAGCGCTGACGCTGCGGGCCGTCGGTGGGCTGTCGACCGCGCAGATCGCCCGGGCCTTCCTGGTCCCGGAGGCCACGATGGCGCAGCGCATCAGCCGTGCCAAGCAGCGGATGAAGGCCGACGAGGTCAGTTTCAGCCTGCCCCCGCGGCACGAGTGGGCGCAGCGTCTCGGCGCCGTCCTGCACGTGCTGTACCTGGTCTTCAACGAGGGCTACTCGTTGGCCACCGAGGACGATCCGCAGCCCGCGCTGCTGACCCGGGAGGCGATGCGGCTCACCGAGGAGCTGTACCGCAGACTCCCCGACGATGGAGAAGTCGCCGGACTGCTGGCGCTGATGCTGCTGACCGAGGCTCGGCGACCGGCCCGGACCGGTCCCGACGGGGTCCTGGTGCCCCTGGCCGACCAGGACCGCAGCCGATGGAACCAGGAGTACCTGACCCGAGGGCGCCGGATCGTCACCCGGGTCCTGTCGACCGCGCCGATCGGCCCCTACCAGCTGCAGGCGGCGATCGCTGCGGTGCACGCGGACGCGGCCCGGTCGCAGGACACCGACTGGCGGCAGATCGTGCTGCTCTACCAGCTGCTCGTGGCCATCTGGCCGAACCCGGTGGTCCGGCTCAACCAGGCGATCGCGGTGGCGATGGTACGCGGCCCACAGGCCGGCCTCGACGTACTGGCCGCTGTGGAGGCGGACCGGCGGATGACCGCCAACCACCGGATCGACGCGGTTCGGGCCCACCTGTTGGAAATGGCCGGCGACCGGGCCGCAGCACGGTCGGCGTACCTCGTGGCGGCGCAGCGTACCGGCAACGCCGCCGAACGCCGCTACCTGCAGGAATGCGCGGCGCGGCTCACCGGTCGGTGAGCCGCGCCGCGCCACGGCGGGTCCGGGGCGGTCAGCCGGCGGCGGCCGGCACCGGCGCGGTGAGAAGGACCGGCAGCTCGCGGTGGCCGTTCATGATGAAGGTCCCCTGCGGGGCGAGCTCCTCCCGAGGCACAGCGAGCCGCAGGTCGGGAAAGCGCTCGAACAGGGCGGGCAGCGCGATCGACGCCTCCAGCCGGGCCAGCGGCGCGCCGAGGCAGTAGTGCACCCCGTACCCGAAGGAGAGGTGGGACTTGTCGGCCCGGGTGATGTCGAAGCTGTCGGCGGTCTCGCCGTGCACCTCGGGATCGCGGCCGACACCGGCGAAACCGATCAGCACCGGGTCGCCCTTGCGGACCGTCACGCCCGCGAGTTCGACGTCCTCGACGGCGAACCGGAACGGCAGCATCGCCGCCGGTGACTCGGCTCGCAGCGTCTCCTCGATCACCTCGGACCAGTCCACCGCGCCGGAGCGGACCAGCTCGTACTGGTCCGGGTTGGTGACCAGGTTCAGCACGGCGTGGCTGAGCAGGTTCATCAGTGTCTCGGAACCGGCGCCGAGCATGAGGTGCAGGGTGCCGACCATCTCCTCGTCGGTCAGCCGGGACCCGTCCTCCTCCTTGGCGGCGATGAGCAGACTGGTCAGGTCGTTTCCCGGCTCGCGTCGGCGCAGTTCCACCAGGTCCTGCATGGCCTGGTGCCACTGGTCGACGTTGGCGGCGGCCTCCTCCGGTGTGATCGACGTACTGACGTTGACCTCGCCGCCGCGCAGCGCGTCGGCCCGTGACTCCTCGGGCACGCCGAATAGTTCGCAGACGACCTGCGCGGGCAGCGGGTAGGCGAAGGCCTTCTTGAGGTCGACGATGGTCCCCGGCGGTATCGCAGCCATCTTGTCGAGCAGGTCGTGGGTGATCCGTTCGATGAGCGGCCGGGCCTCCTCGACCCGACGGGCGGTGAAACCCCGCGCGATCAGCTTGCGCAGTCGCACGTGGTCGGCGCCGTCATGGGTGGTCATGTTGTCCATCACCACCCACGTGATCATCGGCCAGCCGGGCGGGATCTCGCCGTTGCGCAGCGCTGGCCAGTGCTCGCGAGGATCCTTGAGGAACCGTGGGTCGCTCAGCACCTGCTTGGCCAGCTCGTAGCTGGTGATCGACCAGGCGGACACACCGCCGGGCAGCTCGACTGCGGCGATCGGGCCCTGTGCCCGCAGGCGCGCGGCTTCGGCATGGATGTCCGTACCGCTGGTGTCGAGAACAATTGGGCATCGCTCTGTCATGGACGGGCTCCTGAGCTCGACGAACAATAGAACGTCAACAGCGGGATAAGGGGCGGGATCGTGATGATCTGCGGGCAGCAGAGAACAGTTCCACAGCCCGTCGGCTACCGGCTGCACAACGTGCTTCAGATCGTACGGCCGGGTCCACCCTCGTGTTTTCTTCCAACGTGCCGAATCGATCTGCCATCCCACCCGCAGGCCTGTGCGGCACCTGGCGATGCCAGTACCGTCGGCTGCTACGGCATTGACGCGGGCGAACACCGGGGAGTGTGTGATGGAGCCGTTCCGTATCGAGATTCCGCAGGAGAGTCTGGATGATCTGGCTGCGCGGTTGGCGGGGGTGCGGTGGCCGGTGCAGCCGGTGGGTGCGGGGTGGGAGCGGGGGGTGCCGGTGGGGTATCTGCGGGATTTGGTGGGGTATTGGCGGTCGGGGTACGACTGGCGTGCGGCGGAGGCGCGGTTGAACAAGTTTCCGCAGTTCGTGGCGGAGGTTGATGGGGCGCGGGTGCATTTTTTGCATGTGCGGTCGCCGGAGCCGGGTGCGGTGCCGTTGGTGGTGACGCATGGGTGGCCGGGGTCGTTTGTGGAGTTTTTGGAGGTGGTGGGTCCGTTGGCGGATCCGCGGGGGTTCGGTGGGGATCCGGGGGTGGCGTTCGATGTGGTGGTGCCGACGATTCCGGGGTTCGGGTTTTCGGGTCCGGTGTCGGGTACGGGGTGGACGTTGCCGCGGGTGGCGGGGGTGTGGGCGGAGTTGATGCGGCG
Source organism: Solwaraspora sp. WMMA2056 (assembly GCF_030345095.1). Taxonomy (NCBI): domain Bacteria; kingdom Bacillati; phylum Actinomycetota; class Actinomycetes; order Micromonosporales; family Micromonosporaceae; genus Solwaraspora; species Solwaraspora sp. WMMA2056. The sequence continues at coordinate 4,242,484 of NZ_CP128360.1, forward strand.
GCTGGGCTACGACCGCTACGCCCTGCACGGTGGCGACTTCGGCTCGTTGATCTCGCTGGAGGTCGCCCGCCAGCACCCGGCGCGGGTGCTGGGCGTGCACGTCAACTTCCTGGTCACCGGGGTGGACACGGCCGCCGACCCGGACCTCAGCGACGCCGAGCGGGGCCGGCTGGCGACGATGGCCCGGTTCCACACCGACCCGGCCGGCTACGTCAAGGTGCAGGCGACCCGGCCGCACACCCTGGCCTTCGGCCTGACCGATTCGCCGGTCGGGCAGCTGGCCTGGATCGTGGAGAAGTTCCGCGAGTGGACCGACCCGACGTCGGCGCTGCCCGACGCGGTCGACCGGGACACGCTGCTGACCAACGTGATGCTGTACTGGCTGACCGGTACGGCCGGGTCGTCGGCGGCGCTCTACTACGAGATCGGCGCGCAGTTGCGCGCCGGGGCCCCGCCGGTGGCACCCTGGCCGACCGAGGTGCCGGTGGCGGTGGCGGTGTTCCCGCACGACTTCCTGCTCCCGGTGCGCCGGCAGGCGATGGCCGAGTTGCCGACCATCACCCGCTGGACCGAGTTCGCCCACGGTGGGCATTTCCCGGCGCTGGAGCAGCCGGAGCTGCTGGTCACGGATCTGCGGGCGTTCTTCGCCGACCGACGGTGAGTCGGCTCATTCTCCGGCGGCGGGCCGCCGGCGCAGGACCCGTCGGACGATGTTGGGCCGCATCAGCGCGCTCAGCGGGTCGACCAGACCGGCGGCGCGCAGGAATGCGCCGGACAGCGCCGGGTCGTGTACGGCGGCCGCCTGCAGCCGCGGCACGTACGAGTTGCCGATGCGGACCTTCAGCGTCCGCCGTCCCTGTACCCCGGCGAAACCGAGGTCCGGCCCGGCCGACATGTCCCAGGGCGCGTCGATGGCCCGGGCGACGTCGCGGAAGTAGCCGTCGGCGGCTGGTGCGCCCTGCTGCAGGTGTCGGCCGAGGATCTGGGCCTGTAGCGCGGCGGCCGTCATGCCCTGGCCGTAGACCGGGTTGAAGGTGCAGACCGCGTCCCCGAGCATCAGCAGGCCCTCCGGGAAGCTGTCCATGCGTTCGTAGCGGCGGCGAACGCTCGCCGGGAAGTGGAACGACTTCGGCTCGCTCATCGGCTCGGCGTCGCGCAGCGCCCGGTAGATCTCCGGGACCGGCAACGACCGGACATAGGCCAGCAGCCCGTCCCGGTCGGTCGGTGGGCGGTCGCCGAGCAGACCGGTCAGCGATATCGAGTAGCGGTCCGGCAGACGGGCGAAGATCGCCCCACGGGGCATCTGTGGGGTGGCCACCGGAATGATCGCGATCTGTTCACCGATCGGGTCGAACGGCAGTGGCGGGCGGTAGTGGCAGGTGGTGTAGGTCAGATCCATCTTGACCTTCTCCTCCGCGACCTGCGGATAGCCCAGCTCGACCAGCCAGCGGTGGGTCCGCGAGCCCCGGCCGGTCGCGTCGACCAGCAGGTCCGCGTCGAGGACCTCGGCCTGCCCGTCGGGGTCGCGCAGGTGCACCCCGGTGACCCGGCGGCGGTCCGCCGTGGTGGCCAGGTGCATGACGTCGCACCTGTCGCGGAAGGTGACGTTGCCCAGGTCCTTGACACGCTGGCGGATCCGGGCCTCCAGCAGGGGGCGCCCGGCCGCCACACAGATCAGCCCGGTCTCGGTCTTCCGGATCATCTCGCCGTTGAAGTACCAGCTCAAACTGGTGCCGAAGTCTCCCACCGGCACGCCAATGCCGACCAGTTCGTCGGTGAGCCCGGGAAACAGTTCCTCGAGGATCCGCTGGCCACGGGCCAGGAGCGCGTGAATGTGATGGCCCTGTGGCACGGCCCGGCGGGGGTCGTCCCGCTCGGTCAACTGGTCCCGGTCGATCACCGTGACCTCACGGTAGGCCGGGGCGAGGACCCGGGCGGCCAGACAACCGGCAATGCTGCCACCGAGCACGACGGCCCGGTCGCCGACAATGTGGGCCATGAGTTGACTCCTCGATGGGAGGTGGCATTCGAACGAATATCATGCTAACGCTGTTCTTCGTCAACATTTTCTTCCGGACTGCTCGGTTTCATCCGGACTCCTCAGGCCATCTACCCGTGCTATCTGTCAGTGGCTACTATGAATGGCGGCCCGTGCCGAGATTCTGACTTTCGTGGCCTCCGACAAGTATTGAGGAGTGTGTGATGGAGCCGTTCCGTATCGAGATTCCGCAGGAGAGTCTGGATGATCTGGCTGCGCGGTTGGCGGGGGTGCGGTGGCCGGTGCAGCCGGTGGGTGCGGGGTGGGAGCGGGGGGTGCCGGTGGGGTATCTGCGGGATTTGGTGGGGTATTGGCGGTCGGGGTACGACTGGCGTGCGGCGGAGGCGCGGTTGAACAAGTTTCCGCAGTTCGTGGCGGAGGTTGATGGGGCGCGGGTGCATTTTTTGCATGTGCGGTCGCCGGAGCCGGGTGCGGTGCCGTTGGTGGTGACGCATGGGTGGCCGGGGTCGTTTGTGGAGTTTTTGGAGGTGGTGGGTCCGTTGGCGGATCCGCGGGGGTTCGGTGGGGATCCGGGGGTGGCGTTCGATGTGGTGGTGCCGACGATTCCGGGGTTCGGGTTTTCGGGTCCGGTGTCGGGTACGGGGTGGACGTTGCCGCGGGTGGCGGGGGTGTGGGCGGAGTTGATGCGGCGGCTGGGCTACGACCGCTTCGTCGTGCAGGGCGGTGACCTCGGTGCCTGGATCAGCCTGACCCTCGCCGGCATGTTTCCCGACAAGGTCCTCGGCGCTCATGTGAACTTCCTGGTCACCCCGCCGAGCGGAGACCCGGCCGACCTCGCCGGCCTGTCCGGGACCGAGTTGTCGCGGCTGGGGTTGCTGACCACCTACGCCAACGAGCTGTCGGGCTACATGAAACTGCAGACCACCCGGCCGCAGACCCTCGCGTACAGCTTGACGGACTCGCCGGTCGGCCAGCTGGCCTGGATCGTGGAGAAGTTCAAGGACTGGACCGACTCGGCATCGGTGCCGGAGGACGCGGTCGACCGGGACACCCTGCTGACCAACGTGATGCTCTACTGGCTGACCGGCACCGGTGCGACCTCTGCGCACTTCTACTTCGACAACGCCGACGTGATGCCGACCGCACCCACCCCGCCGCCCCCGCCCCCGCCGCTGCAGGTGCCTCTGGGGGTGGCGGTCTACCCGCGCGATCCCGCCCAGCCGATCAGGCGGTTCGCGGACCAGGGGTTCCCGAACATCGTCCACTGGGCGGAGTACGACCGAGGGGGGCATTTCCCGGCCCTGGAGGTGCCGGACCTGTTCGTCGAGGACCTGCGGCAGTTCGCCCGCGCCCTGCCGCGCTGATCGGAGCAGGCTGTCGCCGAGGAGGCCGGCGTGGACCGTCAGGTCCACGCCGGCCTCCTCGGCGACAGCCGCCGGCCTACACGAACGGCGAGTTCGGCTCCAGTCCGCACAACACTCGTCCGTAGAGTTCGAGGTTGTTGCTCGGCAGATTCAACGCGTGCAACGCCATCGCCTGGATATCGCGTTGCAACCGCTGGATCGGCACCTGTGAATAGATGGAGGATCCGCCGCTTGCCAGGGCGACGATGTCGGTCGCCTCCTTCGCCAGCTGGCACACCCGACCCACCGCCACCCGGGCGTAGGCGCGTTCCTGCAACGTCCAGGGCTCGTCGGCATCGGACTTGCCATCCACCATGTCGGCGAGCCGGTAGGCGTGGTACTCCGCCTCGTCGATCTTCAAGCTCGCCTCGGCCACCTGAAGGTGGGTGTACGGTGCCTCACGCTGGCTGTCGTAGCTGGTGTAGGTGATCGCCCGTCCCGGCAGGCGCTCGAAGAAGCCCTCCAGGGCGCCCTTGGCCACCCCGACCATCTTGCCGACCGTCGCCGCCGAGATCGCCGCGATCATCGGTGCACGGTACAGCCGCAGGTCGGCGTTGAGTGTGGAGTAGTACTGCTGACCGAGCAGCGGACCGATCCGGACGTAGCGGTGTGCGGGAATGAACAGGTCCTGGGCGAGGGCCGTGACGCTGCCCGTGCCGCGCAACCCGCCCACCTGCCAGTCGTCGACGAGTTCGACGTCGCCGACCGGCACCACCGCCATGATCGGCTCCATCCCGCCGTCGGCGGTGGGCAGCAGGGCCGACAGCAGCTTCCACTGACTGTGCGCGGCTCCGCTGTTGAAACCCCACCGTCCGGTCACCTGGATGCCACCGTCGACCGGCTGCGCGGTGCCGGTCGGGGCCAGTGTGCCGCAGACCCGTACGTCGGGGGTCGAGAACACCTCGTCCTGCGCCTCGTCGGGGAACAACCCGAGATTCCACGAGGTGATCCACCAGACCGCGACGGTGAAGGCGGTCGCCGAATCGCCACGGCCGAGGTGCATCGCGACCTCGACCATGGTCCGGGCGTCACACTCGTAGCCGCCGAACCGGCGGGGCAGCCGCATCCGGAAGATGCCGGCGTCGGCCATCGCCTCGACGACGTCGTCGGCCAGGCGCCGGTTCTCGTCCGCCCATTGCGCCCGCGAGCGCAACAACGGTACGAGATCCGCGGCACGCGTGACGAGTTCCGCTCGCGCCGGGATGGTGGAAGTAGTGGTCATCGTTCCTCCGTCTGGTGTCGGTGGTGCGGGTTCCCCACCCGACTGTGATGTTCGGCGATGCCCGGCGCATCTTTGATTGCGCCTTTCTGTGGCACCCCGCAGGGCGGTCGTGCGCGGGGACGGGCGCCCCACACGACCAGCGCCGGACGGGGCCGGGGCGGGCCCGGCCGTCAGCCGAAGTCGACCCCGTAGCTGCCGATGACGGTGGCACCTCCGGCCGTCGGCGGGCCGGCCGCCCGCGTCCCGAACTCACGCTGGAACTCCTGGAACGCGGCGAAGTCCGGCAACGAGGCGGCACCCGGCTCAGAGACACCGATATGGACGAACGTGACACCGTCGGCGAGTCGGAAGGCGGCGTACCGCAACCCTTGTGGACAGGCGACGGCCAGTTCGGCGAAGACGTTCTCGACCAGTTTCTGATTCTGGTCGGCCGTTTCGGGTCGCATCTGGTACCGGACGACGAAGGCCTCGCTCATGACGACTCCCGGGCAGGCAGGGTAGATCAGGACATGGGTCGGTGCCAGGATGGGCAGGCACCGGCGGGGAACGCATCTCGCAGATTGCTCACTTTGCTGCTTCTGGAATACGTCGAATTCGTCCCGCCGATGCCACGATGCAGGGGTGAGTGGGCGGCCACCTACGGCGGCGGGCAGGCGGTAGGCCCGCCGACCGATACGTCGGGAGAAGGGACATCGCCATGTCCGGGTCGAAAGTGCTCGTCATCGGGGCCGCCGGCTACATCGGCTCGGCCGTCGCGGCGGCGTTCGCCGCCGCCGGTCACCGGGTGTCCGGGTTGCAGCGACCCGGCGGTCGTCCGGTCCCACGCGCCTACCGCGCCGTACCTGGTGACCTCACCGACCCGCCTTCGCTGGTCGCGGCCGTCGACGGGTTCGACTTGGTGGTGCACGTGGGCGCGTTGCGTGACGACCGGTACGAGCAGCCCGGGTTGCGCGCCCTGCTCGGTACCGGGACACCGATGCTGTACACGTCGGGCGTCGACGTGCTCGGGCCCGGTGAGGTCACCGAGGACAGCCCGCCCGAGCCCCACCCGATCGTGGCCTGGCGGGCACCGAGCGAGATCGCCGTACGTGCCCACGGTGGCCGGTTGATCCGGCCCGGCCTCGTCTACGGCAACGGCGGCGGCGTCGTACACCACATGCTGGCACCGATGACCGCCCGGCTGGGCTGCGGCATCTTCCTCGGTGAGCCAGGCGTGCGGTGGGCGGCGGTGCATGTCGAGGACCTGGCCCGGCTGTTCGTCGCGGTCGCCGAGCGGGCGGCACCGGGCACCGCCTGGAACGCCGTCGCCGAGACCGTCCGGGTCGACGACATCGCCCGGGCGATCGGTGGCGGCGTGGCCAGGTCCCTGCCGGTCGACCAGGCGCCGCCGGAGATTCACGACATCGCCGGCCTGTTCCGCTACGACCAGGCGGTCTCGGCCGAGCGGACCCGCCGGGAGATGTCCTGGCAACCGGTGCACGAGTCGATCCTCGACGAACTCGGTCGCTGGTCGCCCGCCGCCCGGTCGGATCACGCGCTCGAAGGTCACCGCTAGTCCACGGTGCTCACGCTCGCCCGCGTCAAGATGGAGGACGTGCTGTGTCCGTACCCGTTTCCCGGTCGAGGATCTCGGTGGTCGTCCCGACCTACAACCGCAGTGCCTATGTCCGGCACACCTTGGCCAATCTGGCGCGCCAGACCCTGCCGCCGGACGAGTTCGACGTGATCGTCGCCGACGACGGCTCCACCGACGACACCCGCGAGGTGGTCGAGTCGTTCGCCGGCAAGCTGCAGGTCGCCTACCACTACCAGCCGGACGAGGGGTTCCGGGCACCGGCGGCGCGCAACGCCGGGGCCCGGCTGGCCCGGTCGCCGCTGCTGGTCTTCTTCGACGCCGGGGTGATCCCCGGCCCGGACTGTCTCCGCCAGCACCTGGCCCTGCACGCCGACCCGCAGGCACACCGGGCGGTCATCGGCTACGCCTACGCCTACAACCCGCCGTACCCGATGCCGGGCATCGCCGAGGCGCTGGCCGAACTTCCTCCGGAAGCGGTGGTCGAGCGGTTCCGGCGCAACCCGGCCTTCCTGGACATTCGCCATGTCGAGATGGCCGCCTGCGACTTCGACGTCAGCCGTCGGGCGCTGCCGTGGACGCTGTTCTTCAGCCTGAACTGCTCCGTGCGCGCCGACGACTACTGGCGGGCCGGCGGCTTCGCCGAAGCGTTCCGCAAGTGGGGCCTGGAGGACATGGAGGTCGCCTACCGGCTGCACCGCGACGGCGTGTCGTTCGTCGTGTCCCGCGACGCGTGGATCGTCGAATCCCCGCACGAGCGCAGCGAGGAAGCGAACTGGCTGGCGATCCAGGAGAACATCGACGTCTTCCTGGCCCGTCATCCCGAGCCGGTGATCGAGCTCGGCTGGGGCCTGATCAAGAACGAGCTGATCTGGGAATGGGACGACGAGTACCAGCGGCTGACCCGCTGGCTCGACCAGATCCGCGACCGTCAGGTCATCGACGAACTGGCCGGCGCGCTGGCGCGGATGGAGGACCCGGGGCGGATCGCCGTACTGGGCGCCGGAGCGGCGGTGCCGGCGACGATGCCCGACGCCGTCCTGCTCGAACCGGACGGTGAGCTGTGCCGGTCGGCCGCCGACGATCGGCAGCGTACCCATGCTCTCGGGTTGCGCACTCCGTTGGCCGACTCCGCCGTGGACACCGTCCTGATCACGTCCCGGCTGGCCGGGCTCTGGGACCGCTGGGGGCCGCAGTTGCTGGCCGAGGGGCGGCGAATCGGGCGTCGGGTCCACCTCACCGGCGACTTCGGTGACCCGGTGCTGGGGTTGCGGACCGACGCCTGACGGTGGTCGGCGGTCCGGTGGTCGGCCGCCCGCGTCCGGCGCGGGCGGCCGACCGGCCGCCCTACCGGTAGGCCTCGGCCTGCAGCGTGAACAGCTCCGCGTACAGTCCGCTGTCGGCCAGCAGTGCGCTGTGCGTGCCGACCTCGGCGACCCGGCCGTCACGCAGGACCACGATCAGGTCGGCCATCCGGACGGTCGAGAAGCGGTGCGAGACGAACACCGTGATCGCCCCCGACGCCTCCGCCACCCGGACCGCCTGATCGGCGTACCGTTCGAACAGCGCGTGTTCGGCGGCCGGGTCCATCGCCGACGCCGGCTCGTCGAGCACCAGCAGCAGGGGCTGCCGACGCATCATCGCCCGACCCAGCGCGAGCCGTTGCCACTGTCCGCCGGACAGTTCCGCGCCGTCGGCGTAGCTCTTGCCGAGCTGGGTACGCAGCCCGTCCGGCAGGTGCGTCAGTACGCTGCGGGCCTGTGCCCGGACCAGTGCGTCGTGCACCGCCTCGGGGGAGTCCGCCTGTGGCAGGTCCCCGAGGCCGACGGCATGCTGCAGGTCGAACTCGTAGCGGGCGAAGTCCTGGAAGCCGACCGAGATCCGCTCCCACCACTGCGGCGTGTCCATGGCCGCGAGGTCGACCCCGTCGACGAGGATCCGCCCACCGGTCGGCCGGTAGAAGCCGCACAGCAACTTGATGAGGCTGGTCTTGCCGGCACCGTTCTCGCCGACGATCGCCACCCGGGCACCCGCCGGCAGGGTCAGCCGCACGTCGCGCAGCACCGGCACGTCGGTGCCGGGGTAACTGAAACTGACGTCGGCGAACTCGATGCCACGCGTCAACCGTTGCGTCGGCGCGGGCTGCGTGACCAGCGCCGACTGCGCAGGCACCGGTGCCGGCAGGTCGTCGGTCGGAGCCGACCCGGACACGGGCCGGTGCCGGTCGGCGGCGTCGACGGTTGCCCGGAAGTCGGCCAGTCGCCGGTAGGCGCTGGCCATCCGTTGCAGATCCTGCAGCAGGGTCACCGCCATGGTGACCTGTTGGTTGACCGCGACCGCCAAGACGATCACCAGGACGATGTCACCGATGGCCCGTTGCCCGGTGATCGCGTCCCGCACCACCAGCAGCACCGCGCCGACGTAGCCGAGCGCGAAGATGAGCTGCCCGGCGGCCTGCACCGCCGTACCGGTCAAGTGGGCCCGCCACAACCGCCGGGTGGCGCTGTCCCACAGCCGGGCGTGCCGGTCCCGCAGCTCACCGGCGAGCCGGAACACCCGCAGCTCGCCCGCGTGGGTGGCGGACGTGGCCAGGTGGAACAGGTTGAGGGCGACCCGGGTGGGTTCGGCGGTCGCGGTCCGCGAGGCGTCCCGGATCCGTTCGGCGATCCGCCCGGCCACCAGCGGCGGGACCGCTGCCAGTGGCAGCAGCAGCAGGACCGGATTGACCCAGGCGAGCAGGATGCCGGTCAGTACGATCGCCAGACTCAGCCCCAGCCCGTTCATCAGTGACTCCAGGCTGGTGCGGAACTGCCGGCTCTCCTGCTGCAGTACGGTGAGCGCGTCGGCCTGGTCCGGCTGCTCGTGATGGTCGATCAGTACGGATCCGTTGGACAACCGGAGCAGTTGCTCGTCGAAGTCGAGCTCGGCCAGTTCGGACAGTTCGAAGTAGGCCACGTGCGCGAAGTGCGAAAAGGTCAGACTGGCGATGACCAGAGCGGCGGCGGCGACCCCGGCGACGGTCGCGTCCGCCGTCCGGCCGGTGACCACCGCGTTGGTCATCACTCCCAGCACCACCGCCAGCATCGGTGCCGCCGCGGCACCGGCGAGCATCAGTACCACCGAGACGAACGTCTTGCGGCGGTCCAGACGCCAGGAGGTGGCCAGGATCCGGGCACTGACCCGCAGTACGCCGATCATGCGACCACCTCCGCCGGATCCACGAACCGGTCGGCCTGCAACCGGAACAACCGCGCGTACTGCCCGCCCAGCGCCATGAGTTCGTCGTGTCCGCCCTGTTCGATGACGACGCCGTCGGCGATCACCACGATCCGGTCGGCCCGGCGCACGCTGGAGAACCGGTGTGAGATCAGCAGTGTCGTCGCCTGCTGGGTCAACCCGGCGAACTCGTCGAAGAAGCGGGCCTCGGCCCGTACGTCGAGACTGGCCGTCGGTTCGTCGAGCACGACGATCGACGCACCGTGGCGCAGGGCGAACAGCGCGCGGGCCAACGCGACCCGCTGCCATTGCCCGCCGGACAGGTCGACCCCGCCGGTGAGGTGCCGGGCCAGCGGCGTGTCCATTCCGGCGGGCAGGCCCTCCAGCGTCGATCCGAGGCCGACGGCCTCGGCGGCGGCCCGGACACCGGCGGTGTCGTGCCGGGCGTGGACCGCGCCGAAGACGATGTTGTCGGCGGCTGACGCCTCGTACCGGGCGAAGTCCTGGAAGATCACCCCAAGGCGGGCCCGCCACTGGTCGACCGGATAGTTCGCGATGTCGACCCCGTCGAGGTAGATCCGACCCGAGGTCGGCTCGTACAGCCGGGCGAGAAGCTTGACCAGGGTGGTCTTGCCGGCACCGTTGAGCCCGACGATGGCGGTGCACTGGCCGACCGGGATGGTCAGGTTCAGCCGGTTGAGCACCGGTCGGTCCTGACCCGGATAGTGGAAGCTGACGTCGTCGAACCAGATCTGCGACTCCGGTCGAGGCACGGCGGTGGCCGCCGTCGGCGCGGTGGAAGTCGTGCCCGGTCCACCGCGCGCGTCGCCGCGGTCGTCGGTGGATTCCCGGGTCACGCTGTCCGCGTGGGCCGCGAAGCGCCGGACCGCCTCGTAGGCGTGCATGCCGATCGCGGTGGCCGCGTCCGCCTCCGGGTAGTACTCGCTGAGCCGTAACATGCCCAGGATCGCCTGCATGACCAGCACGAACGTCGTCAGAGCGGCGGCTTCGGCGGTGCTGCCCAGGGCGGCGAACACCGCCGTGCTCACCAGCAGGCCCCAGGACGCGAAGCCGATGAACGGCCACAGGTAGATGCGTCGTCGGGCCGCCCACACCGGTCGCAACAGCCCGAGGTACGCCTCCCGCAGGGTCTGCTGCAGCCATCCGACCAGCCCGAAGATGCGGATCTCCTTGCCGGCCGCACTGCCGGTGGCCAACTGCCGGACGTAGTCGACCTTGCGCTCCGGGGTGGCCAGGTCGAACCGGACCTGCGCGTACTTGCGCAGTCCACCTCGCTGCCCGTACCGGAACAGCAGCACGGCGCTGCCCAGGCCGATCGCCGCCAGCCAGGAGAAGTGCATTCCGACCAGCACCGCGTAGCCGGTGAGCTGGGTGTAGCGGGCGATGAGCGCCAGCAGCCCGGGCACCGCCTGACCGGGACTCTGGAAGCCGAACTCCAACTCGCGCGCGGCGGTGCGCAGGTGGTTGAGCACCTGTTGGTTCTCGAGCGCGGCGACCCCGGTGCCGCGCAGTGACGCGGCCATCAACTCGTCGAAGACGTGGCCGTCGATGCGGCGCGACACCAACGTTCCCAGTGAGGTGGCCACCGGGGCGAGGATCTGCTGGCCCACGAAGGCCGCGGCGGCGATCAGGAACACCGTGACCAGCGCGTCCCAGGCCGGCGAACCCAGCCCGTCGGTGACCGCCTGCGGCACCCGGCCGATCACGACGCTGGTGGCGACGATGAACGCCACCGGCAGCAGGCCGAGTACCAGGTAGATCGCGGCGAGCAGCGTCACCGGGGCGATCCCGGCCCGCGGTGCCAGCCGGACGATGTTCCATCGCTCCGTGACCCGGTCCCGGCTGATCATCGGCGCTGCAATTCGTACTCGGCGCAGCTGGGCAGGCCGCGCTCCCGGATGATGTCGTTGATGTTGAGCGGGTGAACCTCCAGGGTGGAGAAACCGGGCATCAACGACATGATGGGGGTACCGTACTTTTCGACCATGTAGCGGTAGTTCGCCGCCTCCCGTGCCCGCGAGGCCAGCGGATGCGGCACGTGCAGGCTGGCGGCGTCCCGGTTCAGCACGATCCGAGCGCCGGCCCGGTGCAGCCGGTAGCCCAGGTCGAGGTCCTCACCACCCCAGCCCTCGAACGACTCGTCGAACATGCCGACCGCCCGTACCTGGTCGGTGTTCGCGGAGGTGTTGCAGGTGAAGTAGACGACCCAGGGGGCGGGCAGGTCACCGAAGTCGTCGCCGTACTTGGCGTAGAAGTCCTCCCGGATGTCCGGCCACAGCCCACGCTCGCGGACCAGTGCGATCGATCCGTCGGCGTCGGCGTAGTCCAACGTCCGGTTCATCCGTCCGGACTCGCGTTCGTGCAGCAGCAGGCAGTAGGCGTACCCGATCACGGCGACCGGCCCGGCGTGGGCCTCGTGGGTGTCGACGTGCGCCCGTAGACATCCTGAGTGGGCGATGACCCCGTCGTCGAGGAAGACGCAGATGTCCGACCGCGCCTCGGTGATGCCCAGGTTGCGGGCGGCGGCCGCCCGCGACCCGGTGTCGGCCTGGAAGAAGTAGCGTAGGTCGAACCGGTCGGCGAAGCCCTGCACCATCTCACCGGTGCCGTCGGCGGATCCGTCGTCGACGACCAGCACCTCGAACTCGTCGCGGGGCAGCGACTGGCGGGTCAGTGACGTCAAGGTGTACTCGAGCAACCGCCGTCGGTTGTAGGTCGGAATGATCACACTGCACCGGGGCATCAGGCCGCTCCGTTCCCGTCGTACCGGTCGTGGTGGCGCAGCCAGGGACGACCGGGCGCGTCCTGTCGGCCGAGCGCGGTCAGGTCGAGGTAGTTGTAGGTGCCGTGCAGCAGGTCGGTGCTGTGTGCGTAAGCGGAGTAGGTGTGCAGCACGGTGTCACCGTCGCGCAGGAACACGCTGACCCCGCCCTGCTCACCCTGGGTGAACCAGACCTCGCCGTCGGCCTCGAGCGTCGCCTTGTCCTTGAAGTTGTACGTCACCGGTGCCACCGACTCGTCGAGCGTGACGTGGAAGTCGTAGTTGAAGGAGCTGCCGTACGACGAGTACCACGGCACGGACCAGCCCATCCGCTCGCGGAACGCGGCGATCTTCGTGGCCGGGGCCCGGGACACGAGGACGAGCGTGGTGTCCCGGGAGTGCAGGTGAGACAGGTGGCCGATGTTGTCGGCGAGGAAGGAACAGTGCTTGCAGCCTTCGTCCCAGGCCGGGTCGAACATGAAGTGGTACGTGATCAGTTGCCGCCGGCCGTCGAACAGGTCCAGCAGGGTCGCCGTGCCGGTCGGGCCGTCGAAGACGTACTCCTTTTCGATCTTCACCGCCGGTAGCTGTCGACGCTGCTCGGCCACCGCCGCCCACATCCGGGCGGCCTCCTCCTCCTTGGCCAGCAGTTCCTTGCGTGCGGTGAGCCAATCGTGTCGAGCGACGATCTGTCGAGTCATGGTGTGTTGCCCCTGCGGTAGTAGTTCGCCGGTTGGCGCTTCCGATGGGTAGTCGGAGCCGACCGGCCGGACTCGACACTGGTCTGCCGGCGGCCCTCGGCGCCGGGTTCCAGGCTGGCCTTCAGCCGCCACTGGTGGATCTTTCGACCTAACGTTCAAAAGTTCGAGTATTTCCATCGGAAGATCTTGCTACCCGAGCGAATGTGGCTCATGATGTGCCGCAGTCGTGATCGAGATCATCGCGTCCGCCGAGCAGCACACCTCGGTGATGGTTCCGACCGGCACCCACCCGCACCGCCGAAGGGGGAGGAATGTCTCCACACCCACCACGATTCCGTCGACCAGTCACGTTCGCCGCCGCCGCGGTCATGCTCGGTTCGTTGGCCACCGTCGGCGCGTCGCCGGCCGCCGCCCAGAGCACCGACCTGCCACCGCAGGAACCAGGCGTGACGCTGCGTACCTACGACGTGCGGGTACCGCTGTCGGAGATCTGTACTCTCAAGCCTGGCCAGACCCCCAACGTCGACAAGCTGATGCCGGTCGTCGACTGGTCCACCGCCGCCGACTTCGGCTTCGAGGACAACTTCGTCACGCACGCGCTCGCCAACCTGCACATCGCCACCGCGGGGACCTACACCTTCCGGCTGACCAGCGACGACGGCTCCCGGCTCTACATCGACGACGCGGTGGTGGTCGACCACGACGGGCTGCACGGTGCCACCTCCATGGACGGCGCGGTCACCCTGACCGAGGGACACCACGCGCTGCGGGTCGAGTACTTCGAGGCCGGCGGCGGCCAGCAGCTCACCCTGGCGTGGCAGCCACCGGGCGCGGCGGACTTCGTCGTCGTGCCCAGCTCCGTGCTGAGCACCGACGCCGGCGTGGTCCGGGTGACCGCGCCCGGCCGCAAGGAGTGCCAGGGGGTCACCGACACTCCCGGCGACGGGCTTCCGCTGGACGGGGTGCACCCCGACTACACCCTGACCGACCTGCGCCCGGACGGCTTCCAACCACAGGTCTCCGGAATGGCCTGGACCGCCGACGGTCGGCTGGTCATCGCCACCTGGGGCGGCAGCGAACAGTTCAGCGGCGAGGTCTACATCGTCGAGAACGTCACCGGGGACAGCGGCCCGGACGAGGTGACCTACAAGCGGGTCGCCAGTGGCCTCAACGAGCCGATGGGCGTGGCCGTCGTCGACGGCATGATCTACGTCTCGCAGAAGCACGAGCTCACCGAGCTGCGCGACACCAACGGCGACGACGTCGCCGACGAACTGCGGACGGTCGCCAGCTGGCCGTACGGCGGAAACTTCCACGAGTTCGCCTTCGGGCTGCTCTACAAGGGCGGCAACTTCTACCTGAACCTGTCGGTGGCGATCGACTACGGCGGCGCGACCACCAACCCGCAGCCGGTGGCCAACCGGGGGACCAGTGTCGTGGTGAACCGACGTACCGGCAAGGTCAGCTACGTCGCCGGTGGGCTGCGTACCCCCAACGGCATCGGCTGGGGGCCGGACAACGAGCTGTTCGTCACCGACAACCAGGGCGGCTACCTGCCGGCCAGCAAGTTGGTCCATATCCAACCCGACCAGTTCTTCAACCACTACACCAACCCGGCCGGGCCGTACGACGCCAACCCGGTGACCCAGCCCGCGCTCTGGCTGCCGCAGAACGAGATCGCCAACTCGCCCAGCACCCCGGTGCTGCTCAAGAAGGGCCCGTACCGGGGGCAGTTCCTGATCGGCGACGTCACCTACGGTGGGCTGCAGCGGGCGTACCTGGAGAAGGTCAAGGACCAGTACCAGGGCGCGGTGTTCCGGCACACCCAGGGCCTGGAGGCCGGCGTCAACCGGGTCACCCTCGGCCCGGACGGTGCCATCTACGTCGGTGGGCTCGGCGCCGACGGCAACTGGGGCCAGCCCGGCAAGCTGCGGTACGGCCTGCAGAAGCTCACCCCGAACGACAACCGTACGTTCGACATGAAGTCGATGAGCGCCACCCCGAACGGCTTCAAGATCGAGTACACCCGGCCGCTGTCCACGGCGACCATTCAGGACATCGCCGGGCGCTACCAGGTCGAGCAGTGGCGCTACGCGCCGACCCCGACCTACGGAGGCCCGAAGGTCGACGAGGAGTCGCTGCGGGTCAGTGGGGTCAAGGTCTCCAACGACCGGCGGACGGTCTGGCTGACCATCGACGGGCTCCAGCAGGGCCGCGTGGTGCATCTGCGCTCGCCCCGGTCGTTCACCGCGTCCAACGGCGAGCAGCTGTGGAGCACCGAGGCCTGGTACACCCTCAACGCCATCCCCGGTGTCCAGCCCGACCGGGTCTTCTACGAGGCCGAGGAGGGCCACCGCCAGGGCAGCGCCCGGGTCGACACCGAGCACGCCGGCTTCTCCGGGGTCGGCTTCGTCGCCGGGTTCGGGGACCTCAACGCCGCGACGACCGTACACGTCGACGTGAAGCGCAACGGCGAGTACGAGGTGGGGCTGCGCTACAGCAACGGTCCCAACCCGTTCTCCGGCGACAAGACCGTCAGCATCTACGTCAACGGCGAGAAGGTACGCCAGACGGTCCTGCCGTCCACCGTCACCTGGAAGGAGTGGGCGACCAAGTCCGAGCTGCTGACGTTGCGCAAGGGTGTCAACGCCATCCAGTACCGGGTGGAGACCGGCGACACCGGACACGTCAACCTGGACCTGGTGACCGTGCGTCAGCCCGGCGAACGGATCGTGCTGTTCGACGGTGGCGACCTGGCGGAGTGGCAGCACACCGACGGGCGTTCGGCGAGCTGGCCGCGACTGGCCGACGGGTCGATGGA
Organism: Solwaraspora sp. WMMA2056; assembly: GCF_030345095.1. Taxonomy (NCBI): domain Bacteria; kingdom Bacillati; phylum Actinomycetota; class Actinomycetes; order Micromonosporales; family Micromonosporaceae; genus Solwaraspora; species Solwaraspora sp. WMMA2056. The sequence goes on from NZ_CP128360.1 coordinate 4,258,201, forward strand.
GGTCTGCTGCGGCGATCTGCGTACCCGCCAGGCGTTCGGCGACTTCCGGTTGCACGTCGAGTTCAAGGTGCCGCAGCTGCCGGCCGACGTGACCGGGCAGAACCGCGGAAACAGCGGTGTCTACCTGCAGGAACGCTACGAGATCCAGATCCTCGACTCGTACGGTGACCCGACCCTGGACACCAACGAGGCAGGTGCGATCTACCTGCAGAAGGCGCCGGACGTCAACGCCGCGCGGCCGGCGGACACCTGGCAGACGTACGACATCACCTACCGGGCCGCCCGTTACGACGGTGCCGGTACCAAGACCGAGGATGCCCGGGTGACGCTGGTCTGGAACGGCGTGACCGTCCACGACGATGTCGCCATCACCGGTCCGACCGGCGGCAACATCCCCGAGGGGCCGGCCACCGGATCCATCAGGTTGCAGGACCACCAGAACGCCGTGCAGTACCGCAACATCTGGATCGAGCCGTTGAGCTGATCCGCCTACCTCCGGCGGCGCCGGGCCGGGTCCACCGGTCCGGCGCCGCCGGCTGTCGCCGCGTCCGTCACGGGCTGTCGTCCCACAGCGATATTCAATCGTTTCGTGACGGGCGACGAGAAATTGTTGACATTGGGTGTGCCGGTGGTTGACCATGGCCGGACGGCGGGGTGACCACGCTCACACCGAGCCGCACCTGCGCCCCGGGTGCACCCGCCTGGATTGACGCACCCCACGACCTCCGTCCCGGAAGGGCCTCGTCAATGAAGAAGACCCTCACCCTCGGGTTGATCGCCACCGTCGCGTTCGCCCTTACCGCCTGCACCGATTCTGACGCGCCCCCGACCGACCAGGCCGACGACGACCTGCGTCAGGTCCGCGTCGCGGCGCTACCGATCACGGAGACCGCCGCGCTCTGGGGCGGTATCGAGGCCGGCATCTTCGCCGAGCACGGTCTCGCGGTCGAGGTGCTGCCCGCACAGGGCGGCGCACAGGCGATTCCCGCCCTGATCAACGGAGACATCGACTTCGCCATCGGCCAGCCGTTCGGTCCGTTCCGCGCCGATCTGCAGGATCTCGGCGTCGTGATGATCGGCAACTACGCCTCCTCCTACGCCGACGGCGACGACATCAACGCGGTCGTGGCGTCGGCGCAGTCCGGCATCACCCGGCCCGCCGAGCTCGCTGGCCGCCGGGTGGCCGTCAACAGCCTCGGTGCCGCCGGCGACGTGACGATCATGGCTGCGGTGGAGCAGGACGGCGGCGACCCGACCGCCATCCAGTTCGTCGAGGTCGCCTTCCCCGACGTCCCCGCCCAGTTGGAAGCGAACAACATCGACGCCGCCTGGGTGCCGGAGCCGTTCGTCACCCAGCTGCGCGGTCGGGGCGACGTCCTCGTCGTGGAGCCCTATCAGGCGGTCATCCCCGGACTCGCCACCCTGACGACGATCACCACCGCCGAGCGCCTCGAGTCCGACGCCGATCTGATCGCCGACTTCTCCACCGCGATGGAGCAGACGCTGCAGTGGGCGCAGGACTCCGCCAACGAGGCGGCAGTGCGCCAGGCGATCAAGGACAACCTGGAGCTGCCCGAGGCGGTCGCCGACTCGGTGCGGCTGCCGGAGTTCGGCTGGGAGCTCGACCGGGCGAGCCTGGAGACGCTCGCGACCCTCGCGGGCGAGTACGGCGTCCTGGAGCAGCAGCCGGACTTCGACCGCCTCATCCAGCAGCAGTAGCGGTGCGGTCCCGCCCGCCCGCGGCCACCGGCACGCTGCGGGCGGGACCCCCGACCAGGGAGCAACATGCACGTTCTGTCCATCCGACGTCCCCGTTCACTGCGCAAGGCGGTGCTGGGCGTCGTCGGACTGACCGGGTTCCTCGTCGTCTGGCAGCTGATCCCGACGCTCGGCCTGGTGAATTCGCAGTACCTGCCGTATGTCACGGACGTAGTCGCACGACTCGCCGAAGAGTTTCGTGACCTCGCCTTCTGGCGGCGGCTCGGGTCCACCATGACCGCCTGGGCGATCGGGCTGGGAGTAGCGACCGTGGCCGCTGTCGCTCTGGGCACGCTCGTCGGTCTGGTGCCGGCCCTGCGCAGGGCCACCCACACGATGGTCGAGTTCCTGCGCCCGATCCCGTCGGTCGCGCTCATCCCGCTGGCCGTGCTGCTGTTCGGCATTCAGCTGCAGGCGGCCCTCGTGATCATCATCTACGCGTCGTTCTGGCAGGTGTTCGTGCAGGTGATCTACGGCGTCGCCGACGTCGACACGGTCGCTCGCGACACCGCGCGCAGCTTCGACCTGACCCACCGTGAGCGGTTGTTCTACCTGGTGCTACCGACCGCCCTGCCGTATCTGATGACCGGTGTCCGGCTGGCCGCCGCGGTCGCGCTCATCCTGGCCATCACGGCCGAGATGGTGATCGGCAACCCCGGACTCGGCCGCATGATCGAGTTGTCCCGCTCCGCCGGCGACGCCGTCGGGCTCTACGCCTTCGTCGTGGTGACCGGGCTGCTCGGGCTCGGCGTCAACCTGGTCTTCCGGTTCATCGAGCGGCGCTCGCTCTCCTGGCACCAGTCGGTACGCGGAGAGGAGGTCCAGTGACCGCGTCAGCCGTACCCGCCGACGGGGCCGCTCGCCGACCGCGTCGGCGGCCCTCCGCCGTCCGGCGGATCGTCGAGAATCTGCTCTACTCCTTCGGCCTGCCCTTCCTGCTGCTGGTCGTCTGGGGGCTGGCGTCGACGTCGTCGTCGAACCGGTTCTTCCCCGGGCCGGTGCCGATCCTCGACGCGTTCGTCGCCACCTGGGTCGGTCCCGCGTTCGTCTCCGACGTGCTGCCGAGCCTGTACCGGCTGGCCCTGGGGATCGTCGCCTCGATCGTGCTCGGCATCGCCGCCGGTACGCTCATCGGCCTGTTCCGGTGGCTGCGGGAACTACTCGAACCGCTGCTGGAGTTCTTCCGGGCGATCCCGCCGCCGGTGCTGATCCCGGTCGTGATGCTGCTGCTGGGCATCACCGACACGATGCGGGTGGTGGTGATCGTCTCCGGGGCGCTCTGGCCGATCCTGCTGAACACGATCGACGGTGTCCGCGCAACCGACTCGGTCATGTCCGAGACCGCCGACTCGTTCCAGATCACCTGGTGGGAGCGGCTGTGGTTCCTGGTGCTGCCGGCGGCCAGCCCGCGCATCATGGCCGGCGTGCGCCAAGGGCTGTCGGTCGCGCTCATCCTGATGGTGATCTCGGAGATGTTCGCGTCCTCCGCCGGACTCGGCTACCGGATCGCCTACTTCCAACGCAACTACCTCATCGCCGAGATGTGGAGCGGCATCCTGCTGCTCGGCCTCGTCGGTGTCCTGCTCGCGGTCACCTTCGGTGTCGTCGAGCGGCGCGTGCTGCGCTGGTACCACGGAGCAAGGGAGATCAATCGTGCCTGAGCGGAGCGTCCTGCTGCGGGTGGAACACCTGCGCAAGGTCTACGAGTCGGCGAACGGCGACGTCGAGGCGATCGGCGACATCAGCTTCACGATGCACGCCGGTGAACTCGTCTGCATCGTGGGGCCGTCGGGCTGCGGCAAGACGACCCTGCTGAAGTGCCTGGCCGGTCTGCTGCGTCCCACCAGCGGGCGCATCGAGATGGACGGGGCCCCGGTCACCGGCCCGAGCCCCGCGATGGCCGTCGTCTTCCAGGAGTACGGTCGCAGCCTCTACCCCTGGCTGACGGTCCGGGGCAACGTCGAGCTGCCGCTGCGGCACAAGCGGCTCTCCCGCAGCCAACGGGGCAAACTCGTCACCGACGCCCTCGAGGCGGTGGGTCTGGGCCACGCGGCCCGCAGCCACCCCTGGCAACTGTCCGGCGGCATGCAGCAGCGGGTGGCGATCGCCCGGGCCGTCGCGTACCACCCGGAAGTGCTGATCATGGACGAGCCGTTCGCTGCGGTCGACGCCCAGACCCGGGCGGACCTGGAGGATCTGGTACGGCAGCTGCACACCGACCGCAAGATATCGATCGTCTTCGTCACCCACGACATCGACGAGTCGGTCTATCTGGGCGAGCGGGTGCTCGTGTTGTCGAAGTCGCCGACCTGGGTGCAGGAGGACCTCGCGATCGACCTTCCGGCCGAGCGCGATCAGATCACCACCCGGGCGCTACCTCGGTTCACCCAACTGCGGACGCAGATCTACGGACAGATCCAGCGGGCCAAGCGGGGGGAGACCGCCACCGCCTGACCGTACCGTCGGACCAGTGCCGCCCGAGGGGGAGCCGTGCGTAGTCGACAACCGAAACAGTTGCTGCTCGCCTTCTTCGGGGAGCACGTCGTCGACGACGACCCCGGTCCGATCCGCGCGAGTGTGCTGATCGGCGTTCTCGAAGGTGCCGGCGTCGCCGCCCCGGCGACCCGGGCCACCCTCGACCGGCTCGTGCAGACCGGCGTCCTTGCCCGCAGCCGGCAGGGCAGGGAGATCCGCTTCTCGCTCACCGGGCACGGAGCGGCGGTGCTGCGCGAGGCGACCGACCGGGTCCGTGGTCCGCGGCCGTTCGATCCGCAGGGCCCCGGGTGGACGCTGGTCACGTTCACCATCCCGGAGGGCCAACGGACCCTGCGCCATCGACTGCGGTCGACGTTGACCTGGGAAGGGTTCGCGCCGTTGCGCGACGGGCTGTGGCTGGCCCCCGGCGAGGTCGACCTGGCCGGCTCGCTGGAGCCGCTGCGCCGGGACCTGCCGGCCGGCACCGTCGTCGCCTTCCACGCCCGGGAGCTCGGCGAGTTCCCGATCGCCGACAGCGTCCGGGCCGCCTGGGACATCGAATCGATCCGCCGGGAGCACCTCGCGTTCATCGACGTCTGGGACGACCCGGCGGCGGCGACACAGGCGACCAGTGCGTTGTCCGTACGGACGATGCTCGTGGCGGACTGGCTCGCGTTGCTGCGGGCCGACCCCCGGCTGCCCCGGCAGTTCATGGACGCACAGTGGCCCGCCACCCGGTCGACACAGGTCTACCGTCGAATGCACGGACAGCTGGCCGCTCCGTCGGCCGCGGAGTTCGCCGCGCTCGTCGGAGGGGTCGACGGAGTCAGCCGGCGAACCGGGCCCGCAGCTCGGCCTTCCGCACCTTCCCCGAGGCGGTCCTCGGCAGCTCGTCCACGATGACCAGGTTCTTCGGCATCTTGTAGCGGGCGATCCGGCCGTCGAGGAATTCGCGTACCGTCCCGAGGTCGACGCTGGCACCCTCGCGGACCGTCACGATCGCCCAGGGCACCTCGCCCCAGCGGGGGTCAGGTACGCCGATCACGGCCGCCCCCGTCACCCCGTCGACCTCGCTGAGCAGCAGCTCGAGCTCTGGCGGGTAGATGTTCTCGCCGCCTGAGATGATCATGTCCTTGAGCCGGCCCGCGATGTACAGGTAACCGTCGTCGTCCAGGTAGCCGAGGTCCCCGGACCGCAACCAGCCGTCCGAGGTGAACGCCGCCGCCGTCGCCTCCGGCAGCCGGTGGTAGCCGGGGAACACGTTCGGCCCGGCGATCTCGATCTCGCCGATGGCGCCGGCCGGCACCGGCGTACCGTCGCCGCTGGCGATCCGCACGTCGGTGAAGAAGTGCGGCAGGCCGACGCTGCCCTGCTTCGCGCGGGTCATCGCCGGTGGCAGCGCGGTTGCCCCCGGCGAGGCCTCGGTCATGCCGTAACCCTGCGAGAACGACAACCCCCGCTGCTCGTACGCGTCGAGGATCCGCACCGGCACCGCCGACCCGCCGCAGGTGAGTTTCGTCAACGACGACAGGTCGGTGGACGACCAGTTCGGATGCTCGGCCATCATCTGGTACGTGGTCGGCACGCCGCTGAGCATCGTCACGCCGTACCGTTCGATCTGGGCCAGCGCCCGGCCCGGTTCGAAGCCCTTCTCCAGCACGAGCGTCCCGCCCTTGAGGATCACCGGCAACGCCCCCATGCCCAGGGAGGCGACGTGGAACAGCGGCGAGATCATCAACGCGACGTCCGTGGAGACCACGTCGTAGTCGACGATGCAGTTGAGCGCGACCCAGGTCAGGTTGCCGTGGGTCAGCGTCGCGCCCTTGGCCCGGCCGGTGGTACCCGACGTGTAGATGATCGCGGCCGGGTCGTCCATGCCCACCTGGCGTGCGGCGACCTCGCCTGCCTCGTCGGCCTCGACCTCTTCCATCAGTCGGGCCAGTCCGGGCTGCTGCGCACTGCCGAGGCCGGTGACGACGATCCGTGGCGCCGCCGCCCCACCGGTGGCGGCAGCGACCCGGGCCGCGAAGTCGGGGTCGTGGATCAGGACCCGGGCACCGCTGTCGGTGAGCACGTGCGTGATCTCCGGCGGCGCGAGGCGGGTGTTGACCGGGACGAACACCGCGCCCAGCCGCGCGGCCCCGAACATCACCTGGAGAAAGTCCGGGCTGTTCTCCCCGAGGTAGGCGACGCTGTCGCCGGTGCCGACGCCGAGGTGGCGCAGCGCCGCCGCGACCCGGTCCGCGCCGTCGACGAACTGCCGGTACGTCATGGTCGACCCCTCGCCGTGGACGAGGGCGGTCCGGTCGGGTGACATGCGGCGGCGCTTGGTCAACCAGGTGCCGATCCCGTGCTGGTGCATCAGATTCTCCCGGTCGTGCAGGAACCCGATCTCCTGGTCAGGCGTGGAAGCGGTACAGCCCCCGCGCCGCGACCGCCGGCTTGGTGCCGCCGTCGATCTCGATGGTCTGGTCGACGGTCAGTTGGTAGCCGCCCCGGACCTCGGTGACCTCGACGACCACGGCACGCATGCGGATCCGGGAGCCGACCGCGACCGGGGCGGGGAACCGCACCTTGTCGAGGCCGTAGTTGACCTTCGTCGACACTCCCTGGACGTCAAGGAGCTTCGTCCAGAACGGCACGGTCAGCGACAGGCTGAGGAAGCCGTGCGCGATCGGCGTACCGAACGGCCCGTCCTTGGCCCGCTGCGGGTCGACGTGGATCCACTGATGGTCGTCGGTGGCGTCGGCGAACAGGTTGATCTGGTCCTGGGTGACCGTCCGGTACTCGGTGTACCCCAGGTCGGTGCCGGCCAGCCCGGGCAGCTGATCGTAGGTGATGGTCGTTGACATGGCGTCTGTTCCTTTCCTCACCCGTCGCCTGCGTCCTCACTCGGTCAGACGCAGGAGACGGGCGGCGTTGTGCTTGACGATGCCGGGGAGCACGTCGGGTTTGAGATCGGTGGTCTCGACGTCCCGCAGCCAGCGGTCCGGGGTGAGCAACGGGTAGTCGGTGCCGAACAGCACCCGGTGTTTGAGGATCGAGTTGGCATGGCGCACCAGCTCGGCGGGGAAGTACTTCGGGCTCCAACCGGACAGGTCGATCCAGGTGTTCGGCTTGTGCGTCGCCACCGACAGCGCCTCGTCCTGCCAGGGCACCGACGGGTGGGCCATGATGATCTGCAGGTCCGGGAAGTCGGCGGCGATCGGATCGAGTCGCATCGGATTGGACAACCCGAGCCGCAGACCGTAGCCGCCGGGCAGCCCGGCCCCGATGCCGGTCTGCCCGGTGTGGAACAGGGCCGGCACCCCGGCCCTGGCGATCAGGGCCCACAACGGCGCGTACTGCTCGTCGCCGGGGTCGAAGCCCTGCACCGTCGGATGGAACTTGAAGCCGCGTACCCCCTCGTCCTCGACGAGTCGGGCCGCGGCCTCCAGGGCCGCCTCGCCGGTGCGCGGATCGACCGAGCCGAACGGGATGAGCACGTCGGCGTGGTCGGCGGCGGCCCGGGCGATCTCGGTGCTGGACAACGGCGGATGCCGCAGCTGGGTACGCGCGTCCACGGTGAACACGACGGCCGCCATCCGACGTTCGCGGTAGTACCGCGCCACGGCCTCGATCGCCGGCCGGGGACCGTCGGTGCGGAAGTATTTCGACGCGGCGGCCTCGAGCGGTGCCGGCAGCGACGAGTGGCCGTGGTCGTCGACCTCGATGTGCACGTGGACGTCGATCGCGGTGATCGCGTCGATGTCGATCGCTGGCTGGTACATGGCGCGGACCTCCGGCCGACGGATCAGGAGACGGCGGGCTCAGGACCCGGCGGGCTCAGGACCCGGCGGGGCGGAACTCCTCGGGCAGCTCCGGGAACCGCTCACCGACGCTCTGCAGCGCGTCGGCGAACTCGGTCGACCAGCCGGCGACCAGCGCCTCGTAGGTCCAGCCGCCCTCGCGGTACGCGGTCGCAGCGGCCTCCGGGTGGGTCCAGATCTGGATCCGGTCGCCGCCCACGCCGATCACCTGTCCGGTGATCCCGGCGGCGGCGTCGGAGCCGAGGAAGGCGACGAGACCAGCGACGTCGTCAGCGGTGCCGAAGCCGAGATCGTGCCGGAAGAACGCCGGCACCGGCGCACCCTTCGCCTCGGCCTCGACCGCTGCGGCGAAGTAGGGCACGGTCGCCGTCATCGCGGTCGCCGCGACCGGCACCACGGTGTTGGCGGTGATCCCGGCCCGCTTCAACTCCAGCGCCCAGGTCCGCACCATGCCGACGATGCCCGCCTTGGCGGCGGCGTAGTTGGTCTGCCCGAAGTTGCCCCGCTGCCCGGTGGGCGAGCCGACGCAGATGATCCGGCCACCCTCGCCGGCCTGCCGCATGTGTCGTACGGCCTCGCGCACCATGGTGAAGGTGCCGCGCAGATGGACGTCGACGACGGTGTCGAAATCCTCGTCGCTCATCTTCCAGAGCACCGTGTCCCGGAGCACGCCGGCGTTGGTCACCACGATGTCGAGCCGGCCGAAACTGTCGACCGCGCTGGCGACCAGGGCCTGCGCGGTCTCGGTGGGACCGACCGGTGCGACCAGCGCGACGGCGCGTCCGCCGGCCGACTCGATCGCCGCGACCGCCTCGTCGGCGGCTCCGGCGTCGACGTCGTTGACCACGACGCTGGCGCCCTGACGGGCCAACTGCCGGGCGTAGGCCAGGCCGAGGCCCCGTCCGGAGCCGGTGACGATGGCGACTTTGCCGTCCAGAGACATCGGGAACTCCTTCGCGTCGAAGCCGATCGGACCATGAACCGTTGAGAATGTCAATTATTGGAGTTGCTTGCTACCATCGTCGCCATGCCTGCGAGCGGGAAGCCCCGGCACGCCGGCGCCGACGGCCTTCGGGGTAGCGTGCTCGGCGCTGACCTGGTGTTTCTCCTCGCCCGTGCCAACGCGATCACGCTCGCGGCGGCGAACGCGGCGCTTGCCGAGTACGGGCTCAAGCCCCGGTCCTACTCGGTGCTCGCGCTGGCTGCCGACGATGCCCGCCCCACCCAACGGGAGCTGGCCGAATTTCTCCGGCTGGATCCCAGTCAGGTGGTCGCCGTGATCGACGACCTGGAGCGCCGTCACCTGGTGGCCCGCCACACCGACCCCGCCGACCGGCGCGCCAACGTACTGGTCGCCACCGACGCCGGCCGGGCCCTGTTCGCCCGCGCCCGGGAGTCGGCCCGCGCCGTGGAACACGGCCTGCTGGCCGCCGTGACCCCCCAGGAGCACCAACGGCTGGCCGAGTTCCTGCGGCTACTGGCCTTCCCGGGCTGAGCCGACGCCCGGCCTGCCCCACCGTCGCGCACCACCGGATGCCCTAGCGCCGCGGTCCGGCCAGCGCACGGGAGATCGCCCGGCCGGCCGCCTGCACCAGCGGGGCGAGAGCCACCGGATCGGCCCGGTCGTACGCGACCACCAGGGAGACCGCCGCCGTCACACCGGTCGGACCCCAGATCGGCGCGGCGACCGAGAGCGCGTCCATCGTCACCTGGCGGTCGCTCACCGCGTACCCGACGCGCCGCGCCTCGGCGAGGTGGCGGCGCAGCCGCGCCGGATCGGTGATGGTCAGCCGGGTGTAGCGCTCCAGGGGCGCGGCCAGCACCCGTTCCCGGACCTCGTCCGGCGCATGGGCCAGCAGCACCAGACCCACCCCGGTGGCGTGCAGCGCGAACCGGCCACCGACCCGGGTCAGCACCGGCACCGCGTGCCGTCCGGCGATCCGTTCGATGAAGACGAGTTCCAGGTCCTGGCGCACCGCGAGCTGTACGTTCTCGTGCGTCACCTCGTACAGGTCCTCCAGCACCGGCAGCGCCAGCTCGCGCAGCCCCAGCCCACGCGGCGCGAGTGAACCCAGCTCCCACAGCCGCAGGCCGATCCGGAAACGCCCGTCCGCGCCGCGCTCCAGCGCGCCCCAGGCGACCAGCTCGGCGACCCGCCGGTGCGCGGTGGGCAACGGCAGGCCGGCGCGCCGGGCCAGCTCGCTGAGCGTCAACGCCGGCTCGGCCGGGCTGAACGCGTCGAGCAGCGCCAGCACCTTGCTGGTGACCGACCGGCCCGGTGGCGTACCCATCCCGCCATCATCGCCGCCCGACGGTGTCCGGCACGACCCGACGGTCACAGCTCCAGTACGAGTCGGGGCGTACGGGACCGGGAGACACAGATCATCATCGTGTCACCCGCGGCCCGTTCCTCCTCGGTGAGCAGACTGTCGCGGTGGTCGGGAACCCCGGCGCGGACCGTCGTCTCACAGGTGCCGCAGGTGCCTTCACGGCACGAGGAGAGCACCGCGACGCCGGCCTGCTCCACCGCTTCCAGGATCGACGTACCGGGCGGCACGGTCACCGTACGGCCGGTCAGTGCCAGCTCGACCTCGACGCTGGCCGGCGCGTCGCCGGCGCGGCCGCGATCGCTGCCCCCGTCGTCGCCCCCGCCGCCGTCGTCTCGTGGCGCGAACCGTTCGACGTGCAGGTCACCCGCCGGCCACGCCCGGCAGCGCTGCTGCACCGCCCCGATCAGTGACTCCGGCCCGCAGCAGTAGACGACGGCACCACTGCGCCGGTCCAGCAGTTCGGTCAGGTCGAGCAGGCCCACCTCGTCCTGCGGCCGTAGCAGCACCCGGTCGCCGTAGCGCTGCCGCAGCTGCCCGGCGAACGCCATCGTGGCCCGGCTGCGGCCGCCGTACACCAGCCGCCAGTCGGCTCCGGCGGCGTCGGCGGCGGCGATCATCGGACGGATCGGGGTGATGCCGATGCCGCCGGCGATGAACAGGTACCGGCGTGCCGCGACCAGCGGGAAGTTGTTCCGGGGCCCGCGCACCGTGATCCGCGCGCCGTCGACGAGCCGGTCGTGGACCTGCCGGGAGCCGCCCCGGCCGGTGGGTTCGAGCTGCACCGCGATCTGCAGACCGGTCCGGTCGGCCGGGTCGCCGCAGAGCGAGTACGGGCGGACCAGACCCGGACCCGGTATCAGGTCGACGTGCGCGCCGGGTGACCAGCGGGGCACCTCACCACCGTCGGGTCGGCACAGGGTCAGCACCACCACCCCCGTCGCCACCTGCTCGCGGCGGGCGACCACCAGCTCCGTCGTGGCAAGCTCGGCCGTGGTCGTGCGCCCACCGTGCTGTCCGGCGGCGCTCATCCGACCACCAGACCGCGGTCGACGGCACCGGCCGGTTCCCGGTGCACCGTCGGCACCGACCGGGCCGGCCAGTGGCCACGCGGGTGGTCGAGCAGCCACTGCCACAGCTCGACCGGATCGTCGCCGACCCGCTCGGCGCCGCAGTGGCAGGTGCCCCGCAGGGTGTCGGTGCCCGGCAGCCAGTGGATCCGGTAGAGCCGGTCGCCGGCGGGCAGCCCGTCGGGAAGGGTCACCGCGCTGCTCCCACCGACCCCGACCCGATCATCCGTGCGATCAGGCGTCGGGCGGCGAGCCCGCCGGTGTCGATGTTGATGCTCAGTTCCTGGTACCGCTCCGGTTCGGCGGCGATCACCTGCTCCAGGGTGTTCAGCGCGGTGACGTCCTGCATGACCACCGTGTGGTTGCTCTGGTACAGGTATTCGCTGACCGATTCGTCGTCGAGGGCGAAGTCCCGCGCCACCGCCCAGAAGTCGTACGTGGTGTGCTCGGTCGACGGAGTGATGGCGTAGACGATCTCGGCGTGGAAGGCCGCACTGTCCGGACCCTCCGCCGGTGGGTACACGCCCTGCGGGGCGATCCGGCTGTGCAGCAGGTACAGGCACGGCGGGTGGTACTCGATGTCCTGCCACCGGGTGATCCGGCCTTCGATGCCGGTGGATCGGGCATAGAACGGCGGGCATTCGGCGTCGTCCATGTGCCGGCTGACGCAGACGATGCCGGCGTCGTCGTCGACGGTGGTGGTGATCGGGGTGTTCGCCACCTCGGGGGTGCCGATGTAGCCACCGTGCAGGTAGGTCTCGTGGGACAGGTCCATCAGGTTGTCGACCAGCAGGCTGTAGCGCGCGTTCAGCGGCGCCATGCCACGGACCACCGTGTAGCCGGGATCGGCCAGCCACGGCGCGCGGGGGATCGCGGCCGGGTCGGGGTCGTCCTCGCCGATCCAGACCCAGATCAGGGTGTCCTGCTCCACCACCGGATACGCGGCGACCCGCGCGGTGCGCGGGATGCGTTGCTGCCCCGGGACGAACACGCAGCTGCCGGCGGCGTCGTAGGTGAAGCCGTGGTAGCCGCAGACGATCGTGTCGCCGTCGAGCCGGCTCTGCGACAGCGGGAACCGCCGGTGCACGCACCGGTCGGCCAGCGCCACGGCGGTCCCGGCCTCGGTGCGGTACAGCACGAGCGGCTCACCCAGCACGGTACGGGCGAGCAGTTCCCGGCCGACCTCGTTGCTGTACGCGGCCACGTACCACTGGTTACGTGCGAACGGCATGCGACGGACCTCCCTGGCGGCGATGGTGTGGGTGGGGGTGGTCGTATGGTCCCGGGTGGCCCGACCGCCCGGGACCCCTACTTTCACTCAGTGAAAGCTCACCTTGCCGCCGCGCGTCAGCCCACCGTGCTGGTCGTCCACCGGCGCGACGCCGTGGTGACCGGCACGGTCGGACCGACCACCGTGGTCCGTCCCTGCACCGCCCGGTCCGCGCTGGTGCCCACCCAGATCTCGACGTCACCGGGCTCGACCACCCGGGTCGACGTACGGTCGGTGAAGGCCAGCCGGGTCGTCGGCACCGTCAACTCGACGGTGACCGCCTGGCCCGGTGTGAGATGGATCCGGCGGTAGCCGAGCAACTGCGCCACCGGCCGGGTCACCGAGGCGACCACGTCACGGCCGTAGAGCTGGACCACCTCGTCGCCGGCGACCGTTCCGGTGTTGGTCACCCGAACCCGCACCACCAGCTCCCCGTCGCTGGGCACCGTCGCCGGCACGGTCAGCTCCGAGTAGCCGAAGGTGGTGTAGGACAGGCCGTGGCCGAACGGCGCCGGCGGGGTCACCGCCAGGTTGGTCACCTCGTGGCCCTCACCGAGCGCCGGGTGCAGATAGGAGTACGGCTGCGCCCCGGCCGACCGGGGCAGGCTGACCGGCAGCCGCCCGGACGGGTTCACCCGTCCGGAGAGCACACCGGCGATCGCGCCGGCACCCTCCTCGCCAGGGAAGAACGCCTGCACCACGGCGGCGCAGCGGTCGAGCGCCCAGCCGATCGCGTACGGCCGTCCGGTGAGCAGCACCAGGACCACCGGGGTCCCGGTGGCCAGCACGGCCTCGACGAGGTCGCGCTGCACCCCGGGCAGTTCCAGGTCGTCGGTGTCGCAGCCTTCGCCGACAGTGCCGCGACCGAACAGGCCGGCGCGGTCACCGACGACGAGTACGGCGACGCTGGCGGCGGCGGCCGTGGCGACGGCCTGCGCGATGCCGGACCGGTCGTCGTCGTCGACCCCGCAGCCGTGGGCCCAGCTCACCAGGTCGGCACCGAACTCCGCCCGGACCGCGTCGAGGACCGTCGGCACCTCGATGCCGGCGTCCACGCCAGGATGCTGAGGCAGGACGTGGTTGACGAAGGAGTAGCAGCCGAACATGGCGCTGGCCAGGTCGGCGTTCGGTCCGATCACGGCCATCGACCGTCCCGGTGCCAGCGGGAGCGTGCCCTGGTTGCCGACCAGCACGATGGACCGCTCGGCGAGCCGGCGGGCGATCGCCCGGTGCGCGGGCGAGTCGAGGTCGATGTCCCGGGGCGGCTCGTCGGTGAAGGTGGCGTCGAGCAGTCCGAGTTCGTGCTTCTGCCGCAGGACCCGCAGTACGGCCTGGTCGAGCAGCGCCTCGTCGACCCTGCCCGCCCGGATCGCCTCCGGCAGCCGGAGGTAGGCGTCGCCGGTGGGCAGCTCGACGTCGACCCCGGCGGCCAGGGCCTGGACCGCCGCCTCGGTGTGGTCGCTCGCGACGTGGTGCAGCAGGTGGAGGAAGGCGACTCCGAAGTAGTCGGCCACGAGCACGCCGTCGAAGCCCCACTGGTCCCGGAGCAGTCCGGTGAGCAGGGTCGGGTCGGCGGCGACGGGCACCCCGTCGATCTCCGCGTAGGAGTGCATGACGGAGCGGACGTCGCCGTCGAGCACAGCCATCTCGAACGGCGGCAGCAGGACGTCGGCGACCTCCCGTGGACCGGCGTGCACCGGCGCGAAGTTACGGCCGGCGCGGGAGGCGGAGTATCCGACGAAGTGCTTCAGCGTGGCGTGTACCCCCTGCGACTGCAGACCGCGCACGTACGCGGTGCCGATCGTGCCGACCAGGTACGGGTCCTCGGCGATGCACTCCTCGACCCGCCCCCACCGCGGGTCGCGGATCACGTCGAGCACCGGGGCGAGGCCCTGGTGCACGCCGAGGGCCCGCATCGACGTACCGATCGCCGAGGCCATCTCCGCGACCAGGTCGGGGTCGAAGGCGGCCCCCCACGCCAGCGGCGTCGGGAAGGTGGCCGCCTTCCAGGCCGACAGGCCGGTCAGGCACTCCTCGTGGACGATCGCCGGGATGCCCAGCCGGGTCCCGGTGACCAGATCGGACTGGAACTTCCACAGCCAGGCCGCGCGTGCCGCCGGGTCGACGGGCCGGGTGCCGTACGCCCGGGTCAGGTGCCCCAGGCCGTGCCGGGAGAAGTCCTCCAGGCGTACGGCGTCGGCGAACTCACCCTGCAGCGGCGCGACGGACTCGCCGTCCCCCTTCTCCCAGAAGCCGACCAGTTGGGCGAGCTTCTCGTCGAGCGTCATCCGGCCGAGCAGCTCGCGGACGCGGGTCTCGCCGTCCGGTGCCGTCCGCCGGTCACGTGCCTGCGGCAGGTCGAGGTACGACCCAGCCGGTCCCGGTGCGACCCCGTCCACCGTCGCGCGGACCTCAGTCATTGGCTGCCTTTCCTTGTCGTGCGCGGGCCACGGTTCGCCACGCGCACCGTTCGTTGTGCGGTCGCGGGTGCCTCAGCCCTTGACGGCACCCTGCAGGCCACCGACGATCTGCTTCTCGGCGATCGTGAAGAAGACCAGCGCCGGCAGCATCGCCATCGAGGTGAAGGCGAGGATTCCGGCGGTGTCGGAGGTGTACTGGCTGGAGAAGTTTTGCACGCCCAGCGGAAGGGTGTGCAGGTCGGCGTCACCGAGGACGAGCAACGGCAGAAGGAACGCGTTCCAACTTGTCACGAACGCGAGGATCCCGACCGTGACGAGCGCGGGTCGGGACAACGGCAGCATGATCCGCCAGAGGAAGCCGAGCCGTCCGGTGCCGTCGATCGCTGCGGCGTCCTCCAACTCCTTGGGTACGGCGGTCAGGAAGGGACGCAGGATCACGATCGTCAGCGGTAGCGCGAAGGCGATCTGCGGCAGGATGACCGCGAAGTAGGAGTTGATCAGCGCCATGTCCCGCAGCATCAGGTAGAGCGGCAGGATCGCCGCCCCGGCGGGAAACAGCAGGCCGAGGGTGAAGAAGGTGTAGAGCAGCTCCCGGCCCCGGAACGTGTACCGGGCGAGCACGAACGCGGCACAGAGTCCGAGCGTCACGACCCCGAGCGTCGTACCGAAGGCGACCACCGCGCTGTTGAACGCCTGCTGCCAGAAGCCGCTCTGGGTCAGCACCCGTACGTAGTTCTCGCCGACCCATGGATCGGGCAGCGCGGCCGGGTCGGCGACGATCTGTGGCGTGGTCCGGAAACCTCCGATGATCACGTAGATCACCGGCGCGATCGACGCACCGACGACCACGAGGGCCAGTGCGTAGGTCAGCGGGCTGCCCCACGACGAGTCCCGGCGGCGGACGTTCCGGCGGCGCCTGGTGGGCGGCGCGGCGACAGCGGTCGCGGTCACGTCAGCCCCTCCTTCCGGTCACTGCGCCCTCGATGTCCCGGCGGAGGAGGAACCGCTGGAACAGCAGCGCTGCGATGAACGAGATCACGAACAGAATCACGGCGATCGCGTTGCCGTAGCCCCACAGTCGCGCGAAGAAGCCGTTGTCCACCATGTAGGTCGCCATCGTGGCCGAGGCGCCCAGCGATCGTACGGCGGGCACGGAGGTCACCCAGATGACGTCGAAGACCTGCAACGAGCCGATCATCGACAGGAACATCCAGATCCGGATCGTCGGCCCGAGTAGCGGCAGGGTGATGTGCCGTTGGATCTGCCACCAGCTGGCGCCGTCGATCTCGGCCGCCTCGGTCAGCTCCGGCGGTACGTTGGACAGTCCGGCGAGCAGCAGGATGATCGCGAAGCCGACGTACTTCCAGGTGAGGACGAACAGCAGGGTCCAGATGACGATGTCGAGGTCGGCCAGCCAGGGTCGCACCAGGCCGCCCAGTCCGATCGACCGCAGCAGCGCGTCCGTCGTACCCCCGCCGGTCAGCAGCAGCTTCCACATGATGCCCGCGGTGACCTCGGCGAGCACGTAGGGGACGAAACGTTGAGCTCGTCCAACGTGGTCGGGGGAGCGGTGATGCCGGCCTGGGCGAACAGGTCCTTGTTGTACCACATGCCTTCGATGCCCATCCGGTACGGCAGACCGTACTGCCGGCCGTCGGCCTGCCAGATCTCCACTGACGAGCCGATCCGGGCGACCTCGTCCTGGACCTGGTCGGTGATGTCCTTCAGGTAGTCGGCTTCCGCCTGTTCCCGCAGCTCACCGCCGCCCCAGGCCTGGAAGATGTCTGGCGGGTCGTTGCTCAGCAGCGCGGCGGGCAGCCGGGTGCGCTGGAGTTGGTTGGTCTCGATCCCCTCGATCTCGATCGTGACCGTTGGGTGCAGCGCGGAGAAGTCCTTGGCGACCTTCTCCCAGTATTCCTTGCCGGCGCCGTCCTGCGAGGCGTTGTGCCACCAGGTCAGGGTGACCGGGTTTTCGTACAGTTCACCGGCAGCCTCGCTGCTGTCGTCGCCGCTGCTGCAGCCGGTGGCTAGAAGGGTGCTGGTCAGAAAGAGCGCTAGGACGGCGCCAGCGCGGCGCGTTATCGCCATTGGGGGTCTCCTCGACTGGTCAGTCGGGTGCTTGGCCTGACGGGGAGTTTTACAGCGATGTAACGCGGTGTCAATCGATATCGATAACGTTTTCGACTCGGCGGTGACGGGCCGCCGCCGGCCCCCTATCATCGTCGACGTGGAGTTCCCGCAGCGTGTGAAGATGTCGGACGTAGCCCGGGCGGCCGGCGTCTCGGTGGCGACCGTGTCGAAGGTCGTCAACGGCCGGTACGGCGTCGCGCAGGCGACCGTCGAGCGGGTGCGGCGGGTCATCCATCAGCTCGGCTACGAGGCGAGCCTGGGGGCGCAGAGCCTGCGCAGCCACCGGACCAACGTGCTGGGCATCCTGGTGGCCGAGTTCGAACCGTTCTCCACCGAGCTGCTGAAGGGGGCCTCCAAGGAGGTCGCCGGCACCGGCTACCAGCTGCTGGCGTACTCCGGCGGCGACGGCGACGGCGCGGCCATCGGCTGGGAGCGTCGCTCGCTGGCCCGGCTGTCCGGCACCCTCATCGACGGCGCCGTGGTCGTCACCCCGACCGTGGTGGAGACCAAGCAGGGCTTCCACGTCGTCGCGGTGGACCCGCACACGGGCCCGTCCGGCCTGCCCACCGTCGACTCGGACAACTTCGCCGGGGCGATCCTCGCGACGAACTACCTGCTGGCCCTCGGGCACCGTCGGATCGGGCACATCAGCGGTCGGGCGGACCTGGAGTCGGCGCGACTGCGGGAGGCGGGCTTCCGCCAGGCCATGGCCGACGCGGGTGTGCCGGTCGACGACGCCCTCGTGCGGGTCGGTGGCTTCCGGATCGAGAGCGCCGCCGGCACCGTCGCGGAACTGCTCGCGTTGCCGGAGCCACCGACGGCGATCTTCGCCGGTAACGACCTGTCCGCGATCTCGACGCTGAACGTCGCCCGCGAGATGGGACTGAGCGTCCCCGACGACCTGTCGGTCATCGGGTTCGACAACATCCCGGAGTCCGCGCTGGTCAACCCGCCGCTGACCACGATCACGCAGCCCCTGCAGCGGATGGGTGCCGAAGCGTTGCGGCTGCTGGTGGACCTGATCGCCGGGGTGGAGCGCGACACCCACATCCGGCTGCCCACCGAGCTGGTGGTGCGCGCGTCGTGCCGCCCCTACCGTCCGCCGGTCGGCGAGGGCGCCCTGGCGGCGGTGCCGGCCCCGGCCGTGCCTGCTGCCGCCCCGGCGGTGCCGGCCCCTTGACCGCGCCGGTACCGCGCTCGTAGCCACGCGGGGTCTGATGAAACGTTTCACGGCACGCCTCCGGACCGGCGAGTCCGCGGCAGGAACCTGTCGACCGATCCTCTGATGCGGGGCCCGGCTGGTGCACGACACCCAACGGATCACGTGCTGCCGGCCGCGAGACGGATCCGTACCGGGCAGGCTGATTCGATAGACTGACCGGCGATCGTGGTGTCGGCCTCGGCGGGCCGGTGCCGGTGTCCACCCCCTGCGGCTGCGTTCCGGTCCTCGGCGAGCCGGGTGCATGCCGTCACCACCAGCCAAGGAGCACCTTCGTGCCAGCAGCTCGCCGATTCCGCGACCGCCGCGACCGTGCCGACGGTCATCTGCCGGGAGGTGCCGCGCGATGAGCAATCGGACCCGCCCCCGACGCCCTGCCGCCGCGTCCCGCCCCACCGGCGCATCGAGGTCCCGGCCGGTCCCGGTATCGGGGTCCGGCCGGTTCGCCGTGCCGGTCCGGCGTATCGCTCCCGTGGCGATCGCGTTCGCGCTCGGTGCCCTGCTCGCCGGTCCGGTCGGCGCCGTCACCGCCGACAAGGGTCCGCCGGCAGACGATCCGGTCGCCGTGCTGCGGGCGCAGGAGGCCGAACGCAACGCGGCGCAGATCGTCGAGCTGACCTCGCTGGCCCGGCAGATCCAGGGGAGTCTCGTTCCGGTGCTCGACGGGTTGGCCGAGGCGGTGCCTCCAGGAGCGCCTCCAGGTCCGCCCGCCAGCCAGTCCGATGTGGAATCGTGGCAGGTGGTCACCGGCGACACGGTCGCCGTGTTCGCCAATCCGCCGTCCGGCGGCACCGGGGTCAACATCGCCCGCTCCGGCCTGGCCGCCTCGGTGCGCGCCCTCGACGCCGCCGTCGACACCTACGCGGCGGCGCTGGCCCAGCCGTCGGACGCCCGGGGCACACTGCTGGAGCTCGCCGGCCGCCAACGCGACATCGCCGTCGCCACCTGGTCGAGTGCGGCCACCCAGCTCGACGTACTCAACGTCGACGCCGGCAACGGCCACGTGCACGTCTTCCTGCCGTCGACGCCGGGGCAGGGCGCGTTGACCGCCGACGGCGCACCCGAGGGAGAGTGACGTGGCCAGGACATCGCGCTTGCCCCTATGGTGTTTCCGGCCGGCAGGCGCGATGGTGGTCCTGTCGGGAGTCGCATCCGCGACGCGTGGATCGTAGGCCTACCGGAGGGTCGATCGGGTGTTCAGCCGTATTGCCATCGTCAACCGTGGAGAAGCCGCGATGCGGCTCATCCATGCCGTCCGGGAGTTGGCCGCCGAGACGGGGGCGAGAGTCGAGACCGTCGCCCTCTACACCGATGTCGACCGTACCGCGACGTTCGTCCGCGAAGCGGACATCGCCTACGATCTCGGGCCGGCGTCCGCCCGTCCGTACCTCGACCTGGCAGTCCTGGAGCGCGCCCTCGTGGCGACCGGTGCCGACGCGGCGTGGGTCGGCTGGGGGTTCGTCGCGGAGTCCCCGGCGTTCGCTGAACTGTGCGAGAAGACCGGTGTCACCTTCATCGGGCCGAGCGCCCACGCCATGCGCCAACTCGGCGACAAGATCGGCGCGAAGCTGATCGCCGAGGAGGTCGGCGTGTCGGTCGCGCCGTGGAGCCGGGGTGCGGTCGAGACCCTGGACGCCGCGCTGACGGCGGCGAGCGACATCGGCTACCCGCTGATGCTGAAGGCGACCGCCGGCGGCGGCGGTCGCGGCATCCGGGTGGTCACCAACGAAGCCGAACTCGCCGACGCGTACGAACGCACCAGCCAGGAGGCGGCCCGGGCGTTCGGCAGCGGGGTCGTCTTCCTGGAACGCCTGGTCACCGGTGCCCGACACGTGGAGGTCCAGGTGATCGCCGACGGCCAGGGCACCGCCTGGGCGCTCGGGGTCCGCGACTGCTCGGTGCAGCGGCGCAACCAGAAGGTCATCGAGGAGTCGGCCTCGCCGGTGCTCGACCCGGCGCAGGCCGCCGACCTCAAGGCATCGGCCGAACGGCTGGCCGTCGCGGTCGGCTACCGGGGCGCGGCGACCGTGGAGTTCCTCTACCACCCGGGTGACCGCATGTTCGCGTTCCTCGAGGTCAACACCCGGCTGCAGGTCGAGCATCCGATCACCGAGGCGACCACCGGGTTCGACCTGGTCAAGGCGCAGCTGCACGTGGCTTCGGGTGGACGCCTCGAGGGTGGGCCGCCGCCCGAGCGCGGGCACGCCGTCGAGGCCCGGCTCAACGCCGAGGACCCCGACCGCGACTTCGCGCCGTCACCCGGCCGGATCGCCCGGCTGGACCTGCCCTCCGGGCCGGGTATCCGGGTGGACACCGGGGTCAGTGAGGGCGACACCATTCCTGCGGCCTTCGACTCCATGATCGCAAAGATCATCGCGTACGGACGGGACCGCGACGAGGCACTCGGCCGGCTGCGTCGGGCGATGGCGAACACCACCGTGATCATCGAAGGCGGTGCGACGAACAAGAGCTTCGTGCTCGACCTGCTCGACCAGCCCGAGGTGATCGACGCCAGCGCCGACACCGGCTGGATCGACCGGGTCCGCGGCGAGGGTCGGCTCGTCTCGCACCGGCACGTCGCCGTCGCGCTCGCCGCCGCCGCGATCGAGGGCTACGAGGCCGACGAGCAGGTCGAGCGGCAACGCCTGCTGTCCACCGCGTCCGGCGGCCGCCCCCAGGTGCAGCACGCCAGCGGCCGACCGGTCGACCTCAAACTGCGGGGTGTCGGCTACCGGGTACGGGTGGCCCGGACCGGTGCGTACCGGTTCCGCGTCGGTATCGAAGCGGGCGACGCCGTGCACAGCGCCGACGTCGAGCTGGACCGCTTCGACCGGCACACCGGGCAGATCGTCGTCAACGGCAGCCGCCACCGCCTGGCCACCGGCACCCACGGGCCCGTTCACCTGGTCGAGGTCGACGGAGTGACCCACCGGGTCAGCCGCGACGAGGGTGGGGTCCTGCGAGCCCCGATGCCCGCGCTGGTCGTCGCCACCCCGGCGCAGGTCGGCGCCGAGGTCGAGCCAGGGGCACCGGTGCTGGTCCTGGAAGCCATGAAGATGGAGACGGTCCTGCGGGCACCGTTTACGGCCGTGCTGAAGGAACTGGCCGTTTCGGTGGGCAACCAGGTCGAGGCCGGCGCGCCGCTGCTGCGCCTGGAACCGGTGGCCGACGGCGACGCCACGGCGGCCGGGCCGGCCGCCGCGCCCGTCGAACTGGACATGCCCGCCGCGACCGGGGCGACCCCGGCACCGCAGCGTGCCCGGCGCGGCCAGGAAGACCTGCGCGGTCTGCTGCTCGGCTTCGACGTCGACCCGCACGACGACCGCCGGGTGCTCGACGACTACCTCGTCGCGCGCCAGGTCGCCGCCGACGAGGGCGACCGGCCGCTGGCCGCCGAGATCGACCTCATCGAGGTCTTCGCCGACCTCGCCGAGCTGAGCCGCAACCGGCCGACCGACGGTGACGGCGCCGACGGCCACGTGCACAGCGACCGTGAGTACTTCCACACCTACCTGCAGAGCCTCGACGTCGAACGGGCCGGTCTGCCGGACGCCTTCCAGACCAAGCTGGCCAAGGCCCTGGGCCACTACGGCGTCACCGATCTGGAGCGCTCCGCCGATCTCGAAGCTGCCGTCTTCCGGATCTTCCTCGCCCTGCAGCGGGCCGCCGCCGACGCCGGTGTCGTCGCCACCCTGCTGCGGGCGTGGCTGCGGGAGCCACCGCCCGGCCAACTGCTGCACGAGCCCGCCGGTCTCGCGTTGGAGCGGCTGGTGGCCGCGACCCAGGTCCGCTTCCCGGTCATCGCCGACCTTGCCCGTGGGGTGGTGTTCGCCTGGTTCGCTCAGCCGCTGCTGCGGCGCAACCGGGCCCGCGTCTACGCCAAGGTCCGCGCGCACCTGCGGCACCTGGACGCCCACCCGGACGCCCCGGACCGCGCCGAGCGCATCGCCGAGATGGTACGCAGTACCGAACCGCTGGTCCGGCTGCTCGGTCAACGGATCGTCCGGGACCACCTCGACAACGCGGTCATGCTGGAGGTGCTGACCCGGCGCTACTACGGCAACAAGGGCATCGCCGCGACCCGTGCGCACCAGGTCGCCGGGTGCACCTTCGTGGTCGCCGAGCGGGTCGACTCGAGTGTGGTCACCGCCGCCGTGGACATCGACACGCTCGGCGCCGCGCTCGGTGGACTCGCCCAGTTGGCCACCGGGCACGACTCCATCGACGCCGACGTCTATCTCGCCTGGGAGAACCAGCCGGAGGACTTCGACGCCATGGCGGCGGCGCTGCTCGAGGTCGTCGCCGCGCAACCGTTGCCGCCCCAGGTCCGTCGGGTGACCACCACCATCGCCGGTCGCGCCGGCGCGGTCATGCACCACCACTTCACGTTCCGCCCGTCGAGCCAGGGCATGGTCGAGGAACGGCTGATCCGTGGCCTGCACCCGTACATCGCCCAGCGGATGCAGCTGGAGCGGCTGCGCAAGTTCGACCTGACCCGGTTGCCGTCGTCGGACGAGGAGGTCTACCTCTTCCGGTGCGTCGCCCGGGAGAACTCCTCCGACGAGCGTCTCGTGGCCTTCGCCCAGGTGCGTGACCTGACCCAGCTGCGTGACCACGAGGGACGTCTGGTCTCGCTGCCGACCACCGAGGACACCGTCGCGGCCTGCCTCGACTCGATCCGCCGGGTCCAGTCGCGGCGACCGTCGAAGACCCGCTTCAGCACCAACCGGATCGTCATCTACGTCTGGCCGCCCAACGACCTGACCCGCGAGGAGATGGAGATGATCGCCGGGCGGGTACGTCCGACGACCACCGGAGCGGGGCTGGAGGAGATCCTGTTCATCGGGCGTCAGCGTGACCGGGCGACCGGCGAGTTGGTGAAGATCGCCGTGCGGATCTCCTTCGACGCCACCGGCGGCGGTGCCGAACTGACCGTCGGCGAGCCGCCGGTCGAACCGGTCGAGCCGCTGGACGACTACCGGTTGAAGGTGCTGCGGGCGAGCAGCCGCAACACGGTCTACCCGTACGAGCTGACCGGCCGTCTCGGCGACTTCGTCGAGTACGACCTCGACGACGCCCACGCGCTGGTGCCGGTCGACCGGCCGAAGGGGCGCAACCGCGCGGCGATCGTCGCCGGGGTGGTCACCACGGTGACTCCCCGGCACCCGCAGGGCATCAGCCGGGTCGTGCTGCTCGGTGACCCCACCAAGTCGCTCGGCGCCCTGTCGGAGCCGGAATGCCGCCGGATCATCGCGGCCCTGGACCTCGCCGAGCGGATGCAGGTGCCGCTGGAGTGGTACGCGTTGTCCGCCGGAGCCCGCATCTCGATGGAGTCGGGTACCGAGAACATGGACTGGGTCGCCGCCGCACTCAAGCGGATCGTCGAGTTCACCCAGGCTGGCGGCGAGATAAACATCGTGGTCGCGGGGATCAACGTCGGGGCCCAGCCGTACTGGAACGCCGAGGCGACGATGCTCATGCACACCAAGGGCATCCTGGTGATGACGCCGGACTCGGCGATGGTGCTCACCGGCAAGCAGTCGCTGGACTTCTCCGGTGGCGTCTCCGCCGAGGACAACTTCGGCATCGGCGGCTACGACCGGGTGATGGGTCCGAACGGGCAGGCACAGTACTGGGCGCCGAACCTGACCGCCGCGCGCGACGTGCTGCTGGCCCACTACGATCACACGTACGTCGTGCCGGGTGAGTCCCGGCCCCGGCGCACGACCACCACCGACCCTGTCGACCGGGACATCTCCTCGTTCCCGCACACGGTGGCCGGCAGTGACTTCACCACCGTCGGCGAGATCTTCTCCGCCGCCGCCAACCCCGACCGCAAGAAGCCGTTCGACATCCGTACCGTCATGCGGGCGTTGGCCGACCAGGACCACCCGGTGCTGGAGCGCTGGGCCGGGATGGCCGACGCCGACACCGCCGTGGTGCAGGACGTCCACCTCGGTGGCGTACCGGTGTGTCTGCTCGGCATCGAGTCACGGACGGTGCCCCGGCGCGGGTTCCCGCCCACCGACGGCCCGGACACCTACACCGCCGGCACGCTGTTCCCGCAGTCGTCGAAGAAGGCCGCGCGGGCGATCAACGCGGCCAGCGGCAACCGACCGCTGGTGGTGCTGGCCAATCTGTCCGGCTTCGACGGCTCGCCCGAGTCGATGCGCAAGCTACAGCTCGAGTACGGTGCCGAGATCGGCCGGGCGATCGTCAACTTCCGGGGGCCGATCGTGTTCTGCGTGATCTCCCGGTACCACGGTGGCGCGTTCGTGGTCTTCTCGAAGGCGTTGAACCCCCAGATGACCGTGCTCGCGCTGGAAGGCTCGTTCGCCTCGGTCCTCGGTGGTGCTCCCGCCGCCGCCGTCGTGTTCTCCGGGGAGGTGGACGCCCGGACCGCCAGAGACCCCCGGGTGCGTGACCTGGAGGCCCGGGTGGCGGCCGCGTCCGGTACCGACCGCGCCACGCTGACCGCCGAGCTCGACGAGTTCCGTTCGTCGGTACGGGCGGAGAAGCTGGGCGAGGTGGCGACGGAGTTCGACCGGATCCACAACATCGCCCGTGCCGTCGAGGTCGGCTCGGTGGATGCCGTGATCAGCGCCGCCGAGATGCGTCCGCGCATCATCGCCACCATCGAGGCCCACCTGGGCTGAGGGCGGTGGCCCGGCGGGCCGCGTGATCGACCGGCGCGGACCGGAGTCGTCCACAGCCGTCCGGTTCCGACAGCCACGTTGCTGCCAGAACCGGACGGCTGCGCTCTCTGCGGCGGAAGGATCATCCATTGCCGGCACCGACCCTGTTCCCGATACCGGCGCCGGCCCCGGCGCGGCTGAGCATCATGGCGCGACCGCGCGGCGGCGACTGGCTCGACGACGAGTTGCGCGCCGTCCGGGCCGCCGACATCGACATTCTGGTCTGCCTGCTCACCTCGGCCGAGCGCGACGAGCTCGCCCTGACCGACGAGGCAGGGGCGGCGACCCGGGCCGGGCTGGAGTTCCACGCCTGGGCGATCGCCGACTTCGGCGTGCCGGACCATCAGGCCATCCGACCGCTGCTCGACCTGCTCGCCACCGCACTGCGCACCGGCCGGCACGTCGCGGTGCACTGCCGCGCCGGTATCGGCCGGTCCTCGCTGATCGCCGCCGCCCTGCTCACCCGGCTCGGGATCGACACCGAACAGGCATGGAACGTCATTGCCCGCGCGCGGGGAGTGCCCGTGCCGGAGACCGCCCAGCAGCGGCGTTGGCCGTCGGCTGCCCGGCACACCGGTCGCGGTCAGATCGGGAGCGGTCAGATCGGGAACTGACCGCGACGCCACTGCCAGTGCCGGCCGGCGGTGAGATGGTCGATGACCGCGCGCTGCAGCAGCGTGCGGCGCGGCAGCGCGTCCAGCGGCGTGGCCAGCGTACGGAACACGAACCGCAGGATCTCGACGTCGGCGTCCGGCCCGTCGGACTCCACGTAGGGCTCCAGCTCGAACCGGCGCTGGAATCTGACGATGTTGGAGTCCGCCGGCAGGTACTCCCGCAGTTGCGGGTCGAGCAGCCACGACCCGCAGGCGAACGCGGTGTACCGCTCGTCGGGAAAGTGGCGGGGGAAGAACGCCCGCGCCGCGTCGAGCGACGTGTCGACCGCCGCCGGAGTCAACGGCCCCGCGTCGGGAACGTGCAGGTCGATGGCGGTGTCCCCGCGCTGGTGCTGCAGCCGGCCCAGCTCGTAGAGGCCGCCTCGCGCGTGCAACGTCAGCCAGGCCTGCATGACCGGCCAGCCCTCGCCGTGCATCCGCCGGTCGAGTGCGAGGTTGCGACCCAGGTCCGCCAAGGTTGCCCAGGACAGGTCATCGGCGATGCCGTGGTCGCGGTGGTACGCCCGGACCACGTCGACCATCGCCAGGTACGCGTAGACGTAGAGATGCCGCCAGGCGGGTCCCCGCTCGCGCGGCAGCTCCGGCCCGGGCGGTAGCCAACCGTAGCCGCCCAGGTCGGCCCGGACCAGGGCGGTCGACCGGTCGAGCAGCCAGCGCAGCTCGTCTGTCCATAGTGAAGAGTCGAGATCGGGCCAGCCGGCCATGATCTCGGCGGCGTCGTCCGGCCGTACCGTGAGCCGGTCGAGGACCGCGGCCGCGTCGGCTCTGGCCGGCGGTGGCGCCGCCGGCCAGTCGCCGGCGAGTCGGTGTACGCGGTCGACCTCCGCGACGGGCACCCCGAGCCGATCGGCGATCTCGTTCAGATCCACGGTACCGACGCTACCGGTGAACGGGGCGTCGGTGACAGGTCAGGTGACTGGCCCGGCCCCGTTGCGCGCCGTACTCTGACGTCCGGAGATCCCGGCACGTCCGATCAGGTAGGGTCCCCGCGACTAACCTTCCGACTGGGCGGTAGGATTTCGTGGGCGCTGAGGAGAAG
Source organism: Solwaraspora sp. WMMA2056 (assembly GCF_030345095.1). Lineage (NCBI taxonomy): Bacteria > Bacillati > Actinomycetota > Actinomycetes > Micromonosporales > Micromonosporaceae > Solwaraspora > Solwaraspora sp. WMMA2056. The sequence goes on from NZ_CP128360.1 coordinate 4,285,087, forward strand.
CCGGAAGCGGAGGCCACAGATGGCTCGTGCGATATCCAACCGCCCGGGGGCGGCCCGACGCCGGCAGCGCTGGGCGGACGGCTACGACCCGGAGAACACCCGCAAGTCGTTGATCGCCAGCGCGTTGGAGCTGTTCGAGCGTCGTGGGTTCGACCGGACGTCGGTGCAGGAGATCGCCGACCAGGCCGGGCTTACGAAAGGTGCTTTCTACCATCACTTCGAGAGCAAGGACGACCTGCTGCGGCACATCCAGGAGGAGTACCTGGAGGCGCAGCTGTCCGCGATCCAGCAGATCGAGTCGGACAACGACGACCCGAAGGCGCGGGTGGCGGAGCTCATCCGGTTCAGCCTGACCAGCGTGGCCGAGTACCGCGCCCACGTGACGATCTTCTATCAGGAACGACGGTATCTCGCCGGCGACATGTTCGCCGAGGTCAGCCGTAAGCGTGACCTGGTGGAAGCAGCCTTCGCGGCGATGATCCAGGACGGCATCGCCCGTGGGGTCTTCCGTACGGACGTGGACGCGCGGATCGTCACCTTCGGTCTCGTGGGGATGTGCGCCTGGGCGTACCAGTGGCTCAACGTCGACGGCCCGCTCAGCATCGACGAAGTCGCGCGCCAGTTCAGCGTGATGGTGCTCGACGGTCTCTGCTGAGTCGGTCCGGGGCGGTTAGCCGGCCAGCAGCGTGCGGGCCATCACGATGCGTTGCACCTGGTTGGTGCCCTCGTAGATCTGGGTGATCTTCGCGTCGCGCATCATCCGTTCCACCGGGAAGTCGCGGGTGTAGCCGTAGCCACCGAGCAGCTGGACCGCGTCGGTGGTGATCTTCATGGCTGCGTCGGAGGCGAAGCACTTCGCGGCCGCGCCGAAGTAGGTGAGATCCGGCTCGTCGCGTTCGGACTTGCCGGCTGCCACGTACGTCAGCTGTCGAGCGGCCTCCAGAGTCATACCCATGTCGGCGAGGATGAACTGGACGCCCTGGAAGTCGGCGATCGATCGGCCGAACTGCTGGCGCTGTCGGACGTATCCAAGTGCATGGTCGAGGGCGCCCTGGGCGATACCCAGCGCCTGGGCGGCGATGGTGACGCGGGTGTGGTCCAGGGTCCGCATCGCCGTCGCGAAGCCCGTTCCCGGTGCGCCGATGATCCGGTGGTCCGGGATGCGGACGTTGTCGAGGTACACCTCGCGGGTCGGGGATCCCTTGATGCCGAGCTTCCTCTCCGGTGCGCCGAAACTGACGCCCGGATCGGATCGCTCCACCACGAACGCGGAGATCCCGCGTGCGCGGGCCGTCGGGTCGGTGACGGCGAAGACCGTGTAGTACTCGCTCAGCCCGGCGTTGGTGATCCAGCGCTTGACTCCGTTGAGCACCCAGGTGTCGCCGTCGCGTTCGGCGCGGGTCCGCATGCCGGCCGCGTCGCTGCCGGCGTCCGGCTCGGACAGGCAGTAGGAGAACATCGCCTCGCCGCGGGCCACCGGCGGAAGGTACCGCTGTTTGAGGTGCTCGTCGGCGGCGAGCAGCAGCGGCATGGTGCCGAGCTTGTTGCCGGCCGGGATCAGCGAGGAGGTGGCGCACGCCCGGGCGACCTCTTCGATGACGATCGCGGTGGCGAGGGCGTCCGCACCGGCCCCGCCGTACCGGACCGGGACGTGCGGGGCGTGGAAGTCGGCCGCCCGTAACGCGTCGTAGGAGGCCCCGGGAAACTCGGCCGTCTCGTCGGCGACGGCTGCGTGCGGGGCGACCTTGTCGTCGCACACCGCGCGTACGGCGTCCCGTACGGTCTTGTGCTCCTCGGGCAGCTGGTAGGCCTCGAACACCTGCGACCTCCTCGTCCGGCATCGTGGCAGCAAGAATACCATCCGGTCGGAATGTTGGTATCCTCGTGCTGGCTCCGGTCGCCCACGGCAGGTGCAGTGTGTCGGCGGGGGGGTCCGTGGCTCTCGTCCGACGATCTGAGGAGTGACCTGACCGTGCGAACCGCGTCGCGTACGACCGTAGGTGTCCCGAGCGATCTGCTTGACCTCGTCGGTAGAGAACTGGGGGTCAGCGAACCGCAGGTGGTGACCCAACCACAGATCGACCAGTTCGCGGAGGTCACCGGGGACCATCAGTGGATCCATGTCGACGTCGAGCGGGCGCGGTCCGGGCCGTTCGGGACGACGATCGTGCACGGTTTCCTGACGCTGGCGCTCGTGCCACGCCTGCTCGCGGACATCCTCGAGGTGCGGACCTTCTCGATGGGGGTCAACTACGGCCTCGACCGCGTCCGTTTCGTCACACCGTTGCCACCCGGCGTACCGGTCCAAGGGGTCGCGACACTGGTGTCCGCCCGGGCGATCGACGCCGTACCCGGTGCCGGTGCCGGTGCCGGCGTGCAGGCCAAGGCGTCGGTGGCGGTCGAGTTCGCGGACGGGTCGACACCCTGCTGCGTGGCGGAGATCCTGTTCCGGTACTACGCCTGAGCCGCGTCGACGGCTCACTCGGTCGTGGCGCTCGACGGGTTGACGAACTGGCCCCGGTAGAACGACAACGCCGGTACGTTCGTCGGCTTCAGGTGCACGTGGTCGACATCGAGCAGGATGATCACGTGATCGCCGCTGGTGATCACGTGGTCGCGGCGGCCGGCGAGGATCGCCGGTGTGCCGGTCAGCACCGGGACACCGTCCGGACCGGGTGCCCAGGAGACCCCGGCGAGTTTCTCGGTGCCGGTGAGTCCCGAGGTGGCGAACCGGCGCGCCACGTCCTCCTGGTCACGGCTGAGGATGTGGATGGCGATCCGTTCGGCGGCCACGAGGGTCGCGAAGCTGGACGAGGAGCTGGTGACGCAGAACAGCACCTTCGCGGGCTGGAGCGATACCGAGGTGAACGAGTTGACGGTCAGCGCGGCCACGTTGCCCTGCGCGGTAACGGCGGTGACGGCGGTGACGCCGGTGGGGAAGTGCCCGCACACCTGGCGGAACTGGGTGGAGTCGAACAAGGGCTCGGCCGTCACCGGGTCACCGCCTGGGGGAGGAGTCGTGCCCGGGGCGAAGTCCGCCGTCGAGCTGGATGAGGCAGAGCGTGTGACCACCGGGATCCTTCACCAGGTGCAGCGGTCCGTACGGGCTGTCGACCGGGCCGACGGTCGGCGTCCCGCCGAGCGCGCAGACCTGGGTCAGCGCCTGGGGAAGGCAGGCCACGGCGAAGTAGGTGATCCATTTCGCCGGGATCAGATTCGGCCATTCGTTGTCGAGGGCGAGGACGCCGGCGACCGCGACGTCGTCGAGCATCAGCAGGGTGTACGGCCGGGAGGTCGGCGTGTCGCCGGTGCGGCGGGTGGCGTAGCCGAACAGGGACCGGTAGTAGGTCACCGACTCGGCGGGCTCCCCGGTGTCCAGCTCGTTCCAGCACAGTGCGCCGACCGAGTTGAGCATCTGGACGCCGGAGCGTGACTCGCCCTGGTAGAGGCCGAACGCGGCGCCGAACGGATCGATGACCACGGCGCCCGTACCGGCGGCCGGCAGGTAACGCGGACGGGTGACGAGCTCGCCGCCGAGCGCGACCGCCCGGGCGGCGGAGTGGCTGACGTCGTCGACCGCGAAGTAGACGATCCAGCCCCGGGGGCGACCGCCGTGCAGGGCGGCGGCGTTCGAGATGCCGGCCACGTCGCGCCCGTCGATGCCGCACATCCGGTACGTGGTGGCCCCGAGCCGTTCGGAGCGGACCGTCCAGCCCAGCAGTGCGCGGTAGAAGGGTTCGACCTTGTCCGGATCGGGGGTGGACAACTCCACCCAGACGGCCTCGCCGGGCCGGAATCGCCTGTTCATCCGGACGCTCCTCGGGTGGTGACGCTGGCGACGATGCTGTGGGCCGAGACGTCGTAGGCATGATCGGGAGCGCCGGTGGCCAAACTGGACTCGACGACCTCGACCACCGCCCGTAGCGTGCGGCCGGGTACGGCGAGCAGCGACTCGACCAGGGCCTCGACCGCACGGTCGAGGCCGTCGTCGGCGACGACTCCGGCGACCAGTCCCCAGGCGAGGAGTTGGTCGGCCGTCGCCGTGGCGACTCCGGTCAGCAGGTGGTAGGCCAGTGAACGAGGGAGCACCTGGGCGATGGTGTGGCCGACGCCAGCGGGGGCGAAACCGTAGCGGGCCTCGGGCAGCGACAGGCTGGCGCTGGCGGCGGCGATCGGCAGGTGCACGGCGTCGAGCAGGCCGGCGCCGAAGCCGATCACGCGTCCCCGTACCGGGGCGACGACCGGCACCGGAAGCCGCCGGATCCGCCGTAACGCGGCGTCACTGGCGCGCAGGCCGTCGGCGACCGCCTCGGGCGACCTGTCGGCCAGTCCGGCGAACGCCGAGGTGTCCCAGCCGCCGCAGAAGTGCCGTCCGGCCATCTCGAGGTGGACGACCGTGCAGGCGTCGTCGGCCGCGGCGGCCTCCAGCGCGCGGACGAGTTCGCCCAGCGTCGCGTCGTCGAGGCAGTTGCCGCGGGCCGCGTTGTCGTAACGCACCTGGATGAGGCGTCCGTTGTGTCGTGGCGTGAGGGTGAGGTCCACCCGGCCGATCATACATACCGGTCGGTATGAAAACAACGTCCCTGGTCGGCTGGGCTTTGTCATGCGAATGTCATAGTCGAGATACCTGGTGGAACCGTTGACTTGATACCGGCTGGTCGGTACTTTGTGGCCAACGTCACCGGCGCGTCACGCGGTGGCATGAACGGGTCCATCGCTGTGAAGGACACCCCGATGATCATGAAATCCCCGCTCCTGCGGCGGTCCCTCGTGGCGGCCGCCACCATCACCGTCGCAAGCGTCAGCCTCACCGCCTGCGGTGGCACTGATTCCACCGAGACCGGACAATCCGGCCCGACTGTCATCCGCGCGCTGCTCGCGGCCCAGCCAGCCACCCTCGACCCGATCGTCGGGGCACGCTCCGCCCAGATCGTCTGGGCCACGATGCTCGAACCGTTGATCGACACCGACTCCGCCCTCGCCCCGACCGACACCGGCCTCATCACCGACTGGGCCCGTACCGACGCGACGACCTGGACGTTCACGGTCCGCCCCGACATCAGCTTCAGCAACGGCGAAAAGGCCGACGCCGCCGCGGTCGCGAACACCATCACCCTCACCCGTGACACCGAGGCGTCGCCGCTGAAGTCCTACTTCAGCAACGTCACCTCCATCGAGGCCACCGACGACACGACCGTCGTGCTCACCACCGGGACGCCGCAGTACAACATTCCCGATCTGCTCACCACGGTCTACCTGGTGCCGCCGGCCTACTACCAGGAGCAGGGATCCGAGGGCTTCGCCGCGGCGCCGGTCGGCACCGGGCCGTACGTGTGGGCCGGCGCCAACGCGGGTCGCGACATCTCGGTCACCACGAACTCCGACTACTGGGGCGAGGCGCCGGCGAACGGCGGCATCACCTTCACCTGGGCCAACGAAGCCGCGCAACGTCTTGCGTTGATCCAGAGCAACAGCGTCGACATCGCCTTCGACCTCCCACCGGCTCAGGCGCAGACAGCCGAGGCGGCCGGCGTCGAGGTGGTCAGCACCGAGACCGCGATGAAGATCATCGCCTTCCTCGACTCGACCAAGGAACCGTTCGACGACCCGCAGTTGCGCGAGGCCGCCGCCCTGGCCATCGACCGCGACGCGATCGTCAGCGGCATCTTCGACGGCCAGGCCGCCGCCGATGCGGGCCTGCTCAACGTCCGGCCCGGCCAGCAGCCGCAGGACAGTGTCACCGCCGATCCGGCGAGGGCCGAACAACTCGTCGGGGACGCGACCCCGGCCGTGCAGATCACCTACCCGGCGGCGCAGTACACCAACATCGAAGAGGTCGCCCAGGCCGTCGGCGGCAGCCTCGAACAGGCCGGCTTCGCCGTTTCCTACGAGCCGCTGGACTACGGAACGTTGGTCCAACGGATCATCGGACGTCAGGTTCCCGGTATCGCCATCTTCGCCGGGGTTCCCAACGTCGCGGTGCCGGACTACTTCGTCAGCGGATTCATGAAGACCGCGTCGCTGACCGGCAACTGTCCCGACCCACAGATCGACCAACTCGCCCAGCAGGCCCTCGAACAGGACAGCGCCGAACAGGCCGCTCCCATCTACGAGCAGCTCAACACCATCGGAGTGGTCGAAAAGCACTGCTATGTCCCCCTCTACCGGCAGATCTTCAACTACGCGACCGGTCCCGGTGTCACCGGCGTCGAGTTCGGTCCGCTGAACACCGTGGACTTCACGAAGACGACCCGCTGACGATGGCCGAGGTAGTGCAGGCGGGGGTGCCGGGTGACCGGCACTCCCGCACCCCGGACACCGACACCGCCGTACTGGTGGTCGACGACCTGGTGGTCGAACACCGCGACCGCCGCACGGGGACGGCCCTGCGCGCCGTCGACGGTGTGTCGTTGCGGATCGGCGCGGGCGAGAGCGTCGCCGTCGTCGGCGAGTCGGGATCCGGCAAGACGACCCTCGCGATGGCGGCGACCGGGCTGGGCGCCCGTGGCGTCGGGACCATCAGACTCCTCGGGCACGAACTCTCCTCGACCGGTCGGGCGCAGCTGCGGCGGCTGCGACCCGAGGTGCAGGTGGTGTTCCAGGATCCGCACGGGTCGCTCGACCCCCGGCAGTCGGTGCGCTCCGGGCTACGGGAACTCCGCGGGCTGCAACCGGCGCGCACCTCCTGGATCAGCGACACCGACCTGCTCGACCGGGTCCGGCTCGCGCCGCAGATCCTGGACCGCTTCCCGCACCAGCTCTCCGGTGGCCAGGCCCAGCGGGTCTGCATCGCACGGGCGCTACTCATGCGGCCACGGCTGATCGTCGCCGACGAGCCGACCTCCGGTCTCGACGTCTCGGTGCAGGCCGACGTGCTGGAGCTGCTGACCGAGATCCGCCGCAGCACCGGCGCGGCACTGTTGATGATCAGCCACGATCTCGCCGTCGTCCGGTCCGTCTGCGATCTTGTGCACGTCATGTGCCACGGCCGTGTCGTCGAGTCCGGGCCCTGCGAGAAGGTCTTCGTCACCCCGGAGCACGACTACACGCGCGAACTGCTCGCCGCGATGCCCGGCGCGCGCTGGAGGTCCCGCCGATGAAGACCACCACGGTACGGCGCGTCGGCAGCCGGCTCGCGTCACTGCTCGCCTCGCTGCTCATCGCGCTCAGCCTGGCCTTCGCACTCGGCCGGCTCTCCGGCGATCCGACCGTTGCCATTCTCGGCCCGATGGCCACCCCGGAGCAGCGTGACGCACTGCGCCACGAACTCGGTCTCGACCTGCCGCTGGCCGTGCAGTACCTCGACTACCTCAAGGGCATCCTCACCGGTGACCTCGGTCAGTCGCTGCAGTTCTATCAGGCAAACACCACGCTGATCGCCGACCGGTTGCCGTTCACCCTGCAACTGGTCGCCGCCGGGATGGCGCTCGCCGTACTCGTCGGCGTGCCGCTCGGAGTGCTGGCCGCGACCCGGGAGGGCACCTGGTGGGACCGCGCCGCGTCGACCCTCGCCCTGCTCGGCCAGTCGGTGCCCGTCTTCTGGTTCGGCATGATGCTGGTGGCGCTGTTCGCCGTCAACCTTGGCTGGTTGCCCGCCGGCCAGTCCGGCACCGCACGACATCTGATCCTGCCCGCCGTCACCATGTCGGTGTACCCGATGGCGCAGATCGCCCGGCTCACCCGGGCGTCGATGGCTGAGGCGCTGGCCGAGCCGTACATCGACTCCGCCCGGGCCCGAGGACTGCGCGGGCGACAGGTCGTCTGGCGGCACGCGTTCAAGAACGCAATGATGCCGATCCTGACCATCGTCGTACTGCAGACCGGCATCCTGCTCTCCGGCGCGGTCGCGATCGAGTACGTCTACTCCTGGCCAGGTCTCGGTCAGCTCGCGCTGCAGGCCATCCAGTTCCGTGACTTTCCGCTCGTCCAGGCGATCGTCGTCTTCGGTGCCCTGACGTTCGTCCTGCTGAACCTGGTCGTCGACGTGATCCATTCCGCGGTCGACCCGAGGGTGAGGTGACGGCCATGAGCAGATCAGATCTCCACCCGGCGCCGACGACGCAAGCGCCCCGACGCCCGGTACGGCGTGCCCGGACCTCGGTGTTCTGGCTCTCCCTGCCGCTGGTGGTGGTCGCCGGCCTGGTCCTGGTGCTGCCACTGACCGGACTGCTGCCGGAGACCGGGCAGGATCTGGCCGCGACCCGACGGCCGCCCGCCTTCCTCGACGGCGGCTCCTGGGCTCACCCGCTGGGCACCGACAAGCTCGGCCAGGACGTACTCACCCAGTTTGTCTCCGCAGGCCGGCTGACCATCCTGATCGGCCTGGTCGGCGCCCTGGTCGCGATCGGCCCCGGCACCCTGCTCGGCATGCTGGCCGGCTACTTCCGTGGCTGGGTCGACCGGGTCATCTCGGTGCTCATCGACGCCCAGTTGGCGCTGCCGTTCATCCTGGTCGCGCTCGCGATCATCTCGAACCGGGGCAGCTCCCTGCCGGTGCTGTTCCTGGTGCTGGCGCTGACCGGCTGGGCCGTCTGCGCCCGGGTCACCCGCTCGGCGACCCTGGCGATCCGGGAACGGCAGTTCGTGACCGGACTGCGGGCGGCCGGAGCGTCGGAGACGCGGATCGTCGCGCGGCACGTCCTGCCCAACCTCGCCGGAACGGTCGTCGCGCTCGGCACCCTCCAGATCGGTACGGCGATCCTGGTCGAGAGCGCGTTGAGCTTTCTCGGCCTGGGTGTGCCACCGCCGAGTGTCAGCTGGGGCTCGATGCTCGCCTCCGGTCAGGATGAGCTCAGCCAGGCCTGGTGGATCGCGCTGTTCCCCGGCCTCGCCATCACTCTGCTGGTGCTGCTGGTCAACCTGTTGGGCGACGCGCTGCTCACCCACCACGACCCACGGAAGAGGCACCGATGACCGCGCTGCTGACCGTCGCGGGCCTGACCGTCGCCGCCCGCCTGACCGGCGACGACCTGCTGCTGCTCGACGACGTGCACCTCGACGTCGGGCGTGGCCAGATCGTCGGCGTCGTCGGCGAATCCGGTAGCGGCAAGACCACCCTCGCCCGCACCGTCGTCGGGTTGCTCGAGCGCAACGTCCAGGTGAAGGACGGCGCTGTCACCCTCGCCGGCGAGGTGGTCGTGGCACCCGGGGTCGACCGGACCGACCGGGTGCGTGGCCGTGCCGTCGGCATGGTCTTCCAGGACGCGTCACGCTCGCTGAACCCGCTGATGAAGGTCCGCACCCAGCTCGCGGAGGTGCTGCGCCGGCACGTGACGGGCATCAGCCGGGCGGAGGTCGAGCGGCGTTCGGTGGAGGTCCTGGGACAGATGCGCATCAGTGACCCGGCCCGGGTGCTGAACAGCTACCCGCACCAGCTCTCCGGTGGACTGCGGCAACGGGTCGCCATCGGGCTGGCCGTCGTGACCCGTCCCTCGCTGGTGATCGCCGACGAATGCACCACCGCCCTCGACGTCACGACCCAGACCAAGGTGGTCAGCCTGTTCCGCACCCTGGTCGACGAACTCGGCATCGGCCTGCTCTTCGTCACCCACGACCTGATGCTCGCCAGCGACATCTGTGACCGGATCGCGGTGATGAGCGGCGGACGGGTCGTCGAACAGGGTGCCGCCCTGCAGGTGCTGGAGCAGCCGCAACAGGACTACACGCGGCGACTGCTCGCCGCCATCCCCTCGTGGAGCTGAAGGAGAACCGCGACATGCCTGACCAGCCCGGTGTCGACGGGTACGCGGTACACCTGCCGGCGTACGCCCTGCACGACAACAGACTCGACACGGCCGACCCGCCGCGACCCGGTGGCCCGGTACGCGGCGTCGCCGCCTTCGACGAGGACGCCGTCACCATGGCCGTCGAGGCGTTGCGCTCCGTCGCCGTCGACCATCCGGTCCGCGGCCAGGTGCTGTTCGGGACCACCAGCGCACCGTACGAGGCGAAGACCTCGGCCGGGGTGGTGCATGCCGCGCTCGGGCTCGATCCGGCCGTCGGCGCGGTCGACCTGCGTGGTCACCGCTGCGGCGCGACCGCTGTCGACCTCGTCGTCCGGTCCGGTGCGGCGGCGGTGCTGGCCGACCTGCGGACCACCCGGCCCGGGGCACCCGACGAGCTGGCCCAGGGCGACGCCGCTGCGGCGTTCGTCGGCGGCGGTACCCGCGCCGCCGCGCTGCTCGCCCGCGCCGGACACACCACCGAGATCCTGGAACGGTGGCGACTGCCCGGGGAACGTCACGACCGGGTCTGGGACGAACGGTTCACCGCTGACGTCCTGGTGACCGCGGGCCTCGACACCGCCCGGCGGGCCATGGCCGCCGCGTCCCTGGACACCGTCGACGAGGTCGTCGTCTCCTCGTCGAACGCCCGGGCCGCCGCGGCGCTGCGGCGGGCACTGCGCGGTTCCGGGGTCGACGTACGGGTCGAACGGGCCACCGGGTTCACCGGTGCCGCCCATCCCGCCCTGCTGCTTGCCGCCGCGCTCGACGAGTCGCAGCCGGGCCGGACGATTCTGCTGCTGTCAGCCACCGAAGGCGCGGACGCGTTCGTCTGGCGGGCCGGTGCGGGGGTGCGGTCGGCGCGGGCCGGGCGCTCCGTCCGCGACCAGTTGGCCGCCCGTCGGCCCGTCGGCTACGGCCGCTACCTGCGCTGGCGCGGGCTGCTGGACGTGCAGGGCCCCGCGCGGCCCGCGTCCCCGGCACCGGCCTCCCCGGCGATGTTCCGGCGCGCCGGCTGGAAGTACCGGCTCGAGGCCAGTCGGTGTGACGCCTGCGGGAACCTCACCAGCCCGCCGGGGCGGGTCTGCGCGTCCTGCGGAACCGCGTCGACGGGGCAGCCCACCGCGAAGGTCTCGCTGCGGGACAAGGTCGCCCGGGTCGTCTCCGCCACCAGGGACCATCTGACCACCATGCCGGAGCCGGAGGTCGTGATCGTCGTCGCCGACGTCGACGGCGGCGGCCGGTTGACCACGTACGCGACCGATGTCGCGCCGGACGACGTGACGGTGGGCATGCCGATGACGCCCACCTTCCGGCGACTGTGGACCACCGACTCGATCCACAACTACTTCTGGAAACTCCGGCCGGTTCCGGTGCCGGACCCGCCCGTGGAAGGACAGCACTGATGGCCAGCAGACGTATGGCCCACGACGTCGCGATCGTCGCGATGGGCTGCACCCCGTTCCGCGACCACTGGCACCGTTCCGCCGACGACCTGCTGGTCGACGCGGTGCAGGAATGTGTCGGCGCGCTGCCCGGTGCCACGCTCGACGACGTCGACGCGTTCTGGGTCGGCACCCAGGGTTCCGGCATGTCCGGGCAGACGTTGGCCCGGCCGCTGCGGCTGGTCGGCAAGCCGGTCACCCGGGTGGAGAACTACTGCGCCACCGGCTCGGAGTCGCTGCGCAACGCGGCGTTCGCGGTCGCCTCCGGGGCGTACGACATGGTGATGGCGACCGGCGTCGAGAAGCTGAAGGACTCGTCGTACTCCGGTCTGGCCGCCGCCTACCCACCTGCCGACGGCACCGACGTCGACTGGACCGCGCCCGCCGGGTTCTCCCTGCTCGCGCCCGCCTACCAGCAGGCGTACGGCGTCGGGGCGCGGGACATGCGCGACGCGCTCACCAGGGTCGCGACGAAGAACCACGCGAACGGTGTGTTGAACGAACGCGCCCAGTTCCGTAAGGCGGTCTCCGCCGAGGCCGTCGAGAACGCACCACGTGTCGCCGGTCAGCTCGGCGTCCTGGACTGCTCGGGCGTCTCCGACGGGGCCGCCGCCGCGATCCTGGTCCGCGCCGAGGACGCCTACCGGTACACCGACAAGCCGGTGTTCCTGCGGGGGATGGGGTTCGTCGCCGGCTCGGGGGCCGGGCTCGCCACCGACGGCTACGACTTCACCACCTTCCCTGAGGTGGTGCAGGCGGCGCGACAGGCCTACGACCAGGCAGGTGTCACCGACCCGGCGACGCAGATCTCGCTGGCCGAGGTGCACGACTGTTTCACCCCGACCGAGGTGGTGCTGATGGAGGACCTGGGCTTCTCCGAACGCGGCAAGGCCTGGCGGGACATTCTCGACGGCCGGTACGACCTGGGCGGCGCGTTGCCGGTCAACACCGACGGCGGGCTCAAATCGTTCGGCCACCCGATCGGCGCCACCGGGCTGCGGATGATGTTCGAGTGTTTCACCCAGCTGCGGGGTGAGGCCGGTGCCCGGCAGGTGCCCGACGCCCGGTTGGCCCTCGCACAGAACCTCGGTGGGCAGCCCGGTTCCTGTGTGGCGTTCGTCGCGGTGCTGGGGAGCCAGCGGTGAGCGCCGAGGTGCGTCTCGACGGGCAGGTCGTGATCGTCACCGGCGCCGGCAACGGGATCGGCCGGGCGCACGCCCTGCTGCTGGCCGAACGCGGTGCCCGCGTCGTCGTCAACGACCTCGGCGGGGCGGTGGACGGTTCGGGTTCCTCCGGTGCGGCGCAGCGGGTGGTCGACGAGATCCGTGCCGTCGGTGGTGTCGCGGTCGCGTCGACCGACTCGGTCGCCACCGCTGCCGGCGGGGCCGACCTCGTCGCACGGGCCGTCGACGAGTACGGGCGGATCGACGCGGTGATCCACAATGCCGGCATCCTGCGGGACGCCACGCTGGCCAAGATGCGCGAGGAGGACGTCAGCGCCGTCCTCGACGTGCACCTCGTCGGGGCGTTCCACGTGCTGCGGCCCGCGTGGCGGCAGATGGCCGAGCGGGGGTACGGGCGGATCGTGCTGACCAGCTCGTCGTCCGGGCTGTTCGGCAACTTCGGCCAGGCCAACTACGGGGCCGCCAAGGCCGGCCTGATCGGGCTGATGAACGTGCTCGCGCTGGAAGGAGCCCGCCGGGGCATCCTGGTGAACGCGATCGCACCGACCGCCGCGACCCGGATGACCGAGAACCTTCTCGGTGAGCTGGCCGACCGGTTCGACCCCCGGCACGTCGCCGCGGTGGCGACCTACCTCGCCTCCGGGCAGTGCCAGCTCAACCGGCACATCCTCACCGTCGGCGGCGGCCGGGTCGGGCGGATCTTCCTCGGCGTCACCCCTGGTTGGTACGGCGGTGCCGAGCCGGTCTCGCCGGACGACATCAGCGCGTCGATCGACGAGATCTGCCGGCTCGACGACTTCATCGTCCCCGACAGCGGCGCCGACGAGGTCGCGCTGATCCAGCGGGCCCTGTCCGGACCCGCCGGTCCAACCGCCTGAGCCGCGTCAAGAAGGGAGCCACCATGCCGGTGAGCGAGGTACACCACGTGGCCGTGACCGTCTCCGACGTCGACCGCGCCGCGGACTTCTACGAGAAGGCACTGGGCTACCGCCGGACCCTGCGGGCCGACGTCGCCGGACCCGGCATCGAGGTGTCGCTGGGCCTGCCCGCCGGCACCACCGGCCGGGTCCAGTACCTGCAGGGACCGAGCCAGATCGGCCAGCTCGAGCTCATCGAGTGGAACGGCACCGCGACCCGGACGGCGACCGGCGGGCATCTGGAACTGGGCACCTTCCTGCTCAGTTTCGCGGTGCCGCTGGCGGAGATGGACGAGCTGTACGCCCGGCTGGTCGAGCTGGGTGCGCAGTGCCTGAGCCCGCCGAACCAGGTCCTGCTCGACAACTACGGGCCGATCACCGCGTTCGCGGCCCGTGACCTCGACGGCAACCTGCTGGAGTTCGTGGCGCTGCCGTCGCGGGAGGAGATCCTGGCCCGGCGGCGGGAGGGCGGCAGCTGATGGCGACCAGCAACTTCGCCGAGACGCTGCGCCGGCAGGCGCTGCGTCGCGCCGACCGGGAGGCGCTGGTCGATTCCGACGCCCGCTGGACGTACGCCGAACTGGACGCCGACGTCGACCGGCACGCGGCGGCACTGCGCGACGCCGGCGTCGCCGACGGTGACCTGGTCGGGGTGCTCGGCCGCAACAGCGCCACCTACGTCATCGAGCTGCTGGCGCTGAGCCGCCTCGGTGCGGTCTCGGTTCCGCTGAACTGGCGGCTGCACCCCCACGAGCAGGCGTACGTCCTCGACCAGGCCGGTGTCACCGGGCTGATCTACGACGACGACTTCGCCGACGCCGCCGCCACCCTGCTGGCCACGACCGGCCTGCGGACCGCGGTGGCCAACGGCGCCCGGGTCGTCGCCGACGCCCGCCGGCTGGTCGACCTGCTCGCCGCGCAGCCGGCCGGCGTACGGGTCCCGGACGCGGAGAAGACCGCCGCCGACGTGCACCGGCTGCTCTACACCTCCGGCACCACCGCACGCCCGAAGGGCGTCATCCACACCTGCGGCAACCTGACGGCGAACCATCTGGCGCAGGTGCTCGAACTGGAGCTCACCGCAGCCGACCGGATCCTCGTCTCGGCACCGTTGTTCCATGTCAGCGGCCTGGAGGCGCCGGGCCTGGCGACGTTCGTGGCCGGCGCGACGATGGTGCTGACCCCGACGTTCAAGGCCGCCGACATCGCCCGGACCGTGGCCCGGGAGCGGATCACCGGCATGGTCCTGGCGGCGCAGATCCTCTTCGGGCTGCTCGACCGCGACGACCAGTCGGACCTGGCGTCGTTGCGTTACCTGCTCTTCGCCGGGGTCGCGCCCAGCGTCCGGCGTGAGGTGAAACGCCGGCTGCCGCACGTACGGCTGGTGGACACCTTCGGCATGACCGAGCTGTGCAACGGCGTCTGCTACCTGGACGCCGCCCACGAACAGAGCAAGGTCGGCGCGCTCGGCGCGCCGTTCCCCGGGGTGCACATCCGGATCGTCGACGAACATTTCCAGCCGGTGCCGCCCGGTGTGGAGGGGGAGATCATCGTCCGGGGCGAGAAGATCTCGCCCGGTTACTGGAACGACGACGAGGCGAACCGGCGTACCCGCCGGGACGGTTGGTTCCTGACCGGCGACGTCGGGCGGATCGACGCCGACGGCTACCTGTGGTTCGTCGACCGCCGCGCCGACCTGATCAAGTCCGGTGGGGAGAACATCGCCAGCGCCGAGGTCGAACGGGTCATCGCCGGGCATCCCGACGTCAGCGAGGTCGCCGTCGTCGGGGTGCCGGACCCGACCTGGGACGAGGTCCCGAAGGCGTACGTGATCCTGCGCGCCGAGGCGACCACCACGGCGGAGGGGATCCGCGAACACTGCCGGGCCGAACTGGCCCGGTACAAGGTGCCGAAGTATGTCCAGATCGTGACGTCGCTGCCGCGCAACGACTCCGGCAAGGTGCTCAAGAAGCAGCTGCGCGAGGCGGCGGTGACCGGATGAGTACGGCGAACGTCGCCGCGATGCTGGCCGGCAACGCCCGGCGTTTCGCCGACGCCGACGCGCTGGTCTTCGAGGGCCGGCGGTGGACCCACCGCCAGCTCGCCGCCGACGTCGAGGCCCTGGCCGCAGGTCTGACGGCCGAGGGGATCCGCCGCGACGCCCGGGTGGCGATCATCTCGAACAACGTGCCCGAGTTCCTGCTGTTGTCGCTGGCGTTGTCGAAGCTCGGTGCGGTCTTCGTGCCACTGAACTACCGGCTCACCGCGGGGGAGCTGGCCCAGTTGCTGCGGCACGCGCGGGTCCAGGCGGTCGCGACGGTCCCGGAGTTCGCCGCGTTGACCGACGCGGCGTTGACCGACGCGGCGTTGACCGACGCGGCGTTGACCGACGCCGGATCGAGTGAGCCCGTGGCCGACGTGCGCCGGTTCGCGCTGGAGCCGATCGACGACGACGGCTGGGTAGACGTGCGCGCGCTGATCTGGACCCACCGGGGTGCCCGGGTCGCCGACGCCGATCTCGACGAGGCGGCCCTGCACCGGATCGTCTACACCTCCGGTACGACCGGGCTGCCCAAGGGAGTGCTGCTCACCCACGGCAACGTGAACATGAACATGCACGCCCAGATCGTCGAGCTCGGGCTGCGGCCGAGCGACCGGATCCTCAACTTCGCACCGCTGTACCACGTCGGCGGCACCGACCTGCCGGGCTTCGGCATCTGGCATGTCGGCGGCACGATGGTGCTGCACCGGCGGTTCGAACCGGCGGCGGTGCTGCGGACGATCGAGACCGAGCGGATCACCGGCATGGTGATGGCGGCGACGATGCTCGACATGGTCCGCCGCGCGGTCGACGTCGCCGCCGCCGATCTGACCTCGGTGCGGTGGGTCATCTATTCACAGGTCACGTCGGCGTTGTTCGCCGTGGCGCGGGAGCTCTTCCCGGACGCCCGGCTGATCGAGGGCTACGGTCTCACCGAGACGTGCAGCGCCCTGACGTACCTGGACGAGGCGCACATGCGGTCCAAGCAGGGGTCGGTCGGCCTGCCCGTGCCGTGGGTCCAGGTACGGGTGGTCGACGCGGACGGCAACGACGTGCTGGTCGGCGACGACGGGGAGGTGATCGCACGCGGCCCGAAGGTGAGCCCCGGCTACCTCGACGATCCGCAGGCGACCCGGGCGGCCTGGCGCGACGGGTGGTTCCACACCGGCGACATCGGTCGCTTCGACGCCGACGGCTACCTGTACATCCGGGACCGGCTCAAGGACATGATCCGCAGCGGTGGGGAGAACATGTCCAGCGCCGAGATCGAGAACGTGCTGGCCGACCACCCGCTGGTGCTGGCCGCGTCGGTGGTGGCGGCACCGCATCCGGTGTGGCTGGAGGTCCCGGTGGCGTTCGTGATCGGCCGGCCCGGCCTGGAGCCCGAGTCGCTGATCGCACATGCCCGGCAGCGACTCGGCGGCTTCAAGGTCCCGAAGGAGATCTACGTCGTGGACGAGTTTCCGACGAATCCGTCCGGCAAGGTGCTGAAGCGCAGCCTGCGGGAGCTGCGGTCGTCGGCGCGCCCGGACTGGACGTATGACCGGCTGCGACGCGACTGACGACTACCGGTGGACGCCCGCCGTGTGCCGCAGCAGGGCCTGGGCATGGACGAGGGAGAACCGTTGGGTACCGCGGCCGAGTTCGTCCCAGGGTCTGCGCCACTGCATCCGCCGGGCGACGTCCCAGGCGGTGACCCGCCCGTCGGTCGCCAGAGCGTCGACGGTGGCGACCTCGGCACGGTGGAAGGCGGCCAGTTCGTCGGCGCGGGCCGCGACGTCGCGGTACGGGAACTGGTGGGCCGGGCAGGCAATCGTCGCGCCGAGGTCGCGGATGCCTTCCAGCGTCCGGAACAGGTCCGCCGCCGGGTCGTCGTCGGCGCGGCTGACGATCGCGAGCTGGGTGGGGCCCTCGGGCATCATCGTGTCGCCGGTGAAGACCAGGCCGCGGGTGTCGACGTAGACCGTGTGCCCGTAGGTGTGGCCCGGGGCCGGTACGGCGCGGATGGTCACGTCGCCGAACCGCAACTCGGTCTCGTCGGCCACGGCCAGGTCGATCCGCAGGTCCTCGTGGTGCGCGGTGACCGCGACCGCGTCGGCGTACATCGTCTCGACGACGTCGGGCGGGGCACCGGTCGCCGTGAGGGCGGTGCGCAGCTGGGTGAGGAAGCCACCCCTGCTCCGGCGCATGGTGGCGAAGTCGTCGGCCTGCCCCATGACCAGCCGGGCACCGGACCGGTCCCGGACCCGGGCGGCGAAGCCGATGTGGTCCGGGTGGTTGTGGGTGAGCAGGACGGTGGAGATCGTCTCGACCCGGCGGCCGATCGCGGCGACCGATCCGGTGAACGACTCCCAGCAGCTCGGGTGGTCGTAGCCGGCGTCGATGAGGACCGCGCCGTCGCCGGTGTCGACCAGGAAGACGGTGACGTAGCGCAGTGCGCTGCCGCGCAGCGGGACCGGGATCGCCCAGATCCCGTCGGTGACCTCGGTCGGGTCCGGGACCTGACGGGCGTGATAGCTGGCGGCGTGCGCGTCGTTCACAGGTCTGGACATCGTCAGACGCCTCCCTTACTGTGGAAACAACAACATACCGGATGGTCGGAATTTAACTCAAGGAGTCCGATGAGCGACGAGCGGACCGGCTTCCGGCTCTGGGCGGCCGCCGAGCCGGACCTGTGCGCGATCGTGACTGCCGACGATCGGCAGATCTCCTACGGCGAGCTGTACGCCGAGGTGAACCGGATCTCGCACGGCCTGCGTACCCGCGCGGGCCTGCGTGCCGGCGACACGGTCGCGGCGGTGATGACCAACAGCGCCGGCATGGTCGCGCTCTACCTGGCGGCGATGCAGTCGGGGCTCTACCTGGTGACGCTCAACTACCACCTGACCGAGCCGGAGATCGCCTACATCCTCGCCGACAGCGGTGCCAAGGTCGTCGTCTGCTCCGCGCGGGTGGAGCCGGTCGTCGCCGCGGCCGCCGCCGGCGTACCCGGGATCCAGGTGTACGTCGACGGAGTCCCGACCACCGGTCGCGTCCGTCCGTTGTCGCGGCTCACCGACGGCATGTCGACGGTGAGCCCGGAGCAGACCCCGGCCGGTTCGCTGATGATGTACACCTCGGGCACCACCGGCCGCCCGAAAGGGGTGAAGCGGCCGCTGGCCGGCGTCGACGCCGACACCGGCGCGTCGACCTACCGGTGGCTGTTCCAGGAGTTCGGGATGGAACGTCCCGCCTTCGGGTCCTGGCTCGTCTCGGCTCCGCTGTACCACTCCGCGAACATCACCCCCGCGATGGGTGCCCTGCACGCCGGCGGAACTATGGTCCTGATGGACGGCTGGACGCCGGAGGGTTTCCTGCGTCGGGTCCACGACCGGCGGGTCACCGGCACCAGCATGGTGCCGACCCACTTCTACCGGCTGCTGCAACTGCCCCAACAGGTTCGCGACAGCTACGACGTCTCCTCGCTGCGCTACGTCCTGCACGGCGCCGCGCCGTGCCCGCGTGAGGTCAAGCAGCGCATCCTCGACTGGTTCGGCCCGGTGGTCTACGAGTACTACGGCTCGACCGAGGTCGGTACCACCATCGCCCGCCCGCACGAGTGGCTCGCCCACCCGGGAACGGTCGGTCGCCCCGCGTCCATCTCGACGCTGCGGATCCTCGACGAGGCCGGCAACGAGGTGCCGGTCGGCCAGACCGGCATCGTGTACATGCGTCAGGGCTCCGACCAGGTCGAGTACCACAACGACCCCGGCAAGACCGACGGCGCGCGTCGCGACGGCCTGATGACCGTCTGGGACGTCGGCCACGTCGACGCCGACGGCTTCCTGTACATCACCGGCCGGGCCGCCGAACTGATCCTGGTCGGTGGGGTCAACGTCTACCCGGCCGAGATCGAGGCCGCGTTGCTCGGCCACGACTGGATCGCCGACGCCGGAGTCGTCGGCGTACCCGATCCGGAGTTCGGCGAGGTGCCGCAGGCCCACGTCGTGCTGACCGAGACCGCGCCCGACGCCGAAGCAGCGCTCGCGCAGATCCGTACCCATCTCGCCGGACGGCTGGCGAAGCCGAAGCGTCCGCATTCGTACGTCGTCCGCGAGGCGCTGCCCCGCGACCCCAACGGCAAGCTCTACAAGGCGCGGCTCACCCGTGCCCCGGAGGTGTCGGCGTGACCGCGACCCGTGAGGTGCCCGAAGACAGGGGAGCCCGGCGTGGACTTCGATGACAGCGACAGCGACCTCGCGTTCCGGCGTGCGGCCGGCAGCTGGCTCGACCAGGCGCTGCGCGACGTGCCTGATCAGGAGGAGCTGTCCCAGACCGAGCGTGAGCACTGGTCACGGGTGTGGCAGGAGCGGCTCTGCGCCGGCAACTGGGCCGGGTTGTCCTGGCCGGTCGAGCACGGCGGCCGCGGGATGGACTCGTTGGCGCAGGCGATCTTCAACGAGGAGGCCGCGGTCCGGGGCGCGCCGTACCCGCTCAACGGGGTCGGCATGATGCTGGCCGGTCCGACGATCATCGCGCACGGCAGCGACGAGCAGCAGGCCCGGTACCTGCCGGGCATCCTGCGCGGCGAGGAGTACTGGTGCCAGGGCTTCAGCGAGCCCGGCTCCGGCTCCGACCTGGCGAGTCTGCGGACGGCCGCGACCCGGGTCGACGGCGGCTGGCTGATCAACGGCACCAAGATCTGGACCTCCAACGCGCACAACGCCTCCCGGTGTCTGTTGCTGGCGCGGACCGACCCCGAGGTGGCCCGGCACCGGGGCATCACCTACTTCCTGGCTCCGATGGACCGGTTCACCGTCCGACCACTGGTGATGATCAATGGGGACACCGAGTTCAACGAGATGTTCCTCGACGACGTGTTCGTCCCCGACTCCGACGTGCTCGGCGGGCTCGGCAACGGCTGGAAGGTCGCGCTCACCACGCTCGCCTTCGAACGCGGCAGCATGGCGCTGAACCTGTGGGTGTGGGCCCGCCAGGCAGTGGACCGGGTCGTCGATCTGGCGATCGCGCGGGGCCTGGCCGACGACAGCGCCTTCGTCGACACGGTCGGCGCGTTGCAGTGCGATGCCGAGGCGGTCCGGATCGGGTCGATGCGGATGCTGGCGGAGAGTCGCGCCGGCGGCGTCCCCGGCCCGGAGACATCGGCGTTGAAGAGCCTGTGGGCCGGCGTGGTCCAGAACGCGAACCGGCTCGCGGTGCAGCTCGACGAGGCCGGCGGGGTGCTTCTCGACGGCGCCGGGGCCGCCGCCCGGATGCACCGCTACCTGCGTGCCCGCGCCCACACGATCGAGGGCGGCACGGAGGAAGTCCAGAAGTCGATCCTCGCGGAGCGGGTGCTTGACCTGCCCCGTTCACGTTGAACGGAGTGGCCGCGTGCACGCGACATTCACCCAGGAGCAGCAGGAGATCGGCGAAACCGTCGCGGCCCTCGCCAAGGCGCAGGCCGGCGCGGCGCGCGCCGCGCTGTCGACAGGTTGGCGGCCCTGCGCCGCCGACGGGCCGCTGCTGCGCGACTTCGGGCTGCTCGGCGTGCCCGAGTCGGTCGGCGGGGTCGGGTCGGCTCTGATCGACCTGCTCGTCGCCGTGGAGGTGCTCGGCGAGTACCTGGTCCCGAGCCGGTTCGCGGCCCACGCGGGCGCCGTACAGCTGCTCTGCGGCGCAGACGGGCGGACCGCGTCGTTGCCCGACGAGGTCCTCGACGGCCGCCGGGTGCTCACGTCGGCGGTCGACGTGCCGTCCACGGCCGGCTGGCCGGACCGGTCGGTGCCGGATCCGCTGGTGCGGACCCTGGTGCCGTACGCCGCCCAGGCGGACGGGTTCGTCGTCGCCGGTCCCGACGGGACCTGGGTCGCCGATGCTGCCGCGCTCGCCGAGCAGGCTCGGGTCACCGAACGGCGGTCGTTCGACCCGTCGGTGCCGCTGTCGGACGTGTCGCTGTCCGCACCGCAGCGGGTCGACCCGGTCGGCACCGGGTTGTGGCGGGCGACGCTGGTGGTCGCCGCCGAATTGTGCGGCGTCGCGCAGGGCGCGATCGGGTTGGCCGCCGAGCAGGCCCGTACCCGGGTGCAGTTCGGCCGGGTGATCGGGTCGTTCCAGGGGGTCGCGTTCCAGCTGGCCGAGGCCGCCACCGCGCGCAAGGCGGCGTGGGATCTGACGCTCTACGCGGCCTGGGCCGTCGACAACCGTCGACCGGACGCCGGGAGCCAGGTGCACGCCGCCAAGGCGGCGGCGGGAAAGGCCGCGGTCTTCGCCGCTGAGCGGGCCATCCAGGTGTACGGCGGGATGGGCATCACCATGGAGGCGGATCCGCATCTGTTCCTGCGTCGGGCGTTGGTGCTCGACGCCCGCGCCGGCCGTGGCCGGTGGCACCGTCACCGGGCCGGCACGCTTCGGATCGAGGCGCGCCGGACGGGCCCGGGACAACCCACGTACTAATGCGCTGACCTGCGCAGACCTTGCAGTGCCAGCAACGCGGCGGTAACATACCGGCTGGTCGGAATAAACGAGGAGTGGTCGTGAAGTTCGGAATCATGAACCTGTTCCCGGTCGCCGACGGGGCATCGGACCATCAGGTGCTACGAGAGACTCTCGACGAGATCCAGCTGGCCGACGAACTCGGCTTCGACTCGATCTGGCTGGCCGAGCACCACTTCTCGAAGTACGGCATCCTCGGCAGCCCGGTCAACTTCGGCATGGCCGTCGCCGAGCGGACCAAGCGGATCACGATCGGCACCGCCGTGCTGGTGCTTCCACTGCACCACCCGCTGCGGCTGGCCGAGGACATCGCGGCGCTCGACGTGCTCAGCGGCGGTCGGGTGACCATCGGGGTCGGCCGTGGCTACCAGCCGGCCGAGTTCGCCGGCTTCGGGATCGCCCTGGCCGAGTCGAAGCAGCGCTACCAGGAGACCCTCGACGTACTGCGGTTGGCGCTGACCCAGGAGAAGTTCTCCTACCACGGCGAGATCTACCACTTCGACGACGTCACGACCTACCCCCGGCCGTTCACTCCCGGCGGTCCGCCGATCCTGCAGGGCACGGTCTCCCCGGACAGCTTCCGGGAGCGCGGCGCGATCGGCGAGCCGATCATCACCTCACCCAACTTCACACCGTTGGGCATCATGCAGCGCAACTTCAGCCTCTACCGGCAGAGCATGCAGGCCAACGGCTTCGACATCGCCACCTACGAACTGCCCTTCATGCAACAGGTGTGGTGCGGCGACGGCGAGGACGGCCTGCGTGAAGCCGCCTCGGCCGCGATGAACTACTACAAATCCGTCGGGAAGGTGATCCCGGGTTCGGAGGAGGCGATCGAGCAGGAGCGGTCCTATTACGCGGCGGTCGCCAAGAACATCGAACTGCTGACCCTGGAGCAGACCCTGACCCACGGCGGCAACTTCGGCTCGGCGCAGCGCGTCATCGAGACCATCGAGATGCTGCGCGAGCAGCTCGGCATCAACCACTACATCGGCTGGCTGCGGATCCCGTCGCTCGACCGGCGGAGCGCACTGAAGTCCATGGAGGAGTTCGCCACCAAGGTGATCCCGCACTTCCGCGCGGCGGACCAGGCGGCCCGCCCGGCCGACGGCCACGACCGGGCCGACGACGTGCTGACGACCACCGCCCCCCAGGCGGTCATCGGATGAAGGTCAGCTGTTTCCTCAGCGCCCAGTTCGATCCGTCGACCAGCGCCTCAGACGGCATCGACCAGGTGCTGGAGCAGGCCGCCGCCGCTGAGGCGGCCGGCTTCCACGCCGTCTACCTCGGCCACCACTTCCTCGCCAGGTCGGCGTTCGTCCAGCCCGTGCCGCTGGCCGGCTACCTCGCCCGGGCGACCACCCGGGTACGCATCGGCTTCGGTGTGCTGCTGGCACCGCTGCTGAATCCGGTCGCGCTCGCCGAGGACCTCGCCTCGCTCGACGTGCTCTGCCGGGGACGGTTGACCGTGGGCATCGGCGCCGGTTACCGCAAGCGGGAGACCGCCGCGTTCGGCGTCGAGTGGACCGACCGGCTGCGTCGACTGCGTGAGTACGTCCCGATCCTGCGGTCGCTGTGGAACGGCGAGACGATCGACATCTCCGGCAGCTGGGGCGAGGTCCCCGGCGCGTCGCTGGCGCTGCGCCCGGTGCAGCCCGGCGGCCCGCCGCTGTGGATCGGCGCGTTCGCCGAGCCGGCGGTCCGCCGCGCCGCCCGACTGGACGCGCCGTGGCTCATCGGCCCCAAGGGCACCGACGCGGAGCTCGCCCGGCTGCTCGGCGTCTACCGGGGCGAGCTCGCCGACCGCGGTTTCACCCTCGACCGTGAGTACCCGATGAGCCGGGAGGCGTTCATCGGCGACAGCTACGCCGCCGCGGTCACGGCCGTCCGACCACACCTGCAGCGTCAGTACGCCGGTTACCGATCCTGGGACGACGCCCAGTCCCTGGACATCGACCGGTACCTGGCGCAGGACTGCCTGGTCGGCTCGGCGGACGAGATCGTCGACAAGCTGCGACGCTGGGAGGCTGAACTCGGCATCACCGAGGTCTCGCTGCGGCACCAGTTCGTCGGCGCCAGCCAGGCCGAGGCGATGGAGCAGTTGGCCCGCTTCGGAGCGGAGGTCGTCCCCCGCCTCGCCGCGTCGCCGCCGGCGTCGCCATCCGTCTCGGAGGTCGCGTCGCCATCCGCCCCGGAGGTCGCCCGATGAGCACCGACCCGGGGACCACGCTGCCGGACGCCGACAACCTGGCCCTCGTTCTGCAACGCCGCCGTGCCGACCGCGGCGACGTCGTCGGCCTGTACGGCGAGGACGGTCGGTCATGGACGTTCGACGAGATCGACCTGCTCGCCGGCGGGGTGGCAGTCGCCCTGCGGGACGAGGGCGTGGGCGCCGGCGACCGGGTCGCCGGCTACCTGGCCAACGGCCCGGACATCGTCTTCTTTCTCTTCGGCTGCTGGAAGATCGGTGCGGTCCCGGTCACCGTCAGCAGCCTGTACAACGCCACCGAACTCGCCGAGTCGCTGGCCAAGACCAGCCCCCGGTTGCTGCTCGTCGACGGACGCAGCCCGGACGTGGTCACCGAACTCATCGGCACCGGCACCGGGGTCCCGATCCGCCGCGTCGGCGAGCCGTCCGCCGCGCCCGACGGCGTCGCGGAGCCGGACGTCGAGCCGCTGCCGTGGGGTCGGCAGGCCCGGGTGCCGGCGGTCGACGTCGACCCGCAGGCCGAAGCCTGTGTGCTGTTCACCGGCGGGACGACCGGCCGGCCAAAGGCGGTCAGCGTCACCCACGGCGGCACCCGCGACTCGCTCATGCGGCTGGCCCGCGTCGCCACCGGTACCGACGCCGAAGGCACCGCCGCGCGGGACGCCAGGCCGAACCTCATCGCCCTGCCGCTGTTCCACAGCGGCGGCCAGCACTCGCTGCTGTTCGCGTTCTTCGTCGGGCGTCCGGCGGTGGTCTGGGAGAGGTTCGGCGTCGACCGGCTCGCCGACCTGATGGACCGGTACCGGTTCGACAACTTCTTCCTCCTGCCCACCATGGTCTACGACATCGTGCACGCCGAACGGGACCTGCCGTTCGACGGGGTCAAGTCCGTCCTGGTGGCCGGTCAGGCCATCTCGTGGTCGCTACGCCGCGCCTTCGAGGAGCGGTACCAGGTGCCGATCCTGGTCAACTACGGATCGACCGAGGCCGGGCACATCGCCGGCTGGACCGGCCGGGACATGAAGGCCGGCCGCTGGAAGCCCGGCTCCGCCGGGCGGGTCTACCCGGGGGTGGAGCTGGAGATCCGGGACGAGACCGGTGCCGCACTGCCGGGCGGGCGACCGGGGGAGGTGGTGGTCCGCTCCGCGTTGACCAGGGGCTACGTCGACGACGCCGCCGCCTCCCGCGAGCTGGTCCGGGACGGCTGGGTGCACACCGGCGACATCGGCTACGTCGACGAGGACGGGGTGCTGTTCCTGGTCGGCCGGAAGCGGGACATGATCAAATGCGGTGGTTTCCAGGTCTGGCCCGAGGAGATCGAGGACGAGCTGCGCCGGCATCCGCTGGTCGACGACGTTCGGGTGCTCGGCCGGCCGGACGACCGGCTCGGCGAGATTCCGGTGGCCCTCGTGGTGCGCAGGCCGGACCGCACGGTGACCGACAGCGAACTCTCCCAGCGTCTGGTCGCGTACGCGCGGGACCGGCTTGCCCACTTCAAGACACCCCGGCGGATCGAGTTCGTCGCCGCCCTGGAACGCAGCGCCACCGGCAAGATCAGCCGGGCCACACCGGCCGCGACGCGGGCGGGTGCGTCCGGATGAAGTTCGGCATCATGGCCTCGCACCAGTATCCGCACGGCGACGACCTCGGCGCGCACCTCGCCGACCTGTTCGGCACCGTCGAACTCGCCGCCGAACTCGGCTACGACTCGGTGTGGACGATCAACCACTTCCAGTCGAACCTGGCCACCCCGCAGCCGATCTCCATGCTGGCCAGCCTCATTCCGCGCTCCGGCGACATGCTGCTCGGCACTGGCATCCTGCTGCTGCCGATGTTCCACCCCGTACACGTCGCGGAGGAGTTCGCGACCCTCGACCACCTCTCCGGCGGACGGGTGGTCCTCGGCGTCGGCGCCGGCTACCGGGAGAACGAGCTCGCCGCGTTCGGAATCGACCCGCAGACCCGGTTCCGGCGCTTCGACGAGAGCATCCGGCTGATCCGCGCGCTGTGGACCGGACGACCGGTCACCCAGGACGGCGAGTTCTACCCGCAGACCGACGCGACCATCGGTGTCCGGCCGCTGACGCCGGGCGGACCGCCGATCTGGATCGGCGCCGGCGGCAGGAAAGCGGTCCGCCGGGCCGCCCGTCTCGGCGACGCCTGGTACGCGCCGGGCAACTCACCGAGCCGGCGCTTCCTGCCCGAGCATCGGGCCGTCTACGAGGAGGCGCTGGCTGAGTACGGCCGGGACCCGACGACGGTGCAGCGCCCGGTCGGGGTCGAGCTGTACTGCGCGCCGAGCACCGAGCAGGCTGTCGCCGAGGCGCTGCCGCACGCCCGGCGGGAGTACGCCACCTACGCCGAGTACCCGGCGCTGCGCTGGCAGCGGGACCGCTTCGACGAACTGGTCCGCAACACGCTGCTGCTGGGCTCGCCGGAGCTGCTCATCGAACGGATCACCGCCCTGCGTGACCTGGGCTTCGACCACGTCATCTTCCGCCCCGGGTGGCTCGGCATGCCGACCGGGAAACTGCGTGCCTCGCTGCGGCTGTTCGCCGCCGAGGTGATGCCCGCCTTCCGTACCAGCCGACCGTGAGGAACCGTCGTGAAGAAGACCGAAGCTGAACTTCTGGAACACCAGTGGGACGTCGAGAACATGGAGGTCGATCCCGAGGTCCTGGCGAAGTACGTCCGGTACGACGTCGACGAGCAGCGGTCGGTCGCGACCATCACCTTCGACCGTCCCGAGCGGCTCAACGCCATTCCGGTGGCCGCCTTCGAGCGCGTCGGCGACCTGGTGCGCGAGGCCGAGACCGACGACCGGGTCAAGGTCATCGTGTTCAAGGGCGAAGGCGAACACTTCGGCACCGGCGCCGACGCCGCCGAGCTCGGGCACTACATCGGCTACCGGACCGGCACCGACAAGTCGTCGCGGCGGCGGCCGGCGCAGCGGCAACGCATCCTGCCCGACCGCAACGTGCTCAGCTCCGGATTCACCCGCCCGATCATCGAGTCGCTCAAGGCGACCATCTGCCAGGTGCAGGGGTACTGCTACGGCGGCCACTTCCAGATCGCGCTGTCGGCCGACATCGTCATCGCCAGCCCCGACGCCCGGTTCACCCATCCGGCGTTCCGCTACCTCGGTCCCGCCCCGCAGGACATGTACCACTGGATCGAGAAGGTCGGTCTGACCACGATGAAGGACGTCATGCTGACCATGCGGGCCATCGGCGCCGAGGAGGGCGAGCGCAAGGGCCTGGTCACCAAGGTGGTCGAGCGTGACGAACTACAGCGCTGGGTCGACGACTACGCCGACGCGATCGCTGTCATGCCACTGGACTCGCTGATGATGGGCAAGTCGATGATGCAACTGGTCATGGAGGCCCGGGGCAAGGGCCTCGGCGCGATGACCGGCTGGGTCGGGCACGGCTGGGCGACCAACGTCAGTTTCGACGACGGGGACTGGAACTTCCTCAAGGAGCGCCGGGAGAAGGGCATCGGCCGGGCGCTGGCCGACCGGGACCGGCTGGTCGCACCGTACTTCCGGCTCAGCGACACCCGGTCGCGCGAGAAGTAGGGCGCGGTCGTGAAGTTCGGCATCCTTCTCGACCACCAGTACGAGCTCGGCGACGACCTGCAGCGGCGGACCGGTGAGACGGTCGAGTACGTCCAGCACATCCGCGACCTCGGCTACGACTCGGTGTTCGGTATCCACCACTATCTGTCGTCACTGGCCACACCGCAGCCGATGCCGCTGCTGAGCCGGCTCGTCGAGCACTCCGGCAACATGCAGATCGGCACCGGCATCCTCATCCTGCCGCTCGGGCATCCGGTGCACTGGGCCGAGGAGATCGCCACGATCGACCAGATGTCCGGCGGCCGGTTCGTCCTGGGCATCGGCTCCGGCTACCGCGACGCCGAGTTCGCCTCGTTCGGCGTCGACCGGCGTACCCGGGTGTCGCGGATGAACGAGGCGCTGGCGGTGATGCAGCGGTTGTGGACCGGTGAGCCCGTCCACCACGAGGGGCGGCACTTCACCCTGGACGGGGTGCGGTGCAGCGTACTGCCGCGGCAGCGGCCGCACCCGCCGGTCTGGGTCGGCGCCAACGGACCGACCGGCATCGCCCGGATCGCCCGTCAGGGCCTGCCGTGGCTCGCCCCGTCCAACGTGCGCCGCAACTGGGCCGTGGGAAACCTGACCGAATACCGGCAGCTGCGTACGGCGGCCGGCTTCAGCGAGCAGGACGCGGTGTTCCCGATCCACCGGGACCTGTGCGTCGCGGACTCGGCCGACGCCGCGCACGCGATCGCCGGCGACGCGGTCCGCCGGTCCTACGGCGAGTACGTCCAGTACGGCATGGACTTCTTCGAGTCCCAGTGGGAGGCGATCAAGGAGAAGGCGCTCTTCTTCGGCTCGCCCGACGACATCGCCGCGAAGATTTCCGACTTCGCCGCCGCCGGCTTCAACCACTTCGTCTTCCGCGCCCAGTGGCTCGGGCTGCCGATCGAGCGGTCCGTTGAGATCGTCGAACGGTTCGCCCGCGAGGTCATGCCGAGGTTCCGGCGATGAGGATCGGCCACGTGATCGTTCCGGCCGCAGACCTGGCCGCCCAGGTCGACTTCTACACCCGGCTCGGACTGACGGTGCGGTTCCGCGACGGCGACCGGTACGTCGCGCTCACCGACGGGACGGTGACCATCGGCCTGGCCGACGGATCACAGCAGCCCGTCGCCGGCCGCACCCTGCTCAGCGTCGAAGTCGACGACCTCGACAGCTGCGTCGCCGAACTGGCCGCGTCCGGCGCGTCGGTCGGGGAGCCCGTGCCGGGCCCGCACGAGCGGCGGTCGGTGGTCGTCGACCCGGGCGGTGTCCCGGTCGTCGTCTACGAACGACGGGTCTGACCGACCACGGCGGCCGGCGGGGCGGTGCCCGACCGGTGCAGTCTGGTGAGGTGAACGCCGAGGAACCCACCGACGACATTCGAATTCCCCGTGCACAGGTCGGCTCCAGCCCACAGCATCTACTGGCGACCCTGCTCGGTGAGTATCTCGACTCGGCGGACGCCGGCCTGCCGTCGACGGCGGTCATTGCGATCCTGGGCGAGTTCGCGGTCAGTGAGCCAAGCGCCCGGGCGGCGCTGTCCCGCCTGGTCAAGCGCGGTCTGATCGCGACCCGGGGGCGCGGCCGGCCGCCGGTCTACCACCTCACGCCAGTCGCGATCGCCCGGCACCGCCAGCGGATGCGGCACTTCCTGAACTTCGGTGCCCAGCCACCGCGGTGGACCGGTGAGTGGTTGCTGGTGTCGTACTCGATCCCGAGTTCCGGGCAGGCCGTGCGACACGCGGTCCGCCGATCGTTGGGCGCGCTGCGCTTCGTGGGTCTGTACGACAGCGCCTGGATCCGGCCGGGAACCGACGCGGCGCCGGTGCGGCAGGTGCTGGACGAACTGCTGCACCACGTGGCCGGTGCCCGGTGGTCGGTCATGCATGTCCGGTTCGACGAGGAGGCCGGCCCGCACGGCCCGGCCAGCGCCTACGACCTGGCCGGACTCTCCGCCGCGTACTCACGCTTCATCGCGCGGTACGCGCCGCTGCGGACCGCGGTGCGCAACGGGGCGGTGGACGCCGCGGCAGCGCTGGTGGCCCGGACCTCGGCCATGGATTCCTGGCGGTGGTTCCCGGACACCGATCCGGATCTGCCGGCCCACCTGCTACCACAGCCCTGGCCTCGGCAGCAGGCCAGGAAGATATTCCTGGACATCCACTGTGCGCTCGGTGCGCTCGCGCAGGCCCGCCTCGTCGAGGTGGCGACACCGTACTGGCCGGACGCCGCCGCGTGGATCACCCACTTCACGGCGTCGCATGATCCCGCACACCCCGAACCGACCGGTGGCGCCCGGGCCGCCCCGCCTTCGCCAGGTTGACGGCGGCCGTGGCCGGTCAGGGCAGACAATCCATTGACACTTTTCGTTGCGACGGTGATAGTAACTGCACAGCTCCCCTCGGAGCGCTGTGGGGACCGCGGCCGGGCGGTCCACGCGCCCGTCGCGACACCCGCTGGAGAGGCACATGCGAAGAAGATCGATGATCGGTGCCGGGCTGGCCGCCGCCCTCGTCCCGGCCACCGCAGTGGTCGTGGCGCTCGGCGCGCCACCGGCAAGCGCCGCGATCGGTGGCTCCGGTCCCTATCCCGCCGACTACGAGACCGCGGCCAGCCTGCCCAACCACACCATCTTCCGACCGCAGACCCTGCCGGCCGAGCGCCTCCCGATCCTCGCCTGGGGCAACGGCGGCTGCTCAGCCAACGGCCTGTCGCAGGGCAACTTCCTCCGCGAAATCGCCTCCCACGGCTTCCTCGCCATCGCCAACGGCGCGCCGAACGGATCCGGCTCCACCACGTCGCAGATGCTCACCCGGTCCATCGACTGGGCCGTCGCGGAGAACTCCCGACCGGGCAGCAAGTACTACGACAGGCTCGATACGACCAAGGTCGCCGTGGCCGGCTTCTCCTGCGGCGGGCTGGAGGCCTACGCCGTCTCGAACGACCCGCGTGTCACCACGACCGGCATCTTCAGCAGTGGACTGTTGAACGACGCCGACGACTACCAGCTCAGAAGACTGACCAAGCCGATCGCCTATTTCATCGGCGGTCCCAGCGACATCGCGTACCCGAACGCCGTCGACGACTGGGGAAAACTGCCGGCCGGGCTGCCCGCCTTCATGGGCAACCTGAACGTGGGGCACGGTGGCACCTACGACCAGCCCAATGGCGGCGAGTTCGGTCGGGTGGCGGTGCTCTACCTCAAGTGGCGGTTGAAGGGCGACACCGCCGCCGGTGCCAACTTCGTCGGCGTGGACTGCGGGCTGTGCCGCAGCCAGTGGAGCGTGCAGCAGAAGAACCTGACACTCGACGGTGACCCACCGCCGACCACCCCACCGCCGACCACCCCACCACCGACCACCCCACCACCGACCACTCCGCCGCCGACGACCCCGCCACCCGGCGGGACACCGGCCTGCACCGCCGCCTACACGGTGCAGGACCAGTGGAACAGCGGGTTCGTCGCGACCGTCACCGTGACCGCTGCCAGCACCCCGCTCACCAGTTGGCGGGTCACGCTCAACCTGCCAGGTGGCGCGTCGGTCAGTTCGATGTGGAACGGCGTCGCCAGCGGTACCAGCGGCACGGTCACTGTCACGAACCAGAGCTACAACGGTCGGCTGGCCGCCGGTCACAGCACCAGTTTCGGCTTCCAGGGCGCCGGAAACGGTAGCGGCGCCACCGCCACCTGCACCGGAAGCTGACTCCCGCCAACCTGAGCTGTCCCACCGTCGCGTCGGGCCGGTGCCGGGGGCACCGGCCCGTCACGGCTGCGCCGCTCATGGTGCAGCCCGGTCGTAGGACCAATGGCCCGGCCGGGTAGTGACCTTCGCCGGCGGCGGCCGGCGTGGGGATGGCGGAGAGTGGGCCCGACAGGGTCAGCACGGTGGCCTCGGCCCCGAGCCGCCGCGCGCCGTCGGGTGGCGACCACGGGAGTACGACAGTGGGCAAGCAGAGCCGGGACAGGGCGCGCGCACTGCGCGAGGCGCAGGCCGCTATCGCCGCGCAGCGCGGTCGCAGGCGGCGGTGGGCGTACGCGGTCGGCGGTGTGGTGATCGCCGCGCTGGTCGTGGCGATCGCGGTGACGGTCGTCGACGCGATGGGCCGAAAGCCCGGCGGCGTCGCGACGGATGCGGATGCGGCGCAGCGGCCGTCGTCGGCCACCGCAGCCGGTTCGCTCACCATCGGGGACCCGGCGGCCCCGGTGGAACTCGAGGTGTTCCTCGACTACATGTGTCCCTTCTGCGGTCGTTTCGAACGGGCCAACGGAGACGACGTCGCCCGGCTGGTCGCTCAGGGCACCGTCCGCCTGCAGCTGTACCCGCTGTCGTTTCTGGACGAGGCCTCCGCCGGCAGCGAATACTCCACCCGGGCCGCGAACGCGGTGGCGACCGTCGCGGACCGGGCACCCGAGCAACTGCTCGCGTTCCACCAGGCGCTGTTCGAGCAGCAGCCCGCCGAGGGCACCGAAGGACTGTCCGACGACGCCATCGCCGCACTGGCCCGGGACGTCGGCGTGCCGGCGGCGGTCGTGGCCACCTTCGACGACCGACGGTTCGTGTCCTGGACCGCCGCGGCCACCGAACAGGCGTTCGCCAGCGGCATCTCCGGCACCCCGACCGTGCGCATCGACGGCACGACGTTCACCGGCGATCTGTACACCGCCGGCACGCTGACCCGGGCGCTCACCGCGGCCGCGGCGGGGCCGCAGTGACCGCGCCGCTGACCCGGCTGCGTGCGGTACGGCACTCCAACGGCTGGATCTACGGCACGATGCTGTTCTCGGCGTGCCTGAGCCTGCTCGCCTCGTTCGTGCTGTCGGTCGACGCGGTACGCCTGGCCGCCGACCCGGCCGCGAACCTCACCTGCAACATCAACGCGGTGTTGAGCTGCGGCACGGTGGGCGGCTCCTGGCAGGCGCAGCTGTTCGGCTTCCCGAACGCATTCCTCGGGCTGGTCGCGGAGCCGGTGGTGATCACCATCGCGGTCGCCGCGCTGGGTGGGGTCCGGTTCCCCCGGTGGTTCATGTTCGCGGCGCAGGTCGTATACACCCTGGGAGTGATCTTCGCCTACTGGCTGTTCTACCAGTCGATGTTCGTCATCGGCGCGCTCTGCCCATGGTGCCTGCTGGTGACCGTCTCCACCACCCTGGTGTTCGCCACCCTGACCCACGTCAACATCCGCGACGGCAATCTCTTCCTGCCGCCGCGCCCGCACCGCTCGGCCCGGCAGTTCGTCGACGCCGACCTGGACGTCATCGTGGTGACGATCTGGATGCTGGTGCTGATCCTGGCCGTGGTGTCGAAGTACGGCCCCGCGCTGCTGTCCTGACCACGCTCACCGCTGCGGGTCGTCGGCGCGGGGCCGGGCACCGGCGACGAACCGGTCCAGCGCCGGCCCGTGCAGGACACGGCCCGGTACGGGGTCCCGTGACGTCCGGGTGGCCAGGAGCGCCACCGGCAGCCGGTCCGGGCGCCGCGTCGCGGCGAGCACCACGTTGCCGTACCGCCGACCGCGCAGCATCCGCCGGTCGGCGACGACGCAGACGTCGGCGAAGACCGTCCGCAG
Source organism: Solwaraspora sp. WMMA2056 (assembly GCF_030345095.1). Taxonomy (NCBI): domain Bacteria; kingdom Bacillati; phylum Actinomycetota; class Actinomycetes; order Micromonosporales; family Micromonosporaceae; genus Solwaraspora; species Solwaraspora sp. WMMA2056. Next base: position 4,318,248 of record NZ_CP128360.1, read on the forward strand.
GGTGGCCACCTGTACCCGGGTGCCGACAAGCGGCGGCAGGTCGGTGACATTGACCAGGTAGATTCCGTCCTGTCGGAGCACCCGGGCCACCTCGGCGGCGAAACCGACCGTTGCGACGTGCGGTGGCATCCGCGCTGCCTGGTAGATGTCGGCGAGTACCAGGTCGTAGGCGTCGGCGGGCGCGGCGGTGACCGCCGCTCGTGCGTCGGCCACGTGGACCTCGACGCCGGCGGGTCGGGGTGGCAGGTCCCGGTCCACCAGGGCGACCACCGCCGGATCCCGTTCCACCACGACCTGCGTCGATTCCGGTCGGGTCGCGGCGAGGTAGCGGGGCAGCGTCAGCGCGCCGCCGCCGAGGTGCAGCACGTCCAGCCGGGTGCCGGCGGGCGCGGCGAGGTCGGCCACGGCGGCCATCCGACGGACGTACTCGAAGTGCAGGTACGTGGGGTCGGCGACATCCACGTACGACTGGTCGACCCCGCCGGCGAGCAGCGTACGCCCGGTGGGCCGGGTCGGGTCGGCGGCCAGTTCGAGCCGGTCGTCCGGTGTCCGCATGACCAGCAGGCTAGCCTTCCCGGCCGGGCTCGGCGGCACCGGAACCGGTCCTTGTCGGACGGCCAGAATTGAGGTCGAGTCGCAGTTACGCCCCCAGTTGAGTGGAAAACCAGACCGGCCACTCCAACTACTCCGACTCGCCTGAAACGGCCAAATGGCAACCTTTCCGGATGGTCGAACCGCCTGCGGCAAAGTAGTGGTGGTCGATTCTTCCCAGGCATTGACATCGATTGTTCATCCCGGCAGGCTGCTGTGAAGCTGATCATGTAGCACCTCGTCGCCCCCGTCGAATCGGAGACTTGATGCGCGTCGCCCTTGTCACCACGACTCAGCATGGTCACCTGAACCCCTATGTTCCGGTGGTCAATGCGCTACGAGCTGCCGGCGGTGAGGTGACGCTGCTGCTGTTGTCCGCAGACGGTGGCGAGCTCGACCAGCAGCGTCGCCGCGCTGTCGGCACGACGCAGGCCCACCTGATCGGGCAGGTCGAGATGGCACCCTGGAGCGGCGATCCGGCGAAGATCGGTCCGATGCTGCAGGCGTCGCCGGTAGCCGATCAGACGGCTGACGCGATCAAGACGACCGACCCGGACTTCGTACTCCTCGATTCGCTGCCGGTGACCGCCTCGGCCATGGTCGGTGCGCGGCGCTCCGGCGTGCCGTACGGGATGATCTGGGCAAACCTGGGCGGGGTGTGCCCGCGCGAGCACCGACGAGCTCGCTGGCCGTACGACGAGCAGGTCGGCGACTATCTGACCCGGCACGGGGTGGCGTGGTCGACCCGGACCCATTCGGCGCGGTCGCCGATTCTCAACCTGATGCCGACGATCCCCGCGCTCGTCGGGGACGACGCGGTCACCGACGACGGGGTGCAACTGGTCGGGCTGCCCGGGGCGGCGGGGATCCGTGGCGACGAGGTCGCCCTCGCGGGGCTGGACCGGCTCGACCCGGACCGTCCGGTGGTCTACGTCTCCTTCGGCACGATCTTCTACCGGCGGCCGGACCTGCTGCGCACGGTGATCACCGGGGCGGCGGCGACCGGTGCGCAGGTGATCGCCGCCGTCGGGGACCTGGCCGCGGAGCTCGCGTTGCCCGACGACGTGCTCACCGCCCCGTACCTGCCGCAACGTGAGGTGCTTGAGCGCGCCGACGTGTTCATCACCCACGGTGGGTACAACTCCGTGGCGGAGTCGATCCGGGCGGCGACACCGATGCTGGTGATCCCGCTGGCGGTGGATCAGCCGATCCAGGCGCACTTCGTGACCAGCGCGGGCTTCGGAACGGCGCTGGGGCCGGCCGACGTCACCGCCCGCGCGGTCGCGGACGCGGTCGGCGATCTGCTCGATCCCGCCCGGCACTACCGGGCCCGGCTGCGCGCCGCGCAGCCGCAGTGTGGCGATTCCGCGGTACGCACGGCGGAGCTGGTGGCCGGCACGGTCGAGGCGCTACGGCGGAGGGCGGAGCAGTGACGATCGAGCTGCAGCGGGCGGTGATCGACCCGATCGTCGTCGACGACCGCGAGCGCATGTCGTTCCGGGTGGATCGCCGCGCCTACACCGATGACGATCTGGCCGCGCGCGAAACGGCCATGATCTTCGACCGCTGTTGGCTGTATGTCGGCCATGAATCGGAGGTGCCCGCGCCGGGTTGCTATGTGGCCCGCGACGTCGGCGGGCGTCCGGTGGTGATGGCGCGCGGTTCCGACGGAGTGATCCGGGTGTTCGCCAACAGCTGCCCCCACCGGGGGGCGCTGATCTGTTCGCAGCCGTCCGGGCAGGCCAGATCGTTCCGGTGTCCGTACCACGACTGGACGTTTTCCAACCGGGGCGACCTGGTCGGGGTCCCGATCCCGGACGGGTACGGGCCGGGTTTCCGCAAAGCGGACTTCGGCCTGGCCCTGCATCGCAGTGACAGCTACCGCGGTTTCGTGTTCGTCACCTTCGATCAGCGGCAGCCGCTCACCTTGACCGAATATCTGGCGGGTGCGGCCGAGTACCTCGATCTTCTTGACGACCAGTCCGAGGTCGGAATGGAGGTGATTCAGGGCGCGCAGCTGCACGGGGCGCGGGCCAACTGGAAGCTCATGATGGAGAACAGCGTCGACATCTACCATTTCCGGGCCCTGCACAAGCGGTACGTCGGCTACATGGAGTCGCTGGGGTCGGTGCCACCACGACGACGAGGCGGTTTCGGCCGAGCCCTCGGCCTGGGGCATGGCGCCAACGAACTGCCGCCGGCGGCGGCCCGCCCGCTCGCGTACTGGACGCCGATGTTCAGTCCCGAGGTCCGGCCACGGATCGAGGCGACGGCCGCCCGGTTCGTCGATCGGTTCGGGGCCCAACGCGCCGAACGGATCACCAGCACCAACCGGGCGGTGTTGATCTTTCCCAACCTGATGATCATCGACGCGATCGCCATCACGATCCGCAAGATCGACCCGGTCGGTGCCGGCCGAATGGCCATCACCTCGGTCGCCCTGGCCCCGAAGGACGAGGATCCGGAGATCAGGGAGCTCCGCAAGAGCCACTACCTGACGTTCCTCGGCCCTGCCGGCTTCGCCACCCCTGACGACATCGAGATCATCGAATCGTGCCAGCGAGGCTACCTCAACCGTACGGTCCGCTACTCGGACCTGTCCCGGGGCATGAACAAGGCGGTCCCGGAGACGACCGACGAGTTACCCGCCCGCGAGTTCTGGCGGCAGTGGGACCGGCTGATGCACGGCGACGCCGGGCACCTCGAGATCGCTCACCCGGCCGAGACGCAAGGGGAGTGGCCACAGTGACCACCGAGCTGACGGTCGACGACACGGTCCAGCTGAGGTTGTGGCACCGGGTGAGCCAGTTTCTCTTCCGCGAGGCGCGGCTGCTCGACGAGTGGCGCCTGCGTGAGTGGTACGACGAGATGCTCACCGACGACGTCCGCTACCGCGTGCCGGCCACCGACGTACGGGGTGGACCGGTCGACGCGCTCGCGCTCGTCGACGACGACGCCGCCCGGCTGCGCCAGCGGATCGAACAACTCCTCAACGGTGAGGTGTGGTGCGAGAATCCCCGGTCCCGCACGAACCGGATGATCAGCAACGTGGAGATCCTGACCGACCGGGGCAGCCATCTCGACGTGACGGCGAACCTCGTCGTGTACCGGTTCGGGCACGGGCGCTCGGACGCCTACGTCGGGAAGTACCGGTCCGCACTCGTCGTCGAGGGGGAGTCCCTCCGGATCCGCCGACGGGTCGTGGAGCTCGACCACGAAACGTTGTACGACCACGGCAAGCTCAGCATCATCCTGTGACCGGACAGCGGCGACCGCCGGTGCCGGCTGGGTGCAGCTGGTCCGACGTCGTCCGGGCCAACACCGAGGAGCTGATCGATGAACCAGCCGTCCGCCCGACATGAGCGGGGCGAGGCCATGTTCCATCAGGTATTCGGCCGCGAACCGCGCCCGGGCTCCTACCCGGAGTTTCTGCAGATCACCGTCGACCACCTGTTCGGCGAGATCTGGACCCGTCCGCACCTCAGCGTCGAGGAACGCGAGCTGGTCGCGCTGACCGCGGTCACCCTGGCCCGGACCGACTGGGAACTGCGCGGCCACATCGGCGCCGCGCTGCACCTCGGGATGACGCGGGAGAAGATCGTCGAAGTCATCATTCAGCTCGCCTACTACGGTGGCTGGCCGGTCGCGAACAACGGTCTGCGCGTCGCCCAGGAGGTCTTCGCCGAGCTGGACGGTGCCACCGACGGGGAGGACCGACCATGACCGGTGTACCGTCCCCTCTCGACCCGGCGGAGAAGGTCGACCTGTGGCGCCAGCGGTTCTTCGAGGCCCAGGCCGCCGCTGAGGAGTTCATCCTGGCGGCGTACGGTGACGACGGGCTCGCCGCCTGGATTCAGGCGAACTCCCGCATCACCGCGGACCTGCTGCGGGCGCAACGGCCCGCCGGGGTGTCCACCACCGATCACTTCATGGACCGGCTGCAGCGTCAGTTGCTGCTGTACGACTCGGCGGTGGTAACTGAGCCCGCGCCCTCGGGCACCGTTCTGCGCAACGCCGACTGCGGGATTCTGCGCTACCGCAAACGGGCCGCCCGTGCCGGCGTCGTCCTGACGTTCTCGTCACCGTGCCCGTACTGCCAGCAGCTCAACACCGCGATCGCCGCCCGCTACGTGGAACCGGAGGTGACGGTGTCGTGTGAACAGGCAGGCGACGGATGCACCTGGCGGGCGGAGTCGCCGGTACACCCGGGTCACGCCGACGATCCCGCCGAGCCGCCGCACCGGGGCCGGACCGGTGCCTGAACCACCGGCAGTGCGGTGCGGTCGGCAGCCGGCGACCTGCTGACGTCGAGCGTCATGCCGACCTGCCGACCCACCGCAACACACAGGTCGACCGCCGCGGTACGGGCCAGATCCTGATGCTCGTTCTGGGTGAAGCACGCCGACGCCACGTTTCTGTTGCGCAGCCGGAGATACCACGGGAACAACGAGCCCAGCGCCGGCTCGGTCAGCATCGTGCGCGAGTGCACGATCGTCCCCACCAGCAGGTTGCCGAACGGGCGCTGCCCGGCGTTCATGAAGCTCTTCAACCGCTCCTGGAAGATCTTCAGGACCGCAGGCACGTTCCCCGCGTACACCGGCATGGCGAGCAGCATCGCCTGCGCACCCTCGGCGAGCTTCACGACCTGCTCGAAGTCGTCGTCGAGAGTGCACCGACCCACCTCGGGATCCAGGCAGGTGTCCTCGCCCTCGCACATGGCGATGCGGTGGTCGATCAACCGGATGCGCTGGATCCGCGCGTCGCTCACCTCCTGGACGACGCCGGTGACCGCGGCTTCGAGCAGTGCGTCGGTCAGCGACGGGAGCCGCTTCTGGGTGCAGGACAAGGCGATGATCTTCACACCAGCGACCCCCTCAGGTCGGCGAGCGGATGGTGCGCGCCGCCGCACGCCGTGGCGAGCAGGTCGACGTACCCGGCCATCCAGCGGCGGGCGGTGCCGTCGGCGATCCGGTCCACCGGGTACTCCAGATAACCGTCGATCCCGTCCGGGCCGGGCACCAGGGCGATGATCAGCGCCGTCCGGCCGACCCCGGCCGGTACCTCGTGCACCTGGACGGTCAGGTCCGGCAGGTCGATCCGGGTGTCGAACGTGCTCTGGAAGGCGAAGCTCACCGTCATCCCGGCCGGTGCCGCGTCCCTGCCCGCCGTGGCCAGCTGCTGGTAAATCCAGGCCGTGGGCAGCAGGTTGTCGATGCCGGCGAACAGGCCGTCGGCGGCCTGACCGACCAGCTGCGCGAACGTCGCGGCGGCGCCCGTACGGATCCGCACCGGCAACGCCGTCGCCAGCACCGTGACGGTGTCCTCGTACGCCTGTGGCGACCGGTTGGCGTACGGCATCGACAGGGTGACGTCGGGCTGCCCGCTGAGCCGGGCGAACAGCAGTGCCAACGCCGCAGCGGTCACCGCGGTCACCGTGACGCCCCGGTCGCGGGCGAGCGTCTCGACGGCGGACCGTACCGGCCGGGGGATCTCGAACCGGCAGGTGGCGGCCTGCCCACTCGGCTGTCGCGGTGCGGGTCGGTCGAACGGCAGTTCCAGCGCCAGTGGTCCGTCGCCGAGGTGCTCCGCCCAGTAGGCGAGCCGTCGACGCCGGGTCGACTCGTCCCACTGACCCTGCTGCCAGCGCGCGTAGTCGGTGCACTGGGTGGCGGCGGGTGGGCCGAAGTCCGGCGAGCCGTGGTCGCGGGCGGTGCGGTACCCGACGGCCAGTTCACGCAGCAGCACGGTGACCGCCCGGCCGTCGCAGGCGACGTGATGCAGGACCAGGACCAGCCAGGACTCGCCCGGCGCGAGCCGGATCAGGGCGTACCGTACCGGTGCATCGTGCGCCGGCGTGAACGCCGTCGCCACCAGCTCCTGGCAGACCACCTCGGCCCGGCGCCGCGCCGCGTCCGGCGCCAGCGCGGTCAGCTCCACGATGGGCAGCGGGACCGACCGGTGGGCGAGGATCCGTTGGGTCCAGGCACCGCCGTCGCAGGCCAGCCGGGCGCGCAGAGCGTGGTGCCGGGCGACGAGGCCGTCGAGTGCGGCGTCGAGTGCGGCGACATCGAGTTCACCGACCAGTTCCATCCGCAGCCCGACGTTCCAGCTGGCGGGGTGCGCGCTGCGCGCGGCGACCTCCATCACCCGCTCCTGCTGGGCCGACAGCGGCGCCCGCGTCACCTCGCGTTCGTCGGCCGGTGCGGTCAGCCAGCGCAACAGTTCTCCTTTGTACGACCGCAGCGCAGCGACCAGCTCCGGACCCGACGCGGCGGCCGGAGCGTCGTAGTGCAGGACGTCGCCGGTGCCGGTGAGCCGCACGTCGTGCACGGCGAGGTGCTCCAGCAACTCGTCGAAGGTCACAGCGCGCCCCGTACCCGGTGGCCGGGTGCGTCGTCGACGGCGGCTCGTACGGGGCCCGGCGGCGCGGCCGTGACGGTGCCGCGCAGCCGGCCGACCATCGCGGCGATGGTCGGCGCGCGGAAGAACTCCAACGCCGGATAGTCCACCGCCGTGGCCTCGCGTACCCGGTTGAGCAGGCGCATCGCGTTGATCGAATGTCCGCCGAGGGCGAAGAAGGACACGTCGTGGTCGATGCGGCGCGGATCCTGGTCGAGTTCGGCGGCCCACAGTGCCCGCACCGTGTCGGCCAGCGTGGCACCGGTCGGTTCGTGCACGCCGGCCAGCGCGCCGGCCGGCGGGGCCGCCGGCGGTGGTGCCGGCTGTGGTGCCAGCGGCGCGGGCATGCCGGTGCGGATCGTGGGTTCCGGCAGCCCGGCGTGGTCGACCTTGTTGTTGCCGGTCTGCGGCAACGCGGGCAGCACCGCCCATACCCGGGGAATCAGCACGTCGGGCAGGTGGCGGGACAGTGCGGCGACGAGCCGGTCGGCCAGACCGTCGTGGGCCACGCCCGGCGCGGGTACGACGTATCCGGCCAGGTACGCCTCGTCGCGCCGGTCCCGCCGGGCCACCACGACACCGTCGGCCACCAGGTCCAGCCCGCGCAGCACCGCCGACGTCTCGCCCGGTTCGACCCGGTTGCCCCGGATCTTGACCTGGTCGTCGGTACGTCCGAGGAACACCAGCGCGCCGTCGGCGGTCCATCGCACCAGGTCCCCGGTGCGGTAGCAGCGGGAACCGGGTCCGCCGGCCGGGTCGTCGACGAACCGCTGCGCGGTCAGCTCAGGTCGGTTCAGATAGCCGCGACCCACCCCGGCACCGCCGATGAACAGCTCCCCGACGGCACCGACCGGGGCCAGGCCGCCCCCTTCGTCGCGGACCTCGACGCGGACGTTGTCCAGCGGCCGGCCGATCGGGATCGGTCCGTCGGACCCGGTCGACGCCGCCGCCACCACCTCGGAGGTGGCGATGACGGTCGTCTCGGTCGGTCCGTACACGTTGCGCACGACGTACGGCACCCCGGGCTGTGGGCGTACCCGCAGCTGCTGGCCGCCGACGGTGAGGTGGCGCAGCCGGGGCTGGGCCGCGACGGGCAGCGAGAGCAGGCCTTCCCCGATCGGAGTGGGCAGCATCGCGACGCTCACTCCGGCGGTACGCAGCCAGCGTGCCAGCGCCATCGAGTCCAGCCGTACGGCGTCGTCGGCGATGGTCAGGCTCGCGCCGACCTGCAGCATCGGCCAGATCTCCAGCATCGAGGCGTCGAAGCTCTGCCCGCACACCACGGCGCCACGGTCGTCGGGGGTCAGCGCCAGCTCGTCCCGGTACCACTGGCACAGGTTCGCCACGCCGCGGTGGGTGATCACCACGCCCTTGGGCCGACCGGTCGAGCCGGAGGTGTACATGACGTAGCAGGCCGGGTCCGGATCGTCCGCGGCGCGGCCAGGGCCGCCGTGCCCGCTGCCGTACCCGCCGCCGGGATCGTCGCCGGGATCGTCGACCCGCAGCAGGTGCACCCCCTCGGGCAGGTCCGGTGCCGCGTCAGCTCCGGTGGCCAGCACCACCCGGGCCGCGCTGTCCGAGACCATGAACCGCACCTGCCGGCCGTCGAGGGACGGATCCAGCGGCAGGTACGCGGCACCGGTCCGCAGCACCGCCAGAGCGGCCACGATGAACTCCGGCGACCGGGGCAGCCACAGCGCCACGATGTCGCCCACGGCGGTGCCGTGCCGGGCCAGCCGGTGCGCCAGCACGGTGGCCTGCTCGTCGAGCTGCCGGTAGGTCAGCACGGTGCCGCCACCGATCACCGCGACTGCCTGCGGGGTGTGGACCGCCCACTGCCGCACCGCGTCGTGCACACCACCGGGCGGCAGCTCACGCTGCCGTCCGGCACCCCGACGGGCCAGCGTGTACCGGTCGGTGTCGAGGACACCGACCAGCGCCGAGATCGGCGTATCGGGCCGATCGACGGCGGCGGCCAGGATCGCGACCAGGTACGACAGCAGCCGTTCGGCGCTGTCCGCCACGAACAGGTCGGTGCTGTACTCCAGCCGGCAGTCGATCCCGTCGGGGTGCCTGGTGACGTACAGGGCCAGGTCGGTGACCGCCCGTTCGGCCCGGTGCGCCAGCGTGCGGGCCGTCACCCGGGGCAGGTCGAGCGGGAGCGGGTCACCGCCGTTGTCGAACTCCACGATGGTCTGGAAGATCGGGGTCCGGCTGGGGTCACGGTCCGGGCCTACCGCGCCGACGACGGCGTCGAACGGTACGTGGGCGTGGCCGTACGCGTCCAGGGCGGTGTCGCGAACCTGCGTGAGCAGATCGGTGAAGGTCGGGTCGCCGGACAGGTCGAGCCGCAGGGCGACCGTGTTGAGGAAGAACCCGACCACGTCTTCGGCGCCGCCGGGCCGGACCGACACCGGTGTCCCCACGACTACCTGGTCGTCGCGGGTGAACCGGCGCAGGGTGGCCGCGTACCCGGCGAGCATCGTCATGAACAGGGTGCTCCGGTGCGCGCCACTGAGCCGACTCAACAGCCCGGACAGCTGCGGGTCGAGCCGGCGGCGGACCGACGCGCCGGCGCCGGACCGTACCGGCGGGCGCGGCCGGTCGGTCGGCAGGTCCAGCACCGGCAGCTCTCCGGCCAGCCGCTCCCGCCAGTAGTCCAGACCGGCCTGCTCGTCGCGTTGACCGCCGTCGGCGTCCGCTTCCCGACGGGCCAGGCCCAGACAGTCGACGGTGAGCTCCGGCAGTTCGGCGGGCCGGCCGTCGAGCGCGGCCCGGTAGACGGTGGACAGGTCCCGGGCCAGCACTGCCACCGAGGCCGCGTCGATCACGATGTGGTGCAGCGACAGCACGAGCACGTGCCGCTCGGGCGACCAGCGCAGCAGCCGGGTAACCAGCAGCGGACCACGGGCGAGGTCGAACACCCGGCGGACCTCGTCGGCCAGCACCTGGCGCACGGCCTCGTCCTCGTCGTGGCCGGTGCGTTCCTCGACGGTGAGTTCCACCGTGCTGCGGCCGCGCACCACCTGGACCGGTTCGCCGTCGCGTTCCGGGAACACGGTACGCAGCGCCGGATGCCGGGCCACCAACTGGTCCAGCGCGACCCGCAGCGCCGACACGTCCAGCGGCCCGTCGAGCCGTACGGCGATCGGCTCGTTGTAGGTGCCCTGGCCGGGATGCAGCCGTTCGAGGAACCACATCCGTGCCTGCCCGCGTGACACCGGCCCGGACCGGTCCGGGAGAACACCAGGAGCGGCCGCGACGGTACCGGCCGCCGGCTGGCCGGCCGGGGTCTGGTAGCGGGCGCGGAGCCGGTCCAGGTACGGCAGACCCGCCCGTACCTGTTCGGGGGAGGCCCCGAAGTCGACCAGCGCGGCCACCTCGTCGACCCCGGCGGCGGTCAGCGCCTCGATCAGCCGGGCACCGTCGTCCGGCGACCCGATCAGCGCCCGCGCCTCGCAGTACCGGTCGTAGGCGCGCCGGAAGACGTAGTCCAGGTCGTCGGCGTCGGTGTTGTCGAGGTCCACCTGGAATCCGAGGCTGTTGGTCAGCTGCCCGAACAGCGACAACGACGACCGCAGGTACGCCTGCAACGGCGCGAACGCCTCGGCCCGCGCCTCGGCCGAGTCCGCACCGAGGTAGGTGTGCACGAGGACGACCACCCGCCCGCCGTCCGGGTCGAGCCCGTGCGCGGCGCGGGTCCGCCGGTAGCGCCGGACGTTGTCGGCCAACTGCTCCACCGACTGGCTCATCAGGTTGGTGACGACGCCCAGGTCGTGTTCGGCGGCCCGCTCGTACGACTCCGGGTTGCCGACCACGGCGACGAACATCGGCGGCGTCGCCTGTACGGGGCGGGGCAGGGTGCGGATCTCGACCGGTTCGCCGGTGCCGCTGCGGCGTTCGACGGCCTCCCCGCGCCACAGCCGGCGTACCTGGTCGAGGTGGCGGTACATCACGTCGCGGTGGGTGCCGAAGTGTTCGGGCGCGAGCACGAAGTCCCCGGCGTGCCAGCCGGGCGCGCAGCCGATGCCGACCCGGCCACCGGACAGCCGGTCGACCATGGACCATTCCTCGGCGACCCGGATCGGATCGTGCAGCGGCAGGACCACCGATCCGGCGTGCAACCGGATCCGACTCGTCTCGCGGGCCAGCGCGGCGGCCAGCACCACCGGGTTGGGGAAGACCCCACCGAAGGAGTGGAAGTGACGCTCGGGTATCCACAGCGCGTGGAATCCGTGCTGGTCGGCGAAGCGCGCCGTGTCGACGATCAGTTCGTACGGGTCGGCGGGCCCCGAGCCCGGCGGATAGTCCCCGAAGAAGTACACGCTGAAGTCCGGTGCCCGGCGCGCCGCACCGCTCGCCGGTCCCGGGCCGCCCGCCGGTGCGACACCCGCTGTCGGCTCGGTTCGTACCGTCGGTTCGCGTCGGGGGGTGCCGTTGGAGTTCGGCGCGGTTACGGCGGCACCGGGTGGGCGGGGGAGCAGCCCGTCGGCGCGCATCTGACGCAGCGAGTCGCGCACGGCCTCGATCACCGTGTCGACGTCGTCGTCGGTGTGCGCGGTGGAGAGGAAGAAGTTGCGCCACTCCCAGACGTACACGCCCTTGAGTAGCAGGTGGTGGTAGAGAAGCTCGAGGTCGGCGTGGTGTTCGAAGCGGAACTGCGAGCCGACGTGGCCGAGCCGCAGCGGGTACTCCTCCTCGGTGAACAAGGAGTTCAGGGTGCCGACGAGCCGGTCCGTCCGGGCGTTGAGCTCCTGCTGCAGTCGTGGGCTGTGCGCGGTCAACCTGGTCAGCACGGCGCGGGCGGCGGCCATGGACACCGGGTGCTGGATGTAGGTGCCGCCGAAGAAGGTGGTCTCCCGCTGTGGTCGGCTGTCGTCGCCGTAGCGCCAGAAGCCGCCGTCGACGCCGTCCATGATGTCGGCGCGTCCGGCGATCGCCCCGATCGGGAAGCCACCACCGAGCAGCTTGCCGTACGTGGCGAGATCCGGCGTCACGCCGAACAGTCCCTGGGCGCCACGCGGATGAGGTCGGAACCCGGTCAGCATCTCGTCGAACATCAGCACGATGCCGTACCGCCGGGTGATGTCGCGGAGTTGGTGCAGGAACTCCGCCGGCTGCAGCGACGGGTGCCGGCTCTGCACCGGCTCGACCACGACAGCGGCCAGCCGTTCGCCGAGCGCCTCGATCACCTGCAGGCTCTCCGGTACGCCGTAGTCGAGCACGACCAGGTCCGCGACGGCGCTGGCCGGGATGCCGGTGCTGACCGGGACAGTGGTCCGGTCCGCTCCGGTCCCGACCGAGCGGCCGAGCACGTTGTCGGCATGCCCGTGGTACGACCCGTGGAACGTGACGATCGTGTCGCGTCCGGTGGCGGCCCTGGCGAGTCGGATCGCGGCCGAGTTGGCCTCGGTGCCGGAGTTGGCGAAGGCCACGCGCGGCATCCCGGTCAGCTCGCTCAACAGCCGCGCGGCCTCACCTGTGTCGACGCTGCGGGGTCCGAGCTGGATCCCCCGGGACAGGTGTTCCCGGACCGCGTCGGCGACGAAGTCCGGCTCGTGGCCGAACAGCAGGACCCCAAAGCCCATGGTGATGTCGACGTACCGGTTGCCGTCCACGTCCTCCAGCCACGCGCCCTTGGCGCGCTGGCCGGCGATCGGGTACAGCATCTCCTTCGTGGCGCTGCGGAAGCCGACCACCGCCCGGCTGTCGGCCAGCACACCACGGTAGCGCTGGGCGATCTCCTTGGAGCGCCGGGTCTTTGCCACGAACCGTTGCCGCAGGTCGTCGAGGTGTGCCTGGGCGCGGTCGTCGACAGCCGACCCGGCCTGACCGGCGTCGTGCGCCACGACCACCCTGGGCCCGTGCACGTCGACGCCGGGTGCCGCCGCCAGCGACGATGCCGGTCGCGGTGCCCGTGCCGGTGCCGGTTCCGGTTCCGGTTCCGGTGGCGGTTCCGGTGGCGGTGCGGCTGCCGGCGGCAGTGGCGGTGCGGCTGCTGGTGGCGGTACGGCCGCCGGCGGTGCGGACCCGACCGGGGCCCGCCGGGACAGGATCAGGCGGGACAGCTTGGCGGCGGTGTCGGCCTCCTCGAACAGCTCGCGCATGGCGAGCCGGACACCGAACTCACCCTCGAACTCCCGCAGCGCGTTGATCATGGCGAGTGAGTCGGCGCCCATCGCGACGAACGGGCGGTCGACGACGATGTCGTCCGGCGCGCAGCCGAGGTGCCGGGCGCTGATCTCGCGTACCCGCTCGACCACCGGATCGAGGTCCGGCGCGGTCGGTTCGGCGGTGATCGTGGTGTCAGCGTCGCGGGCGGTGTCGTCGTCGACCATCGACCCTCCAGGTTCGGTTCGTGCCAGCGGCGGTCCGGTCCAGTGGATTCGTCGCTGGAACGGATAGGCGGGCAGCGGTATCCGGCGTTGGTGGCCGGTGCCGAGCAGCGTCTCCCAGTCCAGGTCGACCCCGTGTGCGTACAGGCGGGCGCAGGTGTCGAGGTGCTGATCGAGCTCCGCGTCCCGGCGCTGCGCGGCGAGTACCGGCGAGCAGGGCAGGGCGCAGCGCAGCAACCCGACCAGACTCGGATGCGGCCCGACCTCCAGTACCGGCACACCGGTCGGTGACCCAGGGTCCGACCCGTCGGATGTCGCGGTGGCGAGCGCGGCCATGACCAGGTCGAACCGGACCGGCAGCCGGGTCTGCCGCACCAGGTACGCCGGATCCGGCCGGTGCCCCACCGGCAGGACGGCGCCGTCCACGCTGCTGACCAGCGGTGTCTGCAAGGGCGCCCACCCGATCGTCGCGACCGCCTCACCCAGCCGGTGCAGGATCGGGTCGAGCAGCGCCGAGTGGAAGGCGCGGTCGACCGCGAGCCGCTGCCAGCGCCACCCGAGGCGGTCCAGCAGGGTGCACACGGCGTCGATCGCCGCGACCGGCCCGGCGACGACCTGCTGCTCGGCCGCGTTGGTCGCGGCCAGGTCGAGCCGTCCGTCGGTGGCGAGCAGTTCGTCGACCGCGCTGCGGCCGGCGAAGACCGCGACCATGCCGCCGGGCGCGGTGTGCTCGCGCATCAGCCGCCCGCGCAACCCGGTCAGCCGCAGACCGTCCTCGACCGACAGCGCACCGGCCGCGGCCAGGGCGGCGTACTCGCCGATGCTGTGGCCGGCGACGAGCCGTGGCACCACCCCGAGCGTGTGCCAGAGCCGGGTCAGGGCGGCCTGGTACGCGAACAGCGCCGGCTGCGCCACGTCGGCCGGCCAGATCCGGTCGCCGACGCCGGTGGCGGTGGCGAGCAGTGGCGTCAGCACCGACGGCCCACCGGTGCGGCGCTGGTACGCCTCGCAGGCGTCGAGCACCTCCCGCACCTGCGGGTACCGCCGGTAGAGCGGACCTGCCATGCCGGTGTACGAGGTGCCCTGCCCGCCGTAGACCAGTACCGGGGCCACCGGGCCGGGTGCCGACCCGGCCGCCACCCGCGCCGGGTGGTGCCGCTGCGGCGCGGCGAGGTAGTCGTCCAGCGCCTGCCCGAGTGCCGACGTCGTCGCGCCGGTCACGACGAGTCGGTGCGGCAGGTGCGGCCGGCCGAGCGCGACGGTGGCGGCCAGGTCGGCCAACTCGAGTCCGGGGTCGGCCGACAGGTGCTCGCGCATCCGGCGGGCGAGCGTACGCAGGCTGTCCGGGTGGTGCGCCGACAGCGGCACCGCCACCGGTGCGGCCGTGGCGGGCGGTGCCGTGCCGCCGGAAATCGTCGTGTCGCCAGGACTGGTCGTCGGCGGCAGCGCCCTGACCGCCGGTGGTGGTGCCTCCAGGATCAGGTGGACGTTGGTGCCACCGACCGCCAGTGCGGTCACCCCCGCCCGGCGCGGCCCCGGCAGGTCGGGCCAGTCACGCCCCTCGGTCGGGATGACGAAGGGGCTGGCCGCCAGATCCAGCGCCGGGTTCGGGCGTTCGAACCCGACCAGCGGCGGAATCGTCCCGTGCCGCAGCACCAGCACCGCCTTGATCAGGCCGGCCAGGCCGGCGCAGGCGTCCAGGTGGCCGATCGCCGGTTTGGCTGAGCCGATCGCGCAGTAGCCGGTCCGGTCGGTGTGCCGGCGGTAGGCCGCGGTCATGGCGTCGAACTCGATCGGGTCACCCTTGTAGGTGCCGGTGCCGTGGGCCTCCAGGTAGCCGATCGTGTCGGGGGAGACCCCGGCCACGTCGAACGCGCGTAGGATGGCGTCGCGTTGCCCGGCGGCGCTGGGCGCGGCGTAGCTGGTCTTCGTGGCGCCGTCGTTGTTGACCCCGCCGCCCAGGATCACCGCGTGGATGGTGTCGCCGTCGGCGACCGCCCGGTCGTACCGCTTGAGCAGCACCGCCGCGACCCCGTTGCCACCGACGGTGCCGTCGGACGACGCGTCGAACGCCCGGCACCGGCCGGACCGCGACAGGATGGTGCCCTTGACGTGGCGGTAGCCCAGGATCTGCGGGGTGTGTACCGCCGAGGCGCCGGCCAGGGCCAGGTCGGCGTCGCCGGCGAGCAACGCCTGTCCGGCCAGGTGCACCGCCACCAGCGCCGTCGAGCAACCACTCTGTACGGTGACCGCCGGACCGGTCAGGCCGAGGCGGTACGCGACCCGGGTGGCGGCGAAGTCGTTGAAATTGCCCAGCGCCACCTGGAACGCCGGGCCGAAGTCACCGTCCCAGCGGGCGTCCGGCAGGTTGTTGCGCAGGTAGGTGTTCAGCGGATACAGGTGGTATCCGACCCCGGCGAAGATTCCCACCCTCGTGTCGGGTCGCGCGCCCGCGTACCCGCCGTTCTCCAGTGCGTGGTAGCAGGTCTGCAGGAACAGCCGGTGCTGTGGGTCGACGGTGCGCGCCTCCTGCACGCTCATCCCGAAGAACTCCGCGTCGAACGAGTCGATGTCGTCGAGCACGCCGCTGACGGCGACGAAGTCCGGTGACTCACGCAGTCCGGCCGGCACCCCGGCATCGGCCAGCTCGGTGGGGCTGAACCGCCGTATGCTGGTCACGCCGTCTCGGATGTTGCGCCAGTACGCCTGCGGCGTGTCCGCACCCGGTAGCCGCAACGCCATGCCGATGATGGCGATCCGCCGGTCGTCGGTGCCCCCGCGCGTCGGCACGCTCATGTCGGTGCCCGCCGACGGGCCCACAGCACGGCGAGGAAGGCCAGCGCCAACAGCACCGCCACTCCGTGGAACACGGTGACAACAGTCAATGGGCTGAGCCGCTCCAACAGGAAGGAGCAGGCGACCATGCCGACGCCGAAGCCGAGGTTCTCCACGGTGGCGGAGAACCCGAAGACGTACCCGCGCTGATCGTCCGGGGCGGCCTGGAGCCGAGTGGTGTAGGCGATCTCGGTGAAGCCGTCGGCGATGCCGGCGGCCAGGGCGACCAGGACGGCCAGCGGTAGCGGCGGCGCGGTGAAGGCGAGGATGAACGCCACCGACATGACGGCCGCGCCGGCGGCGAACGCGCGCTCGTTGATGGTCCGACCGGTCCGTACGGCCCAGCGGGCGACCGCCCGCTGCGCGATGATGTTGCCGATCGCCCAGGTGGCCCAGAACTGCGACATGAACGCGGCCGGATGCTCCGGATCGAGCAGAGTGGACAGCACCGGCAGACCGACGTTGTGCGAGGCCGAGCCGAACGCGTCGACGGCGCGCAGGCTGACCAGCGCCAACAGGATCGGAGTCAGCCGCAGGTAGCGCAGGGCCGTCATCTGCTCCGCGAGAAACCCGGCGCGCCGCGGCGCGTCGGCCGGCCCGGACACCGGCACGGACGACTGCGACGCGCCAGCGGTGGGCGCCGCCGGACGCACACTGCGGGTGGTGATCGGCAGCCGCGCCAGGACCGCGGCCGAGAAGAGGAACGCCCCGGCGTCGATGAGGAACGCACCGGTGTAGCCGACCGTGGAGACCAGTACGCCGGCCGAGGCGAAGCCGGCTACCATCGCCAGCGACCGGCCGGTGGCGAGCAGCGCGTTTGCCCGTACCCGCTGGTCCGCACCGACGATCTCGGGGATGCTGCTGCGCAGCGCGACGCTGGTGACGGTCGCGCCGGCACCGGTGACGACCGCTACGGCGTACAGCAGGCCGACCTGCGCGGTGGCTGGCGCGACGACCAGGACGATCAGGGCGAAAGCCTGGGTGACGTCGGACGTCACCATGAGCCGTTTGCGGTCGAACCGGGAAGCCAGGGTGCCGGCACCGAATCCGCTGAGGACGCTGGTGCCCAGCCGTAGCGCCAGGAAAAGTCCGGTCTGCAACGCGCTGCCGGTCAGCGAGTACGCGAACAGGCTCAGCGCGATCATGTCCAGGTAGGAGCCGTATGCCGAAACCGCGTTGCCGACCACCAGGAACCGGAAGTGTCGCATCCCGGCATCCGTTCGGCCCGGACCGTGCTCCGTGACCGTCACGGGCAGCCGGCGGGTACGTCGGGGGTCGCGGGCCCTGGTCGTGGAGGCTGGCCGGCGGAGCGGACTGGGTGCGGCAAGCTGTGCCCCCAAGGACGATGGTCGCCGTTGGCGTGTGGTCACGTGATGACTACCGCCCGTCAGGGTATGGGACGACGTCGATCTGATCAAGAACTACTGTGGATGACGGTGGGGCCGGCGGTGCCGTGCGTGGTCGACAACCCGCCGCTGGCCCCGCGAACGAGCGGGGCCAGCGGCGCGGACCACCGCAGCCACGTCGGGCAGGACTCCGCGACCTGCGCCTGCGTCCGCTCGCGCAGGCGGTGCGGGGGAGCGCTACCTGGCGTCCTGCCGCTCCAGCCAGTTCAGGATCGCCTGGTTCGTACCTTCCGGCTTCTCCTGCTGGATCCAGTGGCCGCAGTCCAGGGTGACCACGTCCACGTTGGGCACGAACTCCGCGAGTCGGTCAGACTTCGTGATCGTGTCCCGATCGCCGTAGATCATGAGGGTGGGCTGGTGGATGATCGGGTCGACGTCCGCCAGCAGGTGCCAGTTGCGGTCGAGGTTGCGGTACCAGTTGACGCTGCCGGTGAAGCCGGTCGACTCGAAGGCGGAGACGAAGACGGCCAGTTCGCTGTCGCTCATCACGGGCTCACCGAGCGGCGCTTGCGCCCGGGCGAGATCGATCAACGCCATGCCCGGCTGAGGTTCCCTGAGCGGGACGTTCTTGCGGTACAGGTTGCGCAGGAACCGGTACGTGTTCTCGTCGAAGACGGCGTCCGCGACGCCTGGCTGTCGGTTGAAGTGGACGAAGTAGAAGTCGCCGCCGAGTACGGCCTCCATCAGCTCGATCCATGGTGTCCCGCCGCGCTCCTGGTACGGCAGGCTCAGGTTGATCACCCTGTTCACCCGGCGCGGATGCAGCAGGGTCAGCCCCCAGACGACCATCGCACCCCAGTCGTGACCGACGAAGGTGGCGTCCTCGTATCCGTAGTGATCGAGAAGTGCGACGAGGTCACCCGACAGGTGTGCGATGTCGTAGTCGGTGACCTCGGTCGGGCGCGACGAGTTGCCGTATCCCCGCTGGTTCGGGGCGATGACGTGGTAGCCCGCCTTGGCCAGGGCGGGCATCTGGTGACGCCAGGAGTAGGCGTGCTCCGGCCAGCCGTGACAGAGCACGATCGGCCGTCCGGCGTTCCGCCGGCCGGCTTCGAAGACTTCGAGTTTGACACCGTTGACGGGAACAAGGCTGGGTTCGGGGAAATTCATGCCGCCATCCTGCCGACCGAAACCGGTCACCTCATGACCGGTTAATCTGACAATCTTGGCCGCATGCGCACCGACCGGCTGGTGGCCGTACTCCTGCTGCTGCAGCAGCGCGAACAGGTGACGGCGGCGGAGGTCGCCCGAGAGTTGGAGGTCTCCGAGCGCACCGCCCGCCGCGACCTCGACGCCCTGGCCATGGCCGGGGTACCCGTCTACGCCACGCAGGGCCGGGGCGGTGGCTGGCGTCTCGTCGGCGGTGCCCGTACCGACCTGTCCGGGTTGACCGCGGGTGAGGCCCGCGCGCTGTTCCTGGTCGCCGGCCCGGCCTCGGCCACGACGCCGGCGGTGAGATCCGCGCTGCGCAAGCTCGTCCGCGCGCTGCCGGAGCCCTTCCGGGCGCAGGCCGAGGCGGCGGCGTCGTCGATCGCCGTCGACCCGCAACGCTGGGGGGTGAGCCGGGTCGACCGCCCGCGCCCCCGCTTTCTCGACGAACTCCAGGACGCGGCGATCCGGGGCGTCCAGGTGCGGCTCGGCTACGTCGACAGCACCGGCACCGTGACCGAGCGGACCGTCCACCCGCTGGGCGTCGTCGCCAAGGGGTCGTCGTGGTACCTCGTCGCCACCACCGGGGCCGGCCGGCGGACCTTCCGGGTCGACCGCGTGTCGTCCGTCGACCCGACCGTCGACCCGGTGCACCGGCCTGCCGACTTCGACCTTGCCGGCAGCTGGCGGGAGATCGCCGACGAGGTCGACCGCAGGCGGATGCCCGTCGAGGTCCAGGCGGTCTGCGTGCCTGACGGGATAGCCACGCTGCGGATGGCGCTCGGCGATCGTCTCGAGGTGGGCAGCCCGACGGCCGACGGCCGTATCGAGGTCGTGATCCGTGGCTACGACGAGTACTCGCTCGCCGGCGAGCTCGCCTGGCTTGTCGAATGGCTCGAGGTGACCGGCCCGGCGGGTGTGCGGGAACACCTGGCCGCGATCGGCACCGCGCTCGTCGAGCGATACGGCGGAACCGCCCGAAGTCCGAGGCTGCTCCTTCGATAGCCGGAAGATAGGTTCCCTTTATGCCTGCCCCTGTTTCCTGATGACCAGCGGCGCCGATGGTCGGACGTCGACAGGGAAGGAGCCTCCAATGACGATCAACAAGGTGGTGGCAGCTGTGGTCGCGGCCATGTTCGCGCTCACCGTCGTCGTGACCGGGCCGGACACCGGGAAGGTCACCGCCGGCCCGGCCGACCTTGCCGCGTCGCTCACGTCGGGTGACACGCCGTGGGACTGACCGGCTCCGTCAGCTGTCGTCGCAGGTCGCTCACCCGCTCCAGCCACCGCCGCGCGCCGATCTCGGTGAACGCCTCCTCGGCGTCCACCAGCCGGCGCCGCACCGTCGGCTGGTCGCCGTGCCGCAGCGCCAGCTCCGCCAGCATCAGGATCGCCCGCCCTTCGATCAGACGATTCCCGGTACGACGGGTCTGTCCGAGCACCTCGGTGAGTGCCTCCCGGGCCTGGTCGAGTTGCCCCCGCTGGATCCGTACCGCGCCGATCCCCAGCCAGGCGTAGATCTTGCCGACCGGGTCGTCGGTCGTCGTGGTGGTTTCCAGCACCTCGGTGAACTCGGCCTCCGCCTGCTCGTACTCGCCCTGGGCGAGATACAACTGACCCAGCCGGTGCCGTGCCTGGGCAGCGACCCGACGGGCCCCGACATCGGTGCAGATCGCCAGAGCAGCGCGTAGCAGCCGCTCACACTCCTCCGGTTCCGCACGGTCGGTGCGCAGTTGGGCGAGGTTGATGAGCACGTGTGCCTCGGCCACCCGGTCGCCAGCGGTACGCAGGTCCGGCAGGGCGCGCAGATACCGCGACTCGGCCCGGTCCTCCCGTCCACGCAGGCGGTCGATCGAGGCCAGGCTCCGCAGGGCCAGCCCCCGGCCGCGTCGATCGTCGGTGCCCTCGAACCAGGACAGTGCCCGTGACAGGTCGCTTTCGGCGTCCTGGAGCCGTTGCTCAATCAGCGCCAGACCTGCCCGCGAGCAGCGCACCGCCGCCTCCCCGTACCCGTCGCCGTGCCGGATGGTGGTCTCCAGCGCGACGTCATGCGTGTGGAGCCAGTCCTCGCGGTGCAGTTTCGCCTCGAACAACGTCACCGCGGCGACGGCGAGATTCCAGCAGAGATCACCGAACCGAAGATCGGCGGCGACCCGGACGCTCGCGACCAGGCCGGCATGTTCCGAGGCGAGCCACTCGATCGGGTCGGCGAGCAGCGACTCCACCAGGTGTTGCGGAAGCTCCCACAGAACCACTGTGGAGTACAGGACGGTGTAGTCTCCGCCGTACTCCCGGCGGTGGGCGGCCCGGGCCAGGAACAGCAGGCACCGCAGGTACCGCTCCATCGCGGCCGCTCGCTCCGCAGCCGGCACGTGCGAGTTGAGCAACTCCCGGGCGAAGACCCGCACCAGGTCGTGGAGCCGGTACCGGGCGTGCACCCCGGCACCGGCATGGACTTCGACCAGCCGGGCGTCCACGAGCTCGTCGAGCGCGTCCGCGCCGTCGTACAGCTCGACGCCGAGGAGCGGGCCGGCCATCCAGGTCGCGAAGTCGTTCACGTTGAGTGCGCTGAGCAGAAGGAGCAGCCTGCGGGCCGTGCTTCCCAGCGTGTCGAAGGAGACCGCGAGGGTCGCCCGTACCCCGGTCCCCTCCAGGGACAACTCGTCCAGACGGCGGCTCTCGTCGCCGAGCTGGCGGGCCATCCGTGCGATGTCCCAGTGCCCCCGCACCGACAGCTTTCCGCCGGCGATCTGCAACGCCAGCGGCAGGTGACCACACAGCTCGGCGACCCGTGCCGCCTCCTGCGGTTCGGCCTTCACCCGGTCGGTCCCGATCACCTGACGGAGCAACTCCACGCTGGCTTCCGGGTCCAGGACATCAAGATCGTGTCGGTACGCCTGACCGAGCGCCGCGAGCGGGCCCCGGCTCGTCACCAGGACCGCGACCCCCGGTGCGCCGGGAAGCAACGGCTCCACCTGCCACGGCCCGGCGGCGTCGTCGAGAACGATCAACATCCGGGCGTCGGCCAGCCGGCTGCGGTACAGGCCGGCCAGCGCGTCCGGCTGGCTGGGGATCACCGAGGGCGCGACGCCCATGGCGCGCAGAAAGTGCTCGTGTACCTGTTCCGGCGTGACTGGGCGGAGTTCCGTCCCCCGCAGGTGCGCGTACAACTGCCCGTCCGGAAACTGGCTCATGACCGCGCGCGCAGCGTGCAGGGCCAGTGCGCTCTTGCCTACCCCCGCCGCTCCGCTGATCACTATCAGCGGTGGCGTCTCGTCGGCCGAGGCGTCGGTGAGGGTGGTGCGGATCTCCACGACGGTGCTGCTGCGACCAATGAAGCCTCGGTGGGACACCGGAAGTTGTCGGGGCACCGGTGGCTGTGCCGTGGGCGCCGGCGGGGCGGATGCGACCCAGGCCACCGTGGAGTCCGCCTCCAGGATCGCCCGTTCCATGTCTCTGAGGTCGTCGCCCGGGTCGAGCCCATGCTCCTCGACCAGCATCGTCCGGGCCTGCCGGAAGGCCTCCAGTGCCTCGGCCTGCCTCCCGTCCCGGTAGAGGGCGAGCATCAGCTGGGCGTGGCCCTTCTCTCGGAGCGGGTGGGCCACCACGAACTGCCGTAGCTCGCCGACGAGCTCGTGGTGGCGCCCGAGCTCCAACTCCAGCCCGAGACACTCCTCGGTGACGGCCAGACGGTCCTCGTTGAGCTGTACGGCTGCGGACTGGACGAGTCGGCTCCGCACGTCCGAGACAGCCTCTCCGCGCCACAGACCAAGCCCCCGGCGGAGAGTCCGCACCGCGGTGGCGTGCTGCCCGGTGCGGGCCGCGTCCCGCCCGAGTGCCACCAACTGCCGGAAGTGGTGGGCATCCACACTCTCTCCGGCCACCTGGACGGAGTACCCTTTGCCGTGCGTGACGATCACGTCGGGGATTCCGAGTTGATCCAGCTGGGAGCGGAGCTTCGAGATGGCGATGTAGATCTGGGCCTGTGCGGTGGACGGTGGCCGTTCGTCCCAGACGGCGGTGATGAGCCGCTCCGCGGGTATCACCTTGCCGAACTCCAGTAGCAGCGTCGCCAGGATCACCCGCTGCCGGGTCCCCCGGATGTTCTCGGGCCTGCCGTCGACGAGCATGTCGAACGGACCGAGCAGCCGAAACTGGACGGCGCGGTCGTAGTGCTGTGGCTCCGTCGGGTCGGGCTCACCTCTATCGATGGGTGACTCCATCGATCCCATCCCTCCGCGCCTGCTACGGCCCACCAAGGTGTTGCCCGCAAGGCTACCCGACGGTGACAGCCCGAAGTGGCGTCGGCGGAGGTGCGTCATGTTGCACCGGCTGCCAACGACACGGTGACCAGGTGCGACCCGTCAGCTGAAGACGGTGCGACCGCCGTACCTAGCCGCTCGGTCGGTCGACGGTCGTCAGACGGCGTACCGACAAGGCGGCCGGAGTGACCGCCACCAGCAGCCGCACGTTCTCGTAGGGGCGGGTGACGCGGAAACAGAAGTCCAGCGACGACACCAGCGGTTCCAGGCCCATGGCCGAGAAGTAGCCATCGAGATCCACCGCCAGTCGGTACCGGCCGCAGGCTCTGGAGATCCGCTGGCCCACGACGCCGCCGGTGGCGTCGGTGCGGGCGCTCAGCATGGTCTGCCACACGGCGTCGACCTCACAGGACAACGCCACCGGGACGCCCTCGGCGGGACGTCCGAACGTCTGGTCCATCACCTCGACTGAGATCGACCGCATCTCGGTTGCCTTCCGGAGGGAGGGGTGATCCCGGGCTGCCGCCGCATCGAGTCAGGATCACGGCGATCCGGGTCGAATCGGCGGAAGGTTCACCGGCTGACCGCAGACTCCAGCTGCCGGTTCCGCCAGTGGTCGAGGAGCCCGGGAAGCTCCGTCATGGTGGCGAAAGTGGTGGCACCTGCGGCGGCCAGCACCGTGGCCAGCCGGCCGGCCGGGGTACCCGTGTCCGGTGGTGCGTACCCGAAGACCGTCATCGCGGCGCTGACACCGGCGCGGACCCCCACCAGGCTGTCCTCGATCACCGCGCACCGGGCTGGCCGACAACCGAAGTCGTCGGCGGCGCGCAGGAACAGGTCCGGGTCCGGCTTCCAGGTCTGATGATCGTACGCACTGTAGATCCTGCCATCGACGTACCTCAGCAGGCCGGTCAGGGTGAGTACGTATCTGATCTTCTCCATCGGCGCGCTCGACGCGACGCAGAAGGTGGTGTCGAGGTCCCGGAGCACCTGGGCCACCCCCGGCACCGGCCGCAGCTCCCGAGCGAACCGCTGCGCCGTCCGCTGCCGGAACTCCGCGACGAACGAGTCCCGCAGCCGCGCGCCGGCCATGGTCTCCAGCTCGGCCACCCACTCGGCGACCTTGCGTCCATGAATGAGTTCCAGCGCCTCCCCGGTGTTCACCGCGACACCCCGCTCGGCAGCCATCTCCCGGGCGACCTGGGCGCTCAGGATCTCGCTGTCGACAAGTACGCCGTCACAGTCGAAAATGATCAGTTCGGACATGGTCGCCTCTCGCCGTCAGTCTGGTCGGTGCAGTGTCGATCAGCCGGTCATGCCGGCGGCGATCGTGTCGCCGCGGCTCTTGTCGATCACCAGGAACGATCCGGTTCGCCGGTACTGCGGATAGTCGTCCAGTGGAAGTGGCCGGTCCAGCTCCAGCGCCACCCGACCGATGTCGTTGACCTGGAGCACCTCCGGCCCGGTGACCCGGCGCAGCGTCGCCAGGTCCAGACGGTCCACGAGCCGGGTCACCGTGGCGTCGACGATCTGGGTTCCGTGCCTGATCAGGTAGCGGTCGCCCGCCCGCAGTCCACCGCCGGTGAGCACACACAGGGTCGGCGTCAGGTGGCGGCGTACCAGGGGGCTGCTGGCCAGCGGCGCGATCAGGTCACCCCGGTGCACGTCGACGGGGTCGGCGAGCCGCACCGTCACCGACTGCGGGGCGGTCGCCACCGTGGCCGGCCGGCCGAGGACGTCGATCGACTCGATCACGGAGGTCCGGCCGGCGGGCAGGACCGCGACCGGCTCACCCACCCGCAGCGTACCGGCGACGAGCTGCCCGGCCGGGAGCTGCCGTCCGTCGTCGGCGGTGAGTGTGCACTGCACCGGAAGCCGCGCCGCCTGTGCGACATCGGTATCGCCGACGGGTACGGATTCGAGGTACTCGAGCAAGGTGGGACCGCCGTACCAGTCGGTGTGTGCCGATGGGGCGATGACGTTGTCCCCGCGCAGCGCTGACACCGGGATGGTGGCCACCTCCGGGACGCCGAGCCGGTCGGCGCATTCGGCGAAGGCCTGGGCCGTACGGGCGAAGGTCTGCTCGTCCCAGTCGACCAGATCCATCTTGTTCACCGCCGCGACCACCCGGGGGACCCGTAGCAGGGCCGCAACCGCGGTGTGGCGCCGGGTCTGCTCCACCACGCCCTTGCGGGCATCGATCAGCACCACCGTCACCTGCGCGGTCGACGATCCGGTCACCATGTTCCGGGTGTACTGCACGTGCCCGGGGTTGTCGGCCAGGACGAACCGTCGACTGGCGGTGGCGAAGTACCGGTACGCGACGTCGATGGTGATTCCCTGTTCGCGCTCGGCGCGCAGCCCGTCGGTCAGCAGAGCCAGGTCCGGCCCGTCCTGGCCGTTGACCGGCGACCGGGCCCCGATCGCGGCGAGCTGGTCGCTGAGCACCGACCTCGAGTCGTAGAGCAAACGTCCCACCAGCGTGGACTTGCCGTCGTCGACCGAACCGGCCGTGGCGACCCGGAGCAGGTCCGCGTCGCCACCGGATGCCTTCAGGTAGTCGGCCATCAGAAGTACCCCTCTCGCTTGCGGTCCTCCATGGCAGACTCGCAGAGCCGGTCGTCGATTCGGCTCGCTCCGCGCTCGCTCACCCGGGACGAGGTGATCTCCGTGATCACGTCGCGGACCGTGCCGGCCGTCGACTCCACTGCCCCGGTGCAGGACATGTCGCCCACCGTGCGGTAACGCACCCGGCGGTTGACGACCCGCTCGTCCCCGCGTGGGCCACCCCAGCGGCCGGGTGCCAGCCAGGAGCCGTCGCGGGCGAAGACCTGCCGAAGGTGGCTGAAGTAGATCGACGGCAGCTCGATACCCTCCCGCTCGATGTACTGCCAGACATCCAGCTCGGTCCAGTCGGACAACGGAAAGACCCGGACGTGCTCACCGGACACGTGCAGCCCGTTGTAGAGCTGCCACAGCTCCGGTCGTTGCCGACGGGGGTCCCAGGCGCCGAACTCGTCACGCAGGGAGAAGACCCGCTCCTTGGCACGCGCCTTCTCCTCGTCGCGGCGGGCCCCGCCGATCAGCGCATCGAAGCGGTGCCGCGCCACACTGTCCAACAGCGGGACGGTCTGTAGCTTGTTTCTGCTGCCGTCCGGCCGCTCCGCGACCTCGCCACGATCGAGGTAGTCCTGCACCCGGGCCACGATCAGTTCCAACCCGAGGTCGGCGACCACCCGGTCGCGGAACTCGATCACCTCGGGAAAGTTGTGGCCGGTGTCCACGTGCAGTAGCGCGAACGGAATGCGTGTCGGGGAGAAGGCCTTGCCCGCGAGGTGCACCGCGGCCATCGAATCCTTGCCGCCGGAGAAGAGAATCGCCGGGCGTTCGAACTGACCCGCGGTCTCCCGCAGAATCGCCACCGCCTCCGCTTCGAGCTCGTCCAGGTGCGGCAACGCGGCCCTGGCTGGTCGCTGGTCCCAGTCGGACCCCGCTGCTGGCAATGTCAAGACCATCGAAATCTCCTTGTCCCGTAGCGAATGCATCGGATCTGGCGGTGGGCGTGCTACCGACGGAACGCGGCCGCCGCGACGCCGGGTGCGTCGGTTCGGTCGGGACGACCGTCGGCGGGCGGACGCGTGGTGTCCGGCCGGCCGATCTCCGGGCCGTGCTGGATGTCGGTTTCGGCCGGGCGGGCGTCGGGCTGCTCCGGCAGGCCCTCCCGAGGCAGCAACAGGGACAACGCGCCCAGCACCACCAGGGCGACCGCGATCATCGCGTAGATGGGCAGGAAGCTCTCGGTGACCTCGCGCAGAACCCCGGCCAGGTAGTTGCCGAGCATGCCGCCCACTCCCAACGTCACGTTCGCCACGCCGAACACCGTGGTGGCCGCGGATCCGCTGGCGGTCTTGGCGATGTACGCCGGTACCAGACCAAAGATCGGATAGAACGCGACCGCGAACAGCACACCGGCGACGACCGGGAACACCCCGGTCGGGGTGACGATCAGAAGCGCGGCGGAGGCGAGGATGGACCCGTAGCAGAACAGCAGTGCCAACCGGACGCCGGTCCGGTCGGAGAACCAGCCGACGAGGAACCCGGCGAACATGCCGACGAACCCGATCACTCCCCAGACCGTGGCGCTGTACTCCACCGAGAAATCGAGTCCTTCCCGCAGGTACGGCGAGAGGTAGTTCTGGAACGGCATGGTGGCGAAGCCGTTGAGGAACGTGATCGACCAGATGATCAGCATCCAGGGCACGACCATCGCCCGGGCCGCCGTCCGGGGCGGTGTCCGCCCCGTGCCCGTCGTGGGTTGCCGCGTGTGACGGAACAGGCCGAGGCGCCAGAAGACCACCGCTGCGACGACCGTCACCACGAGCGTGCCGGAGCCGACCGTCCACCAGACACCGCGCCAGTTGTCCGCCCGCAGGAACACCGGCACCAGCAGGCTGTTGACGAAGACGCCGTAGCTGGTGCCGCTGGAGATCAGACCCAGCACCTTCCCCCGGTGCTGGTAACCGATCGCCCTGGCGACGATCTCGACCATCGGCACGTACACCGAGGCGGCGGTACCGCCGAGAACGACCAGCAGGACTCCCACGATCGCGATGTGGTCGCTCAGCGGGAGCAGCACCAGAGCGGCGCCGCAGAGCGCCACCGAGCCGATGATCACCTGTCCGCCGCCGAAGCGGGCCGCCGCCCACGCGCCGAGCAGCGCGAACAACATGAAGCCGAACTGCCCGCCTGCGGTGATCACCCCGACCGCGGTGTATCCGAAGCCCAGATCCGCGCGCATGTCCGTCACCAGCTGAGCGAACAGGTAGAAGCCGAAACCGTAGGTCGCGGCGACGAAGCTGGTCAGCAGCACGGTGAGAACGACGGCGGTGAGTCCGGCGGTACGCGGTCGCCGCGCCGCCGGTTGGATCGTTGAACTGCTCATGGTCCTTCCTCTGTGGCTGTAGGCGGTCGCATGGGCCGGTGGTCGCTACTGCCGCTGGGCGACGTGGATCACGAAGTCCGGGTCCGTGTCGGGGCGGTATGGTTGGAAGTCGCCGAAGGTACGGACGCCGCCGAAACCGTGCCCGCCCAACAGGTCGAGCAGCTCCGTGGTGAGGATCGGGTACACCTCGAGGTGGTAGGTGTGGCCGTCAGCGAACGCGTACCGGAACCGGCACCGCTGCTTGTCGACGCTGGCCACGCTCACCCGCACCCCGGAGCCGCAGTAGTAGTGCTGGCCGGAGCTCTGGTAGCGCGCGGCGCGGATCGCGTCGAAGTTGCGATGGTCCAGCAGCAGCAGGCCACCGGGCCGGAGCATGGCGTGAAAGGACTCCAACGCCCGTACCTGGTCGGCCGGCTCGAACAGATGTGGAAACGAGCTGCCCAGGCAGAGCACCGCGTCGTAGCGCCCGGACACCGTGGCGGGCAGGTCCCGCCAGTCGGCCGGGACGAAGGGCAGCACCTGCCCTCGTGCGCGGGCGTTGTGCTCCGCCCGGCGGAGCATCTCCGCGCTGGCGTCGGCGGCGGTGACCTGGAACCCGGCCTCGGCCAACCGGACCGCGTGGTATCCGGTGCCGGTGGCGACGTCCAGCACCTGCCGGGCACCGGCAGCCCGAAGGATGTCGACGAAGAACTGTCCTTCGCTCTGGCCCCGCCGGTCCCAGTCGATCAGCTCGTCCCAACGGTCGACGAACGGCCGTACGTACTGGTCCGCGTGGTCATCGGCGAGTTCGGTGGGGGCTGCCGACGTCGGCGGTCCGCTCGTCGTGGTCGCGTAGGTCATGGGGACTCCCATCAGCTCGGCGGAAACGTGACCGTTCAGCGGAACGTGGCGGCGAAGGCGGCGAACCGGTCCCGCAGTTCAGCCGCGGCGACGGCGGTCTCGGGCAGGGACAGCGTCCGGCACTCGTAGCCGAGGTACTTGCGCATGATGGCCATCTCGGGCTCGGTGAACGTCACACTGCCGTCGGCGTGAATGGCCTCGATACCGTCGGACCGCTGGCACCGTTCGTTGATCTCGACGGCCTCGGCCAGGGTCAGACCGGCGGGCAGGTCGATCGTCCCTCCGTCGCGGTCGACCCGGACCGGGTAGCCGCCGGGCAGGCCGTCCGGCGCCGGAACGTGGGCGAACGCGCCGCTGCCGGTGGCCATCGCGGTGAGGACCCGGACCGCCGACGCGGCGGTCAGGTGCTGGCCCGCGATGCCGCCCTGCCGCTTCAGGTCGCCGGTCAGGCGGGCGAACAGCGACTCGTGCCGAACTTGATCGGTGCGGTCCACGCCCTGTACGGAGACCGCCAGAGCGTAGGCGCCGTCACCGGCCGTGCCGAACCTCGGCACGTAGTGGCTGAAGTAGTGCTGGGTGACCAGTTGGACCCGGACATCCTCAGGCGGCTCGCCGAGTTCCGCCGCCGCGCTGAAGGTGAGCGCCGGAATGATGTTCGCGACGTTGCCGATCCCGATCGTGGGGGCCAGACCCACCTGGCGCAGCACCGGGCCGACGGCGTCCGGGAACGCGGCGTTGACCACCCTGGCGTGGCTGCCGGACATCCGGACCGCCTGCATGAGCTGGTAGTTCAGGGTGAGGTGCATCGGCAGCCACGGGCCGAACTGGGCCTCGTCGAGTGCCTCGAAGATGTCCTTGGGCAGCCTGGTGATGACGTGCCAGGCCTGCAGCGAGGCACCCATGAAGACAACGTCCGGACGCACCCGCGCGAGCGTTTCCGCCGTTGCTGCGATGTCGTCGAGGTCCATCGACACGCTGGCGATGTCCGGGTACGAGCCGAGGTTGGCGGCCGCGAACCGGACCAGGTTGCCGAGCCGCTGGTTGCCTTCGACATCCCGGCCGGCCAGCACCAGCCGGTTGGTGGCGGGGTTCGCCGCGAGTAGTTTGGCGACCCGCGTCGACAGGTCACCCATCCCGACGATCATGATCAAGGGTCGGCGGTCGTGACTCGCTGGTGGTGCGGACATGCGACTCTCCTTCGAATGTCGGCGTACGGGGATGGCGATGGTCACCGCGGGTAGCAGCCGTTGTCGGCCGGGATCAGCGCGCCGGTGAGCGTCCTGGCGCGGTCGCTGAGCAGGTACGCGCAGACGTCGGCCACGTCCGCCGGGGTGATGTCGCCGGTGAGCCGCTCCTGACGCTTGTACTCGTCGTACCGGTACTGCGGGATGCGGTCGGCGATGGCGGTGTTGACCACCAGGCCGGGGGCCACGGCATTCACCCGGACATGGGGGGCGAAGTTCATCGCATTGGACTTGGTCAGTCCGATCACGCCTGCCTTTACCGTGCCGTACAGGGCGTCGGAGCTGCCGACCTCACCCGCCACGGAGGCGAGGTTCACGATCGCTCCGTCCCGGCGGGTCGCCAGCAGCCGTTCACCCAACCGGCGGGACAACCAGATCGGCCCTTTGAGATTGACCTCGATGACCTTGTCCATCGTCGTGTCGTCGTAGTCCCAGACCGGCTGACCCAGGTACATCCCGGCGTTGTTGACCAAACCGTTGATCTTGGGGTGGCGAGCGAAGACCTGGTCCATGAGCCGGTCGCAGTCCGCGCGCGACCCGACGTCGCAGTGGTACACCTCCAGGGCCCGGCCGTGGTGTTCCTCGGCCAGATGCTTGAGCGCCAGGTCGTCGATGTCGGCCGCGAGTACCGTCATTCCGGCCGTGAGGCAGTGCTGGACCAGCGCGCGGCCGATCCCGTTCGCACCGCCGGTGACGAGTACGGTGTGGATGGTCATGCGGTGACCTCCTCCAAATGGGTGCTGTCGAAGCCGAGTAGGGCCTGGTAGTAGGGCCGGCAGTAGTCGATGAGGTCCTGGGTGTGCGGCGGCGAGGGCGCGGCCTGGCGAGGGCGGCCCGGATCACGGCGGCGGGTGAGGCCGGTACTGGCCATCACGTCCCGGTGCCAGCCTTCCCAGCTGGTCCACTCCGGCCGTGGCCCGGGCGACCAGCGCAGGGCGTCGGGGACGAACGTGATGCCGACCCTCTCGCAGTAGCGCGCCATCACCCGATACGGGTCCGCGAGCAGCCGGTCCGCGTCGATCACCACCGGCACCGTGCCGGTCAGCTCGCGTACCTGCTGGAACAGCTCCCAGAGTTGCGCGTAGCCCAGCGCCTCGCGGGTCACGTCCGGATGGACGGCCAGGTGTGACGGGACCGCCGCCGCTGGATTCCGGATCAGGAAGGTGTTGACCTGTCCGCGCAGATAGTCCGGATCCGCGAGCAGATGGTCCAGGGCGTGATAGGGAAAGTCCTTGTGAAACACCGGCCGGGTGAGCCGGGCCGTCTCCATCATCCGCTTGATTTCCGGGTACGTCCGCGGCTGCGACGGGTCGACCCGCTTGTGAGGGATGTCGGTGCGTTCCTCGTGCACGTAGTAGACGTAGGAGAACGCCTCGTGGAAAACGGCGAAGTCGCCACGCTCGATGAAGGAGCGCTCGAACGCCGTGGAGAGCGATCGGGGGTGGCTCCAGAGCGCCACGGAGATCTGCATGGTTGCCTCCTGGGCAGGCGCGCTGGCCGGCGACGACCCGGCATCGGGTCGCGGGATCCGGCGCTCAGCGCGTCGGTACGGGTTCGGTCGTCAGCTGCCGCGCCACGAAGTCGACCAACCGCCGGGTCTGCTGCAGCACTTCCGCGTAGTTCGCGACGAACGGGCCGTAGTGCGGAAACTCGTCCGGGCGCATCCCGGCCGGGTCGATCGCCCGGCGGAACGACGGCAACCGCATCAGCTTGTCGTACACGGCCGCCGGCGGTTCGGTGGCGATCGCGTTCGGGCGGAAGCGGTCGAGCTCCGCCTCGCGACGCATCAGGTCAGCGAGGAACTGCGGCTTGCAGGTGTAGACGATGTCGGCGCCGGCACTCTCCTCCAGGTGCATGCTCAGCGTCGCGCCGTCCGGGGCCGGCGAATCGGTCTCCAGACTGGACAGCAGCAGCTTCACCGGGTGCCGGTTGTCGGTCAGTGTCGCGTAGACCCGCTTGAGCACCGCCACCTCGGCCCACCGCACCTCCTGCTGGCTGAGCGGGATTCCCCGGGCCGTCGCCTCGTCCCGGAGGTCGCCGTGGCTACCAAGCCGACCAATCATGTGGGTGACCACCGCCCGATGGGATGTCAGATTCACACCGGCGGCGGATCCTTGCGCCAACCCTGTCTCCACCGCCTCGATGTAGGCGACGAACTGCGGCATGGTGTACGAGAGGGTCCCGTTGGTGCTGACACCCCGGGCGGCCAGCCGGCGCACCACGCGGTATCCCTGCTCGGTGCCCGGTACCTTGACCATCAGGTTGGGGCTGAGCCGCGCCAGCTGCAGCGCCTGCTCGTACATCCCGTCCGCGTCGAACATCAGTCGGGGATCCAGCTGGCCGGAGACCCAGCCGTACCGGCCGTGGCTGTCCTGCCACATCGGCAGCATCGCGGTCGCGGCCCGACGTACCGCCTCCCGGTACAACAGCCAGAACGCGCTGCCCACGTCGGTGAGCGACTGTCGCCGTGCCTGTTCCCGCAGCTCGGCCGTCCAGAAGTCGGCCGACGCCAGCACACTCTTGGTGATCAACGACGGATTCGTGGTGATGCCGCGTACCAGGGCCGGCGGACGGGCTTCTCCCCAGTGCAGGAACCGGTCCAGCTGCGTGGCCCAGCGCGTGTGCTGCGACGGGTCGCACGCCTGCGCCAGGATCCTCCTACGCTCGGCGGGAAAGTCGAGCGGCGAGGAGTCCCACCAGATCTCCAGCTCCGGACGGCAGGACTGAAGCTTCTCCAGCACACTGCTGCCGGTATCGACTCCGCGCTCCGGCGGCGCCGAGACCCACGGTTGCGCGTCGTTCGGCGCGGTCACCGGCGCCGGCGAGCTGCGCTCGGCCACGGCGAGGTCCTGCACTCTCATCGCAATCGCCCTCTCGAATCGGGTCGGTCCGCTGGTGTGACCAAGAGTCCGACCCGGGGCGTATCGATGACCTATCCGCTGTCTATCCGTCGGCGCCGCAGGCGCAATCCGGGCGTCGGGAGCCGGTCGTACCGCGGCGACTCCCGACGCCGCCGATGGTCAGCCCGCCCGGACGAAGTCGAGCAGGGCGGCGGTGAGTTCCGCCGGTGCGTCCTCCTGCACCAGGTGACCGGCCTGCGGGATCAGCTGCAGGGACGCCGCAGGGAACCGCCGTGCCAGCTGGCGGCCCTCGGCTGCGGGAATCCACTGGTCCTCGGTTCCCCAGCAGACGAGTACCGGGATGGTGACCTCGCCGAAGCGGTGCTCGATCTCGGCGGTGTGTGCCTGGTCGGCCTGTGCGATCTGGCGGTAGAAGCCGGCTTGGCCGGTGTCGCCGAGCCAGGGCCGCACGAGGTGTTCAAGCGTGTCCGGTAGTAGCCCGGCTGCGGTGGCCGAGCTGATGTACTCCCGTACGAGCGCCCGGTGCAGGGCGGACGGCAGCGCGCTGAACACCTCGGCGTGCTGCTGGACGAGCCGGAAGAACGGCGAGCCCCAACCGCCGAGGGCGACCGCGTCCACCAGGGCGAGCCGTCGGTACCGTGCGCCGTGCAGCAGCATCGCCCGCAGCGCGGTGGCGCCGCCGACGTCATGGGCGACCACCGTCGGCTCGGCCAGTTCCCAGTGGGCCAGCAACGCGGCGAAGGTGCGGCCCTGGGAGGCGAGGGAGACATCCTGGCCCGGGGCCATCTCCGACGAGCCGTAGCCGGGCATGTCCCATACGTAGACCTGGTGACGCGGGGTCAGGGCCCGGACGACGCGTCGCCAGACGTAGGAGGAGAAGGGGGTGCCGTGCAACAGTACGACGGGCGGTGCCGCTGGATCACCGAACCGGTCCCACCGGACCTGTCCGGCGTCGCTTTCGTACGCTTGGGTTAGCTTCCAGTGCTCCATAGTGCGCTTACCCTACCGTTGGCGGACGAATAGGACGAATTCTCCTCGGGCGTTCTGGTTGGGTCGCCCACCCCGTAGCTGGGACCGCTCGTGCCGGGCGAGGGTCGACCGGGCGGTGGCGGGTACGGTTGTCGATGGTCGCAAGCTGCGGGCGTCGTCGCGGCGGCATCGGCTGCCCAGGGCGACGGACCGGGGGAGGGAGCGGGTGTGGATCGGCGCAGAGCACTGGTGGTCCGGGGCGGTTGGGAGGGACACCGGCCGGTCGAGGCGACGGAGCTGTTCATCCCGTTCCTCGAACGCAGCGGATACACGGTACGGGTGGAGGAGTCGACGGAGATCTACGCCGACGCCGCCGAGTTGGCCGACACCGACCTCATCGTGCAGTGCGTGACGATGTCGCAGATCACCGCGGAGCAGGTGGCGGGGCTGGCGGCGGCGATCGTGGCGGGGACCGGTTTCACCGGCTGGCACGGCGGCATCGTCGACTCGTTCCGCGCCTGCTCGGACTACCTGCACCTGGTGGGCGGCCAGTTCGCCACCCACCCGGGCGTCGAACCGTGCGAACGCAGTGGCGGCGAGAAGGACAACTTCCTGCCCCACTCGGTGACCATCACCGACCTCGGCCGGGAGCATCCGATCACCGCCGGGATCGCCGATTTCGACCTGCTCACCGAGCAGTACTGGGTGCTGCACGACGACCTGATCGAGGTGCTGGCCACCACCACCCACCCGACGCGGGCGTGGCACCCGTGGCACCGGCCGGTCACCTCGCCGGCGATCTGGACCCGCAGTTGGGGCGCGGGGCGGATCGTCGTGACGACTCCCGGACACAGCCTCGACGTGCTGGAGCACCCGGGCGTGCGTACCGTCATCGAAAGGGGGATGGTGTGGGCGACCCGCACGGCATCGGCGTCGTAGGTCTCGGGGTCATCTCCCGCGCGTACCTGGACACGCTCGTCGACCATCCCACGGTGCGTGTCGTCGCGGTGGCCGACCTCGACGTCGCCCGGGCCGCCGCTGCCGCCGCCACGATCCCCGGGGCCGAAGCGGTGAGCGTCGAGCGACTGCTGCACCACCCCGACGTGGCGACGGTGCTCAACCTCACGATCCCGGCGGCGCACGCCGAGATCTCGGGCGCGGCGATCGACGCCGGCCGCAACGTCTACGTCGAGAAGCCGCTCACCGTCACGTTCCCCGAGGGCCGGTCGATCATCGACCGGGCGGCGTCGGCCGGCGTCCGCGTCGGTTGCGCGCCGGACACCGTCCTGGGCACGGGTACGCAGACCGCCCGCGCGGCGATCGACGGTGGACTGATCGGGCGCCCGATCTCCGCGTCGGCTGTCATGGTCACCCCGGGGCACGAGCGCTGGCACCCTGCGCCCGACTTCTACTACGCCCCGGGCGGCGGCCCGCTGATGGACATGGGGCCGTACTACATTTCGGCGCTGGTCCACCTGCTGGGGCCGGTCCGGGCGGTGACCGGCGCGGCCAGCCGGCTGCGTGACGTCCGGGTCATCGGCTCGGGACCCCGCCTCGGGCAACGCATCCCGGTCGAGGTGCCGACCCACGTGACCGGGGTGCTGGAACACTCCGGTGGTGCCCTGACCACCCTCACGACGAGCTTCGACGGTGTCGCGACGACGGCCGCGCCGATCGAGGTGCACGGGGAGGACGGCACCCTGGCCGTGCCCGATCCGAACACCTTCGACGGCGAGGTCCGTCACCTCGCGCTCGACAGCCCCGGGTGGCGTGCCCTCGAACCACGGGCCGGCTACGTCGCGGCCTCCCGGGGGGTCGGCCTGATCGACCTGGTCCGGGCCGACCCGGCGCGTCCGCCACGGGCCAGCGGCGATGTGGCGCTGCACGTACTCGACATCATGACCGCCCTGCTCTCCTCTGCCGCGCAGGGTCGGCGGGTCGAGCTGACGACGACGGTCGAACGCCCTGCACCCGTCCCGTTGACCCCGGCCGAGCAGTGGCGGTCAGCCCGCGCGCCTGGGCGCTGAGGGCCCAGCTCTACGGGTTCCTGGGGCCCAGCTCTACGGGGTTCCTGCGACGCCGACCCCGGTTCCGGATCGCGGAGGCGGTACTCGGTCCGACCCAAGGCCTGGTCTGCCCGACGGTGGTCGTGGCTCCTGGCGTTGGCGTCCGGTCCGGCTTGGCCGATCCCGGCCTGAATTGGTAGTTATTGGTCCATGCTGGGATTTCTGGACCTGCATCGTGGCCTAATATGGGGCTATTGATCGTTTCGTTGACCAATTTCTGGTTTAAAATGCCGTAAGGATGAATGGCAATAAGTTGCCGACAATTTGACAACGGTGTTGACTCCTCTTTATGCGTCGTGTCATCCTCCTGCATCGGGTCTTGTAATTGGCGGCTGCAAGGGGTGTCAGCATGTTCGGCGACGACGAGACGATCGTGTACGCGGTGGTTCTGAATCAGGAGGAGCAGTACTCGATCTGGCCGCACGAGCGTGATGTGCCAGCCGGATGGTCCCAGACGGGCATGGTGGGCACGAAGGCCGAGTGCCTGGAGCACATCGAGAAAATCTGGGTGGACATGCGCCCACGATCCCTACGGGACTGGCTTTCTGGCGAGGTGAGCTCCTGATTCTAGTCAACTACTTGACTCAGAGGTTGACTTGCTGATCAACTGATCGCTCGATCAGCTGTCAAGCTCCGTTGGGAGTGCTTTCTGGCGGCTGGAGAGATGTCGGCGCGATGCTGCGCCACGGTGACGTCGGCCCGCCGGCGGCTCGAGAAGTGTCATCGCGCGGGATCTCAGCAGGCGGCCCCTTGGCGCTGGCCGGGCCCGTCGCTGGTCCAGGTGGTTACGCGACTACGGAAGTCGGAGGCCGGTCGTGCGATATGGGGCGTCCCCGCTGCAACGTGGCCTGATCGTGAACAGCTTGCGCGACCGGGATGCCGGGGTCGACGTCATCCAGGTGCTTCTGACCTTGCCGCAGGCGTTGGACCGGGCTGCCTTCGAGGCCAGTTGGCATACTGCGACGTCGCGGCACGAGGTGCTGCGGACCGGGTTTCACTGGCACCCCTCGGACGGGCTCATGCAGGCCGTCGAGACGACGGCGAAGATCGGAATCCGGTGGCATGACGACAGGCGGTCCCCGTACGACCTGGACAGTTTTCTGCGTGCCGACCGGACGGAGGGGTTCGACCCTGACCGGCCCCCGCTGTTGCGGATCACCGTGCTCGCCCCGACGGCGCAGCCCACCGTGGTGCTCACCTTCCACCACGCCATCCTGGACGGCCGGTCGCTGGTCCTGCTGCTCGACGAGGTCCTCACCGAGTACCTCGCCCGGCTGGCCGGGCAGCCGGTCGAGCATCCGGCGCGGCCGCCGTTTCGCAACTTCATCGACTGGTGGCAGCGGCACGACCTGGCGTCGGCGCGGCGGTTCTGGTCCGAGTACCTCGCCGGCTGCGAGCCTGCGCGGCCGTTCGCCGGATACCTCGGCGAAGTCCGCCCCGCCGGGTCCGGCTCGGCGCCCGGTGGCCCCAGCGCCCCCAACACCCTGACCGTCGAGCTGACCAGGGACGAGTCCGAGCTGGTCAGGGCCGCCGCGACCACCGCCGGGGTAACGGTGAACAGCCTGGTCAACGCCGCCTGGGGGCTGGTACGGGCCCGTTACGCGGGTCAGCCGGAGGCGGCCTTCGCGGTGACCAGATCGTGCCGTGGCGCCACCGCACCCGGCGCGGCGGAGATGATCGGGCTGCTGATCAACACCGTCCCGGTACGCCTCCGTGTCCCGGCCGAACTGACCGTCACCGAGCTGCTCCGCGACGTCCATCACCGGATCCGGCAGGTCCGCGATCACCAGTACGCCCCGTTCACCACGATCCTCGAGTGGGCCGGACACCGGCCAGAGGTGCCGCTGATCGACAGCCTGGTGGTCTTCGAACGCCAGCTGGCCCACTCGGTGCTGGCGCAGCGGCACCCGATGCTTCGGGCGGCGGGCATGCGGCTGGAACGCCTGCCCAGCTATCCGGTCACCCTCTACGTCTTCGACGAGCCCCGGATGCAGCTGTTGCTCATCCACGACGGCAACCGGCTGCTCACCGCCGCCGCCGAGCGGATCCTGGCCCACTTTCGTACCGTCCTGCTGACCATGGCCGGCCAGCCGCATGCGCTGATCGGCACCGTGGCGCTGGGGGACGAGACCCAACGGATCTCAGCCCGGCGTGGCCGGTCCGATCCGGGTCAGCTGCCGGCTGCCACCATCGGGGAACTCTTCACCACCGTCGTCAGCGATGCTGGGCAGGCACCGGCGCTGACCGACGGCGACCTCGAGTTGTCCTACCAGGATCTCGCCGAGCGGGCACACCGGCTGGCCTGGTTGCTTCGTGAGCACGGCGTGGACTGCGACGTTCCCGTGGCGGTGGCGCTGCCTCGCGGGATCGACCTCGTCGTGGGGTTGCTCGCGGTGAGTCTCGCCGGGGTCGCCACGGTGGGAGCCCGCGCGACTTCTACGGCGAGTCGAGGGTGCCGGGGCCGACGATTCCTCTCGTCGCGGTCCCGACGACGTCAGGCACCGGCTCCGAACTTACCCCCGTCTCGGTGTTGACCGACCCGGACCGCGAGCTGAAAGTGGGCGTTTCCAGCGTCCACATCGTGCCCGACTTCGCCATCGTCGACCCCGAACTCACCTACACCTGCCCGGCGACCGTCACCGCCCACTCGGGCATCGACGCGTTCTGTCACGCGGTGGAGAGCTACACCGCGCGACCCCGGGCACACGGTCCACGCGACCTGGTGGAGCAGGTGTTTCTCGGCCGCAACCCGATCACCGACCACTACGCGCTCCTGGCCGCTGCACGGATCGCCTGCAGCTTGCGTCGTGCTGTCCGGGACGGAGGCGACACGCAGGCGCGCGCGGACATGTCCTATGGGTCTGTGCTGGCCGGGCTCGCCTTCTCTCACGCGGGCAACGCGGCCCCGCACGCCCTGCAGTACCCCATCGGCGCGGCCACCCACACGCCGCACGGCCTGGGTGTCGGGCTGCTACTGCCCTACGTGCTGGACGCCGTCAAGGGTGCCATCGGCGACCGGCTGGCCATCCTCGCCGGGGTTTGCGGGCTCGACGTGTCCGACGCTTCGGAGGCCGAGGCCGCAGCCGCGTTTCTCACCTGGCTCGACCGGCTACTCGCTGACATCGCCATCCCGTCGACCTTGGCCGACATCGGCGTGGCCCGCGCGGATCTGCCGCGTTTCGCGGAGATGGCCAGTGGCGTCACCCGTCTGATCCAGAACCATCCGGGCCCGACCGACGCCGCGAGCCTGACCGCGATCCTCGAAGCGGCCTGGACCGGGGACCGGACCCGACAGTCCTGACTCGGGGCGGAGACAGTGGGGATGGAGAACGGCCTGCCGGCGGGCCGGGCGGTCCATCGCTTGTAAAACGTTTCACCTGGTCACCTGACGGTGCCGTGGCGGGCAGGAGTGTCGCCTGACGGTGAGTCGGCGGGAACGCCTCGCGGCTCCCGCGCGGCGACGCGGCAGCCAGCCGAAACTCTTGACCTGCGCCTCAGGCCACGCCTATCGTCGGGATGGACATGAAACGTTTCATAGCCGCCGGCGATGGCGACGACCGAGGCTGACGCCGGTGGCAGACGCAGAGATTGCGTTCTCCGTCGGCGTGCCGAGCGGGACTTGGCCGGGGATCCAGGCCCCGGCTGAGATCTTCCGTCCCGAAGAGCAACTGGGGGGAGTGGCAATGACCGAGATCGACCCGACCACGCGCAGACGGGTCCTCGACGCCCTGCGGAAGCAGCGCATCGAGACGGCCTCCTGGGCGTACGGCAACTCGGGTACCCGGTTCAAGGTGTTTGCGCAGGAGGGTGTGCCCCGCGACCCGTACGAGAAGGTCGCGGACGCGGCTACCGTGCACCGATTCACCGGCGTCGCACCGACCGTGGCGCTGCACATTCCCTGGGACCGGGTGGACGACTACGCCGCGCTGGCCGGGTACGCCAGGGAGCAGGGCGTCGAACTCGGCACGATCAACGCGAACGTGTTCCAGGACGACGACTACAAGCTGGGCTCGGTCACCAATCCCGACCCGGTGGTGCGCCGTAAGGCGATCGGGCACCTGCTGGAGTGCGTCGACGTGATGGACGCCACCGGGTCGCGGGACCTCAAGCTGTGGTTCTCCGACGGCACCAACTACCCGGGCCAGGACAGCGCCCGCGAGCGCCAGGACCGGCTCGCGGTGGCGTTGCGACAGACGTACGACCGGCTCGCCGGCGACCAGCGCCTGCTGCTGGAGTACAAGCTGTTCGAGCCGGCGTTCTACCTGACCGACGTGCCCGACTGGGGCACCGCGTACGCGCACTGTGTCGAGCTGGGCGGGCGGGCCCAGGTGGTCATCGATACGGGTCACCACGCGCCGGGTACGAACATCGAGTTCATCGTGGCTTTCCTGCTACGTGCGGGGAAACTGGGGGCCTTCGACTTCAACTCGCGGTTCTACGCCGACGACGACCTGATGGTGGGCTCGGCGGATCCGTTCCAGCTGTTCCGGATCATGCATGAGATCGTCCAGGCCGACGCGCTGCGCCCGTCCTACGGCATCGCGTTCATGTTGGACCAGTGCCACAACATCGAGCCGAAGGTGCAGGCGGTCATCCGTTCGGTGCTCAACGTCCAGGAGACGACCGCCAAGGCGTTGCTGGTGGACACCACGGCGCTGACCGCCGCGCAGCGCTGCGGTGATGTGCTGGAGGCCAACGCCGTGTTGATGGACGCGTACAACACCGATGTGCGGCCGCTGCTGCGCGACCTCCGCGAGGAAATGGGTCTTGACCCGGATCCGGTCGCGGCCTACAAGCGCTCCGGGTACCTGGAGCGGGTCAGGTCCGAGCGGATCGGTGGGCAGCAGGCAGGTTGGGGCGCCTGATCTGCGACGACGACCGCTTCAGCTTGAAGACTGCAAAGGAAGTCATGACGAATCCCATGGTGCGTGACCTGCTGGTCCGCAGTAATCGGCTGGGGGCCGACCCGGCGAACACCAACTACGCCGGGGGAAACACCTCCGCGAAGGGCGTGGGGACCGATCCGGTGACCGGCGAGCCCACCGACCTGCTCTGGGTCAAGGGTTCCGGCGGCGATCTCGGCACGCTCGCCGAGGGCGGGCTGGCCGTGCTCCGGCTGGACCGGCTACGGTCGCTGGTCGACGTCTACCCGGGGGCGGAACGCGAGGACGAGATGGTCGCCGCGTTCGACTACTGCCTGCACGGGCGGAGCGGTGCGGCACCGTCCATCGACACCGCCATGCACGGACTGGTCGACGCCCCGCACGTCGACCATCTGCACCCGGACTCGGCAATCGCGATCGCGACCGCGGCCGACGGGCCGGCGCTGACCGCGAAGATCTTCGGCGACCGGGTGCTCTGGGTACCGTGGCGGCGGCCCGGCTTCCAGCTCGGCGTCGACATCGCCGACGTGTATCGGACCAACCCGCAGGCCATCGGGGTCATCCTGGGTGGGCACGGGATCACCGCCTGGGGCTCGACCAGCGACGAGTGCGAGACCAACTCCCGGGAGATCATCGCGACCGCGGCCCGGTACATCGCCGAGCACGGCCGGTCCGAGCCGTTCGGTGCCGTGACCCACGCAGCCCTGCCGCAACAGCAGCGCCGGGACCGGGCCGCCGCACTCTTCCCGGTGCTACGTGGCCTGGCCTCGACCGACCGGGCCCAGGTCGGCCACTACACCGACAGCGACGTCGTGCTCGACTTCGTCGGCCGGGAACGGATGCCGGAACTGGCCGCGCTCGGCACCTCCTGCCCGGACCACTTCCTGCGGACCAAGGTGCGGCCGATGGTCCTCGACCTGCCACCGGATGCCGGGCTGGCGGAGACGGTCGCACGTCTCAAGGAACTGCACGTCGCCTATCGTGCGGACTACCGGGCGTACTACGAGCGGCACGCCGGGCCGGACAGCCCGCCGATGCGCGGTGCCGATCCGGCGGTCGTGTTGGTGCCGGGCGTCGGCATGTTCAGCTTCGGTGCCAACAAACAGACTGCCCGGGTCGCTGGCGAGTTCTACGTCAACGCGATCAACGTCATGCGGGGCGCCGAGGCGGTGTCGACGTACGCCCCGATCGACGAGGCGGAGAAGTTCCGCATCGAGTACTGGGCGCTGGAGGAGGCCAAACTCCAGCGGATGCCGAAGCCGAAGCCCTTGGCAACCCGGATCGCACTGGTCACCGGCGCCGGCTCGGGTATCGGCCGGGCGATCGCTCACCGGCTCGCCGCCGAGGGCGCCTGCGTCGTGGTCAGCGACCGGGACCTCGCCGCCGCCGAAACCGTCGCGGCGCAGGTCGGCGGCACGGACGTCGCCGTCGCCGTACCGCTCGACGTCACCGACGAGGAACAGGTCGCCGCCGCCGTGCGGGCCGCTGCCCTGGCCTTCGGCGGGGTCGATCTGGTGGTCAACAACGCCGGGCTGTCCCTGTCGAAGTCACTGCTGGACACCAGCGTCCGCGACTGGGAGCTGCAGCACGACGTGATGGCCAAGGGATCGTTCCTGGTCTCCCGGGAGACCGCCCGGGTGCTGGTGGCGCAGGGCATGGGCGGCGACATCGTCTACATCGCCAGCAAGAACGCGGTCTTCGCCGGCCCGAACAACGTCGCGTACGGCGCTGCCAAGGCCGACCAGGCCCACCAGGTCCGGCTGCTCGCCGCCGAGTTGGGTGTGCACGGCATCCGGGTCAACGGCGTCAACCCCGACGGGGTGGTGCGTGGCTCCGGTATCTTCGCCGGTGGTTGGGGTGCCGACCGGGCCGCCGTGTACGGGGTGCCGGAGGAGAAACTCGGCGAGTTCTACGCCCAGCGCACCCTGCTCAAACGGGAGGTCCTGCCGGAACACATCGCCAACGCGGTCTTCGCGCTCACCGCTGGCGACCTGTCACACACCACCGGCCTGCACATTCCGGTCGACGCCGGCGTCGCCGCGGCCTTCCTGCGATGACCCCGCAACGTCCGGTCCGGTCCGGTCCGGCGCCGCCACCTGTCCACGTCCGCGAGGTCAGCGTCGCCGCCGTCGACCTCGGCGCCTCCAGCGGCCGGGTGGTCCTCGGACAGGTCCGCCGCGACGCCCTGCGGCTGACGGTGGCGCACCGGTTCGCCAACGAGCCGGTGCGCGTCGGCGGGACCCTGCACTGGGACATCCTGAGCCTCTTCCGCGAGGTGCTGACCGGGCTGCGGGCGGCCGGACCGGTCACCAGCGTGGGCGTGGACTCCTGGGCGGTCGACTACGGCCTGCTCGACTCCACCGGCGCGCTGCTCGGCAACCCGGTGCACTACCGCGACACGCGTACCGACGGTGTCCTGGAGCAGGTGACCCGACGCCTCGGCGCCGAACGCCTCTACGCCACCACCGGGCTCCAGCAACTGCCGTTCAACACGCTCTACCAGCTCGTGGCCGCAGCCGCCACACCGCAACTCGCCGTCGCCCACCGGCTACTCATGATCCCGGACCTGATCACCTACTGGCTCACCGGGCTGATCGGCGCCGAGGTCACCAACGCCTCCACCACCCAGCTCTACGACCTGCGCACCCGTGCCTGGGCACCGGGCCTGATCGGCGACGCCGGCATTCCCGCCCACCTGTTCCCTCCGCTGCGGAAGCCCGGCACCCGGACCGGGCGCACGCTACCGGAGCTGGATCTGCCCGGTACGCCGGACGTGGTGGCGGTCGGCTCCCACGACACCGCCTCGGCAGTGGTCGCGGTACCCGCCAGCGGTGAACACTTCGCATACATCTCCTGCGGCACCTGGTCGTTGGTCGGCGTCGAACTGGACCGGCCGGTGCTCACCGAGGCCAGCCGGCGCGCGAACTTCACCAACGAGGGCGGCGTCGACGGCACCGTGCGTTACCTGCGCAATGTCATGGGACTGTGGCCGTTGCAGGAATCGCTGCGGAACTGGGGGAACCCGGATCTGCCGAACCTGCTGGCCGCCGCCGCTGGCGAAGCGGGCTTCCGCAGCGTGATCGACATCGACTCGCCAGCGTTCCTGCCCCCGGGCGACATGCCGAACCGGATCATCGAGGCGTGCCGGCTCGCTGACCAGCCGGTGCCGCAGTCACCGGCGGCCGTCGTCCGCTGCATCATCGACAGCCTGGCGCTGGCGCACCGTCGGGC
This sequence comes from Solwaraspora sp. WMMA2056, assembly GCF_030345095.1. Lineage (NCBI taxonomy): Bacteria > Bacillati > Actinomycetota > Actinomycetes > Micromonosporales > Micromonosporaceae > Solwaraspora > Solwaraspora sp. WMMA2056. The sequence continues at coordinate 4,362,261 of NZ_CP128360.1, forward strand.
CGTGCACCAGGTGCAGGAACTCTCCGGCCGACACATCGACTCCGTGCACATCGTCGGTGGTGGCGCCCGCAACGCCCTGCTCTGCCAGCTCACCGCCGACGCCTGCGAGCTGCCGGTGCTGGCCGGGCCGGTGGAGGCAACCTCGATCGGCAACCTGCTGGTGCAGGCCCGGACCGCCGGCGTGGTCGGCGGCGACCTTGCTGCGCTACGACAGCTGATACGGCAGACTCAGCGGATCGTGCGTTACGAGCCTGATCGCGGGTCCGTGGCGGCGCGGGCAGCCAAGCGGCGGGCGGAGGTCTGACGTGCGGATCGCGTTGTTCGTGACGTGCCTGGCGGACACCATGTTCCCGGCGGCGGCGAAGGCGACGGTGCTGTTGCTGGAGCGGCTGGGCCACGAGGTGGTGTTCCCGCCGGGACAGACGTGTTGCGGGCAGATGCACGTCAACACCGGCTACCAGGCGCAGGCGGTGCCGCTGGTGCGCCGGCACGTGCGCGTCTTCGACCCGTACGACGTGGTCGTCGCGCCGTCGGGATCGTGTGTGGGGTCGGTGCGCCACCAGCACGCGATGGTGGCCCGGCAGGCCGGTGACGTCCGGTTGGCCTCCCGGGCGGAGTCGGTGGCGGCGCGCACGTACGAGCTGTCCGAGTTGCTGGTCGACGTGTTGGGGGTGACCGATGTGGGCGCGTTCTTCCCACATCGGGTGACGTATCACCCGACCTGTCACTCGCTGCGGATGCTGCGGGTGGGGGATCGGCCGGTGCGGCTGCTGCGCGAGGTACGTGGCCTCGACCTGGTGGAGTTGCCGGCGGCGGAGCAGTGTTGCGGGTTCGGGGGGACGTTCGCGGTGAAGAACGCGGACACGTCGACGGCGATGTTGGCGGACAAGATGCGTCATGTGCTGGCGACCGGTGCGGAGGTCTGTGCGGCCGGGGACTCCTCGTGCCTGATGCATATCGGCGGTGGACTGTCGCGGCTGCGTACGGGGGTGCGGACGGTGCATCTTGCGGAGATCCTGGCCTCGACCGAGCAGGGCGGTGCCTCCGACGAGCGGGGCGGGCCGGGGGTGGGGTCATGACGCGCACGTTCCTCGGCATGCCGGCGACCGCCCCGAAGGGCGTTGGGCAGCTACGCGGGGAAGAGACCTTCCCGGCTGCCGCGCGGCGGGCTCTGGCCGATGCGCAGCTGCGTCGCAATCTTGGGCACGCTACGGCGACGATCCGGGCGAAGTCGGGTGCGGTGATCGCCGAGGTGCCGGACTGGGAGGCGTTGCGGGCGGCCGGGTCGGCGATCAAGACCGACGTCATGGCTCGACTGCCGCAGCTGCTGGAGCAGTTGGAGGCGAAGGTGACGGCGGCCGGGGCAGTGGTGCACTGGGCCGCCGACGCCAACGACGCCAATCGGATCATCACCGACCTGATCCGGGCCACCGGCAGCGATCGGGTGATCAAGGTCAAGTCGATGGTGACGCAGGAGATCGGTCTGAACGACGCCCTCGAAGCAGCCGGGATCGCGCCGGTGGAGACGGACCTGGCCGAGCTGATCGTGCAGCTGGGTGAGGACCGGCCGAGCCACATTCTGGTGCCGGCGATTCACCGTAACCGGACCGAGATCCGGGAGATCTTCCTGCGGGCGATGCCGGGGGTGGATCCGGCGTTGACCGACGAGCCGGCGGCGCTGGCGGCGGCGGCTCGTCGGTTTCTGCGGCAGACCTTCCTGTCCACGCCGGTGGCGGTGTCCGGGGCGAACTTCGCCGTGGCGGAGACCGGCACCCTGGCGGTGGTGGAGTCCGAGGGCAACGGGCGGATGTGTCTGACCCTGCCGCAGACGCTGATCACCGTGATGGGTGTGGAGAAGGTGGTGCCGACCTGGCGCGACCTTGAGGTGTTCCTGCAACTGCTGCCCCGGGCCTCGACCGGGGAGCGGATGAACCCGTACACCTCGATGTGGACCGGAGTCACCCCGGGCGACGGGCCACAGGCGTTCCATCTGGTGCTCCTCGACAACGGCCGCAGCGCCGTGCTCGCCGACGAGGTCGGCCGGCAGGCGCTGCACTGCATCCGCTGCTCGGCCTGCCTGAACGTCTGCCCGGTCTACGAGCGCACCGGCGGGCACGCCTACGGGTCGGTCTACCCGGGCCCGATCGGTGCCGTGCTGTCCCCGCAGCTGACCGGGGTGGCCGACAACGCCTCCCTGCCGTACGCCTCCTCGCTCTGCGGGGCCTGCTACGACGCCTGCCCCGTGAAGATCAACATTCCGGAGCTGCTGGTGCATCTGCGTGATCAGGCGCCGCACCCGCGCGCGGAGTCGGCCGCGATGGCCGCCGCCGCGTACACCATGGACCACCCCGCCCTGTACGCGGCGGCACAGCGCGCGACGCGGCTCAGCCGGCCGGCCGGCCGGCGGGGCCGGGGCCTGCCGCCGCCGCTGTCCGGCTGGGCCGCCAGCCGTGACCTGCCCGACCCGCCCGCGCAGACGTTCCGGCAATGGTGGGCCAAGCGGTGAGCGGACGAGAGGTCATCCTCGGCCGGCTGCGCGCCGCCCTCGCCGCCACCGAACCGACCCGGGTGCAGGTGCCGCGCGACTACCCGCCTGCGGGCACGCCCGACCTCCACCGGTTGGTGGAACGGTTGACCGACTACCGGGCCCGCGTGCACCAGGTGCCCGAGACGGCGGTCGCCGACACCATCGCCGCAATCCTGCCTACCCGTGCGACCATCGTCGTACCACCGGGGCTGCCGCCGGCCTGGCTGCCTCCGACGGTGACGGCCCTGCGCGACGACGCCCTCGACAACGACGCCATCGCCGCGGCCGACGGCGTCGTCACCGCCGTCGCCGTCGCCATCGCGGACACCGGCACCGTCGTGCTCGACGGTACGCCGGACCAGGGACGCCGCGTGCTCAGTCTCCTACCGGACCTGCACATCTGCGTCGTCCGCGCTGCTCAGGTGGTGGCCGGGGTGCCGCAGGCACTCGCCCGACTCACCCCGCACCGCCCGCTGACCTGGATCAGTGGACCCTCCGCGACCAGCGACATCGAACTCAACCGGGTCGAGGGCGTACACGGCCCCCGCACCCTGCACGTCATCCTGCTGCCCTGAGCCGCTCCACGAACCGCCAGACGCCGGCGCGTACGGTCTGCACGGTCCCGCCGGGCAGCCGTACCTCGGCGGTGCGGGCCGGTTCCTCGGCCGTGCGTGTCGAGCCGCACCCGGCGTACCAGCCCATACAGGACGCCATGGCGTCCCGGGTGAGCGGCGCGCAGTACGGCGATCCGGCTGCGGCGGGCCCGGCCCTGCTGCAGATCGTCGACGCGGAGAACCCGCCGTTGCGCGTCCTGTTCGGCAGCCAGCCGGTGGGCCTGGTCAAACACCTGTACGCGCAGCGCCTGCAGACCTGGACCGACTGGGAGCACGACTCCCACGCCACGCAGGGCTGACACCACCGACTCCGAGCAGGCGCCGGCTCGGTCCCGGCACACCACCGGTACCTGGCGTTGGTCGGCCAGCCATGCGGCCAGGGTCGCGGCCCGCCGGTCGGGTAGGACGTCGATCGGGCGGCCGGTGTCGACGTCGACCAGGATGGTGGCGTACCCGCTGCTGCGGCTGGTGACGGTCGTACCGGCCGTGGACCCGGGTCGAACCGGCACCGCGGCGCACGCATGACGCGCGGCGTGCCCGGGACCTCGCTTAGACACTCGACCCGCCGGTGCTGCGCTCGATCCGTTCCACCACGACGCCGGCCAGGCGCGGCAGCAGTACCGCCGGGTCAGCCCAACGCGCGAGCGGCGACACCGCACTGGACGGCCGGTTACCTCGGTCAGCCTTGATCACGGAGTTTGAGCCAGATCCAACACTTGCCCCCAGTTGACGGTTGAACGATGATCGACCATGGTCGTCACACTGCGTCGAGCTGACAAGATCTACTAGGGTAGGGTGGCCGCGTGAGCCGCTGGGTCGAGTCCGTGGAACGCCGTATCGACGCCCCGGCAGCGCAGCTCTACACGCTGGTGTCCGACCCCGAACGGCACCGGGAGTTCGACGGGTCGGACGGGCTGGTCGGAGTGACCGAGGTGAGCACGTCGACGCGGCCGCTCCGGGTCGGTGACTACTTCACGATGGACATGTACGAGCGAGCCGCGTAGATCCTCAAGAAGCCGCAGGCCACCGCAGGTACGGAGAATTGAGCCCCTACACGCCGAGATCCAGACCGTGGTCGAGGCGCTCTCCGGCATCGCCAACGTCCTGCGCACCGCCGACCCCGTCGACAAGGCCCAGGTCTACCAGCAGCTCGGACTCAAGCTCACATACAAACCAGGCCTCCGCATCATCGAAGCGGAGGCCAACCCTGATGGATCATGTACTAGTTTGTGTCCGAGGGGGGACTTGAACCCCCACGCCCTATACGGGCACTAGCACCTCAAGCTAGCGCGTCTGCCATTCCGCCACCCGGACCTGTCCGCACCACTCTACCGCTCCGGCTGTGGTGTCAGCACCATCGGCCGGCGGCAGAGGGCCGCACGGGGCATGACTGTACACGAGCGGATTCGATCATGCATAACCGCGCACCGGTCACCCCGGGTGCGGCATTCGTCACCTGTCAGGCCGGTGACCAGATGACCAGACCGAGGCACATCTCGTCGCTGGTCCCATCACCCCAGAGCACGTACCGGGCGGGCTGGTCGCGCAGTTGCGGCAGCCGGGCCCGCAGCGTGGCGTCGTGGGTGCAGGTCACCCGGTAGGTGTCGCCGGGGGAGACCGTCACCGGCTCCTCCAGCGGAACGATCGCCTGGTGGTCGAAGTCGTAGTTCGGTACGCCGAGCAGCGTCCGGGCCCGGTCGGTGCCCGGGTTCAGCTCGACGGTGATCGACCGCCCCAGCAGGTGCATGTGTCCGCCGAGGCCGTACACCGTGCCAGGATGACGTACCTGATGGTCGCAGCTGCCGGTGTCACCCGCCCTCGGTGCCTGGCCGGCGTTGCACCACGTGACCAGCTGCTCGGCGAACCCGCCGACCTCGGGTCCGAACCGCCGCTTCACGTCCGCCAGCGCAGCGGCCCGGTCGCACAGTGCGCCGGACTCGCCCGGCGCGCACGGCAGCTCTACCGGTGCCGGCAGCAGCTCCGTCTCCAGCGGCCGGATGCCGTCGACGTCGTCGACGATGCGCATCCGGATCCCCGACTGGTCCGCTGCCTGCGGCTGTCCGTCGCTGGCGAGCAGGTTGTAGTGGATCTGCATGACCAGCTGGCTGCCGGCCGGCATCAGGTAGCCCAGGTCGGCGTCGAACAACGTCTCGTCGGTGCCGGGCGCCCAGGAGGCGACCCAGGCGGGGTTGCCGCCGATGCCGGCGTCGCCGAAGCAGGTCCAGCCGGCTCCGGGCGACCGGTCGTCCGCCGCGCGGGCCGAGCCGACCTCTGCCGGTGACACCCGGAAGAAGATCGCGTGGTGGACGATGTCGAGATTGTCGGGCAGGAACTGGCTGCCGGTCAGCGCGACGTCTCCGGTCAGCCGCGGGTCGATGAGGAAGCAGCGGTACTCGTCGGTGCCGACGCCGCCGGGGGCGGCCGGGGTGTAGGCCTGCGGCATGGCGAGTTCGACGAACCGTTCGCCGTCGCGCAACGGCGCCGGGGACGGTACGGCGACTCCGGAGTGCCGATGGTCGGGTGCCTGCTCCTGGCCCGCCGTCGCGGCCCCGGCCGGTTCCCGGTCGGCGGTGCCGCCCGTACCCGCGCAGGCGCTCGCCAGGGCCGCGACGACAGCGACCGCCGCGATCCGTGCGAACCCGCTCACCCGCCGTGCTCTCCGCCGCATGTCCATCCCCCGATCTGTACGCCGAGTCGGGGTCGCCCCCGTGCCCGCTCATGCGGACCCTTCGATGGTCCACCGGGTCAGCGCGGACCAGCATCAGGGAAATACCCGGACAATGATGATCAATATCGTGAACTGCGGGCCGTGCCGGCGGAGCCGACCGCGACCAGCTGTCTAGGGACCGACGGCGACCACCTGTCAAGGGGCGCAGTTCCCCAACTCTTCAGGTACTGGAGCCGCGAAAGATCACGCTCCGCGCCACTACGATCGAATCCGACGGTGTTACCCGACGAGGGAGGAATCCACTCGTGACTGCCCTGACCGAACCGCGCACGCACGCCGTACCGGACGAGGAACTGCTGCGGGTCCTCGCCGCGCCCGACGACGTCGAGCTGGCGCAGCTGGACGCGTGGTGGCGGGCCAACAACTACCTAACCGTGGGGCAGATCTACCTGCGCGGCAACCCGCTGCTGCGTGAGCCGCTGACGGCCGACCACATCAAGCCGCGGTTGCTGGGCCACTGGGGCACCAGCCCCGGCCTGTCGCTGATCTACGCCCACGTGTCCCGGCTGATCCGGCACACCGGGCAGCAGACGATCTACCTCACCGGCCCCGGTCACGGCGGCCCGGCGCTGGTCGCCGCCGGCTACCTCGAGGGCACGTACTCCGAGATCTACCCGGACGTCACCCTGGACGAGCCCGGCATGCTGCGGCTGTTCCGGCAGTTCTCCAGCCCGGGCGGCATCCCCAGCCACGTCTCCGTGACCACGCCCGGTTCGATCCACGAGGGCGGCGAGCTCGGCTACGTGCTGGTGCACGCCTTCGGTGCGGTGATGGACAACCCCGACCTGCTGGCGATCGCCGTGGTCGGTGACGGCGAGGCCGAGACCGGGCCGCTGGAGGGCTCCTGGAAGGGCGTGTCGTTCATCAACCCCGCCCACGACGGCGCCGTACTGCCGATTCTGCACCTCAACGGCGCGAAGATCGCCGGTCCGACGGTGCTGGCCCGCAAGGAGCGCGGCGAGGTCCGTTCGCTGCTGGAAGGCCACGGGTACGAGGTCATCGAGGTCGAAGGTGACGACCTGCCCGGGATGCACTTCCGGTTCGCAGCCGCCCTCGCTGACGCCTGGGGCAAGATCCGGGCGATCCAGTCGGCGGCCCGTTCCGGCGACTGGGACGGCTCCCGCCCCCGCTGGCCGCTGATCATCCTGCGGTCGCCGAAGGGCTGGACCGGCCCGGAACAGGTCGACGGCATCACGGTCACCGGCACCTGGCGCTCCCACCAGGTGCCGCTGTCCGGTGTCCGCGACAACGCCGACCACCTGGCGATCCTGGAGACGTGGCTGCGTTCGTACCGGCCGGAGGAGCTGTTCGACGCCGACGGCGCGCCGACGCCGGTGGTCACCGGCGTCAACCCCGACGGCGACCTGCGGATGAGCGCCAGCCCGCACGCCAACGGCGGCCTGCTGACCCGCGACCTGGACATGCCCGACTTCCGTGGGTACGCCGTCGACGTGCCGCAGCCGGCGCAGCTACGCGCCGAGTCGACCCGCAAACTCGGCGAGCTGATGCGCGACATCTACACCCGCAACCCGGACCGGTTCCGGCTGTTCTGCCCGGACGAGACCAACAGCAACCGGCTCGGCGCGGTCTTCGAGGTCTCCGACCGGGGCTTCATGGAGCAGGTCTACCCGGAGGACACCGCGATCAGCCGCAACGGTCGGGTCATGGAGGTGCTCTCCGAGCACAACTGCCACGGCTGGCTGGAGGGCTACAACCTGACCGGCCGGTACGGCATGTTCGCCACCTACGAGGCGTTCGCCATGGTCAGCGCGTCGCAGACGGTGCAGCACGGCAAGTGGCTGCAGGAGGCGGCGCACCTGCCGTGGCGGGCGAAGGTGCCGAGCCTGAACATCCTGCTGACCTCGACCGCCTGGCGTAACGACCACAACGGCTTCTCCCACCAGGGGCCCGGCCTGATCCAGGTGGTGCTCAACCAGCGGGGCACCGTGTCGCGGGTCTACCTGCCGCCGGACGCCAACTGCCTGCTGTCGGTCGCCGACCACTGCCTGCGGTCGAAGTCGTACGTCAACCTGATCGTCATCGACAAGCAGCCGCAGCTGCAGTGGCTGACGATGGACCAGGCGATCGAGCACTGCGCCAAGGGCGCCGACATCTGGTCGTGGGCCGGCACCGACGACGGCGCGTCCGATCCCGACATCGTGCTCGCCTGCGCCGGTGACGTGGTCACCATGGAGACGGTGGCCGCCGCGCAGATCCTGCGCGAACGCCTGCCCGGCCTGAAGGTACGGGTGGTCAACGTCGTCAACCTGATGACGCTGCCCCGGCCGAAGGACCACCCGCACGGGATGAGCGAAACGATGTTCACCGAGCTGTTCACCGACTCGGTCGACGTGGTGTTCGCCTTCCACGGCTACCCGGGCGCGATCCACCAGCTGGTGCACGGCCGCCCGGACGCTGACCGGTTCCGGGTCCGCGGCTTCATCGAGCAGGGCACCACGACCACCCCGTTCGACATGACGGTGCGCAACCGGGCGTCGCGTTACCACCTGGTGATGGACGCGATCAACAACGCCCGGCGGCTGCCGCGCGGTGCCGCCGACCTGAAGGCCTGGTGCGAGGCGAAGCTCGCCGAGCACGAGGCGTACGTGGTGGAGCACCTGGAGGACATGCCCGAGGTGCGGGACTGGTCGCTGGGCGACTGGGCCAAGCAGGGCTGATGAGCGCTTTGCCGGTCGACCGCTGCACGGTCGACCGGCAAGCCCTGTCAGTCACGCTGCGGTTGGTGGATCCTGCTCATCGGGCGCTTCCCGCCACGGCGCGGGCGTATCCACCACGGACTGATCCTGAGCGGACGCTGCCGGCAGCTCCGGCGCCTCGTTTCCGCGGTCGAGCGGCAGCGGCCAGGGGGAGGGCACATCGTCAGTGCCGAACACCCGCTTCCTCCGACGCAGTCGCTGTCTGGCGATCCACTCGGTGCCGTCGACGACCACGGAGGTGAGAATGTGCGCGGCGAGCTTGACCCCGGTGGTCTCGAGCGCGCGCTGGGAGGCCATGTGTTTCGGCTCCGACCCGTCCTGCAGGTCGTCGAAGCTGTCCAGCTCGATTTCTATCCGACTTCCGGAGCGCAGGTGGATTTCGAACTTCCAGTAGAGGATGTAGGACGCGGAGCGCGTGGACGGCAGCGCGACCTCGGTCAGGAGTCCGGCGTGACCGGTACCGGCCTGGCTCTCGTGACCCGGGTGTGGCTCCACTTGCGGCGCCGTCGTCTTGATACTGACCTTGGTGAGCTTGATGTCCACCGCCGCCCCGTAGGGCATGGCGTGCTCAGATTCGTCATGGAAATCCCCGGTGGTGAAGTCGAGGAGCGTCTGGAACTGTCGCAGTCCAGTGCGGGTCAACAGGAAGATCGTCAGTAGGTATCGGTCGTAGCGGATGGGACCGTACAGGGTCCGAGCGCGCCGCGCCCCGTCCCCTTTCGTCGCCATCTCGACAGCGTGAATCACCGTGTGTGGCCTCAGATCATGATCTTCCATGATGTCCGCGGTGAACGTGTCGATGTCGTCGGCCAGCCAGGAGGCCATCTCCTCGTCGGTCGGCCGGTCCGCAAGCACCGCGCACCAGCGGTCCCACTCCTTGCGCTCGCTAGCGAGACGAGTTGTCAGCCACCGCGTCACCACCCGGTGAGTCGACCGCTCGGCCAACCGTATGACGACCGGACGCCAGAGCGTCGCGAGACCGCCGGCGGCTACCACCGCCGGGAGCAGCGAGGACGCGGACTCGATCGGAAGGAATCCAATGATCAACCCGATCCCGGCGCAGGTGAGCAGGAGGATCCCGATTCGTCCTGACGTCTTCAGGAAGGGGCGCCGGCGATACCGCCTCTCGTACCCGCGTAGCCGGTAGTTCCGCCAGAGTTCGAGGGTCCGCCGAGCATGCCATCGGATGAGCCACCGTACCCGTCCGAGCCTGACGTCTTCTTCGTCGTACTCTGCGAGAATCTCCCAGGCGAGGCTGCGCCGGAGGTCGGCGGTCACCAGGTCCCAGATCGGGTCGGGAGTCGGCGGGTCGCCGCCGAGGATCGCGTCGACCTTTGCGAGGATCGCGTCGACCTTTGCGAGGATCTTCCAGGCGAGGCTGCGCTGGAGGTCGGCGGTCACCAGGTCCCAGATCGGGTCGGGATCCTGCGCGACGTCGCCGAAGATCTCGTCGACCATCTGCTGTACCTGTTCCCGCCTTTCGGCGGACACCGCTTCCGACGGCGGTGCGGCGCGTCGCCGGAAGTAGCGCAGCAGCATCGCATCGCGGTGGCGTCGCCACCCAGCGGCGACACCGAGCAGAAGGCCGGCGACCGCACAGCCGAGGAACGCCAGCAGCACGTCACGATCGCCACTGGTGTCGATCGTGCGCGCGAGGTGGCCCAGGCCGGCCAGCACCGCCAGCGTGCCGGCGAGGAGACGGACCCGCGAGAACCACGACAGCCTCGGCAGCGGGCGACGCAGGTCCGCAGGCGGGGCGGGATCCGGTTCGAAGAACCTCCATGCCCGCTGCTCGCGGTCCGGGATCGCATCGACTCGGCGGTTCCTGGTCGTCTCGATGTGCAGGTCGAAGACGGCATCCTTGATCGGCTCCGCCAGCAACACATCCAGGAGGCGCCGATGCTTCGGTGGTAGAGCCATGTACGCCGTTGCCATGGCGGTCAGGTTGTCGTTCGTGAGTTCGTCCTCCGGCTGGTCGGCGAGGAAGACCAGCAGCAGGAGGTTGCGTAGTTTGTCGACGTCGGCCGGGTCGACGTCGGCTCCGGGGCGGGTGATCACCCGACTGGAGGTGTCGAGCGCCTGTCGGTGCCGGTCGTTGAGCTCGCTGAGGAGCCGATCGCTGAGCGAGGCCACGAGATAGTGGTAGAGAACATCCGGACGCTCGCCGAGTGGTGACTTGACCACCTCGGTCAGCAGCTCCTCGGCGAACCGCGCCATTCCGCCTTCGAGCCGCCGTACCGCGACCTCGTACTTCTTCTCGGGTGTCGCATCCTCGGCGGCGTAGTAGATCTTGACGTCACCGAGGATGGTGCCGTTCTGTCCGACGATGGGGGAGTTGGGGCCGGAGGTGCTGGCATGGTTCTCGCTCACGACTCCTCCGCTCCGTAGCTGAAGGTCACGCCACCTTGGATGGTCCCGCCCTGCCCGACGACCGGAGAGTTCCGCCCTGTGGTGCGCGCGACGTTTCGTCGATCTCCACCGTCGGCGGTTGAAGCGACTGGCGGATCGTCCGCCGCACGATCACCTGGGTCCAATCTCGCGGCGAGTGTCAAAGCGAACATCGCGGCGTGCGCGGCCGCGACTGGTTGCCATCCTTCGGCGTCCGTTCGGTCCTTGCCGCTTGCATGGTCGCTGATGCCGCGAATGGTCGCGGTCGGTACCGCCCGGTTCACGTGACCGGCGTGAGCTACCCCCGCGCTCTCCATGTCGACCGCGACCGCGTCGGCGTAGTGCCGGTGCAGAAGATCGGCCTCGGGCACGTCTTGGCCGTTCACCACCACCTCGCCGGCGGCGATGGGTTCGAAGTGGACCCGGGCGCGGTGTTGCTGATCGGTGTTCCACCGGCCTTCGTTGGCGAGGTGTCGAGCGGCCTGGTCGATCTCGTGCGGGATGGGCCAGGCCTGGGGGTAGCTGCGGAATCCCGTCTCCTCGCTGCGTCCAGCGTGGTAGCCGTACACCTTGGTGGCGACCACGACGTCGCCGAGTGCGAGCCAGTCGCGCAGGCCGCCCGCCACCCCGACGAACAGGACGGCAGCGGGCTTGTAGTGGTTGATGGCCCGTTCGGCGATCAGGCTGGCGGCCGGGTTGCCCCGGTCCGCGAGCGCCAGCGCGATCCGCGCGGATCGTCCGGGCGCGTCACCGACGGTGCCCACCTCGAAGTGGGTGCCGGCCGGATGGAGTTCGGTCTTGAGGTTCCGCAGCCGCTTCCGTACCTCTTGACGCTCCACTTCGAGCGCCACCAGGACGACGATCATCTGTTCCTCACCTGCCCTCGTCCGTGAGTCCTTGGTCGGGTCGTGTGCTGATGACGTCGATCCGCGCGCCGAGGTGGGACTGGTTCCGCCCGGTTCGGCAGGGCTGGACCACTTACCGTCAGAGTGACCATTGCAGAGTGTCAGCGTAGGTTGCGCGAGGTGCTATGGTCAAGGTGACCAAAAGGAGATGTCTGCTGTGGATAAAGCTGAGGACTGGACCATCCCGTTGGTCGCCGTGACGGTCGACCTGGCGATCTTCACTGTCCTTGAGGAACGCTTCGTGGTCCTTCTGGTGGAGCGCGGCGTCCAACCGGACGTCGGTCTCCTCGCGCTGCCCGGCGGCTTCCTGTCCACGACGGAGGAGGACCTGACTCTCGCGGCCAGCAGAGAGCTCGCCGAGGAGACCGGACTGGACCCCGCCACAGTGCACCTGGAGCAGCTGGCGACCTATGGCAGCCCCAACCGGGACCCCCGTCAGCGGGTGGTGACAGTTTGCTATCTCGCTCTGGTGCCGAGTCCGCAGTCACCTGCGGCGGGTGGCGACGCGCGCAAGGCCGGCTGGTACCCGGTGGACGAGGTCCTCGCCACGGCGGACACCCTCGCCTTCGACCACGGCACGATCCTGGCCGACGCTGTCGAGCGGGCCCGGAGCAAGCTCGAATACACCACCGTCGCCACGTCGTTCTGCGGGCCGGACTTCACCATCTCCGAGCTGCGCCGGGTTTACGAGATCGTCTGGGGACGCAAGCTCGATCCCCGCAACTTCCAACGGAAGATTCTCAACGTGCCGGACTTCGTCGAGGCAACTGGTGAAAAGGTCCTCCGCAACGGTGGCCGGCCGGCAGCACTCTACCGACCCGGACCTGCGCAGCTCATTCAGCTGCCGATCCTGCGTACGCGCGCCGAGCTGCACACCTGATCATGCGGATCGGTGTGCGACCGAAGTTGGACCCGACTCCCGCGAGGAGGACCGAATGTCCGTCGAACCGGCGAATGACCTGTTCCTGATCGAGTACGAGCAACTCAAGGCCGAGCAGCGCGCGAGAATCGGCCTCCGGGACAACCTGATCTACGTGACCCTCGCCGCTTACGCCGCCATAGCGGCGGCGGCGCTGACCGTCAAGGGCCAGGCCCATCTGCTGCTCGTCGTACCGTTCGCCGCGACGCTGCTGGGCTGGACGCACCTGGCCAACGACGAGAAGATCTCGTCGTTGGGCAGGTACGTCAGGTCTCATCTGGCACCGAGGCTGGAATCGTTGCGGCCGGACGCCACCCCGGTGTTCGCCTGGGAGGCCGAACATCGTACGGGGCGTGGCAGAACGACGCGAAAGCTCCTTCAGCTCGCCGTCGACCTGGCGACTTTCAACCTCCCCGCCCTTGTCACCCTGGCCATCTACTGGGCCGACCGGCCGCTCCACGGTCCGCTGCTCGCGTTGTCGGTGGTGGAACTCGTCGCGACGGTCGTGCTTGCCTGGCAACGGATCACTCAGGCTGATCTGCGATGACCTGCCCGCCGTACCACGTCACGCCGAACTCCCCACCCACCACATCGCGCCGATCGGTGCCCGGCCGGGCGACGGCGCACCGGCGAAGGCCGCGCATCCCGCGCATCCCGCGACGGGATCGAGGTCACCGGCGCCGGCGGATAGGCTGACCGGCATGGCAGTCGTGAAGATCAACGCGATCGAGGTGCCGGCCGGGGCCGGCGAGGAGTTGGAGCGGCGGTTCGCCGCCCGCCTGGGTGCGGTGGAGAACTCCCCGGGTTTCCTCGGCTTCGAGTTGCTGCGCCCGGTCGCCGGCGAGGGACGGTACTTCGTCTACACCCGGTGGGAGAGTGAAGAGGCGTACCAGGCGTGGGCGAGCGGGCCGGCCCGGCAGGCGCACGCCGGCGGTGACGGCGACAAGCCCCGGCCCCCGGTGGCGACCGGCGCGAGCCTGCTGGAGTTCGAGGTGGTCCAGTCGGTCTCCCGCGCCTGACCGATCCTCCGTCGCGCCGGTGTCACAGCCGGGTCTGAACCGCTCGCCGACCGGGTATGCCGGGCAGCATGACCTGGCTCAGCGTCCTCACCGGCACCGTCCTGATCACCGTCGTGCTGGTGGACGTGTGGTTGACGATCCTGCACCCGGACGCCGAGGGTCCGCTGGCCGGCGCGGTCCGCCGGCTGGTGTGGCGGGTGTCGTCGCTGGTCGGCGGGCGCGGTGACACCCCTCGCCGTACGCCGTTGGTGTGGGCCGGCCCGCTGCTGGTCACCGGCACCTTCCTGGCCTGGATCGGGCCGCTGGTGTTCGGCGTCGCACTGCTGGTCTGGCCCTACCTCGACGGCTACCACCGGGTGGTCGGCTACGGGCCGGCCGGCTTCGTGGACGCCCTGTACTTCGCCGCCGGCACCCTGACCGTGCTCGGCTACGGTGACCTCACCCCGGACACCCCGGCTCAGAAGCTGCTCGCGGTCGCCGTCGGCGCGCTCGGCTTCGCCCTGTTCGCGGCGTTGGCGACCTACCTGATCGAGCTGATCACCGGACTGACGGTGCGCAACGGCTTCGCGCTCGCCGTACACGACCAGGTGCGGGGCACCGACGGCGCCGGGTTGATCGCGCGCAGCCTGACCGAGGAGGGGATCGAGGCGACCCGGCAGCGGTGCGCGGCGTGGGCGGAGAGCCTACGGGCGCTCGACGACACGGTCCGCCGCTATCCGCTGGTGGCGTTGACCTACCGGCCGCGCCGGCCGGACTACGACATCGAACCCGCCCTGGAGCATTTGACCGAGGCGACGGTCGCCGCGTTGCTGGCGGCACGACGCGGACCGTGGCAGGGGCTGGGTCAGCGCGCCGAGGAGTTGGCGTACGCCCTCCTGCGCACCCAGGACACGATCGCCCGCCGGTATCTGAGCCGACGGCTGCCCGATACCGGCCCGACCGACACCGACGACGAGGTCGGCCGGCTGCTGGGGCAGCTGCACTGCCGGCTCGCCGAAGCGCTGGGGGAGCGTTTCGGCGAGCCGTTGTCCGACGACGACCGCCTCGCCGCCGACGTGCTGTCGCGCTCCACGGTCTTCCTGGACGGCCTGCGTAATTGGTCGGCTCCCGGGGTGAAACCGCACTCCGTCGGCGCCCGGCCGGCCACCGACCGGGTGGTCAACCGGTGACGCAGGTGTCCACCGGGGCTCGGCGCGGTTCGAGGCGGTTCGCGATGGCGTGCAGCCCGGCGGCGGCACCCGCCCGTAGCCGGGTGGTCACCTCGGCGGGGGAGCGGCGCGGCGGGTCGGGCCGCACCGGGGCGTCGGGGCGGGCCGAGTTCACATGGTGGGCCATGGCGGACAGGGCGGTGCTGTAGCCGGCGGGCATCTCCATGGTCAACTCCTCGGTGCGGGGCCGGTACTCGGCCGGGCGATCATTTCGGTGGGCAGCACGACCTGCCGGCGGCGGCCGTCGGCCGGCGGGTCGAGCAGCAGTTCGGCGGCGATCCGCCCCTTGTCCTCGGCGGGTTGCCGGATGGTGGTCAGTCCGGCTGCGGCGGCCTGGTCGATGTCGTCGAATCCGGTGACCGAGACGTCGACCCCGGCCCGCAGACCGCGTGCGGCGAGGGCGTCGAGCACACCGAGGGCGAGCACGTCGGTGAGGGCGACGATCGCGGTGGGCGGTTGTGGCCGGTCGAGCAGCAGCGTGGCGGCGTGCTGTCCGTCGCGGCGGTCGTTGCCGGCGGCGGCCACGACCGCCAGGTGTGACCAGGGCACCCCGGCGGCGGTGAACGCGTCCCGGATGCCGGTGAGCCGACCCCGGGTCGAGGCGTAGTGCGCCTGCTGCGGCCCGGCGAGGTCGACCGGTGCGGTGGGTCGCGCGGTGGGGTGAACGCCGTCGGCGACGACGCCGATCCGCCGGTGTCCGTGGCCGGCGAGGTGCTCGCCGAGCCGGGTGGTGGCGGCGGCCTCGTCGATTCCGACGTGGTGTTCGGCCGGTCCGGCGCCGTCGAGTGGGCTGGTGGCGACGATCGGTAGCCCTCGGGCGCGGATCGCGGCCAGCGCCCAGTGGGTGTCGGATCCGCAGTAGACGCAGAAGCCGTCGACGGCGGCGTTGTCCAGGGCGCGTACCGCGACGTCCCGGTCGGCGGGCAGTGGGATCAGCAGCAGACTGGTGTCGCGTTGCTCGGTGGCGGCGGCCATGCCGCGGAGGAACCGCAGCGCGAACGGGTCGGTCACTGCGTAACTGAGGTTGCTGGTGAACAGCACGCCGATGGCGCCGGCGCGGCCGCGACGCAGCGACCGGGCGGTCGGATTCGGGCCGGGGTAGCCGAGCTGGCGGGCGGCGTCGAGGATCCGGTCGCGTAGCGCAGGGGAGAGCTGGTCGGGTCGGGCGTACGCGTTGGAGACGGTGCTGCGGGACACGCCGACGTACGTGGCGACGGTCTGCAGGGTGGGTCGTTCGGTCATGTCCGGCCACCCCTTCTGTATCGATCCAGCTTCTGGATCGATACAGTAACACGCCGTACTGACCTGACGGAACCCCCGCCCGCCCACGTCGATCGATGTGATTAGCTGGCCGCTGCCCCGCCGCCGACCGGAAGGAGATGTCGGCCGTGTCCGACGCCCTGCTCAGCATCGCGATCATCGCCGCAGCGGTGGCAGCGGCGGTCATCGCCGTCACCGTCGTCTACCGGATTCTGCGGATCGCCGGACGTCGATCGACACTGCTCACCGACATATCCCGGCGCGCCTACTGGCCCACGACCATCATCGCCGCGTTGCTCGCCGCCCGGCTCAGCATTCCCGTCGCCACCACCAACGGCTGGCACGGACCCGTCCTGCACGTCATCATGCTGGCCAGCATCGCCGCCGGTGGCTGGCTGGTCGCCACCCTGCTCGGACTCGCCGCCGACACCGCCCTGCGCCGGTTCCGTATCGACGTCAACGACAACCTCGCCGCCCGCCGCGCCCACACCCAGATCACCGTCATCCGCCGCGTCGCGTTCGCCGTCGTCGGCATCGTCACCGTCGGCGCCATGCTGATCACCTTCCCCGGTGCCCGCGCCGCCGGCGCCAGCGTCCTGGCCTCCGCCGGCCTGGTCGGCGTCGTCGCCGCCCTCGCCGCCCAGTCCACCCTCGGCAACATGTTCGCCGGCCTGCAACTGGCCTTCGGCGACGCGTTGCGCCTCGACGACGTGGTCGTCGTCGAAGGCGAATGGGGCCGCATCGAGGAGATGACCCTCGGCTACGTCGTGGTGAAGATCTGGGACGAACGCCGCCTCATCCTGCCGTCGTCGTACTTCACCACCACGCCGTTCCAGAACTGGACCCGCACCGCCGCCTCGGTGCTCGGCACCGCTGAGATCGACGTCGACTGGAGCCTGCCGGTCGATCAGATGCGCGCCGAACTGCGCCGCATCGTCGAATCCGAGGCCGCCGCGCCGCTGTGGGACGGACGGGTCTGTGGCCTGCAGGTCACCGAGGCCACCGGCGGCACCATCCGGACCCGGGCCCTGGTCAGCGCCGCGAACAGCTCTGCCCTGTGGGACCTGCGCTGCCTGGTCCGCGAACAGCTCGTCGCCTGGGTACAGGAACAGCACCCGCAGGCGCGGCCCCGGGTCCGCGCCGAGGTCGGCGGCCACGACAGCGGTACGTCGCACCCGTCGGCCCCGCTGCAGCGGGTCAACCTGTCCGACCCCGCTGCGGTCGAGACCACGCCCGGCGTCGGCGACCAGAACTCGTCTGCGGACCACCGGTAGGAGGTACCGACCTGAACACCGGGCTGACCCGCGCTGCGCTCGACCCGACCCACCCGCTGCCGATCCGTGAGGCGCGACACGAAGTCGATCCCACGGGAACTTCCGTGCCGCGCCGCCCGACCCACCAGATGGAAGACCCGAACGGTCAGAGATGTGCCGGCAACCGGGTGGTCCCCGGAGGCCGGCCTGCCCTTGCACCCGAACAGGGAGAACACGACACGTGAACATCAACGGATCGGACCGCTGGCGGACCGCTGTCGCAGCGGTCGGCTTCACGGCGGTTGTCGTCCTCGCCGGCTG
Organism: Solwaraspora sp. WMMA2056; assembly: GCF_030345095.1. Classification (NCBI taxonomy): domain Bacteria; kingdom Bacillati; phylum Actinomycetota; class Actinomycetes; order Micromonosporales; family Micromonosporaceae; genus Solwaraspora; species Solwaraspora sp. WMMA2056. Next base: position 4,380,120 of record NZ_CP128360.1, read on the forward strand.
CGGCGACGACTCGTCCGGCACCACCGACGCCGCCGACACGACCCCGGAACCGTCGGCGTCGGCCTCCGCGATGGCCGACGGCATGGACTCCGACGGCATGGATGGCATGGACGGCATGGACGGGATGATGAACGACCCGTCCGCCACCCCCGCCGACCAGATCGACGGCGCGGTGCAGGCCACGTTCGCCCTGCTCGACACCCGGCCGCCGGGCACCGACGACGCCGCCGGGACCGCGTGGCTGGCGCAGACCGACGACGGTACGACGGTCACCGTCACCATGACCGGGTTGGAGCCCGGCGCGCAGTACATGGGCCACCTGCACGCCCAGGAGTGCGCTGCGGACAACGGCGGCCCGCACTTCAAGTTCGACCCGAACGGCCCGGAGACGCCGCCCAACGAGGTCCACCTCGGCTTCACCGCCGCCATCGACGGCACCGGCACCGCGACCGTCACCAACGAGCAGCAGGTCGGCGACGCCGCCAAGTCGGTGGTCATCCACCCGATGGAAGCAATGGACAACCGCCTGGCATGCGCCGACTTCTGAGCCACGCCTTGGCCCTGACCTGCGCGGGAGCGGCGGCGATCGCACTCGCCGCTCCCGCGTGGGCACACACTGAGTTGGTCTCCGCCGCCCCTGGGCCGGGCGACGAGGTCGCTCCCGGAGTGGCGACCATCGCGTTGACCTTCGGTCCGTTGTCCGGCACCGGCGAACGCCGGATCACCGTCACCGGCCCCGACGACACCGCCGTCGCGGTGGGGGAGGCGGTCGTGGTCAACGCGAAGACCCTGTGCGCCACCGTCGACCCGCTGACCACCGGCGTGCACAGACTCGCTTACCAGGCGACGTCGGCCGACGGGCACGCGATCAGTGGCACGTTCTACTTCGAGGTCGTCGACGGCGGCACCGACAGCGCTGACCCGGCCGACTGCGCCCGCGCGGTGCTGCCAGCACCGGTCGCCGCCGGCCCAGCCGCCGACTCGGCAGGCACCGACCCGGTGGTCGCCGGATCGGAGGACCGGGGCAGTGGGTCCATGCTGGCCGGGGTCGCCGGCAGTGGACTACTCGCGCTGGTGCTCGCCGGCTGGTTGCTGCGTCGGCGGAGCCGGCGACGCCCTACCAACTGACCCCGGTCAGGCTCAGCTGGCGCGGTCGCGCAGCAGCTCCACCGCCTCGTCGAGGCGGCCCTGCCGGGCCAGCAACGTCACCAGGAGACCGACCCCGTGCCAGTCGTCGACGGCGACCCCGGCCTGCAGCAACCTGACGGCCTCGTCGACGTCGCCCCGGTCGGCCAGCACCGTCGCCAACGCGGTCCGGGCGGCCGGTTCACCCTGGTCGGCGGCGAGCCGCCAGAACCGTTCCGCCTCACCCACGGCGCCCTGCTCGTGCAGCAGCGTCGCCAGCCGGGACGCCGCATGCCAGTCCCCGGTCTCGGCCAGCACCCGCAGCTGATCGAGGTGGCCCCGGTCGGCCAGCAGGTCCACCAAAATCCGCCCGGCCGGTGACTCACCGGCGGCGGCCCGGTCCCGCAGGTAGCCGGTCGGGTCCGGGACGGCTTCGATGCCGGGAGACTCCGGCCCGAACGCCCGACTGCCGCCGAACTCCTGCCGCAGCTGGTCGTCGAGGTCGTCGGCGAGTTTCAGCATCGCCCGGATCGCCACCAGCAGATGCGTCGGCTGGAACTCGACACCGAACACCGGGATCGACGCCCAGACCGTGTCGCCGCTGCAGTAGATCCGCCCGAACGGCAGCGTCGTCGTCAGCTCGGACAGCCGGCGGTACAGCGTCTCCGTCGGTGCGACCCCGGTCAGCAGCGGGGAGAAGACGTCCACCAGCGGCGGCTCCTCCTGGGCGCGTACCAGGATCATCGCCGAACCGGCGCGGATGCCGATGTCACCGTCGGAGTCCAGCCGCAGCTGGTCGACGGTGGTGCCGAGGAAGTTCGCCACGACCAGTTTCACCTGGCCGGTCAGCTTGTCGCCGGCGACCGCCCGTACGTCGGCGGCGGTGACTTGGCCGGCCCGCGCGCCGGGACCGCCGACCACCGGCCGGGCGGCCAGTGCCGCTGCCAGTCGGGTGCTGGTCGGCAGCGGCACCGAGGTGGTCGTCGCGGCCGGCCGGGCGGCGAGTGCGGCGACCAGCCGGGACAGGAAACCGTCAGCCGCGCTCATCGCCGGACTCCCGACCGGTCAGTGTGTCCGGCGGGGCCGTGGGGTCGACGACCCGTACCTGGTCGAACATCTTCGCGATGAACAACGGCGCGACGACCCCGAAAACGAAGGTCGCGAACGCCGTGGTCGCCACGCCACCGGCGGCCGCCGCCGCAGCCAGTCCGGTGCCGGCGATGGCACGCAAAGTGACCGCGAAAACGATGATGGGCCGGTCCCGTCGGCTGCGCCACGGCCACTGCCAGCGACCTTTCGACTCGGTCGTCGGACGCATCATGCCGTAGAGATTCAACGCCTCGGCCACTATGCTGCCGACCAGTCCCCACGTCGCTGCGATCCATAGAGACACGTCCCCACTCTACTGATCGTGGTCACCCGTTCACCTGACGGGTGCCGACCTGCCGACGCCCCCCGGCGTCCGCCCTGGTCGGCCACTCCTGCAACGGTATCCGACGCCGGCAATCGGCCTCCGCAACCGAATGGAGATCAACATTTCGCCGGCCGGGGCTGGCGTCACGCGGGCGGAAATGAGACCGTATCCGGCGGTTATCTGACATGTCCGGGCGGCCGGCACCGGAATCGGAGGGCAACATGTCCGAAAAGGACGACGAGAAGACGCGCCTGCGGATCGGTGGATGGCTACCGAACGACGGCGCACCCGGGTCGGTCTCGCCGCCACCACCGGACGCCCCCGCCCCCGACGCGCCCAGGACCCCCGGTGCCGTCGCCCGGCACAGCGCCGCCAACTTTCTACGCCGGGTCACCCCGAACCGGCCGCTGACCGCCATCGTGCCCCGCTCCGGCGCCCGCAACGCCGCCCGGCAGGCAGCGGCCGCAGCCGCCGCCGCCAACCGCGTCGCCCCCGCCGACCTGCCCACCGGCGGCCTCGGCGACACCGGCGACGTCGGCCGCGGCGCCACCTACCAGGCCGGACACGCAGACCAGCAGCCGAACGCGCAACGCCGGCTCGTCCTCGGCGGCGCAGCCCTCGTCACCATCACCGTCCTGATCGGAATCGCCGTCGCCCAGGACAGCGCCGAACAGGCACCGATCCGGGGCGAGTTCGCCGCCAACGCCCCCGCCGTGATCCCCTCCACCGGTACGTCGACCGGCACCGACGACCCGGCAACCGCCGACCCGGACTCCGACACCGACCTGCCCGGCGCGGACGGACCCGTCGGTGACCCCGCCGCCGGGGCCACCCCGACCCCCGGCGAGGCCACCGGCGGCGCGGCACCCGGCACCGGCACCACCGCCCCGGCCGGCGGCACCGCGACCACCCCGCCCGCTCCCGCGCCACCGACCACGCCGGCCGCCCCCGCCGAGGTGCCGCTGCTCATCGACACCCGGGTCAACCTCGAAGTCGCCGGCCTGCCCGGCCACCGGATCCGCCACCGCGACGGCATCGTCGTCGTCGAACCGGTGAGCACCGCCAGCAGGTCCGACGTCAAGGCCGACGCCACGTTCGTGGTCCGCGCCGGGCTGGCCAACCGCAACTGCCTGTCCTTCGAATCGGTCAACGCACCCGGCCACTACCTGCGCCACTACGAGTTCCGGATCTTCCTGCACCGCAACGACGGCAGCGCCATCTTCCGCGCCGACACCACCTTCTGCGTGGTCCCCGGCATCGGCGGCAAGCACACCTCACTGCGGTCGCACAACTACCCGGACCGTTTCCTGCGCCACGACACCCACAAGCAGATGCGGATCTCACCGATCGGCGACGGCTCGTCGGCGGCAACGGCGACCTTCATCGCCCGTACCCCCGTCTGACCGCACCGGGCTGACGGCGCATCGACCACAGCGGCGGCCCGGCGGGAGACAGGTGCCGGGGACCGGGCGTCCGCCAGCCGTGACGGGCCAGCAGGTCCCGCACGTACGGCTCGTCGGTGACCGTGTGCCCGACGAGCCCGGCGGCGTCCAACCGACGCTGATGGTCGGCGAGCAGCGCGGCGCCGATCCGCCGCCGCCGCAACCACGGCGCAGCCGCCCACCACACCAGCTCGTGCCCGACCACCTCGCCGCTCTCGCCCGCGCCGCCGCCGCCACGGCCGCCTCGGCGCGCTGGTCCGGACGCTCCGGTCGGTCCGGGCCCGTCGGTAGCCGCAGCGCCGCGCTGCGATGCTCGTCGCGCGTCGCCCGCAGGTGCGCGAACCGCCGCCGATAGATGCCGACCGCGCCGAGCAGCGCCCGGTCGTGGGCGGTCACCGTCTCCAACACCATCGGGTACGGCTGCCAGACGGCCACCCCGGCACCGTCACCGGCCACCCGGACGATCCCGTGCGACAACGCCTGCGTCAGCTCCACCTCGAACACCCGCAGGAACGTCGTGTACCGGGCCGCCACGTCCCCGATCAGCCACGACGCCACCGGGTTCGACACGAACGCCTCCGCCAGCAACGCCGACAACTCGCCGACGTCGCCGGCCACCGCCGGCCGTACGGCCGTTTCGCACTGCACGGTCACTCTCCTTCACACTTGGTGGTCATGGTGGTGGCGCTGCGCGTGCGCGCCGTCCGCGCCCAGGCCAGGAAACGGACGTACGCCACCGCCGGGCTCAGCCCCGGCAGATCGTGCGCGGCCTCGACTGACCGCTCCGCCACGTACATGCACAGACCGATCCGGTCGTACGCGGCGATCAGTTGCGCCTTCGCCGGATCGCACGGCCACGGCTGCCCGCACACCCGGCACCGCCACGACGGCCGTACGGCCACGTGGTCGACCTCGGCCACCCGGCCCCGGCCGCCGACGTGGTCGACGGTCATCGGCCGACGTCGAGGGTGACGAACTGACCGGAACCGCATTGCGGGCAGCGCAACGTGTGCCCGCACACCGGGCACCAGCGCCGCCGCAGCCGACACAGCAGCAGGCCCGGCGGAATGCCGAGCAGAACACCGGACAGAATGAACGCGAGAGCGGACAACATTCGATTTCCTCCCGAGCGAAGATCAATTAATCGTGCGGCAGGAGCGCGCGGTGCCGGGCCCGCCGCAGCTGGTAACGGGGGGCTCCCAACTGCGGCGGGTGACTATGGACAGCACCGGTACGAGTTATCTAACGTGGACCACATGCAATTGACAAGGCGTGTTGCGCCGTCATCGCCATGGGCGTGGTCTGTTGGAAGGCAATCAATTCGGTGCCGGGCGCCTTCACGATTATGAAGGCGCTCGTCAGTTGAATGTCCGCCACGTGATGACTAGACTCACCACAGAGGATGAAGGGGGCGAGCTCTTGTCCGGCTCGATCGGCACCACCCTGCTCCGCCGACACATCGGCCGCTGGTTCACCGTCTTACGGGAGTCCGCCGGCATCAGTCAGGACGCCGCCGCCAGGGCGCTGCAACGCGGCTCCTCCACGATCTGGCGCATCGAGGCCGGCGACGAGCGGATCCGCTTCCGCGACGTCGACGTCCACGCGATGTGCACCCTCTACCGGGTCGCTCCGGAGACCCGCGACCGACTGCTCGTCCTCACCAAGGAGACCCGCGACGCCCCGAAACGCGCCTGGTGGCACGACTACACCGAGTCCGCCCTACCCGCCTGGTTCGGCCTCTACGTCTCCCTCGAAGACAGCGCCGACACCATCCGCCAGTACGAGCAAGAGGCCATCCCGGGGCTGCTGCAAGTCCGGGCATACGCTGAAGCTGTAACGCGCATGCCCGAAGGGGTCATCAGCGACGAGGAGGTCGAACGACGGGTTCGTGTTCGCCTCGAACGACAGGCCTTGCTGTCGGCACCGCGACCACCGCATCTACGAGTGATCATCAACGAAGCGGTCCTGCGCCGTCCTATCGGCGGGAAGGAAGTCATGTCCGAGCAGTTGCAGCATCTGCTCGACCTGACGGAGCGGTTCTCGGTCTCGGTGCGGGTCCTGCCGTACTCCGTCGGAGCGCACGCGGGGATGAACTCAGCGTTCAGCATCCTTACCTTCCCCAGTGCCCCGCTCAGCCGCGACCCAGTCGAGCCGCCCCTCGCCTACGTCGACACCCTGACCGGGGCGCTCTATCTGAACAAGTCCGACGAAGTCCGAGCCTACGAGGCGGTCTGGACCGATCTCGATCGCCGTGCCCTTGACGAAGCCTCGTCCAGGGAGATGATCAAGAATGCATTGGAGGCATTTACCAGTGGTCGATCTGACCAGCGCCACCTGGCGCAAGAGCAGCCGTAGTGGCAACGTCGGCAACTGTGTCGAAGTGGCCACGAACCTGTCGAACCTCGTCGCCGTACGGGACAGCAAGGACACCACCGGCCCGGTCCTGACCTTCGCCCCTGCCCATTGGACCACCTTCACCACCGCCCTGCCCACTCGGTGAGTCTCGCAGGGGCGGATGCGGGCAGGTACCCTGCCTGCATCCGCCCCAACTCCTCGTCGTCTGTCGGAGTAGCGTCCAAATGAAAGTGAACGAAAACCGGCCGGTAACGTTGTAAACGCCCAGCTCAGCAAGTCTGCTCCCCGCGCACGCGGGGATGGTCCCACGGTGCGTCGGGTCCAGGAGGCGGCGGTTGTCTGCTCCCCGCGCACGCGGGGATGGTCCCGGCGCGCTTGCGCGCCTACGCGCGCGTGAGAGCTGCTCCCCGCGCACGCGGGGATGGTCCCGGCAGGTTCGAGGCGGCCAGGACAGTGAGGACCTGCTCCCCGCGCACGCGGGGATGGTCCCGGGTTGTCGTCCACAAGTCCTACGAGCAGGAACTGCTCCCCGCGCACGCGGGGATGGTCCCAGCACCCCGGGCCCGGTTCCCCGGGCCCGGGGCTGCTCCCCGCGCACGCGGGGATGGTCCCTCTGCCGGCAACACCTGCTCCGCGAACGCGATCTGCTCCCCGCGCACGCGGGGATGGTCCCCCCGTACTCACCCTGTACTGCCCCGACGGCTACTGCTCCCCGCGCACGCGGGGATGGTCCCGTCACGCGCTGCCAGCTGGCGGGGTCGGTGAGCTGCTCCCCGCGCACGCGGGGATGGTCCCTGTGTCACCACCCGGTCCACGGTCGCCGTGCCCTGCTCCCCGCGCACGCGGGGATGGTCCCTCGCGGACACCGGTCAACTCGTCGTAAAGCAGCTGCTCCCCGCGCACGCGGGGATGGTCCCTGACGTGGGCCACCGTCGACAAGATCGTGAAGCTGCTCCCCGCGCACGCGGGGATGGTCCCCCGACGTGAACGCTTGTCGGGTGGCACCCGGTCTGCTCCCCGCGCACGCGGGGATGGTCGCTCGCCGCTGACAAACTGCCGTCGCTGGGCCTGCTGCTCCCCGCGCACGCGGGGATGGTCCGTCATCAGGTGGTTCATCAGCTTTCGGTGCTTGCTGCTCCCCGCGCACGCGGGGATGGTCCCGGCTGACCGATCATCAGATTCGGTTCGCGGCACTGCTCCCCGCGCACGCGGGGATGGTCCCGGCCACTGGCTCTCAGTGGAAATGGAGGGTTTCTGCTCCCCGCGCACGCGGGGATGGTCCCCCCGTACTCACCCTGTACTGCCCCGACGGCTACTGCTCCCCGCGCACGCGGGGATGGTCCCGGGACCTATTCGAACGGCACCGTGAAGGTCTACTGCTCCCCGCGCACGCGGGGATGGTCCCGCCTGCCACACACGCGGCGACCAGTACTCGTCCTGCTCCCCGCGCACGCGGGGATGGTCCACATGCCCCGCTTCCTTGACATGGAAGAGGTCACTGCTCCCCGCGCACGCGGGGATGGTCCCAGCGCCGGTACGTCATGATGTTTGGGACGAAACTGCTCCCCGCGCACGCGGGGATGGTCCCTCCCCGACATCGCAGCACCAAACCCGCACAACTGCTCCCCGCGCACGCGGGGATGGTCCCGCCTACAGCTGGGCGGTCGACGCAGCGCAGACCTGCTCCCCGCGCACGCGGGGATGGTCCCGCCTACAGCTGGGCGGTCGACGCAGCGCAGACCTGCTCCCCGCGCACGCGGGGATGGTCCCAGGGCGCCTGACCGATGGCCTGGATCCGCCAGCTGCTCCCCGCGCACGCGGGGATGGTCCCGTGCATCGGGTCGGCGGGCGCGGGCGGCCGGACTGCTCCCCGCGCACGCGGGGATGGTCCCGACCCATGTGGCTGCATCCTCGGCCACCGCTACTGCTCACCGCGCACGCGGGGATGATCCCGAGGCCCGCGCGCTGGACGACCTGCCGCCGCTCTGCTCCCCGCGCACGCGGGGATGATCCCGATGTTTGGTTCATCGCCTGGGTACTGTGGCTCTGCTCCCCGCGTAGGCGGGGATGGTCCCACCAATGGGGACGAGGGTTTCGAGCGGCTCGACTGCTCCCCGCATACGCGGGGATGCGCTTCCAACACGGCAGGCTTGCTTTCCGTTGCAAGGCTGCAGGCCGGTTGGAAGTCAGGCGAGCAGCTTGAGTCGGTTGTTCGAGAGGAGACTGGAGCCGTCGCCGAGGCTGTCGTCGGCGGTGTAGTCCGGCCGCCAGCCGGGCTGGGTCGGGTCGGCCCCCCGTTAGTCGTCAGTCTGTTGTAGCAGAGTTACGCGAAGTGTGTGAGTCGGCTGCTGGTCGGTGGCCGGCCGATTCCGGCGAGCAGGTCGACGGTGGTGTGTGCGCGTACGTCGGGGTCGGCCCCGCCGGTGTGGGCGGCGACGACGGTGCGGACGTGGTGTTCGGCGACGTCGGCGAGGCCGTCGTAGACGGCGGTGAAGACCTCCCGGGCGGTGTCGCGTAGCCAGCCCGCCGGTAGCAGCTGGATCGGCAGCTGTGGGTCGAGGGTGGGGAAGCGGCGGTAGGTGTCCATCACTTCGGTGCGGGCCTGTACGGCGTGTGGGCCGTCGAGTCGGCCGGCGCTGATCCGGGGCAGCAGCGGCCGCCAGCGGTGCAGGAAGGCCTCGTACTGCTGGTGGATTTCGGCGATGTCCCAGGCGTCGATGGGATTGCGGCCGGTGACGGCGTCGAGGCCGACGGCCTGGCCGCGGATGACGGTGACGGTGCCGGGGTCGAGCTGGGCCAGGTGGGCGCTGACCAGGTGGGTCGGCGGGTGCGGGGAGATCCACAGTCCGTCGTACAGCGGGGCGTAGCCGAGCCAGCGGAGTTGGCCGCGCAGCGCGCGGCGCTGGGTGCTCTGATCCTGCGGCAGGGAGAAGGCGACAAGTGTCCAGTGTCCGTCCCACGCCGGTGGGCTGGTGGTGGTGGCGATGATCCAGGCGCCGCCGACGGACAGGTTGGTGGCGGCGCGTTCGCTGAGCTGGTAGGAGCTGTGCCGGCCGTGGCGGCTGCCGTCGAGGATGCCGCGTCGGGCGAGGCGGCTGATCGCGGTCCGGGCGCCGGTGGGGGTGACGCCGCTCTCGGTGAGCAGGGCGACGATCGCGGCGGACGGCAGTGCGGCCCGGGTGCGCAGGGTGTAGTCGGCGAGCAGGGTGACGGCGAGGCCCTGGGGGGAGTTGCCGGCCTGGCGGCGGGGCAGCCGTACGGAGTCGTCCTGGTCGTCGGGGTAGATCTCCTCGATGGTGAACGGTCGCTTCACGGTCGCTCCGGGGCTCGTCTCGGCGGTGGCGTACCGCGACTGTAGACGGCCCTTATCATCGAGTCGCATCGATTGACACTTGTGCGCCCGAGGAGAACACTAAGTGCCACATGTTGCCGTGCAGGGTCGGGCAGGGCGCGCCGTACCTATCGAGGAGGGTGTATGAGAATCGTTCGAAGACTGCTGCTCGGCCTGGCCACGTCGGTGGTGGCCGTCGGCCTGGTCGTGCCGGCGATGACGCCGGCGCACGCCGCCACGCTGGTCGAGGTGACGAACTTCGGCAACAACCCGGGCGGCATGCGGATGCACGTCTACGTGCCGGACAACCGCCCGGCCAACCCGGCGATCGTCGTGGCGATGCACGGCTGCGGCGGTAACGGTCCCGGCTTCTACTCCGGCAGCGAGTTCGCCTCGCTGGCCGACCGGTACGGCTACATCGTGATCTACCCGAGCGCGATGCAGCAGGCCGGCTTCGGCAACTGCTTCGACGTCTGGTCCGACGCCGCCAAGCGGCGTGGCGGTGGTAGCGACCCGGTGTCGATCATGTCGATGATCAACTACGTGCAGCAGCAGTACCGGGGCGACCCCAACCGGGTGTACGCCACCGGCAGCTCGTCCGGCGGCATGATGACCAACCACATGCTCGCCGTCTACCCGGACGTGTTCAAGGCCGGGGCGGCGTTCATGGGCGTGCCGTACAACTGTTTCGCCAACGCGGCGGACTATCCGCCGTGGAGCAGCCAGTGCACCGGCGGCAACATGAACCGGACCCCGCAGCAGTGGGGTGACGCGGTCCGCCAGCAGGCGTACCCGGGCTACACCGGCCCCCGGCCCCGGGTGCAGCTGTGGCACGGCACCGCCGACACCCTGGTGCCGTACTCGTTGCTGCAGGAGGCGGTCGAGCAGTGGACCAACGTGTTCGGGCTCAGCCAGACCCCGACGTCGTCGGACACCCCGCAGCCGAACTGGAACCGCCGCCGCTTCGCCGACAGCAGCGGCACCGTCCAGGTGGAGGCGTACAGCATCCAGGGTGCCGGGCACAGCCTGCCCAGCTCCGGGATGGCCGCCGCCGCGATCACCTTCCTCGGCCTGACCAACCCGTCGCCGACGACCGCCCCGCCGACGACGGCGCCGCCCACCACCGCACCACCCACGACCGCACCCCCGACCACGGCCCCGCCCACCACGGCACCGCCGACGACCGCACCCCCGACGACCGCACCTCCGACGACCCCGCCGCCGTCCGGCGCCTGCCGGGTCACCGCCACCCTGAACGCCTGGAACTCCGGCCTGACCGCCAACTACCGGATCACCAACAGCGGTACGTCGCCGGTCAACGGCTGGTCGCTGGTGTTCACCCTGCCGAGTGGGCAGACCATCACCTCGGGCTGGAACGCGACCTACTCACCGTCCTCCGGGCAGGTCACCGCCCGCAACATGTCCTACAACGCCAGTATCCCGGTCAACGGATCGGTGGACATCGGTTTCCAGGCCACCCACACCGGTAACACGGCCCGGCCGACCGCGTTCGCCCTCAATGGAGCATCCTGCACCGTCGCCTGACCGACCACCGTCGTCGGGCCGGTCGACCACCCGGCCCGACGACGTGACGGCGACGCGCCGGGAACGGCAGGTTGGGCGCACCTGCCGTTCCCGGCGGCCGGTCGGACCGGGTCTTTTCGGCGGCCGGGTCAGATCAGTCCGTGTGCGAGCATCGCCTCGGCCACCCGACGGAACCCGTCGATGTTGGCCCCGGCGATGTAGTCACCTGGCATGCCGTACTCCTCGGCGGTGGCGTGGCAGCGGTCGTGGATGTCCCGCATGATCTCGCGGAGCCGGTCCTCCGAATGAGCGAACGTCCACGAGTCGCGGCTGGCGTTCTGCTGCATCTCCAGTGCGCTGGCGGCCACCCCGCCGGCGTTGGCCGCCTTTCCGGGGGCGAACCGGACGCCGGCCTCGGCGAAGACCCGTACCGCCTGCGGGGTGGTCGGCATGTTCGCCCCTTCGACGACGAGGCTGGTGCCGCCGGCGGCCAGGGTGACCGCGTCGGCGGCGCTGATCTCGTTCTGCGTCGCGCAGGGGAAGGCGACCTGGCAGGGCACCTCCCAGACGCCGCGGTCGGCGACGAAGGCGGCGTGCGGGCGGGCGTCGGCGTACGCGCTGATCCGCTCCCGGCGGACCTGCTTGATCTCCTTGAGCAGCTCCACGTCGATGCCCTTGTCGTCGTGGACGTAGCCGGAGGAGTCGGAGCAGGCGACCACGGTCCCGCCGAGCTGGTGCACCTTCTCGATGGCGTACGCGGCGACGTTGCCGGAGCCGGAGACGACGACCTGTTTGCCGTCGAGGCTGTCGCCGGTGGTGCGCAGCATCTCCTCGGCGAAGAAGACCACGCCGTAGCCGGTGGCTTCGCGGCGTACCTGGGCGCCGCCGTAACCGAGCCCCTTGCCGGTCAGGACGCCGGACTCGTACCGGTTGGTGATTCGTTTGTACTGCCCGAACAGGTAGCCGATCTCGCGGGCGCCGACGCCGGTGTCGCCGGCCGGCACGTCGGTGTGTTCGCCGATGTGCCGGTACAGCTCGGTCATGAACGACTGGCAGAACCGCATCACCTCCCGGTCGGAGCGGCCCCGGGGGTCGAAGTCGGATCCGCCCTTGCCGCCGCCGATCGGCATGCCGGTCAGCGCGTTCTTGAACAGCTGCTCGAAGCCGAGGAACTTGACGATCCCCAGATACACCGACGGGTGGAAGCGCAGCCCGCCCTTGTACGGGCCGAGCGCGCTGTTGAACTCGACCCGGAAGCCCCGGTTGATGTGCACCTCGCCGTGGTCGTCCTCCCACGGCACCCGGAAGATGATCTGCCGTTCGGGCTCGCAGATCCGTTCGATGATCTTCGCGTCGGCGTACTCGGCGTGCCGGTCCAGCGCCGGCACGATGCTGTCGAGGACCTCGCGGACCGCCTGGTGGAACTCGGCCTCACCCGGGTTGCGTCGCACGACCGAGTCGTAGATCGTCTCGATTTTGTCCCGTGCCGGCATGGCTCCTCCTGGGTGTGGGCTGACCTGGGTGTACGTCCGGCATGGTGGCACCTTGCCGGGGACGCTACCCGCTCAGCGGTGACCCGGTGTGATGGTCGGCATACCTGGTGGCCGCTGTGGTCGTGGCGGGGTAGTTCAGCCGGCGGTGACCAGCGGGGCCGGTGCCGGGTCGCGGACCGCCCAGCGGCGGGCGAGCATGGTGGCACCGATGATCGCACCGACGACGAGTGCGATCTCGAGGGCGACGACGGTGGGTACGGTGCTGAAGCCGGTCGCCCAGGCGTAGGCGATCGTGAGCGGGGTGACGACGATGCCGGCAGCCGGCATGAGCAGCAGCATCCTGGTGGCGGTGGCGCGTATCCGGGGCAGGTCGCGCAGCCGGGTGCGCACGGCGACGACCGCGCCGGCGACCAGCAGCGCGGCCGGGATCCCGTAGTAGACGGCGACCGCCAGCAGCAGTGGCACCCGGTAGCTGCGGGGCAGGTCCACCAGGTGCACCACCACCGGGTAGATCACCATCATGGCCAGGTAGCCGAGGACGGTGCCGGCCACCGCGCCGGCGAGGGCGGTCCGCACGACGCGGCCGTACTCGGCCGGGACGCGGGCGACGCCGGCTTCGTCGGCCAGGCGGCGGGCGAGTCCGGGTACGTCGTCGCCGAGCAGCTGTGCCGGGGTGATGCCGTCGGCGACTGCGGCCGCCAGTTCGCTGCGCAGGTCGGCGGCGAGGACCGCACGGTCGGCGCGGGTGACGCCGTAGGCCCGCCAGGCGTTCTCGGCGGTGGCGACGGCGTCGTCGATGGTGTCCATGGTCAGCTCCTCGGGTTGTCGCCGACGGCGTCGGTGAGGGTGGCGTCGACGAGGCCGACGAAGGTGGCCCACTGCTGCCGCCAGCTGCGTAGCCGGGCGTGGCCGGCGGCGGTGAGCGCGTAGACCTTGCGATCCGGGCCGGCGGGGCTGGGCTGGGTCTCGTTGGCGACCAGGCCGAGGCGGCGCATCCGGGTCATCAGCGGGTAGATGGTGCCGTAGCCGACGCCGGTGAATCCGGCGGCTTCGATCCGGCGGACGAGTTCGTAGCCGTGTGCCGACTTCTTGGCCAGCAGGGCGAGCAGGCACATGTCGAGCGCGCCGCGCAGTAGCTGGGTCTGTCGGTCGCCGTCGGGGGGGTCGTTCGCTCCGTCTGGAGGGTCGCCTGTTCCGGCCGCTATCATGCGTCGCATAATAGGCAGACCTATTATGCGACGTCAAATAGTTGCGGCCGTCGTGTGGCCGGGACTGTCGGTACCGCTCAGGTCGTGAACCGGGCGCGCAGGCCGGCCGGGGCGAGGCGGCCGGCGAACGCCGGCCCGGCCGACGCGGCGTTCGGGGATGCGATGGCGAACCGGCCGGCCAGCCGGGAAGTGACGAGCGCGAGTTGACGCCTGGTCAGCATCGTGCCCAGGCACACCCGTGGTCCGGCACCGAACGGCAGGTAGGTCAGGCCGGGTGCGGCCGCGCCGGTCAGCCACCGGTCCGGGTCGAACTCCTCCGGCCGCGGCCACCACCGTGGGTCCCGGTGGATCAGGTACGCGTTGAGCAGCACCTCGTCACCGGCACGCACAGACCATCGACCGACCGTCGTGTCCCGGCGTACGGTGCGGGTCAGCAACCACGCCGGTGGGTGCAGGCGCAGCACCTCGGCCACCACCGCCCCGGCCAGGCCGCCGTCCGCGCGGCCGCCCCCTGCCTGGCCAGCGTCCGTGCGCAGCCTGGCGACGAGCCGTGGCCGCAGAGCCAGTTCCCGGACGATGGACGTCAACGCCGCGGCGGGGACGCCGTACCCACCGATCAGGACGGTGCGCAGCGTCGACACCACCAGATGGTCCGGCAGCGTCGGGTCGGCGGCGAGCAGTACGTCGAGCAGGTCGGCGGCGGGCGTCGGGTCACCCGCTCCCGAGCTGCCGGGGCGACGGTCACCGGCTGCCCGTCGTCGGGCGACGACGTCGCTGAGCGTCTCGGTGAACCGCCGGTGGGCGTACCGGAAACGTCGCCGCCGCACCGTCGGCAGCCAGGGCGGCGCCGCGTACGAGGCGGTCTCGAACGGTGCGGTGGCGGCGATGGCGTCGGCGAGTGTGCGGGGTACGTCGCCGGCGTCGGCGCCGAGGCAGTGGTCGGCGATCGACCGGGCGGCGAAGGCGCGCATCACGTCGAGTACGTCGACCTCGTGGCCGCCGGTGGCGGTCAGCACCTGGTCGAGGATCTGGGCGGTACGGATGTCGATGGTGGTCGTCGCCTGTGCGACCAGCCCGGCCCGCGCCGCCCGCCGGGCCGGTGTCCACTCCCGTCCGGAGGCGGCGGCGAACTCCAGGTCGGGCGGGCCGTCGAAGGGCGTGAGCTCGGTGACGAAGTCGCCGCCGGTGCGGGCGAGGACGTCGTGGGCGACGACCGGGTCGATGACGCAGACGGTGCGTTCGTCGAACGAGAACACGTCGCCGTACTCGGTGTGGCAGCGTCGGAGGAAGCCGATCCGGTCGGCCTCGTACGGCCGGATGTTGCCGGTCAGCCAGTGCCCGCGCGGACCCGGTGGTCGGTTGGTCGCCACGGGTCCGGCGGGACGTGGTCGGCGGGGCGTCGGATCAGCCGTAGTGGTAGGGCCAGTAGATGTAGCGTCCGCTGACGCGACGCCGGCCGATGAGCCGGGTCGCCAGGTGCCGGAGCGTGCGCATCTCGGCCACCTCCTCGATCAGTTGAGATGAATCGATCTCATGATCGTGGCACGTACCGGAGCGATCACGCAATGGAGCCGAATGAAAACTTGAGGTTACGGCGGTGAGGTCGACGTACTTCCACACAAGACGTCACCGGCCGGGCCGGACGGGACGCTGGTCGTCCCGTCCGGCCCGGCCGGCGGTGCCGTACGGTGCTGTTACCTCAGCGGTGGTGCAGCGGCCTGGTCACCGCCGCGAAGGCGTCGACGATGCCGTGACCGTAGAACCCGTTGAAGTTCTTCCCGCCGTCGCAGTAGGCGTCCCACTCGGGGGAGCGGCCCTCGTTGGCGTACGACACCAGACGCGGCTCCGGGCAGGCCGTCTTGGCCGCCGTCCGGTACAGGTGCGACTCCACCTTGTCCGGGTCGAGGGTCAGCCCGCCGCGCCGCACGTCACGCTTGCCGTACTTGCTGACGATCAGCGCGGCCACCCCGGAGACGTGCGGCGACGCCATCGAGGTGCCCTGCAGGTAGGTGTAGTACGCGCAGACCCCGGCGGCGGTGCACTCCTTGGCGACGTACGCCTCGGCACCGGGCACGATGTTGCCGTCGGCGTCGACCGCGCCCTCCTCCTGCAGCACGTGCAGCGGGTACGACGACAGGATCGTGTTGTCGTAGGTCCGGTGGGTCGGGGTGCCGTACCCGTCGCGGAACCAGCCGCCCGGCGCGGCCACCGAGATCTGCTCGGTGCCGTAGTTGGAGTAGTCGGACTTGGCCTTCGACGGGCCGATCGCCGACACCCCGATCACATGTGCGCCTTCGACCGGCAGATCCCAGCAGGTCGAGTTGTCGATGGTGCGCAGCCGGGGGGTGCCGCCGTAGTTCGGGCTCGACGAGTCCGGGCGGGGGCTGCCCAGGTCCTCGTGGTTGTTGCCGAGCGAGCCGACCAGGGTGACGCCACGCTTGTGCGCGTACCGCAGGGCCCGGTTGACCGCCTCGATGGTGGCCCGCTGCGACGCCTGCTCCTCGGCGGAGTCGGCCGGGTTGTTCAGGCAGTTGTACAGCCACGGGTCGATGTAGAACGACATGTTGACCACGTCGATGCCGGCGTCACCGGCGTAGACCAGGGCGTTGACGACCGAGTCGAGGAAGAAGTAGCCGGAGTCCTGGCCACCCTTGAGCGCCACCAGGGTGACGTTCGGGGCGACGCCGGACAGGCCGAAGCCGTTCGCGGCCGCGCCGATGGTGCCGGCTACGTGGGTGCCGTGGCCGCTGTCGTCGCGGTCGACCGGGTCGAGGCAGCTCTCGACCTCACACGGGCCGTCGATCTCCGGGATGTCCGGGGCGAAGTTGCGCGACAGGGAGTAGCTGAAGTTCGGCCGCAGGTCCGGGTGCTGGCCGTCGATGCCGGTGTCCAGGATGCCGACGGTGACGCCCCGCTTGCCCGGCTCGACCTTGCGGGACTTGTCTGCCCGCATCATGGCCAGGCCCCACAGCTTCTCGTCGAGCGGATCCATCCGGGTGCCGCGCTTGCCGGCGGCTCCGGCCGACCGGCCGCCGACGACGCGGTGCTCCTGCTCGACGGCGTCGAAGCGGGCCCGGGGGGCGTACCCGATGGCGCGCTTCTCGGCGGCGCCGAGCAGCGCCGGGGCGGCCGCGACCCGGGCGGCGAAGTCGGCCTCCTCGGTGACGACCTCGTACATGCCGACGCTGGCGGTGCTGGCCACGACGGTGCCACCGGCAGCCTCGATGGCGGCGACGGCGGCGGCGGTGCTGGCGCCGGCCTCGGCGACCACTGTGTATGCGGCGGTGTCGTGCGACGTGTCCGGTGCGGCCACGGCCGGTCCGGCCGGTACGGCGCCCAGCAGGGCCAGCGCCGTCACGGTCGCGACGGCGCCAGCGGTGAAGCGTCTGCTCACCACATCATCCCCTTCGTAGAATGTGCATGTATCACACGGGATCGACGCCACTACGGGTAGTGGCGCCTGGGGTAATGTACAGCCGCTTCGTTACCGACGGGAGTCCGCTGTGGGCGGTGCTGGCCGGGCCGGCCGGTGGGCCGCGGTCGGCCCCCGGGCGGGCGCCGAGGTCAGTGGGCGGTGCCGATCCGCCAGTAGCCGGTGAAGGTGATCCGTCGCTTCGGAACTCCGATGTCGACGAGGTGACGCCGCCCGGTGGTCGGCAGAGCCTGCTCCCCGGCCAGGTAGGCGGAGACGGTCGCCGGGGTGTCGGTGGTCCAGGCCGTGACGGCGGCGAGCGCGACGGAGCCGGGGCGGGTGCCGGGTTCCCGGTGCAGCCAGCGCACCTCGAAGCCGGTGGGGGCGTCGACCGGTTGGGCGTCGGCCGGGTCGGGGATCTCGATCACGGCCAGGCCCACGGCGTCGCGCGGCAGGTCGCGCAGGATGCCGGCGATCGCCGGCAGCGCCGTCTCGTCGCCGGCCAGCAGGTGGTACGTGGTGTCCGCCGGGTAGTCGTAGCCGCGGCCCTGGTCGAGCAGGGCGACGGTGTCGCCGGGTGCGGTCCGCTGCACCCAGCGGGTGGCCACCCCCTCGTCGCCGTGCACGACGAAGTCGATGTCGAGTTCGCGGTCGGCGGGGCGGAACGCCCGTACGGTGTAGTTGCGCAGGTGTGGCCGGGTCGCTGCCGGCATCCTCAGGTACTTCAGGTAGCCGATCGTGTCGGCCCGGTGCGGTACGTCGAAGTTGGTCTCCCCGCTCTCCTGCGGCAGGAACAGCCGGAACCAGTGGTCGAAGCCGTGGTCCGGTAGTCGCTGCAGTTGTTCGCCGCCGACGGTCACCCGGATGATGTTCGGGCTGATCCGTTTGGTGCCGACGACGTCGACGACACACAGCGTGGTGTGCTTCTTGGCATCCTTGAAGCTCATGGGTTTCTCCTTCCGGAAGCCCCGCTGGCGCCGCCCGACGGTCGCGCCCCGGCACTGATGATCAGCTAGGTCAGGTTTGGCTAACCTTAGTTGATGCCGGAGTCGTCGGGAAGCGCCGCCACCCGCCACCCGTCGGCTGCTGGCCGGGCACGGCCGGTCGGGCACGGCTGGCGGGATGTCCCGCAGGATTGGCACCACCGCCACTGTCCCCGACGGATGCCGGTCGGTGACGATCCGACCATGTCGAAGGTTCTCGCCGTGGCACCGGCGTCGCCGGCCGCCGCAGCCACCCATTTCGCCGCCCAACTGGCCTACCAGACCGACGTCAGCGACGTGCACGCCGACCTGGCCGCAGGCGTGTCCGACCTGGTCGTCGTCGATGCCCGGGGCATCGACGCGTGGCGGCACGGCCGGCTGCCGGGTGCGCTGCACCTGCCGCACCAGGAGATCGCCACCCGGGCCGCCGACGTGGTGCCCGTCGGTGCCGTCGTCGTCACCTACTGTTGGGGGCCGGGTTGCAACGGCGCCACCCGGGCCGCCCACCGGTTCGCCACGCTCGGCTACCAGGTCAAGGAGATGATCGGCGGATACGAGTACTGGGTCCGGGAGGGGTTCGAGGTGGTCGGCGACGCGGGGCCACGTCGTGCCCGGGTCGACGAACTGACGGCGGTCGCCACCAGCTGCGACTGCTGACGCCGCTACCGCGCGGCCGGTCGGGCGCTGCGGCATGGCTGATCAACGCCGGCGGCCGTCCACCTGCGGGTGGACGGCCGGCACGGGTCGGACCTGACTGGTCGGTCACTGGGTGAGGTCGGCGACCTCCTCGGCGGTGAGCCGGCCCCGGGCGGCGGTGGCCGCCGCCGAACGGGCGGCCGTGGCGGGTGCGCTCGCCGGAGGCTCCGGCGGCCGCCGCCAGTGCCAGTCGGTGACCGCCTGGTACGCGGCGGCGACCGACAGCAGCCGGTCCTCGGCGTAGGGCAGTCCACCGAGGATGGTGCCGATCGGCACCCCGCCGCCGGTGAACCCGATCGGGAACGCGATCTCCGGCAGTCCGACGATGTCGAACGGCACCGGACTGGTCTGCACCACCACGTCGCAGGTGCCGAAGATCTGGTCCAGGATCCGCTCCAGCAGCAGCAGCTTGGCCCGCTGACCGGTGACGTAGCCGTTGGCGTCGAGCAGGCAGCCCTGCAGCCAACTGGTCACCGACACGCCGAATCCGCGCAGATCGTCGCGTAGGTAGGGCATGAACGGCTCACTACGCTCGGGCAGTCGGACGTTGTTGAACGCGCCGCCGGTGAGCAGGTCCCACTCGTCAGGGAACGGCACCTCGACCAACTCGCACTCGGGGATCTCCGCCATGGCGGCGAGGAACGCCCGGCGGGCGAGCGCGGTCTCGGACGTGCCGTCCGCGTAGCCGGGCAGTACGCCGATCCGCGTCTTCCACCGCATCCGCAGGTTGCCGCCGTCGTAGCGCGGGGTGGCCGCGTTGATCAGGTTCGGCACCGGTGGCAGGCCCTGGCTGCGCGGGTCGGCCGGATCGGGTCCGGCCATCGCCATCAGCATGATGGCGGCGTCCTTGGCGTCGCGGGCCAGCGGTCCGGGATGGTCACGGCTGTAGGTCAGCGGAATGATCCCGGCCAGCGACACCCGGCCCATCGTGGGTTTGATGCCGGTGAGGTTCTGTGCGTTGGACGGCGCGGTGATCGAACCGCCGGTCTGGGTGCCGATGCCGGAGGTGGCCATCCGGCCGGCGACGGCGGTCGCGGTGCCGGTCGAGGAGCCGCCCGGGTTGGTCGACGGGTTCGTCGGCGTCCAAGCGTTGACCGTGGTGATCTGGCCGTTCGGCAGCGTGGCCCGGCTGGTGGCCAGCGGCCCCATCTGGGTCTTGCCGAGCACGATGCCGCCCTGCACGACGAGCTTCGCCACCGACGTGGCGTCGTACGGCGGCACGAAGTCCTGGAACAGGTAGGAGCTGGCGGTCGTCAGCACACCTTCGGTGAAGTAGTTGTCCTTGATGGCCAGCGGGATGCCGTGCAGCGGGCCCCGGTACGGGCGGTTGGCCCACTGCCGGGCAGCCTTGAGCGCCGCGTCGGCGTTGACCAGATTGAACGCCAGGTACGTCGACTCGTACGCGGCGATCCGGTCCAGGTACGCCTGCACCAGCTCCACCGGGACGATCTTGTTGTGCCGGATCATCCAGGCGGCCTCGGACAACGTCCACTCGGTCGGGTCGGACATGACCGACTCGCGCGGCTTGTTGTACGCGGCACCCTTGTCCAGCTCGGGGTTGAACTTGACCGCCGGGCCGCTGACCGGGCTCGGTGCGGCCGAGGCGATGCCTGCCAGGCCGGGAAACGCCACGGTGCCGACGGTGGTGGCGGCGGCCAGTGCTGCCGTACGGGCCAGGAACGCCCGGCGGTCGAGCAACCGGTCCAGCGGCTGCTGTACGTCTGTCATGGCGTCCTCTGTCATCGGGGCTTGCGCCATTCGGTGCTGATGGACGGGTAGAGCATCGGTGCCGGCTGCTGGGACAGCGCCATCGCCGTCGCCGGGTCGGTGGCGTCCGGGGTGGGCAGCTGGTACGCGGCGAGCGTCGGGACGGTGCTGCGCATGAACGACCGCAGCGAGGCGAGTACGGAGTCACGACCGGGGGAGCCGGTGACCGGGTCGGCGGTGGTGCCGGCGGGCAGTTGGTCGAGGTCGATGCCGAGTGAGGCGAGCCGGGCGATGATCAGAGTGTTCAGCTGATCGTCGGTCGGAGGGGTCGGGGCCATGGAACCTCCTGGCTGTGAAGCGATGGCCCACAATCTGCGGTCGGATCGTGTCGGCGACGTGTCGCGACCATCACGTGATCATGAAGATGCCCAGGTCAGGGCCGATCGATGGGTCATTCTGCCGGCCCTGGTACGGATTGCCAGCTGATGCCGTCCACGGTGACCTGGCTGACCGACCACGGGTGGTGCCCGGAGCTCCACAGCCGTCCCGGCAGCGCGTCGAGGTCGCCGTACGGCCCGGCGGTGCCGGCCGTGAAGGTCGCCCCGTCGTCGTCGCTGATCCACGTCGGACACCGGTCCTGGCCGGTGCCGGCGACCAGCAGCCGCCCGTCGGCGCCGATGGTCGCCACCCGGGTCGTTACGGCAGGCAACGTCGTCGGCACCTCCTGCCACCGTTGGCCGCCGTCGTCAGTGCGCCACAGCGTCGGCCGGCTGCCGACACGGCTGTCGAACAGCGCGAACGCCGTCGCGGCGTCCCGGGCCGCCAGCCCGCTGACCGTGGACCCGGCCGGCCCGGCACTCACCCGCCAGCTGGCACCCCGGTCGGTGCTGACCGCCACCGCAGTGCCTGTGCCACCGACGGTGTACCCGGCCGTCCAGATCGCCCCGTCGGCGGTGACGTAGACCAGCCCCGTGTCGGTCGGCGGGTCGGCCAGCCGGTACAGCCGACCGTGCAGCGGGTCGACGGCCACCGGCGGCCGTAGGTCCGGGCAGGGCGTCAGACAGTTGACCGGCACCGCCCACGGGGGGAAGTCCGCGACCGTCAGCGCCGTGCCCGTCACGTCCGACCAGGTCCGGCCGGCGTCGGTCGAGACATGGTCGGTGGCGCCGACACCGACCAGGTAGACGTCCGGGGTGAGCGCGAACGCGATGACCCGCGACACCCGTTGGCCGGCGGTGTCGTGCAGACACGACGTCCCGGGGTCCGGTCCGACCAGCGGCAGCCAGCTGGCTCCGCCGTCCACACTGCGGGTGAACCGGACCTGGCAGTCCTGCTCACTGCTCTCGTAGCCGACAACGGTGCGGTCGTCGAAGACGACCAGCCGCAGGCCGGCCGTTGGCGGGTCGTCCGCGCCCAGGTCCCGCCCGACGGTGGCGGCCAGCCCGGGGGCGACGACCGCCACCACGAGCAGTCCGATCGCGACCCCCACCAGGGCCGTCAGCCGACGGCGTGCCCGCGTCCGCAGCCGCCGCAGCGGTGGCGCGGTGACCCGTCGGCCGATCCGGTCGGCGTCGAAGCCGGTCACCGAGGTCTCAGGCATGGCTACTCCGATCCGGACGACGCGGTGTCAGGGGCGGCGGCGCTGCTGGGGGCCCGTCGAGCAGCGCCGCCAGGGCGACCCGGCCCCGCGACAACCGGGACTTCACGGTGCCCTCGGTCACCCCGAGTGCTTCGGCCACCTCGGCGACCGGCAGGTCGGCCAGGTAGTGCAGGGCGATCGCGTGCCGCTGCCCGTCCGGCAGCTCTCGCAGCGCCCGCATCAGGGCGACGTGCGCGGTGGAGGTGTCGGCGATGAGCCGTTCGGCCTCGACCGGTGCCGCGAGCCGGGGCAGCAGCCGGGCCAGGATGCGGCGCCGCCGGTGCCGGCTGCGGGCGAGGTTCACCGCCACCCGGCGCAGCCACGCCTCCGGGTTGTCGAGTGTGGTGAACCGCTGCGGGAACATCAGCGCCCGCACGAACGCCTCCTGCACGACCTCCTGCGCCTCGCCGAGGTCACCGGTGACCGCGTACAGCTGGACGACGAGCCGCCGGTAGCAGCCGGCGTACAGCGCGCCGACGATGTCGTCGGCGGGCGCCGGGGAGTCTCGCATGCCTTGTCCCACTCCCCGGCGCGGTGCCAGGTTCCCGCGATCGGCGATCCAATCAGGGTCGGGGCGGCCCGGCGGCGGTGGCGGCCCGGCAGCCGGGTGGATCCTCCGGGTGCGCCCGGCCGCAGAAGAAGATCTCCTGCGGCTCCTGGTCGACCTGCGGCACGCTGGCGACGTACATCAACGACAGGCGTTTCCCCACCGGCTCGCCGGTGCCGGCGTTGAACGTCGTCGGTCCGGTCACCCCGTCGTACGCACCGCTGGTGTTCTGCCGCAGTACCTCGGTGAAGAGCGCGACCGCGCTCACCGCCGCCGGATCCCATGGCTGGGAGCCGACGGTCAACCGCGCGCCGAGCTCCTTCATCGCGTCGATCAGCATCATCGCCGCGTCGTAGGCCAGCGCGACCCGCTCGCCGACCGGCGGCCCGGCGGTGCCGGTGCAGCGCCGCTGGCCGAGCAGATCGTCGCGACGGATCAGGTCGAGGAACCGCCGCCGCTTCTCGTCGACGCTGGAGTCGGCGACGAGTCGGCTGCACATCGCCAGCGCCGCCTTGGACACGTACGTCACCGGCAGGTTGCCGGGCGCATTGGCGCGTAGCTGATGGTTGGCCAGATAACGGTTGACCGAGTCGTCGGCGACGAGGTGTCGGGGCGGATCGTTGCGGCAGTCCCGCAGCGCCTCCAGGAACTCGTCGAACTCCGAGTAGCGACCGGCGAAGAAGAGCAGCCCGGGGTAGCCGCACTCGTGCCGCAACGAGTCACCGACCCGGAACGGGGCCACCGTCGCCCGGGTGCCGAACCGGCTCCGCATCCCGGAGACCAACGTGTTGACGTAGAGGTCGTCGGCGAGCGGGCTGTCGTCGCCGGTGGTGTAGTAGACGTGCGCCTCGGTGACGCCGAGCACGTCGGTGGCGTACGTCGACACCAGCGTCACCTGGTCGACGTTGGGCGCCACCATCTGCAGGTAGAGCTTCGAGTGCTGGTGCAGCCCGTCGGCGGACAGCGTCGGGGCGATCGCCGGCAGCCGGACCTCGTGCAGCCGTCGCAGCGCCGCCGCCGTGGTGGACCGGCTCTCGACCAGGCCGACCACCCCGACGACCGTCGGATCCCTCTCGGCCAGCCCGGCGACGAGTTCGACGGTCCGCTCGGCGTGCCGCATCTGCTTGCCGCCGTTGGCCACCACGATCCGCAGCAGTGGCAGCCCGTCGGTGCTCGCCGAGCCCTTCATCAGCGCGTACTGCGCGACCGCCAGCCCTTCCAGCTCCTCACGTTCGGAGACGTAGGAGACCTCCCGGGGACCGGTCCGCTGGCCGGTCATGATGCCCAGGTAGACCAGCGTCATCAGCGGCCGGCGCCGCTGACTGGCCTGCCAGATCTGGGTGACCTCCGCGTTCTGCCGGAAGATCCGCTGCTGGATGTCGCGTAGCGCCTGCTGACCGGGGTCGTGGTTGAACACGTACCGCAGGCTGTCGCTGTAACCGACGCACTCGCCGTCGATCAGCCGCAACGCGATCTGGCCCTGGCCGGGATGCGGCAGACAACCCGGCCCCCAACGCCCGGCGGCCCAGGTCCCACCGGCGGCGAGCAGGGCCAGGACCACGGCCGCCGCCACGGTGCGCCGGGCCCACCAGGGCGGTGCCGGCGGCACCAGGTCCGGCACCACCGGGTGGGCGTGCCGGTCGGTACGGTCCGGCACCGACTCCAGCACCAGGAACCAGGCATCGGTACGGCGCAGCCGACGCTGCTCCGGCAGGGCGTCCCGCCATGCGTCCAGACCGATGCCCGCCTCGGCCAGGTGCAGCGGCGTCGTGAAGCCAGCGGCGGCCGGTCCACCCGCGGCCGACCCGCCGTCGGCCGCGTCGGCGACGATCAGCAGCGGATCCCACCGGCCGGTCTCGTTGCGGACGTCGTTGACCAGCCGCAGCAGCGCGTACCCGGCGTTGCCGGGGGCGACGTCCGACAGCAGCAGCACCGGGTACGCGGTGCGGTGCCACCCGGTCGGCGACCAGAACCGGCGGGCGTAACCGGCCCGCAGGTCCTCCAGGAAGGCGTGCACCAGCAGCTTGCGTACCTGCTCGGGTTGTTCACCGGTGCGCCGGTCGGTGGTCAGCCGTTCCGCGAAGCCGATGAAGGTGCCGCTCTGCCGGGGCGCGAGGTACTGCTGGCGCATGAACCAGCGGTACCGTCCACCGAGCACCGGAAGCCGACCGGACAGGGCGGCCCGGAACACCACGTCCGGCACCGCCCGCAGGACCAGCCAGAGGACCAGCCGGTACGCGGTGGCGAACAGCGTCTCCGGCTCCGAGGCACCCTGCATGTTCTCGGTGGCCGGCCGCCGACGCCACTGCCGCAGCATCTGGGTGATCCGGGCCCGCCGTTCGGTGACCTCGACGTCGGCCAACCGCTGGTCCATCAGCCACCGGGCCAGCGGGTAGTGCCGGAAGGTGAACGGGGTGCCGCCGAACGCGTCCAACGCCAACTGGTGGTGCATCACGTCGAGCAGCGACCGGATGCCACCAGAGTCGGGGAACCGGGCGGCGTCGATCACGACGTGGGGGACACGTCGCCGCTGTGGCCGCCGCAGCCGCCGCAGCAGCCCGGCACGGATCTCGGCGCCGGTGGTGCCGACGGTGACGACGATCGGCAGGTCGTGCTCACGCCGGCGGGGGCGGCGCAGCAGCCTGCCGACGACGGCCAGCAGCTCGGCCATCCCGAGCGAGGCGAAGCGGTCGCCGGCCCGGTCGCCTGCTGTGGAGTCACCGGTCATCTACCCAGTGTCGACCATGGGCGCCAGCCGTGGGGGCACCGTCGGGCGGTGCTGCGCGTCGCCGGCTTCAGTGGGCGCGGCGTCGGCATGCCTCAGGCGGCGTCGCGCACCCACGCCTCGGCGTGCGGCCCGGCACCGACCAGCCGCAGCAACTGGATCGACTGGGTGGGATCGTCGACCGTGACGAAGTAGGAGTTGCCCCGGCGCAGGTGCTGGTGGACGGTGAGGCCGAGCGCGTCGCCGGCGTCGGTGAGCGCGGTCAGCGCGCCCGGATCCGGCACCCGTACCCGGATCTGGCTGCGCCGCCGGGAGCCGTTGGCGACCAGCAGCGCGGCCCGCCACATCGTCCGCGCCGTCGAGGTGCGCTGGCCGGTCCGCACCTGCGGGCCGACCTGCCAGACCGCCGCCTGCCACAGCCGGTCCAGCCAGGCGGTGACCTCGGCGGCGTGGTCAGCGGTGACCAGGACGTCGAACTGCTCCCGGTCGTCGCGTCCGCGTGGCGGCGCGGTGGTGGCGAGCCGTACGCCGGGGAACTCGGCGTCGATGACCGTGGCGACGCGTTGGGCCAGCGCCGGGTACCCGGTGCTGACCAGGCTCACCAGCCCGGTCCGGCGTTGCCACGGCACCGGGCGCAGCAGATGGGTGACGGTGGCCGCCTCCACCCGGGGCAGCCGGTCGGCGGGGACGGCAGCGGCGAGCGCGTCGAGCAGCCGCCGGTGCGGGATCGCCCCCCAGCGTGGCGTCCCCGCCCCGGCGCATGCACGGGTACGTACCTCAACCGACATGGTGGGCCTCCGCCTCCGCCAGCGGCTCGGCGATCAGCTTCGCGTACGCCGGTTTGATCACATCGTCGATGATCGCCAACCGCTCGTCGAACGGGATGAACGCACTCTTCATCGCGTTGACCGTCAACCACCGCAACTCCGACCACCCCCACCCGAACGCCTCCACCAACAACCACATCTCCCGCGACATCGACGTCCCACTCATCAACCGGTTGTCCGTATTCACCGTCACCCGGAACCGCAGATCACGCAACAACCCGATCGGATGCTCACCAATAGACCCCACCGCCCCCGTCTGCACATTCGACGACGGACACAACTCCAACGGAATCCGCTTGTCCCGCACATACGCCGCCAACCGCCCCAACCTCACCGCACCACCAGCACCCACCTCCACATCATCCACAATCCGCACCCCATGCCCCAACCGATCCGCCCCACACCACTGAATCGCCTGCCAGATCGACGGCAACCCAAAAGCCTCACCCGCATGAATAGTGAAATGAAAATTCTCCCGCTGCAGATACTCGAACGCATCCAGATGACGCGTCGGCGGAAACCCCGCCTCCGCCCCCGCGATGTCGAACCCCACCACCCCCGCATCCCGGTACCGCACCGCCAACTCCGCGATCTCCTGCGACCGCGCCGCATGCCGCATCGCCGTCAACAACGTCCCCACCCGCACCACCCGACCCGACGCCGCCGCCCGCGCACACCCGTCCGCGAACCCCGCCACCACCGCCTCCACCACCTGACCCAAACCCAACCCCCGCGACAGATGCTGCTCCGGCGCGAACCGCACCTCCGCGTACACCACCCCGTCCGCCGCCAGATCCACCGCACACTCCGACGCCACCCGGAACAACGCCGACTCCGTCTGCATCACCGCCACCGTGTGCGCGAACGTCTCCAGATACCGCTCCAACGACCCCGAATCCGCCGCCGACACGAACCACCGACCCAACTCCACCGGATCCGACACCGGCAACACATGACCCACCTCATCGGCCAACTCCACCACCGACTCCGGACGCAACCCCCCATCCAGATGGTCATGCAACAACGCCTTCGGCGCCCGAACGATCTCCGCCAACGAAACAACCGTCATGTCGCTCTTTCTTCCTTACTGTCTACTGGTCGGCCGAGTGGCCGTGGTGCAACGTGTGCCATACCCGGTCACGGGTGAACGGCAACTCGGTGAAACGGACCCCGGTCGCGTCGCGCAGCGCGTTGGCCAGCGCGGCGGCCACCGGGTTGAACGGGCTCTCACTCATCGACTTCGCGCCGGCCGGCCCGAGCGGGTCGCTGGTCCGGGCGAAGTGCACCTGGGTCAGCGGCACGTCGGCCATCGTCGGCAGGTGGTAGCTGCGCAGGTCGGGGGTGCCGACACGGCCGGCATCGTCGATCGTCACCGCCTCGGCCAGGGCGGCACCGAGCGCCTGGGCGACCCCGCCTTCGATCTGTCCCCGGCACTGCATCGGGTTGATCACCGTACCGGCGTCGGCGCTGTGCACGCTGCGCAGGATGCGGATCGCGCCGCTGTCGGGGTCCACCGCGATCCGGAACCAGTGCACGTTGAACGCCACCGACCGCCGCATCCCGTCGGTGTGTCCGTCGGCGGCCAGCAGTTCGCCGTCGGCGGCCGCGCGGCGGGCCAGTTCGTCGAGGCCGACCGGTCGGTCGGCGCACCATACGGTGGTCCCGTCGAGCCGGCAGTCGGCCGGATCGGTGCCGGTGGCCCGCGCGGCGGCGGCGATCAACCGGTGCCGCAACGCCTGGGCGGCCCGCTGCGCGGCCGCGCCGGCCACCACGGTGCCGGTGGAGGCGAACGCGCCGGTGTCGTGGCCGACCAGCGCGGTGTCCGACTGCCGTATCCGGATCCGGTCCACCGTGGTGGCCAGGGCCTCGGCGACCAGCTGCCGGTGCACGGTGGTGGAGCCGTTGCCGAACTCCGCCATCCCGATGTCCAGGTGGTATCCGCCGTCGGCCCCGACGGTGATCCGGGCCCGGCCGTGATGCCCGCCCGGCGGGCCGGTGGCGATCATCGCGACCGCCATGCCCTCGCCGACCTGCCACCCGTCGCCGGCCGGCAGGTCCTCGCCGACCTGCCACCCCTCGGCGGCCGCCGCGCCCGCGTCGGTGCGGCGGGCCCGGTCGATCAGCTCCAGGCACTGGTCCAGGCCGTAGCTGTGCACCTGCACCGTGTCGTCGTGCCCGACCGGGGTGACCAGCGGATCGTGCGGCCCGATCACGTTGGCGGCCCGGAACGCGACCGGGTCGTGCCCGAGCCGGCGGGCGAGTTCGTCCACGGCGGACTCCACCGCGAACGACACCTGACCGAGCCCGTAGCCGCGAAACGCGCCCGCCGGCACCGTGTTGGTGTAGACCGACCAGCCGTCGACCTGCTTGTTCGGGCACCGGTACACGGCCACCGACTCGCTGCAGCCGTGTGCCAGCACGGCCGGGCCGTGGTTGCCGTACGCGCCGGTGTCGGCGACCACCCGCAACCGGATCGCGGTCAGCGTGCCGTCCCGCCGCCCGGCGACACTCACCCGGACCTCGAACGGGTGCCGGGTGGTGGCCGCGGTGAACTGCTCCGTACGGGTGAACTCCAGTTTGACCGGCCGCCCGGTGCGCAGCGCCGCGAGGGCGACCACGTCCTCGACGAGCATCTCCTGTTTGCCGCCGAAGCCGCCGCCGACGCGACCGGCGACCACCCGGACCTGTTCGGTCGGCAGGTCGAACAGCCGGGCCAACGCCCGCCGGGTCAGGTACGGCGTCTGGGTGCTGGACCGCACGGTGATCCCGCCGTCGGGCTCCGGCCAGGCGATGGCGCCGTGGGTCTCCAGATGCGCGTGCTGCACCCGCTGGGTCCGGAACGTCGCGGTGTAGACGGCGTCCGCCTCGGCGATCGCCCGGTCCACGTCGCCGACCGCGCCGTGCACCTCACCGGCGACGTTGTCCGCCGGCCGGGCGATACCGGTGGCGGCGGCGTCCTTGTCGTGCAGCACCGGCGCGTCCGGTGCCATCGCCACGACCGGGTCGAACACCGCCGGCAGCGGTGCGTACCGCACGTGGACCAGGGCGGCGGCGGTCCGCGCGGCCGCCTCCGTCTCGGCCACCACCACCGCGACCCGCTGACCGACGAAGCGGACCACGTCGTCGAGCAGCCGGGTGTCGGCCGGATCCTCGTGCGGGTGTTCGTGCTGGGCGGTCGAGTACAGCTTGTCCGGGCAGTCGCGGTGGGTCAGGACGGCGAGCACTCCCGGCACCCGCATCGCCGCGTCGAGGTCGAACCCGGTGATCCGGGCGTGCGGTACGTCCGCGCGGACCAGGACGGCGTGCGTCAGGCCGGGGACCGTCACGTCGAAGGTGAACCGGGCGGTGCCGGTGACGATCTGCCGCCCGGCCGGTGCCGGCACGTTGCCGCCGACCGCGCCCGCCTGTCCGGCCGCGCTGTCGCAGGCCACGTGGCACACGCCGGCGACGGCGTCGCGGATCGCCCGGTAGCCGGTGCACCGGCACAGGTTGCCCTTCAACGCCCGGGGCAGGTCGGCGCGCTGGTCGTCGTCGAGCGCGGCGACCGTCATCAGGAACCCGGCGGTGCAGAACCCGCACTGGAAGCCCTGCGCGTCGAGGAACCGCTGCTGTACGGGGTGCAGCTGGTCGCCGTCGGCGAGCCCTTCGACCGTGGTGACGCGCCGACCGGCCGCCCGCACAGCGGGGTAGATGCAGCTGTGCACCGGCTGCCCGTCGACGTGGACGGTGCAGGCGCCACAGTCGCCCGCGTCGCAGCCCTTCTTCACCCCGTACCAGCCCTGGTCCCGCAGGAACGTGCGCAGGCACTGACCAGGTGCGGGTTGCCCGTCGGCGGTGACCCCGTTGACCACGATGCTCATCGACGCCCACCCGTCGGCCCGGCGGCGGTCAGTTCGGCCCGTATCTCGGTTGCCAGCCGCAGGGTGCGGTGCCGCCGCCAGGCGGGCAGCCCGTGGACGTCGTCCATCCAGCCGGCGGCGGCGCAGGCGTCGTCCACCTGTTCCCGTAGCCGCGCCTCGGTGAGTCCCGCCGCCAGTCGTAGCAAGACCGGTCGGCGGGTGGCGGCGGTCACCGACAGCGACCACCCGTCGGTGTCGGGATCGGCGCGGCCGACGACCAGCGCGGCGGAGCGTCCGTGGGTGAACAGCGACGCCCGGCGCATCGCGTAGCGGGCTCGCCCGGCCTCCGCCGGCAGCCGTACGCTGCGCAGATACTCGCCGTCGGACAGGACTGTGGACTCGACGTCGCGGACGAAGTCGACGGCTGGCACCGCGCGGCGCCCACCGGCCAGGTCGTCGACGGCGCACCACGCGCCGGTCGCCACCGCCAGGGACGTCATCGGGCCGGCGGGCAGCGCCGCGCAGATGTTGCCGCCCACCGTCGCCACGTTCCACACCTTGTGTGAGGCGAGCAGCGCGTCGCAGCAGCGGCGGATCAGCTCACCGACGCCCGTCCAGCCGGCCGGGGGCGTGAACCGGGCCAGTTCGGCGATGGTGCAGGTGGCGGCGATCTCGACCCCGTCGTCGTCGACCCGCAGCGACGGCCAGCCCAACAGGGTCAGGTCGCGTAGCCGACGTACGTCGGGCTGCGGCTGCGAGTAGAGATAGCTGCCGCCGGCGAGCCAGCGGTCACCCGGACGCCAGTCGCCGTCGTCGGCGGCGATCACGTCGGAGACGGTATGCAGATCCACGCTGGGCATCGTCGCGCCGGGCCGGTGAGCGGGACAATGACGGCGGACCACAATCCGGCACCGCCGATTGCGGGCGCGGTTGGACGAACCTACAAGGCGGCCCGGACGGGCTTGACCCGGCGATCAGCGGTTACCCATCGTGGGCTGATGTTCAGCCCCGACCCGCTCGCCACGGTGCTGCGCTGGTGGTCCACGGGTGCGTCGGTCGCGCTGGCGTCGGTGACCGCCACCGCCGGCAGCGCCCCCCGTCCGGTCGGCACCGCCATGCTGCTGGCACCGGACGGCTCCGTCACCGGCGGCGTCTCCGCCGGGTGTGTCGACGCCGCCGTGCTCGACCTGTGCCGCGACGTGCTGCGGACCGGGGCGACCCGGTTCGCGCGTTTCGGCGACGGCGGCGACGACGTGTTCGCGCCCGGACTGACCTGCGGCGGCACCGTCGAGGTGTTCGTGCAACGCCTGGACCGTGCCGGCGCCCCGGACCTCGACCGGCTCGCCGCCGCGCTGCGGCAGGGTCGGCCGGTCGCGGCGGTGACCTGCGTCGACGGACCTGCGGCCAGCCGGGGCCGGTGGCTGCTGGTCGACGGTGGCACCGACCATGGCACCCTCGGTGACGCCGCGCTCGACGCCGTCGCCGCTCGGGCCGGCCGGGCCGCGCTCGCCGACGGGTGGACCCGGCTGGTCCGCCCGGCGCCCGAAGTGTCACTGCTGGTACGCGGATTCACCGCACCGCCGCGCATGATCATCTTCGGGGTGTCGGACTTCACCGCGGCGGTGGCCCGGCAGGGCCGCTTCCTCGGCTACCGGGTGACGGTGTGCGACGCCCGTGCGGTGTTCACCACCGCCGAGCGGTTTCCGGACGCCGACGACGTGGTCGTCGACTGGCCGCACCGCTACCTGTCCGCCGAGGCCGCCGCCGGCCGGGTCGACGACCGGACCGTGCTCTGCGTACTCACCCACGACCCCAAGTTCGACGTGCCGTTGCTGCGGGTGGCGCTGGACCTGCCGGTGGCCTACGTCGGTGCGATGGGGTCGCGCCGCAGCACCGCCGACCGGCGTGCGCGGCTGCTGGCCGTCGGGGTGCCGGACGCGGCGTTGGCGCGGCTGCGGGCACCGATCGGGTTGGACCTGGGTGCCCGTACCCCGGAGCAGACCGCCGTCAGCATCGCCGCCGAGATCGTCGCGACCGGCAGCGGCCGTCCCGGTGGGTGGCTGACCGCCGGCACCGGACCGATCCACGACCCGGCCGACGACGCGGGCCGGGCCGACGACGCGGGCCGGGTGCGCCGGGCCCGCCGCGCCGACCGGTCAACCGGCGGCGAGCCGCAGCGCCAGGAAGAAGTCCACCCGGTCCTCGAACCGGCTCAGGTTCCGGCCGGTCAACCGCTCGATCCGGTGAATCCGGTACCGCAACGTGTTGACGTGCACGTGCAGCAGCTCGGCGCAGCGACTCCACGATCCACCATTGTCGAGGAACACGGTGAGGGTACGGACCAGGTCGGCGTGGTGGTCCCGGTCGTAGGCCTCCAGCGGCCCGAGCAACCGGGCCCGGAAACCGCGCCGGGTGCCGACCGGCACCCCGGCCAGCAGCAGCGAGTGCGAGGCGAGTTCGCCGGCCGCGACCACGCTGACCGGGCCCGAGGCGGACCCGGCCGCGGACCGGTGGGCGTGCAACGCCTCCTCCACCGCCCCACCGAGACCGGCCGCGCCGACACCGGGCGCGCTGACCCCGAGGGTGAGCCGGCCGCCGCGCAGGCCCGGTGACATCCGGTCGGCGGCGGCGACCAGCGCCGTACCGATCGACGTCGCCATCGGTGGCGGCAGAGCCAGCACGGCGAGGGCCCCCGACTCGAGATCCGGTTCGAGCAGCGCCACCGCCCGGTCCGGGACCACCCGACTGAGGAACTCGTCGACCACCGCCACCGTCAAGGTGCCGGGGGCGCGCATCCCGTCCAACGTCGCCGCGACCGCGACGAACGTCGCGTCCGGGTCCAAGCGGGCGGCCAGCAGCGCCGCCCGCAACCCGGCCACGTCCCCGGGCACCCGCAGCGCTGCCCGCAACTGCCCGGCCAGCCGGGCCTCCACCCGGGCCACCTCGTCGAGATGGGCCCGCTCCAACGCCACCACACTGGTCAACTCGTCCACGGTGCCCGGCAGCGCGTCCAACGCGCCCCGGCAGGCCACCAGCCACGCGGCGAGCCGATGCTCGGCCCGGCCCGGCACCCCGAACACCGAGTACTGCTCGCCGTCGACCGTCACCGTGGTGGGCAGCCGCTGCGCTGTCAGGAAGGCCCGACTGAGCGCGTCGGCGACAGCGTCGGTCAGCTGCGCCGTACCGGCCACCACCCGCCCACTGGTGGTCAACGTCCAGCAGTCCCGGCCGATCGCCCCGGCCACCGTCGGCAGCAGGTCGGCGAGCCGTGCACCGGCGGCCATCGCCGCGACCAGCCCACGCTGGCGGCCCAGCACCGTCGCCAACGAACTGGCCCGCTGCGCCCACAGGGTCGGGTGCACGTCGTCGATGATGTCCCGGAACGACACGTCGGCCGGCACCTCGAACAGCGGTATCCGGTGCCGCCGGCAGGCCGTGACCAGATCCCGGGGGACACTGCCGTGCAGCGCCCCGCCGGCCCCGAGCGCGGTCACCCCGGCGGCGGCCAGCGCCGACACGAACACCTCCGACTCGGCTGGCCCCCGGTGCCACATCAGGCCGGTCAGCACCAGATCGGCGGCGGCCACGTACCGGCCCGGGTTGGGCAGGTCGATGACGTTGACCCGGCCCACCGTACGGTCCCGTCCGTCGTCGCCGGTGAGCGGGAGCAGCTTCAGGTGGGCCTTGTCGAGCACGTCGGCCAGCAGCACGGGGGTCGCCTCCGGTCACGGTGATTGGATGAACCTCCAAAACCGTACGGCGACGGTGTTTCGTCTTTGGTCCCCGCGCCGCTACCGACCCGCCGACCCCGGCTGCTTGACTGCTGACCAGCGAAAGGGGTGCCGGGAGTGGATCGCGGACTCGACGTGTTCAACACGCTGCCCGCCGACGACGTGCGCGCACAGCTGCTGAGCTGCTGCGCCGCGCCGGACTGGGCGGCCGCCGTGGCGGCGGCCCGCCCGTACCGGGACCGGGCGGCACTGGCCGCCACGGCCTGTGAACAGCTGAGCGGGTTGCCGTGGCCGCAGGTGCTCGCCGCCGTCGCCGCCCACCCGCGCATCGGACAACCGCCGTCGGGCGAGGGCCGGGAAGCCGGCTGGTCCCGCCGGGAGCAGGCCGCGTCGGCCGGCGGCGACCAGCACGGCGACGACGCCGCCCGCGCCGAGCTGGTCACCCTCAACGACGCCTACGAGCAGCGGTTCGGCTACCGGTTCCTGATCTTCGCCAACGGCCGGGGTGCCACCGAGCTGGCCGCCGCCGCCCGCCGCCGGCTGCACCACGACGACACCGCCGAACAGGCGGTGGTCCGCGTCGAGCTCGGGCAGATCGCGGCACTGCGCGTCGGCCGACTCGTCGACGACCTCGCGCCGACCACCGCCAGCAACGCCGCACCGATCTCCACCCACGTGCTGGACACCGCCACCGGCGTCCCCGTACCCGGCCTGCCGGTCCGTCTCGACGTCGCCGACCCGCACGTCGCCGGTGGCTGGCGCACCGTCGCGACCGGACGGACCGACGCCGACGGGCGGCTGCGGGACTGGGCACCGGGCCAGGCGTGGACCACCGGCGGGTACCGGCTGGTGTTCGACGTGGCCGGGCACCTCGGCGACGCCGGCTTCTACACCGAGATCCCGGTCGCCTTCGTCGTGCACGACGCCGCCCGCCACCACCACGTACCGCTGCTGATCAGCCCGTACGGCTACACCACCTATCGAGGGAGCTGACTGATGGGGATCGTCCTGGGTCCGAACCGCTACGGCAAGGCGGAAACCCGGGTGGTCCGGGTCGACCGCGACGCCGACCGGCACACCCTGACCGACCTCACCGTCTCCGTGGCGCTCGCCGGCGACCTCGCCGCCACCCACCTCACCGGCGACAACCGTCAGGTGCTGCCGACCGACACCCAGAAGAACACCGTGTACGCGTTCGCCCGCCAGCACGGCATCGCCAGCGCCGAGGAGTTCGGCCTGCTGCTGGCCCGGCACTTCGTGGACAGCCAGGCCAGCATCGACCGGGCCCGGGTCGACATCGCCCAGCACGACTGGCACCGGCTCGGACCGCACTCGTTCGCCCGCGACGGTGGACACACCCGTACCGTCACGGTGCGTTACGACGGCCAACGGGCCGAGGTGACCGCCGGGCTGACCGGTCTGGTCCTGCTCAACTCCACCGACTCGGAGTTCCGCGGCTACGTCGTCGACCCGTACACCACGCTGCCCGAGACCGACGACCGGATCCTGGCCACCGCGGTGGACGCCCAGTGGCGCTACGCCGGGACAGAGGCGGCCGGCGGCTTCGACGCCGCCCACGCCGACGTCCGGCGGGCCCTGATCGACGCGTTTGTCGGCACCTACAGCCGGTCGCTGCAGCAGACCTTGTACGCGATGGGGGAGCGGGTGCTCACCGACTGCCCGGACGTGGTGCAGGTGCGCCTGGCCCTGCCGAACAAGCACCACCTGCCGGTCGACCTCGACCCGTTCGGGCTGGACAACCCCGGCACCGTGTTCGTCGCGACCGACCGCCCGTACGGCCTGATCGAGGGCACCGTGGCCCGCGACGACGCCCCGCCGGCGCTGGGTGACTGGTGATGCTCGCCATCACCGGCGCGGCGATCGCCACCGTCGACGCCGCCGGCACCGAACACCGCACCGGGCATCTCGTCGTCGGCGACGACGGCCGGATCGCCGCCGTCGGCCCCGGCGACCTGCCCGACGACCTGCTGGCCCGGCTCACCGGCGGCGACCCCGGCCGGGTACGGCGCATCGACGGCACCGGCTGCCTGGCCACCCCAGGTCTGGTCAACACCCACCACCACCTCTACCAGTGGGCCACCCGGGGCCTGGCCCAGTCCGACGACCTGTTCGGCTGGCTCACCACCCTCTACCCGATCTGGTCACGCATCGACACCGACACGGTGCACGACGCCGCCGCCGCGAACCTCGGCTGGCTGGCGTTGTCCGGCTGCACCACCAGCACCGACCACCACTACGTGTTCCCCCGCGACGGCGGGGACCTGTTCGCCGCCGAGATCGCCGCCGCCGCCCGGATCGGCCTGCGGTTCCACCCGTGCCGGGGCTCCATGGACCTCGGCCGCTCCGCGGGCGGCCTGCCGCCGGACTCCGTCGTCGAGGACACCGACGCCGCGTTGGCCGCCACCGAGGCCGCCATCGACCGGTGGCACGACCCGTCGCCGGAGTCGATGCTGCGGGTCGCCGTCGCCCCCTGCTCGCCGTTCTCGGTCACCCCGCGCCTGATGCGCGAGTCAGCCGAGCTGGCCCGCCGCCGGGGTGTGCGGCTGCACACCCACCTCGCCGAGACCGTCGAGGAGGAGCAGTACTGCCAGGCCACCCACGGCTGCACGCCGGTGCAGTACGCCGACGACCTCGGCTGGCTCGGCGACGACGTGTGGCTGGCGCACGGGGTCCACCTCGACGACGCCGCCGTGGCCCGCCTCGGCGCCACCGGCACCGGCGTGGCGCACTGCCCCAGCTCCAACGCCCGCCTCGGGGCCGGCACCGCCCGGGTCACCGACCTGCTCGCCGCCGGCGTCCCCGTCGGGCTCGGCGTCGACGGTGCCGCCAGTCAGGAGGCCGGCCACCTCGGCGAGGAACTGCGCCAGGCCCTGTACGCGGCCCGGCTGCGCGGCGGCCCGGCCGCGATGACCGCCCGCGACGCCCTCGCCCTGGGAACCATCGGCGGGGCCCGCTGCCTCGGCCGGGACGCCGACATCGGATCCCTGCAGGTCGGCAAACTCGCCGACGTGGCGCTGTGGCGCCTCGACGGGCTCGGCCACGCCGGCATCGACGACCCGGTCGCGGCCCTGGTGCTCGGCCCACCCGCCCCGGTGCAACTGCTGCTGGTCGGCGGCCGCCCGGTCGTCGAGGGCGCCGAACTGCGGACCGCCGACACCGCCGACCTGGCCGCCCGGGCCGCGCACGCCCATCGCGTACTGACCACCTCGGCCCGCCCTGAACAGGAGTGACGCCCATGTCCCGCACCCAGGCCGCGCAGTCGGCCGCACCGTCGGGTGACGTCGCGGACGTCCTCACCGACGACGCCGTCGCCTTCCTCACCGACCTGCACCGGCGGTTCGCCGGCCGCCGCGCCGACCTGCTCGCGGCCCGCCGCCGCCGACGCGCCGAGATCGCCCGCACCGGCCGGCTGGACCTGCGGCCGGACACCGCCGCCGTGCGCGCCGGGGACTGGACCGTACCGCCGCCACCAGCGGACCTGACCGACCGGCGGGTCGAGATCACCGGACCCACCGACCGGAAGATGACGATCAACGCGTTGAACTCCGGTGCCCGCGTCTGGCTGGCCGACCTGGAGGACGCCAACACCCCACACTGGGCCAACGTGATCGGCGGGCAGCGCAACCTGGCCGACGCCGTGCGGCGCACCATCACCCTGCGGACCGGGGCGAAGACCTACCGGCTCGGCCCCGGCCCGTACCCGACGATCGTGGTCCGGCCCCGGGGCTGGCACCTCGACGAACGCCACCTCGACATCGACGGCGGCCCCGCCGTCGGCGCCCTCGTCGACGCCGGCCTGTACCTGTTCCACAACGCCGCCGAACTGCTGCGCCGCGACAGCGGACCGTACCTCTACCTGCCGAAACTGGAAAGCCACGAGGAAGCGGCCCTCTGGCACGACGTGTTCGCCCACACCGAGGCCACCCTCGGTCTGCCGACCGGCTGCATCCGGGCCACCGTCCTGATCGAGACGATTACCGCGGCGTTCGAGATGGACGAGATCCTCTGGGCACTCGGCCCGTACGCCACCGGCCTCAACGCCGGCCGCTGGGACTACCTGTTCAGCATCATCAAGAACTTCCGCGACGCCGGGGAGAAGTTCGTGCTCCCCGACCGGTCGGCGGTGACGATGACCGCACCGTTCATGCGGGCCTACACCGAACTGCTCGTCGCCACCTGCCACCGGCGGGGGGCGATGGCGATCGGCGGCATGTCAGCGTTCATCCCGAACCGGCGCGACACCGAGGCGACCGCCCGCGCCGTCGACCAGGTCCGGGCCGACAAGCTCCGCGAGGCCGGCGACGGTTTCGACGGCTCCTGGGTGGCCCACCCCGACCTGGTGCCGGTCTGCCGGGAAGTCTTCGACGAGGTCCTCGGGGACCGGCCCCACCAGCTCGACCGGCAACGGCCCGACGTCACCGTCACCGCCGACCAGCTGCTCGACGTCGCCGCCACCGGCGGGGCCGTCACCGCTGCCGGGCTGCGCGGCAACGTCGCGGTCGCGCTGCGCTACCTGGAGGCATGGCTGCGTGGCAACGGCGCCGTCGCGATCAACAACCTGATGGAGGACGCCGCCACCGCCGAGATCTCCCGCTCGCAGATCTGGCAGTGGATCCACAACGGGGTACGGCTGCCCGACGGCACCCCGGTCACCGCCGACCTGGTGCGCGCCGTCGGCGAAACCGAACTCGCCGCGATCCGCGCCGAGACGACCAGCGAGGACTGGACGGCCCGCCGGTTCCCGGACGCCTGGGCCCTGTTCGTCGAGGTCGCCCTCGCCGACGACTTCGTCGACTTCCTCACCCTGCCGGCGTACCGGCTGATCGACTGATGCCCCGGCTCACCGCGGCGGACTACGCCGCCATCGACGACCGCCTCGCCGAGGTCGACGCCGCCCTGCGGCAGCGCTACCCCGGCCAGACGCCGCAACGCCAGCCGGTGCACACCGTCTACGTCCCCGCCGACCGGGTCACCGCAGACCTGGTGCCGACCTGGGGCGCGGCGGCACTGGCCACGTTGGACGCGCACCCGCCGGCGCCGTACCCGGCCGAGCTGGACCACCGGGTACGGGCCAAGCTCGCCCGCGAACCGGTGGAGGACCTGCGCATCGACGTCGAGGACGGCTACGGCGGCCGCGACGACGCAACCGAGGACGCCGACCTGCGGGCCGCAGCCCACGCACTCACCACGGCACGGGCCACCGGCACGGCACCACCGTGGGTCGGCGTACGGATCAAATCGCTGGAAGCGGCGACCCGCCGCCGCGCGGTCCGCAGCCTCGACCTGTTCCTCGACGCCTGCGGCGGGCCGCCCGCCGGATTCGTGGTCACCCTGCCGAAGGTGAGCCACCCCGGCCAGGTCGCCGCCATGGTCGGGGTGTGCGAGCGGTTGGAGCAGGTGTACGGGCTGGCCCGCGACACGCTGCGGTTCGAGATCCAGATCGAGACGCCAGCGGCCGTGCTCGGCGCCGACGGCCGCGCCACCGTCGCCACGCTGATCGGCGAGTCGGCCGGCCGCTGCACCGGACTGCACTTCGGCACCTACGACTACGGAACCGGATGCGGGGTCGCCGCCGATTACCTGAGTATGGACCACCCCAGCTCCGACCATGCCAAGGCCGTCATGCAGGTCGCCGCCGCCGGCACCGGCGTACGGCTCAGCGACGGCTCCACCAACATCCTGCCGGTCGGCGACACCACCGCCGTGCACGCCGCCTGGCGGCAGCATGCCAACCTGGTGCGTCGCTCCCTCGAACGCGGCTTCTACCAGGGCTGGGATCTGCATCCCGGGCAGTTGCCGACCCGGTTCGCCGCCACCTACGCCTTCTACCGCGACGGGCGGGCGTCGACCGTGGCCCGGCTCGGCGCCTACCTGGACCGCCGGGCCGGCGGCATCCTCGACGAGCCGGCCACGGCCCGGGCGCTGGCCGGGTTCCTGCTGCGCGGACTCGACTGCGGCGCCGTCGACACCGCCGAGGTCGGGTTCGCCCGTACCGACCTGGTCGCGGTGGCGCAACCGGCCCAGGGAGCCGCCGCATGACCGTCGACCTGGTGCTGCGGTCCCGCCGCACGGTGCTGCCCGACGGTGAACGGCCGGCGGCCGTCGCGGTCGGCGGCGGTCGGATCGTCGCCGTCACCGACTACCGGGAACAGGTGCCGGCGACCGTCGACACCGACCTCGGCGACGTCGCCCTGCTGCCCGGACTCGTCGACAGCCACGTGCACGTCAACGAACCTGGCCGTACCGAATGGGAAGGGTTCGCCACCGCCACCCTCGCCGCCGCCGGCGGCGGTGTCACCACCATCGTCGACATGCCGCTGAACAGCCTGCCGCCGACCGTCGACACCGCCGCGTTGGTGGTCAAGCAGCAGGCCGCCGCCGGTCAGTGCCACGTCGACGTCGGGTTCTGGGGCGGGGCCGTGCCCGGCAACGCGCCCGCGCTGCCCGACCTGTACGCCGCCGGGGTCTTCGGGTTCAAGGCGTTCCTGGCCGACTCGGGGGTGCCGGAGTTCCCACCACTGGACCCTGGGCAGCTCGCCGCCGCGTTCGCCGCCGTACCCGCGTTGTTCGTCATCCACGCCGAGCAACCCGACCAGCTGCACACCGCCGTCCCCTCCACCCGCTACCGGGACTTCCTCGCCAGCCGACCACCCGCCGCCGAGGTCGACGCCGTGACCGCCGCCATCGACGTCGCCCGGCGCGGCGGCGCCCGGATCCACATCCTGCACCTGTCCGCCGCCGGCGCGCTGCCGGTGCTCGCCGCCGCCCGCCGGGCTGGTCTGCCGGTCAGCGCCGAAACCTGCCCGCACTACCTGACCCTGTCGGCGGAGGAGATCCCGGACGGCGCCACCGAGTTCAAGTGCTGCCCGCCGATTCGCGACCGCGCCAACCAGGACGCCCTGTGGGCGGCGCTCGCCGACGGCACCATCTCCTGCGTCGTCTCCGACCATTCGCCCTGCCTGCCGGCGCTGAAGACCCCCGACACCGGTGACTTCTCCACGGCCTGGGGCGGGATCGCCTCCGTGCAGATGGGCCTGCCGGCGGTCTGGACCGAGGCGCGCCGGCGCGGATTCGGCCTCGGCGACGTGGTCCGCTGGATGGCCGAAGGTCCGGCGGACCTCGTCGGCCTGGCCGACAAGGGGCGGATCGTGGTCGGTGCCCAGGCCGACCTGGTCGCCTTCGACCCGACGCCGAGCTATCACGTCGACCCGGGCCGGCTGCGCCAGCGGCACCCGGTCTCCCCGTACAACGGACGACGCCTGACCGGCATCGTCCGCGCCACCTGGCTGCGCGGCGCGCCGGTCAACCCGGACGCGCCGCGCGGCCGCCTGATCACGAGAGGGACGGATGACCGGTAGCCGCGTATCCTCCACCCTGCCCGACCTGCCGGGCGACTTCGACCTGACCTGGTTGCCCGACCTGGCCTCCCGCGCGTTGGGCGGGGGCGTGGTGAGCGCCAACGATGAGTTCTTCGCCGCCGCCGACAATCTGGTCGATCCGCGTCCGCCGGTCTTCGCTGCCAGCACCTTCGGTGCCAAGGGCCAGGTGTACGACGGCTGGGAGACCCGACGTCGCCGCCAGCCCGGATCCGACCATGCCATCGTCCGGCTCGGTGCACCCGGCATCGCCCGGGCCATCGTCATCGACACCGCCTTCTTCACTGGCAACTACCCGCCGTACGCGACGGTCGACGGCTGCTGCCTCGCCGGTCATCCGGGGCCAGCGGAGCTTGCTGCGGCGCAGTGGACCCCGCTGGTGGCGCGGACCGCGTTGGCTGGCAACGACCGGGTGGTGATCCCGGTGGACGTACCGCAGCGGCTGA
The DNA here is from genome assembly GCF_030345095.1 of Solwaraspora sp. WMMA2056. Taxonomy (NCBI): domain Bacteria; kingdom Bacillati; phylum Actinomycetota; class Actinomycetes; order Micromonosporales; family Micromonosporaceae; genus Solwaraspora; species Solwaraspora sp. WMMA2056. Next base: position 4,421,961 of record NZ_CP128360.1, read on the forward strand.
CCCATGTCCGGTTGACGATCCATCCCGACGGCGGGGTCGCCCGGCTGCGGGTGCACGGCGAGCCGGTGCCCGACCCGCACCTGCTGACCGAGGTACTGGACCTCGTCGCAGTGGAGAACGGTGGCCGGGTCGAGGCCTGCAGCGACCGGTTCTACGGCTCGCCGCAGCAGCTGTTGCTGCCCGGACCGGCCCGCACGATGGGGGAGGGCTGGGAGACCGCGCGCCGTCGAGACGACGGCAACGACTGGGTGCAGGTACGGCTGGGTGCGCCCGGCGTCGTCGAGTTCGTCGAACTGGACACCAGCCACTTCAAGGGCAACGCGCCGGCGGCGGCCCGGCTGCGGGGCCGCGACGCCTCAGCCGCCGTCGCCGACGCGCCCGGTGCCGGCCCGGACACGCCGGATCGCTGGTACGACCTGCTGCCGGTCACCCCGCTGCAGCCGGACACCCGGCACCGGTTCCGGTTGCCCACACCCCGTGCCGCGACCCACGTGCGGCTGGACATCTTTCCCGACGGCGGGATGGCCCGGCTACGACTGTTCGGGCGGCTGACCGAGGCCGGCACCGCATACCTGGCGGATCGACACGCCACTCGGTAGACCTGACCGTCCCCGAACACGTGCGAGGGCCGGACCCCGGGTACGGGGTCCGGCCCTTGCACGGTGTCTGCGTCTACGTCGAGGTCAGCTGTTCCAGTGCTGGGCGACGAGTTCGGCGGCCTGGGTCTCCCACTGGGCGTAGTGGTCCGGGTACGCCGACACCTGCACGGTCTGCGCGGCCTCGGTCAGCGGCATGTCCTGCCAGCCGTCGACCTGCTTCAGCCCGTTGAGGAACGCGGTGGTCGAGTACTCGACGTCGGTGATCTGCTCCACCGTGCCCCAACCCGACGACGGCCGCTGCTGGAACAGGCCCTGCGAGTCGTGGTCGTTACGGTCACCCAGGTGGCCCAGGTTCTCCAACTTCGACTCCTGCAGCGCGGTCGCGATCGCGACCACGGCGGCCCGCTCGTCCATGCCGGCCTTCTTCGTGGCGGCGATGATGCCCTTGACGTTGTCGGTCTGCTCGCCCGACAGGGTGATGCGGGACTGTTCGCCCTGCACACCGTGCGGGATCAGCTTGGCGGTGTCGACACTGCCGCTGTCGCTCGCGGCTGCTGCGGCGGGTGCGGCCAGGGCGGTGGGGGCGTGGTCGGCGGCCAGGGCGGGGCCGGCGATCGCGCCGCCGGCCAGGGTGAGACCGGCGATGCCCAGGGCGGTGGTGCGCAGGCTGGTGGCCAGGGTGCGGGTGATGATCGTGGTCATAGGGGGGTCCACCTTCCGTTTTCCGAGGGGGCACACCCGCCACCCGGGCCCCGGGAAGCGTGCCGGGGCGGGCGGTCGTGTGGGGTGTGCGGTAAACGGTCGTCCGGGTGGTACGGGGACGCGGCGGCGGCTTCTCGCCCGCTCGGGGCTGGCCTTCCGTGCGTCGCGACCATGTACAACCACGCGGGCCGGCCGGTCATTCCCCGCAGTGGCCTCGCGGTCCGCCACGTCACCGACCGTGACGGCACTACACAGGGATACCGGTCTGGACGATATACCTCAGAGGAATGATTATTCCTCACAGGAATACTGCTCTACCGCAGTACCGGTCCGCCAGAGCGCCCCACGCGGGCGCAACGGGCAAGCCAGCCTGTCGGGGCCGGTCCGCCGGGACGCCAGGCGGGCCTGCCGAGAGCGGGCGGGCCGGGTGTGCGACCCGAGGCGGCAGGCACGCTGATTACTCAGCGTTGCTGACCATGCACAACGATCCGGCCAGGCGGATCATTCCACCCGGGCGGTCATCTCGGCGGGGGCCTCGGAGGGGACTTTGGCGGGAGCCTCCGCCGGGTCGGCCGCCGGACGACGCGGGGCCGGGTAGACCGCCGGCCCGGCGGACGCCGCCCCGACGTCGGAGTTCGACTCCATCACCAGGTAGTGCGGCCGGCGCTTCGTCTCGTAGTAGATCCGGCCGATGTACTCGCCGATCACACCGAGGATCATCATCTGGATGCCGCCGAGGCCGATGACGCTCACGATGATCGTGGTGTAGCCGGGGGCGTCGATCCCCCGGATCAACGCGGCGGCGACCACCCAGGCCGCGTACGCCACAGCGATCACGGTCAGCCCCATACCGGCGTAGATCGCCGAACGCAGCGGCCGGTTGTTGAACGACAGCAGCCCGTCGAACGCGTAGTTGAGCAGCGAACGCAGACTCCACCGGCTGCCGCCGCCGCCGGCGCGGGCCTCGTTCGGGTAGGCGAAGACGACCGTGTTGAAACCGATCCACGAGTACAGGCCCTTGGAGAAGCGGTTGTACTCGGGCATCGTGCGCAGCGCCTGCACGGCCCGCCGGGACAGCAGCCGGAAGTCGCCGGCCCCGTCCAGCAGTTGCACGTCCACCCAACGGTTCATCAGACGGTAGAACGCCCGGGACGCTACGGTCCGGACGAACCGGTCACCACGGCGATCCCGGCAGGCGATCACCTGGTCGTAGCCTTGCCGGTACAACGCCACCATGTCGGGCAGTAGGCGCGGCGGGTGCTGCAGGTCGGCGTCCATCACGATGACGGCGTCGCCGTCGGCCCGGTCCAGCCCGGCGAGCATCGCCGACTCCTTGCCGAAGTTGCGGCTGAGCGCGAGATATCGGACCGAAGGGTCCCCCGTGGCGAGCTCGCGCAGTCGTGCCAGGGTCGCGTCGGTGCTGCCGTCGTCGACGTAGACGTACTCGACGTCGATGTCGGGCAGCGCGGCCAGCGCGGCCGACACGGCCGTGTGCAGCGGTACGAGGGAGGCTTCCTCGTTGAAGCAGGGCACCACGACGGACAGCCGCAACGGTCTGTCGTCGGGGTCAGTCGAGTCGGTAGACGAGGACACCGTCGACCTCCTCCCGGGTGATGCCCAACCCGTCGACCGGCCGTTGGGCGACCCCGTCCCACGGCGTACCGGGCAGCCGGTCCGGCATCACCAGGACGGTGCGTACACCCAGTTGACGCAGGTAGGCGACGCTCGCCGGGTCCGGGAAGAAAGCGGTGACCGCCCGGGTCTGCTCCTGGCTGGCCGGCACGAAACCGGCCAGTCCGTTGGCTACCCGGGGGAAGTCTCCCTCGGTGGTCCAGAGCATCACGTTCAACTCGAACGCCCCGGCGTCGCTCGGCAACACCAGGACCGGCTCGGTGATCTGTTGCCAGGCGGCCGGCGGTCGCGGGACGACCGGGTGGGCGACCCGGTTGACGCCTTCGAGCAGCACCAGCGCCAGCGGTATCAGCAGTACCGCGCGTACCGCCTGTCGTCGGGTGTCCGGCCACTCGCGGGTGAACCGGCGCAGCGCGGCGGCCGCCGCCGTCAGGGTGCCGGCGGCCAGCACCGCCAGCAGCAGGCTGGTCCAGAGCATCATCCGCCCGGGGGTGCGCAGCGCGTCCCAGCCGGGCAGGTGCTTGGACAACGTCAGATAACCGGGGTCGCCGTCGCCACCGAGGGTCGAGCCGAGAGCGAGCAGGGTGGTGGCGAGAACGCCGGCTCCGAGCGCCACCCGGTGCCGGATCCGGAACGAGGAGACCACCAGGCCGGCGGCGGCCAGCGCGATCAGGGTGACACCGGGCAGCAGCGCCATCTCCGGGGGCCAGACCAGTTCGGCGCGGGTCGCCGCGTGCCGGTCGCCCCACAACCAGGACTCGCCAGGCGCGGTGACCAGGCCGATCCACGGCGGCGAGAACAACTCGGTCCATTCCAGCCCGCGTTCCGCCTGCGGGTTGAGCTCGACGACCCGGAAGTACGCCATGGCGATGCCCAGGGTGACCGCCCCGAATAGCACTCCGCCGGCCAGGTCGGCCAGGAGCAGCCGCCGACCGAACACGGGTCGTTGCCGTTTTCGCCACCAGGACCAGGCATAACCGACGGCGGCGACGATCCCTGCGGCGAGCAGGAAGTAGACCAGCGGAAGGCCGATGCCGAAGCCGAGGCTGATCTGCCAGGCGGCGACCAACCAGCCGGCGAAGGCCCAGCCGGGCCGGCGACGCTCCGGCCGGTACCCGTGCCGCAGCGACCAGCCGTGGCCGCGGGCCAGCATCGCCAGGCTCAGCGCGATTCCACCGGCCGACAGGATGTTCAGATGCCCGGAGTGGGCGAGTCGCCACGGGGCGAAGGCCCAGGCGACGCCGGCCACCGCGCCGCCGATGCGGCCTGCGCCGAGTTGGCGGACCAGGGCGTACACGCCGACGAAGGCGAGCGCGTGCAGCAGGACGTACAGAACGTTGTAGCGGACCAGGGCCGCTTCGAAACCGGAACCGATCATCCCGGCGGGCGCGTAGCCGAGCAGCGTGTCGCTGTACGCGTAGGTGTACCGCTCCGGGAAGAAGGTGTTCGAGTGCCACAGTTGTGCCGGGTCGGTCGTCAGCACGTGCCCGCCCCAGGCGATCTGCCACGCCTGCAGGGTCGGGTCGGCGATGTCACCCGGGATGGTGCTGGCAGGGTGACGCAGGGTGGGCCAGGTCAGCACCACCGCGACGAAGAGGCCGCCGAGTACGGCCAGGGTCCATTCGTGCCGCAGGAACCGCCACAGGAGCGGGCGGGTGGCGGGCGGGCGGTCTTGAACGGTCTCCACGAGAATCGATGATCTCAAATCAGTGTGTGAGGTGTCGAACCCGACCCGGCACTGGTGGGTCGGATCGGCCCGCCGATCATCGTCGCTGCCCGGTGACCTGCGCAAGTCTCGGCGACCTCGATGCAGGTCTAGGGAATCCGCTATTGCCGCCGTGGTCTGATGCGACGACGCTGGCGTGCGGCGGTGCTGTGTCGCCGGGTCGATTCGTCGGGTCGGTCCCGACGAAGATCGGGTGCGGACGGGAAGGTGCGAACGGTGAACGGCAACTTCAACAAGGAAGACGCTGGGTTCGTCGCAGCGATCGCTGCGTTGGACGACCACGTCAGCAGCATGATCACCGCAGGGCAGACCGCGTACCGGATCCAGGGTGAGATCCGCGCGACGTACCAGGCGGGCTCCAGTTCGGTGTTCCAGGCCAAGATCGACGAGTGGATCAGTGCGTACAACAACGTGATGATCAAGTTCCAGGATCTCGGCGAGAAGACCACCTTCGTCGGCCAGATCATCGACTCCGGTGAGGACAACGCGGGCGTGACTGGTGCCAGCTGGGACACCAACGACGGCATCTACGACATCCTCGCTCCGGTCGGCCGCTGACCCGACGTCGAAGCGGAGGTGACCGGTGGCGGAGGAGACATTCACCGTTACGGACAGCTATCTTAACAGTACGGTCCGTCGGCGGTTCGAGGCGTTCCTTGCCGAGGCGAAGAACGATCCGGACGTCAAGCGGCTGCTCGCCTACACCGGTCAGCCGCCGGCGCCGGCCGACGACGCCCCCTTCAGCGTCCTGCTCGCCGGCAACGAGAACGTGCTGACCGAGGTCGGTCAGGTGGAGACGGCCTTCGCCACGCTGGCCGACGGGGCCAAGGGCAACGTGGCCGCGCTGTTCGACCTCATCGAGCAGCTGCGTGACGACTTCCTGGAGGCCAAGGAAACGCTCGACATCGGCAGCAACGACGCACTTACCGCATCTCAGATGCTCGACCTGGTGCGCGACGTGTGGCAGCCCGTCCCGAACCTGCGTCCGTAGTCGTCGGCTGACCTGAAGGCAACGCACAGTGGTCGACACCGTACCGGCCAGCGATCAGCAGTGGGAGCTGGCCAACGCGCTGTTCCTGCCCTCGGACGCGGAAGTCGCCTACCGCCAGCACGTCGCTGGCCCGGACGCGCCCAAGTGGGTCACCGAGGGTGACGCCCTCGTGCTCTCCTATCCGCCGCCCACCGCCTCGGCCAACCTGCGCTACAAGGACTTCGACGCCTTCGCCGTCTTCGCCGTCCAGGGCACCGGCCTCGGCACGCCCTACACGACCGGCCCGCAGCAAGGTGTCTGGCAGTGGCAGCAGGACGAGATAGATGTCGACAAGTGGGTGGTCGCCGGGCTCAAGCTCGACGACCAGTTCGAGTCGATGCCCAAGGACAGCCCGATCCGACGGTTCGAGAATCTGCAGCTCAGCCTCAACTCGCTGATCAATTACAACCCGGCCGCCAACGACGTGGCGTCCCGCCGCACGTTCTGGACAAATGAGACGGTCCTGGTTGGCGTCGGCAAATGGGCGGAGCACTGGGCCAACGAGTTCAAGCGTTACGCCAGCGAGCTCAAGACCGACGCCAGCGCGTGGGAGGGTTCAGCGGCCGGGCAGTTCGCGGCGCTGCTGCGCGAATTCGAGAAACGCCTGCGCGAAGTGCACCGGGAGGTGTATCCGGGTGGGGCGACCAGCGTCCCGAGAGCCATCGGCGACGGGGTGTTGGCGATGGAGAAGGCGCTGAACGACCTGTACCGCGGGCACGTGGCCTTCTACTCCGACCCGGAGTCCTGGGTCCCCCGCTACCACGTCTTCAACGCGCTGCACGACCACTACAAAGGTGTCCAGAACGCGGTGCGCCTGGAGGACAACAAGCCGGTCTTCCTGAACGAGAGCTACGACCCTCGTAGCCAGGTGATGCGCGACGCCGTCGACAAGGCGGCGAAGGCCAGCTGGCTCGCCGAGGTCGAGAAGATCCTCGACCCTGTCGGGCGGACCGTCATCAGTTCGATCCGTACCCAGTACGGCACCTCCGCCGAGGTCTTCGCCAACGCGAAGTTCGATACGGCCCCTCGGCTCGTGCCGCCGACCTCCAGCGGCTCCGGCGGCGGCAACGGCAACAGTGAGATCGAGAAGCTCCAGGACGACTACGAGAAGACCATCGACAAGCTGGTCGACAGGTACGACAAGATCATCGCTGATCTCGAGGACGACCTGCGGAACCAGAAGGACGAGTTCGAGGAGATCCTGAAGCAGAACAACGACGACAACCGCGAAGCGATGAACAAGATGGAGGAAGACTACGAGCGGGTCATCGACGACCTTCAGGATGACATGCGTGCGCAGAAAGAGTCGTACGACGAGATCATCAAGGACTTGAACGACGATCAGCGCACCAACATCGCCGGCATGAAGGAGGACTACGAGCGGGTCATCGACGGGCTGCAGAACGACCTGACCGCCCAGAAGGAGGACTTCGACAGTATCCTGCGTGGTGAGGGCGGGCCGAACCAGTTCGCCACCGTCAACCCTGGACCCCTCCTGCTGCCTACGGCCCCGCAGTCCGGTTCTGGTGGCAACGACCCGGCACGACTGCAGTACCCGGAAGGCACTGTGCTCGGACCGGATGGCCGGCCGATCCTTGACGCCGACGGTGCACCGGTGGTGCTGCCGCCCGGATCCCGGATCGGCCCGGACGGCACCGTGACCGGCCCGGACGGCCAACCGGTTCGCGACGGCGATGGCGCACCGGTGCTGGTGCCGCCCGGTTCGTCGATCGTCACCGACGTTCCCCGCGCCCCCGCCCCCCAGGTCGGCCGACTCGAACCACCCGCCGGCGGGTTCGACAGCCCACCACCGGACTTGCAGACCGCCTGGGACCTCGCCCGCGACCCCAACCCGATGTGGCTGGTGCCGGGCGGTGACGGCGGCCTCAACCTGGTCGGGCCGGACAGCACTCAGCGCTCGATCGGCGGTCTGGAGCTGGTACCGGACGGCAAGGGCGGCTACGACCTCGTCACCGACGGCGGCACCCGCACCCCGGTCGGCGGGTTCGACCTCGTTCCCGGCGACACCGACGGGGTGCGCCTGCTACCCAACGGCGACGGCGGCGTCGACCTGGTCAGCCCGGACGGTACCCGACGCACCATCGAAGGTCTGGTGCTGGTGCCGGACGGCAAGGGTGGCTACGACCTGGTCACCGACGGCGGCACCCGTACCCCGGTGGACTGGCTCAGCCCGGGCAGCCCCGTCCCCCCACCTGGCACGATCGTCCCGCCGGAGGTCGTCGTGCCGAGCCCGACGCCCCGCCCCGATCTGGTCGGCGGCCGGGACGACTTCGGCCTCGACATTCCCCGACCCGGTCCCGGTGTCCTGGTGCCGCCCGCCGCCGACCTGGTCGGCGGCGACGGCACCCCAGGTGGGGGCGTGTCCGGCCCCGGCTCGCTGGTCGGCGGAGTCGGCGGCACGCCAGGCCAGGTGCCGGCGGGGCAGACGCCGGCGTCGGCGGGCACGTCCGACGGTGCCGGGCTCGGCCCCTCGGCGGGTGCCAGTGGTACGGCGGGGTCGAACTATCCGCCGTACCTGCCACCGCCCGGTGGCGGCGGCGGAGGTGGTGGCGGCAGCCAGGACCAGCCCCGCAACCGGACGCCGTACCCCCTGCGGGAGGAGATCGACCAGGCTCGCAGCAGGGCGAACCGGCGCAAGAGCGACGAGCCGCGCGGCTGGCCGTGGGAGACGACCGAGTCGACCCCGGAGCCGCCCGCACCCGCGACCGCGGACGACATCCTGAACGTGCTGGCCGGCAACCCGCAGCGGCCCGGAACGACCCACCGGCCGGCCAAGGACGCCGCCGAGGACCTGCCGGTCGGCGACGCCCGGGAGTCCGGGCTCGCCGCGACACGGGTGCCTACCATGGAGGACACCATCCGGGGCGAGGAGAACACCTGGGGTGCCGACTCTGCCGCCAGCGGCGACACCTCCCGCTGACTGTCGCCGTACGCCGCTCAGCCGCCGGGTCTGCGCCGCCGGGGTATCAGTCGCAGTCCGGCCGGGCCGGCCCCGCCGGTGCCGTGCCGCTGCGGTACGCCTGCGGATCCAGTAACGGACCGGTCGGTAGCAGATCGACCAGGGCCGCCGGCAGCCGTCCCACCGGCGCGCCCCGGTAGCCGAGCCCGGCGGCCGGTCCGTCGGCACCGAGCGGATACCGTACGCCGTTGTCGGCCACCAGGTACCAGGCCGCCGTCGGAGTGGTCTGCAGCAGCACGCCGGTGTCGCCGCGGACCGCGACCTGGTCCACCTGACCGCACCCCGGCACCACGCCGGCCGGCAGGGTGCCACCGGTCGTGACGCCACCCGGCACGGGTGTCAGCGGCTGCGCGGTGACCAGCGTCAGGGTCGGCTGTTGCTGGTCGGCCGACACGCTGGCGCACAGGTCCACGCCGGCCAGGTCGACCGGTGCCGGCGGTGCCGTTGGCAGCGCGTCGATCCGGGTGCCCAGCGGGGTGTCCGAGCGATGCTCGGCGATGTCGTTGGCGCCCAGTGGCACCAGCTGCGGGGTGGCTCCGTCGTACGCCTGCTGCTGGGTGCGGGCGTCGCCGATCAGCAGCGCCAGCACCGTCGGGGTCAACTGGGCCAGACCGTCGGCGGTGAGCAGGTACGCCGACCCGCCCGGCCCGCTGAACAGCTGGCCGATCCGGCTGGGACGACCGGCCAGCGTCGGGCCGGAGGTGCCCCGCCCGGGCACCTCCGGCGCCGTCAGGTCCGGCCCGGCCGGCAGCAACCGCAGGAACTCGGCGGGCACTGGGCGGACCGTCGCGGCGCCGTACCCCAACGCCTCCCGGGCCCCGCCGTCGGTGTCGATCAGGTGCCGGGTCTCGCCGACCAGCAGGTGGACGCTGCCGTCCGGGGCACCCACCAGCGCCGCGTCACCGCCGAGTGGGGCGACTGTGCGCGCGGCGGCGACCTCCAGGGTGAACCGGGGCGCGGCGTCGTCACCGGTGCCGGCATGTCCCGCGCAGGCCAGCCAGGGCGCCACGCTGAGCCCGGCGGTGTCAGGTAGCCGTTCCGGCACGCCGACCACCCCCAGCGGTACGCCGCGTGGCGTGCCCGTCAACGCGGCACCGCGGACGGTCACCACCGACGGCTTGTTGTCGAGCAGCAACTGCAGGCTGGTCAGGTTCGCCACCGGATGCAGCACGCCGTTGGCGTACAGGTAGCGGGCCCCGGTGTCGAGGTCGACCACGACCGCGCCGTTGACCCGCCAGTTGACCTCGCGGGCCGGCGGGAACAGGACGGTGACGATGGTGACCAGCACCGCCACGATGAACGCGATGGCAAGGCCGCCGGCGATGCCCCGCAGCGACCGCCCGGTGGGCTGGTCCGGATGGTCCGGGGCCGAGCGCAGCAGCGCCGCCGACAACCGGCTCATCATGAACATGTGCGCCTGGACCTGATCGCGGCGGGACTGCACCAGTTCAGCCCATCACGCTGCGGATCAGGCCGTACAGGCCGAGCACCTGGAGCATCAGGGGCACCGTCACGGCCGCCGCCACCGTGTGCGCCAGGTCCGCGGCCCGCCCCCAGTACGGTACGAACCGTCGGCCGGGCACGTAGTGGCTGGCAACGACGAGGCCGGCCGAGGCGGCGATCAGGGCACCGGCGATGACGAGGAACCCGATCGGCCCGGTCCGCGCCACCAGGTCCAGCAGGATCAGCACCACCCCCGCGCTGCCCGGCAGCGCCGCCGCCAGCCGCTGCCAGCGGGCCCGCAGCACCAGGGCGTGCAGCAGCAGCCGCAGCGTGAGCACCGAGGTGAGGGCGAACGTCCACCAACCGTCCTGACTGGACAGTACGAACAGGCAGGCAGCCTCGACGGCGCCGCTGGCCAGGTACAGCCAGTTGAGGAACACGTCGGCGCGGGCCGTGCGTCGCCGGACGCCGCTGTCCGGCAGCGGCTCGACCTCCTCGGCCAACTGGCCGGCGTCGGCCGGCAGCATCGGCATCCGTAGCCCGGCGAGTCGGAAGGCGGTGGCCGGTAGCAGCGAGTTGACCACCACTGCGGTGACCGCGACGATTGCCGCCGCGCCGGCTGCGGTGGCGCCGACCAGGAGAACGACCCCGGCCAGTGCCGCCTGGCCGCCGATCAGACAGGCCGCGGTGAACACCGGCGCGATCCGGGCGCCGACCGCCGGTACCGCCACCAGCGCCGCCGCCACCACCGCCAGCCCGGCCAGCAGCAGCGCGGCACCAGCGTCCGGCGCGAAGACGGTGACTCCGAGGGACAGGTACGCCGTACCACCGGTGGCCAGCACCCCGGCCGCCGCCGGATGTACCCGGGCCCGGGCCACCGCGGCGGCCGCGCCGAGCAGCACCACGCCCAGGGCCAGCGCCGCGAACGTCCCCGGTCGACCGGCTCCGGTCAGCAGGAGCCCCAGCAGGGTGAGCGCGGCGGCGACCCAGGTCAGCAGCAGCGCCCTGGTCCAGGCCGGTCGCCAGGTGTCGGACCGTTCGGCCATCGCGGTGACCACCCCGTCGACCATGTCGTCGAAGTGCACCGCCGGAATCTCGGCGTAGTACGGCCGCAGGTGCAGGTGCTCGCCGTCGACCAGGCCCGCCGCCCGCAGGGTCTGTTCGCCGTCGAGCCGGCTGCCGTCGAGCCGTTGCAGGACCCAGCCGCCGTGCGGGATGCCGGCCTCGGCGAGATCCTCGCCGCCGAGGCGCACGACGGTCGGCAGTAGTTCGGCGATCACCACGTCGGTGGGCAACGCCAACTCGACCCGCCCCGAGGGCGTCACGACGACCAGCCGGCACAAGGTGTCGACGTCTGCCACCAGAGGTAGCCTTTCCATGAACCGTGCCGGTATCACACTGGAATAGTCCGATGACCAGCGGGTTGTCCAATCCGTCCATCGGAGACTGGGTGAATCCCCAGACAATCGCCGCCTTCTGGCCTGTCGCCGGGCCGCGGCGCAGGATGGCGCGGTGAGCACGCTGCTGATCCGACGGCCGCCCCGGCCGCCAGGGCCGGAAGCCGTCGAGGGCGACATGACGCTCCAGGAACCACCGGAGCTGCCCGAGCCGGTCAGCGGTCTGTCGCAGATGCTGAGCTACCTGCCGATGGCGCTCGCCTCGCTGGGCATGGTGATCATCTTCCTGCGGCCGGTCGGCGGCGGCGGCGCCGGTCTGACCATCTTCGCGGTCGGACTGATCCTCATCGCCGCCCTGGCCATGGTGCTCAGTCAGGTGCTCCGGACCGCACGCGACCGCAAACGGCAGCTGCACGGCGAACGGCGGGACTACCTCAGTTACCTGAGCCGGATCCGCCGACAGGTCCGTGCCGCCGTGATCAGCCACCACCGTGCCCAGCAGTGGCGTCACCCTGATCCGCAGGCCTTGCCGAACTTCGTCGGCACCTCCCGCATGTGGGAACGGCGACCGAGCCACGACGACTTCACCGAGATTCGCCTCGCCACCGGCGTGCAGCCGCTCGGGCTGCGGTTCCACCCGCTGAACACCAAGCCGGTGGAGAATCTCGAACCGTTGTCCGCCCACGCCCTGCGACGCTTCGTCGAGGCGTACCGCACCGTGCCGGACCAGCCGATCACCGTGACGCTCGGCCGTTACGCCCGGGTACTGCTGCACGGTGACCGTCCCACCGCCGTGGCGCTGGTCCGCGCGTTGCTCGCCGAGACGGCGGTGTTCCACGGGCCGGAGGAGGTCCGGATCGTCGTCGTCGCCGACGGTGGGGTACGGCAACGGTGGGAGTGGGTCAAGTGGCTGCCGCACGCGCTGCACCCCGACGACGACGACGGGGCCGGACCGGTACGGCTGTTCACCGACCGGGTGGCCGACCTGGAACGACTGCTCGGTGAGGAGTTCGCCGCCCGGGGCGGGTTCACCGCCGAGGCCACGGCCAGCGTCGACGAGCCGTACGTCATCGTGCTGCTCGACGGGGTCGAGGTGCCGGAGAACCACCGGATCCGCTACGACGGGTACCGCAACGTCACCGTGCTCGACCTGGCCGGCGCGTTACCGTGGCGGACCGGCGCGCAGACGCTGTGGCTGCGGATCTCGGCACAGCAGGTCGAGTCCGTCACCGCCGCCGCCGACCAGTCCGAGCGGGTGACGGTCCTGGGCCGCCCCGTCGGACTCGGGCCGGCGACCGCGACCGCGCTCGCGACCGCGCTCGCCCCGCTGCGGCTCAGCGGTGGACCCGACAGCGGGGAGGCCCTGACCGCCGACGTCGAACTGACCACCATGCTGGGCATCGCCGACCTGAACCGGCACGACCCGGCGCAGCTGTGGCAGCGCTGGCCGGCCGACCGCCGTCTGCGGGTGCCGATCGGGGTGTCCGCCGACGGCCGCAGCGTCGAACTGGACATCAAGGAGTCCGCGCGCGGCGGCATGGGCCCGCACGGGCTGCTCATCGGCGCCACCGGATCCGGCAAGTCGGAACTGCTGCGGACCCTGGTGCTCGGGCTGGCGCTGACCCACTCGTCGGAGACGCTCAACTTCATCCTGGTCGACTTCAAGGGTGGGGCGACCTTCCTCGGGCTGGACCAGCTGCCGCACACCTCGGCGGTGATCACCAACCTCGCTGACGAGGAGGCACTGGTCGGCCGGATGGAGGATGCCCTCAACGGCGAGATCGTCCGCCGCCAGGAAGTGCTGCGCCGGGTCGGGGTCACCTCCGCCGCCGACTACGCGGCCCGTCGCGCCCGCACCGACCCCACCCTCACGCCGCTGCCCAGCCTGTTCGTCGTGGTCGACGAGTTCAGCGAGCTGCTCGCCGCGCACCGGGACTTCATCGACCTCTTCGTCATGATCGGCCGCCTCGGGCGCAGCCTCGGTGTGCACCTGCTGCTGGCGTCGCAGCGGCTCGACGAGGGCCGGGTGCACCAGCTCGAGTCCCACCTGTCGTACCGGATCGGCCTGCGTACCTTCTCGGCGATGGAAAGCCGCGGGGTCCTCGGCGTACCGGACGCCTACGAGCTGCCGTCGCAGCCGGGCAACGGGTTCCTCAAGACCGACGTGACCACGATGGTGCGGTTCAAGGCGGCGTACGTCTCGGGCCGTTACCGGCCGAGCCGTAGGTCCGGTCCGGAGACCGGTGTCGCGACCCGGGTGGTGCCCTACCACAGCGGCTGGGTCGAGCGTCCGGACGACGACCAGCCGCCGCCGGTCGAACCGGCACCCGGCGACGACCCGGCCGGCCCCACCGATGAGGACGCGCCGTCGCTGCTGGAGCTCGCGTTGGACCGGCTGCGCGACAGCGGCCCCCCGGCCCACCAGGTGTGGCTGCCACCTCTGGGTGACGCGCCGACCCTCGACGAACTGCTGCCGCCGGTGCGCACCGATCCGCAGCGCGGACTCACCTGGCGACGGCGGGCCGACCCGGCGCAGCTGTCCGTCCCGGTCGGCGTCGTGGACCGGCCTTTCGACCAGCGGCGGGACCTGCTCACCGTCGATCTGGCCGGAGCCGGCGGGCACGTCGGCGTCGCCGGTGGTCCGCAGAGTGGAAAGAGCACCCTGCTCCGTACGCTGATCATGAGCCTGGCACTGTCACACACCCCAACCGAGGTGCAGATCTACTGCCTGGACTTCGGCGGCGGCCTGCTGTCGGGCATCGCCCGCCTGCCGCACGTCGGCGGGGTCGCAGGCCGGCTCGACAGCGAACGGATCAGCCGCACCATCGCCGAGGTACTGGAGGTGATGAGCCGCCGGGAACGGCTGTTCGCCACCGCCGGGGTGGACTCCATGGTCGACTTCCGGCGTCGGCGGGCCGCCGGTGAGTTCCCCGAGGAGACCCACGGCGACGTGTTCCTCGTCGTCGACGGGTGGGCGACGGTCCGTCACGACCTGATCGACCTGACCCCCGCATTCACCAGCATCGTGTCCCGTGGGCTCAGCTACGGCGTGCACCTGGTGGTGGCGGCCGCCCGCTGGGGCGAGATCTCCACGAACCTGCGGGATCTCCTCGGCACCCGGCTCGAGCTGCGTCTCGGCGACGCCGTCGACTCGATGGTGAACATGCGGGTCGCGCAGACCGTGCCGAAGATCCCCGGCCGGGGCATCACCGAGACCAAGCTGCACTTCCTGACCGCGCTGCCCCGGCTGTCGCACCTGGTGGGTGACACCGGGGACCCCGGCGACGGGGTTTCCGCCACCGTCGACGCGATCCGCGCCGCCTGGCCGGGCGAACGGGCGCCGGCGGTACGGATGCTGCCGGCGGTACTCGGAGCCGACCAGCTTCCGGCGGCGGACGGATCGCTGCGGGTGCCCCTCGGCTGGGAAGGGCAGACCCTGGGCGTGCAGTGGCACGACTTCGAGGAGAACCCGCACCTGGTCGTCGCCGGGGACGCCGAGACCGGCAAGACCAACCTGCTCAAGCTCGTGGTCGCCGCCGTCGTCGCCCGCTACAGCCCGGACGAGGCGCGGGTGATGGCGGTGGACGTCCGCCGTGGCCTCTACGATGCCATCCCCACCGAGCACCAGCTCGGCTACGGGGTGTCGGCCGCCGGAATCAAACAGATGGTCGAGTCGGTGGCCCGCGCCATGCGTCAGCGGCTGCCCGACTCCAGCATCACCCCGGCGCAGCTGCGCCGCCGGGACTGGTGGCAGGGCCCGGAGCTGTACCTGGTGGTCGACGACTACGACATGGTGTCGGGTTCGTCCGGGGTCAACCCGTTCGGTCCACTGCTGGAGTTCCTCGCCCAGGGCACCGAACTGGGCCTGCACCTGGTGGTGGCACGCAGCGCCAACGGACTGTCCCGGGCCATGATGGATCCGCTGCTACGGACCCTGATGGAGGTCAACAGCCCCGCTCTGCTGCTGTCCTGCCCGCCGGCGGAGGGTGTGCTGTTCAACAACGTACGACCCCGGGTGCTGCCGACCGGCCGGGCGCAGCACATCACCCGTCGTCGGTTGACCGAGGTGCAGACCGCCCTGGTCGAGCCGGACCCGCCGGCGAACCTGCTGTCCTGACCGCCGCCGGGCCGGCCTCCCCGCGACCGGTCGACCACGCCTGACCGGGTCAGCCGACGCCGACGCGTTCGGGCAGGTCGTCGGGGAGCAACAGCCGCATCTCGTCGACGCTGGCCCCGGGCCGGGCCAGCAGCCGCCCGGCCTGCCGGGTCACCATGGCCTGCAGCAGCGTCCTGGCGTACCGGGCGTTGCCGAAGGTCTCGGTGCGGGGCACCGCCGCGAAGTGGGCCCGCAGCGCGTCGAGCGTCGCAGGGGCGCACTCGTAGCCGTCCGCGCCGGCCGCCTGCGCCACGATCGTCACCAACTCGTCGTCGGAGTAGCTGTCGAAGGTGATGGTCCGGCTGAACCGTGACGCCAGCCCCGGGTTCGACGACAGGAACTGGCGCATCTGCGCCGAGTAGCCGGCGGCGATCACCACCACGTCGTCGCGGTGGTCCTCCATCAGCTTCAGCAGTGTGTCCACCGCCTCCTGCCCGAAGTCGGCGACCGCGCCACCGGTGGAGGTCAACGTGTACGCCTCGTCGATGAACAGCACCCCGCCCCGGGCGCGGTCGAACGCCTCCTGGGTCAGCTGTGCCGTCTGGCCGATGTAGCGGCCGACGATGTCGGCCCGCGCCACCTCGACCAGCTGCCCGGTCCGCAGCAGGCCCAGCGAGGTCAGCAGCTCACCGTAGAGCCGGGCGACGGTCGTCTTGCCGGTTCCGGGCGGCCCGGCGAACACCAGGTGGTTGTCGATCGACATCGCGGGCAGCCCGGCCGCGCGTCGCATCCGGGCCGCCGCGAGCAGGTTGACCAGGTCCTCGACGGCGTCCTTCACCCCACGCAGACCGATCATGCCGCGCAGCCGCTCGACCGGCCCGTCGGCGTCCGGCTGTCCCGTCGCGCCGTGGTGGTCGGCGACGTCCGGCGGCAGCAGGGTGGTCAGCTCGTCGCCGTCCACCTCGGGTTGCGCGGCGAGCCGGCCGGCCTGCCGGTCCACCATCTCCTCGAAGGTCCGTCGGGCGGTCCGGCCGTTGCCGAAGGTGCGGTCGCGCGGCATCCGGTCGAAGTGCGCCGCGAGCGTCTCGGCGGTGCCCGGCCCCAGCCGGTAGCGATGCTCTGCGGCGAGCTGACCGACGATCGTGACCATCTCGTCGCTGGTGTAGTTCTCGAACTCGATGGTCCGGCTGAACCGTGACGCCAACCCGGGATTCGACGCGGCGAACCGCCGCATGTCGTCGGAGTAGCCGGCGGCGATCACCACGACGTCGTCGCGGTGGTCCTCCATCAACTTCACCAGGGTGTCGACGGCCTCACGGCCGAAATCGTGCCCGCCGGCCGACTCCTGGGCAGTCAGGGTGTACGCCTCGTCGATGAACAGCACACCGCCGAGCGCGGTGGTGAACACGTCGGTCGTCTTGATCGCCGTACCGCCGATGACCTGGGCGACCAAATCGCCCCGGCCGACTTCGACGAGATGTCCGCTGCGCAGCACACCCAGCTCGGCGAGGATGCCGCCGTACAGCCGCGCGACCGTGGTCTTCCCGGTCCCGGGCGGGCCGGCGAAGATGACGTGGCGGCTGGTCGGCGGCACCGGCAGACCGGCGGCCCGCCGCCGCTGGGCCATCCGGTTGAGGTCCACGAGGCTGGTCAACTGCCGTTTCACGGTCGGCAGCCCCACCATGGCCTGCAACTGCCGCAGCGGGCTGCCGTCAGCGACGTCGCCGTGGTCACCTCCGCCGTCCGCGCCGGCCACCGTGCCGGAGTCGTTGTCGCGGTCCACGACGTTGTCGGCACTGACCCGGGCCGCGCCGACGGCCTCCCGTAGCCCCGCGCCCCGGTTACCGGTCAGCTGGCAGTCGGTCAACGTGACCGGCTCGGCGCTGTCGACCCGGACCCCGTCCCCGCTGTTCTCGCTGACGGTGCAGCCGGTGAGTGACGCCCGCGCCTGCCCGCCGACCTGCACCCCGTGCCGACGGTTACGCAGGCTACGGGACCGGTCCGCGACCAGCTGGGCCTGCTCCTCGGCGAGCAGCCCGTGACCACCCGACCGGGTCGTCTCGCAGTCGGTGACGGTCACCCGGGCCCGGCCACCGACCGACACGCCGTGCTGCGCCGCGTCGCGGATGGTGACGGCGGTCAGCCGGGGATGCGCCGTACCGGCCACCCGGACCCCGTCCGCCCCGACCTCGGTGATCTCGCCGCCCTCGACCCGGCCCTGGCCGGCGCCCTCGATCAGCAGACCCGGGCCGTCGGTGCCGGTCAGCTGGCAGTCCCGCAGCAGGGGAGTGGCCGAATCGTCGACCCGCACCGCGGCTCCGGTGCCACGCTCGACGGTCAACCGGTGCAGCTGCGGGTTCGCCCGTTCGAGTACCGCGACGCCGCAGCCGCCGGCCCGCCGTACGGTGAGGTCGGTCAGCACCGGTCCGGCCGCGCCCTTGACGAACAGTCCGTCCATGCGCGCCTCGGTGACCTCGCACCGGCTGAAGGTGCCCCGGGCCTGCTCCACCACACAGATGCCGTACCCGCCTGGCCGGTCCACCCGCAGCCCGTCGACGACCGGGTCGGAGACGTCGCCGACGACCACACCGTGGCTGCGGGTGTCGCTGACCTGGCAGTCGGTCAGTGTCACCCGGGACTTGCTGGTCACGTAGATGCCGACGTCGGTGTCCCGGACGGTGGTCCGCCGGATGCGGGTGGTGCACTGCTGCTCCAGGGCGATCGCCGGCTTGTCGGTCGCCGACACCTCGCAGTCCTCGATCAGCCCCCGGCCCTGCCCGTTGACGCAGATGCCGTTGCCCCGGGCGTCGCGCAGCACGCACCGGCGTACCACCGGGTCGCCGCGTTCGGCGATGACCAGGGCGGACGTGCCGACGTGCTCGACGACGCTGTCCTCCAGCACGCTGCCGGCCCCGGAGGTGTCGACGACACCGGCACCTTCGGGATTGACGACCCGGCAGCCGCGCATCGCCACCGCTCCCTGGTTGGCGGCCAGGACCGCCGTCCAGCCGGCACCGGCGACCTCGCAGTCGTCGACCTCCACCTGCCCGCGCAGCACCTCCAGGGTCGCGGCCTCGGCGTCCTGACCCTGCAGGACCAGACCGGCCAGCTTGACCGCCTCGCCCAGCACCCGGATCACGGGCCCGGTACGGGTGGTGATCCGCACCGAACCACGGCCGTCGGTGGCGGTGATGGTGACCACCGTGGTCACGGTCAGGCGTTCGTCGTACTGACCGGGTGCGACCGTGATCAGCGCGCCGGGTTGGGCCGCGCGCAGAGCATCGGAGATCGTGCGATGGCCCCCGGGGCGGGACGGGTCGACCGTCAGCACCTGGCGCGTCACGCGGGCATCGCCGTCCCGTCGAGTTGTGAGGACCGGACGCCATATGGTGGCCCCGACGTCGCGGACCGAATCTGTCGAACCTGACTTCGCGCACAGGATACTCCAGGGGTGTCGGCGGGCCCGACGGCGTGGTCGGCAACGCTGGGGTGGTCACTAGTAATCGGGGTACGGGACCGCGCCACCCTGGCCTGGGCGGCGGGGCAGGCCGTACCGTGCGGCGTGCGGGGACCGTACGATGCTGTTTCGTCCTAAGGAGTGGCTGTGGCCGACATCCACCTGAACCACCCGGGCCTGAGCCAGGCCATCGACGACATGGTGCAGGCGACGGGACAGATGCGAAACGCCATGCAGCAGCTCATGCAGGGCCTCGTTCCGTTCGAGCAGACCTTCGACGCCGACGGTTCCCGTCCGCAGTGGGACGCGTTCAAGCTGGCCGTGGCGCAGGCTGACGAGCAGATGCAGAACTCGTTCGGCAAGGGCGCGATGGCGCTGGGCGAGATGCAGAACATCCACATCGACTCCGACCGGCGCAGCACCAACATCCTGGGCGGCTGATGACCTCCGCGTGGGACGCCCGGATCCAGCAGGGCATGGCGGAGGTCCGCCGCTATCAGGAGGAGCTGGCGCAGATGCAGCGGTCGCTGCAGGAGCGCAGCGCCTCGGTGACCACTGCGGACCGGGCGCTGACAGTGGTCGTCGGCGCGCAGGGTGAGCTGAAGGAGATCGACTTTCACGGCGCCGCGTACCGGTCGATGGCCGGATCCGATCTGGCCAGAGCGATCCTCGGGGCCTACCAACAGGCCCGGACGAAGATGACGGCCGAGACCGACCAGGTGGTGCGTTCGTTCGTCGAACGCGGCACCGGCATCCGGGACACGATGGTCGGCGACAATCCTTTGGAAGATCTGCTCGGCCCGATCCGTCAGGCCGCCCGGGACATCGGCAAACTCGACTGACCGGAGTCAGCCGGGTTCAGCCACGGGCACCGGGCCGGGGGCCACTGTCGCGTACCGCGTCGGGCGCGACCCGCGGCGGCCACTGTCCGTCGTCGAGCACCCTGAGCGCATAGGCGCGGGCCACCAGCGCCGGCCGGTTGGCCGCATGCAGCCGACGCAGCAGCGCGGCGACGTGGTACTCCACGCCCTGCGGGCTCAGGTGCAGCGCCGCCGCCAGTTCGGCAGTGGACGCGCCGGCGGCCACCCCCTCCAGCACCCGGGCCCCGCTACGACGGAGCAGCGCGATCGTGGTGAGTCGGCCGGCCATCGCCCCGCCGCCCGGCCGGTCCAGCGTCGCCGGGCGGGAGAAGTACGGGCGCGTACCGGAGCGCAACGCCTCGAAACGCTGCGGAACTCGGCCCGGTGGCGGGGGTGCAGCAGATCGGCGAAGGGCCAGCCGTGCACCTCGGTCGGCTTCCGGCGCAGCTGCCCCACGAACGTCGGTGACAGGTGGACCACCCGGCCGTCGGCGTCGAGTTGGGTCAGCCGGCCGCCCTCGGCGTGCACGAGCGGGCTGAACAGGTCGGAAGATGGGCTGTAGGAGACCCAGACCGAACACAGCGAGTCGGTCCGTCACCTCCGGAACCGGCGTCAAGGTCAAGCAGAAGGGCTGGTCCGGGCAGTACGCCGCCGGCCTGATGCGCTACGTGGAACCGCTGCCGCGGCCGACCACGCATGGGACGCCGCCGCCCGGGACGCGACGCCGGCGTCCGGTCCGCTGCGTGACGCGGTGGTCGCCGCCCGTCGTGCCCGTGACGCGGCGATCGCGGCCGCACCAGCGGACCGCGCGGCGGCCGACGAGCGTTGGCGCGGCGCTGCGGATCTGCTGGTACGGGTACTGGCCCCGGCGGCCGGCCCGGTCGACGCGTCGGCCTCGTCCACCGCACCGGATCCCCTGGTCGCGCAGGCCTGGGCTGTGCTGCGGACGGCACAACCGGCCATCGACGCTCACCGGGCGCATGCCGATGCCGGTGCCGCGCTCGCCGACGCTCGCCGGGAGCTGGCCGCCGATCCCCGCGAGGCCGCCTGGCGGCAGTTGCGTCAGTGGGCCGGCGAGCTGGGTGCCATCCTGACCGCACCATCGTCCACTCCGGCGCGGCCGGGGTCGACCACCCCGGCGACCAGGTTGACGCTGAGGCGGCACCTGCGCGCGCAGCCACCAGCGGCGGGCCAGCTCACCGGCGTGGCCGCCGTCCGGCAGGCGGTCGACCTGGTCCTGGATGGGCGGCTACCGGAGGCGGTGGCACTGGCACGCATCCTGCGGGTGCCGCCATCGGACCGGGTGTCGGGCGTGGAGCTGATCGGTCGGGTTGGCGACCCGCCATCCCGAGCATGCGGTCGCGCTGCGTCAGGTCGCGGAAGTCATCGTCGCCTGTCGGAGCTGACCAGCGGGCGGATCACTCCGTGGGCAGGGCCTGCTCGACGGGGTCTGCCAGGCCAAGTCTAGGGAAATGTCCATGGC
The DNA here is from genome assembly GCF_030345095.1 of Solwaraspora sp. WMMA2056. Classification (NCBI taxonomy): domain Bacteria; kingdom Bacillati; phylum Actinomycetota; class Actinomycetes; order Micromonosporales; family Micromonosporaceae; genus Solwaraspora; species Solwaraspora sp. WMMA2056. Next base: position 4,443,366 of record NZ_CP128360.1, read on the forward strand.
GACAGCCGGCGGCGGTCTGCAGGGTTGACCATGCAGAGTTGTCCTAGCGCTGCCGGGTGGGCGTGCGGTGGCGCGGGGATTGCCGGGGGGAGTCGCGTGTCCGAGCTTGTAGTACCCAGCGATCTGCGGTTGCGGTTCGCCCGGTTCGGCCAGGCCGAGCAGGTGTTGGGGCGACTCGGTGAGACGATCGAGCAGATCCACGACCTCAATCTCGCGGGTGCGGGCAGCACCTCCGACGAGATCGCGCAGACCTATCGGTCCAAGGTGGATGGCCCGACGGACAACCTGAAGGTCCTCGTCACGCGGGTCCGTGGGGTGCTGATGATGACCGACGAGGGTGGTCAGCAGGCCAGCGAAACGTTCGCCCAGGGTGAAGTGGAAGCAGGGAACCAGGGCCGGCGCTGGTGAGTCCACCGCCGGCAGCGGGGTGAGCTGTGGCGATCCAGCCCTCCGAGGAGATCAACAACCTCTTCATGGTCCTCACCGGCTCGCGCATGCCGGACATCAACGAGGACATGCTGCGTACCGTGCAGGACCTCTATCTCGGGGTGTCTCTCGACCTCGGTGAGCTGCAGGCCCATGTCGAGTTCCTGGTGGTCGGCGTCCGCAGGTCCTTCGACGGTCAGGCAGCCGAAGCCTTCGCCATGCACATGGAGCAGTTCGTCTCCGGTGACGTCTCGGTGCTGGAAGGAGCCGCCGAGCAGGCACGGGCACTCGCCGCGTTCGCCGGCGAGGTCGCCACCGAAGCCGAGTACATGAAACTCATGATCATCGCCGAGCTGATCGTGCTGCTCTTCGAGATCGCGATCGCCGTGGCGATGTCCTACGTCAGCTTCGGCCTGTCCACGGCCCTGCTGCCGATCAAGTTCGCCATCACCCGGATGCTGGTGCGGCTGGGGATGCAGCGCCTGATCATGCGGATCGTCTCGTCACCGCTGTTCAAGACCGTCGTCAACACCCCCTGGTTCAAGTCGTTCGTCAATTCGCCCTGGTTCAAGACCGCTGCCCAGGGCGTGTTCATCCACGGCCCGATCGGCGGCGTCATCGAACTCGGCATGTCGGGCGGGGTACAGGACTACCAGATCAAGAAGGGCCACCGGAAGGACGTCAACGGCAAACATCTGTCGTCGTCGTTCATCAGTGGCTACTTCTCGGAGATGTTCCAGCACTTCATCACCGCCAACCTGCTGCGCAAGCTCCTTCCGACACCCCGGCCGGGACGCGACGGACCGGGCAGGTTCGACCTCGACCCGCCTGGCGGCGGCCCCGGCCGGGGCGCAGGCGTCTTCACCGAAAAATCGCCGCCGCCGGTGGGGCGCGGCGGTGCCGGTGACGGTTCGCGGGAAAAGGGTGGCCCGGACACCGGCCCCGGCCGTACCGGCGGCCCGGACGGGCGGACCGCAGGTGGCCCGTCACCGACGCGCCACCTCCGGCTGCCGATCGTCCTCACCTCTGTCGCCATCGGCACCGCCATCGGCGAGACGATCGGCGAAGTGATATCCGGTGCCGCCGTGTACGGCAGGGTCGACATCGACCCCGAGATGCCCGGCCTCGCCGCCGGCGCCGCAGCGATCCAGACCATCACCGAGCTGAAGCTGGCCCAGCCGCTGGGCAACTGGCTCGGCCGGTTGAGCTTCGGACCGCCGCCGGTCGTCACCTCCGGTCCCGGTGGTGTGCCGCCCGGTACCGCGCCGCCGACCAACTCCTCGCCACCGCCTGCCCAAGGCCAGCCGGCGACCGAGAAGCACGGGAGTACGCCGCCCGAGGCCCGGCCGGTCGACGCCCCGACCCCGGAGCGGGCCGACCGCCCCGGCCCGCTGGACCGCCCCGGCCCGCTGGACCGCCCCGGCCCGCTGGACCGCCCCGGACCGGAGCCGATCGCCTCCGGTCCGGTGCCCCGACCGCCGGTGGTCAGTGCCTCGGCCGTCGACCCCCTCGCTCCGGTGATCTCCCCGCCGTCGGTCGGCGCGGTGGTCCCCCCGCCGTCGGCCGGCCCGGTGCCGACCGTGCCGACCACGGTGACCTCGGACGTGACGGTGTCGCCACCCACCCCGGTCGGGCCGGCACCGGCGGAAATCGCCCCTCCGCCGGAGCAGACGGCGGACGCGCGGCAACCGCGTGACAGCGCTGCCCCACCCGTACCCGTCCAGCCAGAGCCGCCACCGCCACCGCCACCGTCGGCGCCGCCCGCCCCGCCACGGGTCGTGCCGCCGCCGACGCCCGCCGACGACCCCGCCTGGGCGGCGGCCCGTGCCGAGGCGAGCGTCGGCGTACGCGAACACTTCTGGGGTGATCCCGCGCACCAGCTCGGACCCGATGGCGACCAACGGCTCGTCGTGCGGTCCGGCTTCGACGTCCGCCGGGTGTTCCACGAGGGTCAGTGGTTCACCGACCTCGAGGTACGGGTGTGGATCAACGACACGACCGGGGTCGGGCCGGCTGGTATCGACGCGATCCACCAGCGGTTGGCGGCCGGGGTGCACGAGTACGTCAACAGCGCCGGCAACCTGATCGGCAACGGCGACCAGGTGCACGTCACCGTGCTGCGCGCCGACTCGCCGCAGAGCGCGCACCAGGTCGTCGACCTGGTCGAGCGGGACCAACAGATGCATCAGTACGCGTGGTGGGCCGACGCGCAGGGGGAGTACTACACCCACGAACTCATGCACCAACTGGGCCTGCGCGACGACCGGTCCGGCACCGGTTCGATCCCGGGCAGCCTGCTCGGTGACTTCACCGCGCCCAAGCCCACCGAGGACGGTACGGCGACCCCGGCCGACAACTGGCACCTCTGGCGCGACGGCGGGCTGCGACAGCGTCACCTGGACCTGCTCGAGCGGCTCATCGGCCCGGTCGGCACCGACGGCGGCTACCACGGCGTGGACCGGCCGGTCCGGCCGGTCGCCAACGAACACGCCCCCCGGGCACCGGGCCAGACGTCGGCCGGCCCGCACCGGCCGGCGACGACGTCGAACGACACCACCCCGGTCGTCGGGCGGGCAGGGCCGGGCCGCCAGCGTCCGGAGGTGCCGACGGATGCTGGTCCAGAGGTGTCGACCGTGCCACAGCGGCCTGTGACGACCAGCGACGCCGAGTCTGACAGCGTTTCGGACCTCGGAGGGGACGACCTCGACGCCGCCGGTCGGGCCAGTGACCACGGCGACGCGGACCGCGCGGTCAGGCTCCCGGTACCGCTGATGTCGAGTGACCTACCAGTGGCTGGTGACGACGAGCGCAGCGGACCGGAGCGCTCGACCGAACCGGCCGTCGAAGGACCGTACGACTTTCCGGACGACCTGCCGCTGGCCCACCTCTTCGCTGAGCCACCGCCTGGTCCGTACGACTTCTCGGACGACCTCAATCTGGCCGAGCTGTTCGACGAACCAGATCCTGGTCCGTACGACTTTCCGGACGACCTGAATCTGGCCGAGCTGTTCACCGAACCTCCGGTCCTGCCCTGGTACACCGGCCCGCAGTACGGCGGGGCGCTCGGTCAGATGTACGCCTACCAGGCGGGACCGCCTGCCGGCCAGCCGGTGGAGAACCTTGTCGGTGAGTTGCTGCAGGACCTGGTGTCCGATTCGACATCCGCAATCTTCACTGCCGGTGAGCGGGACGCCGTCCGGCGTGCGGCCCGCGAGGCGCTGACCGACCTGTACACCCCGCCAGCGTCGGCGGGCGGGGCTACGGACGGCTCACCGGACCCGTTCATCGACGACGAGTACAGCGAATTTCTCGAAAAATGGGACCAGGTCCTCGTTCGGGGGATCACCGTCGAGGCCGCCGGCCGGCTGGTCTGGATCCGGCCGGTCGTCACCCACGGACGGCCGCACCAGCGGACCCGCACCGGACCTGTCCCGTACAAGGTCGTTTTCGGCTCCGGGTCGGCGAACACCTCCCAGGACCGCGAATCCAACCAGGGGCTTCCGGCGCCGATCGAGCTGATGCTGGTCGGACTCACCGGCTTCGCCAAGCGGGTCAGCCGGTTGATCTTCAACTTCCCGGTCAAGCTGGAGGGGACGTACGCGACACCTCAGTCGCAGAACCGGACCCTGGTCACCGGTCGGCAGATGTTCGTCAAGAAGACGACGATGTTCGACGCCGGACTGCGCTTCGAGGTGTACGCCGACGGGCGGCGCTTCGGGACCACCGCCGACCTGCCGCCGTCGCGCAGTGGTCTCGTGGTCGTCGTTCCCCAGCAGTACACCAGCCGGGACAACGGATGGCCGGTCGACACCGAGAAGTCGCCACCGCAGCGGCAGGAGGAGCACCGGCCGACCCGGGCCCGGCCGGTGCTCAACGCCATCGGTCTGACCCCGCTGATCCTGCAGTGGCACCGACAACTGGCGGGCAGCAAGTTGACGCCGCAGCAGCGGGTCGGCGTCGCCACTGTCGGCACCGCGCAACTGCTCAACGAGCGGAGCCTGATCAACCGCAGTACGCACCTGATGTCCGGCGGGGTGCGCACCGACGCGCTGGCGGTCGACGGGGTCACGGGCAGTCTGAAGCTGACCGTCGAGCCGCTCTGGGTGCAGTACATCGGGTCGGCGCCCGAGGTCGAGGTGCGCGACGACATGAGCGTGGTGATCAGCCTGAGCGAGGGGGTGAGCGCCTCCAGCGGGCTGGCCTTCGATCCGTCGTTCAACGCGATCAGCCTGGTGCACCCGGCCACGTCGCCGGTCGGCGATACCGGCCAGCGGGTGACCGGGACGCTCGGTGTCGAGGGCAAGATCTCCAGCGGCGAGAGCATGGCCCTCGACCTGAGTAGCGACGTGTCCAACCATGTGGTGCTGGTCCGCCGTGCCGATCAGGCCCGGTACCACGTGCAGTACCGGGCCGTCCTGACGACCGAGCTGGACAACTTCACGATTCCGCCAGTCGGCCGCAGCGGGATCCCCGCCGAGCTCGGCGTCGCCGTACCGGACCGACGGCGCTTCGAGCGGGCCTTCACCGGTGGGGCGCTGTCCGACGGGATTCAGCACCAGGCGCGTAGGCCGCCGGCAGCCTTGCCCGTGCCGCAGGGCAATCAGCGGACGCTCCTGAATCAACTGCTTGGTCTGACGGTACCGCCAGGGACTCCGCGAGCCGGATGGACTCCGCAGCGGCGCACCGCTGCGACGGCACCGGTGGCGATGCCGCACCATCGCGGCCGCCGGATCACCGCGCCGACGGCGAACGAGTCGCTGGCGCTGGCGACCCGCCGCGGCACCGGCTGGGGGGTGCCGGTGTCACTGCCCGGTTCCGAGGTGGTGGTGCTCACCATCGAGCATGCGCTGAAGTTCCTCGGCGGCGTGAAAACGCTCGACCGTGACACCAACCGGACGATCAGCCGGCTGAGCCGTCCCGCGCTGGAAGCCGACCTCAACCGGCACCTGGTCGGTGACCCGTTCACCGTCAAGGTCAATGGCAAGAAGTACGACATCATGCTGACGGTCTACCTGGAGGATCACCTCGACAGCAGCCGGTATCCGATGAGCGTCAACACCCGGACGATCACCTCGTCCGGCCACTCCAGCACGACGGGCAACGAGCTGAGCTGGGGCTTCGTCGTCGCCGGCGGGTTGGCGATTCCGATGACCAGCAACAGCCGGGCCGGCCTGCCGGTCAGCCGGGAACAGGGCTGGTCCAGCGGACACAGCGACACCTGGTCGGTCGCGGTCGAGTCGTACCGTCGGACCGAGACCACCGGTGACGTGATCGACAACGGCTACCGTGCGGTGTACCTGCTGGTCGTTCGGGAAGCGAAGGCCGGTGCCCTCCGCCACAATTGGACCTTTGGCGCGCCGGCCGGCATCGTGACGCCGGTCGAGCATCTGCCGGCCACCCCGCTCACCCTCGACCAGGTGAACCAGGCGAACACCGTCACCGCTGGTGACACCGTCGGAACACAGTGGTCGGCGCTCCGGGAGGACGTCGACTCGGTCGACTTTGTTCGGTTCGACCTGTACGGCGTCAACACCGTCGAGACCGCCTTCGTCGCCATTCCGGAGGCGGTCGTCTTTGCCGCGCACCTCTACCGGCAGACCACCGGAAAGTCCCAGGTTTGGTTCGACGATCCGTTGAACTGGCCGCGGGAGCTGTGGCAGATCGGCATCCCCAACCACCTGAACGCCCATTTCGGTGAACTCACCGACGGTCGTGGCTGGATCATCTCGCTGGACGAGGGCCTCACCTCGCACATGGTGCTGATCGTCCGCGCCCGGGTGGTGCCGCCCGGCGCCGGCCGTATCTCTGGATCCGTGGAGATCGAGCACTATCTCAAGCGCGCCGGTAAGCGCGAACGAGGGTCTGAGAAGGGCTCCCACGTCACGTACGGGTTCGCCCCGTCGGGCACCTACCTGGCCCCCGACCCGAGCGGCGACGACGAGGCCGCGATCGGCCGGGTCGACGTGGAACTCGCCGGTCCCAGCAAGAAGGGGTCCATCGGCCAGGAGAATTCCGACAGCGTCGGAAGTGCCGACATCAGCCGCGCCACGTACGGCGGTGACAAAGGGATCTACCAGGGTGACGTGCTGCTGGAGTTGTCGATCGTCGAGTGGAACGACCTGAAGGACTTCTTCACCCCGGACCGGCCGGGTGCCCCGGCGAGCACCACCCGGACGGGGTACCTGAAGGTGCCGAGCGGGCTCGATTTCATGATGCCGGTCGAGACCGCCCGCGACCTGAGTCTGCCGCTGCCCACGCCGGCGGCCGCAACGGCGGCTCCGCCGCCGGGGACCGCGCCGCCGGTGACGCCGCTGCCGGCGGTGGCGCCCCTGCACGTGGACCCGGACCTGGCCCAGGCGATGAGCCACCCGGAACGGTTGCAGGCCGACGGGGTTCTGACCTTCATCGAGACGACGATGCGGGAGCAGGGCCTGATCCCGGCCGGGGACCGGCACACGACACTACGCCGGGCCGTCCGCAGCCAGTTCTCCTCCAGGTCACTGGAGAGTCAGGAGTTCGCGCTGCGCCGCACCGGTGTCCGAGGGCTGTTCGTCGTTCCCGGTCCGTTCCGGAATCTGCGGCTGATGCAGATCAAGGTCAAGGGACGCTTCGTCGGGGAGCCGACGTCGAGCGGCAACCGCCAGGACGTCGACCTGCTGCTGCGCGCCGAGGCGCTGGACGGCTCGTCCCGCTCCGACAGCAAGGGCGACGAGTGGTCCTGGACCGTCGTCAACGTGAAAGGGTATGGAAAACCGACGTCCGCCACCGACGCGGGCGCGTCCGGCGGTGTCGCCTACTCCCAGGAGAACGAGTCGGACGTCGGCATGTCCCGCGACGGCAAGGACATCTTCCGGATCGGGATCAAGGGTGGGTCGACCCAGTTCGTGCAGCCGATGGAATTCGAGGTGTGGATCGGCCTGACCAATCACAAGCCGTACTGGATGCAGTTGATCTCCTCGGCGATCCGGGAATCCTTCTTCCTCACCAACTCGCTCTACGCCGGTGGTGAGCAGTGGGCCCGACAGGTGTGGTTCGACAACCGGTTCATCGAGTGGGACTGGGAGGTCAGCACCCCCGAAGCGTTGACCGGTACGATGAAACTGCTGGTACCGATGGCGCTCACCGAGTCCGCAGACCAGCGGGGGACCTGGGTTTTCACGACCACTGGGCGGCCTGCCGGTTTCCCCGCCGCACCGCCGGTGCGATGGAGCCCCCGGCCGGCGGCCCGTCCACGGGCCAACCGGGACCTGCTCGCCGACCCGACCCTGCAACCCCGCTTCGCGAAGATCGCCAATGTGGTGCAGACGTACGCTGGCCTGGTCAACGCGTCGACGCGACTGCCGCCATCGGCGGTCGACGACGGCAAGGTCCCCGGGCTGCCGTGGCACAGCGAGGTGCAGTTGTCGCTCGACGACCACGCCGACGACTCCTCGATGCAGGTCCGCTTGCCTGAGGTGTTCGGCGGTGGATACCGGATCCCGGGCACCGACCTCACCGTGACCGTGGACGTCAAGGCTGTCCAGTACTACCGGTCGCCGACCGGTGACCCGCTGACCATGCGGGGAAAGGGTCGCCGGTACGGGCAGAACGAGACCGCGCCGAGCGTCGGGCACTCCCGTAGCTCCGGCACCACGGTGACGGTCGGTCCGTCGGGGCGCAGTAACGTCGCGGAGGGCGTCCGGCTCGGTACCGACGCGCCGTTCACCGGTGGCATGGGCCATGAGACCGGCGGGGAGACGTCCATCGCGGACGTCTCCGAGCGCAACGTGGAAGCTGCGCGGGACTACCACCTTTACCGGTACGACGTGACGGTCTACCTGACCGGCCCGGCCGGGACGCTGGCCATCGACGTCCCGGGCGGTCTCCTCGGCTGGTCGGCGAGTGCGCCCACACGACTGCCCACGGACGTTCCGCTGCCGCCGGGCAGCGACGTCACGGTGGACCCGGAGTCGGGCGATGAGTCGAGCATCTCCGAAGTCGACGACGATCCCGACTCTGACGAGGAGTCGGGTCCTGGCGACGAGGGCGAGCCGGGTCCTGACGACGAGTCAGACTCTGACGACGAGTCGGAGGGTGACCCAGTCATCGCTGTCGTGCAGCCTCAGGTGCAGTCGGGCGGGCCCGCCGGTAGGACACCGCCCGCCGGTGCGACCTCGACCGCACCGCCGACGACGCCGGCCGGGGCCCCGGCACCGGGTGACGCACGAGGCGCCGGACGCGAAGCAGCCGGGGCCGCGATGGAGCATGATCCGATCTTCGCGGCGCTGACCCCGTCGTCGGTACCCGTCGGCACGGCACCGGCCACGCCGGGCGACGTCACGCCGCGCACCCCCGGACCGGCCGAGCTGACCCGTGGGGCCGACCGGCGCTGGTACCTCGACGGCCAGGAGGTGCTGGGCGTTCGACTCGACGGCAACCGTACGGGGATCGCGCTGCTGGACGACGCGGACCTGGACCAGTTCTCGCCGGAGGACTTCCTGCCGCCGGGCGACATGCCGGTGGTGGTCGTGCACGCGGACGGAACCCGCACGACGGTCCCGGTGCGGGGTGCGGACGGCCGGACCCGGCAGGTACCGGTGACACCGGGGCAGTTGGCGAGGATGACCGCACCGCTGGGCAACCGGTCGGGCCCCGTCGCGCTGATCACCTGCGGCGTCGGTGTCACCGACGGCGGGTTCGTGGCCGACTACGCGACCGCCCTGAACGCCGACATCCTGGCACCGGTCGCCGCCCTGCGGATCGGATCGGAGACCTCGCCGCACGCGCCGCTGCAGGTGCCGGTGTCACCGGAGGATTCGGCAGGTGGCCGGCCCTGGCGGCTGTTCACCCCGGAGGATCTTGGCGACGAGGGCTGGGACACCCTCAACGACGGGGTCGACTTCGACGGCTTCCGAGCGGTCGACGGGCCTGGCGACGACGACAGCGGGATCGTGCTGGGCTCGGGTCCGGCGTCGTACGGCTATCCGGGCCAGAGCATCGACCCCGGCGGCCCATCGAGCGGATACGGCGTCGCGTCCGCTGGGCAACCGACAGCCGGCTCGACGATCGACACGGCCTGGGATCTGGACATGCCACCGTCGATGTCCGACGTCCCGCAGTGGATCCGCGATCGGATCGCACAGGGGAAGTTCCCGGTGCCGTTCCTGACCGACGACGCGATGGACCCGGCAGCGTCGAAGGTCCGCTGGGGGGTCGAGATCGAGTTCGTGCTGCCGGCGAACGACCGCGACGACGAGGGAGCGTCCGGAAGCGTCGACGATCGCCTCGTGGCGATCGGCGCGCAGCTGCAGGCGGCCGGACTGATCCGGTCCGACGAGCCGGAGGACCCGCACAGCCCGCTGCGGCCCGGTGAGTGGTCGTTCCAGCTGGACGACACCGTCGACGGCGAGATCATCTCGCCGGTACTGACCTCGTCGCCACAGACCTGGTCGACCCTGCTGACCATTGAGCAGATTCTCCGCGCCGCCGGTGCGACGGTGCGGGTCCGGGACGTGGTGACGGTGCTCGACGAGGAGACCGACACGCGGAGCCCGGATCCCGGCGGGGCCACGATCATCCGGGAATCGGGCGGCCACGTCCACGTCGGTGGCGGCTTCCTCGCCCGGCACGCCGGCGCGCCCGGATATGCGGCGTTGGCCAGCCTGTACCACCAGCACGAGGAGGTGCTCTACCGGCTGGCGGGCGACCCCCGCAGCGAGGTCGAGCACGGGTTCACCGAGCGCAAACCGGGCTGGGATCCGACCATGCCGTACCCCGGGGACGCCGAGGCGGCGATCGACGCGCACCGCGACCGCAAGCTGGGCCTCAGCTTCAACCAGGTCAGTCTCACCGACTACGACCATCCGGAGTGGCGACTGTTCCGCGGATCGCTGCTGGCGGCGGTGATCCAGACCCAGGTCAAGATCGCGGTCGGCATGCAGTTGGCCGCGCTGCAGCTGGCGCGTAGTGGTGCGGCACCGCCGGTCGCCGCGTCGGGCGTCGGCAACCTGCGCCGCTCCGGGTCCACGCCGTCGACGTACGGCGGATGGTCGATCCATGACGACGTCGACGCCACCGACTTCGCCCCGCTGTGGGTCTTCCTCGGCACCGTTTTCTCCCGCCCGCAGGACATGCTGCAGGCGGCGGCGCTGTTCTTCCTCAACGACTGGGCGCCACCGCCGGACGGTTCGCCCGCCACGCGTTTCCCGTACCTGGCGCAGTTGTCGGCCCCGGTGAACTGGCCGCTGGGGCAGCTCGACGTCGACACCGCCAGTTACCTGCTCGACCACTCCCCACCGGCGGCCAGCGGGGCCGAACCGTCGGCGCACGACGTGTCGCGTGTCGAGGTCGACGGTGACTGGCAGGCCGGTGGCGTCCCCGCCCGGCTGCGGACCCTTCCTGACGGCACCGGGTACGCCCTGATCAGTGACGGTGCCCCCACCGCCGGGTTGCCGCCGCCCGGGTCGGTTCCGAGCGCCATGGCGGGCAGCGTCCCGGTGGTGGTCCGCCTCGACGGCGGTACCGTCCGGCTCGATGGCCTGCAGGCCGGCCAGCCCTACCAGGTGCGGGTCGGGGCACAGCAGGCCGCCGGCATGGTCAGCGACGCGGTCGACTACCGCGCGCCGCTGCGCCTGGTCCCGGTCGGCACCGGCAAGCTCACCGACGACTACGTCCGCAGCTTCGCCGAGAACCGGCCGCCGCCGCAGCTGCGGGGGACACCACAGACCACGGTCGGGGACGTCTACGTACCGGCGAGTCACCTGTTCAACCCGCCGGCCGGCGCGGTCACCGACCCGACCGCGCCGTCCTGGGTGCGGTTCTACCAGCCGTACCCGGGTGGAGGGCTGACGACCGAGATCGTCGTGGACGCGCCGGCGGTGACCACCTCCGGATTCGTGCTCGTCGGCGGTGTGCAGTACTACCGCGATGAGGCCGGTTCCTGGTACCTGCCGGGGCCGGCCGACCCGAACGATCCCGGCACTCGACAGTGGTACCAGGTGCCCGCTCCGTCGACCGTGCAGAGCCCGGCCTACTGGCCGGCGTAGCAGGACCCACTGGGAGCGGACCATCGTCGTCGACCAGCAGTCCCCGCAACGGACCCGCCGTCAAGACACCGGCCGGTCAGCCGGTCTGCGTGAACAGGGTGGCCAGCGGCAACTCGACCCGCCGGGCACGCAGGACCCAGCGGCCGTCCTCCGCGCCGTACACCCGGGTCACGGTGACCCGGTCGTAGCTGCGCGGCGGCACCAGAACCTCGACGCCGGCGGCGTTGAGCGTCACGAGTCGGGACCGTACGGCGGTCAGCGGCGCGATCCGGCCGGCGCTGGCCGCGACGTCGATCGCCTGACCCGGCTCGATCCGCAGCTGTACCAGCCGCGCCGCGCCGGCGGGTGCGGCCGGCCGGGAGCCGGTGACCGCCAGGTGGTCGTCGTCGGGGCCCCCGACAGTCGGCAGTACGGCGTACCCGGTCGCGGCGCGGCGTCCCGCCGGCCAGCGGACCACGTCGTTGGGCAGGCCGTCGACCCCGTGCCGGGCACCGGTGCAGCGCAGCAGCAGCGCCGCTGGCGGCGCGTCGGGCTGAGCCTGCCATTCGCCGGGGCCGGCCGGGGTCCAGCCCTGCGCCACCTGGACCCGGTCCAGCCAGCCGGCCGGTAGCAGGTAACTGTCGACTCCGCGCAGCAGGTGACGCAGGTCGGGGGGTGCGGTGTCGGTGAACCCGGTCGTGGCCACCGCCCCGCCCGGGGCGACCGACACCCGTAGCACCGAAGCGCCGAAGTGGGCCATCCGGAGCCGGTCGGCATCGAGTTGACCGACGACGAACAGCTCAGCGGTGGGCAGCCCGTCGGCGGCGACCCGGGCGGCGGGCAGCGCGACCGGGACGTACAGGTCGAAGGTCTCCGCGTTGACGTCGGGTCGCTCCGGCAACCAGTTCACCCCGTGCGCCCGGCTGCCCCTGGCGGCGGAGACCATCGGCGGGCGTCGACCCGGCGGCGGCGGGTCGACCGGTGTCGGGTCGGCGGATGCCTGCGCGTCCGGTGCCGGATCGTCCAGCGCCGGGTCGGCGGAGGTGCCGGCCGTGACACGGCCGCCGCTGGCCCCGTCGGCGGCCGGCGTCGGGGGAGTCGGTACCAGCCATCCGTCATGGCTGCGCCAGCGGGCCGAGACGGTGACCAGGTCGGTCGCGCCGGGTGCGGCCGGCGCGAGCCGGCACCACCGGGCCGGTGCCCCGGCGGCCCGCAGCGACCGGGGCTGACCCTCGACCACGGCGAGTCGGGCACCCGGCTCCGGTGCCCAGATATCGGCGGGGATCTGGTCGGCGAGCGCGGTGACGTGGGCGCGGAGCTGGGCGAACCGCTCGGGTGGCACCGGGGTCAACAGGGCGAGGTCCTGCCCCGTCCAGCCGGCCCGGCGCAGCAGCGCCCGGAACTCCCGGGGTCCGACGGCGAGCAGCCCGCCGTCGCCGTGGCGCGCCGCCAGCCGTCCGTCGTCCAGCACCGCCAGCTCCATCCGGAAAAGGCCGTCGCGGCGCCGGACCGTGGCCCATCGGCGTAACGCCGCCGGACGGGCATCGGTGGCGACGCTGACGAGTTCGACGCCGCTGGCGGTAGGCCCGGGCTGGTCCTCGCCGGTGGGGCCGACCGCCGCGTCCATGGTGCCGCCGACCGGGACGAGCCGTCCGTCCCGATCGGACCAGAACCGGTCGGGCCGGTCCGGTCCGGGCGGCCGGTACGCCTGCCAGCTACGCAGGCGACCGTCCCGGTCACGGACGGCGAGGTCGCGTACCCCTTCCAGCAGGACGACCCGGCTGCCGGTCGGGGGTGCCCACACGGTGGCCCCGACCCGGGCGGCCAGTTCCGTCAGGTGGACCGCGAGGCCGTCGGTGACCTCGGCGCCGAGGCCGACGTGCCGGAGCCGGTCGGCCGGGTCGACCCGGATTCCCAGGAGACGGCCGGTGCGAGGGTCGGCGCCTTCCGGGTCGCCGTCGCCGTTGCCGTCGGTGTCGGCCTGAGAAGGGGGCGGCGTAGGCACCTGCGGCCACACCCGCAGGTCACCGCCGTACAGGGCGACGGCGGACAGCGCGGCCGCCAGATCGGTGCCGGACGCGGCGACGCGCACACCGTCGTAGCCGCACAGCAGCGGCGCGGCGTCGTCGACACTGAACGCGACGGTCGCCATCGCGGGATGTCCGACCCCGACGCTCGCGGCAGCCGCCCGGGCGAGCGGGAACGCCTCCCGGGTGGTGAAGGCGAGGCCCCGGGCGAGCGGCAGCGCCGCCCAGCCTCGGCGGTGGCGGATCCGGCCACCGTCGAGGTCGTACCAGCCCGGCAGGCTGGTCGCCAATGACGGTGGTTGGACGAGTAGCCAGTCGACGACGGCGCCGGTGGTGCGGTCCACCGGCGTCGCGGTGTCGGCTCCGGTCGTGGTCGCGCCGGCCGGCACCATCAGCACGTCGCGGCCGAGCCGGTCGGCCAGTGCCTGCAGCAGGGCGGCGTGCTGCGCACCGTCGGGAACCAGCACCTGGACGTCCCGACCGCCACCGCGACGCAGGATCGTGCGGGCCAGTTCCCCGGCACTGAGCGCCGTCTGCGGCCGGGCGGGGTCGGCGAGCCCGCCCCCGGTGGTGGTCGTCAGCGTGACACGGTACGGGTCGGTGTCGCTGATCGGCGGTGGTGTGCGCGGTCCCGGAGTCATCAGGGCCCATCCATACCACGGCGGGTCCCGACCGGCAGGCCGTTGACGGTTAACAACTCGTGTCGAAACGGGACCGCTGCCGCGTTGGCTGAGGTAATCGGACACACCAGCTTGCCGTGCGCCTGATCCGTCCATACTGTCACCGGGGGGCTTCCATCCGCGCGAGGACGACATCGACGATGACGGTGCACATCAGCGCCGCGACGGAGTCGGCGTCGGCAACTGCCGGCGCCGACACGCAGCTGCGTGAGTTGTACGAGAGCCAGGCGCCAGGGCTGCTGCGGTACCTGATCCGGCTCACCAACGGTGACCGGCACCGGGCCGAGGACCTGCTGCAGGAGACCCTGCTGCGGGCCTGGCGCCGGCCGGAGTCGCGGACCGGCACCGGCGAGTGGCGCCGGTCCTGGCTCTACACGGTCGCCCGCAACGTGGCGATCGACGACCTGCGGACCACCCGGCCGGTCGAACTCGCCGGTGAGCTGCTCGACGACCACCCCGACACCGACGACCCGGTGGAACGCCTGCTCGACGCCGGGGTGGTGCACGCCGCGCTCGATTCCCTGCCGGACCGGCTGCGAACCGTCCTGGTCGAGGTCTACCTGCGGGAACGCTCCGGTGAGGAGACCGCGCAGCTGCTCGGTGTGCCGGTCGGCACCGTCAAGTCCCGGACCTTCTACGCCCTGCAGGCGCTGCGTGAGCGGCTGGCGCCCGTCGCGGTCAGCCATCGACCATCTGCAGGGTCCACCGGGCCGGCGGCCCTGCGGTGACCACGACCGGTACGGTGGCGGCATCCGTGCGGTGCGCCAAAGCGAGGATCGCCGCCAGCTGGTCGGGTGCGGGTTCCGCGACGAGTGTCACCGCCTCCGACGCGGAGACGTCGTCAACGAGCGCGGTCACGTCGGCAGGGTAACGACGACAGCCCTGCGGCAGGGCGGTGACCCCGTCACCGACGACGGTCACCCCGGCTCCGGCGGCGAGCAGCCGGGTGGTGAGCAGCCGGGCCGCCCGGTGGCGGGCGGCGGTAGGGCCGGTGACGGCGAGCACGTCGGGTGCCTGCCGCAGGTCGATCCAGAACTGTCCGTCCGGGCCGACGCCTACCGGGATCGCCGTCGCGACCGGCGGCGCGGCGTGGTTCTGCCCGGCCGGCCACCACCCGTACGGGGTGCCGGCGCGCGGCCGACGGATGCCGGTGAGCCGCAGGACGGCCGGATCGTCGCCGACGCGCAACTCGACCTCGAGGTGCGGCAGCCGCCGTTCGTCGCCGGCCGGTGTGACCGGGTCCGTCGCTGTCGCTGTCGTGCCGGTCGGCGCCGTCGTCGTGACCACCAGCCCGGGTACGGCCGCAGTCTCGGTCACCACGTCCGGGGCAACGACGTCCGGGGCTACCTCGTCCGGGGCGGCGGGTACCGGGTCGGCGACGGTCGCCGGCGTCGCGACGGTCGGCGGGTCACCGCTCGCAGCGACCACCGGCTGGATCGTCCTCGCCGGCGGTCGGTCGGGTTGCCGGGTCGTCGATGGCGCGGGTACGGCCGGCGGCCGGGCTGCCGACGGCGTCGTCGCGGTCGCCTGCCGACTCGTCGCGGTCGACGGCCGCGCCGGCCGCGCCGGCCGAGCCTGCCGGGCGAGCCGGCGGTTGCCGCCGCCTCGGCGCAGCACCAGGATCGCGAGCGCGAACAGCCCGACCGCCATCATCGCCGCCCCGCCGCGCAGCAGCAGCTCCGACTCGCGGTCGGGCTGACGTACGGCGTCGGCGGGCGGCTGCCCCGAGACGATGGCCGGCGACCCGTCGGCCACCGGCAGCGGCCCGTACCGCACCCCCGGTCCCCGGGCGTCGTCGGGCAGCACCAGCACCCAACCCGGCTCCAGGATCGTCGGATCGGTCAACTCTGCACCGCCGGGCTGTGGCCGCCCGACGTTCAGCTCGAAGATCTCCGGGTAGCGGCGGCCGTCGCCCAGGGTGCGTGCGGCGATGGCGAACAGGAACTCCCGTTCACCACCGGGGAGCTGATCGACGACGTAGTAGCGCACGTTCTGCCCGGCGGATGCGTCCTGGGTGGGGACGGGGCCGGGCGCCGGCGCGGCGACGGCCGGCCGGACCTCGCCCCACCCCAGCGGTACGGTCGCCGTCGCCACGCCCGCCGCGACGGCGACGATCAGGACCGCGAGCGTCGACAACGCGTGACGGACCTGTGACCGGTGCCGCATGCCCACCCCCGCCGCTGGCGGGTGCACCCGCCAGCCATGAACGATCTGCCAACGCTGGGACGAAGCAGCGGGTGCAAAGGTTCACGATGCACTTCCCTAATGGTGGTGAACCTAGGACATCGCGCCGTCGTCCATGCCGTAGCGGATCGCCGGATTCCCGGCACCGACAAGGGAGGGAACGATCTGATGAGGATGCGCGGCGTCCGCGTACCGGTCGCCTTCGGCCTGATCCTGGCCGTGATGGCCGCAGGCCCGCTCGGCGTCGCCGGACCGGCCGGTGCCGTAGGTGGTGCCGTCGCCGCCGCACCGGTGCACCGGTCGGCCCCGGAACCCGGCCCGACCGGCAGCTACCAGCTGTACTACGTGGTGGCGGCGAGTGTCGACGGGCGGCCGGAGAATCTGTGGCTCATCGCCAGCCGGCTGCTGGGCGACGCCGACCGGGCCACCGACATCTTCGACCTCAACGCCGGCCGGCCGCAGCCGACCGGCGGTGCCCTGGTGGACCCGAGTGTGCTGCGGGCCGGTTGGGAGCTGGTCCTGCCCTGGGACGCGGTCGGCGAGGGCGTGCGGTACGGCCATCTCACCCCCGTCACCGCACCGGCGAATCCGACGCCGCGTCCGTCGACCCCGACCGGCGGCGGTCCGGCCCCGTCGTCACCGCAGCCCGGGGCCAGCGGCCAACCGGGTGGCGCCCAGCCGGGTGCCGGCCAGCCGACCGGCACCGCCGCGCCGTCGCCCACCGCGACCCCGACTCCGACCCCGTCGGCCTCGCCGTCGGCCGGTGCGAGCCGTCCGCCGGGTACGGTGGCCGCCGGCGCGCTGCCCTGGTTGACCTCGGGCTGCCAGGCGAGCCTGATCGACTGGGGGCAGCCGTGGCCCGCGCTCGACGAGGTGTGGTCACGCAGTCGGGGTGCCGGGGTGACCGTCGCAGTGGTCGACTCCGGGGTGGACGCGACGCTGCCGGAGCTGACCGGTCGGGTGACCGCCGGGGCGGACATCGTGACCGGCGCCGGGCGGGCCGGCACCGACTGTCTCGGTACGGGGACCGCCATGGCCGGGATCGTCGCCGCCGACCTCAGTGCCGGATCCCGCAGCGGGGTGGCACCGGAGGCGGGTGTGCTACCGGTACGGCTGGTCGACACCGCCGGCCAGGCCCGGATTCCCGACCAGGTGACGGCGATTGAGGTCGCCCTGTCCACCGGCGCCGAGGTGGTGGTGGTCGGCGGCTACGTCGACCTGTCCGACCCGCAGGTCACCGACGCGATCGCCACCGCCGCCGAGCACGACAGCGTGGTGGTCGTGCCGGCCAGGGTCGGTGCCGACCTGGAACCGGCCCCCGGCCCGCCGGACGCGGTGCTGCGGGTCGCCGCCGTCGACGATCAGGGTGCGCCGGTGGCCGAGCATCCGGCCGGCGAGGTCGATGTGGTGGCACCGGCGGTGACCGGCGTCGAACCGCGTGCGGCGACGGTGTACGCCGCGGCGTACGTGGCCGGTGTCGCGGCGCTGCTGCGCGCCGCCCAGCCGGAGCTGACCGCCGCCGAGGTGGTGCAGCGGTTGAGCGACACCGCGGAGCTGGCGTCCGCGGCCGAGCGTGACGACCAGCTGGGCTGGGGCAGCGTCGATCCGGTCGCGGCGGTCAGTGTGGCGACCCAGGCCCGGGCCGGTGGTGCCGGCGACGGCGGGACCGGTGGTGCCTCCGGTTGGCCGCTGGCGGTGGCGTCGGTGGTGCTGGTCATCCTCGGTGCCCTGTTCTGGGCCCGGCGCCGACTCGGCGCACCGGCGGACGACCTCGCTGACGGCACCGTCGACGCGGAGGCCGGCGCTGTCACCGGCGACAAGGTCACCGCCGGTTCGGCGCGGTCGGCCGCCGGCGGCACCGACGAGGTGACCGTTGCCGGCCCGGCGGGTGCGGTACCGGACGGCTCGACCGCCGACCCCGACGGTGCCGGTCCGACGGCCCCGACGACGTCGGCGAAGACCCAGGTGACCACGGTGCTGGATCTGTCCGCAGGCCGGCCCGCCCCCGGGGTGCCGCCACCGCCGGGCTGACCGCCCGGTGGTACGGCCGGCTCAGCGGGGGCACGGCGACGGCCGGGGTTCGGGTATCCGAAACCCGGCCGTCGCGCCGTACGGGTGAGTGGATCAGCCGGTCAGCGGCGGCTCCAGCTCGCGTTGGCCTGGCCGGTGCACGGCCAGAGGAGCACCTGGCTGCCGTCGGCGGTGCGGCCGTCGTAGACGTCGGCGCACATCCCTTTGCCGCGCTCGTCGGACGCCTTCAGCGAGGTCAGGTCGTCCGTGCTGTTGAGGTGGAAGCGCTGCGCGGCGGAGCCGTTGCACCGGGTGCTGCCGATGATGGTGAGATCATTCGTCCGACCGTTGGTCAGGTCCATGCACATGCCCTGGGACCGGATGGTGTCGTCGGGCAGGAACTCCCACAGCTGGTTGTCGGCGCCGGTGCAGGTGGCGATCGTCAACGGGGTGGACCGTTCGGTGTCGGGCCCGTGATGCTGGGTCAGGCACTTGCCGGAGGCGTGGCTGACCAACTGCCACCGGGTCTTCGCAGGCGGGGTGGTGGCTTTCGGCGCCGGAGTGTTCGCCGCTGGTGCCTTCGAGGGGGGCGTCGGGCCGGGGGCCGGTGCCACGGTGGCTTCCGGCGCGGCGGCCGGCGGCGGCGTACCGGACGGGCTGGGGCTGGCCGGCGGCGTCGCACCGCCGATCCGCGCGTCGGCGGCGTAGAACGTCTCGTGTTCGCGTACCAGCGTGGTGAAGGCGGCCAGGGTCGACGAGCCGTCGAGGTCGGCGGCGGCCTGGATGGTGCCGGCTCCCCAGTGGTACGCCGCCAGCGCCAACGGGTAGGGGTCGTCGCTCAGCGACGCCATCTCGTCGACGAGCCGGCACATGGTGCTGCCCAGCGCCGGGATCGCGACCTCGGCGTCCCACGGGGTGGCGTCGCCGGCGGTCTGGACGTACTGGACCCAGACCTGCGGCAGGAACTGGGCGATGCCCTGGCCGCCGGTGGGGCCGAGCAGGTTCGGGTCGAAGCCGGACTGGGCCATGATCTGGGCGGCGACCCGGGCCGGGGTGACCGTCGGGCAGATGCTGCCGGCGGCCAGGACGGCGGCGAGGTACTCGTCGGGTACGGCGACCGGGGCGGCCCGGCTCAGGGTCGTGGGGGTGGTCGGTACGGCGGTCGGGGTCGGCTCGGGAGTGCCGGTGCCGCCGAAGGCCGGGTAGAGGGCGTACCACTGGGTGTAGCGCTCGACGGTGTCGATGTAGTCGCCGGTGGCGCTCGGCACTCCGGCGGCCGCGCGCACCTCGGGCACACCGAGCTGGTGCGCGGCGAGCGCCAGCTGCCACGGGTCACCGGGCACCTGCTCGACCCGCAGCTGGCCGACCAGCTGACACATGTGCCGGGCGAGGGCGTGGATGCTGGCGTCGCGGTCGGCGAGTTCCGCCTGTGGCCAGGGTGCCCAGCGTCGCCACACCGGGTCGGTCAGCCCGGCCACGCCCTTGCCGCCGCTGGCGCTGACGGCCTGCACCGGTTCGGACCTGAACTGCGACGCCGTCATCAGCTGGCCGGCCAGCCGGGCCGGGGTCAGGGTCGGGCAGGACCCGGCGGCGGCGACGATGGCCTGCTGGTCCTCGGTCGGTATGTCGGCGCCGCGCAGCATGCCGGCGGCGTTGGCGGGGGCGAACTGGACCGAGGCTGCCATGGTGCACAGCGCTGCGGCGGACAACGCCGCCCCAGCGATGACCCGGCGGGCATTGGTCGTCAGTCTCACGGGGGCTCCTCGTCGCGGTGGCGATCTCACCGCGAGGACGACGGGGCGAGGTGTTCGGTTCACGCCCGGCCGTTGTTCTGGGGGGTTTCCGTACAGCGGTCGTGGTCCGTTCGCCCGTCGCGCAACCGTCCACTGGCAACTTGGTTGTGAAAAGTCCTAAAAGCAGGGTTTTGTGATAGAAAGTTTCATTCAGGGGTTACGTTACAAGTGTCGCCTGTGTAACTCTTAGGTTTCGCGTCCACCCGACGTCCTGATAGACGTCCAATGGGGAGGTACTGGTGACACGATCGAGAAGACTTGCGGCGGCCGGACTGGCCGCCGTACTCGTGTTCGGGGCGGGGCAACCCGGCTGGGCCGCGCCGACCGGTGGTGACGGTGCTGGCCGGCCCTCCGCCGGACAGTCGCCGACCGGCCAGCGCACCACCGTCACCCTGATCACCGGTGACCAGGTCACCGTCACCGGAGCCGGTGCGGTCGCCCTGCGAGCAGGCCAGGGCCGTGCCGGCATGCAGTTCCGCACCTACCGCGTCGACGGGGACCTGCACGTCCTCCCGCGTGACGCCGTCGACCTGGTCGGGCGCGGCACCCTGGACCGGCGGCTGTTCAACGTCACCAAGCTGATCGAATGGGGCTACCACGACGCGGCCCGTGCCGACCTGCCGCTGATCCTCACCCGTTCCGACGGCGCTGCGGCACGCGGCGCGGCCCAGCCGGACGGCGTCGAGGTGCAACGGGACCTGCCGGCGATCGACGGCACCGCGGTCACCGCGGACAAGGCGACCATCGCCGACCTGTGGTCCACGGTGGCCGGCGGCGGTGCCGCCCGGGCCTCCGACGCCGGGATCGATCGGATCTGGCTGGACGGCAAGCGCGAGTTGCTGCTCGACCGCAGCGTCGCCCAGATCGGTGCGCCGGCCGCCTACGACGCCGGGTTCACCGGCGCCGGCGTCACCGTCGGCGTCATGGACAGTGGCGTCGACTCCGGGCACCCCGACCTGGCCGACGTCGTCATCGAGTCGCGCAACTTCACCGACGCGCCGGCCGACGGCGACACCGCCGGCCACGGTACGCACGTCGCGTCGATCATCGCCGGCAGCGGTGCCGCCTCCGGCGGCAAGTACCGGGGCGTCGCGCCGGGCGCGAAGATCATCTCCGCGAAGGTCTGCCCCGGCTCGTTCTGCGACGACTCCGCCATGATCGACGCGATGCACTGGCTCGCCGTGGAGAAGCAGGTCCCGGTCGTCAACATCAGCATCGGCGGCGGCGACGGACCGGAGATCGACCCCCTCGAGGAGGCGGTCAACACCCTCACCGCACAGACCGGCACCCTGTTCGTCATCTCCGCCGGCAACGCCGGTGCCGACCGTACCGTCGGCTCACCCGGCAGCGCCGACGCGGCCCTCACCGTCGGCGCCGTCGACCGCGACGGCTCACTCGCCTACTTCTCCAGCCGTGGCCCCCGGGTCGGCGACGACGCCGTCAAACCCGACATCACCGCGCCCGGTGTCGACATCGTCGCCGCCCGCGCCGAGGGCACCACCCTCAACGTCCCGATCGACGAGCACTACGTCTCCGCGCCGGGCACCTCGATGTCCGCGCCGCACATCGCCGGCGCCGTCGCGCTGCTCGCCCAGCAACAGCCGGACTGGACCGCCCCGCAGTTCAAGTCCACCCTGATGGGCTCCGCCGCACCGCACTCCGGAACCGGTGCGTACGGCCAAGGTGCCGGCCTGGTCGACGTGGCCCGTGCCATCACCCAGACGGTGACCGCCGAGCCGGCCAGTGTCTCGTTCGGCCGGGCGATCTGGCCGCACCACGACGACGAGCCGATCACCCGGACCGTCACCTACCGCAACACCGGCACCGCGCCGGTCACCCTCGACCTGGCCTGGGAGATCACCGGGCCGTCCGGCGCGAGCGTCCCGACCGGCATGTTCACCACCAGCGCCGCGCAGGTGCAGGTGCCGGCCGGCGGTACGGCCAGCGTCGACGTCACCGCCGACACCCGGGTCGAGACCGCCGACGGCTTCTACAGCGGCCACCTGGTCGCCACCGCCGGGCCGGCGCGCGTCGTCACCCCGGTCGGGGTGCACCGCGAGGTCGAGAGCTACGACCTCACCGTCGCCCACCTCGACTCGTCCGGGGAGCCGGCGACCGAGCACTTCACCGCCCTCATCGGACTGGACACCGACTACGCCGACCTCGTCTACGACCCGGACGGCACCGCGACCGTACGGGTGCCCAAGGGCCGCTACGGTCTGTTCAGCAGCATCGACGAGTTCGACGAGGACGGGGACCCCCTCGCCAGCGCGGTGCTCGTGCAACCCGAGGTGAACCTCACCGAGGAGGCCACGGTCACCCTGGACGCGCGCCAGTCCGAGCCGGTCAGCGCAACCGTCCCGCAGGCCAACGCCCGTACCGACACCGTCGATGTCTCGGTGGCCTTCGAGGCGGACGCCGGGGCGCTGAGCGTCAGCGCGTCGTTCCCGAGCTTCGACGGGGTGTCGACCAAGAATCTCGGTACGGAGCCCGCCTCCTGGCTGAACTCGGCCATCTCCCACCACTGGTACAAACCGGACGGCGAGGGCGGCTTCGTCGACAGCCCGTACGCGTACGCCCTCGGTGAGATGTTCAGCGGCACGTTCCCGACCGGCTACCAGAAGGACTATCAGGCCGCCGAGCTGGCCCGGGTCCGCCAGGACTTCGGGGGCGTCAAGACCGGGGAGGTCACCGACCGGCTGATCTCCGCCACGTTCGACAGCCCGTCCCTGGCGTCGTTCGGCTCGCTGACCGAGGTCGCCGTCCCGGGTGAGCGGATCGAGTGGTACAGCGCCGAGCAGGTCAGCTGGTTCTCCGACCTGTACTTCTCCAACCCGACCGAGGACGGCTGGTTGGATCTGGTGTCGTTCCTGTACGAACCGGCCCGTGCGTACACCGCAGGCGGCCGGCACACCGACACCTGGAACCTGCCGCCGTTCGGTCCGGCCATGCCGGCGACGACCTCGCCGTACGGCTGGGTCAGCCGGCTCGGCGACGAGATCGTCGCCGAGGTGCCCCTGTTCGGTGACGCCGCCGGACACGCCGGCATCTCGACGTCGGTGACCGAACGCACGGCCCTCTACCGCGACGGCGCGCTCGTCGACGAGTGGGATGTCGGCGGGTTCGGCTACTTCGTCGTGCCACCCGGGCAGGCCGAGTACCGGTTGGAGACCTCCGCGACCCGCGACGTCAGCGACCTCGCCACCGAGGTGAACCTGGCCTGGACGTTCCAGTCCGGGCGGGTCAACGGTGACGATTGGCGCCAGCTGCCGGTGATGGTGGCCCGCCCCGCGCCGCCGCTCGACGAAGCGGGCAACGCCACTGCCGGTGCGCAGGTCGACATCCCGGTGACGATCCGTCGGCAGACCGGCGTCAAGGTCAACCTGGACGCGCTGTCGGTCGAGGTCTCCTACGACGACGGCACCACCTGGCTGCCGGCGTCGGTGCGGGCCGACGGCCGCAACTGGGTGGCCACGGTGCAGCACCCCGACAGTGACGGGTACGTGTCGCTGCGGATCGGTGCCGAGGACCGCCAGGGCAGCACGTTCACCCAGACGGTGATCCACGCCTACCGGCTGGCCGCCGCCGACTGACGTTTACCGTCCCGGGCCCCGGTGGCCGTGACCCGTAACCCGGGCCACGGCCACCGGGGCCCACGTCGTTTCGGCCGGAGGGGGAGACCGGGCAACCGGTCGATCCGGGGAGTCGCCGTTCGTCGTTGTTCCGGGCGGCGGTACGCCGTACCGCACCTGGCACGCGACGGAGGAGTTCGGATGAGGTACATGTTCCTGATCTACGGTGACCCGGCCAGTGACCCGACCGACGAGGCGCAGATCAAGGCGGAGATCGACGAGTACTGGGCGTACGACCGGGCGCTCACCGCCGCCGGCGCGTTCATCTCCGGCGAGGCTCTGCAAGGGGTGCAGACCGCGACGACGGTACGGCTGCGTGGCGGCGATCAGCTGGTGACCGACGGTCCGTTCGCCGAGACCCGGGAGATCCTGGGCGGCTACTACCTGGTCGACCTGCCGGACCTGGACACCGCGGTCAGCTGGGCGACCCGCTGCCCGGGTGCCCGGCGCGGCACCATCGAGATCCGTCCGATCATGGAGTACGACGAACCATGAATAACACCTCTGTTCGGTCAGACCGTGCCGAAGTAGGACTTCAGCGCGGGCACCCGGCGGATGAGGAACTGGTCCAGCGCCAGGATGACCAGCAGCGAAAGACCGAACAAGGGCAGGAAGACTCCGAGTACGGCCATCGCGGCGAGCAGCGTCCAGTTGCCCCAGACCGGGAGCTTCGCCCGTGGCGCGGCGAGGCCGGCGGCGGTGCCCCGGCGCGTCCACCACATCATCGGACCGGTGACGCACAGGAAGATCACCGCGAGGCAGAAGAGCGTGGACATGATCGTGTTGACGGTGCCGAGGCGGCGGCCTTCGTGCAGGGCGATCCCGTGGGAGACGACCTTTGCCATCGCGCTGTAGTCGTGGTAGCCGTACTGACCGACCACCTCGCCGCTGTACTGGTCGACGTGGATGGTCATTTCCTGGCTGACGTCGGATTCGGCGGGGTTGCCGACGTCGTACCACTGGCTGCTCATCACGCTGAACACGCCGGTCTCGCCCTCGGGGTAGAGCACGAGGTACGGCCCGGGGGCACCCAGCGTCTGCGCCGCGTCGACCGCCCGGTCGATCGAGATCGGGGTGCCGCCGCCGGTGCTGCTGCCCGTCGGGGCGTTGCCGGAGGCCCACCCGGCAGGGGCCGACTGGCCGTCGGAGTCCTCGATCTGCTGCCGGATGGTGGACTCGGCACCAGGGTCCGCGCCCCAGAGCCCGGAGCCACCGCTGACCGCGAGCTGCTGCGCCTGGGCACCCCACACGCCGGTCCACGGCAGGCCGGAGACGACCAGTAGCAGGATGCCGAGGCCGACGGGGAGCCCGACGAGGGCGTGGTAGCTGCGCAGCCGAGCGCCGCGCTTGCCTTTGGCCTGTGCGCCGCCGCGCGCTCGGCGACCGAGGAAGAAGATGATGAACCCGGTGATCGTCAGCACGATGGCCCAGGAGGCACCGAGTTCGACGACGCGGTCGCCGAAGCCACCGTCGCCGATGAGCAGGTCGCCGTGGACGCGTTCGGCCCAGGTGGAGATGAGCTGGTCCTGGCTGAGCTCGCCGGTGACGGTGGCGGTGTAGGGGTCGACGTAGATGTTGGTGCTGCTGCCGTCGTCGAGCCCGGCGACGAACAGGGTCGCCCGGTCGCCGGTGCCGTCCTGCACGGACAGGATGGGGCGGTCCGGGAATTCCGCGCGGACGGCTGCCTCCTGGGCCGACAGCGCCGTTCGTTCGGCGCCGTCAGCCACCGGCACCTGTAGCACCCCGGGGTGGGCGAGGGAGTCCACCTCTGCCCGGAACATGTAGGTCATGCCGCTGACGGCGAGGCAGAAGAGTACGGGTATGACGAGTACCGAACCGTAGAAGTGCCAACGCCAGAACGCGGCGAACCAGTTGGTCTTGCGCGGCCGGGCCGGGGACGGGGGTGCCTCCCCGGGCGGGGTATCCCCGGAGGGCGGTGTCTCGGCTTCTACGGTGGTCATCGCGGTGGGCCCTTTCCCTGATCGTCCCGTTGTTCGGCGGCTTGGCCTGTGGTACTAGCTAGAGTCGTGCTGGAGACGCCCTGGGTTCCCGTCCTGACGATCGTTTTTCTGCTGACCGGGCTCGTCTGCGTCGGTGACCTGGTGATTCGTCGCCGTGGCGTGTCGCGTGACCAGGCGTTCTCTGACGCGGAGCTGATCGATATCAATCACTGCGTGATGAGCGCCGCGATGATCCTGATGGCCTGGCTGATGGTGGATGGCGTGGTCGCCTGGGCGCAGGTCGCGATCTTCGGCATCCTGGTGCTCGCGTTGCTGCCCGGGTACGGGCGGGCGCGTGGCAGATCGGAGCGCGTCGACGTGCTGGGCCACGTCACGCAGAACCTGGCGATGATCTGGATGCTCGCGGCGATGCCGACCCTGATGTCGGAGATGGGGATCGGCGGTGGCTCCGGGCACGTGCACGGGGTAGCCGCGGCCGGGGCGACGCCCACGCCGACTCCGGCGTGGGCGGACCTGACAAACGTCGTCTTCGTGGTCCTGAGCGCGGCCGGCGCGCTGTGGTGGCTGTACCGTGCCGCGACGACGTCCAACCATCGGCTGCATCTGCTGAGCTACGGCGTCATGAGCGCCGGCATGGCGACGATGCTGCTGCTGATGAACGTGTGAGATTGGCCGGCGGTACGGCGTCAGCCCCCTGTCAGGCCCGCGTCGTGGGCCGGACAGGGGGCTACGGTGGCGCCGGTGGCCGGGCCGGTCAGTTGCCGGCCGGCCGGTGGTTCAGCGGTTGACGGTGATCTCGGCGAGGAACGACCGCCAGGCAGCCGGGGCGAAGGCGAGGGTGCCGCCGTCGCGGTCCTTGGTGTCCCGTACGTACACCCGACCGGGCAGGTTCTCGGCCACCTCGACACATCCGTTGGTGTCGCTGCGGCTCGACTTGTGCCATAGTGCACCGTTCATGTCCATTTCTCGGCCATCCTCTTGATCAGGTCTAGGCTCTGCTGGTACGGCAGGGCATGTCCTCGGGTCGACTCCCACGCGTCCTCCAGCTTGGCCGTGTCATACGGGGCCTCGATGATCCGACCGCGTAGGTAGCCGTCCAGGAACCCAACAGTACGCCCCTCGACAGTCGCGAGCACCAGGCCGCCATGAAGCCCGGCGTAGAGGCCAGTGCCGAGCGGGATCACATGTACCTGGACATTGGGCAGCTCGCATGCGGACACCAGCGCGTCGACCTGTTCCCGCATCACCTCTCGGCTGACAACTTCACGATGGAAGACCAGCTCGTCAACCACCGCGACAAGCCGGATCGGGCTGTCCTTGGTCAAGATCGACTGTCTGGCAATTCTTGCCTGGACCAGAGCGTCAAGATCGGATGCGGGTTCGTCAAAGATCCGCAGCACCTCCCGGGCATACGCCTCGGTCTGCAACAGTCCGGGCACGACGAACGGGTGGAAGACGCGAAGTAGGGTCGCTCGCGCCTCGTAATCGACGAATGGCTTCAACCACACGGGAGCGTGTTCGCCGATGACGAACTCGCGGTAGAACTTCATGAAGGCGGTGCCGAACACCTTGTCGACCATGCCCAGGTAGTTGGGCAGGGCGGGGCGTTCGCCGCGCTCGATGGAGCCGACGTGCTTCGCGGAGAAGTGGACGCGCTCGCCCCACGACTCCTGGGTGAGACCCATCGACTCGCGTACTCGCCGTAGCTCCGATATCAGATACTCGCTGCCGCTCACAAGCCCCTCGCATCCCTCGGATTCCCTCGTGCACACGCGGTGGAGACATCGCCGAGAGGCGTCCCCGTTGCGTGATTTCGCCAATCATCTTCCTCGACGAGCGCTGAGGCGTCCAGCATGGATTTCGGTCCTGTGGACAACTGCAAGATCAGGTTGAGTAATTGATCTTCGGGCTTCTATCAGATGGACTCTTGACGTTGCAAGGCTTTCGCATCCCTCAGTTTCCCTCGTGCTGGTCGAGGTTCGCGTCATGGGACTCCCGGCGTGCACGGGGTCACCGGTCGGGTTCCGCCAACCGTGACACCGAGTCCAGGGTGGATGTCACGACTCATTGGCTATCCAAGGAGGATCTTGGTGGTGCACAGGAACGACGGGATCGGCGGGACGCCCCGGCTGGCCCGCTACACGTCGATCGGGACGCCACGGCGTACCGATGCGACCCCGAATCGGCCGCCGCTGCCGCGACGGACGCCGGGGGAGACGGACATCGGCCGCGACCCGCGGTTCCGGCTGACCGCCGCCCGCGCGGTCGACCCCGCTCTGACCGGCGCGGTCGACGCCGCGCTCGACCCCGGCGACACCGTGGTGGCGCAGGCGGTGCACCGGGCGCGGATCGACATCGCCGAACACCTGCCGTCGGCGCGGCTCGGCGAATGCCGCACCTGTGACGTCGCCGCGCCGTGCCGGCCGTTCCTGCGGTCGCTGGTCATCCTCGACCGCTGGGATCCGGGTAAGGCCCGGCGGGTGCGGGCGGTGCTGCAGCTTTCCGGGCTGATGCCGGACGGCTACCCGCACGGGGAGGACGACGATGTCTGACGAGCCGCTGCGGATCGGCGAGACGCTGCACCTGGGCAAGGCCGACTGGGTGTACGGCGACTGTTCGATGCGGGTACGGGTCTCCGACATCCGCTACGGCCACGACAGCGACGAGTCGCCGGTGATCGGCGTCATCGCCACGATCGTCGGCGGTGGACGCGACGGCCGGATGGTGGCGATCGCGATCTACAAACAGGCGCTGACCCGGCCCGGAGTGCGGGAATCAGCGCGTGCCGTCAACGGGACCGACCCGTACCAGTGATAGAAGTCGGCTGCGGCCGGCGCGGCGCTGACACCCGTCGTCGGTGCCTGCCGTGCCGGCCGCGTCGGCGGGTGTGATGGGATTGTCAGCCCGACGGCGCTGACCGAACGGACACGGTCAGGTTCCGGAGGGACCTGTTTCCTTGAGTTGCTGCCGATACATCTGCATAGTCGCGATACGGCCCAGATCGCCTATTCGTCAGGGGGACCGTGGTGCGGGCATCCGACTATCTCCACGATCGGGAGCGTGAGTGGGCGCCGGCGCTGCGGGCGGTATCGCTGGTCGCCGAGATCGCGGTGCCCGAGCTCGAAGCCCGCCGAGCGGTCAGTGCGCTGGGAAAACTGTACGGCGCCGGCAGCGAGTATGAGCAGCGTCAATACCTGTACTACCGCTACCCGGCCTGCCTGCTGGTCGGCCTCAGCGGGATCGGTGCGTCCCGCTACGAGCAGGGCAACTACTGGGGTGCCGTGCGGGACCACACCCGCCACCAGGTCGACGAGACCGCCTGGGGCGCGGCGTTCCGGGCCAACCTGGACCAGTTCGGCCTGGCCCGATTCCCCGGCCTGCCGCAGATCAACGTCGGTGAAATCCTCATGCACGGCGGGATTCCCGCCTACTGCCTGGGGGACCTGCTGAACCTGCTGCTGCAACGGCAGTCCCGCGAGCCTGGCACCACCGTCACGGACTTCTTCGCCTGGGCGTTGACACCCGGCCGGGAATCGCGACTGAACACCCTCGACATGCCGGTGCGGCGGCTGCTGCAGCATGGCGGCGAATACGCCGAAGACCTCGTCGACCGCTGCATCGACCTGCTGGACCGGTTCCGCGCGCCGGCGTTCACCGCCGACGGGCTCGGCCTGCCGCCGCACCTGATCGACCAGGCCCGCGGCTACGTCGAGGCCGGGCAGCTCGACTGGGCCGGCACCGCGACCCGCACCGGCACCGCCGCCGGAGGCAGCGGCGGCGCGGCGACACCCCGACCGTACGTGGAGCTGGAGCCGTACGGCCGGGGCCTGCTGGTGCGGCTGCCGGCGGTGCCCGACGCACCCGGCGGCCGGGTCGAATGGCGGGTCCGGGCCGGCGAAGACGTCCAGACGATCGTCAGCCGCTCCCGGATCCCCGGCGACGTCGACACCGCGCCACCGGCCGTCGCGACGATCTCCCGACCGGTGCGGCAGGTCACCGTCGAACTCGCCGCCATCGAGCGGGAGTTCGAACTCGACCTGATCGACCCACGCGAACCGCTGCTGATCTTCACCGACGAAGGCCGGCGGGTGCCGCTGACCGCCAGCCTGCCACCGGAGCCGGTCTGGATCCTGCACCCCGGTCGTGACGGCACCGGCCAGCCGGTCACCCTGCACATCGACCGGGCCGCCGCCGCGACCAAAGCCGGCCCCGGCGGCCCGGCAGCCGACGGCGACCTGCCGGTGCCGTACGGCTGGTTCGGCTGGACGCTGCGCCGGGTCGACCTGGGACAGGTCACCGGGCTGCGGCTCGCCGACGGACCGACCCGGCGGGTCGGCACCGCCCGGCGGGCCCAGCTGCGCCTCAGCCCGCCGCTGCCCGACGTGGTCAGCGTCGCCGGCACCCCCGTGTACGGTGCCGCCCCGGCACTGTTCCTGCCGACCGAGGCGGGCGTGGCCACCGAATGGTCGATCCGCGTCCGCCGGCCCGGCAGCGCCGACCTGCTCACCGCCGCCAGTGTGCGGATCACCGGCGACACCGTCACCGACCCGTGGCGGCAGCTGCCCCGGCCACTCGTCGGCAGCTACGAGATCACCGTCCGAGGGCCGCTCGGCCGGGGCCTGTCGCGCACCCTCGACCTCGCCGAAGGGCTGACCGTCACCGTCCACCCGGTGTGGCGGGAGCTGCGGCCCGACGGCCTCGCGCCAGCGACCGTCCGGCTCGGCGCGGCCGCGACGGCGCTGCGGGTCGACCCGCCGCTGACCCGACTCGACCCGACCCAGACCAGCACCGACGCGCAGCTCACCGCCGCCGGACACACCACCACGGTACGGGTCACCCCGCCGCACATGTCCGCCCAGTGGATCAGCGCCGGCCGCACCACCCCGTGGTCGCTGCAGCCGCTGCGCCTGGACACCGAAACCGTCGGCGACGGCGAACTGCTGGTCCGGCTGCCGGCGGCGGTCGACGCCGACCTCGTCGTCACCAGCGGCGGCCAGCAACGGCAGACGCTCGCCTCCCGCGCCACGTACGGTCAGCCACTCGCCCGGTTCCCGCTCGCCGCGATCGCCGACACCGTCCGGGTCTGCGGCTCCGCCCAGCTCGCGGTCCGCCTGGGCGGCCAACAGTTCCCGGTCGCCCGCTGCCTGCCCCGACAACTCGCCGGCACCGTCCACCTCAAAGACGACCAGCTGGCCCTCGACGACGCCAGCCCGGTCAACGGACTGACCGCCGGCGTCTACCAGGTGCTGGCCCCGTGGCGGCCACCGCACGTCACCCCGATCGGCGCAGACCTGGCCAGCGAGCCGCTGCCCGCCGACCTGACCCGGGCCGGGCCGCTCGCGGTGCTGCTGCGCGTCGACGACCCGTGGCTGCCCGAACCCTGGCCGGACTGGCCCGGACAGGACAACAGTTTCACCGTCGACGGCGACTGGGACCCGCCGCTGCCCGACACCCCCGACACGGCGCTGTCGCGTCACCTGGCCGGGCTGACCGACCTGCCGGACCGCCCCGACATCGCCCCGCTGATCCTCCCGCTGTACCGCCGCGCCGAGGACCTGCGCCGCCACGGCGTCACCGTCGCCGTCCGCGACACCGCCGCCGTGCTGCGCCGACACCCGGTCGCCGCCCTGACCGCGTTGACCCGCACCCGGTCACCCGCAGCCGAACTGGTGGCCCCGCTGGTGCACTCCGGACTGGTGGCGCTGCCGCCGTTGGCCTACCTCGGCACCGCCGACGAGGCGAGGCTGTGGCAGACCAGCCCACTCGCGGCGCTGCTGGCCACCACGTACCGGCTCGGGGTCACCGCGGCCGGCGACGACCTGCACGAACGGGCGGCGACGGCGTGCGGCGACGTGCTCGACAAGCTTCTGGCCGGCGAGCCCGACCCGCACCGGGCGGCCGGCCGGTTCGACCAGGCCGCGCAAATGCTCGCCCGGCTGCCGGCCGAGCAGCGCGACGAGCTGTGGCGGGCGATGCGCATCGTCCCCGGTGGACTCCTCGATGTCGACGAACGGGTCGCCGCCGCCCGGCGACTGTTCGACGTGCGCGACCGGCCCGGCGTGGCCCGGGTCGCCGCCGCCGGCCCCGACCTGCTGCGCACCCTGCGGCCCGCGCTGGCCGCCGCCGGCGGCCCGGTCGTCGACGCGGCCGTCGGAGCCCGACAACGCGGCCCCGGCTGGCCGGACCTGCCGGCGCTGTCGCTGGCGTTCGCCTTCACCGCCCGGCTGGTCGCCCGCGACCGGCTGCCGGCGAACCTGCTGACCCGGACCACCCCGCACCACGCGACCCTGGCCCGGCACGCCCCCGACCTGACCACCATCGACATCTTCCTCGCCGAACTCACCCTCACCGGAGACGCCGAATGATCCTGGATCCCCTGGCCACCAGCGACGACATCGTCGCCACCTATCAGCGGTACCTACGCAGCCTGGTCGAGCCGAGAGATCCCCGGCTCGCCGCCGCACTGGACACCGCGATCGCCGACGCGATCAGCCGGGAGATCACCAAAGGGCCGCTGCTGGAAGCCACCCCGCCGTACCGCACCGGACGCACCCCGCGTCAGCTCATCGACGCCGGGGCGCTGCACCCGGGCATCGCCGCGCTCGGCGCCGGCCTGGCCCTGGACCGGCCGCTGTACCGGCACCAGGAACGGGCGATCGGCAAGGTGCGGGCCGGGCGCAACGTCGTCGTCGCTACCGGCACCGGGTCGGGCAAGACCGAAAGCTTCCTCCTGCCGATCCTGGACCGGCTGATGGCGCAGCGGGCCGCCGGCACCCTCGGCCCCGGTGTCCGGGCGCTGCTGCTCTACCCGATGAACGCCCTCGCCAACGACCAGATGAAGCGGCTGCGCACCCTGCTCGCCGGAGCCCCCGACATCACCTTCGGCCGCTACACCGGCGAAACCAGGCACACGCAGCGCGAGGCCGCCGAGGTCTTCGCCCAACAGCACCCCGGCGAGCAGCGGCTACCCAACGAACTGCTCAGCCGCGAACAGATGCAGGCCACGCCACCGCATCTGCTGCTGACCAACTACGCCATGCTGGAATACCTGCTGCTGCGGCCACTGGACATGGACCTGTTCGAAGGCGACCACGCCGGCCACTGGCAGTTCATCGTCGTCGACGAAGCCCACGTCTACGACGGGGCGCGCGGCGCCGAGCTGGCGATGCTGCTGCGTCGGCTCGTCGACCGGGTCGGCCGAGGTCGGTCGGTGCAGTGCATCGCCACCAGCGCCACCGTCGGCGGCGACCTGGCGGCGGTCGCCGCCTTCGCCAGCTCCCTGTTCCCGGTTCCGTTCCAGCATGACCCGGCCGACGCCGCGTCGCAGGACGTCATCACCGCCGAACGGGTCGAGGTGCCGGCCGGGCCGGAATGGGGTCCGCTTCCCGCCGCCGCGTACCGGCAGCTGCGCGAGGCCCCGTCGCCGGCAGCGGCCCTGCTGGAGCGCGCCCGCCGCGACGGCGTGCCAGCTGTCGTGGACGCCGCCGCTGCGGTGCTGGAGCAGGAGCAGCGGGTACGCCGGCTCAAGCGGCTGCTCTCCCACGGGCCGATGCCGCTGCGTGAGGTCGCCCGGGCGCTGTTCCCCGACGACGCCGACCAGACGGCCGTCACCGACCTCGTCGCACTCGCCAACGCCATCCACGACAGCACCGGCACCCCGGTGCTGTCCGCCCGCTACCACCTGTTCGCCCGCGCCACCGAAGGTGCCTTCGCCTGCCTCGGCGCGAACGGCCCGCACGTGAGCCTCACCCGGCACGAACGCTGCACCAGCTGCGGCGACGCCGCCTTCGAGATCGGCACCTGCCGTCGGTGCGGCACCGAACACCTGGCCGGCACTGTCGAACGGGTCGGCAGCACCGCCGTCTTCCGGTCCCGCCGCTCCCGCGACGAACAACAGACCTGGCTGGCCCTCGTCGACGCGGTGACCACCGACGAGGATGAGGAGACCCTGCAGACCAACAGCGTCGCCAAGACCAGCGAAACCGGTGCGCTCTGCGCCCGCTGCGGGGTGTTCCAGGTCGGACCGCCCGGCAACTGTCCACAGTGCCCCAACAGTCCGATGCGGGCGGTGCGGTTCGTGCGGCAGAACGCCGAAGCACTCACCTCCTGCGTCGGCTGTGGCGGACGCGGCGACGGACTCATCCGGTTGTTCGCCAGCGGCAACGAAGCCTCCGCCTCGGTGCTCGCCACCGCCCTCTACCAGCGGCTGCCGCAGGCCACCGACGCGGCGCAGCAGGCCCTGCCCGGTGGCGGTCGCAAAGTGCTGCTGTTCAGCGACAGCCGCCAGTCGGCGGCCTACTTCGCCCCGTACCTGGAAGACTCCTACCAGCGGGTGCAGCGACGCCGCCTGCTGCGCGAAGGCGCGCTCGCCGCCACCGCCCGTGGCGACGCCGAGATCCGGCTCGACGACGTCGTCCACGACACGGCCCGCGCCGCCGACAAGTACGGCATCTTCCAACGCCGCGACTCCGCCCAGGCCCGCCGCCGGCAGGTCGCCCTCTGGGCGCAGACCGAGATCGTCGGCGTCGACGAACGCAACTCCCTCGAAGGGCGCGGCCTGCTCGCCTGGGGCATGTCCCGCGACCCCGCCTGGCGGGCACCCCAACCGCTGACCAGCCTCGGCCTGACCGAGGTGGAAGTGTGGGCGCTGCTCGACGAACTGCTGCGCTCCGTACGGCTGCAGGGAGCCGTCGCCGCCCCCGACGGGGTCGACCCGCGCGACGAGGCGTTCGCCCCCCGCGTCGGGCCGATCTACCTGCGCGGCACCGGCTCCGACTCCCGCCGCAAGGTGCTGAGCTGGCTGCCGACGAAAGGCACCAACCGGCGGGTCGACTACCTGCGGCGGGTCCTCGCCCGCCTCGGTGTCACCGCCGACCCGCACCAGCTGCTCGACGGCATCTGGCGGCTGCTGACCGCCGGGCCGATGAGCGAACTGTTGCGATCCAGCCTCGAACCCGGCATCGGGCAGGTCTACCAGCTCGACCACGAACTCGTCACCTGCACGGTCCCCGGCGACGACCACCCGGTCTGGCAGTGCGGCACCTGCCGGCGGATCACCCCGTACACCGTCCGGGGGGTCTGCCCCACCATGAAGTGCGTCGGTGAGCTGGCCCGCTGGGTGCCGCCGCCGGCCGACGTCGACCACGACCACTACCGGTCGGTGTACCGGGATATGAACCCGGTGCCGATGCGGGTGCTCGAACACACCGCCCAGTGGACCAGCGAACAGGCCGCGAAGATTCAGCAGGAGTTCGTCCGGGGCGAGGTCAACGCGTTGTCCTGCTCCACCACGTTCGAACTCGGTGTCGACGTCGGTGAACTGCAGGCCGTCATGCTGCGCAACATGCCACCCACCACCGCCAACTACGTGCAGCGGGCCGGGCGGGCTGGCCGGCGCACCGACTCGGCGGCCCTGGTGCTGACCTACGCGCAGCGCCGGTCACATGACCTGTCCCGGTTCGCCGAACCGGACCGGATGATCGCCGGTGAGGTCCGGGCACCGTACGTGCCGCTGACCAACGTCCGGATCGACCGCAGGCACGCCCACTCGGTGGCCCTGGCCGCGTTCTTCCGGCACCACTTCCGCACCTACGGCACCATCTGGCGTACGGCGGGGGAGTTCCTGCTCGCCGGCGACGACGGCGTCGCGCCGGTGACGTTGGTCGCCGGCTTTCTCGATCCGGTGCCGGCGGAGATCGTCGAATCGCTGCACCGGGTCCTGCCGGCCGAAGTCCGCGACGAGATCGGCGTCGCCTCCGGCGACTGGGTCACCCACCTGGTCGGCCTGCTGGAGTCGGTCCGCGCCGAACTGCAGAACGACGTCGACATCTACGAGGAGAAACGGGCCGAGGCGTTCGCCGCCCGCAAGGACGATAGCGCGGCCCGGTTCGGCCGGGTGATGAAGACCATCACCGGCCGGGAACTGCTCGGCCTGCTCGCCAACCGCAACGTCCTGCCCAAGTACGGCTTCCCGGTCGACACCGTCGAACTGCGGCTCACCTTCGCCGACGACCAGATGTCCCGCCAACTGGAGCTGTCCCGGGACCTGTCGTCGGCGATCTACGAGTACGCCCCCGGTGCCGAGGTGGTCGCCGGTGGACAGACCTGGCAGTCGGCCGGGGTGTACCGGCTGCCCGGCCGGGACCTGGAACGGCGCCACTACGCCGTCTGCGCCGGCTGCGGCCACTACCGGGACTCGATCGAGCGGCTCGACCCGCAGTGCCCGGCCTGCGGCGCGCCGGCCACCGGCGTCCCCCGGCAGTACGCGGTGCCGGTGTTCGGGTTCGTCGCCGACCGGTCCGGGGGCCGCCGGCCCAGCACCGCGCCCCGGCGCACCTGGCACGGCGCCACCCACGTGGTCTCCACCGGTGCCGAGATTCTCGAGGACAAGGTCGACCTGCCGGGCGGCTCCGTGACGGTCCGGGCCGGCTCCCGTGGCGAACTGATCGCCGTCAGCGACGGTGCCGGCGGAGCCGGTTACCTCATCTGCGACCGGTGCGGATTCGCCCAGTCCAACACCAGCAAAAAGCAGCGCCAGCACTCCAGCCCGCTCACCGGCCGGGACTGCCCGGGCCGGTTGGAACTGCTGTCGCTGGCCCACAAGTACCAGACCGACGTGCTCGACCTCAGTGTCGACAGCGCCGCGCTGGGCGGTATCGACGACAACGGTTGGCGGTCGCTCGCGTACGCGGTCGTTGAAGGGGCAGTGCAGGCGCTGGAGATCTCCCGCGACGACATCGACGCCACGGTGTACCGGACCGAAGCCAACCGCAGCGTGATCATGCTGTACGACACCGTGCCGGGCGGTGCCGGGCACGTGCAACGGATCGCGGCGCGGGTACGTGACGTCCTCGACGAGGCGCTGCGGCGGGTCCGCGACTGCGAATGCGGGGTGGAAACCAGCTGCTACCGGTGTCTGCGGGTGTTCCGCAACGACCGCTACCACGAGCACCTGCGTCGCGGTGTCGCCGCCGACGTGCTGGGTCGGCTGCTCGGCCGAGACGATCAGACCACTGTCGGGGCGCTGCGGGTCACCCTCGCCGAACACACGGCCGCGGTCGGCGCCGACCGCAGGTTCCTGATCGACGACGTACCCGGTGAGGTGTTCGAACCGGTGACACCCGGCCAGCTCGACCTCTACGAGGGACGGATCGTCTTCGCCCGACAGGCCGGTGCGGCGGCGGTCGGCCGACTCTGGTTGCGCCGCGACGGCGAGAACGGCGACGTCGTTGGCGCCGGGGTCGAGCCGCTGGCCGGCGAACCGTTGGACGGCCTCGACGACCTGACCCTCATCGGCGTCGCGCTGCTCTGACCAGGACACCCCTGCCGTACGCGTGTCGCCGCATGCTATCACCAGATGTCGCCTAACGTGGTTTTTAGGTGACGACTGGTGGCGAAGAAGGTGAATCTCGTGTCAACTGGGGCATGGTGGACGGCGGAAGACGTCGCCAACGTGGAGAAGGACCTGGCCCGGCATCCCAAATCCGGCCTGTGGAGCTACACCAGTCCGGCGGAGATGGCCCACTGGGTCTTCGCCGATCCGGCGTTGCCCGCCGCCGGGGATCTGGCCGCACCGGGCGTGGATCCACTCGACGCTGATCTTGACGAGCCGGCGCGCGCCTCATGGGCACTCGCCGGTTGGTACATCCGGATGACCGTGCCGAAGCCGGCCGAGACCGACGGCAAGCTGTGGTTCCTGAACCAGCGGCGGGTGCGGGGCCGGTCGCTGCTGCGGGTGACCCTCGGCCGGCTGGAGACACTGTGGCTGTACGAGGACGGCGACGGGATCAACTTCCACTTGGACAAGGTCGCCGTCGATGCGGCTTTCGAGGCGGGCGTCATCGACGAGGACGCCTGGGTCACCCGGGTCGCCGAGCGTGAGGACGACCCGTACGACACCCTGCGGGGCGAGAAGATTGGCTGTGTGTGCGACACCGTCGACGACGCGCTGTGGGCCCTGCGGCAGCCACCGGTCCTCGCTGCGGCGCGGCTGCTCAACGTCAAGTGTCTGGCCGTCGGCGGCTTCTCGTTCCAGCGACTGCACCGGCCGGAGCGGCTGGCCCGAGCCTGGTCCGCCGCACAGGCGCACTTCGACTCCCCGCCACTGCGGTCAGAGCCGGAGCCGGCGTTCGACCGTCCGTACCGGTCTCCGATCGTGGACCCGGCGGCGCTGACCGGCACCCGGGCCTTCGACAAGCACGCGTACGCGGCCGGGTGCGACGAGCACGACCGGCTCAGCCGCTGGCTGATCGACACTCTGGCCGCCACCGGTACGTCGGCGGGCACCGGGCTGGCCGGAGTGCCGGTGGACCTGGCCTGGCAGGACGCTGACGGCCGGCAGTACATCGCCGAGGTCAAGAGCCTCGTCGGTGCTGGTCCGGAGGATCAGTTGCGGCTCGGTCTCGGGCAGGTGCTCGAGTACCGGCACCGGCTGGCCCTGCTCGGCCGGGTGGTCACCCCGATCCTGCTGACCTCGGCCCCGGTCGACGAGGTGTGGCGCGACATCTGCCGGGACAACGGCGTGACCCTGCTCGTCGACGGTGATCCATTGCCTTCCGGTTGTTGATCCACTGCGCTTCACCAACTCGACACGCCGGTGGTCAATTTGCTGAGGCGCATTGGATCACACGTCGGGAAAGGGAACGGCGACCTACTCCCCGAGGAAGTCGTCCAACTTGAAGGATTGGCTGCTCGCCAATCTGGCGACCAGGTCTTCTGGCTCCGGCGACGTGGTGTGCCTCTCGTGGTGGATGCGGCGCAGGTCGTCCGCCACGATCCAGTCGCTGGTGTAGAGACAGACCGAAGGGATCACCGCTCCAGCGCCGCCGATCCTGAGGATCCTTGCCTGGCCGTAGTGGGCGTAGTCGAGTCGCCAGGACGGATCGTCGTCGAGTAGCCTGACCGCAACCTTCGGCGGGTCATGGGTGAATGCGATCAGGCCCCT
The DNA here is from genome assembly GCF_030345095.1 of Solwaraspora sp. WMMA2056. Lineage (NCBI taxonomy): Bacteria > Bacillati > Actinomycetota > Actinomycetes > Micromonosporales > Micromonosporaceae > Solwaraspora > Solwaraspora sp. WMMA2056. Next base: position 4,482,025 of record NZ_CP128360.1, read on the forward strand.
GTCGGTGGCTGCCCAGGAACGTTCCGTGTAGCAGTCGATGTGATACTGGGCATCGAGTACGACCTCGGTGGACGACCAGAACAGCCGTTCGTCATCGCTGATCAGTCCCACCTGACGTCCGTGCGTCGTCTCCTCCCGCGACCTGCTCGCCCGCACCGCCTCGTTGATCTGATCGGCGAGAGCGATTCCGGCAGGGTTCCATCCGCCAAAGCTGATGACGATCCGCTTGCTTCGCTGCCCGTCGTAGTCGCTGACCCGAAACGCGATCTCGCCACGATCTCTATTGAGAACCTGGCACTGACCAATCTTCTCGATCGGGATGACCGTCGGCATCATGGACTCCACGGTTGTCCGATGCAACCTGCTGAACGAGAACAGCCGTAGCTTCTCGCTGGTCAGGCAGGCCACGACCGTCGACCCGCCGTCACCGGGTAGATCCCACAAGCCGGCGGCTATGCCATAGAAGGTCTCCTCGTTCGCGTCGATGCTGAGGTCGGCGGCTCGGTCGAAGTCTGGGTCACCAACACGCATCCGTCCATCGTGCCGTCGCGCCGGCGGCGTGCCATCGGCGGATCGGTCGGCCCGTCGCGTCGGATCAGGTGTCGACGCCGACGCGGGCGGCGAAGGCGCGCAGGTCCGGAAGAGACCGGTGGCGGTCGCTCGACAGCAGGTCGACGGTCAACCGCTGGGCCCACGGCCGGTAGCGGACCTCCTGCGGCGCGGTCTGCTCGGCGGCGAGCAACGCCCGGTACGCCTCGGCGTTCGCGCCTCGGCCGTGCAACGCCAGCGCGGTGTCCTGCCAGTAGCGGGCCCGACGCTCCACGGTGCCCAACTGCTGCGGGGTGATGGCCCGAGCGCATTCGACCGCCGCGCCGAAGTCGCCCAGCGCTCGGCAGACTCCGATCCGGTACAACGCGACATCGACGCTGCCGAAGGCGGGCTTCAGGTCCGCTCGCCGGGTGGCCTCGTCCGCCTCGGCGAGTAGATCCAGAGCGGTGTCCCGCTGGTCGCCGAGTGCGGCCGTGTAGGCGGCGGTGGCGAGCAGTCGTCCGTACGCGGTGACGTCATCGCGTTGCCGCAGCCCGGTCGTGGTGTCGAGCGTCGCCGCTCCGGTGAGCACGACCTCCTGCGCGGTGTCGCGGTGCCGGGTCCGGCGGAGCACGATCGCGGTGATCCGGGCATGTTCGGCCTGCAGCAGCGGGTCCCCGCAGGCCCGCGCCGTCTGACCAGCCCGGTCCATGATCGACCAGGACATGCCGTCCTCGTGCAGCTTGATCAGCACCTGTGCGGTGAGGTGGTACGCCCGGGTCGCCAGGGCGGTGGCCGCACATCGTCGGTCATCGGCGGCGTTGGCGGTGACCGTCGCCGCGCCGGTGACCAGCTGCGGTAGGCGGGTGGCGAGTCGCGCGTACCGACATGCCTGAAGGTCCGCCGACGCGGCGGCCAGTTTGGCGCGCAGCTCGACCGGACCGACAGGTGGGGTGGTGCTCGGATCCGCACCGAGGAGCAGTCTGGACAGCTCGGCCGCCAGCTGCGGTGGGTGGGCAGCGGCGTGGCCGGCTGAGCCCGGGCCCGTGGGGATGGCCGCACCGGCGAGCCCTGCCAGTCCGCCCAGTACCGCGCGCCGTCGGATCACGTCCTCTCCCGTCTCAGGCCAGGATCGGCTACCGCGAAGCCTAACGATCGAAGTGGACCCGTGGTGGCTGGCCGATGTGCCAGAGTTGGCCAACCCGAACAGCTCCGGCGGAATGTCGAACACGTCGGCGAGCCGGCGCAGGGCGGTCACGTCGGTCAACCGCTGCCGGCCGCGTTCGATCCGCGACAGGCTCGCCGCCGAGTAGCCGCAGCGTCGTCCGGCCTCCGCGAGGGTCAGCCGGGCGGCTGTGCGGGCCAGTCGGATCAGGCTGCCGTGGTCGCCGGCTGCCGCCGCCCGACGGGTCTCGGGAAGGCCGGCCCACCGGCGGTCGCCGCTCATCGCAGTCTCCCGCCCATGGTCACGCTCGGTATTGCCTCCACTGTGCAACGGGCGTGCCAGCGCGCGCAAAGCGCTTGCGTATCCGGTAACGACGCGTGTCGGGGCGGCCTGGTCTCTGGTGTCCTGGAAGGGCGGCGGTGATGGCGCTGGACGACGGGTGAGGAGCGGAGACAGTGGACAAATTACGTCAATGTCGGTCCGACCATCGCCGGGTTGCTGTCGTCAATCGGACACTTGGCGTGGGCCTGTCTGGTGTCGCGGCGATCGTTGTGATCATGCTCGCGGCAGGTGGTTCAGGGCGCTCCGCTGCGGTGACCGCGATCGGCGGGATCGTCGCCGCACTGGCAGGACTCGCCGCCGCGTACCTACGTGAAGAATGAGCCGAATGTAACGGTTTGAAGACTGAAGGTGCCAGTGTGGTGGCCTGTTGGGCGGAGACCGTCCGCACGGTCGATGCGCGTTCCGTCGCTCGCGGCAGGGTAGGTGCCAGTGGTGTCGATCAGCCAACCCCGTCGGAGGGCCGGGTCATGCCATCCGGACCCCGGCCAGGCTCAGCAGGTAGACGACGGCGAAGGCACCGAAGAACAGCCCGGCGGTGCCGAGCGCCGCCTGGCTGGTCCGTGACGGCCGTACCGGTGCCGGGAGCCGGCGGTTGACGTAGAGGGTGAGGCCGACGACGACCGGGGTGTGTGCGGCGGCGATGATGCCGCCGACCGACAGGATCTCGACCGGGTTGCGAACCAGCAGGAACAGCACCAGCGGGGCGAGAGTCATGGCGACCGCGACGTACGTCAGGTGGACCGCCCGTGGGCGGCGTAGCAGCCGACCCAGCCGGCCAGTCGGTTCCTGATCGCCCGGCGACCCGTCGTCGTGCCGGCGGGCGGGCGATCCGTCGTGCCGGCCGTTGGCGACCAGCCGGGTGGCGTCGGCGTAGGTGCGCGCCCAGCCGTCCTGGTTGGCGAAGATGGTGCCCCAGAGCGCGACTACCACACAGGTCAGCAGCAGCACCTCACCGACGGTGCCCCACAGATCGCCGAGCAGCGCGGTCAGGTCGCGGGCGACGTCGACCCCGTCGGGAACCTGCCCTTGCGGGGCGAGCAGTTCGGCGCCCAGCACCAGGAACGAGACGATGACGAGTCCACCGCCGGCGACGCCGAGCGCGGCGGTCCGGCTCATCGTCCGGGTCCAGGCGCGCACCCGGTCGATCCGTTCGTCGCGGCCGACCTGCCGGCCCGGAGACGCATCGTCGGTCTGGTCGGTCGAGGAGGACGGGCCGGTCGGTCCGCCGAAGCCACGCGCCGCCACCCAGTAGGAGAACCACATGATGCCGACGGCCCCGGCGAGGATGAATCCGACCCAGGGCAGCACGAAGTACAGGTCGAGGTCGTCCGGCACACCCGGTACCAGGCCGGTCGCGATGTCGCCGCTGACCGTGCTGGCGGCTGCGGTGAGGGCCGCGCCGACCAGCACCAGGGCCATCACGGCGGTGATCCGTTCCACGCCCCGGTAGCGGCCGGCCAGCACCAGCGCCCCGGAGCCGAGGATGACGACGCTGGCGTAGACCGCCTGGCCGCCGGGCAGCGCCACCATGAGCGCGCTGCCGACGAGAGCGGCGATGCCGGCTATGGTGACCACCCCGGCGACGACCTGTGGAACGAAGATCACCCAGATCGCCCAGTTGGCCGGTCCCGGTACGTCGCGGAAGCCGTCGAGCAGGGTACGGCCGGTGGCCACGCTGTACCGGCCGGCCTCGCGAATCATGATCCACATGAGTACGGTGACGAGCAGCGCCAGCCACAGCAGCTCGTAGCCGTACCGCGCGCCGATCCGTGGGGTGAACAGCACCGAACCGGAGCCCACCGACGACACCATCCACAACAGACCTGGACCGTACCAGCGGGACTGGCTGCGCCCGGTCGGGGCGGGGGCGGGCTGTCGGCGCAGACGGAACGCGGTCGTCATGGTGAGGAGTCCTGAGTCGTCATCGAAGAGTCGGACCTCTCCCGACCTACCCCACCCGCCGGTGTACGACACACGCCAGGTAAGGGATTGACGCTCGACGACACGGTGCGGGGCTGTTCCAGCCTCCCCGACATGCGCGCTAACAGATGGTAGGAAGTCGATGACTCCATGTATGCCGAGGATCGGTGGATGCAATGAGTAACAGTCGACAGGGGTGCTCGCCTGCCCGTCCTGGCCCCCGCTCGGCCAGCATGCGGTGGCCGATTGCAGCCCTGGTCGGGGTGGCGATGGCGGCGGGGATGACCAGTGGTGCGTCGGCCGCTCTGGTCACCGACGCCGGCAGCGGCACCGCCATCACCACCCGGGTGTTCGACCGGGCCACCGGAGAGCCGGTCAAGGGCGTCTGTGTGCTGGCCATGCCGGTCCCCACGTTCAGCCTGCCGAAGGCCTGCCCGGCCCGCAGCGGTGGCGGCGGTCGGGTGACCGTCGAGGTGCCGGGGCCCGGCGAGTACAACCTGTTCGCCCTGCCCAAGCTGGACAGCCCGTACGGTGCCCAGTGGGTGGGGCCCGACGGCGGCACCGGCCGGCAGCAGGACGCCCGGCGGGTCACCCTCGCCACCGGCGAGACGAAGCGGGTGGCGCAGATCCTGTTGGATCCGCGCGCCACGATCAGCGGTGTGGTCGACCACTGGGCCGGGGACCCAACGGGGCTGGTCTCCGTCGCGCCGATCCAGCTGGACGTGTACCGGGAGCAGCGATCGGTACCGGTCGACGTCGACGGTACCTTCGAGATCGACTGGGTCGGCCCGTACGAGTGGCCGGTGCTGTTCCGGTCGCAGGACGGCCCGGCACAGTGGAGCGGGCGGGTTGGCAACCGGTTGATCGCCGAGGTGGTTCCGGCGGTCGTCGGCGGCTCGGTCGAACCGTACACGTTCCGCACGTTGCGGTTCAGGGGAGCCGCAATTCGGGTCCAGATGGCCAGCCTCCCGACCGGCTTGCCGGGGCGGGTGGTCCTCTACAACAGCGCAACCGGGGACGTCATGGGAGTCGGTGAGTTCGACGGGTCGCAGAGCTCGGTCCGTGCGGTCGTCATCGGTGGACAGCAGGTCAAGATCGAGTGTCAGTGCCCTGACGGGACACGTTGGTACGGTGGTACCAGCTTCGCCGACGCCACGCCGGTCGTTGCCGCCTACTACGCCGGCATCAACATCGACATGCGGTAGGGGAGAGTCGACATGGCAGGCAGCAGTAGGAGATCGTCAGGTCAGGTGCACGGCCGGCACGGTCAGGTGACAGCCTGGTTCCGGATGGCAGGTGTGGCGGTCGTGATCGCCGCCCTCGTCGTCACCATTGTCGGCGGGCCACCGGCGCGTGCCGCCGCGGCGCAGTCCACGGATGCGTACATCAAGACCTGGGTGTACGCCCGCGACACCGGACTGCCGATGAAGGGCGTCTGCTTCTTCGCCGTTCCCGCGCGCGGCACCTTCAACTTGCAGGAGCTCTGCAGTTCGTCGACCGGGCTGGGGCTGGTCAGGGTACAGGTGTCGGTGCCGGGCTCGTACAACCTTTTTGCACGTGCGCCTGGCTACAGCGGATACGGGTCGCAGTGGGTGGGGCCGTCCGGCGGCACCGGGACGCAACAGTCGGCTCGGCAGATCACCGTGTCGGTGCCGGGTGAGACCAAGACGGCGCCGACGATCTTCATCGACCGAAGCGGATCGATTCGGGGGAAGCTCCCGGCTCCGGATCCGGCCCTGCCTCCGGGACAGCGTGGCACTGTCGGGATCGCCGCCCTGGAGCCCGAGTATCGGCTGCCGCCCATGTCCAGCCCGATCTACTACGACGGCAGCTTCAACATCAACTGGCTCGGCCCGTACGAGTGGCCGCTGCTGTTCCGGATCCCTGGACATGCAGACCAGTGGAGCGGGGGTGGCGGCAACCGGCTGCGGGCTGATCTGATCCAGGCCACCGTACCAAGCGGTTCGCCTATCGACTTCACTGTCAAGCGCGGTGTGTCCGCCATCGTGAATTTTCCTGACCCGCCGGCGGGCTCGGACAACCGGGTGGTGCTGCGCAACGTGGCCACCGGCGAATCCATGGGGGTCGGCTCGTTGGGCTCGGGCTCAAAGGTGCGGATCCGGGTCGTCCTCGGGCAGCAGGTCAAGATTCAGTGTCTCTGCGGCGGCACCACCAGTTGGCATGGCGGCACCGACTTCGACAGCGCGACGCCGGTAGTGATCACCGGCGGCGGGCCGACCGAGGTCACCTTCCTGCCGCCGCAGTGAGCCGGGCGACCTTGTCGGCGGCGGTCGGGCCGTGCGAGGTCAACCGCACCGGTACGCCGAGCGCGGCCTCGACCGCCGCCACCCAGGAGTCCGGGTCGGGCTCCGGGTCGGCGGCGTACCGGGGTCGGCTGGCCAGCAGCTTCGCGGTCAGCGCCGCCTGACGGTCCAGGTCACCGGGCGGACCGACCGGCAGCCGGTCGGTCCAGTCGTAGCTGTCGCACAGCCGCAGCCGGTGCGCGCCGACCAGGTCCAGGTGGGTCAGCGCGAGGGCGTCGACCCCGCCGGTGACGTCAAGGGCGTACCGGTGCGCGACGGCGTCGAAGTGGCCGAACCGGAACCGGCCCTGCCAGGTATTGGTGCCGTTGTGCCGCTCCGGCGGTCGCAGCGCCGGGTCCTCGGTGACCAGCGGGCCCGGCCCGTGCCGGGGGGTGAGGGTCCGCAGCACCCCGAGCCGGGTCGCCGTACCGGGCATGCCGGCCTCGGCCAGCAGTGTGTCCACGTTGCCGAACGTCGTGGTGCTCCACGTGGTGTACGGGTGGAAGCCGTGCCACTCGTCGAGCAGCACCCCCTGGGCGCCTTCGAAGACGACCGGGCCGGCGCGTAGCAGCCGGGTCGTCCACGACCGGTCGACGATCGCGACCCGCCGCGCGAAGGCGGTGAACGCGGTGACGGTGTCGGCCACCGGCGGGGCGTCCAACGGTCCCAGCTCGTCGGTGAGCCGCTCGCGCAGCAGCGTCAGGCGGTGCCGCAGCAGGTCCGGGTCGTGGCAGTCGGCGACCCGGGGGGCGGTGTCGGGGTGGGCGAGCGCGTACGACATGGTCTCGCCCACCCCCATCCCGCAGGAGCCGTGCCGGTCGGCCCCACGGGCGATCTCCCGGGCCTGGTTCGCGGCCCGGTGGTACGGGGTGGCCAGCAGCGCGTCACCGTCGACGGTCACCCGGTCCAGGGCGTCGGGTACGCCGAGCGCGGCCAGGTGCGTCGCCTCGCCGGCCAACGCCAGCGGGTCGACGACCACGAACCGGGACAGGTGGGTCGGCACGCCGTGGAAGGTGCCGGCGCCGAACTGGGCGAAGGTGTGCGACCGACCGTCGGGCAGGACGACGTTGTGCGCCGCCTGCCCGCCCCCGTTGAAGCGGATCACCGCTTCGACCGGTCGGGTCGCGCAGAGCCAGTCGACGACGGTGCCCTTGCCGGCGTCGCCGTAGCCGAGGTCGACCACGGCGACGTGCCGGCTGGCCGTCGCGTCCGCCCCGCCATCGCCAGGGCTGCTGGCCACCGGGTTCACAGCCGGGTCACCTGGTCGGTGCGGCCCGAGGCGGCCGGCAGGGTGCCGCGTACCGCCGGGGTGCGGTCGGTGCCGATGCGGGCCAACGCCCGCGACACGGTGGTGGCGGCGTCGCCGGCGCCGACGTCGCGCAGGTCGGCCAGGGCGGTGTCGAGGTCGCAGGCCTCCTCGCCGAGCGCCACGGTGGTGGCTATGGCCTCGCAGACGGCGTCGAGGTCGTCGAGTTCGAGCGCGTTCTGCCCGAGCAGGTCGCGCCAGAAGTCGAGGATGCGGCGGTTGCCGGCGTAGTGGCTGCCGGCCGGCATCAGGTAGTAGGTGTCCCACTTGCGGCGCACCTCGTCGACGATGGCGCGCAGCCCGACGTCCTCGCCGAGGCGGTCGCCGATGACGGTGCGGACCTCGCGGGCCTTGACCTTGGGGTAGGCCATCTCGTCGCCGATGATGAACAGGTAGCCGCGCTTGCCGCGCCGCTCGTGGCAGTCGATGGCGGTGTGCCGGGCCATGAAGTACATCGCCAGTTCGTAGGATTCCATCATCTGCCCGCCGCCACCGCCTTCGAGCACGATGTTGCCCAGGTGGTCGTCCATCCGGTTGTCCGACTCGAACTGGCTGACCTGCAGGGGCACCCGGTCGCAGGTGGCGTCGCCGATGGCGCCGAAGAGGATCTGTGGGTCGGTGACGTAGCCCTTGCGCAGCAGCAGGCCGAGCAGCTGTGGCAGCTTCTGCTGCAGGGTGCGGGGCACGCCGCCCATCGAGCCGGTGACGTCGAACAGCACGGCGATGGCCAGCGACTGCGGGTGTTCGGTCGAGTCGCGGCTCTCCCGGGCGGTGACGCCGCGCGGGTCGAGGGTCGGGTGGACGGTGCGGGCACCGCTGTCGCTGTACGCGAAGGCGCTCTTGCCGCTGGCCTTGCGGTAGGCGCTCGCGGCGCGGTAGACGTCGGTCGACCAGGCTCCACTGCCCATGACGGGCCTCCTTCGGGGTGGGTGTTTTCTAACGGTGGTTCGGGTCGGGCATCGTGAACGGGCGGAACCGGCGGGGGCCCCAGAGCCGTTCGATCAGGTCGTCGAACTCGGCCAGCAGCCGCCACGCGTCGTCGGGCCGTTGCCGCAGTGCGGGCAACTGGCACCCGTCGGTGAATCGGCGTACCGGATCCGGTGCGCGCTCGCCGGTCAGCCAGGCCAGGCACCGGGCGGCCATCGCCAGGTCGGTGCCGGGGCCGGGGGTGCGGCGGCGGCGGATCTCGTCGGGGTACCAGTCGGCGTACGCCGGCACCAGCGCCGGTACGGGTGAGCCGTCGACGCTGGCGTAGCACCAGTCGACGAGGACGACGCCGTGCTGTTGCGGTTCGATGAGGACATGTCCGGGCAGGACCGCGCCGTGCACCAGGCCGGCGCGGTGGGCGAAGCCGAGCCCGACGAGCAGCCGGCGGAACATCCAGGCGGCGTCGCGGGCGTCCACCCCGTCGGAGTGGGCGCGGCGGACCTCGGCGAGGCTGTACAGCCCGGTCGGGGAGCCGAGCACGCTCACCTGACGCAGCGCGCCGGTGCCGGTGTCGCGGTGCCGGAAGGCGTCGACCAGCCGGGGCACGTACGGCAGGTAGCGGGGGTCGCCGCGGTCGGCGAGCCGGGCCAGCGCGGTCTGTTCGCGGGCGATCAGGTCGTTGTTGGCGGGGTCGCGGGGGACCTTCACCAGTTGGTCGTCGCCGTGGCGGTACAGGTCGGCCAGGTCGCCGACGTAGGTGGCGGCGCGGTCGACGACGTACCGGTGCCGGCCGGTGTCGATGGTGACGGTGTCGCGTCCGGCGTGGCGGTGTCGCTGCCACAGCTCGGCGAGCCGGACGAAGGCGTCGGTCGCCCGTGGGTCGGTGGCGTCGGGACCGGCGGTGTCGGGGTGCAGCAGCCGGGCCAGTTGGTGGTAGCGGCGGGTCGCGTCGTCGGTGCCGAACACCTCGGCCGGGCCGGGGGCGGTCATGACGAGGTGGATCGCTTCGGTGACGGTCATCTGATCTGCTCCTCCCGGGTCGGGCGTAGCAGGGCAGGGTGCAGCAGCCGGGCGTCGCCGGCCCGGTAGAGGCGGGCCCGGGGTCCGCCGCGTGGCCCGCCGCGTTCGGTGGTGGCCCCGACGCTGTCGAGGAAACCCGGCACCGACAAGACCTTGCGGTGGAAGTTGCCGGCGTGCAGCTCGACGCCCCACACCGTCTGGTAGACGGCGCGTAGCTCGCTGATGGTGAACTCGTCGGCGACGAAGCGGGTCGCCAGCGGGGTGTACTCGAGCTTGGCGCGGGCCCGGTCGAGGCCGTCGGCGAGGATCCGGGCGTGGTCGAAGGCGAGTCGTCGGGTGGTGCCGGGTCGTTGCCGTACCGGTTGGCCCGGCTCGACGTCGTCGGGTAGGCCGAGAGCGGCCACCGGCACCCAGGCGGCGGTGGCGGCGTCGCTGCCGGCCGCCGGGTCGGGCAGCTCGGGGGCGAAGGCGAGGTACGCCACCGAGACGATCCGCATCCGGGGGTCCCGGTCGGGTGTGCCGTAGCTGGCCAGCTGCTCCAGGTGCACCCGGTCCATGGCGGCGGCGCGGGTGTCCAGGCCGGTCTCCTCGGCCAGTTCGCGGGCGGCGGCGGTGGGCAGGTCCTCGTCGGGCTGGACGAACCCGCCGGGCAGCGCCCAGGCCCCTTCGTACGGTGGTGCGCCGCGCACCACGAGCAGGACGTGCAGCTGTCCGTCGCGGATGGTCAGCGCCACCACGTCGACGGTGACCGCGAGCGGTGCGTACGCCCGGGGGTCGTAGCTGGCGAGGAACTCCGTCTCCGACATCGTCGTCCTTCTCGTTGCTGGATGTTCTCGAACTTAGTATTTCTCTGACTGAGTAAAACTCGATCTGAGAAGAACTTACCGCAGTCTGCTCCGGATGTCATCCCGACAGTGGCGCTCGTCATGTCCGGCGACAGGGATCGTGGATGGGCTCGGCTGTCGACTTAGGTTAGCCTCTGCTCACACAAGCCAGGAGTCGTGTGCCACCCGCACCGGCCGACGTCCCGTCGGGGGAGAGCCCGTGCCCGTACGCCCACCCGCCCCCCTGACCACGGCCCGGCTGCTGCGCCGGACCCTGCGTCGGCACCGTGGCCGGCTCGCCGGTGGGGTCGCCCTGCTCAGCCTGCACCAGGCTGCCGAAGCGGCGGTGCCGCTGGCCATCGGGCTGATCGTCGAACAGGCCGTGGCCACCGGCGAGCTGAGCGCACTCGTCTGGTCGGTGGTCGGCCTGGCCGCCCTGTTCACCGTCCTCACCTTCGCCTGGCGCTTCGGTGCCCGACTGACCGAGGCCGCGATCCACTCCGAGACCCACCAGCTGCGGGTGGAGGTCGCCGCACGGGCACTCGACCCGCGTGGGCACCGCAGCGGCCTGCGCTCCGGTGAACTGCTCGCCATCGCCGCCGCCGACGCCGAACGCACAGCCCTGATCATCCGGGCCAGCACCGTCGCCGTCGCCGCGCTCGCCGCCCTGGCCGTGGCCTCGGTGGTACTGCTCACCATCGACGTCGCCCTCGGTCTCGGCGTCCTGCTCGGCGTACCGGCGCTGGTCACCGCGTTGCAGGCACTCGCCCCGGTGGTCACCCGGCGCACCGCCGACCAGCAGGCCGCCGCCGGGGCCACCACCGCGCTCGCCACCGACCTGGTCACCGGGCTGCGCGCCCTGCGCGGGCTCGGCGCCGTGGACAACGCCGCCCGCCGCTACCGCGACTCCAGCCGGCACACCCTCGCGGTCACCCTGCGGGCCACCACCATGAGCGGCGTCTACCAGGGCATCACCGCCGGGGCCAGCGGGCTGTTCCTCGCCGCTGTCGCGGGCGTGGCGGGGTGGATGGCGATCCGCGGGCGGATCAGCATCGGAGAGTTCATCACCGTGGTCGGACTGGCCCAGTTCGTCGCCGAACCGGTCCGCGCCCTCGGCTTCTGCGGTCAGCTCGCCGCCGCCGTGTGGGCCTCCGCCGGGCGGGTCGCCCGGGTGCTGACCGCGTCGCCCGCCGTCGTGCCAGGACAGCGGACGCCCGCCCGCCCGGCGCGGGTGCGGCTGGCCCTTGCCGGCGTCAGCTACCGCAGCCTGCGCGACGTGGACCTGCGGTTGCACGCCGGCGAGCTGCTCGCTGTCGTGGCCCACGAGCCACGCGACGCCGAAGCACTACTCGACCTGCTGCGCGGCCGAGTGCCCGCCGACGACCACCGGGGAACGGTGACCGTCGACGCGGTGCCGGTGTCCGACCTGAGCATCGACGCCCTGCGCACGCAGGTCCTGGTGGAGCCGCACGACACGGCGCTGTTCGAGGGAACGCTGCGCAGCAACCTGCTGGTCCACTCCGCCGGGCCGGGCCCCGCCGCCGTGCCGGCCGACGCCGCCGACCCGAGGCTGGCCGCCGCGATCACCGCCGCCTGCGCCGACGACATCGTCGGGCTGCACCCCGGTGGGCTGGACCACCCGGTCACCGATCGCGGTGCCAGCCTCTCCGGCGGCCAGCGCCAGCGGATCGGGCTGGCCCGGGCACTGGTCGCCGACCCGCCGATCCTGGTCCTGCACGACCCCACCACCGCGGTCGACGCGGCCACCGAGCAGCGCCTGGCCGCCGGACTGCGCGCGGCGCGCCACGGCCCCGACCGGCCCGACGACCCGGCCGCCCCCGCCACGCTGGTGGTGACCAGCAGCCCGACGCTGCTCGCCCAGGCCGACCGGGTGCTCGTCCTGGCCGCCGGCCAGGTGGTCGGCTCGGGCAGCCACCAGGATCTGGCGCGCACCGACGAGTCCTACCGGGCGGCGGTGCTGCGATGAGCGCGACCAGCCCCGAGCAGACCGCCGACGGTGCGCCGCAGGCGTCGCCGACGACACCGTCGGCGCTGCCGACCGCGACCGTACGGCGGACCTGGGCGGTGCTCGGCACCGAACTGCGGCGCAGCCCCGCCCTGACCGGCGCGGCGCTGCTGACCGTCCTGGCAGCCAGCGCCTGCGGCCTGGTCGCCCCCTGGGTGCTCGGCGCGATGGTCGACGACATCCGGTCCGCCGCCGGCACATCGGCGGTGATCCGGGCGGTCGTGCTGATCGTGTCCGCCGCCGCCGTCGGCGCTGTCCTGACCGGGTGCGGCGCGGCCCTGGTGGCCCGGACCGGCGAGACGGTGCTCGCCCGGCTGCGCGAACGGGTGCTCGACCGGGCCCTGCACCTGCCCGGCGGCACCCTGGACCGGATCGGCCCCGGCGACCTGCTGGCCCGGGTCGGCGACGACGTGTCCGTGGTCACCCGGGTCATCACCGACACCGCACCGGTGCTGGTCTCCGCGCTGCTGACGGTGCTGCTCACCGTCGCCGGCCTGTTCGCCCTGGACTGGCGCCTGGGGCTGGCCGGGCTGACCGCCCTGCCGATGTACCTGCTGGCGCTGCGCTGGTACCTGCCCCGGTCCGGGCCCTACTACGCCCGGGAACGGGTGGTCACCGGCGAACGGTCGCAGGCGATGATCGGGGCGTTGCGCGGGGCGGCCACCGTGCGTGCGTACCGGCTGGAGGCCGTGCACACGGCGGCGATCGCGCACCGGTCGGCCGCCGCGCGGGACCTGTCGATTTCGGTGCTGCGGATGTTCACCCGTTTCGGGTCCCGGCTCAACCGGGCCGAGTGGGTCGGGTTGACCTCGGTCCTCGTGGTCGGGTTCCTCCTGGTGCGAGCCGACCTGGTGACGGTCGGCGCGACCACCGCGGCGGCGCTGTACTTCCACCGCCTGTTCAACCCGCTCGGGGCACTGGTCGCCGAGTTCGACCAGGTGCAGCAGGCCGGGGCCAGCCTGGCCCGGCTCGCCGGGGTGGCCGACCTGCCGCCGCCGTCGCGCCCGACCGCGCCTGCCGTCGTGGCCGACACCTCGATCGAGCTGGCGGGGGTCAGCTACCGCTACGACGACGGTCCGCTGGTGCTGCACGACGTGTCGCTGCGGATCGCACCCGGCGAGCGGGTGGCGCTGGTCGGTGCCAGCGGGGCAGGCAAGACCACCCTGGCCGCCATCGTCGCCGGTCAGCTGCGCCCCAGCGCCGGCACCATCGTGTTCGGTGGGGTGGACCTGGCCGACGCCGGGGCAGCCGACCTCGCCGGCCGGATCGCCCTGGTCAGTCAGGACGTGCACGTGTTCGCCGGTCCGTTGACCGAGGATCTGCGGTTGGCCCGTGCCGACGCCACCGCCGAGCAGATCACCGCCGCGTTGGACCGGGTCGGGGCGTCGGGCTGGGTGCGGGCGCTGCCGGACGGGCCGGACAGCGTCGTCGGCGAGGGCGGCCATCAGCCGACCGCCGCCCAGGCCCAGCAGCTCGCGCTCGCCCGGCTGGTGCTCGCCGACCCGGACGTGGCGATCCTCGACGAGGCGACCGCCGAGGCCGGCAGCGCCGGCGCCCGGGACCTGGAACGGGCGGCGTTCGCCGCGACCGAGGGCCGGACCACCCTGATCGTGGCGCACCGGCTCACCCAGGCCCGCCACGCGGACCGCATCGTGGTGCTCGACGCCGGCCGGGTGGTGGCCGACGGCAGCCACGACGAACTGGTCGCGGTCGACGGCAACTACCGCCGGCTGTGGGACAGCTGGACCGGCGCGGACCAGGCGCCGGTTGACCGTACTGCAAATCTTGTTTAGTGTCACACGTCGATATGTTCTGCCCGTTCGCCGAGGGAGACCGCCGTGCGTCGTTGGAGAATCGGGTTGGCCGCGGCCGCCGCAGCGGCAGTTGCCGTCGGGGCGGTCGCTGTGCTCGCCCCGTCGGCGAGCGCGGCGACCGCGGCGTTCGTGAAGGTCAACGACTGGGGCAGCGGCTACGAGGGCCGGTTCACCGTCACCAACGACACCTCCGCGACGATCTCCTCCTGGCGGGTCAGCTTCGACCTGCCGGCCGGCAGCCGGATCAGCTCGTCGTGGAACGCACAGCTGAGCACCGCCGGGAACCGGTACACCTTCGACAACGCCGGGTGGAACGGCACGGTCGCCGCCGGGGCGAGCACCAGCTTCGGATTCATCGTCGCCGGTAGCGGCACCCCGGCGAACTGCACCGTCAACGGTGCCGCGTGCGCCGGCGGCACCACCCCGACGACCCCACCGCCGACGACGGCACCCCCGACCACCGCGCCCCCGCCGACCACGGCCCCGCCGACGACCGCACCGCCCACCACGGCCCCGCCGACCGGGACCACGCCGGTCGCCATCAACGGTCAGCTGCGGGTCTGCGGCGTCAACCTGTGCAACCGGTACGGCCACCCGATCCAACTGCGCGGGATGAGCACCCACGGACTGCAGTGGTACGCCCAGTGCGTCAACGACGCGTCACTGGACGCTCTGGCCACCGACTGGCGCGCTGACGTGCTGCGCATCTCGATGTACATCCAGGAGGACGGCTACGAGACCGACCCGCGCGGCTTCACCGACCGGGTGCACGACCTGATCGAGAAGGCCTCCGCGCGAGGCATGTACGCCATCGTCGACTGGCACATGCTCACCCCCGGTGACCCGAACTACAACCTCGACCGGGCGAAGACCTTCTTCGCCGAGATCGCCCGTCGGCACGCGGCCAGGCCCAACGTGCTCTACGAGATCGCCAACGAACCCAACGGGGTCAGCTGGGCGTCGATCAAGAGCTACGCCGAGCAGGTCATCCCGGTGATCCGGGCGGCCGACCCGGACGGCATCGTGCTGGTCGGCACCCGTGGCTGGTCGTCGCTGGGCGTCTCCGAGGGCGGCAACGAGGCGGAGGTGGTCAACAACCCGGTGAACGCGGCCAACGTCATGTACACCTTCCACTTCTACGCCGGCTCGCACTTCGACACGTACCGCGCCGCGCTGTCGCGGGCGGCCGACCGGGTGCCGATGTTCGTCACCGAGTTCGGCACCCAGACCTACACCGGCGACGGCGCCAACGACCTGGTCAGCGCGCAACAGTGGATCGACCTGCTGGCGGCGCGCAAGATCAGCTGGGTGAACTGGAACTACTCCGACGACTTCCGCTCCGGCGCGGTGTTCCGTACCGGGGTCTGCGGCGGCAACTCCTACACCGGCACCGCCGTGCTCAAGGAGGCCGGCGTGTGGATCCGCGACCGGATCCGTACCCCGGACGACTTCCCCACCCACTGACCAGGCGTCACGGGCCGCTCTCCACCGTGCGGCCCGTACACACGCCGTACCGGTCGCCACACCGGTCGGATCCTCCGGCATCTCGATACGCACCTCGGCCAGCACACAGTCGCGGGCGCTGTGCAGCAGGTTGCCGAAGACCCCGGTCCCGGCGTAGTCGGCGGTGAAGGTGGCGGTGGCACCGTCGGCCGGCCGCCGCACGTCGACGTGGATCGCGGTGCCGTACGGGATCCGCTCGACGGCGTACGGCAGGAAACGGGGCCAGCTGACCCCGCACCGGGGCGCGTACCGCAGTTCGAGGACGCCGAGCGCCTGCCGACCGAGGTTGACCTCGACGGTGTCGACCGAGAGCACCTGGGGGTCGTCGGCGCAGCCGCTGTCCATCGGGTCGGCACCGTCGGCGACCGCGACGCGCGACGGCGGTGTCGCGGGGTCCGGGTCCGGTGACGTCGGGGGACGAGCGTCGGCGATCGCGTGGATCAACCCGGCGAGCGCGGTCACCGTAGCGGCCGTGGTGGCCGCGAGCCAGGTGACTGTCCGCCGCCGCCACCGGCCCTCGACCGTCGTGGCGGCCGGCACCGGCCCGGCCGCTGTCACTGGTCCGGCCGCTGTCACTGGTCCGGCGGCTGTCACTGCGGGAACGCCCCCATCGGGAGTGTCCGCAGCCATGACGGTGGCGGTGCCGTCGGAGTCCGTGGCCGATGCCGGGGTGCCGACGGCGGCGGCGACCTGCTCCCACCGGACCCGCCAGACCTCGAGGTCACCGTCGCAACCGGCGACGAAGGCCGCCACCGTCTCCCAGGTCGGGAACCGACGGCCGCCGGCGGCCTCGGACAGCGCGGTCTGGGACCGGCCGGTCCGCCGCGCGAGTGCGGCGTACTTCGGCCGGCCAGCGGATTCGCGAAGCGCGCGCAGTTCGGCGGCGAAGGCCTGCACCGGTCCCGCCTCGCCGTCGATCCGCCGTTCAGGTCGCCCCAACGTGGACTCCTTGTGCGCTCGGTTGATTGTCCACGTTGATTCTTGCCGCAGTACCGGTGTGGGACAACTACCGGCTCGGTAGAAACGGGACCGTGCCCGCCGTGTCGCGGCATCCGGTCGGTGGAGCGGGCCGGGAGAGGGAGATCGAGTTCGCAGGGAGCGTTGTCGTGGGACTTATGGTCCTTTGTCGGAGACTGCTCGTTTGTCCGCCAGGGTGCAGTGGGAGGTCGGATGAGAGTGGACGTACCGGGTTGGGTCACCGTGCGGTCGGACGATGGTGCCCAGATCGAACAGACCGGGGAGAAGCCGCGGTTGTTGCTGGCGCTGCCGGCCTGCCGGGCCAATCAGAAAACCTGTATCGAAACGGTGATCGACGCGCTGTGGGGGATATCGCCCGCCGAAGTCATGTATACCTAATATTCAAACATATGTGTGTCGTATCCGGCGGGCCCTCGATGCCGCGAGTCCCGGTGCCGGCGGACGCCTGTCGTATCAGTCCGGGGGATACGGTCTCGAGCTTGATCCCGCCGAGTGCGACATTCAGGAGATACAGACGCTGGTCTGCGGTGTGTCCGGACCGTACGGTGCCGCCGGGCGGACCCCGCCGCTGGGGGTGCTCCAGCGGGCCTGTGGCCGCTGGCGGGGCAGACCGTTCTCGGCGGTCGCGGTCGGCCGTTCGTCGCTGGTCGCCGGCGAGCTGCACCGCTGTGAAAAGCTCTACCTCCAGGTCAGCGAGGAGTACGCGGCGACCGCGCTGCGCCACGGCCGGCCCGGTGACGCCGTGCCGGTGCTGCGTCGGCTGACCGCCGAGTTCCCGATCTGGAAACGGCTGTACGCGGTGGCGATCCGGTGTCTCGTCGGTGCGGGTGACACCGCCGCCGCGCTCGGGCTCTACCACCAGACCCGTACGGTGCTCGCCCGGGAGCCTGATCAGCATCGCCGTCACCACCGGGCCGGCCAGCAACGGCGACCCTGCGGCCGAGCTGGACCGGCGGCTGATCGTCGGCGCGACCGGCCTGTCCCTGATCACCACCTGCTGGGCCCGCTGCGGCGTACTGCCGTTGGACCGGCGCAACCAGACACTGGACCGCGTCGGCAGCGGGCTGGTGGAAGACCCTCGAGGGTGGAGCGTGTTCGATGGCCGCTGCGACTGACGACCTTCACGACAGCGCACTCGGCCGGCTCCGGCACGAAGTACGGTCCGTGCTCGACGACCTCGGTGGTGTCCACGACGGCGTCGCTGACGCCGACACCGTTCCTGCGGGCCGTGGACGCCGGGGTGCGGCTCTACGGCGCGTCCAGGATGGGGGCGTTGCGGGCGGCCGAGTGCCACCCGTGGGGGATGGTCGGCGTCGGCCGGGTCTTCGAGGCGTTCCGGACCGGCGTGGTCGACGCCGACGACGAGGTGGCGATGGTCTACGACGACCGGGACCGGCCGCTGTCGGAGCCGCTGATCGGGATGCGGCTGGCGCTCGCAGACGGGGCCGCAGCCGGTCTGGTCGATCCCGGGCACGCGCAGGTCTTTCTCGACGCCGCGCGGCGGGTCTACTTCCCGCACCGTACGGTGCGTTCCGTCCTGCGGGCCGTGGGCGCCACCCTCGACGCCGCCGACCGGGCCCGGCTTGCCGAGTTCCCCACCGGCCGGGACCGGGACGTCAAGCGCGCCGACGCGTACGCGTTGCTGCGCAGGATCCGGGACGATTGGTACCCGGCCCTACCGCTGGCGGGCACGGTAGCGCATGATCGGACGGATGGGGGCGAGCGGAACTGACGGTGGCGCGCCACAGCCGGTACGGACGCCACCGGGGCCGGGTGACGGCGCGGCGGCACCGACCCTGTGGGCGATCAGCGACCTGCACATCTCCTACCAGGAGAACCGGCAGCTCGTCGCCGACCTGGCGGCACCCTCACCCGACGACTGGCTGATCGTCGCCGGTGACGTCGCCGAGACGATCGTCGCCACCGGCTGGGCGCTCGGCACCCTGCGGCAGCGTTTCGCCCAGGTGATCTGGTCGCCCGGCAACCACGAGCTGTGGACCACCGCGCGGGAGCCGTCCGGACCACGCGGCGTGGAACGCTACCAACAGCTGGTCGAACTGTGCCGGGCGTTGGACGTACGCACTCCGGAGGATCCGTACCTGCAGTGGACCGGAGCGGGCGGGCCGGCGGTGGTCGCGCCGCTGTTCACCCTCTACGACTACAGCTTCCTACCGGCCGGCACCAGCACCAAGGAGCAGGGGCTGGCGTACGCCTACGGCACCGGCATCGTCTGCACCGACGAGTCCATGCTGCACCCGGACCCGTTCCCCAGCCGGGAGCAGTGGTGCTGGCAGCGGCTCGACTACACCGCGCAACGGCTGTCCGAGGTGGATCCGCACCTGCCGACGGTGCTGGTCAACCACTATCCGCTGGTCCGCGACCCGATGAACGTACTGCGCTATCCGGAGTTCGCGATGTGGTGCGGCACCGAGCGGACCGCCGACTGGCACGTCCGGTTCCGGGCGTCGGTGATGGTCTACGGCCACCTGCACATCCCACGGACCACCTGGTACGACGGGGTGCGCTTCGAGGAGGTCTCGGTCGGCTACCCCCGGGAGTGGCGGCAGCGTCCGGGCCCGCCGGCCCAGCTGCGTCGCATCCTGCCGCACCCGGCCCGCTGAGGCGTACCGGCCGGGTCAGGTCGGTGGTGCTGGCTGACGGGAGGTCGGTGGTGCCGGGTCGGCACCGAACGCCGCCAGCAGCCGCGCGGCGGCCTGCGCGGGGGTGAGCTCGCCGGCGAGCACCCGGGCCTCGACGTCCGGGGTCAGCGCGGTCACCGCCGGATGCCGGTGGAGCCGGTCGAGCAGCCCGTCGTGCACCATCGCCCAGACCCACCGTAGCTGCTGCCGCTGCCGGTCGCGGTCCAGGTCGCCGCTGGCCCGGCGGCGGTCCTGGTGGGCGAGCACCTGCTGCCAGACCTCGGCCAGCCCGGTGCCGTCGCGGCCGCTGGCGGTCGACACCGGCACCGTCCAGGCGTCCTGGTCGGTACGCAGCATCCGTAGCGCCCCGGCCAGCTCCCGCGCGGCGGCCCGCGCCTCGACGGCGTGCGCGCCGTCGGCCTTGTTGACCACGACGATGTCGGCGAGCTCCAGCACCCCCTTCTTGATGCCCTGCAGCTGGTCGCCGGTGCGGGCCAGGGTGAGCAGCAGGAACGTGTCGACCATGTCGGCCACCGTGGTCTCGGACTGTCCGACGCCGACGGTCTCGACCAGCACCACGTCGTACCCGCCGGCCTCGACCACCACCATGGCCTCCCGGGTGGCGCGGGCCACCCCACCGAGGGTGCCGGCCGTCGGCGACGGGCGCACGAACGCCGCCGGATCGCCCGCCAGCCGGGCCATCCGGGTCTTGTCACCGAGGATGCTGCCGCCGCTGCGGGCCGACGACGGGTCGACCGCCAGGACCGCGACCCGGTGCCCGTCGTCGGTGAGCTGGGTGCCGAGCGCGTCGATGAAGGTCGACTTGCCGACGCCGGGGACACCGGTCACCCCGACCCGGCGGGCCTGCCCGGCGTAGGGGGACAGCGCGACCAGCATCCGCTGGGCGTGTTCGCGGTGGTCCGGGCGGGTCGACTCGACCAGGGTGATCGCCCGGGCCAGCCAGGCCGGGATGCCGGCGCGGACCCCGGCGACGTAGTCGTCGACCGGCGGCAGCCGTCGAGGTGGTCTGCCGGTGCCGGTCGCCGGTCTCGGGCCGGGGTTGGCCGCGGTCATCCGGCGTCGTCGTCGCCGTGGCCGAGCCGGGCGGACAGGTCGGTGAGCAGATCGACGGCGGCCTCGGCCAGCACCGTACCCGGTGGGAAGATCGCGGCGGCGCCGGCGGCCCGCAGCGCGTCGAAGTCCTGTGGCGGGACCACCCCACCCACGATGATCATGATGTCGTCGCGGCCGAGGGCGGCGAGCTCGTCGCGTAACGCCGGGACCAGGGTGAGGTGCCCGGCGGCGAGCGAGTTGACCCCGACCAGGTGCACGTCGGCCTCGACGGCCTGGCGGGCGACCTCCGGCGGGGTCTGGAACAACGGACCCACGTCGACGTCGAATCCGAGGTCGGCGAAGGCGGTGGCCACCACCTTCTGCCCCCGGTCGTGCCCGTCCTGGCCCATCTTGGCCACCAGGATCCGGGGGCGGCGCCCCTCCGCCTCGGCGAACGCGTCGGCGGCGGCCCGGGCCCGCTCGATCCCCGCCACCGCTCCCGCCTCCTGCCGGTACACCCCGCTGATCGTACGGATCTGCGCGGCGTGCCGACCGTAGACCTCCTCCAACGCCATCGAGATCTCCCCGACGGTGGCCCGCGCCCGC
The DNA here is from genome assembly GCF_030345095.1 of Solwaraspora sp. WMMA2056. Classification (NCBI taxonomy): domain Bacteria; kingdom Bacillati; phylum Actinomycetota; class Actinomycetes; order Micromonosporales; family Micromonosporaceae; genus Solwaraspora; species Solwaraspora sp. WMMA2056. The sequence continues at coordinate 4,502,979 of NZ_CP128360.1, forward strand.
GCCGCCTCGACCGCCAACGCCAGCAGGTTGCCCGACAGGTCGTCCGGGCGGGCCGTCGGGGCGGCCGCCGCCGCCCGGGTCAGCGCCGCCAACGCGGCGACGCAGGCCGGCTCGTCGCGTTCGGACCGTAGCCGCCGCAGCTTCACCAGCTGCGCCGCGCGTACCGCCGTGTTGTCGACCTTGAGCACGTCGACCGGTTCGTCGGCGTCGGGCCGGAACCGGTTGACCCCGATGACCGGCTGGCGTCCGGAGTCGATCCGCGCCTGGGTCCGGGCGGCAGCCTCCTCGATGCGCAGCTTGGGCAGCCCGTCGTCGATCGCCCGGGCCATCCCGCCAGCGGACTCCACCTCCCGGATGTGCGTCCAGGCCCGGTGGGCCAGGTCGTGGGTGAGGCGTTCGACGTAGTGACTGCCGCCCCACGGGTCGATCACGTCGGTGGTGCCCGACTCCTGGGCGAGCAGCAGTTGGGTGTTGCGGGCGATCCGGGCGGAGAAGTCGGTCGGCAACGCGAGCGCCTCGTCGAGCGCGTTGGTGTGCAGCGACTGGGTGTGGCCCTGGGTGGCGGCCATCGCCTCCACGCAGGTGCGGACCACGTTGGTGTAGACGTCCTGGGCGGTCAGCGACCAGCCGGAGGTCTGGCAGTGGGTGCGCAGCGACAGCGACTTCGGGTTGCGGGCACCGGCGTCGCGGACCAGCCGGGCCCAGAGCAGCCGGGCCGCGCGCAGCTTGGCGACCTCCATGAAGAAGTTCATCCCGATCGCCCAGAAGAACGACAGCCGGGGCGCGAAGGTGTCCACGTCGAGCCCGGCGGCCTGCCCGGCGCGCAGGTACTCCACCCCGTCGGCGAGGGTGTACGCCAGTTCGAGGTCCGCCGTCGCCCCGGCCTCCTGGATGTGGTAGCCGGAGATCGAGATGGAGTTGAACTTCGGCATCCGCGCCGAGGTGTAGGCGAAGATGTCGGAGATGATCCGCATCGACGGCCCGGGCGGGTAGATGTAGGTGTTGCGGACCATGAACTCCTTGAGAATGTCGTTCTGGATGGTCCCGGTCAGCTGGTGCGGCTCGACGCCCTGCTCCTGCGCGGCGACGATGTAGAGGGCCAGCACCGGCAGCACCGCGCCGTTCATCGTCATCGACACGCTCATCTTCTCCAGCGGGATGCCGTCGAAGAGCTGGCGCATGTCGTAGATGGAGTCCACGGCCACGCCGGCCATTCCGACGTCGCCGGCCACCCGGGGGTGATCGGAGTCGTACCCCCGGTGGGTGGCCAGGTCGAACGCGATGGACAGGCCCTTCTGCCCGGCGGCCAGGTTGCGCCGGTAGAACGCGTTGGACTCCTCGGCGGTGGAGAAGCCGGCGTACTGGCGGATGGTCCACGGCTGGGTGGTGTACATCGTCGGGTACGGTCCGCGCAGGTACGGCGCCTGCCCGGGGACCGTGTCGAGGAAGTCCAGCCCGGCGGTGTCGGCGTCGGTGTACAGCGGCGCGACGGTGATGCCCTCCGGCGTGTGCCAGCCCGGCAGCCCGGCCGTCGGCGGGTCTGCGGCCCCTCGGCCGGTCGGGTCGGCCGTCGACCCGTCAGTCGGGTACAGCGGGGCCTGTCGGAAATCCGGGATCACCGGGGCACCCCCAGAGCGTCGAGCGTGGCGTCGAGCACCGCCAGGGCGTCGCAGCCGGCGTACAGGTAGCCGTCGAAGCGGCCGTCGGCGTCCGGCGCACCGGCCAGCAGGACCCGGCGGGCGCCGGCGGCGACCAGCGCGTCGGCCACCGGCCGTGCGGCGGTGGCGTAGGCGTCGTCGGTGCCGGCGAGGCAGACCACGGCGGTGGGTGCGGTCCTGAGCGCGGCGGCGAGCACCGCCGGGTCGTCGGCCGGGTCACCGACCCGTCTGGTGGCGACGCCGCCGGCGGCGAACAGGTTGGCCGCGAACCCGGCGCGGGCACCGTGCGCGGCCAGCGGCCCGAGCGTGGCGAGCAAGACCGTCGGGCGGGAGCCGGTGGCCTCGGCATACGCGTCGGCGCGGTCCCGGCGGGCCTCGAAACCCTCGGCGAGATAGCGGCGGGGCAGCCCGCCGCCGGGCACCGGCCCGGCCGGGGGCCGGGCGGGCCGCCGCTCGGTGAGGTCGGCGAACTCGCTGACCCCGGTGACCGGGCGACGCCGGTGGGCGATGTCCTCGGCGCGGCGCTGCCACACCGCGTCGATCCGGTCGGCGACGAGCCCACTGGTCAGGGCGGCCACCGCGCCGCCGGCCCGTTCGATCTCGGTGAACCAGTCCCAGGCGGCGCTGGCGAGGTCCGCGGTGAGCCGCTCGACGTACCAGGAGCCGCCGACCGGGTCGAGCACCCGACCGAGGTGCGCCTCGGCGAGCAGCACCGACTGGGTGTTGCGGGCGATCCGGCGGGCGAACCCGTCGGGCAGCCCGAGGCGGGCGTCGAACGGTGCCACGGTGACGGCGTCCGCGCCGCCGACCCCGGCGGCGAAGCAGGCGACCGTGGTCCGCAGCATGTTCACCCAGGGGTCGCGGGCGGTCATCATCGTCGACGAGGTGACCGCGTGCTGGCGCTGTCCGCCCACCTCGGACACCCCGCACAGCTGCGCGATCCGGGCCCAGCACTGCCGGGCCGCCCGCAGCTTGGCGATGGTGGCGAACTGGTCGGCGCTCGCCGCGTACCGGAACTCCAGCTGGTCGAAGGCGTCGCGTGGGCCCAGCCCGGCGTCGGTGAGCGCCCGCAGGTAGGCCAGCCCGGTGGCCAGCGCGGCACCGATCTCCTGGGCGTCGCTGCCGCCGGCGTCGTGGTAGACGGTGGCGTCCACGACGACGCCGCGCAGCCGCTGCGCCGGTGCCGCGTATTCGGCGAGCTCCCGTACCACGGACAGGTCGGCCGGCTGCCCGGTGCGGGCCAGCCAGCCGATCGGGTCCGCCCCGAGGTTGCCGGCCAGCGCGTGCGGCCCGACGCCCTGCGCGGTGGCGAGCGCCAGGTACGCCCGGGCGGCGTCGACGGCGTCGGCACCGGCGTCGAGGATCACCGGGGCCAGGTCCAGCAGGACGCCGTCGAGCGCGTCGGCGAGCTGGGTCGGCCGTAGTCCGCTGGCGGCCAGGTCGATCCAGAGCGAGGTGGTGCCGTTGGCGAGGTCGGCCAGGGCCGCCTGCCGGACCGCGGCGGGATCCGGTTCGGTGTAGCGCTGGCGGACGTCCCAACCGGCGACGGTCTCGGCCGGGTCGGTGCCACCGGCACCTCCGCCGTCGCGGCGGGCCGCCGCGCCCCGGACGAACGGCGCCGATCCGGGTACGCCGACGGCCGGCGCGGTCGTCGGGCGGGTGTACAGCGGTCGGCGGGGGATGTCGTCGTACGTGGTGGTGGTCAGCAGGTCGTCGACGGCGTCCGCAGGGGTGTCCGGACCGGCCGCCCCGGAGCGGCGCAGGACGGCGAGCGCGAGTCGCCGCCAGTCCTGCGGGGTGGCCGGCGGGAAGCCGGCGGCCAGGTCCAGACTCTCAGTGGGCACCGCCATGAACGAATGTTAAGGGCAGTGGGTGCGCCTGGCGTGGGCCGGAGCCGCACTGTGACGGCTTCCACCGGTCGGTGGACGACCGCGTGGTGTGCCTCGGAGGACCGTCGAGCGGTCAGCCGAAGCCGCCGAGCCGGAACGCGGCGAAGCCGAGAGCGGCCAGTGGCAGTGCCACCGCAAGGCCGCGCAGTCGGACGCTGGTGCGGCGTCCGGCGAGGAGTACGACGGCCACCGCGAGGGCGATGTTGATTATGAGGAGCCAGAGCGGGTCCCGGCCGTACCGTGGGTCGCCGATGTCGCGCGCGTGCAGCGCGGCCTCGGCCAGCAGCACCGCGCCGGGCAGGGCCACCCCGACGACCTGTCGCCACCCGTGCCCGCGTGCCCAGGTGCCGCCGATGCCGAAGACCACCCCGGCCAGCACTCCGAAGGCCATCCAGAGCAGCGCGGTCGGCGCCCACATGATGGCCAGGTCGTCGCCCTGGATGAGGGTCGCCGCCAGGTAGTAGCTCGGCACGGCGACGACCAGGGCGCCGGCCCCGCCGACCGCCGCGCGCAGCCAGCCGGTACGGACCCAGTAGCCGAAGCCGAAGGCGGCGACCGCCCAGACGGCGCTGGAGTTGCCCAGCTCCGCGAAGGGGTACGGCAGGGACGCGATCCACACGAAGTCGAGGAAGCCGAGCAGGAATCCGCCGACGACGGCGACGGCAGCGACCTGAGGGGTGTTCGGTTTCATGGCGAGCGAGCATACCGGGTATGTATCGACGGTCGGGTCTGCGGTGCCCGGATCCTGGGGATCTCCGCTGTCAGTGACCGGCTGGGCCGAGTTCGGCGATCTCGTAGCCGTCGGGATAGGTCGGGGTACGGATGACCCCGTCGGCGAAGATCGGCGTCCGGCGGGGCCGGGCCAGTCGACGCAGCAGCCCGGCCCGCAGCCGCAGCACCAGGTGCACTCCCGTCCGGACCGCCGCCGACGGGGCCGCCACGTCCGTCGCCGCCCGGAGCCGTTCGTCGTAGATCGCCGCGACCAGGGCGTCGCCGAACGGGGCGAGCGGCCGGGGCACCCGACCGCGCAGCAACGCCCGCGTCGCCCGTTCGATCGTCGCCGCGTCGGCGCTGTACCGCAGGTGCCGCCGGTCGTGCTCGTCGAACCAGTCGGCGAACTCCTGGTAGGAGCCGGGAATGTCGGTGATGCCCATCAGCCCGCCCAACTGACGGTAGTAATGGTAGGCGGCGGCCCGCTCGTGACAGCACGGCTGGCGCCATCCGTACCGCTGCAGCCAGCGGATCGGGACGACCACCAGGCAGCCGAGCACGTAGCGGTAGTCGTCGTCGGCGATGTCGTAGTGACGGTGGATCCGGTTGGTCCGGCGCACCGCCTCCCGTCCGCGCGGATGGTCGAAGCCGTGCAGCAGCATCTCGTACATCAGCAGACCGGTGTCGTCGATCCGCTTGCGGGTGTGCCGCAGCAGTTCACCCGTGCCCACATGCACGGCGGCGATCCGGGGCAGCGAGAACGACCGGTTGAACGCCAGGTTGAGCCCGAGCTTGCTGTCCCAGGGGAACTCGTGGCGCACCATCGTCTGGTAGATCTCGAGATAGTCCCGCCGTGGGTCGAGGGCGCGGATCCGCCGCAGGTTGGCATACCGGTCCCGCATCAGAGGTCCTTCAGCGCCTGGTCGATCATCGTGGATCTGGTGTACCACCGGGCGACCCGGGCGAGCCAGGCAACCTCGCCAAGGTATCCGTCCGGCGGGTCGTGCGGTTCGGAGAAGTCCGGGCGGTCCGCCAAGGTGCCGGCACGGGCCTGACGGGTGCCGGCGGCGATCATCGCCGCCTCCACCACGGCCGCCCGGTCGGCGGCGGCCAGGCCGGCCCGGGTGGCGCGCCGGTCGGCGGCGACGGCCACCCGCTCGTCGATGTACGGGCGCAGCGCCAACCGGCCGTCGCGGATCTCGGTGATCCGCCGGTGCAGCGCGTAGTCGATGTCGCGCAGCGCGACCCACCGTCGGTGGGCACGCTCGTCGAGCACGAGGTGCGGTTGCGCCCCGGCGACCGCGTGCCACAGCGGGCCCAACCGGTGCCAGGCGCGTTGCCGCCGCAGCCAGCGCCGGCCGGCGTCGAGGGCGGGACCCCAGGTCGGCAGGGTGAGCCCGATGAGCATCGCCAGGGCGCCGATGGTCACCAGGACGGCGGCGATCTCGGCCTCCCCGCCGGGGCGGTGGCCGAGCCGGTAGGCGAGCAGGTAGCCGGTCTTGACCGCACAGTAGGCCAGCGCCGTCGTCGCCCCGAACGCGGTGATCCGCAGTCCCCGCCGCAGCCACCGGCGTGGGGTGACCAGCGAGAACCGCCAGCAGAGGCGAGCCAGGTCGGCGGCGTACGCCACGAAGGCGCACAGGTAGACGACCAGGTACGCGGCGACCGCCGGATGCGCCGCGTCCTCGACGGTCAACCTGACCGGCGGGTCGGCCGACACCGTGGCCGACCAGAGCAGGGTGAGCAGGCAGAACGCGACGAGCGAGGCGATCACCCGGCGTCGGGCCCGGCGGGCGGCGACAGCGGGCGGCAGGGCGAGGAACAGCAGGAGGATCTCCGAGTTGGCAGCCACCGCCATGACCCCGGCGTGGGCGAGCAGCTTCGCCAGGTTCGGCAGCCCGGTGGTGCTGTCGACGGCGACGGCGACCGGGCCGACCGCGAAGGTGACGCCGGCGGCATAGGCGAGGAACGCGTACACCATCGCGCGGAGCACCCGGTTGTCCCGGTCGCGTCGCAGATCGCGCAGCTTGTAGCCGAAGGCGTACCAGCCGGCGGCGGCGCAGACGGCGTACAGGGCGGTGGCCATCGCCTGTCTACCGGGGCGGCGGCTCGAGGCCGTGCCGCAGCCGTGCCGCCAGCGCGCTCTCCGCCGACGGGTCGGCACCGGCCGCTGCCGCACCGTCGGCGCGCACGGCCAGCTCCAGCAGGACGGTCGCCATCATCTCGGCCTCCTGCTCCTCGCCGCGACTGTAGACACCGGTGCGGTGGAGCACCCGGTGCACCAGGGTGGGTCGCAGCGCCGGCATCAGCAACTGGCTCGCCTGCTGGTCGTCGAGGGCGAGCGCGCGATGGTCGAACAGGATGTGGCCGAGTTCGTGGGCGACGATGTGGTCGCGGTGCACCTGGCTGGTGCGTTCCTCGAAGGCGATGACGTGGCCGGCGTCGGTGAAGAAGGTCAACCCGAAGGGCGCACCGGCGGGCATCGGTACGCCGACCAGGGTGATGCGCTGGCCGAGAACCGCCCCGACCTGCCGACACAACTGTGCGGCGTCGAACGGCCGGGGCATCCGCAGGCCCCGGTCCTGCAGCTGCCGCAGCCGGGTCAGGCAGGTCCGTCGCAGCTCGGATGACTTCATGTCCGTGCTTCCCTCAGTTTCGTCCACCCGTTGCCACTGCATGACGATCACGAGGTGGGGCGTCCGTCGGTGGCGGTGCCGTCGTCGGTGCGGGGCGCCTGCAACGCCTGCATGACCCGGTCGAGGATGTCGCCGACCGCGTCCAACTGCTCCTCGGGCAGCGCGCTCAGCCGGGTCGCGACGGCCCGGACCTTCAGGTTGCGCATCGCCTGCAGGGCGTGCAGATCCCGTTCGATCTCGCCGGAGCGGCGTCGGTCGAAGAAGAAGGCGGGGTCGACGTCGAAGAAGTCGGCGAGGGCCTCCAGATGTTCCTTGGTCGGGTTGGTTCGCCGGCCGGTGCGCAGTTGCCAGATGTACACGTCGGAGATCGACCCACCTCGCTCCCGGATGGCGTCGGCGACCTCCCGCGAGGTGTAGGGGTCGCGGCCGGCCGGCCGGACGGTGTCGAAGAGCAGGTTGAGTTTGTCGGCCAGGGTGGATCCCGATCCGGCAGGGGGGGTGGGGCCGCCGCCCGTCACGGCTACCTCCGTCGGATGTGCAGCTGGTATTAGTCAGATTCGTGCTGTCGGTTAATATTGGTTGACGGCAGCACGCGGAGTCAGTATACGATCACCACCTGGGGTTGACCAACCCGTGCGGCGGGCGACCTCGATGCCGCTGGTGCGGTGAGGGGCGCGGAACGGGGGCGCCCCTCACCCCACCAGCCAGCGGTACCCGGCGTCCGCCACCGAGAGCCGACCTACCGGCCGACGGTCACTGGACCGCCCGGGCCACCGCGATCCGGGTGCGGCCGCGCTGGCCGGCCTCGTAGAACATGTACTGCACGCCGCGGTCGGTGCCGAACGCCGGTGCCGCCACCCGGCCGTTGTCCGGGGCGCCGGTCAGCGGAGCGTGGAACACGCCGAGGTGGACCTCCCGGTCGAAGTTGTCGCCGACCTCGGTCAGGTACATCCGACCCGATCCGCCGTGGTAGACGACGTAGGTGGTGCCGTTGCGGGGCAGCAGATGCGCGCCGCTGAGATCGCTCAACCCGTCGCCGGACGGGCTGACCAACGGTTGCGGGTCGAACTGCCAGCTGCGGCCGTCGGCCGACCAGCCCCAGAAGATCTTCCGGAAGCCCGGTCGGACCGTGTGGTATCCCATGTAGACCATCACGTACCGGCTGCCCAGAGCGGGGATGCGGTGCTCGAAGACCCGCGCGTACGACGCCTCGGTGAGGTTCGGGACCATCGCCGTCGACAGCACCACCCCGTGGTACGTGAACCGCACGCCGTCCGACGAGATCGCCAACCGGGTGGTGTCGTTGTCGCCGTGGAAGTACAGATAGAACTGCCGGGTCGCGCTGTTCCACAGCACGTGCGGCGAGGAGACGTGCTCGACCGAGTAGTGCGGTGACCAGTCGCGCCGGACGATCGGGTTGCCGGCGTACTCGGTGAACGGGCCGGCCAGTGAGTTGCCGTAGGCCAGGCAGATCCCGCCGGGCCGGTCGTGTGGGGCGTAGTACAGGTAATAGCGGGCCAGCCCGCCGCTGATCCGGTCGTACACCCCACGGACGCAGGGGAAGATCAGCTCGCCGGTCGGGTTGTAGCGCAGGTTGGCGTGGTCCAGCGGCTGCCCGAGGTAGGCGTAGGCCGGGAATCCGGCGGGTGCGGCGCTGGCGGGTCCGGTGCCGACGGACAGCCCGCCGAGGCCGCCGGCCACGGCGGTGGCGCCGAGCAGGGCGGTGCCACGCAGTAGCTGGCGACGGTCGAGGCCGGCCGGGTGCCGGCGATCCGGTCCGGTTTCGGGTTCGGTTTCGGGGGAGTGCGCGGAGCGGGGGAACGGGCGCATGGGGTGGCCTTTCCGACACGTGGGCGGTGGACCGGGGGAGTCCACGGCGTCGTCACTGGCAGTCAGGTGAGGTGGAGCGGCCGGCCGAGCCCTCGTGTTGGCTGAGTCTGCGCGCGGTCGGATCGCCGCGTCAAGGCGCTAATACGAATTATCACCGGAACTTCGATCGGTGACACGCGACCTCGCGGGGGGTTGACGGGAACCGCCGACAGGGTTCAGGATCTCAGCCCAACGGAAACTAATGCGTATTAGCAGAGAAACGGACGGACACCGACAGTGACCGGATCTCGTCGACGGGTCACCCAGCAGGACATCGCCCGGATGACCGGCGTCAGCCAGGCGACGGTCTCCCTGGTGCTCAACGGCCGTGCCGACGCCGACGTACGGATCGCGCCGGAGACCCGCGACCGGGTGCTCGCCGCGATCCGCGCCACCGGCTACGTCGCCGACCCGGTCGCCCGCCGGCTCGCCGACCGCCACAACCGCATCCTCGGCGTGTTCACCTCCGAACCGGTGTTCCCCAGCGGTACCGGCGACTTCTACCACCCCTTCCTGCTCGGCATCGAACAGTGCGCCGAGCACCTCGGCTGCGACCTGCTGCTGCTCACCAGCGCCCCGGTCCTCGACGGGCGGCGTCGACTGTTCCACCAGGACAACCGGCTACGGCTGGCCGACGGCTGCGTCCTGCTCGGCCGTCAGCTCGATCCCGCCGAACTGACCCGGCTGCTCGCCGACGGACTGCCGTTCGTCTCCGTCGGACGGCGCGACGACGCCGGTGGCCCGGTGCCGTACGTCGGTGCCGACTACCCCGCCGCCACCGCCGCGCTGGTGGGTCGCGCCGTCGCACTGGGCCACCGTCGGCTCACCTACCTGGGCCAGGGCGACGGCCCGGAGTCGCACGCCGACCGGATGCGCGGATTCCGTACCGCCGCCGTGGCCGCCGGCGTCGAGTGGCGGCACGAGCCGACCGCCGGCCGTGACCCGGCCGAGCTGCTCGACGCGATCACGGCCGGCACCTGCACCGCCGTGTTCGCCGAGGAGTACGCCGACGGCGTCGCGCTCGCCGTACAGGCCCGCCAGCGGGGGCTGGACGTCCCGGCCGACCTGTCCATCGTGGCCCTGGGTGACCCGACCCGGCCGGCCCGCGCCGATCTGGACCTCACCGGTTTCCGGATCCCCCGGCAGCAGATGGGCTGGCAGGCGGTCGAGGTCCTGACGGCGGCGCTGCGGGGCACCACGGCCGCGCCCGTGCAGCGGCTGCTGCCCTGCGAGGAAGTCGTCGGCGCCACCCTGGCGTCGCCAACCGGAAGGAACCCGGCACAGTGACGGAGTACGGCTGCGACATCCTGGTCGTCGGCGGTGGACTGGGCGGGGTGGCCGCCGCGGTCGGCGCGCTACGCGCCGGGCGCACGGTGGTGCTCACCGAGGAACACGACTGGCTCGGCGGGCAGCTGACCAGTCAGGCGGTCCCGCCGGACGAGCACTCCTGGGTGGAGCGGTTCGGCGTCACCGCCAGCTACCGCGCGCTGCGTGAGGGCATCCGCGACTACTACCGGCGGCACTATCCGCTGACCGAGGCGGCCCGCGCCCAGCGCGAACTCAACCCCGGCGGCGGGCACGTCAGCCGGCTCTGCCACGAGCCCCGGGTCGCCGTCGCGGTCATCGAGGCGATGCTGGCGCCGTACCGGGGATCCGGACAGCTGCGGGTGCTGCAGCCGTACCGGCCGGTCGCCGCCGACACCGACGGCGACCGGGTCACCGCGGTCACCGTCGCGCACCGCGACGGCGGCGGCGAGATCACCATCACCGCGCCGTACGTGCTGGACGCCACCGAGACCGGTGAGCTGCTGCCGCTGACCGGCACCGAGTACGTCACCGGCTTCGAGTCGCGGGCCGACACCGGCGAGCCGAGCGCCCCCGACGTGGCCGACCCGACCAACATGCAGGCGGTGTCGGTCTGTTTCGCCATCGACCACGTCGACGGTGACCACACCATCGACCGGCCGGCCCGGTACGGGTTCTGGCGCGACTACCAGCCGCCCTTCTGGGGCGACCGGATGCTGTCGTTCCGCTCACCCAACCCCCGTACCCTGCAGATCGGCCAGCGCAGCTTCACCCCGAACCCCGACGACGACCCGCTCGCCGTCGTCGCCGACCAGCGGCTCAGCCCCGGCGACGGCAACCTGTGGACGTTCCGGCGGATCGCGGCGCGCCGGATGTTCCGTCCAGGGGCGTACGCCAGCGACATCTGCCTGGTCAACTGGCCGATGATCGACTACTTCGAGTCGCCGGTGATCGACGTGCCCGACCCGGCCCACCACCTCGCCGCCGCCCGGGAACTGTCCCGCAGCGTGCTCTACTGGCTGCAGACCGAGGCACCCCGCCCCGACGGCGGCACCGGCTTCCCCGGCCTGCGGCTGCGCGGCGACGTCACCGGCGGCACCGACGGGCTCGCCCAGGCCCCGTACATCCGGGAGTCGCGCCGGATCCGGGCCGAGTACACCGTCGTCGAACAGGACCTGTCGCTGGCGGTACGCGGCGACAAGGGCGCGGTGCGCTACCCCGACCCGGTCGGCGTCGGCATGTACCGCATCGACCTGCACCCCTCCACCGGCGGCGACAACTACGTCGACGTCGCCGCCTGCCCCTTCGAGATCCCGCTCGGCGCGCTGCTGCCGCAGCGGATGCGCAACCTGCTACCCGCCGGCAAGAACATCGGCACCACCCACATCACCAACGGCGCGTACCGGCTGCACCCGGTCGAGTGGAACGTCGGCGAGGCCGCCGGCACCCTCGCCGCGTACTGCCTGGACCGGCGGGTCGAACCCCACGCGGTACGCGCCGACACCGACCTGTTCGCCGACTACTGCACCGGGCTCGACGCCGCCGGTGTCGAACGACGCTGGCCGGACGTGACCGGCTACTGACCTCACCCGTCACCTGAGGAAGGACCCCACGACATGAGAACCCGGATAGCGACCGCGGCCCTGGCGGCCAGCCTGCTCGGCGTCGCCGCCTGCGGCGGGGACGACGGCGGCACCGACGGCCCGGTCTCGTTGCGGATGACCATCTGGTCGGCCAACGAGGCACACCTGGCGCTGTTCGACGAGATCGCCGACGCCTACCTCGCCGACAACCCGGACGTGGCCGCGATCAGTTTCGACCCGTTGCCGTTCGAGAACTACACCACCACACTGACCACGCAGATCGCCGGCGGCAACCCGCCCGACCTGGCCTGGATCTTCGAAAGCTCGGCACCGGACTTCGTCACCTCGGGCGCGCTCGCCCCGCTCGACGAGGTGGTCACCGACGCCGACGACCTGGTCGACTCGGCCACCGCGCTGTGGCGCGACGGCGACACCCTCTACGCGTACCCCTTCTCGACCTCGCCGTTCGGCGTCTTCGTCAACCGCGACCTGATCGCCGAGGCCGGCCGGCCCGACCCGGCCGCGCAGCTCGCGGCAGGGGAGTGGACCTGGGCCAACGCGGTCGACACCGCCGCTGCGGTCAACGCGGCCACCGACCGGGCGGGACTGGTCATCCGGGACTTCGACTACCAGGGCTGGGACTACCTGTCCACCGCGTGGACCGGCTGGGGTGCGCAAGCCTGGAGCGACGACGGGCGCGAGTGCGGCTTCACCGAGCCGGCGATGGTCGACGCGATGACCTTCCTGCACGAGGCGATCTTCACCGCCGGCGCGCTGCCCGGCCCGGGCACCACCGCGGACTTCTTCGCCGGCGAGGCCGCGCTGACGATCACCCAGATCTCCCGGGCCTCGCTGCTGGAGGACGGCGCGTTCGACTGGGACCTGCTGCCGCTGCCGGCCGGCCCGGCCGGCGAGTACGCGGTGATCGGTCAGGGCGGTGTCGCGGTGCTGCAACGCGGCCCGAACGCCGAGGCCGCCGCAGACTTCCTGGGCTACCTCACCAACCCGGAGAACTCCGCCAAGCTGGCGCGGTTCTTCCCGCCGCCCCGGCAGTCGCTGCTGACCGCCGACACCCTGGCGCAGACCAACCCGCTGCTCACGCCGGAGCAGCTGCAACAGGTCGTCATCGACGGCATCGCCGCCGGGGTGGTCAAGCCCAGCCACACCGACAGCGCCGAGATCAACCAGGCGGTCCGGGCCGCCCTCGACCCGATGTGGCAGGCCGACGCGGACGTGGCCGGCGTACTCACCGGGGTCTGTACGGCGATCGCGCCGCTGCTGGCCGGGTGATGCCGGCCCGGTCGGTGGCGGTAGCCCGGCCCGGCTGGTGGACCATCCACCGCCGGGACCAGGCCGCCGGCTACCTGTTCGTCACCCCGCAGCTCGTCGGCACGGCGGTGTTCGTGCTGGTGCCGCTGGGCCTGGTCGGCTGGTACAGCCTGCACGAGTGGAACGTACTGGCCGGCACGTTCGAGTTCACCGGCGCGGACAACTACCGGCAGCTGGCCGACGATCCCGCGCTGCCGGGCGTGCTGCGGGCCACCGCCCTGTTCTCCATCGGCCTGGTGACGGTCAACCTTGCCCTGGCGTTGCTGCTGGCGGTGCTGCTCAACCAGAAGCTGCGCGGCACCGTCGTGTTCCGGACGCTGTTCTTCTCACCGGTGGTCGTGTCCCTGGTCGCCTGGACCATCGTCTGGCGGTTCCTGCTGCAGGCCGACGGTGGCGTCAACGGCCTGCTCGGCACCCTCGGCGTCGACGGGCCGAACTGGCTGCGCGGCGAGGCCACCGCCATGGTCGCGGTGATCGTCGTGCAGGTGGTCAAGAACGTCGGCCTCAACATGGTGCTGTTCCTGGCCGCGCTGCAGGGTGTGCCGGGGGAGCTGTACGAGGCCGCCCGGGTCGACGGGGCCAGCCGGTGGACCCAGTTCCGGCGGATCACCGTACCGCTGATCAGCCCGACCATCCTGCTCACCTCGATCATCACCGTGGTCGGGTCGCTGCAGGTGTTCGCGCAGATCGCGGTGCTCACCCAGGGCGGGCCGGGCAACGCGACCACGGTGCTCGTCTACTACCTCTACCAGCAGGCGTTCCAGTTCCACCACTTCGGCTACGGGGCGACCCTGTCGGTGCTGCTGTTCGGCATCGTGCTGGCGTTGACCGTGGTGCAGTGGCAGATGCGTCGGAGATGGGTGTTCCATGAGCAGTAGCACGCTCTCGCCACGGGCGAAGCTCGCCCTGTACGGCGTACTGCTGGTCCTCGCCGTGCCGTTCGTCTTCCCCACCTGGTGGATGGTCACCTCGTCGGTGAAGCCGGTGAGCCAGATCTTCGCCTTCCCGCCGACGCTGTGGCCGGCCGACGCCAGTCTCGCCGCCTACCGCGACGTGTTCACCCTGCAGCCGTTCGCCCGGCAGTACTGGAACAGTGCGTACATCGCCGCCGTGGTCACCGCCGGCACCCTGGCGGTGTCGTCGCTGGCCGGCTACGCCTTCGCCCGGATCCGGTTCCGGGGCCAGCAGGCGCTGTTCCTGCTGGTCCTGGTCGGCCTGCTGATCCCCAGCGAGGTGACGATCGTCCCGCTGTTCCAGATGTTCAACCAACTGGGCCTGATCGACACCCACTGGCCGCTGATCCTGGTGCCGATCTTCGGTGCGCCGAGCGTGCTGGCCACCTTCATCATGCGGCAGTTCTTCCTGGCCCTGCCCGGGGAGTTGGAGGAGGCGGCCCGGGTCGACGGGCTCGGCCGGTTCGCCACCTTCTGGCGGATCGCGCTGCCGTTGGCCCGTCCGGCGTTGGGCGCGGTGGCGATCTTCACCTTCCTGCACAGCTGGAACCTCTACCTGGAGCCGATCGTGTTCCTGTCCACCCCGGAGAAGTTCACCCTGCCGCAGGCGTTGACCCAGTTCGTCGACGCGTACGGCGGGCCGATGTGGAACGTGCAGCTGTCGGCGGCGTCGCTGACCGCGATCCCGGTGCTGATCGTCTTCGTCATCGCCCAGCGGCAGTTCATCGAGGGCCTGGCGCACACCGGCCTCAAGGGGTGACGCCGTCGTCCCGGGCCCGGTCCACCTGGCCGAGGGCGGTTCGGGCGGCGGCGATCGCCTCCGGTGTGTCGGAGAAGACCCGGCCGAGTCCGTCCAGCCGGGGCAGCAGCCCGTACGCGGTGAGCGCCTTGCGGTGCTCGGGCCGCAACCCGGACAGGTGGACGACGATGCCGCGCCGTTCCAGCCGCTGCACGACGTCGCGCAGCACCATCGCGCCGGAGGCGTCGATGGTCGACACCCGCGACATCCGCAGGATCACCACCCGTACGTCGGCGACCTCGGACAACTCCAGCAGGAACCGGTGGGCGGCGGCGAAGAACAACGGCCCGTCCAGCCGGTACGCCACGATGTGCTCGGCCAGCAGCGCCTGCTCCTCGGCACGGTGGTCGCCGGTGTCCAGCGGCACCCGGTCCAGCCGTACCGTCTGGGCGATCTTGCGAAGGGCCAGGCCGCCGGCGACGACCAGCCCGACCAGCACGGCGGTGACCAGGTCCAGCAGGACGGTGGTCGCGGCGGTCAGCGCCATGACGGCCCCGTCCGAGCGCGACGCGCGGGCCAGCGCGGTGAGCGCGCTCACCTCGACCATCCGGACGGCGGTGGCGATCAGCACCCCGGCCAGCGCGGCCAACGGGATCCGGGCGACCAGCGGGGCCGCCGCGACGAGGATCACCGCCAGGATCACCGCGTGGGACAGCGCGGCCAGCCGCGAGGTGGCGCCGGCCCGGACGTTGACGGCGGTCCGGGCGATCGCGGCGGTCGCCGGCACCCCACCGAACAGCGGGGTCACCAGGTTGGCGACGCCCTGGCCGAACAGTTCCCGGTCCGGGTCGTGCCGCTGCCCGACCGACATGCCGTCGGCGACGGTGGCCGACAGCAGGCTCTCCAGGGCGGCCAGGGCGGCCACCGCGATCGCGGCGGTCGCCAGGGCGGGCACCGCCGCCGGGTCCAGGAAGGCAAGCGACGGCGCGGGCAGGCTGGCGGGCAGGGCGCCGATGGTCGCGGTCGGCAGCCCGGTCGCCACCGTCGTCACGGTCACCGCCGCGACCGCCAGCAGGGAGAACGGGACGGTCGGTCGCCACCGTGCTCCGACCAGCATCGCGGCGGCCACGGCGAGGGCGATCAGCAGCGACGGCCACCGGGGCGCCGCGACGAAGGCCGCGACGGCCTGTCCGGCCATCGTCAGCACCCGTTCGCCGTGGACCTGTACGCCGAGGGCGGCCGGGATCTGCTGCAGCAGGATCACCGCGGCGATGCCGGCGGTGAACCCCTCGATCACCGGCGCCGGGATGTAGCGGGCGACCTGGCCGGCCCGTACCAGCGCCAGCAGGATCAGGATCAGCCCGGCCAGCAGGCCGACGGTGAGCACCCCGCTGGGCCCGTACGCCGCCACGATCGGCACCAGCACCACGGTCATCGCCCCGGTCGGGCCGCTGACCTGCAGGTTCGATCCACCGAAGAGTGCCGCCAGGGTGCCGGCGACCACGGCGGTGACCAGCCCGGCGGCAGCGCCGAGTCCGGAGGCGACGCCGAAGCCGAGGGCGAGCGGCAGGGCCACGATCGCCACGGTGAGCCCGGCCAGCAGGTTACGGCCGGGCTGTCGGCGGACCGCCCGCCAGTCGGCGGCCTGCGGCAACAGACGGCGTACGGCGGTGGTGTTCACCGGCGACCCGAGGTGGCGTCGGGGGATGCCTGACGCAGCGCGACGAGCAGTTCGGTCTGGTCGACCAGCATCTCGGTGAGGATTCGCCGGGCGGCGCGCATCAGATCCGCCACGTCCGGCCCGGCCAGGGCGTAGGTGACGGCGGAGCCGTCCCGGCTGGAGACCACGATCCCGGCCCGGCGCAGCACCGCGAGCTGTTGGGACAGGTTCGACGCCTCGACGTCGATCTCGGCGAGCAGTTCGCGCACCTGGCGGGGGCGTTCGCCGAGGAGTTCGAGCACCCGGATCCGCACCGGGTGGCCGAGCATCCGGAAGAACTCGGCCTTCTTCTGGTACAGCGGTACTGGCATGTGTGCAATTGAAGACTTCTTCAAGCCGTCATTCGTCACCGGGGGTCCGTGCTGTGCGAATCCTCACTGACCGACACCTGGTCCCGCCACCGACGCACCGGTGGCGGGACCACGGTTGTCAGGCCCCGAGGGCGAACCGGTCCAGCACCACCGGTGCGACATCCGGGGTCCGCATGTCGTAGCGGTAGCTGGTCACCTCACCGGTGCCGGTGTCCAGGACGGAGAAGACCGAGTAGTCGTTGCTCTGCACGAACGGCAACGGCGTACCGGCCGGATCAGTCAGGGGCGCGACCGTCGGCAGCTGCGGCGCCAACCCGCCCGGGTTGCCCTGGGCCAGGTAGTTGTCCGGATCCCACGGCGCCGGCGGGATGGGCCGGGACCGGCCCGACAGCGGATGGAACGCCCCGTAGGAGTTGCCCACGTTGGAGGTCTCCAGATAGTGCGTGCCGGAGTCGGCGGTGAACCGGTTCCACAGGTGCGAGTGGCCGTTGAGCACCAGGTTCACCCCGGCGGACTCCAGCAGCGGGGCGACGTCGCGGGTCAGCACGTTCTCCGCACGGGGATAGTCGTACCGGACCAGCGTGTTGCCGGCCGCGTCGGTCTCCTCGGTGCGTACCGGATCGGTGAAGGGCGGGCTGACGTTGTCGCCCAGGCCGTGTGGGCCCTCGTGCAGCATCACCACCGTGTACTTCGCGTCCCGGAACTGCCTACTGGCCACCTCGCGCTGCAACCACTTGTACTGCCTGCCGCCGACGCCGATCTGCTCGAAGATGTGCGAACCCCAGCCCTGGGCGAGCGGGTCGCCCAGGGTCGCCGGGGCCTCGGTGTAGCGGGTCCGCTGCCAGTTGGCCGGGTCGGCGGCGATGCCGGTACCCCGCCAGATCCGGGTGGCGTACAGCGAGATCAGCCGGACGTCACCGACGGTGGTCGCGTACCAGCGTTCGCCGCCGGGTCCGCTGGTCGGCAGGGAGAAGATCTCCTCGTACGTCTCGGTGTTGAACGAGTTCTCCAGGATCCAACGTTCCTTGATCTTCGGATCGTTGCGCGGGTTGACCTGCCGGGCGACCTTGCGGTAAGCCGCCTCGGCCACCTCACGCGGCACCGGGGCGTTGAACGACTCGTTGAGCGTCGGCAGCCCGCTGCGGCCCTGCACCTCGTGGTTGCCGATCGCCGGGAAGAGCGGCGCGTGCTGCAGGATCTCGCCGCCGGTCCAGGCGACCCCGTTGACCGTCCGGGACGCCCGGCCCTGCAGCGCCGGGAAGAACGCACCGCCGCGCTGGTCGTCGAACCACTCCGAGGCCCGGTCCGGGACGTTGACCAGGTCGCCGGCGAGGAACACCGCGTCGATCCGCCCGACGGTCTCGACCGCCTTCTGCAGGTTCGCCGGGGTGTTCGGCATCGACTGGTGGTCGCTGGTCAGCAGGATCTTCTGCGCGTGGCCCTTGGCCGCCGCCGGGGCCAGGGTGTACGTGTCGGAGGCGACCAGCGCGCCCCGGTCGATCGACACCACCCGGTACGGCGTCCGGCTGCCGACGCCGAGTCCGCGCACGGTCGCCTCGTGCCGCCAGATGTGCCGGCGGGTGATCTGCGCCGGCGGGTTCGGGATCTGCGAGGCCGCGTCCTCGGCCACCCGGGACAGCTCCCCGGTGGCCGCGCGGAACACCCGTACCCCCCGGATCTTGCCGCCGGTGGCGGCGGCCCGCAGCTCGGCCCGGTTGAGCTCGTCGGCGCGCTCGCCGACGACCACCACGTGGTGCCGACCGGCGAACTCGGTCAGCCAGACGACCCGGACCGAGTTCTTCGTCGGGGACTGCAGGAACGGGTCGGTGAGCAGGACCGGGGCGGCGTCGGTGCCGGCGGTCGCCGCCGGGGTGATCGCGCCCATCAGCAGGGCCAGGATCGTGAGGGTGATGGTGAACTGCCGGATCGGTCTGGACACGGTGCCTCCACGCTGTCGGTGTCGAACCAGCGGGAGCATCGCCGTCGCAGGTGAACGGCGTCGGCGTAAGACGCTGACCAGCGGATGAACGCCCGGGCCCGCGCGGTCAGCGGTGCACCAGCCCGCCGCCGACCTCGATCACCTGACCGGTGACGGCCCCGGAGCCGGGGCTGGCCAGGAAACGGGCCGTGGAGACCATGTCGTCGGGGTCGAGCCGGCGCTGTACCGCCTGACGGGCCAGGACCGCGGCGTCGACCGCAGCCTCGTCGACCGGCCGGCCACCGGCGAGTTCCACCTCGCCCTCGGTGCGGATCGCGCCCGGCGAGATGGCGTTGACCGTGGTGCCGTCCGGCCCCAGTGCACGGGCCAGCGACCGGGTGAGGCCGACCAGCGCGGCCTTGCTCGACACGTACGACGGCCCGGACGGGCCACCCAGGCGGACCGTGGCCGAGGTGACGTTGATGATCCGGCCGCCGCCACGGGCCCGCATCCCCGGTGCGAGGGCCTGGCTGAGCAGCATCGGGGCGGTGACGTTGACCGCGAACGTCGCCTCCCATTCGGTCAGCGGCAACTCGTCGATCCACACGTTGGAGGCGCGGGCGGCGTTGTTGACCAGGACGTCTACCGGCCCGGCCGCCTCCGCGAGGGCCAGAACCTGGTCCGGGACCGACAGGTCGGCCTCGACGAGGCGGGCGTGCGCACCGGCCACCCGGCACCGCCCGGCGACAGCCTCCGTCTCGTCGGGGGCGGCCAGGTGGTGCAGCACCAGGGTCACCCCGGGCGCGGCGAGTCCGACCGCGAGGGCCGCGCCGATGCCGCGTCGCGCCCCGGTGACCAGGATCGTCCGGCTCATCAACGGATCCTGCGGTCCCTGGTCACCCCCCGTCAACGACCGCCCGTGGAGTTGCGCCTGTCGTCGATCATCAACCGCATGATCGGCAACACTTGGACCACCGCCCGGAAGAACCGTCGCCAGCAGCGCAAAGCGTCCCGTTCCCGCAATCTCGACGGCTGCTGCGACGGCTGCGACTGCTGCGACCTCGGGCTGTTCTCGACCCTGCTCACCGTTGGCGCGCTGGCGGCGACCATGACCCGGGCACCCGGGCTGGACCGGGCGGGGGAGGCAGCAATCCGTGGCTACCGGCGGTGGCTGTCGCCGTACTGGCCGGGCCGCTGCCGGTTCACTCCCACCTGCAGCGCGTACGGGCTGGCGGCGGTGCGCACCCACGGCCTCGGCGTCGGCGGCCGGCTGGCCGCCGCCCGGTTGCGCCGCTGCCGCCCCGACGTGCCGCAGGGCACCGCCGACCCGGTGACACGCGCCCCCGTACGATGACACCACCGACGGTATGTGGGGAGTGGACGGTGGACACGGACGTCGCGGCGATCGTCTTCGACTTCGACGGGCTGCTGATGGACACCGAGACGACGCTGGTCGACGGCTGGCGGCACGTCTGGGCGGCGCACGGCCTCGACCTTGAGCTCGACGGCTGGTTCTGGCCCGGCAACGGTGGCAACTGCACCGACCACCGGCTCGACCGGCTCGCCGCCCTGGTCGGCCCCACCTTCGACCGGCGCGCCTGCCAGGCGCGGTACGAGGCGTACCGCCGGGCCCGGCACGAGAGCCTGGACTTCTGCCCGGGCATCCGTGACTGGCTGGACGAGGCCGCCCGGCTCGGCCTGCGGACCGCGGTGGCCAGCAGTTCGCCCCGGACCTGGGTACGCGAGCACCTGGGCCGGGTCGGTGCCGTCGACCGGTTCGACGTCATCGCGACCGGCGACGAGGTCGCGGCACCGAAACCGGACCCGGCGGTGTTCCGGCTCGCGCTCGACCGGCTCGGCGTCACCGGCCGCCGGGCGGTCGCGGTGGAGGACACCGGGCACGGGGTCCGGGCCGCTGCCGACGCGGGGATGTGGACCGTGGCGATCCCGAACGCCTTCGTCGACCCGGCCCAGGTGGCGGCGGCGGACCTGATGCTGACCAGCGCCGCCGCGCTGACCCTGGCCGAGGTCCTGGGTCGGCTCCCGAGCGGGTTGGCGACCCGGGGCTGAGCCAGCCGTACGGCGGAGCCACCTGCGGGCGCGGCTCAGCCCTCGGCCGGGCCGGCGGTGGCCGCCGCGCGGGCGGCCGTGGCGTCCGGCGCGGCCAGCGCGGCCTGCGCCAGCCGCCGGCAGTCGTCGAGGGTGTGCGCGGCGAGCGCGGCCCGTACCGCCGGCACCGACCGGGCCGACATCGACAGGCTGGACACCCCGAGCCCGGTCAGCACCACGGCCAGCGCCGGGTCGGCGGCGGCCTCGCCGCAGACCCCGACCGGCTTGCCGGCGGCGGCACCGGCCCGCGCGCAGCCGGCGATCAGCTCCAGCAGCGCCGGTTGCCACGGGTCGAGCAGGTCGGCCAGGTCGCCGCAGAGCCGGTCGGCGGCGAACGTGTACTGGCTCAGGTCGTTGGTGCCGATGCTGAGGAAGTCGACGTGGCCCAGCAGCGCCTCGGCGCGCAGCGCGGCGGCCGGCACCTCCACCATGGCGCCAACGGTGGGCAGCCCGACGGCCCGGGCCAGGTCGGCGAAGTCGGCGGCCTCCGCCGGGGTGGTCACCATCGGTGCCATCACCCAGACGTCGGCACCGGTGGCCGCGGCGGCCTGGGCGATCGCGGCGAGCTGGGTCTGCAGCACCTCGGGGCGCCGCCGGGCGGTCCGCAGGCCCCGTACGCCCAGCGCCGGGTTCGGCTCCTCCCCGGCGTGCAGGAACGGCAACGGCTTGTCCGCGCCGGCGTCGAGGGTCCGTAGCACCACCTTGCGGCCGTCGGCGGCGGCGAAGACCTTCGCGTACGCGGCGACCTGCTCGTCGTGCCCGGGTGGGGCGGTGCGGTCCAGGTAGAGCAGTTCGGTGCGGAACAGGCCGACACCTTCGACGTCGTCGACCAGGTCGGCCGCCGAACCGATGTTGGCCAGCAGCGCCACCGGATGCCCGTCGGCGGTACGCCCCGGCCCGCTGGTCGCCGCGAGTTCGGCCCGCCGGCGCTGCTCCCGCCGGGTGGTGTCGGCGACGGTGTCGGCGTCCACCCCGACCGCGACCTGTCCGGTGGTGCCGTCGACGGTGACCAGGGTCCCGTCGGCGACGTCCAGGATGCCGGCGCAGCGCACCACCGCGGGCAGGCCGAGCGCCCGGGCCACGATCGTGGTGTGGCTGGTCGGCCCGCCGGCGGCGGTGACCAGGGCGAGGACCCGGGCCGGGTCGAGCCCGGCGGTGTCCGCCGGGGCCAGGTCCCGGGCGACCAGGATGAACGGCACCCCCGGATCCGGTACGCCGGGCATCGGCTCGCCGAGACAGACCGCCACTGCCCGGTCCCGCAGGTCGTCGAGGTCGGCAACGCGTTCGGCGAGGTAGCCGCCGGCGGCGGCGAACGCGGCCCGGTGCTCGCCGAGCGCGCCGTCGATGGCGTGCGGGGCGTCGGCGCCCTCGCCGACGCGGGCCCGTACCGCCTCGTGCAGCACCGGGTCCTCGGCCATCATCACCTGTGCCCGCAGGATCTCCGCCGCCGTCGGATCGGTCGCGGTGCCGGCCCGCCGACCGAGTTCGGCGGCGACCGTGGTCAGGGCGGACACCGCCCGGTCCGCCTCGGCGGCCGGGTCTGGCACCGGTCGCGGCGCGGGCAGTCGGGGGGCCTCGGCGACCCGGTACGCCGGGCCGGCCGCCCACCCGGTACCCACACCGAGGCCGGTCAGCAGGTCAGGCACGGCCGGCCGCCGCGTCGGCGTCCCCAGCGGCGGTCGCAGCGGAGTCACCGGCGTCGTCGGCGTCGAGGTCGCGGGCGAGCAGCGTCGCCAGCTCGTCGAGGGCCGCCTCGGCACCGTCACCGTCGGCTTCCAACGTGACTTCGGTGCCCTGCTTCGCGCCGAGGGAGAGCACGCTGAGCATGCTGCGGGCGGGAACGGCCGGCCGGTCGGCGGTGCGGATCGTCACCGGCACCGCGGCGGTGGCGGCGGCGGCGACGAACAGCGCGGCCGGCCGGGCGTGCAGGCCGCTGGCGGATCCGACGGTGACGGTACGGGTGGGCATGGTGCGCCTCCTTGGTCCCTGGTGGGGTCAGGGCTCGATGGTGACTTTGATGGCGTCGCCGCGGGCGACCACGTCGAACGCTTCGAGCGCGCGGTCCAGCGGCAGCCGGTGGGTGATCAGGTCGGCGACCGGCACCGCGCCGCTGGCGATCAGCGCGAGCGCTTCGGCGTTGTGCGCCGGGCTGGAGCCGTTGGCGCCGACGATGGTCAGCTCCCGGTAGTGCACCAGGTTGGAGTCACAGGCGATGATCGGCTTGTCCTTCGGCAGACCACCGAAGAAGCTGATCCGGCCCTGCCGGGCGGTCATCTGCAACGCCTGCTCCTGGGCGACACCGGCGGCGGTGGCGGTGATCACCACGTCCGCGCCGCGCCCGTCGGTCAACTTCTTGATCTCGTCGATCACGTCGGTCTCGGCGCCGCAGACGGTGGCGTCGGGGTGGACCAGCCCGGCGGCGAGGTCGAGCCGTTCACGGTTGACGTCGACCAGGAAGACCCGGGCGGCGCCGCGTGAGCGGGCCAGTCGTACGTGCAGGCAGCCGATCGGGCCGGAGCCCATGATCACCACGTCGTCGCCTTCGCCGACCCGGGCCAGGTTCTGCCCGTTGAGGACGCAGGCCAGCGGCTCGGCGACGGACGCCTCGGCGTAGCTGACCCCGTCCGGGATCCGGTTGAGCCCGTCGACCGCGAGGACCTTGGCCGGTACCACCATGTGTTCGGCGAACCCGCCGTCGTAGTGGTATCCCATCGACTCCTGGTTGGGGCAGACCGTCATCCGGCCGCGTCGGCACTCACCGCAGGTGCCGCAGGGGATCGCGGCGATCACCTGGACCCGCTCGCCGACCTGCCAGCCGGTGACCTCGGCACCGACCGCGGCGATCTCGCCGGCGATCTCGTGGCCCATCACCCGGGGTGGGGCGATGTGGTGGTGACCGAAGTTACGGATCTTGACGTCGGTGCCGCAGGTCGAGCAGGCCCGGACGCGGATCAGCACGTCAGCGGGGCCGGGCTGCGGCTCCGGTGCCTCCTCGATCCGGACGTCGCCGGGGGAGTGGAACCGGACGACCTTCATGTGGAGCTCTCCTCTCGCACCGGCGCCAGCAGCCGGAGCACGTCGTCGATGTCGGTGGCCTCGCGCAGCGCGCGGGCGGAGTCGGGTTCGAGCAGGATCTGTGCCAGCGCGGCGAGCAGTTCGACGTGCCCGTCGCCACGGGCCGCGATGGCCACGCAGACCGTCACCGGGAAACCGTCCCAGTCCACCGGTTCCGGGAAGCGCAGCACGGCGAGGGCGTCGCGGCGTACCGCCTCCTTGCTGGCCAGGGTGCCGTGCGGGATCGCCACACCCTCCCCGACGTAGGTGGAGACGGACTGCTCGCGCTGCAGCATCGCGGTGACGTAGTCCGGGGTCACCGCGCCGATCTCGACCAGGACCTCGCCGCACCGGCGGATCGCGGCGATCCGGTCGCCGGCCTGCTCCTGGAGCCGGACGGCCCGGCGCTCGAGCAGAGCGCCGGGGTCCGGTTGGCGGTCAGCCATCGAGCTGGCCGCCCTGCTGCACGGTGGCCACCAGCCGGGCCACGGCGGGGTCGCCGATGAAGATCTGCACCGGGACGATCACCTTGTCGGGTGCGCTGCCCCGGGCCCGGTCGACCAGACCCTGGTGGCAGACGACGACGTCGGCGTCGGCGGGGATCGCGTTGACCGGCGTGTGCTCGACGGTCACCTGGTGCTTCTTGAGCTGCTTGCGTAGCTGGCTGGCGAGCATCACGCTGCTGCCCATGCCGGCGTCGCAGGCGACGACGACCTTGCGGATGTCCTGCGCGTTGATCGATGCCATGGGCCTGGTGCCCTCCGTGGTCGCGGGTGGGTTGCGGTCGTGGACCGGGTCAGTAGGTGGTCGGGGTGGACCGGTAGGCGTGCGCACCTGCGGTGGTGTCGCCGGCCGGGGCGTCGAGGCTGGCAGCCTGCGGCCCGGAGTCCTCCTCGACCGGCTCCTTGCCCTCGCCGCGGCCGAAGCCGAGCAGCACCGAGGCGACCGCGAAGGTGACCGCCGCCGAGATGACCACGCCGAGCAGGACCCCGAACCAGCCACCGCGCGGGGTGACCGCGAAGTAGGCGAAGATGCTGCCCGGAGACGGGGTGGCGACCAGGCCGGCACCGGTGACCATGAAGGTCCAGACCCCGGCGGCACCGCCGGCGATCATGGCCAGGATCAGTCGCGGCTTCATCAGTACGTACGGGAAGTAGATCTCGTGGATGCCGCCGAGGAAGTGGATGATGATCGCCGCCGGGGTGCTGGCCCGCAGCAGCCGGGGCCCGAACAGCAGGAACGCGACCAGCAGACCGAGGCCCGGGCCGGGGTTCGACTCGATCATGAACAGGATCGAGTCACCGTCGGTGGCCGCCTCGGCGACGCCCAGCGGACCGAACACGCCGTGGTTGATCGCGTTGTTGAGGAACAGCACCTTTGCCGGCTCGACCAGGATCGACACGAACGGCAGCAGGCTGTGACCGACCATCCAGTCCACGGCGGAGCCAGCGGCGTCGGTGACTCTCTGCACCACCGGCCCGATTACCCAGGTGCCGATCAGCGCCATGCCGCCGCCGATGATGCCGGCGGAGAAGTTGTTGATCAGCATCTCGAAACCGGCCGGGATCTTCTCCTCGATCAGGTTGTCGAAGAGCTTCAACAGGTACGCGGTCAGCGGGCCGACGATCATCGCGCCGAGGAACATCGGGATGTCGGCGCCGACGATGATGCCGACCGTGGCGACCGCGCCGACCACCGCGCCGCGCTGGCCGTGCACCAGCCGGCCACCGGTGTAGCCGATCAGGATCGGCAGCAGCGTCAGGATCATCGGGTCGACCAGTTCGGCCATGGTCGCGTTCGGGATCCAGCCGGTGGGGATGAACAACGCGGTGATCAGACCCCAGGCGATGAACGCGCCGATGTTGGGCATCACCATGCCGGCGAGGTAGCCGCCGATTCTCTGCACGCTGGCCTTGAACCCGGTGCCCTGCACCTGGGGTGTGTAGTCGGTGGCCATGGTTGCGGTGCTCCTTCTATGTGGGGGTTAGGGGTAGGTGACAGGTGTGTGGGTCCCGAGGTGTCGGGACACCTCGGGAGCACGAGGCGCCGGAGACCGACGGGCTGGCGGGTGCAGGCGTACCGTGTCCCGGCGCAGGTCGGCCGGTCCGGGCATCCGGCTGCCGGGCAGGCTGACCGCCGCCGCTCCCCAGGCGAGCCCTTCGGCGAGTGCGTCGGGGCCGGCGGCACCGGCGGCGAGGAAACCGGCCAGCATCGCGTCGCCGGCACCGACCGTGCTGCGGGGCTGCGCCACCGGGGAGTCGCCGGTGTGTACGCCGTCGGCGTCGATCAGCACGGCACCCTGCGCGCCGAGGCTGGCCAGTACGGTGCCCGCGCCCCAGGCCCGCACCTGCTGCGCGGCGTCCACCACGTCGTCGAGGGTGTCCAGCGGCCGCCCGACGACCTCGGCCAGCTCCTCCCGGTTCGGCTTGACCAGCGCGGCGCCGGCCTGCGCGGCGGTCCGCAGCGGTGGGCCGCTGGTGTCCACGGCCAGCCGCAGTCCGGCGTCGACGAGCCGGCGGCACAGCTGGCCGAAGTCGTCGAGCGCCAGCCCCGGTGGCAGGCTGCCGCAGACGACCACCCAGTCGGCCCGCTCGGCGGTGTGCAGCAGCCGGGCCGTCACCGCCTCGAACTCCGCCGCGCTCAGCGTCGGACCGGGTTCGTTGACCTTGGTGACGGTGCCGTCCGGTTCCGCCAGGGTGAGGTTGGACCGGGTGCGTCCGGCGATCGCGACGGTGATGACCTCGACGCCCTCCACCGCGAGGAGCCGGACGAGTTGTTCGCCGTCGTCGCCGCCGCACGGCAGGACCGCGACGGTCGGTACGCCGTTGGCCAGCAGCGCCCGGGACACGTTGACGCCCTTGCCGCCGGGGTCGAGCCGGGTGCCGGTGGCCCGGATGACCTCACCTCGGACGAGGTCGTCGACCTCGACGGCGCGGTCCAGGCTCGGGTTGAGGGTGAGGGTGAGGATCACGCCCGCACCACCCGGGGTCCGGCGGTCTCGACCTCGGCGACGAGGTCCTCGTTGAGGCCGGTGTCGGTGATCAGCAGATCGATGTCGGCCAGCCGGCCGAACCGGGCCAGGTAGTCGTTGCCGATCTTCGTGTGGTCGGCGAGCAGGACCGAGCGCCGGGCGGCGCCGATCATCGCCCGCTTGACCGCCGCTTCCGCCGGGTCCGGGGTGGTCAGGCCGCGTTCCACCGAACATCCGTTGGTGCCGATGAAGGCGACGTCGACGTAGATGTCGGCCAGCGGCCGTAGCGCCCAGTCGTCGACCGTGGCCATGGTCCGGCTGCGTACCCGCCCGCCGAGGAGCAGCACCTGCAGGTTGTTGCGGACGCTGAGGGTGGTGGCCAGCGTCGGTGAGTTGACCACGACGGTCAGCTCCCGGTCGGTGGGCAGGATAGCCGCCAACCGTGCGGTGGTGCTGCCGGCGTCGAGGATGATGGCGCCTTCCACCGGGAGTTCGGCGAGCGCGGCCTTGGCGATGCGCTCCTTCTCGGTGGTCAGGACCGCGTCGCGGGTGGCCAGCGCAGGTTCGAAGCCGATGCGCTCGACCGGGATGGCGCCGCCGTGCACCCGCCGCAGGACGCCGGCCCGCTCCAGGGTGGTGAGATCACGCCGGATCGTCTCGGCGGTCACGTTCAGTGACTCGGCGAGCGCGGTCACGTCGACCCGGCCCTCGGTACGGGCGAGCCGGACGATCTCCTGTTGCCGCTCCTCGGCGTACATGTGGTTTCACCGCCGTTTCGTTTTGCTTCAGGTTTGTTTACGCCCGCTTGTGTGGGATGTCAAGGGCTGAATCTGGAGAAGTTCGATCTTGACCGCTCGGTTGACCTGCGGTCGGACGACCGCCCACCGCGCTAGGGGTACCGGCTCAACGCCGGGGGCTGACCAGACCGGCGTCGTAGGCGACGATGGTGGCCTGCACCCGGTCGCGGACCCCGAGCTTGCCCAGTACCGCGTTGACGTGGGACTTGACGGTGCCCACCCCGACCCCGAGCCGGGCAGCTGCCTCCGCGTTCGACAGCCCCTGCGCGACCAGCCGCAGCACCTCGCGTTCGCGCGGGGTCAGGCCGGCCACCGCAGGCGGCGGCGCGGCCGCCCCGGCCGGACCCGCCACGAACGCCGCGATGAGTCGGCTGGTGACCGCTGGCGCGAGCAGCGACTCCCCACCGGCGACGATCCGGATCGCGGTCAGCAGCTGGTTGGGTTCGGCGTCCTTGAGCAGGAAGCCCGACGCGCCGGCCCGCAACGCCTCGAACACGTAGACGTCCAGGTCGAACGTGGTCAGCACGAGCACCCGGGGGCCGCCTCGCGCGGTCAGCAGCCGGGTGGCGGTGATCCCGTCCATGCCGGGCATCCGGATGTCCATCACCACCACGTCGGGGCGCAGCCGCTCAGCCGCGTCGACCGCCGTCGCGCCGTCGGCGGCGGTGCCGACGACCGTCAGGTCGGGTTCGGCGTCGATGATGGCGACGAACCCCGCCGCCACCACCGGCTGGTCGTCGTCGACGATCACCCGGATACCGATGTCGTCACCTCCTGGTGCGCCGGTGGCCGCTGGTACGGCAACCACACCTGTAGTGTGCCGCCCGGTGCGACGCGGCAGACCCCGGCCAGCGCCTCGGCCCGGGCCCGCAGCGCCGCGACGGTGGGGTCGCGTACCGCCGCCGCGACGCCACGGACCTCTAGGTAGAGACAGGGCTCCGGGCCGAGCGCCACCCGGACCTGGGCGGGGCCGGTGTCGCCGGCGGCCAACGCGGCCTCCGCCAGCCGGTACGCACAGACGTCGAGCGCCACCGGCAGGGTGTCCGCGCGGTCGGGCAGGTACGTGGTGACCGGCCGCCCGGCGGCGCGGTACGCGGCGGCGAGCGCGGTCAGGTCCACTGTCGTCGGCTGCGGGGCCCGGTCGTCGGCGTCGGCGACCGGTGCCCCGTCGTCGCCGGTCGCGGTACCCCGCAGACCGACCAGCAGGTCCCGCATCGCCGCCAGGGCGGACCTGGCCACGGCGGCGACCTCGTCCAGTTGGGCCACCGGATCGGCGGCCGGCGGGCGCCCCGCCACGGCGGCGACCTCGGCGGCGCGGGGCAGCACCCGCTCGTCGAGCTGCGCGGCGATCCGGCGCCGGGCGGCGTAGGCGACGCTGTCGGCGGCGACGTTCGCCGTCAGGATCGCCGTCCGTTCGCCGTGCAGCACCCGCCCGCGCCGGCGCCGCATCACCACACCCGCCGCCCAGACGACGGCGAACCCGGCGCCGAGCAGCACCGCGAAGACGATCGTGGCGATGCCCGCCGTCACGACGGTGACCGCCGTCGGCACGGGCTGACCATCCGCTCCGAAGCCGACGTCCGCGCCCGGGTCGACGTCGTCGACCAGGCCGATCGCGACGGCGAGGCCGATCACCAGAGCGCTCGCCGGTACCGCCAGCCAGCTGACCCGTGCCGTCGTGCGGGTGGCCACCGTCCAGATCGCCACGGCCTCGGCCAGGCAACCGGCCAGCAACACCGTCACCACGTCACCGGAGGGCAGGAGCCCGACCCCGATCGCCAGCGGCCACGCCAGTGTGGTGCCGGTGGTGGCGGCCAGCACCGGCCACGGCGCCCGCCGCCGCCACGGAAGCGCGGCGGCATGCGCCACCAGCAGCGCGAGCAGTACCAGCACCGGTCCCGGCCCGTCCCGTTGCAGCACCGGCCAGTCGAGGGCGACGACACCGACCGGCAGCGCGATCGCCAACATGGTCAACGCCAGGTCGGTCAGGTCTGGGCCGCCGGCGCGGGTGCGGCGACCCATCGCCGGGTCAGCCGTCGGCAGGTCCAGCCGGACCTGCCAGCCGCCGTCGTCGGTGGGTCCGGCGGTGAGGTCACCACCGAGCGGTCGCGCACGTTCCCGGACGCCGGCCAGCCCGCTTCCCGAGCCGATGACGTCGTCGTCGGCGGGGCGGGTGCAGGGCCTGCCCGGCCAGGTCCGGCCGGCTGGCGGTCAGCCGCCGGGCGGCGGTGACGGTGACCACCACGGCGGTCAGGTGGTGGGCGCTGACGTCGTGCAGTTCGCAGGCCAGCCGGTGTCGCTCCCGGGCGGCGGCCTGCTGCTGGGCGAGTCGTGCCGTGGCGAGCGCGGCGGCGGCCTGTCGTCGACCGAGCCGCCACCGTTGCCGGCTGTGACCGAGTCCGACCGTCAGCAGGTAGCTCACCGTGCTGAGTCCGATGGCGCCAGCGGCGTCGCCGGTGGCGCCGTAGCTGAGCAGCATGGCGACGACGCTGCCGATACCGAACAGGCTGGCGGCGGCCAGGGCGCGGTCGAGCGGCCGGTGTGCGGCGACGGAGAACAGGGCCACCAGTTCGGCGACGCCGATCACGGCCAGCGCGTCCTGGGGTGTCCCGGCGGTCCCGGCCCAGAGCGTGACCGCCACCGCCGCGCAGCAGGGGTACGGCGCCCGGACCCGCCAGACCAGCGCGACCGAGACCACAGTGGTCGCCGCGACGGCGACCACGACGCCGACCGGAGCCGGCCGCGCACCGCCGACCAGCGGCCCGACCGGCCAGTAGGCCAGCTGCCCGGCCGCCAGTACGGCCGGCAGCAACCAGCGTCGCCATCCGTTCATGTCGCGCCGACAATAGAGGTCCGCCGGTCACCCGGCCCACTTCGGGTGGAGCCGGTCCCTATCCACGGGAAGAGGCGGGATTCGTGCCGGCGGACGATGCCCGGCCCGGTCCGGGGCGGCAGGCTCGACGACATGACCCCGATGTCCTACCCACCCCCTGCGGCACCGGCGCGACCCTGGCGCATCGCGGCTCCCGCTGGCACCCCGTACCACCGGCTGGCCGCGACCGATGTCCATCGCTGGTGGCGGCCGCTGCTGGGCACCGGCGCGGTGCTGGTCTCCTTCCTTGCGGTGCAGGTCGCGCTGATCATCGTGTTCATGATCGTCGCCTTCGTGCTCGACGCGCCCCGCGACGCCGACGGGCTACCGGTCCTGCCGCCGCTCGCCGAGACGGCGTACGCCTTGCTCGGGATCGCCGCCGGGTTGCCGCTGGTCCTGGTGGCCGCCTGGCTGATCCAGCGTCGCTCACCGGGCAGCGTCTCCTCGGTCGTCGGCCGGATCCGGTGGTCCTGGCTGGGGCGGTGCCTGCTGATCGCCCTGCCCGTGGTCGTCGGGTTGCTGGCCGGCACGTACGGACTGATGGCGTTGACCGGCGCCGACACCGGCGTCGACGACGTCGACTGGGTCGGTGTCACGATGTTCGTGACCAGCGCGGTGATGCTGCTGGCACTGGTGCCGCTGCAGGCCGCAGCCGAGGAGTACCTCTGTCGGGGCTGGCTGCTGCAGGCGGTCGGGGCGTATCTGCGCGGCCCGTGGCCGGCGATCGTGATCCAGGCGGTGCCGTTCGCTCTCGCGCACGGTTGGGGCACCACCTGGGGCTTCCTGGACCTGCTGCTGTTCGCGGTGGTCACCGGGTGGCTGACGGTCCGTACCGGTGGGCTGGAGGCCGCCGTCGCGCTGCACGTGGTGAACAACCTCGTCGCGATGCTGCTCGCCGGTGCGCTCGGTCAACTGACCATCGAGGAGACGGCGACCGACGCACCGTGGCAGATGCTCGTGGTCGACGCTCCGTTGCTGATCGGTTATGCCGTCGTGGTCGCCTGGCTGGCTGGGCGGCGAGGGCTGGACCGTACGACGCCGTCGGTGGTTCGGCACTCCGGTGAGCCGGCTGCGCTGACCGGTCCGCTCGGCGGCACTCGACCGCATTAGTGCTGACTGCGGTAGTTGCGGCAAAGGTCGTACTTGGAGATGTTTTGTCTGTTAGAAAGCCTTATTGGTTGAGTAGCTTCCACTGAAGGGGCGCGTCCCATGGCCACGCCAACACTGCGGTCCGCCGACCGGGTTCTGCCCACCGCGGCGGCCCGGCTGCGCCGCTACGACAGGGTCAAGCGGGTGATCGACGTACTCGGCGCGGTGACCGCCCTGGTCGTCGCGGCCCCGGTGATGGCGGTGGTCGCCGTGGCGATCCTCATCCGGCTGGGGCGGCCGGTCCTCTTCCGACAGGTCCGTCCCGGCCGGGACGGTGAACTGTTCGAGATCATCAAGTTCCGCACGATGCGTACCGTGGACCCGGCCCGTGGCCTGGTCGACGACGCCGACCGGCTGACCAGCTTCGGTCACTGGCTGCGGGCGACCAGCCTCGACGAGCTCCCTGGACTGTGGAACGTGCTGCGTGGCGAGATGAGCCTGGTGGGGCCCCGTCCCCACCTGGTCAAGTACCTCGACCTCTACACGCCGTGGCAGGCCCGCCGGCACGAGGTGCGGCCGGGCATCACCGGGCTGGCCCAGGTCCGCGGCCGCAACGCCCTGGCCTGGGAGGACAAGTTCGCCTACGACATCGAGTACGTGGACAACCGCAGCCTGCGGCTCGACCTGCGGATCCTGGCCGAGACCGTACGGGTGGTCCTGCGGCGCGAAGGTATCGCCGCCCCGGGCACGGTGACCTGGCACGAGTACACCGGCCCACCGGCGGACGCGGCCGGTGGGCCGACCGACGCCGGGTGCACGACCCCGTCCACCGACGCCCGAGGTGCCGGCCCGTCGCTGGCGCGTTCGTCGTCGGCCCGCGGGTGCGGCAGTTGACGACGGGGCCGACGGTCCTGCTGTTCGGTGCCTCCGGGCTGCTCGGCCGCAGGGTGCACGCCGCGCTCGGTGTCGACCTGCGGGTGTGCGCACCGGCGCGGGCCGGCTGCGACCTTGCCGCCGCCGACCCGGTGGCCCTGGCCGACCTGCTGGCCACGGTCCGCCCCGACGTGGTGGTCAACTGCGCCGGCCGTACCGACGGTGGTGGCACCGACCTGCTGCGGATCCACGTTCTGGCGCTCGCCCGGCTGATCGAGGCGATGGCGACGACCGTACCCGGGGCGCGGTTGATCCGGCTCGGTTCGGCGGCCGAGTACGGCATCGTCGCATCCGCGACGCCGGTGGCCGAGGACCATCCGGCCCGTCCGGTCAGCGCCTACGGTCTCAGCCACCTGACCGCCACCCAGCTGGGGGAGCTGGCCGGCCGCGAGGCCGGGGTGGAGGTGGTGACCCTGCGGGTGTTCAACCCGGTCGGGCCGGGGCTGTCCCCGCAGAGCGTCCTGGGCCGAGCCGCGGCCCTGCTGCGGGTCGGCGACGGCGCGCCGCTGGAGATCGGGTTGACCGACAGCGTGCGGGACTTCGTCGACCTGCGCGACATCGCGTCCGCGGTACGGGCCGCCGTACTGGCCGGCGCGCTGCCGGTGCGACTGTTCAACGTCGGTTCCGGGCACGCCGTCGACGTCCGCGACGCCGTGGTCGCCCTGGCCCGTATCGCCGGCCACAGCGGTGAGCTGCGGCCCGGCGCGTTCACCGCGACGGCGGGCCGCTCAGCGGCGGTGCCGTGGATGTGCGCCGACACCAGCCGCATCCGGCAGGTGCTCGGCTGGTCACCCAGCTACGACCTGGCGGACTCGTTGAAGGCACTCTGGGTCGATCACCAGGACGCCGGCCCCCACAGTCGCAGGTAACGGCTGATCATCGCGTTGGTCTGCCGGGGCACTTCGAACTGGAAGAAGTGGCCGGAGCCGGCGACCTGGCCGATCACGGCGTCGGGCACCAACTGCCGCAGCCGGCCGTAGTCGCCGAACGGGGCCGGACCGCCGATGTAGAGCAGCCGCCGCCCCCATGCGGTCAGCGCCGCGTCACCACCTGCCTCCACGAAGCCGGCGAGCCCGTCGAGGGTCGCGGCGGCCACCGTGTCGCTGGGACGCAGCATCTGGTCGATCGTCCAGTCCACCAGCCGCGGGTCCGACTCCGGGATGAAGAACGACCGGATGATGTCGATGCGAGCCTGGCGGGGATCGTCGCCGCGGATCGACTCGGCCAGCGCCGCGACCTGTTCCGAGGTGCCGGGCGGCACCGCCACCGACGCGTCGAGCAGCAGCAGCGCGGCGACCCGGTCGGTCGCCTCGGCGGCGGCGGCCAGCGACCAGACCCCACCCATGCTGTGCCCGATCAGTACCACGTCGGTCATGTCCAGTTCGACCATCAGTTGCCGCAGGTCGGCCCCGAGCTCGGCGACGGTGAAGCCGCGGTCACCGGCCGGGCTCGCGCCGTGGCCGCGCATGTCGACGGAGATCACCCGGCGTCGCCAACTGGCCAGGTGGGCCGCGATCGGCTTCATGAACCGGTGGTTGCAGCACCATCCGTGCACCAGTAGGACGTCCTGACGGCCCCGGCCGGTCTGCCAGTAGCGCATCCCGGCGGCGGTACGGTCGTGAGTCACGTGGTCCTCCTCGCGTTGACGTCCAGGATTCGATGACTTTCAGTAGTCATTGTGCCGCATTTGGTGACGGTGGGCATCCGGGGTTCAGGTGGTGCGACATCCGATCGCCCCGCCGGGGCACGTTCACCCTGACCGGGTGATGACCGCTGCCCGTCGCGGCGGTGATGCTGTCGCCATGACCGACGCGCTCGACACCTTCTTCGACGCGATCGGCGACGAACGGCGGGTGCCGCCGCCGGCCAGCGGCACCATCCAGTTCAACCTCGTCGACGACGAGCAACGGGTACGTACCTGGGCGGTCACCTACCGCGAGGGCAGAGCGGTGGTCGACCATCGGCCGCCGCAGCGGGTCGACTGCACGATCGACGCGCCGCAGCGGACCTTCCAGGCACTCATCGAGGGCCGCGAGAACGTCATCTCGCTGTTGCTGCGCAACGGGGTGTCGGTCCGTGGCCACCTGCCGCTGTTCCTGATCTTCCGGCGGCTGCTGCCGCCGCACGCCGACACCGCCGGCGCGCCGTCGCGGGCCAGGCCGATCGAGGCCGGCCAGCGGGCCGCCACCGCGGTCGACCGGCCGGTGAGCATTCTCTACGGCAACCTGTTCATGATCAGCGACCGACGGGGCGACATCGCGCCGACGCCGTACGCGCCGTTCGGCCTGTTCTTCTACGACACCCGGTTCCTGTCCCACTGGCGGCTGACCGTCGACGGGCAGCGGATGCACACCCTTTCCATCGACGATCTGCAGTACTTCGAGTCGCGGTTCTTCCAGGTGCCCGGCGAACCGACGCACTACGTCGACGCCGACCTGTCGGTGTTCCGCCACCGCTGGGTCGGCGACGCCTTCACCGAACAGATCGCGGTGTTCAACCACCGGGAGGAGCCGGTGCGGCTGCGGCTGCGGATCGAAGCCGCCGCCGACTTCGCCGAGGTGCTGGAGGTCAAGGACGGCTACCACACCGACCGGGAGATCGTCGTGACGGTCGAGCAGGACGCGCTGCGGTTCCGCTACGAACGGGACACGTTCTTCCGCGAGACGATCCTGTCCAGTAGTGTCGCCGCCCAGGTCGACCCGGGTGGGATGACCTTCGAGCTGTCCCTCGACGCCCACGACACCTGGTGCACCGACCTGACGGTGAAGACCTTCATCCGTGGGGCCGGCAACCGCGACCTGCGGGAAAGCCTGCGCAGCTACGCCGAGCGGCCCAAGCCGCAGGTGCACCAGGAACTCGACGAGTGGGTAGCCAGCGCGCCGACGCTCACCTGCGACTACCCGCCGCTGCGCGACGCGTACCGGCGCAGTGTGGTCGACCTCGGTGCGCTGCGTTATCCCGGAGTGAACTTCCGCGAGATGCTGCCGGCCGCCGGGATGCCCTGGTTCATGACCTTCTTCGGCCGCGACAGCCTGATCAGTTGTCTGCAGTCGTTGCCGTTCGTTCCCAGCTCGTCCGTTCCCGCGCTGCGCATCTGCGCCCTGGCGCAGGGCACCCGGGACGACCCGTTCCGTGCCGAGCAGCCGGGGAAGATCCCCCAGGAGAGCCGCTACGGCGAGTCCGCCCTGTTCGACGAGGTGTCCCACGCCGCGGACTTCTCCGCCGCCGACACCACCCCGCTGTTCGTCGTGCTGCTCGACGAGTACGAACGGTGGACCGGTGACACCGCGCTGGTGCGTAGCCTGGAGTTCGAGGCTCGGGCCGCGCTGGACTGGATCGACCGGCACGCCGACCTGGTCGGCACCGGCTACGTCTGGTACGGGCCCCGCGAGACCCGCACCGGGTTGCTCAACCAGAGTTGGAAGTGCTCACCCGGATCGGTCGCGTTCCAGGACGGGCGGGCGGCGACGTTCCCGCAGGCGACCTGCGAGATCCAGGGCTACGTCTACGACGCCCGGTTGCGCGGTGCCCGACTCGCCCGGACCTGCTGGGGCGATCCGGAGTTCGCCGAGCGGCTCGAACGTCAGGCGGCGCAGCTGCGGCAGCGGTTCAACCGGGACTTCTGGATCGCCGACCGTGGCTACTTCGCACATGCCCTGCAGGCCGACGGCGCCCAGGTGGACGCGCTCACCTCGAACATCGGCCACCTGCTGTGGAGTGGCATCGTCGAGCCGACCAAGGCCCGATCCGTGGTGCGCCATCTGATGAGCCCGCAGCTGTTCTCCGGCTGGGGGGTGCGGACCCTGGCCACCACTGCCCAGGGGTTCAACCCGGTCGGCTACCACACCGGTACGGTGTGGCCGTTCGACAACTCTCTGATCGCCTGGGGCCTGCGCCGCTACGGCTACCGTACGGAAGCCGCCCGGGTGGCCTGCGCGGTGCTGGAGGCGGCCCGGTACTTCGAGGCGCGGCTGCCGGAGACCTTCGCCGGCTACGACCGTTCCCTGACCAAGTATCCCGTACCGTACTCGGCCGCTGGCACCCCGCACGCGACGTCGGCCGGCGCGACGCTGCTGTTCCTGCGGGTCCTGCTCGGCCTGGAGCCCTACGAGGGGGACCTGATCGTCGACCCCGCCGTGCCGGAGGAGATGGGGCACATCGAACTGCACGACATCCCGGGCCGGTGGGGACTGGTGGACGCGCTCGGCCGGGGCCGGCACGACCTGGGCCGCCCCCGCCGGCGCAGCCGCCGGCCCGGTGATCCGCTGCGGGCGGCGTTGTGACAGCCGGTGCGACGACCACCCGGGCGACCTGGCGCAACTGGTCCGGGGGCCTGTGCTTCACACCGGACACCGTCGCCCGGCCGGAATCGGTGGCCGCGGTGAGTCGGACACTGCGTGCGGCGGCGGCCCGGGGCATGACGGTACGGCCGGTCGGGGCCGGGCACTCCTCCGCCCCGTTGGTGCGCACCGACGACGTGCTGATCCGGGTCGACGGGCTGCCGACGGGGGTGCTGGCACCGCCGGTCGACGGCCAGGTCTGGGTGGGTGCCGGTACCCGGCTGCACGAGCTGGAGGAGATACTGCGTCGGCACGGCCTGACCGTGCCGAACCTGGGTGACGTGGACACCCAGGCGATCGCCGGCGCGGTCGGCACCGCCACCCACGGCAGTGGTCTGGGGCTACCGAGCCTGTCGGCGCAGGTCACCGGGGTACGACTGGTGGGCGCCGACGGTGCGGTGCGGCAGATCGACGCCGCGAACGATCCGCACCTGCTGCGGGCCGTGCAGGTCTCGCTCGGCGCTCTCGGCGTGTTCACCGCCGTCCGCACCAGGGTGGTGCCCGCCTTCCACGCCCGGCGCCGTGAGTGGGGACTGCCGGTCGAGGAGTGCCTGGCCACCTTCGACGAACTGCTGAAGGTCAACCGCAACGTCGACTTCTACTGGTATCCCCGCCGCGACGACGCGCACCTGCGTACCGTGAACCCGGTGGCCGACGACCCTGGGCCGAGCCCGCCGCCGCCCAGCGGATGCAGTGAGGACCGGACCGGTTCCAGTGGCGCGGCGCTGATCAAACGGCGCTCGTTGCGGTTCCACGAGATGGAGTACTACGTCGCGGCGGAGGCGGGCCCGTCCTGTTTCCAGGAGGTCCGCGACCGGATTCGTGCCCGGCACCGCCAACACGCCGCCTGGCGGGTGCTGTACCGCTACGTCGCGGCGGACGACGCGTACCTCAGCCCGGCGTACCGGCGCGACAGCGTCACCATCTCGGTGCACCAGAACGAGACGGTGCCCTACCGTGAGTTCTTCGCCGACATCGAACCGATCTTTCTCGCCTACGGCGGCCGGCCGCACTGGGCGAAGATCCACCAGCTGCAGGGCTCCGAGCTGCGGGCACGGTACCCGCAGGCGGACCGGTTCCTGGCCGCGCGTGACCAGCTGGATCCGGACGGTCGATTCCTCAACGACTATCTGCGGCGGTTGCTGGGCCTGTGACGGATGCCGCCACCCGCGACGGTCCGGCTCATGCCGGTCCGGCTCGTGACGGTCCGGAATAGGTGCCCCGGCCGGCCCGGGCACCTATGATTGCCCGGTCGCGCCGCCGGGTAGGACCGGTACGCGCGGTGCCACGCGCTGGTGTCGGACCGCGCTGGTCGACCGCCAACCGGGAACGAGGTATTCGTCGGTGTCGTCATCCATTGCCAGCCAGCCGGCCGGGTCGCAGTCCGTCTCCGGACCGGGCCGCAGGCCGTCGCGGCGTACGCTCTGGATCGTCGTCGCCGTGGTCGCGGCGCTGTTGGTGTCGGCGACGATCGTGGCGGTGGTGGTCGAGAGCCTGGGCTCGCGTACCGGCCGTGACGACGCCCGGGTGGTCCAGGTGCAGCGGGGCGACCGCGACCAGGCGCGACTGGAGGTGCTCGACGGCGCCACCGACCTGCGGATCGTCGCCGACGACCTGGGTGACCAGTTGGTCCGGGCCGAGACGCCGGCCGACGGCGCGGTGCTGCCGCAGCTGTCCGAGGCCGACGGCGCGGTCCGGATCGGGCTGGTGGACAGCGGCGACGGTGGCGCCGCTGTCCTGGAGATCCGGGTGCACCGCGACGTGCTCTGGTCGATCCGGATCGCGGGCGGTGCGACCAGTCAGCGGGTGGATCTCGGTGCCGCGCGTGTCTCGGAAGTGGACCTCGCCGGTGGAGCAAGCACAATGGATCTTGTGCTGCCGGTCCCGGACGGCACGGTCGCCGTCCGGATGTCCGGTGGTGTCAGCACCTGGCGAGTGGCGGTGCCGGCCGACGTCGGAGTGCGGGTGCGGCTGGGCTCCGGCGCGGGTGGCGTCAGCCTGGACGGTGCCCGTCGCGACGGCGTCGCGGGCGGCGAGACGCTGACGACGACCGGGTGGGAGCAGTCGACCGACCGTTACGACATCGACGCGGTGGCCGGCGTCGCCGAACTGACCGTCACCAGCGGGCGGTAACGGGCCGACGGAGCCGTCACCCGGCGTGGGCGCCCTGGACGAGTGCCTCCGCCGGTTCGCCCCGCTGGGCCGGCTCCTCCGGCGCCGGGAAGGCCGGCAGGTGCCGGTCGGCCCGCCCGGCGAACAGCGCCACCTCGTAGGCGACGGCGTCCATGTCGGATCCGGCGTCGAAGACCGCGGCGATGATGGCCCCACCAGGCGTGGCGGCGATGAAGAGAAACGCCGTCCCCATCTGGATCACGATCTGCCGGACCCGGCCGGTGCCGGCGTGCTGACCCACCGCGACCGCCAGGGCGCGTAGTCCCGCCACGACACCGGACAGCTGTTCGCCCAGCTCGTGGTCCACCCCTTTGGACCAGGCCAGGAGGATGCCGTCGGGGGAGAGCGCCACCGCCTGCTGTGCCTGCGGCACCCGTTCCACCAGGTCGTCCAGCAGCCGGGAGACGTCACCAGTGGTGACCACGGGGTATGCCATGAAGGAACTCTCTTTCGGTTGGTGCCCGTTCCCGCGCAAACAGTACCCCCGACCGGACCTTCCGGGTGGTTACGGCACGGACCACCCGAGGAGATTTCTACTCCATGGTGGACGCGCGTGCGGCGCCGCCGGCGAGTGGGACGACCAGCGGCGTGCCGCTGGCCGGGTCATCGATCACCATGACACGCAGGCCGAACACCTCCTCGACCAGTTCGGCGGTCAGCATCTCTGCGGGCGCTCCGGCCGCCAGCACCCGGCCGTCCTTCATCGCGACCAGGTGCCGGGCGTACCGGGCGGCGAGGTTCAGATCGTGCAGCACCATGACCACCGTGCGGCCCCGTTCCCGGTGCAGCCGGTCGACCAGGTCGAGTACGTCGATCTGGTGGGCCAGGTCGAGGTAGGTGGTCGGCTCGTCGAGCAGCAGGATGTCGGTGCCCTGCGCCAGGGCCATCGAGATCCAGGCCCGCTGCCGCTGCCCACCGGAGAGGGTGTCGACCGGTCGTTCGGCCAGGTCGCTGAGCCCGGTCCAGGCC
Source organism: Solwaraspora sp. WMMA2056 (assembly GCF_030345095.1). NCBI lineage: Bacteria > Bacillati > Actinomycetota > Actinomycetes > Micromonosporales > Micromonosporaceae > Solwaraspora > Solwaraspora sp. WMMA2056. The sequence continues at coordinate 4,542,906 of NZ_CP128360.1, forward strand.
AGTGCCTGGGCGACGATCTTCTCATCGGCCCGGGACCATTGCCGCAGCCAGCTCTGATGCGGCTGACGGCCCCGGACGACCAGGTCGGCGACGGTGAGTCCGTCCGGTGCGCTGGGTGCCTGCGGCAGGATACCCAGCCGGCGGGCGACCTCCCGGGTCGGCATCCGCTGGATCTGTTCCCCGTCGAGCAGGACGTCACCGCCGGTCGGGCGCAGCAGCCGGCCGAGCGCCCGCAGCAGCGTCGACTTGCCGCAGCCGTTCGGGCCGACGATCGCGGTGACCGCGCCGTCGACGACGTCGAGGTCCAGCTGCGGTACGACGACCCGGTCGCCGTAGCCCAGACGCAGGGACCGCGCCCGCAGCCGGGTCGCGCCGGGTGGATCGTCCGCCCTGCTGCCCGCAGGGACGCTCACCGGTAGCTCGGCCAGGCTGGTCAACGCTGCTCCTCGGGTCGTGTGCCGTCGACGACGCTCGCATGAAGGGTAGCCTTACCAAACGGTGGGCTCCAGGTGGTAGGTGGATCCCGGGTGTTTTCTCCGGGTTGCCCCGCCGGCCACGACCGCCGTGCCGGCCATGACCGCCACCGGCCGCAGGCGCGGCGGGCATCGACGGATGGCCATGGTGCGGCAGGATGGTCCCGGGCGGTGCCGCCCGGGACCGACGACCACTGCCGGAGATACCGTGACCATCGACGTTCACCCGTACGCCACTGGGACCGACCGGTTCGCCGTACCGGCCGGCCTGGAGACCCCGAACCTGCTGCTCGACCTCGACGTGCTGGAACGCAATCTCGACGAGATGGCCGGGCACTGCCGGCTGCACCAGGTCGCGCTGCGCCCGCACGCCAAGACGCACCGGGTGCCGCAGTTGGCCCGGCTGCAGCTCGACCATGGTGCCGACGGCATCTGTGTGGCCAAACTCGGCGAGGCGGAGGCGTTCGCCGCCGCCGGCGTGTCCCGGATGACGGTGGCGTACCCGCTGGTCGGCACGGACAAGGCGCAGCGTGCGGTACAGCTGGCCCGCCGGTGCGAGCTGACCGTCGGTACCGACAGCGTGGCCGGTGCGCGTACCCTCAGTGACGCCTTCGTGGCCGCCGGCCGGCTGTTGGACGTGTTGCTGATGGTCGACAGCGGCTTCGGTCGCTGCGGGGTGGCTCCGGCCGACGCGGCACGCGTGGCCTGGGACGTCGCCGAACTTCCCGGCGTACGACTGACCGGGGTGATGACCTTCGAAGGGTCGGTGTACGGGGCGGTCGACCGGGCCGACCTCGTCGCCCGGTCCCGCGCGGCGGCCGCCACCACGCTGGCGGCGGCCGAGGCGATCCGGGCCGCCGGGCTGAGCCTGTCGACGGTCTCGCTCGGTTCGTCCGCGGCGGCCCGTACCGTCGTCGCGGAGCCGGGGGTGACCGAGGTCCGGCCCGGTGTCTACGCCTTCAACGATCTCGGGCAGATCGCGCTCGGCAACGCCACGGTCGCCACCTGCGCGGTGCGGGTGCTGGCCACCGTGGTCAGCCATCCCGCGCCTGACCGGGCCTGCATCGACGCGGGGTCGAAGTCGCTGGGCCTCGACGGGCTGCCGGCGACGGGGCGGGCCGCCGACTACCCGGGGTACGGGCTGCTGGCCGACCTGCCGGGCTGGCGCATCGTGCGACTGTCCGAGGAGCACGGTTGGCTGCGGTGGGCCGGGTCGGGCGAGCCGGTCCCACTGGCGGTCGGTCAGCGGGTGCAGGTCGTCCCTAACCATGTCTGCATGGTCTTCGCCGGGTTGGGCGAGGTGACGGCGCTGCGTGGCGGCGAGGTGGCGGCCGTCTGGCCGACGATCGGGCCGGGGGCGTCGCGGTGACCGGCTGACCCTGTGCGCCGGCGTGCGTGCGCCGGTGCCAACGTTGTCGGATGGACGATCCCGTGGCGGCCACCCTGGTGCGGGTCCCGGCCGGCCGGGTCGCCCTGTCGGACCGTCGCACCCGGTCCCAATGGACCGTCGAGGTCGCCGACTTTCACCTCGGCGAGGCAGCGGTGACCGAAGGCCAGTACCGCGCCGTCGTCGGCACCGGTCCGGTCGGCACCGTCGGTGGCGGCGGGTCGAGCGACGCCGACAGCCGGTTGCCGATGGTCGAGGTCTCCTGGTGGGACGCGGTGCGGTTCTGCAACGCGCTGTCGGAGCGCGCCGGCCTGCCGCCGACCTACCGGGTCGACGTCGCCGCCGGGCGGATCGAGTGGGACACCGGTGCCGCCGGCTACCGGCTGCCGACCGAGGCCGAGTGGGAGTACGCCTGCCGGGCCGGCACCAGCGGCCCCCGGTACGGGCCGATCGACGAGATCGCCTGGTACCGGGACAACTCCGGGGACCGTCGCCGTCCGGTCGGTGGTCGGCGGCCCAACCCGTGGGGTCTGTACGACATGATCGGCAACGTCTGGGACTGGTGCTGGGACCACTACGACCCTCAGGTGTACGGCGACTACCGGGTGCTGCGCGGTGGCGGCTGGGCCGACCCACACTGGAGTTGCCGGGCCTCGGTCCGCCGGCGCAGCCACCCCGCGTACGCCATCGACGACGTCGGCTTCCGGGTGGCCCGCGCGGCGTGATCCGGCCCACTGCCGGCGTAGGCGTCGGTGCCGCCGGGTCGGCTACCCGGCGGCACCGACCCCGCTGTTCGTGCTCACCGACGCGCCCGGGTCCGCGTCGATGGCCGGTCCACCGGCCGGTCCGGCGCCGGTGCCGGCCCGGTGGACGGACCGACCCGCGCCGGTGGGCACCGGCGCGGGTGCGCAGAGCGCCGCGAGGTCGTCGACCAGGTCGTCGCTGCGCCCGTACGGGTCGAGCAGGTGCACGTGGACCGGGTCGAGGGCGGGCACGGCCACCTGGGAGATCAGCGGGTGCAGAGGTCGGGTGTCCTGCTCGCCGGCACCGAGCAGGTCCTCGTGCAGCTTCTCGCCGGGGCGCAGTCCGGTGTAAATGATCTTCACCGGGTTGTCGTACTGCTCGGCGATGGTCCGGGCGACGTCGGCGATGCGGACCGGCTCGCCCATGTCCAGCACCAGGGCCTCACCGCCCCGGCCGATCGCCGCTGCCTGGATGACCAGTTGCACGGCCTCCTGGATGGTCATGAAGTACCGGGTGACCTCGGGGTCGGTGACCGTGATCGGCTTGCCGGCGGCGGCCTGGGCCATGAAGGCGTGCAGGACCGACCCTCGGCTACCGAGCACGTTGCCGAACCTGACGCTGAGGAAGGTCCCCTCGTTGGCGCCGGCGGCGAACGCGGTCAGCCGTTCGGTGATCCGCTTGGAGTAGCCGAGGACACTGGTCGGGTCGGCGGCCTTGTCGGTGGAGATGTTGACGAACCGCTCCACCGAACGGCACGCCTCCAGCAACGTCTGGGTGCCCCAGACGTTGGTCTTCACCGCTTCGCCCGGATGACGCTCCAACAGGGTGAGGTGTTTGAGCGCGGCGGCGTGGAAGACCACCTCCGGGCGCCGGCTCCGCATGATCTGCCGGACGGTGTCGCTGTCGCGCAGGTCGGCCAGGATCAGGTCGGGGCTGTCCAGCAGGGCCCGGCCGCGCAGCGACAGCTGTACGGCGTGCAAGGCGGACTCGTCGCGGTCGAGCATCATCAGCTCGCCCGGCTGGAACCGCATGATCTGCCGGCACAGCTCGGAACCGATGGACCCACCGGCCCCGGTGACCAGCACCCGTTTGCCGGTCAGGTAGCCGGCGATGGTGTCCAGGTCGGTCTCGATCTGGTGCCGGCCGAGCAGGTCACGCAGGTCGGGATCGCGTAGGTCGGTGACGGCGGGCGCGTTCTCCAGCAGTTCGCTGACCGACGGGACCACCTTGAACCGCGCACCGGCCCGGTGGGCGAGCTGGCGGATCTCGCGGATGAGAGCGGCGTCGGCGTTGGCGACCGCGGAGACGACAGTGGTGGCACCGGTACGGGCGGCGACCGCCGGGATGTCGTGCCGGCCGCCGAGCACCGGTACGCCGTGCAGCCACAGCTGCCGTTTGGCCGGGTCGTCGTCGAGCAGCCCGACCGGCAGGTACCGCCCACCCGGCTCGTCGAGCATCGCCCGCAGCAGCGAGGCGCCGGCGGCACCGGCACCGAACAGCAGCACCCGCTGGGTGTGCCGCCCGACGGGCCGCCGGCGGCGTTCGTGGCGCAGCCGCCGCAGGTACCGCACGCCCAGCATCTGGGTCAGGGCCAGGCAGCCGCCGACCAGCGGCGCGCTGGCCGGTACCGGCCGTTGCGGTGCCGCCAGGTCGGCCAGGAGCAGCACCCCGATGGTGGCCAGCACGCAGCGCGACACGGCCCAGACCTCGTCGAAGCTGCCCAGCGGGTAGCGGTCGCGGTAGAGGTAGCTCAGGTGCGAGGCGGCGGTGTGCAGCACGACCGCCGCGAGGATCGCCAGCACGAGTCCGTTGAGGTGGATACCGGCGATGGCGAACTCGTAGCGGGTCCAGACGGCGACGACCAGCCCGATGCTCCAGGCGGCGAGGTCGGCCAGCCATAGTGGCGCGACGGCGCGGTCGCGAGGGCGCCGGGCCGTGGCGTCGTCGGTGAGTCGGGTCGATGGCTCCATTCCAGCCCCGTTCAGTCGGCAGCGCCCGTGGCGTCCGGCGGCGTGCTCTGGTCTCGTCCACTGACTACTGACAGCAGCAGCAATGCCACTATTTGACCAGAAATAGCCTGTTGACGCCGTAGATTGGTACAAGATGGTGCTGACTATGACGTAGCGGAATTTCGGGAGGCCGTACCGATGGAACTGCGGGACTACTTCGACGCGGTGCGGAAACGGTGGCTCTGGGTGATAGCGGCGATGACCGTCACGGTGGGCGTCGCGGTCGTCGTCAACGTGCGGGCGACCCCGCAGTACGCCACCTCCGTGACGTTCTTCGTCTCGACCTCCAGCGCCCAGGGGGTGACCGACGCCTACCAGGGCGGACTGTTCTCCCAGCAGCGCGTCAAGTCCTACAGCGGGCTACTGGCCAGCGACCGGCTCGCCGACACCGTGGTGAACCGGCACAGCCTCGGGCTGACCGCCGGGGAGGTGCAGGCCCGGATCAGCGCCCGCCCGGTGCCCGACACCGTCCTGTTGCAGGCGACCGTCACGGACAGTTCGCCGAACCGGTCGGAGCGCATCGCCACGGCGATCGCCGGAGAGTTCGTCGACCTGGTCCAGCGGCTGGAGACCTCACCCGGCGCCGACCGCCCGGCGGTCAAGGTCGAGGTCGTCTCCGGGCCGCTGCTCAATCCCACCCCGGTCTCGCCCCAACCGGTCCGCAACGTCGCACTGGGTCTGCTGCTGGGCCTGCTGGCCGGCGTCGGTCTCGCGCTGCTGCGCGGCCTGCTGGACAACACCGTACGCAGCGTCGAACAGATCCAGGAGGTGACCGCCGCACCGCTGCTGGGCACCATCCCGCTGGACAGCACCGCCCGTCGGGAACCGCTCATCATCGGCCGGCAGACCCACTCCCCGCGCGCGGAGTCGTTCCGCCAGCTGCGGACCAACCTGCAGTTCGCCGACGTCGACAAGCCGATCCGCAGCCTCCTGGTGACCAGCGCGATGCCGGAGGAGGGCAAGACCACCACCGCCACCAACCTGGCGCTGACCTTCGCCGAGGCAGGCAGCTCGGTGGTGCTCGTCGAAGCCGACCTGCGCCGGCCGCAGGCCACCTCCTACCTGGACATGGAGGGCGCCGTCGGTCTGACGAACGTCCTCGCCGGGCACGCCGAGCTCGACGACGTGCTGCAGCCCTGGGGCGACAGCGGGATGACCCTGCTGCCCAGTGGGTTCATCCCGCCGAATCCGAGCGAACTGCTCGGCTCCCAGCAGATGGCGGACCTGCTGACCAGTCTCCGGTCGCGGTTCGACATCGTGATCGTGGACACCGCGCCGCTGGTGCCGGTGACCGACGCGGCGCCGATCGCCGCGCAGGTCGACGGTGCCATCCTGGTGGGCCGCTGCGCCAAGACCACCGAGGCGCACCTGCGTGCCGCCACGGCCGCGTTGCGGGCGGTGGATGCCCGGCTGCTCGGCTGCGTACTGAACATGACGCCGCACCGCAGCGGCTCCCACCACTACTACTACAACGACCGCGGCCGCGGCCGGCGCGGCAGCCGTACGTCGGCTCCGGCCCGCCAGCGGCAGGCCGCCGTCGACACCGCCGTGCCGGTCGCCGATCAGCCGACGCCGACCGGTGGCGCCGCCGTCAAGGCTTCATGATGAGGTCCAACATCGTGTCGACCGTCAGACTGATCTGCCGGGCACAGCCCCGGAAGTCGTCGAGCGGTCGCCGCACCGGGTCGGCGAGGTCGTCGGCCTCCGCGGAGACCGGCTGGACCCGCCCACGTGCGGCGGCGGCGTCCCGCACCAGGGCGCGCGCCCGGTCGACCAGGTCCGGCTGCGCCGGCCCGGTCGCGGCGGGCACCGCGCGGGCCAGCCGGCCGAACTGGCGGACGGTGAAGGTCCGACCCACGGTACGTGGCGCCAACGCCACGCAGTGCGCCCGGTGCCGTCGACTCGCGGTCAGGATCAGATCCGCGTCCTCGAGCATGGCCGCCTCCACCTGCCGACTGACGAACCCGGTCGGATCGGCCTGGCGTTCCCGTAGCACGGTCTCGGTGTGTGGGTGCATCGGGTGGGCGACCAACGCATGGGTGCCGGCGCTGTGGGTGACGAAGACCGTCGCGTCGGGCCCCAACCGGGTGGCGAACTCGTGCCGGGCCAGCCGTTCGGCCATCGGCGACCGGCAGATGTTGGCCCGACACACGAACAGGGTGGTGAACCGGTTAGTGGACATTCTCGCAACCAGCCATTCTGATCGGCCGTCGACCGCCCGGACGGGCGGGTGGCCGCCGCCGTCCGTCCGGCCGCGACCCGGTCAGCCTAGCGTCCGATTGGCCCGGTTCGGTGGAGCACCACGATGACCGGGCAGATCCATCTGTCGGCGCCGGACGTCACCGGACTCGAGGAGGAGTTCCTGGTCGCGGCGGTGCGGTCCGGCTGGGTGGCACCGACCGGCCCGGACGTCGACGCCTTCGAGCGGGAAATGGCGCAGCGGGTCGGGGTGCGGGACGCGGTCGCCGTCAACGCCGCTACGTCCGGGCTGCACCTGGCGTTGCTGGCACTCGGCGTCGGCCCTAGTCACGCGGTCGTGGTGCCGACGATGACGTTCGCCGCCGCCGCGAACGCGGTCGCCTACACCGGGGCCGAGCCGGTCTTCGTCGACTGCGAGCCGTCGACCGGCAACATCGACGTCACGCTGCTGGCCGAGCTGCTCGCCCGGCGAACCCCGCACCGGCCGCCGGTCCGGGCGGTGATCGCGGTCGACATGTTCGGTCGCTGCGCCGACTACGACACCCTGCTGCCGTTGTGCGCGCGCCACGGGGTTCCGGTCGTGGAGGACGCGGCGGAGGCTGTCGGGGCGACCCTGGCGGGCCGTCCGGCGGGCGGGTTCGGCCGGGTCGGTGTCTTCTCCTTCAACGGCAACAAGATAATGACCACCTCGGGCGGTGGCATGGTACTCACCGACGACGTCGAGCTGGCCCGGCGCTGCCGGTACCTGGCCAGCCAGGCCCGCCAACCGGTGCCGCACTACGAACACACCGAGGTCGGCTACAACTACCGGCTCAGCAACCTGCTCGCCGCGTTGGGCCGGGCCCAGCTGCGTCGGTTGGACTCGATGATCGACCGCCGCCGGGAGACCCGGGCCCGGTACGCGAAGACCTTCGCCGACGTCGCCGGAGTGCGACTGCTCGGTGCCACCGGGGACGCGCCGGACCAGGGCAGCAACGCCTGGCTCACCGTTGTCGTGGTGGACCGGCCGACGGCCGGCTGGGCGGCTGCCGACCTCGGTCGCTACCTCGCCGACCACCGGATCGAGACCCGTCCGGTGTGGAAACCGATGCATCAGCAGCCGGTCTTCGCCGACGCCCGGCGGGTACTCACCGGGGCCGCCGACCGGCTGTTCGCCACCGGACTGGCACTGCCGAGTGGCTCGGCGCTCAGCGACGGCCAGATCGACCGCGTGCTGGCTGCCATCGACGCGTTCCTCGACGGCGACCGGAGCCCCCGGTGAGCGCCCGGGACCTGGTGATCGTCGGCTGTGGTGGGCACGGCCGGGAGGTGTTCGGCATCGTCGCGGCGATCAACGCCGCCGGCGCGACACCCCGCTGGCGCGTCGTCGGTTTCGTCGACGACGATCCGTCGCCGACGAACAAGGCCCGGGTGGATCGGCTCGGCGTACCACTGCTGGGCGCCCTCAACTGGCTCACCGCCCACGACGCGCCACCGGCGTACGTCCTGGGCGTCGGCGCGCCGACGTCCCGGCAGGCGCTCGATCGGCGGATCGCCGCCGCCACGGCGCGGCGGCTGCGCGCCGCGACCCTGATCCACCCGGGCGCCACCGTCGGCCCGGACAGCACGCTCGGTGCCGGCGTCGTGCTGTTCGCCGGCTCCCGGGTCACCACCAACGTCACCCTCGGCCGGCACGTACATCTGAACCAGAACAGTGTGGTCGGCCACGACACGACGGTGGGTGACCACTGTTCGGTCAATCCGCTGGCGGCGGTCTCCGGTGACTGCCAGGTGGCCGAGGCGGTCCTGATCGGGACGACGGCGGCGGTGCTGCAAGGGCTGCGCGTCGGCGCGGGCGCGACTGTCGGCGCCGGGGCCTGCGTCGTGCGCGACGTGCCGGCCGGCGCGGTCGTCAAAGGGGTCCCCGCGCGATGACGGACCCCGGGGTGGACAGTCAGCGAGTACGGAAGGGTCAGTGACTGTGCGGATCGTGGTGATGCTCAAGACGACGGAGGGCGGCCGGTGGATCGTGCCGCAGGTCGAGGAGCTGCGCCGGCGCGGCCACGAGGTGACGGTGGTGCTGCCGGCCGGGCCCGGCCGGCTGCGCGACCTCTTGCGGCGCGGCGGGGTGTCGATGGTGGACTCACCGTTCCGGTTCCGCTTCCGCCCGGGGATCGCGACGCTCGTGCAGCTGTGGCGACTGCGCCGGTTGATCCGACGGCTCCGCCCCGACGTACTGCAGTACCACCACTACCACGCCGCGCTGGCGGCCCGGCTGAGCACGCTGGGTCTCGGCGTCGCCCGGGTGTTCATGGTGCCGGGCCCACTGTTCCTGGAGTCCCGGCTGATCCGCGCGAGTGAACGGTTCCTGGTCCGTCTCGACGACGTGGTGATCGCCGGCAGCGGTTGCACCGCCGCGCGGTACCGGTCGCTCGGCCGCGCGGACCGGAGCCTGCCGGTCGTGCCGTACGGCGTTGACACCCGGACGTTCCGGCCGCCGGACGTCGCGACCCGGCTGGCGGCCCGCCGCCGCCTCGAGCTGCCGGACGACGTCTTCGTGGCGATCATGGTCGCCTACGTCTACGCGCCCAAGAACCTCGTGCACCGGGGCACCGGCATCAAGGGCCACGACGTACTGCTGCATGCCTGGCGGACGTTCCACCGGGACCGTCCGCAGTCCCGGCTGATCCTGGTGGGGGCGGGGTGGGACGCTGCCGGCGAGGAGCACCGCCAGGCGCTGATCCGGCGGTTCGACATCGCGGGCGATCCGAGCATCGACTGGTACGCCGGTGTCGTCGACGTCAGCCGGTACTACGCGGCCGCGAACGTCAGTGTGAGCCCGTCGCTGTCGGAGAACCACGGCGCGGCGTTGGAAGCGGGCGCCGTGGCCGTACCGTCGATCGTCTCCGACGCCGGTGGGCTGCCGGAGACCGTCGTCCCCGACAGCGGCTGGATCGTCCCGGCCGGGGATGTCGACAGCCTCGTCGCCGCGCTGCACACCGCGTACGCGGAGTTCCGCTCCGGCGGGCTGCGGCGACGCGGGTTGGCAGCCCGTGAACTGGTCGAACAGCGCTTCGACAGCGGTGACTGCGCGCGGGCCGTCGCAGACGTGATCGAGGTGACCGGCGGGCTCCATCCGGTGCCCCGTCGGCACCGGCGGTTGGCGGGCTCGGCCACCGGCTGAGCATCCGGCAGCGTACCGGGACATTCAGTGACAGCGACCTTTCCCGACAACGGTGTTGACGACGGTAGATGGGGGCACGGTGGACAGATGGTCAGGCTCCGCTACGGGCACGATCGCGGTCAGTACGGAAGCACGGTTGCTCCGCACGCCCGACGGCGCGGTTTGGACGGTGTCCGGACCGGCCCACTCGTTCTGGACCCGGTACCTGTCCGCGTTCGAACGGGTGCGGGTGATCGCCCGGACCTGTTCGGTGACACAGCCGCCACCCGGTGCGGCCAGGGTGGACGGGACCGGTGTCGAGGTCTGGCCGTTGCCGTACTACGTCGGACCGGTCCGGTACCTGCTGCGCCGTCGGGCCCTGCGCCGGTCGCTGTCCGACGCGGTCCGTGACGTCGAGGGTGTTCTGCTGCGGGTGCCGTCGCCGCTGGCCAACCTCCTGGTGCCGGTGCTGCGCCGGCAGCGCCGGGGCTACGCACTCGAGGTCGTGGGTGACCCACAGGACGTGTTCGCCGCCGGGGTGGTGCGCCATCCCGGCCGGCTGCTGATGCGTTTCTGGGCGGTTCGCGCGCTGCGCGAACAGTGCCGGCGGGCCGTCGGCGCGGCCTACGTCACCGAGACCCACCTGCAGCGCCGCTATCCGCCCGGACCCAACACGACCGCCACCTGGTACTCCAGCGCCGACCTGCCGGCCGCGGCGTTCGTCGACCAGGCGCGGACCCCACCGCCCCGTACCGCACCGGTGACCCTGATCTCGGTCGGCGCGCTGGAGCAGATGTACAAGGGCGTAGACGTCCTGCTGTTGGCGATGTGCCGGCTCAACGGCCGCGGAGTCGCGGTCCGTCTCGTGCACGTGGGTGACGGTCGGCTCCGCCCCCGCCTCGAACGCCTCGCGGCGCAGCACAACCTGACCGACCAGGTCACCTTCACCGGTGCCCTGCCCGCTTCGGCGGTGTTCGAGCAGCTCGACCGGGCCGACCTGTTCGTCATGCCGTCGCGTACCGAGGGGTTGCCCCGCGCGATGATCGAGGCGATGGCGCGTGGCCTGCCGGTGATCGGGACATCGGTCGGTGGCGTCCCGGAGCTGATCGGTCCCGACTGTCTGGCTCTGGCGGGCGACCCGGCGGCCCTGGCGGAGGCGATCGCGGCGCTGCTGGCGGATCCGCAGCGGATGGCCGATGTCGCGTCGGGGAACCTGGCCAGGGCGCGCGACTACCGCGTCGAGGCGTTGGCCCCGCGCCGGGCGGCCTTCTACCGGACGTTCCGGGTCGCCTGCCGACCGGCCACGGTGTCGCCAGCGGTGACCCCGCGGGAACCTGCCGCCACCCGCTGAGGCACGTACCGGCGTGGGCTGACCTGACGTGGCTGATCTACGGGCCCGGGTACCCGGGCGGGGCGTGACACGTCCCGCGCGGCCCGGAAGTCAGAGCAGACCGGCCCGGAAGTCAGAGCAGTTCGGTGCCGGCGGTGGCGGTGAGCCGCCGCCGGGTGTCGAGCACCAGCGGCGCGGTGGCCAGCAGGTCGTAGTCGATCCCGTCGTGGTCGGTCAGCACGATCACCGCGTCAGCGGCGGCGACCTCGTCGGCGGTGAGCGGCGCGGCGTGGACGAACGGCGGCAGCTGCGCCGGCTGCAGGTACGGGTCGACCACCCGGACCCGCGCACCGGCCAGGTGCAGCAGTTCGGCGACCCGTACGGCTGGTGACTCCCGGCAGTCGCCGCTGTTGGGCTTGTACGCCAGCCCGATCAGCAGCACGGTGGCGCCCCGGACCGCCCGGCTGCGCCGGTTCATCGCGCTGGTCAGCCGTTCCACGACGTACGTCGGCATGTAGTTGTTGACGTCGTTGGCCAGTTCGACGAACCGGAAGCTGCGGCCGAGGCTGCGCTTGACCTCCCACGACAGGTACGACGGATCGACCGGCAGGCAGTGTCCGCCGACGCCCGGCCCGGGGGTGAACCGCATGAACCCGAACGGTTTCGTGCTGGCCGCGTCGATCGCGTCCCAGATGTCGATGCCGAGCATGTGCGCGTACATCGCCAGTTCGTTGACCAGGGCGATGTTGACGTGCCGGAAGGTGTTCTCCAGCAGTTTGGTGGTCTCTGCCTCCCGGGTGCCCCGGACCGCGATGGTGCGTTCCACCAGGCCGTCGTAGAAGGCCTGCACGGCCCGCAGCGACTCGGTGGTGATCCCGGAGACGACCTTGGGGGTGTTGACGAACGTCCACTCCCGGTTGCCCGGGTCGATGCGTTCCGGGCTGTACCCCAGGTGGAAGTCGAGGCCGGCCTGCAGCCCGCTGCCTTTTTCCAGCAACGGGCGCAGCAGTTCGTCGGTGGTTCCCGGGTAGGTGGTCGACTCCAGTACGACCGTCGCGCCGGGGGTCAGACGCGTGGCGAGTGACCGTGCGGCGTCCTCGATGTAGCGCAGGTCGGGTGCCCCGTCGCGCAGCGGAGTGGGGACGGTGATGACCGCCGTGCCGAAGCCGGCCGTGTCGGCGTAGTCGGTGGTGGCGGTGTACCGGCCGGTGGCCAACGCCACGCGTACCTGGTCGTCGGGGATGTCCTCGACGTACGACGTGCCGCAGCGCAGCATGGCGACGCGCTCGACGTTGGTGTCCACCCCGATGACGTGGTGGCCGACCTGTACGGCCCGCATGGCCACGGGCAGACCGACGTATCCCTGGCCGACGACGACTACCGGAGCGCTCTCCATGGCCTCGTACCCCCGCACAATAGTGCAATAACTGGACAAATGATATCTAAGCACTCGATCTCAGACGGGGAGGCCTGTTTGCCGATCACCGTCGACGACGCGGCCGAATCCAGTGGCACCGGTGACCGGCCACGCCCGACAATCGGTCGGTGTCCACCACCACCGACGCTCCGACCCTGCCGGCGGGCTACGTAGCACGTCCGCCAACGGCTGCCGACGCCCCCGAGATATTCGCCCTGATCGCGGCCTGCAACTCGGCGGTCGTCGGCCGGCCCGACTACACTCTCGCCGAGGTGGCAGACGAGCTGGCCGAGCCCGACTTCGACCCGGCACGCGACGGCTGGCTGGTCCACGACCAGCAGGGCCGCCTCGTCGGCTGGGGCTGGTCGTGCCGCAAGGGCGACAGCGACACGGTCGACATCGACGCCTACCACGTCCCGCACGAGCCGCAGGTGGGGCAGTGGCTGTGGCACCGGGCGCAGCACCGGGCCGTCGCCATCGCCGCCGAGCGCGGTCACCGCCGCGCCGTGCTCGACGTCGGGTGCTACCGCGAGGACACCGCGACGGCCGCCCGGCTCGCCGGCTACGGGTTCGGCGTCGCCACGGTGTTCAACCGGCTGTTCATCGCCCACGACCCGACGAACGTCCCTGCGCTGCCGCCGCCCGGCGACGGGGTACGCATCCGCGACATGGCGACCGATCCCGGGTCCCGCCGCGACGCGTGGACAGTGCACCAGGCGGCGTTCGCCGACCACTTCGGCTTCGCCGCCAAGAGCTACACCGACTGGACCGCCCATCTCGAGTCGCAGAGCAGCCACGACTGGAGCCTCGGCGAGGTCGCCTACCTCGGCCCGACCCCGGTCGCGATGGTGCTGCGCTCACATGCCTTCGTCGCCGACGAGCGCAGCGGCTACGTCTGGCTGCTCGCCGTGCATCCGCACTGGCAGGGCCGCGGCCTCGGTCGGCTGCTGCTGCGCCGGGCGCTCGCCGCCGACGCCCACGCCGGCCGGCGGGGCACCTTCCTGCACGTCGACACCGATCCGCGCCGGCCGGCGCTCGGGCTGTACCTCGCCGAAGGGATGCGACCGGTCCAGGTGATCGACGCCTGGCGGCGGATCGTCGCGCTGCCCGGCGAGGTCGGCGGCGGTACGGCGTAGCACCTCGTCGACCAGTGGGCCGTCGACCGCCGTCAACGACGCCGTCATCGTCACCACCACCAGGGTCCTGTCCACCTGGGCCACCCCCAGGGCCGTCGTCTCGGTGACCCGTCCCGATCCCTGGCCGAGGGTCTGGACCAGGTCCAACCGCCAGGCGCGGTCACCGGCCATCGGAGCCGCCCGGGTGAACGCCTGGACCCGTAGTCCCGCGCCGTGGTCGGTGAAGTCCCGGCACGCCGCACCGGCCCGGTCCGCCGCGGCGAACACCAGGTCGACCGGCCGCCGGTAGGACACCACATCGATCTGCAGGGTGACCCGACCGAGCCCGCCCGCGTGCGGCGTACCGGGTGCGGCGTACCGGGCGACAGCATGACCGGTCCGGTGTGCGGCCAACCGGCGCAGGTAGCTGTCGATGACCGAGGGATGACAGCGGCCGGCCGCGATCGGCCCGGCGGACGCCGGCGGTAGCGGCTCGGCCCGCCACACCGGGTCGAGCACCTCCTCGATCGCCCGGGCGGCCCGGTTCGCCGTGTCGGTGTCGATCTGTGCGACCGTGCCGTCGACCCGGCCGGGTCGCGGGGCCCGCGCCGACGGCACGGCGCCCACCTGAGGTGGAGCGCTGCGCCCACCCGGGGCCGTGGCGGCGACCGCACCCGGCCGCTGCGCCGCGCCGTCCGGCGTCGGTGCCAGCGCCGGCGCCGACGGATCCGGCGCGATCACCGGGGCGGCGACGAGGAACGCCACCGCGCCGACGGAGAGGCCGGCCAGCAGCCCGACGGCGGGGCCGAGCCGGCGGACCGGTCGTCGGTGCGCCGGCCCGGCGGCGTCACGGGTCGCCGCGAACGCGGCCAGTACCGCGCCAGCAGCCACCACGGCCAGCGTCGCCGGCACCGTACGTGTGCCCGACGGCACCAGATGCCAGCCGATCGTCGCCAGCACCGTGGCGCCGCCAACGGCGACCACCCCGGTGGCCGCCGCGGTGACACCGGCGTGTCCCCGAACGGTCCCGCCGAGTCCCCGGGTGACGACGGTGACCACGAGTGCCAGGGCCACCAGCCGTAGCTGGTCGGCCCACGACCCGCCGAGTCCGGCACCGGACCCGAGCGCAGCACCGGACCCGAGCGTGGCGGCGACCGGGACGCCGGCGGCCGACCCGATGGCCGCCACGGCGACCAGCCATGGCCAGCCGCGCAGGGCGCAGGACCGCGCGGTGCGCCCGTCGGCGATCCGGTCGAGTTCGCTGCGGACCACCGGGTCGAACTCGGCCGGGCACAGCGGGGTCGCGGCGAGTACCGCCGGCAACACCACGGTGTCCGGTCGGCCCGGCCCGCCGTGACCGGCCACGCGGAGTCCGCCGACCCGCAGCCGCGCCCACCGGGTACGGGTGCCGCCGTGCTGCCGGCACAGCTCCCGGAAGCGGGCCTCGACCAGCGGATGTGCCGGCCGGTAGCGGGCGATCCGCCGTTCGTCGGCGAGCGCGACCAGCAGCGCGCCACCGAGGCAGAGGCCCATGGTCACCAGCGCCGCAGCGATCATCAGCAGACCGACCGGGCGGGTCGCCGGGGTCAGACAGTCCGGGACCGCCGCCGGCCGACCCGGGCAGTGTGCCAGGGCATTGTGGTACGCCAAGGCGATCGGGCGGTACGCCAGCGCCTGGGCCGCACCGACGGTGGCACCCACGGCGGCCACGGCGGCCACGACGATCACCAGCGGCCACGGTCCGCTGCCACTACGTACCATGCGAGACCCCTTCGCGGACTACTCTAAGTGGTCTTACGAATGCTCTCCGTTAGACATCATGAGGTACGCGGTCTGGTGGATCCAGTCCCGGCAAGCGTCTGAACTGCACTGACGTGCATGAGGTACGGTGCCGGCAAGGGCTCGGGGAGGCGCAGCATGACGCAACGAGTAGGTGACACGCACCGCAACCAGGTCACCGGGCTGCTCACCGAGGCGGTCGGCGAAGGCTACCTCGATCTGGTCGAGTACGAACGGCGGCTGGTCGAGGTGACCGGTGCCCGGACCGCCGCCGACCTCGCCGCCCAACTCGCGGATCTTCCACCGAAGTTCCGCTGGGATCCCCGCACACCCGCGGTGACCGGTGCGGACCGTGCCGTCGCCACCCGTACCACGGTCGCCCTGGTGACGGCCATCGCCGCGTTGCCGCTCACCGCCTGCTACGGCGCGGGTGCCCTGCCGGCCGCCGTGGCGGTACTGCTCGCCCGATCCGGGCGGCACCAGCCGGATCAGCGGGCCAAGGCGGTGGCGGCGACGGTGCTCGGGCTGACCGGCGTCGCACTCGCGGTGGCCGTCGTCGTCGTGTTGGTCGTCGTCGGCTGACCCGGACGGCTCCGCTGCGGCGCCAGCGCCGATCAGCCGGACGGCTCTCCCCGGAAAGTGCCAGCTTGGCCCGCGCCGAGTCCACGATCCGGCGCGGTCGGTCACCGTCGTCGACATGCGCCAGCCACGAACGGTCCTGCGGGTCGTCCTCGTCCTGTCGACGCTGCTGGGCCTCACCGCCTGTGCCACGACGAGCGCGAGGTGCCGCGACGACCGGTGCACGGTGGCGGTGAAGACCACCGCCACGGCCAGTGTCGAGATTCTCGACCACCAGCTCACCTTCGACGACCTGGTGGACGGCTCCGTGACGGTGGTCTACGCCGGTGCGCCGTACCGCGTCGGGGTCGGACAGACCGCCGTGGTGGGTCCGCTGTCGGTGACCGTACTGTCGGCCACGCCGGGCCGTGCGAAGTTGTCGGTCAGCGTTGAATCCACAGTCGCAGATCCTGGGGCTCCAGACAGGTGACGACGGCTTCGTGCAGCAACATGCTGGCGGCACGGGCGAGTAGCAGGTCAAACTGGCTGGTAGGCCCGTCGCCCAGTCGTAACCGGACGATTCCCCGGCGCCGGTCGACGGCGCATCGTAGCGGTAGTTCGTGGGGGCGTCCGCCGGCACCTCGGACGAACACCCGTAGCTCCACGACGTGCTCGGTGCCTCTGGCCTGGGCCGCGGCTGGAGGCCGCGGCCCAGGCCCGGTGGTGCCGGTGCCAGCCGGTTGTCGCTGCGGTCGGGGCGGTGCGGGGGGTGGTCCTGCGCGGGGAACTGGTCGCGGTGCCCGGACGGACCGGTGCGGTGTTGGTGGCTCCGGTGGTGGTGCCGCGCCGGCACGCGGGGCAAGTTCCGGTCTACCCAGGAGTACGGTGTCCACCCCGGTGCCTTCGGATCCGGTGACGCGGTACCGGATGGTGACGGCCGTGGGGGAGTGGGCCAGCACCACGCCGGTGCGCCAGGCCCCGGACCGGTGGATCCAGATCTGATCGCCTGGTTGGTAGGGCGGGGTCTCCGTACGTGTCTGCTCGAACGAGCGTGAGCTGCTTGCCATCGGCGCTCACCGCCGGACCGTACGCATTATTCGTGATTTGCCTTTGGTCGGGGGTGGATGGTGCCTGCCGTCAGCCGACGATACTTGTCCGGCGCCGACGGCGGCGACCGTCGATGCCAGGTGCTCATTCGGATATTGCGGACCTGACGCTGCTGTCCAGTGCTCGAAATGGCAGTTTCGCCATGTTTTCGGGGTACCGACGACGACCGTCGTCGGTACCCCGAAAACATGGCGGTGGACGCCGTCACCAGTAGTGTTTGCGCCCGCCGACCGGCCGACCGACGGCACCGAGGATGTAGAGGACCGCACCGACCAGCAGCAGGATGATGCCGAGCGTGTAGAGGATGGAAATGTTCAGCACCAGGCCGAGGACCAGCAGAATCAGGCCGAGCAAGAGCATCGAGGGCTCCGTTTCTCACCGGGGTTCGGGGACGGCGTCTGATACCCGGGGCACCGGGGTCCTCAAACGCCCCCGGTGCTGCTGCCGCCCGGCGGCAGCAGCACCCTGAGGGCGACCAGCAAACCAGCCTCCTAGGATGCACTATACAGTGTGACAGCGCCGCTCGTACGTCCACGAACTACCATCATCGCAATCCGTCTTATGTAGACAACGAGAGAAGGTGCCGCAACCAGTCGGAGCCGGGCCGGTCAACCGCCTCGGTCAACCGCGCCTGCTGTCTGGCGGGCGGGGGTCGCGGATCAGCCGCGAGTGGCGATACCGTCGAGGAAGATCTTGGTGCAGTCGTCGATCAGACGGTTCACCGAGGATCGGCCGCCGGGCTTGAACCACCGTACGGTGAGCCAGATGGCGTCCCGGGTGAGCCGGTAGAACGTTCGGGCGTCGACGTCGGAGCGCAGTGTGCCGTCCTGGCGCCCGGCCTCGATCACCGTCAGCCACACGTCCTCGACCTCGCGGGAGACTCCCTTGAGGTAACTGAACCGGGACAGGGTCCGGAGATAGTTCGCGTCGTTCTGGTAGATCTCGGTCGCGTGTGGGTTGGCCGCCGCGCACTCCAGGGATGATCTGATCAGCTCACGCAGTTGCTGGGCCGGGGGAGTGGGGGCGTTCAGTACCTGCTGGTACCGGCTGCGGAGGTCGGCGAGATAGGACGAGATGATTTCGTCCACCATCGCCTCCTTGGATTCGAAGTGGTGGTAGAGGCTGCCGGACAGGATCCCGACCTCATCGGCGATTTCGCGGACCGTGGTGCCGGCCACTCCGCGGCTGGCGAACAGCGCTCCGGCGCGGTGGAGAATGTGGTCTCGGCGGCTGCGGGAAGTCAACCTTGTCTCCCAGATACGGTGTCGAACGATCGGACATTTGCTTGGCACCCTTCCGCGACGGGCGGTCAGCGTGACGCGCCGCCGGATCCGGCGGTCGACCATCTGACCTTCTGACCTATGTGACCGGTGACCATGGGTGGTCTGTCGAGGGGCGGAGGAGGTACGCCGCCAGTGTAGGACCCGGTCCGTCCACCTTCTCCGGGTGTGCTGCTACTCAGTCCAGTGTGCTGCGTCGTGCCCTCGGGGCGCTGTCCGGGCGCTCAGCCGTCTCAGCGATTGGGGTGACGTGGTTGCCGCCGCGTCGGCGTACCGTCACGCCGGAGTAGTGCAGTCTGCGGTGTACGTAGCTGTAGGAGACGCCGAGGTCCGCGGCGATCCGCCGGATCGGTGCCCCGGCGAGATACCGGGCGACGATCTGATCGGTGCTCGGACGATCTGCTGGCGGGCTGGCCGGCATGGCTGCTGCTCCCTGCGTCACGGCGACGGGAGTCGCCGCCGGTTGCAGGTGTGTCGCGCTCCCCGACCAGCTGGTTGACCTGCCGGCGCTGTCGGATCAACGGCAAACGGCCCGCCCGGGGTCGTCACGGTCACCGTGACGACCCCGGGCGGGCCGTTTGCCGGGTGCCGCCAGGTCAGCCGACGCTGACGCGGCTGGTCGCGCCGGTCGAGTGGTCGTACCGGAAGACGTCCCGGGCGGCGTTGGTGTCACCAGGGACCAGGTTGGTGGCGTCGGAGCCGAACAGGACGAACCGGCCGTTGCCGCTGAGCAGGGCGGTACGCGAGGCGCCGTTGGCGGGGGTCCCGTCGGCCCCTGCGCTGACCAGCCAGGTCCGGCCGGCTTCGCGGTCGCGCAGGTAGACCTGTCCGATGACGTCGTCGGGCCCGGGTCCACCGGTCAGGTTCGTCGACGTCGACTCGAAGGCGACGTAACGCCCGGTCGCACTGAGGTGGCCCGCGCCGGCGCCACGGTCGGCCTCGCCGCCGCCGTCGGCCAGGCTCACCCGTACGGTGCGGCCGGCCGCAGGGTTGTGGACGAACAGGTCCGCCGCGTCGTTGGTGTCCGCTCTGACGAGGTTGGCGGCGGTCGACTGGAACAGCACGAACTGCCCACCGCGGCTGATCGCCTGGGCGAAGGTGGTCGCGTCGGCGGCGTCGCCGACGGTGCTGGTGCCCACCGGGGTGGTCCCGCCGGTGACGACGTCGTGCAGGTAGGTGATCCACCTGCCGTCACCGGTGCGCAGGTCGTAGCCGACGAACAGGCCGTCCGGGCTGGCGACCGGGGTCCAGCCGGGAGCCAGTGAGTCGGCGGGAATCGCGGTGATCATGCGGGTGGTGGCCTCGGTCCGGTCACGGACGTACAGGTGACGTGCGCCGGTGGCGGTGCCGCCGGACACCAGGTTGGTGGCGGTCGACTGGAAGACGACGTACCGACCGTCGGCGCTCACCCCGACCGCGGTCGACCACCCGTCAGCGGCGGTGCCGTCGGCGGCGACACTGATCAGGTCGGTCGCCTGCAGGTGCAGATCGCGCAGGTAGACGTCGGTGGTGCCGGCACCGTCGCCGACAGCGAGGTCGTCGGCGGCGCTGGCAAAGACGGCGTAGCGGCCGGACAGGCTCAGTTGCGCGGGGCCGGTCACCGCCGCCGTCGGGACCTCGCCGGTGGCGGTCACGTCGACCAGGCTGGTCACCGCTTGGTCCAGGTCCCGTACGAACAGGTGCCACTGGGCGGTGCCGTCGCTGGCGACCAGGTTCGCGGCGGTGGAGGTGAACAGGGCGTAGCGGCCGTCCGCGCTGATTCCGGCCGGTGTGGAGTGTCCGTCGGCCTGGATGCCGCCGCCGGGCGCGGCGTCGGCAGGAGCGGCGGACACGAGTACGCACACGATGCTGGACAGCAGTCCCGCCGTCAGTCGTCGGGGGGCTGGCAGTGCCATATGTACTCCGCAAGGGGACGTGAGGTGAGCGGGCCGGCTGGCGACGCCCGCGCGGCAAGCTACCCTAAGTCATCTATCGGATTCTGTCTGTTGCCTGACAGCTGTCCGGGTTGTGGGGATCGGCACCGGACCGGATCAGGCGGCGCGGTCGCGCTGTCGGTCCGGCCGGACCGACAGCGAGGCGTCGCCGACCAGCCGCAGCGGCACCCGCTGGCTGGCTGCGGGCGTCTCGTCGTCGAGGTGCACCCGCCACCGGGACCGCCCCCGTGGCGTACCGTGCACCGGCGTGTCGGGGTCGCGTCCGAGCCGGCCGAGCGTGAGCAGCAGCAGATAGCCCATGACCACCAGGCCGTGGCTGAGCAGCCGGGGGTAGTCGACCCGGCCGGTGATCGCGTCGTTGACCGACAGCAGTGCCAGCACCGCGACGAACGCGGTCAGGGTGGGCAGGATCCCCGCCGGCCGGGTCCGCCGCAGCGCGATCCAGGCGAACCCGGCACCCAGCGCGACGTTCCAGGCCGCCGACTCGTGCCACAGGTGGTTCGGCGCGGTCCCACCGACCGCGTCTGGTACGTGCAGGTGGCCGTCGGCGACCCCACCGATCTGGGCCGCGCCGAGCAGGAACTGGGCGACACCGAGAAGTCCCAGGGCGTACCGCAGGACGAGGGTGAGGTGGTCAGCGGTCAGCCGCCGGGGCGTCGGCAACGCCGCCAGGACTGCGTCGTCGACCACGCCGAGCGGCAGCGGTCCGGTACGGCGGGCGAGGACCGTCACCTCGCTGGCGTCGGCGTACCAGGTCCGGCACTGCGGGCAGCCGGCCAGGTGGCCCTGGGCCGCTGCCGTCTCCGCCTGGTCGGCCTCCCCGTCGAGTTCAGCCGACAGCAACTCTCGATAGTCCGCGCACCCCACATGTCAATAGTCGGCCCACCGGCCGGGACGGTTCCCGGCGGGGTCAGGTTTCCGCCCGCCGACAGGTCCCGGCGAGGCGGTCTGTCGCCGACGGTGCGGTGCGGATACCCTTGCGGTCATGCCGCACGCCGGATCGGACGACGACCAGGTGACCAGGTGGGCTCTTGCCGCCCGCGACGGGGACCGGGCCGCAGCCACCGCGTTCATCCGTGCCACCCAGCCGCACGTGCAGCGGTTCCTCGCCCACCTGGCCGGCAGCGGCGACGCCGAGGACCTCACCCAGGAGACCTACCTGCGGGCGATGCGGTCGTTGCCGAGGTTCGCCGCCCGGTCGACCGCGCGGACCTGGCTGCTGTCGATCGCCCGCCGGGTCGCGGTCGACCACGTCCGGTCGGCGATGGCCCGGCCGAGGGTCGCCGACCTCGACGACTGGCAGGCGGTCGCGGAGAGCACCACTGCCGGGCGCGGCGCACGCTTCGAGGACGCCGTCGTTCTCGAGCAGTTGCTCGCCACCCTGGAGGTGGACCGTCGGGAGGCGTTCGTGGCCACCCAGGTGCTCGGGCTGAGCTACGCGGAGGCCGCCGAGGTGTGCGACTGCCCGGTCGGCACCATTCGGTCGCGGGTCGCCCGGGCCCGGGAGGACCTGGTCGCGGCGATGGCCGCACCGGGCCGCGGCGACCGGCGGCACCTACGGGCGATCAGCTGACCGCTCACAGGTGCGTCGCCGGTGGTGCCGGTCAGTGCCCGCGGGCGAGCCATTCGTCGAGCTGGGGTGCCTCGGCCCCGATCGTGGTGCTGTCGCCGTGCCCGGTGTGCACCACCGTTGCGGCGGGCAGCCCGAGCAGCCGATCCTGGATCGACGTGACGATGGTGCCGAAATCGCTGTAGGAGCGGCCGGTGGCACCGGGTCCGCCGGCGAACAGGGTGTCCCCGGTGAAGACCACGCCGAGGTCGGCGGCGTACAGGCAGCAGGCCCCGGGACTGTGCCCCGGGGTGTGCAGCACCTGCAGGACGGTGCCGGCGACGGCGATGAGCTGACCGTCGGCCAGTTCACCGTCCGGCGCGCGGCCCGGGTGGACCTGGTCCCACAGCACCCGGTCGGCGGGGTGCAGCAGCACCGGCGCGCCGGTGACGTCGGCCAGCGCCGGCGCCTTCCGGACGTGGTCGTCGTGGGCGTGCGTGGCGATGATCGCAGCGACGGTGCGGTCGCCGATCACGGTACGGATCGCGTCGACGTCGTGTGGCGCGTCCAGGACGACGCATTCGGTGTCGTCGCCGATCACCCAGACGTTGTTGTCGACGTCGAAGGTCTGCCCGTCGAGGCTGAACGTCCCCGAGGTGACGGTGTGGTCGATCCGGGCCGGCATCAGAAGATCACCACCGAGCGCAGCACGTCACCGTGGTGCATCTTGGTGAACGCCTCCTCCACCTGGTCGAGGGAGATCTCCTCGGTGACGAAGGCGTCCAGGTCCAGCCGCCCCTGCCGGTACAGCTCGGTGAGCATCGGGAAGTCACGCGAGGGCAGGCAGTCGCCGTACCAGCTGGACTTGAGCGCGCCGCCGCGACCGAACACGTCCAGCAGCGGTAGCTCGACGCGCATCTGCGGGGTGGGCACACCCACCAGGACGACGGTCCCGGCCAGGTCACGGGCGTAGAATGCCTGTTTCCAGGTTTCCGGTCGCCCGACGGCGTCGATGACGACGTCGGCACCGTGTCCGCCGGTCAGCGCCTGGATCCGGGCGACCACGTCCTCGGTGCGGGCGTCGACGGTGTGGGTGGCGCCGAAGCCGCGCGCCCAGTCCAGTTTGCGGGGGTCGGTGTCGACGGCGACGATCGTCGTCGCGCCGGCGAGCGCGGCACCGGCGATGGCGCCGTCGCCGACCCCGCCGCAGCCGATCACCGCGACCGAGTCGCCCCGGCCGACGCCGCCGGTGTTGATCGCCGCGCCGAGGCCGGCCATCACCCCGCAGCCGAGCAGCCCGACGGCGGCCGGCCGGGCTGCGGGGTCGACTTTGGTGCACTGGCCCGCGTGGACCAGCGTCTTCTCGGCGAACGCGCCGATGCCCAGCGCGGGGGACAGGACCGTGCCGTCGGTGAGGGTCATCTTCCGGGTCGCGTTGTGGGTGGCGAAGCAGTACCAGGGCCGGCCCCGTAGGCAGGCCCGGCAGGTGCCGCAGACCGCCCGCCAGTTGAGCACCACGAAGTCGCCGGGGGCCACGTCGGTGACTCCGTCGCCGACCTGTTCAATCACGCCGGCCGCCTCGTGGCCGAGTAGGAACGGGTAGTCGTCGCTGATGCCGCCCTCGCGGTAGTGCAGGTCCGTGTGGCAGACCCCGCACGCCTGGATCCGTACCACCGCCTCACCCGGTCCGGGATCGGGAACGACGATCGTGGCGACCTCGACCGGGATGCCGGTGCTCCGGGAGATCACCCCCCGTACCTGCTGGCCCATCGGAATCCTCCTGGAACATCGTCGTAACCCAGGTGTCGAACCTACCGCCGCCCGGGCCGGTGCGGAACCGGGTCGGGCGGTTCGTTGGCGGCAGGGGGTCCGCTGGTCGACGAGCGGGCGGCGGCCGCCTCGCCGGCCTCGACCGCCCCGCCGCTGACCGCCTCACACCACGCCGATCGGCCCTTCCCGGGGCCCTGCCTCCTGGGCCGGCTGTACCGCCAGCGAGGGGAAGTCCGCCAGATCGCCGTCGGGCTCGGCGTCCCACTCGGGGAACACCAGCTCGCTCTGCAGGTACAGGCAGAGCAGTTGGGTGAGATGCCGCAGCCCGTCCAGGTGGGTGCGTTCGTGACCGTGGGTGGCGTCCACCCCGAAGCCCAGCAGCGCGACACGGGCGTGCGCGCCGGCCTCCACCGCCGCCGCCACGTCGGAGCGGTAGTAGTCGAACACGTCACGAACGAGGTCGACGTCGTGTTCGGCGGCGAGCCCGGCCAGCTTGCGGGTCAGGTGGTAGTCGAACGGGCCGACGCCGTCACCCATCGCCAGGGTCGCGGCGTCCTCGCGGGACTGCTGCCCCGGGGCGACGACCGCCGCGTCGACCGAGACGATCTCAGCCACGTCGGGGTCGAGACCGTGGCTGGCCCCGTGGCCGACCTCCTCGGTGCAGGTGATCAGCAGGTGTGCGGTCACCGGTGGCTGCCGGCCGGCGTCGACCATCGCCTTCACGGCCGTCAGTACCGACGCGACGCCGGCCTTGTCGTCGAGGTGCCGGGACTTGACGTACCCGCTCGGGGTGATCGTCGGCACCGGCAGGATCGCGGCGAAGTCGCCGACGTCGATGCCGAGGGCCCGCAGCCCGGCGATGTCGTCGACCGGTTCGTCGATGCGGACCTCGACCTGCTCCCAGCCGACGCCCTGCAGGTCGACACCCTCGTTGTAGCGGTGCCCACTGGCCTTCAACGGCAGCACCTGACCGGTGATCACCCGGTCCAGTTCGTCGGTGAAGATCCGCACGTGGGCGCCTTCGGCGAAGCGGGCGCTGTGGGTGCCGATCTGCTTGAGCTCGAGCCGGCCGTTTTCCTTGAGCCGTTTGACCATTCCGCCGATGGTGTCGGTGTGCACCACGATGGCCCGGTCCGCGCCGGTGGTGCGCGGACCGCACAGCGAGGCGCTGAGCGCGCCGCGCCGGGTGACGGTGAACGGGATACCCAACGCGGACAGCCGCTCCCCGACGTACTGCTGCACATGATCGGTGCGGCCGGACGGGCTCGGGATGTCCAGCAACTCGAGCAGCACCTGCTGCAGGTAGTCCAGGTCGAGTTTCAGTGGGGCGGGGGCGTTCGGGTCGGCCGGCATGCCAAGACCGTACCGTCGCCGATCACGGCGTCGCCGCCGCCCCGCCGGGCCCGGCCGGCGACCATCTGCGCTGCGGTGCGCTGGTGCCGGGGAACAGCAGGTCGATGAAGCGTTCGGCGGTCGGTTGCGGCTCGTGGTTGGCCAGACCGGGGCGTTCGTTGGCCTCGATGAACACGTGATCGGGCTGATCGGGAGCGGACACCAGCAGGTCCATTCCGGTGACCGGGATGGCCAGGGCCCGGCTCGCCGCGACGCACGCCTCCGCCAGGACGGGGTGCAGCCGGTCGGTGACGTCGTGGATGGTGCCACCGGTGTGCAGGTTCGCGGTACGCCGTACGGTGAGCACCTCACCGGCTGGTAGCACGTCGTCCATGGCGTAGCCGGCCTCGGCGACCACCTCCCGGGTGAGATCGTCCAGTGGGATCTTCGACTCGCCGCCGGTGGCCGCCGCCCGCCGCCGGCTCTGCCGTCGGACGAGCTCGGCGACGGTGTGTACGCCGTCGCCGGTGACCGCGGCGGGTCGCCGGACCGCCGCCGCGACCACCTCGTGGTCGATCACCAGCACCCGCAGGTCCTCGCCCCGGTGCCGCTGCTCGATCAGCACGTCGGGGCAGTGCCGGCGGGCCAGGGCGACCGCGTCGCGTAGCGCGGCGGCGTCGGTCACGCCGACGGTGATACCGGTGCCCTGTTCGCCACGGGCGGGTTTGACCACGACCTCGCCGACCTCGGTGAGGAACGCCTCGTCGGCGGCGTCGGCGGTGGCGGTGCGACCGCGCGGTACCCGCAGCCCGGCGTCGACGAGCACCCGACGGGTCACCCGTTTGTCGTCGCACCGGCTCATCGCCACCGCCGAGGTGAGCTCGGACAGTGACTCGCGGGTGACCACGGTGCGGGCACCGTGGGTCAGTCGCAGCTCACCCCAGGGGGCGTCGATCACCTCGACCCGGATCCCGCGGCGCATCGCCTCGTCGGCGACGATCTGGGCGTACGGGTTCAGGTCGTCGTAGCCGTCGGGCATGCTGGCCAGGAACAGCCGTTCGTTGATCGGGTTCTTGCGTTTGACGCACAACGTGGGGGTGCGTTCGAAGCCGAGGCGTTCGTACAGCCGGATCGCACCGTCGTTGTCAGCCAGCACCGACAGGTCGACGTAGCGCCGGCCCCGGTCGGCGAGCCGCCCGGCCAGCTCCAGCAGCAGCGCCTGTCCGGTCCCGGGCGGCGCGTGCAGTGGGTCCACGGTCAGGCACCACAGGCTGGATCCGTTGTCCGGGTCGTCGAAGACCGCGACGTGGTCGACGCCGGTGACGGTGCCGACGAGCTGGCCGGTGACCGACTCGGCGACCAGGTGGACGAACCGGTCGGTGGCGGCGTTGTCCACCAGGGTGTCGACCGGGGCGGTCACCATCCCGTTGTGGGCGTAGATCCGGTTGACGGCGTCGGCGTCGGCGTCGTCGCGTAGCAGCCGGATCCGTAGGCCCGGCTCCGGTGCCGTCGGCGCGCTGATGCCGGTCAGGTCCAGCCGGAAGGTCAACGACGGGTCGATGAACAGCTCGTCGGGCAGCCGCGACACCAGTACGTGTGGGTCGGGCAGGTAGATGCAGATGTCACGGGATCCGGCGGCCTCGGAGCGCAGCACGTCGGCGACCTCGGCCGGGTCGTCGAAGGTCTGGCCGAACACCAGCCGGCCCCAGCCGCACTCGAGGATGACGTCGGCGCTGTCGGCGTCGGCGGGCGTCGACGCGGCTGCGGTGCCGTCGGGCGCCGGTGGGTCGCCCGCGACGATCGGGTCCCCGCCGGGGCCGATGCGTTCCCGTCGGGGTGGTGCCGGGTCACTGTCGGGTCGGGCGGTGTTCGTCTCGTCAGTCGATGCCATGACTCTGCAGCCACATCTCCAGCAGTCCGAGTTGCCACAGCTTGTTGCCGCGCAGCGGGGTCAGTTCGGCGTTGGGGTCGCGCAGCAGCCCGTCGACGTAGGCGTCGCGGAACAGGCCGCGGTGGCGGGCCGCCGGGGCGTGCAGCGCGTCGCGGACCCGGTCGAGCAGTTTGCCCTCCAGATGGGTCAGGCCCGGCACCGGGAAGTAGCCCTTCGGCCGGTCGATCACCTCCCACGGCAGCACCCGACGTCCGATGTCCTTGAGGACACCTTTGCCGCCCTGGGCGAGTTTGAGCTCCGGTGGGCAGGTGGCGGCCAGCTCGACGAACTCGTGGTCGAGGAACGGCACCCGGGCCTCGAGGCCGTGCGCCATGGTCATGTTGTCGACCCGTTTGACGGGGTCGTCGACGAGCATCACCGTGGTGTCGATCCGCAGTCCGGCGTCGACGGCCTGCTGCGCACCCGGGCGGGCCAGGTGGGCGGCGACGAACTCGCGGGCCGGGTCGCCGCCGGTGAGGTGGTCGGGGTTGAGCACCCGGGCGAGCCCGGCGGCGTCGCGGTCGAAGAACGACCGGGCGTACGTGTCGAGCGCGCTGTCGCGGCCGACCTCGGCCAACGGTGGGTACCAGTGGTAGCCGCCGAGGATCTCGTCGGCACCCTGCCCCGACTGCACCACCTTCAGGTGTTCGGCGACCACCTCGCTGAGCAGGTAGAAGGCGACGCAGTCGTGGCTGACCATCGGTTCGCTCATCGCCGCGACCGCTGCCTCCAGCGGCGGCACCAGGTCCCGTGCGGCCACCCGGATCTGGTGGTGGTCGGTGTCGAACCGCTGGGCGACCAGGTCGGAGTAGACGAACTCGTCGCCCTCGCGGCCGCCGACGGCGTCGAAGCCGATGGAGAAGGTGGCCAGGCCGCGTTGGCCCTGCTCGGCCAGGAGCGCCACCACCAGGCTGGAGTCCAGTCCACCGGAGAGCAGCACACCGACGGGTACGTCGGCGACCATCCGGCGCCGGACCGCAGTGGTCAACGAGTCGAGCAGGGCGTCCTGCCAGTCCGTCGCGGACCAGTCGGCGCGCGCCGGGTCGCGGGTGAACGGCGGGTCCCAGTAGACCCGTTCGTCGACGCGGCCGTCGGGCTGGTAGACCCGGACCGTCGCCGGCGGTAGCTTGCGGACGCCGGCGAGGATCGTCCGCGGCGGCGGTACCACGCTGTGGAAGCTCAGATAGTGGGCGAGCGCGACCGGGTCGATGCTGGTGTCGACGTCGCCGCCGGCCAGCAACGCCGGCAGGGTGCTGGCGAAGCGGACCAGGCCGGGGCGTTCGTCGACGTACAGCGGTTTGATGCCCAGCCGGTCCCGGGCCAGCACCAGCCGGCCGGTGTCGCGTTCGGTGATCGCGACGGCGAACATCCCCACCAGGTGGTCGACGAAGTCGACGCCCCATTCGGCGTACGCCTTCACGACGACCTCGCTGTCGCCCTGGGAGAAGAAGCGGTGACCGCGCGCCTGCAGCTGTTCCCGTAGCTCACGGTAGTTGTAGATGCAGCCGTTGAAAATCGCGGTCAACCCGGCGGCGGAGTCGACGATCGGCTGGTTGCTGGCCGCCGACAGGTCAATGATCTTGAGTCTTCGATGCCCGAAGGCCACGCCGCCGTTCGACCACGATCCGCCTTCGTCGGGTCCGCGGTCACTCATCGTGGCCGCCATCCGTTCCACCGCGCCGATGTCGGCACGGGACCCGTCGCGGCGCAACTCTCCCGCAAGTCCGCACATGCGAACCCATCCTGCCAGATCAGCCACGGCTCGCCCAGTTGAGCCGGCACCGGGTACCCGGCACGGTGGGTCGCCGGGGAGCCCGGTCGTTCCGTACAGCGAGATCCCGCCCCGACCCGCGCAGTGGATCTCGCTACGCTGTCGGCGGACCCGCCCTCGGGTGACGGATCAATCAAACAGTTGGTTGCTGAACCGATCCCGGCGTTCCGCCGGACATGCGGTACGCGGTACCGTTCGGGTCTGATTTGATGAACGGTCGGCGGATACCGCCCCCGCTGTCCGGCGTGGGCTTTCCGTCCGGTTCCGGCGGGCGTCGTCCGGGGAGGGCACGAAGTTGCTGACCACGCTTGAGGGCTACCACCTGCGCGCCTCGGTACTCGGGCACTCCTGGCTCACCGCACAGCTCGAACGCCGGGGTGCCGGAACGGACCCCACCGCCCTGTTCGGCGTCGTCGAAGGCGCGTTCGTGACCGTCATCGACCAGTTGACCCGCAGCGGCTTCCAGCCCACGGAGCTGCGCTTTTTCGCCGACGCGGCGGCCCGGCTGACCGCCGGCGGACGCGAACCGGTCACCGCCGACGAGGTCGACCGCATCGTCCGGTACGAGTTCGGCGAGGCGGTCGACGTCCGCGACATCGAGGCGCGCCGCGCCGTGCCGGTCCGCCGCGCCGTGGTCGGCACCGCCGTACGCCGGTTGAAGTTCACCCTGCACGACGTGGACAACCTGCTGCGGCGCGCGGAGAACCTGGCGGCGCAGTGGGGCTTCGCCACCACCGGCTACCACCCCGGCCTGATCACCACCGGCTACCTGCTCGTGGTGGAGACCCGCTGGTCCCGCAAACGGCTGCGACACCGGCACACCCAGCTCGGGCAGGTGCTCTGACCCTCGGGCGCCGTCGTGGCGGCGCCCGAGGGACTCACCTCGGAACGGCCGGGTCGGTGACCGACGCCCCGGCGGGGAACCCGAACAGCCCGAGCAGACCGGTCGCCCACAGCTGCCGACGGGCGAACCCACTGAGGTTCTCCAGCTCGAGCCGACTGCCACTGACCGAGGCCGCCTGATGACAGGCGACCAGACTGCCGATGCCGGTCGAGTCGATGAAGCTGACCAGTTTGAGGTCGAGCACGATCCGGGCCGGCGTGGACCGGGCCAGGATCGCGGTGACCGCGTCACGGACCTCGCCCGCTGTGGCGAGATCGAGCTCGCCGTGCAACGCGAGTCGTACCGTGGGCCCCTGAAAACTCTTGGTGATGACGAAATCCACGTCGGGCCTCCGGTCGGGTGGCGACGGGTGCGGGGAGGGATACACCGGAGGACATCGGTGACCGACGCCCAGGGCGGTGTGTGAGCCGTCACGTTACGGTATGTACGTTCGTTGTGCCACCCCTGTCGCGCAGTGTGCGGACATCGCCGTCGACCGGCGCGGCCGCACGTCTCGACGGACCCCCACGGCGCGGACTACCACGGCTCGGCCGGTTCGTCGGCGAGGCCGTCGTCCGGTGCCGCGTCGCCGGTGTCGGCCGGTTCGACCGCCCCGGCGTCGTCCTCACCCGAGGTGACGTTGTCGTCGGGCCCACCCACGGTGTCCCCGCCGCCGCCCTCGTCGTCGGCGTCGCTCATCTACGTGCCCCCCCTTGTCGGTGTCTGACGCCCGGGCGGTGGGGACGTCCGCGCCCCACCGCCCGGGCGATGACCGCTCACACCCGGACCGGACCAGCCCTGTCACACCCGGACCGGCCGGTCGGTTCAGCTCTGCGCCGGGACCGGCGTACCGGGACTGTCCGTCGGTGCCGGCAGCGTCGGCTCGACCGTCGGCTGCGGCGACGGCGTTCCAGGCGCCGTCGGGCTCACGGTCGGGCTCACCCCGGGGCTCGGCGACGTCGGCAGCCCCAGCTGCGCGGCCAGGTTCTGCAGCGCCGCGTACAGCTCGTTGAGCACCGGCAGCGCCTCCTGCGCCAGGTTGACCACCCGCTCGTCGGAGCCCTGGGCGATCTCGGCGTTGGTCAGGTCGACGGCGGCGGCGTAGCCCACCAGTTGACTCTCCACGAACGCCGTGTCGAACTCGCTGGCGTCCAGGCCCTGCAGCCGCGAGATGAGGTCCTGCTGCTGCTGGGTGGGTGTGTCCGGCAGCGTCACGTCGACCTCACCGGCGACCCGGGTGACCTCCTCGTCGAGCTGCGTGTGGTCGGTGACCATCTCACCGCCGATGTCCTTCACGCCCTGGTCGGCGCCCTGCTCGTCCTGAGCCAGCTGCCCGGCTTCGATGGCGGTCAGGTTGACCTGGTGAATGGTGCGCAGGTACTCGCTGTCGGCTTCGGAGGGGGCCGCCGCGCCGGCGGTGGCCGGCAGCAGTGCGACGGCGGTCAGTCCCGCCAGCAGGCCTGCCCGGGTGAGCACGGACCTCTTCATCATGTTCCTCCTCGCTGAGGGGCTCGTCGGGGCACCGAGGTACCCGGCCGCCCCGACGACACACCCGGGGCCCCGGATGACGCCCGCCGGGCCGTCCCGGATGAGCCACACCGCTCGGCGGGTCAGCCCGGGGTTAGCCCGTACTGGGTCGGGGACACACGCGCATGCCCGCTCGCCCGGCGGGTAGCCCCTCCAGGTATGCAGACCTTCCTGCCGTATCCGGACTTCGCCGCCACGGCCGCTGTACTCGACCGTCGCCGCCTCGGCAAGCAGCGGGTCGAGGCGTTGCAGGTCCTGCGTGGTCTGACCGTGCCCGGCTACGGCTGGCGGCACCATCCGGTGGTGCTGATGTGGCGTGGCCACGAGGAGGCCCTGGTGCGGTACGGGTTGACGATCTGCCACGAGTGGACCCGCCAGGGGCACTCCGACACGGTGGCGGACACGTTGCGCCGGGAGTTGGCCGCTACCCGGGGCGTCGTCACCGTCCGCCCCCAGGCCCGGCTCGCCGCCGACGGCGACCTGCCGGACTGGCTCGGCCGGGCCGACCTGCACCTGAGTCACCGCAGCGCGTTGCTGCACAAGGACCCGCAGCACTACCGGCCGCGTTTCGGGGACCTGCCGGCGGTGCCGTACGTATGGCCTACGCGGCGTCCGTCGCCGTCGCCGATCGGGCCGTCGGGTGCAGAAATTCTCGGCGCGGATTGAACCATCCGGCCCGGGTGTGCGAACCACCTACTGGTGGATCAGGTTTCGGCGGCCGGGAGCAGCCGCCGTCGTACGGGAGGCAGGGCTGATGGTGAGTGGTCGACGCGCGGTCGGGGCGCTACGCGCGGGTGTCGTACGGGGCGGCGCCGCGCTGGTCGCCACGGCGGCCCTGGTCAGCCTGACCGGCACCGTCGCCGTGGCGGCCGACGTCGTGATGGAGCCGACCTCGGCACCCCGCGGTGCCGGGATCATGCTCTCCTTCGCACTGCCGCAGGAACGGCCGGCGGCGTACACGACGCAGGTCCAGCTGGACCTGCCGGCGGATCTGCCGATCGCCGAGGTGTACCCGATGTCCGTCGACGACTGGGCACCACGGATCACCAACCGGACGCTCGCCGAACCGCTGCCGGCCCTGCACGGCGGGATGATGACCGATGTGACCGAGAGCATCGTCTGGCAGCGGGTCGCCGCGGCACCGGTCGCGACGGACCCCGTACGCCTGTCGGTGTCGATCGGGCCGCTACCCGACGCCGACCGGGTCGACTTCACGCTCACCCAGACGTACTCCGACGGCACCGTGGTGCGTTGGGGCGGTCCGGACGGGCAACGGCCCGGCCCGGTCCTGACCTTGACCGCGGCCGACCCGGCAGCCGCCGCCGGGCACGGCGGACACTCCGGCGGTCAGCCCGGCGGCACCACCGACGCGGCGGCGGCACCACCGGTGGACCCGTCGGGCGGCGGCACCGGGTGGGCCCTGATGCTTGCCGGTCTCGCCGGCGGCACCCTGCTCGGCGCCGTCGGCGTCTGGTGGCGCGGCCGCCGGTCGACCACCGCAGCGGGCTCCGGCGACGACGCCGACCAGCTGGTCGGGGCCGGTGCCAGCGGCTGGCGGCTGACCGACTGACCGCCTGTCGGACCCCGGCGGCTCACCGCACCGGCACCGTCGTGGTCACCGTCGCCTGGTCGATGTCGGACAGCCGGATCGTGAACCGGACCTCCCAGTCACCCGGCACCGGGAAGGCGACCGACCCGGCGGCGTGGTTGTCGTCGATGGGCAGCAGCAGCGTGGTGACCGGTTCGACCCCGACCGCCGGCAACGCCGTGGTCATCGACCACTCCTCGACCGGTAGCGGCGCACCCTCGGCCGTGTACACGTAGGCGTGGACGGTGTTGTACTCGCCGAGCTGCACCGGGTAGATGTCGAACTGCAGCGTGTAGAGCGAACTGGTCAACGTCTGGGCGAAGCTGTCCTGCCCGAGGGCCTGCGCCTCGACGGCGGCGGTGCGGCCCGGGGTGGTCTGCACCAGCACGGCGCTGACCCCGAGCGCGGCGACGGCCACGGCGACCTCGATGCCGACCAACCCGCGCAGCCGGCCGGACCGGGCCGTCGGCCACCGGTTGACCAGCCGACGTGCGTACCCGGCGGTCAGCAGCAACGCCACCGTCAGGGCGACCTTCGCCAGTAGCAGCCGGCCGTAGGTGGTGTCACGCAGCGCGGTCAGGCTCGCGGTTTCCATCAGCCCCTGGACCGCGCCGGCGAGCACCAGCCAGCAGACCGCGACGGTCGCCCACCGTGACCAGACCGGCAGGATCCGGCCGAGCACCCGGGGATGGGCGTGGCGCAGCAGGACAGCGCCGAGCACGGCCAGCCCACCCACCCAGATTCCGACGGCGGCGACGTGCACGGTGTCGGCGACGACGCTGACCGCCGGCACCGGTGCGGCGACGGCATGTCCCGCCAGCGGCCAGGTGACCAGGCCGACGGCGCCCACCGCGCCCACCGCTGCGTGCCGCCGCCGACCGCCGGCACCGGCCAGCACCGGCGCGATGAGGAGAGCGACGACCGCCGTCACCGCCAGCCGGGCCAGCAACGCCAGCCCGTACCCGCTGGTCAGCACCGCCGTCAGATCGCCGACGGTGACCTGCCACAGCGCGCTCGCGGTGGCGTACGGCGCCTGGACCCACAGCCCGGCGACGCCTGCCGCCGCGATCAGCCCCAGCCCGACGCGGACCATCAGCACCGCCGGCCGCCGCCGCACCCCCGGCGGCCACAGCGCGGCGAGCAGCAGCGTCGGGCCGAGGACCAGCACCACGCCGAGGTAGCCGACGTACTTGCTGACCGCGACCGCCACGGTGACCGCCGGCTGCTGCCCGTCGGCGTCGATCTCCGGTACGGTCGCCGACGGCGCACCCACCGAGTAGGTGTACCCGCTGCCCACCGGATGGCTGTCCGCGGAGATGATCCGGTAGCTGACCAGGTAGGTGCCGAGCGGCCGGTCCGGGACCCGTACGGGGATGACGACGGTGTTGCCCTCGGCCCTCGGCGTGCCGTCGGTGATGCGTTTGCCGTCGGGCGCGAGCACCTGAAGGCGGTCGGTCACCGGCCGCACCGGTTCGCTGAAGGTCAGGACGATCTGGCGCGGTGCGCTGCCCAGCACCGACCCCGGCACCGGGTCGGCCGTCACCAGGACGGCGTGCGCGGCGGCCGGACCCGCCGGTGCGGCGAGGACCAGCAGCCCACTGACCACCAGCACTGCCAGGCCGGAGGCGCCGTGGCGCCACCAGCGGTCGACCCGTCGTCGCATCGTCCCACTTCCCACCCCAGATAGTTCGTCGCGGACGGGAGAATGGTTCATCACCCCGCCCGCAGACGCACACGGCGGGGTCGTGGCGGTGACGTGACGTCAGACCAGCGGCGCCACCGTCGTACCGTCGCGGTCGCGGACGGTGATCGCTTCGACGGGGCACGACTCGGCGGCGTCGATCACCGCGTCGTCGGGGGAGACGTCGGTGGCCGTGGCCCGGGAGACGCCGTCGACCATGGCGAACCGCTGCGGCGCGAGGCCGGCGCAGATGCCGGCGCCGACACAACGTCGCGGGTCGACGTGCACCAGCCAGGTCGTCTCGGCGGCGCTCATCCCCAGCTCACCGGCATGCTGCGCAGCCCCCGCACGATCAGGCCGCTCTTCCAGACCAGCTGCTCCTCGGGTACGGCCAGACGCAGCCCGGGCAGGTGCCGCAGCACGGCCTCGACGGCCACCTGCAACTCCATCCGGGCCAGCTGGGCACCCAGGCAGTGGTGGACTCCGTGGCCGAAGCCGATGTGCGGGTTGGGTTCCCGTGCCAGGTCGAGTGCGTCGGGGTCGGGAAAGACCGCCGGGTCGCGGTTGGCCGCCGACAGGGAGCAGATGACGGGTTCGCCGGCACGCACCAGGGTCCCGCCGACGTCGACGTCGGCGGTGGCGTACCGGGCGAAGGCCGCGGCGACGCCGAGTGGGACGTAGCGCATCAGTTCCTCGACGGCGGCCGGCACCCGGTCGGGGTCGGCGCGCAGCGCCGCGAACTGCTCCGGGTTGGTCAGCAGCAGATAGACGAAGTTGGGGATCTGGGTGACCGTCGTTTCGTGCCCGGCGGCCAGCAGACCGGCGGCGAGCTGGACCAGTTCGGTCTCGGTGAGCCGGTCGGCGTCGGCGTCGCGGGCCGCGACCATGGCCCCCAGCAGGTCGTCGGTGGGCTGGCGGCGGCGTTGGGCGACGAGCCCGGCGATGTAGCCGTAGAGGTTGTCCAGGTAGTCCTGCACCTGTTGCGGGGTCAGCGAGGTGGTCGAGACGATCGCCTCGGACCAGACGTGGAACCGGTCCCGGTCGGCGTACGGCACTCCGAGCAGTTCACAGATCACCCGGATCGGCAGTGCCGTGGCGAACTCGGCCACCAGGTCGGCGGGTGGGCCCTTGTCGACCATGTCGGTGAGCAGTTCGTCGGCGAAGCGGACCGCCTGCGGGCGCAGCTGCTCGACCCGGCGGGCGGTGAACGCCTTGGCGACCAGCCGCCGCAGCCGGGTGTGTTCGGGGGGATCCATCGACAGCACCCCGCCTTCGATTCGTCGAGGGATGATCCGTGGCTCGTCGCGGGTGACGCTGGCGGCGCGGGAGAACCGGGGGTCGCCCAGGACGAAGCGGACGTCGGCGTAGCGGGTGGCCAGCCAGGCGGGTTCCCCGAAGGGCAGCTGCACCCGCAGGAGCGGGAGCCGTTGACGTATCTGCTGGTAGCTGGGGTCGAGCCGGAGCCGGTCGGGTGGCGCGAAGGGGTAGGCGCGGGGCGGTTCGGATCGGGCGTCGGTCACGGTACGCCTCCTCGGCGGGCGTCGGTCACTGACGGTGTCGTTGTGGGTACTCGTCCACCGATCGCCGATCGTAGTGAGATTCATCGATCATTTACAGCCATGGTGTCACCCGGTCGACTGAGGTGTCTTCGTGTTCCTGTGTGGAGAATCCGCTTCGCGGCTACGCTCGATCCGTACGCGGCACCCCCCGCTCGTGTGTCGAGGGGGAGTCGATGGCGGTCGTAGGTCGGTGGTTCGCCGCCGTGGCGGTGCTGGCACTGCTGTCGGCAGGTACGGCGTGTGGTGGCGCGACCCGGTTCGGCACGGCACCGGTCGGTGGTCCGTCCGTTGCGGCGGACCAGGTGGCTCACGGCCCGAGCCCGGCCGACGTCCGGTTCCTCCACGAGATGATCGTCCATCACCAGCTGTCGGTGGACATGGCGGCGATGGTCGACGTCCGGGGCAGTCGGTACGAGGTGAAGACGCTCGCCGCCGAGCTGGGGCGCGTCCAGCGGGACCAGATCCGGATCATGCGCGGATGGTTGCGTGAGTGGGAGTCGGCCGCGAGCGCCGAGCCGTCGGCATCGGCGTCGCACCTGCTCCGCACGCCTGCCACCGCTTCGCCGGCGTCGTCGGTGAGCGGGTCGACGCGGCCGCCCGTACCGACTCCGGGGGTGGCGACGCAGGCGCAGTTGTCGGCGTTGGCGCGGGCCGGAGGAGCAGCGCTGGACCGGTTGTTCCTCGACCTGCTGATCAGTCACCACCAGCGGTCGGTGGACCTCGCGACGGCGTACCAGCGGGTCGGCGACCCCCCCGCCGTCCGGAGGCTGGCGCAGCAGATCGCGGCGACACACCAGGAACGGCTCGAACTCAGTCGGTCGTTGCTTGCCGCCAACTGACAGCCGACAACCTATCGTCCTAGGACGCGCTACAGGGTGTGCACCACCGCCATCAACGACAGAGAGGGTTCAGCTCTCGTCGTCTGGCTGAGCGTGCGAAAAGATCACCGGAGTTACCGGACGGACGGCGGCAGCTGACGTGTCGACCCGGGTCGGGGCCGTCGTCATCGGCACGTGTTCACCGGTCAGTACCAGCAGCTGGTACGCGCGTTCCGCAGGCAGCCGCCCGGTGACGATCGCGACCCGCAACGGTACGGGTGGTCCGCCTGCGACGACCTCGACCGGCAGGTCGAGCACCCGGGGGTCGACCTGCCGGTCGGCGAGGTGCCCGGCGGCAGCGGGCGGCAGGTCCCGCCACGGCCGTACGGTGTGCTCGGTGAAGCCGTGACCGGCCCACTGCTCGGCCTGCGCGCTGACCCGGTCGGCGACGTGCTGGGGCACGACGTCGCGCCCCCCGAGGTCGTCGCTGAGCAACGCCCGGGCCAGCGGGCTGAGGTCGGCGACCGGGCACCAACGGGTGCGCCTGCCCCGACGGGCGGCCGTCGTCGCGCCACCCGGGGTGTCTGAGTCGAGGTCAGGCGGCATGACGACCATCCAAGCATGATCGATTGAGGTTCCGTGGCAAGGGGTCGCAGGTGACCTGGCTCCGCCGCCCGGGGCGGCGGCGGTTTGCCGACTGGTCCGGCGGGTAGCCCCGTGGGGTGTCTGACGACGATCGACAGCGGTTGGCGCCGCCGGCGGGGGTCGGCACACCGACGGAGGAACGCTGGGAGTACGGCTACCTGTACTTCGTCCACACGGTCGCACCAGCGCAGGGGTCGCAGCCGCCGGTCGCCGGTCCGACGGTGACGGTGGTGGCCGACGGCGCGGGGCACCGGTGCGCGGTGCTGGCGGGGCGTCGGCTGGAGGTGCTCAACGAGTTGGGCGGTGCGGGCTGGGTGATCAGCGACGGGTTGTGGAATCCCGAGCAGGTGCGGTGGCTGGCCGAGGCGGTGGGGGCGGTGGACGGGGTCGACCGGATGGTCGGGTACTGGCAGTCGTTCATGCGTCGCCGGGTGGGCGGGGACCCGGACGGCGACGGTGAGTCGCCAGGGGGGCGTTGAGGGGCGCGTTATAGTGGCGCTCGCCAGGTGACAGCACCCGATGGGGGCCGTCGGCTCGCTCGCCGCCGCTGTGTGTCCGCTCCGGGGGGACGGCCGGTCGGGGCGGGGGAGAGGAAGTGTCGGTGTCGCGTCCGTCCGCGCAGTCCGCGTCGACGCGGGCCGATGTGGCGTCGCGCGTGGTGACTGTTCCCAACTTCATCAGTTTTGTCCGCTTGCTTGGTGTTCCGCTGTTCCTGTACCTGTTCCTGGTGCAGCGGGCGGACGTCGCGGCCGTCGTGGTGCTCGCGGTCGGTGGTACCACCGACTGGGTGGACGGGTTCGTCGCGCGCCGGATGCGGCAGGTGTCCCGTCTGGGGGAGCTGCTCGATCCGCTCGCTGA
The DNA here is from genome assembly GCF_030345095.1 of Solwaraspora sp. WMMA2056. Lineage (NCBI taxonomy): Bacteria > Bacillati > Actinomycetota > Actinomycetes > Micromonosporales > Micromonosporaceae > Solwaraspora > Solwaraspora sp. WMMA2056. The sequence goes on from NZ_CP128360.1 coordinate 4,581,291, forward strand.
CCGGCTGTACATTCTGGCCACGTTGGTGGCGTTCACCGTCCGTGAGGTGATGCCCTGGCAGTTCACCGTGGCGCTGCTGGGCCGTGAGGTGCTCTTGGCAGGGAGCCTTGTGGTGCTGCGCCGGTTCGGTTACGGGCCTCCGCAGGTGCACTACGTCGGCAAGACCGCGACCTTCGTGTTGTTGGCGGCCTTCCCGATCCTGTTGCTGTCGGCGGTGCTCGGCTTCACCACCCTGGCGACGGTCGCGGCAGCGGTCGGCTGGGGGCTGGCCTGGTGGGGTCTGGTGCTGTACTGGCTGGCCGGCCTGCTGTACGTGTGGCAGACCGCCGCGTTGGTGCGGTCGATCCGGGTGACAGGGACGGAGCGCGCATGAGTGGCGTCGATGGTGGCCGGGGCCGGGGCTTCGTGCCCGACCTGCTGACGGAGCTGTTCCAGACACCGCTGGATCCCGGCTACGCCGATGCCGCAGCGCGGCGGGCGGCGGTGGGTCCACGACGGGGCTGGCGGCGCAGGGCCGCCCGGGGACTGACCGCCGTGTCGATGGCCGCCGTGGGCTTCCTTCTGGTGTTGGCGTACCAGAAGACGGTCGAGGAGGAGCCGAGCCGGTCGCAGGCACGCGCCGGCCTGGTCGCTCAGGTCACCCAACGGCAGGCGGAGACCGACGAGCTGCAGGCGCGGGCGGACACGTTGCGCGACGAGGTGGCCCGTCAGCGCGACGCCGCGTTGGAGGGTTCACAAGCGGCTGACCTGCGTGACCTTGAGGCTGCGGCCGGGCTGGCCCGGGTCCGTGGCGACGGGGTGGTGGTGCGGTTGGCGGACGGTCCGGAGACGGTGGATCCGGTGACCGGTCAGGGGCAGGTGAACGAGTTGGGCCGGGTGCTCGACCGGGACCTGCAGGATGTGGCGAACGCCTTGTGGGGTGCTGGGGCGGAGGCGGTGTCGGTCAACGGCCAGCGGTTGACGTCGACGTCGACGATCCGGGCGGCGGGCAGCGCTATCCTGGTGGACTTCCGGCCGTTGACGGGGCCGTACGAGGTGTCGGCGATCGGGCCGGGGCAGCTGGCCGACGATTTCCGGTCCAGCCAGGTGGCGGCGTTGCTCAGGATGATCTCGGCGGAGCATGGTTTGTCGATCGAGGTACGTTCTGCCGAGGATCTGGTGTTGCCGGCGGCGGGGGAGCCGCAGCTGCGGTACGCCCGGGCGGCACCGTCCGGTCCGCCTGCCGCCGATGGCGCTGATCCGTCCGTGACGACTTCGGGAGGCCCTCGATGACCGCCGTGTTGGCGTTGCTCGCCGGGATGCTGCTGGGTGTCTATTTCGATCCGGTGGTGCCGGCGGTGTTGCAGCCGTATCTGCCGATCGCAGTGGTGGCGGCGTTGGACGCCGTGTTCGGTGGGGTGCGGGCCAAGTTGGACGGGATCTTCGACGACAAGCAGTTCGTGATTTCGTTCATCTCGAATGTGCTGGTGGCGGGGCTGATCGTGTACCTGGGGGACCAGTTGGGCGTGGGTGGGCAGCTGTCGACCGGGGTCGTGGTGGTGCTCGGGGTGCGGATCTTCGGCAATGTCGCGGCGATCCGTCGGCATCTGTTCCGGGCGTGAGGCGGGCGATGACGCAACGTAGGCAGACAGGGACCGGTTGGCCGCAGGAGGATGCTCCGGTGTCCGGGGCCGCCGCCACTGCCGCGCCGCCGGTTGTGCCGGGTGAGGGTTCGGTCGCAGCGGGTGGGGCGGTGCCTTCCGATGGCGGTGGTGATGGCGGTAACGGTGGGTCGGTGCGGGCGCGGTGGTCGCGGATGGCGGCCTCACCGGCGGGGTTGATCATTGTGGGGCTGTTGGTGCTGCTCGGGTTCACCCTGGTGGTGCAGGTGCGGAGTAATTCCACGGATCCGACGTTGACGGCCGCCCGTCAGGAGGACCTGGTGCGGATCCTGTCGGATCTGGAGGCGCGTGAGGAGCGCCTGCGGCAGGAAATCGCGGAGCTGGAGGAGAGCCAGCGGCAGTTGACCTCGGGTGCGCAGGGTCGGGCGGCGGCATTGGCGGAGGCGTCGCGGCGGGCGGACGAGTTGGGTGTGCTCGGCGGTGGTCTGCCGGCGCAGGGGCCGGGTCTGCGGGTGCGGTTCGTGGCGGGTCGGGAGCCGATCCGGGCGTCGGAGTTGTTGGACGCGGTGCAGGAGTTGCGTGGGGCGGGTGCGGAGGCGATGCAGATCGGTGGGGGTGACGGCCGGTCGGTGCGGGTGGTGGCGAGTACGTACTTCCTGGATGGCGATGGTGGAGTGGAGGTCGACGGGGTGCGGTTGACCGGCCCGTACGAGGTGGTGGCGATCGGGGATCCGTCGACGATGCGCACGGCGTTGAACATTCCGGGTGGGGTGGTGGCGTCGGTGTCGGGTGACGGCGGTACGGTGATCGTCGAGGAACGCGATGTGGTCGATGTGTCGGCCACGAGCGCCCCGATCCAGTTGCGTTACGCGCGTCCGGTCTCCTGACCGGGCGGGTGCCCCGCTCCGGTGGGGGTTGTCAGTGGTGTGCTGCTCAGAGGTGAGGGACCGGCCGTGATTCCAGAGGATCTGCGGTATACCGCGGAGCATGAGTGGGTGGCGGGCGACGACGCCGGCGCCGTGCGGGTGGGGGTCACTCATTTCGCGCAGGACGCGTTGGGTGACATCGTGTTCGTCGAGTTGCCGGCGGTCGGTTCCGAGGTTTCGGCGGGTGAGCCGTGTGGCGAGATCGAGTCGACCAAGAGTGTGTCTGAGATCTACGCGCCGGTGAGTGGCACGGTGGTGGCGTGCAACGAGGCGCTGGTGGACGCGCCGGAGACGGTCAATTCGGACCCGTACGGGGCGGGTTGGCTGATGCGGGTGGAGCCGTCGGATCCGCAGGCGTTGGGCGGGTTGCTCGACGCGGCGGCGTACCGGGAGCTCACCGAGCGCTGACGGGTGTCCGGGGGGCGTTGTATCGTGTGCCCGCGAGTCTTGTTGACCCTAGTTTTCGGCGCTGGCTAGGCTCGCCCAGTCGTCCGAGAAGCCAACTACAGTCGAGCGTTGCGGAGTAATTGCCGTACCGGCATGGGGGAGCTTGCGCCTTGCGATCCATCAAGGGTTGGTGGCTTGCCCGACAGACCCGACGCGAACCGAACAACAGATCCGTGAGGTGGTCCATGACTCGCCCAGACGACGAGTTCCCCCCGCTCGACGTCACGTCGACGTTGAATCTCGGTTCGCTCGATGAAGTGTTGGAGGGGCCGGACGCCGATGTGGTGCCGAGCCGGATGTCGGGTTCGCTGCCGCCAGGGATGGCGTTGCTGGTGGTGCGGCGGGGTCCGAACGCGGGGGCCCGGTTCCTGTTGGACCATGATGTGACGACGAGCGGCCGGCATCCGGACAGTGACATCTTCCTGGACGATGTGACGGTGTCGCGGCGGCACGCGGAGTTTCACCGTGACGTCGGTACCTTCACCGTGCGCGATGTGGGTAGCCTGAATGGCACCTATGTCAATCGTGAGCGGGTGGAAGCGGCGACCCTGAGCAATGGTGACGAGGTCCAGATCGGTAAGTTCCGGCTGGTCTTCATCGCTGGTCCGCGGCCGGACGAGGAGGCTGGCCGCGGCTGATGCCGGGGTGCGTGCGGAGGTGGTGCCGTGCGTGGTGTGGCTGACGCCGGTGGTGAGCCGGGGGTGTCGTGGTGAGTGAGCAGGCGGCGGCCCGGGATGGTGTGACCTCGGCGCCGTTGATGAGTATCGGTGAGGTGCTGGCCGAGTTGCGTCCGGATTTTCCGGACACGACGATCTCCAAGTTGCGGTTCCTCGAGGCTGAGGGGCTGGTGGAGCCGCGGCGTACCCCGTCGGGTTACCGCAAGTACAGCTGGGAGGACGTGGCCCGGCTGCGGTTCGTGTTGACGGCGCAGCGGGACCAGTATCTTCCGTTGCGGGTGATCCGGGAGCAGTTGGCGCGTCAGGATGCCGAGGCGGGTCCGGCGGCGGGTCGGACCCGGCCGGCGTTGGTGGCGGTGGGGCCGTCCGGTGAGGTGCCGGGTCGGCCGCCGCCGGTGCCGGCTCCGGCGGCGCAGTCGCGGTGGAGCCGCACGGAGCTGTTGGAACGTAGCGGTCTGGAGTCGTCGACGCTGGCTGAGGTGGAGCGGCTCGGTCTGGTCGTGGCGGATGCGCCCGGCTGGTACGACGCGGACGCGGTGGTGATCGCGTCGGCGGTGGCCGGGTTGTTGCGGCACGGGTTGGAGGTGCGGCACCTGCGGGCGGTGCGGGCGGCGGCGGACCGGGAGGTCGGGCTGTTCGCGCAGTTGGTGGCACCGTTGGCGCGGCAGACCGATCCGGCGGCGCGGGCGCGGGCGGCGGAGACGGCCACTGAGCTGGTCGGTTTGTCGCAGCGGCTGCATGCGGCGTTGGTGCGCTCGGGGTTGCGCCCGACGGTGGGCCGGTGAGCTGGCGGGCGTGGCCGGACGGTTGCGCGGTGGTCCGTGTACCGTGCAGGGAGGGCCGGAAGCGGGTTTGGTGACGACGACACGGAGGCGGCGGTGCGTGAGCTGAGCGTGGTCGGGGTGCGGGTGGAGTTGCCCACCAACCAGCCGATCGTGCTGCTGCGTGAGGTCGACGGGGACCGCTATCTGCCGATCTGGATCGGTGCGGTGGAGGCCACTGCGATTGCCTACGAGCAGCAGGGGGTGAAGCCGGCCCGGCCGTTGACGCATGATCTGTTGCGGGACATCCTGGCGGCGTTGCGGGCGCCGTTGCAGGCGGTGGAGATCACCGAGTTGAAGGACAACGTGTTCTACGCGGATCTGGTGATCGGTGACAGTGTGCGGGTGTCGGCGCGGCCCAGCGATTCGATCGCGTTGGCGTTGCGGGTGGGTGCCCCGATTCGTTGTGCTGAGCAGGTGCTCTCCGAGGCGGGCATCGTCATTCCGGATGAGCAGGAGGACGAGGTCGAGAAGTTCCGGGAGTTCCTGGATCAGGTGCGTCCGGAGGATTTCGCGGGGTGAGGTCGTGCACCGGGTCGGGTGATCCGGTGTACGGGTGCGCGGGGCGTGGCCGCGGGTGTGCGGCGTGTCGCGTGGTCAGTTGCCTGGTACGGCTCCCAGCTGGCGTTAGGCTGGCCTTGTCGATGGGCTCATGTTCCGTCCCGGGTGTGGGCCGCACTGACGGGGAGGTTTCGGTATGCCCGCGCAGCGAGAGCCGGATCCGGGGTCGTCTGATCATGTGGACGGTGTCGGGCCGGATGAGGATCTGGTCGGCTACCGCGGCGTGACGGCCTGCCACGCGGTCGGCATCAGTTACCGGCAGTTGGACTACTGGGCGCGTACGGCGTTGGTGGTGCCGAGTGTGCGTGACGCGGCCGGGTCGGGTTCGCAGCGGCTGTACTCGTTCCGCGACCTTGTGGTGTTGAAGGTGGTCAAGCGGCTGTTGGACGCCGGGGTGTCGTTGCAGAACATCCGGAAGGCGATCGACACGTTGCGGTCGCGGGGGGTGGCGGATCTGGCCGGGATCACGTTGATCTCGGATGGGACGACGGTGTACGAGTGCCGGTCCCCGGAGGAGGTCGTGGATCTGCTGCAGGGCGGCCAGGGCGTGTTCGGGATCGCGATCGGCGGTGCGTTCAAGGAGATCCAGGGGTCGTTGTCGCAGTTGCCGGCGGAGCCGGCGGTGACGGAGCCGGCGCAGGAGCCGCCGGTGGCCGCCGGTGACGAGTTGGCGGCGCGGCGGGCGCGCCGGCGGGCCGGCTGAGTGGCCCCGCAGGGGTTGTTTTCGTGGTGGTGATCGAGGTCACCGCAGCGGCGTCGGTAAGTTGCCGGTAGCGTAGGTGCCGCTGTGCACCCGTGTGGGAGAGATCGTCCGCTGGTTCGGCGGGCGGCGCCGAAGGGGCAAATCCTCCCCGGAACCTCTCAGGCAGAAGGACCACGCGGGTTGGCGACTCTGAAGGCGGCGTAGCTGACAGAGGGGGAGGTTGCGTGTCGACCTCTGCCCCGGGAGCCGCCTGGTGTCTGTTTCGTTTCCGTACCCTGACCTGTCGGCGACGGTGTCCGAGCCGGCGGGGGAGTTGACGTTCGCCGATCGGCACATCGGCCCGGATCCGGCGGCGCAGCGTCGGATGCTCGACGTCGTCGGGTACGCCAGTGTCGACGATCTGATGGACGCGGCGATCCCGGAGGTGATCCGGTGGCGGGACCGCCTCGACCTGCCGGAGCCGCTCAGTGAGCCGCAGGTGACGGCGGCTCTGCGGGCGATGGCGCAGGCCAACACCCCGGCGGTGTCGATGATCGGTCTGGGGTGTCACGGCACCCACATGCCGGCGGTGATCCGCCGCAACGTGTTGGAGAACCCGGCCTGGTACACGGCGTACACGCCGTACCAGCCGGAGATCAGCCAGGGCCGGTTGGAGGCGTTGCTGACGTTCCAGACGATGGTGTCGGAGCTGACCGGGCTGGCGACGGCGAACGCGTCGATGTTGGACGAGGCGACGGCGGCGGCGGAAGCGATGACGGTGGCGCGGCGGGCGTCGAAGTCCACCAGCGACGTGTACGTGGTGGACGCCGACGCGTTGCCGCAGACGGTCGCGGTGCTGCGGACCCGGGCGGAGCCGCTCGGTATCGACGTGCGGGTGTGCGATGTGGCGGCGGGTCTGCCGGCGGAGTTCTTCGGTGTGCATCTGCAGTGGCCGGGGGCGTCGGGCCGGGTCCGTGACGACGAGGCGGTGATCGCGGCGGCGCACCGGGTGGGTGCGCTGGTGACGGTCGCGGCGGATCTGTTGGCGTTGACGCTGCTGCGTCCGCCGGGGGCGTGCGGCGCCGATGTGGCGGTCGGCACGTCGCAGCGGTTCGGGGTGCCGATGGGGTTCGGTGGCCCGCATGCGGGCTATCTGGCGGTGCGGGCCGGGTTGGAACGGATGCTGCCGGGTCGGCTGGTGGGGGTGTCGCGGGACGCGGCCGGCGACCGGGCGTACCGGTTGGCGTTGCAGACCCGGGAGCAGCACATCCGGCGGGAGAAGGCGACGAGCAACATCTGTACGGCGCAGGTGCTGCTGGCGGTGCTGGCGGCGATGTACGCCGTGTACCACGGGCCGCAGGGGCTGCGGGCGATCGCGGCGCGCACGCACGCGTCGGCGGTGCGGCTGCGCGCCGGGTTGGCCGCCGGTGGGGTACGGGTGGGCGACTGGCCGCTGTTCGACACGGTGACCGCGACGGTGCCCGGCGAGGCGGCGCGGGTGGTGGCGCGGGCGGCGCAGCGGGGCGTGAACCTGCGGCTGGTGGACGCCGACACGGTGGCGGTGTCGTGTGACGAGACGACGACGCCGCAGCACCTGGCGGTGGTGTGGGCGGCGTTCGGGGTGGCCGGCCACGACGGTGACGTGGCGGCGGCGATTCCGCCGCAGTGGCGGCGTACCGACGAGTTCCTCACCCACGAGGTGTTCCACGCCTACCGCAGTGAGACGGCGATGATGCGGTACCTGCGGCGGCTGGCGGACGTCGACTACGCCCTGGACCGGGGCATGATCCCGCTGGGGTCGTGCACGATGAAGCTGAACGCGGCGGTGCAGATGGAGCCGGTCAGTTGGCCGGGGTTCGCCGAGGTGCATCCGTTGGCGCCGGCGGAGCAGACGGCCGGGTACCGGCAGCTGATCGGCGAGTTGGAGGGCTGGCTGGCGGAGGTGACGGGCTACGACGCGGTCAGTGTGCAGCCGAACGCGGGGTCGCAGGGGGAGTTGGCCGGGTTGCTGGCGATCCGCGCGTACCACCGGTCGCGGGGGCAGGGGCAGCGGACGGTGTGTCTGATTCCGTCGTCGGCGCACGGCACGAACGCGGCGAGCGCGGTGATGGCGGGCATGCGGGTCGTGGTGGTGGGCTGCGATGTCGACGGCAACGTGGACGTGGCCGACGCGCAGCGGCTCATCGACGCGCACCGGGACACCTTGGCGGCGATCATGGTGACGTATCCGTCGACGCACGGGGTGTACGAGGACGGCATCGCGGATCTGTGTGCCCGGGTGCACGACGCCGGCGGCCAGGTGTACGTCGACGGGGCGAACCTGAACGCGTTGCTGGGGTACGCCCGGCCGGGCCGGTTCGGCGCGGACGTGTCGCATCTGAATCTGCACAAGACGTTCTGCATTCCGCATGGTGGTGGCGGCCCGGGGGTGGGTCCGGTGGCGGTGCGGGCGCATCTGGCGCCGTTCCTGCCGGCGGATCCGCTGGTCGAGGGTGCGGGGCCGGTGATTTCGGGGTCCCGGTACGGGTCGGCGGGGATTCTGCCGATTCCGTGGGCGTACCTGCGGTTGATGGGTGCCGACGGGCTGGTGCGGGCGACCGGTTCGGCGGTGTTGGCGGCGAACTACGTGGCGGCGCGGCTGCGGGGACATTTCCCGGTGCTGTACGCCGGTAACAAGGGTCTGGTGGCGCACGAGTGTGTGTTGGATCTGCGGCCGTTGACGAAGGCGACCGGGGTGACGGTGGAGGACGTCGCAAAAAGGCTGGTCGACTACGGGTTCCACGCGCCGACGATGTCGTTCCCGGTGGCGGGCACGTTGATGGTGGAGCCGACCGAGAGTGAGGACCTGGCGGAGCTGGACCGGTTCTGCGCGGCGATGATCGCGATCCGGGCGGAGATCGACCAGGTGGCGCAGGGGGTGTGGCCGGTGGCGGACAGTCCGTTGCGGCAGGCGCCGCACACGGCGGCGATGGTGGTCGCCGATGACTGGTCGCTGCCGTATCCGCGGTCGGTGGCGGCGTTTCCGGCCGGTCAGGCCGCCGGTGGCAAGTACTGGCCGCCGGTGCGGCGGGTCGACGGCGCCTATGGCGACCGGAATCTGATGTGTGCGTGTCCGCCGCCGCAGGAGTACGGCGATTGACGCCGGTGTCGCGGCGGGTGGGCGCGGTCACCGGGCGGCGGGTTCGCCGCCCGGTGCGGCACCTGAGGGGAGGATCGGCTCGACGGTGAGCCTTCGAGGGGCGGCGCGGTCAGGCGGCGAGAGCGTGCCGGGCGGGGCCGCGGTGTGGGGCGATGCTGCTGCCGTCGGGGAGCAGTTCGCCGGTGTCCTCGAACACGATGACGCCGTTGCAGAGCAGGCTCCAGCCCTGCTCGGGGAAGCAGGCGATCACGCGGGCCGCTTCACGGTCGGTGGCGTCTGACGAGGGACAGGTCGGTTGGTGCTGGCACATCGGGATCTCCGGACTGTGGGGGCGCTGTGTCATGGTTCACATGACCAGTGATGAACGTTACCAAGCCGAACGACACCGTTCCGGGCCAGTGACGGCCTGCCGACGCAAGAATCCACCCTTCGGCCGAGGCAGGTCGAACCGATCGGCCTGGAAGCGCTCCCATGAAGACCCGTCGCCAACCTGCACACACCCGCCCGCGTCGCCGGTGACCGACCGGCCGCCACTAACCTGACAGCCATGACGATGCGCCCGATCCGGATCATCGGCGACGCCGTGCTGCGAAGCCCCGCCGAACCCGTCACCACCTTCGACCGGTCCCTGCGCGACCTCGTCACCGACCTGATGGACACCCTGCTCGGCGCCCCCGGCCGCGCCGGCGTCGCCGCACCCCAGATCGGCGTGGGCGCCCGCGTGTTCGTCTACGACGCCGACGGCCACCGCGGCCACGTCGTCAACCCCCACCTGCACCCGGCCGACGACACCGACATCGACACCGACGACGAAGGCTGCCTGTCCATCCCCGGCCTGTACTTCCCGACCCCACGCGCCCGCCACGCCCGCGTCGACGGCGTCGACCAGCACGGCGAACCCGTCACCATCACCGGCACCGGTTTCCTCGCCCGCGCACTGCAACACGAAACCGACCACCTCGACGGCCGCCTCTACGTCGACACCCTGCGCGGCGACACCCGCCGACGCGCCCTCCGCGAGATCCGCGCCGCCCACTGGACACGCCACTGACCCCGCCTCACACCACCACCACCCGCGGATACGGATGCCGCAGGAAATCGTGGTGCGAGATGTCCCACCCGTAGGCGCCCGCCCGGTCGAACACCACCACGTCACCGATCCGCAGCCGCCCCACCACCTGCCCCCGGCACAACACGTCCCGCGGCGTACACAACTCACCCGCCACATCCACCGCGGCCCCCGCCACCTGCGCCCGCGCGAACGGGTACGGCCACCGCCGCACCGGCACCACCGCGAACGGATGGTCGTAACCCCACGCCGCCGGCAACCGGAAATGATGCGTCCCACCCCGCACCACCGCGAACCACCGGCCCTGCGTGCACTTCACATCCACCACCTGCGCCGCGTACCAGCCCGCGTCCGCCGCCAACCACCGACCCGGCTCGAACACCAGCCGCAGCCCCGCCGGCAGCACCAACCCCGCCAACCCCGCACCGAACGCCGCCAGATCGAACCGGCCACCACCGACGTAGTCCACCCCGAACCCGCCACCCACGTTCACGTACTCCACCGCCACCCCCAACCGGCGACCCGCCGCCACCGCCCACGCCACCGCCGCCACCACGAACCGCGCGTGCGCCACCGCGTCCAGGTTGTTCGACACCGCGTGCAGGCTGAACCCCACCAGCCGCACCCCCGACAACCCCGCCGCCGCCGCCACCACCTCACCCAGCTGCGCCTCGTCCACCCCGAACTGCGTCGCCACCCCCGCCATCGCGTGACTACCCGACAACCCGCCACCCGGCCGGTTCACCCGCACCGCCACCGACACCCGCCGACCCGCCGCCCGCGCCACCACATCCAACCGCCGCAACTCCGACACACTCTCCACGTTCACCAACGCACCCGCCGCCACCGCCGCCACCAACTGCCCATCGGTCTTACCCGGCCCACCGAACACCACCTGCCGCGCACCCGCCGCCACCGCCACCGCCAACTCACCCCCCGACGCCACCTCCACCCCGTCCAACTCCCGCGCCAACTCCGCCACCACCGCCGGATGCCCGTTCGCCTTCATCGCGTACAGCACCTGCGCCCCCGCCGGCAGCACCGCCCGCAACCGCCGCGCCGCCCCCCGCAACACCGACCGGTCGTACACGTACGCACACACCGGCTCCTCCGCCGCCGCCAACCCGGCCACCACCGCCGACACCGAACCCGGCAGCCGCACCACCCGGCCACCACCCGCCACCTCGCCCCCGGTCACCGCGCCACCCCCGGCCCGCCACCGGAGAACCCCACATCCGAAATCGGATTCCGCACCGGCACATACAGGTCACCCGACCCCGCCAACCGCATCCGCACCAACGCCTTGTGCGCCACCAGCGACGCCGTGAACGCCGCATGATCCTCCGCCGCCCACCCCGCACACCCCCGCTCACCCCGCAACACCTCGTACGTCTCGTCCACCACCGACCGCACCACCCGCCACGCCGCCACCTCGTCCACCCCGAAGCCATCCACCACCGACCGCACCAGCTCACCCACATGCGCCTGCAACAGCGTGTACCCCACCTTCGCCCGCATCACCGCCACATCGTCGGTGGCCACCACCGACCCCGGCGCCAGTCCCACCGACACCCCCGCCGCCGCCAACCGCGGCCCCGCCAACCGCAACCCCGCGAAATCCCGCACCACCAACCGGAACGGCACCCCACCGCGAAACGTCGGAAGACAGTTCTGCAGATGCGCCTCCAACGCCACCCCGAACCGGGTCGCCAACCGCAGCACCGGCGGCACCACCACCCCGACGTACGCCGCCACGAACCCCAACGCCGCCGCCGCCCCCACCAACCCCCGCACCCGGCCGAACGCCGCGACCCGCGCCGCCAACTCCCGACCCGTCACCAACGCCACCCCCGGCACCGCCACCTCACCCGGCACCAGCCGGCCCACCAGGCCCTCCCGTCCGATAGCCGACACATCCCGGCCCGACCCCACGGTCACCGCCGCCCCCACCGCCTCCGGCAACAACACCAACCGCGCCGACGCCACCTCGTCGTCGGCCACCACCGACGACAACACCGACGACAACACCGGCCCGTTACGGGTACTCGCCACCGAAATCGTCCGCCGCGTCGACGTCACCTGAATGTCCAACGACACCTTCAGATACCGCCGCCTCCCGTCGACACCCGCCGGCAACAGCACCGTGCGCACCGCCGCCGTCGGCACCGCCGACACCACCTGCGGCAACAACCGCACCACCCCCGCCGCCACCAGATCGGCGTACCGGCGCGCCACCACCCGCGACCCCTGCCACACATGCACCGGCTGCACCACCCACCCCGGCGGCGCCGCCGGCACCTGCGGATACCACCGCCGCAACCACGCCCCCACATCGTCACCCACATGCAGATCCCGCCGCACCGCCACGAACCCCACCCGCGTCGCCGCCGACCCCACGTCATGCGCCACCGCGTCCGCCACCGACCACCCCAACCGGGTACGGCCACACGGATGCAGATTGTGACCCGTCACCGCCTGCCGCTCCGCCCACACCGCCCACCCGTCCGGCCCGCCCACTCCATCCGGCTCATCCGCCACCGGCGGACGCGCCGCCGCCACCGCCAGATGCACCACCGCGTCAGTCAACTCCGCCGCCAACGCCCACCCCCGCCGCGCGGCCAGCAACTCCACCGGCAACACCGCCCACGGATCCGCCACCCACCGCTCATCCACCACGAACCGGTCGAACCCGTACCACCGACCCCGCCCACCCCACACCGCCCGCGCCGCCCCCACATCCTCCCGACACAACGCGTCGACCAACCGCGCCGCCACCACCCGCGCCGCCCACGGCACCGCCGCCCGGAACCCCACCACCCACCCCGGCGCCACCACCCGCAACTGCTCCTGCGCCGACTCCACCGCCGCCGCCAACCCCACCGACCCCCGCACACACCCACACGACCGGCCCACCCCCGCCCAGTCACCCGCCCCCACCGGACCGCTCACCGCCACGGCGCCAACGGACCCGCCACCCACGCCCACCGCACCGCCAACGGATCCGGCGCCAACCGCATCGACAACGTCGCCTTCACCGGCCACCGCTCACCGAACACCGCCCCCGCCACCCGACCCCGCGCCCCCGCCGGCAACCCCGCCACCGCCTCCCGCACCACCACACCCACCCGCTGCCACAACCGCCCCGGCGCCACCCCGAACTCCCGCGCCAGCACCGCCACCGGCTCACCCACCGCCACCCCCACCGCCGCCAACGCCGTCACCACCACCTCCGCCGAATCCTCCGCCACCACATCACCAGCCAACGACGGCACACCCACGCCCGCCGCCGCCAACCCCACCGAATCCACCCGCACACCCCCCACGTCCCGATACCAGGCAGCCACCAGCCGCCCCGACCGCCACACCAGCACCACGTTCTGCCCATGCGCCTCCAACCCCACACCCCAACCCAGCATCGCCACCACCGGCGCCACCACCACCCGCGCCAGATCCGCCACGAACCCCACCGGATCTCCGCCGTACCCGGCCCGCACCAACCCCGCCACCACCGACCCGCCACCCGGAGCACCCACCGGCGCCGCCAACGCCGCCACCGGCATCACCTGCACCCCCGGCGCCACCCGCGGCACCCGCCGCCGCACCACCGCCAACGACCGACACGCCACCCCGTCCACCAGCACGGCACCCGCCGCCACCTCCGGCAACACCGCGAAACCCGGCACCCGCCGCGCCAACCGCGACAACACCGCCGTCAACACCGGACCGTTACGCACCGCCGCCTCCGACACCGTGCGCACCGCCGACGTCATCTGCACATCCACCGCCGTCTTCCACTGCCACGACCCACCCGACACCGGCACCACCGTCCGCAACGACATCAACGGCCGCACCGGCACCACCCGACCCGTCGGACGCAACCACGGATACGCGCCCAGCACATGCTCCCGCTGCCACGGATGCACCGGCAACAACGGCGCCAACCCCGACCCGGTCGTCAACCACCGCCCCGGCGGCACCGCCACCAACTCCACCGGCACCACCGGCCGATGCTCCGGCGCGTACCGCAACACCTCCGACGTCGACATCCCCACCCGGGCCCGACACCCCGGATGCACCGGATGCCCGTCGACCACCACCTGCTCCCACCCCACCGGCGACCGCGTCAACCCCACACCCGCACCACCCGTACGCCGTACCGCCACCGCCCGCGCACCCCGCGCCAACGCCATGTTCGCCACACTGTTGTCCAACTCCGCCGCCACCGGCCCGGCACCCGCCAGCCCCAGCACCGTCAACAGCCGCCCCGGATCAGTCACCACCTCCGACCCCACCGTCACCGCCAACCCCGGACCGGCCGCGGCGAACAACTCCGCCGCCGCCGCCGGACCCACCACCGCACGCCCATCAGCCAGCGTCACCGTCAACCGGCCGTCGCCCACCCGCCGACCAGCCACCTCCGTCACCGGTTCCCGCCCCACCGCACCCCACAGCCGGGCCAGCACCGCCGCCCGCGCCCCCGGCACCGCAGCCTCCACCGCCGACACCAGCTCCGGCCGGCACCCCCGCAACGCCGACACCGTCGCCGTCACATCCGGACACCGCTCACCCGACACCGCACCCCCCATTCCCACGACGCCACCCGCCACGCCAGGAACACCTGCGCCCACCCTCACCGGCCCCGCCGCCGCCGCACCCACACCCCCCACCAGCCCACCGCCACGAACAGCAACGACGAGCAGCACAACGCCTTCACCACCATCCCGACACCCTCCCACAACCCGCACCCCGTAGGGTGCTCACGTGCGCATGGCCACCTTCAACCTGCTGCACGGACGTTCACCCCACGACGGCCAGGTCGACCCCCACCGGATCACCACCGCCATCACCAACCTCGACGCCGACATCCTCGCCCTGCAGGAAGTCGACCGCGGCCAACCCCGCAGCGCCCACCACGACCTGACCGCGCTCGCCGCCGCCGCCCTGGCCGCAGCCACCCACCGCTTCGCCGCCGCCATCGTCGGCACCCCCGGCGACACCTTCCGTGCCCCCCACCACGACCACGACGGCCACGACGAACCCTGCTACGGCGTCAGCCTGATCAGCCGCTACCCGGCCCGGCACTGGCAGATCACCCGGCTCGACCCCGCCCCGGTGCGCTCACCCGTCCTCGTCGCCGACCCGACACCCCGGCTGCTGCTGTTACGCGACGAACCCCGCGTCCTGCTCACCGCCGTCCTGGACACCCCGCACGGGCCCGTCACCGTCGCCGCCACCCATCTGTCCTTCGTTCCCGGCTGGAACGTGCGCCAACTACGGGCCGTCACCCGTTCCCTGCGGGCGCTGCCACCACCACGGCTGCTGCTCGGCGACCTCAACCTTCCGGCCGGGCTGGCCGCCGCCGTCACCGGCTGGCAGCCACTGGCCCGCCGGCCCACCTACCCCACACCGCGACCCCGCGTCCAACTCGACCACATCCTGCTCGACCCACACGGCGCGCCACCGGCCCTGACCACCGTCACCCACGTCGCCACCCCCGCGCTCGACGTCTCCGACCACCGGCCGCTCGTCGTCACCGTCACCGGTCGGTGACCGGTGACGCATCCGTCACCAGCCGCTGCAGCGACCGGTTCGACCGGTTGGCCCGCACCGCCGCCCGCTGCTGGTCGGCCGTGACGTCGATGTAGTGCTGACTCGCCGTCAGGCTCGCGTGGCCGAGTAGCCGCATGATCTCGGCGGCGTTGGCGCCGTCCTCGGCCAACCGGGTGGCGAACGTGTGCCGCAGCGCGTGCAGCGCCGCGCCACGGGGTACCCGCTCGACGATCCCGGCCCGCCGGAAGCACGACCGCACCAGATACTGCAGCCCGCCCCGGCGCAGGGCATCCCCGGCCCGGTCGACCAGCAGGGCACCGTCGGGGCGTACCGACCGGGGTCCGAAGCGTCGTCGCCGACTGGCGAGGTAGCCGGCGATCGCGGCGTCCAGAGCGGGCTCCACCGGCACGGTCCGGAACCGTCCGCCCTTGCCGGCCACCTCGAGACGTCGTTCGCCGTCACGGCCGGTCATCGACCCCACCCGCAGCGCCAGCAGCTCACCGAGACGCAGGCCGGCGCAGAGCGCCAACGCGACGACGGCAAGGTCCCGTTCCGGCCAGGGATCGCGTTGGCGCTCGTCGCCGCGGGCGGCGGCTGCCAGCAGCGTTTCCGGGGTCTCCTCGCCGCGCAGCGGTTTCGGCACCGGCAGCGGAGCGCGGGGCCGCCCGACGGCGGGCATCGGATTGCCCGCCACGGCGCCTTCGGCGACCAGGAAAGTGAAGAACGAGTTCCAGGTCGACCAGGCGCGGTGCACCGAGGCGGGGGAGCGGGGAGCGGCGAACCGGGCGAACGCCGCCCGCAGCTGTCGCTGCCCGACGGCACTCAGCGGCAGCTGCGCGGCGGTCGGGGTGGTCGCGTCGGCGGGGGAGTCGTCGACGATCAGTCGCAGTACGGCGGTCAGGTCGCGGCGGTAGGCCTGCAGGGTGTGGGGGGAGGGCTTACGGGAGGCCCGGTCGGTGAGGAAGTCCTCGACCGCCTGACCCATCAGATAATCCGACAAATCGTGCATAACGGATATTATGCATCACTTCTCGCGGTGCGGCCAGAGCGGCGGGGCGAGTGCGGCAACCCACGCCCACGGCCAGGGAAGGTGCTGACGCGCCGTCGGATGCGCCCGTGACGGGCCGCCGCAGGGAAGGTCGCCGGGCGGCCCGTCACGGGCGACGACCGGTCACGCCGCGACGCGGCGACGGCGGACGGCTGCCAGCCGCCGGAGCTGCCGCATCAGCGACGGCGGCGCAAGTCTCGATGAACCGGCCAGCTGCCATCGGCCTGCGTTCCGACCCGGGCCCCGAACGCAGGACTCCACCACTCGCTAGTTGACATAATGTACATTATCGAACCAGTACGGGGATCGTCGTCGAGCCGTACCATCGACGGGTGCGCACCCGTCGCCGGACCCTGCTGTCGGCCCTCGTCCACAGCGCGCTGCTCGCCGGCTGCGCCCCGTACGGACAGACCGCCGACTACCCGTGGTACACCGACGCCGAGGCGCTCTACGCCGCCGCCGACCTGATCGTCGTCGGCACCCCCGACGGCGGCGAACGCCGCGACGTCACGATCTCCAGTGACGGCGACACCATGGCGCACCAGGTCTTCAGCGTCACCGTCTCCCAGGTGTTCAAAGGCGACGCCGCGACGGGCACCACGGTCCTGGTCAAACAGACGCTCGACGAGGCCCGGTCCGCCGACTCCGGGCTGGTCGACGGTCAGCCGGCGCTGCTGTTCCTCGAGGTGTACGACGACGTGCCGACGTCGCTGCTCAACCCGGACCAGGGCTGGTACCGGATCGATCCTTCCGGGGAACCGACGCCGCTGCCGGGCAATCCGGTGCCGGTGTCCCTGACGCAGCTCGCCCGGTTCGCGGATCGGCCGTGAGCCAGGGCCTGCCGCTGGCCGCTGGGCGGTCCGCCGGCCGGGTCACAGGCCGCCGGCGACCCGGATCACCGTCCCCGTGGTGTAGGACGCCTCGTTGCCCAGCAGCCAGGCGACGGCACCGGCGATCTCCTGCGGCTGCCCGGCCCGGCGCAGCGGCACCATCGGCGCGACCCGGTCCGGTCGGTTCGGCTCACCGGACAGGGTGTGGATGTCGGTGTGCACGGTGCCGGGAGCGACGCCGTTGACCCGGATGCCCCGGGGGCCGAGCTCCTTGGCCAGACCGACGGTGAGGGCGTCGGTGGCGGCCTTGACGGCGGCGTAGTGGACGTACTCGCCGGGGCTGCCGAGGGTGGCGGCGGCGGACGAGACGTTGACGATGGCGCCGCCGGCGCCCATCCGGCGGGCGGCCTGCTGGGCGCAGAGGACGTACCCGATGAGGTTGACGTCCACGACCCGGCGCAGGTCGTCGACGGTGAGGTCGACGAAGGGTCCGATCCGGCTGGTGACGCCGGCGTTGTTGACCAGGCCGGTGAGCGCGCCGAGGTCGGCGGCGGCGTCGAACAGCGCGGCGACCCCCGCCGGATCGGTGGTGTCGACGGCGACCGTGACCGCCCGGCGGCCCGCCGCCTGCACGTCGTCGCGGACCGCGTGGGCGGCGGCGGCGTCGCGCCGGTAGCCGATGACGAGGTCGTGTCCGGCGGCGGCGAGGCGGCGTACGGTGGCCGCGCCGATCCCCCGGCTGCCGCCGGTGACCACGGTGACCGGTGCCATGGTGTCTCCTCTCCCCTGCGGTGTGTCGTCGGCGGTGACGTTACCGCCGACGTCGCGGGGCAATAGGACAGGTATGGCGGGTAGGCGTGCGGTGGTGCTGGGCAGCGGCGGGGTGACCGGGGTGGCCTGGCAGATCGGGGTGTTGGCCGGGTTGGCGCGGGCCGGGGTGGAGTTGGGCGTGGCGGATCTGGTGGTCGGTACGTCGGCGGGCGCGGTGGTGGGTGCGCAGCTGCGCTCGGGGGCGGATCTGGATCAGTTGTACGCGGGGCAGCTGGTGGCCGGTGAGCCGTCGACGGACCGGATGGGTCCGGGTGCGGTGTCGTGTCTGCTGTGGGCGGCGGTGTGCAGCGGGGACGGGCGGCGGGCGCGGGCGCGGATCGGCCGGTACGCGGCGGCCTTCGCGGCGGGGTCGGCGGTGTCGCGGCGGCCGGTGTTCGAGGAGGCGTTGCCGGTGTGGTCGTGGCCGGAGCGGCCGTTGTGGGTGACGGCGGTGGACGCCGAGACGGGTGAGCTGGTGGTGTTCGACGGGTCACGGCCGGGGGTGGACCTGGTCGACGCGGTGTCGGCGAGTTGCGCGGTGCCGGGGGTGTGGCCGCCGGTGGTGGTCGGTGGGCGGCGGTTGATCGACGGTGGGATGTGGTCGGCGGCGAACGCGGATCTGGCGGCGGGGTACGCGTCGGTGGTGGTGTTGGCGCCGATCACGTGGGGGTTGGGCTGGTTGGCACCGGTGGCGCGGCAGGTGGCGGGGTTGTCGGGGCAGGTGGTGGTGGTGGTGTCGCCGGACCGGGCGGCGAGGCGGGTGATCGGGCGGCGGTTGCTGGATCCGGCGCGGCGGCCGGGTGCGGCGCGGGCGGGGTGGCGGCAGGGGTCGGCGGCGGCCGGCCAGGTGGGTCGGGTGTGGTCGGGTGGTGCCGCGTCGGGGTGAGCGGGGGTGGTGGGGTGCGGTCGGCGGTGTCGGCGGCGGCTGGTAGGAAGGCAGCACTCAAACAGGTGTACGGACGGAAAGGGTGCTGATGGTTGCCGCGGGCGCTGGTGCGGGTGGGTTGTCGGACGAGGAGTTGGGGGTGATCCGGGAGGCGGTGGCTGCTGGGCGTAAGCCGAAGGTGATGTTCACCGAGTCGGCGGGGCAGATCGCCGGGCAGGTGGGTCAGGTGGTGGGCCTGGCGGATCCGGCGGTGTCCGACGAGTGGGTGGTGGTGCGGTTCGGTCGTGACGAGTTGCCGTTCTCCCCCGGTGATCTGGTGGTGGCGCCGCGGGGTGCGGGTGCGCGGCGGCCGGCGGCGGAGCCGGTGGTCGACCCGGTGCCGGTGGTGCCGGAGCCGGAGTTCAAGTTGGGTGAGCCGCCGGTGGTGGTGCCGGCGCGGCGGGAGCAGGTGGAGGAGTCGACGGTGGACGAGGGTGCGCAGCGCCCGGCGCGTCGGGCGGCGAAGGCGGTGAAGCCGAAGGCGCCGGCCGGGTTGACGGTGACGTTGGCGTATGCCGACGGTGAGTGGACGGTGGCGGCGGCGCAGGGCGCGAAGGCGTTGGCGAAGCCGTACGTGATCCGGCCGGCGGAGGCGTTGAAGATGGTGGCGTTGGTGGATGTGCCGGGGGTGCATGAGGCGGTGGAGCAGATCCTGGCGTCGGAGCGGGCCGAGGCGCAGCGGCAGGCGGAGAAGTTGCGGGCGGAGTTGGCGGAGGTGGAGGCGCGGTTGGCGGAGTTGCCGGAGGTGGGTTGACGTCGGGCCTGTGGGTGGTGCCCCCGGTGGTTGGTCGCGCCGGGGGCACCGTCGTGTGCGGGTCGGTGGCTGGTGGAGTCAGTGGCTGGGTTGGTCGGTGACGTGGACGCGGTGGCGGAACACCCAGTAGGTCCAGCCCTGGTAGAGCAGGACGACGGGGGTGAGTGCGGCGGCGACCCAGGTCATGATCGTCAGGGTGTAGGTGGTGGAGGCGGCGTTGGTGGTGGTCAGGGTGCCGGCGGGGTCGCCGGTGGAGGGTAGGACGGTCGGGAACAGGGCGGTGAACAGGGCGGCGACGGCGAGGCCGATGGCGGTGGCGGTGCCGGTGAAGGCCCAGCCTTCGCGGCGTACCTGGTTGGCGGCCAGGCCGGCGACGAGGGCGAGGGCGGCGGTGACGGCGAGGACGACGGCGGTGGGGTTGGCGCGGATGGTGAGGGTCCAGGTGAGGAATCCGACGGCGAGCGCGGCAGCGGTCAGGCCGGTCCAGGTGGCGACGCGGCGGGCGCGGTGGCGCAGGTCGCCGGTGGTCTTGAGGGCGAGGAAGACGGCGCCGTGGGTGACGAACAGGGCGGTGGTGGTGGCGCCGCCGAGCAGGGCGTAGGGGTTGAGCAGGGTGAGCAGGGTGCCGGTGTATTCGTGGTCGGCGTCCAGGGGTACGCCGCGCACGATGTTGGCGAAGGCGACGCCCCAGAGTGCGGCGGGTAGCAGTGAGCCGATGAAGATGGCGTTGTCCCAGCGGCGGCGCCAGTGGGGTTCGTCTCGTTTGTCGCGGTATTCGAAGGCGACGCCGCGCAGGATGAGGGCGATGAGGATGAGCAGTAGCGGTAGGTAGAAGCCGGAGAACAGGGTGGCGTACCACTCGGGGAAGGCGGCGAACATGGCGCCGCCGGCGGTGATGAGCCAGACCTCGTTGCCGTCCCAGACGGGGCCGATGGTGGTGATGGCGGCGCGTCGTTCGGGTTCGGTGCGGCCGATGAGGCGGGCGAGGATGCCGACGCCGAAGTCGAAGCCTTCGAGGATGAAGTATCCGGTGAAGAGTACGGCGATGAGCCCGAACCAGACGGTGGTGAGTTCCACGAGGGGTCTCCGGGGTGGTCAGTGGGTGGCGGCGAGGGGCCGGTCGAGGGTGGTGTCGTCGTCGGTGTCGTCCGGTGGGGGTGGGTCGGTGAGGTCGGGCAGTCCGTTTCGGGCGTAGCGGATGAGGAGCTTGACCTCGATGACGGCGAGGGTGGCGTAGATGAGGGTGAAGGCGGTGAAAGAGGTGAGGACTTCGGTGAGGGAGACGCTGCGGCTGACGCCGTCGCGGGTGAGCATTTCGCCGAAGACGATCCAGGGTTGGCGGCCCATTTCGGTGAAGATCCAGCCGAAGGTGTTGGCCAGTAGTGGTAGGACGGGCAGGGTGAGGCCGGCGCGCAGCAGCCAGCGTCCGGTGGGGGTGCGGCCGCAGCGGGTGGTCCACAGGGCCCAGAGGGCGATGGCGGCGGTGGCGAGGCCGAATCCGATCATGAAGCGGAAGCTCCAGTAGGTGACGGGGATGATCGGGGTGTAGTTGCCGGGGCCGTACTGGGCGGCGTACTGGGCCTGCAGGTCGTTGATGCCCTGGACCTGGCCGGTGGGGTCGCCGGTGGACAGCCAGGACAGCAGGTACGGGATCTTGAGGGCCCAGATTTCGCGGCTGCCGTCGAGGGTGCCGACGGTGACGACGGAGAAGGAGGCGGGGCTTTCGGTGGTGTAGAGGCCTTCGGCGGCGGCCATCTTCATGGGCTGGACCTGGGTCATGATCTTGCCTTGGATGTCGCCGGTGATGATGACGGCAGCGGTGGCGGCCAGGGTGGTCCAGGCGCCGATCTTGGTGGCGGTGCGGAAGGCGGGGGTGTCGGGGCCGTCGGGGTGGCGGATGAGGTGCCAGAGGGCGACGGCCAGGACGAGGGCGCCGGCGACCATGAAGCAGCCGGCGAGGGTGTGCGGGAAGGTGATGAGGGTGACCTTGTTGGTGAGTACGGCGATGAAGTCGGTGAGTTCGGCGCGGCCGGTGTCCGGGTTGATGCGGTAGCCGACGGGGTTCTGCATCCAGGAGTTGGCGGCGAGGATGAACCAGGCGCTGATGATGCTGCCGAACGAGGCGAGCCAGATGGTGGCCAGGTGCAGGGCTTTGGGGAGCCGGTTCCAGCCGAAGATCCACAGTCCGAGGAAGGTGGATTCGAGGAAGAAGGCGAGCAGGGCTTCGATGGCCAGGGGTACGCCGAAGATGTCGCCGACGAACCGGGAGTAGTCGCTCCAGTTCATGCCGAACTGGAATTCCTGGACGATGCCGGTGACGATGCCCATGGCGAAGTTGATGAGGAACAGTTTTCCGTAGAACTTGGTGAGTTTGAGGTAGCGGTCGTCGCCGGTGCGGTGCCAGGCGGTCTGCAGGATGGCGACGAGCAGGCTGAGGCCGATGGTGAGTGGGACGAACAGGAAGTGGTAGACGGTGGTGACACCGAACTGCCAGCGGGCTATGTCGAGCGCGTCCACGGCTCCCCCATCTAGTTACTACAAGGCGTAGTACATACTACAACCTGTCGTGGAACGGGCCAGGGGCGGTGGTCCCGACGGGAGAGGGCCGTCGGTCCCGACCCTCGCGGGACGGTCGGCACGGGGCGCCCGTGGCGGGCCGGACTGTGCGACGATCGACCGCTGATGGACACCCCCACTCCCCCTGCCCCGACGCCCTGGCGGCCGCCGCCGCTGTGGCGGCTGCTGCAGGTCGCCGCCCGGATCGTCGTCGGGCTGCTCGCCCGGCTGCGGGTCACCGGCGACGTACCGGACGCGCTGCGGCACGGACCGCTGATCCTGGCCGCCAACCACATCAGCCCGTTCGACCCGGTCGCGCTCGCCGCCGCCTGCCGCGTGCGGCGGGTCGCCCCCCGGGTGCTCGCCACCGGCGGGCTGTTCCGGGCCCCGGTGGTCGGCCCGGTGATGCGCCGCGCCGGGCACATCCGGGTCGACCGGCGCACCGACACCGTCGCCCAGGCGCTCGACGCCGCCGTGGCGGCCGTCGCTGGCGGCGCGGTGGTCCTGGTCTACCCGGAAGGGCGCATCGGTCTCGACCCGTGGATGTGGCCCGAACGCGGCCGCACGGGTACCGCGCGGCTCGCGCTGGCCAGCGGCGCGGTGGTGGTGCCGGTGGCCCAGTGGGGGGCCCACGAGGTGCTGCCGTGGGCGGCACCCCGCGGCCTGGGCCGCGCGGTGCTACGGGCGGTGCTGCGCCGCCCGGTGGTCCGGGTCCACTTCGGCGCCCCGGTGGACCTGTCCGGGGTCGACCCGGCGCGGCCGGGCGCCGCGCAACGCGCGACCCAACGGATCATCGACGCCCTCACCGACGAGTTGGCGGCGTTGCGCCCGGACGAGCCGCAGGCACCCCGGCACGTCGACGTGACCCGACCGGTCGACGTGAGTCGGCGACACCGCCGGGGCCGGGTCGACGCGGCGGACGACGCCCCGGCCGCCGGCCAGGCACCGGACGGCGGCTGACGGCGCCGTACCCGGTGCCGGTTCAGCGGGAGCGTTGCCGCAGGTAGGCCAGGACGGCCTCGCGGGTGGTGCGGACCCCGAACGCCGCGCGGGCCTGCGCGATGCGGCGGTTCGCGGTCCGCAACGACAGGAACTCGGCGGCGGCGGCCGCGGCGATCGTCTCGCCGTTGGCGAGCCGGTCGAGCAGGGCCCGCTGCTCCGGCACCAGGACGGAGTCGACCGGTGACGCTGGCGGGCCGACGTCACCGTGGCGCAGCACCGGGCCGAGCCGGCCGAGGTCGTCGACCAGGGCCCGACCGACGTCGCCGCCCGGGTCGACCACCGCGACGACGGCGGCACCCCGGGCGGCGGCCAGCGCCACCAGGGCCACGGTGTCGGCGTCGGTGACCCGGCCGTGCAGGGCCAGTCGGGCGGCGGTCAGGTCCCAGGCGGCCTCGGTCAACGCGAAGCCTTCCCGGACGGTCCAGCCGTCGCGGGCGAGCCGCCGCAGAACGGCGTTCGCCTCGGTGGAGCTGGACAGGACGTAGCGCGGCGGTGCGCTCATCGGTCGGTCTCCATGGCCAGGGCGGCTGCTTCGGTGCGGGTGCGGGCACCGAGTTTACGCATCCCGGCCCGGACGTGGGTTTCCACGGTTTCGGTGGAGATGCCGAGTTGGCCGGCGATGCGGCGGGTCGGCTCGCCCTGGGCGACCAGCCGCAGCACGTCACGTTCCCGGCCGGTGAGCAGCTCACCGTCGCGGGTGCCCCGGTCGTCGCGGCGTACCGCGTGCCGGCGCAGCGCACGTCGGCAGCGGCCCAGCAGTACGACCAGGCCGGCGCGCGCGGCGATGCGTTCCGCGGCGAGCAGGGCGGGCACCGCGCGGTGCGGGTCGGCTTCGTGCAGGCCCTGGGCGAGCAGGCAGCGGACCTGTTCGCGAACGCTGACGTCGGGCCAGGTGGCGGCGGCGGCGCCGAACCGGCGCGGGTCGGCCGTCGACCAGGCGGCCAGCGTCGCCGCTACCGGTGCCGGCAGCGTCGGTGGTGTCCCGGCGGCCGGCGGCGGTGTCACCGTGGGGGTGTCGTGGGCGGCCCAGTGGGCGGTGATCCGCCGCAGTCCGTCGACCAGCGGTGACGCGCTCGGCGCAGCGGCGGCACCGGTGGTCGGGTCGGTGCCGGCAGGCGCGGCGGCTCTGTCGGGTTGACCGTCGAGCCAGGCCGCTTCCCGGGCGACCCAGTCCAGCAGGCCCGGCGGCGGCGCGGTCGCGGTGGTGGCGGCGGCGAGCCGGGCCCGGGCGGCCGCGAGCAGTCCGCCGTCGGCTTCGAGCAGGCCCGCCGTGGCGGTGGCGTAGCGGTGGGCGGTGGCGGGCAGGGTGCGGTCGGTGAGGTCGGCGGCGGCGCGCAGCAGCGCGTCGGTGGCGGTGGGCAGTGTGTCGGTGGGTGCGGGCGGGTCGTCGCCGACCGGGCCGGGCTGGTCCCCTGCCGACGGTTCACCGCGCAGTGCCAGGCACCACAGGCGGGCGGCGAGGAAACGGGTCTGCCAGCTGTAGGCCAGGTCGGCGGCGCAGGCGGCCGCGGCGGCGGTGGCGGCGTGCGCGGCCTCGGCGAGCCGGCCGTCGCCGGTGAGGGTCTCGACCAGCTGCCAGGCGCTCCACCGGGCGGTCAGCAGGTCGCCGTCGGCGGCCGCCGAGGCGGCGGTGCCGGCGAGCCGGTGTTCCCAGCCGGGGGTGCGGTCGGCGGCGGCGACGGCGGCCAGCGCCGCGCGCAGGCCGACGTGGGTCGGCGTGGCGCCGTGGCGGGCGGTGACGGCGGCGGCACGGCGGGCCGCCGCCGTCGGGTCGACGGCGAGGTCGGCCAGCAGCAGCACCCGGTCGGCGGTCGCGGCGGGCGGCGACGTGGCGGCCGGGTGGTCGGTGACGCGGGCGGCCAGGGCGGCGGCGGTGGCGCGGGCGGCGGCGAGCTCCCCGGCCTGCAGCAGCGCTTCGGCGCGCAGGGCGGCGACCTCGTCGCTGACGTCGGAGTCGGCGGCGTCGAGCAGGGTCAGGGCGTGGCGGGGCCGGCCGGTGGTCAGGGCGGCCCGGGCCGCGTCGAGCCGCACGGTGGCGGTGGCGGCGGGCTGGTCGCAGGCGAACAGCAGCGCCTCGGCGCGGGCGCCGCCGGTGGTGGCGTCGGCGGCAGCGGTCACGGCCCGCTGGTAGGCGGCGTCGGTGTCGCCGGCGGCGGCGAGGTGCCGGGCGGCTTCCAGAGGGTCGGTGACCAGGTCGGCGAGGCGTCGGTGCAGGGCTCGGCGGCTGGCGGCGTCGAGCAGGCCGGCGGCCACGTCGGCCTGGTACGGCGACACCGGGGTGATCAGGCCGGTGGCGGCGGTGACCAGGCCGGCGTCGGTGAGTTCGGCGACGCCGTCGCCGAGAGCGGCGGCGGGTGCCGGCCGGCCGAGCAGGCCGAGGGCGGCCAGGGCGGTGCGGGCCGGCCGGGTGAGGTCGGCCAGGGCGGCGGCGACGGCGTAGGCGACCTGGTCGAGGTCGGTGGTGTCGGGTGGCGGCGGCGAGGTGCGGGCGGTGCGGTGGCGGGCCAGGGCGGTGGCGGCCAGCGGGTTGCCGCCGGCGCGTCGGGCCAGGTCGGTGACGGTCGCCGGGTCCAGGCCGGGGGCGGTACGGCGGATCAGGTCGGCGGTGGCCGTCGGGTCCAGCGCCGGGAGCGCCAGCCACAGGGCGTCGCCGTCGCGCAGCGGGTCGATGGCGGCGGCGGGCAGCGGGTGCGGGGTGCGCAGGGCGACGACGACCCGGCAGTGGCGGGCCACGGCGGGCAGGGCGGCGACGGTGACCGGGTCGGCCCACTGCAGGTCGTCGAGGACGAGCAGGCCGTGGCGTACCCGGGAGCGGACCGCCTCGGCGAGCAGCGCCACGTCGTGGGTGGGTAGCCGGACCCGCAGGGCGTGGCTGAGGGGGAACGCGGGGACGTGGCGCAGGGCGGTGAGAGCGCCGCCGGGGTGGACCGGGCCGGGCGACGCCGTGGCGACGCGGCGCAGCGTGGTGGTGCGGCCGCTGCCGGGCACGCCGGTGATGACGACGAGGCCGGGGCGGGTGAGCCGGGCGGCGGCGGCCGCCGCCACGTCGGTGGCGTGAGCGCCGTCGGCTGGTTGCCGCACCCGTCCTCCCCCGCTTTTCCGGCTCGTGGCCCTCCCCGGGCGAAGGTGGCACGAACATGGGATCCTGCGCCGGAGAGGATATTCGTACTGTGGATGTCGGTGGTGGGCGCACCACCGCGTGCCGTGCTGTCGGGAGGACGACCAGCGAGATGAGCGGGTACCACCGTTGGGCGTGGCGTCATTGTCGCCGACCCTGTGGGGCGGTGACCAATCCGTGGGTGCGGGGCCGTTGAGCAGCCGGGTCGCGGCGTTGTGTGACGAGGTGGGTCCCCGGGTGGGTGCGCCGACCGGTGGTGAGGTGGCGCGGGTCCGGCGGCGGTTGGACGAGCCGCTGCGGGTGGCGATCGCCGGGCGGCTCAAGGCGGGCAAGTCGACGCTGGTCAACGCGTTGATCGGGCGGCGGGTGGCGCCGACGGAGGTTGGTGAGTGCACCCGGGTGGTCACCCAGTTCCGGTACGGCACCGCCGACCGGGTGGACGTGGTGCGCCGCGACGGCGTACGGGTCAGTCTGCCGTTGGATCCGACGGGGATGATCCCGCAGCGGCTGGGGGTGCCGACGGCGCGGATCGCGTTCGTCGACGTCACCTTGACCAGTGACCATCTGCGGGAGTTGACGGTGATCGACACGCCGGGGCTGTCGTCGGCCAGCACCGGGGTCAGTGACGCGGCGCGCCGGTACCTGTTCGCCGGTGCCGGCGCGGACTCCCCAGACGCAGGTGAGGCGACGGCGCCGTTCGACGCCGGGATCGACGACGACTCCGTCGGGGCGGTCTCCGGCGCCGAGGCGATCGTGTACGTGTTCACCCAGTCGGTGCGTGACGACGACGTACGGGCGTTGGAGGCGTTCCGGGCGGTGTCGGCGCGGTTGTCGAGCAGCCCGATCAACTCGGTCGGGTTGTTCAACAAGGTCGACAAGTTGGTGGCCGGTGGTGCCGATCCGTGGCCGGTGGCGGCGCCGCTGGCCGCCGACCAGACGCGGGTGCTGCGTCGGATCGTGTCGGACGTGGTGCCGGCGGTCGGGTTGCTGGCGGAGACGACCGAGGCGGGCCGGTTGACGGCGGCCGACTGTGAGGCGTTGCGGACGTTGGCGCAGGTGCCGGCGGCGCAGTGGACGGTGCTGACCGCGTCGGTGGATCTGTTCGTGTCCCGGGACTGCCCGGTGCCGCGGGCGCAGCGGGAACGGCTGCTGGCGCTGCTGGACCTGTACGGGATCGGGTTCGCGGTGGCGCAGCTGCGGGCGGCGCCGCAGTTGGCGTCCGGGGACCTGGTGCGGGCGTTGTACGCGGCGTCGGGGTTTCCGCGGCTGCGGCACACCGTGGACGAGGCGTTCCGGTGGCGCACCGACGCGATCAAGGCCGGGTGGGCGTTGTCGACGCTGGAGAAGGTGGCCAGCCACACGGCGCATCCCGGTGACCGGGAGACGCTGCGCGACGCGATCGAGCGGCTGCTGCACCAGCCGGAGTACCACCGGCTGCGGCTGCTGGAGGTGGCGCAGCAGGTGACCACGGGCAGTGTGGAGCTGCCGGAGGCGATGGAGCAGGAGTTGACCCGGTTGGCGTTGTCGGCGGATCCGCGCTGGGTGCTGGAACTGCCGGCGGCGTCGGTGGAGCAGTTGGCGGCGGCGGCGGTGGAGGCGGCCACCCGGTGGCGGGTGTTCGCCGTCGCCGGGGCGTCGCCGGCGCAGTCACGGGTGGCGTTGGTGGCCCACCGGGGGTTCCATCTGCTGTCGCAGCAGGTACGGGCGGTGCGCCGGTGAGCGGCGGGGCCGGGTCGGCGGCGTTGGGCACGTTGCTGACCGGGGCGGTCGACACGTGTCTGGGGTTCGTGCGTGGCCTGGACCCGGACGCGGCGGCGGAGATCGACGCCCAGCGGCGCCGGGAGGTGACCCGGCCGTCGGTGGTGGTCGTCGGGGAAACGAAACGTGGCAAGAGTTCCCTGGTGAACGCGTTGATCGGGGTGACCGGGTTGTCGCCGGTGGACGCGGCGGTGGCGACGTCGGCGTACCTGGAGTTCGACCACGGGCCGGTGACGGCGGCGCGGGCGTTCGTGCCGGGTGAGGCCGAGGCGGTGGACGTGCCGGTGGACCGGCTGCGGGACTGGGCCACGGTGTCGGGGGTGCTGCCGCAGGGGGCGCGTCCGCCGAGGCGGATCGCGGTGACCTGCCCGGCGCCGCTGCTGCGGTACGTGTCGCTGGTGGACACCCCGGGCGCGGGTGGGCTGGACCCGGCGCACACCGAGATCGCGTTGGACGCGGTGTCGCGGGCGGCGGCGCTGCTGTTCGTGGTGGACGCCTCGACCCCGTTCACCCAGCCGGAGCTGGATTTCCTGATCGAGGCGAGCAAGCGGGTCAACGTGGTGGTGTTCGCGTTGACGAAGACCGACGCTTACCCGGGTTGGCGCACGATCCTGGCCGACAACCGGGCCCAGCTGCAGGCGCACGCGCCCCGGTTCGCGGCCGCCGCGTGGTTCCCGGTGTCGGCGCGGCTGGCCGAGTTGGCGTTGACCCTGCCGGCGGCCGACGCCGGTGAACTGGTCGACGCCTCCCAGGTGGCGCCGCTGCAGCATGCGCTGATCGAGCTCGCCGGCAACGGTCACCTGTTGGCGCAGGCGAACGTGCTGCGGACGATCCGCAGCGAGCTGGTGCGGCTGGACCTGACGGTCGGGCAGCAGGTCGCCGCGTGTGACCCGGACCCGGGTGAGGTGCAGCGGGCGAAGCAGGAACGGGCCGGGTTGGCGGCCCGGAAACGGACCGAGTCGCGGCAGTGGTCGTTGGCGTTGAACACCGAGACGCAGCGGGCCCGGGTGGAGGCCACCGGTCGGCTGCGGACGGCGGTCGGTGGGCTGCAGGAGCAGTTCCTGGCCCGGATCGACGCGGCCCGGGGTGAGGCGTTGAAGCAGTTGCCGGCCGAGCTGGACCGGGCGTTGCACGCGGTGTCGCTGCGGTTCTCCCACGAGTTGCAGGCCCGGTTCCGGACGGTCGCCGAACGGACCCTGGCGCAGGTGTTCCCGCCGGCCGAGTTGCAGTTCGTGGTGGGTCGGATCAACGCCACGTTGCGGCACACGTTGGCGAGCCGGCCGCGACGTGACGGCGGCGGCGCCGACAACGTGATGGTCGCGTTGTCGGCCGGTGGGATGGCGTTCATGGCCGGGCGGGGCGTCGCGGCGGGCGCGTCGGCGTTGGGCGCCGGCGCGGTGGTCGGCGGTGGGCTGCTGGTGCCGGTCGCCGGTCTCGGGCTGGGGTTGGCCGCCGGGGCGTTCATCCTGTACCGGCGGCGGGTCGCCGCCGACCGGCAGCAGGCCCGGATGTGGCTGCGGGAGGTGCTCGGTGAGGCGCGGGCGGCGTTGACCGACGAGCTGGCGCAGCGGTTCACCGACCTGCAGTACGCGTTGACGGTGGCGTTGGACGACGCGATCGAGCGGCGGCTGGCCGAGTTGGACGCGCACATCGCCGAGATCGACGCGGCGGCGGCGCGGGACAAGGCGCAGCGGACGCGGCGGCGGTCGGCGTTGCAGGCCCGGCGGGACACGATCCGGGCCCGGGTGAAGCAGGTCGACGAGGTGCTGGCCCGGGCCCGGGTGTTGGCGCCGACGGTCCCGGCGGCGGAGGCGGTGGCACGGTGAACAGCGACTTCGGCGACTGGCCCGGTGACGACTTCCCGGGTGACGAGTTCCCTGGTGACGACGCCGACACCGCCGACCTGGGTGGTGGTGGCGACGGGTTGCCGCAGGAAGGGTTCGGCCCCGCCGACGCGGTGTCGGGGTTCGGCTCCGCCGACGACGTGCCGCTCGGCGACGACAGCGACGATGTCGACGACGGTCGTGGCGGTGACGGCGGCGGGGGTGCGGGTGCGTTGAGTTACGGCGGCGACCTGTCCGGGCCGGACCCCGACGGCGGCGACGACGCGGACACGGCGCCGGCGGAGGCGGGTTTCGGTGCCGCGCCGGCGGCCGAGTCCGGGTTCGGCCCGGCCGACCCGCCGCCCGGTGCCGACCCGGACGCCCCGGCCGGTGTCGACGAGTGGTCGGCGGCGGCGTTCCCGCCGCCGCTGGACCCGTCCGGGGTGCCGACCCCGGTCGACGGCTGGCCGTGGGCGGATCCCGATCTGATCGGCGGCGGGTCCGTCGGCGACGCCGCAGGTCCGGGCGGTGAACCGGTCGGCCCGGCGGACGTGGCCGGCTACGCCGGCCTCACCGACGACGACGGCGGTACGCGGCAGTGGGCGACGCTGATCGCCTCCGACGATCCGGCGACCAGCACCCTGGCGCGGTTCTGGTCCGGCGGCTGACCTCGGGCGGCTGTCCGACGCGATCCGCGCGGCGGCGATCCCGTGACCTGCGGTGCCGGTTTCAGCCGGCCGACGCCGCCGGTGGACGCGGCACGGCGCAGGCGGCGGTGCCGCCTGGCAGCCGGTGCCGGTTCGCGGCGACCCAGCGGTACACCGGCCAGGCCAGGGCGGTCACCGGACGCAGACCGAGAACGGCGCCGGCGGCCCGCCACAGCGGGTTGCTGGTACGCAGCAGCGCGGCGATCGCCACCGGCCCGGCACCGGCCGCGCCGGTGGTGCCGGCGGGCACCCACTGCACGGCCGTCGTGCCCTGCTCCCGGGTGAGCCCGAGCGCCGGCAGGTCGGCCCACTGCCACGGTACGAGGGTCGCCTTGTGTGGCACCCGCCGTTCGATGAACCGTACGCACATAGTGCAGAACGCGCAGTCGCCGTCGCAGACGAACGTGCCTTCGGGTTCTCCGGTGCCGGTCACGTGGTGATTGTCCCGCGTCGGCGGCGGCCGGTGCCACCGGTTGTGTCGGATCACCCACCACCGGCGGCGGGGCGACGCCGCAGCCGGCCGCGCCGAATCCCCGCGACGGGCCCACGCGATCTCGCGGTCAGTGCCCCGCGCCGCACCGCGCTACGGGGACGTGCGTAGTCTGGTCCGGACTCGAGTCGGGACCGCTGCGTTCGGGGGCGCAGTGCTGAGTCAGCTGGCACGTCAGGGCACCATCAGTCGACGCGACGTCGCGGTGATCGCGGCGTGGGCGTTCGTGATCGCCGCCGCCGCAGGCCAGGTGGCGGGCGCGTTTCTCCGACCACCAGGCGAGCGTCTCACCGACCTCAACGTCTACTGGGGCGCCGTTCGTCTCATGTTGCGCGGCGGAGACCTGTACGGGTTCTCCGGCCATGACGGAGCTCCGTTCACGTATCCGCCGTTTGCGGGACTGCTGTTCGTCAGCATCGCCGTCTTCCCGGAAGTCATCATCCAGGTCCTGTGGACGGCAGTCACGCTGATCGCTGTCGTCTTCGCGGGATGTCTGCTTCGTGATGCGGTCGTCGGCCGCACGGGCACGCTGCCCGCCCTACCCGTCGTCTGCCTCCTGCTATTTCTGTCCGCACCGGTTTCCAGTAACATCCGCTTCGGTCAGATCAGCTTCTTCCTGGGCGTACTGGTTCTGATTGACTGCCTGGACACCGTCCCGGCCCGCTACCGGGGAGTCGCGACCGGGGTCGCCACGGCCATCAAGCTCACACCCGCTATTTTCATCGCCTACTGGTGCGTCTCCGGCCAATGGCGGAAGGCGATCACCGCAAGTGCAGCGTTTCTGGCATCGACTGCCTTGGCGTGGCTGATTCTGCCCGCCGAGTCGATTCGTTTCTGGTTCACCGAGATCTGGAGTGTCGACCGGATTGGGAACATCGTCACCACCGGAAATCAGTCGCTCAACGCGGTGCTGCTGAGATTCGACGTAGCCGACGACGCCCGTACCCTGGCGGTCGGCGGGCTCGGCCTCCTGGTAGTCGGCATC
Source organism: Solwaraspora sp. WMMA2056 (assembly GCF_030345095.1). Lineage (NCBI taxonomy): Bacteria > Bacillati > Actinomycetota > Actinomycetes > Micromonosporales > Micromonosporaceae > Solwaraspora > Solwaraspora sp. WMMA2056. The sequence continues at coordinate 4,613,570 of NZ_CP128360.1, forward strand.
GCCTTCTATCGTGCGGTACGCGCATCCCGACGTGGATGGAACCTGGCGGCTGCGGTCATTGTCGGCGCGGCGGGTCTCGTTGTTTCCCCGGTGTCGTGGACGCACCACCAGATCTGGTTGGTCTTCGCGGCGCTGTGCGTCGTGTCCGCTCACCGGAGATACAACATCGCGTGGTCGGTGTCGGTGGCCTTCCTGATGATTGCCCCGGTCACCTCGGTCGGTGGCGATCTGCTCGGCGACGCCGTCGCCGGCAACCTCCGTTTCGGGCTGGCTGTCGCTGTGGCCTGTTTCGTTCCGCTGCAGGATGCGCGACGCCCCACAGGCACCGGGGAGCGGACCGCACCGCGGCAGCCGGGCGCGGTCACCGCCGCGCTGGACCGGACCGCACCGTGACCTCCCGGTCCTGGACCCTGCCCTGCTCAGACCAGCAGCAGCGCCACGAGGACCACGCCGGCGACGCCGACCAGGGCGGCCAGGACGGTCACCAGGACGGGGCCGTATTCGTCGTACCAGGGACGGGCCGGTGCCGCCGACGCAGCCGGCACCGGGTATGACGCTGGCAGCGGCGACTGGTACGGCACCGGCGCGACGGCAGGTGACCTCGGCGCCGGCGGTGGCGCGGGTGGGCCGGTGGGCGCGGTCCGGGCGGCGCCGCCGGTGCGCAGTACGCCGTCGGCGACGACGGTCTCCGGTTGCTCCAACGTGGTCGGCGCCACCCCCAGTTGGGTGTGGATCAGCCGCGCTGCCAGCGGAATCCGGCTGGAACCGCCGACGAGGAACACGCCGACCAGGTCGGCGGGGGTCAGGCCGGCGGCGGCGACGGTGCGCGCCAGGCAGTCCACGGTCCGGGAAAGGTGGCCGTGGATCAGTGACTCCAGCTCGTCGCGGGTGAGGTGGGCGGCGACGTCCAGCGCCGGCAGGTGCACGTCGGCGCTGGCGGTGCGCGACAGGGTCTCCTTGGCGGCGCGGACGTCGTCGTAGAGCAGGGCACGGGCCCGTCGCGATCCCGTGTCCGCGGGGGCGACCAGGCCGTTCCACATGACGGTGCGGTTCGGTGAGTAGGCGCGGCCCAGGTGTTCCACGAGGGCCTGGTCGAACTCGAGGCCACCGACCTCGGTCAGGCCCTGCTCGGCGAGGACCACGAACCCGGCGGCGTCGGATCCGGTGGCCCTGGGCCGGGCGGGGTCGCGTCCGGCGGCCTCGGATCCGGTCGGGTCGCGGCGGACCACCGCCGCGTCGAAGGTGCCGCCGCCGAGGTCGTAGACGGCCAACGCTCGACCGGGTGGCAGCGCCGCACCCAGCACCGCCGTGTAGTAGGCGGCGGCGGCGACCGGCTCGGCGACCAGCGTCGGTTGCGGCAGTCCGGCGGCGTACGCGGCCTGGACCAGGACGGCCCGGCGCCGCTGCCCCCAGCTCGCCGGGTGGCTCAGCCGGACCTCGTCGACGCCGCCGAGCTGGCGGCGGGCCTCGACGGCGACGTGGCGCAGCACGGCGGCGATCAGCTGCGGCACCGGGACCTCGGCGTCACGCAGCAGCACCGTGCCGTCGTCGACGCGGCGCTTCGGGTGGGGTTCGAATCCGGCCGGGTCGACGCGGGCGCGCCGGTGCGCGTCGTGGCCGACGGCCAGTCGTCCGTCGGGTTCCCGGTACACCGCCGACGGCAGCAGCGGGGTGCCGTCGAACAGCAGTGGCCGGGTCCGTCCGTCGCCGCCGCGCACCACCGCCACCGTGTTCGAGGTGCCGAAGTCGATGCCCAGTGCCCGCATGGGGGGCACCCTACTGCCGGCGCGGCGCAACCTGACGTACGCCCGCCGGTTGCCGGCGGCAGGCATACTGCCCAGCGTGCCGCACCGTTACGCGTACCTGGACTCCCCCACGCCGATCGCGTTCGCGCACCGGGGCGGGGCGGCCCGGGGTGACGAGAACACCGCCGAGGCGTTCGCCCGTGCCGTCGAGCTGGGTTACCGGTACGTGGAGACCGACGTGCACGGCACCGCCGACGGCGTGGCGGTGGTGTTCCACGATCCGACGTTGGACCGGCTGGCCGGGATCAAGGGCGCGGTGGCGAAGATGCGCTGGGCGGACCTGGCGACGGTACGTGTCGGCGGGTCGGCGGCGGTGCCCCGTCTCGACGACGTCCTCGACGCCTGGCCGCAGGTGCGGTTCAACATCGACGTGAAGGCCGACGGCGGGGTACGGCCGACGGTGGAGACGCTTCAGCGGTGCGGTGCCGCCGACCGGGTGCTGCTGGCGTCGTTCTCGGACCGGCGGCTGCACCGGCTGCGGACGTTGACGCAGGGCCGGGTCGCGACGTCGCTGGGGATGCGGGCGGTGACCCGGTTGCGGATCGCGTCGGTCACCGGTGGCCGGCTGCGGCTGCCGCCGTCGGTGGTAGCCGCGCAGGTGCCGGTGCGGTTCAACCGGGTCCCGGTGGTCGACGCCCGGTTCGTGGCGTACTGCCACCGGCTGGGGTTGCAGGTGCATGTCTGGACGATCGACGAACCTGCCGAGATGAACGAGTTACTCGACCTCGGGGTGGATGGCATCATGACCGATCACGTCGAGGTGCTGCGTGACGTCTATCTGCGTCGTGGCCACTGGCCGCCGGACCGGCGGGTCGACGTGGACAGTGCCGCCCGTACCTGACCAGTAGAAGGATCCGATGGCCGACCCCACCGAGCCTACGTCCGTTCCGCCCCCGGCCGCGTCGGCCGGCGCCGCACCGGCGAGCACCCGCCGGGAACGCACCGGCTGGTACTTCTACGACTGGGCGATGTCGGCGTTCTCCACGACCGTGATCACCGTGTTCCTGGGTCCGTTCCTGACCAGTGTCACGAAGCAGGCGGCCGGCTGCGCGATCGACGCCGTCGAGTGCACCGGGTACGTGTATCCGCTGGGTATCCAGGTGGCGCCGGGGTCGTACTTCCCGTACCTGGTGTCGTTGTCGGTGGCGTTGACGGTGCTGGCGTTGCCGGTCACCGGGGCGATCGCCGACCGCACCATGCACAAGAAGCGGCTGCTGGCGGCGACGGCGTTCCTCGGCGCGGCGGCGACCATCGCGATGATCTTCGTGACGGGTGACCGGTACCTGCTCGGTGGCGGGCTGTTCATCCTGGCCAACGTGACGTTCGGCGCGAGTGTGGTGGTGTACAACTCGTTCCTGCCGCAGCTGGGTGGCCCGGACGACCGGGACGGGATCTCCAGCAGGGGCTGGGCGTTGGGGTACCTCGGTGGTGGTCTGCTGCTGGCAGCGAACCTGGTGGTGGTGCAGTCGTTCAGCATCGACGGTGATCCGCAGCGCACCCTGGACCTGGCCCGCTGGTCGATAGTGTCGGCCGGGGTGTGGTGGGCGGTGTTCACCCTGGTGCCGCTGGCCTGGCTGCGGGAACGTCCGGCAGCCGACGCGCACCCGGGCGGCAACGTGCTCACCGACGGGTTCAGACAACTTGGTCGTACGGTGCGGGGGCTGAAGGCGTACCCGTTGACGTTGTTCTTCCTGCTGGCGTTCCTGGTCTACAACGACGGCATTCAGACGGTGATCGCGTTGGCCAGCCAGTACGGCACCGAGGAGCTGCGGCTGGGGCAGTCGACGCTGATCGTGACGATCCTGCTGGTGCAGTTCCTGGCGTTCGGTGGGGCGTTGGCGTTGGGGGCGGTGGCGAAACGGATCGGCGCGTGGAAGACGGTGCTGGCCAGTCTGGTGCTGTGGACGGCGGTGATCCTGGCGGCGTTCCGGCTGCCGGCGGAGGCGCCGGCGCAGTTCATGGCGTTGGGGGCGGCGATCGGTCTGGTGCTGGGCGGCTCGCAGGCGCTGAGCCGGTCGTTGTTCAGCCAGATGATCCCGGCCGGTAAGGAAGGCGAGTACTACGGGTTCTACGAGATCAGCGACAAGGGCACCAGTTGGTTGGGGCCGTTGGCGTTCGGGGTGGTGTTCCAGTTGACGAACTCGTACCGGGTGGGTCTGGTGTCGTTGTTGATCTTCTTTGTGATCGGGTTCCTGCTGCTGGCGGCGGTGCCGGTCCGGCGGGCGATCATCGCCGCCGGCAACACCCCGCCCCGGGTGCTCTGACCCTCTCCCCTACCCCATGATCGCGACGATCTTGCGCTTATCGAGAAGATTTGTCGGAATTGTCCAACGATAAGCGCAAGATCGTCGCGATCATGGCCGGGGCAGGCGGGGTGGACGGTTACGGGACGGGTCAGGGGATGGGCTGGGTCGCCTCGATGGCGGCGATGGAGGTACGGGTGGCCGCCACGAAGTTCCAGAACACCGTGTTGGTGGTGTTGCGCCGCTGCGCGACCGTGTTGGTGCCGAACATCGCCGTCCGCAGCGGGGTGGTGATCTCCAGCTGGGCGCCCATGCCGAGCAGCGTCCGGTTGACGATGTTGTTCGTGGCGGTGCCGGCGATCGCCGAGATGCCGGTGGCGTCGAAGGCGGTGAACCCGGCCGCCGTGTAGGCGGTGATCAGCGCGGCCCGGAACGCGGCGTTGCGCCCACCGACGGCCACGGCCTGGGCGTTCGACGGCAGCCCGGCGGTGCCCGGGGTGCAGCCGTGCAGGGCGACGACATTGAGCGCGCCGGCCGCCACCGACAACGCCGGGGTGTCGTCACAGTTGCTGGCGGTGACGTGCAGCTCGCCGTTGCCCGACGAGCGGATGCCTTCGAACATCCAGTAGTCGTGGACCGGGCCGGCGGCGGGGGTCGCCGCCAGGGTCGCCGGGTGGTAGCCGGCGATCGCCAGGCACAGCTCCGACGTGCCACCCTCGATGCCGCCGCCGTGCGGGGCGATGATCGCCGTACGCGGGAACGCGACCGTGCCCGCGTTGGCGTTGTCGAGCAGGGCGTGCCGGCGGAACCGGCGGGCGTAGTCGACGCCTTCGGCCAGGTCCGGGTCGGCGTACAGGTCGGTGTTGGAGTCGTACAGGTCGGCGGCGAGTGCCGGCGCGGCCGGCAACGTCACCAGGGGTCCGGCGACTGCCGCGGTGGCGAGCATGCCGAGGACGGCCCTTCTGCTGGTGCTCATGAGGTGGTTCCTCCATCAGGTGTGGTTGCCCGGTGGTTCGGGCGAGGCACACCGTGTCACATCGACTGCGACGATCACCAACGATTTCCGTTGCCGCAGGAAGCCTGCACCGCCGGATTCGGCGGCAAAATCCACTGGTACGGCGGATTTCGCACCGCTGCGGTGTCGGATCGACGACGTGGGCCGTATCGGCGACCCGACACCGCCCCGGGCCCGACCCAGGCGGGCGGGCGGTCAGGCGGCGAGACCCACCGCGAGCGCGACGATGCCGAGCAGCGGCGCCAACCCCTGGATGAGCGCGGCGCGCACCAACGCCGGCCGGGAGATCACCAGGACCGCACTGGCGGCGAGCATCGACCCGGCACCGGTGAAGACCAGGGTCGCGCCGACGGCGGTCGCCCCGGCGACGATCACGACGATGCCGAGCACCACCGCGACCGCCAGGAACAGGTTGTAGAAGCCCTGGTTGAAGGCGAGGGAGCGGGTGGTGAGGGCCTCCTGCTCGCTGCGGATGCCGAACACCGCACGGGTACGCGGCGCGGTCCACGCCACCGACTCGAGGTAGAAGATGTAGCCGTGGATCAGTGCCGCCACGGCGGCGAAGACCAGTCCCGCGACAACCACGTAGCCCCCCGATCCCCCGAGTCGCACGCCTACCGGAGGGAATCTATCGGATCGGCCAGGCCGTAAGGTGGCGGCCATGGACCGGACCCCGGAACGGCAGTGGCTCGACGCGCTCAGCGACGTGCTGACCCGTTCCCACCTGTTCCAGCCCGACGAACTCGCCCCCGAGTTCGCCGAGGTGATGGCCGGCCTGGGCGTGCAGACCACGATCTACCTGGTCGACGAGGAGCAGCAGGCGCTGCGCCCCGTACCGCATCCGGGCCGAACCGACCCGCCACCGCAACCGGTCGAAGGGTCCCTCGCCGGTCGGGCCTTCACCCTGGTCGAGTCGATCCCGGCGCTGAACGAACCCGCCTGGTGGATTCCGATGATCGACGGCACCGATCGGCTCGGCGTCATCGACTTCGCCTTCGACGACCCGGACGTCGCCGCCGACCCGCACACCCGGCGTCGCTGCGAGACCATGGCCGGGCTGATCGGCCACCTGATCACCGTGACCGTCCCGAAGGGTGACTTCCTGCTGCGGGTCGGCCGGTCCCGGTCGGCGACCGCCGCCGCCGAACTGATGGCGCAGGTGTTGCCGCCGCTGACCGCCGCCACCCGCCGGATCACCGTCAGCGCCGTCCTGGAGCCGAGCTACGACATCGGCGGCGACGGCTTCGACTACGCCATCGACGGCCACCACGCCCAGTTGGCGATCTTCGACGCCGTCGGGCACAGCATGAAAGCCGGCCTGACCTGCAGCGCCGTCATCGCCGCGATCCGGGCGGCCCGCCGTGCCGGGCTGGACCTGCCCGGTCAGGCCGAGGCCGCCGACGCGGCCGTGCTGGACCAGTTCACCGACGCCCGGTTCGTCACCGCGATCCTGGTCGACATCGACCTGGACAGCGGGCTGCTGCGCTACGTCAACGCCGGACACCCGAGGCCGATGCTGCTGCGCGGCGGCAAAATGGTCCGTGAGCTGCGCGACGGCCGGCGGCTGCCGCTGGGCATCCGGCACCCGGCCCGCGCCGTCGGCGAGGAACAGCTCGAACCCGGCGACCAGCTGCTGATGTTCACCGACGGCGTGGTCGAGGCGCGGGGCAGTGACGACGGCGGCGAGTTTGGCCTGAGCCGGCTGGCTGACCTCGCCGAACGCCAGGCCGCGACCGGGCTGCCGGCCCCCGAGGCGGTACGCCGGCTCGCCCGCGCCGTCGCTGACTTCCGGGGCGGCCCGCCCAGCGACGACGCGACCCTGCTGCTGGCCGACTGGTCCCCGGCCGCCGCCGAACGCACCGTGATCACCCCGCTGTGACGCCGCTGGAGGAGCTGCGGGCCACCGGGCTGTACGTGCGGGCCGCGCGTCAGCTCGGCGCCGACACCGCACCGGTACGCCTGGCCGGGCTGCACGCCCTGGAACGCCTCGGCCAGGCCGGTGCAGCCGACCGGCAGCAGGTCACCGACGTGCTCTGCGCCTACCTGCAGCTGCCGTTGCCGGGGCAGCGGCCGGACGCCGCACAGGAACGCCGGGTGCGTCTCGCCGCGCAGCAGATCCTGGCCCGGCACCTGCGGCCAGGGCCGGCCGAACACACCCCGGATCCGGCATTCTGGGCGGGGGTCGTCGTCGACCTGACCGGGGCCACCGTCATCGACGCCGACTTCACCGGCTGCCACCTGCACGACGCCCGGATCGACGAGGCGACCTTCACCGGCACCGCCGGGTTCGTCGAGGCCAGCTTCGCCGGTACGGCCGGGTTCGTCGACACCCGGTTCACCGGCCCCGCCGAGTTCGACCGGGCCGTGTTCAGCGGCCCCGTCGGCTTCGGCGACACGATCTTCGCCGGCACCGCCGGGTTCGCCGGGGCGACATTCGACGGTACGGCCGGTTTCGGTGACACGACGTTCCACGGCATCGCCCGGTTCACCGGTGCCGTGTTCGCCCGCGACGCCCTGTTCGGCGGGGCGGCGTTCAGCGGCACCGCCCAGTTCGCCGACGTCAGGTTCGGTGTCGACGCCTGGTTCACCGAGGCCACGTTCGCCGGCATCGCCCGCTTCACCGGGGCGGCGTACGGCAAGGATGCCTGCTTCGACGGGGCAGTCGTCGGCGTCGGCGGCCGGGACCGCGACGAATGGCCGGCCGGCTGGCACGTCGACCCCGCGACGCGTCACCTGGTACGCGCCCCGCACCACTGACCGCGACCGCTACCACTGGCGCTGGCGCTGGCGCTGGCGGTACGGCTCTACTGTGGTGGGCCGACGGCAGATGGTTTCCAGCGGACGGCGGGACACGCGGGTGATCAAGCATTGGAAGGCGGCGACGCCGGCCGCAGCGGGCGCGGCGGCCCTGCTCGCCGCCGCCGTCGTGCTGCTGCCGGGTCGGCTGTGGTCGACGCTGGGTCGGCTGATCGGCGGTCACTGGCTGGTGCTGCTGCTGGCCGTGGGCGGCGTGACCGGGCTGGCCGTCGGTGGGGTGCTGTGGCGGCGGTCGCAGCCGGCGGCCGAGTCGTCGGCGGCACCCGTACCGCCGCAGCGGCCACTGCGTCCACTGCCGACCTGGATCATCCCGGTCGGCGCGCTGGTCGTCGCCGGCATCACCTGGGCTGCGGTCTGGGGCCTGCAGTCCACCGTCCCGGCCGGTGTCGGCACGCCACTGCAGCGGGCGCAGCTGCGGGTGGAGACGATCCGCACCGGTCTGTCGGTCGGCGCGGGTGTCGGTGCCGCCGCCGCGCTGCTGCTGGCGTTGCGCCGTCAGCAGGTCACCGAACGGACCCAGCAGGCCACCGAGTACGACGCGGGCGAGAAACGGGTCACCGAGCTGTACGTCAAGGCCGCCGAACAGCTCGGCTCCGACAAGGCACCGGTACGCCTGGCCGGCCTGTACGCCCTGGAACGCCTCGCTCAGGACAATCCGGTGCACCGGCAGAGCATCGTCGAGGTCATCTGCGCCTACCTGCGGATGCCGTACACCCCACCAGCCGAGAAGCAGACGGATCAGAACGCCGCCGAGCCCACCGCCGGGCAGGGGCCGGATGCGCCGACGCAACCCGATCCCCGGGAGGAACGCCAGGTACGGCTGGCCGCCCAGCGGATCCTCGCCCGCCACCTGAGACCGACGACGCCAGACGGCACACCGAGCCCGACCTACTGGAAAGGCGTCGTCGTTGACCTGACGGAGGCCACCCTCCTCAACGCGGACTTCGCCGGCTGCGTCCTGAACGACGCGAGGTTCGGTGACGCGACGTTCAATGGCGACACGCTGTTCAATAGTGCGACGTTCAACGGCACCGCCTGGTTCGGTCGGGCGACGTTCGCCGGCCTCGCCGGGTTCAACGGGGCGATGTTCAGCAGCGCCGCCTGGTTCGGTCGCGCGGCGTTCACCGGTGAGGCCAGGTTCGACACGGCAACGTTTAGCGACAATGCCACTTTCGGCGAGGTGGCGTTCACCGACGTCGCCGTGTTCGGCAAGGCGACATTCACAGGTCACGCCCGGTTCGACAGGGCGGTGTTCGAGCGCTGGGTGGTGTTCGCTGGCGCCAGCGTCGGTGACGGCAAGCGTAATGGTGATATGTGGCCGGATGGTTGGCGGGTCGATCTCGACACGCGGCGGGTGGTGCGCGTACCGGTGGAGGTGAAGCCGGAAGGGGACGCGGAGCCGGAGTGACGGGCGGTGCTGTCACTCCGGCGGGGTGCCGCGACAGTGGTCAGTGCTTACCGAGACTCGCTGACAGCCGAGCCATGGCCTCGGTCTCGGCGATCTGGTCGGGCCAGCGGAGAAACCGGCGGTACAGGTCCGGCGGGCTGAGCTGCTCGGCGTCGCATTCCAGCAGGTCGTCGATCGCCTCGTACATGAGGGTGGCGAGGTAGACGCACATCCCGATCCGGTCGTCCGACCAGTCGGCGGTGATCTCGATCTTCGCGGCTTCGCACGGCCATTCTGTCCCGCACTCGCGACAATTCCAGTCGGGCCGGTTGGCGATGTGCATCAGCGTTCTCCGTCCGCGTAGGCGTTGTGCCGTCGCACGAACAGCGTCACGCGGTCATGTGTGGACCTCAGCCTCATCTGTCAACCCTTCTCGCAACACATTTCCCATGATCACTGAACTGTTCCTTCACATCATGCTTATTCGCCAACTGGCTCAGCGCAATCTCGCACCGGTAGGTTCGGACCCAACATCCACCCGCCATTACGTGACACGAGAGGACGGGGTTTCGTGGACGACGCTGGCAGCACTGTCCCCCGCAGGCAACTGGGTCGATACCTGAGAGAGCTTCGCGAAGACGCTCATGTCACGGTCGCCGCTGCGGCCAAGGCACTCGAATGGTCGCCGCCGCGCATCTGGCGGTACGAGGGCGGCCAGGTGCCGATCCACCCGAACGACGCCGAGGCGATGTGCCGGCTCTACGGCGCGTCCCCGGAAACGATCACGACGATGCGCGACCTGGCCCGGGAGACCAAGTCACGCGGCTGGTACCACAGCTACGACCACGCCATCAAAGAATGGTTCAAGCTGTACGTCGGTCTCGAAGCCGCTGCCTCGACGATCCGTCAGTACGAGCCGAACGTCGTCCCCGGCCTGCTCCAGTCCCTGGAGTACATGACCGAGATCATCACCACCGGAAACCCTGACCTCAAGCCCTCCGACCAGCAGGCAAAGATCGAAGTACGGTCCAAGCGGCAGAAACTGCTCGCCCGCGTCGTCCCGCAGGCCCCCGACCTGGACGTGGTGATCGGCGAAGCCGCATTGCGCCGCCCACTCAAGGACCGGGCCGCAATGGCGCGCCAACTGCGGCACCTCGCCGCCGTCGCCTCCCAGCGCCACAATGTCACGGTCCGGGTCCTCACCTTTGCCGCCGGCCTCCCCAGCAGACCAGCAGTCGGACCGTTCTCCATCCTGACCTTCCCCAAGGTCAGCGTCCGCCCACCCGAGCCGACCACTGTCTACTCCGACGGGCCGTGCGGTGCCATCTACCTCGACAAACCGGCCGAGATCGAGACCTACGAGGGCATCTGGTCGTCACTCAAGCAGCACTGCCTCACCCCGTTAGAATCGACCGAGTTCATCACCCGGATCGCCAAGGAGTACGACGATGAAGGCTGACGGCGTCTGGCGTAAGTCCACCCGGTCCGACGCCGATGGCAACTGCGTCGAGGTGGCCGGCCGCCCGCGCACTGTCGCCGTACGCGACAGCAAGGACCAGACCGGCCCGGTCCTCACCTTCGACACTGCCGCCTGGCAGCACTTCGTCGACACGGTGAAGACCCCACACTGACCCGTACCACCGTTTGTGTGCCCTGGCCGCCGGGACATCTCACCGGCGACCAGGGCACGTCTGCACCTCGGCAGTGGTCGGTCAGCGCGACAGCCGGTCCGGTCCGCTTTGCTTGGTGACGGTTTCTACACCACGTACCTCATGCTGGACCGGATAGGTATGTGGTGTAGAAACCGACGGGCGATCCGTGCCGGTGTGGCTGTGCGCCGTACCGGCGATTTCGGCCTCGATCAGGTCGGCGGCCCGGTCGGCGCCGCCCGCCGACCGGGCCTGCCGCTTCAGGTCGGCGCTGCGGGCCGCCACGGCGGGGTCCGTGGTGAGGGCGAGCAGCGTCCCGCGTAGCTCGGCGGCGGTGACGGTGGCCGCGTCGACGACCCGGGCGACACCCAGGCCGGCCAGTTGCTCGGCGTTGGCGAACTGGTCGACCGCCTGCGGTACGGCGATCATCGGGGTCCCGCAGTAGAGGCCCTCGCTGCTGCCGCCCATGCCGGCGTGGGTGACGAAGGCGTCGGCCTGCTCCAGTACGGCGAGCTGCGGCACCCACTGGTGGACCTCGACGCTGTCGGGCACGGTGCCGAGCCCGGCGGGGTCGACGTGCCTGCCGATCTGCAGCACGGTGTGCCAGCCGGGCAGGTCACCGAAGGCTGCGACGCACCGGCGGTAGAACTCGGCCTGCCGGGTGAAGGCGGACCCGAGAGAAACCAGCAGTACGTTGTCGACGCCGGCCGGGCGGACCCAGGTCCCCTGGTGGGAGCGGTCGCCGAGGACCGGGCCGATGAAGCTGTAGACCGACCGGTCCACGCGGTCGGCGTGCGGCTGCAGCGCCTCCGGTGGCAGCACGAGGCTGCGCGTCGGCCGACCCTGGAACGCCATGCTGTCGGTGACCGACGAACCCTCCGAGGTCAGCCACTGCGCGAACCGCCGGTAGTAGTCGGCGCCGCGCGGATCAGCCCGCATCGCCTCCACGGCAGGCGCCATCTCCTGTTCGTAGCCGTCCCAGGCCACGAACGTCGACGACAGCTGGACGGCGGGGATGCCCCACTGCTCGCCGAGCAGCCGGGCCGGTGCGCCGGCGATGTCGTAGAGGAACAGGTCCGGCCGGTCGTCGGCGTACGCGGCCCGCAGCTGCGGCAGCATCGCGATAGCGTCGTCGAGGAAGAGCGTGAGCTGCTCGATCGGGTCGTCGGTCCCGGAACCGCCGTCGGCCGGCAGCGTCGATTCGTACGGTGTCAGGTCCGCGCCGGTGCGCTCGATGACCTCGGCGAAGGCGGGGTCGTTGGCGTAGGTGACCCGGTGGCCGCGCTGCACGAGGGTACGGATGATCTCCAGGCTCGGGTTGACGTGGCCGTGGAACGGGATGCTGACCATGGCGATGTGCGGCACAGCGGACCTCCGAAGCTTGGAGACGAGACGTTTCGTCTCGCCAGCAGCGAAGCACGACACCTGGCGGCGCGTCAAGACGAGACGTACCGTCTCGCAGTAGGCTGTCGCGGTGACCCCACAGCCCGCCCGGCGCAACGAACAGTCCCGCCGCGCGATCCTCGCCGCCGCCCTGGCGCTACTGACCGAACAGGGCTACGCCGCCGTCACCGTCGAGGCCATCGCCGCCCGCGCCGGCGTCGGCAAGCAGACCATCTACCGCTGGTGGCGCGGCAAAGGCGCGGTCATCCTGGACGCGCTCACCGACAACCTGCCGGACGTCCTCGCCCTGCCCGACACCGGTGACCTGCGGGCCGACCTGCGCCAGGTGCTCCGGGCCACCGTCGCCGAGTTCGCCGATCCACGGCTGTCCGCCACCACCCGCGCCATCACCATCGAGACACTCACCGACGAGCAGCTGGCCGACCAGGCGCGCGACCGGCTGCTCCGCCCCCAACTGGACATGGTCCGTGCCCGGCTGGAAGCCGCCCGCGACGCCGGACAGGTCCGCCCCGACGCTCCCCTGGACCAGGTCGTGGAGCTGCTGTTCGGCCCGCTCTACCATCGTTGGCTGCTGCGCAACGGCCCACTGACCGACGAGTACGCCGACAGCATCGTCGACCTGGTCGTCGCCGCCGTCACCCCCGCCGCCACCTGACGAGGCGTACGCCAACGATCGTATCGCCGGTCAGGCCGAGTGGCGGCGGACCCGATAGCGCAGGTGCAGCACCCGGCTGCCCTGAACGATCATGTCAGGATCCGCCAACAGGTGCTGCGCGTCGGCCGAACCGAAGAAGCGCTTGCCGGAGCCGAACACGACAGGTACGACGTCCATGCGTACCTCGTCGACCAGACCGGCGGCGAGCACCTGACCACCGACGTCGCCGGCGGCGACCTCGACCAGGCGGTCACCCGCAAGCTCCTGCGCCCTGGCCACGGACGCCTCGACGCCGTCGACGAAGTGAAACGGCGCATCGGGATCCCAGCCATCTGGCGCCGGCCGGTGCGTCACGACGACCACGTGGTCGACCCCTGCTGGTGGCGTGCCGCCCCAACCGTCCGTCATGTCGAAGGCTCGGCGGCCGACGATCGTCACCCCGATCTGATCCCAGTACGGCCGGATGTAGTCGTAGGAAGCCCGCGACACCGTCAGCCCGCCGCTGTCGTCCAACGGGACATCACCGTTGGACATCCAGTCGAACAGCGGTCCGGGCTGGTCCTTCACGTCGGCGATGAAGCCGTCGACCGTCACCGACCCGTACATGACCACCGTGCCCACGGGGCGCTCCTCTGCTGACGGACGTTCCGGATGCCCAACTTAGCGTGTCGTGAGCTGGCGTTCTTGTAGAAAATCAAATCCGCTTCGATGTCGGTGCCGGCGCGGATGCGCAACGGCGCCCCGAGGTTGACGATGAGCAGCGCCGCTGGCGTCGGCGGCAGCGTCAACCGGGCGTACGGCGGCGTACCCTCCAGGTAGTAGAGGTCGTCGATCAGCCTGTCCAGCGGCGGTCGCGGCACTCTGGACACGTACTCCATGCCCACAGCATCGCCGACGTGGTGGCCTTCGCCCCCGCCGGCACCCGAGAAGGAGTACGCGAATGATCGAGCCGTACGACACCGGCATGCTCGACGTCGGCGACGGCCACCAGGTCTACTGGGAGGTCTGCGGCAACCCCGACGGCGTACCCGCCGTCGTGTTGCACGGCGGACCCGGCAGCGGATGCACCCCCCGGCACCGCCGCGCGCTCGACCCCGAACGCTTCCGCCTCGTCCTGTTCGACCAGCGCAACTGTGGGCGCAGCACACCGGCGGCGGCCGACCCGGCCACCGACCTGAGCGCCAACACCACCGCCCACCTCGTCGCCGACATCGAGCGGCTGCGCCAGCATCTCGGCGTCGACCGCTGGGTCGTGTACGGCGGATCCTGGGGTGCGACGCTCGCCCTGGCGTACGCGACGAACCACCCCGAACGGGTACGCGGCATGATCCTCGTCGCGGTCACCATGACCCGCCGCAGCGAGGTCGACTGGCTGTACCGGGGCGCCGGCCGGTTCTTCCCCGAAGCGTGGCAGCGGTTCATCGCCCACGCCGGCCTGCCCGGCTACGCGTTGCCGACCGACACCGAGCCGCCGATCGAGCCGGTGCTGCTGCGCTACGGCCGGCTGCTCGCCGATCCCGACCCGGCGGTACGCCAGCGGGCCGCCGACGAGTGGTGCGCCTGGGAGGACGCGCTGATCTCCGAGGAACACAACGGCAACCCCGGCGCGTACTCAGCAGGTGAGCTGCGCCAGCGGCTCACGATGACCCGCATCTGCGCGCACTACTTCGGCAACGGCGCGTTCCTCGCCGACGGCGAGATCCTGCGTAACGTGCCGAAGCTCGCCGGCATCCCAGGGGTGCTGGTGCACGGGCGGGCCGACGTCAGCGGGCCGGCGATCACGCCGTGGGAGATCGCGCAGGCCTGGCCCGACGCGCGGCTGCACGTCATCGGCGACGCCGGACACACCGGCACCGCCACGATGCGGCGCGTCCTGGCCGACGCCGCCGACACCATGGCCCAGCAGACCGGGGCGGTGCGGTTCCGTGAGTGACGTACCAGACCTCGGTCCCCCGCCACAGCGGGTCACCGTCGACGCGGAACAGGTCCGTCGGCTCGTCGCCGGCAAGTTCCCGCAGCTGGCGCACCTGCCGGTCGCGCCGGTGGCCAACGGCGGTTGGGACAACTGGACCTTCCACCTCGGCGCCGAAATGCTGGTACGGCTGCCCAGCGCCGCCGAGTACGCCCTGGCGGTCGACAAGGAACATCGGTGGCTCCCGGCCCTCGCCGCCCGGCTGCCGCTGCCCGTCCCCGCCCCGGTGGCGAAAGGCAAGCCAGCTGAGGGCTACCCCTACCCGTGGTCGATCTACCGGTGGCTCGACGGCGAGCCGGCGCGAGCGGACCGCGTCGCCGACCCGGTCCGCTTCGCGACCGACCTGGCCGAGTTCCTGGCGGCCCTGCAGGGCGTCGACGCCGCCGGTGGTCCGCAACC
Organism: Solwaraspora sp. WMMA2056; assembly: GCF_030345095.1. Classification (NCBI taxonomy): domain Bacteria; kingdom Bacillati; phylum Actinomycetota; class Actinomycetes; order Micromonosporales; family Micromonosporaceae; genus Solwaraspora; species Solwaraspora sp. WMMA2056. The sequence continues at coordinate 4,628,916 of NZ_CP128360.1, forward strand.
GGGCGTCCACAACTGGTTCCGGGGCGGCACCCTGCGCACGTACGGCCAGGAAGTGGAGCACGCGCTCGCCGAACTGGGCGACCACGTCGATGCCGAACCGGTGCGCGAGATCTGGGCGGCGGCGTTCGACGCCGGATGGGACGGTGTCGACCGCTGGTTCCACGGCGACGTCGCCCCGGGAAACCTTCTCCTTGCCGACGGCCAGTTGGCGGCTGTCATCGACTTCGGGACCTGCGGCGTCGGCGATCCGGCCTGTGACCTGGCGATCGCTTGGACCTTGCTGACCAGCGACGGCCGGCAGGCATTCCGTGCGCGGCTGTCGGTCGACGACGCGACGTGGGCACGCGGACGTGGCTGGGCACTCTGGAAAACACTCGCCACCTGCGCCTACACCTACGGTGACCCGGAGCGCACGGAGGAATTCGGCAACGCCCGCCGGGCCCTCGCCGAGATCGTCTCCGAGTACGCCGCCGACATTTTCCCGTACCGTCCGGCTTGAGTCTCCACCCGCTGGAAGGTGCACGCTGAAGCCATGAACGACCGCACCGAGCTGATCACCATCGGTCAGCTCGCCCGCCGCACCGGCCTGTCGGTACGCACCATCCGGTTCTGGTCCGACCAGGACGTGATCACCCCGACCGGCCGTAGCGCCGCCGGCTACCGGCTCTACGACGTGGCGGCGGTGGCCCGACTGGACCTGGTGCACACCCTGCGGCAGCTGGGGCTGGACCTGGACACCGTACGACAGGTGCTGCAGCGGCAGACCAGCGTCGCCGACGTCGCCAAGGTGCACGCGGCGGCGCTGGACACCGAGATCCGTGCGCTGCAGCTGCGGCGGGCGGTGCTGCGGTCGATCGCCGAACGGGACAGCACGACAGAGGAGTTGAGACTCATGCACAAACTCGCCAACCTCACCGCCCAGCAGCGGCAGCGGCTGATCGACGACTTCGTCGCCCAGTCGTTCGACGGGGTGGATCCGCAAGCTCCCGGCGCGCAGATCGCCACGATGATGCGGCAACTGCCGGCCGAGTTGCCGGCCGACCCCACCCGCGAGCAGATCGACGCCTGGGTGGAGCTGGCCGAACTGGTCAGCGACGAGCAGTTCCAGCGGCGGGTCCGCGAGATGGCGGTCACCGGCGCGCAGCAGCCCTCGGCGCAGCCGCCGTTCGACCCGGCCCGGGTCGCTGAGGAGGCCGGCGCGGCGCTGCAGGCCGGCGTCGCACCGGAGTCCCCCGAGGCCCGGCAGGTCCTGGACCGGATCGTCGGCGCCGACCTGACCGGCCCGGACCGGCTGCGCCTCGCCGCGCAGACGGAGACGTTCACCGACCGGCGGGTGGAGCGTTACTGGCAGCTGCTGGGCGTCCTCAACGGCTGGCCGGCCGCCCCGCCGCAGGTGCCGGCGATGGAGTGGTTCATCGCCGCCCTGCGCGCCCACGCCGGCTGATGCACCGGCCCCGGTACGTGTACCGGGGCCGGCCCAGCCACCGGCCCGCCAGCAGCGGCGTCGCGACTCCGGCCGCGACCGACGCCAGCAGGGTGGCCAGCGCCCATCCGGTCGCCCGCCACGGCCACGCCGGCCCGGTCAGCCGCAGATGTGCCTGCGGGTATTCGGTGAACTTGGCGGTCGTGCGGGCGGTTGCCCGGTCGGCGTCGCGGGCCAGGTCGAGCAGCACCGCGTCGGCGGCGAACCGGCCGTCGTCGACGCGGTGCGGCAGGCCGACCGGTACGCCCGCCGGAGCCCAGGTTGGTGCCGTGTCGACGCCCGGCACCACCAGCCGGTCCAGCTGCGGTGCCTGCGTCACCGCAGTGGTGAACAGCCGCAGCCCGTGGCGGGTGGTGACCACCGGGCCGGCCCCGACGGCGACCGTGTCGGCCGCCGACGACGTGCCCGCGTACGCCTCGGCGACGGCCGCGACCTCGACCTCGCCGACCCCGTCGACCAGGCCGATGCCGACCGTCGGGCGTCCCCACGGGAACGCGGCGTTCAACGCGTACGGCGCGTCGGACAGCGCCAGCCGGTGCGCCGGGATCGTGGTCGTGCCGCCGGCACGCCACCCCGGGAAGGCCAGCTCGCCGCCGATCCGCTCCGCCTCGTTGCGGCCGACGGCCAGCTCGACCGCGTACAGCGCGCCGGCGACCCCCGAGGTGACACCCGCTGTGGTGACGACGTCGCCGTCGTGCACGTACCGCTGCCCGGCCTGCCAGGACACCTGCGGATAGCTGCGGCGCAGCGACCCCAGGGAGGACCAGAAGCCGGTGGCGGACCGGCCGTCGAGGATCCCGGCGGCCGCCAGCACCTCCACCCCGGCGCAGACCCCGAGGACCAGGGTGCCGGCCGCCGCCTGCTGATCGATCCAGTTTCGCAGCGGCGCTTCGACGTCGCCGGTGGGCGCGGTGACGGCCGGCACCACCACGATGGCAGGGCGCGGGGCGGTCTCCAGAGTGTGATCGGCCGCCACGTGCAGGCCGCCGGAGAGGATCTGCGGGCCGGTCGTCGCGGCGACGGTGAAGACCGCGAACCGTTCGGAGCGGGCGAACACCTCGTAGGGCATCAGCACGTCGGCGGCGACCGACCCGCTGGCACCCAGGACGACGGCGACCGGGATCCGGCCAGCCGGCAGCGCCGCGAAGGTGGGCAACTCGGCTGCGGCGGAGTGCATCCCGGTGGTCGGCGTGGCGTAACTCGCCGACATCGTCGCCGTCACCCCGGCAGCCGCGGCACCGGCGAACAGGCCGGCGGCCAGGAACACCCCGACCACCGGGCCGACGACACGCCGGACCGGGGCCGCGGCGACCCGCCTCCGAGGAACAACGTGGACTCGTGTCGGCTCAGCCATGCCGCACCGCCGACGGTGCCGCCCCACGCCTGGCGGCGTACGTCCGGCGGAAATGCCTCGGGTCGGGGAAGCCGCAGCGCAGCGCCACCGCCTCCACCGGCAGGTCCGTCTCGCGGAGCAGGTTGGTGGCGTGCTCCATCCGCAGCTCCTGGTGGTATTCGAGTGGGGTCATTCCGACCGCGACGGTGAACGCCCGGCTGAGGCCACGCGGCGACAGGCTGGCCACCTCAGCCAGCTGGGTCAGGCTGAACCGGCTGGCGAGGTGCTGGGCGAGGTGGTCCTGCACCCGGTGCACACCGGGGTGCAGGTGGTCGCGGTGACGCAGGAACGGGCTGATCTGCGTACCGGATCCGGGGCGGCGCAGGTACACCACCAGGGTGCGGGCCACCGTCGCGGCCAGCAGCGGCCCGTGGTGGCGTTCGACGATGGACAACGCCAGGTCGATGCCGGCGGCGATCCCGGCGCTGGTGGAGACCGGCCCGTCGTGGACGTACAGGACGTCGTCCTGTACCCGGGCCCGCCGGTAGCGGTGCCGCATCGCTTCGATGAGCTGCCAGTGGGTGGTGCAGCGGCGGCCGTCGAGCAGGCCCGCCTCACCCAGGGCGGCGGCTCCGGTGCAGACTGCGACGACCTGGGCGCCGACGTCGTACGCGGCTCGCAGCCACCGGGTCACGGTGGGGTCGGTCAGCGGTTCGCCGGCGACCGGTGGACGCAGCCGGGGACCTGGTACGAGGACCAGGTCCCCGGCTGCGACGTGGGGCAGCGGGGCGAGCGCCGCCAGGGTGAGTCCCTGCGCCGACACGACCTCGGTACGCGTCGCGGCGTACTCGACGCGGTAGCTGGCACCGGCCACGGTGGCGGCGTCGAAGACCTGGACCGGGCCGGCCAGGTCCAGCAGGTTGACCTCGGGCAGGAGCAGGACGACGATTCGCCCGGTCGGCGGGGGTCGGTCACCGGTGGCGGGTACGGCATTCACACCGCTGACGGTAGAACGCCACTGAACTGCGGTGACAGGGCTCAGTTGGCCAGCCACCGGGCGGATCCGGCAGTCGACTCCCTCGACTCGCCGATTCGGACGTTCCGGCAGTGGCCGGTCACTGCTCACCTGGCTGGATTGGGCTGCCTGACAGCGGCCGTCAGGTCGCCGACCTCGGCCAGGTGGAGAAGCGGTGACGAACCTCGTCGACTTGCGCTGCCGTCAGCCCGTAGACCTCGCGGAAGACCGAGTCGTCCATCCGGTCCAGCCGCTGCACGGCGTCGGCGAAATCCTCCTCGGTCAGGCCGGAATCTGCCTGTCTGGCGAGTTCGATCAGCCGATCGCGGGAGTACCGGGCGAGCGCGGCGGACGTGTCGATGTAGTCACGAGGTGCGGCCCGGGTTGCCAGCGCCGCCACCTTCGTACCGAGCACATCGTCGAGGTGCAGCACCGGCCCGATCCGCATCGTCACCGGCTGGCGGTGCCGGTCGAACCGCACCAGCTGCAGCCGTACCACCTGGTGTTCGTCGCTGACCTCGCGCTCGACCAGGTCGTGCTCGAAACCGTCGAAGACGCCGCCGACGTCGTCCGCGTCACCGACCGCTTCGACCTGCAGCCCAGCCTGCCTCAGGGCTGACATCACCAGGTCGGCGGCGGCAGCGACCCCACCGTCCTGGTCCGTGAACAGGTCGACGTCCTCGGTCGGCCGGTCCACGACCCCGTGCGCGATCAGAGCGTGCCCGCCGGCCAACGCGAATCCGTGCCGCCGGGCGACGGCGAGCGCCAGCCGCGCCACCTCGGCCTGGAACTCCTCTGACGTCACGCAGCGGCGGGCTGATGGGACATGCGCAGCTGCGGGTGCCGGTCCTCCCACGCCTGCCGGACGCCGCGCGGGACCCACAGGTCGGGCCAGAGTCGGACCAGGGTCGGGCCGTGCAGCCAGGTGGTCAGCTCGACCGAGGTGACCGCCTCGACCAGCACGGTCTCGTACATCCACCGCAACAGCGCGGGATTGTCGAGGTCGACCCGGCGGTCTGCCTGCCAGTGCAGCCGGTGCGGCAACTCGACGACCCCGCTGACCGGTCCGCGCATCGCGGCGAGATCAGCGGCGACGACCGCGCGGCGGCCCGGCCTGGCCATGTACCGTGCCTGGCTCCGCCTGTCGGTCTCGCTGCGTCCCACCCTCTCAGGGTAGCGGGCAATCCCGCTCGTGACCGGCCTACGGGCCGCTCACCTGGCTGGCCGCGGCTGCCACGCTGATCCGATGGGCCGCCCGTGACAGCCACAACGCCACCAGCCAGATTGCGGTCACCGGCAGGGCGAGCGGTACGAGCAGCGGCAACCACATGCCCACCAGCACGGCAGTGGCCGGCACCGCCAGACACGCCGCCAGCACCACTGTCGCGTACGCCGGACGGACGTAGGACGTGACCAGCGGAATCGCGACGAAGGCGATCGTCGCGCAGACGCCCACCACGACACCCCAGAAGGCCTGTCGTGTCACCGCCGAGGTGGACACCACGCTGACCCACACCAGGCCGGGCAGCGCCACCACCCAGGCGGCCAGCAACAAGCCGTGCCGGGCCACGCGGGCAACCGTGGAGGCGTCGGCCCGCCGGCTGATCAGCTCCGCCCCCACCGCCAGGACGACGACGCAGCCGAGACCCGCGAACACCAACGCCGGGAGAACCTTGCCGGTGCCGTCGGGGCACTGCAGCTCGCCGCCGGGCAGCACGTCCCCACCGGCGGGACGACACCCGATCCGCAACGCGGACAGCACCAACAGGCCGACTCCGCCGGCAACCACGCCGACCACCGCAGCGGCGGCCGCAGTCGCGAGGTACCAGATGAACAGATGTTCCCCGCCGAATCGGCGCCGAGGACTCTGCCGCGACATCCTGATCATCTCCCTGAGACCGACAATGGCCCGTGCGCCCAGGCAGCCATGGAACCGGTGACGGTCAGACTGCCTGGGCCGGCACTATCAGCGTAGGCGTCAGTAGTAGACCACGGTTGGACAGCCGCTTACACCCGGAGCGTAGCGAATCGGATTGGTGAATCCCTTTCCCATCAGGAAGCAGGCCGGCACTGTGCAGTTGCGGCTTGAGGTGACCAGCGGGGCGCTGCCGTCGAACCCGGCTGGAGGATCTCGATCGGTGTTCAGTCCCATGCAATCGGTCTGCGGGGACAGTCCAGGATCGTTGCAGTGTTCCACGTTGTTATGCCGAGTTCCGTTCTCCCATCGCTCGGGAAAGTCGAAGGTTGCGCGCGGTAGGCGCTTTACCTTTCCGTTATCACATTTTTGAACGGTAAGTCATGTTTGTCAATATCAATCTTTGACTCTGGGTAGACCAATGTTTCGTGACCCCGACCTGCGGTCTCCATGGCGCGGCTACGGTCGGCCGTCGAGGAACATCCGCAGCCGGGTCAGCGTCTGCTTGTCCTCGCCTGGTACGTGCCCGTTGACCGCCCGGCAGACCCAACCCAGGCGCGACGCCAGCCGGGCGGCGGCCACCAGGTCACCGCCGAACCGGTCGGCGTACGGGGCCAGGTAGGCGTCGCGGAACGGTGTGGTGTCGACCGAACCCGGGACGTCGTCGAGCCCCCAGGCCAGCACGCCGTCGAGGGTGACCGACAGGGTGAAGAACGGGTGCGACACGCAGGCGTCGCCCCAGTCCATCAGCAGGTGGCGGCCGTCGCGGACGAAGACCTGCGCGTCGTGCAGGTCGTCGTGTTGCAGCAGCTCCGGCAGCCCGTACCCGGCGAGCTCGGCACACAGCCCGGCCACCACCGGGACCGCGTCGCGGAACCGCGGTTCGGCGCCGACGGCGTCGACCAGCTGTGCGTACGCCTGCGGCAGGGTGGCCAGCCGCCGGTCGGGCACCCCGAGGGCGAGCAGGTCGTCGACGTCGTCGGCGAGGTCGAGCTGCACACCGGCGTACAGCGGCAGGACGGCGTACCACCGGTCCAAGTTGCGCTCACGCTGGCTCACCACCCGCAGCGTCTCCCCGGCGTCGGCCATCAGCAGCCACCCGGCGGCGGTGTCGACGGCCAACGGCGGCGGCACCGCGTCGGGCCGACGGGCGGCGAGCCGGGTCACGACGGCGGCTTCGTGCCGCAGCGGCTCGGCGTTGGCCTTGAACCAGACGTCACCGGCGTCGGTCGGTACCCGCAGCACCGTCGACCAGGGGTACACGTGCGGCTGGACGGGCGGACCGGTCCTGGTCATCGCGAGCTCGTCGAGCCGGCCGTCGATCCAGTCCCGTACCTCGGCCAACCACTGGGGGTCGCGCCAGCGCATGTCGTCCACGGCCCGGGATGCTAGCGAGCCGTCTGGCCGGGCGACACCGCGTTTTCGTCGGGCGACGCGGCCTCAGTCGTGGTCGGGGGCGCCGGTGATGTGGTGGTCGGCGGCGTACAGCGCCTCGGCGACCAGTCGGCGGACGTGGCCGCCGCGCGCCCGGTAGAGCGCCCGACGCCCGTCGCGGCGGCTCGCGACCAGGCCGGCGAGCAGCAGTTTCGCCAGATGTTGCGACACGGCGGGTCGAGCGGCGCCGACCGCCGCCGCGAGGGTGCCGACGTCGTGCTCGCCCTCGCGCAGCTGCCACAGCAGACGCAGCCGGGTGGGGTCGGCGAGCATCCGCAACGCGGTCACCGCCGTGTCGATCTGCGCGCCGGTGGGTGGCTGCTGCCCAGCTGTGGCACCTGCAGCGTTGTCGCGTGCGTACATGAGCACCTATTCTGCCGTCCGGGTGGCCCGCACCGCCACCCGGCACAGCGGCGAGTGACAGAGGTGAACAAGACATGGCGCACGACCACGACCAGCACGGCCACCACCACCATCCGCACACCGATCCGCATGCGGCACGGCATGGCTGGTGGCAGCGGGTACGGCACCAGCTGACTCCGCACTCCCACGACACCGCCAGCAAGGTCGACGACTCCCTCGAATCGTCGCGCGACGGACTCCGTGCCCTGTGGATCTCCCTGGCGATTCTCGCCGCCACCGCAGCAGCCCAGGCCGTCATCGTCGTCGCCTCCGGCTCGGTGGCGCTGCTCGGCGACACCCTGCACAACGTCGCCGACGCGCTCACCGCCGTACCCCTCACGATCGCGTTCCTCATCGGCCGCCGCGCCGCCACCCGCGCCTACACCTACGGGTACGGTCGCGCCGAGGACGTCGCCGGCATCGTCATCGTGGCCGTCATCGCCGGTTCGGCGATCGCCGCCGGTTGGACCGCCGTCGACCGGCTGATCGACCCGGCCCCGATGAGCCACGTGCCGTGGGTGGCCGCCGCCGGCGTCGTCGGCTTCGCCGGCAACGAACTCGTCGCCCGCTACCGGATCCGTGTCGGCCGGCGCATCGGCTCGGCCGCGCTGGTCGCCGACGGCCTGCACGCCCGTGCCGACGGGTTCACCTCGCTGGCCGTCGTCGCTGCCGCCGGCGGCGCCGCGGCCGGCTGGCAGTGGGCCGACCCGCTGGTCGGACTCGCCATCACCGTCGCGATCGGATACGTGCTGCGCGACGCGGCGCGCGAGGTGTACCGGCGGCTGATGGACGCCGTCGACCCCGATCTGGTCGACACCGCCGAAACGACCCTGCGGTCGGTGGCCGGCGTCCGTGACGTCACGGCGGTACGGCTGCGCTGGATCGGCCACCGGCTGCACGCCGAAGCGGACCTGGTCGTCGACGCCGACCTGACCCTGATCGCCGCGCACGAGGTGGCCGCCGACGCCGAACACCAGCTCACCCACGCCGTACCGAGGCTGCGGTCGGCGACCGTGCACACCGACCCGGCCGGCCACGCCGGCGCCCACCACCACGTGACCCTGTCCCACCAGCGTCGTCGCGCCGCCGACCCGGAGTGCGACGCCCACCGGCACCACGACAGCGTGGCCACCGGCTGACAATGCGGCGATTCAGTCGGTGACCCTGGCGATGAAGGCCGCGACGTTCGCCACGGTCCGGGCGACCTTCTCCTCCAGGGTGAGCGACTCGTGCAGCCGCGCGCCCGCGCCGGCGTCCTTCCTGCCCCGTACGTACAGCGAGCAGGACAGGTCGCTGCACAGATAGGTGCCGACCGAGTTGCCGGCCTGCCCGGACCGGCCCGCCTTCGCCGCGACCATCAGCGACACCCCGGACACCGGCGCGGTCAGACAGATCGAGCACATGCTGCGCCGCCGCTGGGTGGTCGACGGCGTGGGGCAGCGCAGCGCCACCGCCACCGGCCGCTGCCCCAGCTCGGTGACGAGGTAGGCCCGCTCGGGCGACTGCGGGTCACGCCAGCCGAGGAAGTCCAGCTCCGGCCACGGCCGGCCAGCCAGATCACGCGGGACGTGCAGACGCTTCGTCTCGCCCTTGGTGCAGTTCACGAACGCGGCACGGATCTCCCGCTCACTCAGTGGGGTCATACCGGGCAGGCTAGTTTTGCCTAAAGGTGTTAGGCAAATGGATAATGGGTCATGGATTCGGTGTGGGAGGGGGACGTCGCGGTGCCACGTGCGGGGCTGACTACCGAGAAGGTGACCACGGCCGGGGCGGAGCTGGCCGATGAGGTCGGGTTCGACCAGGTCACCGTCTCCGCGCTGGCCCGCCGCTTCGGCGTCACCGTCGCCAGCCTGTACTCACACGTCCGCAGCGGCCACGACCTCAGGACCCGGATCGCTCTGCTCGCCCTCGCCGAGCTCGCAGACCGGGCCAGCGACGCCGCCGCCGGCCGCTCGGGCAAGGACGCGTTGACCGCGATCGCCGACGCGTACCGGAACTACGCCCGCGAACACCCCGGTCGTTACGCCGCAGCCAGGCTGCGGCTCGATCCGACCACCGCCGCAGCCAGCGCCGGTGCTCGGCACAGCCGGTTGCTCCGCGCGGTACTGCGCGGCTACGAGCTGCCCGAGCCGGAGCAGACCCATGCCGTACGGCTGCTCGGTGGTGCCATCCACGGCTACATCAGCCTGGAAACCGGCGGCGGATTCGACCACAGCGACCCCGACCCGCAGGAGAGCTGGTCGCGCGCTCTGGACGCGCTCGACGCCCTGCTGCACAACTGGCCGAGGCGCTGACACCGGGGGCCGATCCGAGCGCCGTCACCGGCCCGAAGGGTGTCGCTAGGGCCCATTGGCCGACTCCACACGGATGATGAGCTGCTTGAGTCGCGCGACCTCGTCGGTGAGCGCGCTGCGCCCGGCGGCGGTCAGCGTGATCCAGGTGCGGCCACGTCGACCCTCGTAGCCCTTTTCGATCTCGATCAGGCCGGCGGTTTCCAGGACGCTGAGGTGCCTGGAGAGATTGCCGGCCGTCAGCTCGAGATGGGTACGCAGGTATCCGAACTCGACCCTGCGTGCCTCGTGCGCGATGGTCAGGATGCCGAGCCGCGCCCGCTGGTGCACCACCTCGTCCAACCCGGTGACCGCGTGCCCGGCCTCAGGCTCCGGGGTGCCCGTCCCGGGCGTCACCGATGCCGCCTGCGGGCGGCGGCGAAGAATCCGATCGCGCCGAGCAGCAGCGCCCCGCCGCTGACGACCTGCGGTAGCGCGAATCGGGCCTGAAGGCCCCAGCCCGCCGGTCCCCAGCCGGTGTTCATCGGCAGCACCAGCAGCACCAGGACCAGGTAGGCGAGGGTGAACAGCAGCAGTCCGAGGTTGCGCTCCAGCCGGGCCAGCACCAACAGCGCGATCCCGATCATGCCCCACGGTGCGACCAGCCGGTCCAGCACCAACCCCCAGTACGGGAGTGGCTGCATCCACTCCGGGTTGCTCGGAAAGTACAGGGATGCGGCCACCCACGCGGCGGTGAACACGACGGTCGTCACGGCGCCGACGATCGCGTACGGCACGACGCGGGTGCCAAGGCCTCGCGTCCGGGCAGTCCGCACATAGCAGGCGGCGATCACCGCGTAGGCGAGCAGGAGCGCCAGTGGCCAGTAGTACAGAACGCCCCGCCGCGCGAATTCACAGCTGCCATCCGACTGACAGCGCACGGTCATCCCGAGCCAGTCGAACGGGATCCCGACGAGGGTTACCGCGCCGAGTACCACCAGCGCGACCCAGGTCATCCGTTGGTCAAGGCGCACCTGGTACGCCAGGGAGCGGACATCGGACAGCAGCCGGCGGGGATCGCCGCCGGCAGACAACGGCTCAGTGGTCATGCCAATAGGTTTGCACAGCAAACCTATTGGCGCTAGTGCGAGATCGGGTCGAGTGTGCCGGGCCACTATGTAGCGAAAGCACTAAGCTATGTAGCAAACTTACCGAGGGGTCGGCTACGGTCCATGACGTGATAACCCCCGTACGCACCACCACAGCCGTGGTAACGGTCCTCGCCGCCCTGCTGGAGCAGCCCGACACCGACCGGTACGGCACCGACCTGATGCGGGCCACCGGCTACCCCAGCGGCACCCTGTACCCGATCCTGCACCGGCTGCAGAAGGCCGGCTGGGTCGACGCGGCCTGGGAGCAGATCGACCCGGTCGCCGCCGGACGTCCCGCCCGGCGCTACTACCGGCTCACCGCCGACGGTGCCGAAGCCGCCACCGCCGAAATCACCGCGCTGCGCCGGCAACTCGCCAAGGCACAGCAGCCCACCACGAAGGTGCGGCCGGCATGACCGCCCTCACCGACTGGTGCCTGCGGATCGCCGCGCGACGCTGGCCGGCCGACGTACGCCCCGACATGCTCGCCCAGTGGCACGCCGAACTCGTCTGGCTGGCACAGCAGGGCCGACACGCCGAACGCCTCCGGTTCGCGGTCAGCCTGGCCTGCGCGTCGCCGGACCTCGACGACGACCTGCCCCACGGATGGCGGGACGACCGGCCCGGATCAGACGCCGTGCTGCGGCCCGCAGCGGCCCTGCTGCTCATCGGCACAGCGGTGGTCGCCTTCGGCACACTCGCCCCGGTCGGTCTGCTGCTGGAGCAGATGTCCGGGACGTCGTTCGGCGACCCGGGCCAGCCGCTGCCCACCGGGGCGGTCGACGCCGTACTCATGACGGTGTTCTGCCTGGTGGCCGGCCGCGCACTCGGCCGGCGGCTACCGATGGCGGCGACACGTTCCGGTCGGTTCGGACCGGCCGGCCCCGCCGCGTACGCCGCCGTGCCGGTCGCCGTCGCGTTCGTCCTCGGTTCGCTGACCAGCCTGACCGCGCCGTCGCTGACGGCACTGGCGATCGCCGCACTCGGCTGGACGGCCGCCACCGCCACCCTGGCCATCGCGGTCGCCCGGCGGGCCGGCGGCACCCGGCGCGGCCGGGCGCTCGCGCTGGCGGCCTGCGGTGCCCCCGCAACGGCGGTGGCCGCCGTGCTTCCCGCCGTCTGGGTCGCCTCGCTGGCCACACCCGGCACCGGCCAGGTGCTGTCGTCGGTCGGCTGGTTCCTGATCCCGCTGGTCCCACTGGGCGCACTGGTGGTGGCCTACGGCTGGGCGGCGGCCCGACACCGGCCGCCGGTCGACGCCGCCGCAGCGGCGGCCGACGGACACACCGCGACACCGGCCCGCGCGGCGACACCGGCCCCGGTCCTCGCCGCCGGTGTCGCCCTGCTCACGGCGGCGGTCACCTTCTGGGCGTACGCCGTCGCGGTGCTCACCCCGGCGATGCCCGCAGTGTCCGCCCGGGCCCCGATGCCCGGTGGCGACGGCGAGATCCACGTGTGGGTCGCCGAACTGCGGTGGGCCGCCATCGTGCTCGCCGGGTTGGCGCTGCTGACCGCCACCGCGCACCGGCGTCGGGCCGGATACGGTGCCGGCGCGCTGACCGGGATGCTGGTCGTCGCCGACAGCGCGCTCGGCCGCACCGACCCGGACCTGCGGCTGCCGCTCGTCGTGGGGGCGCTCGCCGTCGGCGTGAGCTGGCTGCTCACCGGCCACCCCGGCCCCGCCACCCCCGCCGGGACCCGACGGCTGCGGCTGCGCCTCGGTACGGCGGCCGTCGCCGGCGCGGCCTGCGCACCCGTGCTGTTCGCCCAGGGCACCCCGGAGGTCAACCACGCGTTCCTGCCCGTCGGGCTGCCCGCCGGCACCGTCGCCGTGGCGGCCGGATTCGCGGTGCTCGCCGCCGTCGCCGCGCTCGCCGCCCGATGTGACCGGCTGCCGCGCCCGGCGGCGGTGGCCCTGCTGGTGGCACCCACGGTGGCCCTGGCCGGGCTCGGCATCTATCTCGGCAACGGCGTGGACAGCACCGTCCCGGTGTTCGCGGTCCTGCTGACGGTGCCGCTGGCGATGACCATGATCGGCGTGCTGCGGGACCGCAACCGCCACGCGGGCATGTGGTGGACGGCGACCGCGCTGTCCGCGTTGGCCACCCCACCGGTGATCTTCGTCGCCGCGGTGCTGCTGATGCCCGTCCCGTCGGCGCTGTTCGTCCTGGCCGGCACCGGCTACCCGGCGGACGGCGTCTCCGTCCTGCCGGCGATCGCGCTGATCGCCGTGCCGGTCGGTGCCGTCGTCGCCCACGCCGTCATGTCCCCGCCCGGCCAGCCGGCCACGGCCGACGACCCCCTGGTCGACCTGGCCGGGCGACCAGCGCCGGCCTGAACCGGTCAGCTCACGGCTGGGCCGTCAGCGCAGGCTGAAACCGGCGGCCCAGCCGGTCAGGTCGGCCACGGTCACGTTGCCGCCACACAGCACCAGGCCGATCCGGGCGTGCGGGCCGACCTGGTCGACCACCCGGCGGGCCGCCGGCAGCAGACAGCCGGCGGCCGGCTCCGCCCACACCTTGGCGTGCTCGGCCAGCTCCACGCTGCCCCGCACCGCTTCGGCGTCGGACACCACCAGCACGTCGGTTACCAGCGTCGACACGTGGTCGAGGGTCAGCTGGGACACCATCGGCGCGCTCAGCGTGGTCACGATCGACGACAGGTCCACCGGCACCGGGGCACAGGCCACGCGGGCCTGCGCCATCGCCTGCGCGCCGTCGGTCTCCACCCCCCAGATCCGGGTGCCCGGCGCGCGGGCGTGCAACGCGGCCGCCACCCCGGAGATCAACGCCCCACCGCCGATGCTGACCAGCACATCGGTCGGCGCGACCGCCGGGTCCGCGTCGGCTGCGTCAGCTGCCTCAGCGGCGAAGGCGTCGTCGGCGAACTCCAGACCGACGGTGCCCTGACCGGCGACCACGACCGGGTCGTCGAACGGGTGCACCAGCGTCAACCCGTCGGCACACAGCCGGTTCATCAGGTCGAACGCCGCGTCCATGCCGTCGACCAGCCGGACCGTCGCCCCGGCTGCGCGGGCGAGCTCGGTGGCCCGCGCCGGCGCGCTCGTCGGCATCACCACGGTCGCTTTCACATCCAGGGCCTGCGCCATCACCGCCACCGCGATGCCGTGGTTGCCGCCACTGACCGCCACCACACCAGCGGCGCGCTGCGCGTCGTCGAGGGTCAGCAGCTTCGACGCCGCACCCCGCGCCTTGAACGACCCGGTACGCTGCAGCAGCTCCAACTTCGCCGTCACCGGCACACCGAGCAGCTGCGACAGGCCCGGGCTGGGCACCGTCGGGGTCCGTACGACGTGACCGGCGATCCGCCGCGCCGCCGCCTCGATCTCCGCAAGCCCGATGATCATCCGGTCCTCCCCCGTGTCTGCCATCCAGCGGCAACGCCCCAGTATGCCCGGCCGCGCAGCAGTCTCTGACCCGGCCCGACCCGGTCGGAGCCAGGTCCGACCGGCGCGCTCAGCGCACCGGTCGGGCTCCGGCGGCCTGGTCACGCAGCTCCCACCGCGTATAGCTGAACGTCAACCTGCGGGCGAGTACGTCCGGCGGGTGCTCGACGGTCAGCATCGCGGCTGCGGTCCGCCCGTCGGTGAGACAGATGTCCGTACCGGCCGGCGGTTCGTACACGCCGTTGATCGTGCCGTCCCAGGTCTGCGGCGCGGCGTCCAGGCACCGGCGCACGGTGTGCTCGCCGGTCGCGCCGAGCACCGCCAACTCTCCACCGTCGAGCGCCGTCACCCGGTCCGCCCGCTGGGACAGCAACAGGTCCGCCCCGGCCAGGTGCTCACCGCCGAGCTGTCCGGTGTCCAGATCGACGGACTGGTGGTCGCCGAGCACGACACCGGTGCCGGTGCCGACCTCGACCCACCCCGGCGCCCCGGCCACCGTCGAACCGGTCTCGCGCAACGCCGCCGACGTCACCCCGATGGCGGCGGCGACCAGCAGCGCCGAGGCGATCACCGGCAGCCGGCGCGGTGCGCGCACCGGCGCTGTCGGATCCGCTGTCGGATCGGCTGTCGGATCGGCTGTCGGCGACGAGGGGTCGACGGCGTTGGCCGGCGGTCGCGACAACAGCCCCCAGATCTGCACGACGAGCGCCGCCACCCCGAGGAACACCGCCAGCACCCCGGCCCACTGGCTGGCCCGGTCGAGGCCCTGCGCCGCCAGGAACGCCACGAGGCCGACCAGCACCGCGGCCAGGACACCGGCCACGGCGAACAGGACGGGACCAGGTCGGCGGAAGGCCATGCCGCCCATTGTGGCAGGTCCACTCACCACAGCCGATCCCGCAGACGGAGGCGGTCACCCACCCGCCGCCCCGAAGCACAGCCAGGTCAGCCCAGGTCGGCAGGGACGGTCAGGACCCGTACCTGATGGTCGGCGGTGACCACGGCGACGGTGTCACCGCCGAGCACCACCCGCTGCACCCCGGCGGTCTCCAGGTCCGCGCCGACGTCGACGGCGGCGCTGCGGCGACCGGTCGCCGTGTCCCAGACGGCGACCTGCGGCACGGCCGTGCTCGTGGTCAGGTCGACCCGGATGCTCACCACCGCCGCACGGCCGGCACCGGTCGCGGCGGCCGAACCATGATCACCGGCCGGTACGACCTCCGTACCGTCGAAGGCGAGCAGCGCGAAGTCGTCGACGGTGTCGAACGTCTGGTCACCAAAGACCAGCGCGTCGGGGCCGGCGTACCAGTTGGCGTCGACGCCGGAGTCGGTGGTCCGTTTCCACGCCTCGGCGCCGTCGGTGGTGCGTACCGCGACCGTCCGGTACGCGGTGCCTTCGACCGCCACGCACACCAGTCGCGGGCCGCAGGCCTTGACCCGTTCGATGGTGTCGGCGCCGGCGAACGGCACCTCCCACTTCTTGGTGAACCCGTCCAGGTCGTAGGCGGCCAGCACGGCGCGCCCCGGCGAGGCGTCGTCGGAGAGTTTGCCGATGGCCAACCCGTCGTAGACCGTCCACCGGTCGTGGTCCAGCGGCAGGTCACCGTCGCTGACCGGGCGGCCGTTGCCGACGTCCAGGACGACGCCCCGGCCGCTGCCCTCGTTCAGCTCCACGACCCGGTCCGCGGCGGCGTGCCGGTTGTCGGCCAGGGCGTGTTCGGCGGCGGGCAGCAGCCCGGCGCCGTCGGGCACGGTGGCACCGTCGGTCCAGACGCTGACCGGCCGGATCCGTTCGGCGTCGATGATCAGCAGGTCGTCGTCGGGTGCCTCGCGGCGCCACCGCTGCTCACCGGTGGTCAGGTCGACCCGGGCGACCGCGTTGTCGAAGATGCCGTCGCGGATCTCCACGACCACGTCGGTGCCGACGTACACCACGTCGGTGAAGGTCTCCCAGCTGCGTTTCCACTTGACGGCGCCGTCGGCGGCGTCGAGGACGACCCGTATGTCGTCGCCGGCGTCGGTGGCCGAGTCGGCCGCGTCGACGACCAGCAGCCCGCCGACGGCGGTCAGCACCACCTCGGTCGGTTCGACGTCCAGGTCGACGTTCCAGACCGGGTCGCCGCCGCCGGCCGGCACGGCGGTGACGGTGGTCGCGCCGACCCGCACGGACGCGTACACGGCCAGGTCACCGGCGACGGTGACCGTCGAGGCGATCGTTGCGGCCGGCAAGGTGACCTCATGGGTCGGGGTCAGGCCGGCACCGACGGCCGGGTCGCCGCCCAGGAACCCGCCGAGCAGGCCGGTGCCGCTGCTGTCACCGGTGCCGTCGTCACGGCCGAGCATCCGGTCCAGCAGCCGACCGTTGGTCAGCCCGACGGCGCCGACGAGGGTCAGCACCACGGCGGCGGCGACCGCCGCGACCCACCGGCCGACACGCCGACGCGGCCTGCCGGCCGGCAGGTCAGCCGGCCCGGCCGGGCCGTCCGCCGCAGGCCCGGCGGTCGGCGGGTACGCGCGTGCCGGCTGCTGCCCGTACGGCCCCGGTGACGTCGGTGCCGCCCCGGTGGACGGTGCCGCGTACGGGGTGGCCGTCGACGGTGCCGGCCCCGACGTCGCCGGGTCGTGGTGCAACGCCCCGTACGCCACCGGCAGTTCCGGCTGCTCCGGCACGGACGCGGCGACGCCGAGCCGGGCGTGCAGCCGGCTGGCGACCAACGGCATCCGGCTCGCCCCGCCGACCAGCAGCAGCCCGGCGAGGTCCGTCGGTGCCACTCCGGCCAGTTGCAGCACCCGGCGGGTCTCGTCGACGGCCCGGTCGACCAGCGGCCCGGCGATGCGGTCCAGTTCCTCCCGGGTCAGATGCATCGGGTCGTCCCGCCCCGGCACCGTCACCGGTGCCACCGACGTCCGCGACAGCATCTCCTTCGCCGCCCGTACCTCGGCCCAGAACGCGTGCCGGTCCCGGCGGTCGGCGGCGGTCACCGGCCGGTCCAACCGGGCCCACAGCTGCTGATCCCGGGTCGCGACCAGCTGGCCCAGGTGGGCGACGAGGGCGTTGTCGACGTCGAGACCACCCAGGTCGTCCAGGCCACCGGTGGCCAGCACCCGCAGCCCGCCGGCCCGGCCGGCCCCGGCCGGCTCGTTACGGACCACCGCCACGTCCAGGGTGCCGCCGCCGAAGTCGAACACCGCCAGGGCACCACCGGGTGGGACCTGCTGCCCGAGTACCCGTACGCAGTAGGTGGCGGCGGCGATCGGCTCGTCCAGCAGCCGCACCGGGCCCAGCCCGGCGGCGTCGGCCGCCGCCCGCAGCAGGTCCCGCCGGGGCGTACCCCAGTCCGCCGGGCAGGTCAGCACGGTCGCGCCGGCCGGATGCACCCCGGCCAGTGCGGCTTCCCCGGCGACCCGGCGCAGGCTCGCCGCCAGCAGCTGCGCCACCGGCAGCTCCCGGTCGCCCAGCAGCACCGCACCGTCGTCGATGTGCCGTTTCGGGTGCGGCTCGAACCGCTGCGGCTCCCCGGCGGCCAGCCGCTGCGCGTCACGTCCGGTGTGGATGGTGCCGACGGCGTCGACGAACACCCCGGACGCCAGCAGCGGCGACCCGTCGAACAGCAGCGTACGGGGCGGCTCGTCGCCACGGCGGACCGTGGCGACGGTGTGCGTGGTACCCAGGTCGACGGCGAGCCGTACCGGTCCGTTCACGGTGAGTGTCGTCCTTTCCCGGTCAGGACCGGTGACATCGTCGTGCTGCGTCGGCGGGCATGCTATCTGCCGGCCGCCACCGCCGTGTCGGCGCCGAGCTGGCGCAACACCCGGGTACGCAGCGTCTCGTACTGCTCGCTGCACCGCGCCGGCGGACCCGCCGGCCGGGCCACGACCTCGCCGGCGGTGATCTGCTCGTGCGGCCCGAACTGGTCACGGGTCAGGTCGATCTCGACCGTGCCGAGCCGGTTCCACCAGTGGTGGCCGGTACGCCGCCCGTCGGCGTGCACCTCGCCGCGCAGCAGGTCACCGCCGAGCAGGTCGTGCAGCACCAGGGCGGTGACGCCACACTGGCCACGCGCCGGGTTGCCGGTGTGCCAGTCGGCCAGATCAGCCGGATCGCAGGTGTCGGCGGACCAGGCGGAGCGGATGACACGTTCGATGTGGGTGAGGGTCCAGGTGCGGGGGAACATGGCGGCAGATCCTGCCACAGTGGTCCGACATCGCTTTCGGTTGCGGCGTCGGCGGTGCCGGCCGCCGGCGGGCGGGGGCCACCACCTGCCGGGTAACGGCTAGTAAGCTGCCCGGTCGTGACCGACGACAGTCTGCGGGTGGTGTCCGGGCCGGCCAGTGGCGAACAGTCCGCGTTGGCGACCGCGTGCCTGGCCGCCGGTGACGGACGGCTACGCCACGGCGCGGCGTTGAAGTTCTTCTGGGGGCCGATGGACTGCGGCAAGTCGACCCTGGCCCTGCAGATGGACCACAACCATGCCCGGCAGGGCCGCCGGGGCCTGGTGCTGACCCGCAACGACCGGTCGATGGGCCCGCAGGTCACCACCCGGATCGGCCTGGCGCACTCGGCGATCGAGGTCACCGACGACCTCGATCTGGTGGCGCTGGTCCGGGGCCGCTGGGCCGACGGCACCCGGGTCGACTACCTCATCTGCGACGAGGCCTGTTTCTACACCGTCGCCCAGGTGGAGCAGATGGCCGACCTGGTCGACGGGTACGACGTCGACGTGTTCGCCTTCGGCCTGGCCAGCGACTTCCGGTCGGCGCTGTTCCCGGCCGCGCAGCGATTGTTCGAACTCGCCGACGAGGTGTGCCGTATCCAGGTCGAGGTGCTCTGCTGGTGCGGCCGGCAGGGCCTGCTCAACGCGCGGGTCGTCGACGGGGTGGTGGCCCGCCATGGCGAACAGGTCGTCATCGGCGACACCGTCGACCACGCCGACGTGCGCTACCAGGTGCTGTGCCGCCGCCATCACCGCACCGGCGACCTCGGACCCGCCACCTGACACGCCACCGGTGGCGGTGTCCGTGGTCGCTCAGAGCGGACCGAGGCGGGCCAGCAGCTCGGCCTCCCGCTGCGGGTCCAGCCCTACCGGTGGCCGGTCGGGGCGCTGCGGCGGCTGCGCGTCGAGGCCACGCAGCCAGGCCCAGGTGTCGGCGACGGTCTCGGCCACCGGCCGGCAGCGCAGCCCGGTCGCGACCGCCCGGGACACGTCACCACGGTGCAGCGCGTCGTAGAGCTCCCCCGGCGGCAGCCAGACCGGCAGCTCCGTCCAGGGCGCGATGCCGGCGTCGGCGATCACCGCCGGATCGACCCAGCGCAGTCGGGCGTGCGACCCGGTCACCCGTACGCAGGTTTCCAGCAGCTCACCCATCGTGGTGTGGCCGAGCGGGCTGACCACGTTGTACGGCCCCGCCAGTCCGGCGACGGCCGCGTCCAGCGCCCAGGTGGCCAGGTCCCGGGCGTCGACGTACTGCAACGGCAGGTCGGGTGGGCCGGGGGCGAGCACCTGGCCGCCCCGGGCGACACGGGTCAGCCACCACGGCAGCCGGCCGACGTCCTCGTACGGGCCGAGGATCAGCCCGGCGCGGGCCAGCAACGCCCGGTCGCCGAACGCGTCCAGTGCCGCCAGTTCACCGCCGCGTTTGGCCCGGGCGTAGTCGACGTCGTCGCCGTCGTCGGCGCACGCGTCGACCAGCGGGGCGTCCTCGTCGGCGTCGGCCGGTGGCGCGAACACGTACACCGACCGGCTGGACACGTACGTGTAGTGCCCGACCCGGCCGCTCAGCAGCCGGGCCGCGTCACGGACCACCGACGGCGCCGCCGACCAGGTGTCGACGGCCAGGTCCCAGTCGCCGGTACGCAGCCCGGCGAGGCCGTCGGCAGTCCTCCGGTCACCGACGACCACCTGCGCGCCGGCCGGCGCCGGCCGGTGGCCCCGGTGCAGCAGAGTGACCGCCCAGCCACGGGCCAGTGCCGCCTCGACGACGCACCGGCCGACGAACCCCGTACCACCCAGCATCAGCAACCGCATACCGGCCACTGTGCCGGCCGGCGGAGCCGTACGGAAGGCCGTCACGCTCTCAGCGGAACCACCACCGGTTACTGTCAGGTAGTCATGGCTGTCCGGAGGGGAAGGACCGAACATCGTGGACCGGTACGTCCAACCGGTGCCCGCCCCGGGTGACCCGTACCGCACCGACTGGCTGCTCGGCGCCTGGCTGCGCCGCCACCTCACCCCCGCCGGGCTGGCCACGGCCGACCACCGCCTGACGTCGCTGTCCGCCGAGGTCACCGGCGCGCTACGGGCCGCGCACGACGACGCCGAACGGCATCCGCCGCAGCTGGTCCGCTACGACCCGTGGGGTGCCCGGATCGACCGGATCGACACCGCCGTCGGCTGGCGGCGGCTGCGCGCCGCAGCCGCCCGGCACGCCCTGGTCGCGCTGCCGTACCAGGGCGACGACCGGGCGGGTCCCGACCCGACGGGCCGGGTCGTGCAACACGCCCTGCTGCACCTGTACGCCCCCGAGTCGGCCACCTTCTCCTGCCCGGTGGCGATGGCCGACGGTGCGGCCGCGCTGCTGAGCCGGGCCGACGTCGACCCGGCGGTCCGCGACGCCTGGCTGCCCCGGCTGACCAGCACCGACCCGGACGTCGCGATCACCAGCGGACAGTGGATGACCGAAGCTCAGGGCGGCTCCGACCTGTCCGGGACCGGCACCGTGGCGGTACCGTCGGACACCGGCGGTTGGCGGTTGACCGGCGAGAAGTGGTTCTGCTCCGCCGTCGACTCGGCGATGGCCGTCGCGTTGGCCCGCCCCGTCGGTGCGCCCGCCGGCAGCCGGTCCCTGGCGCCGTTCCTGGTACCCCGCTACGCCGCCGACTCCCCGCTGGCCGCCGCCGGCGTCGACCCGGCCGCGCCCGCCCCCGGCGTGCGGGTCCACCGGCTCAAGGGCAAGCTCGGTACGTGGGCGCTGCCCACCGCCGAGGTCGGCCTCACCGACGCGTACGCGCTTGCGCTGGGTGACCCCGGCGCACCGGGGCTGGGCCGGGCGATGACCCTGGTCGTGGTGACCCGGCTGCACAACGCCTCCGCCGCGGCCAGCGGGATGCGCCGCGGCCTGGCGTACGCGCACGCCTACGCCACCGCCCGGCACGTCGCCGGCGGGCCGCTGATCGGTTCCCCGGCGCACCGGGCGGTACTCGGCGGGCTCGCCGTCGACGCCGCCGGCGCGTTCGTCCTGGCCGGGCACGCGTTCGTGTTGCTCGGCCGGGCCGAGTCCGGCGACACCGACGCCGCGGCCGAGCTACGAATCGTCGCCCCGCTGGCGAAGCTGGCCACCGGCCGGCTCGCCGTCGCCTCGGCCAGCGAGTACGTCGAGTGTTTCGGCGGCGCCGGGTACGTCGAGGACACCGGGGTGCCCCGGCTGCTGCGCGACGCCCAGGTGCTGCCGATCTGGGAGGGCACCACCACGGTGCTGGCCCTGGACGCGCTGCGGGCGGTGCGACGCGGCGGCGGCACCCCGTTGCTGGCCCGGATCGACCAGGCCGTCGACCTGGCGGCCGGGTTCGCCGCCGACCTGGCCGGTACGCTCGCCGCCGCAGCCGCGCGGCTGCGTGACGACCTGACCGGGGTCACCGCTGCAGTCGACGGGTCGGCGGCCCTGGCCGGTGCCCGACCGATGGCACTGCGTGCGGCGCACGCCCTGGCCGCCGCGCTGCTCGTCGAGCAGGCCGCCCCCACCGACATCGGCGGCGAGGGCGAGGGCGTCGCGGCCCGCGTCGCGGCCCGGCTGTGGGCGCGCCGCTGGTTGGCCGGCGACGACATCGCCGTCGACGCCCACCGGCACCTGGAACTGCTCAGTCGGATCTGACCGACGCTCGTCCCGCGACTACCCGGGCCGCGAATAGTGTGTGTCGGCGCGCGCGGCGGCGTCCGGCGGTGCACGATCACTGTCATGGGTTCGTTGGAGATCAGCCCGACGGTCTGGATCGTCACGATCGTCGTCATCGTCGCGTTGCTCGCGCTCGACCTGGCGGTCGCGGCGTGGCGCCCGCACGCCGTCGGCTTCGGTGAGGCCGTCGCCTGGTCGGTGTTCTACGTCGCCGTGGCCATCGTCTTCGGGTTGATCTTCATGGCCTGGGCCGGCAGCGGCTACGGCACCGAGTACTTCGCCGGCTACCTGGTGGAGAAGAGCCTGTCGGTCGACAACCTGTTCGTCTTCGTCATCATCATCAGCACCTTCGCCGTACCGGAGGAACACCAGCACAAGGTTCTCACGTTCGGCATCATCGCGGCGCTGATCATGCGGGCGATCTTCATCGCCGCCGGCGCGACCCTGCTGAACCTGTTCTCCTTCATGTTCCTCGTCTTCGGCCTGCTGCTGATCTTCACCGCGGTCCAGTTGTTCCGCCACCGCAACGAGGACCCGCAGGTCGACGACAACGTCCTCGTCCGCGCCACCCGCCGGGTCCTGCCGGTGGCCCCGGACTACGTCGACGGACGGCTGGTCACCCGCCTCGACGGCCGACGGGTCGTCACCCCGCTGTTCATCGTGCTGATCGCGATCGGCAGCACCGACCTGCTGTTCGCTCTCGACTCGATCCCGGCCGTGTTCGGCATCACCCAGGAGCCGTACATCGTCTTCGTCGCCAACGCGTTCGCCCTGATCGGGCTGCGGGCATTGTTCTTCCTGGTGAAGGGGCTGCTGGACCGGCTGGTCTACCTGTCGACCGGGCTGGCGCTGATCCTCGCGCTGATCGGCGTCAAGCTGATCCTGCACTGGGGGCACACCCTCGACGACCGGGTGCCCGAGGTGGAGACGCCGGTGTCGCTGGGCCTGATCCTGGTGATCCTGACCATCACCGTCGTCGCCAGCCTGATCAAGGTCCGCCGCGACCCGACCGCCCGCGCCCACGCCGGTTCGCTGCGGGCCCACGACGACCAGCGGCCCACCGCCGGCTGACCGCGCGGCCGACCCCGCCGGTCAGGTCCGCCGGTGGGGTCGTCAGCCGGTGGTCGCGGCCCGCGCCGACCGGGCGGCCGCGATCCGGTACGCCGGATCCCGGTCCAGGTTGTGCCGGTCCCGGTCGTAGCGCCGGGTGGTCCGGGGATCGGCGTGCCCCATCGCGTCCTGCACGTCCTCCAACGGCACGCCCTCGGCACGGGCGGTGGTGGCGAACGCGTGCCGCAGCGAGTGCGGCGACAACCGGTCCCACGCCGGCAGCCCGGCGGCCCTGGCCAGCCGGCGCACCAGCCGGAACACCGCGTGCCGGTCCAGCCGGGCCCCGGTGGCGGTGACCAGCAGCGGGCCGGTGAGCGCGTCGACCGTCGTCGCGGCCGCCCCGGCCCGCTCGTCGAGATAGGCGTCGAGAATTCGCGCGGTGTCCGGGGCGAGCGCCCGTCGCCTGGACCGGCCGCCCTTGCCGACGAACCGCACACTGCGGTGTCCGCGTTCGTGACCCAGGTCGGACACGTCCAGCGACACCAGTTCACCGACGCGCAGCCCGAGGTCGGCCAGCAGGGCCAGCACCGCGAGGTTGCGCCGGCCGCTGGGGCGCGGGTCGGCGCGGGCCGCCACGAACAACGCGTCGACCTGGTCGGGGGTGAGCCCGATCGTCGCCGAATGGTCCCGGTTGACGCGGGGCCGGTCGGCGTCGGTGACCGGGTTGGCCGGCACCGCCCGCAGCCGCACCAGGAACGCGTACCAACTGGACAGCGCCGACAGTTTGCGGGCCACCGTCGCCGGGGTCAGCAGCCGGCCGCTGCGCGGGTCGATCGTCGCCTCCAACGTCCGCGCGTAGGCGTTGACGTCGAGAAACGACGCTTGCAGCGGGTCGAGGTCGGCGCCGGCGCACCAGGTCAGCCAGCCGGCGACGTCGCGGCGGTACGCCTCCCGGGTGTGCGCCGACAACCGGCGGTTGCGCAGCCACGCATCGGTGAAGTCGGCCGGTGCCGTGGCGGCGGGCAGGGCCCGGTCGGTCGGCCGGGGGACGAGACCGGGGACGGCTGCGCGGCGCATCGCAGCAGGATGCCAAAACCGTACGGTGTCGGCGGTGCCGGCACGCCGTAGATGATGATCATTTCCCGCGAGCCCGGCGGTCCCTCGGTGTCGGCGGCGGCGCTGGACGCGCCGCGGCGTCGCCGCTCAGGACATCCGGATGATCTGGCCGGTGACGTAGCGGGCCTGGTGCGCGGCGAGCAGCACCACGACCTCGGCGACGTCCTCCGGCCGCGCGATGCGGCTCACCGGGCTGGCGCCGGTGACCTGCTGCTCGACCTCCGGGGTCACCCAGCCGGTGTCGGTGACCGGCGGCGCCACCACGTTGGCCGTCACCCCGTACGCCGCGAGTTCGGCGGCCGCCGACATCGTGTAGTTCTCCTGCGCCGCCTTGGCCGCCCCGTAGGAGACCTCCTCGGGGAAACCGTGCGGGCCGCCGGAGGTCAGCCCGACGATCCGCCCCCAGGTGGCCTTGCGGGCCAGGTGCCGGCGGGCGAACTCGGCGATCAGCAGCGCCGGGGCGCGGGCGTCGACGGCGAACTGCCGGTCGAAGGTGCCGGCGTCGACGTGGGTCAACGGCCGGCCGAACCGGTCCCGGCTGTCCGGGCGGAAGGTGTCACTGAGCCAGCCACTGGCGTTGTTGACCAGGATGTCGACCGGGCCGAACGAGGCAGCGGCCTCGTCGAACAACCGGGCCGGGGTGGCCGGGTCGGCCAGGTCCGCCTCGACGGCGACGGCCTTGCCGCCGGCGGCGACGATCCGGTCGACGACGCTGCGGGCGCTCTGGGCGCGGGCCCGGCCGTACTGGGCGGGAAACGACGGGTCGTCGGCGTAGGTGGCCGGGTCCATCCGCAGGTACGTGGCGAGCACCGCCGCTCCCTGGGTGGCCAGCGCGACGGCGATCGCCGCGCCGATGCCCTGGTTGGCGCCGGTCACGATGGCCACGTGGCCGGTCAACCGGGGATCGATCATGGCCGGGCCGGCTCCTCGCGGTGGTCGGGATACGGTGCTGCCGGTTCAGGATGCCGCCTCGGTCGCACCGCCGCGACCCGTTTCCCGCCGTGTCCCCCCGTCGGCGTCCCCCTGCCCGGCGGCAGGGAGACGCCGACGGGATGTTTCAGTTGACGAGCTGCCGGCGGCCGGTGTCGCCGACGCTGATCGAGACCCGACGCGGCTTGGCCCGCTCGGCGACCGGGATCCGCAGGGTCAGCACACCGGCCTCGTAGCCGGCCTCCAACTTGTCGGTGTCGAGAGTGTCGCCGAGGAACAGCTGACGGGTGAAGGTGCCCATCGGGCGTTCGGCGGCGACCAGTTCGACCTTGTCTCCAGTGGGACGCTTGCGCTCGGCGCGGACGGTGAGCACGTTGCGCTCCACGGTGCACTCGATGCTGTCCGGGTCGACCCCGGGCAGGTCGAACGCGGCGTAGAACCAGTCGCCGTCGCGGTAGGCGTCCATGTGCATCACGGCCGGACGCGCGCTGGTGCCGAAGAACTGCTCGGCGATCCGGTCGATCTCACGGAACGGGTCGGTGCGCATCAACATCGTCGGACCTCCTCACGGGTGCGAGCTCCCTTGCCTCTCGTACTTCTCAACTCCTGATGTTGAGCCCCTCAGACTCAACTTACTTATAGCTATAGCGCGCAACTCTGCCGTCGTCAACTTGTTCCGCGTACGTGACAAACCGGTCGACACCACGCCACCCGCGACGGCAGGATCCCCGCGTGCCCACCGACCGCGACGACCCGGCCGCCTCGACGGCCTTCGGCGACGACGACGCCACCGAGCAGCCGTTGACCGGCGGAAACGTCGCCGCCGCCGTGGTCCGCGTCGGGGACACCGTGCGCCGCCCCGCCGGCGAGTGGACCCCGGCCGTGCACGCCTACCTCACCCACCTGCACGACGTCGGCTTCGACGGCGCGCCCCGCCCGCTGGGCATCGACGACGCCGGCCGCGAGGTGCTGACCTACGTACCGGGAACGGTTCCCTGGCCGGACCGGTTCGACCTGCTCAGGCCCGACGCCGCGGTACGCCGGGTCGGTCGACTCCTGCGTGACCTGCACGACGCGGCGGCCAGCTTCACCCCGCCGCCGCACGCCCGGTGGCGACGGCTCATCCCACCCGACGGCACCGACCTGGTCGTCCACCACGACCCGGCCCCGTGGAACCTGGTCGTCGGCGACCGGTGGGCGTTCATCGACTGGGACACCGCCGCGCCGGGCACCCGGCTGTGGGACCTGGCGTACGCGGCCAAGAGCGTCGTGCCACTCACCGCCGACCCGGCGTGGCAGCCGGCCGACCCCGGCCGGCGGCTACGCGTCCTCGCCGACGGCTACGGGCTCGACGAGCGGCAACGCCGGGCGCTCGTGCCGCTGCTGACCCGCCGCGCCCGGTCGATGTACGAGTTCCTCGCCGCCCAGGCCGCCGTCGGCGCCGCACCGTGGACCCGACTGTGGCACGAGGGCCACGGCACCGTCTGGCGCGACGACGCCGCCTACATCCGGGCCCACCAGCGTCGCTGGGCCGACGCCCTACTCGGTTGACGCTCCGGCCCGCTGCTCCAACCGCTCCAGCCGGGCGAGGACCGGCGCCAACTCGCGGCGGACCAGGGCCGCGACGGCCTCCGCCCCGACCGGCGCGGCTCCCGCGCCCGCGCCGCCGGAGGCGGGCGAGGCACCGGCGGTCTGGGCACGCAGATGCGCGTACCCGACCAGGGCCGCCGCGACCGCCCGGCGGGTCGCCCGCAGGTCGGCACCGGACTCCCGCAGCACCCGTCCGGCGGCACCGTCCGGTTCGGCGACCAGTCCGAGCAGCAGATGCTCGCAGCCGACGTAGTTGTGCCCGAGCGCGGTCGCCTCGGTGACGGCCAGTTCCAGCGCGCCCGCCCCGGTGACCGACCACCGCGTCGGCGCGCCGGTCGCGTCCAGCGTCGCCGCTGCGTCCCCGGGTGCGCTGTCCGTCGTCGTCGACCGGGCCGCCAGTGCGGCCGGCGACACGTCGAGCGTGCGCAGCACCCGTACGCCCAGGTTGTCGCCCTCGTCGAGCAGTGCCGCCAGCAGATGTCCGGTCCCGACCTCGGCGGCGCCGGCGGCCCGGGCCTGGTCCCGGGCCCGCAGCAGGACGTCGCGCAGCCGGACGGTCAGGTGCGGCAGCCGCGCCGCCAACTGCTCGGCGTCGAGCTCGGCCAAGGGGATCGCCCGGACTGCGGCGACCCGCCGGACGGCCTGTTCGAGTGCCTGCTGGCAGACCGCCGACACCGGGATCCCGGTGTCGCGGACCGCGTCGGCGAGATCGTCGGGCAGGTAGACGTTGATTTTGGGCATGGCGTGGTCGCCTCTTCTCCGTGTCGGAGCAACCGGGACGCCCGCAAGCATAACCCCAATGGGGTTACAGGTGGGGTTATGCTTGCGGGCGTCGGTCGGGTCAGCCGACCCGGCCGGGCCGCTCGTCGACCGGTGCCGGCGACCGGCCGGCACCGCGCGTGCTGCGCAGGCTCCACACGATCGACACGGTGATGGTGACGACGATGACGCCCAGGGTCACCGGGATCGGCAGCTTGCCGACCGGCGTCTCGGACAGGATCAGCTTCACTCCGGCGAAGGCCAGCAGGAGGGCCAGACCGTAGTGCAGGTACACGAAGCGGCGCAACAGCCCGGCGAGGCAGAAATAGAGGCTGCGCAGGCCGAGGATGGCGAAGGCGTTGGCGGTCCAGACGATGAACGTGTCGGTGGTGATGGCCAGGATCGCCGCCACCGAGTCGATGGCGAAGATGAGGTCGGTGGCCTCGACGGCGACGAGAACCACGAACAGCAGCGTGGCGACGCGCCGACCATTCACGCGGGCGAAGAACCGGTCACCGTGGTAGGCCGGGTCGGTCGGGACGAGCCGGCGGACGAGGCGGACGACGGGGTTGCGGTCCGGCGGGGTCTGCTCGCTGTGGCGGAACGCCATCGTGTAACCGGTGTAGATGAGGAACGCGCCGAACACGTACGCCGTCCAGAAGAACGTCTCGAGCAGTTCGGCGCCGACGAAGATGAACACCAGACGGAACACCAACGCACCGATGACCCCCCAGAACAGCACCTTGTGCTGGTAGGCGGGCGGCACCGCGAAGTACGTGAAGATCAACGCGAAGACGAAGACGTTGTCGACCGACAGTGCCTTCTCGATCAGGTAGCCGGCGTAGTACGTGCCGGCGACGTCGCCGCCCTGCCACGCCCACAGCAGCACCCCGAACAGCAGACCTGCGGCGATCCAGATCCCCGACCAGGTCAGGGCCTCGCGGAACTCGATGACATGGTTGTCGCGGTGCAGGTACAGATCGACCGCGAGCATCGCGGCGACCCCGACCATGACAGCGGCCCACACCCACCAGGAGACAGCCAACGCAGGACCTTTCGGTCGGCCGGACCCGCTGCCGCGGGCCGGCGCCACTGGTCGACAGTCTCCCCGGGACACCGCCGGTGGGCGGTGACCGCGCCACCGGGGCCCGGATCCGCCGGACCCGTACTGACGACAGCGCGTCGAACGCCGGGTACTCCCCCTCGAACTACGGTCAACTATTCACGAAGCACAGTTCGTCTGTCAAGGGGCGATCGGCTCGCCGACCGGTGGCGGCGGCCCATCCCCGGGACTTACGATGCGGTTTTCACGTCTCGTCGTACGTATGTGGACGCCGCCACCGCAGGAGGACCGCACCGTGTCAGGCACCGACGCGCCGCCGCCGGCACGCCAACGGAGCTGGACGTTCCTGACCAACCACGCCCACGTCCTACTCGCCATCGCCCGCGACCCCACCACCCGGCTGCGTGACGTCGCCGCCACCATCGGCATCACCGAACGCGCCGCGCAGGCCATCGTCGCCGACCTGGTCGCCGCCGGCTACCTGCGCCGCGAACGGGTCGGCCGGCGCAACCAGTACACGGTCAACCGCGCCGGGCACTTCCGCCACCCCGCCGAAGCCGACCGCAGCATCGGCGACCTGCTCAACCTGTTCACCGACTGACCGGCGCCGCCGCCCGCTCCCGCAGATAGGCGTCCAACTGCGCCGCCCCGACCAGCATCGCCCGGCCCCGCGCCGACAACCGGTCGCGCCAGCCCCGCAGCGTCGCCTCCAACGGGGCCACCCCGCCGGCGTCACGGACCTGCGCGATCAGCGGGGCGACCTGCGCCAACAGGTGGCCGCCCCGCCGCAACTGATGGATCAGCAGCACGTCCCGTACGTCGTGCGCGTCGTAGACGCGGTACCCGGTCCGCCGGTCCCGGCTCGGCCGGACCAGCCCGGCCGCCTCCCACTTGCGCAGCGTCGCCGGCCGCAGCCCGAGCCGGGCCGCCAACGGGCCGATGAACGTCCCGCCGGGCACCGGGGCGACCGGGGTCAGCTCGCGCAGCGCCGCCTCGACAGCCCGCACGGTACGCCGGTCCTCCCCCAACTGACAGTGGCTGTCGTCGATGATCCGCAACGCCTCGTCGACCGCGTCCCGGTTCACCGCCCGCATGACCGCCGTCGCCGTGGCGTGACCGTGCCCGCGTACCAGCGCGACGAACGCCCGCAACGACTGCGCGTGCAGCGGCGTGTAGCAGCGGTGACCGGCGGCGGTCCGCGCGGCCGCCGGCAGCACACCGGCGTCCTCGTAGTTGCGGACCGCCTGCGTGGACAGACCGTGCTCACGCGCCAGGTCCACCGGCCGCATCGACTCCCCCTCGTTTGAAGGTTCACCGGGCATCGACAGCGTGTCGGACACACAAACCTTCCACCGTCGATTCAACGATACCGTTGAAGCAATGACCATCACGGACCTGGCCCGCCCCGCCGACGGCGACGCCATCTCGGCGTTCCTGCGGGCACAGCCCACCCGCCCCCTGCTGCTCGGCCTCGGCGAAGCCCGGCACTTCGTCGGTGAACTGGGCGAACTACGCAACGAGATCTTCCGCCACCTCGTCACCCACGAGGGCTACCGGTCGATCGCCATCGAAAGCGACTGCCTGCGGGGCCTGCTCGTCGACGACCACATCGCCACCGGCGCCGGCAGCATCGACGACGTCATGCGCGACGGCTTCAGCCACCAGTTCGGCACCTCGCCGGCCAACCGCGACCTCGTACGCTGGATGCGGACCTACAACGACGACCACGACCACCAGCTGCGGTTCTTCGGCATCGACGGCCCACTGGAGTACTGGGCGGACAGCCCTCGGACGGCACTGACCGCCCTGCACGACCTGCTCGACGGCCCACTGCCCTGCACCCAGGAGACCCTCGACGCGCTGCTGGGACCCGACGACCGCTGGTCGGACGAGGCCACCGTACGGGACCCGTCCCGGTCGATCGGCCGGTCCGCCGACGCCCGCCAACTCCGGCTGATCACCGACGACCTGCTGGCGCTGACCGACACCCAGCTGCCGCAGCTGGACCCTCCGCGCCGCGAACGGGCACAGCTGTACGGGCGTACCGCACTCGGTCTGCTGCGATACCACCACGCGATGGCCGACCCGTCCCCGGACCGACTGTCCCGACTGTCCGCGCTGCGCGACGCCATGATGGCCGCGAACCTGCTCGCCGCCGCCGACCACGGCCCCACCCTGGTCTTCGCCCACAACCTGCACCTGCAGCGCCACCCCGCCGTGCTGACCCTCGGCGACCAGCGGCTACGGATGTGGAGCGCCGGCGCGATCACCGCGACCCGCCTCGGTGACCGGTACGCCTACCTGGCCTCGGCCTTCGGCACGCTCGGCGACGACGCCCCGGCACCGGACACCGTCGAAGGTGCCCTGGCCACGCTGGGCTGGGACAACTGCCTCGTGGACGCCCACGCCCTGGCCCGCGCCCACGCCACAGCGGCGACACGGGTCAGCGAGGACTTCGCCTACTTCCCGCTGGAGCCGGCCCACCTCGACACCGTCGACGGCGTCGTCTTCGTCAACCAGGCCCGTCAGCTGCAGGATCCGTGGTGACCCGGCGCGTCCCGCGACCCTGATCACGCCGGTGGGCCGCGACCAGCAGGTCCCGCACCAGCGACGCGGTCCGCGTACCGGGGTCGACCACCGCCAACCAGCCGGCGCCACCGTAGACGGGATGGGCGAACACGGTGTCGGCGGCTGCGGGATCGACCCCGGCCGGGTCCTGCCCGACGTGACGCCGCACCTCGTCGCGGCCCACGGCGATGTTGAGCCGGAACACCCCGGGCCGGTCCAGCCGCGACGACGTGTCACCGGGGTAGTCCTTGGTCACGATCGTCGCGAACGGCTGACGCCGGGCCGGGACCGTGCCGTCGGGTGAGACGTAGAAGAACGTGTCACCCCAGCTGATCGGCGGCGTGCCGTCGCCGACGGCCGGCCGCAGCACCAGTACGTCGTCGCCGAGGCCGGCGACGAAAGCGATGATCTCTTCCTGTGTCACCGTTCCAGCGTTACATTGCAGTGCTCGTGGAGACTTCACGCTCACGATCAGCGGTGAACGGGGCCGCATGTCTCCACTCGGGGGCCGTCGGTGCCCGCTCAGCGGCGCTGCGTACGGTCGACGTCGCCCGCCGGGCCGGGTACGGCGTCCAGCAGATCCGCAATCTGGAACGCGACGGCGTCCTGCCGCCGGCGCATCGCACCGCCGCCGGCCACCGCATCTACGGGGAACTGCACCTGCGGTGCGCGCTGGCCTACCGGCACCTGGCCGCCGCGACGGCACCGGCCGACGCCCGCCGGATCGTCACCGCAGCACACCAGGGCACGCCCGCCGTGATGCTCGCGCTGCTCGACGCCGCACACGCCCGGCTGCACACCGAACGCGCCGCCCTGCGCCGGGCCCAGCTGGCCGCCGAGGCCATCGCCGCCGAACCGATCACCGACGTACGGGTGTCCGACGCGATGGGCATCTCCGAACTCGCCGCCGCCCTCGGCGTACGCCCGTCGACCCTGCGGCACTGGCACGCCGAAGGTCTCGTCGTGCCCGACCGGGCCGGCACCACCCGGCGGTACACCCCGGAGCAGGTCCGCGACGCGCGGATCGTGCACCAGCTGCGGGCCGCCGGCTACCGGGTCGCGCCATTGCGCGCACTGATGCCGCAGCTACGGACCGCCCGCAGGTCGGCCGACGTCCGTACCGCGCTCGCGGCCCGCGACGCCGCGATCACCGCCCGGTCCCGGTCCCTGCTCGACGCCGCCGCCGAGCTCGGTACGGTGTCGACCCTCACCGCCGCCCGGGAACCTGTGTCGTGATGAGCCCCTACCAGCGCGCGATCGACCATGTCGCCGCCCGATCGGTCGGCCCACCGCTGGATCCGACGGTCCCGGTCACCGTCAACTTCCACCCCGACCGCCTCGCCGGGCACCGTACCGTCATCGACGCCCTCGCCGACGACGGCCGGTACCTGTCCCAGTTCGTCACCGCGATCAGCAACGGCGGGCTCACCGCCCACCCCGGCGGTGACCGGTGGCGCTGGGAGAGCACCATGTTCGGCGGCGCCTACGACGACGCGCCCGCGCACCACCGACCGGTGTACGGGGCGCTCGACCACCGCCACCGGCCCGGGGGCGCGGCGCGCCGGTTCGGCTCGTGTCACCTGCGGCTGTCGCCGACCGTGCTGGACCGGTGCACCTTCTGCTATCCGGACAGCGTGTTCGACCCGACCATGTTCGGTGTCGCCGCCTCCTGCGCGTTGGTGGACCTGCTGGCCGCCGCCGCACACGACGACCCGCTCGACGCCTACGTCGAGGCTCAGGTGCACGGCCCGGTCCGTCTCGACCGCGACGTCGCCGCACTGGTCCTCGACCCGTCGTACCGGGACACCCCGGTGGAGGCCGCCGCCCGGCGGTCGTCCTGCCCGCTGGAATGGCACCGCGGCTTCCAGCTGGACGTCGCCACACTGCGCCGCCACCACGACTACCGGGGCGCCCGGTACGTCGACCTCGGCGTCCGGCTCGCCGTCGACGGCACGCTCACCCCACGGATCATCGGCGACGCCGCCCGCACCGGCCGGTACGACCCGCAGGACCTCAAACGGGTCTGGCACTACCTCGCCCGGTTCGGGGCACCGGACCCGGGCTGACCCCTGCGGCGCGCCGACGCCGGTGACGCCTCACCGCCGCCGTGCCCGCACCAGGACCCGACGTGAGTGGGCGACGAACACCCCGTCGGCGACAATCCGCCGGTGCACCGCCGCCAACTCGTCGCGGTACCGCTCGACGGTGAACCCCGGCACCGTCCAGACGACCTTACGCAGGAACACGATCACCGCCGCGATGTCGAAGAACTCCATCCGCAGCGACTCCATCCGCAGGTCGACCACGTCCAGACCGGCCCCCGTCGCGGCGTCGCGGATCCGGTCCGGGTGCTGATCGGTACGTGGCGGCACCGACACACCCAACGCCGCCCGCAACTCACCGACCGAGTCCGGACCGATCTGCTGCGACAGGTACGTCCCGCCGCGTTCCAATACCCGCGCTACCTCGGGCCAGCGCACCACCGTCGGATGCCGACTCACGACCAGGTCTAAGACGCCGTCGCGAAACGGCAGGTCCTCGTCCTCGGTGGCGTGCACGACGGTCGCCCCGAGCGGGGTGAGCCGCTCGCGGGCCACCTCGACGTTCGGCGGCCAGCCTTCCGTGGCCACCAGGACGGGCGGCGGTGCCGCCACCGTGGCCAGCACCTCACCGCCGCCGGTCTGCAAGTCCACCGCCCGTCGGGCGCCGGCCATCCGCTCGCCCAACAGAGCGGAGTATCCCCAGGACGGGCGCCGCTCGGTTGCCCGGCCGGCGAACCAGGTGAAGTCCCAGCCGGCCACCGGCACCGCCGTCGCCTCGGCGACGTACTCATCGAAGGTCGGCACCGGCTGATTCTTTCGTCGGGCCGGTCGGGGCCTCAACCGGATAACGGCGGCGGCGTGGCCGTCGGGCCGGAGTTGGACGTCGCGTCCCGTGCCACAAGGTGCGTTTGCAGGTACGCCCGCACCTTGTCCAGCAGGGCGGGATTCTCCTCGACCGCCCATGTCACCAGATTGCAGCGGTGGCAGAGCAACTGCCGGACGACTCCGCTGCGGTGGTCGTGGTCGACCGCCAGGCGCCGTGGCGCACCGCCACGGCCGCGCGCTGTCTCGGACTGGCCGCAGATCGCGCACCGCCCTGCCTGGTCGGCCAGCATCTGCTCGTACTGCGCCGAGGTGAGGTTGTACTTCTCGCGCAGGACCTGCGCGTGCGAGACGCGGTCGCCGTCCTTGGTCGCGTAGCGGGCACGTTTGTCCGCCAGGATGCAGGCCTTGCATGGTCTGCGGGGCAGCGCCGAGTGCAGCTGGTCGTAGAAGGCGGTGCGCGGCTTCGTCTGGCCGCATTTTCTGCAGAACACTACGTCGTCACCCACTACTGCACCATACAACCTGTGTGTTGTTGCCGCATAACTGTCATTATGGTGTCTGGCGTCCTCAGGTAAGGCGGGTGACTCAATTATTGGATTGTCGTTATCGGCAATCCAATAATTGGGTCACGTAGTGGCCGTAAGCGATGGCGGGCGACTGGTCCGCTGCGGATCTCCCCCGTGCACACGCACCGTCGGCGCTGGACACCATGTGCCACCATCGTCCGGGTTGCTCCCACCGGACTGATCAGAGAATGCGAGGGACGGGATGAGGGCAGACCACTACGACGGCTTCGCTCGCAGCTACGCGCAGGAGAACGAGTCGGGTCTGTTCAACGCTCACTACGAGCGGCCGGCGATGCTCGCACTCGCAGGCGATGTCCACGGTCGCCGGATCCTCGACGCCGGGTGTGGCGCCGGGCCCCTGTTCGAAGCGCTCCGCACCAGAGGCGCCATCGTGACCGGGTTCGACGCCAGCCCTGCCATGATCGAACTGGCACGACAGAAGCTGGGCGAGGACGCCGACCTACAGGTGGCCGACATCAGCCTGCCGCTACCGTACGCCGACGACACCTTCGACGACGTCGTCGTCTCACTCGTGCTGCACTACCTGCAGGACTGGACGGCACCACTGGCCGAGCTGCGGCGCGTGCTCAAGCCCGGGGGCCGCCTTCTGCTGTCGGTCAACCACCCCCGCATCCTCGAGTCGAGCGACCCCAGCGCCGACTACTTCGCCGTCACGCCGTACTCGTTCGAGTACACGTTCGGCGAGGAACGCGCGATGCTGACCTTCTGGCACCGTCCCCTGCATGCCATGACCGACGCGTTCATCCGGGCCGGCTTCCGGATCGCGGTCGTCAGTGAGCCGCCCTTCTCACCCGACACCCCACGCGAACTGCTCCCGCCCGACCTCGGCGGCCGGACGGCCTTCATCTGCTTCATCTTTTCGTCCTGGAAGCACACTGAGGCCGCTGCTCCGAAGACCGCGCCTGGTGAACACCGTCGAACCGGCCACGGCCAGTGGAGGCCCCAACGCGGCATGAGCCAGGGCGCTGGCGGGCCATCCGGCTGCGGCCGACGAACCCCCGCCCCCGACGGCGCGGCTCCTCGCCCACCTGGTGGCATCGGCGACCGCACCGCGCGCCACGACACAGCAGCGCATCGACGCCGACCTGCAGACCTGGCGAGTGCTCAACGGCGACGTCCTGTCCTTCGACGAACCTGCCGCGCGCCGGTTCGTCACAAGCCCGCCGAGGGTTCGCGCCGACGACACCTGCGGCGGGACGTGGCCGGTGAGCGGCACCCGTTACACTTCGGCGGCGATGGACACCCCGCCGCCGGCCACCGCACCCCCGACCCGGCCCTGTGCGCACTGCGGAACCCCGGTGCCGCAACGGGCCGCCGCCGGCAGACCGTTCCGGTACTGCCGCGACAACGACGGCGCCTGCCAGCGGGCCTCCCGCGCCAACCGGATGCGCCACCGCGACGCGCCGGGCCTGGCCGGACAGCTCGCCCGCAGCTGGGAGCTGGTCGACCGGCTCGACCAGATGGTCGGCACCCTGACCGAGACCCTGCACGCCGAACTGTCCCCCGCCGGTGTCGAACGGCGCGTGGCGCAGGTACGCGCCGAAGCCGCCGCCATGCTCGCCGCCGCCCAGGCCGAACGCGACGACGCCAGACAGGCGGCCGAGTCCGCCGCCGAGGTCGCGGCCACCGCCGGGCGGAACGCGGCTGACGCCGCCGAGCAGGCCCGGCAGGCCCGGCAGCGGGCCGAGGTGGCGGAGTCCGCCGCCGAGGCGGCCCGGGCGGACGCCGCCACGGCGTACGCCGCGCAGACGACGGCGCAGCAGCAGGCGGCCGCCGCCGACGCGTTGCGGCAGCAGGCCGCCGCCGACCTGGCGGCTGCCCGTACCGAGCTGGCGGCCCTCACCGCCGCCCGTGACGACGACCGACGCACCATCGAAGCCCTGCGCCGCGACCTTGCCGCCGCCGACGAGGCGACGAAACAGGCGGCGACGCGGGCAGCGGACGCGCAGCTGCGGTGCCGGCAGGCGCAGCAGGAGGCCGAGCAGGCCGCCGCCGACGCCGCGACGGCTCGTGCCGAGGCCGCCGCGCTTGCCGAGACGCTGCGGGAGGTCCGGGCTGACGCCGACGCGGCCCGCCGCGACGCCGAGCAGGCCACGCGGCGGGCCGATACCGCCGATACCGACGCCGCGTCGGCGCGCGCGGCGGCGGAGACCGCGAGAGAGGAAGCGGAACAGGCCCGCACCGAGGTGGTCACCGCAGCCTCCCGCGTCGAATCGGCCCAGCACGACCTCGCTGCCCGCACCGCCGAACGGGACGCCGTCCGGGCCGAACGGGACGCCGCGCTGGCCCGGGTGGCCGAACTGACCCGTCAGGTCAGCGATCTGGCCGGGGCGTTCGCCGCGCTCAGCGCGACCGGCACCGGCGCACCGGTGACCGCACCGCCGCCGGGCACATCCTCGTCACAGTGACATACATCGCATCCGTGCCGTCACCGGTGTGCCAAACTTCGTTAACGCCACGTTTCAATCGCCTGACAATGCCCAACGCCGGACCGTGTCGACGCGGCGACGGGCGCCCGCCGGATACGCTCGCACAGGTCGTGCGCGGACTGGCGTCACCGGGGCAGCGCCGACCGACGGCGGGAATCGCCCGCCCCGCGCACATCGTTACACCTGAAGACCAGCACCACGACCGAGGGGATAGCCGATCATGGGCGAGCGCATGCTGCGCGGAAGCCGTCTGGGAGCAGTCAGCTACGAGTCCGACCGCAACACGGAGCTCGCGCCGCGCCAGACCCGCGAGTACCTCTGCGCCAAGGGGCACCAGTTCGAGGTCCCGTTCGCCGTCGACGCAGAAGTCCCGGTCACCTGGGAATGCAAGTTCGACGGCAGCGTCGCCCGGCTGGTCGACGGCAACGAACCGGAGCAGAAGAAGGCCAAGCCACCGCGTACCCACTGGGACATGCTGCTGGAGCGCCGGTCGATCGCCGAACTCGAGGACATCCTGGCTGAACGTCTGCAGGAGGTCCGCAACCGTCGCGGCGGTGTCTGACCCGGGGGCGAACACCCGGTCCGGCTGTAGCAACGGTGTGGGGCCCGTACGCGACGCGTACGGGCCCCACACCGTTTCACACCACGATCAGCGTGGATCCACGATCTCGCCCTCGATCGTCGGGCCGTCCGCCGCCTGCTGGGCGGTGCCCGGGTCGGCCGGCGACGGCCCACCAGTCGACGACGGCGGATACACCCGGACCCGCCGTGGGCCGAAAACCTGTCCGGCCGCCGCTGACGACATCCGCCGCTCCGCCGCGACCTGGACCCGGCGGCGCACCAGCCGCCGCACCGGCGGCACCGCCAGCACCGCGCCGGCGGCACCGCTGACCAGACCGGGCGTCGCCAGCAGCAGACCGGCGACAAGACCGAGCACACCGTCGCTGACCTGCTCGCCAGGGGGCTGACCGGCCTGCGCCGCCGCCCGGAAGTTGCGCCACGCGCGGACACCTTCCCGCCGCAGCAGCACCATTCCCGCCATCGACGCCGCGATCACCACCAGCAGCGCCCAGCCGTACCCGATCTGGCGGGCCACCGACACGAAGACGACGAGTTCCAGAATCAATCCGGCGACCAGCGCCAGCGGAATCCAGCGCACCCGTCGACGCATGTCACCTCCAGCGAACGTGCGGTGTGGCGTCACCCGTCCAGCATGACACGCCGTACCGTCACGGCCAGCGCGCCGGCGACGCCGCGTCGCGGTCACGCCGTCCCGCGCCGGTCACCGCGTCACGACGGGCCCGCAGCCCCCACACCGTGACCCGCCACAGCGCCTCCCGCACGATCGCGGCGCTCATCTTGCTGGCACCCTGCTCCCGCTCGGCGAAGGTGATCGGCACCTCGACGATGCGGAACCCCTCCCGGTACGCCCGCCAGGTCAGCTCCACCTGGAACGAGTAGCCCTGCGACGACACACTCCCGTAGTCGATCTTGTCGAGGACCGGCAGCCGGTACACCCGGTACCCGCCGGTCGCGTCACGCACCGGCATCCCCAACGCCAACCGGGTGTACAGGTTGCCGCACTGCGACACCACCCACCGGTGCCGGGGCCAGTTCAACACCTCACCGCCCGGCACCCAGCGCGACCCGATGACCACGTCGGCGCCCACGGCCGCGTCCAGCAGCGCCGGCAGCTGCTCCGGCGCGTGCGAGCCGTCGGCGTCCATCTCCACGACCGCGTCGTAGCCACGGTCCTTCGCCCAGCTGAACCCGGCGACGTACGCCGCGCCCAGGCCCTGCTTGCCGGGGCGGTGCAGCACGAACACCTGCCCGTCGGCGGCGGCCAGCTCGTCGGCGACCGCACCGGTGCCGTCCGGCGAGTTGTCGTCGGCGATCAGGACGTCGACCTGCGGCACGGCAGCCCGGACCCGCCCCACGATGAGCCGTACGTTGTCCGCCTCGTTGTACGTGGGGATGACCACCAGCACCCGACCGACACCCGGGTAGCCCTCCGGGCCATCGCCTGCCGACACCGCCTCGCTCACCGTGCCTCCGCATCCACGCCGCCCGAGCGCCGTCGCAGCCACGCCGCCGCGACCACGACCGCCCCAGCGGCCACCACCAGCACCATCTCGGGCCAGAAACCTGTCCGAGTCGCAAGAGTACGCGTCGAGCCCAGGTCCAACTCACTCACCACGACGGCGGCGGTGTTGAACTCCGTCGCCTGCGACACCCGCCCATTGTCATCGACGAATGCGGATACGCCAACCGTGGAGGCCATCAGCCCCGCCCGGCCGTGTTCCACCGCCCGCAGCCGCACCATCGCCAACTGCTGACCCGCCTCCGCAGCGTTGAACGTCGCGTTGTTCGTCTGCACCGCCAACACCTGCGCCCCACCGGTCACCGTGTCGCGGACCAGCCCGTCGTAGGCCACCTCGAAACAGATGATGCCGCTGACCGTCACCGGCCCCACCCGCAGCACGCCCGGCTCCGAACCGGCAACGAAATCCGCCCGGACCAGATCCACCTGATCAGTGACCATCCGCGCCAACCGCCGAAACGGCACATACTCGGCAAACGGCACCGGATGCCGCTTCACGTACACCTGCTCGACGCCACCGGAACCCGAACCCGGCTCCCACACCAGACTCACGTTGCGCACCTCCCCCTCACCGGGCCCGTACGCCAACGCACCCACCACGATCGGCACCCCGACGGCCGCCGCCGCCTCGTCGATACTCGCCGCCGCCCGCGCGTCCCGCATCGGATCCACATCACTGGCGTTCTCCGGCCACACCACCAGATCCGGCGCCGGCACCTGCCCCGCCCGCACCTGCTCCGCCAACCGCACCGTGCCCTGCACATGGTTGTCCAGCACCGCCCGCCGCTGCGCGTTGAAATCCAACCCCATCCGCGGCACGTTGCCCTGCACGATCGCCACCGTCACCGACCCCGCCGCACCACCACCCAGCGGCACCACCGCCCCCACCAGCAGCACCCCCGCCGCGACCAGCACACCACCGGCGGCCACCAGCGCCGACCGGCCCACCCGCCACCGCCGCCACACCGCCGCCGCCAGCACCCCACCGGCCACCGCCACCACGAACGTCACCAACGGCGCACCACCGACCGCCGCCCACGCCAACGCCGGCGAATCACCCTGACTGAACGCCAACCGCCCCCACGGAAACCCACCGAACGGGGTCCGACCCCGCAACGCCTCCTGCCCCACCCACAACACACCCGTCACCACCGGCCACACCACCAGCCGCCGCCGGTCCACCACCGGCGACACGAACGCCGCCGCCGCCCCCAGCACCGCCAGGTAACTGGCCTGCAGCCCCGACAGCAGCACCCACGGCAAACTCCCGGTATGCAGATTCGTCCAACTCAGCAACGGCGCGAAGAACACCACCCCGGCGAGGAAACCGACACCCGCGCCCGCCCACCACCGCCGACGGTGCACCGCCACCGCCAACGCCGCCACCCCCACCGGCGCCGCCCACCACAGGTCGTACGGCGGAAACGCCACCAGCAGCGCCACCCCGGCGACCACCGCCAACCCCACCGCCACCGGAACCGGCACCGCCCGACCCGGCACCGCCGACACCGACGGACCCGACCGCACCGGCACCGCCACCGCATCCACCATCGCCACGTCGAGCCCCACTGCGCCGCGGGCCACCGCCCACGGCGGCCTCTCCGATACGTCCGACGAAGGCTACCGGCAACCCGGACCCGGCGGCGACGCAAGCGACCACCGCGAACGGCGTACCGTCCGCACACGAAGAATCGGGGCGCGGCCGGTCGGCCGCGCCCCGCACTCCCAGGCCCCCGCCGGTGCGACAGGACACCCGTGCAGTGACCTTCGGACCGACCCACCGGGAACTGGCTGCCCCCGACGGGCCGTTGTCTACTGGCCCTGCACGACCACCTGCCCATACACCGGAAAGTCGCGGCCGGTCCGCGCCGCCTCGCCGACCCTCGCCCACTGGACCTGGCCGATGCGGACACCACCTGTGGCTGACCCACAAGTGGCCCACCCGCACTGCGACACACGTCGCTCGGCCAGCGGACGAAGAAACGAAGCGAACATCAGCCGCTTCCCGTGGTAGGACTCAAAGACGGTACGCGCCAGACCCCCCGTGCTGTCAACCCGACCCAGGGCATCGACCACCACCTACCGCGTGTCGACCGGCGTGTCCCCGCCGACCACCGGCCGCCACCCCCGGCACCGCCACCACATGACGCTCCAGCAGACCCGCCGCCGCCTGCGGAAACTCCCCCGCCAGCAGACCCGCCGCCGCCAACACGTACGACGTGTCGACCACCGGCACCGCCGCCCGCGGCACCAGCCAGCCGCCACCCCGGTCGTCGACCAGCCGCCGCAACACCCCACCCGCGTCGGCCCCCGCCGCGTGCCGCAACACCCCACCCGAACCCACCAGCCACCGCACCCGCCGCAGATCCCGACCACCGCCCGGCTCCTGCCCGCCCCCGCGCGCGTGCCGACGCACCGCCACCACCGCCGCCAACTCCACCAGCCGCAGATCCACCGCCCGACCCGCCGCATCGACCGGCACCAGACCCGGACACGCCACCCGCCGCGCCGCCAACGGCGTCAACACGGCCGCCTCCTCATCACCGACCAGACGCTCCGCCACCGCCGCGGCCACCACACCCGCCGCACCCGCCCGCACCCCCAGATCGCCCTCCACCGTGCGGGCCTGACCCCACCAGCCGGCCACCTCCGGCGTCGGCACCGGCTCGGCACCCGCCGGCTCACCGTCCGGCGCCACCACCGAATACACGTCCGTCGTCGCCCCACCCACATCGACCACCAGCACATCGCCCCCCACCCGGTCAGCGAGGACCCCCACCCCCGACACCACCGCGTCCGGCGTCGCCGCCCGCACCCTCGATGCGAACCGGCCGTCACGCGACAACCCCGAACCGCCGATCACATGCCGCAGAAACACCTCCCGCACCGCCGCCCGCGCCGCCGCCGGCGACAACACCCCCAACCGGGGAAGCACGTTGTCCGCCACCGTCACCGCCACCCCCGCCGCCCGCAACGCGGCGGCCGCCGCCGCCCGCCCCTGCACGTTGCCCGCCACCACCACCGGCGAAGACATCCCCGCCGACGCCAACCGCGCCGCGTTGTGCAGCAGCACCTCCACGTCACCGCCGTCGGTCCCGCCGACCAGCAGCACCACATCCGGTGCCGCCGCCCGCAGCCGCGCCACCTCCGGCGCGTCCAACCGGCCCGCCGCCACATGCACCACCCGCGCACCCGCCGACAACCCCACCCGGACCCCCGCCCGCGCCGTCACCAACGGCTCGTACCCCACCACCGCCAACCGCAGCCCACCACCCGCCGACGAACACACCAGCCACGGCGCACCCCGCACCCCGCCCGGCACCCGCGCCTCCGCCGCCGTCACCGCCGCCGCGAGGCCCTCCCACACATCCGAGGCCACCGTCGTCGGATGCGCCGCCGACGCCAGCAACGCCCCGTCGGCCGTGTCGACCACCACGACCTTCGTCACCGTCGACCCGACATCGGCACACACCGCCACGCTCATCCGGCACCACCCGCCGCCGGCACCACCACCGTCCCCGACGCCGTCACCGCCACCAACGGCGGCACCACCACCCGCGCCGCCGACACCGACAGGTCAGGCCGCCCCCGACACACCACCGCGCATTCGAACCGCACCGACCGGCTGCGGACCCCCACCCGTACCACCGTCCCGGTCGCCTCCACCACGTCCCCGGCCCGCACCGGCGCCACGAACCGCACCTCGTCGTAGCCCGCGAACAACCCCTCGTCGCCGTCACCCCGGATACACAACTCCGTCGCCACGTCACCGAACAGACCCAGCACGTATGCGCCGTCGACCAGACCACCCGCGTAGTGCGCATGCCCGTACGGCACGTACCGCCGATGCGTCACCGACAACCCGACCACCGCGCTCACGACGCCGCCACCCGCCCCCGCGCCACCACCGCGTGCACCAGATAACTCGCCACCTCACGCGGTGTCGCACCCCGACCGAAGATCCGGTCCACCCCCAGCTCCCGCGCCATCAGCTCGTCGAACCGGGGACCACCGACCACCAGCAACGGCCGCCGCGACGCCGGCACCGCCTCCCGCACCGCCGCCGACAACTCCCGCACATTGTGCAAATGCGCATCGCGCTGCGTCACCACCTGGGAAACCAGGACCGCGTCCGCGTCCACCCGCACCGCCTCCTCCACCAACTCGGCCACCGACACCTGCGCCCCCATGTTCACCACCGCGAACTCCCGGTAGTACTCCAGACCCTTCTCCCCCGCGATCCCCTTCACGTTGAGAATCGCGTCGATGCCGACCGTGTGCGCGTCCGTACCGATACACGCCCCCACCACCGACAACCGACGCCCCAACCCGCCCCGCACCGCCGCGTTGACCTCCCTGGCCGCCAACAACGGAAAGTCCCGCTCCACCACCCGCACCGCCGACAGATCCACCAGATGACGCACCCGCCCGTACACCACGAAGAACGTGAACCCCTCCCCGACCGGCGCCGCGTGCACCACCATCACCGCCTCCAGCCCCATCTTCTGCGCCAACTGCGCCGCCGCGCCCTCCGCCCGCTTACCCGCCGGCACCGGCAACGTGAACGACACCTGCACCATCCCGTCACCGGTCGTGTCCCCGTACGGACGCACCACCTCAGCCACCGACACCACCACCCACCGGCTCCGCCAACAACTCCGACACCGGATTGACGTACCCGTCGGCCTGCACCACGACCCCGTCACGGCCCTTACCGCCATCCACCGGCCGACGCATCACCCCGAACGTGCCGTCGGCGATCGCCGACAACAACGACCCGTCGACGATCCGCTCCAACAACTCCACCGCCTCACCCAGCACCTGCCCGGCCCGCCGCTGAATGAACCCACCCGGCGCCGGAACGAAATCCTCCGCCAACCCCCCGGCCGCACCCAGCACGTACCGCACGTTCTGCAACGCGATGTCCCGGTCACTCAGCCACGGCGTCGCCACCGCCTCCGTCATCATGCCGACCAGCAGAATCCCCTGCCCCGTCAACACCCCCGCCAAATTGAAAAACCCGTTCAAAAGATTCCCCCGGAACACGTCACCGGTCATGTGCCGGGTCGGCGGCATCCACTTCAACGGCGCATCCGGAAACAACTCCCGCGCCAACAACGCATGCGCCAGCTCCAACCGGAACGACTCCGGCACCGACGGATCGATCTCGAACGCGTGCCCCAGCCCCAACTGCCAGT
Organism: Solwaraspora sp. WMMA2056; assembly: GCF_030345095.1. Taxonomy (NCBI): domain Bacteria; kingdom Bacillati; phylum Actinomycetota; class Actinomycetes; order Micromonosporales; family Micromonosporaceae; genus Solwaraspora; species Solwaraspora sp. WMMA2056. Next base: position 4,673,473 of record NZ_CP128360.1, read on the forward strand.
CCGCCAACCCCGCCTCACGGGCGAAGAACTCGTTCAGCAGCTGCGACACCGTCACCGTATGCGCCGCCTCCACCGCATCCGCCGTCGTCAGATAATTGTCCTCACCAGTGTTGATGATGATGCCCGCCCGCGCATGCACCTGCCGCGAAAACCGCTGATCCACGAACGTCCGCACTGGATTGATGTCCCGGAACAAGATCCCGTACATCGAATCGTTCAACATCATGTCCAGCCGTTCCAGACCGGCCAACGCCGCCATCTCCGGCATACACAGACCCGACGCGTAATTCGTCAACCGCACATACCGGCCCAGCTCAGCCGACACCTCATCCAACGCCGCCCGCATCAACCGGAAGTTCTCCTGCGTCGCGTACGTCCCCGCGAACCCCTCCCGCGTCGCCCCCTCCGGCACATAGTCCAACAACGACTGCCCCGTCGACCGGATCACCGCGATCACATCCGCACCGGCCCGCGCCGCCGCCTGCGCCTGCGGCACATCCTCATGGATGTCCCCCGTCGCCACGATCAGATACACCCACGGCCGCCGCGGCGGATCACCCCACCGCGCCACCAGCCGCTCCCGATCCCGCCGCGCCGCGTCCACCCGCCCCACCCCGACCGCCGCCGCAGACCGCGCCCACCGCCGCGCCGCCCGCGCCGCCGCACCCGAGGGCACCTCGAACCGCGCCCCACCCGACGCCGCCTCCTGCGCCAACCGGATCAACGCCGCCCCGTCCACCCGCGACCCTCCACCCCGCAGCACCGCGTCACACACCGGCACCGCCACCCCGTACCCCAAACCCACCTGGTCCGCCACCGCGTCCACCAACCGGTTCACCCACGGAATCCCCTCCGCGTCCGCCCCGGCCACCCCCATCAACCGCAGCACCGCCCGCTCCACCGACACCGTCGTACGGCTCCGCGCCAACTCCACCACCGGCGCCCCCGCCCGCGCCGCCAACTCCCGTGCCCGCGCCACCACCACCGGGTCCAGGCCCAACACCCCGCTCACCCCGCACCCACCGCGACCTGCTCCGCCGCCACGAAGATCTCCCGCCCCCGCGACACCGTCCGCAGACACCTCGGCAACGGCGTCGGATCCGCCGGACCCCACACCGCCGGATCGTCCGCCAGCACCACCGGCAACCCCTGCGGCGACACCCCCGCCGGAGCCGACCACACCGCGAACGTCGCCGCCGCACCCAACGCCAACACCCCCTCCCGGGACGCGTCCACCACCCCCGGCGGCAACGCCCGCCACCCACCCCGGGTATGCGCCGCGAACGCCGACCGCACCGCCAACCGCGACGCCGGATTGAAATGCGCCGCCGCCGCCCGCACCGCACCCCACGGATCCAGCGGCGTCACCGGCGAATCCGACCCGAACGCCAACGGCACCCCCACCCCGTGCAGCACCGCGAACGGATTCGACGCCAACGCCCGCTCCACCCCCAACCGGGCCGCGTACATCTGCCCGTCACCACCCCACAACCGGTCGAACGCCGGCTGCACACTCGCCACCACCCCGAACTCCACGAACGCCGCCACCACCCGCCGATCCGGCAACTCCACATGCTCCACCCGGTGCCGACCCGCCCGCAGCCGCTCCACGCCGACCTGACGCGCCGCCGCCGCGAACCCGTCCGCCACCACCGACAACGCCGCGTCACCGATCGCGTGGAACCCACCCTGCACCCCCGACCGGACGCACTCCACCAGATGCGCCGCCACCTGATCCGCCGTCAGGAAACACCGGCCACAACCGTCCCGGTCCACATACGGCCGCGACACGTACGCCGTACCCGAACCGAACGCACCATCGACGAACAGATCACCCCCCGCACCCACCGCACCCAGCTCCCGCGCCCGCGCCACCCCCATCAACTCGCCCCAGTAGCCGTACACCTCCGGCAGCCCGTCCCCCGACATCGCCAACACACCGGCGAAATCCGCCTCCGACGAGATCACCGGACCACCACACTCGTGCACCGCCGCGATCCCCGCCCGCGCCGCCGACTCCAACGCCGCCCGCTGCGCGCCCGCCCGCTGCACCGCACCCAACGCACCGAACGCCACCGCCCGCACCGCATGATGCGCATCCGCCCGCACCCAACCCGACACCCCGCCCGCCGCCAGCACGTCCGCCTCGGTCGTCGGCGCCGTCGGCACCGCCGCCAGCAGCGCCTGCGACACCAACGCCGAATGCATCGACGCCTGCGACAGATACACCCGCCGACCACCAGCCGCACTCGACAACTGCCCCGCGTCCGGCGGCACCGCCCGCTCCCACGTCGACTCGTCCCAGCCGTGCCCCAGCACCACCGCGTCACCCGGCAGCCCCGCCGCGAACCCCGCCACCCGGTCCAGCAGCTCCTGCGGCGACCGCACCGCCGACAGGTCCAGCCCGCCCGACACCAGACCGGTGTCCGTCACATGCACATGGGCGTCCACGAACGCCGGCGTCACCACCGCCCGGTCCAGCTCCACCACCACATCGGCCCGGGGCGCGTCCGCATCCACCCCCAGCCAGGCGATCCGGCCGTCGCGCACCAGCAACGCCGTCGCCCCCGGCTGCGCCGGACAGTACAACCGGCCACCCCGGTACAGCACCGCAGGCAGATCGGCACCGGACACCATCGCAGGATTCGTCATGACGATCAGTCTGCCGCCAGCCGGGCCTCGAACAACGCCCGAACCCCCGGCTCGGCACGCAGCAGCCCCACCGCGAACTCCGCATGACCCGGCACGAACCCGTTACCGACCAGCATCGTCACATCCGCTGCCAGCCCCTCGGCACCCAACGCCGCCGCCGCGAAGCTCGTCGCCATCGAGAAGAACACCACCGTCCCACCATCGGCGGTCGCCAGCACCGCCCCGTGCTCACAACCGGGGACGTCGACACAGACCACCGTCACATCGGCCCCGCCGCCCAGAACCTCGCGCACGGCGGCCGACACCGCCACCGGATCCCGCGCGTCCGCCACCACCACCGCCGACGCCAGACCGGTCGCCGCCAGCCGGTCACGCTCCGCCCCGGTCGGCACCACCCCGACCGTACGGGCGGCACCCGCCCGCCGCGCCGCCGCCACCGCCAGGCAGCCACTCTTGCCCGCCGCCCCCAGCACCGCCACCGACAGCCCCGCGCGTGGGTCCGCCGGCACCTGCCGGCGGACCACCCGGTCGGTCAACGCCGGCGCACCACACACGTCGAACACCGCCAACGCCAACCGGTCCGGCAGATCAGCCGGCAGCGGAGCCACCACGGTACGGCCGAACAGGATCGCGTGGCCCGTACACGGCACCTGCTCCCCGGTACCGTCCCAACCCGCCAGCCCGTCGGTGACCACCAACGGCGTCAACGTCAACGAGACCAGGCTGGCCACCCGCTGCCCCACCCGCACACCGGCGCTCGACCGGGGACCGACCGCGTCGACCGTGCCGATCAGCATCCCACCGGAGCCGGTCACCGGGTTGTGCATCTTCCCCCGCCGCGCGATGATCCCCGCGACCTCGGCACGCACCGCCGCGCCGTCACCGCCGTGCGCCTCGCGCAGTTGGCGGAAGCTCGCCGCGTCGAGGTTGAGCCGCTCCACCCGGATCCGGATCTCGTCGTCGGCGATCCGGGGATCGGTGTCCAACCGCCAGGCCGCCTGCGGCAACGCGCCGACCGGCTCGCGTACCCGATGCAGACCGACCGGCGACGACACCGCACCCTCCCTCGCAGCAGACCCGCCTGCCGTCAAGAACCTCAACCTGGACCTGACAAGACGGGAAGTCTTCCGGCAGAATAGTGGTCCAGCGAAAAGATATCCAGATGCCTTCGAGGTCGGCCCGCAGGAGCACACATGCCGCAACCCATCTCGGCCGCGACCACCTCGGCCACCCCGCACCAGCCGTACGCCTACCGCCGACGCCCCCTCGTCGAACCCGACTGGACCCGGCTGCCCGGATGGCGGCACGTCACGACCGACGAGTGGCACTCCGCCCAGTGGCAGCGGGCCCACTGCGTCAAGACCGTCGCCCAGCTACGCGCCGTCCTCGACGACCTGGCCGACGACAGCTTCTACGCCGACCTCGCCGCCGACCAGACCGGCAACGCCACGATGTCGATGCTCATCACCCCACAGATGATCAACACGATGGTCCCCGACCGGACCCCCGACACCGACTCGCTGCGCGCCGACCCCGTCCGCCGCTACATGCTCCCGCTGGCCAGCGACCGCCGCACCGACTGGCCGTCCCACCCGTACGCCAGCCGCGACTCGCTGCACGAACACGACATGTGGGTCGCCGAGGGCCTCACCCACCGCTACCCCACCAAGGTCCTCGCCGAACTCCTCGCCACCTGCCCGCAGTACTGCGGGCACTGCACCCGGATGGACCTCGTCGGCAACTCCACCCCCACCGTCGACAAACTCCGGCTCACCCTGCGGCCCGCCGCCCGCTACCAGGCCCAACTCGACTACCTGCGTACCCACCCGCAGGTACGCGACGTCGTCGTGTCCGGCGGCGACGTGGCGAACCTGCCCTGGCGACACCTCGAGAGCTACCTGCAGGGCCTGCTCGACATCGACACCGTCCGCGACATCCGGCTGGCCACCAAGGCGTTGATGGGGCTACCACAGCACTGGCTGCAACCCGACGTCGTGGCCGGCCTGGAACGGGTCGCCCGGACCGCGGCCAGCCGCGGCGTCAATCTGGCCATCCACACCCACGTCAACCATGCCCAGTCGCTCACCCCACTGGTCGCCCGCGCCGCGCAGACCGCCCTCGACGTCGGCATCCGCGACGTCCGCAACCAGGGTGTGCTGATGCGCGGTGTCAACGCCGACCCCGACTCCCTGCTCGACCTCTGCTTCGGGTTGCAGGGCGAAGCCGGCATCCTGCCCTACTACTTCTACCTGTGCGACATGATCCCCAACGCCGAACACTGGCGGGTCCCGGTCGCCGCCGCCCAGCAACTGCAGCACGACATCATGGGCTACCTGCCCGGCTATGCCACCCCGCGGATCGTCTGCGACGTCCCCCTCGTCGGCAAACGGTGGGTGCACATGCACACCGAGTACGACCGGGAACACGGCATCTCCTACTGGACGAAGAACTACCGCACGTCGCTCGACGGCGACACCGACGACGCCCTCGACCGCCGCTACCCCTATTACGACCCGATCGACACGCTGCCGGAGTCCGGCCAGCGGTGGTGGCGCCGGCAGCGGAACCAGGCCTGAGACCGCCGGACGAAGGCCTGGCACGGAATCGGCCGGGCGGCCCCGTCACGGGGCCGCCCGGCCGATTCGATATCGACGCGCCTACTCAGGCACCGAACGCGTCCTTCACGTTGCGCCCAGCGTCCTTGGCGTGCTCGCCGGCCTGCTTGGTGCGCGCCTTACTCGCCTCCGCCGCACCTTCGGCCCGCATCTGCTCGTTGTCCGTGGCCGCGCCGTAGCGCTCCTTCGCCTGTCCCTTGAGCTCCTCGGCCTTGTTGCGCGCCTTGTCGGTCATGCTCATGGTGGTCACTCCTTCAGGTGCATCGGGTCGGCCGGTACTCCGCCTGTGCTTCCTGAGTTCCCCCGCTCAGTGCTGCCCAAACGAGTGTCGTGAGGGTGTGCCGGTTGGCACGCCCTCTAAGGCATCCTAGGATGATAGGTTGTTGGGGATCGGCACAGTGACCGCCGGCCCGATGCCGGATGCGTACCTGCCGGTCAGGTCAGCCGGGGCGGACGGGCCTCGTACGGCGTGGACAGCACCACGGTGGTCCGGGTCGTCACGTTGGCCGCGGTCCGGATCTCCTGCAGCAACCGTTCCAGCTCCGCCGGGCTACCCACCCGCACCAGCAGCAGGTAGAAGTCCTCCCCCGCCACCGAGTAGCACGAGTCGATCTCGGCCAGGTGCGACAACCGCTCCGGGGCGTCGTCAGGCTGCGACGGATCGAGCGGCCGGATCGCCACGAACGCACTCAGCGGCAGACCCACCGCCTCGTAGGACACCCGCGCCGCGTACCCCTTGACGACGCCCCGCTGCTCCAGGCGCCGGACCCGCTGATGGACCGCCGACACCGACAGACCCACCCGCTCGGCGAGGTCGGTGTACGACACCCGGCCGTCAGTGGTCAACGCGGTGACAATGGCGCGATCGGTCTCCTCCACGGCGGCAAACCTACCGCCGCCGCCCGGTGCGCGCGAGGCCGATACCCGCGTCGAGCGGACTCCCCCGCGCAGGTCTCAGTCCCGGGCGAGGGCGCGGGAGATCACCACCCGTTGGATCTGGTTCGTGCCCTCCACGATCTGCAGCACCTTCGCCTCCCGCAGATAGCGCTCCACCGGGTGGTCGCTGACGTAGCCGTACCCGCCGAGCACCTGGACCGCGTCGACCGTGACCCGCATCGCGACGTCCGTGGCGAACAGCTTCGCCTTCGCCGACTCGACCGCGTACGGTCGACCGGCGTCGCGCAACCGGGCGGCGGCCAGGGTCAACGCCCGCGCCGCCGACACCTGGGTCGCCATGTCGGCGAGCAGAAACCCGAGGCCCTGCAGATCGATGATGCGGCGACCGAACTGCTCCCGCTCACGGGCGTAGCCGACCGCGTGGTCCAGCGCCGCCTGGGCCAGGCCCACCGCACAGGCCGCGATCCCCAATCGGCCGCCCGCCAGCGCCGACATCGCCACCGTGAAGCCCTGGCCGGGCTCGCCCACCACCTGGTCGGTCGACACCCGGGCGTCGTCGAAGACCAACTGCGCCACCGGCGACGAACGCAGGCCCATGGTCCGCTCCGCCGGCTGCGCGGCCATCCCCGGCGTACCGGCGGGAACCAGCAGGCAGGAGATCCCGCCCGCTCCCGGACCACCGGTCCGGCAGAAGACGTTGTAGAAGTCGGCCACCGCGGCGTGGGTGATCCACGCCTTCGTCCCGGACACCACGTAGTCGGCACCGTCGCGGACCGCCCGGGTGGTCAACGCCGCCGCGTCCGAGCCGCCCTGCGGCTCGCTGAGGCAGTACGCACCGAGCAGGTCCCCGCCGAGCATCTCGGGCAACGCCTTGCGCTGGCGTTCGCTGCCGAACTCGGCGACCGGACCGCAGGACAGGGTGTGCACGCTCACCGCCTCGGCGACGGCCAGCCACCGGCTCGCCAGCACCTCCAGCACCTGCAGGTAGACCTCGTACGGCTGGCCACCGCCACCGTCGGCCTCGGCAAACGGCAGCCCCAGCAGGCCCGCGCGGCCCAAGGTCCGGAGCACCTCGCGGGGAAACTCGCCGCGCGACTCGAAGTCGTCTACCCGACCGGCCAGCTCCCGGTCGGCGATCTCGGTGGTCAACTCGATCAGGTCGTACGCCTCCGGGGAGGGCAGGATCCGTTCGACGGTCATCTCAGGGCGCTCCTGGGTGGTGAGCGGGTCCGACGCCGACCACGGTGGTGGTCGGCGGTGCCGCGACGACACCCTGCAAGCTTAACGTTCGTTTGGTAGCGGGACGGACGAGTGCAGACCGAGCGCGGTCGCCACCAGCGGCCGGGTCCACGCCACGTCGGTCAACAGCCCGGTATGGTCGACGAACTGGTCCACCCCGCCCAGCGCCGGCAGCGCACGCAGCCGGGCGTCGCCGATCGCCGCGCGCAACGCCCGGACGAACCGACCGGCGTCGAGCACCAGGAACGGCCGGTCGTGGAACGGACGTACGGTCGGCTCCACCGGGTCGGCCAGCCCCAGGGCGTTGGTCCGCGCCGCCAGCAACTCGTACGCCCGGCACAGCTGCCCGGTACGGACCTGCCAGCTGTCCGTCGTCGCCGCCACCGACAACACCCCCGCCAGGCCATCGACGTCGGGCAGGCGGGCGAACGCCGTGCCCAACCATTTGCCGTACGGCGGATAGCGCTGGCCGACCAGCAACGCCAGCCGCATCAGGTCACGGATCAACCGGGCGGCCACCACCGCGCCGCCGATCTCGTCGCCCACCTCACCGCACCGACCGACGAACGGCTCCTCGCCGGCGACCCGCGACCAGCCGGCCGCCAGGACGTAACGCCACACGTCGTCCGGGTACCAGGCCAACCGGTCCCGTCGGGCACACAGCCCACCGCCGCCACGGTCACCGCCCGATGCCGACGGCCCCACCGGCAGCCCGTCGTGAAACACGTCCCCGCCGGTGAACTCCGCCAGCCGCTGGGTCGGGACCGCGAGCCAGTCCAGCAGCGCCACCCCGGACAGTGGGTCGAAGCCCAGTGCCCGTCGGCACCAGTCGCCGATCCGGGTCACCGTCACCCCGTGCCGGGTCCCGTTCAGCGTCGGCACCCCGAGGCTGCGGGACGCGTCCGGGGTGAACCGGGTCGGAAAGCCCAGGTAGGTCTCCGGCAGGGCGGCACCGACCTCGTCGCGCACCCGGTCGACCAGGTCGGGGCCGGCGTCGTGCAGGAGGATCTGCAGCCGTGGACCCCAGTCGTGGTCGCGGGACCGGACCGTGTCGAATCCGAACAGCTCCGAACCGTTGTCGACGCGCGCCGCGGCGTAGCTCAGCCCCGGAAACCGGGTGGTGAGCACCGGTTCCACCACGTCGTGGTGGAACCGCCGGCTCAGCTCCAGACCAGGCAGGAAGCTCATGTTCGCAGCCTGCCGTACCGGAGCCGGACGTGACCGGCCAACCGGTGGGTCCGGCCCGCATGGTGGGTGCGGGCGCTCAGCGGTGTCGGTGGCGTGTGCGAGGCTGGACCACGTGACCCGACACGACTCCCTGCTGGCGGTCGACGCGCCCAGCCTGTACTTCCGGGCCTACTTCGGGGTGCCCGAGGCCGCCGCCCGCACCGACGCCGGTGAGCCGGTCAACGCGGTGCGCGGCTTTCTCGACATGCTCACCTCGCTGATCACCCGCCGCCGGCCGGGGCAGCTCATCTGCGCGCTCGACCACGACTGGCGACCGGCGTGGCGGGTCGAGCTGCTGGCGACGTACAAGGCCCACCGGGTGGCGCCCGCCGGCGGTGAGATCGTCCCGGACACCCTCGCCCCGCAGGTACCGGTGCTTCTGGAGGTGCTGGCGGCACTCGGCGTACCGGCCGTCGGCGTGGCCGGCTACGAGGCCGACGACGTGCTCGGCACCCTGGCCACCCACCACCGTGGCCCGGTGGAGGTGGTCTCCGGTGACCGGGACCTGTTCCAACTGGTCGACGACGACCACCCGGTCCGGCTGCTCTACGTCGGCCGAGGGGTGGCCAGGCTGGAGGACTGCGACGACGCGGCCGTGCGGGACCGGTTCGGCGTGCCGGCCGACGCGTACGCCGACTTCGCGGCGCTGCGTGGCGACCCCAGTGACGGGCTGCCGGGGGTGCCCGGCGTCGGGGCCAAGACCGCGGCCCGGCTGCTGGAACGCTACGGCGACCTCGCCGGGATGCTCGCCGCGCTCGACGATCCCGCCGCCGGCTTCGCCCCCGGTCTGCGGCGGCGACTGGCCGACGCCCGGGAGTACCTGGCGGTCGCGCCGACGGTGGTCCGGGTCGCCCGCGACGTCGACGTGCCGGCACCGCCGGTACGGCTACCCGCCGCGCCGGCGGACCCGGACCGTCTGATGGCGTTGGCGGCCCGGTGGAACCTCGCCGGATCCTGCCGGCGGCTGGTCGACGCGATGACGCTCGGGCCGGCTACCGCCGAGGCTCCGTCGCCACGGCGGTCAGGCCTGGAACCCGTTGAATCCGCCTGAGCCGCTGGAGGAGTCCCGGTCACCGGTGCCGGCGGCGGATCCACTACGCAGCGGGGTGAAGCCGGTGGGTCGCGCCGGTGCCGGCGGCGGCGCGCTGCGCCGCTGCGCGATCCGCGCGTCCAGGTAGGCGGCCGCAGCCCGGTCCTCCTCGGTGGGCGCGGACAGCACCGCGTACACCAGGCCGATCACCACCAGCAGCACCGCGACGCCGATGGGGACCAGCAGGGTCGCGGCGGTGGCGCCGCTGAGCAGCCCGGTCGGCTCGTGCAGGTGCACCGACATGGCGGTCATTCCGGTGAAGTGCATGCCGTTGACCGCCACGCCCATCAGCAGCGCGGAGCCGGTCATCGCCAGCGGCCGACGGACCGTGACCGCCAGCCACAACGCCACGGTCGCGGCGACCACCGCGATCACCACGGACAACGCGACCCGACCGGCGTCGTAGCCGATGTCGCCGTTGAGTCGCATCGCGGCCATTCCGGTGTAGTGCATCGCCGCCACCCCGAGGCCGGTGAGGACCCCGCCGGAAAGGATCTTCACCAGTGACGGACGGCCGAAACCGACGAGGAACAACCCGAGCCCGACGGCGGCGATGGCGATCACCGCGCTGGCGATGGTGATCGCGATGTCGTAGCGGATCTGGGTGCCGGCCACGCTGAAGCCGAGCATCGCCATGAAGTGCATGGTCCAGATCGCGGTGCCGCCGATCGCGAACGCCGCGAGCACCAGCCACCAGGCCCGGCGACCCGGGGTGTTCGACTCACGGACCCGCACCGCGCAGATCAGACCCAGAAACGAACCGAGCACCGACAGCGCGTAGCTCAGTGTCGGCGTGATGAAGCCGTACTCGAAATGGTTGATCTCTGCCACGTCCGCCCCTTCATGGCCCTGCTCACCGGGCTGTGCTTCCCCGCAGACGATCCTGAGCAGCCAAAAGGCTCTCCGCAAGCGCACGATCGTTGTTTCGAGGGTCCGTGTCGACATCGTGACGTTCCGACGCGGACCGCCGGCCCATCCTGCCACGTACGGCGATCGGCCTGTCGACGGAGGGTCAGTTGACCGTGTTGAACGCCAGCACCCCGCGTTGCAGCGCGGCCACCGCCTGCGCGGCGGTCCTGGTCAGCTGGGGTGACGCGCCGTGCGCCTGGGCGAGCTGCCCGAGCAGGTCCGCCACCTGCCGGGCCCAGCGTACGAAGTCGCCCGCAGGCATCTCCCCGTCCAGGCTGTCCCCACTGGCGAGCACCTTCGCCAGCGGCTCACCGCGCGCCCAGCGGTACACCGGCCAGACGAAACCGAGATCCGGCTCGCGGGTCGATTCCAGCCCGGCGGCGGCCTCGTCCGCCTCCAACTGCGCCCAGATCGCCGCGGTCGCCTCGATCGCCGCCGTCACCGGCCCTCGGGGCAGGGCCGCCCGCTCGTCGGTGTCCCGACGGGCCTCGTACACCAGCACCGACACGGCCGCGGCCAGCTCCGCCGGTGCCAGGCCGTCCCAGACGCCCCGGCGCAGGCACTCCGCGACCAGCAGGTCGGTCTCGGCCCAGATCCGGCCGAGCATCCGGCCCGCGTCGCTGACCGTACCGTCGGCGCTGAGGTAGCCACGCGCGGTGAGCAACCCGCAGACCCGGTCGAAGGTACGGGTCAGCGACCCGGTCCGGCCCGCCACCCGGTCACGCAGCTCGTCGGTGTCTCTGGCCAGGCGACGCCGCCGCTCCGCCCACCGGGCGTGTTCCTCCCGGTCCGGGCAGCCGTGGCACGGATGCCGGCGCAGCTCGGCCCGCAGCTGCACGACCCGGTCGTCGGCCCCGTCGTCGCCGCCCCGGCCCCGCCGCCGACCGCCGTGGCGGTGCAGGCCGGTGCCGGCGACCGCCGACGCCAGGTCCCGGCGAGCCGCCGGGGACCGGTGGTTGAAGTGCTTCGGTACGCGGATCCGGGTCAACACCTCGGCCGGCACGGTGAAGTCGCTGGCCGCCACCCGGCCGGCCCAGCGGTCCTGGGTCAGCACCAGCGGACGTGGCTCGCCGAACCCGCCCGTGTCGGGATCCAGGACCACCGCCAGGCCGGCGCGACGGCCCGACGGCACCCGGATGACGTCACCGACCCGCAACCGCTGCAGCGAGTCCGCCGCCGCCGCACGCCGCTGCTGCTGGCTGCGGCGGGCCAACTCCCGTTCCCGGTCGGCGATCGCCACCCGCAGGTCGAAGTACTCGTCGAAGTCACCAAGGTCACAGCTGACCTCGACGCCGTACGCCTCGATGGCCTCGGTGTTGCGCTGCACCTGGCGGGCCAGGCCGACCACCGACCGGTCCGCCTGGAACTGGGCGAACGACGACTCCAGCAGCTCGCGGGCGGCGTCCGCGCCGACCGAGCCGACCAGGTTGACCGCCATGTTGTACGACGGCCGGAAACTCGATCGCAGCGGGTAGGTACGCGTCGACGCCAGACCGGCGACGTGCCGCGGGTCGACCTCGGGGGACCACACCACCACGGCGTGGCCCTCCACGTCGATACCGCGCCGACCGGCCCGCCCGGTGAGCTGGGTGTACTCGCCCGGGGTCAGGTCGACGTGGGCCTCACCGTTGAACTTGACCAGCCGCTCCAGCACCACGCAGCGGGCCGGCATGTTGATACCCAGCGCCAACGTCTCGGTGGCGAAGACCGCCTTGATCAGGCCCCGGACGAACAACTCCTCGACGACCTCCTTGAACGCCGGCAGCATCCCGGCGTGGTGGGCCGCCAGGCCCCGCTCCAACCCGTCGAGCCACCCCCAGTAGCCGAGCACGGACAGGTCCTCGGCCGGCAGGTCGGCCAGCCGCGACTCCGCCACCCGGCGGATCTCCACCCGCTCGTCGGGCGTCGTGAGCCGCAACCCCGACGCCAGGCACTGGGCGACCGCGGCGTCACAGCCGGCGCGGCTGAACACGAACACGATCGCCGGCAGCAGCCCTTCCCGGTCGAGACGCTCGATCACGTCGGCGCGGGCCGGCGGACGCCAGCGCGGGCCACGCCCACCGGAGCGGCCCCAGCCCGGCCCGTGGGTGCGGCCGTCGCCGAGCTCGAGCCGGCGCAGCATCTCCCGGCTGTAGCGCACCAGCTCCGGATGTACGTCGTGTTTGCGGGCCGCGTCCGCGTCGTGGAACAGGTCGAACATCCGTCGACCGACCAGCATGTGCTGCCACAGCGGCACCGGACGGTGCTCGCTGACCACCACCTCCGTCTCACCCCGCACGGTGACCAGCCAGTCGGCGAACTCCTCGGCGTTGGACACCGTCGCCGACAGCGACACCAGGGTGACCGACGACGGCAGGTGGATGATCACCTCCTCCCAGACCGCGCCCCGGAACCGGTCGGCGAGGTAGTGGACCTCGTCCATCACCACGTACGCGAGACCATCCAGAGTGGCCGATGCTGCGTAGAGCATGTTGCGCAGCACCTCGGTGGTCATCACCACCACCGGCGCGTCACCGTTGATCGCGTTGTCGCCGGTGAGCAGCCCGACGTTCGCCGCGCCGTGGCGGTCCACCAGGTCGTGGTACTTCTGGTTCGACAACGCCTTGATCGGCGTGGTGTAGAAACACTTGCGCCGGTGCCCGTCACCGGTCGACCCGCCCCGTAGGGCCAGATGGACCGCGAACTCGCCGACCACGGTCTTGCCCGCACCGGTCGGCGCGCAGACCAGCACCCCGCTGCCACGCTCCAGCGCCTGGCAGGCCGACCGCTGGAAGTCGTCGAGGTCGAACCCGAGATCGAGGGCGAACTCCCCGAGCGCGGGAAAGGAGGAGGCCTGCGCGGCCCGGCGGCGCGCTGCGGCGTACCGCTCGGCGGGGCTCGACATACCGCAAGATTAATCCCCGCCGTCCGACGACGTACCGCTCAGGGCAACCTGCAGGGCGGATGACCCGGCTCGATAGGGTGCAGGCGTGCCGGAGCATCCCGAAAGTCCCCTCGCCGACGTACCCGCCGGACCCGTGCACGAACCGGCGGTGGGTGTCCCCGGACGGCCACCCAGCCGGCCGGTGGAGGCGGTGCTGTTCGACTTCCACGGCACCCTCGCCCAGGTCGAGGACGCCGTACGGTGGGTCACCCAGGGGGCCGCCAGCTGCGGCGTCGACCTCGACCGGGGGCGGGCCACCGTACTCGCCGACCGGCTGCTGACCGCCGGCCGCGCCGGCGGGCCGCTGCCGGCCCGGGTCCCACCGCAACTGGCCGAGGTCTGGGCCGAGCGGGACCTGTACCCGCACGCGCACCGGGCCGCCTACACCGGGCTGGCCGCCACCGTCGACAGCGGCGTCGACGGACTCGCCGAGGCGCTCTACGAGCGGTTGCTCGTCGCCGACGGCTGGCTGCCGTACGCCGACACCGCCGCCACCCTGCGGGCGCTGCACGCCGCCGGGGTACCGGTGGCCGTGGTGAGCAACATCGGCTTCGACATCCGGCCCCATTTCGCCGCCTGGGGACTCGCCGACCTCATCGACGCCTGGGCGCTCTCCTACGAGGTCGGCCGCTGCAAACCCGACCCGGCGATCTTCCACCGCGCCTGCGGGATGCTGCGGGCCGACCCGGAACGCACGCTGATGGTCGGTGACACCCCGGCCGACGCCGGAGCCGTCCGGGCCGGCTGCGCCGCGCTGGTGCTGCCGGCCGCCGAGGCCGGACGCGCCAACGGGCTAGCCGCGGTGCTGGACCTGGCCACCGGCGGACCGGCCGGCTGACCCCCGACGTGGCGGAAAGGAACCAGGTCATGGACCTGCCCCGCATCTTCACCATCCGCGAGAGCGGCCACCGGATCCACAACCCGCTGACGGCGGCCAAGTTGGCAACGCTGGGCGACGCGCTCCGCCTCACCCCCGGGACCCGGGTGCTCGACCTGGCCAGCGGCTCAGGCGAGATGTTGTGCACCTGGGCGCGCGATCACGGCATCACCGGCACCGGGGTGGACATCAGCACGGTCTTCACCGCACAGGCCCGCGCCCGGGCCGTCGAACTCGGCGTCACCGACCGGGTCGAGTTCGTGCACGGCGACGCCGCCGGCCACGTCGCGGACCACCCGGTCGATCTGGCCGCCTGCGTCGGCGCCACCTGGATCGGCGGCGGCGTCGCCGGAACGGCCGAGCTGCTCGGCCGCAGCCTGCGCCCGGCAGGCCTGATGCTGATCGGCGAGCCGTACTGGCGACGCACCCCGCCGGACGAGCAGACCGCGACGGACTGCCACGCAGGTGCCATCGCCGATTTCCGGCCACTGCCGGAGCTGCTCGAACAGTTCCAGGAACTCGGCTACGACGTCGTCGAGATGATGCTCGCCGACCAGGACAGCTGGGACCGGTACGCCGCCGCCCAGTGGCTCACCATGCGCCGCTGGCTCGACCGCAACCCGGACGACGACCTGGCCGACGACGTACGGCAGGAACTCGCCACCGAACCTGCCCGCTACGTGCGCGCCACCCGGGAGTACCTCGGCTGGGGTGTCTTCGCCCTGATGCGACGCTGATCGCGCCGATTAGGGTGGTCAGCACAGGAGCCGGGGGTCAGCGCAGGAGCCGGAGCGCGTCCGGTACGGCGGTGACGGTCAACGGCAGCGGCCCGAGCCGTTCCCCGTCGGCGTACCCGACCACCCCGGCCGCTTCGATGGTGATCTGCCTGGCCCGGAAGCTGCGGACCAGCGGATGCCCGACGTGGGTGCCCCGGTAGACCTGGGGCTTGATCCGGATCAGGGTGGCCCGCCCGACCGGACCGGCGACCACCACGTCGAGCAGCCCGTCGGCAGGATCCGCCGCCGGGCAGATCCGCATCCCGCCGCCGTAGCTGGCGCAGTTGCCGACCGCGACCAGCACCGCGTCGAGGTGGTGCGGTTCGCCGTCGAGGACGATGCGGTACCGGCGCGGCCGCAGCCTGGCCAGCTCGACCAGAATGGCCAGGTCGTAACGGCGTGGCCCCGACGGCCAGCGCATCCGGTTGGCGCGTTCGTTGACGATCGCGTCGAAGCCGGCGGCCAGCACCGCGCCGTACCAGCGGTCCGGCGCGCCGGCGACGCCGACCCGGGCCAGGTCGACCCCCTGGGTCCGGTCCGCTCGGATCGCGTCGGCGATGGCTGCGGCCGCCGCTGTCGGATCGGCCGGGAATCCGGTGGCCAGGGCGAAGTCGTTGCCGGTGCCGGCGGGCACCGGTCCCAGCGGGACGCCGGTGGTGGCCAGGGCCTGCAGCGCGGCGTGCACCGTGCCGTCGCCGCCGACGGTGACCAGGGCCGACGCACCGGCGGCCACCGCCCGGCGGCAGACCGCCACGGCGTCGGCGGCGGTCGCCGCCGACAGCAGGCACACCGGCCGCCCGGTGGCGGTCAGCAGCTCCCGTACGGCCGGGAGCAGACCGCCGTGGCGGCCGCGCCCGGCCGACGGATTGGCCAGCACCGCCACCGCGCCAGGTGTCACCGGCGTGGTGGCAGGTCCAAGGCTCACGTCATGTCGTCGTAGCGACGCTCGATCGGCAGCGGTTTCGGCACCGGCTGGGCCGGCACGATCGGCGCGACGGTCTCGGTGCGGTCGGCGACCGGCACCGGCTGCGGATCGTCGTCCAGCGGCGACGCCTCGTCGTCGTCGAGTCCGGCGTACACCTCCTTGCCCCGGCCACGACGCTTGTCGTTGATGAACGCCACCCCGACCGCGACGAAGTACAGGGCGGAAAGACACGCTGCCAACGCGGTCATCCCGAACGGGTCGGGTGTAGGGGTGACCAGGGCAGAGAACAGGAAGAAGACGAATACGGCGACCCGCCACCAACTCAGGAGACGCTTGGCACTCGCAATCCCCACAAAGTTGAGCATCAGGACAACGAGCGGAAACTCAAATGCCACACCAAAAAGCAAGATCAGGTTCGTGACAAATGTTATATACCTCGTCACCTCGAGGGTTGTATTAATATCATCTCCGGCGAAGTTCATCAGGAACTCGAGGCCCTTTTCGACCACGAAGAACGCAAGAACCGCACCGGCCGCAAACAGGGGAGCCGCAATAGCGGTAAAGATGTAGGCATACCGCCGCTCATTGCGATGTAGCCCGGGAGCGATGAATGCCCAGAGCTGGTACAGCCAGAACGGCGCCGCCACGATAAGGCCAACCCAAAGGGCTACCTTGAGGTTCAGCAGAAAGACGTCTGCCGGCCCCAGCTGGACGAACTTACACTGTCCGTCGGGCCCGATCGAGGTGGGCAGGTTGCAGTACGGCTGCTGCAACAATCCACGTACCGGCTCTGCCAACCAAAATCCGAGCGCGATACCAACCACGATGGCAATCGAAGCGCGGAACAGCCTGGAACGCAGCTCGCGAAAGTGCTCGATCAGGGTCATCGAGCCGTCGGAGGCGCGGTCGAAATTGCTCGGACCGCGCCGGCGCAGGGCGAAGCCCACGGGAGGAGGCCCTTCCGGTCAGTTGGCGTCGCGGACGCGCTGTGGCTGCTCGGCCATCGGTGCCGCAGGTGGCTGGTAGCCGGGCTGGTGCACGCTGGTCGGCTCGATGATCGGCTCGGCCTGGTACGGCGCGCGGCCGTGCTGGGCTTCGGCCTTCTCCGCGAGGTCCTTGTCGTCCTCGGCGAGGCTCTTGGTCTCGGCCTTGATGATCCGCAGGGATCGACCAAGCGACCGCGCCGCGTCCGGCAGCCGCTTGGCGCCGAAGAGCAGGATCAGCACGACCACGAGGACGGCGATGTGCCACGGCTTCAGGATGTGCATGGCAAGGCTCCAGTCGGTGCGTCGGTGGTGACGAACCCATCGTACGTGCGTTCGCTGGGTCCGCCACCTGCCAGACCGGGTCAATCTGGCCTGGTCGGTGAAGTCTCAACCACGATCAACTGGCCCGTCAACCACGCGGGCACCAGCTGAAGGCGTCGAACCTGACGGCATGACCGAACAGGCCAGCTCGGCGTGGTCTGGCGGTCAGCCGGTACGGTCCGCGCGGGCCATCGCGCGACGGCGCTCAGCGGACTCCAGGTGGCGTTGCAGCTGGTCGACCCGGGTCTGCAGCTGCTCGGCCCGCAGCGCCAACGCCTCGACTTCGCCCTGGCGATGCTGCAGCGCCAGCACCGCCCGGCGCAGCGTGGACAGCCGGTACAGCACCGGACGGACCGACAGGACGAGCAGCACCAGGGCACAGCCCAGTACGGCGAGGACGATCCAGGTCAGCACCTGAGCAGACTAGCCGGTACCGACCGGGGCCGCAGCCGACGTCTCCTGGCCCGGCACCGGGTCGGCCGCCGGCGCCGGGGCCGAGTACGCCGCCAGCGCCTGCGCCGCCGCCGCATGCACCTGGGCGACCAGCTCGGCCGGCGCGGTGACCGTCACTTCCGCGCCGAGGGAGAGCACGAACCGCCGGGCCCAGGCCAGGTCGGTCACCCGCAGGGTGACCAGCCAGTCGCCGGTGGGCTCGACCTCCACCCGGTCACACGGGTAGTACTCGGTGATCCAGCGCCCGCCGCGACCCACCCGCAGGGTGACCACCGGCAGGTCCGCCGTGGGCTGGAACGCGGTCTCGCGCGGCTCGCCCCGGCCGGCCTGCGGCGGTACGGCGGCCGGCTCGTCGAGCTCGACGAGTGCGTCGATGCGGTCGGCGCGGAACAGCCGCACCGCGTCGGCGCGCCGGCACCACGCCTCCAGGTAGCCGCGCCCACCGATCATCAGCACCCGGATCGGGTCGACGGTGCGTTCGGTGGTCTCGTCGCGGGTCGCCGTGTAGTAGGTGATCCGGACCGCCCGGCCGCTCTGGGCCGCCGTCCGCAGCCGGTCCAGCCGCTCCGGGTCGCCGACCAGCCGTACCGCCACCGGGGCTCCGGCCAGCTCCCCCGCCGCGTCCTCGATCTTGGCCAACGCCCGTTCGACGGCGTCGCGACCGGCCAGGCCCGGCGTCTCGGCCAGCATCCGCAGCGCCACCACCAGCGCCAACGCCTCGTCGGGGGTGAGTCGCAGCGGCCGGTCGATGCCGGCGTCGTAGGTGATGGTCACCCGGTCACCGTCGAACGCCATGTCGATCAGGTCGCCGGGCCCGTAGCCGGGCAGCCCGCACACCCAGAGCAGCTCGAGGTCCTCCCGCAACTGCCGGTCCGTGGTGCCCAGGTCCGCCGCCGCCTGGGCGATCTCCACGCCGGGTCGGGCGAGCAGGTACGGCACCAGGTTCAGCAGCCGGGCCAGCCGGTCGGCCGACGCCCGGGATCCGGTCGGTTTCGTCACCTCGGCACCTCCGCCCCGGCCGGCTCGTGCGCCGCGACGATCTCCTTGAGTCGTTGGACCACCAGGTCGCGTACCTCCGGTGGATCGAGGACCCGCACGTCGGCACCGTACCCGGCGAGGTGTCCGGCGAGCGCCTCCGGTTCGCCGTAGCGCAGGGTGAGCCGGTCGCCGTCGGGCCCGGTGACGCAGGTCTGCGCGGTGCGGCGCAGGCCGGCGGCCCGACCGGGCCGGGCCAGCACCGTGGCCACGCCGGTGCGCTCCACCGGGCCGGACCACCGGGCGACGTGGCTGATCAGGTCGATGTCGGTGGGCGGGGTGAAGCTGCCGGGAGCGCCGGTCGGGCGGACCGGGCCGACCACCCGGGACAACCGGAAGCAGCGGGTCGCCGCGCGGTCCTCGTCGTGGCCGACCACGTACCAGCGGCCCCGCCAGCAGACCACGCCCCAGGGCTGCAGCCGGCGGCGGGTCGGGGTGTCACCGCTGGGCACCCGGTAGTCGAAGCCGACCGGCCGGCGGTCGCGGGCCGCCGCCGTCAGGGCGGCGAACGCCGGATCGACGGTGACCACCGGCTCCACCCCGAGGGTGGCCTGCGGGTCGACGTCGATGCCGGCGGCGCGCAACTTGGCCAGCCCGGACGACGCGGCGGCGGCCAGTCCGGCGTGCTGCCACAGCCGGGCGGCGATACCGACAGCGGCCGCCTCCTCCGGGGCCAGCGGAATCTCCGGCAGGGCGTACTCGCGGCGGGCGATCCGGTAGCCCGGTTCGCTGTCGAAGACGCTGGCGGTGCCGGTCTCCAGCGGTACGCCGAGATCGCGCAGCTCCGCCTTGTCGCGTTCGAACTTGCGCTGGAACGCCTCGTGGTCGCGGGAGTCGGTGGGATCGTGTTCATAGCCGGGCACGGTCGCGGCGATCTGCGCGGCGGTCAGGAACCGTCGGGTCGACAGCAGGCAGATCACCAAATTGACCAGGCGTTCGGTCCGGTTGCGGGACACGGCACGACGCTAGCAGTGCCGACGCCACGCCGGACGCCCCACCCGGGGCCGACGGTACGCGCGTTGACTACCGTGCCGGGCATGGTGCGTTGGCGCAGTGGCACGGTGACCGGTATCCGACGACGGTGGCGGGGCGCGGTGGAACTCGACGTCACCGTCGACGGCACGACCGTACGGGCGTTGGCCTACCCGGAACTGGTCGGCGTGCCGGAGCCCGGCGACGCGGTACTGCTCAACGTCGGCGCGCTGGCGATGGGCCTGGGCACCGGCGGTTACGCCCTGGTGGTGGCGGTGCCGCAGCGGCTGCCGGCCGACCCGCCCGGCGGCGACGACCGCTCCGGCGGGCACCTGGTCAAGGCACGCTACACCCCACTGCAGGCGATCGTCTGCGGCGTCGACGAGGAGGCCTCGCCGTACCGGCAGGTGCTGGCCGACGCCGACGACCTGGCCGGCATGCCGGTCGTCACCGCCGACCTGCACTCGGCTCTGCCGGCGATCGTCGCCGGCGCCCTCGCCGACTCACCGACGCTGCGGATCGCGTACGTGATGACCGACGGTGGTGCGCTCCCGGCCGGCTTCTCCCGCACCCTCGACGGGCTGGCCGGCACCCTGGCCGGCACGGTGACCGTCGGCCAGTGCTTCGGCGGTGACCTGGAGGCCACCACCACGCACAGCGGTCTGCTCGCCGCCCGCCACGTGCTGCACGCCGACATCGCCGTGGTCAGCCAGGGCCCCGGCAATCTCGGCACCGGCACCCGGTGGGGGTTCTCCGGCGTCGCGGTGGGTGAAGCGGTCAACGCGGTCGCCACCCTCGGCGGCCGGCCGGTCGGCGCGCTACGGATCTCCGACGCGGACCCCCGGGCACGTCACCACGGCGTGTCGCATCACAGCGTCACCGCGTACGGGCGGGTCGCGCTCGCCCCGGCGGACCTGGTGGTGCCGGCGGAGCTGCCGACGACGATCGCCGCCGAGGTGGCGGCGGCGCTGGCGCCGCTGACCGCGCCGACCGGTCGGCACCGGACGGTCCGGGTGCCGACCGCCGGCCTGACCGCCGCGCTGCGGGACAGCCCGGTGCCGTTGCGCACGATGGGCCGGGACCTGGCCGGCGACCACGCCTACTTCCTGGCCTGCGCCGCGGCCGGCCGGCACGCCGCCGCCCTGGCGGCGGCGTCAGGCCCGGCCGGCGACGCTGGCACCGAGGGCGACGGCGTCAGCTGACGATGATCAGGGTGGCCCAGGCCACCAGGATCAGCCCGAGCGCGGCGGCGAGCACCCAGGTCGGCACGGTGTACTCGCCACGGCGGTTACGGGCGATCTCCTCGACGACCTTCCGGCGTCGGCGCTCCAGCCAGGACTCGGTGGCCGGGAACGGGCTCCACGGCGGTGTGGCCGCCGGTGGCGGCGACGCGCCGGGGCCCGCCGGATCGGACGGCCCAGCGGGCGTCGACGGATCCGGCGGGGAACCGGGTCGGGTGGAGTCAGCCATGACCGGACGAGCCTACCGTCACATGCTCGCGATCAACCGTTCCACCCGCTCGTCGTAGGCACGGAACGGGTCCTTGCACAGCACCGTCCGCTGTGCCTGGTCGTTCAGCTTCAGGTGCACCCAGTCGACGGTGAAGTCGCGACGCTTCTCCTGGGCGTGGCGGATGAACTCCCCGCGCAACCGGGCCCGGGTGGTCTGCGGCGGTGTCTCCTTGGCCTCGAAGATCTCCAGGTTGGTGGCCACCCGGTCGACCTGGCCGCGCCGTTCCAGCAACGCGTACAGGCCCCGGCCACGCCGCAGGTCGTGGTAGGCGAGATCCATCTGGGCGATCCGGGGATGCGACAGCGGCAGGTCGTGCTTGCGCTGGTAACGCTCGATCAGCTTCAGCTTCGTGACCCAGTCGATCTCCCTCGCCACCGGGTCGAGGTCCCCGGTCTCCACGGCCCGCAGCACCCGGCCCCACAGTTCGACCACCCGCTTGGCGGTCTGGTCGCCGCCGCGACGCTCGACGAACTCCGTTGCCCGGGCCAGGTACTCCTGCTGGATCTCCAGGGCGCTGACCTCCTTGTTGGAGGCGAGACGGATCTTGCGGCGGCCGGTGATGTCGTGGGAGACCTCGCGGATCGCCCGGATCGGGTTCTCCAGCGACAGGTCCCGCATCACCACGCCCGCCTCGATCATCCGCAGCACGATGTCCGCGCTGCCGACCTTGAGCAGGGTGGTGACCTCGTTCATGTTGGAGTCACCGACGATGACGTGCAGCCGGCGGTAACGTTCGGCGTCGGCGTGCGGCTCGTCACGGGTGTTGATGATCGGCCGGGAACGGGTCGTCGCCGACGAGACCCCTTCCCAGATGTGCTCGGCCCGCTGCGACAGGCAGTACACCGCACCCCGGGGCGTCTGCAGCACCTTGCCGGCACCGCAGATCAACTGCCGGGTGACCAGGAACGGGATCAGCACGTCGGCCAGCCGGCCGAACTCGCCGTGCCGGGAGACCAGGTAGTTCTCGTGGCAGCCGTAGGAGTTGCCGGCCGAGTCGGTGTTGTTCTTGAACAGGTAGATCTCGCCGGCGATGCCCTCGTCGTGCAGCCGCTTCTCGGCGTCGACCAGCAGGCCTTCCAGGATCCGCTCGCCGGCGCGGTCGTGCGCGACCAGATCGGTCACCGAGTCGCACTCCGGGGTCGCGTACTCCGGATGCGAACCGACGTCGAGGTAGAGCCGGGCGCCGTTACGGAGGAAGACGTTGCTGGACCGCCCCCAGGAGACCACCCGGCGGAACAGGTAACGCGCCACCTCGTCCGGCGACAGCCGTCGCTGGCCGCGGTAGGTGCAGGTGACACCGTACTCGGTTTCGAGCCCGAAGATTCGCCGTTCCATGAGCAGACACTAGCCGCCCGGGACGGTCCATGGTCAGTCTCGGATGACCTGTCGGGCGATGTTCGCGGGCCCGCGGCCGCAGATGCCGCCCGAGAGGTCCGATCTGCGTAGAGTCACTGCGGCGATGCGTACGGTGAATCTTCGGTGTTCAAGCGGGTGACGAACTCCTGACACCGCGCGTAGTCCGGCAGCAGTCCGTCGGCGCGGGCCTGCGCCAGGGTCGGCGCCGCCGCGTCCCTGGCGGACAGCTGCGGCGACCCGGTCGGCCAGTCGATGGCCAGGTCCGGGTCGAGCGGGTGCACCGCGTGCTCGGCCTGCGGGTTGTACGTCGTCGAGCAGAGGTAATTCAGGGTGGCGTCGTCGGTCATGGCGCAGAACCCGTGCCCGAGCCCCTCGCTGAGGTACACCGCCCGGCGGTCCACGTCGTCGAGCCGTACCGCCGTCCACCGGCCGAAAGTCGGCGATCCGACCCGCAGGTCCACGATGACGTCGACCACCGCACCCCGCACGCAGGTCACGTACTTGGCCTGGCCGGGCGGCACGTCGGCGAAGTGGATGCCACGCACCACGTCGCGTGCGGACACCGACAGATTGCCCTGGGCGAGCCGCAGCGGATGGCCGACCGCCTCGGCCAGGTGTTCGAAGCGGTACCACTCCATGAACAGTCCACGCGGGTCGCCGTGCTGCGCGGTGGTGACCTCCCACGCGCCCGGGACCTCCAGTTCGCGGAGCTTCATCGGTCCTCCTCGCCGGTATCGGCCCCGGTGAGCCGACGGTCGTACCGCTCATCGAGCAGGCTCAGCAGGTAGTCGCCGTACCCGCTCTTGGTCAGCGGCTCGGCCAGCGTCCGTAGCTGGCCGTCATCGATCAACCCGGCCCGCCAGGCGACCTCCTCGACGCAGCCGATCTTCATGCCCTGGCGCTCCTCGATGACCCGGACGAACTCCGCCGCCTGCATCATCGAGGCGAAGGTGCCGGTGTCCAACCAGGCGGTGCCCCGGTCCAGGACGGTGACCGAGAGCTGCCCGGCCCGGCGGTAGGCCTCGTTGACGGCGGTGATCTCCAACTCGCCCCGGGCGCTCGGGGCCAACCCCGCGGCGATCTCCACGACCCGGTTGTCGTAGAAGTACAGCCCCGGTACCGCGTACCGCGACCGGGGCCGCTGCGGTTTCTCCTCGATCGACAGCACCCGGCCGGCGGCGTCGAAGTCGACCACCCCGTACGCCTGCGGATTCGCCACCGGGTAGGCGAAGATCAGCCCACCGACGAGGCCGCCGTGGTCGGACAGCTGCCGCCCCAGGCCGACACCGTGGAAGATGTTGTCGCCGAGAATCAACGCCACCGCCTCGTCAGCGATGAAGTCCGCACCCAGGACGAACGCCTGCGCGATGCCTTCGGGCCGGGGCTGGGACCGGTAGGCCAACCGTAGCCCGAACTGTGACCCGTCACCGAGCAACCGCTGAAACTGCGGCTGGTCGTCCGGGGTGGTGACGACCAGAATCTCCTTGACGCCGGACGTGATCAAGGTGGAGAGGGGATAGTAGATCATTGGCTTGTCGAAGACCGGCATGAGCTGCTTCGACACCGCACGGGTAATAGGCCACAACCGCGATCCGGTGCCACCGGCGAGTAGGATTCCACGCACGGCCGGGAGCCTACCGGGCGGGCGTCTACGGGCGGGCGTCGACGGGTCATGATCGGGGGCACCAGTGGGGATCGGCACCTTCGTCCGACACCGGCTGGGCCGGTTGGAGATACCGGCCGCCGAACTGTACCGCCGCTTCTTCATCGACCTCGACCACCTGGGCGGCCGCGTCGCGGCGCTGCACCCGGCGAAACGGATCCTGGAGGTCGGTTGCGGCGACGGGGCGCTGGCCCAGCGGCTCACCACGGTCTTCCCCACCGCCGAATACCTCGGCATCGACCCGGCGGCGACCGCCGGTCGGCTCTACCGCGGCGATCCCGCCCGCGCCGAGTTCCGCCGCCAGGACATCGCCATGCTGGCGGCCGGGCAGCCCGACCCGTTCGACCTGGTCGTCATCGTCGACGTGCTGCACCACATCCCGGCCACCGCCCGCCCAGCGGTGCTGCGGCACGCCGCCGCGCTGACCGCCGCCGGCGGACTCCTGCTGGTCAAGGAGTGGGCCCGGGACCGGCCGGTCGCGGGCCGGCTGGCCTACTGGGCCGACCGCTACGTCACCGGCGACCGCGACGTCGAGTTCATGACCGAGGCGCAGCTGGCAACGCTGCTGGGCGGGACTTTGCCGGAATTCACCCGGACCACCCTGGCGCCGATTCCGCCGTGGCGGGAGAACGTTCTGGTCGCGTTGGAGCGGACTACCGACAGTGCGGGCCCGGGTCGCGGTGCGGTCGCGTAGACTTCGTGACCCGTGAGGATCCTCGTCACCGGCGGTGCCGGCTTCATCGGTTCCGAATTCGTCCGTATGCTGCTCACCGACCCGGAAACGGCGGGGGTGGCCCCCAGCGGCGTCACAGTGCTGGACAAGTTGACCTACTCCGGCAATCTCGCCAACCTCGACCCGGTCCGTGACGACCCGCGGCTGCGGTTCGTCCAGGCCGACATCTGCGACGCCGCCGCAGTCGACCGGGCCCTGCCAGACCATGACATGGTGGTGCACTTCGCGGCGGAGTCGCACGTCGACCGCTCGATCTCCGGGGCGGCCGAGTTCGTCACCACCAACGTGCTCGGCACCCAGACACTGCTCGACGCGGCGATGCGTCACGGTGTCGGCCGGTTCGTCCACGTCTCCACCGACGAGGTGTACGGGTCGATCGAGGACGGGTCGTGGACGGAGGACTGGCCGCTGTCGCCGAACTCGCCGTACTCGGCCTCCAAGGCCGGCTCCGACCTGCTGGCCCTGGCCTACCACCGCACCCACGGGATGGACGTGGTGGTGACCCGCTGTTCCAACAACTACGGGCCCTACCAGTTCCCGGAGAAGGTCATCCCGCTGTTCGTCACCAACCTGCTCGACGGTGGCACGGTGCCGCTGTACGGCGACGGCGGCAACATCCGGGACTGGCTGCACGTCCGCGACCACTGTGTGGGCATCGCACTGGTGGCGGCGGGCGGGCGGGCCGGCGAGGTCTACCACATCGGCGGTGGCACCGAGTTGACCAACAAGGAGCTGACCGGACGGCTGCTCGACGCCTGCGGGGTCGGCTGGGACCGAGTGGTTCCGGTCACCGACCGCAAGGGCCACGACCGTCGCTACTCGCTCGACATCGGCAAGATCTCCCGCGAACTCGGCTACACGCCGAGCGTCACCCTCGACGAAGGGCTGGCCGACACGGTCCGCTGGTACCGGGAGAACCGTGCCTGGTGGGAGCCGCTCAAGAAGCCCGTGGCGAAGTGAGCGCGCCGGACCGATGGCTGGTCACCGGGGCTGGCGGGATGCTCGGCCTCGACCTGCTCGCCGTCCTCGCCGACCAGCCCGACCCGGTGGCGGTGACCGCCTGCACCCGCGCCGAACTGGACATCACCGACCCGGCCGCCGTCGCGGCGGCCGTCGACGGACACCGGGTGGTCATCAACGCCGCCGCCTGGACCGATGTGGACGGCGCGGAGACCGCCGAGCCGGCGGCCACCGCCGTCAACGGCACCGGGGTCGCCCATCTGGCGCAGGCCTGCGCCGAGCGGGGCACCGTCCTGGTCCACGTCTCGACCGACTACGTGTTCGCCGGTGACGGGCGGTCGCCGTACCCGGAGGACGCCCCGACCACGCCGGTCAACGCGTACGGACGCAGCAAGCTCGTCGGCGAGCAGGCGGTCACCCGGCTCCTGCCGGATACCGGCTACGTCGTACGCACCGCCTGGCTCTACGGTGCCCACGGCCCGAACTTCGTCGCCACGATGCTG
This sequence comes from Solwaraspora sp. WMMA2056, assembly GCF_030345095.1. Lineage (NCBI taxonomy): Bacteria > Bacillati > Actinomycetota > Actinomycetes > Micromonosporales > Micromonosporaceae > Solwaraspora > Solwaraspora sp. WMMA2056. Next base: position 4,700,097 of record NZ_CP128360.1, read on the forward strand.
CGGCTGGCCGGCCAGCGCGACCACCTCGACGTGGTCGACGACCAGCACGGCCAGCCGACCTGGTCGTACGCGCTCGCCGAACGGCTGGTCGCGCTGGCCCGGGTGGCGCGGGCCGGAGCCGCGCCAGCCGGGATCTACCACGGTACGGCCAGCGGCCAGACCACCTGGTGCGGCCTGGCCCGGGAAGCGTTCGCGCTGCGTGGACTCGACCCGGACCGGATCCGCCCCACCGACAGCGGTCAGTTCCGTCGACCCGCCGCCCGACCGGCGTACTCGGTCCTCGGACATCAGCGTTGGGCGCTCGCCGGACTCCCCGCCATGGCAGACTGGCGGAGCATGCTCTCCGCTGCGCTGCGTGACCCCCGGTTCGTCGGCTGACGGCCAGGCTGTCGGCTGATTCGCCCGGCCCGGCCCGCCGCCGCGGGTCGTGTTCCCCGCCCCGCGATCCCCACCCCCAGGAGAGACATCGACATGTCGGCAAGCAATCCTGAGCAGGACTCCACCGGACTCCCACGGGTCAGCGCGATCGTGCTGGCCTGGGGCGCGGAGCCGCTGCTGCGGCGCAGCGTGGAGGCGCTGCTGCACTCGGCGAAGGTCGACGTCGACGTCGTACTGGTCGACAACGGATGCACCACCGACGACGTCACCCACCTGCGGGAGGTCCCCGGGGTGAGCGTGGTCGGCCACGGTGAGAACGTCGGCTTCTCGGCCGGCTGCAACCTCGGCGTCGAGGCTTCCACCGGCGAGTACGTGGCGTTGATCAACGGCGACGCGGTGGTCGAACCGACCACCCTGGCTCGTCTGGTCGAGGAGCTCGCCGATCCCAGCATCGGCATCGCCGCCGGGGCGGTACGCCTGGCCGACGAGCCTGAGCTGTTGAACTCCAGCGGCAACGAGGTCCACGTGCTCGGCCTGAGCTGGATCGGCGGGTTCCGTCAGCGGGAGACCCGCACCGAACCGACCGAGACGGCCGGCGCGATGGGCGCCTGCCTGGTGACCCGACGGACCCACTGGGACCGGCTCGGCGGGTTCGACCCGCACTACTTCGCCTACCACGAGGACGCCGACCTGTCGTTGCGCACCTGGCGGGTCGGCCTTCGGGTGGTCAACGTACCGGACGCGGTGGCGTTGCACCGCTACGAGTTCAGCCGCAACAGCTTCAAGTTCTACCTGGTGGAACGTAACCGGGTGATGTTCGTCGTGACCCTGTGGGGGGCCCGCTCACTGGTCCTGCTCGGCCCGCCGTTGCTGGCACTGGAGTTGGCGATGCTGGCGTTGGCCGCCAAGGACGGATGGTTGCGGGACAAGCTCCGTGGCTACCGCTGGCTGTGGCAGCACCGGCGGCATCTGCGACACCGGCGGGCCCAGCTGCAGGCCGAACGGACCGTCGCCGACCGGGTCTGGATGCGGGTGCTCACCGACCGGCTGGACACCCCGCTGATCAACCCACCGGGCACGCCGGTGTTCAACGCCGCGATGTCGGCCTACTGGCGGCTGGTGCGCCGCTGGGTGTGACACCCGGCGCGGGTCGGCGACGGCTGCTCGGCGTGCCGTCGCCGACCCGCGTGATCGGCGTCAGTCCTGGTCGGTGTCGGCGGACCCCGCCGTGTCCTCCAGGTCGGCGGAGGCCGCCGACGAGGTCGGCTTGTCCGCTGCGGACCCGGGCAGCCGCGGGCCGTCCGTCCGGCTCGCCGCCTCGTCGTCGTCCGACGCCGGGTCGGCGGTCGTTTCGCCGTCGAGCAGCGCGGTGAGCGCGGCACCGGTCACCCGCCGGAACGTCCGCCCACGACGACGCCGGTCGAGCACCGCCACCTCGAGTTGATTGGCGGCAAGGCTACGGGTCGTGCCGTTCTCCGCGCCGACGCCAGCGAGCGAACGCACCGCGAGCGAGATCGCGTCAGCCAGCGGCATGTCCGCCCGATGGTCCGCCCGCAGCGTGCCGGTGATCGCCTCGGCGTGCCCACCCATCGCCATGCAGCCGGGCTCGTCGGTCACCGAGCCGTCGTAGGTAAGCCGGTAGATCTCGTCCGCCGCCGGCTCCAGGCCCACCTCGGCGACGCAGATCTCGACCTCGAACGGCTTGGACTGCTCGGTGAAGATGGCACCGAGGGTCTGCGCGTACGCGTTGGCGAGCGCCAGCCCGGTGACATCGCGCCGGTCGTAGCTCAGGCCGTTGAGGTCGGCCATCCGCACCCCGGCCCGCCGCAGGTTCTCGAACTCGTTGTAGCGGCCGACCGCGGCGAACCCGATCCGGTCGTAGATCTCACTCACCTTGTGCAGCGCGCTGGACAGGTTCTCCGCGACGAAGAGGACCCCGCCCTCGTAGCTGAGCACGAGTGCGCTGCGGCCCCGGGCGATGCCCTTGCGGGCCAGCTCGGAACGGTCCCGCATGATCTGCTCGGGCGAGGCGTAGAACTGCATTGCCACGGCGGCGGCTCTCCTTCGGCCAGGTGGATCGACGACAGCGGACGCGACGGTCGGTGGTGGACCGCTCAGCCGCCGGGATTCTCGGTACGCGCGGCGACGACGGCCTCAGCGATCTCGGCGGACTCCGCGTCGGTGAGCCGATGAGTGCCCTCGGCGGTCGCGGTCATCACCACCGGGAAGATCCGGCGGGTGAGGTCCGGGCCGCCGGTGGCGGTGTCGTCGTCGGCGGCGTCGTAGAGTGCCTCGACCGCGAGCCGGACCGCCTCGGCGCTGCTGAGCCCGGACCGGTAGCGCTTCTTCAACGCGGCCTTGGCGAACAGCGAACCTGAACCGATCGCGTCGTAGCCGGTCGTCTCGTACGGGCCGCCGGTCACGTCGAAGCTGAAGATCCGGCCCGCCGTGGCGGGGTCGGTGGCGGCCAGGTCGTAGCCGGCGAACAGCGGCACCACTGCCAGGCCCTGCAGGGCGGCCCCGAGATTGTTGCGGATCATCGAGGCGAGGCGGTTCGCCTTTCCGTCGAGGGAGAGGACCGCGCCCTCCATCTTCTCGTAGTGCTCCAGCTCGACCTGGAACAGCCGCATCAGCTCGATGCCGATGCCGGCCGTGCCGGCGATGCCGATCAGCGAGTACGCGTCGGCCGGATGCACCTTCTCGATGTCCCGGTTGGCGATCAGGTTGCCCATCGTCGCCCGCCGGTCACCGGCCATCACGACACCGTCGGCGGTGACGAGGGTGACGATCGTGGTGGCGTGCGGCGCGACGTCGGCACTGAGCCCGGGCGGCAGCGGGCGGCGCCCCGGCAGCAGCTCGGGTGCGGCCATCGCCAGGAACTGGGTGAAGGAGGACGTCCCCGCGTTGGTGAACACGTCCGGTAGGCGCCCGGATGGATCGAATCCCGCTGCCACGTGGTCCCTCTCTGCAGAACGTGAACGCCTCGACCAGCCAGCTGTCACAGCCATCCGACCGGTCGAGGGCCGCCGTGTGGTTGAAGCAGACTAGCGTGCGCGCCCGGCGGGCGCGATCATCACCCGCTGGGCGCGGCGGCTACTGGCCGCCCTTCTGGACGTACCCCCGGACGAACTCCTCGGCGTTCTCCTCGAGGACCGAGTCGATCTCGTCGAGCAGGTCGTCGACGTCCTCGGTGATCTCCGCGTGCCGCTGTGCGACCTCGGGGTCGACCTCGGTGACCGCCTCGTCGACCTCCTCGGCCCGGCGGGTCTTGCCGGACTGGGACTGCCCTGCGTTGTCACGGGTAGCCATCAGGTGCCTCCTCAACGATCGCCTGAGTGAAACTTACCTCGCGACGGCGGCGGCGGGCGAGGTGACCGCGCGCCCCGCCGCCAGCGCGGCGACGTCAACTGTTGGTGAGCGCTTCCAGCAGGTCCTTCGCGCTGGCGCAGCGGTCGAACAGTGCACCGACATGTGCCCGGGTACCCCGCTCGGGTTCCATCATCGGCACCCGGACCAGCGACTCGCGACCGACGTCGAAGATGACCGAATCCCAGCTGGCCGCGACGACCTCCGAGGCGTACTGGGCCAGGCAGCGGCCCCGGAAGTAGGCCCGGGTGTCCTCCGGCGGTTCGACCATGGCGCTGCGGGTCTCGGCGTCGTCGAGCAGGGTCCGCATCGCGCCCCGGCTGACCAGTCGGTGGTAGAGGCCCTTCTCCGGTCGGACGTCGGCGTACTGCAGATCGACCAGTTGCAGCTTCGGCGACGCCCAGGTCAGCCCTTCCCGTTCCCGGTAGCCCTCGAGCAGCCGCAACTTCGCGACCCAGTCGAGGTCGGACGCGCAGGACAGCACGTCGCGGCCGAGCCGGTCCAGGACGTCCTCCCACCGGTCGAGCACGTCGGCCGTGGCGTCGTCGACGTCGTCGCCGTACCGGTCGGCGACAAAGGCCTTCACCCGCTCGAAGAATGCCCACTGCAGGTCGAGCGCGGTCAGCCGCCGCCCGTCACGCAGCCGCATCAGGTGCGACAGCGACGGGTCGTGACTGACCGCCTTGAGCTCGGCGACCGGATCGGCGATGCCGAGGTCGGCGCCGAGCGCCTTCTCCTCGATCATGGTCAGGATCAGCGACGTGGTGCCGACCTTGAGGTACGTGGAGATCTCCGACAGGTTCGCGTCACCGATGATCACGTGCAGCCGGCGGTACTTGTCCGCATCGGCGTGCGGCTCGTCGCGGGTGTTGATGATCGGCCGCTTCAGCGTGGTCTCCAGGCCGACCTCGACCTCGAAGAAGTCGGCCCGCTGGGAGATCTGGAACCCGGCGTGCCCGCCGTCCTGACCGATGCCGACCCGACCCGCGCCGCAGACGATCTGCCGGGTGACGAAGAACGGTGTCAGATACGCGACGATGTCGGCGAACGGCGTCTGCCGCCGCATCAGGTAGTTCTCGTGCGCGCCGTAGCTGGCACCCTTGTTGTCGGTGTTGTTCTTGTACAGCTGGATCGGGTGGGCGCCGGGGATGGTCGCCGCGCGACGGGCCGCCTCGGCCATCACCCGCTCCCCCGCCTTGTCCCACCGGACCAGGTCACGCGGGTTGGTCACCTCGGGGGTGGAGTACTCCGGGTGTGCGTGGTCGACATAGAGCCGGGCACCGTTGGTGAGGATCACGTTGGCCAGGCCCAGGTCCTCGTCGGCGAGCGCCTCGGCCGGGTCGTACGCCGCACCCGAGTACGTGAAGCCGCGGGCGTCACGCAGCGGCGACTCCTCCTCGTAGTCCCACCGGGCCCGGCCGCCCCGGTTCAACTCGGGCCGGGCGCCGTAGGCGTTGACCACCTGCGAGGAGGTCACCATCGGGTTGGCTCCGGGCTGGCCGGGTACGGAGATGCCGTACTCCACCTCGGTGCCCATGATCCGCCGCACACTCATGCCGTTACCTCATCGCTTCCCTTGGTGCCGGTCAGGTCGAGCGTAGTCCGCGCGGGGGCGGATCCGGACGCGGCGTGCCTGTCGGCTCCTCGGACCGCGCATCGGGACATCCGGCACCAGGGATGCCGGTAGGAGCCGCACGACGGCGGTGGCCCGCACCCGGTCCGGGTGCGGGCCACCGCCGTCGTGCCTCAGAGGTACTGGCCTGTGTTGCTGGCCGTCTCGATCGACCGGCCGGCCTCGGTCCCCTTGCCGCCGGAGACGAGGGTACGGATGTAGACGATCCGCTCCCCCTTCTTGCCGGAGATCCGGGCCCAGTCGTCCGGGTTGGTGGTGTTCGGCAGGTCCTCGTTCTCCCGGAACTCGTCCACGCAGGCGTCGAGCAGATGCTGCAGCCGCAGCCCCTTGCGCCCCGAGGTGAGGAACTCCTTGATCGCCATCTTCTTGCCCCGGTCGACGATGTTCTGGATCATCGCGCCGGAGTTGAAGTCCTTGAAGTACAGGACCTCCTTGTCGCCGTTGGCGTAGGTGACCTCCAGGAAGCGGTTCTCGTCGGTCTCCGAGTACATCCGCAGCACCACGGCGTCGATCATCGCCGACACGGTGGCCTGCGGGTCGTTGCCGTGCTCGGCGAGATCGTCGGCGTGCAGCGGCAACCCGGTGAGGATGTACTTGGAGAAGATGTCCTTGGCCGCCTCGGCGTCCGGACGCTCGATCTTGATCTTGACGTCCAGCCGGCCGGGCCGCAGGATCGCCGGATCGATCATGTCCTCCCGGTTGGAGGCACCGATCACGATCACGTTCTCCAGGCCCTCGACCCCGTCGATCTCGCTGAGCAGCTGCGGGACGATGGTGTTCTCCACGTCCGAGGAGACCCCGGAGCCCCGGGTCCGGAAGACCGAGTCCATCTCGTCGAAGAACACGATCACCGGAGTGCCCTCGCCGGCCTTCTCCCGGGCCCGCTGGAAGATCAACCGGATGTGCCGCTCGGTCTCGCCGACGTACTTGTTGAGCAGCTCCGGGCCCTTGATGTTGAGGAAGAAGCTGGTGTGCTTCTCCTCGCCACGCCGCTCGGCGATCTTCTTTGCCAGCGAGTTGGCCACCGCCTTGGCGATGAGCGTCTTGCCGCAACCCGGCGGACCGTAGAGCAGGATGCCCTTCGGCGGCCGCAACTGGTGCTCGCGGAACAGCTCCGCGTGCAGGAACGGCAGCTCCACCGCGTCGCGGATCTGCTCGATCTGGGAGTGCAGGCCACCGATGTCGGTGTAGTCGACGTCCGGCACCTCCTCCAGCACCAGCTCCTCGACCTCGCTCTTCGGGATGCGCTCGTAGGCGTACGCCGACCGGGGCTCGATCATCAACGAGTCACCGGCCCGCAACGCGGCGCCCACCAGCGTCTCCGCCAGATGGACCACCCGCTCCTCGTCGGCATGCGAGATGACCAGCGCACGGTCACTCGCCTCGCCGGTCGGGTTGTCGAGGAGCTCCTTGAGCATCACCACCTCGCCGACCCGCTCGTAACCGAACGCGTCGACCACGTTGAGCGCGTCGTTGAGCAGGACCTCCTGTCCGCGTTGGAGCTCGTCGGCGTCCAACGACGGAGAGAGCGCCACCCGCAGCTTCCGGCCGCCGGTGAACACGTCCACCGTGCCGTCGGCATGTCGGGCCAGGAAGACGCCGTACCCGCTGGGCGGTTGCGCCAGCCGGTCGATCTCCTCCTTGAGCGTGACGATCTGGGCGCGGGCCTCCTTGAGGGTGGCCACGAGCCGTTCGTTGTTCTCGGTCAGTCGGGCCAGCTGCGCCTGCGCTGCCGCCAGCCGTTCCTCGAGCTGCCGGACGTGTCGGGGGCTTTCGGTCAACTTGCGCCGCACCAGAGCGAGTTCCTCTTGAAGAAACGCGACCTGGGTGGAGAGATCGTGGGCCTCCTTCTCCCACCGTGCGGCGCGCGAGTCCGCGTCGTCGCTGCGTGCCACGTCCCACCTCCCCGGGGGCTAAAACGTACTGCCCTAACACTAGCTGTTTGCCGGACGTTTCGAACCCACGCAACACAGTCGTCCCACAACGTTGATCGCTTTGTTCACGTCACCGGGGGTCCGGAGGGGCGCTGGCGTGCCGCCGACCCGGCGTGTCGGGTACCGTCGAGCGCGACCATGGTCAGCATCCAGGGAGGGCACTCGTGACGACCCCGGCCGAGATCCGGGCCACCGACGCACCGGGGGCACCGACCGACGCACACCTGCAGGTCTGGGTCGACCAGGACCTCTGCACCGGCGACGGGCTCTGCGTGCAGTACGCCCGGGACGTGTTCGAGTTCGACATCGACGGGCTCGCCTACGTCAAGGACGACGAAGGGCAACTGCAGGTCGCCGAGGGCGCCCGGGTCGCCGTACCGGCGCACCTGCGGCTGGACGTCATCGACGCGGCCAAGGACTGCCCCGGTGAGTGCATCCACGTGGTGCGCGCCGACGACCAGGTCGAGGTCGCCGGTCCGGCGGCTGACAGCTGACAGCTGACGAGGATCCTGACCGGGGTTCGGACGCGGCCAGGATCACAACAACGGACGACCGATGACAGATGCGACAACCCGGGCGAACTCCTCCAGCCGCGCGATCTGCCCGGAACCGCCGTCGTCGAGGGTCTTGCCGAACCGCAACGCGTCGTGCCGGGGCCCGGTCTGCTCCTCCGGCGAGGACTCGTCCTGTGAGCTCAGCAACAGGTAGACGTCGACGCTGTCCACCCGGACCTGCCCGGTCGGCGTCCGGGTCAACCGCCGCCGGCACCCCACCTCGGTGACCGTCGACAGCGGCACCACCCGCAACGACGACGTCATCGCGCCCGGCGGGCCGTCACCCGGCGGTACGTCCTCACCGTGCCAGAGGACGACGCGGGTGCCGTCGCAGACGGCCACCTCCTGCCAGACGCCGTTGACCTCGTTGACGAACCGTTCCAAGGTGAACGCCAGCACCTCGGCCCCGGCCAGGACCCCACCCAACGCTTCCAGGGCGACGTCCGGGTCGCGCAGGTAGGCACGGGCGGCCGCGTCCAGGTCGAGGTACGGCGACCAGTCCGGGAACACGGCCGGCAGCTCGCCGCCACCGAACGACGGTCGACTCACTCCGGCTCCACCCCGGTCGACTCCCCGACCACGTCGGTGCCGGACACCGCCGGCGGTGGGGCCGCCGTGCGGTCCTGCCGACGCAGCGCGTACGCCTCGGCGCCCTTGCTCGGCTTGCGCCGCCGCGGCGGCGCGGTCACCCCGGGGGCCAGCCGCCGGGCCGACACCAGAAACGCGGTGTGCCCGATCATCCGGTGGTCCGGGCGCACCGCGAGCCCGTCGACGTGCCAGTCGCGCACCAGCGACTCCCAGGCCCGTGGTTCGGTGAACCCGCCCACCTCACGCAACGCCTCGACCAGCTCACTGACCTGCGGTGTCGTCGCGACGTAACCGATGAACACCCCGCCGGGCACCAGCGCGGTGGAGACCAGGTCCACCAGCTCCCACGGGCTGAGCATGTCCAGGATGATCCGGTCGAAGCCCACCTCCCGGCAGGTCGCCACGTCCCCGACGTGCAACCGCCACGCCGGATGGGGACCGCCGAAGAACCCCTCGACGTTCGCCCGGGCGATGTCGGCGAAGTCCGGTCGCATCTCGTACGAATGCACCTCGCCGTCGACGCCGACGGCCCGCAGCAACGAACAGGACAACGCGCCGGAGCCGGCACCGGCCTCCAACACCCGCGCCCCTGGGAACACGTCACCCATCGCCACGATCTGCGCGGCGTCCTTCGGGTAGATCACCTGCGCACCGCGCGGCATTCCCAGCACGTAGTCGGCCAGCAGCGGCCGCAGTGCCAGGTAGGCGGTGCCGCCCGCAGACGTCACCACACTGCCGTCCGGCAGCCCGATCAGGTCGTCGTGCGCCACGATGCCCCGATGGGTGTGGAAGGACCGCCCCGGACTCAGGGTGATCGTGTGCATCCGACCCTTCGGGTCGGTCAGCTGCACCCGGTCGCCGGGCTGGAACGGGCCACGCCGGGCAGAGACCGGAGTGGTGGGGACAGCGCCGGTTGCCACGGCGGTCGGCGGAGGGGTCACGGATTCATCTTTCGGCTCGGCTCCAACAACTGGGCGAGATCGGCGACCTGCAGGACGCCGATCACCTCATCGTCCCGGGTCACCAGATACTGCGCGCCCGGACGTTCCTGAACGGTACGGACCACCTGCTCGCCGTCGAGACCGACGGGGATCCGGGGCAGCCCGTCCACGCCGCGGGCCACCGTGTCGACCGCCACCCACGGCCGGCGCGGCGCGGGCACCGCAGCCGCCGCCGTCCGGTCGACCAACGCCACGAGCCGACCGGCCGCGTCCACCACACCCACCGCCGGCATACCGCGATCCGCCGCGCCGACCGGACCCGACCCGGACGCCTCGGCGCCCCGACGCTCGGCCTCGGCCAGCGAGGTCCCGCTGGGCACCGCGAAGATCGGACGGGCCAACACCGCCAGGTCGACGAGCGGGAACCGACGGCCGATCCGGGCCACCCGGATCGACTGCCCGGCACCCTGCCAGAGGGTGAACGACACCAGCAGCATGAAGATCAGTCCGAAGGGCGACAGCAGGCCCGTCACGGTCAAGGTCACCACCACCAGGGCGGTCACCGCCGCCACCAACCGGCCCACCCAGCCGGCCACCTCGGTGCCGACGTGCCGGTCCCGGGTCATCGCCCAGACCGCCGCCCGCAGCGCCCGGCCACCGTCGAGGGGCAGCCCGGGCAGCGAGTTGAACGCGGCCACCAGCAGGTTCGCCACCGCCAGCTGGAACGCCAGCTGGTCGATCAGGGTACGGTCGGGCAGCAGTACGGTGACCACCACCGCCACCAGGCCCAGCAGCAACGACACCGCCGGACCCGCCAGCGACACCAGCAGGTCCACCCTCGGTGTCGGCGCGTCCCGGTCCATCTCGGTGTATCCGCCGAGCATCTCCAGGGTGATGCCGCGCACCCCGATACCGTACCGACGGGCGGTCAACGCGTGCCCCAGCTCGTGCAGCAGGACCGAGCCGAGCAGACAGACCACGAAACCCAGACCCACGGCGTACCGCACCGGCGGCGGCACGTCGAGCTGGGTGCGGACGAACTCGCCGTACACGACGGTGACCAGGACCGCGAGCAGCAGCACCGACGCGTTGAGGTAGACCGGAAAGCCCAGTACCCGGCCGAGGCTGAGCCCCGGTCGCCGGTCAGGACGGCGGTCAGGTCGCTGCGCGGTCTCCTCCATCAGCACGATGCTACGGAACACCCGGTCGCCCGCCGCGCACGGTTTGCCCCTCTGGTCGGCCCACGCCCCGGCCGACGCCACGCCCCGGGCGCGGGCCGGGGCGTCACACCCGTGCCATACCCTGCCTGCCATGACAGCGGAAACGGTACGGCGCACGACGATCGGCGCGGACGGCGCACCCGAGGCCGAACATCCCCGGCACGCCACCCTCTCGCCGTCGCGTGCCGCCGACTTCAAGACCTGCCCGCTGCTGTACCGCTTCCGCAGTATCGACCGGCTGCCGGAACGGCCCACCGCCGACCAGGCCCGCGGCACGCTGGTGCACGCGGTGCTGGAGCGGCTGTTCGACCTGCCCGCGCCGGACCGGACCCCGCAGGCCGCCGCCGATCTGGTGGCACCGCAGTGGCAACGGCTGCTCGCCGAGGATCCGGCACTGGCCGGTGTCCTCGCCGACCCGGCCACGACCGGCACGCTCGGCGAGGACACCGGCCCGGAGGCACCAGGCGACGCAAGCCACACCGTCGGCCCGCAACAGGAGACGTTCCTCGCCGCCGCCCGCCGGTTGCTGGACGGGTACTTCACCGTCGAGGATCCCCGTCGGCTGGAGCCGGCCGAGCGGGAGACCCTGATCAACGCTGTGGTCGACGACGAGTTGCTGATCCGCGGCTACATCGACCGGCTCGACGTCTCGCCCAGCGGCGACCTGCGGGTGGTCGACTACAAGACCGGCGGCGCGCCCCGGGAGGCGTTCGAGTCCCGGGCGCTGTTCCAGCTGAAGTTCTACGCGCTGGTGCTGTGGCGCACCCGGGGGGTGGTCCCCCGGGTGCTGCGCCTGGTGTACCTGCGCGACGCCGAGATCTGCGACTACACGCCGGACGCCGAGGAACTGCTGCGCTTCGAACGCACCGTCGTGGCGCTGTGGCGGGCGATCCTGCAGGCGACCCGCAGCGGTGACTTCCGGCCCAAGCCCAGCCGGCTCTGCGACTGGTGCAGCTACCAGGCGTACTGCCCGTCGTACGGCGGGACGCCGCCGCCGTACCCCGACCCGGGTGTGCCGGGCGGGCCGCCCTCCGGCCCGGGGGCCGTCTCCTCCTGACAGGGGCCGTCTCCTCCTGAAGGAGGAGGTGAGGTTCGCGCCGTGGCGGGCGGACCGGTCCGACGTCACCGGCTACCGTCGCGACATGCCACCCGCCACGCCCGGTACGCCCGTCGTCCGCCGTGTGGCGTACCGCTGGTGGCGCCGTGCGCGGGCGGCGGGGCCGGCCGGACCCGCCGCAGGGCTGCTGGCCCGCGACGGGCTGCTGGCGGCGGCGATGGTCCTGGTCGACCTGGCGCTCACCGCGATCGGCCCACCGGAGATCGACGCCGGTCTCGGCTGGCCGGCGATCGTCGGCTGGGGCGTCCTGGCCGCGGTGCCGATCGCGGCCCGCCGGGTGCTCGTCTGGCCGGCGGTCGTGGTCAGCGCCGCGACCCTGGCGATTCCGCTGGCCACCGGCCACCAGCCCGCCGGTATCGGGCTCGGGCTGATCATCATGACCTACACCGCCGCGTGCTGGCTACCGCTGCGCGGTGCCGTGATCGCCACGACCATGCTGTGGCTGCCGGTCGTGACGGCCAACGCCCTGCTGCTACCGGATCCGCAGACACCCGACCTGTCCTGGCCGTACCTGGTGTTCATCAACGGGCTCACCGCGCTGGTCAGTTTCTTCATCGGCCGGGCGGTGCACGCCCGGCGCGCCTCGACGCTGGCGCTGACCGAACGCGCCAGGGTCGCCGAGGCCAACCAGCGGGTCGCCGCCGAGCAGGCCGTCGCCGACGAACGGCGGCGCATCGCCCGCGAACTGCACGACGTGGTGGCGCACCACGTCAGCGTGATGGGGGTGCTCGCCACCGGGGCACGACGGGTGCTGCACCGCGACCCCGACGCCGCCGACGAGGCGCTCGGCACGATCGCCGAGACCAGCCGCAGCACCCTGCGGGAGATGCGCCGACTGCTCGACGTCCTGCGTACCGACGCCGAACCGGCCGGCGCCGAACTGGCACCCCAGCCCGGGCTCAGCGGCATCCAGTCACTTGTCGAACAGATACGCGAGGCGGGCCTGCCGGTGACGTTACGGGTCGACGGGGTACCGGGCGAGCTCGACCCGGGGGTGACGTTGACGCTCTACCGGATCGTGCAGGAGGCGCTCACCAACGCCCTGAAACACGCCGGCACGCCGGCCACCGCCGAGGTACGGCTCAGCTTCGGCATCTACTGGCTGATCGTCGAGGTGTTCGACACCGGTCGGGGCCCCGCCCCGGAGCGGACCCGGTTGGGACACGGTCTGGTCGGCATGCGCGAGCGGGTCGCCCTGTACGGTGGCACGCTGCGGACCGGTCCCCGACCCGGCGGCGGCTTCCGCATCTACGCCAAGCTGCCGATGGAGCAGTTGGGCGCGGCGAACCGAGAAGGAGCACCGTGAGCGAGCCCGCATCCGGCGCGCAGTCCGCCGCCCGTCCCGTCCGGATCCTGCTCGCCGACGACCAGCCGCTGCTGCGTACCGGGTTCCGGATGGTGCTCGGCGCGGAGGACGACCTCGACATCGTGGGCGAGGCCGGGGACGGCGCGGAAGCCGTCGACCTGGCCCGGCGGCTGCTGCCCGACGTGGTGCTGATGGACATCCGGATGCCCCGGATGGACGGGGTGGCCGCGACCAGGGCGATCGTGGACGCCCGGCTACCGGTCCGGGTGCTCATCCTGACCACGTTCGACCTCGACGAGTACGTGGTCGGCGCGCTGCGGGCCGGCGCCAGCGGGTTCCTCGCCAAGGACGTGCCCGCCGAGGACCTGGTGGCCGCGATCCGTACGGTGGCCGTCGGCGAGGCCGTCGTCGCCCCCCGGATCCTGCGCCGGCTGCTGGATAAGTTCGCGCTCACCCTGCCCGACCCGGACGCGGCACCGCCGAAGACCGTGGACGTGCTGACCGAACGGGAACGGGAGGTGCTCGTCCAGATGGCCAAGGGGCTGTCCAACGCCGAGATCGCCGCCGCGTTGTCGGTCAGTGAGACCACGATCAAGACCCACGTCGGGCATGTGCTGACCAAGCTCGGGCTCCGCGACCGCGTACAGGCCGTGGTGCTGGCGTACGAGTCCGGGCTGGTCCGGCCCGGACTCTGAGCCGCGCCGGCAGCGGGCCGACGCCGGGCGGCGACACCCGCAGGGGGTCGCCGTCGGCCGCTGGGCGGACGTCGGCGGCGCTCAGCTCCTTCTCAGGTGGGAGGGCCGGTCGCGCCGTGACCGAGCGGTGAACCCTTCCCCGGCACGAGGGAACCGGCCCGGTCCGCGCCTACCGTGAGATGACAGTCCGCAACGGTAGGAGTGATGATCGACATGACGACAGCGACGGGTCCAGCGGCCCGGGCGACGGACGTGTGGAAGGTGTACGGCACGGGCGAGGCACAGGTCATCGCCCTGCACGGGGTCAGCATCGACCTCGAGGCCGGCCACTTCACGGCGATCATGGGCCCCTCCGGATCCGGCAAGTCCACCCTCATGCACTGCCTCGCCGGACTCGATTCCGTCACCCGCGGCACCATCACCATCGGCGACACCACCGTGACCGGCCTGAACGACAACGGCCTCACCCGCCTACGCCGCGACAAGGTCGGCTTCATCTTCCAGCAGTTCAACCTGCTGCCCACCCTGACCGCGCAGGAGAACATCCTGCTCCCCCTGGCCATCGCCGGGCGTAAGCCCGACCCCGCCTGGTACGACACGGTGATCGACACCGTCGGCCTGCGTGACCGCCTGCACCACCGGCCCACCCAGCTGTCCGGCGGGCAACAGCAACGGGTCGCCTGCGCCCGCGCGCTGGTCGCCCGACCCGACGTCGTCTTCGCCGACGAACCCACCGGCAACCTCGACTCCCGGGCCGGCGCCGACGTCCTGGGCTTCCTGCGCAACTCGGTGCGCGACCACGGTCAGACAATCGTGATGGTCACCCACGACCCCGTCGCCGCCTCGTACGCCGACCGTGTCGTCTTCCTCGCCGACGGCCGGATCGTCTCCGAGCTGACCGCACCGACCGCCGACGCGGTCCTGGACCGGCTGAAGAACCTCGACGTCACCGTGCCGGCCGGGCAGGAGCACGTCTGATGCTGCGCGCCACGCTGAAGAGTCTGCTCTCACGCAAGCTGCGGCTGGTGCTGTCCGGGGTGGCGATCATCCTCGGGGTGCTGTTCGTGTCGAGCGCCACCGTGCTCACCGACAGCCTCAGTGACCGCTTCGAGCGGCTGTTCCAGACGGTCAACGCCGACGTCGCCGTCCAGGTGCAGGCCGCCGACCCGGCCAGTCAGCAGGCGCAACCACCGCTGCTGACCGAGGCGGACCTGGACCGGCTCGCCGCCGTGCCCGGCGTGGCCTCGGTCTCCGGCGACGCCAGCGCCACCGGGGTGATCCCGTTCCGGGCCGCCGACGGCAAGGCGGTGCCGAGCCAGGCCCCGCAGCTGGGCATCGGGCTGGCCGACACCGGCGACGACGACGCGCTGCTGCAGGTGGCCCAGGGACGGGTTCCAGCCGCCGACGACGAGGTCGCGCTCACCCGGCTCACCGCCGAGCAGGCCGGCGTCACCGTCGGCGACCGGCTGCGGGTCTACGTCTCGAGCACCTACGAGACCAGCGAGTACGAGGTGGTCGGTCTGCTGGAGTACAGCGGAGGCCGGGCCACCCTCGGCGGGGAGACCCTGGTCGCCTTCACCGTGGCACAGGCCCAGCAGCTGTTCTACGGCGAGACCGGGGTGTTCGGCGCCGCGCAGCTGACCGCCGACGCCGGCATCGCCGACAACGAGCTCAAGCGCCTGGTCGCCGCCGAGGTACCGACCGGATTCGAGGCGGTGACCGGCGCGGAACTCGCCGACCAGCAGGCCTCCCAGTTCACCCAGCTGCTGACCTTCGTGAACTGGTTCTTCCTCGGGTTCGCGCTGATCGCCCTGCTGGTCGGCATGTTCCTGATCTTCAACACGTTCAACATCCTGGTCGCCCAGCGGTCCCGTGAGCTGGCCCTGCTGCGGGCCCTCGGGGCCAGCTGGACCCAGGTGACCTCCACGGTGCTGATCGAGGCGCTGGTCGTCGGGCTGATCGCGGCCACCCTCGGGCTCGCGGCCGGCGTCGGTGTCGCCGCCGGTCTGCAGTACGTGGCGGTCAGCGCCCTGTCGCTGCCCGCCGGCGGACTGATCGTCTCGCCGACGGCGGTACTCGCCTCGTACCTGGTCGGCGTCCTGATGACCGTCGTCGCGGCGTTGGTGCCGGCGATCCGTGCCTCGTCGGTGCCGCCCATCGCGGCGATGCGCGACGTGGTACGCCCGGACCGGTCGTTGACCGCGCTCACCATCACCGGCGCGGTCGTCACCGCCATCGGCGCCGTCGGGCTCGCCCTCGGGCTCGCCGGCGTACCCGGAGTGACCGCCATCGCCCTCGGTGGTGGCGTCCTACTGTCGATGATCGGCGTGGCGCTGCTGTCCCCCGCCCTGACCCGGCCGATCGCCGGCACCGTCGGACGCCTGGTCAGCTGGGGTACGGCCAGCGGGCTCGGGCGGCGCAACACTTTGCGTAACCCGCGCCGCACGGCGGTAACCGCCGCCGCGCTGATGATCGGCGTGACCCTGGTCAGCACCATCGCCGTGATCGGCGCGTCGCTGAAGGCGACCACCACCGACCTGGTCGAGAACGGACTCGGCGCGGAGATCATCATCCTGACCAACGGTCAGCAGTTGCCAACCGGACGGGAAGGTTTCGACCCGCAGCGACTCGACGAGGTCGCCGACCTCGACGGGGTTACCGGCACCCTCGCCTACCACCTCGCGGTACTCACCGCCGACGGGCGACCCAACCAGATCGTCTCCGCCACCGACCTGTCCCAGGCCGGGTCGATGTTCGCCTTCGAGATCGAACAGGGTCGCCTCGACGCCGGCGACGGCGAAGCGGTGGTGGACGTCAACACCGCGCAGACCAACGGCTGGGCGCTCGGCGACGACGTCGTCGTCGACATGCCGCGCGGCGGCGAACGGTCCTACGAGATCGTCGGGATCTACCGCACCGCGCTGACCGCCGGCCTGATCCTGCCGCGGTCACAGGTGCAGTACCTCGCCGGGCCGCTGGCGTACCAGGGGTTCGTCGCCACCACGCCGGACGCCGACGTCGCACGCATCGTCGCCCAGACCGAGGAGCTGATGGCCGACTACCCGCTGGTGACCGTCGGCGACCGGTCGAGCTTCGTACAGCAGCAGAACCAACTGGTCGACATCCTGCTCAACATCTTCTACGTCCTGCTGGCGCTGGCCGTGCTGGTGGCGTTCATCGGAATCATCAACACGCTCGTCCTGAGCATCTACGAACGAACCCGCGAGCTGGGCCTGCTGCGAGCGGTGGGGATGAGCCGGCGGCAGATCCGCCGGATGGTCCGCGTCGAATCGCTGCTGATGGCGGTCTTCGGCTGTCTGCTCGGCGTCGGACTGGGCGTCGCGCTCGGCCTGTCCGCCTCGTACGCGATGCGCAGCCAGGACGTACTGTCCGTGGTGAGCGTCCCGTACGGGCAGCTGGCCGGATTCGTGGTGGCCGCCGCCCTGGCCGGAGTGGTCGCCGCGTGGTGGCCGGCCTGGCGGGCGTCCCGGCTCAACGTGCTGCAGGCCATCGCCTACGAGTGACACCACACGACGGGCGGCTGGCCGCCCGCCGACGGGGGCAGTGGGGACGACCGGTTAGCCGGTCGTCCCCACTGGCGGCGGCGGGTCAGCCCACCTCCACCCGTGGCACGGCCCGGTCACCGGAACACACCGCGGCCAGGTCCGCCACGGTGATCCCGACGAGACTGTCGACGACCCGGACATCGGCGGCGACCGCGAACGACACGTCCGCCGGCACGGCGAGCACCGCCGCGCCGGCGGCACGGGCGCTGGCGACACCCGCCGGCGAGTCCTCGACCGCCAGACACCGCCGCGCCGGCACGCCGAGCGCGGCCGCCGCGGACAGGTACGGCGCCGGATCGGGCTTGGTGGCGGTCACCTCGTCACCACAGACGACGACATCGAAGTTGGCCCGGCCCAGCGTGTGCAGCGCCACCTCCACCAGGGCCCGCTCGGTGGAGGTCACCAACGCGGTGGGCAGGCCGGCGGCGCGTACCGCCCGCAGCAGATCCGCCGCCCCGGGCCGCCACTGGACCCCGGCCGCGAACAGGGCAGCCACCCGGTGCGTCAACCAGGCCGCACCGACCTGCGGATCCCGCTCCGGCTGACCGAGGTCGTCGTGCAACAGCCGCATCGTCGTGGCCATGTCCGACCCGACCATCGTCAGTCGCGCCTCGTCGGACAGCCGGCCGCCGTAGTGCACGGCCAGCTCGGTCAACGCCACGTCCCACAGTTTCTCGCTGTCGATCAGCGTGCCGTCCATGTCGAACAGCACCGCCGCCGGTGTCCGGGTGGTGCTCAGGGTAGGACCTCCTGATCGACTCGCCGCCCACACCGATCCTGCCAGGTCGGCCCGGACACCCGGCCAGTGCCCGCCAGGTCGGCCCGGACACCCGGCCAGTGCCCGCCAGGTCGGCCCGGACACCCGGCCAGTGCCCGCCAGGTCAGCTCAGGTCGCAACCGGCCAGTGAACCGTCGTAGCCCTTGAAGAAGGCCGCGATCCGCTGCTCCGCGGTGCCGTGCGAACCCTCCTCGAACCAGGGTTGGTCCGGGTCGTCGGCGACGGCCTCCAGCCCGCGTTGGAACTCGTCCAGGTCGCCGTCGTCGAGCTGCAGGGTGCCGTCGCGCACCGAGTCGCCCAGGTACGCCCCGGCCAGACAGTCCGCCGCGAGCTCCCGCTGGATGCTGAACGAGTACTCCAGCTCCAGCCTGACCTGGATGCCATGGGCGTACTCGTGGCCGATCAGATAGAACAGGAACGAGTCGCCTACCGCCTGGAACACCGAGTACGCCCAGTTGGCGTCGTAGGCGATGAACTCCGAGGCGGTGGTGAGGCAGTAGACCGCGTTGTTGCGCGGAATCAACTGTTCGCCGCAGGACACCTCGCCGTCGCGGTAGTAGGCGATGGTCTGCCCGATCGGCCGGAACGTGGCACCGAACCCGGCGAACCGCTGCTGCCAGTACCGGTCGGCGAGCGCCTCGGCACCCGCGATGTCCTGCTCGAACTCCTCGACCGTGTCCGTACCCTCCAGCAGGCCGTCGTCGCCAGCCGGTTCCCCACCGGGCACCGCCGGCTGGTTCCCCTCCCCCGACCGACCGTCCGGCAGGGGCGCGACCGCGCAGGCCGCCGCCGCGACGAGGGCGGCACACAGTGCCGCCACCCGGGTAAGACTCCAGGAACGTCCGTCGGGCTGCTCCATCGTCGGCTCCTTCTCCCGCCACGGTCAGATGACGACACACGCGGCCCCGTCCAGCACCATGCTGCCCCAGTTGCGCAATACGGGCCACGGCGGTGTGGGGATCATTCACCCACCACCGATGGTGCCCGGCGCGTGCCGCCGGGCCGAGCCGACGGCCGCAACGTAGGCTGGCGGGGTGAGGCTCGACAACGATTCCGCCAGTACCTGTCGACCGCCCGTGCGTACCACCGGTGGCACCCCCCGGTGCCGCCGGGTCGGGGAGGCACCGTGACCGAGTTCGACGGCCTGCCGGTGCTGCGATCGCCGGTGGCGATCGCAGCCTTCGAAGGATGGAACGACGCCGCCGACGCCTCCACCGCCGCCGTCGAGCATCTCGAGCAGGTGTGGCAGGCACACGAGATCGCCGCGCTGGACCCCGAGGAGTTCTACGACTTCCAGGTCAGCCGGCCGACCATCGCGATGTCCGGTGGGGAGACCCGCCAGATCCAGTGGCCCACCACCCGGTTCATGGTCGCCAGTCCGCAGGGCACCGACCGTGACGTCGTCCTGATCCGGGGCATCGAGCCGAGCATGCGCTGGCGCACCTTCTGCGAGCAGGTGCTGGAGTTGTGCCACAGCCTGGAAGTCAACCGGGTGGTGCTGCTGGGCGCGCTGCTCGCCGACGTGCCGTACACCCGCCCGCTGCCGATCAGCGGCACCGCCTCGGACAAGGAGGCCGCCGAGCGACTCGCGCTGATCCCGACCCGCTACGACGGACCGACCGGGATCGTCGGCGTACTGCAGGACGCCTGCAGTCGGGCCGAGGTCGACGCCGTGTCGTTCTGGGTGCACGTGCCGCACTACGCCAACAACCCGCCCTGTCCCAAGGCCACCCTCGCGTTGCTGCACCGGGTCGAGGAGGTGCTGGACCTGCCCGTGCCGATGGCCGACATGGCGGAGGAGGCCGCGAAGTGGGAGGCCCGGGTGCGGACCACCGCCGAGCAGGACGCCGAGCTGGGCGAGTACGTGCGCGAGCTCGAGGAGCGCGTCGGGGACGCCGGGATCCAGCCGCTCACCGGCGACGAGATCGCCCAGGAGTTCGAAAAGTACCTCCGACGGCGAGGCGGATCGGCCGGCCCGACAGCTGGATCAGGTGAGTGGCCGTCCGGCTGACCACGCCGGTTCTATCGGCTAACTGACACCTCGGTCAGCCGGACGGCCCATTGCCGGAAAATGTCCGGATGCTAACCCCCCTCCCTCTTATGCGTCTGGTGACCGGTTTCTGGAGCTTCAAGACCCTCGCCGCCGCAGTCGAGCTGGACCTGTTCACCCGGCTGGCCGATGGCCGGAGCATCACCGTCGCGCAACTGTGCGACGAGTACGGGCTCGCCGAACGACCCGCGGACACCCTCCTGGCCGCCTGCGCTTCCCTCGGCCTGCTGGTCAAGGAGCCCGGTGGTGACGGATACCGCAACGCCCCCGTCGCCGAGGAGTTCCTGGTGGTCGGGCGGCCGTACTACTTCGGTGGACAGGTACGCTACTGCGACGAGCGCACCTACCTGCCGTGGCACCGCATCGGCGAAGCGCTGCGCACCGACCGGCCACTGACCTGGGATCCGCAGACCCAGGAGTCGGTCTTCTCCAATGTCGACCCGCAGATGCTCGAGCTGTTCTGGGAGGCGATGTACGCGACGTCGATCTTCACGGCGCGGGCGCTCGGCGAAGCGTACGACTTCGGTGCCCACGACCGGTTGCTCGACCTCGGCGGTGGCTCCGGGGCTTACCCGATCGAACTGTGCCGTCGCTACCCGGACCTGCGCGCGAGCGTCTACGACCTGCCCCATGTGGTGCCGATCGCGGCCGACAAGGCGGCTGCGGCGGGCATGAGCGACCGGATCGGCACCATCGCCGGTGACTTCTTCGCCGACCCCGCGTTGCCGGATGGCCACGACGTGATGCTGCTCAGCATGGTCCTGCACGACTGGGACGAGACGACCAACCGGGCGCTGCTCGCCCGCTGTCACCGGGCGCTGCCGTCCGGCGGCGTGATCGTCATTTCCGAGCTGCTGCTCAACCCGGACCGCACCGGGCCGACCGAGGCGGCCCTGATGGGGATGAACATGCTGGTGGAGACAGTCGGTGGACGCAACTACTCGGAGACCGAGTACGCCGACTGGCTGGCCGACGCCGGCTTCGGGTCGATTCGGACCGTGACGTTCGACGCTCCGGGTGCCAACGGCGCCATCATCGCGCGCAAGCGCTGACCGGGACGTCCGGCGGGCGCCCGCCCGGGATCGGGCGCGCCGCGCGGGACGTGCCGACCCAGGTGGACTCGACGGGGGTGGCGGAGGCGTGTTGCCTTCGTCGGTGGTGTCCGGTGTGGCTGGACACAGCCCGTTCGTCATCCTAGGATGCTAGGTGGTCCCCGTCGAACGGAGCAGCCGATGCCACAGGTCAACCCCGGTGCCGCCGAGGTTCCGCACCGTCAGATCGCCGACCAACTGCGCGAACGCATCCGCCGTGGCGACTGGGCACCCGGCGAACGCCTGCCGGCGATTCCCGCCATCGCCGAGATGTACGGGGTCGCCAAGCAGACCGTCCAGCGCACCGTGGACCAGCTCCGCGTCGAAGGCCTGCTGATCACCAAGCCCGGCTCGGGCACCTTCGTCCGTGGCACCCGCCGTCGACTCAACCGGCTCGCCCGGGGCCGCTACGGCGGCCAGCGCGGCTACCACGCCGATCTGGCGGCCCGCTACCGCCAACAGCTGACCGAGGTCGGCCGGGCTCCCGCGCCGGCGGAGGTCGCCGACGCCTTCGGCGTGGCGGACGGCACCGAACTGGTGGTACGCCGGCACGTGGTCCGTACCGACGACTCCCCCGTCGAGGTCGGCGCCTCCTGGTTCCGGGTCGCCGACGCGGCCGGCACCAGCCTGGACCGGGCCGAGCCGTTCGGCCGTCCGCTGTACCAGGAGGCCGAGGAGGTGACCGGCCGGCGGTACACCTGGGCCCGCGACGTACTCACCGCGCGCCAGCCCAGCCGCGACGAGGCGCAGACCCTGCGGATCAGACCGGACACCCCGGTGCTGCACCTGCTCCATGTCGCCTACGACGCCGAACGTCGACCGATCGAGGTCGCTCAGGCCACCTGGCCCGGGCCGGTCACCACCCTGACCGAGGAGTACCGGGTGCCGGCGCCGGTGCCCGATCCGGACCCGGATCCGGGTCTGGTACTCGGCTGAGCGGCGTTTTCTTACGCCGTACTTTGTTTTCCATACCAACTATTGACACGTGTGATCGAGATATGTGAATCTCCCGGCAAGGGTCCACCGCACGGGTCGTGCGGCGGTAGCGGGATCTCCGGGCATCCAGCGCCGACCCCGACCCGGGTGGCGGCGTGCCGTCCCCGGTGACCCCACGACCGTTCCGTCCACCTGTCCGGGAGCAGACATGCCTTCCCTCTCCGTCACCGTCTGGGCGCCCGTACGCCGGGCGCTCACCGTCACGGCAGCCGCCGCCCTGCTGCTGGGCGGTGCCCTCGCCGAGGTCGCCACCGCCCACGGTTCGTCGATCGATCCGCCGTCGCGCAACTACGGCTGCTACGAGCGCTGGGCCAACGACTTCCAGAACCCTCGGATGGCCACCGACGATCCGATGTGCTGGCAGGCCTGGCAGGCCGACTCCACCGCCATGTGGAACTGGAACAGCCTCTACATCGACGGCGTCGACGGCCAGCACCAGGCCCACATCCCCGACGGACAGCTGTGCAGCGCCGGCAACACCGGTGGTACCCGCTACGCCTCGCTCGACGTACCCGGCAACTGGCGGGCGGCCAGCGTCGGGACCAACTTCACCGTCACGTACCACGATCAGGCCCTGCACGGTGCCGACTACCACCTGGTCTACGTCACCCGACAGGGCTTCGACCCGCTCACCCAACGCCTGCGCTGGAGCGACCTGGAGCTGGTCCGGACCACCAGCGGCGCGGCCCCCGGCGCCGGCACCCGGACCAGCAACCCCAACCTCAACGGCGTCTCGGTCGACATCCCGGTCAGCGCGCCGGGACGCACCGGTCGGCACATCGTCTACCTGATCTGGAAGGCCAGCCACGCCGACCAGACCTACTACTTCTGCAGCGACGTGAACTTCGGCGGTACCGGGGCGACCCCGGCACCGACCACTCCCGCACCCGCACCGACCACCCCGGCGCCCGTACCCACCACGGCCGTGCCGACCACGGCCGTACCGACCACGGCCGTACCGACCACCAGCGCGCCAGGCGACTGCACGGCGACGTTCGCGGTCGTCGCCAGCTGGCAGGGCGGCTTCCAGGCCGAGGTACGGGTCACCGCCGGCGCCTCCGAGCTGACCGGATGGACGGTGGGCTGGACCAATCCGACCGGCCAGCAGGTGACCCAGGCGTGGAACGCCGCCCTCACGAGCAGTGGGTCCTCGGTGACCGCCCGCAACGCCGCCTACAATGGCGCGCTCGCTGCCGGCGCGAGCACCAGCTTCGGCCTGATCGGGTCGGCCACCGCAACGCCGTCGGCGTCGGCGTTGACCTGCCGGGCCGGCTGACCCGCACGCACCGCCGGGGCCGCCACCGTCGCGTCGGTCCCGGCGGTACCGTGGGCACCGATCAGTCGCGGACCCGCACGCCCAGCAGCGCATCGCACATGTCGGCCATCAGCGCCGGCGCGTGGGCGTCCACGCCGACACCGGCCAGCGCCTCGTCGACCCACTCGTCGACCACCGCGAGCGCACCCGGGGTGTCGAGGTCGTCGGCGAGGCGGCCGCGTACCGTGGCGAGCAGGTCCGCGCCGGACGGGCCCGCCGCCGCGCCCGCCGCCGCCCGCCACCGCTGCCACCGCTGCTGGCCCGCCTTGAGTACGTCGTCGGTCCACTGCCGGTCGGCCCGGTAGTGCCCGGACATCAGCGCCAGCCGTACCGCCATCGGGGCGACCCGGTCGCCGCGCAGCCGGGAGACGAACACCAGGTTCCCCCGCGACTTGGACATCTTCTCGCCGTTGAGGCCGATCATCCCGGCATGGACGTAGTGGGCCGCGAACGGTGCCTGGCCGGTCAGCACCTCGGCGTGCGCCGCGGAACACTCGTGGTGCGGAAAGATCAGGTCGTTGCCGCCACCCTGGACGTCGATCCGCTCGCCCAGCAGGCGCAGTGCGATCACCGCGCACTCGATGTGCCAACCCGGCCGCCCCGGCCCGAGTGGACCGCCCTCCCACGCCGGCTCGCCGTCGCGCGCGCCCCGCCACAGCAACGGATCCAGCGGGTCGCGCTTGCCCGGTCGCTGCGGGTCACCGCCGCGCTCGGCGGCAAAGACCAGCATCTGCTCCCGCGACAGGTGCGACTCGTAGCCGAACCGGTCCGCCGCCGCCAGATCGAAGTAGATGTCGCCGCTGCCGTCGGCCAGCCGGTACCCCGCGCCCCGGTCGAGCAGCACCCGGACCTGGCCGGCGATGGCGGGAATCGACTCGACCGCGCCGACGTAGTGCGCCGGTGGAATGATCCGCAGCGCCTCCATGTCCTCACGGAACAACGCGGTCTCCCGCATCGCCAGGACCACCCAGTCCTCGCCGTCACGGGCCGCCCGCTCCAGCAGCGGGTCGTCGATGTCGGTGACGTTCTGGACGTACTCCACCTGATGGCCGGCGTCGCGCCACATCCGCTGCACCAGGTCGAAGGTGATCATGGTGGCGGCGTGGCCGAGATGCGTGGCGTCGTACGGGGTGATCCCGCAGACATACATCGTCGCCGGGCGTCCCGGGCTGGTGGGGGCCACCGCCTGTCGCGCCGAATCGAACAACGCCAACGCCGCGCCGGTGCCCGGCAGCCGGGGCACCTCGTGGCCGGTCCAGGAGTCCATGCCGTCAGCCTATCCAGCGGTCACCGCACGGCTGGTCGCTGCCACAGAGATCACATCGGCGGCCACGGGATCGCGCTACGCTCGTCCGGCGGCGCAGGAAACCGACCGGACTCCGCCAGGTGGGCCGCCCGCCGCCGCAGCTGGGCGATCTCCGCCGAGGTCAGCAACGGGGCCAGCGCCGCACCCACCGGACCGTCCAGGGCCGTCAGCAGCCGGCGCAACGCCGGTGGAGCCTGCGCCGGCAGCCGCTGCCCGGCCCACCCCCACAGCACGGTACGCAGCTTGTCGTCCACGTGGAAGCACAGTCCGTGGTCGACCCCGTACACCTGATCGGAGTCGCCGGTCAGGACGTGGCCGCCCTTGCGGTCGGCGTTGTTGACCACCACGTCGAACACCGCCATCATGGCCAGCCGTGGATCATCGGCGTGCGCCAGGGCGTAGGCGTTGCCGGCCGAATCCCGGGCGGCGGCAATCGGCAACCAGTCCGCCGGCACCTCATCGGCCGCGACGAAGCCGATCAGCGGCACCGCCGACGTGGGCTCGTCGATCCACAGCTGGCAGGCACCCGGACCGAACGGTCCGTCGCGCAGCACCGTCGGCGGCACCAGCGGCCAGTCCAGCGCCTGGGCCACCAGGTACGCCGACGCCTCACGGGCGGCCAACGTACCGTCCGGAAAATCCGACAGTGGACGTTCGCCACGGACCGGCTTGTAGACGCACCGGGCCGCCTGCCCGTCGCCGCTGACCACTGCGCGCAGCGTGGTGTTCGACGCGTCGACCAGCTGCCCCTCCAGCTCGATCGACCCGGTACGCAACAGGGTCAGCGTGTCGGCGACGTCGCGCACCGAGGGCTGTCCACCGGGCTCCATCACGCTCAGCGGTGGTAGCCGTTGTTCCGGGGGCAGAGATGGCCGCGCGGATCCAGCGGCTGGCCGCAGAGCGGGCAGGGAGGACGACCGGCCGCAACCACCCGACGGGCGCGGTCGATGAAACCACGGGTGGCGGCGGGGGTCAGTCGCACCCGGAGGCGGTCCAGGCCCGGATCGTCGGCATCGTCGTCCTCGGCGTCGGCGAGCAGCGCCGCGACGGCACCCGCGTCGGCGTCGTCCTCGGCGTCGGGCTCGGGCTCGGGCTCGGCCTCACCGACGGCAATTGCCTCGATCACCACGGTCGACGTGTCGACGTCGAAGGCCAGCCCGAGGGTGCCGACGCGGAACTCCTCGTCGACCGGCGTCTCCAGCGGGTCGTTGTCCGACTGGCCACCGGGAAGTTCCGGCACGTCGACGCCGAACCGCCGCTGCGCCTCGGCCAGCAGCTCCTCCAGCTTCTCCGCCAGCAGCGACACCTGGACCTTCTCCAGGGCCACGCTGACCACGCGGCCGCCGCCCCGGGCCTGCAGGAAGAACATCCGCTCCCCCGGCGGCCCCACGGTCCCCGCGACGAACCGCTCCGGCGGCTCGAAGGCATGCACCTGGTGGGTCATGCCGTCGACCCTATCGGGCTCCCGGGTCGATCCGGTAACGCACCGACCCGATTGCCCGACCGGCACCCCACCGACGGTTCACCGCGACGGCTCACCATCTCCGGCGCCACCCCCGACGGGAGCGTCCGACTCCGACGGACGACCCCGACGCCGGCCCCGGCCCCGTTTGGCCACGACCGGGCCGGTCAGGTCGGCCCCGGTGTCGTTGAGCCGCAGCAGGAACGGTCGGGTCGCGGTGTAGCGGATGACCGTCAGCGACGCCGGATCCGCCACGATCCGCTGGAACAGGTCGAGGTGCAGACCCAGCGCGTCGGCGACGATGGCCTTGATCACGTCGCCGTGGGTGCACGCCAGCCAGAACGCGTCCGGCCCCTGCTCGGCATCGACGACGGCGTTCCAGTGGCGGACCGCCGCCACCGCCCGGGCGGCGACCGCCGCCATCGCCTCGCCACCGGGGAACACCGCAGCGCTCGGGTGCTCCTGAACCACCCGCCACAGCGGCTGCTTGGCCAGGGCACGCAACGGCTGCCCCTCCCATTCGCCGTACCCGCACTCGATCAGACTCTCGTCGAGGGCCGGCGTCACCGCGGGCAGTGCCAATGCCAGCGTCTGCCGGCAGCGCACCAGTGGGCTGCTGACCACCTGTGCCCACGCCACCTGGGCGAGTCGGGCACCGACCGCCTGGGCCTGGGCCCGGCCGGTGTCGTCGAGCTCGACCGGCCGGCGTCCGGCCAGACCGCCCTCGGCGTTGGCCGTCGTGCGGCCATGTCGCAGAAGCACCACTGTCGCCATCGGGCCAGCGTACGGCGAACGCCGCCGCGCGGTGCGGCCAGCGCACCGGCACCCGGTCGACCGGCGGCGGTCAGGTCGCCGAAATGGTGCCCGTCATCAGCAGCGCCATCACCAGAGAACCGAGGGCCACCCGGTAGAGAACGAAGGCGTACAGGGTGTGATGGGCGACGTAGCGCAACAGCCAGGCGATCGCCGCGTAGCCGACCGCGAAGGCGATCACCGTCGCCACCGCCATCTGGGCGACCGTCGGCGCCCGGCCCTCCGGGTTGAACACGTCCGGCAGGCTGAACAGACCCGACATCACCACCGCCGGGATCGCCAGCAGGAAGGAGAACCGGGCGGCGGCCTCCCGGGTCAGGTTGAGAAACAGGCCGGCGGTCAACGTGCCACCGGAACGGGACACCCCGGGAATGAGCGCCATCGCCTGGGCGAAACCCATCACCACGCCGTCCCGCATGGTCAGGCGCTGCAAGGTACGGGTCTGCCGTCCCCAGTACTCGGCGAACGCCAGAATCAGGGCGAACACGATGAGCACGGTGGCGGTGATCCACAGATTGCGCAGGCCGCTGCGGATCTGGTCCTTGAACAGGAAGCCGATCACCCCGATCGGGATCGACCCGACGATGACGTACCAGCCCATCCGGTAGTCGGGGTCGCCACGCACCGACGAGTCCCAGATGCCCACGATCCAGGTCTTGGAGATCCGCCAGATGTCCTTGGCGAAGTACAGCAGCACGGCGGCCTCGGTGCCGAGCTGGGTGACCGCGGTGAACGACGCCCCGGCGTCGGCGTCGAAGAACAGCGCCGAGGTGATCCGCAGGTGCGCCGACGAGCTGATCGGCAGGAATTCGGTCAGCCCCTGCACCACGCCGAGCACGATGACTTCGATCCAGCTCACCGCCGCACCCCCGGCCGGGCACCGGCGGCCATCGACGCGGACCGTTCCCGGTGGTTCACTGGCCCACCCCGGCGGTGTCGAGGGCCTGCGCCACCGTCCGCAACGTCGCCTTCTTCTCCTCGACGTCGCCGCCGAACAGGCTCACCGACAGCGTCGTCACCCCGGCCGCGGCGAAGTCACCGATCCGCTCGGCGATCCGCCTCGGCGGACCCAGCAACGACGTACGGTCGATGAACTCCAGCGGAACGGCGGCGGCGGCGTCGCGGACCCGGCCGGCCAGATAGTGGTCCTGGACCTCGTCGGCGGCCGCGCCGAACCCCATCCGGGTGGCCAGCTGGTGGTAGAAGTTGCGGGACCGGCTGCCCATCCCGCCGATGTAGAGCGCGGCGTAGCCGCGTACCAGATCGGCGCAGGCGGCCACGTCGTCGCCGACCACCACCGGTACGGTCGGCACCACGTCGAAGCCGGCCAGGTCCGCCCCGACGCGGAACCGGCCGGCGGCGACCGCCGCCAACTGCTCGGCTGCCGCCTCCGGTGAGTAGAACACCGCCAGCCAGCCGTCGGCGATCTCGCCGGCCAGCTCCAGGTTGCGCGGGCCGACCGCAGCCAGGTAGACCGGGATCCGTGACCGTGGCGGACGGAAATTGAGTCGCAGGGCCTTGCCGGGGCCGTCCGGCAACGGCAACGGATAGTGCTCACCGGCGTACTCGACGCGCTCGCGGGCGACCGCGCGACGGACGATCTCGACGTACTCCCGGGTCCGTGCCAGCGGCTGGCCGAACCGTACGCCGTGCCAGCCCTCGGAGACCTGCGGCCCGGACACCCCCAGGCCGAGCCGGAACCGACCGCCGGAAAGGGTGTCGATGGTGGCGGCGGTCATCGCGGTCGCCGCCGGGGTCCGCGCCGGGATCTGCATGACCGCCGCACCCACGTCGATCCGGCTGGTCTGCCCGGCCAGCCAGGCCAGTACGCTCGGCGAGTCGGATCCGTACGATTCGGCCACCCAGACCACCGCGTAGCCGAGCCGATCGGCCTCCTGGGTCAGGGCCAGGTGTTCCACCGGCGAACCGGTGGACGTGAGGTAACCGAGGCTGAGCCCGAGTCGCACTCCCGTCATCCCCCATCCCCCGCGCACGGGGCGTCGACGCGTCCACCCGGCGAGAGCCGGGTGGCAGGCCGCATCAGGGTACGCAATCGTCCGCCGCCGTTGGACGACCGGCCGGGGCGACTCGCCGGTGACCGGATGTCCGGGCAGGTGACCGGGGTTGACAGGAGCGAGGATATCCGTGCCGCCGGGTTCTGCATAAGGTGCACCCATGCAGCAGCGACCGCTCGGCCGCAGCGGGCTGGCGGTTTCCCGGCTCGCGCTCGGCACCATGACCTGGGGCCGGGACACCGACGCCGACGACGCGGCGGCGCAGCTGAAAAGCTACCTGGACGCCGGCGGGAACCTGGTCGACACCGCCGACGTGTACGGCGACGGCGACGCCGAAGCGGTGATCGGGACGATGCTGGACAGTATGGTCCCCCGCGAGGACCTGGTCATCGCCACCAAGGCCGGGTTGCGACCGGGCGATGCACGCCGGCGGGACACCTCCCGCTGGCACCTGCTGCGTACCCTCGACGCCTCGCTGCGCCGGCTCGGCACCGACTACGTCGACCTGTGGCAGGTGCACGGCTACGACCCGCAGACCCCGTTGGAGGAGACCCTCGCGGCGGTGGACCTGGCGGTCGCCAGCGGACGGGTGCGCTACGCCGGTGTGTCGAACTTCAGCGGCTGGCAGACGGCACGGGCCGCCGCCTGGCAGACGGCGGTGCCCGGCCGGGCACCGGTGGTCGCCGTCCAGGTCGAGTACTCGCTGCTGCAGCGCGGCGTGGAGCGCGAGGTGCTGCCGGCCTGCGCCGCCCTCGGGTTGGGGCTGCTGGCCTGGTCGCCGCTGGGTCGTGGAGTGCTCACCGGCAAGTACCGGCACGGCCGGCCGGTCGACTCCCGGGCCGCGTCGACGCACCTGGAGCGGTTCGTCGCCGGTTATCTGGAGCCGCGGTCCTCGAGCATCGTCGAGGCGGTCGCCACCGCCGCCGCCGGGCTGGGGGTGGCACCGTTGGAGGTGGCGCTGGCCTGGGTGCGGGACCGGCCGGGCGTCACCGCGCCGATCCTCGGTGCGCGCACCGCGGGCCAGCTCGTGGGGGCGCTGCAGGTCGAACGGATGACCTTGCCGGCGGAGATAGCCCGGGCCCTCGACGACGTGTCCGCGCCACCGGTCGGCTACCCCGAGCGCGACGGGTGACCGGCGGCGGCGCGGCCGCAGGCCTCGGGTGACAGTGCGCCGCCGGCCCGGCAGGATGGGTCCATGGACTACGAATACGCGCCGCTGCGGTTACCGCCGAACGTCGACCGGGTGACCGCCGCCGCGCAGCTCGCGATCCAGGCCGAGTTCTCCGGTTGGGAACTGGCCCGGGTACGTCTGTACCGCGACGGCACCCGTCAGGTGGTGCTGCGCCGCAAGGTCGCCGCGCTGCCGCAACCCGGCCTTTCCGTCTGACCGGGTCACGGCAGCGACGACGGTTCAGCCCCGCCCGATGGGCTCCGCCTCGGTGACCGCGTCGTCGTCCGACAGGTAGGCGTGCTCGTCGAGGCGTCCGACGATCTCGTCGCCCGGTGCCGACCGGAACGCGGCGTCGACGTCGTCGACATCGAGCGCCTCCGGGTCCAGCGGCGTGCCCACCTCGTGCACCGTCACCACCCCGTCGAGCGGGTCCAGCTCGGGGATGTCCAGTGCACCGAGCGAGCCGTCGCCGGCCTGCAGCAGCTCCAGGACCGCCTCACCGACCCCGGTCACCGGCTCGGTCTCCTCGGTGGCCGGGGCGCCCTGGCGACGGGCCGCCTCGGCGATGCGGATCAGCGCCGCCACCGATGGCACCCGGTAGTCACGACGCTGCCGCACCGAAACGAACCGCGGGTGCGGATCGTCCGGCTCGCCGCCGTCGACACCGCCGGCACCGACACCGAACCGTTCGTCGGCCTCCTGCGGGTCGATCGACTCGACGTCCCAGGGGGTCACCTCGCCGAACGCGTCCAGCAGCAGCTCGTCGTAGGCGTAGGAGGCGTTGTTGAGGGTCACGTACGCCTGCCAGACCGCGTCGTCGTCGATGCGGCCCTGTGCGGCCTTGACCGTGTCCAGGTGTGCCCGGGCCGCCTGGAACACCTGCTCCAACGCGGCGTCGAGTGCGGTGTGCTGGTCGGTCATGCGGATGGAGTTCCCTTCACGGGTGATCTGGCCGCCACCGGCCGGTGCCGGTGCGGGCCGTCGGTCAGCTCTGCCGCAGGAAGCGGTCGAGCACGTGCACGCCGAACTGTAGCCCGTCGATCGGCACCCGCTCGTCGATGCCATGGAACAGTGCGGAGAAATTCAGGTCGGCCGGCAGCCGCAGCGGCGCGAACCCGAAGCAGCGGATGCCGAGCTGTTGGAACGCCTTGGCGTCGGTGCCGCCGGAGAGCATGTACGGCACCACCCGGGCACCGGGATCGGCCCAGCGCAGCGCCGCCGCCATCGCGTCGACCAGCGCGCCGTCGAAACCGGTCTCGATCGCCGGCTGCCGCTCGACGTGCTCGATCTCGACGTCGGGGCCGACGATCTGCCGTAGCTCGGCGAGGAACTGGGCCTCCTGGCCGGGCAGCACCCGGCAGTCGATGGTGGCGCTGGCCCGGCCCGGGATGACGTTCTCCTTGTAGCCGGCGTGCAGCCGGGTCGGGTTGGCGGTGTTGCGGATCGTGGCCCCGATGATGTTGGCGATCGGTCCCAGTTTGGCGATCGTGAGCTCCGGGGTGTCCGGGTCGAACGCGATGCCGAGCAGGTCGGAGACCTCCGTCAGGAAGTCCCGCACGGTCGGAGTGACGACGATCGGGAACTGGTGGCGGCCGACCCGGGCCACCGCCTCGCACAGCGCGGTGACTGCGTTGTCGTCGTGCACCATGGATCCGTGCCCGGGACGTCCCCGGGTGTGCAGGCGCAGCCAGTTGATGCCCTTCTCCGCCGTCTCGATCAGATACAACCGCAGGTCGTCGCTGACGGTATAGGAGAAGCCGCCGACCTCGCCGATCGCCTCGGTGCACCCGTCGAACAGATCCGGGCGTTCCCGCACGAGGTGGTGTGCACCGTACCGGCCGCCGGCCTCCTCGTCGGCGGTGAAGGTCAGCACGATGTCGCGGGGCGGCCGGACCCCGGTCCGCTGCCAGTCCCGGACGACGGCGAGCATCATCGCGTCGAAGTCCTTCATGTCGATCGCGCCACGGCCCCACAGGTAGCCGTCACGCACCTCGCCGGCGAACGGCGGCACCGACCATTCGGTGGCATCGGCGGGGACGACGTCGAGATGTCCGTGCACCAGCAGCGCGCCCCGGCCGGGGTCGGTGCCGGGAATCCGGGCGACGACGTTGGCCCGGCCCGGTGCCGACTCGACGATGGTGCTGTCGAGGCCGACCTCGGCGAGCTCGGCCGCGACGTACTCGGCGGCGAGCCGTTCACCGGCGCAAGTGAGCGGATCGCCGGTGTTGGTGGTGTCGATCCGGAGCAGGTCGCGGCAGATCCGCACGACCTCCTCGGCGGGTGCCGGCGACGCGGGCGGTGCACTCATGCGGTTCTTCATACCAGCCCGCCCGCCCTGGACCCAGCCCCGGTGGCCGGTGGCGGGGCCCGGACCAGCGTTGGTGGTGGTCGCGTGTTTGGCAGCCGGCGGGCCCGGGTATCGCCGCGGGCGCCACCGGATGCACCGGCACCCGGTACGGCCCGGAGGAGGTAGGCGTGTCCGTAGGTCTCCCCCCGATCCCGTCGCTGGGCGGGCAGGACGCACATCACGACCCCGGCGGCACAGATCTGGTCACCCTGCTGGTCGAGGAGCACGCGCGGATCGACCGGCTCTGCGCGGCGCTCACCGACGAGGCAGACCCGGCGCGGCGGCACGACGGCACCGACGTGCTGGTGGCGATGATCTCCCGGCATCTGTCCGCCGAGGAGCAGTACCTGTACCCGGCGGTACGCGCGGCGGTGCCCGACGACGGGGCGCGGCTGGCCCGGGCCGGACTCGACACCGACGAGTCCCTGCAGGCGGCGTTGGTCGCCTGGCGGACCGCGTCGACCGACGACCCCGCCGGGTCGACGTCGGACGGCGAGGGCGGGCCGGGCACCGGTCGGGGCCGGGCGCTCGACGCGGTGGTCACCGGATGGCGAGGCCATCGTGAGGTCGTCGAGACGACCCTGCTGCCCCGGCTGCGGGCGGCCGCGACGCCGGAGGAGCTGATCCGCCTGGGCAACCGGGTGGCGATCGCCGAGGAGGCCGCGCCCACCCGCCCGCATCCGCACGCGCCGACACGTCCACCGTGGAACCGCGTCACGGCGCCGGCCATCGGCGTGGTGGACAAGGTCCGGGATCTGGCCAGTGGAC
The DNA here is from genome assembly GCF_030345095.1 of Solwaraspora sp. WMMA2056. Taxonomy (NCBI): domain Bacteria; kingdom Bacillati; phylum Actinomycetota; class Actinomycetes; order Micromonosporales; family Micromonosporaceae; genus Solwaraspora; species Solwaraspora sp. WMMA2056. The sequence goes on from NZ_CP128360.1 coordinate 4,733,507, forward strand.
GCACCACCTACCCGGAGGATCTGCCGTCCGACGACGCCGGCGCGGTCACCGAAAGTAGCGCCGACCGCACCCCAGGTTGATCGATGATGTCCGTTGGGTTCTGTTTCACATTGATGTCGTGGGACGTTTCCCACATCGAAGGTCTTCCCGTCGATCCCGTCTTGGTCCTACCGTCACGTTATGAACCTGGAGCTGCGTCACCTGCGGGTGGTCTGCGCCATCGCCGAGACCGGTAGCGTGACCAAGGCGGCCTCCATGTTAGGTCTGGCACAGCCCGCGCTCACCGCGCAACTGCAGCGCATCGAACGGACCCTCGGCGGGCCACTGTTCGAGCGAGACCGCCGGGGCGCCCGGCCCACCGCGCTCGGTGAACTGGTTCTGGCCCGCGCCCGGGTGCTGCTGCCGGCGATGAAGGGACTGCAGGACGAAGCCGCCCGGCTGGCCGGCACCGGCAGCGTGATGGGCCGCTTCCGGCTCGGTGGGGTGAACAGCCCCATTCTCGGCGGTCTGGTGCACCGGCTCGCCGCCGACCAGCCACAGGCGCAGATCAGCACCTACGCGTCCTGGTACGTCGACGAACTCGCCCAGATGGTCCTCGGTGGGCGGCTCGACTACGCGCTCACCGGAGTCTGTGGGGACGCGACCCCGTCGTCGGAGTTCGGCCTGGCCTGGCGGGCGGTCGCGGTCGACGCGATCTTCGTACTGCTGCCGGAGTCGCACCCGATGGCGCAGCACCGGGAGATCGAGCTGGGGATGCTCGCCGATGAGCAGTGGGTGGCCGCACCCGGCGACGGCTGCTTCGGTGACTGCTTCGCCGCGGCCTGCGCCCGGTCCGGCTTCACCCCCCGCAAGATGTACGAGACCGACATCCGTGGCTGCGTCGACCTGGTCGAGTCGGGCGAGGCGGTCGCCCTGTGCCAGGCGACGTTCCGGCCGATCAGTGGCCTGGTCACCCGGCCGTTGGCGGATGCGCCGCTGCGCTGGCGGCTGTTGCTGGGGTGGCATCCGGACGCGCCGGCCGCGACGCTGGCGGAGCGGGTGTTCGCGCACGCGGTGTCGGCATACACCGACTCACTCGCCCGCAATCCGCAGTACCTCGGGTGGTTGGCCGCCAACCCCGGGTTCGGTGCGCAGGGACTGGCCGGCAGCCCGGCCACGCCGGGCTGACCTACCAGCCGGCGACGGCGAACCCTAGGACATCGACACAGCTCGCAGCGGCTGATGTGACGGTATGAGCCAGGTGATATCTGCCCACTGACATAGATCGCCATTACGTTGACGAGAACCCGACATTCGATTGATGTCGATGGTGCGGGTGTCAGGTGACGGCACGGTGCCGGCGTGGGATCCGGACGGCCGTGACGACATCTCCCGACGATGGCAAGGGGAGCAGATGAGACGACCACTGATCGCAGCAGCCGCCGCCACGGTGCTGCCACTGGCAGCGGCCGGTCTGGCCGCACTACCAGCCACGGCAGCCCCCGTCGACGGCCCAGCGGCCCGGCCCGGCGCCGACGCGGCGTCCGCCGGGATGCTCGCGGCGATGCAGCGTGACCTCGGCCTGACCGCCGAGCAGGCGAGGACCCGGATCGCCGACGAGGCCCGCGCCGGCAAGAAGGAGTCGATGCTGCGGGCCACGCTCGGGGCCGACTTCGGCGGTGCCTGGCTGTCACCGGACGGGGCGACGCTGACCGTGGCGGTCACCGACGCGGCCGACGCCGCCGCGGTCGTCGCTGCCGGAGCGAAGGCCAAGGTGGTCGCTCGAGGCGAGGCGGAACTGGACCGGGTCAAGGCGACCCTGGACCGCGGTGCGACACACGCCCCGGCCGACGCCGTCGCCGGCTGGTATGTCGACGTGGCCACCAACACCGTCGTGGTGCTGGCCCGTGGCGACGCCGCCGGGGCCCGGACGTTCGTCGCCGACAGTGGCGCGGACGCGGCCGCCGTACGGGTGGTACGCAGCGACGAGGCACCGACCACGTTGTACGACGTACGCGGCGGAGACGCCTACTACATGGGTGGCCGGTGCTCGGTCGGTTTCTCGGTCACCGGTGGCTTCGTCACCGCCGGCCACTGCGGCTCGGTCGGCACCGCGACCCAGGGGTACAACCAGGTCTCCCAGGGCACGTTCCGGGGCTCGTCGTTCCCCGGCAACGACTACGCCTGGGTGCAGACCAACTCCAACTGGACCCCACAGCCGTGGGTGAACAACTACAGCGGTGGCAACGTGACCGTGGCCGGCTCCGCCGAGGCGGCCGTCGGCGCGTCGGTCTGCCGGTCGGGCTCCACCACCGGCTGGCGGTGCGGCACCATTCAGGCCAAGAACTCGACGGTCAACTACCCGCAGGGCAGTGTGTCCGGGCTGACCCGCACCACCGCCTGCGCCGAACCGGGTGACTCCGGCGGCTCCTGGCTGTCCGGCCAGCAGGCGCAGGGTGTCACCTCGGGCGGCTCGGGCAACTGCAGCATCGGCGGCACCACCTACTTCCAGCCGGTCAACGAGATCCTGTCGGTGTACGGCCTGACGCTGCGTACCGGCACCGGTGGCGGCACTCCCCCGCCGACCACCCCCCCGCCGGGCGGTGGCACCTGCAGCGGCTACCAGAACACCTACTCGGGCACGTTGTCCTCCGGCGCCACCCAGATTCAGCCAGGCGGCACGTACTTCACCGCCGGGGCCGGCACCCACCGGGCCTGCCTCGACGGGCCGACCAGCCGGGACTTCGACCTCTACCTGCAGCGGTGGAGCGGCGCGAGCTGGGTGAGTGTGGCCAGTGGCACCAGCCCCGGCCCGGACGAGACCCTGACCTACAACGGATCGTCGGGCTACTACCGGTACGTCGTGCACGCGTACAGCGGCTCGGGCAGCTACTCGCTGGGAATCACCCGACCGTAGTACCGACCTCCCGGCCCGTCGCCGGTGGGTGACCCGTCATCCGGGCCCCACCGGCGACGTGCCGGTCAGCTCTGTCGCTCGGCACGCAGCGGATCGTGACCGAGGTCCAGCAACGCCCGACGCCAGCGGTCGTCGGCGGACCCGGCCGGCGGTCGCCGATCGAGCAGGTCCCGGATGGTCGCCACCGTGTCAGCCATCACCTGACGGTCCGTCTCGGTCAGGTCGCCCCGGCGTTTGCCCAGCACGGCCAGCACCGCGCGACCGGGATCGGGCAACGACAGGTCGCGGGCACCGAATGCCTCCTCGCCGGAGGACTCGGTGAGCAGCCAGTCCCGCAGCTGCTCGGAGTTGAGGTTCACACAGGAGTGGAAGTCGTCCCACAGCTCGTCGGTCGCGGTCCGGGAACGCCGCTGTGCCGCCATCATCGTCCTCCTCGTGGTCGGCCTACTCGGGTGGTCGGGGCAACGGCCACGGTCGACGCCGACGGGTTCACGGCCGGGCCGGCTGCATCTGGGCCCGCGCGCTGTCACCGACGTCGAAGCGCAGTCCGTCGTCGGCGGCGTCGATGGTGACCCGCTGGCCGGCGACCAGTGCACCGTCGAGAAGCATTCTCGACAGTTGGTTGTCGACCTCGCGCTGGATCGTGCGGCGCATCGGGCGTGCTCCGAACTCCGGCTGGTACCCGGCCTGGGCGATCCAGTCGGCGGCGGCGTCGGTGACCTCCACGGCGATGTCCTGGGCGTGCAGCCGCCGCCGCGTCTCGTCCAGCAGCAGGTCGGTGATCTGCCGCAGCTGCGGCGCGGCCAACTGACGGAAGATGATGACCTCGTCGATCCGGTTGAGGAACTCCGGGCGGAAGTCCTCCTGCAGCCGACGCAGCAGGCGGGCCCGCAGGTCGTCGTCGGGGCCGTCGCCGTCGACGCCGCCGAACCCGACGCTGCGGCCGCCGCCGGTGATCAGCTCCGAGCCGAGGTTGCTCGTCATGATCAGTACGACGTTGCGGAAGTTCACCGTGCGGCCCTGACTGTCGGTCAGCCGTCCGTCGTCGATCAACTGCAGCAGGATGTTGAACACGTCCGGGTGGGCCTTCTCGATCTCGTCGAGCAGCAGCACCGCGTACGGCCGACGGCGGACCGCCTCGGTCAACTGGCCGGCCTCGTCGTAGCCGACGTAACCCGGCGGTGCGCCGACCAGCCGGCTGACCGTGTGCCGTTCCTGGAACTCGCTCATGTCCAGGCGGATCATCCGGTCGGCGTCGCCGAACAGGGCCGCCGCCAGTGCCCTGGCGAGCTCGGTCTTGCCGACTCCGGTCGGTCCGAGGAACAGGAAGCTGCCGACTGGCCGGTCCGGGTCGCCCAGCCCCGCACGGGATCGGCGGACCGCCTCGGCGACCGCAGTGACGGCGTCGTCCTGCCCCACCACCCGCTGGTGCAGCTCCCCCTCCAGCCGCAGCAGCCGCTCCCGTTCCTCCTCGGTCAGCTGATTGACCGGAATCCCGGTCGCCCGCGACACCACCTCGGCGATCTCCTCGACGCCGACCTGCGGCACCCGCGCCCCGTCGGGGCTGCGCGCGGCGTCGATCCGTCGCTGCGCCTCGGCCAGCTGGTCACGGAGCGCGCAGGCTCGTTCGTACTGCTCGTCGGCGACCGCCTGGGCCTTGTCCCGATGCAACTGCTCCAGCTCGCGTTCCAGCTCGCGGACGTCGGCGGCCGGAGTCCTGGTGCGCAACCGCACCCGGGCACCGGCCTGGTCGATCAGGTCGATCGCCTTGTCCGGCAGGAACCGGTCGCTGATGTAGCGGTCGGCGAGTTCGGCCGCCGACACCAACGCGTCGTCGGCGAACCGGACCTGGTGGTGGGCCTCGTAGCGGTCCCGCAGCCCGTGCAGGATCGCCACGGTGTCGGCCACGGTCGGCTCGGGCACCAGCACCGGTTGGAACCGTCGGGCCAGCGCCGCGTCCTTTTCGATGTTGCGCCGGTACTCGTCCAAGGTGGTGGCCCCCACCACCCGCAGCTGTCCACGGGCCAGCGCCGGCTTGAGCATGTTGCTGGCGTCCATCGACCCTTCGGCTCCCCCACCGCCGGCACCGACCAATGTGTGCAGTTCGTCGAGGAAGACGATCAGGTCGTCGCCGTGGGTCCGGATCTCGTCGATGACCTTCTTCAACCGTTCCTCGAAGTCGCCCCGGTACCGGGTGCCGGCGACCAGTCCGGCGAGGTCGAGCTGCACCACCCGCTTGCCGGTCAGGGTCTGCGGTACGTCACCGTCGGTGATCCGCTGGGCAAGGCCTTCGACGATCGCGGTCTTGCCGACCCCGGCCTCGCCGATCAGCACCGGGTTGTTCTTCGTCCGACGGGACAGGATCTCCACGGCCTGCTCGATCTCCTCGTCGCGGCCGACCACCGGGTCGATCGCGCCCTGCGCGGCCAGGTCGGTCAGGTCCTGGCCGTACTGGTCGAGGGTGGGCGTGCCCCGGGCGGGCCGCGACCGCGCGGCACCGGCACGGCCGCGTTCGGCGCTGGCGTTCTGCAGCGAGCCTGGCTCGACGTGACCGGCGGCGAGCATCCGCCCGGCGGCGGACTCGGGGTTGACCGCCAGGGCCATCAGCACGTGCTCCGGGCCGATGTAGGTGGCCCCGGTGGCCCGGGACAGCTGGTGGGCGTCGAGCAGGGCACGTTTGGCGGCCGGGGTCAACGACAGGTTGGCCGGCACCTCACCCCGGCCGGCGGCCGGCCCGCCGAGCTCGCTGAGCAACCCGTCCGGGTCCGCGCCGGCCCGGCGGACCAGGTCACGCAGCGGCTGGCGCTGCAACGCGGCCCACAGCAGATGGTCGGTGTCCAGGTCGCTGGTGCCCGAGTGGGCGGCCCGCCGGGCGGCCGAGGTCAGCAGATCCCGGGCGTCGGCGCTCATCAGTCGGGTGATGTCCACCCGGTGTACCGGCAGCCGCGGCTCACCCCCGGTGAGGAACCGGGCGAGCAGATCCTCCCAGGGATCGGTGCCCAGCCCGCCCGGGCCGTACGGTCCGTCACTCATGGTTCGCGCCCCCTGCCCGGGTCACCCCCGGCGGTGGCCCGGGCAGTGGCTACCCGAGGCGGACCGGTACAAACACCGACGACGGCGGTCGGCGAGACCTGGGCCGGCACCGGGCCGGCGATGACGGCTGGCGGCGCACGGACGGTGGCTGGCAGGCTGACCGGATGGCACACGTGCTGATCGTGGACGGCGCCAACGTGGTCGGGTCGCGGCCCGACGGCTGGTGGCGCGACCGGCTCGGCGCGGCGGCCCGGCTACGCGACCAGTTGACCGGACTCGCCGGTCGCGACCTGCCCGGCCTCGGACCGGTGGCCGAGGTGGTGCTCGTCGTCGAGGGTGCGGCCCGCCCCCTGGCGGGGATCCCGACGGTACGGGTCGCCGCCACCGCCGGCTCCGGTGACGACCTCGTCGTGGCGCTCGTCGCCGAGCGTGCCGCCGCGACCGGGTCGGTCGCGGTGGTCACGGCCGACCGGCGGCTGCGCCAGCGGGTGAGTGCCGCTGGTGCGACGGTCCGCGGCCCCCGTTGGCTGACGGATCAGCTCGACCGCCGCCAGATCGAGTCACCGGCACCGGCCGAACGGCACCCGGCCGACCCGCTGGACGGCGACCCGTATTCAGACTGAAGCCGCCGCGCCGGCGGCGCCAGACCAGCAGGTCGCGCCGCCTGCAACGGTCGGTGCCGGGACGTGAGGGCTCAGCCCATCTGCAGGATCGGACAGCCGGGCAGCAATCACCCGCCGGCGGTAAGCTCTAATAGAGCCTTCCAGCGCCGAGGAGGTTTCACCCGTGGCGAGTGTCGCCGAGGTCAAGTCCGCCATCGAAGCCGCGATCATGCAGGTGTCGGAGGGTCAGGCCGCCGTGCAGGCGGCCAGCGAGAAGATCGCCGAGGCCCAGCAGAGCCTGGCGGCGGCGTTCGACGGCAGCGGCCACGAAGCGGTGGGTGCCGCCCAGGCCGCGCTCTTCCAGGCCAGCTCCGAGCTCGAGGAGTGTCTGGCCGCCACCCTCGCCGCCGTCGAACAGGCCCAGACGTACTCCGCGACGCTGTAGCCCGATGTCGCTCGTCGAGAATCTCGCCGCCCGGGTCCAGGCCACCGCCGACGACCTGCCGATCGGCCAGATCGCCGTGGCGGTCGAACGGCTGCGCGCCGCGACCGAACTGCTCATCTGGGTACGCCAGCAGTCCGCCGATCCACTCGCCGTACCGCAGCTGCTCGGTGCCGTCGAACACGTCGAACAGGCCGGGTACGCGGTGGAGGTGACCCGGCAGTCGATAGCCGACTACCTGGCGTCGATCGGCATCGGCCAGGCAGCGGGCACCGACGGATCCTGGCGTGCCGCGCTGACCGACCGCGATCAGCCGACGGGCTCCGACGGCGAGCGGCAGCCGGGGCACGCCGACGCACCACGGCTGGGCAACTGGTGGGCCGTACGGGTCGCCGAGCTGACCGACAGCGGACAGATCGACCAGGACGGGCCGGCCGGCACCGTGTCCGACACTGCGCACCTGTTGCGCCAGGTGGCGACGGCGGTCGCGCGGACCGACCGCACGGCACTGCACCGGGACCTGGCCGGCGTCGCCGCGCCCACCGGGTTGGGTCTGGCCGCGATCACCCCGCCGGTCCTGCACCGACTGGCCGGCGACCTGCTCGACCACGAGCCCCGCCCCGAGGACCTGCCGGCGCTGACCTCGGCGACCGCCGCGAGGGTGCGCGAACTGCTACCCGGGATGCCCGAGCCGGTGCTGCAGACCCTGCTGGCCCGGATCTGCCGGGTGCCGGTCGAGCAGCAGGTGGCGGCGGACCGGCACGACGAGCCGCCACCGCCACCGCACCCCGCTGACACCGCCGTGGCCGGAGCGGTGCTCACCGGGGTGGTGCTGCGGTTGCTCGACCGCGATCCGCAGACCCTGCGGCCGGAGCAGCCGCAGGCCCTGCGGGGGCGCGATGCCTGACGCGCGGACCGAGCTGGTCGCCAGGGTCCGCCGGGCGCTGAGCCACGCCCGGGCAGCGGCACGGGACCAGCTGGACCTGGTCGAAGCCGATCTCGCGGCAGCCGAACACCAGCTCAAACGCGCCCAGCGAGCCGCCGAGCAGGTGCCGGCCCGGGCGGGCGCGCACCGGGACCAGCGGCTGGCTGAGCTCACTGATCGTTACCACGACCGGATCACGGCGGCGGCCCGGGTGGCGGTGGCCGCCGCCAACCGGGCCGCACCGGGTGCGGCGTCGAGCGACTGGACCAGTTGGACACCGGCACCGGCACCGCGCACCGAACCACCCGGGATGCTGCGGATCGGGTTGACCGGGCTGACCGGCGGGCCGCCGGTACCCGCTCTCGTACCGCTGCTGGACCATGGCCACGTGCTGGTCGACGGCGACGACCTGGCCGGCCGCGACGCCGTGATCAGCACGTTGTTGCTGCGGGCGCTGGGTCGGGCGGCACCGGGCGGGGTGCGGCTGACCGGATACGACCCGGAGCACCTCGGCGGCGGTCTGGCCGGCTTCGCCCCGCTGGCCGGTCCGGGCCTGCTGAGCTTCGTCGGGCCGGGCGGACTCGGCCGACACCTGGACGAACTGGTCGACCACGTCCGGCGGATCAACGAGACCGTACTCGCCGGCGAGTTCGGTTCACTGCGCGAACTGGCGGCGGCCACCGGTCGCCGGCCCGAACCGTGGCGCATCGGCGTGCTGCTGGGCAGCGCGGGTGAGGAACTGTCCCGGCACGAACGGGCCCAGCTGGACCGGATCGCCCGCGCCGGGGCCGCCTGCGGGGTCCACCTGGTGGTCCGCGACGTGCCATTGGGCGACACACCAGCGCTGACCACCGTGTCGGTCTCCGGCGGGACCGCGAGGATCAGCGGGTACGCCCAGTTGCCGGTCCGGCTCGATGCGCCGCCACCACCCGAGCTGGTCACCCGTACCTGCCGGGAGGTCGCGTCCGCGATCATGGCCGGCCCGGAGCCGGCAGCCTTCGCGGACCTGCTGCCCGAGCAGGAATGGACCGGTGACGCGACCAGCGGGATCACCGCTCCGGTCGGCGAGAGTACACACGGTCGCCCAGTGGAGGTGACCTTGAGCGACTACCCACCGCACGCGCTGATCGGTGGGCCGTCCGGTACCGGCAAGACCAACCTGATCTACGCGTGGATCGGTGCGCTCGCCGCCCGCTACTCCCCGACGGAGCTGGAGTTCTACCTGCTGGACTTCAAGGAGGGGGTGTCCTTCGCACGGTTCGCCCCCGGACGCCGGGACCCGAGTTTCCTGCCGCATGTGCGGCTGGTCGGCGTCAACGTCAACACCGACCGGGAGTTCGGGTTGGCGATGCTGCACTTCCTCGGCGCCCAGCTGCGGCGGCGGGCCGACGCCGCGAAGCGGCACGAGGTCACCAAGCTGGCCGAGTTGCGGGCCGAGGACCCGCAGGGCCGGTGGCCCCGGATCGTCGCGGTGATCGACGAGTTCCAGGTGCTGCTCGCTGGCAACGACGCGCTGGCCACAGAGGCGGCGACCCTGCTGGAGGACCTGGCCCGGCGCGGCCGGTCACAGGGCATCCACCTGATCCTCGCCTCCCAGGACGTCTCCGGCATCCAGGCGCTGTGGGGCCGGACCGCGCTGATCGCCCAGTTCGCGCTGCGGATCGCGTTACCGAAGGCGCGGCGCATCCTGCCGGAGACGAACACCGCCGCCGAGGCGTTGCCGCGTCACCACGCCGTGGTCAACGCCGAGTCCGGAGCGCTGGAGGCGAACCAGGTGGTCCGGGTGCCCGCCGCCAGCGACCGGGACACCTGGCAGGAGCTGCAGCACCGGCTGTGGCGGCGACGGCCGGACGGGCTGGCGCCGCCGAGGCTGTTCGACGGGGACGCCGTACCCCGGTTGGCCCAGGCCCCGGACTACCTGGCGCTGTCGGGCGACGGGTCCGGCCCGCACGAGCCGGTCGCGCTGCTCGGCGAGACGATCGACGTCCTGGCCCGCTCGGCGCGGCTGGGGCTGCCCCGGGCGCCGGGCCGCAACCTGGCGGTGCTGGGCACCCGGGTCGACGAGGCGTGTGCGCTGCTCGACGCCGCCGCCCGTTCCCTCGCCCGGCAGTACCCACCCGGCGCGGCCCGGTTCGACCTCGCCTGTCTCGACCCGGACGCGGTGGCCGCCGCCCGGCAACTGCACGCCGCACTGCCGGCCGGGACCGGCCTGTACGATCTGGACACCGTCGGTGGGCTGCTCGCCGACACCGCCGACCGGCTGGCGGTCGACGCCGTGGACGCCCCGGTCCGGCCGCACTTCCTGGTGCTGTACGCGGTGGACGCCGCGGCCGGGCGACTGGCCGCCAAGTTCGCCGGCCGGTCCGGCCTCGACCGGCTCCGCCGGGTGCTGCACCTGGGCCCGGAGCGGCACACCCATGTGCTGGGCTGGTGGCGCGGAGTCGCCCGGATGCGCGACGACCTCGGTGGGATCGGGTCGCGGACCGACCAGATCGGCGCGTGGGTCGCGCTCGACGTGCACGGTGCCGAACTCGCCCCGCCGTTGTATCCGAAGGCCGGCGGACCGACCTGGTACCCCCGGCCGTGGCGGGCGCTGTTCTTCGACCGGACGGTGCACCGCACTGCCGAGGTGATCATCCCGTACGGGTTGTCCTGATGGACGATTCCTATCCGGCGGCGATGCGCCGGCTGGCCGAGCTGGCGGCGGCGTTGCAGGCCCGTCGCGACGAGGCACACCACTGGTACGCGCAGCGCCGCACCATCGCGCAGGACGCGGTGAGCGCGGCCCAGGCCGAGGTCGACGACCTGCTGCAGGCGCACGCCGACGCCGCCCACGACGTAGCGGAGGTCGACCGCGAGGCGGCGCAGATCTGGACCGAGATCGGATACCAGCTCGGCCCGGTCGCCGACCGCTTCGGTGGGCTGCCGGCGCCGGCGGCTGGTCCCGACGCCGCCGGCGGCCCCGAAGGTCCACAGGTCTGGCTGGACCGCGCCCGGGCCCTCGCTGCACGCTCGGCCGAACCCGGTGCGCTGACCCCGGCGGCACAGCCGGTGCTGGCGCTGTTCGGCGCACTCGGCGCGGCGGCGGCGTTCGGCCTCGCCACGCTGGCCCGCTGGGTGGGCCTGCGCTACGGCGGCGACCTGGCGGTCGGCATGCCGGTGATCGCCCTGGTGGTGACCCTGCTGGGACCGCTGTTCGGGTTGGCCCCGGCCAAGGCGCTCGCCGACCGGCGACACGCGGTGCTGCACCTGCGTGCCGTCGCCACCGTGCTGATCGCCGGAGGGGTGACCACAGTGGCCCTGGTCGGCCTGCTGCGCTGACGGTGCCACCCGCTCGCTGGGGATCAATCGACCACGGCGATCGCCTCACGCAGCAACCGTCTCGCCAGCACCACCCGGTCGTCGTCGGCCAGGCCGGGCAGGTCACCGACCCGGATCCGGCGGGCGTGCAGCACGGCCCGCAACGCGGGCGCGCACGGTGCCGGGAAACTGACGGTACGGTCGAACACCTCGACCGCGATCCGGTCCGGCGGTTGCGGGACCAGCCGCCAGGACAGACCCTGCCGTAGGCGGATCACGTCGTCGAGGTCGAGCGTACGGAGCCGGTCGGCCTGCTCCAGCGGCCGTAGCGGGGCCGGTCGGGTGACGTGCCGGCCCCGCCGACGCAGCTCGGCGGCGAGCTGCGTGGGGGTCACCTGGGTCAGCCAGTCCCGCAGCGCGGTGACCGTGGCGGTCAGTTCCGGTGCGACGCCCGAGGGGTCGGTCAGGTCGACGCCCATCGGCACCGACGCCCGCAGCGCCGGTTCGTCGACCGCCAACTCCAGCAACGCCTCCACCAACGAGAACCGGGTCCGGGACCGGACTCCGACAGTGAGATGCAGGGAGCTGTCGTGTTGGGCCGTGGCGCTGTGCAGCCAGCCCCGGGGCAGGTAGAGCGCGTCGCCGGGGGCCAGCACGACATCGAGCGCCGGTGGTCCGTCGGCGCGGGCGGCGACCTCGTCGGCCCGGCCCGACCACGTCTGCCGGGGCAGCGGGTCGGCCAGCACCGGAGCGTGCACGCGCCACCGCTTGCGTCCCCGTACCTGCAGCACGAACACGTCATGGGTGTCGTAGTGGGTGGCGAAGCCCTGGTTGCCGGCCGGGGTCAGGTAGGCGTTGACCTGCAACGGCTGGCACAGCGCGGCGGACAGTTCGGTGGTGAAGTCGATGATCGGCGGCCAGAGCCGGTGCAGCCCCTGCAGCACGATGGTGGCGCCGTCGGCGTACAGCCCGAGCACCCGCTCGTCGAGGACCTGGTCGCCGATCTCAGCACCGGCCCCGCCACTGCCGGTGTACGTCGATTCGGCGAGCACGGCACCGTCGCGGGCCACCCGGATGAACGGTGTGCGCAGCCCGCGCCGGCTCAGCAGCTCGTCGGCGGTGTCCCGATCGAACAGATCGGTGAAGCCGACCGGATTCGCCAGGTCGGCGGCGCGGGAGAGCAGCGGAGCCCGGCCCCAGTAGGTGGCGGCGAACTTCGCTGGTTCGACGGCGACGCAGCGCGCCAGCGCCGGGCGGGGTGCTACCCCGCCCGGCTGACCGGCCGGTCGCGTGGCGACGCTGGTCACCGCCGGTTGGCGCCGCCGTCGGCACCCCCGTCGTGACCACCCGGATTGGCCCCGCCGTCGGCGAGGCCCTCCTTGGCCCGGGGCCCGGCGCCACCGTCGGCACCCCCGTCGTGACCGCCCGGGTCGGCACCGCCGTCGGCGAGGCCCTCTCCGGCGGCCGGTGCGGCGCCGCCGTCGGCACCGCCGTCGTGACCAGCCGGATTGGCCCCACCGTCGGCCGGGCCGTGACCGGCGGACGGGCCGCTGCTGCGAATGTCGTCGTCGTCGAGTTTCATGGTTGCCCCCTGCGGCGTGTCCGACGCCCGCCGGTACGCGGACGTCGTGATCGTGCCGTCGGGTGGTACCCGGCCCGGGGGCAGGCTAACCGCACCGTGCCCGGCGACGCCGCGCCCCTGCCCCGGCGACGCCGATCGGACTCACTGACCGGGATAGGGCGCGCAACTGTCCCGCACGACAAGCTCGGTGGCCAGTTCGACCCTGGGGGTGTCCAGGGACTCGCCCTGAGCCAACCGCAGGACCGTACGGGCGGCCAGCAGACCCATCTCGGCCAGTGGTTGCCGGACGGTGGTCAGCGGCGGTGAGGACCAGCGGACCTCCGGCAGGTCGTCGAATCCGACGACGCTGACGTCGTCGGGGACCCGCAGGCCACGCAGCCGCAGCGCCTCGTACGCGCCCAGCGCCATCTGGTCGCTGGAGGCGAAGATCGCCGTCGGCCGCTCGTCCAACTCCAGCAACGCGGCGGCGCCTTCGAACCCTGACTCGTGGTAGAAGTCGCCCGGCATGATGTACTCCGGCCGTAGCGGGATGTCGGCCGCCTCCAGCGCGGCCCGGTAGCCGTCCAGGCGGGCCCGGCTGCACAGCAGGCGGGGTGGCCCGGCGACGAAGCCGATCCGGCGGTGCCCGAGCGAGATCAGGTGTTCGGTGGCCCGGAGCCCACCGGCCCAGTTGGTCGCACCGATGGTGGGGATGTCCAGGCTGGGCACGCCGGCCGGGTCGACCAGGACCATCGGTACGTTGAGTCGGCGCAGCTCGGTGTGCAGCGGTGGGGCCAACTCGCTGGTGACCAGGATGACGCCGTCGGTCGCCCGGGTGCGCAGGTTCTGCAGCCACTGCCGGGTCGAGGTGGACCGGCGGTGGATCGCCGAGACGACCGTACCGACGCCGGCGGCGTGAGCGACGTCCTCGACGCCCCGGATGATCTCCACCGCCCAGGGGCTGTCCAGGTCGTTGAAGACGAGGTCGATCAGGCTGGCACCGGCTCGCGACCGGGTGGCCCGTCGCCGGTATCCGTGCCGACGCAGCAGCTCCTCCACCCGCTCGCGGGTCTGCGGGGCGACGTCGTTGCGGCCGTTGAGCACCCGTGACACGGTCGGCACCGAGACACCTGCCTCCTGGGCGATCGCGGTGATGGTGATCCTGCGTCCTTCGTCGACCGTCACAGCAGCTCCTTCGTCGAGACTTCAGCGTACGGCCGAACGTTCCGCCAGTCGGTCCGGCACCGCCCACCGCGTCCGCAACCCATCTTGCCGCACTGGGAAAGCGCTTGGCAGCAGCCCCGCGGCGACGGCATCGTGGCAACGCGGGGCGGAGGGCGACCGGCTGTTGCGGAGCGCGTTTCCGGAACTCGCCCGCTCCGCCGGGCCCCGTACCGCCGACCGCGACCACCGGCGGACATGCGGCGCGGCCGATCATACCCGCCCCGGTGCCAACAAGTTGCCGACCACGAGACCTCGACGGAGCCGCAAATTTCCGGAAACATGTCGGAAAAGTAGCGGCGACGAACCAGTGGGAACAGGACCGGGCAGGTCCCGGCGAGGACGGACAGGAGACTGCGGGTGAGCAGCAAGGACGACACCCCGGGCGGCACGGTGGTCGGCACCGGGCAGGTTGACCGGTCGCCGGCTGCCACGACCGCCGGCGGCAGCCGGCCGACGGACCCCGTCGAGGAGTCGGTGTCGTGGCGTGACCCGACGCTCGCGGTGCAGGATCGGGTCTTCGACCTGCTCAGCCGGATGTCGCTGACCGAGAAGGTGGCGCAGCTGTCCAGCTTCTGGCGCGGCGCCAACGCCTCGATCGACGACATGGCGCCGCTGCAACACGACCTGGTCGACGACACCGTCGACTGGGCCGATCTGTTGCACAGCGGACTGGGGCAGTTGACCCGTCCGTTCGGCACCACTGCGGTGCTACCCGCAGACGGGGCCCAGGCCCTGGCCCGGGTCCAGGCAGAGATCGTCGCCGGCAACCGCTTCGGCATCCCGGCGCTGGTCCATGAGGAGTGCCTGACCGGCTTCATGACCTGGGGTGCGACGGTCTACCCCACCCCACTGGCCTGGGGTGCCAGCTTCGATCCGGACCTGGTGGAGCAGATGGCTGCCCGGATCGGGCAGGACATGCGCCAGGTCGGTGTGCACCAGGGCCTGGCGCCGGTGCTCGACGTCGCCCGGGATCCCCGCTGGGGCCGCACCGAGGAAACCATCGGCGAGGATCCCTACCTGGTCGGCACGATCGGGACCGCGTACGTACGGGGTCTGGAGTCAGCCGGCGTCGTCGCCACCCTCAAGCACTTCGCCGGCTACTCGGCGTCGCGGGCCGGACGGAACTTCGCTCCGGTGTCGGTCGGCCCCCGGGAGTTCGCCGACGTGCTGCTACTACCGTTCGAGATGGCGGTACGCGACGGTGCCGCCCGCTCGGTGATGCACTCCTACGCCGAGGTCGACGGCGTTCCGGCGGCGGCCGACAGCGGACTGCTGACCGATCTGCTGCGCGGCCGGTGGGGATTCACCGGAACAGTCGTCGCCGACTACTTCGGCGTGTCGTTCCTGGAGCTGCTGCACGGGGTGGCCGACAGCCCCGCGGCTGCCGCCGCGCTCGCTCTCGGTGCCGGGGTGGACGTAGAGTTGCCGGGGGTCCGCTGCTACGGAACTCCGCTGGTCGACGCGGTGCGCCGGGGCGGCGTACCGGAATCGGTCGTCGACCGCGCGGTCACTCGGGTGCTGCGGCAGAAATGTGAGCTCGGCCTGCTCGACCCCGAGTGGTCCCCGGTACCACCCGCGATCGCCGATGTCACGGAGGGCAGGCCGATCGACCTGGACCCGGTGTCGAACCGGGACCTCGCCCGTCGCCTGGCCGAGGAATCGGTCGTGCTGGTGAGCAACGACGGCTGCCTGCCGTTGCCGCCCAGGGGTCGGATCGCCGTCGTCGGCCCACTGGCCGACTCGCTGACCGGGATGCTCGGCTGCTACACCTTCCCCAGCCACGTGGGGTCGACCCCGGCCGGCGTCGACGACGACCCCCGGATGACGACCGTGCTTGCCGCGCTGCGCACCGAACTTCCCGACGCGACGCTCGAACACGTCGCCACCGGACCGGTCGACGCCCAGGACACCCCGAGCATCGTGGTCGCCGCCGACGCCGCCGCCCGTGCCGACATCTGCGTGGCGGTGGTCGGCGACCGGGCCGGACTGTTCGGCAACGGCACCTCCGGCGAAGGTTGCGACGCCACCGACCTGGAACTGCCCGGTCGGCAGGGCGAGTTGATCGAGGCGTTGGTGGCCACCGGGACGCCGGTGGTCCTGGTGCTGCTCACCGGCCGGCCGTACGCCCTCGGCCAGTTCGCCGACCGGCTCGCCGCGGTCCTCCAGGCCTTCTTTCCCGGGGCCGAGGGCGGGCCGGCGGTCGCCGGAATCCTCACCGGCCGGGTCTGCCCCTCCGGCCGGCTGCCGATCGGGGTGCCCCGACTACCGGGCGGGCAGCCCGCCAGCTACCTCAGTCCCGCGTTGGCACACCGCAGCGAGGTCAGCAACGTCGACCCCAGCCCACTGTTCCCGTTCGGGCACGGGCTGTCCTACACCACGTTCGAATGGTCGACGCCACTGGTCGACGGCGCCCGGGTCGACCCCGACGACGACGCTGGAGAGATCGGCACCGACGGCGCGGTGCGGGTCACGGTGCGGGTGACCAACACCGGCACCCGCACCGGCGCCGATGTGGTCCAGCTGTACCTGCACGATCCGGTGGCCCAGGTGACCCGGCCGGTGGCCCGCCTGATCGGATACGCCCGCGTCGAGTTGGCACCGGGCGAGTCCCGCCGCGTCGAGTTCGACGTCTCGATGGACCTGTCCTGCTTCACCGGCCGGGACGGACGACGCATCGTCGAGCCGGGTGACCTGCTGCTGTGGCTGGCCACGTCGAGCCGCGACGTGCGGGCACAGGTGCGGTTGCGGCTGACCGGGCCGGGTCGACAGGTCGACCACCGACGTCGCCTGACCTCGACGGTGCGAATTGAGCCGGGTGGGTGAGCACAGGCGGCAGGCTCCGCACGTGCTGCCGGGAGCCCGCTGCCCGCGCCGGCACGGACCAGCAGCTCACGGATCGAGCAGGTTGCGCAGGTCCGCCGGGACGGTCGCGGCCACGTCCTGCCACTGCCCCGCGCTGACGTGCCGGCGGAGGACGTCGGCGACGGTACGGATGACCTGTTCGGCACCGCCGTCGACGTCGAACCGGAAGTCGCGCCGGACCCGACCGACGAACTCGGACCGGTCCAGCTTGGCCGGCGCCGAGGTCGGATCCCAACCTTCGTAGTAGAGCCCCCGCACCAGCATCGGCAACTGTGCGCCGAGATGGACCACCTCGGCCAGCGGAATCCGGTCCCGCAGGGCGTGCAGCACCGCGGCGAGCGCGGAGTAGGACTGGTGGCGGCGCTCGGCCGGCCATCCGAATTCGTGCTCGATCTCGTTGAGCATCCGGTTCGTCTTGTCCACCGTCGAGTCGATCGCGGTGAGCTGTGCGGTCGCCATGGCTGATCCCCCTCGTGCAGTCGGGTCACGGACCGGGGGGCCGCTTCATCGTGGCCGACGAGGGGGTGAGCGGCGGTCACTCCCTCGGAGTGACCGCCGCCGAAACCAACGGGCCGCGCTGTCGGTACGGACCGCTTCAGGCCGCCCGTCGCTCCCGCGACTGCTTGCAGGTGACGCAGGTCGTCGCGGACGGATAGATCTGCAGACGCTCGACGGGAATCGGCTCGGCACAGCCCTCGCAGTGTCCGTAGTCGCCGGCGGCGAGTCGGGCGAGCGCGTGCTCGAACTGGGTACGGCGGTCCAGGATGGTACGGATCAGCGACTGCGCGGCGTCACGTTCCGCGGTCTTGGTACCGCTGTCGGCCTGGTCGTCGCCAGCGGTGTCACCGCCCTCGATCAACCGCAGTACCTGACTCTGCGCCATCGCCTGCTCGTACTCGGCGGTGAGCTCGTCGTACCGGCTGGTCAGCGCGACCCTGATCTGGTCGCGGTCGACCGTCGCCGGGCCGTCGAGGCCTGCTCGCCGTTTCACGTCGTGCATCAGCATGCGCCCATCCCCCTTCGGAATCGACCGCAGCGATCCGTGGCGGCCCACCGGACCGCGTCGCCGATCGCCGCGAAGATCCCGCTCATACCCGTGGTCGACGGCGGGCAAACCTGGTCGCGAGGGCAGGTCAGCCAGCCGGGTCGACGGTGATTCGCACGTCGTCGGAGAGCCGGTAGCCCACCCCGTAGACGGTGGTGATGATCGGCGACTCACCGACCTTGACCCGCAGCCGACGGATGTGCACGTCGACGGTGCGCACCCCGGTGTGTTCGTACCCCCAGACGGCGGCCAGCAACTGCAGTCTGGTGAACACTCGGCGCGGATTCTCCACCAGGTGCAGGAGCAGGTCGAACTCGAGGCGGGTCAGCGGCAGCGGCTCCCCGTCGAGCAGAACGGTCCGGGAGGCGACCATCACATGCAGCGCGGCGGCGGTGGCCGTGGCGGACCGACCGGCCCGGTCGACCGACCGACCGCCGGCGGCCGGGGTGGGCTCCGGCTCGGTGGACCCGACCGCCGATCCCGGTCCCGCCGGCACCACCCGGTGCAGGCCGGCGGTCGGCACCTCGACCGTCGCTTCGCCACGTTCCACCAGCTCACGTGCGGCGTCGAGCAGCCGGCGCGTGGACGGGGACAGCGCCTCCTCACCAGCCAGCAGGGGAATGGAGACGGTGACCGTGACGGTGGCCGTCGCCGGACCGGCGCCCCGGCGCGGGGCGGCCGGCGGCCGGGCTGCTCCCGCGGGTGGTGGACCGGACCAGCCGGCGCGGGGCGAGGCGGGGCTGACCGACATGGTCCTCCTAGGTACCGGGCCGGGAGGGAAGTCCCGCCACCGTCTGGGATCCGTACGAAACAGTCACCAGTCGTCTCAGGACGACCGACACCGGACACAGCAGACAGTGATGTGTCGTGAGCCTCGTACGTCCCGATGCTGCCGCCCGGGGACGTGCCGGTCAATACCCGATGGCGTTGTGGAAATGTGATGATTGACAAACGTAACGTAATCGATTGCTCGCTCTGAATACCCGCCCTCGATGCTAGTGGCGACCCGGCAAGATGATCACATGCGCGCCATCCTCGCCGGATTCGCCGCGATCTGGTCGGTCACCGCGATCGGCTATCTGATCAGCCGGTACGGACTGCTGGGATCCGACGCGACCACGGTGCTCGCCCGACTGGCCTTCTACGTCGCCACGCCAGCGCTGCTGTTCACCACGTTGTCGACCACTCGCCCGGCGGAGGTCTTCACCGGGGCCTTCGCCGCCTACCTGCTCAGCACCGCGGCCGTCGCCCTCGGCTACCTGGCAGTAGCCGGCTTGTGGTGGCGGCACCCGGCAGGTGACGTCGCGGTCGGCACGCTGGGAGCCTCGTACGTCAACGCCGCCAACCTCGGCATCCCGGTCGCCGTCTACGTCCTCGGCGACGTGTCGGCGGTCGCCCCGATCCTGCTGTTCCAGGTCCTCGTCGCCGCCCCCGCCGCCATCGCCGTCCTGGACGTCAGCACCGGCGACCGGCGGCCCTCGCTCGGCCGGCTACTGTCACTGCCCACCCGCAACCCGATCATGATCGCCTCCGCCGCAGGGCTCGCCGTGGCGGTCGCTGGCGTACGCCCACCGATGGAACTCCTGCGTCCATTCGAGCTGCTCGGGGCGGCGGCGGTGCCGTTGGCCCTGCTGGCGCTGGGCATGTCGCTGCCGGGCGCCCGGCCACTGGCGGCAGGACCGCAGGCCGGTCAGCGCGCCACGGCGGTGGCGCTCAAGGTCGTCGGGCAGCCGATCGCCGCCTACCTGATCGGCCGGTACGCCCTCGGCCTGACCGGGCCGGCACTGATCAGCGCAGTGGTGACGGCCGCACTGCCGACCGCCCAGAACGTCTTCATCTTCGCCAGCCAGTACCAGCGCGCTGAGCGACTGGCCCGCGACACCATCGTGCTGTCCACCGTCGCCACCGCCGTCACCCTGCCGTTGATCGCCGCCTGGCTCGGTTGATCCACTTCCCGCCCCGCCGGTCCGGACGGAGCGGCGGTCCCCGCCGGGGTGACACGAGCCGACGGCCGACGCACCGCCACGGTGGGCGGTGCGTCGGACCTGCGTGCGAGCTACCGGCCAGCGGCAGATGTCACCAGCTCAGGTACCAGGACTGCGTCTGCACGTTCAGCTCGGGCAGCCGGACCAGCTTCGCGCTGGCGGTCCGCCAGTCCCGGATCTCCAGCACGTCCAGACCCTTCTGGATGTCGCTGGAGTAGATGTAGCCGTTGTAGTAGTAGGTGGACCACGGCCCACCGGTGACCATCCGGGTGTCGGAGACCGGACCACGCTCCCAGTAGGCGATCTCGACCGGGCGGGCCGAGTCGGTGAAGTCCCAGACCGAGACGCCGCCCTGATACCAGGCCTGGACCATGATGTCGCGGCCGAGCACCGGAATCAGCGAGCCGTTGTGTGCCACGCAGTTCTCGGTGGGCCCGTTCGTCCGGGGAATCTTGAAGTAACT
This sequence comes from Solwaraspora sp. WMMA2056, assembly GCF_030345095.1. Lineage (NCBI taxonomy): Bacteria > Bacillati > Actinomycetota > Actinomycetes > Micromonosporales > Micromonosporaceae > Solwaraspora > Solwaraspora sp. WMMA2056. The sequence goes on from NZ_CP128360.1 coordinate 4,753,845, forward strand.
GCGGAAGACCAACGTACGCGACGCACCCTTGCCGGTGATGTCGTACACCGCGTTCGCGCCTCGCTCGAGGCCGATGGTCGGGTTGCAGGTCGCAGCGCCACCGCCACCGAGCTCATCGGTGAAGACCACCTTGGTGCCCGAGTTGTTGAACGTCGCCGAGTGCCAGAAGGCGAAGTTCGTCGTGTCCCTCACCTGGTGGATCACCCGGGGCGCCTCCCGGTCGGCGATGTCCAGCAGGACACCGTCGCCCATGCAGGCCCCAGCCGCGAGGTCCTTCTGTGGATAGGCCGTGATGTCGTGGCAGCCGCTGGTCGTGGAGCTGCCATTGCCGCCGGGGTTACCGCCCTCGGGGAACAGCACCGGCGTGGCGACCAGCGCGGCGTCGGTCGGCTTCTTCACCGGCACCTTGACGATCGAGATCAGGTCATGCGGCGGCTGGCAGTCGGGGAAGCTCGCCGACGGGCTGTACGAGGAAACGTAGAGGTACACGGTACGGCGGTCCTTGCCCGGCACCAGGGTGTGGGTGTGCGAGCCGCAGTTGGTCTCGACCGACTTGATGTACCGCGGGTTGCTCTTGTCCCGGATGTCGAAGATCTTGATGCCCTCCCAGGACTCCTTGATCCCTGCGGACTGGGAGGTGCTGGCGCAGGAGTCGTCGCTACGGGACGAGTCGGTCGACAGGAACAGCAGGTCACCGTGGACGGAGATGTCGTTCTGGGCGCCCACGCAGAGCACCTGCGAGACCAGCCGGGGCTTGCGGGGGTTGAAGATGTCGTAGATGACGAAGCCGTTGTAGTTGCCGACGAAGGCGTACCGGCCCTGGAACGCCAGGTCGGAGTTGAGGGCCGACTCCGTGTCGAACGGCGCGGGCTTCGGCAGGTTGGCGATCTGACGCAGGTTCGGGCTGCTGTCGATCTCGTCCACTCCGAGACCCGGATCGTCCGTTGTGGCCGTCGCGGCCCGGGCGAGGCAGAGCTCGACCGCCAGTGCGTCGGTGGTGTCGGCGCAGTCGCTGTCGAATGGTGTCGTGGCCCGACCAGGGGATGCCATCGCGGTACTGCCGAGCAGGACGGCGATCGCCGTCACCGCAACGACCCGCAGTTGCCGCGGCCCTCGTGGGGAGCGTGTGATCATGTGCGGCACCCTTCGAAAGGGATTGATGATGAGGCGACGATACCGCCGAGTTCCCGCCATCGATGTGATAGGCATCACATCGATGGTGCGGACCGTCCGGATAGCATCGCCGCATTCCCGCCGGCGCCGGCAAGGAGGACTGATGCCGCGACCGACGCTCCACCGACGCTCCACGCTGCTGGCCGTCGCCCTCGTCGCCGGTGCTGTCGTGCTGGTCGCCGTCGTGCGGTCGGTCGGCTCTCCCGGCGACGGCACGAGCTCCACGGTGGCGAGCGTGCCGCCGACGACCGGCACCGCTCCACCGGTGATCGTTCCGGGACGCCCCGGTGAGGAGTCCGAGATCCGGCCGGGGACCGCCATCGTGGTCGACCCGCCGCAGTACAACACGGTGGACACCTGGTACGTCCAGATGATGATTCCGCACCACACGCAGGCCGTGCAGATGGCCGCGCTCGCGCAGACCCGGACGGAGGACCCAGGGGTACGCGCCTTCGCCGACCGGATCCGGTCCGGTCAGGCCGCGGAGATCGACGTCCTGAAGGGCTGGTTGCAGGTTCGCGGGCTACCGGATGGCGACCACGACCACGCCACGATGCCGGGCATGCAGACCGAGGCGGCGATCCGGGACCTCGCGGCGGCCCGTGGCACCGCCTTCGACCGGCTGTTCGTCACGATGATGACCGACCACCATGAGGGCGCGGTCGAGATGTCCCACCGGGTTCTCACCGGTGGCACCGATCTTGCTGTCGAGGAGTTGGCCACGGCCATCGCCGCCGAACAGGCTGCGGAGATCACCCGGATGCGCGACCTGGTCGACGGCTGAGCGGCGACGGGTTCGACTGCGGGTGGACGCTCGTCCGCTGGCGGACGATCCGATCCCCGGCGCGGGACGGCGGCTCGCCTACGGCGACGTCGGCAGCGTGACGCAGCAGGTCCGTGCCGTAGCGCAGGCCGACGGCACCGACCGCCAGCCCGACCAGTTCGACGACCACCAGCGCGGCTCCCGCCACCTGGCCCGCGCCGGAGGCTCGGATCAGGCAGGCGATCAGGAAGACCGACCCCATCGCGCCGGTGACCAGGTTGAACCGGACCAGGGCGCCGCGGGTCCGGCCTGGTGGTTCTTCCCAGAGGTCGACCAGGCCGACGGTGAGAGTCAGCCCGATGGCGGCCAGACCGGCGACCACCGTCGCGTAGCCGACCTCGCCGAACAGACCGGGAGCACCGGCGAGCACCGAGACGTCGAACAGGGTGGCGCAGACGAACAGTCCGAGCGGCAGCGTGACCAGCATCGGCTGGACAGGTCCAGTGCCCGCCCGCAGTCTGCCCCGCATCGTTGCCGCCTCCCTGGTCACGCTGCACGCGTCACGCCCCTACCCGAGTATCACCGTGGACGAACGGTGCCGCCACCGGGCGCGCGGCACCGAGGCAACCAGCCGCTCAGCCCTCGGCGCGCAGCACCGAGGCAACCAGCCGCTCAGCGACCTGCGGCAACGGCATCGCGGTTGCCTGGGCGGCGTCCCGCAGCACCGCCAACGCCTCCCCGGCCCGGCACCGCCGCTGGGTCATCACGATGCCGATCGCCGGACCGATCAGGTCGGTGCCGTCCCACCCGGTACCGGCCGGGTCGGCCTCGACGCGGCTGCGGTGCCGTACCGCCGCCAGCAGCAGCCCCGCGTGTTCGGCGAGCAGCAACGCGGTCAACTGCTCATCGTCGGATATCGCGCCGGGCCGGTCGGCGTACAGGTTGATCGAGCCGATCACCTCGTCGTCGACGTCCACCGGGGCACAGAGCACGCCCTGGATGCCACGGTCAAGCGCCGCCGACCGCCACCGCGGCCACCGGGTGGTCCCGGTCAGCGTGGCGGCGAGCACGATCTCCCGGCCACGGATCGCGCTCATCGCTGGTCCGTCCGCGCTGTACTGCAACTCGTCGAGGTCCTTGATCAACGGGTCGGAGGCGGCCACCGAGGCGGGCTGCCCGGCACGCAGGAAACAGACGCTGGCGTACGTCACACCGGGCAGCGCGAACCGGGTGGTCCGGGCCAGATGCGCCAACGCCTGGTCGAAATCGTCGCAGCGGATCATCCCGGCGGTGAGTTCGCGCAGCACAGCTGCGGTCTCCAGCACCGCCAGCCGGCCGTGGTCGACCTGCTCCGGTCGGCTCACCGCGCCCGTACCGGCCAGACCGGACCTGCCGCACCGGCCCGCTTGCTCATCGTCACTCCCGTCGTCGTCGGCGGCGGCCGGACGGTAGCGGTACCACCGCCGGGCACACCTCGAGCGAGGGTACCGGCGACGTGCGGCCGGCACCGGCACTTCGGCCGACTCAGCCTCGTCGGGCACCGCCGAGTCGGCGACCGACCGAGGAGATCAACCGGTCGAGTTCCGAGCCGAACGGGTTGTCGTGCACCAGGTAGGTCCAGGTCGCGCTCGGCCGCACCAGCTGCGCCTCGTCAGGCTGCCAGTCCTCGTCGAACTCCGTCTCCTCGAACGTGGCCACCGTGCGTGCCTCGATTTCGGGAATCAGCTGGTTGAAGGCCGGTACGGCGGCCCGGTGGAACTCGTCGAGCGGATCGAGCCGGCCGAGTGCCCGCAGGTGCACGCCCTCGCGTACCTCGGACAGTTCGGCGAGGTGCTCGGCCCAGAGCCGGTCGAGGTGGTACAGGGCGATCGCGCGCGCCGCCCGCGACAACAGGTCCTCGTCCATGTCCGCGCACCGTTGCGGGAACCGCTCCATCAGCATCAGAGCGGCGACCTCACTGGTGAGCAGCCGCTCACGCCGCTCGGCGAGCGCCTTGCGTTGCTGCTCGATGACGACGCTGTAGCGCCAGGTGTTGCGGTGGATCTCGTAGTCGACGCCCTCGGCGATGCGCTGGGCGTGTTCGATGGCGAAGTCCACCTGCTCGTCCTGCACGATGCCGTCTGCGGTCATCCGAGGCGACGGCGGGATCGCGTCCGGGGCGTGCCGGACGACCAGGTCGTCCTCCAGACTGACGAAGAAGACCGAGCCTCCGGGGTCACCCTGACGACCCGCCCGGCCCCGCAGCTGGTTGTCGACCCGGCGGCTGTCGTGCCGGCCGCTGCCGATCACGTACAACCCACCCAGCTCGGCGACCTGGTCGCGGTCGGCCTGGTCGCTGCCACCGAGCCGGATGTCCACACCACGCCCGGCCATCTGGGTGGAGACCGTCACCGCGCCGAGCGCGCCCGCCTCGGCGATGATCGCCGCTTCCTCGTCGTCGTTCTTGGCGTTGAGCACCACGCACCGCACCCCGGCCTCGCCGAGCGCCGCCGCCAGCGACTCCGACTCCTTGACATCGAGGGTGCCGACCAGCACCGGTCGGCCGGACGCGTGCGCCGAGCTGATCTCCGCGACCAGCGCCTCGTCCTTCTCCGCGCGGGTGGCGTAGATCCGGTCCGGCTCGTCGACCCGCACGCACGGCGTGTGCGGCGGGATCACCGCCACCTCGAGCTTGAAGAACTCCCGCAGCTGGTCACCGACGAGCACCGCCGTCGCCGTCATGCCGCACAGCGTGCGGTACATCGCCACGAACGCCTGCACGGTGGTGGTGCCGAGCACCTCGCCCTCGGCGGTCGCGGCCAGCCCTTCCTTGGCCTCGACCGCGGCTTGCAGCCCGTCGGGCCACCGGCGGCGCTGCGCCACCCGGCCGCGCATCTCGTCGACCAACTCCACCACACCGTCGCGCACGATGTAGTCGACGTCGCGTTTGAGCAGCGCGTGGGCGTGCAGGGCCACGTGCACGGCGGACAACTGCTCGACGTTGTCGTCGGCGTACAGGTCGATGCCTTCGAGCTTGGCCTCGACCGCGGCCAGACCGGCCGAGGTGAACGCCACGCTACGGCCGTCCTCGGCGACCTCGTAGTCGCGGTCTGCCCGCAACCCGCGCACCAGGGCCGCCGCGGTGTGCACCGGATCCTGCTCACTGGTGACGGCACCGGCGAGCACCATCGGCACCCGGGCCTCGTCGATCAGGATGGAGTCGGCCTCGTCGACGATCGCGGTGGACAGCGACGGCTGGACCCGGTCGGCGATGTCGGTGACCAACTGGTCGCGCAGGAAGTCGAAGCCGGCTTCGCTCACCGACACGTAGGTCACGTCCCGCTGGTACGCCTGCCGGCGCTGCTGCGGGGTGCTGCTCTCGGTGACCCAGCCGACGGAGAGCCCGAGCAGCTCGTACACCGGGGCCATCCACTCGGCGTCCCGACGCGCCAGGTAGTCGTTGACCGTGAGCACGTGCACCGGGCCGTTGCCGCGCCGGACGTGGCCGTACGCGGCGATCGTGGCGGTCAGGGTCTTGCCCTCACCGGTGGCCATCTCCGCCACCTTGCCGGCGAGCAGCGACATCGCGCCCAGCAGCTGCTCGTCGAAGGGGCGCTCGCCGATCGCCCGCCGCGCGGCCTCCCGGCCGATCGCGCAAATCTCGGCGAACTCCTTGGCCCGACCGGCCGCCTCGGTCAGCGCGGTGTCCTCCAGCGCCTTCAGATCCTCCTCCCGGTCGGCGATCGCGGGGAGCAACTTCGCCAACGGGGCCAGGTCGACCGTACTTCCCGGCCGCTGGAGGAAACGCCGGAACCGACTCTTCAGACGCTGCGACACACCCATGTCGGTCAACGCTACGCGACCCGTGCGCGATGCGACGCCCCGCCCGGCCCGGACACGGCGACCCGGGACGCGGCGGCCCGGTCGGCGCACCGGCCCGACCCAAGGCATACCTGGTCGGCGCACGGGTAGCCCACCCACAGTCGTGATCGTCGTCAGGGGGTGGATCATGGTTGACGCACGAACAGGCATCACTGCCACGGTCGAGGACTGGGCGGCCCGCCGGACCGCGTCCGCCGGCCGCTGGACCCCCTGGGAGCTGGCCATGGCCAAACAGGGGCGGCGGGTGAGCGTGGTCCTGCCGGCCCGCAACGAAGAGGCCACGGTCGGCGCGATCGTAGGGTCGATCCGCGACCATCTGGTCGACCGGGTGCCGTTGGTCGACGACGTGGTGGTGGTCGACTCACGCTCGCACGACGCGACCGCGGCGGTGGCCACCGCCGCCGGTGCCCGGGTGGTGGGTCAGGACGAGATGACCCGGGGACTGCCCCGGCTGGAGGGCAAGGGCGACGCGCTGTGGGCCGGGCTGGCCGCCAGCGACGGCGACCTCGTCGCGTTCGTCGACGCCGACCTGCGGGAGTTCCAGCCGGCGTTCGTCACCGGCCTGCTCGGGCCGCTGCTCACCGACGACTCGGTGAGCTTCGTCAAGGGCTTCTACCACCGACCGCTGGTCCGGTCGAGCGACGTCGAGGCCGACGCCGGTGGGCGGGTCACCGAGATCATGGCCCGGCCGTTGTTCAACCTCTTCTGGCCGGACCTGGCCGGCTTCGTGCAGCCGCTCGCCGGCGAGTACGCCGCCCGACGCGCCGTGCTGGAGCAGATTCCGTTCGTCTCCGGGTACGGCGTGGAGACCGCCATGCTCATCGACCTGCTCGACGTCTGCGGCCTGGACGCCCTCGCCCAGGTCGACCTCGGTGAACGCCGGCACCGTCACCAGAGCACCGAGGCGCTGGGGCGGATGTCGGCCCAGATCCTGCTGACCGCGTGGTCCCGGCTCTACCGCAAGGGCTGGGTGATCTCGCAGCGTCCACCGGGCAGTCTGCTCACCCAGTTCCGGCGCGGCGACGCGGTGACGCTGAGCAGCCTGGAACGCGAAATCGTGGTCAGCGACGTGTCCGTACAGGAGCGTCCGCCGCTGGGTCGGCACCGCAACGCGCTCGCCGTGGCCGCCGGCTGAACCGGCACCGACCACCGGCCGCCGACGGACCGGCGGCCCCGCCCGCGGCCCGCGCTAGTTCTTGCTGGGTTTGGTGGCGCTGAAGACCACCAGGCCCACCACCACGCCGATCAGGGCGATCGCCCCGGAGTTCGAGGTGTCCTCCCCGGCGCCGGAGATTCCGAAGGCGAACGTCGCCGCGCCGGCGACGACCGCTGCCATCATGCGATGTCCACGTTGCTTCACGCCTGCGCACGTTACGGAAGGTGCTGTCTGCGCACCGCCGGTGCGACCCGGCTGTCCCCCGATCGGGGTCACCGGCGGATCCGGGTCAGGTGAACGGCGGGTACGGGTCAGGTGAACAACGGTGCCAATCCGGCCACGACCAGGCTGCGCCGCACGTACGGCTGCGGGTCGGTGATCCGCAACCGGACGGCGGCCCGGCGGGCGGCTTCGTGGCTGGCCAGCAGCGCCGCGATGCCGGCGGCGTCGATGAAGCCGACTCCGTCGAGGTCGACGAGCACCTCGTCGGTGCCGGCGGCACAGACCACGTCGACGAGTGCGCAGCGGATCCGCTCGGCGGCCGACCGGTCCAGTTCGCCCCGGATGCCGACCTGGACCCGGCCGTCGGCCCGGTCCACCGATACCGTCACCGCGTCCGGCGGCTCCGGCGGGGCGCCGGTGGACTCCCACCTCGGCGGGGTGTCGGTGAGCATCGCCTGGCGTAGCCAGGTCAGGGTGCGCGACAACAGCCGGGAGACATGCATCTGGGAGATGCCGAACTCCGCGGCGATGTCGGACTGGGTGTAGTTGCCGTAGAACCGCATCGCGAGGATCCGGCGTTCCCGGGCGGGCAGCCGGTACAGCAGTCCGCTCACGGTGAGCCGGTCGTCGACCGATTCCAGGTCGGCGTCGAGCGCACCGAACATGTCGCCGAGCTCGGCCGGGCCGTCGTCACCGACCGGCCCGTTGAGCGAGGCCGGGGTGTAGCCGGCGGCCGACTCGAGTGCGGCCAGGATGTCCTCCTCGGAGGTCTCCAGCCGGGCCGCCAGCTCCGCCACCGTCGGCGACCGGGACAGCTCACTGGTCAGGACGGCGGTGGCCTGGCTGACCTCGATCGTCAGGTCCTGCAACCGCCGGGGTACGTGTACCCCCCAGGTGCGGTCACGGAAGTGACGTTTGATCTCGCCGGTGATGGTGACGGCGGCGTAGGCGGTGAAGGACCCGCGTTCGGGGTCGTAACGGTCCACCGCCTTGACCAGGCCGAGCCGCGCCACCTGCTCCAGGTCCTCCAACGGCTCACCGCGGCCACGGTAGCGACGGGCGAGCCGGCCGGCGAACGGCAACGCCAACTGGACCAGTTCCTCCCGCAGGTGGTCCCGTCGCCGGCCTTCGGACTGCTCCGCGAAACGGGCCGCATAGGACAGCGCGGCCCCGTCCAGATCTTCCAGTGCGTGTTCCGAACGAGTCGCGGTACGTCGTTGTCCGGACATTCCGCCCCTCCCGGTGATCCGGCTCTGAGCTGCACGTTCCGGTATCCGGGCTCGGTCACCGACCAGGCCCCCCTCGCCGGAACACCGATCCCTATGCCGGACCTTACTGCCAGTGACGGGGCCACCCAATCCATAGGCGGTAACTGGCGCGAAAATTCCACGCCCACCCGGTCGTCGCACCGGTGCCGCGTCTCATCCGGTCGCCGGATCCAGATAGCGCAGCACCGCACCGACGCCGCCGTCCAGGTCAGCCTCTCCCGGGCCTACCAGCACCAGGTCCGCGTCGGTGCCGGCCAACGCCCGCAGCAACGCCGCGTCGGCGCGCACCTCGCGCGGCGCGGCCACCGACATGGCGGTCAACTCGTCCGGATCCAGTGCGATGTGGGTCGGCTCCGGCCCGATCCACAGCCTCTGCGTCGACGACGGATCGTCGACCAGCAGCAGGGTGTCGACCTGCGCCCGCTGCAGGGCGTCGACCACGGCACCGATCCCGTCGCCACGGCCCCGCTGGGCGCCGTACCGGTCCAGGGCCTGACCGGTGTGTGCGGCCGCGACCTCGGCGATCGCCTGGATGGTGACCTCGGTCAACGGTTCCGGGTCCGCCCCCACGGCGCGCGAACCGACGTCGGTCTGCACCGTCCGCGACTGCCAGCGTCGCGGCAGTTCGCTGATCAGCAGCTCGCGGGCCTGCGGGTCTCCGGCCACGACCAGGACCTCTGCTCCCACCTGGTCGGCGAGGGCCGCGGTGGCGGCCGCGCTGTGCCCGGCGTTGCGCTGCCAACTGACCTCGGCCGCCCGCTGGAACCGCGCCTGTGACCACGCCCCCGGGTTGACCTTGCGGATCGGGTGGCTGGCCGGACCGGTGACATTCGCCTGCCGGGGCAGGCCGCCGGCGCTGACCGCGTCGATGTCGGCACCGGTCCGGCTGACCAGCACCCGCAGCCAGCTGATCTCCTCGCCGCGCTGGGCCACCAGCGGCATCGCGTGGGGCAGCGGTCCCACGACGGCCAGATCGTGACGTGGCGGCGCAGGCAAGTAGTTCTGCAGGACCACCTCGCCGTCCGTGGCGCTCAACGCCAGGCCGTACTCGCCGGCGCGGGGAACGTGGCGCAGCACCGCGTGGCCGAGCGCGGCGACCGACAACTGGTCCGCCCCCTGCTGTTCGAGCTGCTGTCGCAGCGCCCGCCAGCGCAGTTCGAGCGCCTCCACCGCGTCCTCGGTGTCGCGTGACGCGTCCAGGTAGACCGAGGCCCAGGGGCCCGGCCGGGAGTACAGCGGTTGCAGAAACGACAGGTCCATGACGCACCCCCTCCTCTCCGGGCCGACATACCCAGCTGGTCGTACAAATCACCGCAAATCAAGCCTCAATCACCCCATGAGCATCATTCATTCACGGCATTCACTTTCAACAATCGATACAATCTGTGAATAGTTGGCGACTTTGGGTGGTGTCACATGGATCCCGAGCTCTTTCCTGAGCGGGCCGCACACCGGCCCGGACCGATCATCACCGGGCACGTGGTCCGCCTGGAGGGCGGCTACTCGCGACCGATCAAAGTCGGCCAGCCGATCCTGATCGGCGTCCTCGCGGCGGCCGGCGTCCCCCGGGTCCTCGGCGCTGCCCTGGCGACACTGCGACTGGCGGGCAGCGGCTCCACCGCCGCCCGCCGCAAGTGGAAGCAGCTACGGACCGGACCCGAGTTCCTGGTCACGCCGCTGCACATCCGCGACACCAGCGGCGTCCTGTGCGAAATGGAGATCCACGGACACGTACCGCAGAGCGCACTGGACCCCAGCGACCACGTCCAGGTGACGGTCCGCCGGCAGAAGGACCCCGAACTGCCGCCCCGGGTCGAACGGATCGTCAACCTGACCACCGGCCAGTTCCTGACACCGAGGACGCCGACGGTCTGGTCACATCTCGGTCCCGCGCTGTTGTTCCAGGCGTTCCTCGGGGTACTCGTCGTCGCCGCGATCGCCGGCGTCGTCCTGGCCCTGCGGTGAGCCGGCCCGACCCGGCCCCGACCACCTAGGTGATCCACCGGGTGCGCCCCTCCACCTGACGGAGGACCCGACAGCCAGGAGTACTGCGTGAGACGGATACGACGTCGAGCCGACGGACCGAGGCCACCGCAGCCGCCGTACGGGATCATGGATCCATGACCCGCCCGCCGCGCCGACAGGCCGGACCGTGACCGCGCTGCTGATCTCCGTGGCGTTCGCCGTCGCCTCAGCCGGCGCCTACGCGCTCGGCGCCATCGCCCAGGAACGGCTCGCGGTGCGCCTCGGCGCACAGACCCCGTGGCGGGACATCCTGCGCGCCCTGCTGCGGGCACGTCGCTGGTGGCTGTCGGTGGCACTGAACGCCGCCGGCGGCGGGCTGCACGTCGCCGCCCTCGCCTACGGACCGCTGTCGGTGGTACAGCCGCTCGGTGTACTCACCCTCGTGCTGGCGCTGCCGATCGGTGCCGCCGTCAGCGCTCAGCGGATCACCCGGCGGCAGTGGGGCGGAGCCACGGCCACCGTCGTCGGCCTCGTACTGCTGCTGGTGCTGACCGTTCCCGGCAGTGGCGACGGCATGGACGCCGGCGATGCCGACCTCCTCGTGCTGACCAGCGCCGCCGTGCTGGTCGCCACGATCGCCGGGACCATCCTCGTCCGGCGGCCGGTGCCCCGCAGCCTGATGTACGCCGCTGCCGCCGGCGTGGCGTTCGCGATCGCCTCGGCGCTGACCCACGCGGTCACCCGGGAGTACGCCGACGGGGGGCCGTCGGCCCTGCTCACACCCACCGTGCCGGCGATCGCGGCGATGGCGGTCGCCGGTGTACTGCTGTCCCAGCTCGCCTACCGGGGCAGCGGCCTCGGTGCCCCGCTGGCCACCGTCACCCTGGCCAACCCGGTCGCCTCGGCGATCATCGGGGTGGTGCTGTTCGAGGAACGCTTCGCCACCGGGCCGGTCGCGATGACGCTGCTCCTCGCGGCCGGGGCCACCGCGGGCGCAGGCATCCTGCTGCTCGCGCCGCCGTCGGTACCGTCGGCGGCGCCGCCGACGGTACCGGCCGAACCGGTCGCCGACGACCAGCCGCCGCGTACCCCGGCGCTGTGCCAGCGCTGACCGCCACCGCCCGCTCCCGGACACGTCGCCGCCGCCAGGGCACCCGCACGCCGCGCCCCGGCCGTGTCTTCGGTCACCTCCGGCCGTTCCGGGATGCGAATCCGGTCGCCATGCCGTTTGCTTGAGTACGGGCGACGACGCGCACCGCAGCGCGAGCCCACCACCACCGGCCGATCGGCCACCCCTACCGCACCTCGTCGGCCGAACGGCCGGCGCCCCTTCGCGCGTACCCGCAGCAGACACCGCCGCACCAGCAACACCACGCCCCAGTAACACCCGGAGCACCTCCCGCCCCTGCCGCCGCCGGTGCCGGCGCCCGCACCACCTCGTATGGATGGAGAAGATTGCGATGACCCTGCGGATCGGCGACCAGCTCGCCAACGCACTGGTCACCCAGGACGGTCCGTGCCGTCCGGTCCCGACGTCACGCCCGCACCCGCCGACCGGCGTCGGCGGCGACTCCGCCGACGGTCGCCGCCGCATCCTGATGCTGTCCTGGGAGTACCCGCCGGTACTGGTCGGCGGCCTCGGCCGACACGTCCACGCCCTCTCCGTCGCCCTCGCCAACGCCGGCCACGAGGTCACCGTCGTCACCCGCCACGCCCCCGGCGCACCCCTGGAGGAATACGCCGACGGCGTCCGCATCATCCGCGCCGCCGAGGACCCACCCCTGTTCCCCCTGGCCACCCCCAGCCTCCTCGCCTGGACCATGGCCTTCAACCACACCCTCACCCGCGCCGCCCTACGCGCCACCCAGTCCGCCGAATACGACGTCATCCACGCCCACGACTGGCTCGTCACCCACACCGCCATCACCCTCAAGGAACACCTCGACATCCCCCTCGTCGCCACCATCCACGCCACCGAAGCCGGCCGCCACCAGGGCTGGCTCCCCGACGAGATGAACAAGTCAATCCACTCCATCGAGCACTGGCTCAGCCACGAGGCCGGCCGGGTGATCACCTGCTCCGGCTACATGCGCGACGAGGTGATCGACCTCTTCGGTGCCCGCGCCGACCGGGTCGACGTGGTGGCCAACGGGGTCGACACCCGACGCTGGCAGGTCCCGGCCGACGCCGTCGCCCACGCCCGCGCGCGCTTCGCCGGCGACGGCCCGCTGGTGTCGTTCGTCGGCCGGCTGGTCTACGAAAAGGGCGTGCAGCACCTGATCGCCGCCCTGCCCCGGCTGCGCCAACGCCACCCCGGGCTACGTCTGGTCATCGCCGGCGACGGCCCGTACCGGGGCGAACTGGAAGCCGACATCGACCGGCTCGGTCTGCGTGACGCGGTCACGCTGCCCGGCTTCCTCGGTGGCACCGACCTGCCGGCGCTGATGGCGGCCTCGGACTGCTTCGCGGTGCCCAGCATCTACGAACCGTTCGGCATGGTCGCGTTGGAGGGTGCCGCCGCCGGCGCGCCGCTGGCGGTCGCGGCCACCGGCGGCCTCGCCGAGATCGTCGAGCCCGGCATCACCGGGATGACGTTCCAGCCCAAGGACACCGACGGGCTGGTCTCGGCGGTCGACGCCCTGCTGGCTGATCCGGACCTCGCCCGGCAGGTCGCCCGGCGGGCCCGGCGAATGGTCACCGACCAGTACGGGTGGGCGGCCATCGCGTACCGCACCGCCGCCACCTACGCCGCCGCCATCGCCCAGGCATCGGCGTTCGCCACGGAACGGGCAGCCTCTCGGATGGCGCAGGGTCGGGCCACTATCGTCATCCCGGACGGAAACCTCCTCGCTGGCGCGGGGAGCAGGTGACCCCTACCCGGGAGGCCCCGCTGACCGAGACGATCGGCGACTTCGACCTGTATCTGTTCGCCGAAGGCCGCCACGAGCAGCTGTGGCGGATGCTCGGCGCCCACCCGCGACCCGGCGGATGCCGGTTCGCGGTGTGGGCGCCGAACGCCCGCCGGGTCCGCGTGATCGGTGACGGACCCGGCTGGGGTCCGTACGAAGGACAGGAACTGGAACGGCTCGGCTCCGGTGGCGTCTGGGCCGGCTTCGTGCCCGGCGTCGTCGCCGGGCAGCGGTACAAGTACCGCGTCCAGGGTGCGGACGGTTCCTGGTCCGACCGGGCGGACCCGATGGCCGCCGCCACCGAGGTGCCGCCCCGGACGGCCTCGGTGGTGTACGAGTCGGGTTACGTCTGGCAGGACGCCGACTGGCTGGCCGCCCGCCGCAGCGACCACCACGCCCGCCCGATGGCGATCTACGAAGTGCACCTGGGGTCGTGGCGACCGGGGCTCAGCTACCGGCAACTGGCCGATCAGCTGGTGGACCACGTCACCGACCTGGGCTTCACCCATGTGGAGTTCATGCCGGTGATGGAGCACCCGTTCGGCGGCTCCTGGGGCTACCAGGTGACCGGCTACTACGCCCCCACCTCCCGGTTCGGCGCGCCCGACGAGTTCCGGCACCTGGTGGACCGGTTGCACGGCGCGGGGATCGGGGTGCTGCTGGACTGGGTGCCGGCGCACTTCCCGCGTGATGCCTGGGCTTTGGCCCGGTTCGACGGTACCGCGCTGTACGAACACCCCGACCCCCGCCGGGGCGAGCATCCGGACTGGGGCAGCCTGATCTTCGACTACGGTCGCCGGGAGGTGCGCAACTTCCTCGTGGCCAACGCGCTGTACTGGTTGGAGGAGTTCCACATCGACGGGCTGCGGGTCGACGCGGTAGCGTCGATGCTGTATCTGGACTACTCCCGTGGCCCGGGTCAGTGGCTGCCCAACCACTCCGGCGGAAACTCCCACACGGAGGCGATCGAGCTGCTTCAGGAGCTCAACGCCACCGCGTACCGGTTGCACCCGGGCATCGTCATGATCGCCGAGGAGTCCACCGCCTGGCCCGGCGTGACCCGCCCGACCGACACCGGCGGCCTCGGTTTCGGACTCAAGTGGAACATGGGCTGGATGCACGACACGTTGAGCTACCTGGCGCGGGACCCGGTGCACCGCAGTCACCACCACGACGAGGTGACCTGGCCGGCGGCGTACGCGCACACCGAGCAGTTCCTGCTGCCGATCAGTCACGACGAGGTGGTGCACGGCAAGGGCTCGCTGACCGCGAAACTGCCCGGTGACCGGTGGCAGCGGCTGGCCGGCCTGCGCGGCCTGCTGGCCTACATGTGGGCATTCCCGGGCAAGCAGCTGCTCTTCATGGGCTGCGAGCTCGCCGACGAGCAGGAGTGGAGCGAGCAGCGCGGCCTGGACTGGTCGCTGGCCCACGACCCCGGTGTCGGTGGGGTGCAGCACCTGCTGCGGGATCTGAACGCGGCCTACCGGGACTGCCCGGCGCTGTGGGAGCAGGACACGGTGCCGGCGGGATTCCGTTGGATCGACCACACCGACCGGGACGCCAACACGATCTCGTTCCTGCGCTACGACGCCAACGGCGGTGTGCTGGCGTGCGTGGTCAACTTCTCCGGGGCGGCGCGCCACCAGCACCGGATCGGACTGCCGGTGCCGGGCCGGTGGCGGGAGGTCGTCAACACCGACGCCGACTGTTACGGCGGATCGAACGTCGGCAACTGCGGTGCCGTCACGGCGGACGGTCCTGCGCTGGCCGGCCAGCCGGTCAGCGCCACCGTCGCGGTCGGACCGTTCGCGGCGGTCTGGCTACGCCCGGAACCGGCACCCTCGACGGTGCCGGTCGACGCCGACGCCCCGGACTGAAACGCGACGTGCCGCTGCGGCGGCCGCCCCGATCCGGGGGTCGGCCACCGCAGCGGCACGTCGCGGTACGGCAGACCGCTCAGCGCTGCGCGATGGGCACGAAGCCGCGTTCGGCCGGTCCGACGTACAACTGCCGGGGGCGGCCGATCTTGTTGCTGGGGTCGGCGATCATTTCCCGCCACTGTGCGATCCAGCCGGGCAGCCGGCCCAGCGCGAACAGCACCGTGAACATCTTCGGCGGGAACCCCATGGCCTTGTAGATCAGGCCGGTGTAGAAGTCGACGTTCGGGTAGAGCTTGCGGGAGACGAAGAAGTCGTCAGCGAGCGCGATCTCCTCCAACTGCATCGCGATGTCCAGCAGCGGATCCGGCTTGTCCAGCCGGCCGAGCACGTCCTGCGCCGCCTGCTTGACGATCGCGGCCCGCGGGTCGTAGTTCTTGTACACCCGGTGGCCGAAGCCCATCAGCTTGACGCCGCGTTCCTTGCCCTTGACCCGCCGGACGAAGTCCTGGACGTCACCGCCGGAGGCATGGATCTCCTGCAGCATCTCCAGCACGGCCTGGTTGGCACCGCCGTGCAACGGACCGAACAGCGCGTTGACTCCGGCGGACACGGAGGCGAACAGGTTCGCGTTGCTGGACCCGACCAGCCGTACGGTCGACGTCGAGCAGTTCTGCTCGTGGTCGGCGTGCAGCACGAAGAGCATGTCGAGCACCTGGGCGGCGACCGGATCGACCTCGTACCGGGCCGCCGGTACGCCGAACGTCATCCGCAGGAAGTTCTCCACGTACCCCAGCGAGTTGTCCGGGTAGAGCAGCGGCTGGCCGATCGACTTCTTGTGCGCGTACGAGGCGATCGTCGGCACCTTGGCCATCAGCCGGACCGTGGAGATCTCCACGTGGTCGGTGTCGAACGGGTCCAGGCTGTCCTGGTAGAAGGTCGACAGGGCGCTCACCGCCGAGGAGAGCACCGCCATCGGGTGGGCGTCGCGTGGGAACCCGTCGAAGAACCGGCGCATCTCCTCGTGCAGCAGGGTGTGCAGGGAGATCCGTTCGCTGAACGCGGCCAACTGGTCACTGGTGGGCAACTCGCCGTAGATCAGCAGGTAGCTGACCTCCAGGAACGAGGCCTTGCCCGCCAACTGGTCGATCGGGTAGCCCCGGTAGCGCAGGATGCCGGCGTCACCGTCGATGTAGGTGATCGCCGACGCGCACGACGCCGTGTTGACGTACCCGGGGTCGAACGTGACGTGGCCGGTCTCCTTCAGCAGTGCGCCGATCTCGATCCCGGGCGGCCCGTCGACGGCCGGCTGCACCGGCATCGACAGTTGGCCACCAGGATGGTCGAGCTTCACATCCGTCATATGGTCCCTCGCTTCGCCGGCAGATCTTCGTCGAGTGCCTCACTTTTTACCGTAATCGTGCGGCGTGGCGCTGCCACAGGGACAGGGCGAGGGTGAGGGATGCGTCACCCGATCAAGTGGCGCATCCCACGCGAAGTCGGGCAAACCACAGGACTTGGTACGGTCACCAGCGTCGGACGAGCTGCGTACCGCCGCCGACGACCTCGAACAGCTCGAGCCGGTTGTCGCCGGCGCGCAGCAGCGATTCATCCTCCAGCAGCACCGCGAAGCGGCGCCCTTTCGCGTCGGGGGCCAGCGCCGGCACCACGGTGGCGATCTCGCCGTTGACCGCGACCGCGAGCGGTGCGCCGGTCGGCACGGTGGCGGGCAGTTCGCCGTACGCCAGCATCGGCAGCTCGCCGCTGGCCGGGTCGACGCCGCTGAAGTCGTCGGCGTTGAGAACCTCCGCCCGTACCCCGTCGTCGGTGACCGGTTGGTCACCGACCGACCGGCCGACCAGCTCCGGCAGCATCGGCGCCGGCAACGGCGGCCCCCCGCGCCCGGTGAGCAACGCGTCGAAGGTCGCCGGCCCCGGCACCGTCACCGGCTGGCCAGGTACGTCGCGGAACTCCTTGTCCGCCCGCTGCCGGGGCGGGCACCCGCCGCAGATACCGTCGACGTCGAAGGGCAGCGTGATGCCGGCGTGTGCGGCGATGGTCGGCAGCAGGTCCACGTGTTCCCAGTTGCGGTCGTCCACCCGGCCGCTGCGCTGACCCGGCTCCTTGACGAACGTGGGCACCCAGAGCACCTCGGCCGGTGCGGCCTCGACCGCGCCCATGCCACGCCCCTGCGCCCCCTGGGTGAAGCTCACCCCGTGGTCGGCGGTGACGACCAGCAACGCGTCGTCGTAGCGGCCGCTGGAGCGCAGCGCGTCGAGGGTCTGACCGATCAGCCCGTCGGTGTAGCCGAGCTGGGCGAGGTGACGTTGCCGGGCCAGTTGCACCCAGCCGGCACCCTCGTTCGGAAAGTCACCGGGGGCCTCGTAGCGCACCCCGGACGGCAGGTAGTTCCACGGCGCGTGCGGCATCAGCAGGTGCAGAAAGTGCAGCGTCGGACCGTCGTCGGGCCGGGACAGCCTGTCGATGAACTGGGCGAACCGGGCCGGCTGGTGGTCGTTGAGGGTGTGGAACCGAAACTTCGGGTCGCTCGGTACGGCCTCGTCGGCGGTGCTCGCCGGCCCGGTCAGCCCCGCGTCACGGGCCGTCGGCTCCCGGAAGCTGGCGGTCGGATCGTCATGGTTGTCCACCGGCGCGAGGATCTGGCCCAGCAACTGCCCGGTCTCCCGCAGCAGCACCGGCAGGGTGTCCGTCGCGGTCTGGTCGGTGGCGGGGCACACCTGCGGCGCGCAGAGCTCGGTGATGCTCTCCTGCGCCTTGATGTCGTATGTGCCGCCCAGAGCGCTGAACAGGTTGTCGGGGTGCTGGGAGTAGTGCGGCGCCACCTCGTGCTGCGGGTACCGACCACTGAGCATCGCCGGCAACGCGTACGGCGTCCAACCGCCGACCGCGGTGGAGTTGCGGTACCAGGTCGATCCGCCCGCCAGCTCCGCGAAATGCGGGAAGCGCTGCGCGTCGACGCGCCCGTCCGGGCCGAGCAGCGACACCAGCGGCAGCTCGTCGAGGACCAGGACCACCACCGGGGGATGTGGCTCACCGGTGGCGGCCCCCGGCCCGGAGCTTTCCTGGCCGCTGGCGAGCACGACCGCAGACGCCGGCGAGGCGAACACGAACAACGACACGAACACGATCGGACCGACCGACGCCAGCCGCAGCAACTGGCCGACTCCGCTCCAGCGGCGGTACGCCCACACGCCACCCAGCGCGACCGCCGCGGCGAGACCCAGCAGCAGCGCACCGCGCAGCGGTGACACCTGCTTGCCGATCTGTACGGCGAACGCGGTCAGCAGCAGTCCGAGGGTCACCAGGTGCGCGACGCGGCGCGCCTGCGGGCCCGCCAACCCGGCCGCCAGCCCTGGCAGCCAGCACACCAGTGGCGGCACGACCGTGTAGAAGGCCACCAGCAGCAGGATCTCGACCGTCCCGGCCCCGTGGAACAGGAAGAAGTCGGGGCTGCGACCGACGACGTCGAGCAGTGGTTGCGCGACGACCAGTCCGCAGAGCGCGACGATCTCCAGCAGCCGCCGAAGCTCCCCGCCGGACCGGGCATCTGCCCCGACCGGCGGGTCGGCCGGCGGGTCGCCAGTCACCGGGCTGGCCGGCTTCGGGTCGGCGTCAGCCACGGACCACCCCGGCGTACAGGGTCCGCGTCCCGGACGGGAGCTCCTCCCGTCGGGTGATCTCGTAGCGGTCGGCCAACAGGCGTTCGAACTCGGCGCGGTGGTAGTCGGGGAACAGCCCGGCCGGCTTGTTGGCGAGCAACTGCTGAGCCATCGGGTCGTCCGGATGCACGAACTCGATGATCAGCTGGCCGGGGCGGCCCTGGCCGGGCAGCATGGCGGTCAGCCAGTCGAGGACCCGGGGCAACGGCACGTTGCGTCCGATCGCCAGATGGTGCACGACGGCCAACGCCAGCACGGTGTCCGCCCTGGCCCGGGCGAGGAACGGGGCACGCTCGTCGCCGGCCCATCCCCCGCCGGGTGAGGGATCGGCGAGATCCATCAGGATCGGCAGGATGCGGCGCTCCCCCTCGCCGCGCAGCCGACGGTAGAGGTCGTCGACGACCGCCGGATCGCTCTCCACAGCGACCACGTAGTCGGCGTGCTTCGCCGCTACCCGCGAATAGGTGCCGTCATTGGCGCCGAGATCGAAGACCGTCGCGGGCCGCCGGTTGGCCAGCTCCGCATCGACGAAGGCCGTCTTGACGGTCCGGTCGTCGTCGGAGTACGTGCAGGTCTGCTGGTAGTTGACCCAGTGGCTGCGCGGTGGTGCCCAGTCCAGGCGGTCGACCAACCGGGCGACCGCGCGGACCGTGGCCTGCACGAGTTCGGTGGAGAAACCCGCGTCGCGGATCTCCTCGCGGACCTGGCCGGTGGCGGTGCCGGCGTGCCGGGCCTGGATGGCGTCATGCAGGTGCACGTGCTTGAACACCCCGGCGCGCCACCGTCGCGCACCGCCGAACAACCGGCGCATCTGACCGGGCTCAATGCCGTCGATGCGGGCCCGCAGCAACGGCTGGAAGTCCAGCCCGAGGTGGGCCTGGAGCATCAACGGGTAGAGCATGGTCTGGCAGAACTGCCGGTACCCGGCCCACGGTTCGCCGGCGGCACCGGGTTGGAACGAGCCCACGTCGATGAAGACCGGACCCGCGCCACGCCACTGCAGGTTGTACGCCGACCCGTCGGTCATGGTCACCCCGTCGGCGAGCGCCGCCTGCAGGATCTCCAGGTGCAGGCGGGCGGCGTCGCGCAGCATCGCGAACGACCACTCGTACGGGTAGGACACGAACGGCACCCGCTCGTGGCGCAGCACCGTCGTCCACCGACCGGCGGCCTCCGGGGGCACCTCGTCCGCCTCGGCGGTTTCGGTGCCGATCACCGTGCCGGCGGCGAGTAGCGGCGGCAGGAAGGTGCTGGCGGCGACCGCCGACCAGTCCTTCGCGGCCTGCGGACCCAGCCCCCGCAGGACCCGGTCGCCGGCGTAGAAGACCTGGTTCCCGGGATCCCGGAAGGATCCGGGCTCGTCGTGTGACGTCGAGGTCGTCGGTTCGGAGATCATCGAGTGGTGCCGCTCAGTCCTTCTTGGCGGGCTGCTTGCGGAACCGGCTGACCAGGCGGCGCCAGTAGAGCTTCGTCGCGACGACCATCCCGGCCGCACCGGCGACCACCGCTTGAACGATCAAGCTGCCGGATCCGGCGTCAAGGTATGCCAATACGTCAGTCATGCCGGCCACCTCCCAACTGTCGAGTCTCGTGCCGTACAGGGTGGGCGATCGACCACCGACGGGCCGAGCCGGCGTCATCGTTGGTTCGCCGGCCCGCCACCTGGCGGACAACTGCCGTCCACCACCCTACGCCGCCCGTCTCACCCACACCGACAGCCCCACGCACCACGCGGCCCGTGGTGGCCGCACCCCTCGGCAACGTTGTCGCATTTCACAGCCTTTCACCGGGGTTCACCCCGCTGGTAACCCTGCCCGGGGCACGGTCGCCCGCTTGGGTAACAGTTCGACAACGGCAGGTGAAGGCGCGCCGCCGACGCCTACTCGTCACCGGTGCGCAGCACCATCGGCAGCGTTCCGGGGTAGAGCACGCCGAGCCGGGCCGTCGCCCTGGTCAGGGCGACGTACAGGTCGTTTCGTCCCCGTGCCGACTCGGCGAGGATCGCGCCCGGATCCACCAGGATCACCGAGTCGAACTCCAGACCTTTCGCCTGTGCCACGGTCAGCACCACCACCGGCGCGGCCAGATCCGGTTGTTCCCCGAACGCGACCTCGCCGGCCCCTGCCGCCCGGACCGCCTCGCCGAGCGGCCCGGCACCACCGGCGGGCACGATCACCCCCAACCGGCCGGACCCGACCTGGGGCAGTTCCCGGCGGACCAGCTCGACCAGCCGATCCGCCAGCTCCTGCGGCCCGGACACCTGCTCCCACCACGGGTCGACGCCGGACTCCCGGACGGCCTGCGGGACGCTGACGTCGGGATCGATCGCGGCGAGCACCCGGGCGGCGACCGCGAGGATCTCGGCCGGCGTGCGGTAGCTGACGGTCAACTGCGCCAACCGCCACCGGTCGGCCACGTACGGCTCCAGAATGTCCGACCAGGCGGCGGCACCGCCGAGGAAGCCGGTCTGCGCCACGTCCCCGACGATCGTCATCGACCGGCTCGGGCAGCGACGCATCAACAGCCGCCACGCCATCGCCGACAGTTCCTGCGCCTCGTCGACCACGACATGGCCGAAGGTCCAGCGACGATCGGCGGCGGCCCGCTCGGCGGCGGTCCGCCGGTCGCCCGCCACCTGGCGGGTCGCCAGCGACTCGGCGTCGAGCAGGTCCGTCGCGGCCAGGATCTCGGGTTCGGCCTCGTCCTCCACGTCGATCGACTCCGACCCGCGCAGCACCTCCAGGGCACCTTCGGCGTACTCCAGACGGGCGCGACGACGCAGTTCGGCCGCCGTCCGTGCGTCGCTGTCGTCCTCACCCAGCAGTTCGGCGGCCTCGTCGAGCAGCGGCACGTCCGCCGGGGTCCAGCCGCCACCGGGTGGGCGCGCCAGCAGCGCCCGGCCGGCGGCGTCGAGATGCGGCGCGGCGGCGGCGAGCCGCTCCTCGGAGGCGTACAGGTCGGTCAGCAGCCGCTGCGGGGTCAGCACCGGCCAGAACCGGTCCAGGGCCGACCGCAGCGCGGGGTCCGTCCGCAACTCCCGGCGGATCTCGGCGAGATCAGCTTCGGCGAGCACCTGCGGGTCGCCGGGCGCGTCGTCGCCACCGAGTGGATCGTCGGCGTACGGATCGACGCCGATCTCCTCGGCGATCTGGCTGGCCAGGGCGTGCACGATCTCGGTGTCGAACAGTGGGCGGGCCAGGTTGTGCAGTCGCCCGGCCCGCCGGACGTTGTCCCGGGCCGTCTGGCAGATCTGCGGGGTCAGCCGGAGCTGGTGACCGTCCACCTCGATCACGACGGTCTCGTCCGGCACCTCCTGGCGATCGCGGACCGCGGCGGCGATCACGGCAGCCATCTCGGCACGCCCCTTGAGCTGAGCTGCCGCCGCCGGCTCGACGCGGGTCGCGCGTACCCCGGGGAACAGTTCCCCCGGGGTGCGCAGCAGCACACCGGTCTCCGCCAACGACGGCAGCACCTGCGCGATGTAGCGCAGGAACGTCGCGTTGGGGCCGACGACCAGCACGCCACGGCTGGACAGCTCCCGCCGGTACGTGTACAGCAGGTAGGCGGCCCGGTGCAGCGCGACGGCGGTCTTGCCGGTGCCCGGACCGCCCTGCACGACGAGCACCCCGTCCACCGGCGCTCTGATGATCTCGTCCTGCTCGGCCTGGATGGTCGCGACGATGTCCTTCATCCGGCCGGTGCGCCCGGCGGTGATCGCGGCGAGCAGCGCCGCCTCACCGGTCACCGCGGTCGTCGGCCGGTCGCGCGCCAGGTCCAGATCGAGCACCTCGTCGTCGAGCGCGGTCACGGTCCGCAGCCGGGTACGCAGGTGCCGCCGCCGCCACACCCCGTCGGGTGCCGCCGCCGTCGCCAGGTAGAACGGTCGGGCGGCCGGTGCCCGCCAGTCGATCAGCAGCGGGTCGTAGTCGCCGTTCTCGTCGAACAGCCCGATCCGGCCGATGTAGTGGCGGGTGCCGTCGGTCAGGTCGAGCCGACCGAAGCAGAGGCCGTTCTCCACGGCGCCGTACTGGGCGATCCGCTCGCTGTGCAGGGCCACCGTGCTCTCCCGCTCGGAGCGGGCCTGCGGCGTGCCGCCGGTGGAGCGCAGGGCCGCCGCCAGTCGCTGCTGCGCCTGCTGCCGTAACCGGTCCACCTGCTCGTACAGCGTGGTGACGTACTGCTGCTCGGCGGCGAGCTCAGCGGCCAGGGCCGGGGCGGCTGAGGCGATCCGGTGCGCGTCGCCGACGTTGTCACGACCACGGGCGCCCACGACACTTGACACACTTTCCCCCTGTTTGTCCGCCTCGACGCGCCCGCGCCGACCGGTGCGTGGATCCGGCCGTGTCCGCAGCCCACGAAAGATCCCACGATAGCGTGCGACCGCCGGCCGACCCGCCGGCCGCGTCGCCGCCCGACCGGGCCCCGACCCGGGCCCGCCCCGGCACCGACCGGCGGTGTTTCCCCGCCCACCCGGGGGGTACGCGGGGTGGGCGGACGACGCGGAGGGGGCACGATGGGCGACTCAGACACCTGGATCCATCAGGCATCAGCAACCGCCGAGGCGGGTCGGGTCCGGACCGACGACGGCGAGTTCTCCAGCCGGTTGTCCTCACCACTGGCACCGCAGGGCTCGGGGCTGACCCCGGAGCAACTGCTCGCCGCCGCCTTCGCCTCCTGTCTGCACCACGCGGCGGTGGAGGCAGCCACCGAGATCATCGACGAGTCGCACACCGTCGAGGTCCGCGCCGAGACCCGGCTGCACCGGGACGCGGACGGCCGCTACCGCGCCGACGTACGGGCGAGTGTCTCGTCCTGCGGCCTCAGCGGTGAGCAACTGGCCGCCCTGGTCCGCCGGGCGGACCTGCTCTGGCCGTTCTGCGCCACCGACGGCAGCCGGCACACCGTCGACGTGGTGGCCGCCCGACCGGAGGAGAGCCGGGTCGGCGTCCCACCGGGCTGACCTCGCGCCGGCCACTGCGGCACCGGCGTGGTCAGCCCGAGCCGGTCCGGCGCAGGCGTGGCATCCGGACCACGTGGGCGCCGGGGTGCAGCCGGGGTACGAGTGCCCCGACCACTCCGTCACAGCCGCGCCGCAGCGCGGCGAGCAACTGGTCGGCACCGGCGGCCGCCGGCCCGAACAACCGGCCCTGCCCGGCCGCGCAGCCGAGTTCCCAGAGGGTACGCCGGTGCGCCTCGGTGGACACTCCGTCGGCGACGACGGTGTCGGCGAGGTCGCGCCCCAGCCCGATCAGGGACCGTAGCGCCAGCGGGGAGTTGTCCGCCGCGACGAGCGACTGATGGTCCACCTTCACCAGGTGCACCGGGATCCGCAACAGCGCCGACAACGGCGCGTCCGAGGTGCCGAATCCGGCGAACCCGATCCGGACGCCGTCGTCGTGCAACTGGTGCAGCGCGCGCAGTGCAAGCTCCGGGCAGGTGGCCCCGGTCGTCTCGGTCAACTCGACGGTCAGCAGATCCGCCGGCACCTGATGGGCCGCCAGCAGCCGTCGGACCTCGGCGGGAAACGCCGGATCGAGCAGGCTGCGCGAACTGATTCCGATCGACACCGGCAGGGCGAACCCGCCGTCGCGCCAGCACCGGGCGGCGGCCAGCGCGCGGTCCATCGTGCCCCGGGTGAACTCGGCCAGCCAGCCGGACCGCTCGACCAGGGTGAGCAGGCGCTGGGCGGGCTGGTCACCGAGATCAGGCTGACCCCACCGGACGGTCGCCCCGGCGGCCACGACCGTACCGCTGCCGAGGTCGACGACCGGGTCGAAGGCCACCGTGTAACGGCGGGCCGCGAGCGCACCGGGTAGTTCGCCGCCGAGAGCCAGCTGGTCGGGGTCGGCGGTGTCGCGGCTGCGGTCGTAGCGGCACAGGCCCTGCCCGTGCTCCTTGGCCTGATACATGGCGACGTCCGCCCGACGCAACAGTTCCTCGGTGCTGGTGTTGCCGTCCGCGGTGGCCAGCCCGGCGCTCGCCCGCAGGCTGATCCGGATCCCGTCGAGGTCCATCGGCTCCCGCAGGACCTGCAGGATCTGCCGGGCGTGGTGCTCGGCCCGGGCGGGGGCTGTCGGACCGGTGAGCAGGATGGCGAACTCGTCGCCGCCGAGCCGGGCCACGAGGTCGTCGGCCGCCCCTCGGGCGAGTCGCCGGGCGACCTCGATCAGCACCTGGTCGCCGGCGGAGTGCCCGAGGGTGTCGTTGACCTCCTTGAAGTGGTCGAGGTCGATCAGCAGCAACGCGGTCCGGGGCAGGCTGCGCCGATCCGACAACGCGGCGGCGAGGCGTTCCCGCAGGTATCGACGGTTGGCCAGCCCGGTCAACGGATCGTGGGTGGCGTCGTGCTCATGCCGGGCCGCGAGCTCGGTGACCTGGGCGTAGGCGACAGCGTTGCGGATCGCGGTGCCGAGGGCGGAGCCGAAGGTCCGCAGGGTGTAACGCTCCCGGTCGGACAGCGCCGCGCCGGTGAGGCCGAGCCGCAACGTGCCGAGGCCCGCTGGCGTGGTCGCCGCCCCCAGCGGCACGCTGACCACCCCGTCGTCGGTACGCGGCGGTGCGCGATCGGCCGGGCCGTCGTACCGTAGGCCGTGCTCATCGCCCCGGACGAGGCGGCGCTGCGGGCCGTGCTGGAATTCGATCTCGACGAGTCGCGCCGCGAACAACCGGCCGGCTCCCGACAGCGCGGTCCGCACCACGGCGTCCAGGTCGACGTCGTTGAGGGCGTCGGTGGTCTCGGCGAGCTGCCGCCACGCCGCCCGTTCCTCGGCGAGGTGCAGTCTGCGGCGGTAGCCGGAATGCAGCAGCAGCACGGCCAGTGGGGTGGCGACGAGCAGCCGGGCATCGATGGCGACGACGACCACGGTCAGCATCGCGATCAGCAGCGTGGCGGCCTTCACCACCGCGCGCATCCCGGCACCCCGGCGGACCACCCGTCGCCAGGAGGTGCGTTCCGCCAGCGAGACGACCGGCACCGGCAGGGTCTCGTCCACCAGGGCGTACGCCAGGGCGGCTGCGCACAACGCGAGTGCCGTCGTGGCCCAGGACCGGGTCAGGTGGGTGGTCGACCCGAGGGCCGGGGACAGTCCCCACCAGGCGGCGGCCGAGGCGGCACCGAGCGCGCCGAGCGACTCCTTGGCGCTGGCGAAGGCGACCTTGACCGGGGTGGATCCGGCGACGAGTCGGCCGGCAGCTACGCCCAGCGCCGTACAGACCACCACCCAGGACGGTGGCAGGACCGCCACCGAGACCAGCACCGCCGCGCTGGTCGGCGAGATACCCTGCGGAGCACGGATCCGGATCGGTACGG
Organism: Solwaraspora sp. WMMA2056; assembly: GCF_030345095.1. Lineage (NCBI taxonomy): Bacteria > Bacillati > Actinomycetota > Actinomycetes > Micromonosporales > Micromonosporaceae > Solwaraspora > Solwaraspora sp. WMMA2056. Next base: position 4,780,028 of record NZ_CP128360.1, read on the forward strand.
TACATCCGCTCGCCACGGCGACCAGGCAGGCCAGGACCAGCGGGTGGTGCAGGGCGGGCAGGCTGGGCGTTGCCGCGATCCGCGACACCGCCCATGCCAGCGCCACCAGGCCACAGCAGACGATGAGTCCGACGAGAGGCACCAGCCGCCGGTCCGCCTCATCATTACGCACCGCCGCCGTCGCCTCACTTCCCGTTCGGACAGCACCCTCCACATGAGCCTCGCGTTAGCGTCTCATAACTCACCGTCCACACAACAGGCCCCGACTCAGATCCAATCGTTGTCACGCATCTCGCCACCTCCTCCATCCGACGCTTCGAAGCGAAGGGTAAAGAAGATAAGTGACGTTTGGTATAGCTAAATGTCTTTTACTCCAGTACGCGAGCAATATTGCCAATATAACTTTACGCCCGTCTCTGGAAACAGCCCGTGAAGCTCACTCTTGACGCCGATCGGCGAGGACACCACAGGTGCCACCACGACCGGTAGCGCCGGACTCAGCGCGCAATCGCGTGGACGACGGCACGTCGGCCGTCGCGCAGAAAGTCGTACGCACGAGGGAAATCACGCAGGGTCGCAGAGAATACACTCAGCGTTCTAAGCACCCCACGTTGCGGAACGCCACGCGCCCGCAGCACCTCGACCGTCCACGAAATGGCATCGACGAACAGGGCACCGTCGTCCATGTAGACAGCCGCCGCGAGAAAATCCACCAGATGACCGAGATCGGCGATCGTGGCATCCCACTGTGCCTGTGTGTAGCCGGAGGTGATCCGTTCGGAGCGGCGCAGGTCGTCCAGCGCCAGGTCGATGATCTCGGCCCGCCGCTTCACCAGCCCCGCGTACTCCTCGCCGCCGAGCCGGCCCGTCGGCGCCGCCGCCCCGGACGACACCTCGCCCGGGGCAGCGAGCAGGTCGGCGGCGGCGCGGGCGTCCGGCGCCCAGGCCACCCCGAACGCCCGCGCCCACCGGCCGTCCGGACCGAAGCCACGGCCGCCGACCAGAATCGGCACGTCGGCCCGGCGGCAGGCCTCGATCATCTGATGTGCCTGCGGCAGCCGCATCGGCAACGCGCAGGCCAGGGCCAGCGCCACCGCGTCGTGTCGGTGCAGGTAGGCCATCAGGTGTACGGCGGGCACACTCGCGCCGAGGAAGGTGACCTGCCAACCGCGCAGTCGCAACACCTCGGCGACCAGCCGGGGCGGCAACGCGTGCCACTCGCCGTCCATGCAGGCCACGACGACCCGCCCCCGGTACGCTCGGGGAGCGGCCCGGGCGACGACCGCGGCCACCACCTGTTCGCTGATGTGCGTGGCCGCGTGTTCCTGGGCCACCGACCACTCGTTGCGCTGCCACCACTGACCGACCTGTGCCTGGGCCGGCGCGACGAGGTCGAGCAGCACCGACTCCGCCGGGATCCCGGCCTCCAGCAGGTCGTCGGCCAGGTCCCTGGCGCCGGCCTCGTCTGCCTCGGCCAGACAGTCGAGAAACGCCGGGTATGCCGAAGTGACGTCGACGGTCGAGACAGCGGCCACTACCGTCCGTCCTCCGCCGCCTCGGGGTCGGGAACGGCGCGCAGGTGGCGGTCCCGCTGGCGGCGCGCCGGCGGCTGCGCCCGGATCGCCAGGACCGCGATGTCGTCGTGGTCGCGACCGGCCAACCAGTCCCCGGCCAACTGTTCGACCCGCTGTGCCAGCGCCGGCGCCGGCATCCGATGACACCCACGCAGCGCCTCACAGAGCCGGGCGAGGCCGTACTGCTCGGTGCCGTACCGCCCGCCGCGCGCCTCGGTCACCCCGTCGCTGTAGAGCAGGCAGGTGTCCCCCGCCGCGAGTTCCACGGTGAGCTGGCCGATCCGCGGGTCCGGCACCACCCCGATCAGCATCCCGCTCAACGGCACCGTCTCCACCGTGCCGTCACCCCGTAGCACCAGCGGCGGCAGGTGCCCGCCGCCGGCCAGGGTCAGGCTCAGCCCGCCGTCACCCGTCGGGCTCGCGGTCCCCAGCACCATCGTGGCGAACCGGCCCTGGCCGTGCGCCTGGGTGGTCTCCAGCACCGACTCGTTGAGCAACCGCAGCAGCCGTCGGGGATCGGTCTCGACGTTGCGCAGTGCCTGCAGTCCCTGTCTGACCTGGCCGGTGAAGACGGCCGCGTCGACACCCTTGCCGGAGACGTCACCCAGGAAGAACAGGACGTCGCGGTCGGCGAGCCCGAAGGCACCGTAGAAGTCACCGCCGATCCGCAACGACGACTGCGCCGGTCGGTACGCGGTGCCCCACTGCACGCCCGGCACCGGGTGCGGCTCGGTCGGCAGCAGGCTGGCCTGCAACGTCTCGGCGATCTCCGACTGGTGCCGGTAGAGCACGGCGGCGTCGAGTGCGGAACCCGCGCGGGCGGCGAACCCACGCAGCAGGTGCAGGTCCGCGTCGTCGAAGCCGACCGCGCCGCGCCGCGCGACGAGCAGGGCACCGGTCGGTTGCGCGCTGCCGGGCAGCCCCACCACGCGTACGGCGGCATCGGACGCCTGTGCCGGAGCCAGCCAGCCGAGGTCGACGGCCTGCTCGGCGAGCCAGTCCACCGATGTCGCCCCCGTACCGGCGAGCGTTTCGACGAAGGCCGCCGGCAGGTCACCGACGGCGAGTACGCCGCCGTCGACCTGCGGGCCGGTGCTGCCCCCGCCGCGTGCCCGCCACCACCGCGCCTGACCCCGGCGTGGCGCGACGACCAGCACGGCGACCTCACCCAGCGTCGGTACGGCGAGGCGCACCACGGCCCGGGCGGCGCGGTCCTCGTGCAGCGGATTACCCAGCCGTTGGCTGGCCGTGGCGAGGAACATCCAGCGGGCCCGCTCGGCGAGCAGCGCGTCGGAACGTGTCGTGCTCTCCGTGGCGTCGTCGACGTACCACGCGGTCCGGTCCCGGTCCAGGGGCACCCGGCGCAGCCGCAGGCGCAGCCCGCGATGGGTCAGCTCGCCACCGTCATCGCGCATCGCCGCGTCGAGGCCACCGACCCCGCTCACCACGACGACCTGTCCGACCACGAGCTCCGGCAGCAACCGACGCGCCGTGGCGTCGATGTGTCGCACCACGGCAGCCGCGTCGCAGATCACCAGCCCCTCGCGGAAGTTGTCCACCACGGCGGTCATTTCGAAACCGGGCTCCGCCGAGGGCGCGGCAGTGGGTGCCGTGGGGCGTTGCGCGGGCGGCGTACCGGCATCGGACGGATCAGACCCCCCAGCCACCGTCGCCGGCCCGGGTGTGGAGATCCGCCCGTCGCCCGACTCCCAGTTCGTGACGTCGGCGGTGCTCACCAGCCCAGGCCCCACTCCTCGTATCGATCGTCGACACCGGGACGGCGCCCGGCGTCACTGCCCGTGCCTCCACCCTACGCGGCGGCCGGCGAAGCGCCACCCGAGCGTGCGCCCGAGCACGCCGGCGCGGCCGGGTCTACCCTGTAGCTGAGCCAGTCCCGATCTTCCGCCGTCCGATGACGATGGCGGACACCGACGCGGGCGGACAAGAGACGCGGGTGGGCAGGAAGTGCCGGACCACCATGTCCGGCGGCACAACGAAACGCCGCTGCAGGCGCAGAAGGGGTGATTCTCCGGTGTGGGGTGGCGGATCGGACACCACGGCGGCCCCACTCGTCGTGACCGCAGGCCCGGCCTCGCCGCAGGACGCGGTGCTGCGTCTCGCCGGCGATCTCGACTTCCAGACAGCCGCCCTGGTGCACCAGCGGGTCGATCTGGCCCTCGCCGGGCGACCGGCCCGGCTGGTCCTGGATCTGCGTGGGCTCACCTTCATCGACAGCACCGGCCTCGCGGCGATCGTGTACGCCTGGCGCGCCGCCTAGGACCAGCAGGCCACGGTGCAGCTGCACGACGTTCCCGCATTCCTCGCCAGCGTGCTCGACATCACCGGTGTCGGTGAGCTGCTGGCACGGCCGCTGCCCGAGGCAGCCGACCCGGATGCCAGCACGGCCTGACCGGCCCGCGGGACGCCGGCCGTACGCTCACGCGGGGCCCGCGAGACACCGGGCCCCGCACCACGCCGGTCAGCCGCTGACGACCGCCGGGAGCAGTTCGGCTGACGTGACCGCCGGCCCGGCCGACGCCGTCGCCGGCATCGCGTGCTTCCACCGGTGGTAGATGCGCTCGTACCGGGACGCCATCAGATCCGGGGAGAACGACCTCCGGACATGCTCGGCACAGACCTGCGGATCGAACTCACGCGACCGCTCGATCGCCGCCGGCAACTCCGCCGGGTCGTCACACACCACTCCGGTCTCACCGTGGCGGATCACCTCGGGTACGGCGCCCCGGTTGAGCGCCACCACCGGGGTACCACACGCCATCGCCTCCAGCATCACCATGCCGAACGGTTCCTCCCAGCGGATCGGCATCAGCAGACACCGCGCCGCGCCCAACAACTGCCAACAGCGCCCCCTGTCGGGGTTGACCAGTAGTTCCACATCAGGGCCGAGCATCGGGCGGACCGTCTCGTCGAGGTAGCGCTGTTCCGACGGTTCGGTCGCCTTGCCGGCAAGCACGAGTCGGACACCGGCCTCCCGGACGGCCTCGATGGCCAGGTCCGGGCCCTTGTCAGCGGAGAACCGGCCCAGCCAGAGCACCGGGCCGTCGGTCGGTGTCGGTTTGGGCCGGATGTCGGCGGCCAGGCCGTTGTGTACGGTTGCCGCCCACGGCAGACCGGCACCCACCCGACGCTGGGCGTACGAGATCGCCACCAGGGCCACCGCCCGGTCGATACCCCGCAGATACTCGCCGAGTTCGCCGTCAGGTGAATTGTGCACCGTGACCACGGTCGGCACCCGGCGCTGGGCGGCGGCCAGCGGGCCCACCGTCGTGTGGTCGTGTACGACGTCGAAGGTGTCGTCCTCGATCAGCCGGTCCACCCGGGCAAGGTGCACGAGCTCAGGCAGCGAATGGCCGAGCCGGTCGGCCTGCAGCTCCCGGACGGTACTGACGAAGTTGGCCGCGGTGCCGGTCCTGCTCCCGGCACCGAACAGGGTCACTTCGTTTCCTCGGGCCACCAGCGCGTCGACGAGCGCCGCGCAGACCTGCTCGACGCCGCCGTATCCGGGTGGCGGGAGTTCGTAGTAGGGCGGCACGATCATCGCGATCCGCAACGGCTGCTGCTGCTCGGTGTGCGTGGACGGGACATCGTTCACGGCGCACCCCCCGCGTTAGCCGACACTACGGCCGGATAGGTTCGGCTTACCCCGTGAAAGCGGGATAAAAACTGATATCTGATGAGTGGGCAGGGACGGTAGCCGGCTCACCCGGCGGGAGGCGCCGGATCGCGTCCAGGATCCCGTCCACACCCGGATCGTCGTCGATCGACGACAGGTGGGTGTAGGTGACCACACCGTCGCGGTCGAGCACGAACACCGCCCGACCGGCGACGGCGCCCTGCGGCTGGTAGACGCCGTAGCGGCGGGCCACCGCGCCCCGGGGTACCGAGTCCGACAACAGCGGGAACCCGATCCCCTGTCGCTGGGCGAACGCCCGGTGGGAGCGGTACCCGTCCACCGACAGCCCCAGCGGCACCGCCCCGTACCGGTCGAACTGCGCCAACGCCGCCGTGCAGCCGGCCAGCTGGGCCGCGCAGACCGGGCTGTCGTCGGCGGGGTAGAACAACAGCACCACCGGACGTCCACGCAGCGAGGCCAGGCGCAGCCACCGCCCGGCACCGACCGGCAGGCAGAAGTCCGGCGCCGCAGCGTCCGGCATCGGTACGCCTTCTCCAGTGCTCATACGGGCGATCGTCGCGCCGCCGCGGATGAGCGCCGTTCACTCGCCCGGGGTGGTCATGTCCCGGCCGGCGCGTTAGATCCGCGGCGGTCGGGGAACGCGCTGCGGCGACAACGACCTCAGGCCGGCCGATCAACGGTACGGCCGGATCGCGACGGGAGCGGCGGATGCGCACAGCCGGACAGGACACCGTGGCGGAGCCGAACCACACGCTGCGGCCGACCGACCCGGTGGGCGTCGGCCCGGTACCGCTGCTGGCCTCGAAGATCACCGCCGCCGGCCCGCCGGCGGGTCTGGTCGAGCGGCCGCGCCTGGCCAGCCGGTTGGACACCGGTACGCGCGGACCGTTGACCCTCCTGGTGGCTCCTGCCGGCTGGGGCAAGACGGCCCTGCTCGCCGGCTGGTTCGCCGCGCGGCAGGGGTCCGGTATCCTCGCCTGGCTCACGGTCGAACCGGCGGACCGGGGCACCCGCTTCTGGACCTATCTGCATGCCGCACTCGACACCGCGCTCACCCGCTGGCCGACGGATCGCCCCGTGCTGCCGGTGCCAGCTGACGACGTGGAGCAGTTCCTGCCCCGGCTCGCCTCGGCACTCGCCGCCCAACCAGAGCCGGTGCTGGTGGTACTGGACGACATGCACACCGTGTCGGACGCCGACGTGTTCAGCGGCCTGGAATTCCTGTTGCGGCACTGCCGGGGCCGGTTGCGTCTGGTGATCGCCGGCCGCAGCGAGCCGCCAATGGCCCTGCACCGGCTGCGGCTGACCGGTGAACTCACCGAGATCGGCACCACCGAGTTGGCGTTGACCTGGGAGGATACTCGGCGTCTCGTCGCCGAGCAGGGCATCGACCAGCCGCCGGAAGTGGTCCGCGACCTGCACCGGCGGGCGCAAGGGTGGCCGGCCGGGGTCCGCCTGGCGAGTCTGGCGGTCGGTCCGCCCGACGAGGGTGCGGCCGGCCGGTCCGGCGTCGATGGCGCGGCGGACCCGGGTATCGCCGACTATCTGCGGGCCGAGGTGCTGGGTGCGCTCGACCCGGCGGGGCGGCAGACTCTCGTACACACGGCGCTGCTCGACCAGGTCTGCGCCCCACTGGCCGACGCGCTGACCGGCCGGACCGACGCCGCCGACCAGCTGTCCGCCGCCGCCCGCGTCGCGACCGGGTTCGTCAGCACCAGCGGCGGTGACCCGACCTGGTACCGCTGTCACCCGATGCTGGCCGACACGTTGCGCGCCGAACTGCTGCAGCGATACCCCGACGAGGTCTCACGGTTGCACCACCGGGCCTACACCTGGCATCGCGACCAGGGCCGCCCGCTCGCCGCGCTGCGGCACGCACTGGTCGTGGCAGATGTCGCCGGGGCGAGGGCGCTGGCCGACGCGCACTGGCCCGAGCTGCTGCTCTGCGGCCATCAGGACGCCGCGACCGGTCCGCTACCGACGACCACCGACGACCACCCGGCGTTGCTGCTGGCGGCCGACCTCGACCGGCTCGAAACGAACGGCACCGCCGGCACGATGCCCGCCGTTGACCCCGACGGTGCCGACCCGCCGGTCGACGTCGGCCAGCCGGTCGTCATCGCGGCGCGACTGGCCGCGGCCCTCGTCGAGGGCCGGTTCACCCCGGCGGTGCGGTACGCGGAGCAGCTGCTCGCCACCGCGACCGCGATGCCGCCACCGGTGGCGGACCGGGCACGAACGGTGGCGGCGGTGCTGCTGGGCACCGCCCGGTACGGGTCAGGCGACCTGTCGGGCGCCGAGGCCCTACTGGCCGAGGTCGTCGACGCCGGTGAGGGGGTGTCCCCCTGCGCGCGTCGGTCGGCCGCCGCTCAGTTGGCGCTGCTGAATGCCGGAGGCGGCCGGCTCGCCGAGGCACACCGGCTGGCACAGACCGTGCTGACCACGCCGGCCTGCCCGGGGCGGCGCTGTGCCGGCCACGCCGCCGCCGCGCATCTCGCGCTGACGCTGATCGCCCTGCACCGCGACGACCTGCCCGACGCCGCCCGCCAACTGGGCCAGGTCGCCGCGCTGGCGGGGCCCGGCACGGTGGCTACCGTGACCGGGCTGGAGCCCCTGGCGCAGGCCTGGCTACGCCACGCGGAGGGCGACTTCGGGGCGGTCACCGAGCTGCTCGCTGCGGCCGACGGCGCGGATGCCGCCGGCCATCACGCGGGCCTGCGTCGGCTGGCCGTGGCGGAGACCTTGATGGCCTGTGGCGACTTCGGCGGGGCCCGGGAGCTGCTGACCACACTGGCGGGTGCCGACACCGGTCCAGGGCCGGCGACCGGCCCGGCGGCCTACCCGGAACTGGTCCGTACGCAGGCCCGGATCGCGCTGGCCCGGCTGCACCTGTTGGCCGGTGAGCCGGCCGCCGCCCTGGCCGGGCTGCCCCTGGACTCCCCGGCGGACCACGACGCACTGACCCGGCTACAGCGGCTGGACAGCGGCCTGATCGAGGCGGTGGCGACGCGAGCGCTGGGTGACCAGCGGCGGGCCCGCGAGCTGCTGGAAGGGGTGCTCGACCGGGCCGTGTCGGACGGTCACCGGCGAGTGTTCACCCAGGCCGGTACGCCGGTGCGGGACCTGCTGGTGGAACATCTCGACTCGGGCACCCGACACCGGGGGTACGTCAACGATCTCGTCGACTCCGCCGGTCGGCGGCCCGCCGACCGGCACCGGCCGGTGACGACGCTGGCCGAGCCGCTCACCGAGCGGGAACTGACGGTGCTGCGCTACCTGCAGGGCACCTTGTCCAACGGGGAGATCGCCGCCGAACTGTTCCTGTCGGTGAACACCGTCAAGACCCACGTGCGCAACATCTACCAGAAGCTCGGCGCCCCACGCCGTCGGGAAGCCGTGCGCCGGGCCCGGGAGCTACGGCTGCTCTAGCCGCCGGGCGGCAGCCGGGCCAGGCAACGCCATGGGAGGACAGATGACCGCCGCCACGGTACGTACCGACGAGGAGATCCAGCGCGACGTCCTGGAGGAGCTCAAGTGGGACGCCCGGGTGCAACCCAACCAGATCGGCGTGACCGTGCAGGACGGGGTGGTGACGTTGCTCGGCTGGGTCGACAACTATGGCAAGAAGTGGGCGGCGGAGCGGACCACGCACCGGGTACGCGGCGTCGTGGCCGTCGCCAATGACGTGGAGGTACGGCTGCCCAGTTCGGCGGAGCGCACCGACGCCGACGTCGCGGGCGCCGCGACCCGGGCCCTGGAGTGGGACGCGTTCGTCCCGATCGAACGTCTCGAGGTGACGGTGGCGCAGGGCTGGGTCACGCTCAAGGGCGAAGTGGAGTGGGAGTTCCAGCGCCGGGCCGCGGAGCGGGCGGTCCGCCGCCTGTCCGGGGTCCGTGGCGTCACCAATCTGATCGCGGTCCGGCCCCGGATCAACCCGTCGGCGCCGCAGCTGCGCCGCAGCATCACCGACGCGCTGGTCCGCAGCGCCGCCACCGACGCACGGCAGATCACCGTCGACACCGACGGCGGCCGGGTCGTCGTCAAGGGCGTGGTCCGGTCCTGGTTGGAACGTGAGGAGGCGGAACGGATCGCCTGGTCGGCACCGGGGGTGACCTCGGTGGAGAACCGGCTGACCGTCGATCCGGGCGCCTGACCGACCGACGGCGCAGCGACTGGCCGGTCCGCATCCATCGGGCCGCCGCCGGGGGCGACGCGACACGACGCGTACGTGGGTGGGGAGGCGACCGGAGGATGTGGGACGAGCAGGTGGGCCGTCTGGTGCTGGCGGTGATCGCCTCGGTCGGCGGGGCGCTCGCCGTCGCCTGGCTGTCGGGTCGGGTGATCCGCCTGGCCGCGCGGGGCCGGTACGCCGCGTTCCTCACCACCTTGCACCGGGAGTGCCACCGTCCGTGGCGGGCGACGTTACTGGTAGGCGGGCTGCTGATGGCGGTGCCGTTCAGTGGCGTCACCGGTGACCTGCGCGGTGACGTTCTGCACATCCTGCTGCTCGGGCTGATCTACGCCGGTGCCTGGTTGGTGATCCGGATCCTCTTCGTCTTCGAGGACACCGCCTTCCGTCGACTTCCGGTGGACATGGCCGACAACCGCCGACGTCGGCGGGCCCGTACCCAGATCGGGCTGTTGCGCCGCCTCACCGCAGTGATCATCGGTATCGTCGCGTTGGCCGCGACTCTGATGACGTTCTCCCAGCTGCGGGCCCTCGGCGCATCGCTGCTGGCTTCGGCCGGGGTCGCCGGTGTGGTCGCCGGCCTGGCGGCGCAGTCGGTGCTGGGCCATGTCTTCGCCGGCCTGCAGCTGGCGTTCAGCGACGAACTGCGCCTCGACGACGTGGTGGTGGTCGACCAGGAGTGGGGCCGGATCGAGGAGATCCGGCTCACCTACGTCGTCGTCCGGGTATGGGACCAGCGTCGGCTGATCCTACCGACGTCCTACTTCACCACTACGCCGTTTCAGAACTGGACCCGCAACGAGGCCCAGGTGCTCGGCAGCGTGATCCTGCACCTGGACTTCACCGCCGACATCGACGTGCTGCGGGCCGAGGCGCACCGGATCGTCGACGCCTCCGCACTGTGGGACCGTCGCGAATGGGTGATGCAGGTGGTCGACGCCACCGAGACGACGATCTGCGTCCGCGTCATCGCCTCGGCCGCCGACGCGCCCAGCTCCTGGGATCTGCGCTGCGAACTGCGCGAAGGACTGTTCGGGTTCCTGCGGCGGCATCATCCGGACTGGCTGCCCCGGGCCCGCAGCGAGCTCGCCGGGCCGTCCGAGGCGGCAGAGCTGGCACCGCCGGGCGGCCACCCGACCGCAGCGGTGGGCCGGCCGGCGACCGCGCGGCTGGGCCGCCCGGGTGCGGGCGGGCCCGACCCGGGCAGCAGCAGGGGGACCGGTCCGCGTGGTCGGGCCGCCCGCACCGCCGGGGGCCGCCAGCAGTTTGGCAACGCCGAGGCCCGTCGCCAGCAGGCAATCGGGTCGGCGGCGGACCGGCCGTCGGCAGCCGGCGGCTGACCGTCGGCGACAAGGCGCTGACCGTCGGCGACAAGGCGGACGACGGATACGGTCGGCCGACGCGTCACCGACGACGACGTCCGCTGGTGTCCTCGGTGGCGAAGACGGCGGCAACCTGCCGCAGTTCGGCGGCGAGGGTACGCAGCCGGTCCGCCGGCGCCCGCTCAGCGATCGCACCGCGGGCGTCGTCGACCAGCATCCGCGCCCGGGTCTGCTCGTGTACCGGCGCGGTGGTGGCGTCGGTCAGGGCCCGGTCGACCAGGTCGACCAGGGCCGCCAGCTCGCGGCCCGGATCGGCGGTGTCGTCGTCGACGTCCGGCGACGGGGCAGGACCGGCCGGTGCCGTGGCCGGCACCTCGACCTGTGTGACGGTGACCGACCGGCAGCGGTCACCGTCGACGTCGCGGGCCGAGATGGTGACGATGCCGTCGACGTCGATGTCCACGGTGACCTCGATCCGCGGTACGCCGCACGGCGCCGGCCGGATGTCGGTGAGGCGGAACCGGCCCAGTATCCGGTTGTCCGCCGCGCGGGTGCGCTGACCCTGCCGCACGACGACGTCGACACTTGTCTGGCCGTCGCGCGCGGTGGAGACGACCTGGGTACGGCGGACCGGAAGGGCGGTGTTGCGCTCGACGATCGTCACCATCGTCTCGTCGTGCGCCTGTAGCCCCAGCGCCAACGGGGTCACTTCCCGCAGCCGCGCCCGGGTGCCGCCCCCGGTGAGCACCCCGGCCTGGACCGCCGCTCCCAGCGCCACCACCTCGTCGGCGTTGATCAGCAACTGCGGCTCGTGGCCCTCGGTGAGCCGCCGCAGCAGGTCGCGCACTGCCGGGATCCGGGTCGCCCCGCCCACCATCAGCACCTGGTCGAGGTCGGCCGGGCCGATGCCGGCAGCGCGCATCGCCTGCTCCACCGGTGCCTGGCAGCGCCCGACCAGATCGGCGCTGAGCTCGTCGAAACAGGCCCGGTCGACGAGGGTACGCAGATGTCGCGGCCCGGTCGGGTCGGAGGCGACGAACGGCAGGTTCACCTCGGCCTCGGTGGCCGAGGAGAGTTCCTCCTTGGCACGCCGCGCCGCCTCGGCCAACCGCTGGCCGGTCTGGGCGTCGGCCGCCAGGTCGATGCCGTGGTCGCGGTGGAATTCGGCCACCAGGTGCTCCACCAGCCGGTGGTCGAAGTCGTCGCCGCCCAGATGGGTGTCCCCCGCTGCCGCCCGGACCTCGACCACCCCGTCACCGACGTCCAGGACGCTGACGTCGAAGGTGCCGCCGCCGAGGTCGACCACCAGCACCGTCCGCCGGTGGCGCAGGTGCAGGCCGTAGGCGAGCGCCGCGGCTGTCGGCTCGTTGATGATCCGCAGGATCTCCAGTCCAGCGAGCTGGCCGGCCCGCCGGGTGGCGGTGCGCTGAGCGTCGTCGAAGTGCGCCGGTACGGTGACCACCGCCTGGTCGATTCGCTCGCCCAGGACCGCTGCCGCCTCGTCGGCCAGGGTACGCAGCACCACCGCACTGATCTCCTCAGGTGCATACCGCCGGCCCTTGACCTCGAACCGGGCCATCGCGCCCTCGTCGACGACATCGAACAGCACCGCGGCGGCCTCCCGGCCGACCTCGTCGTGGCGACGTCCGATGAACCGTTTCGCGGAGTGGATCGTGCCCTTCGGGTTGAGGACCGCCTGGCGCCGGGCGGCGTCGCCGACGAGGCGGGCACCGGCGTCAGTGAAGGCGACCACCGACGGTGTGGTCCGCAGCCCGACGGTGTTCGGCACGACTGACGGACGTCCCCCGCAGACCGCGGCGACGACCGAGTTGGTGGTGCCCAGGTCTATACCCACTGCGCGCGGCATGGCCGTTCCCCCTCGTGCCGGTGTCCGGCGCAGGGCTGACGTCAGCTGTCGACGGCACGGTCCGGGTCGGCGCCGACGCCCCTGCGGCGTCCGGTGTCAGCGCCATCGTGGCGGCGGGCCGGGCGATCCCGGCTCATCCTGCGGGAATGATCGGTCGGCCGGGGCGTAGACCCACCGGTCGGCGGGTAGGTGTGCGTCTTGACAATCCTGCTCGCCCTGGCCTGAAGACAGAGGGACCCACGGAAGGAATCCGATGACGGACGCGCTGTGGCTGGCAGACCACGCCGAGGGTCTGGACTTCCCGCTGTCCCGGGAGGATCTCGTCCGCCGGGCGCAGGAGCTCGGCGCCGACACCGCAGTGCTGCAGGCGCTGCGGGCGCTGCCGGTCGAGCGGTTCACCAGCGTCGAGGAGCTGCTCGCGGCGATAGGCGAACCACGCTGACCGACGGCGTTTCACCGACCTGGCACCGGGTACCGGCGACGGGTGTTCTACACGGAATTCTCCCACGCCCGGCACCGGCTGCACGACGGGTACCTGTCGGCTGTCGCCGCTGACCTGCTGGCCACCGATCCCCGGTTGCGCGACCTCGACGTCGAGGTCCGCTTCGACGGTGGGGTGGCCCATCTGACCGGCGACGTCGCCGACGACGACCAGCTCCAGCGGGTACGCGAGGCGCTCGGCCGGCTCGCCGGGGTGCACGGGGTGTGGGACCGGGTACGGGTCGCCGGGCGGAACCCGGTGATCCTCGACATCGGTTGTGGCGAGTGTCCCCAGTATCCGGGCAACATCGGGTTGGACCAGCGACCAGGCAAGGCCGTGTCGGTGGTGGCGGATCTGCGTAACGGATTGCCGGTACGCGACGGATCGGCCGACCAGATCTTCGCGGTGCATGTCCTGGAGCACCTGACCGACTACCTGAAGCTGCTCGACGAGTGCCACCGGGTGCTGCGCCCCGGCGGCGTACTGCATGTGCTTTCGCCCTGGTGGCGGCACGTCAACGCGGTCGCCGACCCGACCCACCTGCGGTTCTTCGACCTGCAGACGATCAAGGGCATCTGCCAGCAGCCGGCTCCGGCCGGTCGCTGGTACCCGCAGCACGCGTCCTGTGACGGGGCCACGGTCTTCGCCGACCTGGTCGCCGCCCGGGCTGCGGATCCGGAGCCGGACCCGCAGCACCTGGCCCGGTTCTTCGACTGACCCGTCGGCTTTACACCCGTCCTCGGACCGGGACCGGACGTAGCGGGGGCGTGCGCGGCGGGTCCGTGATCCGGCGCAGGGGTCAGGCCGGTGCACCGGTGCGGCCGACCAGGCCGCCAGCGGCCAGCACCAGCCAGCTCAGCTCGGGATGGACGATGTCGCTGTGCGCACCGGCCGGCGGACCACCCCGGCGCACCACCGCAGAGACGTCGATGTTGACCATCCGCCGATGCTCGAGCCGGTAGCCGGCCCGGTCCCCGGCCGCGACCACCGGCACGGACACCGCGTCGACCGCGCTCGCGCCGTGGTAGCCCAGGGCGCCCCAGCGTCGCCCGAGCGACGGCAGCGCCGCCGCGTCGTCGCCGACGGCCACCGACGCGAGCGGGTAGAACACGGCCAGTGCCGCGTCGTTGACCGAGCGGCAGACCACCACCGGTCCGTCGATCCGCTGGGCAAGTCCGGCCAGCGCGCCGCGCCGGTCGACGGCGAACGGCAGCCGAGGGGCGAACGCGTACCGGGACAGGGCCCCCTGCAGCAGCGTCACCGACCGGACGGTGACGTCGGTGTGGGCCGCCGCGAAGCTCACCAGGCGGGCGCCGAAGCTGTGGCCGACCAGATGGACCCGGATGCCGGGTGCCACGGCCGGCACACGGTCCAGCACCGGGCCAAGGCCGATCTGCCCGACGACCCCGGCACGGTTCTTCATCTGCCAGTACGTCAGCTGCCGTAGCGCCTCCTTGGCACCGTGCCAGATCCCGCGCAGCGGATCGGCCAGGGCCGCCGCGCCGGAGGGCGCGGGTTCGGCCAACGGTGTCCGGCACCGGCGCAGCTCGTCGAGGAACCGGCGGTAGACGTCGGTGGGTTCGGCGGCCAGCATCCCTGGCAGCGGCACCGTGTCGGGGTGGGCCGGCCCGCTCTCGCCGTCGTCGAACCCGTCCGCCACGGCCAGCGCGAACCCGCGCAGCTCGGTGGCGAACGCCCGGACCAGGGTCGGGGTCGGCCGGGTCAGCAGCAACGCGGCCATCCGGTCCAGCGCCGGCGCACCGGCGGGAAACGTCGACCGCAGCAGGCGCAGGGTGGCGTCGTCCAGCCACGCCGGGTGCGGTGCGCCGTCGTCGGGCCGGCGGGTGACGGTGGCTGCACCCGCCGGCAGATGGCTCGTCAGCGGGTCGCCGGGCGGGAAGTCCGGCACCGGCTCGTCCGGCCATCGACGCGCCGGCCAGTGCACGCCGAGCAGGCCGATGCTGTCCGCCCACGGTCCGTCCCGGCGGGCCTGGGCGGCCAGCAGACCCAGGAAGCCGTCGTAGAGCGTCGCCGCCATGGGTCCGTCGTTGTTCCACCCGTGGGCGAAGACCACCAGATCGGTGACGGCGCAGGCGCGTACCCCGGTCAGCAGCGCCGCGACCGCCGCCGGATCGGCGTCGCCGGCCGCGTCGAAACGGACCTGCCAGAACGGCAGCCCACCGATGCGTCGAAGCGTCATCTCCGTCTCCTCCGAGCGGGTCACACCGCCTGCAGGGCCCGGAGCAGATCGACCAGGCCACGGCCCTGGAAACGTCGGTCCCGGCCGAGCGGCACGGCCGTGTCGAGCAGCACCTGTTTGACCCGGTCGGGCTGGCCGATGAACTCGCGGCGCACCGACAGGAACGCGGCGACCGCGCCGGAGACGTGCGGTGCGGCCACGCTCGTGCCGGACTCCTCCAGGTAGACGGCGACCGGCGGACCGGTCCAGCCGGTGAGGGCCGCCGTCAACCGGGCGCCGGCCGCGCAGGAGACGATCCGTTCGCCGGGGGCGACCAGGTCGGGTTTGGCCCGCCCGTCACCGGTCGGCCCCTTGGACGAGAAGTACGACACCCCGTAGGTGTGTGGCATGTCGCGGTGGGTCGAGCCGACGGTGATGGCCCGTTCGGCGTTGCCGGGGTCGTTGATCGTCGATCCGAGGACGAACCGTGACGGTACGCCGTACGGTGCTCCGACCGTGCCGTAGCCGGAGTTACCGGCCGCGGTGACCACGACGACTCCGGAGCGGACCAGTTTGTCGACCTCCCGGCACAACGGTGACTGCCCGCAGGCGAACCATTCGGGGTCGAACTCGTAGCCGACGCTGAGGTTCACCCCGTGGATCCGCATGACCCGGTCGCTCTGGGCGTTGACCTGCCGGACGTAGGCGAGCGCGCTGATCACCCGGGACACCCGCTCGGCGAGTCCGCCGCCACCGTGCAGCACCTTGAGGCTGACCAGTCGGGTCTGCGGCGCGATCCCGGTCAGTCGGTCCGGGTCCACCTGTTCTCGCGGCACCGGGATCGGCTCGTCGGGGTTGTCGAGGTCGTGGTGGTACTCGATGATCCGCGCGGTACGTCGCGGGTCCTGGGACGCCCAGTGGTCGATTCCGCCGGCGATGATGCCCGCGACGTGGGTGCCGTGGCCGCTGTCGTCGACCAGTGCGCCGTCGGGGTGCGGTGCGCCGCCGGCGGGAAAGCTGCGGTGCAGGTCACGCACCTCTGGGGCGCTGAGCGTGGCGTAGCTGGTGAAGTGCGGGTGGCCGGCGTCGATGCCCGAGTCGACCACCGCCCAGACGATCCGGTCGCCCCGGGCGCCGAAGGTACGGCGGGCCGCGTCGGCCTTGATCGTCGCGGCCGATACGTCCAGTTGCGGACGAACCGGGAAGTCCGGCCAGATCCGGTGCACGCTGCGGCCGGCCGGGTCAGCAGCCACCGTGTCGGCGGCTACCAGCCGTTTCATCTGGTTGAGGCTGAGTTCCCCGACGACGTACTCGCCGGCGAGTGGGCGGGGATGCTGCCCGGCGGTGACCCGGAACCAGAGTCCGGCCAGGTGTTCGGTGGCCCGCTGCGCACCGCCGACGAAGTGCAGGTTGAGCGCCACCAGGACCGGCATCGGCTCGTCCGGGCCGGCGGGGAAACCCAGGCGTCGGCGGCCGCCGACGCCACGTAGCGGGTCGGCGATCACGCCGGGGGCGGCGATCGGGGCCGGTGACGGCGGGTCCGGGCCGGTCAGGGGATCCGTTTCGGGCAGGGCGGGCGTGACCGGTGCCGCGGCGGCGAGGACCGTGGCCCGCTGCCGGCCGGCCGGGGTGAGCCGCACGGTGCGTACCCCGTCGACCAGCCCGGCGGCCCGCAACCGGTCGAGCGCGGCCCGCACGGCCGCATGCCAGGCGGGTTCACCGGCGAGGCAGGCGCGGTCGGCGTCGGTGAAGGTCTCCGCGAACCGGAAGGCGACCTCCCGCAGTACGGCCGGTAGGCCGGGTGCCGCCCGAGAGCGGCCCGCCAGGGCGAGCAGCGTCCGGCTGTCCCATTCGTCCGGCTCCGCCATGGCGGTCCCTCCCTGCGGGCCACCCCGGTCGGTCGATCGACGACCACAGCGACCATTTCCAGCATAGAGCGAGCATCCAGTTACTCAAAGTGACCAGTTGGCCACTTCTCGAGCAGGCGGACAGATCCGGAAAAGAAGAAAGCACCTCGGATCCGTCGCTGGCGGATCTACGGTGGGTAAGCGACATGACCATCACCGTCCTCCCCCCGGCGGGCCGCCCACAGGGAGGTGACGCCCCATGCTGGAGCGTCCGGCAGCCACCGTCAGGTCGGTACGGCGACACCGGATGGCGCACGCCCGGCACGCCTGGGCCTACGACGGCCACGCCCACCTGGAAGTCAGCACCGACGACCACGGCCAGGTCGTCGCCGACGTCGCGGAGCTGGAGCAGGCGCTGCAGAGCGTCGACGGGGTGCGGTGGGCGGCATGGAACGGCGCCCTGTGCCGGATGGTGGTCCGGTTCGACCCCGAGGTCCTGGGCGGCAGCCGGCTGATCGCCGCGCTCACCCGGGCCGAGCAGCAGGTCGCCCCGCGGGCCACCGGGACCACCCACGTCGACTCCGGCACGGGCAACATGGTCTCGCTGGCCGGTGACCTGATCGGCGCCGGCGTCGGTGCGCTCGGCAAGGTGCTCCGGCTGCCCGCGATGCCCAACGAGATCGCGGCGCTACCGGCGGCCTTCGAACACGTACCGCAGCTGCGGGCCTGGCTGCGCCGGGCCCTCGGCCCGGTCGGGGCGGACCTGGGCCAGGCCCTGTTCAGCACGGCGGTGGCCGCCGCCTCCCAACGCCCGCTGACCAGCCTCACCGACGCCGTGCTGCGGGCTTCGCTGATCGCCGAGGACGCCGCGTACCACGACGTGTGGGCCCGGCGGGTCCACGAGCTGCATCCCGACGCCGACGCCAGCCGCGCCCCGGTGCTGCCGCCGCCGACCCGTCCCCGGCCGCTGCCCGACGGGCCGATCGAGCAGTACGCCCAACGGATGAGCACGATGACCCTGGTCGCCGCCGGCATCCTCACCGTGCTGCCCGGCGGCCGGCAACGCGCCGCCCGGGTCACCGCCGTCGCCTCCCCCCGCAGCGCCCGCACCGGCCGCGACGCCTACGCCGGTCAGCTCGGCCGGACCCTGGCCCGGCACGGGGTGGTGGTCCGTGAGGCGGCCGCGCTCCGACGTCTGGACCGCGTCGACACCGTGGTCGTCGACGCCTCGGTGCTGCTCACCGGCCGTACCTTGATCACCGCCGTGGTCACCGTCAGCGGCACCGAGGAGCAGGCCCGGCAGCAGGCGACGCGACTGGTGGACACCGGCGCGGGCCGCGGTACCGCCGGGTGCAACGACGGCTGGGCGCTGACCCCACCGCACCGGCTGCACCGTCCGGTGCCCGCCGACGCGCTGGACCGGGTCGGTGCCGGGCCGACGGGCAACGGCGCGGCACCCGACGTACTGGCGCTGACCCGCGACGGCGAACTGATCGCCCTGGTCCGGGCGGAGGCGGAGCTGGACCCGCAGGCCGAGGCGCTGACCGCCGCCGCCCGCCGGGTCGGACGGTTGCTGATCGCCGGACGCGCCAGCGCTGGACGCAACCCGGCCAGCGGCTCCTCCGGCAGCGCCCTGGCCCGGCGCTGCCAGGCCGACGGCACCGTGGCCAGTGGCTCGAAACTGGCCGCCTCGGTACGCACCCTGCAACAGGCCGGCCACGGGGTGATCCTGGTGGCCGCCCGCAACGACGTGGCCCTGGCCGCCGCCGACTGCGGCATCGGGGTGATCCGTACCGCCGCCCGCCGACCCCCGTGGGGCGCCCACCTGATCTGCGCACCCGGCCTGGAGACTGCCTGGCTGGTCCTGGAGGCGACCGCCCTGGCCCGCTCGGTGAGCGCCGCGAGCGCACAGCGGGCCATGATCGGCTCCCTGGCCGCCGCCGCGCTCGGGGTGCTCGACGGTACGCAGCGGGGCGCCGCCCGGTCCCTGTTGATCGACAACGTGGCGGGACTGGTCAACCTCGCCCTCGGCCACCGCGCCGCCCGCGACCTCGGGCACCGGCCGACGCCCGCGCCGGCGACCGACACACCGTGGCACACCATGCCGGTCGAGGAGGTGTTCGACCGGCTCGACGCCGGTCCCGACGGGCTCAGTGAGGCGCAGGCCCGGCAGCGCCGGACCGAGCAGGGCGAACGCACCGAAACGGACACCACCCGCGGACTGTGGCAGGCCGCCGCCGAGGAACTCGACACCCCACTGACCGGGCCGCTGGCCGCCGGAGCCGGCGTCTCGGCGATCACCGGATCCACCGTCGACGCCCTCATGGTGCTATCCGTGATCATGGCCAACGCGTTGCTCGCCGGCGCCCAGGAGGTCACCGCCGGACGGGCCCTGCGGCGGCTGCTCAGCGCCGGTGCGCTACGGGTACGGCTGCGCCGCGGCGGCGAACAGCGCGTCGGACCGGCCGAGGACCTCGTCGTCGGCGACCTCATCTGCCTGGAACCCGGTGACTCGGTGCCCGCGGACTGTCGGCTGGTCACCGCCAACGGCCTGGAGATGGACGAGTCCAACCTGACCGGCGAGTCGACCCCGGTCGCCAAGTCCGCAGACCGCACCGGTGCCACCGATCTCGCCGACCGGACCAGCATGGTGTACGCCGCCACCACCGTCGCCGCCGGAACGGCGACCGCGGTCGTGGTCGCCACCGGCCGGTCCACCGAGGCGGGACGCTCGACCGACCAGGTCCGCGACGAGGCACCGCGCGGCGGCGTCCAGGCCCGGCTGCGGCAGCTCGCCGCCGCCTCGGTGCCGACCGCGCTGGCCGCCGCCGCCGCGACCCTCGGCAGTGGACTGCTGCG